>NZ_CP067378.1:0-3057500 GCF_019565505.1 Flavobacterium davisii
CTACTCTTATTGAAATTGATGGAGGTGTTTCTTCTCAAAATGCAAAAAAATTAGTCGAAGCAGGAGCAGATGTTTTAGTTGCAGGTAGTTTTGTGTTTCATTCAAACGATCCAGAAAAAACAATTATTGAACTTAAAAAAGTAGTTAATGCGTAGGAATTTAATTCTATTTAAAAAGATAAAAACCTTTCTTTTTTAAATAGTTAAGAAAAATGTATTAAATAAAATTTATAAGTAAATAAGACTGCTAAAAAATTAATTCAACGTTAATTGGCATTATTTTTACTTAAAATCTTCATTTTTAATATTTTTTAGAAAATTTTAATTCTTATATAATTTGTAAAATAGAACTTTGAATATATAAATTGTAGAAATCAGAATATTAGATGCAAGGTTTTGAATACAATAGTCTAAAAACCTTGCACTTAATAATAAAATTGGAATTTGGAGTTCTTAATTTTATAAAGCGTCCAATTTTTCAGCAGCCTCTAAATTTTAAACCAAATCTCGCATTAGATTCGAACGAAATAAATTGCGAAGTAAATATTTTTCTTCAAATTCAAGTACTCTGTGTGGGTTTTAAAAATTATTGATCGGAATAATTAATTAATAAATCAATAAATTTACTATAACTCTTTATACCTTCTTCTTGTTGATTTAGTTTTAAGAAATGATCGTAAAATAATTCAAATCCTTTATTAAGGATTGATTCATGTTTTGACCAAAAGAGATCAGTTTCTTTAAAATTTTTTAAAATACCGGATTTATTGTTTTAATTATGTTTTCTAGTTCCTTTTTATTTTTAGAGGAAATGTTTGACAAACAATAACGTAAAGCATAAGTATGACCCGCATATTGAAAGAATAAGTTTTTGTTATGTGTTGAGGCTAAATAACCAATAAAGTTGCATTCACTTTCACTAGAATATCCCATTTGATGTGCCATTTCATGGCAAACGACAATAGGTAAACTATAAGATGGTGGTTCATTATTTACTTGCGCTTCATTTGTAAAAGGATTTAAATAACCCCAAATCCCATATAAGTTAGTGGTATACTGAATAATGATTTTTTTATACTAGGATTTTTATATTCAAAATAAGGATGTTTTTTTTGTAAATCTACATATCCTAATGGTGCTAATTGAAATATTTGGACTGTTTTATAAGGAATAATGACCTTTTCATTTGTATTATGTGTCAGTTTAAAATGAATTTGATTACTTGTATTAATAAGTTTTTGGTAAAAATTGAAATTACTTTTTGGAGTATAATCTGTTTTTAGATTCATTTTCTGATAAAGAGGCATTCGATAATAATTAAAGGCCCAAAGTAAATGGAATATAAAGTAGGTTATGACAAAAATATTAAAAGTTTGTTTGATTTTTTGAATCCAGCTTGTTTTTTGATTTTTATAAAACCAGTAAATAAAATACAGTATTAATAAAGTATAAATAAGATCACCTATAGAAAATGGAATCCATCCAAAAATGATTCTATTTAGTTTTGAAATGACGGGGTAAAAGCCATTGCTATAGTATTGTTCTGTAATAAAAGGAAATGTTGTTAATATTTCTAATAATACAATTTGAAGTAAAAAGAATAATAAAAAAAAGTATTCTTTGAAATAAGTATCTTATTTATTCTTAAAGGGATCATATTTTTGTATTAATCAATAAACTTTGCTTTTAATTCTGGAGTAGGAATCATACAACTTTCTTTTTTACCATACCATTTATAGCGATTTTTAGCTATAAAATCATAAAGAGGATCACGTAATATTCCGAGAACTATCTTAAAAAAATAAAGCCAATTTAAATAAGGCAGATTTTTAGCAATTTCTAAAATAGCATCAGATTTATAAAAATAAGCTTGTTTTGGAATATAAAGTATAATACTATCAATATTCCGGTTACTAATTCCTAAATATAAAAGGATTTCTTGTCCTAATTTAGATTCTAAAGCTACAAAACGGAAAATATCATTTTTATCTTTTTGAATAATATATTGCACCCAGTAATTGCAAAGGTTACAAACTCCATCAAAAAGGATTATTTTTTTATCTTTTGCTAAATGTTCCATTAATTTAATATTTATTTAGGCTGAATATATTCTAATTGGTCTAAGCTTACTTTTGAAGTAAAAATACCATAATTCACAATTGCATTATTCTTTTCAATTTTATCAATTGTTCCTATAGACTTGCCATCAATCATACGAACACGATCGCCTACTTTAAGTATTACTTTAGGCTTGTTTTCTCTATTTTTTTAGCAATTTCTTTCTTTTCCTTTTTTTCTTTTCGAATTTCATCTACTTTCTCTTTTACTTCAGCAAGTACTTCTTTTTCAATTTTTTCTTTCGCTTTTTTTCTTTTATAGTAATTTTTTTACGTTTTGAATTTTCAATTTCTACCATTTTTAAAAATTCACCAATTAGATCTTTTTTACTTTTATCGTTAAAATATTTTTCTGAAATATCATCAATTTTTTGTCCCATGTAAATCAAACGCTGGTTACTATCGTATAACTCTTGATAACGTTCTAATTTATCTTGAATTTTAAGATTAATGCTTTCCATTTTTTTGCTTTCTTCACGAGCTTTATTTTCCTCCTGTTTTAAATTTTGTGAAGTTTTTTCTAGTTTAGAACGTTCTTTTTGAAGTGATGAAATTGTTTTGTCAAATCGTACTTTACTACCTTCTATTTTCTTTTTAGCACGATTTATTAATCCGTATGGAATACCATTTTTTTGAGCTACTTCAAATGTAAATGAGCTACCTGCTTGTCCAATAATTAGCTTATACATCGGCTCTAATGATTTTTCATCAAAAAGCATATTAGCATTGGTAGCACTCGGTAATTCATTAGCTAACATTTTTAGATTAGCATAGTGTGTTGTAATGATGCCAAAGGCTTCACGATGATAAAATTCTTCTAAAAATACTTCAGCTAATGCTCCTCCTAACTCGGGATCGGAACCGGTACCAAATTCATCAATTAAGAATAAGGTTTTAGCATTGCATTTTTTTAAAAAGTAGTTCATGTTTTTTAAACGATAACTATAGGTACTTAAGTGATTTTCAATAGATTGATTGTCGCCAATATCTGTTAGAATTCGATCAAAAAAACAAGTTTCACTACGTTCATGAACAGGAATTAACATACCTGATTGTAACATTACTAATAACAAGCCAACTGTTTTCATAGAAATCGTTTTACCACCAGCATTAGGACCTGATATGACTATAATACGTTTATCTTCATCAAAATCAAAAGTTTGTGGATAGGTTGTTTTTCCTCTTTCTTTATTGGTTAAAAATAAAATGGGGTGAAAAGCTTCTCGCAAAAAGACTTTTCTTTCTTCATTTATTTTAGGAAGTAATCCATTTATTTTAAAAGCATATTTGGCTTTAGCTGAAATGACATCTATATCACTTAAAAAATCTTGATATTGTGTCAATAACCCGTGAAAAGGACGAATTTTATTAGTTAATTGTTTTAAAATTTTGATAATTTCTTCTCGTTCTTCATATTCTAAATTAGCTAATTCACGAGAGTAACGAAGTGTAGATTCGGGTTCAATATAAGCAATACTTCCAGTTTTAGAACTGCCTAATATAGATCCTTTTACTTTACGACGGTACATTGCTTGTACAGCCAATACTCGACGATTTTCTACTACGGTTTCACGAATTTCATCTAAATAACCTAATGAATTGTATTGGCTTAGTGCCATTCCAAAACTTTGATTCACTTTACCACGAACTAGGTTCATATTTCTGCGGATTTCTAGTAGAGTGGGAGTGGCCTCATCTTTTATTTCACCGTATTTATCAAAAACAGTTTCAATAGATTTGCTAATTTCTTTTGTAATAGTTATCTCAATAGCTTTGCGATGTAGAGCTGGATAATAATCTTCAAATTTTTTTAAAAAAGTAGTAAAATATTGGCATTTTCAGCGAGCGAATGAATTTTTTTAAAACTTAAAGCTTCTAAAAAACTATCCTCAATTGCTAAAAATTTTAGTTCATTTATTATAGGATCAAAATTATGACTGGGCAAAGCATTATTGTTATCAAAAGAAGAACGATATTCTGAAGTTTGTAATAAAATTTCTATTAATTCATCTTTGTTACTATAGGGTGTTATATGCAATGTTTTTTCAGTACCTATTTCAGTTGTACAGTATTCTGAAATAGTTTCTAAAACAGTTTGAAACTCTAAGTCTTGTAAGGTTTTATTATTTATCGAAATCATTTTGTTTTTTAATGTAGTCACAAATTTACAATTTAAATCAAAAAAAGGGGACTGAAAATTCAATCCCCTTTTAAATTTAATCTATTAAAAGTAACTTTTAATGTAGATTATGCTTTAAAATTGTTTTTTTTATCTTATTTCGCCAAAGAGTTGGTTTTGTTGAATATCCTGTTAAACTTATTTTTTTAACCAAAGTAGGTAGTCATCACTTCCTTTTAAATTCATATAGAATTTTTTTGATGCCATTTTTAAACAAAAATCTCTAAACGAATCTTCAACGCTTGAATATTGTTTGAAACTAGACCAAGTTACCTGATTTTTTCCTTTTATACCAAAGTGATTGTTTAACCTTTTTGCAACTTTACTATTACCATAGCCTGACTCTACTATAGCAATACTTAAAATTATAGATCTTGGTATTCCAAATTCAAAAGATAACTTATCTGCCATTTCACCATATTCCTTAATGTATGATTCAGTTTGCGAATAGCTATTACAAAAGCTAAGGAAGGTGAAAACAAATAAAAAGTAAAATTTTAGATTTTTCATAAGCATAAATTTCTTTATAATTAAGTTGGTATTACTTAAAATAATGACCAAATTTGCCAAATGATTAATAATTCTATTTCTTCTTTTTAAGAAGTAGGGAGCAAATTTAAGAAAAAGTTTTTTTAAATGTGCTTTTTATCAACAAATTAACTTAGAATTAATATTTTATGTCTTTTAATAAAGTTGTTTTTTTATTTATTTATTTTGTTTTGCAACCACTTTTAGGGCAAAATATAGCCATATTTCAGTATAAAAAAACAGATTCTTTATATCCTAAGATAAATTTAGATTTTGAAAAAAATAGCATTATAAATGAGAATCATTTAAAACCTCTTTTCTTTAAACTCTTAAGGTTAAAAGAAAATGATGGAAAACGAGTTTCATTTGTTCATATAGGAGATTCGCATATACAGGCTGATATGTCTACTAAAATAGTACGTACTGAATTACAACGTTATTTTGGTAATGCTGGTAGAGGTTTAATATTTCCCTATCAACTAGCTAAAAGTAATGCTCCTTCAGATATAATTTTTAGTTCTAATTCGGATTGGAAAGGGAGTAGATTGATTAAGAAAAATCCAGATATACCCTGTGGTTTAAGTGGTTTTGCCATAGAATCTACAGAACCAAATTCTTTTGTTAGTTTCAAATTTAGAGCATTGGAAACAATTCATAAGTTTGATAAACTTACTTTATTTACGAATGATGAAATTAAAAATATAAATTTAGTAGCGGATACAATAAAATGTAATATTAAGACAAAAGGAGTTTTAGATTTTAAATTTAGTAGTCTTCGTTCTGATTTCAATATTGTATGTAATGATTCTATTTGTACAAAGCTCTATGGTGTATTTTTAGAAAATTCTATTGATAGAGGAATTATTTATAGTGCTATAGGAGTAAATGGAGCTAAATTTTCGGATTATAACTCCGAAAATTTATTTTGGAATCAAATTAAAAATATTAAGTCAGATTGTTATATATTGTCTATGGGAACAAATGAAGCACAAAATATTGCTTTAACCCCTGAAAATTTTATCGAATCTATAAAAGAAACAATTGAAAAAATAAGAATATTTAATCCAGAAGCCGTTTTTATATTGTCAACTCCTCCTGTTTCTTTTTATAAGAAAGTAGTTCCTAATAAAAAATTAAAGGATTTTTCTGAAGCAATTAAGGAATATTGTCTTGAAAATCAGATTGCTCTTTGGGATTTGTTTGAAATTTCAAAAGGATTAGAAGGAGGTTGTGAATTAGCAAGAAATCAATTTTTAACAAATGATCTTGTTCATTATTCTAAAAAGGGATATGAGTTGCAAGGTTATTTATTTACCGAAGCATTTGCTAAAAGTTGGAATAACTTTTTAAATTCACTTTCCTCTACTGTTACTAAAACAAATTCAGAAGTAAGAAATTAAATCTTCTAAATAATATTAGGCTGGATCATTTTTTATAAATGATGAATTTATGTGTTAAGTATATAAAAGTGTTTTATTTTTTTATATAGTAAACGAGACTTCTACTGAAAAAGACTTCATCTTATTCCTTAGATTAAATACATTGAATTTAATAGAATAACCTTTTTTAGCCTAAATTCCGCATTAGACTTCATGATCTAGATGAAAAGACAAAAATAGGCATTAATATAAAAAACCCCATTTTTGAATAATTAACTCAAAAATAGGGGTATTATATAAAATTTTAAAATAATAATTTATTGCAATTCTGCCTCTTTTACTAGTATTAAAATTGTAAGTAAATAGGCATTACAGCTTCAGTACTTTTAAAATAAGAATATAAGAATATAAACAAAATCATAACGATGATATTAAATAATAAAGGGAGCTTTTTTTGTATTGCAATGTATTTTTCACTCCAATTATTTGGTATTAAATGTATTAAATATCCTATTATAATCATTATTAAAGGGTGTTTGTAATTTGTTACAAAATCTTCAGCTCCTTCAAGACTAAATTGATTGATAATTTGATTGATAAAAGTCAAGGACGTTTCTAAATTTTCTGCTTTGAAAAAAATCCAACAAAAACAGACGAAATGGAATGTTATAAGTCCAAAAATAAGATTTGAAATAAATCGAGGTAAAAAATTTATTTTAGACGTGAAATTGGTCCAAACTTTATTTAAAATCAAGCCAAAACCATGTAAAGATCCCCAAATAATAAAATTCCAACTTGCTCCATGCCAAAATCCACCAATAAGCATCGTTAAAAATAAATTAATATTAGTTCTTAATTTACCTTTTTTATTTCCTCCCATGGCTATATATAAATAATCACGTAACCAAGAAGATAAGGAAATATGCCATTTTCTCCAAAATTCAGTAAGAGAAGTACTTTGGTACGGTGATTCAAAATTGGGAGGGATCGTAATTCCTAGCCATTTAGAAATCCCAATAGCCACATCACTGTATCCACTAAAATCGCAATAAATCACAATGGCGTATCCATATAGAGCTATAAGACATTCAAAACCATTATGTAAATGAGGACCATCAAAAATATAGTTTACTAGGTTTAGTGTTATATAATCTGAAATGATTAATTTTTTTATTAATCCACTTATTATGAGGTAGAACCCTTTTGAAAAATCTTCAGAGCTTACGTAATAATCTTTTTTTAATTGAGGTATAAAGTCTTTAGCCCTAACAATAGGTCCCATAACTAATTTAGGGAAAAAGGATAAAAATAAAATATAGTTTGCAATATTTCTTTCTGGTTTTATTTCTCCTTTGTAGACATCTACTGCATAACTAATATTTTCAAATGTATAAAATGAAATACCAATAGGTAATAAAATGTGGATAGGATCTAATTTTGTTATATTTAAACTGTTTATTATTTCTATAAAAAAGTTAGTATATTTAAAATAAAAAAGTAAGCCCAAGTTAAAAATAATACAAAAAATTAATAAAAATTTTCTTAATCCGGCTTTTGCTCTTGCTTTGTATATAGCAATAGAGAGTAAATAATCAACAACGGCTGATCCTATTACTAAAAAAACAAAATTTCCACTCGCTTTGTAAAAAAAAAAAGCGAAAAAAAACTTAAGATATAGGCTCTTCTTAAGTAATTTTTTCTTACCATATAATAGCAAATAATGAAAACTAAAAAAAAGTAAACAAAGAAGCCACTATTAAAAAGTAATGGGTTTTTAGGATCATAAAATAGCTGATCGATTATTTTGTTGAAATCGAAAGTTAACATTTTGAAAATTAGTTTTTATTATTTTGTTTTTTTATTTGCTTTTTCGGTTTGTTTTTTATTTTTTCAAATTCTTTTTGAATAGATTGAAATATTGTTTTAGCCACTACTTTAGACCCTCTATTATTGAAATGGATATAGTCTTTACTAGCCATTCTAGGAATAGTATCAACCCATTTTTTTCATAATTCCTTTTCCTCCTATAGAATTAAAAAGGTTATAAAAGGGACTTTATTATCATACGATAATCGAGCTTGTACTTTTATTAAGCTATCTATTCCTATTGCCGTTTTCCATTCATTATCATATTTAAAAGCTCTATCTGAACAACTAAAAATTAAGAAATCGGTTTTAGGCATTTCTTTTTTAAATTTTTTAATGATAGGAGACATTTTTTCATAATAATAGTCATAATTTAAGTCATTAGGTCTAAACATCAGATTAACTCCGTATTGAAATACAACTAAATCATAATAATTTTCTTGATTCAATTTTTGTAAGAGTTCTATACTAATTTTGTTGAGCTCAATTCCTGTGATACCTCTAAAAGAAAAATTATCTAGTACAATACCGTTTTCGGGTTCAAAACTTATACCGTAAATAGGAGTGTTGGCAAACTGAGCCTTAAAGTGTATGCTATTTGCTGTAGACCTATCTAATAAAACTCTGTTAAAAGCTTCACTAGCATGGTAGTTTGTTTGAACACCATTTTGAGTTATCGTAATATCATTTCCTTTACCAAATAATAACCATTTTTCAAGAATTTGTGTACTGTCTTTTTTTATATTATTTCGTAAAGTAATATCTAAATCCGAACTAAGGAATGAATAACCTGATAAGAAAACATTTTTTTCAGGGTTTTGTTTAAAATTAAAGGTTTCAAAAGATCCAGATGTTTTGGAAGTGGCTGTTTGCCTAAAATCAGATGAAATTGAATTAATAGGAACAAAACCAACGCCCTTTTTTTTATTAAAATAATTTTGTAACATTTCTCGAATGTCTTGAGTCATTAGATCTCCTTCTATTTGACTATCACCAAACCAAGCAATTCTAATTTTTGCTTTTTTATTTTGATATAGTTCATCTAGTTTACTAGATAAATTTTGGAATACAAAATTTTTGCTATCATTATCAAAATCTGTTATATTGGTTGTTTGATAGCTATCAAAAATAGTAAATGTGCTATCTAGTTTTTGAGTTTTATTAACTAAACTATTTGTTTTCTTTTTAGTATTTTCTTTATCAGTCTTAACCGATTTATCGTTTTGTATATCAGCAAATAGATTAACATTTTTGAAACTAGGATAATATTCAATTATGTTTTTTGAAAAAAATGAAAGTCCAAGATATACAGATGTAACTGATAAAACAAATACTAATACTTTATTGTTGCTGTTCATTAGTGTTATTTGATATTCTTTGAAACCGGCAAAAGTATGGAAAAGTTATCATAAGTTTATAAGTTTTAATATTTTTGTAAGAAAAAAAATGGAAGTAAAAATTCATGATTCTTGGAAAGATATTCTAAAAGAAGAATTCGAAAATATATATTTTAAAAATTTGATTGACTTTGTAAAGAATGAATATCAAATAGGTCGTTGCTTTCCCAAAGGGAATCTTATTTTTTCTGCATTTGATCATTGTCATTTTAATGATGTAAAAGTCGTGATAATAGGACAAGACCCTTATCATGGTCTGGGACAGGCTAATGGATTATGTTTTTCTGTTAATGAAGGTATTGCATTTCCTCCTTCATTACTTAATATTTTTAAAGAGATTGAGTCCGATTTAAAAATGCCCATGCCAGTATCAGGCAATTTAGAACGTTGGGCTGAACAAGGGGTCTTGCTTTTAAATGCAACTTTAACAGTTAGAGAAAATAACGCGGGGAGTCATCAGAACAAAGGATGGGAAATATTTACAGATGCTGTTATCCAGCAAATTTCAGATAAAAAAGAAAATGTTGTTTTTTTACTTTGGGGAGGATTTGCTAAGAAAAAAGGAGCTAAGATAAATAGAGATAAACATTATGTTTTAGAAACGGGACATCCATCACCCTTAAGTGCCAATCGTGGTTTATGGTTTGGTAATAAACATTTTAGTAAAACGAATGAATATTTGAAATCTATTGATAAAGAAGAAATAAAATGGTAAGTTTAATTACTAAGTGTTAATTGACCTAAGATGGTCTCACTCATAAATTTTCCTCCTGGATAATTAGCAGTATAATCCAAATTAAGCCAAATATAACCCCTTTCATCTATATGATAGTGTAAGGGTTTGTTTTTGCTTTCTTGAATAAATAATACTTTATGTATTAAGTAATTTACTTTTTCAAGATCTCGTTTAGTGCCAATAAGCATTTCGGGATAAATATGGGCATCTGTGTGTATCAAACGTGGAATACCTCCGACGGCCTTAATACCGGCTGCCATTAATATAGCGTGATCATCACAATCACCTGAAAAATGTTCAATTGATTCAGAGGCATCGGCAATATAATTATTTCCTTGTGGGTCATTTACATAATTCCATTTCTTTTTGATTTCTTTAAAAACAGCAAAACATTGTATAGTGGTTCGGTATTCAAAAAAATCTTTTAAATGGGATACATTTTTAAAATTTTGAGTGGTAGACCAAACAGCAAAATTGCGCACTTTTGGATTGTTAAAATCAATTGCTTTTAGAACTTTAGATTTATTAGGGAAGGGGAGTAGTTTGTTGATAATAATATCTTGTGGATATGGATTTTCATCCATTGTGTACATCATAGATCTGTAATCATCATACAAATTATAAAAACCATAATTTCCAAAAAAAGTTCCGTATGATAAAATAAGTATATAGATGACAATAAAAACAATAATTATTTTTTTATTTTTTGAAATAATAAATAATAAATTATAGTAATGCAAATGAATAATAAAAAACGATCAAAAGGAATTTTCCAATTAGTTTCTTTTAAGTTATGATGTGCAATTATAAAAGTGGGTAGCGTGAGTAATAAGCATAAAATTAAAATGACTACACGACTCCAAGGCTTTACTGATGAAAGCCGATCCTTGTATTGATGATAAAGATCTTTTATAGAGGTTGTAGTCATTTTTTATATCACGCAAAATTTATTTTACGATCATGTCAAAAGATAATTTATTTTCTATTAAATTAAATTCTAGCAATTGTTTTTGAATTTTATCAAACGTTTTTTGATCCATTTTCTTTTGTGACCATTTTGTTTGTTTAAGCCATAGTTGTATGTCTTCTATTTTTTGATTGTAACGAGCAGCTAATGTTCTGTCTATACTAGGTATATCTTTAAACTCAATAGTTGTATTATTAATAATTTCTAAAATTAACTCCAATGTAGCTGAATTATTTTGAATAAATTCATTTCGAACAGCAATTACAAAAGAAGGCCAAGGAGTCGGACATTCACTTATTCTTTTAAAAATACCTTGATCAACTAAGGGTTGTGTCATAAAACGTTCCCATAGAAAATAGTCTGCTTTTCCATTTTGTATAGCTTTAACGGCTCCTTCTATCGTATCAACAATTTCAAAATTTAATGTGTTAAGATCCCAATTTTGTTGTTTTGCATTAACAAAACTCATTAAATGAGAACCTGAACCTATTCTTGAAATAGCACTTTTAGTATTCTCTAAATCAGACATATATTGATAGTGAGAATTGGAATTAACATGTACTCCCCAGATTAATGGAGACTGAACGTATAATTGTATGATAGAACTATCATTTCCTGAAGCAATATCTTTTATTATTCCTTCTGTTAGAATTACAGCAAGATCTGTTTCATTGTTACGTAACATTTGACACATTTTGCCAGTTCCTTCAGGAATATCAGTCCATTGTAGGTCAATTCCCACTTGATCATATTCTCCGTTTTCTATACATAATTGCCAAGGAAGATTAAAATGTTCTGGCACTCCAACAATTCGTACTGTTTTCATATTTTAAATTAAAGAAAATGATTTTTAGAAAATTAAATTATTTAGATAATTGGGCAATACATTTTTCACGAATATCCCAAATTTCTTCAAAGGTCTTATTTTGTTTGGTCTCGAAAATCCAATTTTTTAAAAATGTTTGATGGTAATCTATTTTATATTGTATTACTTGATCAGGATTAATTATGATTTCAAAAAGTATATCTTCTTTTATTCTAGAATAAAGACTATTTTTACTTGTATAATCCTTATATTGATCATTTATTTTTAAATAGCAATGTGCCTCTGGTATATAATCAATAGAATTGCTTTCTAATATTTCTTTTAAGGAAGGGGTATTTTTTGCATTCATTTTAAAAATGCCTAAAATGAGTTCCGTATTTTCTTGATTAAAATCAGATGCCAAGGATTTTAACAATGCGTGTTTAGAACTACAGCTTCCTCTATGTTCAGTTAATACAAGGGAAAAATCATTACGCAAACTATTTCTTCCATAGGGAATTTTTTGTACGTATTTAGTCAGTTCCTCCCAAGTAGAGATGCCTCTATTAGTTAACCAATTAGATAGATTATTCATTATTGTTTGTTAGAATAGGTGAAATATTAATTTCTATATCATGTATTATTTTTTTACTAATAATCATGTCGTATTTTAGTATACCTAATTCGTACCAATTCCAATTTTGATCATCATAAATAAATTCATTTGTCAGGCGCATGTGAATTTTTTTCGGCCATTTTATTGCTACTATAATTTTTTGTTTGTGTATAGGCGTATAACTTTGGTAAATTTAGGTGTTTAAATGCGTATTTAATCCAAGCATGAAAAACTTCAAAGCCTAATTTTTTATTCCAATATTCTTGTGTTATACAAATGCCTATATCATAAAAATCTTGATGATTATTGACTGTATTTTCATTAAATTTAAGACCACCCCAGCCTATAAATTCATTCGTTTCTTTTAGAATAATACCATAACGTCCTATTTTATGTTTAATATATTGACTTAAAATAGCGTTTATAACAAATTTTGTTTGATTAATATCAGTTGCAGGAGCGTTCCATAAATACTCATGAACATTAGGGTTAGAATCTATTTTATGCAATATTTCTACATCCTCTATTGTCAAAGGCCGCATGATTAACCTAGGTGTTTCTAAAATAAAATTCATAATAGACTAACTATTTAATAATTTTCCACCAATTCCATGATACATTATCTGATGCAATATATGTTTCTATAAACTGGAATCCACATTTTTTTAATATATGATTGGAAGCTTTATTTTCAAAATGAGTATATGCGTTTAACTCTTTTATTTTCATTTGATAAAAAGCATATTCTAACCAAAAAAATGTAGCTTCAGTTGCATATCCTTGTCCCCAAAAACGTTCATCTAGTCTGTATCCATAATCATAAAAATTGGTATTACCATTTTCTTTGTGATCATTTATAAATTTAATACCAGTCCATCCAATAAATTCGCCTGTTTTTTTTAAAATAGTGCTATATCGTCCTATTTTATTTTTTTCATATTGTTCTAATACCTTTTTAATACCAATTTTAACATCTTCAATATCTTGGATGGGCTGTTGCCATAAATATTTATGAACATTAGGATTTCTATCCATTTCAAACAATGATTGCGCATCAGTCATTTCAAATGGTTTAAAAATTAGTTTTTTGCTTTCCAGTTGTAGCATCATCTATTTAGGATAATAGTTATTCAACTAATTTATCAAGTGTGTATATGATGAGTGCGTCTACAGCTTTATAAGGATCTTCACTAAAAGTACCGTTAGCTCGATTTGCAATTACAGCATTTAGAGATAAACAATTATGACCTAAAAGTTTTCCTAAACCATAAATAGCAGAGGTTTCCATTTCAAGATTGGTCATGCGGGTTCCGTTAAAATTAAAAGAATCCATTTTGTTATTTAATAGTGGATCTTGAATATTTAAACGTAGGACACGTCCTTGAGGACCATAAAAACCGCCTGCTGTTCCTGTAAAACCTTTAAAAATTTTATCACTTTCCAAACGTTTTTCTAACGTTTCGCTTCCTGCAATAACGTAAGGTTTTCCTTTACGCATATCCCAATTTGTTTGAGAAATGAAAGCTTCTTCTATTTCGTTTTCAGTAATGTGATCAATTAAATAGGAGCGTAGCATATTGTCTAAGCCTAGTCCGTATTTAGATAAAACAAAACTATCAACAGGTATATCTGCTTGTAAAGAACCAGAAGTTCCAATACGAATGATGTTTAGAGAAGTTAAATTTTCTTTAATTTTTCTTGTTTCTAGATCAATATTTACCAAAGCATCTAGTTCATTCATTACGATATCAATATTATCAGGGCCAATTCCTGTAGATAATACAGTAATACGTTTACCTTTATAGATTCCTGTTTGAGTTTTGAATTCTCTTTTTGTGTTGAAAACTCAATTGAATCAAAATGTTTTGTGATCTTTTCAACACGGTATTGGTCACCAACTATAATAATATCTTTTGCAATATCTGACGGTTTTAAGTTAAGATGATAAACACTACCATCAGGGTTTAATATAAGTTCTGAATTTTTAATCATAAATTTAAAATTATTAAATGAAAGAGTTTGTTTAAAAGAATCTAATTATTTTATCTCCTTTAGTTAATCAATTTAATTTTGAGGCTCTGATTGTTCTAAATGGTAGAATTGATAAACAAAACGTTTAAAAGTTAATTTTGATTTTTTTAGAGTTAAATTTAACCTCCAACACGTTTAACTTTAAAACCTTTATCCTTTAAAATATTCATGATTTTATCACGATAATCTCCTTGAATAATGATTTCTCCCTCTTTAAAACTTCCTCCAACTGCTAATTTATTTTTTATTTCTTTAGCTAAAAGTTTAAAATCTTCATCTTCACCTTCATAGCCTGCTATGATGGTGATGGGCTTTCCTTTTCTTCTTTCATATTTGCAAATCATAGGTTCTTTTTGAACGAAGAGCTCATGTGATTTTTCTTCTTCAATAGGATCATTAGAAGGTGTATGATCAGGGAAAAGTTTTTGTAATTGATCTTGTAAATCCATTTTGATGAAAATCAAAAATTGAGAATTAAAAATTAATTAAAATCCTTAACTCTCAATTTTAAATATTTAATGGTTAAATTATTTTTTTAATAATCCTAATTCAACTAAACGCTCATTTAGGTATTCGCCAGCTGTAATATCTTCAAATAATTTAGGATTCTTTTCATCTATACATTCTGGTAAACAATTTAAAGACATGTTGCTTACAGGGTGCATGAAGAAAGGAATTGAAAAACGTGAAGTTCCCCATAATTCTCTTGGAGGATTTACCACTTGATGAATAGTTGATTTTAACTTATTATTAGTATGACGGGATAACATATCGCCTACATTAATCATTAATTCATCATCTTGTGCTATAGCATCAATCCATTCGCCTGCATGATTTTGTACTTGTAACCCTTTACCTTGAGCTCCCATTAACAATGTGATTAAGTTAATATCACCATGAGCTGCTGCACGTACTGCACCATCTTTAGGCTCATCTGTAATAGGTGGATAATGTATAGGTCGTAAAATTGAATTCCCGTCTTTGATAAAATTATCAAAATACAATTCGTCTAAACCTACATATAATGCTAGAGCTCTTAACACGTAAACACCTGTTTTTTCTAACATTTGAAAAGCTTCTTTACCTACTTCATTAAATTTAGGTAATTCATTTACCATTACATTGTCAGGGTATTCTCCAGCCCATTTAGAACCTTCTGATACGTACTGACCAAAGTGCCAAAATTCTTTTAAGTCACCAGCAGAACGACCTTTAGCATGCTCTTTTCCAAAAGATACATATCCTCTTTGTCCTCCAATACCGGGGATTTCATACTTTGATTTCACTTCTAATGGTAAACTGAAGAAGTTACGTACTTCACTGTACAAATTTTCAACTAATTTGTCATCTAAAAAGTGACCTTTTAATGCTACGAAACCAATTTCTTCGTAGGCTTTTCCGATTTCATTTACAAATTTTTGTTTACGTACCGGGTCATCCGATAGGAAATCACGTAAGTCAACACTAGGAATTTTTTGCATTGTCTTAGTTTTTGTTAATAACTTCAATTGGTATAATACCTTGATAGAACAAATGTAGAGATAAAATGTTTTATTCTTCAATAAAAGTTATTAACAATTATAAAAAAACTAACTTTTGTCAGTTTTACTGAAATTTTAATCTCTATTTTTGATATAGCTAACTGAATTAATTATGAATTTTGAAAGAAAAGATTTAACAAACAAAGCTTTATTAGCTCTTTACAAAAAGCTTTTGAAACCTCGATTAGTAGAAGAAAAAATGTTGATTTTAATCCGTCAAGGAAAAGTATCAAAATGGTTTTCTGGTATTGGTCAAGAAGCGATAGCAGTAGGTGTTACAGCTGCTCTTAATGATGATGAATACATATTGCCAATGCATCGTAATTTAGGTGTCTTTACAGCTAGAAATATACCATTAGAAAAACTTTTTTCGCAATGGCAAGGAAAGATAAATGGTTTTACAAAAGGTAGAGATAGATCATTTCATTTTGGAACTCAAGAGTATAAAATAATAGGTATGATTTCTCATTTAGGACCACAAATGGGAGTAGCTGATGGTATTGCATTAGCTAATAAACTATCTAAAAACAATAAAGTTACAGCAGTATTTACTGGAGAAGGCGCTACTTCAGAAGGTGATTTTCATGAGGCTTTAAATGTAGCATCCGTTTGGAATTTACCTGTTTTTTTTATTATAGAAAATAACGGATATGGCCTTTCTACTCCTACAAATGAGCAATATAAATGTGAAAATTTAGCAGATAGAGGTAAAGCTTACGGAATGGAAAGTTATATAATAGATGGGAATAATATTCTTGAAATTTATAATTTAATATCCGACTTAAAAGAATCAATGATTAATTCTCCTAGACCTGTTTTAATAGAATGTAAAACTTTTAGAATGCGAGGGCATGAGGAAGCAAGCGGTACGAAATATGTACCTGAAGAATTAATTAAAAACTGGGCAGAAAAAGATCCGATTGAAAATTATAGGAGATATTTGAAAATTACAATGGTACTTTCAGATGAAGAAGATGATTTAATTCATAAAGAAATTAAAGAAGAAATCGATTTAAATTGGCTAAAAGTACAAGAAGAACCGGCTATTATAGCCAATTTAGAAGAAGAATTAAAAGATGTATACGCTCCTTATAATTTTGAAAAAATAGATCCCAGTACAGAAGTAGAGAATATTCGTTTTATAGACGCTATTTCAGAATCATTAAGACAGTCTATGCAAAAACACTCTAATTTAGTTCTTATGGGACAAGATATAGCTGAATATGGAGGAGCTTTTAAAATTACAGAAGGATTTGTTACGGAATTTGGAAAAGAGAGGGTAAGGAATACACCTATTTGTGAAAGTGTAATTCTTTCAGCTGCAAACGGATTATCTATTAATGGCTACAAAGCGGTTGTAGAAATGCAATTTGCTGATTTTGTTTCTACAGGTTTTAATCCTATTGTTAATTTGTTTGCCAAACAACATTATCGTTGGGGTGAAAAATCAGATGTAGTAGTTCGTATGCCTTGTGGCGGTGGTACACAAGCAGGCCCCTTTCACTCTCAAACTAATGAAGCATGGTTTACTAAAACACACGGTTTAAAAGTCGTTTATCCAGCATTCCCTTATGATGCAAAGGGTTTATTGAATACGGCTATTAATGATCCTAATCCCGTTGTCTTTTTTGAACATAAAATGCTTTATCGTTCCATTTATCAGAATGTACCAAAAGATTATTACACACTACCATTTGGTAAAGCTTCGCTTATAAAGGAAGGAAATAGCGTTACTATCATCACTTTTGGAGCCGGTGTACATTGGGCTTTAGAAACTTTGAATGATAATCCAAACATATCAGCTGATCTAATCGATTTGAGAACACTCCAGCCATTAGATGTAGTATCAATTTATAAATCTGTAAAGAAAACGAATAGAGCCATTGTATTACAAGAAGATACACTTTTTGGAGGTATAGCTAGTGATATTTCGGCATTAATTATGGAAAATTGCTTTGAGTTTTTAGATGCCCCTGTTTGTAGAGTCGGTAGTTTAGAAACTGCTATTCCTTTTATGAAATCATTAGAAGATCAATATTTGCCGAAAATGCGTTTTGAAATAGAATTAAAAAAACTTTTGAATTATTAGTTTTTTGAGAAAAAGATTAATGTTTAAAAATAAAATAAGTAAAGCATAAAAATAATATATTTTAAGGTTATTCTATATGATGAAATGAAGTTTATAAATTATAATCTTTTTATATCATAGAAAAACCATTATTTGTAAATTTGACACTTTAAAATTATTCTAACAAAATGAGTCAAGAAATAAGAAACCTTGAACCCAAAGCTCTTTGGAACAAGTTTGCCGATCTAAACTCGGTGCCTCGCCCGTCTAAAAAAGAAGAACGAGTGATTGCTTTTATGATGGAATTTGGACAAAAATTAGGTCTAGAGACAATAAAAGATGAAGTAGGTAATGTAATTATTAAAAAACCTGCTACTGTAGGAATGGAAGATAGAAAAACCATTGTAATGCAATCGCATTTAGATATGGTTTGTCAAAAAAACAATGATACTGTTTTTGATTTTGATACACAAGGTATTGAAATGTATGTTGATGGTGATTGGGTTCGAGCTAAAGGAACCACACTTGGAGCAGATAATGGTTTAGGTGTAGCAACGATTATGGCAATACTTGAAAGTACAGATATTATACATCCTGCTATTGAGGCTTTATTTACAATTGACGAAGAAACGGGAATGACAGGAGCTTTAGGGCTAAAAGGAGGATTATTATCTGGTCAAATCCTTTTAAATCTAGATACAGAAGAAGATGATGAAATTGATATAGGATGTGCAGGGGGAGTAGATGTAACAGCTGAACGTACGTATAATGAGGAAGAAACACCTGCAGGTTCAGTAGGTTATGTTATTACTGTAAAAGGATTACAAGGAGGACATTCAGGAATGGATATCCATAAAGGCTTAGGTAATGCCAATAAGATTATGAACCGTTTATTATTTGATGGTTTTGAAAATTTTGGTCTTCAAGTTGCAGAAATCAATGGCGGAAGTTTACGAAATGCAATTCCACGTGAAAGTGTAGCTAAAGTTATTATTGCTGGAATGTATGATGAAGCTTTTGTTTTTGATATGCAAGAGGTAATAAATGATATCAAAGCAGAGTATAAAACAATGGAACCTAATCTGCAAATTATGATTGAAAAGTCAGATTTGCCAGCCAATGTAATGGATTTAGGAGTACAAGAAGGTTTATTACGTGCTATTTATACAGCTCACAATGGAGTATATCGTATGAGCCCTGATATGCTTGATTTAGTAGAAACATCAAATAATATTGCCAGAGTAATTGTAAAAGAAGGACAAATATCTATTCAAAATTTAACCCGTTCTTCAGTAGAAAGTTCTAAATTTGATTTAGCTAATGCGTTGCGCTCAGCTTTCGAATTATTTGGTTGCGAAGTTCATTTTTCAGGCTCGTATCCGGGATGGACACCAAATGTTAATTCCGAAATATTAGATGTATTAACCTCTATATATGAAAAACAAAATGGTTTAAAACCACATGTAGTAGCTTGTCATGCAGGTTTAGAATGTGGTATTTTAGGAACTAATTATCCGGTATGGATATGATTTCTTTTGGACCTACAATTAAAGGAGCACATAGTCCTGATGAAAGAGCTAGTATTTCTTCTGCTCAAAAATATTGGAAATTTGTTTTAGAGATCTTACAAAATATTCCTCTTAAATAATAAAATATATAGAAAGAAGGATCTTCTAAAAAGTCACAATCTTATCATTTCGTTCACAGGGCGAAATGATAAGATACTGATAATACGACTTCACCTTTCTTGAAAGTGACAGATTAGATGTTGAATTTGAATTTTTTAAAAACTTCTTTATTACTTATCGAGTATGTTTCCATCTCTTATGAGTCCACATATAATACTCAGGAGCCTCATAAATTTGTTGTTCTACTTTTTGAATAAACTTTTCCGAAATTTGAAAATTAGGAATAGATTTTACTTCATCTGCTAAAATCTCAAAAGTAGCTTGATAAAAACCTCTTTTTATCTTTTTTTACTTTCAAAAATATTAAACTCATGTCAAAACGTTTAGCTAATAGCTCCGCTCCAACATGTATAGGCGTTTCTTTCCCCATAAATTGATACCAATGCATATTACTTGAAGGCTTAGGTGTTTGATCACTAATAAAAGCATATACTGATAAAATATTATTATGGTTATTCTTTTCTATAACTTTAGAGGTTTCTTTTGTACTAATTAATGTAGCATTAAATTTAGAACGAATTTTTTTACTAACTTATCAAAATAACGATTTTTAATTTTTTTATATACACCAAAACCTTCAAACTTAATATATTTATTCATGGCTATTATCCATTCATAACTTGCATAATGAGCTAACATGATAATGACACTTTTTTGTTGCATTTCCAATTTATTATAAATTTCTAAATTGGTAAACTGATACCTTTTATCCATTTCTTTTTCTGAAATACTTAGTGTTTTTATCATTTCTAGAAACATATCACAAAGATGTCTATATGATTTTTTTCTATAGACAATCGTTCTTTTGAAGATAAATTAGGAAACGCAATCATTAAGTTATGACGTACCGTTTTTTTTCTATAGCCTACTATATAATAAATAATAAAATAAACACTATCAGATAAAATATATAATAATTTAAAAGGAAGTATTGATATGAACCAAATTATAGGGTATACTAGTATATAAACGACTAATTGCATTTTAATATTTTAAGGCAAATATAACTCATTAAATTTATTTAATAAAGAATTTCATTGCATACTGTTCGTCTAAAATGTAGTATATTGCTCGTAAAAAAAGGAGGCAATGAATTTAGTATTATTAGCACTAATAGGAATTACAGTTTTTGTAAGTTATAAAGGTTTTACAGATTACAATTTTTCTAATCAATATGAATTTAATGTAAGAAAAATTCGTTCAGGAGAACAAATAAGAATGTTGACATCAGGTTTTTTGCACGGTGATTGGGGACATTTATTTTTTAATATGTTCACTTTATATATGTTTGCAGACATTGTAATTTATAATTTTGGTTCCTATCTGTTTTTAATTATTTACTTAGTTAGTTTATTATCAGGAAGTTTTTTATCTATGGTTTATCATAAAAATGATTACAGTTATAGAGCAAGAGGAGCTTCTGGTGCAGTAGTAGGTATATTATATGCTGCTATTTTGTTGAATCCTGAAATGAATTTATATCTTTTTTTAATTCCAATTCCAATTTCAGCCTATATATTTGGTATAGGATATTTGTTATATTCTATTTATGGAATAAAAGCTCAAAATGATAATATAGGGCATGAAGCACATTTTGGAGGAGCATTAGGAGGTTTAGTCTCTACAATATTAATAAACCCGACTATTTTAATTAGTAGTTTTAAAATGATTATTTTATTACTTATTCCTATAATAATACTTTTTTTCTTAACTAAGATAAAAAAAATATAATGGCATACATTTTGTAACATTTCTAAAAAATAAATGTAGAATTAAAATTATATATCAATGAAAAAATTAATCACATCCTTATTCTTTTTAATGTCTTTTATAATGCAAGCACAAGAATTAAAACAACAAATTCCACAAGTGAGTGTTTCTGGAGAAGGAAAAGTAAAAGTAATTCCAGATCAATGTTTAATTACTTTAGGAGTTGAAAATACAGCAAAAGATGCAACCACTGCAAAAAAAATGAATGATGATATAATACATAAACTCATTCAATATATAAAAGAGTATAATATTCCAGCTTCTGATTATCAAACAACAGATGTAAATCTTAATAAAAATTATGATTATGAAAAAAAGAAGTATAATTTTTACGCTAGTCAGACCATTAGCATCTTATTAAAAGATATTAAGAAATATAATGATTTTATGTTAGGAATTACCGATACAGGTATAACGAATATAAGAGGTGTAGATTTTAAAACTTCAAAATTGGAAGAATTAGAAAAAGAAGCTCGTAAAAAAGCAATGTTAAATGCTAAACAAAAAGCAGAAGATTTTGTATCTGTTTTAGGACAAAAAGTAGGAAAACTGCTTTTAGTAACTGATAATTCATCAAGTTATTATCCTCAACAACCTATGATGTATAAATCAGCTGGAATGCGAGAGGCTTTGGGTGATTCAGGGAACAAAGAAATTTTAGCAATAGGTGAAATAGCTGTAGTAGTAAACGTACAAGTTGGGTTTGTTATTGAATAAAAAATAAATTGTTATTTTTAAGGAAAAATATTGTTTACAATATTTTTCCTTTTATCAATAAATATCTAGGCACTAGATTTTGTTATGAAGGTAAAAGGGCGCTAAAATAAAATAATTTTTTTACCGTTTTTTATAAAAATGAAATTAGATAATATAGGAATAGTGCTTTCTGGTGGAGGAAGTAAAGGTTTAGCTCATGCAGGAGTATTACATTTTTTAAATGAAAACAAAATAAATCCTAAAATTATTTCAGGGACGAGTGTAGGAGCTATTATAGCAGCTTTATATGCAGTAGGTAAATCACCTCTTGAAATTTTAGAATTTTTTAGATCTATTTATTTTTTCCATTGGAGACATTTCACATTTTCTAAAGCAGGTTTAATAGATGGAAATGCTTTCGAGCCTTATTTTTATAAAATTTTTAAAGATTTGAAAATAGGAGATTTGCCTATTCAAATTCATATAACTGCAACCGATTTAGTAAAAGGGGAACTAAAGATTTTTGATGAAGAAACACGTGTAGTAGATGCTATTTTGGCTTCATCATCTTTTCCTGGTGTTTTTTCTCCCTATGAATTTGAAGGAAATTTGTATAGTGATGGCGGAATTTTAAATCATTTTCCAACAGATTTATTACAAGGAAGATGTCATTATTGTATAGGTGTTTATGTAAGCCCTATACAAAAAATACAATCCAAGAATCTTACTTCTATTAGATCTGTAACAGCTCGCGCTTTTGATTTACTTTTTGCTAATTCTAGTGCGCATAAATTTACAAATTGTAATTGGCTAATTCAGCCAGAAGAATTGTCTAAATTTGGTACTTTTGAGACTAATAAATTAAAAATGGATGAAATTTTTTCAATAGGATATAAGGAAGCACAAAAAACTTTTTTAAAAATAAATTAATATATCCCTTGTTTACTTAGCTAAAATAGTTTGTTTTAAAAAAACAAAATTTCGTATTATAAATAGGAATATAGTCATAATCAGGAAACAAACTCTGATTTTATCGAAGAGCTCAACACAGGTTCACCTCACTAAGTTTCCTTTTTTCATAGATCTTCAGTGATTGTATTTATTATTGGCTCTTCGATTCGAAGGAAATATTAAGTTAATCTCTATTTTGTATTGACTTAAATGTCGAACCAATGTTTAATTAAATTATCAATAGATTGTGCATTTTTATGAGTATATTCATTGGTTTTAGTGTTGTATAAATAATCATTAGACCATTCTTGATGATTTTGAGCTAAGGAACAGATGGCTTTGCAAACTAATTCAATTTCATGATTAGTTGTAGTAGGGTGTATAGACATTCGTATCCATCCGGGTTTAACAGTTAAATCACCAGAATCTATATTACAAGTGATAGCATTTGATTTGTCTTGATCAACATGTAATAAATAATGACCATAAGTACCTGCACAACTACATCCACCACGAGTTTGAATACCAAAACGATCATTTAATATCTTAACACCTAAATTATAATGTAAATTATCTATATAAAATGAAATAACGCCTAATCGGTCTTGATGTTGTTCGGATAATATGGTTAAATTCGGTTCTTTTTTTAATTCATTAAATATGTAATCAACAATTTCTTTTTCACGTTTTAAAATATTTGCTACACCCATTTTTTTCTTTTAACTGAATGGCTAATGCTGTTTTTATAACTTGAAGAAAACCGAGAGTACCACCATCTTCACGATCTTCTATATTGTCAATATATTTATGTTCTCCCCAAGGATTGGTCCATGATACAGTACCTCCTCCCGGGCAATCAGGCACGTTATTTTTGTATAAATTTTTATTAAAGATGAGCACTCCAGAAGTTCCTGGCCCTCCTAAAAATTTATGGGGAGAAAAGAAAATGGCATCTAAATAGGCTTCAGGATCTTCAGGATGTATATTAATTGTTACATAAGGTCCTGAGCAAGCAAAATCTACAAAGCATACACCTCCATTTTGGTGCATGATTTTTGCTACTTCATGGTAAGGCGTTTTAATGCCTGTAACATTCGAACAAGATGTGATAGATGCTATTTTAAAGCTTCTATCGCTATATTGCGCTATTATTTTTTTAAAATTTTCTAAACAAAAAGACCTTCTTCATTGGCTGGAATTATTACTACATCGGCAATGGTTTCTAACCAAGAGGTTTGATTAGAGTGATGCTCCATGTGAGAAATAAATACAATGGGTTTTAATTCTTTGGGGATATTAGTATAACTTTTTAAGTTCTCAGATATTCTTAAACCGAGAATTCTTTGAAATTTATTAACTACTCCCGTCATACCTGTACCATCTGTAATTAAAACATCATTTTCGTCAGCATTTACATGGTTTTTAATAATTTTTCGAGCTTGATGATAAGCCATGGTCATAGCTGTCCCAGATACAGTCGTTTCAGTATGAGTATTTGCCACAAAAGGACCAAAATCGTTTAATATTTTTTCCTCAATTGGTCTGTATAATCTCCCTGAGGCAGTCCAATCTGTGTAAATGATTTTTTTCTTCCAAAAGGTGAATCAAATTCTTGATTAATTCCTACAATATTTTCTCTAAATTTTAAAAAATATTGTTCTAATGTTGTAGATTTTTCAGTTGTAATCATTTGTTTCTTATTTGGATCCAAATATACATTATTTACTTATTTTGGAATAGATTTTTAAAAAAATGATGAATAATTTGTACTATTTATTTTTTATAATGATTTCGTTTAGAGGAAATTTTAGATTTCATCTATTATTAAGAAATAATAAAAGATGAATTAATTTGATTTTAAGCTTAAACTAATTTATTTTTCAAATTTTCTTTTTTTTATTTGATTAAGTAATTTTTGTTTAAATTCTATCTCTATTTGTCTTAATTGAATAATTTTTTGATTTGGAATAACTCCTTGTAAACTTTTAACTAATGATCGTTTATTTTGTCTAATTTCAGTTTCTATTTTTTCTTCTTGATCCATTAAATTTTGCACTTCTTTATCAGATAAAGAAGTAACTTCATTAACATTTAGTTCTTGCATTAGTTTCTTTTTTTGTCTTTGAAGTTCAAAATGTTTACTATCAAATTGATTAAATACAGGCCAAAATTTTTCGGCTTCTTCAGGAGTTAATTCTAATTTATCAGATATAAAAGCGATACGTAATGCTTTTATTTTCTCTATCTTTTCTGTTTTTTCTTGTCCAGAACTAAGTTGAAATGATAGAAATATAAAAAGTATAATTATTTTTTTCATAGTATTTTTAATAATTAGTTATAAGTATTCATTCAAATAAATAGACATTTGATGATCTATAGAAGTAAGTTCCTTTTCTAAATCTGTTAAATCTTCATTTGTTAAATAATCAACTAAATCTTCAGTCATTATATCGTCTGAATATGCTAAATATTCTTGTGTAGAGACCAAGGTAGAAGTATTCGTTTGATAAAAATAAATCCAAGTAAAAATAGATAGAACTATTACGGCAGCAACTCCATATAGCCAAATGTTTTTTTTCTGTCCAATAGAAAATACTTTAGCTGTTTTTGTTTTCTGGTTTATTTTTGACATTAGACGATCTTCAAAATTTAAAAAATAATCATCAGGTACTTGATAACCAGCATTAATTTTAGGGTCTGTATTTATATTAATTTGATTCATATTAATAGGACATCATTGAGAAGGAAAGGTTTAATTTGAGTTTAAAAAATCTTCAATTTTTTTGACAGCATGAAAGTAGGAGGCTTTTAATCCTCCTACAGAAGTTTTTAATATTTGACTAATTTCTTCATATTTTAATTCTTCAAAATATTTCATTTTAAATACTTGTTGTTGTTTTTCCGGTAGTGAAGCTATGGCTCTTTGTAATTTTAGTTGAATTTCGTTTCCATCAAAATAAATATCGGCTTCTAATTTTTGTATCATTTTTGCTTTTAATTCGTCATTAGATAAACCTTTTTTCTTGGCTTTACTATTTAAAAAACTGATAGCTTCATTTGTAGCAATACGATAGATCCATGAATAAAGTTTGCTTTCCCCTTTAAAATTTTGAAGATTTTGAAATACTTTTATAAATGTATTTTGCAAAATATCGTCTGTGTCATCATGATCTATTACTATATTTCGTATATGATAATACAATGGTTTTTGATACATACGAATTAACTTCCTAAAAGCTTCATTTTGAGTTTTAGAATTTAAAAGTTCTGCTAAAAAAAGAATTTCGTCTTGCAAGATAGTTAGGCTTTCAGTATAAGACTAAAGATATTTAAAAAGGTTTAATTTTAAATATAAAAAGCCTTTGTATCTTTGGGTTTAAAATTAAATTTTATGATTAAAACTGTCATTTTTGATATGGATGGGGTTATTGTAGATACAGAACCTGTTCATAAGTATGCTTATTATGAACATTTTAAAGAGTTGTCTATAACGGTTCCTGAGATTATGTATACTTCTTTTACTGGTAATTCTACACGAAATGTTTTTCAAAAATTAAAAGAAAATTTTAATTTAAAAGAAGAGGTGGAGGCACTTATATTGAGAAAGAGGGCACTTTTTAATGAGGCTTTTGATACGAAACCTGATTTAGAATTAATTGAAGGTGTATTGGATTTGATTAAAAAATTGCATGCTGAAGATATTCAACTCATTTTAGCTTCATCTGCTTCAAAAAGTACGATAAATCGGGTATTTAATCGGTTTGATTTAAATCAATATTTTACACATAAAGTAAGTGGAGAAGATTTTCCAAAATCAAAACCAGATCCCGCTATATTTTTACATGCTGCTTCACTTTCAATAGCTCCTAAAGAAAACTGTATTATTATTGAAGATAGTACTAATGGGGTTCGAGCGGCTCATGCAGCAGGAATTTATTGTGTGGGTTATAATAGTATTAATTCTAAATTACAAGATTTGTCTTTGGCTAATGAAATTATTCATCATTTTGATGAATTCAATTTTTTAAAAAGTATAATTTAAATGATTTGTTTTAAATATATTAATGAGAGAGTAATGAGTGATTATAACCTTTCAAGATGGATATACAATTAATAAATCATTATACTACAAAAATAAGAATTATTAGTTTTTTTATTATTTGTTAGTATTCCTGACAATACATTTAACCCAAATTCCCTATTATACTCGAAGAAAATGAATTGCCGAAGCCAATTTATTTCAGGTTATTCATTACAATTTAAGCACTTGCTTTCTTTTAAGTATGAAAATAGTTCCTATTTTTTTCTTATAAAATTTTCCGTAAGCAGTTGAATTTATTGAAAATTTTGTTTTATAAGAAAGTTTAATATGGAATCTGGGTTTAAAATATTATTTTGAAGTCTCTGTTAATTTTTCCTTACATCTAAAAAATTAAATTTTATTTTCATCCCAATAATAACTATCAGGATAAATTCTTTGTCCAAATATTGCAGTACCAACTCTTATGATCGTTGCTCCCTCTGCTATTGCAATTTCTAAATCTCCACTCATGCCCATTGAAAGTTCTTGCATTTCTACATTTGGAATATCAAGAGCTATTATTTTTTCTTGAATATTTTTTAGTAATCGAAAACATTCACGTATCTTATCTTTTTCATTACTAAATAATCCTATTGTCATAAGACCTTTTATTTTTAGGGTACTAAACTGGGCTATTTTTTGTATAAAATGAAAAACTTCATCAGGCGCTATACCAAATTTGCTATTTTCATTGGAGGTATTTATTTGTATTAAAACTTCTATTGTTTTATTTTCAAATTGTAATCTTTGATGTAATTTTTCTGCCAAATCCAAACGATCAAGAGATTGAATACAAGAAACATCATATTTTAAAATCTCTTTTATTTTATTGGTTTGTAAATGTCCTATAAAATGATTTGTATGAGGAATTTCTTTTAATAATTCATATTTTTCTTTTAATTCTTGTACTTTGTTTTCCGCTATTAATTTGTTTCCATTATTTAAGGCTATTTTGATGCGTTCAGCGGAAACGGTTTTAGTTGCTAATAGTAATTTTATTTCATTTGGATTTCTATTACTTTTTTTACAAGCATTATTTATACGTTCTTCTATAATTTTTATATTTTGTATAATTTTTTCTTCCATAAGATTTATTTCTTGTTTTTTTCCAAGGATGCAATTATTATTGATTTTATAACGGTATATATGTAATCTTTAGCTTCAGCAAAGGATATGTCATATTTACGTTCTATGTTTTGACAATTTTCAGGAAATTTTGATAAAAGAGTATCATAATATTGATCTAAGATTTCTTTTTGAGGTATTTTGAAATTAATTTGTAATTGAAAACGTCTTAATAAAGCGATATCAATAATTTCAGGATGATTTGTGGCACATATTAATAAAGCTTTATTTGGGAAATAATCTATAAGTTGTATAATGGTATTTACCAATCTTCTCATTTCACCTACGTCCTTATCATCATTTTCTCTTGCTTTTCCAATTTGATCAAATTCATCTAAGAATAAAATAGCATGATCTCGACTGGCTTTATCAAAAATTTGTTTAATATTTTGAGATGTTTCTCCTATACGTGAGCATACTATATTACTTAAGTTGAGTATTAAAATATTTTTATCTAATTCTTTTGCAATAGCTTTAGCTGTCATTGTTTTTCCACAACCTGAATTGCCATGTAATAAAATTTTATTATTTACAGGCAGTCCATATTTATTTAATTCATCAAAATAAATATGCTCTTTTATAAGCTGATTTATGTTTTTTTTACTGATTTCATCTAGAAATACGTCATTTAGAGCGATCTGTTCTTTGTCTGTTATTATAAGGTTCTGTAAATTCATAAATAGTTCAGAATCTGAGTTAAAAGAATTATTTTATTTTTCAAATATAATTAGGAAGCCTAACAAAAACAAGTGAAAATTTAGCTTAATTTTTATCTTTATCCAAAATTCTGCATTAGACTTGATAGTGAAGATAAAAAGAGAAATAAAAAGTCTTGTATCTTTTAGATTGCCTCTATTTAAATATATCAAATGACAATTATCATCATTTTTATTATTATTTAGATCTAAATTAGATTACAAATTAGGAAGAGCAATTTAATCAGGCATAAAATAGGGGAGAACAGAGATCTTTCCGATTGACTTTCATTTAGATTTTTCACTAAATTTAAGTCGCAATATTTTAAAAAAATAGTGAATTACTAAGTCCTTCTTTTAAAGCTAAAAATTTTAAGAAATAAACTATCATAACTAAAACTTAATATATATGAAAACCATTTTAGTTCCTACCGATTTTTCAGATGCAGCTAATAAAGCCAGTCTTTTTGCATTAAAATTAGCAAAAAAAAACCAAGCAAAAGTGCTTTTATTACATAGCTATAATTTGCCCATTATAGATGTGCAATCAAGTGTTTTGAGTGCTAATATGTTGTATTCAAGTGTTGATTTAGATGAATTTGAACTATTTAAAGAAAATAATAAAAAATTAAGTGAATTAGCTTATTCAAAAGGACTAGAAGATGTAGAAATAAGTCATAAAATTGTTTTGGGTGAGTTAAATGTAAGTATAAATCAATGTGTAAAAGAAGAACTAGTAGATTTTATCGTAATGTCAACTTCTGGAGATGATGATTGGTTTTCTAGAGTTATGGGAACAAATACTGATTCCGTTATTTTAACAGGTAATGTACCTACATTAGTCTTACCTGACGGATGTAATACAGAAGATTGGGAAACTATAGGTTTTACCACCCGATTTAAGGAAACGGATAAAGAAGCTTTTGTAAATACAATAGATTTAGCTAATAAATTAGGTTGTACCATCAAATGTTTACATGTTGTAAATTCAGCAGATAAAGTATCTGATGAAATAATAAATTCTTGGAAAGAAAATTTTGAAAGTGATAAGGTTCATTTTGTCTTTGATACATCAGAAAATGTAATGGATGGAATTGAGAATTTTATTGATAATCATCAAATACATTTGTTAGGTATGGTTACCTATAAAAGAGATTTTTTTACAGAATTATTTACTAAAAGGCTCACTCAAAAAATGACACATAGAGTACATATTCCGATACTAGTACATCATGCTTAATCATCTTATTAATAAGGAGTAATTCAATTTTTTTAATTAGCTGTAACTTGCTATACTGTATAAAAAAGTAAATGACTTCAAATATAAATAATTAAAAAGGAGGGGGCTGAAAAGTTAAAATTCAACGTCTAATCTGTCATTTGGACAATAAGAAACTTGAAAACTTTACTCAAACAGGCGAAACAAGACATATCATGAGTATCATCTCTTTTTCCTATGGTCGAAAATGGCAGAAAGGTGTCCTTTAGGACACCTTCTTTTTAATTATATCAATTACAAAATAACTTGAACAAGGAAATCGATAATTAATTTTATTTAAAAAAATATTAATTATTTCCAATCAAAATGTAAGATGATTTAGTATATAGTTGGTAAATTTAATAGCTCCTTTGTTATTTAAATGACCGCAGGATGAAAAATAATAATCTTCCGTTACCGCGTTTTCAAAATTATAAATTTCGGGGTAAATTTTATTTACATTAGAAAAATAATTCATGCCTTTGGTACACTTACACATAGGAGTCATGACTAAAATTAAACGAATATTATTTTTTCTGCATATTTCTTTGATATCATCTAAATAATGATTTCGAATAGGTTTTAATCCAGCAATATTATTTTTCATTCTCCGCCAATTAGTACCTTCTAGAGGATAGTAACCTTTATTATCTAATAAGTTTGTTTTTTCTTTTGAAAAAGCATTTTTTACTTCTCTAAAACCAATTTTGCTATCAAATTTTATATAGCGATAAAAAGGAATATAATAAAGTTGTAAGAAATCTGCTTCTGATTTAAAATGATCTTTTATAATTGAATTAGTATGCAAATAGGGCATAAAACGTGCTGTTGTTCCTTCATCTCTTTTTTCATTGCAAACGCTTAAATCAGCTTCTAGTAATAAATTTTTGATTTTAACCTTTCGTTGAAGCATTATTTTTAATAATAAATTAGTTTCAAAAAGATGAGAACCACTGATACCAAAATTAAACGTTTTGTAACCTTTTCTTTCAAAAAGAGAAGGAATAAAATGATTATTAGCACGAGATGTTCCCATAATAACGACATCATATTTTTGGGGTTTTATATGCAATACATATTCAATTTTATTTCTTTTATTAGAAGAAGAAAGAATAAAGGTATAAGTTAGATCAAGAAAAATACTACCTAATATAACAATACATAATAGTACTAAACTATGTTTTAAAAATTTTTTCATTAGAATTGAAAATATATAAATTCTTTATAATCAGAATAAACACCTAGAGCAATTAAAGTTAAAATCAAAATAAATAATTTTATAAAAGCAAATCTTCCCGAAATAGGTTCCGTTTTACCTCTATTAAACCACTCAAAAATGATAAATAATACTACTAAAGGGATTAATTCATGAGAATAACGTTCATTATCTAAATATTGTGTAGTGAAATCTCTATTAGTAAATAATCTATAAATATAATTATAAGCATTTGTTATCGTTTTAGCTCTAAAAAATATCCAAGCTAAAGTAGAAAGAACAAAAGTATTTAGTATATTTAGTAAGGTTTTAATTCCAGAAAAATTCCATTTAAAATCTATGTTTCCAACATTATTCCTATTTTTATTTAATATCAACAATGGTAAAAAATAAATAGCATTTATAAGTCCCCACATAATAAAAGTCCAATTAGCTCCATGCCAAAATCCGCTAACTAAAAAGATTATGAATGTGTTACGAACTTGCATCCATTTTCCACCTTGGCTTCCTCCTAGAGGAATATATAAATAATCACGAAACCAAGAGGATAAGGAAATATGCCAACGACGCCAAAATTCAGCAATATCTCTAGAAAAATAAGGATAATCAAAGTTTTTTAATAAATCTATTCCAAATAATTTTGAAGTCCCCAAGGCAATGTCAGAATAACCACTAAAATCACCATATATTTGAAAGGCAAAATAAATAGCTCCTAATAGTAGTGAATAACTATTCATAGTGTCTGAATGATCAAAAATAGCATTAGCATATAAAGCACAAGAGTCCGCAATTACCACTTTTTTAACCAAGCCCCATATAATTTGATAAGATCCTTCTTTTGCTTTTTCAAAATGAAATATTCTTTTAACTTTTACTTGTGGGAGTAAATGAGTGGCTCTTTCAATAGGCCCCGCTACTAATAAAGGAAAATAGCTAACAAATAAAGAATAATCAATAAAATTATATTCTGCTTTAATTCTTTTTTTATAGATATCAATAACATAAGATAAACCATGAAAAGTGTAAAATGAAATACCTACAGGTAAGACCCATTTTAACATATAAGGATGTATTTCAAATCCTATCTTGTCACATAGATCAGCAAAAGACTGTACAAAAAAGTTATAATACTTAAAAAGGCCCAAAAAACCTAAGTTTATTCCAATACTAAGCCAAAACCAAAATTTAGAAATTCTTTCATTTTTACTATTTTCAATCTGGATACCTGATATATAATCTAAAAGTGTTGAAAAAATTAATAAAAATAAAAAACGCCAATCCCAACAAGCATAAAAATAATAACTAGCTATAATTAATATGGTATTTTGACTTCTTTTCGATTTATTAAAAACAAACCAATAGAGAAAAAAGATGACAGGTAAAAAAATTGCAAATTCTAAGGAATTAAAAAACATTTTATCTTATTTTATTAAAAAACACAAACTCATAAAAATGAATAAACCACTTATACCTATTTTTTAACGATTTTGAATGTGCAAAAATAATTTAAATTATACTTGTTTGGATATTGTTTTGTTTTATTCTTTTCAATTAAAATAGAAAAATAGATTTTTTTAAATATAGTAAGTAGATTTTTTTTTACTTTTTGCGAATATTTAATCATTTATAAATTGCGAACTCATTATAAATATGGTATTTTCGCTTTTTAGAATTTTAACGAGTCATAAACCATTTTATAAAAAGGCAAATCATGAGTTATTATACCATAAAGGATTTAGAAAACTATTTTAAAATGTATAAAAAATCGGTACGTGAACCCAAAAAATTTTGGGATAAAATAGCCGATGAAAATTTTATTTGGTATCAGAAGTGGGATAAAGTTTTTGACTTTGACATGCAAAAAGCTGAATTTAAATGGTTTATTGATGCAAAAGTTAATATAACAAAGAATTGTATTGATCGTCATTTAGCTAGACGTGGCGATAAAACAGCTATCATTTTTGAACCCAATAATCCAGAGGAAACATCACAAAAGATTAGTTACAATGAGCTTTATCAAAAAGTCTCAAAAATGGCCAATGTTTTACTTGAACAAGGAATAGAAAAAGGCGATAGAGTTTGTATCTATTTACCTATGATACCAGAATTAGCAATTACTATTTTGGCTTGTGCTAGAATAGGAGCTGTTCATTCCGTTATTTTTGCAGGTTTCTCAGCAGGCGCTTTAGAAGCTCGTATAAATGATTGTCAAGCAAAAATGGTAATTACATCAGATGGTGCCTATAGAGGTGATAAAAAAATTAATTTAAAAGGTATTGTAGATGAAGCATTAGAGCGCTGTCATGCTGTTAAAACAGTTTTAGTTGTAGAAAGGACTAAAGATACGATAGACATGAAAGCAGGGCGTGATCATTGGTTACAACCTTTATTAGATAATGCTTTAGATACTAGCGTAGCCGAAATTATGGATGCTGAAGATCCTTTGTTTATTTTATATACTTCAGGTTCTACTGGTAAGCCTAAAGGAATGGTACATACTACGGCTGGCTATATGGTTTATACCGCTTATACTTTTAAAAATGTTTTTAATTATAATGATGGCGATATTTTTTGGTGTACAGCAGATATAGGTTGGATTACAGGACATTCTTATTCTTTATACGGACCACTTCTAAACGGTGCAACAACAGTCATAAGTGAAGGAATATTATCTTACCCTGATTTTTCACGCTATTGGCAAATAATAGAAAAACATAAAATAACGCAATTTTACACAGCTCCTACAGCAATTCGTTCTTTAGCTAAAGAAAATTTAAATTACGTACAAAAATTTCCTTTAAAATCATTAAAAGTAATTGGTTCAGTAGGTGAGCCTATTAATGAAGAAGCGTGGCATTGGTATAATGATCATGTAGGAGGAAAACGCTGTCCTTTGGTAGATACTTGGTGGCAAACGGAAACAGGCGGAATTATGATAGCACCAATACCATTTGTAACTCCTACTAAACCTACTTATGCAACACTGCCTTTACCGGTGTACAACCTGTTTTAATGGATGAATTAAGAAATGAAATAGAAGGGAATCAAGTAGTAGGAAGTTTGTGTATTAAATTTCCTTGGCCAAGTATTGCTAGAACTATTTGGGGAGATCATGAACGCTATAAAGAAACCTACTTTTCACAATTTCCTGGTAAATATTTCACAGGAGATGGTGCATTACGTGATGAAGTAGGATATTATAGAATTACAGGTAGAGTAGATGATGTTATTATTGTTTCAGGACATAATTTAGGAACAGCACCTATTGAAGATTCTATTGATGAGCATCCTGCTGTGGCAGAAAGTGCTATCGTTGGATTTCCTCATGATATAAAAGGAAATGCTTTGTATGGTTTTGTCATTTTAAAAGAAACAGGAGAACATCGTGATCGTGAAAATTTAAAAATTGAAATTAACCAAATTATTTCAGATCAAGTAGGTCCAATTGCTAAATTAGATAAAATCCAGTTTGTTAGCGGTTTACCTAAAACTCGTTCAGGTAAAATTATGCGTAGAATTTTAAGAAAAATAGCTTCTGGTGATTTGGAAAACTTTGGAGATATTTCTACATTATTAAATCCAGAAATAGTTGAAGAAATAAAAAAAGAGAGTGTCTAAAATAAATTGTATTAAATCATCATTTAAGTTTATAACTCTCAAAAAAGGAGGAATTATATGATATATAATTCCTCCTTTTTGATTTAGTTTTTGAAATAGATAGAAACTTTTGCGTAATCTGGGTTTAATTAATTTTTAGTTTCCCTCTCATTTTTAAAAACAACAAACCAATATTAAATGCTAAATTCGCTGAAGTTTGTATTTCAGGATTTTTTATTTTGTAGGTAGAAAATAGTTCTTCTAGTGAAAAATTTTTAGAATTTAGATCCAAAATTCTAGTTTCCATGACTTCTACATCTAATAAATTATTTTTGATACGACCGCTATGTAACTTTGAAAGATATTCATTTAAAATATCAATATCATAATGTATTCTATGTCCAACAAGTGTAGCATTACCTATAAAATGGATAAAGGCTTCAATGGCTTGAGCTTCTTCATAAGTCAACTCTTTAGCATTCATTATTTTATCCTTTTCTAATTCAATTTCTAAACTTTGTTCAACGATAATTTGATTATGTTGAATGACAACAGCCCCTATAGATATAATTTTATCTTTTAAAGGATTTAATCCTGTTGTTTCAATATGCAAAGCAACTTTTCTTATAGAAGGTGTTTCTAATTGAACTAAATAATTTTTCCAAAAATCTGGATATTCTTTTCCTAAATGTTTTAACCAATCGAGCATTTTATGAAAATTGTGTTAATTGAAAGGTATCTTTTACTATTTCTTCTAAATCTTTTAATACAGAAAGAGATTCTTTCAAGCGTTCTTTTTCTATTTTAGGTAAATGTTCTACATCTATATACTCACCCGTATTATCGTTTTTATAACCTTCTAAAATTCTATATTTCGATAATAACAAAAATGTTTCGGATGCCTGACGATAAATGTTCTCATTTTCCGCATTTTTTATAGCCAATTCTTTATATCTAGAATAAGTGTTATTTATTCCTTTTAATTCAAATTGTATGGATAACAAACGGGCTATATCTACCATTTGATTAAGCGCTTTTTCTTTAATATTGAATTTACCATAATATGGCCCTGTATCTTCCTCATTAAATTTTTTGAAGAAATTTAAGGGCGCTGGTTTTTTTAGTGCATCATTTCCTAAATAGTCTAAAAATAAAACTTTATTCTTCATTTTATTAATCGTATCGGTAATAGCAGTTTCAAAACTCTGATCTCCATATACAAATTCATAATCAAAAAAAATGGCACAATGTTCATTAGTAAATTCCCTGGAGATTTAATCCAATTTTCATATTGCATAATCCATTCTCCTAAGGGTTTACACCATTTTTCATTTGTTATAGAATTTCCGAACTCACAATGTTTATAGCCTAACTTTTCAAGTGTTTCAGCAACTTTTTTAGCTAATTGGCTAAAATAAAAACGAGCATTTCTAGCTTGTTGTATCTCTACATCTGCATATATTAACATGTTATCATGGTCTGTTAATAATAATTGTTCTTTTCTTCCCTGACTTCCGATGCTTAAAAATGCAAAAGGTACAGGAGGAGAACCTAAATCTAAAATAGCTAATTCTACAGAACGATGAATAATTGCTAATATAATTTCACCAGCTACATTATAAAGATGTTGCAATGGTATATTTTTTGTAAGTGCTTGTTGCATCATAGATGCCATGGATTTATAAACAGCTCTTAATTCTAATGAAGAGTTGGCTCTTTTAGCTTCTTTTATTAATACACCGGGGAATTAGCTTGCGCTTGTACTAAATCTTGTTGTGTAATAACACCTTTTACATCGCTATGTGGAGTCCCATCTATAGTAACACATAAATGGTGTACTTTATGTGATAACATTACTAATTGTGCCTCTGATAATGAAATATTTTCAGTAACTGTTATAACTGGATAAGTCATTATTTTATCAATATGCGACTGAATAGCATTTTTACCAGTAGCAACTTTATATTTAAAATCTGAATCGGTAACGATCCCTATAAGTTTATTATCTTCTATTATAAATGCGTTATCGAGCATTTTATCAGTCATTAGCAAAGCTACTTCTTTAATACTTTGATCTCGTTTAACGAACAAAGGGGAGTGGTTATAAGCTAATGTTTGTATAAATGAAAAATCATTTTGAAATTCTGAAAGTTGAACATTATCAGCAATTAATTGTTTTTTATCTTGATCTGTTGGATTGTTTGAATTTAAAGCAAAACTTTCTAGTAAGAAATTTAAAACTTGTGAATTTTGTATTACAAATGGTCTAATTTTATCAATAGGTATAGCAAATAAAATAGCTTCTTCATTTGCTTTTGCGGTCATTTGATAGTTGTTTTTAGCAAAAAAAGGTCTTAATCCAAAAATATCTCCTGCATAGCATTTGTTTAATAGCGTTTCTTCGGCATCTGATACAACAGTTAAATGAATAACACCAGAATTTACGACATAAAAACTTTCATGTAAAGGATCATTTATTTGAAAAAGTTTTTGTTTTTTATCTAAATGAATAACTTTGATATAATGCGCAATTTGTTCTAGATCTTCAAAAGATAAAAAACTAAAGGGTTTAAAATCCTTTAAAAAATTGGCAATATTAGTAGCTATAGAATTTTTCATATAATTTTTATAAAATCTATTTTTAGAAAGCATTTATAATCATTAAAATAATTAAGTAACAAATGAAGACTTTATCAAATGTAAATGTTTTCAAAGTAAAATTAGAAACATTTTTTATAGGAGCAAAGGAAATGTTTAATTTTTCTATTTTACATAATATAAATTATAGGTCTTTTATAATGATGTATAAAGAGAGAGTCGTTATTTTAGATTTTAATGAATATTAAAAACTTAAACTCAAATATAGTTTTGGTAATTCTAGTTCTTAATTTTATAATACTAAAATCAGTAAAATGTTTTTTTAAAATATCTAAAAGTAATTTGGGTTAAATTCAATTGTTTTTAAATTTTATACGATATTAATTTAAAAATATTTTATGAAATTATCAATTATAAGTATATGATCTAGTTTAACTAATTAGCTGTTAAATTCTAGTATGTTTCTAAGAAAATTTACAGATTTAAGAATCTAATAAATTACAGTTCAATTTGTATAAATACTCATAAATTATGATTATTTTTATGAAACAAAATATAATAATAAACAATTATTTAGCAGGTTTCCCATACGTTAATTATATTTGTGAAAATAAAAGAAAATGAATAGACTTAAAAAGCATTGGGGAATTAAATCGAATTATCAATTAGCTGTTATTTTCCTTGTATTTGCTATAAATGGTTCTTTATCAGCTAGAATTTCCGCCTATTTTATGCAATTTCTAGGATTAACAAAGGAAAGTATGCATTGGAGTATTTATTACTTTTTATTATTAATTTTAGTATTGCCTCTCTACCCTTTTATGTTAATGTTTTTTGGTTGGCTTTTTGGTCAATCTCATTTTTTTTCCCCTTTTAGTAAAAAAATGCTAAAATCAATGGGACTTGGATTTATTTTTAAAGAAAGGTAATTTTTTACTCTAAATTAAAACGAACAATTTTATTTTTGCCAGAAGCTATTGCAGTTTTGGAATTTAAAAATCGAAAGGCAATAAAATCATTATCTGATAATAATTTCTTCCAATTTTTTCCTCTGTTTTGGGAATAAAAAACACCTGTTGCTGTTGTGGCTAATAACGATTTTCCTTTACTATTAGGCACAAATTGTATACAAGATGCGTATCCAAAAGCTTCATTTTGGGCTAATAATTGCCAACTCTTTCCTCCATCAAGAGTAATAGCCTTATTTTGTGTGTTGTCATTCAAATTTTCATAATTACCTCCTGCTATTATTCCTATTTTATCATTAAAAAAATCAGATGTAAAAATTCCGGTCATACTTTCACCTTGAATAATTGGAGTTGGTTTTTTATTCCATTTTAACCCTTTGTTCATAGATGTGTAGAGATTTGCTGATCTTCCACCAGAAACCATAAAAAGAGTTCCATTTTTATAATTTAAATTGGTATTACTGGCTGCAAAAAAGATTCTCCTGATATAAATATTGGTAAATGAATTGCTTCTATTTTTTTCCAACTAAGTCCTCCATTTTCTGTTTTAATGATACAAGGATATCCATTTATTGGATCTCCAATGGCAAATCCTACTTTATTATTAATAAATAACATGGCATCATAAAAAACATTTTCATGATGTTCTTCATATACCTTTTCTACTATTTTTGTCTTTTTATTTATTTTATAAAGTATAGCAGGATTAGCAATACTTAATATAAATACATCCTATTAGTTTGAGCAATACTTCTAAAATCGAACTTTTTATTTTTTTCTATTACATTAGATATATAGGTAGATTTATTTTTTAGATGGATACAACCAAATTTACCTTGATTGGTTCCAAACCACAAATGGTCTTTATCTATTAATAAAGCGCGACTGCTCATTTGCTCGATTAAGAGAGTATCTATTTTTATGGTAATGTGGTCAAAAATAGTTGGTGATTTTTTAGTATTTAATGCTTATATTACCCCTATCAAATTGAAGAGGACGTTGGCTCTGCTGAGGAGCAACCAACTAGCAATAAGTTTGATAATTATACGATAGTTTGAGAGGATAGATTTTCAGTCTATCCTCTTTAATTATCGGTAATTTAACATGGCTAAATAAAACCTTTTTACATTTGGTTTTTATAATACAAATACCATTTCAAAAAGTTCTTTCTGTTGGCTAAACTTAATCCTCTATGAATATTCAAGTTGCCTTTTAAGTGTCCGAAAAATGATTCCAATGAGTTTGTTGAATTGGGTATTTTTTCATCTTTTAGATACAAAAATATATTAGGCAATGCTTTTTTGATTACCGTAAACGATCTTCTAACCATTTTATGCGTATACCAATATCTTCCTGTTTCGGGATTATATGATTTTTGATTAATGAAATCTCTATATGTTTCTTCCTATTTTATGAGTTCCATAAGCCATAATTGCTTTTTGTACTCGGTGTTTATATAATGAATTTTAACAGCTATTTGTTTCAGTTCAAAACCAGATTTATGTTTTGGATTTGCTGTAAGCCATATTCTACACATTCGTGATATATGAACTAAACATCTTTGAAAGGGTACTTTTGGACAAACTTTTTTAATGGCTTTTATAGAAGATTTATCTCCATCAGAAGTAATGCTTTTTATTGTTATCCCAAGCTTTAATAGATTTTCTAAGTCTTCGGCTATTTCCTCAAAATGTTCTCCATTGCTTATTCTGTAAAGTTGTGTTAGCTTTAAATGAAAGTTTCTATATACAACTAAACAGATATCATTTGGAAAATAAGTTCCATCAAGAACTAAATATATCTCATCAGTTGAACTAAACTCTAAGACAGGAGATTTGTTTAGCATCTTATAGAAATAACGTTGTAAAGTGCTTATTCCATATCCTGATTCTTGTGAAATTTTATTAAAAGTGTCTTTGCCAATTACCCAATTTTTGAACCATATTTCTTTATTAGAATCTGAAACTGATTTATTAATATTAGTAAATAATTGTCCACAATTTTTACACTTAAATCGTTGTTTGTTTTGTTGAATTCCCCATTTTATAGTTTCTAGACTTTTACAAGTTGGACATCGCTTTTTTTTGAGTTTTTCATAAATAAAAAAAGTTTATTGAAACGAATTTCAATAAACTCTTCGAAATATCATATTTTACAATAGCTAACAGCTATTTTACCAACTATTTTTGACTATTAAACCATTTTTATAGAATCTATAAAATTAAGAGTATTCTTTTGGCTTGTTTTGCAAGCTAATAGTGAAAACGAAATAACAAATGTTATAAATATTTCTTTCATAGTTTAAAACTTTCTATTTCTTTTAAAAAAAAAGACTAAAAATACAAACATTTAATTGTAAATATTTAATTTTGTGTTTTATTTTATTAACTTCAAATATGAGCGCAACGCATCATCAAGATCTCCACAGTAAATTTACTCTAGGTGGAATTCTTGTTACTTTAGGAATTATTTATGGTGACATCGGTACATCTCCTTTGTATGTAATGAAAGCTATTATTGGCAATCATGCTATTAGCCCCGATGTAATTTTAGGAGGAATTTCGGCCATTTTATGGACGCTTACCCTTCAAACTACTTTAAAGTATGTAATTATGACACTATCTGCCGATAATAATGGCGAAGGTGGTATTTTTGCATTATACGCATTGGTTAAACGAACGAAAGTCAGATGGCTCATTATACCAGCTATTGTAGGTGGATCTGCTTTGTTAGCAGATGGAATTATTACACCTCCTATATCTGTTTCTTCTGCTGTTGAGGGATTAAAATTATATTTTCCTGAAATAAATACGGTTCCTATTGTAATTACTATTTTAGTATTATTATTTTTAATTCAACAATTTGGAACGAGCTTAGTGGGTAAATTTTTTGCTCCTATGATGACCATTTGGTTTGGAATGTTAGCCATTTTAGGAATTATTCAAATTTCACAAAATTTTGATGTTTTAAAAGCTGTTAACCCTTATTATGCTATTCATTTATTAAAAATTCACCCAGAAGGATTTTATGTATTGGGTTTTGTATTCTTATGTACTACAGGTGCTGAGGCTTTATATTCCGATATGGGACACTGTGGTAGACAAAATATTAGAATCAGTTGGATTTTTGTAAAAATAGCTCTTTTATTAAATTATTTTGGTCAAGGAGCTTATTTAATCAAACATCAAGGAGAAACTTTACGTAGTATTAATCCTAATAATATCAATCCTTTTTATTTGGTAATGCCGGATTGGTTTCAACCTTTTGGAATTTTAATAGCTACTTTAGCTGCTGTTATTGCTTCTCAAGCCTTAATATCTGGTTCTTTTACATTAATTAATGAAGCAGTACGATTAAATTTTTGGCCTAAAGTAAAAATTAAATACCCAACAGTACTAAAAGGTCAATTGTATATCCCTTCTATCAATTGGTTATTATTAGCAGGTTGTATTGGTATTGTTTTGTACTTTAAAGAATCAGGAAAAATGGAAGCTGCCTATGGTCTTGCTATCGTTTTATGTATGATCATGACGACTATTTTATTGATGTATTATATGGTTATGAAGCGTATTGCTGTCTATATAATAATACCTGTAATTCTATTTTATTTAGCTATTGAATTTAGTTTTCTAATAGCTTGTTTGGATAAATTTGCACATGGCGGATACGTAACACTTATTATTGCCTGTTTATTAATATTTGTCATGGCTGTTTGGTATAGAGCGAAACAAATTGGTAAAAATTATACTAAATTTGTAAAAGTTGACCACTACAAAAAAGTTTTAGCCGAATTAAGCGTTGATTTATCTATTCCAAAATATGCTACTCATTTAGTTTATATGACCAACGCAGGTCGCGTAGATGAAATTGAAGAAAAAGTAATGTATTCTATTTTGCAAAAAAGACCAAAACGTGCTGATATTTATTGGTTTATACATGTTAATGTTACGAATGAACCATACAAAAAGAATATAGAGTAACTGAGATTATTAAAGATGATTTATACCGTATTGATTTTAATTTAGGATTTAGAGAACCTACCAAAATTAATCTAATGTTTAAAGAAGTAATTAAGGACATGGTAGAAAAAGGAGAAGTAGATATTACAAGTCGTTACGAATCTTTACATAAAAATAAAATTTTAGGCGACTTTAAATTTATACTTTCTGAAAAATATCTTTCAAATGACAGTTTCTTAGATTTTGCTGAAAAAATAATAATGAATACCTATTTCTTTCTTAAAAAGTTCTCTTTATCAGAAGAAAGTGCTTTTGGATTGGATATAAGTTCTGTGAAAATTGAAAAATTCCCAATGGTACTTCATGCTCCAGAAAAAATTAAATTAGATAGAATTCACAAAGAAAAAGAATAAAACATAATGATTTCTTATAATACAAAAGATTGGTTTACTTTTATTTTTAGATTTCACAAAGCAGATACTTTTAGACAATTATTACCTTTAATAGTTAGTATTGGAATATATGCTGGAATCATTGCCTATTTAGAACTCGAATATTTTAAATTATCAGAAAATCATAACTTAAAGAACATACCCATCATGCACAGCATGTTGGGTTTTGTTATTTCATTACTTTTAGTTTTTAGAACAAATACCGCTTATGATAGATGGTGGGAAGGAAGGAAACAATGGGGATCTTTAGTTAATAATAGTAGAAACCTAGCAATAAAACTTTCTGCATTACTCAACAAAGAAGATCGAATTTTATTTAAAAAATCAATACCCCATTTTGCACAAACTCTTAATTTACATTTAAAGAATGAAGAAATTAGTCAAGAGTTATTTGAAGAACTAAATGTAGACGTACGTCATAAAAAACATAAGCCCAATCAAATTGTTAAACTAATGACTAAAAAAATAATTGAGCTTAAAAATCAAAACAAACTTTCAGATGAAAATTTACTATTCATCAATAATGAATTAATCTCTTTTTAGATATTTGTGGAGCTTGTGAAAGGATAAAAAATACACCTATTCCCTTTTCTTATAGTGTATTCCTAAAAAAGTTTATCTTTTTTATGTCATGACCTTACCTTTTGGCTATGTTTTTAGTTTAGGTTATTTGACAATACCTGTTGTTATTTTTATATTTTATGTTTTGGCCAGTCTAGAACTTATAGCAGAAGAAATTGAAGATCCTTTTGGAAATGATGAAAATGATTTACCTACTAATAAAATAGCAGAAAATATAAAAAAAAATATAGAAGAAATTTTATAATTAAGCCTCTACCCTATTATCTATTTTAATTCATTCTTTAAAAAAACTTGTTCTTTTTCAGATAATTTAGGCAAAATAGATTCAAAAGCTTTTTTAAAATATACTTTTTTTAGCATTGCCCTAATTGTATTTTTTTGAAAAACGAACAAATTGCCACTTATGATGCTGAGTAGCATTTACTAATGATTCTAAAACAATTGGATGTGTTGGATTAATTTTTAGAGCTACTTCTAATGCGTTTTGTCTTATAGTTGAACTAAATTGAATTGTTGTATAATTTAAAAGTTCTGACAAAAGCAAATTATATATTTCTTTATTATATATTTTTGAATTAAGAGCTAGTCCTAACCAATTAATTCTAAAGCTTTTATCATTTAAACCCGTTATTTCTTTGGTATTATCTAAATAAAAAGGACAATTTTCAGGAAATTGTTTACATAGCTGAGTTAATGCAATTTCTTGAGTCACATAGGAATCATCAGTTAAAAGACCTTCGTAATTTGATTTAAATTCTAAAGGAATTGTTTGCATTGTTTCTGCTACTGTTTGTCTGATAACTATATTCTTTGTATCCATTGCTAATTTTAATAGTTCCGATTTTTCTTCGTAAGGAATATTAATTAGTTGGTAAATTACTTCTTGTGATAATGCTTCAGATTCATTTAATAATAAAATATTTTTAAAAAAACTTTTTTTCTCATTAAAAGGAATAGGTTCCATTTTTTGTAATTCAAAATATTTTTTCACCTTCTCATTTTTACTCAAAATTTGAATTACTTTTTCAATAGGAAAATAAGATGATTCTAACCATTCTTTTTTAAATTGAGAAATATTAAAATCAGGTGCTACTTTCTTAATTTCATTTAGAAAATCATCTGTTTCAACATTTTTATATTGATATTTTTTTAGATAGGTTTTGATCGTTTTATTAAAATTATTATCGCCTATTAATTCTTTTAAATAGTGTAATGCCCAAGCTCCTTTTTTATAAAAACTTAAAACACTTGCTTTTTCATTTAAAATAGGAATTGTATCCTTTTTAGAATTGGCTTGTATTTCTTCAGCATATTTTAGCAATTCAAAATGAAAATGAGTATCCCCTAACAAATGTTTTTCAGTTAATAGTGCATAATAGGTTGCAAAACCTTCTTGCAACCAATGATGTTTTCCTTCTTTGGCAGTAACCAGATCTCCAAACCAATGATGTGCTAATTCATGAGCATTGACATTTAGATAACTTTTATCATTAAAACCTATTTTATCTACTACAAAATCCTGACTAAATAATGTAGCAGTAGTATTTTCCATTCCAGCATATAAAAAATCTTCTACAGGAACTTGTTTATAAATATCCCACGGATATTCTAGTCCAATTTCTTTTTCTAAAAAATCAAAAATTTCCTTTGAATATTTGTATGTATAATCCAATTTGTTTTGATCTTCATTTTTATAATATAAAAAAATATTTTTACCTTTTTTTGATTTTATTTTTTTATGACCAAATCCTCCTATAGCAAGCATAACTAAATAAGAAGACATTGGTTTTTTCATTTTATATTCCCATTTTTTATTTGCTTTTAAACCAGGGCTGTATCACTTTTTTTTAATATACCATTTGAAATGACTTCATAAAATGGTTGTGCACAAATACTTAAATTGAAAATTAATTTTTCATTTACATTATCAAAACTAGGTAGCCAGTGAGAAGTATACTTTCCTTGACCTTGTGTCCATATTTGATAATTTCTATATTCATTATCTTGATGATAATTAGAAGATAGGCCGTTAGAATCTTTTCCCATATCGACAAAATACATAGTCTGTTTGGGAGTGGCTTGATACTTAAATCTAATTATATTTTTACCTATTTTGTAGCCTTCAAAAAAAACAATTGATTTATTTGTATTTTTGTATTTTACAGTTTTTTCATTTATTTGAACCTCTTCAAAAGCCATGTTTATTGCATCTATTTTAATAGAATCTACTTTTCTATTTACTTGTAAAAGATATTCACAAGTTCCTGATATTGATTTAGTTTCAAAAGCGGGTGAAAGTTCTGCATTTAATGAAATAAAATCTACATTAGGCCTTGATTGTCCCCATAAAGTGATAGAAAAAAGTAAAAAAAGAAGAGGCATAAAAACGTTTAGTTAGCGTATATAAAAAGGAAGTTTTCTAAAAAAGTAATATTTAAATATTTAGTTTATACACCTTATGTAAAATATTGTATAATTTCTAATCTTACTAAAAATACTCTTATTAAATATAAACAATGAAATAAATAATATTTTAATCTTTTTCAGACAATATTTAATCAAAAACAATATCACTATTTTAGATAATTATCAAATTCTGCATCAAAAATATTTATAAAAGCATTTTTGATTGTTTTATCTTCATTTAATAATATTGCTCTGTGTATTTTGGTTATTACCCATTTATCTTGTATATCTTCAAAATCTTTAGCATGAAATTGAGGAATTCCAAAATGATGATGCTCTAAGACTTTTTTCCATTGAGTCGGATCCTTATCTATATTAACTGCTACAAAGTTTATAGAAGGATTTCGTTTCATAATTTCAATCGCTTTTTTATGAGCTAATTTTAAATGAGATTTTGCCTCTGAACTCCAAAAAAACACAACCGTTTTTTTAGAATTTGTTGGTATAGAACTTATCCTTTTTCCTTGTAAATCAATTAGTTCAATTGTTGGTAGATATTTATTTTTAGCTAAAGACTGAATAGCATTAGCTATATCTTTAATAGCATTTCGACTACACGAATCAGTAGAAAGTTTATAATATTGAGACAAAAAAGCTTTATTATTAGAAGTATTTTGATCTTCTAAAAGATACATAAAAGCAATGTTATGTAATACAGAGTTTTTAATAGATTTATTGGTAAATATAGAATCGGCTACTTTTAATCTATCTATATTATTTTGTACAATAACAGTTTCTTTTCTATTATGACAGGTAATGTTGTTTAACATAGCTGTTAAATAGGCTACAAAAGGAGAGAAATCAGTTAATTTTTGATTATTGAAATCAATTTTTTTCGGTAATCATAATAATCTTTTGGAAGTAAACCACAAACTTTTTTGTTGGTTCTAAATTGATATACTAAAGGATAAAGCTCTTTTTTTGTTAAGTAAGGCATTTCCAACATAGAATTAGCATACAAATCAAAATCATCATTCCAATTTATTTCTTCTTTTTTTCATCATAAAAGGCTTTCCTTTTTTCATATTCTTTATTAAGCCTATATTCAAACTTTTTTAAGGGTTCATCATAAATATCAAAACTAGAATTTTTATCTTCTTCATTTCTCAAAAATAATTCAATTAGAAAATTATTTTTCTCATCTCCTCGCCCACAAAATGTTAATGAATTATCAAATTCTTGTGCATTTAGCCTTACCATTAAACTGTCCCCTTTTTCTATATACATATATTGATATTCAGGTTCATGCCTAAAAGTATACATACCAGAACTTAACGTATCATATTTTACTAAAAAACGATTATTGTTATCTAATTCTATAGTATCAATCACCTTGTCTTCTTTACATAAATAAAGAAATTTAGAATTAGGATTTATTATCTCACCACCAAAATAAACCTTATCTTCTTGTTCTTCTTTGCAAGAAATGAGAAAAAAAGGGATAAAAAATAGTGTATAAAAAAATATTTTTTTATAATAAGCAATCATCATTTAATATTTACCTATAGCAAATGTATTTTTATAATTTATAAAAAAATGTTAATATAGCGTTAAAATTAATCATTTAGGTGATAACACAATACGACCTACACAGCATCCAAATCCTATTATAAATGAAATGACAGAGTAAATTAATAGTTTTTAGTTATTAATTTATACCTATCTTTTCTAAAAAAAATGCCTAATATCAGACCTACAAGAAAAGCTATTAGACTTACCAGTTCTACAACAATAATTAAAACAAAAAAAAGATTATTTAACATATTATTTATTTTACAAAGGTTAATATACCACAAGTACTATAGCCTATTATTAATATAATAGTTGAATACGTAACTAATTGTAATGTAAACTTCTTATCATCCGTTATAAAAAACAAACGTAATAATCCTATGATAAGAGGAAAAGGGGATATTATAACAGCCAATCCGGCAATAGTTAGTAGGCCTAATTTTAGAATAGTACGAATAGGCTCTACAAATAGAATACATAATATCATTATGAAAGTTGATAAAAAAAATATTTTCTTATTCTTCATGTCATTTAATCTTTCTTTCCTTAAAAACTAAATCTTTGCATTTTTTTAGTTTAGTTGTTTTCTAATTTCTTTTATCGATTCATCTCTATAAAATAAATTCATTGTTTCAAAAGGAATTAATTTTCCCTTTTTATCAACTATATGTACACATGATTTTTTGACAGCTCTTACATCAAAATCATGTGCATCCATAAAATTCATAATAATAATTCTAAACAAATTTTCATATTGTAAATGATCTGATTTTACCCTAGGTAGACAACACATTAATTCGCCTAATTTTTCTTCTGCACAATCTACAGAAATACCTGTACTAAATAAGGTAAGTAAATGATTTTTAAGTTTTTCATCACTTTCAAAAACAATTGTATTTTTAGAATTGTTTAAAAGATCTTCTGGATTAATAAGATTTGTCATAGGAAAAACTTCTCCATTCATTTTTAAAGCGTAAGCCATACATAAAGCATCAGGATTACAAGGAACAGGAATTAGATCTTGCGGTGTAAAAATAGGATATTGCTCATAAATTTTTCTACGTACTTCTGTTAGTGTTATTCGACCTTCACTATCATCATAATTTTCATTTCTTCCCGCAACTTGAGTTGGCTGAAAAGTTACTCCTCTAACGCATTTTTGTTGTAAGGCATATTGTAAAATTTCACCAATTTCGTCATCATTTTCACCTTTTTGTAGAGTAACAACTAAAGTGGTGGATAAATTAAATCGATTTAAGTTATCAATAGCCTTTTTTCTAATTTGACTTAAATCTTCTCCTCTCATTTTTTCTAAAACTTCTGATTTAAAACTGTCAAATTGAAGATAAATTTCAAAATCGGGCATATAAGAAGCCAATTTTTCTACAAAAGAAATATCTTTAGCTATTCTTATACCATTAGTATTAACCATTAAATGTTTAATAGGTTTTGATTTAGCTAAATCTAAAATTTCAAAAAATTGAGGATGTACAGTAGGCTCTCCTCCTGAAAGCTGAACTACATCAGGTTCCCCTTCATTAGCTACAATAGCATCTAACATTCTTTCAATTTCGTCTAATGTTCTATGATTCCCATAATTAGGGGCTGAACTAGCATAACAAGTAGGACAGGCTAAGTTGCAACGATCTGTAACTTCTACAATTGATAGACAGGAATGTTGCTCATGATCAGGACATAACCCACAATCATAAGGACAACCATAATGCACCTTTGTATTAAATTTTAAAGGCACTTCTGATTGCTTATTATAATTTCTTATCTGACGATAATATTCAACATCATCCGCAATCATAACTTTTGAATCACCATGTGTCTTACAATGTTTTAACATCCAAACTTTTTCGTTTTCAAAAACAATTTTAGCATTACAAAGATGTAAACATTTTGGACAAATACTTTGTGTGGCATCGTAATATATATAATCTCTAGTAGGCATTTATTTTTTTAATAATTCTAATTATAAAACAATAATAGTGAAAAAAACAAAAATAGAAATGAAATGAATAATACTTAATTGAAAAAACAAAGATTCATAAGGTTTTAAAAATTCAATAAAAAAACGATATAAAAAATAAAGCAAGAAAAAAAGTTTAAAACGATCTCCGTTTATAAAATCGACTTTTTCAAGTTTGTAGAACAAAAAAATCAATCCTAATAAAAAAACAATTTCGTATAAAGCTACGGGATGCCTCAATTTACCATCACCTAAATCTATTCCTGTAAAAAGGAAGTTTCTATTCCGTAAGTCGGTTCCATAATTCCCATGCCCAAACATCCTATCCTACCTATTATAAGAGCTATTAAAATAGGGTATACATATAAGTCACCGGAAGCTTTTGTTTCCCCAATAATTTTTTTATTATTTCTACCCCAAGTAAACCACCTAAAAAACCACCTGCAACTGTTTTATTTTGAAAAAAAGAAAAAAAGGACATATTAGGAATTAAACTAGGCGTTTCTAAAACTGCAATAACTCTTGATCCTATTAGAGCCCCTATCATAGCACCTAATAAAATCCAAAGTCTATTTTCATCCGATATAATTTTATTTTTTTTCTTAAGAAAAGAATAAAGGCGCATGCCTATAAAAAATGCAAATATTTCTAATAAATAATGATAAAAAGGAGCATTATCAAACGGTATTTTCATTCTTTATATTTAGAATTTTACGCAATTTATAAAAAACTAACAACTAATTACTAATTACTGATTACTAATTAGTACTTTTGCAACGCTTTAAAAAAATAAAAAATGCTAACAGTTTCAAATTTATCAGTACAATTTGGTAAACGAATTTTGTTTGACGAAGTAAACGTAACTTTTACACAAGGTAACTGTTATGGTATTATTGGGGCAAACGGTGCGGGAAAATCAACATTTTTAAAAATATTATCAGGCGATATTGATCCTACTTCTGGACATGTAATTTTAGAGCCCGGTAAACGTATGTCTGTTTTAAACCAAAATCACAACATGTTTGATGAACATACAGTTTTAGAAACTGTATTAATGGGAAATAAAGTCTTATATGCTGTTAAAAAGAAATGGATGCGTTATATTTAGACTATAACGATTCCAATGCTGACAGAATAGGAGAATTACAGATTCAATTTGAAGAAATGAATGGTTGGAATGCAGACTCTGATGCTGCTACCCTATTATCTAATTTAGGTATTGGATCTGATTATCATTATACCTTAATGAGCGAAATGGAAGGAAAATTAAAAGTACGTGTTTTATTAGCACAAGCTTTATTTGGTAATCCAGATGTGCTTATTATGGACGAGCCTACTAATGATCTTGACTTTGAAACTATTGGTTGGTTAGAAAACTTCTTAGCTAATTATGAAAATACCGTATTAGTAGTTTCGCACGACCGTCACTTTTTAGACGCAGTATGTACACATGTATCTGATATTGATTTTGGTAAAATAACCCACTATTCAGGTAACTATACATTTTGGTATGAATCATCACAATTAGCTGCTAAACAACGTGCACAACAAAACAAAAAAGCAGAAGAGAAAAAAGCGGAATTAGAAGAATTTATTCGTCGATTTTCTGCAAACGTTGCAAAATCTAAACAAGCAACATCTCGTAAGAAAATGATCGAAAAATTAAATATTTCCGACATTAAACCTTCTAGCCGTCGCTATCCTGCTATTATATTTGATCAAGAACGCGAAGCAGGTGATCAAATTTTGAATATTCAAAATCTATCCGCTTCTTTAGATGGCGAAGTTTTATTCAAAAATGTCGACCTAAATATGGCTAAAGGAGATAAAATTGTTGTATTTTCTAAAGACTCTCGTGCAACCACTGCTTTTTATGAAATTATAAACGGTAATTTAACAGCTGATTCAGGTACATTTGACTGGGGAGTTACCACCAATCAATCCTATTTACCTGCTGATAACCACAACTTTTTTCAAAATGATTATACATTAGTAGATTGGTTGCGTCAGTGGGCTAAAACAGAAGAAGAACGTGATGAAGTTTATGTACGTGGTTTCTTAGGTAAAATGATTTTTTCAGGTGAAGAAGCACTAAAAACAGGACGTGTATTATCAGGAGGTGAAAAAGTACGTTGTATGATTTCTAGAATGATGATGTTACGTGCCAATGTATTAATGTTAGACGAACCTACGAACCATCTAGACCTTGAATCTATTACCGCTTTTAATAATTCATTAAAAAATTTCAAAGGATCTGTGTTATTCACAACACATGACCACGAATTTGCACAAACAGTTGGAAATCGTATTTTAGAATTAACACCTAACGGGGTTATTGATCGCTACATGACTTTTGATGAATACCTTGAAGATGATAAAATTCAAGAAATGAGAAAAAAAATGTATACTATATAACATTAAGTACACATCTAAAACAAATAAAATTCTCTTATAAATTATACTATTTAGGCTGTCTGAAAATAAGAATTAGGACATTATTTAAACTTGTAAAAAGATTATATAATTTCTTTTCCTTAGTTTAAAAATGACAAAACAAGTTTTTTTTCAGACAGCCTCTTTTATTATAAATTTTAATCATCTAAAACTTTAATAAAAAACTATTTCAAATTCGTTTTTATATTAGAGCCTACTATACAAAAAAATTAAAGTATCTACAGAAAATTGCAGCAGAACAAATAGTATTCTTTTTTTATAAATAATAAAAACAATATATACTTAAGAAATTGAATATAATAAAACCTGTTAGTTTAATTTTCTATTATTTAGGTTTAATTTACAAGTTGTTAAAGAAACTTTCCTTTATATTATTTCCTCTCCCCTACTTTTTAATATTCTTTAAACTCTGATTTAGTATTTAGTAAAACTTAATTGAGGTCAAAAAAGTATCCTTTTTATTTTTAATAAATTTCTAATGCGTAATCTGGGTTTAATACGATTATAATAATTAAAAATTCTCCTTTATCAATTAGAATTACTAATTTACTTTCTAAAAATACAATGTTTTTGTAAGTTTACCCTAAAATATCAAAAATTGAAGTCAAAAGCCATTTTTAATTGGAGTAGCGGAAAAGATTCAGCACTAGCGTTATATACAATTTTGCAAACAAATGAATATGAAATAGTCAGTCTATTAACAAGTGTTAATAAGCATTACAACCGTATTTCTATGCACGGCGTTCGTACTGAACTTTTAGAAGAACAGGCAAAAAGTATAAAAATACCATTACATAAAATGGAAATTCCTGAAATGCCTACAATGGAAATTTATGAAAAAATCATGCAGACTACCTTATCTGACTTTAAGAATAAAGGTGTTTCATATTCCATTTTTGGCGATATTTTTTTAGAAAACTTACGCAGTTATCGTGAAAATAAACTAAAAGAATTGAATATTACAGCCGTTTTTCCTCTATGGAAAATAGATACAACACAATTAATTCACACCTTTTTAGACCTAGGTTTTAAAACTATTGTAACCTGTGTTAATGAAGAATATTTAGATAAAAGTTTTGTAGGGCGGATTATAGATTCTCAATTTTTAAATGATCTACCTGAGAATGTAGATGTTTGTGGTGAAAACGGCGAATTTCATACATTTACCTTTGATGGTCCTATTTTCTCAAAACCCATTGAATTTGAGATAGGAGAAATAGTATACAGATCTTATAAACAGCCTCAATCAGATAACTCAAATCAAGTTTGTAATACAAATTCAAATCAAACTCCCCTTCATTATGGTTTTTGGTATGTAGATCTATTAAAAAAAAATTAAATTGTTAAATTAACCAGATTGTATTAAAAATGTCATTATTAGAAACTCCTATAGAATATCTAAAAGGTGTTGGTCCACAACGCGGGGAGTTATTACGAAAAGAACTTAATATATATAAATATGCCGACTTGGTTAATCTTTATCCCAATCGGTATATAGATAGAACGCGTTATTATAAAATTAATGAATTAATGCCTAGCAATAGCGAAGTTCAGATTATAGGCAAAATTATTCATTTAAAAACAGTTGAATTTGGTAAAGGGAAAAAACGTTTAGTAGCCTCATTCATAGACGATACAGGTGAAATAGAATTAGTTTGGTTTCAAGGTGTTAAATGGATACGTGAAAATATAAAAATAAATACGCCTTACGTAATATTTGGTAAGACAAATGCCTTTAATAATCAATTCTCAATGCCACATCCTGAAATGGAATTGCTAGACGAACACAAAGCCAATTTGCGTACAGCAATGCAAGCCGTTTATCCTTCAACTGAAAAATTACAGAATAAAGGAATTTCTAATAAAGTTATCAATAAAATGATGCAACAACTTTTTATTGAAACCCATACTTTATTTATTGAAACCCTCCCTCCTTATCTTTTAGAAGAATTACAACTGATTCCTAAAAACAGCGCATTATTCAATATTCATTTTCCTAAAAGTCAAGAATTATTACAAAAAGCACAATTTAGATTAAAATTTGAAGAACTTTTTTTTATTCAATTACAATTAATCTCCAAAAATTTAGTACGAAAACACAAAATTAAAGGATATCCATTTGAAAAAGTAGGTCATTATTTTAATGAAATGTATACTCAATACCTCCCCTTTGACTTAACTAATGCTCAAAAAAAAGTATTAAAAGAAATTCGAAATGATTTAGGAAATCCAGCCCAAATGAATCGCTTATTACAAGGAGATGTAGGCTCTGGTAAAACAATTGTAGCCCTAATGAGCATGCTGTTAGCTTTAGATAACGGATTTCAAGCTTGTATTATGGCACCTACAGAAATCTTAGCCACTCAACATTTTAACGGAATTACTGAATTAGCTAAGCCTCTTAATATAAATATAAAATTGCTTACTGGTTCCACTAAAAATTCAGATCGAAAAATAATCCATGAAGAACTACAAAATGGAAGTTTACATATATTAATAGGTACCCATGCCATATTAGAAGACAAAGTACAATTTAAAAATCTAGGACTAGCCATTATAGACGAACAGCATCGTTTTGGAGTAGAACAACGTAGTAAATTATGGAAAAAAGCAGAACTTCCACCGCATATATTAGTCATGACTGCTACTCCTATTCCCAGAACCTTAGCTATGAGTTTATATGGTGATATAGACGTTTCTGTAATTGACGAGCTTCCACCCGGTAGAAAACCTATACAAACCGTACATCGTTATGATAGTAATAGACTAAAAGTTTGGAAATTCATGCGAGATGAAATTGATAAAGGAAGACAAGTTTATATAGTATATCCTCTAATTCAAGAATCAGAATCTATGGATTATAAAGATTTAATGGATGGTTACGAAAGTATTTCTAGAGATTTTCCTTTGCCTAAATATGCTATTTCAATAGTACATGGCAAAATGAAAGCAACAGAAAAAGAAGAAGAAATGAATCGTTTTGCAGAAGGAAAAACAAACATTATGGTGGCAACCACTGTAATTGAAGTAGGTGTAAATGTCCCTAATGCTTCCGTTATGATTATAGAAAGCGCAGAACGTTTTGGCCTCTCCCAATTACATCAATTAAGAGGTCGTGTAGGACGAGGAGCTGAACAAAGCTATTGTATCTTAATGACAGGTCTTAAACTTAGTAATGAAAGTAAAATAAGAATGGAAACCATGTGCAAAACTAACGATGGTTTCGAAATTTCAGAAGTTGACTTAAAACTCCGCGGTCCAGGTGATATCATGGGAACTCAGCAAAGCGGTGTACTAAACTTACAAATTGCTGATTTGGTAAAAGATCGTGATATTTTACAGTTAGCAAGACATCATGCTATTCGATTACTAAAAGAGGATCCTACTATGGACAAACCAGCTAATCAAAAACTAAAACAAATATTTATAGCTTTAAATAAGAAAAAAATATATGGAATTATATTAGTTAAACTAATACCATCTAGTTCATTTTAGAGGTATTCGTTTTTAATAACTTCTTCAATTCTGCGTTTTCTTTTTAAGGTCTATAATACGCTCTTTTTGTAATTCAATGATATAATCCAATCTGTTAATATCAACTTCAGGATGTTCCATAGATTCGCCACGAAATAACCAATTAGCATCTAAATCAGTAAAAGTATTCAGTATTTTGAACATTTTATCTGTTCCAAAAACCTTTCCATTTTTAATATTGCTAATTTGACTACCGGATAGCTCTAACATTCTAGCAATTTGATTAACACCTAATCCTTTTGATATTAAATATCTATTAAAACGTATACCTAAATCTTCAAATTCATTCATCATATTGTATGATTGTTCAAAATTTTGTTTATATTTGTCATGATTAAAATAATCAATGTTTAAATCCCCAAAAATAAAATTAATTTTTAACTTAATAATCAAACGTATGTCAAATTTTTTAAAACAATTTGGTGAGGACTTAAGAAACAACGTCCCCGGTTTTATAGCTGTTGCTGTTTCTGAAATTAAGAGTGGAATTTCTTACTTTACCCTATCAGTTAATCCTAATTTTGATCCTGAATTAGGATCTGCATTTAACCTTGAAGTTGTAAAAGCTAAATTGAATGCTATCAATGCTTTAGGATTAAACGAATCTATTGAAGATATTTTAATTAATTTAAAATCTCAAATTCATATTATAGATATTTCTGAAAATAATGAATATTTTATTTATTTAGCTGTTGATTCTACAAAAGCTAATTTAGGAATGACAAAAGCATTGTTAAACAAATATAAAAAAGAAATTAAGGGAAAAATTTGACTTTTAAAAAATATCTTATTTAATTATTTTTAAAATAAGAATTAATCAAAGGTTGTTCGAAGGTAAAAACTCAGTCTTTAATTTATTTAAGGCTACCTTACAAATAGTTATGTTGATCATTATAATTGTGGGGATTTTCTATTCTTTTGCAAGCATAACAGGGTCGTTTTTTTCGAACAACCATTTTTAGTTAGTATAAGATTCATTTTTTATACGATCTAATAAAAACATAATATAAAATAGCATAATTTGGCATACTAAAACAATAACTAACAAACTCAATAACAAGTATTTGAAAAAAAATATAAAAAAAGATAAAAAAAAGCTTGTTAATTTAAAAAACAACTGTATTTTTGCATCGCAATCAAGCAATCACAGTTAGTGAGGGGGAGATACTCAAGCGGCCAACGAGGACGGACTGTAAATCCGTTGGGAAACCTTCGCAGGTTCGAATCCTGCTCTCCCCACGAAATAAAAACCGATAAATTTAATTTATCGGTTTTTTTTATATATTAATACTCAGCTTTTCTGGATAAAGAGGGTAAAGGGATTAAGCAAAAAGATAATCTAAAAAAATATTTTTTATCCTCAATCAGGTTGATCTAAAAGATTATAATCTTATTTTCTACAAAAGATAGCTCTAAAGAAGTAAATAAATGGTGCTAAACACAAATAAATATCATCTAATTTATTTTAACTCAGATTACACATTAGACCCGAGCGTAGCGAATAGACGAAGTAAATCTATTCCACTTTATTTTTTCTTCCAATTCAAGCACGTACTCAAATTTTAATCATCAAAATAGTTCACTATTTCTTCTTCTAAAATTTTCCGTGAGCACTTGAATTTATTGAAAAATTTTGTTTCACAACGAAGTCTAATGCGGAATCTGGGTTTAAGAAAGCTCTCGTATCTTTTATTGTAATATTAATATAGGTTAAAACATTAAACCCCATTTTAGAAGAAAAGTCTTAAAAATGGGGTTTAAATTCAGAAGCAAGAAGATCTTAATATTTAATTTTATTGAAATATTTTATTTCTGAATGTGGCTATAAATTGGTTTGAGATAATATTTTATATATTATCTATTAAATTAAAGGCTGAAAATTTGTTTTAACTTTTCCTTCCACATAGCTAATTCTTCTTTATTTCGTTCAATATTTTTCTTAACCTCAATAATCATAGGATTATCTTTTTTTGCATTTGAAAAGAATTGGATATTATTTTCTAGTTGAAAAATTTCATTTTGAACTTCTTCTATTTTTCGTTGAATGAAAATCTTTTCGCCATCAATTTTGTTCTTTCCTTCTTGGGTTAATTGTTCTAAACGGCTATTGAAACGCATCATTTCTGCTTCACGCTTACTTGAAGTTAAATTTTCAAATAATCCATCTAGTACTTTATTAAATTTCCCTTCTATATGACGTCTAGAAAAAGGAACTTTACCAAATGATTTCCAAGTTTCAATATGTTTCTTTATAGCTTCTAAATCATTTTTATGATCTCCTGTTAGCGTAAATGATTTAATAGCTTCTAAATAATCTTTTTTCTTATCAAAGGATATAATTTCAATTGCTTCGTTTTGATTTCTAAAGGCTGTTAAACGATCAAAATAGTGGTTACAAGCTTCTTTAAACTCTGCCCAAACACTGTCTGAAAACTTTTTCGGAACATGACCTATTAATTTCCAATCTTCTTGGATTTTTTTCATAATAGGTGTTGTTGCTTCAAAATTATCATTATTCATTAATTCTTTTGCTTTAGCAACTAAAGCATTCTTCTTGTCTAAATTAGACTGCTGCTCTTTTTTAATTTCTTTATAAAAAGAGTTTTTGTTTGCATTAAAATTTCGAACAGCATTTTTAAAATCGGCCCAAGTTTCTTCATTTACTTCACTGGGTACTTTACCTGCTTCAAAAAAAGCTTTTCTTAACTTTTCTATTTTATTAATCTGTCCTTGCCAAGAAGAATGTATGGCTATTTTTTCTTCGGCAACTTGATTAATTTGATTTATAATATCTTTTTTTATAACTAAATTTTCTTCTTCCTTTAGACGTTGTTGTTCAAATAAATTTTCACGTTTTTCGTGCATTTGTTTTGTTACTTCACTAAATGCTTTCCATATTTCTTCTCTATGTTCTTTAGATACAGGACCTATCTCTTCTTTCCAAACTTTATGTAATAACTGTAATTCTCTAAAGGCTTTAAAAACATCTAGTTCATTTAAAAGAGCTTTAGCTCTTTCAATAATCTTAAGTTTTTTATCTAAATTATGTTTAAATTCTAAATCGCGTGCTTCTCTATCTAAATGTAATAAATCATAGAAATTTTCTACATGAAAATGATAATTATTCCAAACATGATTGTATTTATCTTTAGGAATTGCTCCTGCATTTTTCCAACGATCACGGATATCATTAAATTGTTTTAGTAAATCTTTTATTTCAGCATTGGATGCTAATAGTGTTTTAAGTTCTTCTATTAGATATAATCTATTTTGAAGGTTTGATTTTAATTTAGCTTCAAGATTTTTAAAATGAATATTTTTCTTGTTTTTATAATCATTATATAAAGAATCAAATTTAGCTTTTGTCGGATAGTAGTATTCAAAATCTTCCGCAGGATTTTCTTGAAGAAATTCTTCTCTTTTTTCTTCAATAAAAAGATTGTATTTAGATAAAAAGGCAGATTTTATTTCTTCTATATGATTACGAATGGCCATAATCTTATTAATAGAAATTAATTGCTCAAATTCTGTAATCAATAAATCCATACTCATAGTATGATAATCTTTCATCGGAATTTCATGTTCCTCTTCCAATGTATTATCTTCGCTTACTTCTGCATTTAAATTTTCGATGGTTTCTATCGCCAATTGAGTATGTGATTGGGATAGATTTTGATCATTTCCATCTGCTTGTAGCAGGTTATCATTCATTTCTTCTTGCATGGTGCAGGATATTTACAGTTAATAATATTTGCCCAAGTTAATAAAATCAAAATTAAATAAAAAATAAAACCTTTTTTAATCTAATATTTTTTAATTAGTTAGAAATATTTTTAGACTAAAAAAGGATTCTAAAGGTTTTGTTAAAATAATCCATCCATACCGGAATATTTGGCATGCCACTTTTTGCAACCGCACCTAATTCTGCTTCGTTTATAGCTGTTGCTTTTTCAATAGCTTTGTTTAATATCATTACTAGATAATCTTCTAACTGTTCTTTATCTTCTAACAATTGATCATTTATATTGATACTTCTTATTTGACGATTAGCTGTTAAAGTCACTTCTAATAATCCATCGGTACTTTTTTCATCTACTAAAACGGTATCTAAACGTTTTTTAGTTTCTTCTATTTTTTGTTGGGTTTCTTTTAATTTCCCCATCATACCCATAATATCTCCAAACATATTTTTTTAGTTTTAATTTCGTCACAAATTTACTAATTTCATTTATGAAAGTGTAAATTTGCAATTCAAAAAATAATAAAATGTCAGATACCATTATACCTCCTGTGGCTAAAATTATACCACGAAAATTAGAAATTCATGATGATGTGCGTATAGATGATTATTTTTGGTTAAATAATCGCGAAAATCAAGAAGTAATTGATTATTTGAATGCTGAAAATGCCTATTATGAAAAAATGACTGCGCATACAAAAGATTTTCAAAATGAATTATTTGAGGAAATGAAGTTGCGCATAAAAGAAGATGAATCATCTGTACCGTATTTTTATAATGGGTATTGGTATATTACACGTTTTGAAAAAGGAGGAGATTACCCTATTTATTCTCGTAGAAAAGAAAGCTTAGAAGCTGTAGAGGAAATTCTTTTTAATTGTAATGAAATGGCAAAAAGTTTTTCTTATTTTCAGCTAGGAGGTGTAAGTGTTAGCCCTAATAATAAATTTGCTAGTTTTGGGGTAGATACGGTAAGTCGTCGTATTTATACTATTCAAATTAAGAATTTAGAGACTAACGAAATTTTAACTGATAAAATAGAAAATTGTACAGGTGGATCTGTTTGGGCTAATGATAACCAAACTATTTTTTATACTACTAAAGATCCTATAACGCTTCGTTCTAATAAAGTTTATAAACATAAAATAGGAACAGATGTTTCGGAAGATGTTTTAGTTTTTGAGGAAAAAGATGAAACTTTTAGCCTATATATTTATAAAGAAAAATCGAAAAAATATTTAGTAATTGGTTCTCAAAGTACTATGACTACTGAGTATCGATATTTAAATGCTAATACACCTGACGAATCTTTTATCATTTTTCAAGAGCGTATACGCGGTTTGGAATATTCTATTTCTCATTTTGGAGATTATTTTTATATATTGACCAACAAGGATAAAGCAATTAATTTTAAATTAATGAAAACATTAGAAACAACTACTTCAAAAGAAAATTGGGTAGATGTTTTGCCACACCGTAAAGATGTTTTATTAGAAGATATTGAAATTTTTAAGGATTACTTAGTAGTTGAAGAGCGTTTTAATGGTTTAACACAATTGCGTATTATGCCATGGAGCGGAGATGGAGAGTATTATCTTCCTTTTGATAGTGAAACTTATACTGCTTATACAGCTACCAATGTTGATTTTGATACAGAAATTTTACGATATGGTTATCAATCATTAAAAACACCTTCTTCAATAATTGATTTTAATATGCGTACACAAGCAAAAGAAATTAAAAAAGAACAAGAGGTCTTAGGGGGGCGTTTGATAAAAATAATTATGAAGAAAAAGAGTGTGGGCAACAGCTCGTGATGGTGTAAAAGTCCCTATTTCATTAGTATACAAAAAGGACTGGATTTTAATGGTAAAAATCCATTATTACAATATGCTTATGGTTCTTATGGTTATTCAATGGATTGTACTTTTTCAACAACCCGTTTAAGTTTGTTAGATCGTGGATTTATTTATGCAATAGCTCATATTCGTGGAGGAGAGGATTTAGGTCGCCCTTGGTATGAGGATGGAAAATTATTAAAAAAGAAAAATACTTTTACAGATTTTATAGATTGTTCAAGATATTTGATTGAAAATAAATATACTTCAACAAAACATTTATATGCTGAAGGAGGATCTGCAGGAGGTTTGCTAATGGGAGCAATTATTAATATGAATCCTGAATTGTATAATGGGATCATTTCAGCTGTACCATTTGTAGATGTAGTAACTACTATGTTAGACGATTCTATTCCTTTAACTACGGGTGAATATGATGAATGGGGTAATCCAAATGATAAAATATATTATGATTATATGAAATCTTATTCACCTTATGACAACGTAGAGGCAAAAGAATATCCTAATATGCTAGTCACAACAGGTTTACATGATTCGCAAGTTCAATATTGGGAACCTGCTAAATGGGTTGCTAAATTACGTGCAACAAAAACTGATAAAAATTTATTACTTTTAGAAACTAATATGGATACAGGACATGGTGGCGCTTCGGGGAGATTTGAAGCTTTAAAAGAAATTGCTAAAGAATTTTCGTTTTTGTTTCAACTAGAAGGAATCAAACGATAAAAAATTAATAGCTTTGTAATTCATTATCCAGAAAAAATTAATAAACTGTATGAAGACAGAAATTAAGGCTTACAGCTCTATTTTAGAATTAATAGGAAACACGCCTTTAATTAAATTAAATAAGATAACGAATTTCTTTAAGGGAAATTTTTATGCTAAAGTAGAAGCTTTTAATCCGGTCATTCTACAAAAGATAGAATTGCTTTATACATCATTGAAGAAGCTGAACGTAGAGGAATTTTAAAGCCGGGGAGACACAATAGTTGAAACCACTTCTGGTAATACTGGTTTTAGTCTTGCTATGGTAAGTATTATAAAAGGTTATAATTGTGTTTTGGCAGTTAGCTCAAAATCTTCACCTGATAAAATTGATATGCTTAAAAGTATGGGCGCAAAAGTCTATGTCTGTCCAGCACACGTTTCTGCAGACGATGAACGTTCTTACTATAATGTAGCAAAACGCTTACATGAAGAAACAAAAGGATCTATTTATATTAATCAATATTTTAATGAATTAAATGTTGAAGCGCATTATAAAACTACAGGTCCTGAAATTTGGGAGCAAACAAATGGCCAAGTAACTCATATTATTGCTTGTTCAGGAACAGGAGGTACATTATCTGGTACAGCAAAATTTTTAAAAGAAAAAAATCCTACTATTCGAATTTTAGGAGTAGATGCTTACGGCTCTGTATTAAAAAAATACCATGAAACAAAAGAGTTTGACTCAGATGAAATTTATCCTTATCAAATAGAAGGATTAGGTAAAAATTTGATTCCTACTGCTACTGATTTTGATATCATAGATCGTTTTATTAAAGTTACAGATGAGGAAAGTGCTCACATGTCTAGAAAATTAGCAAAAACAGAAGGTATTTTTGCAGGTTATACTTCTGGAGCCGTTTTAGAAGCTATTAGATTATATGATGAAGAGGGTGAATTTAATAAAGATAGTGTCGTAGTAGCTATATTACCTGATCATGGATCTCGTTATATGAGTAAAGTATACAATGATGAATGGATGCGTTCTCAGGGCTTTTTTGATAGTGTAAATGCAGAAGATCAAAAGGTAGAATTTATTAAATAAAAGGGTTATTCATAAATAACTCCTACCTAAATGTAGTATTTCTATTCCTAAAGAACTAATTAATACGTTATGAAGATAACTAGTTTTTTTATCTGCTTTGCTTTACCTTAATTTAAAGCAAAGCAGATAAAATTGTTTATAATTATTTAATAGAATTTATACTATTATAACTCACAAGAATAAAAGGAAAACTTATAAATGATTTTTTAAAAGTAAATTATTCTTGATATTCTGTTATAATTTCATTTTCAAATTCCATGTGATCTGTAATTTCAGGGGTAACTTCTAATTTAGATGCTTTTAATTTATTAAACTTTTCTATTTCTTCTAAATCATTTTCATCGCCGCTAAAATAAGGAAAAACGTCAATTATAGGGGATTCTGAAATAGCTGGAATGGTATAATCACCCATTGTATTTCTCATTGCTATTTCTGTATTATCATAAGCTTCACGCACATCATTTGCTTGTATTAGTAAGTATAAATTGGTTTTTCTTTCTTTACCGCTTTCTTCATCATAAGCAATTAAAGAGACTTTAGAACGAAACCATCTGTCTGTATTTTCAAAAGGATGAATTTCGGCATAGTTTGCTACTTTAATATTTGTTATTTTAAATTCTTCACTAAGATAAGACATCATTTCTTGTGTAATTCTAGACTCAGCTTCGGTATAAGATAGTGCGTCTACTAGATAAGGTTCTGTTGTAACTTTTTGTACACCATTTTCATCTGTTTTTCTAAATTTAACTTTGCATTCATACCAAGTTGCACTCATATAATTTCATATTTTAAGGGGGCAAATGTACTTTTTTAATTTTAAATTATAAGAAGTTTGGAAAGATATATATTCCTATTCCATAAAGAATTTTTAAAAATTAAATATTTCTTTTTTATTTATTCCAAATTTCCCAAGCTTTTTCAGCTTGCAATACTAACATTTCGTAACCATTTTTAATGATAGCTCCTCTTTTTTCAGCTTTTATAAGGAAAGTTGTTTTTTCTGGATTATATATTAAGTCGTACACTAAATGATTAGATGTTATAAACTCATAGGGAATTGAAGGACTATTTTGAATATTAGGCGCGGTACCTAATGGAGTGCAATTAATAATTATAGTATATTCTGCTAAAATAGTAGCCTCTAAATCATTATAGGTAATTGTATTAATAGATGGCTTTCTTGATACAAATAAAAAATTAATTCCTAAATTTTTTAAAGCATAAGCAACTGCTTTAGATGCTCCTCCAGTACCTAATATTAATGCTTTTTTATGATGATTAAGAAGCAATGGACTAAGTGATTTTTGAAAACCATAAAAATCAGTATTATCTCCAATTAATTTTTTATCTGTTGTAATTTTAATAGTATTAACCGCTCCAATGTATTTTGCCGTTTCTGAAAGCTCGTCTAAATAAGGAATAATTTCTTCTTTATAAGGTATTGTAACATTTAAACCTATTAAATTAGGTTCTTTATTGATTATACTTTTAAATTCATCTATTTTTTGAATATCATAATTGTTATATGAAAAAATAGAGGCCAAAGATTCTTTTTTAAATTTATTTGTAAAATAGTTTCTAGAAAAAGAGTATGAAATATTTTTACCAAGTAATCCTAATTTTTTCATTCGCTTTACTGTTTACAAATCATTATATTTTTTAATTGTGTTTTGAACGATTTCTAGATTAAATACTGAAGGAAATAAATCTTCTAGTATCGAAAGCATTTTAGAGTTATGATGTAAGGCATTGGTTAAATGATACAATCCTTTTGTTAGATTATGAGTTGTGTAATACAAACCTGCTAATCTATATTCTATTTGGTAATGATCTGCAAAAAGAAGGTTTGCTTTAATTAAGGTTTCAATAGAGGCTTGATATTCTCCTATAAAAAGTTGTGTATCAGACCAAAATAAGATGGTTTCTAATTCGTTATCTCCTAATTCTACAGCTTTTTGATATCCTTCTTGTGCTTCCTCAAATAATTCGAGCTCTTTATTTATTGTAGCATATCGTTTCCAATATAAAGAATTTTCAGCATCTATACCGATTGCTTTATTTACATAATAGAGTGCTTTTTGAAAGTTTTTTTGACGTATATAAAAATCGGTTATAGCAATCCATCCTTTGTCTAAAAGAGGATCTTCATGAACTGTTTTGTTGTAATAGTTTAAAGCTTCAGATTCATTGCCCATTTTTTTCAAAGCATTTACCTATTCGTAATAAAGCATACGATGTGGGGTCTTCTAGTCGAATGGTTTCTTGGTAATTCCAAATAGCTTCTTCATAGCGTTCTAAATGTTCGAGTGCTTTAGCTTTTTCCATAAATGCGCCCATGAATCGGTCGTCAATTAGACTTGCATAATCAAAGGCTATGTAGGCCTCTTGATATTGTTGTATACTAAAGTTTAGTCGTCCTAATTGATGCCAAGCAATTTCACTATATGGATTAAGGTCAATATAGTTTTTTAAAAATGAAATGGCTTCAGGATATTGTTCTAAAAATTCAAAACAATAAATGACATTATAGAGTCCTGATTGTTCTTCTGGTTCTTCTTCTAAACAAGCAATAAAATGTTTTTTTGCTTGTTCTAGTTCATCCATAAACAAATATTCCATCCCTAAGAGGTTATGCACATCTGCGTAGTCATCTGTATACTGCAAAGCTATTTTAAGAAATTCAACAGCTTGTTTATGATCATCTCTTTTAGAGCAAATATTGGCTTTTTGTATAAAGATTTCTTCGTTTGTGGGTTCTATGGCGTATAAGTCATTAAGAAGTTTTTCGGCCTGTTCTAGTTTGTCTTCAAAAATGAGCATTTCAACTTGAACTAATTTTAATCCAAATGATTTAGGGTGTTGTTCTAGTCCTAGTTTTAGTGCTTTTTTAGCTAAACTAGTTTTGCCTATATCCATATAATGGAGGATGATATCCTCAAATTCTTCTGAATCAAAAAATAAAACCTTATTGGTTTTTAACATGGATTCAAATTTTGATAAGGATAAACTGTAATCTTCTTCATCGTGACTCAAATACATACTCCTAAGTTTTATATCCTTACTAAAAATAGTAAAGTGGCTGTTTATAATAAATTAAATAATATTTTTTTGAACGATTTAGCAAACAAAATGGGTTTGTTTTTAATTATTGTTTTGGGATTGCTATTTCATTCATTGCCTCAATAATAATACTGCATCCCTCTTTTATTTCTTCATCTGATAATGTCAGAGGCGGTGTTATGCGTATTGCATTTCCTTCAAATAATAACCAAAAAAGTATCAATCCTTTTTCTTGGCATTTCAAAATAACTTGATTTGTAATTTCGGGACTATCTGTCATAATAGCAAGCATTAATCCTTCGCCACGAATTTCCTTTATTAAGGGATGTACTAACAAGTTACGAAATAATTGTTCCTTTTCCAAGCATTGAGGCATTAAATTTGTTTCTAATAACTCTTTTAATGTGGCTAAACTGGCTGCTGCAATTACAGGATGTCCTCCAAAAGTGGTAATATGTCCTAATTTTGGATTTTGAATTAATAAATCCATGTGTTGTTCATTGGCGGTAAAGGCACCAACAGGCATTCCGCCTCCCATCCCCTTCCCCATTACAACAATATCGGGAATAATATCATAATTCATAAAACCAAATAACTTACCTGTACGTCCAAAACCAGGTTGAATTTCGTCTAAAATCATAAGAGCACCAACTTCATTACAACGTTGTCTTACTTTTTTTAAAAAAATCGTTTTGAGGTTGTATAAACCCTGCACCTCCTTGAATTGTTTCTAATATAATACCTGCTGTTCGAGTTGTTATTTTTTGTAAATCTTCTTCATTATTGAATGTTATAAAATCTACATCTGGAATTAATGGACGAAAAGCTTGTTTACGTTCTTCAAATCCCATAACACTCATAGATCCCATAGTATTTCCATGATAGGCATTATAACAGGAAATTAATTGACTACGTCCTGTTACTCTTCTAGCTAATTTTAACGCTCCTTCTGTTGCTTCCGTTCCTGAATTTACCAAATACGTTTTATTTAATTGAGGAGGCATATTTTGAGCAAGTAATTTACAAAATTCTATCGCTGGATCTTGTGCATATTCACCATAAACCATCACGTGTGCGTATTTATCCATTTGATCTATAACAGCTTGTTTAACTCTTGGATGCTGATGTCCTAAAGTGCAAGCTGAAACTCCAGCTACAAAATCAAGATATTTTTTCCCTTTGGTATCATATATATAAGAGCCTATAGCATGAGATACTTCCATTGCTAATGGATATGGAGAAGTTTGTGCTTGGTATTTATAGAAATCTTTTAACATGTGCGTAATCTAAATATTTTAAAATAAAAATCAAATAAATACATTTCAATTAAAGTCAATTATTTTTTAGTATTTGATTTTTTCGTTCCTTTTTTTCTTTGTTATTTTTATCAAACTCTAATGTTTCTTTAGTAGGAGCTAATGGCGTATTAGGTTCTTGTAGTTTTTTCTTAACTTCTGCTTTAGCTTTTGTATCTAGTTCTAGTTCTTCTTTTGGAAAAATATCTTCTAATTTTAAAATTTGTTCGTTTTCTCGCCAAATAAAACCTTTTAATTTTCTATCATTTTCAGAAAGTTCATCTTCTGGATAAATTTCCCCATCTGGTTTTGTAAAAAAGGTAATACTATCTATAGTATTCCCTTCTCCCATTAACATATTTATTTTACTACTTACGTTTTTGTTTATACCTACTAATTCTTGCTTATCATTACGTACATAGTAAATAACTTCTGTATTTTTAATCAAATCAACTTCTTTTAACTTGTTATTTATAAATTTACCATATAGGTTAACTCCTTTTACTTGATTAAATCCATCACCAATGGTGTCTTTTGAAATAATAAAGGCATTGTTAAATACTTTTAAAGAATCTACTTTTTTAGCAATTGTATCTGAAATGAGATGTATAAGATCACCCGTAAGTTGTTTTTTTCCATTCCAAAATATAGGTTTTCCAATCATTTGTGTAATCCCTTTTTTTCATTAAAATGAATAGAATCACATTTACCACTCATATCTTTTTAAAGAAACGAGCATTATTATAGCCTCTTATGATTCGATTTTTAGTTTTTCCAGTAACGACTATTCGTTTTGCATGAAACCAAACAGAATCTTTTTCAAAAAGACCTGATACTAATGCTTTTTTGGTAATGTACATAGAGTCTTTTTTCTTATATACTTCTGCATAATGTCCTTTTATTATTGTTTTATTAATTGTATCCGTTACTTTAACATTATTACGAGCGCGTGCAAAATCATTTTTCCGATCATAATACAAATCTTCTCCTTCAATTATTCGATCTCTATACTTTATTTTAGATCCTCGTTGTAATTTTCCTTCATCTTTTTTGGTATCATAAAAACCTTTGGTCGTATAAATTGTATTATTAGCAGATGCAATAGTTGATGGTCCAAAAACATAAGCATGACCTGAATTAGTATAATAATCAAGATGATTAGTACGAATGGTATGTGTTGGATTATTTACGGTAACAGCTGTTTTAAATTCAAATTTTTTTTGATTTAAATGATAGCGTCCTGATTTACTTGTAAGTGTGTTTTCGGCATCTCGAATTGTACCATAGGTATTGTAATAGGCTTGTTGACTTTTACGATCAAAATTAATAGTATCTGTCGTTACAGTCATCTTAGGATCTGTCATAACCACATTTCCCGTTGCAAAAGCAAATTTAGTATTTCCATTATATTCGGCGTAACGACTAGACATAGTAAGCGTATCTCCTTGTACTAAATTAACGTTTCCAAAAGCTTTTACATAATTTTGTTTTGTAAAATGGTATGCTTTATTACAAGACATACGAACTCCTTGGTGTAAAATACGAACATTTCCTGTAAAAACGATTGCTCCCGGTACTTCTGTTTCGGATTTATCTAAAAAGTCAGCTCCTTCAATTATAATTTGTTTACCCGTTTCTAGTGGTAAAGTTTCTATAGGACTACTAATTTGAGCAGTTGTAATTTGAATATTTAAAAAAGCAATTACAATAAATATTTTGGATAGTATAGAGTTCAAAATTTTTTTCTGCCAAAATTAATTAATTATGACCATTTGAGTAATAATATAATCATAAAATTTAAGATGGTATTTATTTTTAAGCTTTTCTTAGCTGAACGTTTAAAATCTTTATAATATAATTTCGTAACAGCCTTCTAGAAAGGTTTATCTATACATTGGTGTAGAAATTTTTATATTATTTACCATTGTTTTGATATGGGAAAAAGAATTAATTCTTCTTTATTAATATATTGAACTAAATAATTTGCACTTGCTATAAAAAGTTTTCTTATTTCTATAAGTTCAGGGTTTTTAGTTCCATGAACTTCACAAATTTTATTAAGAAACTGTTTTATAATTGGAATTTTTTCTTTTATATAAGTATAATGTCTTGTTACAATATAATCAATTAGTGCATCTAAAGACATTGCTTTGAAATTATTTAAATTTGGATTTAAATTAGTATCAAAAGATTTTAATTCAGCTATTATTATCTCTTCATGAATACCTATTGTATGGCATACCTCTGTAATGGTTCTATTTCCTTTACAACAAAAATCTATTCCATATTTTGAAAAAACTTGAGTCGTTCTCTAGTCATCTGCCACATACTCTCCTATTAATTTATTTTCTATTGTATTCATTTTGTAACTTTTGTAATTAGCTGTACTAAATTACTTGCTAACTATTTTTCTTTTTATGATTAGAATCATATAGAATTAAACCTTTACTAAAAAAGCTTTAGTATGACAAATATCATATAAGGTTAATGAAATGTTAATGAAATTTGTTATTTAAATAAGACAAAAATATCTCATTAGTAATAATTTTTAAAAAGAATAGTTATGCTATCTAAATCGCAGGCAAGAATGTTTTTTTTAGGAGGTACATTAGTAACGTTTCTAATTTTTATCGGATTAACGATTTATTCATTTTCTCCAAAAAATGATCAAACAAATTACACTAAAATTGATTCAAAAGTAATACGTGGTAAAGAAATTTGGGAATCTAATAATTGTATGGGATGTCATACGATTTTAGGCGAAGGAGCTTATTATGCTCCAGAATTAACAAAGGTTATTGATAGACGAGGTGAAAATTATGTAAAAGCAGTCTTAATGTCTCCTATTCCTTGGGCTCCTAACAAAAGAAAAATGGTAGCTTATAAAATGAGTTCTGAAGACGCTGATGCTATGGTAGCTTATCTTAAATGGATTGGAGGTATTGATTTAAATGGATTTGATAAAGTGGTTTCTCCCCTATCAAAAATTAATAATTAATAAAAATAGTTAAAATGAAATATAAATCACAAAAAGTAGCTTATTGGTTTTTTGCCCTATGTATGCTATTACTAGCACTCCAAATAATTTATGGTTTTATCATGGGTTTTGCTCGAATTGGATTAGATGGATTACATGATATAATTCCCTTTAATACTGCCAGAGCTGTACACACTAATTTATTAGTAGTTTGGTTATTAACAGGCTTTATGGGAGCTGCTTATTATATTATTCCAGAAGAAGCTCAACGAGAATTAGTTAATGTAAAATTAGCTTATGTACAATTAATTTCATTAGCTATTGTAGGTGTTGTAGCTGTTATAGGCTATCATTTTAATCATTGGGAAGGCAGAAAATTTTTAGAGATCCCAAGAGAATTAGATTATTTAGTGGTTATAAATGTGCTCTTATTTTTAGGATTAATAGTAAGCACATTATTTAAAGCAGAAAGAAAAACAACAACTGCTTTAGTATTATCTATGGGATTATTATTTGCTGCATTATTATACTTACCGGTATGATTTGGTTTGATAGCCAAGTAATGGATTCATTTTTTCGTTGGTGGGTAGTACATTTATGGGTAGAAGGTGTTTGGGAGTTAATTATGGGAGGTATACTATCCTTTTTATTAATAAAATTAACGGGTGTTGATCGTGAAGTTATTGAAAAATGGTTATACGTAATTGTAGGTCTAACATTTTTATCAGGTATTCTTGGTACAGGTCATCATTATTATTATATAGGTGTAAACAAAATTTGGTTAATTATAGGTGGTATCTTTTCTGCTTTGGAACCTCTAGCATTCTTGGGTATGGCTCTTTTTGCTGTAAATATGTATAGAAAAGGAGAAAAAAGACATCCTAATAAATTGGCTTTATATTGGACATTAGGATCATCAATTGTTTCTTTTATAGGTGCTGGCTTATTAGGATTTGCTCATACCTTACCTCAAACCAATGTATATACACATGGAACTTTAGTTACTGCAATGCACGGACATTTAGCTTTTTGGGGAGCTTACGCCATGATTGTACTAGCCATTATTAGTTATGCAATGCCTAATCTTACAGGAAGAAAAAGATACGATTCTGTTATAGGTAGAATGGCTTTTTGGTTATCTAATATTGGAATGTTAGGTATGACAACCGCTTTTGGAGTAGCTGGAGTAGCTCAAGTATATCTTGAAAGAAAATTCAAAATGGAATTTATGGCAGTTCAAAATGAAATAAGTATTCATTTCATCGTATTGTTACTATGCGCAACATTATTTACCATAGGAATATCATTCTATATCTATGATTTCATTAAACATGGTAAAACAAACGATGAAGCATAAATCAATAAACAAATAGTTTATAAAACATTGACAATAGTAAAAATCATTAATTAACTAATTAAATTTAAATAGTATGAAACCTGTATATTTAACGATTGCGGGACTGTTCTCTTCTTTGGTTTTTTCCCAACAATTTAATGTTAACGCTGATTTAAGAGCACGATTAGAAAATAGGAATGGTTATGCTACACTAAAACCTTATAATGAAAAAGCCGCTTCTTTTATTTCGCAAAGAACTCGTATTATTTTTGATTATAATTACAATCATATAAAATTAGTTGCTTCGCCTCAAAATGTTAGAACTTGGGGAGATGTCTTAACTAATTCAAAAAGTGACACGGGTATAAATTTTCATGAAGCTTATGGCGAGATAAAATTAAGTGAAAAGCTCTCATTTAAATTAGGAAGACAAGAAATAGCTTATGATGACCATAGAATTTTTGGTAGTATAGATTGGACAATGCAAGCTAAAAGTCATGATGCCCTTCTCTTTAAAATAACTCCTACCACTAAACAAATAATACATTTAGGTATTGCATATAATGCAAATAAAGAAAGTAATTTTAAAGAAAACTATATTCCTTCACAATATAAATCTCTCCAATATGCTTGGTATAATGGTACTTTTAATAATTTAAATTTAAGTTTATTAATATTAAATAACGGCATGCCTTATTGGATCAATGGAGAAGAAAAAATAGATTATAGTCAAACATTTGGACCTAGATTTATATTTAAAAAAGACCATTTGAGTATTGATGGCGCTACTTATTTTCAAACGGGAAAGATTAATACAAATCATATAATGTCTAGTTACTTTTCTGCAAACCTAAATTACAAATTTATTCAATCATTTTTAGCTGGTTTAGGTTTTGAATATTTATCAGGTAAAAATCAAGACGATACCAGCTCTGATATAAAATCATTTAATCCATTATATGGTACAAATCATAAATTTAATGGATATATGGATTATTTTTATGTAGGAAATCATCTTAATAATGTAGGACTTACAGATTTATATTTAAATTTTCAATATGAAAAAGATAAATTTTCAGTACGTTTTTCTCCCCATTATTTTTTATCAAGTGCTAATATTTATCAATTAGGAGAAAAGAAAGATCCTTATTTAGGTACTGAAATTGATTTTACAGCTTCTTATAAATTATTTGAAAATGTAACTATAGACGGAGGTTTTTCGCAAATGTTTGCTACAAAATCTATGGAAATTCTAAAAGCAGGTAATAAGAATAATGGCAATAACTGGTTTTTTTTAGCTGTAAAAATAAATCCCAATCTATTTAATTCAACTTCAAAAAATTATCCCTAACACAAATACAATAACATTTTAAAATTTAGATTATGATTAAGCGTATAATGTTCTCGGCCTCTTTAGTCAGCTTATTATTCATTGGGTGCAAAAAAGAATCAGATTCATACTCTATTGACCCAATCTCTATTGAAGTAGAAGGCGATCCAATTCAAGCAGAATTAACGGCTCCCCCATTAGTACCCAAACCTATAGGAGACAGACCTGCCAAAAAACTTATTGTGAATATGGAAATTATTGAAAAAGAAGGAGAAATGGCAGATGGTGTAAAATATATGTACTGGACTTATGGAGGATCTGTACTGGAAGCTTTATTAGAACTAGAATTGGAGATGAAGTAGAATTTCATTTAAAAAATCACCCTAACAATAAGCTTCCTCATAATATAGATTTACATGCTGTAACAGGACCAGGCGGTGGAGCTAAATCTTCCTTTGTAGCGCCCGGACATGAAGTAACATTTTCATTTAAAGTATTAAATCAAGGTTTATATGTATATCATTGTGCCACTGCCCCTGTTGGTATGCACATAGCAAACGGAATGTATGGTTTAATACTTGTTGAGCCAGAAGGTGGTTTACCTCCAGTTGATAAAGAATACTACGTAATGCAAGGTGACTTTTATACAAAAGGAGCCAATGGTGAAAAAGGATTACAACCTTTTGATATGGGAAAAGCAATTAAAGAAGAACCTGATTATGTTGTATTTAATGGAAGAACTGGTTCTCTAATAGGTGATAATGCTTTAACGGCTAAAGTAGGAGAAAGAATTCGACTATTTGTAGGTAACGGTGGACCTAATCTAGTTTCTTCATTCCATGTAATAGGTGAAATTTTTGATAATGTACATATTGAAGGTGGAAAAACAATTAATCATGATGTGCAAACTACATTAGTACCTGCTGGTGGAGCTGCCATAGTCGATTTTAAAGTAGAAATCCCGTGTACTTTAATTTTAGTAGATCACTCTATATTTAGAACCTTTAATAAAGGCAGTCTAGGCATGATTAATGTTACTGGTGAAGACAATAAAAAAATTTATTCTGGAACTCAATACGATCAAGTCTATCTTCCTGAAGGCGGTACCATTCAGTCTATGCCTAATGATAAAATAATAAAACCTACAAAAGCTATAACACTTGTAGAACGTATTAATGATGGTAAATCAATTTATGGAAAAACCTGCTTTGCGTGTCATCAAGCTAATGGAGAAGGATTACCTAATACTTTTCCTCCCCTTGCTAAATCCGATTTCTTAAATGCCGATATTAACAGAGCCATTGAGATTATTTTAAAAGGTAAAACAGGTGAAATACTAGTAAATGGTAAAAAATTTAATAGTGTAATGACTGCTCAAGCTCTTACTAATGAAGAAGTAGCCAACGTACTTACGTATGTATATAGCCAGTGGGGAAATACTAAAAAGAAGTTACACCCGCTATGGTTGCTGCTGTTCGTTCTAAAAAATAATATTCTAATACTTTAATTATTAATTCTAATGCAACGTTTATATTTCCTTTTAATCTTAATTCTTTTCATTTCCTGTCAAAAAAAGACAGACTTAAAAACCAATAGAAATATAAACAAACCATCTTTTTCTACTCTAAAAGACAAGTCTTTTGGAGTAGAAACTCCGATGGTATACATAAAAGGAGGATCCTATATACCTCTTTATGGCAAAAGTAATACAGAAGTTAATGTTACCCATTTTTATATGGATGTCTATCCCGTAACTAATAAAGATTTTTTATCCTTTGTAAAAACAAATAAAAAATGGCAAAAATTAAACGTTAAAAAAATTTTTGCTGACGATAATTATCTAAAAAATTGGAAATCAAATACGGAAATTGAAGATAAAAAGAAATCAAATTATCCTGTTACGAATGTTTCCTGGTATGCTGCAAATGCTTATTGCCAATGTCAAGGTAAACGTTTAGCAACAGTTGATGAATGGGAATACGTAGCTATGGCAAATGATAAACTACCTGATGCACGAAAACAAAAATCATACAATCAATTAATTTTAGATTGGTATGAAAAGCCCCAAGCATTTAATAATGAAGTAGGAAAAACATTTAAAAATTACTATGGTGTATACGATTTACACGGACTAGTTTGGGAATGGACCTCTGATTTTAGTTCTATTCTTCTAACGGGAGAATCCAGAAATGATGTTAACACCGATAAAAACTTATTTTGTGGTAGTGGTTCATTAAACGCATCAGACTTAATGAATTATGCAGCCTTTATGCGATACGCTTTTAGAAGTAGCGTAAAAGCTCGTTATGCCATACAAAATCTTGGATTTAGATGTGTAAAAGATTCTTTAAAATTTAAAAATTAAAAATTAAGAAAATGAAAAAGTTAATATTCATAATAAGTTTTCTCTCATTTCTTGGATGTAAAAAAACAGAAATAAAAAACGAAAACAATTCAATATCAGAAGAATCCATCTTTAATCTAACTAGCCAATGGAAAACTCAAGATAATAAAACTATTCAGCTTAAAGATTTAAAAGGAAAAGTAATAGTTATGGTTATGATTTATACCAGTTGTAAAGCGGCTTGTCCTAGATTAGTAGCTGATATGCGCAACATTGAGTCAAAAATGCCTAAAAATGAATTAACCCATTTAAATTTTGTTCTAATAAGTATAGACCCAGAAACAGATACACCAAAAAGATTAAAAAAGTTTGCAAAAGACAACCTCATGGATGCCTCACACTGGACTTTCTTACAAGGAAATATCAATACTATTCAAGAATTTGCTAATGTTCTTGCTGTTAAATACAAAAAAATTTCTCCTATGGATTTTTCGCACTCAAACATTATTAGTGTTTTTAATAAAGAGGGCGAACTTGTTCATCAACAAGAAGGATTAGGAGTAAATAATGAAAAAACAATAAATAAAATTGTTGAAACCTTAAAAAATTAATTTCCAAAAACAACCAAACGGAATCTTTATATTCACTACATACGCTCATACCTTATTTTACAAATTGGAGATAAGATTCCGTTTACTTCATTTTATTACTATTATGGAAAATTTAAAACCCTATTATTTTACACTAGCTAAAGAAGAAGAGATTTTTACTCATGCTTACGAAAATAAAATTCCTATTTTACTTAAAGGACCTACTGGTACAGGAAAATCTAGATTTGTAGAATATATGGCTCATAAACTTAAAAAAAAGCTCTTAACTGTTAGTTGTCATGAAGAAACCTCTTCAACAGACTTAATAGGTCGGTTTATTATTAAAGGAGCCGAAACCGTCTGGATAGATGGTCCTCTTACTACCGCTTTAAAAAAGGGCTACCTATTATATTTAGATGAAATTGCTGAAGCACGACCAGATGTTATAGTTGCCATACATTCATTAACTGATCACAGAAGAGAACTTTTTATAGATAAATTAGGCCAAACTTATAAAGCAGATGATAACTTTATGCTTGTTGCTTCCTTTAACCCGAGCTATCAAAGAGGATTTAAAGAACTAAAACCTTCCACTAAACAACGTTTTATTGCTTTATCTTTTCAATATCCCGAGAGCAAGATTGAAACAGAAATTATTACTATGGAAACAGGAATTAATACTGATCTTGCTAAAAAAATAGTAACCATTGGCAACAAAATTAGAAACCTAACAGAACTTGGTTTAACAGAAACCGTTTCAACAAGATTACTCATTAATGCAGCCAAACTTATTCAGACAGGATTACCTAAAAGGTTATCTATGCACACCGCTGTAGTAGAACCATTAACAGACGATTTACAAACTATTCAATCCTTAAAAGATTTGTGTGATTTAATGATATAATATGGGATTAGATTTAGATGAAATAGTATTTGGATTGGTAGCAAAGTATTTAAAAAAATCAAAAAAAAATCTTTAGAATCCAATACTAACGCTGTTTTTTTAAAAAATATTACACCTCGATTAGGTCTTATAGCCAATGCTGTTAGCGGAAAATCTATTAATATTTATCCTGCTGAAAAAGAAGGTGGCTATAAGAATAATAACTTTTTTTTACCTGAATATTTTAATCTATTTGATTCTTATGAAAAAAACCTTTCATTCTATTTTTTTAGAACCCTATATCTTTCAACACAACAATCTTTACAATTAAACTGGAATCAACCAGAAAATGATCTAAAAAAATCACAAAATGAAGCACAAATAGCATCCGAAAAAATACTCCCTATCCTTTTTCAAAATTTTCCTAAAACGAAGGATATATATAAGTTATTATTCGATTATTTAAATTATGTAAAACCTGAAAATCCCGATTTATATTGGCTTTATGGCAAATTTATGTTTGCCGAAAAAGAAGAAATAATAGAAGAACAAAATACTCCTGACACAACTAGAATTACACAGAATAATGAAATAAAAACAACTTTAAAAACAGTTGGTGTTGAAGAAATAAAATCACTTCAGATAGACACAAAACAACAAGAAGATGATGTACTCCACCATAGCTTTGAAAAAGTAGAAACAGTAGATCAATTTTGTGGAAATTGGAAAAATTTTGATGGAAAAGATGAATTAGAAGAACATCATGATGCTTTAGAAGAAATAAAAATGCGCTTTACTGTTCGTGTAGATGATACTGCCCATTCTATTTATCAATCCGATTTTGTTGAAAATTTAACAGTAGCCGAGTCCACTCAAAAAGATACAAAAGGGACTTACTTATATTATGACGAATGGGATTATTCTAAACTAAAATATCGACCAAATTTTTGTAAAGTATACCCTAAACTACAAATAAAAACAGATACCGAATATTATCATAAAACAATAAAAAATTACTCTTTAGTCTTAAACGGATTACGAAAATCATTAAGTAACGTAAACAATAAATTATTAAAACAAAAAAAACAAACACAAGGTAATGAATTTGATATTGATGCTTTAACAGACTTGTATACAGACATACACACAAAAAAAACACCTTCAGAAAACATCTATTTTTCCAGTAGAAAAAAAGAAAAAGATATTTCCATCTTACTATTACTAGATATAAGTTTATCTAGCGATAGCTATGTAGATGGCAACCGAGTCTTAGATGTAGAAAAAGAAGTTTCTATATTATTTGGTGAAATTTTAAATGAATTTAATATTGATTTTTCAATAGATAGTTTCTCTTCAAAAACTAGAAATCAAATTAATTATGTAACCTTGAAAGACTTTAATGAAAATTGGGAAATAGGAAAGAATAGAATTGGTTACACCAAACCCGGAGGTTATACACGCATAGGCGGGGCTATTAGACATGCAGGAAATAGATTAAAAACGCGTAATAGTAAAAACAAATGGATTATCTTGATTTCTGATGGAAAACCAAATGATTACGATAAATATGAGGGAAAATATGGTATAAATGATGTGAAACAAGCTTTAAAAGAATTGTATAGAACTCAAATAAATTCGTATGCGCTTACCATAGAAGCACAAGCTAAATATTATTTACCCCAAATGTTTGGTCAAAACCATTTTCAAATCCTTAAAAACCCTATTGAATTACTAAATGCTTTAGTTCATTTGTTTGACAAAATTAAAAGACAATAATACAATATTAAAAAATTAGTTAATCTTATTTTAACAAAATGAAAGAATCTAAAACAGACTATACAAATTTCTATTATCCTCCCGGAGGTATTTTATTATGGATCATAATCATTTTAGAAATCCTAACCTTTGGAATTGCAATTATAGCTATGAATTATAGTGCACAAGAAGAAATTGAAATATTTAGTGAATCACGTTTAAAATTAAATAATCAAATAGGACTCATTAATACTGTCATACTATTGACAAGTGGTTTTTTTATGGCAGAAGTTGTTAATCAAGCTCAAAAAAACAATAACAAAAAGTTTAGTCTTTATCTAAAAATAACCCTCTTATTAGGATTCCTTTTTTTAATTTTAAAAAGCTATGAATATTTTGAAAAATTAAATGATAACATTAGTCTAGATACTAACTTATTCTTTACATATTATGGGTTACTCACAGGATTTCATTTCCTACATGTATTAATTGGTCTATTCATTCTTTTAGGCATTTATGCTAAAAGAAATAAAATTCCTTTAAATCAAAACCTCTTTGACATAGAGGCATCAGCAACTTTTTGGCACATGTGTGATTTAATTTGGTTAATAGTATTCCCTACCCTCTACTTAATTTTTTAAACCATGGAAAAAAATTAATTAAAACATATAGTATTTTATTAATACTAACCATTTTAGCAATCTTATTGCCCTCTATAAAAATAAATTCAAATATTAGAATTTGTTTTATTATGTTTATTTTTTCATTAAAATTTATATTAGTAGCCTTTAATTTTATGGAATTAAAAAAAGCTAATATTGCTTGGAAATTTATTTTAATGAGTCTTCTCTTTCTAATTATAATTCCTACTGTATTAATGAATGTTTAAACTCAGAATTTTACATTAGATTTTGTGATGAAAAGAAAAATATATGGAAAATTACTCTCCTATAATATGGGTATTCAAAAAGGAATAATTTAATCTATAGTTTGTCACTTCAACCAAAAGAAGAAACCACATTATCCGTATTATGAGATTTCTCCTTTTTATAAATAACAATTTATTCTTCTAAAGCTTTCCATGAATACTTGAATTTATTAAAAATCTTGTTTCACGACTAAATCTAATCCAAAATCTAGGATAAACTAAAGGTTAACTCCATTTTTTTCATAAAAATACCCCAAAAAATATCTAACTCTTTTTGGGGTAGTAAAGCTTATTGTACAGCTTTCTTTTACATTATACGAATTAATTAATTATTTTTTAGTCCATTCCCTAATACTTTCTTCATTCATCTTTATATAATCCAGATTATTAGCTGATTTGGCTCCTTCTAATGAATTTTTGCTGTTTCAATAGCACCTTTATAATCCCCTAATTTAGCCTGAATTTGTGATTTAAGGCGTGTATACCAAAAGGGTCTTTTTTCATTCATTTCATAAGCTTTATTAACATATTGTAAAGCTTTATTAAGGTCTACATTAGCATTGTAATAATATTGAGAAGCCGCAAAATAATCACCTGAAGTAGGTCCATTTAGTGTTTTATCAATCGAAGCTATTGTTGTCTTGTTGGTAGGTACTTCAAAACGTAATGATACAGATGTTTTTTCCCATAAAAATTCAAGATTGGCAGCATTAAGATCCGTATTAGCAATTTGTATTGTAAATGTTTCTACTAGCCTATGCAATATCTCTGTTTTAGCAGATGCTTTTAAAGCTATTTTGGTTTCATCCCATTTTTCAGGCGTTCCCCAATTATTCGTGTCATTATAAAAATAAATTTCCCATTCATCAGCTTTAGGCATTACATATAGAGCATATTTTCCTTTTTTTAAAGCTGCACCATTAATCATTATGTCATCTGAAAATTCAATTGTAGTATTAGCATTTGCGCCTGCACGCCATATTTTACCAAAAGGGACTAAATCCCCAAAAATCGTTCTTCCTTTTACACTAGGACGTGAATACTCTATTTCTATTTCTGTTAAACCAACCGTTTGTGTTAAAATCCCTTTGGGACTTGCTTGAGGAACTTTTATTTGAGCTTGTGTTATTAAAGAAACTAGAAAAGCAGTAGCTGTTATTATAAATCGTATCATTTGAATCGTTTTTTCAAAGATAAGCTTCTGATTTTTAAAATTTTGTTAATAAAAATATAAAAAATATTTTATATTTAGATGTAAAAAATCTATAAATTGTTCCTTAAAATTAAAGATAAAAGGTATTAAATATTTTTATAAAAAATAGTTTAATTATAGTAAAAATGGAAATCATTTAAGCTTTTCTAATTGATTAAAATAAAATTTCACATAGACTTTCGTCGTTATTTTTTGCTCCGTAGTTCTTGTAAAAAATTGAAATTTAAAGCAAAAACCCTTATTTTCCTTTTATCAAAAAAAAAATTAAACCACTTCATCAATAGTTTATTTTAAATAGTCATTCATTCAAAAATATTTTTTTTATAATGTCATATTATGTTTAAATTCAGATTCTTATATCAGTAAATAAGAACTTTTAAATCTAAAAAAGTACTCTTTTTGTCCTCTACTAGGTTTTCTTAAAAGTTTGTAATCTTGGCATTTATGCAACAGGAGAAATAACGTCATATTTGATAAAATGAATTTGAATTAAATCATTTTCTATTTGGATTTTTTTTATTTCCTGATGGTAAAAAATATAATAAACCTAGTCCTATTATAAATAAAATAGCAGAAGCTATAAAAGCTGGAATTAAAATTTCTTTATGATTATCTAAAGCATTATTTAATGCGGCGTATAGCAACCAAATTTGGATGGTTACATTTAATATTAATATTAATATTATAGTGGAAAGTACTGCATTTAACTTTCGAGTGTTGGCTATATTTTGTCCTGTTCTAAAGGTACTCATAAACAAAAAATTAAGTTATTTGTGATGTTATGGCTTTTACATATAAATTTTCTTGTTTTTCTATTACAGCTAATTGAGGTAGAGGTCTGGGTGGTGGACCTGCTAATACCTCTCCTGTCTTAGCATCAAAATGGCCTTCATGACAAGGACAAATAATTTGACCTGAACCTGGCTTGTAATAAACGGCACAAGATAAATGGGTACATTTTTGTTCATAAGCTCTAAAGGTTCCATCTTCAAGGTGTATAAGAATATAAGGAATATTACTTCCTTTTATTTGAAAAGCTTTAGTACCTCCTATAGGAATATCTCCTTTGTTACATACATATTGTTCTCCTTCCACTTCTTCCTTAGGGAATAAATAAGCTTTTGCTGCTACTAATCCGCTACCTATCATGAGTCCTCCAGAAACGAGTGTTAAAAATTTAGCAAAATCACGTCGGCTAACTTGTATTGCTTCTTCTTTTTGTATAGGAAAATCTTTTTTCCAATTTTTATTGATATTATTTTCTTTTGACATTGTTTAATTTTTAGTAGATAATTAATTCAGTACTTTCTTTAGGCATCATGATATTTACTTTTGTGCGTACTATTTCATTTCCAAAAACAAACTTATTAACAGGTGCGCTATTAGGTCTCATTTGTTTTATTTCTTCTTTTGTTCCATAAAATAAGGCACCGCTAGGACATACGGTAGCACACATAGGCTTTTGTCCTATACTAGTTCGATCATAGCACATAGTACATTTTATCATTAGATCATAGGATTCCATTTTTTTAGGCACCCCAAAAGGACAGGCCATCACACAGTTAGAGCAACCTATACAGCGTTCTGTATTAGCGGTATGTACGATTCCAAATTCATCTTTAGAAATAGCATCTGCAGGGCATACATTGGCGCAAACAGGATCTTCGCAGTGCATACACACTTGTACAGTAGTTTGTATGGTAGTGGCTCTTTCTACATAATTAACATGTATCATAGAGTCATGACCATTTGTTTCACATTCGGCACAGGCCATTTCACAAGCTTTACAGCCTATGCAACGTTGCATATCTAGAAAAAATTCTTCATTTTTATTAAACGAGGTGTAATTACTCATAGTCTTGTATCATTTATTTACTGGCATAAGCTTTTGTAACAGACGGATTAGGTGCCATTATTTTTAATGGCTCTAATTTGCAAGCGGAGACTTTAAATTCAGGAATTTTTGATAGGGGATCTAGCGTTCCCGGTGTAAGTAAATTAGCTGATTTTTCTCCGGGCCAATGATAAGGTATAAATACAGTATCTTTTCGAATCGTTTCCACAATATTAGCAGGAAATGTCCCTTCACCACGACGGGTGGAAACCTTTATTAATTCTCCTTGTTGAATATTATATTTTTGAGCTAATTCTGGATGAATTTCTAATAATGGTTCTGGATATTGATCTACTAACTTACCTATTCTCCGAGTTTGTGTACCACTTAAATATTGAGAAACAACTCTACCTGTTGTTAGCGTAATTGGATATTCATTATCCGTTACCTCGCCCGGTAATTTGTATGGTGCTGGATTAAAATGGGCTTTACCATCTGCTGTTCTAAATTTTTTATCTTCCCAAAGTCTTGGTGTACCGAGGATGATCCTCTGAAGGACAAGGCCAAAATACTCCCATATTATCTTCAATCTTTTTATAACTAATTCCATAATAATCAGCTGTTCCTCCTTTTGAAGCAATTCTTAGTTCATTAAATATAGCTTCGCTATTCTCAAAGGTAAATTTATCTTCAACTCCTAAACGTTTAGCTAATTCTAATAGTATTTCAGAATCTTTACGAGCATTTCTCGGGGGGTTACCGCTTGTTTAATTCTGATAACTCTTCCTTCTGCAGAAGTGGTTGTACCATCTTCTTCTTCTTGTAATGACCCTGCCAAAATAACATCTGCATGTCTTGCTGTTTCATTTAAAAAGAAATCAATACAAACATAAAACTCTAGTTTTTCTAGTGCTTCTCGAACGTAATTACTATTAGGCAAAGAAACTAATGGATTGAAACAAATGGAAAGTAATCCTTTTATTTGACCTTGGTGAATCGCTTCTATAATTTCGTAAGCAGATAATCCTTTACCCGTAAATCGGCTTCATTAATTCCCCAAACTTCCGAAATATATTTTCGATGTTCTGGGTTTTCTATATCTCTATTACCGGTAATTGATCGCATTTATGTCCGTGTTCGCGTCCTCCTTGTCCGTTTCCTTGACCTGTAATGGTAGCATATCCACAATACGGTTTTCCTATTCTACCAGTAGCTAAAACAAGATTAATACAGCCTAAAACGTTATCAACTCCTTTCGAATGGTGCTCAATTCCTCTAGCATGCAATAAAAAGGAAGTTTTAGCTTTTCCCCAAAGTTTAGCGGCTTCTTCTATTTTTTCTTTTTTAATGCCTGTAATTTGTTCTGCCCATTCTAGAGTATAATCTTTTATAGCGTCTAGAGTTTCTTGAAAACCCGAAGTATAGTTGTTAATAAAATCATGATCGAGCATATCATGATCTACTAAATATTTTAGCATAGCTCCATATAAAGCTGAATCTGTTCCGGGTAATACATCTAGATGAATATCAGCAGTACGAGCTAGGGGAATTACTCTAGGGTCAATAACGATTAATTTTGCCCCATTGTCTCGTGCTTTCCATATCCAGTGGGTTAAAGTCGGAAATGTTTCACTTACATTGGCTCCAGCCACAATTATTACCTCAGCTCTTTCTAAATCGGAATAGTTATTAGACCCCCTGTCTAAACCAAAGGCCTTTTTATTACCTGCACCAGCACTTACCATACACAAACGACCATTATAATCTAAGTTTTTGGTTTTTAACGCTATACGTGCAAACTTACCAACTAAATAACTTTTTTCATTTGTTAAGGAAACACCTGAAAGCATGGAAAAAGCGTCATGACCATACGTTTGCTGAATTCTTTTGATTTCTGATACTGTTTTGTTCATTGCTTCTTCCCAAGTAGTATTTGCAAAGCCTTTCCCTTCTACTCGAACCATGGGATTCAGTAAACGATCTGGATGATTATTTTGTAGGTATCGTTGTACTCCTTTTGGACACAATCGCCCTTCATTAAATGGAAATTCTTTCCAAGGATCAAAACCTACAACTTTATTTTCTTTCACTAAAAGTTTTATTCCACATTGCATACCACAAAAGCAGCAATGTGTTTCTACTACATCATCAGGCTCATCTCGTCCTATATAACCTTCTTTAGGAGCATAGTTTAAGTGAGGTCCAAAATCCTCTATAATTTTTTCTATTGATACGGGTAATTTTGCCATATTGCTTATTTTTTATCCAAATAAATTGCCTCCTTGTTGTCTTGCCTTTAGGTGTGCTTGTGCTATTATAGAGCGTTTTCCTTCAGGACTTAAGTCTAAATGGGAAGTTCCATCGGATTTAGAGAAGTCAAATCCTAATTTTCGAGTTACTATTTTTAAATCATTTACATGTAATTGAGTTGTAAATTCTTTTCCAGTATGTGGACACACCGCCATTCCGTTTTGTTCTTTACCTTCTATTTTGTAAATATGGGCTCCAATTTGAGCAGGTCTTTGAATGATATGAAAAAAATTTACCAAACGGAATCCATATTAAAAATAAAATAACGGTTACTGCATGTAATACGGCTAAAAAGTCAAAGGCGAAACCTTTCATAAACTGATAGGAGTAAGTTAATCCTAATCCTGTAGCAGAAATAGCGATTAAAAGGATAAGGGGCAATAAATCACCTTCGAATGTTTGAACAGCTATTAATCCCGGGTTTGTTAAGCGCCTTCTTAAATAATATAATGAACCAAGAATAACGAACCAAGAAGACCAGTTCAACGCATGAAAGGTTAAAAAAGCAATAACAGAACCTAGTTTGAAAGAAAACACTTCAAATCCAAAAAAATGAGCTTGGTATAAATCTATTGTTCCCGATGCTAAGGTAAAATGAATCCAGCCAAAGGTTAATGGAATGGTAATCATAAATGCTGAAATACAACCTATAGCTATCATAAAATGAGCTAACCAACGATAGACTCCTCTTGGATAGATAAATTTTTGTACTATAATATTACTTATAATTTCTTTAGTAACAAATACGAAATGTTTGAATATTTTACCTGTTAACAAAAAGTGTATTCCACGTTTAAAGTACATCCAAGTAGGCGGTCTTTGTAACCATACTGAGGTACGGTATACAATTCCGAAAAAAGCAAATAGGGTTCCGAATAAATAGGTAACTAATGCGGCATCAAAATTTTGCAAGTTTCTTGAACCTATATAAACCAATACTATCATTATTACAGAAGATAATATAGCTATAAGGAGTGCATTAAAATTTAAGTTTTTTAACTTCATTTTGATTGTTTTATTGGATTAACTTGGTCTTTCGCAACCTTTTTTATTATAGTAATACCAATTAATAATAGTTGCTAATGTTGTGAATACAATTACGCCTATAAAAAATTCATTAGCTGTTCCATTACTTGTAATATTATTTCCTATTAATTTAGAAAAAATAAAAGGTCCAAATGCCGCAATAGCAGCTGTCCAGCCAATAACTCCAGCTGCCTGACGTTGGTTATCTGAAAAAATAATAGGATATTGTCTAAAAGTTCCTGCATTTCCCATACCTGTAAAAAGAACATGATTAAGATAATTCCAACAAACGTGGGAAACTGTTCTATATTAGTTGGGGCTAAAAGGCCTTGGGTTACTAAAACAATACACCCTAATAGAATTCCTATTCCTGTAAGTGTCGTTAGAATTGCACCTCCTACTTTATCTGCAACAAAACCAAAAAGTACACGTGTTGCGGAACCAATAAGAGGACCGTAAAAAGCATAAGTCAGAGGATCTGGAGCATTGGGAAAATCGCCATATAAAAATTTAATCATTAATGGAAAAGCAGCTGATAATCCTGCAAAAGTTCCAAATGTCATTACATAAGTAATAGTACAAAACCAAGTATGTTTATTATTAAAAATATCCATTTGTTCTTTAATTGAAGCCTTCATAGGGATACTTCTTAAATACAGCCAACTTATGATTGATAATAAAATTAATAATGGAATATACCAAAAGGCAGCTGATTGAATATAAATTTCTTTATGTGTAATAGCCTTGTTGTTGGGTTGTAATTTATTAAGTATTTCTTCAGCTAATTTGGGATTAGCATTTGCAATAGCTTTTGCTCTTACTTTTAAAGGTAAAGCCTTAAATATAAATGTATTATCTATTGAGTTAGTTATGGCCTTAACAGAATCTAAAACTTTTGGTTTTATACCATTTAATAATGCTTCTTGTTTTTTAGATCCTATTTTTTGAAACAAAGAGGTTTGTTGCTCAAGTGTCGTATTTTGTACTATTTCTTTAGCTTCTTTTGTATCTATATTGGTAAACAAAGAAGGGACTCCATATAATCCTATACTTAAAACCATTGGAGTTACAAATTGAGCTAATGATACGCCAAAGTTTCCTATACCAGCTTGGATACCCAAAGCAGTTCCTTTTAAGCGTTTGGGAAAAAACATGTTGGTACTAGGCATATAGGATGAAAAATCGCCACCTCCAAAACCTGTCGTAAAAGCTAATATCATGAATACCCAAAAAGGTGTATTGACATTCATAACAGCTAAACCAATACCTACCACAGGAATCAGTTTTATAAATGTAGCAAAAGCTACTACGTGTCTTGTACCAAAAATGGGAAGTATAAAAGTGTGTATAATACGTAAAACTCCGGCCGCGATACGGTATGGCTGCAAGCCAAAATAATTGGTCTTTATTAAAAGAAAAACCCAATCCGGGTAGTTTAACCACTATTACACTCATCATAAACCATGAGGCAAAAGACAATATTAAAGATAAAGTAGTAATAATTAAGGTTTTCCAAGCTATCTTACTTCCTGTTTGTTCCCAGAATTTCTCATCTTCTGGTTCCCATTGATTCAACCAAGTTTTCATATTTTATATTTTTTATTAATGATCGTGTTCTATATCTCTTGAAAATTCTGGCGTTTTTATTCTTAAAATTTTAATAATAGTGTTGTGCATCCATATTAAACAAATACTTGAAATAATAAAGATAAATAGCCATGAACTAGTCCATAAGCCTGTAGTATTGAGTAGATAACCAAAAATAATAGGTCCTAAAAATCCTCCTAATCCTCCTATTAGTCCCACCATACCTCCTACTAAGCCTACCTGATTAGGAAAGTATTCTGGAATATGTTTATATACTGCTGCTTTCCCTATTCCCCAAGCAATACCTATTAGAATGACTAATATGAGATAGATCCACATATTAGCACTAAACTTAATTTGTGTCATCCCTTTTGCTAATAATTCTTTTTTCTTTACTTCTTGGTTTTGTTGTACTATAATTTCTTGCCAAGAGGACTTTACGGGTAATAGAATACTTTCTTTTAGATCATTTTCTTTCTTAAGATTTACTTTATGTATTCTATCATTAATTTTAATAATGTTATCATTAATTTGAACAATTCCATTTGTAGTAGCTAGAACTCCTGGTCCATCGGTCATAATTTCCATTTTAGGAAAAATAAGTAAAAAGCTTATAACTACTGATGATCCTAAAACCCAATACATGACTGTCCTAGCCCCTAATTTATCAGATAAGTATCCTCCAAAAGCTCTAATTACACCTGATGGTAAACTAAACATTGTAGCAAATAGTCCTCCTGTTACTAAACTGGTATGATATACATTCATAAAATTAGGTAACAACCATTGCGAGTAAGCTACAAAACAACCAAAAACTAAAAAATAGTAGACTCCAAAACGCCAAACGCGTACTTTTTTTAATGGTTGTAATTGTTGTATTAATGTTTTTGATTCTGTTTCGATTATTTTGTTTTTAGCAAACATCAAAAAAGCTAAACCGATAATTATTAATGTAATAGCATATAAAATGGGCAACATTTTCCATCCGTTTTCCACATCTGTTTCAGAAAATTTATTTAATATGGTTGGAGCTATAAAAGTAGTTATTGCGGCACCTGCATTTCCCATTCAAAAATTCCTAATGCCCTTCCCTGCCATTCTTTGGGATACCATACGGAGGTATATCCTATTCCTACTGAAAAGCTGGTTCCTACTAACCCAAATAAAAAACTTAATAGGGCAAATGTTGAAAATGTAGTAGCTGTGGTTAAAGCAAATAAAGGAAAGGCGCATAGAAACAAAAGCGATGAAAAAATAACTTTTCCCCCATACTTATCTGTTAAAATACCTATAGGTAATCTAAAAATTGAACCTGATAAAATAGGTAAACCTAATAACCAACCTACTTGAACTATATTCCAATCAAAAATACCTTTGTCTACAAGATATGTAACTAATACACCATTTAAAGTCCAACAAGCAAAACATATTGTGAAGGCTAGCGTATTTAAAAATAAAATTTTGTGAGATTCTTTTAAATGACTCATAACATTTTTAATTTAATATAAAGATAAAAATGTCCTATTTGAGTTTGTATGATTTTTATCAGTTTAAATTAATAAATAATTACGCTAACCTCCGATGGTAATCATACTTCGATTAGTATTAAAATTCAATGGATTAGTAAAAGATTCATTTGTATCAAATCCTCCTCTTATTTTATATTTTGATACTATATTACTATGTATTAAGGGTATTATAGACTCTCCTATTCTTAACGCTTCTAGTAAGGGAGTTTCTAATTTTGAAAACAAACAATTCTTTATTTTTCCATCGGCTGTTAATCGTATTCTATTACAGGTATCACAAAAAGGATTACTAACAGTACTGATTATGGCAAAACTTCCTTTAAAATTGGCTATTTTATAGTGTTTAGCTGTATCATGAGGGGCATCTTTTTGTTTTATAATATCAATTGGTTTGTAATACGTACTTATTCTTTCTAAAATTTCATGATAACTAACCCATTTTTCTTTATTCCATTTATTTCCGTCAAAAGGCATAAATTCTATAAAACGTACTTCTATTTTTATGTCTTTTGTAAAATGTATAAAATCTAGAATTTCATCATCATTAAATCCTTTTATAACTACAACATTTAGCTTTACATTCAAATTATTTTTAATTAGTAAGTAAATGTTTTTAAGCACTTTTTTAAATTCATCTCTCCGTGTTATAGATAAAAACTTGGTTGGTTTAAGACTATCTAAACTAATATTGATTGATTGTATTCCTACTTTTTTAAAAGTTTCGAGATATTGATCTACTAAAATACCATTGGTTGTAATTCTTAATTCTACTCCTAATTTTGAAAGGGATTCTATAATTATTTTGGCATCTTTTCTTACTAAAGGTTCTCCTCCTGTTAATCTTATTTTGTTTATACCAAAATCTACAAAGGTTTGTGCTATTTGGATAATTTCATCAGCTGTCATTATATGCTTTTTAGGTGTTAACTTAATTCCTTCTGCTGGCATACAATAAGTACATCTCAAATTACAATGTTCAGTAATTGAAATGCGTAAATAATTATGAAATCGACCAAAATTGTCTGTAAGCATATTTTATTAATTATGATTAAACCCTTTAATAATTTTAAAAAGATGTAATACTGAAGGAAATACAGCCTCTATAGATTCTGCTGCTCCGTTAGTAGATCCCCGGCAATGCCATAATAAGTGTATTTCCTTTAAAACCTACTACACTTCTTGATAGCATAGCATAAGGAGTACGTTGTTGTCCGTAATGTCTAATCGTTTCTTCAATTCCGGGTATACGTTTATCTAGTAAAGGTATTATAGCTTCTGGGGTAATATCACGAGGGGATAATCCTGTACCTCCTGTTAGGATTACTAAATCATATTGGTCTGTAAATAGATTGGTTACTTCTAGTTGAATATCTAAGATTTCATCTGGAATTATTTTATAAAAAGAAGAATGTAGTCCTAATTTTTTAATTTTTTCAATAATAGTTTTTCCTGCTGAATCTATTTTTTTTCCTATTGAGATACTATCAGAACAAACAATGACGCCAATTTTTAATTGATCATTAATGTTTTTTGTATCTGATTTACCTCCTTTTTTTTCAATTAGTTTAATACTGTGTATTTCTATAGATGGGTCTATAGGTTTAAGCATATCATATAAGGTAAGTGCTACTACAGAAGCACCATACATGGCTTCTACTTCGACTCCTGTTTTATAAATTGTTTTGACTGTAACGGTTATTTGAATATTTAAGTCTTGAATAGTATGCGATATCGAAGTAAATTCTATTGGTAATGGATGGCAATCAGGAATGGCATTTGCTGTATTTTTTACGGCAAATAAACCTGCTATTTTGGAAGCTTCTAAAACATCTCCTTTAGGAACTCTTTTTTCTATAATAGCTGCTATAGTTTCTGAATTACCTACTGTAACAATAGCTTGTGCTACAGCGGTTCGTAAAGAATTACTTTTGTGTGTTATATCTACCATGTTATTGATTTTTTTTCCATGTATAAGTGTAATCTTCTAAAATTTCTTTTCCAAAAATGGGAACTTCTTTCTTTATGTTTTCCACTATGTATTCTAAAGCTTCATAGGTAATTTTGCGTCTAGGGGCTGAAACAAATACAAACAAACATATTTCTCCTGTTTTCACTATTCCTATACTATGGTGAATGTGCAAGCAAGTGATATCAAATTTTCTAAATGTATTTTCTCTTATTTCATTTATTTTCTGAACAGCCATTTCTTCATACACAGAATAATCTATAGCTATTACCTGTTGGTTCTTAATAAGATCTGCGCGCACTTGTCCTAAAAATATTTGATGAGCTCCTATACTGGTTTTAGTTTGGTGTTTTATAATTGAAGTGGTTATAAAATCAGGTTCAATAGCTCCTTCAATAAAAAATTTATGATTCCGTGTATTCATTTTCTAGTAAATTAAGAATTGAATTAATTCCGTTTTTTAATTGGCCTATATTTCTAAAACCAATGGCTTTAAGTTTATTTTTAGCTTCAGAACTTCTTATTCCACTCTGACAAATGAGAATTATATTTTCATTTTTATCCCAACTATGACATGTTTTGTACAATTCATTTATAGGGATTGATTCTATATGTTGAAAGGGTAATTTAGGTTTTTCAAATATTTCGCGTAAGTCAATAATTTTGTATTGATTTGTATGACATTTTTGAAGAAATTCAACACCATTCATATCTGAAAGCAATTCTTTTTAGTTTCTTTTAATTTCAAACCTTTTTCATAGCCGATTTTTATTTGCTTATCATTTTTTAAAAATTCAATTTCGGTAGTATTTTGTAGTAATAAATCATATAAAAGTACTTTTCCTGAAACTACTGTACCTATTTGAAGTATTACTTTAATTACTTCTGCTGCTTGCATCGTACCCATAATATTAGGTAAAACACCTAAAACGCCAGCTGCCTCACAGTTCAGTATTTTATTATTTTCTTTTTCGGGGAATAGACATCTATAACTAGGCCCGTTGTGATAATTAAAAACACTCAATTGCCCTTGAAATTTATGAATAGATGCGTATACAAAAGATTTTTTTGTAATTAAGCATACATCATTAATTAAGTAACGAATTTTAATTTCGTCTGTACAATCAACTACAATATCATATTGTTCGATTAATTCGTATGCGTTTGTTTCATCTAAAAAAACAGTGTAGGTATGAATCTTTGTAAAAGAATTTTGTTTTTTTAATGCTTTTTTAGCTATTACTGATTTACTTTTTCCGCAATCATTTAAAGTATATAAGGTCTGCCTATGCAAATTTGTTTCATCGATTACATCGCCATCTATAATACCTAATGTACCAATACCCACAGCAGCTAAATTCTGTAATACAGGGCAGCCCAACCCACCTGCTCCTATTACAAGAACTTTTGCTGATTGTAATTTTTGTTGACCTATTGCGCCTATTTCTTCTAATATTATTTGACGGCTATAACGTTTTAAAGTATTTACTTTCATATTTTCACCCTCCTGCAAATGGTGGAAGTAATGCTATTTCATCTTCTTGATTTACTATATAATCTAATTTCTGAATTTGTTTATTAACTGCTATTTCAAATGAAATATCTTCCAGTCCCTTATATTTGAATGATATCATTTGAATGATTTCAGTACAAGAAATTTGATCTTTATTTATTAAAATAATTTCTTCTTTTAGATGCGTAATATCCATCAATTGACCAAAATATTTTATTTTAATTTGCATTCTTATTAAATTGATTTATAATCGTTTTATAATCTTCTTTGGTATTAATATTTTGTAATTGTGATTCAAACTCTTTTGAAATAGTTATTTTCTGGGTTTTTATTTCTTTTAATAATTCCCTTAATTTTAATCTGTTATGAATAGTAGCTTCTTCAAAAAAAAATTTCAAATCAGTATTATAAACACCAACAAGAGGGATTTCAATTTTTTCAGTTCCAAAAATTGTAACACTGGCATTTTGGCTAATATGATTTACAATTAATTCCTTAATTAATTTTTCAGTAATCAAAGGACTATCTACACTTACGATAAGAGTATATGTCGTTTTTGAATGACTTAAAGCGGTATAAATTCCTCCCACAGGCCCTTTTTCTATTATTATATCTTTAATAATGTTATATCCTGTTTTTTTATATTCTAAATTATTTGTAACAATTTGAATCGTTTTACAAATAGTTTTTAAAACATTTTGTATGTGCGTTACAAAAGGAATATTGTTTAATAAAAGAAGTCCTTTATCAGTACCCATCCGGCTACTTTTACCACCTGCCAATATATAGCCTTCTATTTCCATTTAAAACATTATTAATTTAGCTGAAGCAATAACTAAAACAAATGATAAAATATATTTTAAGGTTGTATTATTAAATTTTGTACTGCCATAAAAAGCGCCTAATGTACCTCCCATAAATACAACCAAAATTACTCGAGCCATCTGTGTCGGAAATATTCCGTTATTTGCTAAAAACCCTAAAATACCAGATATAGAATTTACAAGTATAAACAAGGCAGAAACAGCTGCGGTTTCTTTCATATTTCCCCAACCTAACAATAAAATAATAGGTCCTAAAATAATACCTCCTCCTATTCCTAAAATACCTGATATAAAACCCACTATAGCCCCTATTAAAAGAGCTTTTTTAAATTGAATGGCCTTTATTGCTTGATTTTCTTTTCGTCTAAAGGCACTTATTATCCTTATTGCTGCAAATAATAAAATAATTCCTAAAATTATTTTATATAAGTGCGTTTCTATTTTAAAAAAACCACCAATAAAAGATAATGGAATTGAGGTAATAGCAAACGGATAAAATAAACCCCATCGAAACTGATTGGATCTATAAAAAAACAAAAAAGCAACAGACGATACTAATATATTTAATACTAATGCTGAAGGTTTCATCATTTCAGGTGAAAATGAAAATAAACTCATTAGAGCTAAATATCCACTTGCTCCACCATGTCCTACGCTTGCATATAAAAACCCAATAACGGTTATGAGAAGTAAAAATATGTTTGATTCGACGATCATCTTAATTAAAATTTTACAAAATTTCAGAAATATTTGTTATCTTAATAAGACAAATTTATCTTTTTTGTATTTCAATTTATATGATAAATATCAACTGTAGTATTTGATTTAATTATATATTCACCTGCTTCTACCTTTACAAGTACATTCGCAAAAGCAAAAGTATTGAGCATATTAGAATTTTGATGACTAAGAATGGTTACCTTTTCTTTATCTAAATAGCCTTTTAAAAATTGAGTTCTTGAATTTTTAACTATATAATCGTGTGAAATGGGTACTCTTTTGAATGTATCTAAGGATTGTCCTATCATTTTTTTGATAATAGGTAATACATAAATATAGAAACAACTAAGTGAAGCAGCTGGATTTCCTGGTAGAGCATAAACTATTTTAGAATCTTTTAATCCTAGATATAAAGGTTTTCCGGTTTTTGATTTACTTTATAAAAAAGGGTTTTTATATTTAACTTTTGCAACGCATCGTATACAAAATCATAATCTCCTACAGATATCCCTCCTGATATCAGAATAATGTCGTTTTCAGATAAAGCTTTTTTAATTGTAGTAGTAGTAAGCTCTTGATCGTCTTTTACTCTATAAATATTAATTTCTTCCGCATCATTATCTAAAGCAGATTGTAACATAATACCATTACTTTCATAAACTTTCCCAAAAGTCAGTTTAACTCCGTGATTTACTAACTCATTTCCTGTTATAACAATACCTACAGAAGGTTTTTTATATACTGTTACATGTGTAATTCCTAAGCAAGATAAAAAACCTATAGCTGCTGGATTCAGTTCATCTCCTTTTTGCATCGCTATATCCCCTATTTGTATTTGTTCTCCTATAGGTCTTATATTATCATTCCATTTTGGTAATTCTAATAAGATTAATCTACCATTTTCAATTTTGCACTTCTCTATAGGAATTACTGCCATAGCCTGATCAGGAACAGCTGCCCCTGTAAAGATTTTAATAGCTTCAAATTTTTTAAGATCAATTTGAATCTCATCACCTGCCTTCATTTCACCTACTATTTGAAACGTCAAAGAATCTAAGCCATTTATAGCAAAACCATCCATTGCAGATTGTCTAAATGGTGGCATATTGATAGGAGAAATCATATTTGAAGCTAGTATACATCCTTTTGATTCCTTTAATAAAATTTCTTTTGTTAAAAGTTCAACTTCTATTTCTTCTATTGTTTTTAATGCCTCTAGAACAGATACCATCGTTTTTATAATTTGCATAAAGTTGAATGTAATTTAAGAATTAATTCCATCAATTATCTAAAAACAAGAAAATATATTTTCTTGTTTCAAAACAAACAACTTTATGTTTTACAAATAAAATATTAACATATTTTTTTATATTTTAAGAAAAAAAACACTAATATTACATAATAATCAAAAAAAACAAATATGAAAAAAAATATTTTTTATTATTTTCTATGTTTTCTACGATTTTGAACACGCAAGCTCAAGAAAATGTAAAGTTTGAATCAAAGAAAGAATATCAGAAAACATTTAGAATGGATAAAGGCGTTTCTCGTGAAAAAGCCCTAGAAACTATAGAAAAATCATACGGACTAGATAAAAACAATCAATACAAGATTAGTTCTACAACCTCTGATATTACAGGACTTACACATCAAAGACACCAACAATATTATAAAGGATTAAAAGTTGAATTTGGAACTTTTATTACTCATGAAAAAAATGGGATGATAGAATCCATAAATACAGAGTTATATAATGCTAAATCATTAGATTTAAATCCTCAACTTTCATCCGAAAGGTGTTTCCAATATGCTTTAGACTATGCAAATGCAAAAAAATATTTATGGGAAGATTCCGAACAATCTAAAATTATCGAATATCAAAAACCTAAAGGAGAATTGGTTATTTTTCCTGATACTAATTCAGGAAAAATATATTTAGCCTACAAATATGACATCTATTCTACAAAACCTATTTCTAGAAAAGAATATTATATTAATGCCAATACAGGAGCTCTTTTATATGCTAATCCATTAATAAAACATTTACATAAAAATCAAGCTTCAGATCAACTCCAACAAAAACAAAATAAACAAATAGAAAATATTATTCTTTCTTCAGCTACCGCATTCGTTGCTGGAAATGCAGCCACACGCTATAGTGGCAATAGAAGTATAGAAACCACTTTGGATGTGAGTACCAATAGATATATTTCATCAGATGTTACAAGAGGAAAGGGTATTATTACTTACAATTGTGCAGGTGGGAACTATGCTAATACTCCCTTTTCTGACAACGATAATAACTGGACCGCTGCAGAATTTCATAATGCAGCTAAAGATGATGCTGGTTTAGATGCACACTGGGGAGCTGAAAAAACCTATGATTTTTGGAAAAATATTTTTAATAGAAATAGTTTTGATGACAAAGGAACTATTATAAAAAGTTATGTTAATGCTGATTTAAAGGCAATTGATCCAACCAATAGTTCTAGTGATAATGCGTTTTGGAATGGTCAAATTATGACTTATGGAAAAGGTACTAATTTTGATGCTTTAACAGCTGTTGATATTTGTGGTCATGAAATAGGACATGCAATATGTCAATATACAGCTAATTTAGCATATAAAAATCAATCAGGAGCTATGAATGAGGCTTTTTCAGATATTTGGGGAGTATGTATTGAACAATATGCAAGAAACGGTAATTTAAATGCAGCAGCTGATACTGCCAGTCCCGGCACATCCAATATTTGGAAAATGGGTGAAGATATTGGAATAGCTTTACGATCTATGAGTTATCCAAATACAAAAAAAGATCCCGATACATTTTTAGGTTTATATTACGTGGATACACAAGATGACACTGGAATTACTCCTGAATGTACTGATCCAAATGACGGAAATGATGAATGCGGCGTACATACGAATAGTGGTGTATTAAATCATTGGTTTTATATATTAACTGCTGGTAAATCAGGCACCAATAATGCAAGTCTAGCTAATGGCGGACAAGATGTTTATAATGTTCAAGGAATAGGCATGGCAAAAGCAGCTCAAATAGCCTATTATGCCGAAAGAGATTATTTAACTCCTAATGCTACCTTTATGGATTGTAGAAATGCAACCATAGCCGTTGCCAATTCATTATATTGCGCATCTAGTCAAGAAGTTCAATCTGTTACAGATGCTTGGTACGCTGTTAATGTTGGAAACGCATATACTGCTTTCCCTAATGATGTTACATTAAAATCATTACAAGGAGGTAATACAAATATAAATTGTGGTGCGCCTTACAATCCTACAGTCACTTTTGAAAATGGAGGATCTAACAGCATCAATGCCGTTACCATTACTTATAATCTAGATGGCGGAGCCGATTCTATCATAAATTGGACTGGAAATTTGGCGAAATGTGAACAAGCAACACAAGTTTTAAATATAAATAGTTTAACTAGAGGTTATCACATATTAAACGTTACTACTAATATAACAAATGATGGTTTGGCAACCAACAATACTAAATCTATGGTGATATTAGTAAATGACTCTGGAAATGTAGGTGCCGTAAACACATTTAATACCGCTAATGATGTTTTAGTATCAGTAGATAAAGGAGATAAAAGCAACACCGTTTGGGAAAGAGGTTTTGTAAACAAAACAAAATTATCAGCTCTAGCTACTGATAATTCACCTGGTTACATTACAAAATTAGTCGGCAATTATCCTGATAAAACAACTTCTTATTTAGTTTCTCAATGTTACAATTTATCTAACTTAACCAATGCAAAAGTAAGTTTTGATATGGCATTTGATCTTGAATCTAACTGGGATATTGTTTATTTTGAATATTCTACCAATAATGGTGCAACTTGGACTCCTCTTGGTAATATGGGCAATACATGGTATAATAGTTCTAGAATACCTGATGGTAGAGACTGCTTTAATTGTATTGGGAAACAATGGACTGGAGATTATGATGTAGCACCAGTAGGTGGTAATGGCAACAATGGTAATAAGAGAAATTATAGCCAAAGCCTAAATGAAGTAGGTCCCGCATCAAATGCTATTTTTAGATTTACTTTTATTTCTGATGATGCTTCTAACCAAGAAGGTGTATTCATTGACAATTTTATTATACAAGGAACTTTAGGTAATGAAGTAAATAATTTTGAAAAATTTGAAATATTCCCTAATCCATCTAATGGTAAATTTAATATTATCTTATCTACAGATGAGGAAGTAAAAATTCAACTTTTTGATTTAGGTGGTAGAAATATGTTTGAAAAAAATATGAAGTAAAAGGATCCGAATTTAATAACGAAATTGATTTATCAAATATTTCTTCTGGAGTTTACATACTCAATATAGAAAGTAAAAATAAAAAGAATCAAGAAGAATTATTATCAATTAATTTATTTTCTTTTATCCTTTTAGCTAAATTCAAAAATAAAATATAGAAAATACTTTAAGATCTGCTTATTTTTTAATTCACCCCCATTTTGAAGGCTTTTACTTTAAAAATGGGGGTTATATTTTAAACGTAAATTACTTTTGGTAGGAGTCTTTAACTCTATTTTTCAAAAAAAATTGTAATACCATTTTAGTTTTGAAATTACCTAAACCAAAACGCACTACAGAATACATGAATCAAGAGATATTACGCAATATTATTAGAGTAAATTTAAACCTTAAATGGTATAATTCATTAAGATTATGAGACTCCTCCTTACGTCGGAGTAACAAATTGTATGTTAAACTCAAACAATCTTTATTTATAAATTATTTACACACCAGTTTAACCAAACCCATAATAGATTCTAAATTGAAGGAGTTTTTATTCAAACAATCTTTTATACCAGCATCTTTAAATTTTTTGAATAAGGCTTTTACCTTCTCATTAAGATTATTATCAAACTAAAAATTTCTTTCTTCTTATTAGTCTAGATTAGGAATTTGAGAGGTTGTTTCACTATAAAATATTGATACATCATTACTACTTTTAATATTTTTAAACTTAAAAGAATAAGATTCTAAAAGCCCTAAATCCTGTTGATTAAAAAAGTTATTAGGAATTACTCTTTGAATAATTGAATTAGGTTCGACATAAGTTACTTCATTAAAACCATTGGAAATATGATTCCAATATATTGATGTATATAAATTTTTATAAGTATAGGCTATTTCAATATTATCAGTAAGGTAAGAATTCAAAAATGGATTCCCTTCAGAATAATTATAAGAAGTGCTATAAAATCTAAATGGATTTAAGTCACCATAACTAGGTCTATCAATTCTTCTGTTATAATTAACAGATAAAGATTTATAGCTATTAAAGGTGTAGTTTAAAAATATGGAAGGGAATAAATTAAAATAGTTCCTTTTATTTGTTTGATCTAATGTTTTTGAATAACCTTTTGTGATAGTATTTTCTCCACGCAATCCTATTTGAGCTTCTAGTTTCTCGAAAAAGGTCTTATTAATTGAAAAGATAAGGCTTGAATACTTTCATCATATATAAATGAATTACTTCGGTTAATATGTATTATGTAACTTTCATTGCTATAATTAATTCCAGTTGCTAGTTGATTATTTTTATCATTTATTACTGCCACGAGAAAGGATTCGCGCGAGCAATGTCGAATTTATATTCCCGACTCATTAGATTTTAGGCAAACAAAAACCACAAGCTTTCTACTGATTGTGGTTCTTAATTTGGTAAGGGTACGGGCTTGAAACACGCACTAGCCTAAGATTACTTAATGCTCGGACTATCAAGGGGATATTAAAGGAGCTCTTAAAAAAGTGTTCTCGATGTAATACAAAAAGCCATCAGATTTGAGGACTTTCACTTTGTAATAAAGGCTTTAACCCTTCATCATAAATAAACTCGGCAAAACTATTCTTATATTTTTCAATTTTAAGACTATCAGTTAATATGTACACAGCAGGATTTTCATTACTCTCAGCACAATCAAAAAAATAAAATATATAACCTTGCCATTGACCAAAAAAATAATAACTATCCTTAATTGAAGGCTTATCACATTCATGTTTTCTATCATCAAAATTCACCATTGCAATAGCATCGCTTTTATTATCCATTAGCGATGGATATGTCATATAGTAGCTCCCAAACAAATTATCACAACTTTCTCCAAATTTTAATAGATATTCCTTGTATGCTATTGGTAATACTAAGTGAAAGTGAATCTCAATTTCGTTAATTTTATTACTTTCAACTCCTCTTGAATTACCTATCTCAAGACTGTGTTCATTCAAAAATGATAAATATTGCATATAATCTTAATAATGTAATTTGGGACTAGTTACTACTTTGATATTGACATTTGGGAACATATCACTAAACTGTTGAAATATAGCTGAGCATGAAGGACAAGGACATAAATCACTTGTAACTTTTATCTCTCCTGTGACTTCTGGATATCTTTTCCCTTTAACAGCACCCTTTTGTTTAGCAAAATACTCTAATCCGATTAATTCAGTATCAAGATGTCTTGTGACAATAGTTGGTTCAAATACTCTTTCACCATTTTTTACCTTTATAATAAATTCCTCAGGAATAAATTGACCGCTATTTGCCATTTGACTATTGTAACCTTCGCCACTTGCTATTATTTTTTTTTGCCCATCAAACTCAATAGTCGCTAAATTTCTTTTACTACCAATGCCGTAAGTAGATTTAGTTTCTGAAGTGAAAGTGTGCCAACTATCATCAACAAGCTCCACTGTAACTTTAGGATTGTTCTTGCAAAGGTTTCTGAAGCCTTGAAAATCTCCTTGATTTAAAATACTTGCAAATAGGTCATCAACCTTCCCTCCGTTAACATTTTTCCATTTGCTATATCCCCCAGCATTTTTTATAGCCTGATAATTATCTTCTACTTCTTTTAAAACTTTCACATTAGTTTTTTCTAATGATTTCTCTTCTAAAAGCAAGTGCCAAGCATCAAAAACTTTATCAGGATCATCAGCCTTTGAAGCATAATCTCGCAACTCTTTTGAGGCATACAAATCATTTTCAAAAAGACTTTTTACTGTTTCACATTGAGTAAAGCCATAAAAAGAATTTAAGAAAACAAATAATAATATAATATTTTTTAAATATTTCATTTTAAAATTCTCCTTTTATTTTTTTCATAATATTTTCAGGTAATTCAGGGTTTTCCCAAATTCCATGAATATAGGTTACATCTTCCCCTCTCGCATCTTCTCCTGCACTACGTGGTTGATAATCAAATTGCCAACGTTTTGACTTAATAATAATGTATTCCTTTTCTAAATGTGACAGCACCCATGATAAATATACAATTGAAAATCTATCATCATTTGAAATTTTAGCGAGTTTATATCCTGAAGATTCTCTTTTAATAATTTCAAAACTGAAAATATTAGACAGATAAACTAACTCTTCTTCTGTAAAATTTAATTTCAAATTCCCACTAGGATTAAACGTTAATAACTTAGATCTTTGCTTTTTTGCATTCTCATACAAAGAATAATTATCAATAAATATTTCTGGTCTAATCAATTCCTGTTTTATAGTACAAAACCCTCTAATTTGATTTTCAACAGAGGAATGTGCATCATTAGTTTGAATACAATAAAATTCTTCAATTTTTTTCATTAATTAATTCAAGTTGCTAATTTAAAAGAGGAAAAAAAGAAAAGCAAAGGTTAAGTAAATTTGTTTTGCGAACCAATAAACAAAACCGATGCTTAGTAAAGACAAAATTATATCAATTTTTTGTTTAATAGATGATATTTTACATGGAATTGACCATAAAGAAGACGTGTTAGTGATAGTGAAATTATTTTAGCAGCAATTTTATCATCAACAAGTTTTTATGGTAATCATTGTTCAGCTATTAGGTTTGTCAAACAATATGGATTTATCCCAGAAATGGTGGATGCGAGTAGATTTAATAGACGATTACACAAAATAGCGAATTTGCTTTATGAGTTATTTGAGATTGTAAGTTTCTATTTTAAAGAATTTTGTTGTGAAATGCAGTATATCATTGATTCATTTCCTGTTCCAGTATGCAATAATATGAGAATTATGAACTGTAAAATTCTAAAGGAAGAAAAATATAGAGGCTATACAGCAAGTATGGGAAACTATTTTTATGGTATTAAAGTGCAATTGCTTACTACAAAAGATGGGATTCCAATAGCTTTTCATTTTACACCTAGAAAAACTGGAGATGCCAAAGCAATAGGAAAAATGATTGACAAGTTACCTGTAAAAGCTTCATTATACGGCGATAGCGCTTATACCGACTATGCTATAGAAGATATTGCCTTAGAAAGAAAATGTATTTCATTGAAAATTTAACGTAAATCAAATGCTAAAAGAATAGATACTTTGGAACAGAAAAATGAAAAACTTAAAATGAGAAAAAGAATAGAAACAACAATAAGGGATATTAAAAAAATGTTCTCTAGAACCATACATGCTGTAACATTGGAAGGATTTTTAATAAAGCTAACATTATTTGTCTTTGGACTTCAATTAAACAAAATAATCAACTAGCAACTTGAATTAATTAATTAAATCCTCTCCTGAAAACTGAACTAATTTATCGTTAACTAAAATAGCTACATTACTTCTTCCTACTATAGTAATAGTATTATTGTTAATCCTTACACTCGGTGTTACCTTAAGTGCGTCAGTAGCATCCCCTCCTGTCGCAGTTATACTATTCTCAACATTAAAAACAACTCTATCTACTTTACGGTCAATCAATTTCTTTTTAGCTTTGATTACTACCTCCTCCAGTTGTCTAGAATCTTCTACTTTTAAAACTTCCAAATTTATAGACCTAGTAAATGAAAATTTCTTTTCTACTAGTGTATTATTTAACTACTTCACTTTTAAACTGTAGTATCCACTTACAAGTTTGATTTTAAAAAAACCTTCTTCATTCGTCAAAGTAGTGCCTACAGCTTTACTATCAAGATTGAGCATAATCACTTCTGCTAGTTGAACTGGTGAATTATTTTTATCAATAATCCTCCCTTTAATTTCAATTTGAGCAAATAATGTAACAGGAAACAATGTAAGTAGAAGAAATAATTTTATTTTTTGCATGACTCTATATTAACTACATCTTATTTACTTCAATACTTATATCACCTAACAAGAGATTTCCTTCTACGACAATTTTTCTCTTGAAAATTGTTTTACTATTTTGTTGAATCTTTAAAGTATAATTTCCTTTCTTTTCAATCAATTCAAACTCACCTAGATCATTTGAATAGACTTTTTTGGAAGAAGTCGTTGATGTTAATTTAATTTTTAAGGATGGTAAAGGTTGATTATTTTTATCAATAATTCTTCCTTTTATTACATACCAACTTTCTTTAGAAATTGATATTTTTTCTTGAGATATATTCTCAATGTTGTTTAGAACAAGAGTTCCTATATTTACATTTTCATTCAAGATTAGCTTTTTCTTCAATAAAACCTTTTCATCTTTTACAACTTCTAAATCAAACTTTCCTTTCTGTTCTGTTATTGCAAAGAAACCATCTTCATTTGTGTAGGTATTTTTTAATGACGTATTATCTGAAGCTGTTAGATAAACTTCTGTCATTTGAAGAGGGACATTATTTTTATCTACAATTTTTCCTGAAATTTCAATTTGTGCTACTGATATGGTTGGTAATATTGCTAGTATTAAATTTTGTTTGATTGTTTTCATTAGTTTATTTATTTTGTAGAGATAAAGTTGAAATTAAAATATAATTTTGTTCATGATTATCTAAAATTAATACATAAATCTTAGATACTTGTCTATTTCATTTATTAATTTTAAAAATATACTATTTTAATCCTAAAAGGTATTCTTTAGAAGCTCAAAGCTAGTTAGGCAGTTGCCACTGTTTTATCCCCCATTTTAAAAATTTCCATGCGCTCCGTAGGAGTAAGCCCTTGCAAAAAAGGAGCTAATAACCTTTTGCATTCTTTCAGTTTAGTTTGCACTTCGTCTAAAACACTTTGTGGTATTTCAAGACTGATTTGATTTTTTGTCCCCATAGTTTATATTTGTTTTTGATTATCCCCTACCCAATCAACAAACAATGCTGAAAAAAAGATTAAAAGGCTTTCTTGCTTTTATATCTTTGCTTAAAATTGCGATGCAAAGTAATGGGAGGAGATTGGGTTGTGCAAATGCAAGTGTTATCAATTTATAAATTGAAAAGAACAGTTTATAAATTGAAAAAAATTTAAACTTATAAAAATTTGTATTTCAGATGTTTAAAAAAAATATAATTATATTATCTTTTTTTCTGTTTGTTCATACATTACAATCAAAAAGTATAAATACGGATCCGTCACATAATGAAAAGACCGATATAACTATTGATTTGAATATTCTCTTTGATAAATATTATATTTTAAGTTCTGATAGAAAACAACAATTAATGATTGCTAATAGATACCTGACTTTAGCAAAAAAAAGCAAAGCCCCTAAATACCTTATTACAGGTTATACTCTTATTGCCAATAGTCTTGATTTTAAAAAAGGAAAAATTTTTATAGATAGCTTAAATACAATAGAATGTAAAAATGATGAAAATTGTACACTTTTAAAATTAAGTAATCGAGGTGCTTTTTTTTATCAAAACAGATATTATAGAGAGGCTCTAGATGAATATATAAAGGCGAATGATTATTTTAGAAAACTAAAATTAAAAACAACTGATTTACATATAGGTATTAAGGATGCCATTGCCAGAATAAAAAATATTCAAGGAAGAACAAATGAAGCATTAAAAATTTATCTTGAAAACGAAAAATATCTGAAGAAAACTATAGGGACTACGAATGAAAATTTATATACCGATTGCCTTTTTTCGATCACCGAATGTTATAATAAACTTCAATTAACTAATGAAAACGAAAAAATAATAGCAAAAGGGCTAGCACTTACAAAAAGTAATAATGACCACAATAGTCATAATTATTTTGTTTTTGCAAAAGCAAAGAACAACTATAATTTAAAACAATATAGAGAAGCGTTGACGCAATTTTACACTATCCTTCCTGTATTTTCAAAAAATGACGATTATATTAATTATGCAGAATGCTGCTTTTATATTGGGAAAATAAATGAATTCAGCAATAATAAAAAATTAGCAATAAATTATTACATAAAAGTAGATTCGATATTAAATCAAAAAAAATATGCTTATTCCGAACTGAAAAACATTTACCCAATACTTATAAAATATTTTGAAAAAAATAGAAACTTCAATACATCCTATTATTTTAGTAAACAACTTATTAAAGCTGATAGTATATTACAAAGAAATTATGAGTACATAGTTGATAAAACTCATACAAAATTTGATATTCCAGAAATGGAGGAGAAAAAAGAAAAAGAATTTTCTAAAATTAAAATCAGTCTTACAACTATTATTATATGTATACTTTTCATTACATCTGTATTAGCATATATTTTCAATGAACATAGAAAAAAGAAAAAAACGCAACTTATAGAACAATATCGTAAATTTCAAAAACTACTATCCGAAAAGGAAACGCTTGAAAATAAGCTCGATTCTTTGGAACATTTAAAAGTTGCGACTGTTGAAAAAAATAAAAGAAGTGAAACAATTTTAGAATTGAAAGATAAGTCTTTACTAGACGAACTACTTATTAAAAATCTATTAGAAGGACTTAGCCTATTTGAAGAAAATCACTGCTACACTAACCCAGAATGCTCCCTTGATTCATTAGCGAATGATTTAAAAACTAATACAACATATCTTTCTCATGTTATAAATAAATATAAGAAGACAAACTTTTCGAATTATATTCACGATTTACGAATTAATTACTTTATTCAATTATTAAAAAAAGACAAAAAATTCCAAAATTATTCCATACAGGCTTTAGCTCAAGAAATAGGCTATAAAAACCATTCCACTTTTACTAGAATTTTCAATACCAAAGCAGGGATGACACCCTCAATGTACATAAAAGCTTACAAAGAAGATAAATTGCTTGATAATTTATAAATTGAATATATTAATACTTTGAAAGAATATAGACTTAACAGAACTTTGTAAAAAATAAAAGTTTTATTACAATGAAAAACAAAAAAAGAAATCAAAGAATTTAAATTTCAAAGCATTAATCAATGTTGAGAAATAAGTAATTAGTGGAGGAACAAACACCTTATATACCGATAGTGATGGAGGAGGACATGAAAAACCAATTATTGCTATTAGTAGACCACGTTAAAACGAACCCGACTTTATGTGTCGGGTTGTCTGTAACTCTCAACCAATCTAAAATTGAGCTAATTTTTTTAAACCAAATATTCCAATGCTTGTTAATTCCTTAAAGGTATATTTTTCTGTTATCTTTATTTGTCTAAATAGTACTATTATCAATGGACAAGAAACTAAAAATTCTATCAATACACCCATATTTGATGTTAACAACTGGCAGCATCTTGATTTAGAAGCAAACGGAATTATGGGGATTAGCCTAGATAAAACTTATAGTAAAATCTTAAAAAAAAGTAAAGCAACTCCTATTATAGTTGCTGTTATTGATAGCTACATTGATAGTTCAAATCCTGATATTATACATCAAATTTGGAAAAATACCAAAGAAATTCCTAACAATGGCATTGATGATGATGATAACGGGTATATTGATGACATACAAGGTTGGAATTTCATGGGAAATAGAAAAGGTGATTGTGTAGCTTATCTAAATACTGATTCACAAAGAAGATTAAAACTTTTATATGCAAAATATAAAGATAGTGTCTCTATAAAAAAAAATAAAAACGATTCCATTCGTCACTCCAAAGCCCTAGCTTCGCAAAAAAATCAAATCGCTGAACATAAACAAATAGTGAATGCTCAAGATTACTATAGTACTGCCTATCCAGCTGCAATGAAAAGAATAAAAGAATTTTTTCCTAATGGAAATTACACTCTTAAAGAAATAGACAGCTTATCAGTAATATATAAAGATTCTAAAGATACTGCAATACAGGATGATTTATATTTTATAAAAAACATTAAAGCTTATAATCTAGACGTTAGCTATTTTAAAAAATTTGCCATTAAAGCAGACTATTTAAAAAATACATTACTCAATCCTAATTACAACGATCGTAAAATAATAGGTGATAATGAAAACGATATAAATGATCATAATTACGGTAATCCTTTTACTTGGAAACTTCCAGAACTCTACGCACACAATACTTATATGACAGGTGTTATTGCAGGTAACAGAAATAATACTTTAGGAGCAAAAGGTATAATGGATACCAAAATTAAAATAATACCCATAACAATAATGCCGGATGAAGGATCGATGACAGACAAAGACTTGCATTATGCTATAAAATATGCCGTTGATAATGGAGCAAAGGTAATAAATATGAGTTTTGGTAAATTACACCCTATATATCCAGAATGGATAAAACAAGCAATTATATATGCTGCAAAGAAAGATGTCCTTTTAGTGGTATCCGCAGGTAATGATCGTAAAAATATAGATTTACTCGCACAATATCCTAATGATTATGATTTTGAAAACTTTATAAAAGGGAAAGAATATGTAAAAAATCTTATTGTAGTAGCTGGAAACACACCACATGCTAATCAAAATTTAGTATATGAGTCTAGTAATTATGGTAAAAGAAATGTAGATGTTTTTGCTCCAGCATCTGAAATAAAAACCATTGAAGTATTCTCTGGAGAACATATCGGAGAAGGTACTTCTTATTCAGCTGCTATAACCTCAGGTCTTGCTGCATTAATTCGATCGCATTACCCAAAACTTACTGCAGAGGTAGTGAAAAAGATTATCATGGACTCTGCTATTAAACTTGATCTTATGGTTCAAGTTCCTGGTGAAAAAGAAGGCGTTTTGAAACCCTTCAGTGAATTATCTAAATCTGGCGGCGTGGTAAATGCCTATAATGCTATGTTAATGGCTAAGGAGAAAAATAAGAGAATAAAACAGTCAAATGTTTTTAAAAAAAATTAATACTCCCCATAGTACATTATCTAAAAATGGTTGCTAATTTTTGGCTTAGAAGCGGTGATAGTAGTTCTGCCAATAATTTTGTTGGTTTTTTAGAAGATACAATGGCTAATTTTGGAACTAAAAAAGTAGGTTTAGTTCGATTGGATAGCGGATTTTTTCAAAAAGATATTTTGGATTATTTAGAACAAAAAGCACTTAATTACATTGTTGCTGTACGCTTTACACACCCTATTCAAAACCTTATTAACAAGCAAGATTTATGGATAAGTGTAATTATTAGGATAAAAACAGAAGAATTATAATTGTTAGACAAAAAATCTCAAAGCCTCCAAATACTACAGGAAGAACATTAAGCTTATTCCCAGAAGATGAAATACATAGAAATTACAGATACTCAGCCTATAGTACAAATGTAGAATATGCCGCTACAGACGTATGGAGAAACTATAGACAAAGAGGGGATGCTGAAAATAGAATCAAAGAATTAAAATCAGATTTTGGTGCTGAAAGTTTTAATCTTAAAGATTTTTTTCCATTGGGATTATCCTATTGACTGGACTAAGGAAATTCCTAATGCGGAATCTGGGTTTAACTTACAACGGTCAGGTCAAATAGTGGCTATTAGATCTAAAATTTTAAAATTGTGGGGATATTTGGAAAACAAAAAACCCTAACTCCTTTGTTTAGAAGGGTTAGGGTGTTAAACCTGCGGAGAAAGAGGGATTCGAACCCCCGGACCTGTTACAGTCAACAGTTTTCAAGACTGCCGCATTCGACCACTCTGCCATTTCTCCAGTAAAACTCGCTATACTTCTGTATCGCGAGTGCAAATATAAGATAGTTTTTTATTTATACAAACTTTTATTTTAAAAAAATATATAAATTTTTAATATTTTACATATTCTATTATTTCCAATCCATAACCTATCATTCCTACTCGTTTTCCTACTTCTGTATTAGATACTAAACGAATTTTTGTTATATCTATATCATGAAGGATTTGAGCTCCTATCCCATAGTCTTTACTATCAATTACTATTTTAGGTGCTTTCATCTCTCCTTGTTGCTGTAATTCTTTTAATTCTGTAATACGATTTAAAAGACTTATTGTTTGTATATCTTGGTTAATAAAAATAACAGCTCCTTTACCTTGTTCATTAATAACTCGGAACATATCATCTAATTGTTTATCAACATTATTTGTCAATGTTCCTAATAGATCATTATTAACTTGAGATGAATTAATTCTGGTTAGAACAGCTTCTCCTGAATTCCAAGTTCCTTTCGTTAAGGCAATATGAATTTGCTTATTAGTAATTTGTTCGTAAGCTCTTAAGCGGAAAATGCCAAATCGAGTTTGTATATCAAAATCTTCCTTTTTACAATCAAACTATCATGTTGCATTCTGTAAGCCACCAAATCCTCTATAGAAACTAATTTTAAATTAAATTTTTGAGCTACTTCTACTAGTTGAGGTAATCTAGCCATAGTACCATCTTCATTCATAATTTCTACAATAACGCCAGCAGGTTTTAAACCCGCTAAACGAGCAAAATCTATGGCTGCTTCTGTATGTCCTGTACGACGTAAGACACCTCCTTTTTTTGCTATTAAAGGAAAAATATGACCTGGACGGGCTAAATCAAAAGGCTTCGTATCAGGATTTACTAATGCTTGAACTGTTTTAGCTCTATCAGAAGCTGATATACCTGTAGTAACGCCATGTCCTTTTAAGTCTACAGAAACAGTAAAAGCCGTTTCCATGTGATCTGTATTATTCGTTACCATGGGATTAAGTCCTAATTCTTTGCAACGTGTTTCTGTTAGTGGTGCACAAATAAGTCCTCTACCATAGGTAGCCATGAAATTTACCATTTCAGGTGTAATCTTTTCGGCTGCGGCAAGAAAATCGCCTTCGTTTTCTCTATCTTCATCATCAACGACAATAATTACTTTTCCTTGGCGAATATCTTCTATTGCTTCTTCAATGGTATTTAATTTAATGGTTTGTGTTTCCATTTTTATTTTTTTTTGAGTTGTGTTAGTTTTGTATATATAATCTTAAATGGTTCTGTAATAAAATCAAAATTAACGTCTCCGTTATCATTAACTGCTTTTTTAGTTAAATAAATAGCTAAAGGAGTTAATATTAGAGAAGCTAGAGAAGCTCCTAAAAAAACGGGTATTTGGGATTCTTGTGCCATTTTTTTACTAAATGTATTCATAAAATGAAACGAAATAAAAATAAGCATAGCAAATACAATAGGTAATCCTAATCCTCCTTTACGAATAATGGCTCCTAATGGTGCCCCTATAAAAAACATAAGTATACAGGCATAACTAAAAGTAAACTTTTCAAAAATGGCATTTAAATAACCATTTATTTCTTTTTCTTTTGAGAGCATTGCAAATTCATACATCTCTAAATTACTTTTAGTACTTATTAAATCACTTTCAGCTACATTTAATACATTAATTTTAGATGAATTGTTTTTAACAATGCGTAATAAATCTGTTTTCTTTGTGTTCTTAATTTTTAATGTATCTACATTATAATCATTTGTAATTCCAAGACGTTGATAATTATTATCTGCAAGTGCAATGAGTTCTTTATTATAATTAGCTCTTAAGGAATCTGCCGTATATTTTAAATCATTAATTTTAAGCATTGCATCAGAATTTTTTAATTCATCTTTCAAGGCTTCATTAGTATTTAGTTTAGATAAATCAATATTGATTGTATACTTTTTAAAAAAAACTTTTACGAAGGGTAGCTTCCGGCGTTGCTCATAATCAACAGGACTAACGTCCTCATAATAGTAGCCTTCTTTTAAGATTAATTGTAGCAAATCATTAGACTCTGATGATAACAAAAGACCTTCTTTTGATTTGATTACTGTTTTTGCTCCTTCTCCTTGATTTGACTTTTTATGTATCGTAACGTTTTTAAGTTTTTCTCCTTTTTCTCCTTCCTTTTTTTCGACTTTTATATTAAATTCTCCTATATCACAAAATTGACCTTCAGCAATAGCTAATGCTGGCTTTACTTGTGCTAAATTTCGTCTAAAATTGGTAAACTTATATTCTGAATAAGGTATAACATTATTAGCAAAAAAGAAAGCTATTATACTTAAACCAAAAATGAATACTAATAAAATTTTTAAACTTCTAAAGAAGGAAACGCCTGCTGATTTCATAGCAGCAAATTCATAATGTTCTGCTAAATCCCCAAATGTCATAATAGAAGCCAACAATACTGTTAAAGGTATTACCATAGGCATCAGCTTAGGGGTTGCAAAAATTAAAAACTTGGTAATCATAAAAAAATCAAGGTCTTTACCTGCTAATTCAGATATAAATAACCAAACAGTTTGTAAAATAAATATAAAAAACAAGATTACAAATACGGAAGTAAATGTAATCAAGAAGGACTTAAGTAAATATCGGTCTAGGATTTTCATTCGTAAGATTAATCCGAAGTTATTGATGTAATAATTGGGGTATTTTGCTTTCACAAAGGTAAAATAGTTTTTAGGTAAAGCTCCATTTGTTTTTAGAGAATTAACTGTTAACGTTACTTTTGTTCCATTTTTATTTAAAGTAATCGTATTATAAATTAGTTGAGTTGCTATATCAACTCCCACTAAAATTTGTTTACGATCATCTTTAGATCCTATTGGTGTCAACTTTATATATTGAATTTTTTTACCTTTAATACTTTGATTTATGTCCCAATTATATTTAAAACCATTATTAAAGAAGGTCAACATTTTTGCTGGAGTATCTGCTTCTTCTTCATTTCTCACTTTTGCAATTGAAACTTCTTCATCTTCTTTTGATATTGTATATACTTTTGCTCCATCACAAATTTTAGTAACGCCCATAAAATTCAAAAGATATTTATTGTCAGACAAGGTAACATTTCCTTTACTATCTTGATTAATTCCTTCTTTAGCGTTTTGTAAATTATATTTAAAATCTACTTGAATAGTTTTAAAAGACTTAACCTTTGCCGCCACTTTATCTAATAAAGCTTTTGCTTTTGCATCATTTTGGGCTTGTAAATTAATAGAAGTTAAGGCTAATAATAATACAATTATTCTTTTCATTTTATTTAATTATTTTTTTCATTATTTAAAAAATGTTCAAGAGCAACCAAATCAGGTATATTTACAGTACGCGCTTTACTTCCTTCGAAAGGACCTACTATACCGGCCGCTTCTAACTGATCTATTAGTCGACCTGCACGATTATATCCTAATTTTAATTTTCGTTGAATTAGAGAAGCTGAACCTTGCTGAGCTGTAACGATTACCTCTGCTGCATCTCTAAAAAGAGAATCTCGTTCTGAAATATCAATATCAAGACTTGTCCCTCCCCCATCTTCACCTACAAATTCAGGAAGCAAATAAGCATTAGGATAAGCTTTTTGAGCCCCTATAAATTCTGTAATCTTTTCTACTTCTGGGGTATCTACAAAGGCACATTGTACACGCACTAAATCATTACCATTGGTATATAATAAGTCTCCTCTACCTATTAATTGATCAGCACCTTGTTGATCTAAAATGGTTCTAGAATCTATCTTAGATGTAACTCTAAAAGCAATACGCGCAGGGAAATTAGCCTTAATAATACCTGTAATCACGTTTACTGAAGGACGTTGTGTTGCTATTATTAAATGAATTCCAATTGCTCTGGCTAATTGTGCCAAACGGGCAATAGGTGTTTCAACCTCTTTACCTGCTGTCATGATTAAATCAGCAAACTCATCTACTACTAGCACAATATAAGGTAAAAAGCGATGTCCTAACTCTGGATTTAATTTTCTTTGTTTGAATTTTTCGTTGTATTCCTTAATATTACGTACCATCGCATCTTTTAATAAAGAATAACGATTATCCATTTCTACACACAATGAATTCAGCGTGGTTATTACTTTTGAATTATCGGTTATAATAGCATCTTCTGTATCTGGTAATTTTGCTAAATAATGCCTTTCTATTTTATTAAAAAGGGTTAATTCTACTTTTTTAGGATCAACTAACACAAATTTAACTTCAGCTGGATGTTTCTTATATAATAAAGAAGTAAGTACAGCATTTAATCCTACTGATTTACCTTGTCCCGTTGCCCCCGCCATTAATAAGTGAGGCATTTTAGCTAAATCAACCACAAATGTTTCATTAGAAATAGTTTTCCCTAGAGCAATTGGCAACTCCATTTCTGCTTCTTGAAATTTTGCTGATGCTATAACACCTTTCATAGGTACTAAGGTTGGATTTTTATTAGGCACTTCAATGCCAATGGTTCCTTTACCGGCATCGGAGCTATAATACGAATTCCTAATGCTGCCAACGAAAGTGCAATATCATCTTCTAAACTTTTTATTTTAGATATGCGAACACCTGCTTCTGGCACTATTTCATACAATGTTACAGAAGGTCCAACAGTAGCCTTTATTTGAGCAATATCAATCTTGTAGTTACGAAGTGTTTCTACAATACGATTTTTATTTTCTTCTAGTTCTTCTTGATTAATTGTAATACCTCCCGAACCATATTCCTTTAATAAATCTATAGTTGGAAATTTATAGTTGGAAAGATCTAATGTGGGGTCAAATTCGCCAAAATGAGCCACTAAACGCTCTGCTAGATTTTCTTCAATAATATCTTCTTCTTCTACTTTTTGAATTACTAATTCATCTGAATTATGTTCTAATTCGCTTAATGGTTTAGAAGTAGGATTAAGATCTAAAGTCAATTCAGAAGAATTTTCTATAGTAGGTTTTAAAATTTCTTTATTCTTTTCAAACTGGGAAGGAATTGTTTTTAATACAATACCTTCTAACTCCTCATCATCGTAATCTTCTTCTAATATTTCAGTTAGAGCTTTAGTATTTTTTTCTTTCTCTTTTAATAGAGGTTGAACTTCTTCTTCTTGAACGGCAAATTCCTCTAAATTATAAACTGTTGTACTTTCTTTAGATAATGGATTTTTAAAATCTTCTTTTAATTCGGTTTTTGTTTTCTCAAAAGCTGCTTTAATAGCTTCTGGCGATATTTTTATCTTAAAAATAAGATAAATAACTATTCCAAAAAGTAAGGTAAGTAAAGTACCTGCTTTTCCTAAATAATCTTGTAAAAAGAATTCATTTCAAATCCTATGACCCCTCCTAATTCAGGAAGAGAAGTACTAAAAAATCCAAAAAGAATAGAAAGAATTATAATGACAAAAATATCCCAAAACCACGTTTTCTTTAATTTAGAAACTGCTAAATCAAGTACTAAGTAAGATCCTGTTAAAAACAACAATCTTACAAAGAAAAATGCGGCAACACCAAATCCTTGGTAGACAAAAAAATGAGCTAAAAATACGCCTAATTTCCCTAACCAGTTTTGAACTTGTGATTCTCTATTACCAAATTCATTAATTTCACTTTGATCCAGTTTACCATTAACAAAATAGGAAATAAAGGAAATTGCTAATGCAATAGAAAACAATATAAGTAAAATTCCAAATGTTATTTTTTGTTGACGGCTTACTCCAAATCGTCTTTGTGAATTTTCAGATTCTACTTCGGCAGATGTATTTTCTTTCTTTTTGATTTAGCCATTATATTTTTAAAAAATAGGTCGATTTATAACAATTAGACTTATACTATTTTAGGCAAATAGATAAAACTTCCTATAACAAAGGCGGTCATAGCTGCAAAAAAAACAGCACCAGCAGCAATATCTTTTATGAATCCAATTTTTTCATGAAAATCGGGATGTACAAAATCAGCTAATTTTTCAACCGCTGTATTCAAGCCTTCAACACTTAAAACTAATCCAAAAGCAAATATTTGAAACATCCACTCTTCTCGAGTAATTTCAAAATAATATCCTGCTAATGACATTAATACGGCTAATGAAGATTGTACCATTACGCTATGCTCTGTCGTAATTAATTTAAATGCTCCTTTAGCAGCAAATCGTATACTTTTTAATCGACCTGTAAATAACGTTTCGTCTTTTTCAAATTTCATTATAAAGAAGCTAAAGCAGATTCATAATTAGGTTCTTGGGCAATTTCCGCAACTTGCTCTGTATATTTTATAATTCCGTTTTCATCTAATACAATTACACAACGAGAATGTAAACCTGCTAACGGTCCTTCTACTATAGTCAATCCATAATCAGCACCAAAACTACCTGTTTTAAAATCCGATAAATTAATAACATTTTCCAATCCTTCTGCTCCACAAAAACGAGTTTGTGCAAATGGTAAATCTCTAGAAATACACAACACTTTTGTGTTTTCTAATTTTGATGCCGTTTCATTAAATTTTCGAACAGAAGCAGCACAAATTCCTGTATCTATACTAGGAAAAATATTTAATACTATTTTTTGTCCTTTAAAATCCTCTAATTTTTTAATAGATAAATCAGTTGCTACTAATTCAAAAGAATTAGCCTTTGATCCTACTACAGGCAATTCTCCAACTGTATTTATTGTATTTCCTTTAAATGTTATTTGTGCCATAATTTCATTTTTTAAAGCTCCAAAAATAAGGATATTTTTCAAATATTTTTTCTTAATAAAAACGTAAATATTGAGAATTAATATATAAATCTTATTTTGTATAGAAAACAAAAATATGGAAGCCTCAAAATCAGCCTCTTCAATTATTTATATAATGAATTAAATAGTACTTCCTGCTCTAAAAATATTCTATTTGATCTATTACCAAAATGTTTCATAAAGCCCATTAATTATGTAAACATGAATTAAACTCAAATTCCCTTATACTTCATGTTGAAGATAGAAAGGCAAAAAAAATACATGAAAATTTTTCTTGCGAATTTGGTAGTCAAAAACTATAACTTAACACGTAATTTACCACTTCGACTAAAGTATGAGAAGTCAAATTATCAATATTATGTAATTTCTCTTGTTGTACAAATAGCAAGATTACGAACTTTTAAGAAAACCTAATTGAAAGAGAAAAAGAGTATTTTTTTTTAGATTCAAAATCTTTTTATTTGTGATAAATCGCTAACGTATAATCAGCGTTTCAGTAAGTATTCCTTATTAATCATCAAAATAGTTTTCTATTTTTCTTCTAAAATTCCGGTAAGCATTTGAATTTATTCATTTTTTACAATAAAAACTAATTCGGAATTTTGGTTAAACCCAGATTACACATTAGACCCGAGCGTAGCGAATAGACGAAGTAAATCTATTCCACTTTATTTTTCTTCAAATTCAAGCACGTACTCAAATTTTAATCATCAAAATAGTTCACTATTTCTTCTTCTAAAATTTTCCGTGAGCACTTGAATTTATTGAAAAATTTTGTTTCACAACGAAGTCTAATGCGGAATCTGGATTAAAACAGCACTTATTTTAATTATTTTTTGTTAAAATTTATCTTATTAGAAATCTTTTAAATAAAAGTTATTATTTTTATTTTTCCTTATTATTAGGTTATTATTAAAATTATGGATAAGAAAGCACATTGGGAGCATGTTTTTTCAACAAAAAAAGAAGATGAAGTTAGTTGGTATCAAAAAAATCCAGAATCCTCTATATATTTTATTGAAAAACTGAACTTACCTAAAGATGCTAAAATAATAGATGTAGGCGGGGGAGATAGTTATTTAATAGACCATCTTTTAAATTTAGGTTATATCCATTTATATTTACTCGATATTTCAAAAAATGCTATTGAACGGATACAAAAAAGACTAGGAAAAGATTCTCGAAAGGTTAATTTCATAACCCATGATGTCATAGATTTTGTTTCAGAAGAAAAGTTTGATGTATGGCATGATAGAGCTTCTTTTCATTTTTTTACAAATCCAGTGGATATAGATCTTTATAAAAAAATAGCGGCTGGAAGTATTAAAGAAAACGGAAATCTTATTATAGGGACATTTTCAAAAAAAGGCCCTATAAAATGCAGTGGACTCCCCGTAAATCAATACTCTAGCACTACATTAAAGGCGGTTTTTTATCCTGATTTCGAAATGATTGAAGATCAAGAAATAGAACACAAAACGCCATTCAACACAATTCAAAATTTTATATTTTGTTCTTTTAAAAGAAATTCTGACACTAATAAATCTATTGAAAAATCTTGAAAAAAGAAGAATATCTCTTTCTTTTTCTAGTTGTTGAAAATTAAATAAAAAGGTTTTATTAATTTTCTATTCATTTATAAAAAAATTGTCTTTTTCTCTTCATTAAAAAAGAGGAAGATTCAAATCAGATCTGGGAGAAAAAATTTCTTTCCCTTTTTCTCTGCATAGCTCTTTTATTTTATCACAAGAGTCTATTGCGTAAATTTTTATGAGTTTAAAATATCTTTAAATAAAATAAATTAAGATAAGAGGGTGTTCTAAAAGTAAAATATTAAACCCAAATTTCGCATTTTCTCTAACTTTAAATATTTTTTTACTTTTAGAATACCTCTTATTATTTATTTATCAATAGATCCTAGCACGCGTTTCATAAATTCATTTAATGCTACTTTCTTTTCTTTTCCTTCTTTAATTAGCTTTTGAACTTCTAAAGCACCATAAAGATTAGAAATTAGTTCTCCAATAACATCTATCTCCTCATCTTTTAGAGATTCTAATTCTGTAAGATTTTCTAATACAGCAATTGTTTCTACTAAATAATCGCTATCATTTTCTTCTATAAATTGAGTTAGGTGCTTTATAACAGGTAATTTCATAATCTATAATTTAATTAAAGTATTTCACTAACTAAGTCACTTAATACCTCTGCTTTATTGGTTTGTGTCTCTTTAACTAATTTCCCATTAACAAAAGTTGCAAATGTAGGTAAATTAGAAACGTTAGCTAATTTTCTAGACTCAGGTGAATTTTCAGCATCTATTATTACAAAAGTAAGACTTTCATTTTCTGTAGATAACTTTTTAAATTTTGGTTTCATGATTCTACAATTACCACACCATGAGGCAGAAAATTGTACTACTACTTTGTCATTTTCATTAATTACATTTTGTAATGTATCTTCGTTTAATTCTATTAACATATTTATATAAATTGGAACAGTAATGCCAATACTTTTTAATAAGATATTGTCATTAATTTTTGTTTCGTGGTTATTATTTTAGATAAGGAAATTTACTTAATAATATCAATATATCATTAAGATTTATCAAGATTTTTAAAAAAGTTGCAATAACAATAGCAATATCTAATTATTTTATAAGACATTGCCATTGATTATTGCATTATTGGGAGAATTACTGATTAGTTTTGACTTAAGTAAGCTGCTGTACTTAATCTATCTGCGTTCATTGCTTCTTTACCTTCTTCCCAGTTTGCAGGACAAACCTCTCCTTTTGTTTGAACGTGTGTATAAGCATCTACTAAACGTAAATATTCTGTTACATTTCTTCCTAATGGCATATCATTTACACTCTCATGAAAAATTTTACCCGTTTCATCAATCAAATAAGTAGCACGGAAAGTTACATTCGAACCATCTAATAAAATATCATCAGATTCTTCATCGTATACTTCTTCTGCATCTAAAATACCTAATGCTTTTGATAAATTACGAGTAGTATCAGCTAATAGTGGATACGTAACACCTTCAATACCACCATTATTTTTAGGTGTATTTAACCACGCAAAATGAACTTCATTTGTATCGCAAGAAGCGCCTATTACAACTGTATTTCTTTTCTCAAATTCTGGCAAAGCAGCCTGAAAAGCATGTAATTCCGTTGGGCAAACAAATGTAAAATCTTTTGGATACCAAAATAATAATACCTTTTTGTTATTTTTTGTAGCTTCTTCAAGAATATTAATTCTCAAATTATCTCCCATTTCTGAAATTGCATCTACTGTAATATTTGGAAATTTTTTTCCTACTAAAGCCATAATATATAAGTGTTAAATTTATTGTTTCTGGTTGCAAATTTAGAAATACAATCTTTCCTTCTTACGCTCCTATACTATTAATTTTCTATTCAAATATAAATATTCTTTATAGCATAAAAAGATATTTACAATCTTTAAAATGAAGCAATAGTATTATAGATATTATTTATTAAACAAATAAAATTAATAAACAAAACCACTTTAGATTTGCCAGTGAAATAAGATTAAAAAACACACAAAAAACTATTATAAACACTATATATAGTATTAAAAATAAATAATATAAAATGTTTTATATAAAGTTATAGTACAAATAGTATTTCTAAAATATTTAAAAAAAACACTAAAGTTTAATAAATAAAAAACAATTAAAATGAGTCATAATCAACAAAACAAAATGACATCAGTATCAGGAAGACCTATAGCTGATAATCAGAACTCTTTAACTGCTGGCAAAAGAGGGCCAATGCTTTTACAAGATATTTGGTTTTTAGAAAAGTTAGCGCACTTTGATAGAGAAGTAATCCCTGAGAGACGTATGCACGCAAAAGGTTCTGCTGCTTTTGGAACTTTTACCGTTACCCATGATATCACGAAATACACAAAAGCTAAAATATTTTCTGAAATTGGTAAAAAAACGGATTTATTCCTAAGATTTTCAACAGTAGCTGGAGAACGAGGTGCAGCTGATGCAGAAAGAGACATTCGCGGTTTTGCTGTAAAATTTTATACAGAAGAAGGAAACTGGGATTTAGTTGGAAATAATACCCCTGTATTTTTTATTCGCGATCCTTATAAATTCCCTGACTTAAACAAAGCAGTGAAAAGAGATCCCGGAACTAACTTGAGAAGTGCTAATAACAACTGGGATTACTGGACTTTATTACCTGAATCTTTACATCAAATTACCATGACAATGAGCGAACGTGGTATTCCAAAAAGTTACCGTCACATGAATGGTTATGGTAGTCATACTTTTAGCTTTATAAATGCTAATAACGAACGTTTTTGGGTAAAATTTCATTTTAAAACAGCTCAGGGAATTGAATGTTTAACTGATCAAGAATCCGAAGTAATAATCGGTAAGGATAGAGAAAGTCATCAAAGAGATTTATACAATAATATAAAAGAAGGGAATTTCCCTAAATGGCATCTAAAAGTACAAATAATGCCTGAAGAAGATGCTAAAAATTATCCTTTTAATCCTTTTGATTTAACAAAAGTTTGGCCTCATAATGACTATCCTCTGATAGACGTTGGAGTATTAGAATTAAACAAAAATCCTGAAAATTATTTTGCAGACGTAGAACAGTCAGCTTTTAATCCAGCAAATATTGTACCGGGTATCGGTTTTTCTCCTGATAGAATGCTACAAGGCAGATTATTTTCTTACGGTGATACACAACGTTATAGATTGGGGGTCAATCATTATCAAATCCCTGTAAATGCTCCTAGATGTCCATTTCATAATCATCACAAAGATGGTGCTATGCGTATTGACGGTAACGGGGGAAACTCCGTACACTATGAACCTAATAGTTATGGAAAATGGCAAGAACAAAAAGAATATAGAGAACCTGCTTTAGCACTAGAAGGAGCTGTTGATCATTGGGACTTTAGAGAGGATGACAATGATTATTACACACAACCGGAGTAATCTGTTTCGAATCATGACTCCTGAACAACAACAAGTATTATTTGAAAATACAGCACGTTCTGTAGGCGGAGCAGAAAAATTTATACAAGAGCGTCATATTATTAATTGTTACAAAGCAGACCCTAATTATGGTAAAGGAGTTGCAGCGGCTTTAGGTATTAGCTTAACCGATTTAGATTTAATATAAATATTTAAATAGTAATGAGAAAATCATTTTTAACCTGTGCATCACTTATAATCTCTATAAGTGCATTTGCCCAAACTCCACTTACAACCAGTGCTGGAGCTCCTGTAAATGGAGATTTACAGTCCCTAACTTTAGGTCCAAATGGCCCTGTTTTATTAGAAGATGTTCATTTAATTGAAAAACTACAACATTTTAGCAGAGAAAGAATCCCAGAACGTGTTATGCACCCAAGAGGTACTGGTGCTCAAGGTTATTTTATTTTAACCAAAAACATAAGTGATCTTACAAAAGCTAAAATTTTTACTGAAGTAGATAAAAAAACACCTGTTCTAGTCCGTTTTTCAAGTGTTATCCACTCTAAAGGATCTCCAGAAACAGCAAGAGATCCAAGAGGGTTTGCTGTAAAATTTTATACCGAAGAAGGTAACTGGGATTTGGTTGGAAATCATATACCTACATTCTTTATAAGAGATGCTATTAAATTTCCTGATTTTACACATGCTAATAAACCATCTCCAATTACTGATCTTCAGGATGAAAACAGAATTTTTGATTACTTTTCAAAAACACCTGAAGCTACTCAAACATTAACTTGGTTAATGTCTGATAATGGGACTCCTAAATCGTATAGAGAAATGGATGGTTTTGGAGTAAATACTTTCAAATTTATCAATGATAAAGGAGATATTTCTTGGGTTAAATTTCATTTCAAATCATTACAAGGAATCAAAAATTTAACAGCAGAAGAAGTCGTTCAGGTACAAGGTAAAGATTTTAGTCACATGACTAGAGATTTGTATGATAATATTGCTGCTGGCAATTATCCTAAATGGGATTTGTATGTACAAATAATTCCTAACAAAGACATTAATAAATATGACTTTAATATTTTTGATGATACTAAACAATGGTTTAATGTAGAAGAAACAAAAGTAGGTACTCTTGTTCTAGATCGTATACCAGCTAACTTCTTCCAATACACTGAAAGCGCAGCCTTTGCTCCTTCTAGAGTCGTACACGGAATTGGTTTTTCTCCTGATAAAATGCTTCAGGGTCGAAATTTTTCTTATGCTGATGCGCAAATGTATAGATTGGGCAAAAACCACCAATTATTACCTGCTAACAGACCTTTGGTAAAAGTAAATAATTACCATATAGATGGGGCTATGAATTTTGAAGAAAGAACAGGAGATACAAACTACTTCCCTAGTCATAATAATCCTACTTATACAGAATTCAAAGCAGATGATAAAAGACTATTGGATGGTTACATGGTACGCGAAGAAATAAAAGATTCTAAAGACTTTTATCAAGCAGGTATCTTATACCGTGGTTATTCTAAACAAGAAAAAGATAACTTAATCAAAAACTGGACTAACAATTTAAGTAAAGTTAAAGATAAAAAGATTCAGGCTACTATTGTTAGCTTTTTATATAAAGCTGATCAAGAATACGGAACAAGAGTTGGTAATGCTCTAGGTTTATCTAAAGATAGTTATAATAAATAAATTCTATTAACACGTTAGAATGCTATAATATTAGTTTTAATCATCTGGTATCTATAGCATTCTTTCTTAAAATTAAAATTATGTACACAAAAAGATTTTATATATTTATTTTAGTATTAAACGTTTTTTTTGTTTCCTACGCGCAAAACCCTAACGCACAACAAGAACTTGAAAAATCATTTTTTTATGGAGCTAGAACCTCTAACATAGAAATATTGAATGAATTTATTAAAACAGGTATAAATGTAAACTATCAGGGAGAAAATGGTTATACCGCAATTATGATTGCAGCATATAATGGGCAAAAAAAAGCCGTTGAATTTTTACATTCTAAAGGAGCTGATTTATGTATAAAAGATAAAAGAAACAATACTGCTTTAATGGGAGCTATTGTAGCTGGTGAAGATGATATTGCTAAATTTATAATAAGCAACGAAAAATGTGATGAAGAAACAAATAAAAGAACCCTTGAATATGCACAACGTTTTGGAAGAACTGAAATAATTAAATTTTTATCTACAAAAATATAAAATAAGTACATTTCCTTTTATTATAATGTATTTAAATTACTGTTAAATAGATATTCCCCCTTTTTAATTCAACAACAACTCTTTTTCATTAATTTAATCTTCTCACAACACCATTAGTCATCAATGCAATTAATTCTAAAAGTTGATAATATACAAGATCAGCCATAAACAATCTTGAGATATTGATTAAATAATAAATCTTAAAACACGTTTTTATTTACAATTTCATTATTATATCGAATTTAATCTAAAAATATCTCAAAAACGTTAAAAATGTAAGTTATCTTTGTTTATAATTTTTAACACAAAGAATCATATTTTAAAAAATGAAAAGAAAAATTTTTTTATCCGTTTTCAGCTCTTTATTTTCACTTTTTTCATTAGCTCAAGAAACGGTTTCAGAACGTTATACAGCACACAATAAAGGAAAATTTTATATTTATTGGGGTGGAAATCGTGAAACTTTTAGTAATTCTGATATTACTTTTAAAGGAAATGATTATAACTTCACTGTTTATGATGTACCCGCTCATGACAAACCTAAAGGATGGCATATAGATTATATAAATCCTCTTAGAATGACCATCCCACAAACAAACTTCCGATTAGGATATTTTATCAACGATCATTATAATATTTCCTTGGGATTAGATCACATGAAATATGTCATGTATCAAGATAAGGTCGTAAACTATAGTGGTAATTACCCAAACAGAGGCTTATATGGTGAAAATAGAAATGAATTAGGTCAACCAATTAATTCAAATCAAATAAATTTAACTGAAGATTTTTTAACCTTTGAGCATACTGATGGGCTTAATTACATTAATGCTGAAATCAGCCGAGTAGATGATTTAACTAAATACATCATGCCAACTCTAAACACAGATAAAGTACAATTAAACTTAACGGAAGGAATTGGAGGCGGTGTGCTGTTACCTAAAACAAATACTAAGCTTTTTCATAAGGAACGTTATGACGAATTTCATTTAGCAGGTTATGGATTAGCAGCTAAAGCTGGTTTAAATTTAACTTTCTTAAAACATTTTTTTGTTCAAGGAGAGCTTAAAGGAGGCTATATCAATATGCCTGATATTCGCACCTCTTATGATTCGGCTGATAGAGCAAGTCAACATTTTTGGTTTTTACAACGTATTATTGCTTTTGGTGTTACTTATAAATTATAATTATTATATTTTTTACTAAAACTGCTCAAAATACACTGCCCCCAAAAAGTTAGATACTATTTGGGGGCAGTGTAAAAAAGGGCAGTTTTTTAATTCTTAAAGTATAGTTTTTTAATTCTAGATTACACGGTAGACTTTCTTAGGTTACATTTTAAAAGCTATGTCTTACTCATTTTATGTGATCCCTCCTAGCGTCGGGATGAAAATTTAGCTTTTATCTTTCTCTTTCTTCTGTTGAAATAAATTTATAAATATTCAAAGAACTTACCTAGACAAACATAGTATGACAAGAATCCGAATCATTTTTTAGAATAAATGAATCAGCGTTCTGTATGTCACTTCTACTAAAGAAGGAGTCGCATAATCTAGGTTAAACCCTAATTACGCATTAGAAAAAACAAATCTCATAACTTACTGACTTAAAAGAAATTACATTTTTAGTGATTCTGTTTTTTAATTTTGTTAAGTACTGATAATCACTAAAATGTTTTTTTAAAATATCTAACGTTTAATCAGGGATTATGCTTTTGCCTCCTTATTTCCTTTTAAAATTTTCTATAAATAGATAGTTTAAATCATTAAGTTATAAGCTTTGCAATGAAAATATAAAGAACAAAAAGACAGACTCCTTTTTTACAGCATTGAAGTAACAAAATAAATACTGCGTCATTCTATCTTTCAGACATTCACATTGCATACACAGCTACCTATCCATAAGTGAATTATAAAATAAAAGCAATGAGAAAGTGTCCTAAAAGGTCACAATCTTGTCATTTCGACCATAAGGAGATCCGAGAGCTTTACTCGAATAGACGAAGCAAATCACAATATACTGATAATGCGACTTCTCCTTTTATCGAAGTGATAGATTACGTTGAATTTTGACTTTTCAGACACCCTCCATTGCTTTTAGGGTTATCGTATAAATTTTTAATCTCTACTAGAGATTTTTTTATCACAATACCAATCAAACGAATAACCATTATGATGGTAAAATGTGATTAAAGATTATAATTATTCTTATTTTAATGATATCTCTACCTGAATATTACCTCTAGTTGCATTAGAATAAGGGCAAATTTGATGTGTTTTAGCTAATAAATCCTCAGCAACTTCTCTCTCTACCCCATCTATTTGAGCTACTAAACTTACAGATAAATCAAACCCACCATTTCCATTAGGTCCAATCCCTACTTCTGCTGTTATACTAGATCCTTCTAATTTTATTTTTAAATTGCGAGCAACTAAATTTAGCGCACTATCAAAACAAGCTGCATAACCTGCGGCAAATAATTGTTCTGGATTAGTAAAAGCACCTCCTTTACCTCCTAATTCTTTTGGCATTTCTATTTTAAAATCCAAAACACCATCTTCAGATTTTATACTACCTTCTCTACCTCCTGTTGCGGTTACCTTTGTAGAATACAATGTTTTCATTTTTATTTAATCTATTAATGTTACTAATTCACTCATAGGTTTACGTACTTTTTTAAGATTTACCAACCAGTCATTAGGAGCATTTTTATATCCCAAAGGAAGGATTAATGTACTTCTTAAATTCTTTTCTCTTAAATTAAGAATTTTATCTAGTTCATCACGATCAAAACCTTCCATTGGCGTACTATCAATTCCCTCATACTCCGCTTGAGTCATGGCAGACATAAGTGCTATATAAGTTTGTTTGGCAGCATGATTGTGGTTTTCTTCTGAATTTTGTTCAGGGTAAAAGGATAAAAGTTTTTGACGATATGCTTCCCAACCTTCATTTTTAATACCTCTAATTTCATTCGTTAAATCAAACATGTGATTTATCCTTTCTGCCGTATAAGTATCCCAAGCTGCAAAAACCAGCAAATGAGAACAATCTGTAACTTGTGATTGATTCCATGCTATTTTTCTAATTTCAGCCTTGATAGCTGGATTGGTAATTACAAATACTTCAAAAGGCTGTAATCCACTAGAAGTTGGAGTCAATCGAATAGCCTCTAAAATATTTTCTATTTTTTCATCTGGAATCGTTTCTCCTGTCATTGCTTTACAAGCATAACGATTATTCAATAATTCTAAAAAATCCATATTCTCTTCGTGTTATATAATTTATTATTTTAAAGATTTAATTTTATTACTTTTTTATACTATACCATGCCAATTTATATGCGTTTTCTAATACATTTTCATCAAAAAAGAGTTCTCCTGTTTGATGTTTAGCTACTAAAAACGACAACGGATTTACTGCAAATCCATAAATCAAATAAAGCGAACAATCTTTTACAATTCCTTCCTCTTGTCCTCTTTTACATAAATCCATAAACTTTTTTAAATACGAAATTCCTTTACTACGAGTTTCCTCATTAATCATAGGTGTTATATCGCATAAAGATTGAAAAAGAGCTTCTTTAATATGATTTCGCTTATAATTTGCTATAGCATACCAAATTACTTTAAAGCCTTCTTCTACTGACATTCCTTCATGATAATCTTTAAAAATACAATCACTAATTTCTTCCTTTAAATGAAGATAAAGTTTATCTATAAGATCTTGCTTATTTTCAAAATAAATATAAATAGTAGCAGGTGCCACATTTGCTTTTTGTGCTATTTTAGACATTGAAGAAGCATGAAACCCATTATTATTCACTAATTCTAAAGTTGCCTCTAATATTGCTTTTTCTTTATCTTTTAATTGAGGTCTCATCTCTATTCTTTTTTATGATTACAAATATACAAAAAAGAACGAACGTTCATTCTTTAGTTTTTAAAAAAATTATAAAAACAATTTCTTCAATAAAATCTAAAAAAGAAAGATAAATTCTGTTTTATAAAAACTCTCTCTATAACAACCTACAAAATTAAACATGCCATAAAAAAAAAGGAATATATACGGATTTTCCGTAATAATTTGTTTATTTCTTTTTTTATCTTGGCCCTCAATAACCAACCTATCCAATTTAGAAATGAAAGAGAAAATTAAAATTATTATCAAACTATTTATCAATCAATTACAAATTATATTAACCTAAAAAAGATGATATATTTTCAAAAAAAAACAGAATATCATATTAGCAAAATACCATCAATTCATCTCATAAAATAATAAAAATAAATATTTAACGTTAAAGTTATAACGAAAAGATATTTTAACAAACAAAATAAACTAAAGAGAGGAAATAAAAAATTTCAATATTCCGACAAAATAGTCAATAAAAAATTCTTATTTGTATTTATAAACTAAACTAATAAAATGAAAATTAAATATTTAACTATTATAGCAATACTGTTCTTTTTCTCTTGTAACAAGGACAATGATGACACTAATTTGAAAGTAGAAGAATCTATTGATTTCAAGCAAAAAATGCGAGAATTTGTAATTGGTATTAGCCAATATTCTAAATCCATCAATCCTAATTTTTCAATAATCCCACAAAATGGAATTGAATTAGTCTCAACAACAAATGATGGTCTAGGAGCTCCTGTTTCTTCTTATCTTGATGCTATTGACGCCAATGGTCAAGAAGATTTATTCTACAGTTCTGAAAATGATAATCAGCCTACCCCTGATGATCGAACAGAGTATCTAAAAAAATTACTTAATATTTCTAAAAATTCTGGAAACAAAATATTGGTAATTGATTTTTGCACAACTGGCAATGACATTTCGGACTCGTATTCAAAAAATAATAATAACAACTACACTTCCTTTGCTACAACTGAAATAGGCTTAAACTCTATCCCCCTTTACCTAACCCTATCAATCAAGAAAATGATTTAAATATTAACGGTATTAATGATGCTAAAAACTTCTTATACATAATAAATCCTACACAATTTAAATCTAAAGATGATTTTATTACAGCCGTAAATAAAACAAATTATGATTTAATAATAATGGATTTGTTTTTTAGAGGAACCCCTTTTACTGCTTCTGAAGTAAATCGACTAAAAAATAAAGAAAATGGAGGAAAAAGACTTGTTATTTCATACATGTCAATTGGAGAAGCTGAAAGCTATCGTTATTATTGGGACAAAAATTGGTATACAAACAAACCCAGTTGGTTAGATGAGGAAAACACTGATTGGAAAGGTAATTTTAAAGTCAAATATTGGGATGAAAACTGGCAAAGCATAATTTATGGAAACAACAACTCTTACTTAAAAAAAATATTAGATGCTAACTTTGACGGAGTATATTTAGACATAATTGATGCTTTTGATTATTACACTAATTAATAATTTCTTCTTAATTTTATAGTCAATATAAAATAAGTAATAACACTAAAATTATTAAAATAAAAAAATGGTACGATTAATTTTATCAATTTTTAGCTTAGGCTTAACATTAATATCTTGTAACACTAATAAAGACGAAAAAACTGTTTATATTGGAGCAAACACCACACCTTGCAACGCGGGGGTAATGGAAACAGAATGTTTGCAAATAAAATGGAGTAAAAATCAAAAAGAATGGGATTTTTTTACAACACTATTCAAGGATTTAAATACGAAAAAGGTAATGAGTACGAGCTTGTTATTAAAGAAGAAAAAGTAGAAAATCCTCCAGCTGATGGATCAAATGTAAAATACACATTAATAAAAGAAGTAAGTAAAAAAAGATTACTGGTAACGAAATAAAATAATCTTATACAAATTGTAAACAAGATACATAACTCTTAAAAAATGAAATTTTGATCTTTCATTTTTAAAAATATTTTAAATAAAAATTATATATTGAAATAAAATTAACAAATTAGTTTCCCTCATTTTTAACAAAGCCTAAAAGTGGGGGAAAATAATTTAAATGATCTCTATCTTTTTTAGTCTTTTTGACTCTATAAAAAATGAGATTGTATTTATTCTATAAATAATTGACTGACTATTTTTACAAACACCTTTTCTTTAATAAATGAGATCATATCGGTATCATATAAACTTATTTTTTCTAATAACAACTCTTTATTGCTTTTCGCAATCACAAACAAATAAACAAAAGTTAGATACTCTAGGTATAATAAAACTTGTTGAAAAAAAAGGGCTTTTATTAATCCCCAAAGGACTCAGCAAAAAGAAATAAATACAATTCCTTCCTTAACACCTAAAATAACTTTTGACCCAAAGAAAAACAATTGGACTGTTATTTCAACTGACTATAAGACTACACAAAAAGGAGATTGCAAAAAAACGAATGGCTGTACGATGGTTATTACTCAAATAGTAGTAATATCAGACATAACAAAAAAAATAATTCATACTAATAGAACTGAAAAACTATATCAAAACTATGAATAAAGCAAATCTATATTTTAAAAGATCCATTCAAGTCAAATTATAGTTTAAATTTTATCCCCAAATTAATAAAATAGCTTAAAAAGGATTTTTTTTACTTAATAGACTAAAAGTAGATTAAGTAAAAGTTTTACTCATTTTTGAGATGCATTACTAATCTTATTAATAAACTAATTTTAAACAACTTACATATTCTTTTGAGCTCAAATTTAAAACTATGAAGTAATTTAATTTTTAGTCTATAATTTATTCTGCTCATTATTAAGTTCATTAATACGACTATTTTTTCTCTAAATCTAGATTACATATTAAACTTAGTAGTAAAGATGAAAAGGAAAAAAAACAAAAATGTTGTGAGATCAAAAGCATAATTTAACAGGGCGTTTGTCACTTCGACCGAAGAAATAAGTTGTCCATATTATATTATATCATCTCTACTTTTGTATTAATGAGAAGATTCCAAAATTTTAACACAACCTAATTGAGGACATAAAGTATACTCTTTTAGATTCAAAAGTTCTAATCTATTTATAATAAATTTCTAACGCATAATATGGGTAAACTATAATTTTAAAGTTAGAAAAATAAAAAAAGAGATTGTCCAAAAATTACCATTGAAAAATGATAAAATAAATTTTAAAATTTACTTTTCGGACAACCTCTAATTTATAAAATCAGTGTTTGATTATTATCGCACTAATTTTTTATATTTGATTCTTGTTGGCACTAAATCACCTAAACGCTTTTTACGATTTTCTTCATAATCTGTAAATCCTCCTTCAAAATAATATACTTGTGAATCTCCTTCAAAAGCTAAAATATGAGTACATACACGGTCTAAAAACCAACGATCGTGAGAAATAATTACGGCGCAACCTGCAAAATTTTCTAATCCTTCCTCTAATGCACGAAGTGTATTTACATCTAGATCATTAGTAGGTTCATCTAATAATAATACGTTTCCTTCTTCTCTTAAAGTCATAGCTAAGTGCAAACGATTACGTTCTCCTCCTGATAGTGTTGCTACTTTTTTGTTTTGCTCACTACCTGAAAAATTAAATTTAGATAAATAGGCACGTGAATTTACCTGTCGTCCCCCCATCATGATCAATTCTTGACCATCACAAAAGTTTTCCCAAATAGATTTTTCTGGATCAATATTTTTATGTGTTTGATCAACGTATGCTATTTTAACTGTTTCTCCTATTTCAAATGAGCCAGCATCTGCTTGTTGCTCTCCCATTATCATACGGAAAATAGTTGATTTACCAGCACCATTTGGACCAATAATTCCTACAATACCTGCTTGTGGCAAAGTAAAATTCAAATTATCATATAATAATTTGTCACCAAATGCTTTGGCTACATTTTTAGCCTCGATTACATTAGTTCCTAAACGAGGTCCATTAGGAATATATAATTCTAATTTTTCTTCTAATTGTTTAGAATCTTCATTTAATAAGCGATCATAATTTTGGAGACGTGCTTTTTGTTTTGTTTGACGTCCTTTTGCACCTTGACGCACCCAATCTAACTCACGTTCTAAAATTTTACGACGTTTTGATTCTGTTTTTTCTTCTTGCTCTAAACGTTTTGCTTTTTGATCTAACCAAGAAGAGTAATTTCCTTTCCACGGAATACCTTCTCCTCTATCTAATTCAAGTATCCAGCCTGCTACATTATCTAGGAAATAACGGTCGTGGGTTACTGCAATAATCGTTCCTTTATATTGTTGTAAATGTTGTTCTAACCAATGTACTGATTCCGCATCTAAGTGGTTAGTCGGCTCATCTAATAACAAAACATCCGGTTCTTGTAATAATAAGCGACATAAAGCGACACGACGGCGCTCTCCTCCTGATAATATTTTTATAGGTGTATCAGCATCTGGACAACGAAGTGCATCCATTGCTACTTCTAGTTTATTATCTAATTCCCAAGCACCACAAGCATCTATTTTATCTTGTAATTCTGCTTGACGATCCATTAGTTTTTGCATTTTATCAGCGTTCTCATAAACTTCTGGCAAACCAAATTGATCGTTGATTGTATTGAATTCTTCCAGTAATTTAACTGCTTCTGCTGCGCCTTCACGAACAATTTCTATTACGGTCTTTTCTTCATCTAATTGAGGTTCTTGTTCTAAATAACCTACTGTATAACCTGGTGCAAAAACAACATCGCCTTGATGATTTTTATCAATTCCAGCTATAATCTTTAATAAAGAAGATTTACCTGAACCGTTTAAACCTAGAATACCAATTTTAGCTCCGTAAAAAAAGCTTAAATAAATATCTTTTAGTACTTGTTTATTAGTTGAAGAATAAGTTTTACTTACCTTCGACATTGAAAATATTACTTTCTTATCGTCTGACATAATATGATTTAAAATTTTAGAATTTAGAATAAAGATTGAAGACTAAGAACCATAACGGACTCTATTTACACTCTTCCTTTTAAAGCATTAAAAACCCACGCATTAGCAAAAAAACCGATTCCTACGGCACTAAATCCCCATCCTGCTACATCTGCATAACGATAAATACCTAAGCCTATTAAAATTATTCCCATAACAATCATTATAAATGTTGCCCATGCTAGAACTGTATTTTTATTCATTCCTACACTCATTTTAAATTCAATATTTTATATTACTTTAAAGTTGCAAATATCGTAAATTTAGTTAAAAATTTTAACTAACATTTCTTTTAATAAATCATCTTGTGAAAGATTTATGGCTCCTACTCCTTTACTTTTTAAATCGACCTCTTTTAAGGTTGCTACAATCCCACTTACTTTTTTCATGGGATAATTTCGAGCCGCTAATTCATAATCTTTTACAAAAAAAGGATTTACTCTTAATACTGATGCAACGTTTTTAGGATTTTTATCTTTTAATCCGTGATATAGCAATAATTGTAAAAAAAAGCTAAATACCAACCCTATTGTTAAAACTATTGGATTATCTTTCGGGTTTTGAGCAAAATGATCTGCTATTTTATAAGCTTGAAGCTGATTTCGTTCACCTATTGCTTTTCTTAATTCAAATGGATTGAATTCTTTACTAAAACCAATATTTTCTTCAATAATTGCAGGGGTAATAAGATCTCCTTGCTTTAATATTATAGAAAGCTTATCTATTTCATTTGCAATTCTGCTTAAATCAGTCCCTAAAAAATCTACAAACATCTGTATTGCTTTGGGTTCAATCTGTAGTTTTTGCCCTGCAAAACACGTGTTAACCAAGTTCCTACTTGATTTTCGTATAATTTTTTACTTTCAAAAACTACTCCCTTTTTTTCTAAAACTTTGGTGATTTTTTTTCGTTTATCCAAAGTTTTATACTTATAACAAAGTACTAAAACCGTTGTAATTTGAGGATTTTCAGCATAAGTTTCCAATTTATCAATAGTACGAGATAGTTCTTGCGCCTCTTTTACAATGACCACTTGTTTATCTGCCATCATAGGATAACGCTTAGCATTTCCAACAATATCTTCTATTGTAACATCTCGACCATAGAGTATTGTTTGATTAAAATCTCTTTCGTGTTCTTGTAAAATATTTTGTTCTATGTACTCTGACAATTTATCAATATAATAAGGCTCTTCCCCCATTAAAAAATAAATAGGTTTGATAATTCCTGCTTTTATATCTTTTATAATTTTTAGTGCTTCGTCCATTTTTTTAAGGTTTTAAACTTTAAGTTTTCCGTTTTGAAATAACTTGAAACCTGAAATTAAAAAACTACTTTTGGAAAATGATAAAGTTAAATTTCCCTTCCTATCAATTTCGGTTCAAAAGTAGCGAAAATAAAGTATCTATTTTTGATGAAATCCGTAAAAAGTTTGTTGTTCTTACTCCTGAAGAATGGGTTAGACAAAATGTAGTTCGCTTTCTATTAGAAGAAAAAAAATATCCCAAATCATGTATTAATGTAGAAAAATTAATTAAAATTAATAATTTAAGTAAACGATATGATATTGCTGTTTTTCAACCTAATGGATCTATTTTTTTACTAATAGAATGTAAGGCTCCTGAAGTACAAATTACACAAAAAACATTTGATCAAATAGCTCGGTATAATTTGGTATTAAATGCACAGCATTTAATGGTAACAAATGGATTCAACCATTATTTTTGCACAATGGATTTTAAAAATGAGCAATATGTTTTTTTAAATAAATTACCTGATTACACTCCTTATTGATCTTCTTTGATACCCTAAAAGTATATAGTATGTTTTTTATATTTTTTATCCGTTAATACTTTTTATATCAAAGTCTATTATCACCTTACTTTATTAAAAACTTTTAGTAAAATTTTATTTTTTTTACTCCAATCCCTTTAATTAGACTTATTTTTGTGGTCATAAAATATCTTTTTACTTATTATAAAAATTAAAAGCTTATTAAATTAAGCTACTCAAATATGAAAAAAATTGCTGTAGTCATACTTAATTGGAATGGACAAAAATTATTAGAACAGTTCCTCCCATCTGTTATTCAGTATTCTCCAGAAGCAACTATATATGTTGCTGACAATAATTCTAATGACAATTCAATATCGTTTGTTAAAGAACAATTTCCCCATATTAAAATAATAAAAAACAAAGACAACTTTGGTTATGCAAAAGGATATAATGAAGCATTAAAACATGTTGAAGAAGACATTTATGCGTTAGTAAACTCCGATATCGAGGTAACTAAAAATTGGTTACAACCTATTGAGAAATTATTTGATGAAAACCCAAAGATTGCGATTGCTCAACCGAAAATATTAGATTATAAAAACAAAGTAATGTTTGAATATGCAGGCGCAGCAGGCGGTTTTATAGATCGTTATGGTTTTCCTTTTTGTAGAGGTAGAATCTTTGAAACCTTAGAACAAGATAATGGTCAATACGATGATGTTATTGATATTTTTTGGGCAACTGGTGCTTGTTTTTTTATACGAAAAGAAATATTTAGAGAATTAAATGGATTGGATGCTGATTTTTTTGCACATCAAGAAGAAATTGACTTATGTTGGCGCGCTTTTAACAAAGGATACATGATTAAATATTGTGGTTTTTCTACTGTTTATCATGTTGGAGGTGCTACATTAAAGACAGGATCACCAGAAAAAACATTTTTAAATTTCAGAAATTCATTATGGATGATGACTAAAAATCTTCCTACCTCTCAATTAATTCCTATTTTATTTGTACGAATGTTATTGGATGGTATGGCTGGAATTAAATTTTTAGTAGAATTAAAACCCAAACATTTTTGGGCTATTTTAAGGTCTCATTATTATTTTTATACCAATTTTTCTAAACAGTTCAAAAAGAGAAGTACAAATCAAAAGGGAAATTATTATAAAATAAATTCTATCGTTTATCGTTATTTTATTAAAAATGGCAAAATTTTTGATTATCAATATAAAAATTAAATTAGAATGAATAAAACATTTTTAACATTATCTATTTTAGGTCTTTTAACAACTTCTTGTGTTTCTAAAAAGAAATATGCTGAATTAGAAACTAAAAACAAAGAAACGCAAGACTTGTTAAATACCGCAACTATTAAATTAAATTCTTGTTTAGAAGAAAAATCAGGGCTTAACGCGAGTTTAACCGCTTTGCAGAATGAAAATCAAAATTTAAGAAGAAATAATTCTGATTTGATTAATAGTTCTAAAGAAATGACTGTTTTAACTCAAAAAGGAGCTCAAAATATAGAAAAAGCGTTAGAGGCAATCAAGGAAAAAGATTTAAAAATTAATCGTTTACAAGATGCTTTAACTAAAAAAGATTCTGTAACATTGGCTCTTGTTACAAGCTTAAAACGTGAAGTTGGTATAGATGATCCAGACATTAATATAAATGTTGAAAAAGGAGTTGTCATGATTTCTATAGCAGATAATTTATTATTTAAATCTGGTAGCTATGATGTAAGTGATAAAGCTAAAGGTGTATTAGCAAAAGTTGCAAAAGTTGTTAATAGCAAACCTGATTTTGAATGTATGGTAGAAGGTCATACGGATAATTTACCTATCAAAAATAGCGTTTTATTAGACAATTGGGATCTTTCTGTAAAAAGAGCGACCTCTATCGTTCGTGTATTAGAAAAAGATTTAGGAGTAAATCCTAAGCAATTAATCCCAGCTGGTAGAAGTTTTCACATTCCTTTAGTGGATAATGATACTCCTGAAAATCGTTCTAAAAACAGACGTACTAGAATTATTATCATGCCTAAAATTGATCAATTTTATGAAATGATCGAAAAAGAAATGAAAAATTTAAGTAAATAATTTTTTAAAAAAATACGATCTTGTTCTTTTTACTTCGTTCAATCATTTTACCTTTCATCAAAGTAAGACCTGAACGAAGTAAACTAACAAAATAAAAGCAAATTTATTTTTACTTTATTTTTCTCTCAATTCAAGCACGCACTTTCATTTTAATCGCAAAATAGTTTCCTCTTTCTTCTTCTAAAATTTTACGTGAGCAGGTACCTAACTTTATTGATTTTTTTGTTTCGTAACGAAGCTAATACGAAATCTGAGGCAAACAATATCGATACGTTAACTTATCCATTTTTTAAAATCATTTACTCTTTCACGAGCCACTATTATTTCATCATCTTTGTAAGAAGGCAATACTAACTTTAATCTTGAATTACTATGTATTTGAATTTCTTTAATTGATTTTAAGGATACTATAAATTTTCTGGATATGCGATAGAAATCTTCTGGATTAAGCTCATTTTCCAATTGTTCCAAAGTTCCTTCTATTAAATAATCACGGTTATCTAAAGTATGTAAATAGGTTCCTTTATCTTGACTGTAAAAACATTCTATTTCTTTAATTTCAATTAATTTTAATTGTTGTCCTATCTTTACTGCAAAACGTTTTTTATATTCTTTTTCAATAGGATTCACTAGCATTCGTTTAATCATATCAAAATCTAGCGAAAGATTTTGCACCGTTGATGTTCGAGATTTAAATTTATTAACAGCCATTTTTAAATCCTCCTCATCGATAGGTTTTAATAAGTAATCAATACTATTTAATTTAAAAGCTCGTAAAGCATATTCATCATAAGCTGTTGTAAAAATAACAGCACTTTTTATGTCTATTTCTTCAAAAATTTCAAATGATAATCCGTCAGATAACTGAATATCTAAAAAAATCAAATCAGGGTGTATATTATTTTGAAACCAATATCTTGCTTCTTCAACAGAATGTAATGACTGGCTTACAATAAGTCCTAATTTTTCTACTTTACGTTGCAATAATCGCGCTGATGGCTTTTCATCTTCAATAATGATAACATTCATATATTAGAATATTTATTATTTTTTAACAAACTAAAGGATCTTACTTTAGCAATGTTATTTTTTTAATCTTATTTAGTAAAATTATAGTAACAAAAATACAGATAACTATAATTAGATAAACTTATATATAAAAAATACTAATATAAAAACATATTTCGTTTTTGGATTACTTCCTGATAATATATTTTTATAATAACAAAAAAGGTATTGGTTTATATCATCAAGGAGTAGCTTTATAATATTCAATATTAACATAAAGGTTTTTTATTTATTATAGGATAAAAAAAAACAATTTTAAAATTGTTTGTTGAATATATTTAGAAGTATTTTTGTGATCAAGGCATTAAATAAAAATTATAATGAAAATTATTATATCCCCTGCTAAATCTCTAGATTTTGAAAAAAAATTACCTACTGATAAATTCACTCAATCTTTTTTTTTAGATAAATCCAAAGAAATAATTGAAGTAGTTAAACAATTATCGCCAAATGATTTATCTAGTTTAATGAAAATATCCCCTGCTTTGGGAGAATTAAATTGGGAAAGAAATCAACGCTTTAAAATGCCTTTTACTCCTGAAAATGCTCGTCCCGCTGTTTATGCTTTTAATGGTGATGTATACCAAGGTTTAGATGTTTATACAATGTCCGATCAAAAAATAGATCTTTTACAAAACAAACTACGTATACTTTCAGGTCAATATGGCTTATTAAAACCATTAGATTTAATTCAACCTTATCGCTTAGAAATGGGAACAAAGTTAGCTATTGGTAATAAAAAAATCTTTATGAATATTGGAAAGAAACCTTAACAGAATCACTAAATCAAGAATTAAAAAATGATGCTTTTTTTATTAATCTTGCTAGTAATGAATATTCCTCGGCTATTCATCTTAAGAAATTAAATGTTCCTGTTATTACACCCGAATTTAAAGATTACAAAAACGGACAATTAAAAATAATTTCTTTTTTGCTAAAAAAGCTCGCGGATTGATGGTTCGTTATATTATTGATCATAATATTGAAACAATTGATGGGATAAAAGGGTTTGATTATGAGGGATATTGTTTTGACGAATCGCTTTCTACTAATAATAAATTAGTTTTTACGAGATAAATTTTATATATTTAAGTCCCTTACTAAATAAAGAAAAACCTCGTAATTATTCAGTGAAATGAATTAAAACGGGGTTTTTTATCAAATAGATTCTTATTTTGAGCTAAGAAATAAAAGAAAACAAAGTTAATTTTATTTTCAAAGCATCAGATTAAAAGAAATCGGATCATTTTAATTGATAAAATAATAGGAGAAGAAAAAACAAAAAAATTCTTGATTAACAACATCTAATTTAATCTAATAGTTAGGTTATAGCAACCCATTATATTTTCTCACAAACCACTCAACAGCTAAGAGTAACACTAGTATTATTAATCCATAAACCCAGTCTATAAGTGGCGATTTTTTAACTACTTCTTTTTGTATGGGTTTATATTTTTCTACATTTTCTAAATAAAGCATCAGTTGATCTGTGTCTTTAGGAAGATATAATTTACCTTCGGTATTTTCTGCTAATTGTTTCAATCGGATGATATCGGCATTAACGAATTGTTTTTCTGCATCAAAATATAACATCTGAAATTTAGCTAAATACTGTGTTCCTGATTGTTTTTCCTTAACTATAAAGTCGTAATTACCTGCTTCTAAATTATCAAAGGCTACTGAAAAATCATTATTACCTTTTAAAAAATCGTATATTTTGGATTGTTTGGTATCATTATTTTTTAACTGAATGGTAAGCTGTGCATTTTCATCAAACTCGTAATTTTTATTAAAATATTGAGCTGATATTGTAACGGTTTCACCGGAATTATAAAAGTTTTCATGATTAACTACTAAATTTTTCTTTTTGTTATTAGAAGCTAAGTATTGTATCATTTTATCAAAAAAAAGATCAAATTTTTCAAAAGATTTTTCTTTTAAATAACTTTCTAATCGCCATTTCCAAATATTTTCTCCAAATAAAAAGGCATTTCTATTAATACCATTTTCGCTAAAGGCTAATAAAGGACTTTCGCTATCTACCATACGTATACGTGCGGTAAGTAGTACATTGATATTGGATTTTGGAATGATGGTTCCGAATGGATTTTCTAAGGGAGGAAATTGTTCAAAACCAAAATTATCAATAGAAAAAGAATTAAAATTATGATTAAAATTAGCTGAATAATCTTCCTTTTGGGCTGATGTTTTAAATTCGAATTGATTATAGTACTGTGATAATAGATTAAAATCAGTATTTAGTCCTGTAATAACAAAAGTGTTAATTTTACGATTTTTATTTTTTTCTAGAATAGGTTTAAATTCAGAATTGGGCTGATAAAAAAACAAAATACTAAAATCATCTAAGTTCTTAATATCTCTTGGTTTTAATAAAGTTACTTTTCGTTGTTCATTCGATTCTATTGCTCTTTTGATTGTACTTAAATCGGGATGCACAATCGAGGATATTAAAGCAATTTCTGTGTGTTGATCTATTACTTCTACAGCAAAATTTTTGACATTATTAAACTTATTTTTTTCATTTTCGGAGGAAGTAATAACCGCTTTATAAGTATGCACTCCTACTTTATCGGCATTTAATAAAATAGATAATGTTTCTGATTTTTTATTTGCAGAAAAAGAAATATTTTGTTTGTAAATTGTTTTATCAGAGGTTTGTATAGCCAAATTAGCGGTAACTGATTTATTTCCCGTATAATTTAAAAATATTTCTACGGGAAACTTATTCTTTAAAAAAGCATATTTATTAGCATTTAATTGATTGATTTTTAAATCTAAATATTCTATTGTATCACCTAAAACTACGGGAAAAACATTCGCATTTTGTTGAATATTAAAAACGTAATCATTTCCTTGTGTTTGATTTCCATCAGTTAATAAAACTACAGGATGGTTTTGTGTACGATACAATTGTTTTAATTTTTCAAATGCTTTGTAGATATTGGATTGTTTGCCTTTAAAATTAAGTGGTTGATCTGTATTGAGATCTTGATCAAAGGAAAATAGTTGTATTTGGTATTTTTCCTGAAGTTTTGAATTTTCAGAAATTTTTTTAGATAATTCTTTTGTTATTTTACTTTGTTTTAAAAACTCAATTGATTCTGAATTATCAACAACTATGGGTAAAGGAGTTTTCGTTATTTCGTAAGTACTTTTGGTAATAATTGGATTAATTAGTAATAATAAAACAAAAAATAGAGACGAAAAACGTAAAAAAGCTAAAAATAATTGAAGACGTGATTTCTTATTAACTTTATATAAATAGTGATAAAAAGCAATTCCTGCAGAAACTATTATTGCTAAAAGTAAAAGTAAAATTGTCTTTATCGCCATTTTTTTATAATTAGTAAAAAGCAATTAGTAAAGAGTTAATCATGAAAACTTGAACATAATTAGCCCTCTACTAATCAACACGTTAGTATAGTTTTTTTTATAAGACGGAATCTATAAATTAGGTAAGCATTCCTCCATCTACATTCAATACTTGTCCTGTAACATAAGCACTCATATCAGAAGCTAAGAATACACAAGCATTCGCAATATCCTCTGGTTTACCACCACGTTTTAAAGGAATTGTATCTCTCCAACCTTGTACCACGTCTTCATTTAATTTAGCTGTCATTTCTGTTTCTATAAAACCGGGTGCTATGGCATTGCAACGAATATTACGTGATCCTAACTCTAATGCAATCGATTTAGTAAATCCAATCATACCTGCTTTAGATGCGGCATAATTGGCCTGACCTGCATTTCCTTTTACCCCTACTACACTACTCATATTAATAATAGATCCTACACGGTTTTTTAACATTGTTTTTTGTACCGCTTTGGTCATGTTAAATACTGATTTTAAGTTGATATTTAGTACCGCATCAAAATCTTCTTCTGACATTCTCATTAATAAATTATCTTTAGTAACTCCTGCATTATTAATCAGAATATCTATAGTTCCAAATTCTGCTAAAACATCATCTACTAACTTTTGCGCTTCATTAAAATCGGCTGCATTTGATTTATATCCTTTTGCTTTAACTCCTAAAGCTATCAATTCATTTTCTAACGCTAAAGCACTTTCTGCTGATGAACTATAAGTAAAAGCTATATTAGCTCCATTTTTCGCAAATACTTCTGCTATACCTTTACCTATACCACGACTAGCTCCTGTAATAATAGCAATTTTTCCTTCTAATAATTTCATTTTATTTTTTTAATATGTATAACAACTTGTTTGGTCGAACAAATATAAAAATACTTTAATATTTTCTATAACATTTTAAATTTAAAATTAAACCTTTCTATTTTTCATTAGTCCTATAAAGTATATTTATAGCTATTCATCTATTTAAAAATCAAGCCTTATGAAAAAACTAACCTACTTATCATTATTAATAATTTTGAATACCGCCTGTCAATCTCGTGATGATTCATATATTCCAATTAATCAAACTTCAGACGAATTTCCTAATATTACAGCTACTTTTGGTAATAAAATAGATTTAAAAAATCTTTATAATTATGCAAATCAAACAGTACCTGATTATGTTACTAAATTTAATACTGGCACGAATCTTATAACTAATAAAGGAGCTACCTTAGGAAGAGTTTTATTTTATGACAAAAATCTTTCATCTAGTAATACTATTTCATGTGCCAACTGTCATCAACAATCTAATGCTTTTGGTGATACAGAAGTGGCTAGTAAAGGTGTAAACGGTACTACAGATAGACACTCTATGCGACTAGTAAACAATCGTTTTGCCAATGAAACCAAATTTTTCTGGGATGAACGTGCTTCTAGTCTAGAATTTCAAGTTACGCAACCCATTCGAAATCATACTGAAATGGGATTTAGTGGTACAAACGGAGATTTAGATTTTAATAGTTTAATAACTAAATTAAGTGGAATATCTTATTATAAAGAGTTTTTTAAGTTTGTATATGGTTCCGAGGAAATTACAGAAGCAAAAATTCAACTTGCTTTAGCTCAATTTGTAAAAAGCATTCAATCTTTTGATTCTAAATATGATGTAGGTAGAGCACTTGCAACAAATGATAACCAATCTTTCTCTAATTTTACAGCTCAAGAAAACACAGGTAAAAATTTATTTCTAACACCTCCTATATTCGATACAACAGGAAACAGAATAAGTGGTGGATTAGGCTGTGCAGGATGTCATGCTGCTCCTGAATTTGACATAAATCCTAACAGTAGAAATAATGGTATAGCAGGATCTCTTAATGGTGGTCCTGATTTTACTATTACAAAAGCGCCAAGTTTAAGAGATTTAGTTAAAGCAGATGGTACTCTAAATGGTCCTATGATGCACACAGGAGTTATTACAACATTACAGGCTGCTATTGGTCATTATGGAAATCTAACAAATGCTGCTGCAAATAATCCTAATTTAGATAATAAATTAAAACCTAATGGTTTTGGACAACAACTCCACCTCACTTCAACGGAAGTAAATGCTGTTATTGCTTTTCTAAAAACATTATCTGGTACCGCTCTCTATACGGATCCTAAATGGTCTACTCCTTTTAAATCCTAAAAATATCGTTAGAAATCGTTCTCTAGTCATATTTTTTTGTAAAGGATAATCCCAAATTCCGCATTAAACATCTATTCCGCTTTATTTTTCTTCCAATTTGAGTAAGTACTTGAATTTATTTGAAATTTTGTTTCACAACGAAGTCTAATTCGGAATCTGGTTATTGTTATTAGACTTCCTGAAGTAAGTATTTGAGAGACATACTGCCTTTATTAGGAAGGCAGTTTATTGTATTATATAAACGGTTTTGTATTTTTATGTTAATTTACTCCTTTTTATTTCTTCAATTATTTCACTCGTAATGGAAACTAATTTATTTTCTATTTGTCTTGTTAGTTCTTCCAAGTCGTTAAAGTTTGGCTTATCAATTAGTACTGTTTCAAGAATTGAATATTGAGGTCTAGTTGTTCTGTCTTTATTCCATTTAGTTAATTTAAAGTATTCCCAATATTTTTCTTGAATTGGAATTGTTTGCCCTAAAAGCCAAATTTCAAATTGCATTTTTGTATGATTCAATACGAGTCCCATTTTTAGCTTTCTTTTTTTTAAAAAGTCGTTTGTATAATAAAAATATGTGTAGTCCATATAACCTTGAAAAAGACTTCCGAATGAATATGTTTCTATAAGGTTCTTTGATAAATTTGTACTAAGTCTTGTTAGATATTTAACGAGTCCAACATAGCCTTCTTGAATATCGCCTTTGTCTAGTTGCTCTTTGTATTTGTCAACAAAATAGTTCAAATCTTTCATTCTTATTTCATATTATTATTTGTTTTGTTAGTTAGTCGAGTTAACTTATGCCTAAGCTGGTATATAAAAAAACGCACAACTACCTCCAAATATAACCAAAATAGTTTGTTCAAAAAGAATATTTTCGGTTTTAGTAGTGCTGAAAAGAAGTTAAATTATCCCAGATTCCGTATTAGACTTCGTTGTGAAACAAAATTTTTTAATAAATTCAAGTGCTCACGGAAAATTTTAGAAGAAGAAATAGTGAACTATTTTGATGATTAAAATTTGAGTACGTGCTTGATATTTAAAGAAAAATAAAGTGGAATAGATTTACTTCGTCTATTCACTACGCTCGGGTCTAATGCGTAATCTGGGATTATAGTAGATTTTTTTCTGTAAATATCGTTTTACTAAATTAAAAGACAAAAACATGTACTTTTTAGCGACTATGTTTGATAATTTTTACAGTGTAATTAAGATTAAATCTATTGTCTTTTAAAATACTTATTTATTTCATTTTGAATTTTACTTAATACTGGTATATTTCCTGATGTCTTTTTATTTAATTGATTATACGAATATTTTAAACTAAATAAGAAAATAAGTATTGACATGATATAACTTAAACTGCTTGTATTTTGATAAATAAATAACAAAATAACAAGACTTAATAAAGATAGCATAATGATACTATTTTTTAAAATTTGTTTTTCAAATACAAATGAATAACGTCTTTTTGTAATCAAATAAATAAAAATATTGTATTGAAAGAAATGAATCAAATAAGCAACACCTAATCCATTGATTCCATAATACATATAAAAATATATATAAAGAATTAATTTAATTAGATTTCCGTATATTCCTTCAAAAAAAAGATATAATATTTTATCACTTTTTGCAAAGGAAATATATCCCATACAGTATGAAACTAATTGAAAAAAAGTTGCAAAAGAAATGAATCGAATTAATAAAACCGAATTTAAAAATTCTTTAGATAAAAATAATTTTACTACAAAAGGTGCTATAATAATTAATAAAATCAATAATGGTGAAACTAACAAAACGACTACGTCCGTTTGTTCATTAACTAATTGTTTTATCTTTTTGTTATCTTTAGAAACCATAGACAATCTTGGAAAAAAATCAGTAGCTAATGCTGTTAATAAAAAACCTATATATTGAGTTGTTAATGAAATAGCTGCTGAATATAATCCTAAATCATTTAAACCTCCTCTTTCTTCTATAAAAGTATTGATGAATTGGTTAGTAATTAATCCTAAAAGAGTTGTTATAATCAGAACTAAACCTAATTGTATAATTTTTTTGGCATATATAATAATTGTATTATTTAATTCAAAACGTACTTTAATGTTACTTTTTATAAAATAAAGGAGTGAAATTATAAAACTAATAAAAGCTGAACTTAAAATTGAAGGAACTATACCTCCTTGTTTATAGTTATAAAATAATAAACTGGATAGTACAAAGCTAATAATAGATATGTATATACTTGAAACAATGATATCGTGTATCATTTGTAAAGACTTAAAAATAGTTTGTATTCCTTTTGCTAAAGTTGTAAAGAAAATAAATAAAGATAAAAGGATAAAATCTTGGTAATGATTGGATGTTTTAAATGTAAACAGGCTTAATTGTTGGGCAAAGACAACAGTTAAAAAGGTTCCTAAAAGAGCTGAAAATAAAAATAATAATATTGAAATATGGGTTCTTTTTTCTATTGCTTGCTGATCGTCTTCCTCTAAGGTATCTGATAACTCTCTTACCACACTTAACTCTAAGCCAAATAAACTAAAAGTGGATATAATGTTTAGAGTAGAATTAAAAAGATTATTTAAAGCAATACCAGAAGGACCTAAAAAAACAGCCATAATCTTCCCCTTAAATAGAGCTATTATAATATTTACAAACTGAACTAATCCAAAGCTTAAAGTATTACTCAGGCTTTTTTATAACTTTTAATATTGGAGGTGTCTTCTTGCATAATAACTAAAAATTCAGAAACAAGTTTCTTTACATCTAAATTAACAACATCTAATTAGGCTAACATCTGGTATTTTAGATATCGATAAAAGCATTAAAAAGTATTGATTATTTTTATTACATAATCTACTTCTTCTTTAGTCATAACTGGACTTATAGGCAAACTAAGTACTTCATTATGGATCTTTTCTGTAACTGGAAAGTTTAAATCATTCCATTCATACATTGCTTTTTGCTTATGTGGCGCAACAGGATAATGAATAAGTGTTTGAATCCCGTTAATTTCTAAAAATTTTTGTAGTTCATTACGTTTTTTACACCTAACCACAAAAACATGAAATACATGTTCCTCTAACGTTTTAATTTGAGGAAGAATGATTTGAGGATTTTTAATTTTTTTTAAATAACAATCCGCAATTACCTTTCTTTTTTATTATCCGCATCTAATTTAGGAAGTTTAATATTTAAAAAAGCCGCTTGTAATTCATCTAATCTTGAATTAAATCCTTTCAATTCATTATAATATTTGCTTAATGAACCATAATTACGTAATTTCTGTACAAGGTCAGCTATTTCTTTATCATTTGTTACTACAGCGCCTCCATCTCCCAGAGCACCTAAATTCTTACCGGATAAAAACTGAATGTACGGGTATGATTTCCTTTAAACTTTAAACCATGGGCTTGTGCACAGTCTTCTATAATTAACAAATCGTATTTTGCACCTATTTCTATTATAGCATCCATATCAGCTAATTGACCATACAAATGAACCACTAGAATTCCTTTTGTTTTAAAAGTTATCTTTTCTTTTATTTTAGAAGAATTTATAGTATAGGTTTCTAAATCTGGCTCAACTAATATAGGAGTAAGTCCTGCTTGTATAATTCCTAAAATAGACGCTATATAAGTATTGGCTGGAACTATAATTTCATCCCCTTTTTTTAAATTCCCTTTTTCTAAATAAGCTAAAAGGGTAAGTGTTATGGCATCTAATCCATTTCCTACTCCAACGCAATAATTAGATAAACAATAATTTGCAAATTGTTTTTCAAATAGCGTTACTTCTTTTCCTAAAATATACCATCCTGATCTTAATATTTCTTGTAACTTATCTTGAAAAAGAATTTCATAAGGTTCATTTATCTTTTTAAGTTTAAAAAAGATACATTCATAAAGTCAGGGTTTAATATAATATCTGTCATAAATTTATTAGATTCTATTTTTTTCTATGTTCTTTTATTAATTTGATTTTATATTTCTATTTCATATATATCAAAATTATAAATTGAACAGCCTAACTCTATTTTTTGTTGTAACAAACCTACATTATATCCTAGAGAACTATCATCACTAACGGTTCCCATATCAAAAAACTGAAATGAATTTTCATATTTTTGAATCAATTTAATAAATAAAAAATCAAGTGCTCTATATTTTTCGCCTAATGTAGTGGTAGCTCCATATTGGGATTTTATTCCTTTTTTGATACAAAAAGCGTAATTCCTGCCATAATTTCATTTTGAAAATAAACGGAGTACTGTATAATATTATCAGGAAATAAATTCCGTAATTTTTGTATTTCAGCTAATGAATGTACAGGTTTTGTATTATAACGATTTAACAATCTAGGCTCTAAAACTTGTGTCCAAAAGGGTTTAAAATTAGATTCTTCTCGTATTTCTAAACCTAATTTATTAATTTTATTAAAGTGTTTCATTTTACTTTTAGAAATGGAAACAGTTTTTTTATAATCAATCATTAAACTCATTTCTCGTTTAATCAACGAGCATTTGTAACGATTAAACAAGAGAGAATCGACACCTTGATTATCATTTAAATACAAATCAGGCATTTGTTTTAAGATAATCTTTTTTATTTTTTTTCTTTTAAAAATTTAAAAATACTTTCAAAAATTATTTCTATTTTGTTCAGAGCCATTTTTGATAAAAAATAAAAACCGCCATAAGTTAATCCTTGATGTGAATATACAACTTGTCCTATCCTATTAGCTGGTAGAATAGCTACTAGTCTTTTATCATCAAAAATCATTAATGAAAAATCTTCAAAGTGTTCTTTATGATATTCCATATAATCACGATGAAATAAAAAAGTCGTCCTTTTAGATTCTTCAACAAACGCATTCCAAATTGTATAGTAAGTTGAATTATATTGTATTATTTTAAACAAACTCTATTTTTAAATATTAAAAGTCGAAAAATACACATTTTAATATGCCTATACAAATTTTAAGATCTCAGATTTTTTAGATAATTTTGGTTTCTTATTTAAATACAATGAAACAAATTAGCTCAATTCATAATCCTTATATCAAATCATTAAATTTATTACAAGAAAAAGCCAAAGAAAGAAAGAAAACAGGAACCTTTTTAATTGAAGGAATACGTGAAATAGAATTAGCTAAAAAAGGAGGCTATCATATAGATAGCATTTTAATCTGCACAGAAATACTTTCTGCATTTGATGTCACTGTATTTGAATCCAATCAAATTATCGAAATATCAAAAGAAGTATATCACAAGTTGGCTTATCGTGATACAACGGAAGGAATTCTGGCTGTTGCAAAAACTAAATCTTTTAATTTAACCGATTTAAAATTACCTAAAACCCCTTTAATATTAGTTGCAGAAGCTCCTGAAAAACCCGGTAATATTGGAGCTATACTTCGTACAGCAGATGCTGCCAATTTGGATGCGGTAATTATTGCAAATCCCAAAAGTGATTTATACAACCCAAATATTGTTAGATCTAGTGTAGGTTGTTTATTTACTAATCAAATTGCAACTGGTACTACTGATGAAATTATAGATTTCCTAAAAATCAATCAAATTAATTTTTATGCGGCTACATTACAAAATTCTACAAATTATCATACCCAAGATTACACTCAAGCAACAGCACTGGTTGTGGGTACTGAAGCCATAGGACTAAGTGAAAAATGGCGAACTGAGGCTACTCAAAATATAATAATTCCTATGCAAGGAGCTATAGATAGTATGAATGTATCTGTTGCCGCTGCTATCTTAATTTTTGAAGCTAAAAGACAACGTGATTTTAAGTAATTTAACAAATAACATTTTTTACATTTCAACAAACAAAAACTAAAACCAATCTGAACACAAAAAATCATCATTCCTTATTCTGTTTCTAAAACAACCTCTTAATTAACAATTTGTTACAAAAACATCATATCTTATTGATTCCAAAATCTTTAATTTTATATTTTGGCTTTTACTATATCTTTAATGTAAAAATACTGTTAAAGAATTAATTCTTTTAAGATATCATGATGTCATTACAAATTTTGTCAATAAATTTGATGGTATTATATAATGATATTTTAGTTATAACCTTCCTATGTTTTTGTATTGAATATATTAAAAACGAATAAAACTAAGGATTAAGCGATAACTATTTTCAAAAGAATAGACTGTATATATGCCAAATAATCAAAATAGATATATAGACCGAGAAAAAAGCTGGTTAGCTTTTAATTTTAGAGTATTACAAGAAGCAGCTGATGAAAAAGTTCCTTTATTAGATCGTTTGCGATTTTTAGGAATTTTTTCAAATAATCTTGATGAATTTTTTAGAGTTCGATATGCTGCTATCAGAAGGTTAGCTCTGGAAGGAAAAACAGGGGAAGAAATTTTAGGTGGAATATCATTACAACAGTTAATTAAAGACATAACGGATACTGTTATAGAGCAACAATCTGAAAGCCTTCGAATATTGAGTCTTATTGAAAAAGAATTAGGAAAAGAAGGTATTTTTATTATTAATGAAACCGAAATAAATAAAGAACAACAAAATTTTATTAGAGATTTTTTTATTCAAAAAGTAAGTCCTGAACTGGTAACGATTATACTTAATGATTTAGACGAATTTCCTTTATTAAAAGATACCTCAGGATATTTGGCTATTAAAATGGTTATGAAACCAAATGAAGAAAGTAGCCTTTTTGAAAAAATAAAATTAAAAAAAGAAGTTCGATATGCTGTAATTGAAATTCCTAAAACCATTAATCGTTTTGTTGTTTTACCTTCTAATAATGATAAACAATATGTTATCATGCTAGATGATGTAATACGTTATAACATTCATCAAATATTTACCATTTTTGATTATGATAGCATAACTGCTCACATGATAAAAATTACTCGTGATGCAGAATTAGAACTTGATACAGATTTAAACAAAAGTTTTTTAGAAAAAATTTCACTAGGTGTAAAAGATCGAAGAATAGGTGAACCTGTACGCTTTGTATACGATCAAACAATAGACAAAGATACTTTGAAATTTTTTTACATAAAATGGGAATAAATTCTAAGGATAGTTTAATTCCTGGGGTCGATATCATAATCGTAGGGATTATATGGATTTTCCTAATTTAGGCAGATTTGACTTATTATATAAATCAAACGTACCATTAATAGTAAAAGGTTTAAGCCTAGAAGGAAGTATATTAAAACAAATTGAATACAAAGATTTTTTAATAAATGCTCCTTATCAATCTTTTTCCTATATCATTCGATTTCTTAGAGAAGCAGCCTTAGATCCATACGTAACAACTATAAAAATTACCTTATATCGTTTAGCTAAAAACTCACAAATTGTAAGTTCATTAATTAATGCTGCTAAAAATGGTAAAAAAGTTATTGTTCAAATAGAGTTACAAGCTCGATTTGATGAAGCAAGTAATATTTCTTACGCAGAAATAATGCAAACAGAAGGTATCGAATTGATTTTTGGTGTAAAAGGTCTAAAAGTTCATAGCAAAATATGCTATGTAGAACGAATTGACGAAAAAAGAAAATTAAAACGCTATGGCATTATATCAACAGGTAATTTTAACGAATCTAGTGCTAAAGTATATACTGATGTAACATTATTCACAGCCCATCAAAAAATATTGAAAGACATGGTTAAAGTTTTTGAGTTCTTTCAAATTAATTATAAAGTACATCGCTATAAACATTTGATTTTATCGCCTCATTATACTCGATCTAAATTTTGCAAATTAATTGATCGTGAAATACTTAACGCGTCATTAGGAAAAGCAGCTTACATAAAACTTAAAATGAATAGTTTATCTGATTACAAAATGATAGATAAATTATATGACGCTAGTAGAGCTGGTGTAAAAATTCAATTGATTGTTAGAGGAATTTGTTCTCTAATACCGTGTATTAAAGGAATGAGTGAAAATATAGAAGCCATTTCTATAGTAGATGCCTATTTAGAACATTCCAGAGTTTATATTTTTTGCAATGACAATAATCCTGATGTATTTATTTCATCAGCCGACTTTATGACTAGAAACTTAGATGCTCGTGTAGAGGTTTCTTGTCCTATTTATGATGACGATATAAAAAAAGAATTAATAAGCACTTTTGATATAGGTTGGAAGGGGAATGTTAAGGCACGCTTTCACTCTGAAAAATTAGATAATAAATACCGATTAAGAGCAGATAATCCCATTTTTAGAGCACAATTAGAAACCTATCAATACTATCGAAATAAAATAGAAGTTATAGAAGAAATAATTTAAATCAATCCGAATGATTAATATAAAAAAATATGCCGCAATTGATATAGGATCTAATGCTGTAAGATTACTTATCATGAATGTAGTAGAACAAGAAGGTAAAGAAACTCAATTTAATAAAAGTGCTTTATTCAGAGTACCTATACGTCTAGGACAAGATGCTTTTACAGTGGGAGAAATTACGCAGGAAAATATTAATCGGATGATAGATGCTATGAAAGCCTATAAATTATTAATGGGCGTTTATAAAGTCGAAAAATATAAAGCCTGTGCAACTTCTGCTATGAGGGAAGCATATAATGCCAAAGAAGTAGTAGAATTAGTAAAAAGAAAGCCGAAATTAAAATTGATATTATTGATGGTAAAAAAGAAGCCGCAATCATTGCCGCCTCTGATTTACATTCATTTATTAAAACAGAACAAACCTATTTATATGTTGATGTAGGCGGAGGAAGTACTGAATTTTCTTTGTTCAGCGAAGGAAAAATGATAGCCTCTAAATCATTTAAAAATGGAACTGTTCGATTACTTAATGAAATGGTAAATAACGTGGTTTGGGAAGAAATAGAAAAATGGATAAAAAATGTAACAGAACCTTATGAAGAAATTACTCTAATTGGGTCTGGAGGAAATATTAATAAAATTTTTAAACTATCTGGTAAACAACAAGACAAACCTTTATCGTATATTTATTTAAATACACAATACCAATACCTCTCTTCATTATCTTATGAGGAAAGAATTGCTGAATTGGGATTAAATACAGACCGAGCTGATGTAATTATACATGCTCTTAGAATTTATTTAAACGCTATGAAGTGGAGTAAAGCTAATAAAATTTATGTTCCAAAAATAGGCCTTTCAGACGGTATTATCAAGGCAATGTACCATGAAAAGATCTAAAAATCAGCATCCTTTTATTAGAAAAAGATATTACTTAAAGATCCGCTATAAAAAGAAAAATTTTTAATCCATAAAATGAAATTCTTCCCTTTTTTAGTGTTTATAAATATGAGTTATTCTTTGGTCAAAGTGACAAACAATACGTTAAGCCTGCTATTTTACCCCCTCATATCTATAAGAAAAATTTTATTCGTTTTTCATTCATCGTCTTCATCACAAAATCTAACGCGTAATCTGTTTGGCTCAAATTACGCGTTAGCAATTTATTACAAATAAAAATAACGATCGAATATTTTGGATTCAATCAAGATTGGATTACAACTTTATTTCTAAAGTTAAATAATATACACGAGGTTCTGATGGGATAATACCGGACTGGGTAACCTGTTGCTCTTTTAGTAAAATATTTGTTATTTGTTAAATTATTAACACTGGCTTCAATTTTAAACCGATTTATTTTGTATGAGGCAGATAAGTCTAACACATTGTAGGAAGGAATTCCTCCAAATATACCTGATAAATCATTCTGATCCGAAACTCTATTAGAAGCATCGGTAAATTGAGATGATACATTAGTATATTGTGTACTAAGTAATATGTTTTTATAGCCTAAACTCAACCCTGACTTTAAATTATACAAAGGCACAAATTCAACATGATTATCTTTTATATTAGGAATATCAGACTTTATATATTTTGATTTTGTGATAGATATATTAGTAAATCCATCGAATTTAAAATTTAAATTATCTGGTAAAATTATTTTTAGGAAATTAATATTTACTAATGACTCTAAACCATAAGTAATGCCTGTACCAATATTATCTCTCAAACGCACATCTGGTTTTAATCCTTTTGGATCACGAGCGCTATATTCACCTATCTTATTATCATATAACAAACCAAATCCGTTAATATCATAGTTTAGGATACTTCCTATTTTTCCTCGAATACCAATATCCGAACCATATCCTTTCTCATCTGTTATATCATCTGCCACTACTATACTTGGACTAGCGGTTCTGATATCATTAAAGGTTACAGAACGGTAATTTTGTGTTATATTAGCATATACTTCTAAAGTAGATTGAGGTTTATAACTAAATCCTAGTCCTAATAAGGCAAATTTTCTTTCAAAAACTCTGTCTTCAAATTCTGTTTTATCAAGATTAATGTTTCCTGCTAAATCTCTATTAATTACTCTAAAAAAACCAACAGCTTGCGTTTTTATATATTCATATCTAAAACCGGGAGTAATAGAAAAGTGATCTGTTATTTTGAAAATATTTTCACCAAATAGGGAAACGTTTAAATTAGGATAACTATAAGATGACTGATTTTGATAGTATGGAAATTCTTTATCTGCAATCTTAAAATCAGCCTCTGATGTAGCACTTCCGGTCCTTGTGTCCCTGTATTTTTAGATTGATAATACTTCGCTCCTATTAAAAACGCGTTACGCTTATTCCATAAGGTGTATTTATTCAAATATCGTGCTTCCGCCCCCCAATTTATAAATTCTCCTATAATTAAATCTCTTTCTGTATTTGGCACATCAGGATTGGATACTCTATTAGAACGATATCCTAATGCTTTTCTATAAGCATCTAATCCAAATAATTGCAATGAAAAATCAGCATCATTATTAAACTTATGCTTTAAGCGCAAAGCAAATAAATTCCAATTAACAGAAAACCAATTACGTGATCTATTACTTTGAAAAGGATTGCTTGCAAACATTCCATTAGTCAAACCTCCAAGGTTGTTTAGCTAAATAATTGAAATGTGTATAATCTAAGTGTAAAGAAGTCTTATCAGATAACTTATAATTTAAGTTTACGAAATAATTTTTTGATTCAAAATTTGAATTAGGTCTAAATCCATCACCTTTCTTGTAATTATAAAATGTATAATAACTCCATTTCTCTTTTGTTCCACTTAAACTAGTAAAATTAGCAATTGTATTAAATGAACCTGCTGTAAAACGAGTAATAGCTTCTAGAGGTTTTGTACTAGGTTTTTTTATCTTAAAATTAATCATTCCTCCAAATTGTGTTCCATACTGAAGAGAGGCAGCACCTCTTACTATCTGGATTTCTTCTATTGCTTCTGTTGGAGTAGCATAATAACTTTCTGGATAACCTAAAACATCTGCGCTAATATCATAATCATTCTGACGTGTATTAAAATTAGCTGTCCTATTGGGATCTAAACCGCGACCTCCTATTGACAATTGTAATCCTCCATCAATACTTTCATTCATTGTAATACCTACAACTTGTGAAAAAATCTGACGTGCATTATTTACCGCTTTATTAGCTGTCAAATTATTTAAAACAACTACTTCTGTTTTTTTTCCAGCATATATCGCCGTTTCTTCAACATCTTTTAATGTTCTGATCGCACTTATTTTTTGGCGTTGGCTTACAATTTTTACTTCGGAAAGTTTTCTTAATTGTTCAATTGTAATTATTTGTAATTGAGCGGATGGTGTAATTTTTCTTTCAATAATTTCATAACCTTCTTTATAAAAAACTAGGTTTGTTGATTTTTTATTTTTTATAGTAAAATTCCCGTTGGAATCAGTAAAGTAATTTACACCTAGTTCTTTATCTAAAATTTCAACTTGTGGAACGCCTACTCCATTAAACAGAACTTTACCTATTATGGTATTTTGCGAAAACATTTTTGTAACTACAAATAAAAGTAGTAAAAATTTAAAATCCTTTAATTTCATCTTTAAATGGTAAAATCCATGTTTTATGTTTGAATGATTCTTTTTGTGATCCTAAATCTATAGTAGGATCTATATAAGGTTGACTTAATCGTCCGTTAAGTGCCACAAAACTTTCTACATATATTTTAGGATTTACAAAGCCATTATCAGTATAATATTTTTTAAGAATATGTGCGTATTCTAATATAAAATCAGGTTGAAATGACATTTGTTTTTCCTGAAATGCTGTTAAAAAATGACGATTATCTACTAATGCTACCTTACCTGTTTGATCTACAATTCTAAATTGTGTATAGCCTGCTTTTTCCATTAGCATTACACGCCAAGAAAAGCGAAAACCTTCTTCTGTCCAAAATAATTCTTGGGGATATAATAAATATCGAAAAGGAAAAACAAACTGAAACAACATAAAAAAACTCAAAAAAATTATTGAAAATTTAGAGGTAATAGCTTTAGAATAAGATGTTGTTTGAAATCTAGAATTTGAAATACTAAGAATTTCAAATAGTTTTTGTAGTACTTTTTTATGGAAATCAGCTGAAAAATATATCAAAGTACTTATAATCATCACATAAGGAAAAACGCCTATAGGAAATAATATTTTAGTAAATATATGAAATATAACTACTAATATAAACCCAACTATTCTGGTTCTTTTATTTAACAATAAAAAGGAATGGATAAATCATAAATAGCACCTGCCCAACTCATGATATAATGAACCTCATTTTTAAGTAATAATGGTCCTATAATTGGTAATCCTGAATTCATAGGAAGCCATGTTTTAAGAGGCTGTGCTTGTAATAACCAATCGGAATTTAACTTTATTAATCCTGCATAAAAATAGACTATTCCTAACATTAATTTTAAGATATCAATATTCCATTGTGAAACGTGTGAACGCAACTTGAATTTATTGAAATAAACATCTAAGGAATAATTACAATTTGCGGGAAGAAAAATAAGAATAAAACTAATTACAGAAATAAAATAATAATGATTTAAATAAGTAGTTTTATCCATTAGCTCTATGTAAGTAAAACTAATAAAAAAGGATATAATAGCTATTTTATAACGATAGCCTAGTGTGATAAATAAAGCTGATAAGCCGCAAATAAAAAACAGTAAATAAGTATAAACACCTATTGGTTTAACCCATTCAAAACCAAAATAAGTAAAATGATATTTTGGAGCTATATACAAAGAGTCTATCCATCCGTAACTCCAAAAACGAATAATACTAAAAAGCATCATACATCCAAACGCTATTCTATAAAAAGCTAGCGTTTCGGAAAATGATGCTTTTTTTAAATAGTTATCAATATTAATCCCCATCTGAGTCAACATAACCTACTGCAATATTAAGCGCTGTTAACATATCTACTTTGAAATAAGACACATTAATTTGCATGGCATCATAAGCTTCTAACATTTTATTGTTATCTGTACTTATTTGATTAACAAAATTATTATCAAGGGCATTATTTTTTATTTGTATTAATGAAAATTGATCATTAATAATGGTGCTTAATAATTTATTATTTCTTTGTACATTTAGATGATCCAAATAACTTTTTAATGATGGCCCTGTTTGATTACTAGCAAAATATTTTCCATTAAAAAAATCCGCACTTGCTTTTACCGCTTCATTCAATAAAATTTTAGATATATCTTTTTAAAATAACCTTCTACTTTATTTGGTTGAACGCCACTCGAAAATTTTCCTGCTGGATACCCTACTTTACCTAATCGAATATGTTTTTCAAAATATTCTATATACGCATTTACTATTAAATTTACAGAACCAGAGCTCGTATTATTTGTATTAGAAATAAATGTATTTTTATAAGTATTCCAATCATTTAGTAATGAATCTGCTGTATTTTTTTAAATCTGTAACTAAAGCAGTTAGGTAAGTTGCATATTTTTGTGCCTCTGCGCCTGTATAGAACATTAAAATAGCATTATCTGTATCAGCCAAACCATAAAGCATATAATCAAGGGCGGGATATCCTTGTTTATCAAATTGTGTTAGTGAAGTAAGATTATATCCTTCTGTATTTATATTTTTATTAATTTCAATAACGTTTACAGGATATGTATTCGTATGATTTACAAAATATAAATCTTCTGATTTTCCTATTTTAAACATAGCTACACGTTGATAAGCTTTATAGGAATTAAACCAAGAGGTTCTTACTTTATTTAAATTATCAGTAGTTGGATTTTGTTTAAAAGAATTTGCTTCTTCATACAGTTTATTTACTTCTATTTGATAATTTTTATAGGCCGGAATTATGATATTTTCTGCCCAATTGGTAAGCATTGCCTTTTTATCATAATTGTCTCCTATAGTAACTTGAGGTTCATCAATTTTTTTATCATCTGAACAACTTGTCAATAAAGACAAAAAAAGTACAAAAAATATTTTTCTCATAATTTTCTTTATAAATGCTAATATAACCAAGTACTAATCATAGATTAATACTTGGTTTATTTTATATTATTTATGTTTTATTTTTCTAATCAACTGTTTCTGCTTGAGCTACTGTAAAACCAAATTTATCCGCAATTTGTTTCGCTAAAGTCTCTAAATTATTTTTAGAATAATCAACATCCCAAAAACCATTTTTACCGGCTGTTAAAGTCTTTAAAATAGTATCTACTTCGTTTTTAGAAAGATAAGGATTGTTAGTACCGGTTTATTTGTATATCTCAAACATTTAATAAAACCATATCCTTCTGATAAAGCATGAAATGTTTTTCCTGCTCCATTAACTAAACTTTTCTTTCCTTCCATTAAGTAATATACTGCACGTACAGCGGCTACTTTTGCTAATTTTTCTTTAATTATAGCAATTTGAGCATCACGAGTAACATAGTCATTATTTACAATAGCTGCTCTACCTTTTCTAAAAGCTAAATTAATATCTGCTTTTAAAGTATTAAAATCTTTATCTGCATTTACTTGATCTATATAACTATCCCAAAATTTAGCATTTTTTCCATCTGCATCACGACCAGCTCCATAAACATAACCATAAGCTTCATCCCAAGCATGTTCCATTTCTGTATAATTCGTACCAGACTTTAGTTTTTTGTTTGTATTATCTTCTTTATTTGTAGCCGCATCTAATTTTTTTGTACTTAAATAATTGTTACAAATTTGATCTATAAAACACGCTCCCATTAAGCCTTTTAAAACTACCTGAACTGGCTCTAATCCATTAGCAGCATAATATCTTTTTTCAAAAATACCTGCAACCCCTTGAGTCGCTGCACCAGTACCAGCACTTCCTAATATTCTTAATTGATTTTCAAAAAATGTTCTTTCTTCAGCTTGCTCTATGCTATTAGATGAAAAATAATCTACAGAAGCGGCTGTTTTATCTTTTAATTGTTTTGTTACGGAAGTATTTAACTCTGCATTTGTAAATGGCGAATTAGTATTAGCATACATGTCTAATAATTTAACATCACTTACAGCAAGACCACCAGCTCCTTGAGTTTTAACATAATCTGCAATTTCCTGAAGCATTAAAATTCTAGATTTTTGACCACTAAAATCGACTGTTGTAGCACCATTACGATCAAAGGTATAAGTAGGGGGTGTAACATATGTTTTATCATTAGCTATTACTTGTTCTTCTTTAGAACAAGAAGAAACTACTAAAGAAACTACTGGTAAAGATGCCAGCAAAAATTTATTGAAATTCATTTTTTAATATTTTATTTAGATCATTTAAAAATAAGTCGATACAAATATAAAGACTGATTCTAAACAAAACAAAGTTTATTTAGATTATTTTTAAATAAAACAATAACATAAAAATTAATGATAATGATTAAAAATCTTTAGTGCCTCATTATAAGCACTTTCAAAACTCATTGCACTTAAATCATGATTTGCTTTTTGAGCAGTAAAATAAGATATCATCTTTTCTGTAGGCATATTTCCTGTAAGTTTATCTGTTGCCATGGGACATCCTCCATGTCCTTTTATAGCGCCATCAAAACGTCTACAACCCGCTTTATAAGCACTGTCTATTTTTTCAAACCATTTATCAGGAGTTGTATGCAAATGAGCTCCAAATTCAATATTAGGATATTTTGGAATAAGATTTGAAAATAAATAGTTTATAACATCTGGAGTAGAAGAACCGATAGTATCAGATAAAGATAAAATCTTAACTCCCATAGAGGCTAATCTTTCCGTCCACTCTCCTACTATTTCTACATTCCAAGGATCTCCATAGGGATTTCCAAAACCCATAGATATATAGGTAACAAGTTCTTTATCTGATTGTTCTGCTATATCCATTATTTCTTGTAATGTTACCAATGCCTCTGCTATCGTTTTATGCGTATTACGCATCTGAAAATTTTCGGAAATAGAAAAAGGGAAACCCAAATAGTTTATTTCTTTATACTGTACTGCATTTTTGCTCCTTGTGTATTAGCAACTATAGCTAATAATTTACTTTTGGTATTAGACAAATCTAACTGAGCTAATACTTCAGCAGTATCCTGCATTTGAGGTATTGCTTTTGCTGAAACAAAACTTCCAAAATCAATCGTGTCAAAACCAACACGTAATAAGGATTGTATATACTGTACTTTTTTATCGGTTGGTATAAAATCTTTTATGCCTTGCATAGCATCACGGGGACATTCGATTAACTTAATTTTTTCAGCATTCATCATAAGAGTCTTTATCTAAAATTAGGTTTGTTCTAAAATTTTTTTATTGATTGCTTTAATTAGCGCAGGTCCTTCATATATAAATCCCGTATATAACTGTACTAAACTAGCTCCTGCATTTAATTTATCAATAGCATCCTGTGCGCTATGAATACCTCCTACTCCAATAATAGGAAACGCATGGTTACTATTTTCAGACAAAAAACGAATTACTTCTGTTGATCGCTCTTTTAAGGGTTTACCTGAGAGACCGCCTACTTCATTTTTATTAACTGATTGTAATCCTTCTCTAGAAATTGTAGTATTGGTTGCTATAACTCCTGCAATTTTTGAATCTTTAACGATATCAATAATGTCTAGCAATTGATTGTTTGTTAAATCGGGAGCAATTTTTAATAAAATAGGTTTTACTTCACCTTGCATCTCCTCTACTCCTACATATTTTTTAAAATTAAGTTCTTGAAGTGATCGCAGAAGATTTGTTAATGGTTCTTTATCTTGTAATTCTCGTAAACCGGGTGTATTAGGAGAACTTACATTAACAACAAAATAATCAACATAATCATATAAGGCTTCAAAACATATTGTATAATCATCCACTGCATTTTCATTAGGCGTTACTTTGTTTTTACCTATATTCCCACCTATAAGTACGCCTTTATTTTTTTTCAAACGTTGAATCGCCTCTTCTATTCCTCCATTATTAAATCCCATTCTATTGATAATAGCGGAATCTTCTAACAATCTAAATAATCTTTTCTTAGGATTCCCTTCTTGCGCTTTAGGTGTAAGAGTTCCTATTTCAATAAAACCAAAACCAAAATCGGATAATTCATTAAATAATTTAGCATCTTTGTCAAAACCTGCCGCAAGTCCTACGGGGTTCTTAAATTTTAATCCAAAAACTTCTCTTTCTAAACGTTTATCTTCTATTTTAAAATTATTTTTTATAATAAACGAAACCCCGGTATTTTATTCAGTAAACGAATAGTTGCAAAGGTAAAATGATGTACTTCCTCAGGATCGAATTTAAAAAGTAACGGACGAATAAGTTGTTTATACATATAATTTGTTGTGTTGTTGTGCAAAAATAACAATTCAACAGCAAAATTTAAAATTGGTTTGTATTTTTGCTCTTAATAATTTCTTAATTTTATTATGAACATCAAATTAATAACCATTGGTAAAACGGATAATAAAAATTTACAAATACTAATTGATGATTATATCAAACGTTTGTCTTTTTATATAAAATTTGATTTGGAAATTATACCGGATATAAAAAATGTTAAAAATTTATCCGAATCACAGCAAAAAGAAAAAGAAGGCGAACTAATTTTAGCAAAATTAACATCGAGTGACCATTTGATTCTTTTAGATGAAAATGGCAAATCATTTTCTAGTATAGGTTTTTCAGAAGAACTTCAAAAAAAGATGAACTCTGGAATCAAGACTTTAGTTTTTGTAATTGGTGGCCCCTATGGTTTTAGTGATACTCTTTATAAAAAAGCAAATGGTAAATTAGCACTTTCTGCTATGACATTTTCTCATCAAATGGTTCGTCTATTTTTCATAGAACAAATTTATAGAGGTTTTACTATTTTACGAAACGAACCTTATCATCATCAATAATGTTATCCATTTTAGTTCCTACATATAACTATAATATTTTTCCTTTAGTACAAGAAATCCATAAACAATGTAGTAAAGAAAATATTATTTTTGAGATACTTTGTCAAGATGATTTTTCTAATTCAAATTTAAATATAAAAAATGAAGCCATAAATAAACTTACAAATGCTTCGTTTACTATTTCAAACAAAAGATTAGGAAGAGGTCAAAATTTAAATACCCTTGCTTTTGCTGCACGATATAAATATCTTCTAATTCTTGAAGCAGACTCTTTTCCTTTTAATAATAACTATATTAAAATCTTTTTAGAAAATCTAGACGATTCCGTTGATGTTCTTTTTGGAGGTGTTAAATATCCTTTACACCCTAAAACCAATGATCAAATTTTGCGTTGGAAATACGGAAATGAAAGAGAAATCAAATCCATTTCACATAGATTAAAAAAACCTTACGATTTTACTTTTAGTTGGAACTTAATTATAAAGAGAGAAATTTTTAAAACTATTTCTTTTCATAAACAAATAAAAAATTATGGCTATGAAGATTTAATTTTTATAAAAAATCTAGAAAAACAGCATATTTTTATTCATCATATAGATAATCCTCTAACTCATTTAAATGAAGAAAATTCTCTTCTATTTTTAGAAAAAAGCAAAAAAGCAAGTATTAACGCTTATTATGCAACTCAAAACTCATTTGTAAACAAAAAGATATTCATTTAACAAAAGTATTTTATATCATAAAAAAATATAAACTGAATTTTTTTCTTGCTTTATTTTTTGATTTTTTAGAACCTACTATGAAACAAAATTTAGTTTCCAAAAGGCCTTTTCTTTTTTTATTAGACTTATATAAATTAGGTTATTTATGCAAAAAAATAAACTAACATTTTCTGTAATCATACCTCTTTATAATAAAGAAAATTATATATATAACACTCTAACAAGTGTAATTGATCAAAGTTATTCGAATTTTGAAATCATCATTGTAAATGATGGAAGTACAGATAAAAGCTTGGAAATTATACAAAATATTAATGATTCTAGAATACGAATTTTTAATCAACAAAATAAGGGTGTTTCTAGTGCCCGGAATTTAGGTATAAAAAATGCAAAGGGCACATTAATAGCTTTTTTAGACGCTGATGATCTTTGGAAAAAAATCATTTAGAAGAATTATATCAACTTTATAGATTACATCCTAATTGTGGTATGTATTGTAGTCGATATTTCATGAAAATTTCAAAGCATAAAATTATTCCTATTAGTTACTCTTATGAAATTAGCGATGATTACAAAGGTGTTTTGAAAGATTATTTTAAAACAAGCCTTGTATACAGAGTTGGACTCCCATCTGCCGTAGTAATTCCTAACTATTTATTTCAATTAGGTTTTGCTTTTAACATTAATGTAAATAACGGTGAAGATCTTGAACTTTTTACACAAATAGCCATTTCTTACCCAATAGCTATCACGAGTTCTTACACGACGGAATACAATTTTATAATTGATAATCAACTATCTAAAACGCCTATAACTCAAAAAAAAATTATGTCACTTAGACCAATTTAACACAGCAGAAAAAGATAATAATTCTTTAAAGCAATTCTTAGATATCTATAGAAAAGAATATTCTTTACATTTTAAAATGGCAAAAGATTATAATCAGGCTAAAAATTATTACAACAAAATCTCTTCCTGTAATATTAGTTGGAGATTTAGAATATTATTTCACCTACCTAGAATTATATTACTAAGCTTATTATTTTCTAAACGTTTTTTAAGAAATAAAGGTTTTGATTTTAGTATTTACAATTAGATGTATATTTTATAAAACTATCGTAATTTCTAATGTAATCATCTTCATCAAATTCACCAGAAGAGATTACTAAACATACGGCACCTGATGAAAAGTTATCTAGTTCTCGCCACATCTTAGTAGGAATAAGCAATCCTTTATCTGGTTTATTTAAAGTTATTCTTTCTTTATTACTTCCATCATCAATTAAGACATCAAAACTCCCTGAAATAGAAATTAAAAACTCTAATTGTTCTTTATGAGCATGACCTCCTCTTGATGCACTGCTGGGTACATCAAATAAATAATAAACTCGTTTTATAGGAAAAGGTAAAGTATTACCTTCAATAATACCAAGATTTCCACGCATGTCCTCTACTTTGGGTATTGAAATAATTCTTGTTTTCATTTATCTTAATTTACTAAACAAAAATACATTTAATTTATAAAATATAAATTTAGCCCTATTGGATTTAAATAATAATAATTTATAAGTTTGTTTAAAATTTTATAAATGGAGATAGAAGAGAAAGATATTGAAATATTAGTTTCTACAATGAATAGAAATTCTTTAAATTTTCTATATCAAATGTTTGCTGATTTTAGCAATATTGGCTTTAATATCTTGATTATAAATCAAACCACAACAAAAAATATTCTACACAGCAATCATCCAAATATACGAGTAATTAACACTTATACTATTGGCTTATCTATAAGTAGAAACATAGCATTACAAAATGCTTACGGAACTATTCTTGTAATTGCTGACGATGATATCGTTTTTGAGAAAGATTTTGAAAAAATACTTTTAAAGAATTATAATAATTTTCCTAATACACATGTCATTTGTTTTCAAGCAAAAAAAGATGATAAAACTTTATTAAAAAAATATCCTTCTCAAAAAAAAGAAAATATTAAGGCTATAGATATACTCAATGTAGCCAATATAGAAATAACTATTAACAGACAAAATATTAATCCTTCATATCTCAAATATAATGATTGGTTTGGATTAAATGCTATGTTTGGACTCGGAGAAGAACCTGTTTTTTTATCCAATTTAAAGAAAAAGGGGTATCGCATTGATTTTATTCCTGAAACCATCGTAACGCATCCCAATTTAACGACTACTGATAAAATTCATTTTAGTGAAAAATATTTTGCTTATGGTGCCGTATATGCCCATATTTTTAAAAATAGATATATTTTTTGGCTTTTATTAAAACTTTTTTTTGATTTAAAACAAGGTATCTTAAAATTTTATCATATTAAAAAAGCTTTTTTTATGGGATTAAAAGGCAAAACAAAATATTTAGAATTATCAAAATTAAATTCCCTTTAATTAATGGAAGAAAAGAATCCTCTTGTCACTATTATTTGCTTATGTTATAATCATGCTTCTTTTGTAAGTAAAGCCTTAGATTCTGTCATTCATCAATCTTATAAAAATATTGAATTACTAATTGCAGATGATGCCAGTCAGGATGATTCAGTAGAAGTAATTAAAAAATGGATAACCAAATATCCGCATGTATTTTTTATAGCTAACAAAACTAACTTAGGAAATACAAAAACCTTTAATAATCTCTTTAAACAAGCAAAAGGAAAATACATTATTGATTTAGCAGCTGATGATGTTTTAACCTTAGATTGTGTAAAAAAACAAGTCGAAACTTTTTCAAATACAACTTATAAGAATTTGGCATTAGTTTATGGAAATTTAGAAATTATTGACGAAAAGGACAATCATTTGGACTATTATTATCCTGTAAATACTTATAAAAAAGTAATTAAACAACCTCCTTCAGGATTTATATATATTTCTCTTTTAGCTGGAGAGGAAAAAATGTGTTCTGTTTCATCTATGATAAAATCAGATATACTAAAATCATTAGGAGGTTACGATGAGTCATTAGCTTATGAAGATTTTGATATATGGATAAGAGCTTCTAAAAAATTTGACTTTGAATTTATTGATGAAATTCTGGTACAAAAAAGAGAATTAAATAATTCTATGTACCAATATTTTTTCAAAAAACACAATACTTTTTCTAAACGTTTAAACAATTCCACCTATAAGATTTTAATTAAAGCTTTTAAACAAAATACAACAAAAAAAGAAAATACAGCTATGTTAAAAAGAGTTCATTATGAAATAGTTTTAAATTTCAAAAATGGCAATTATTTTCTTTGTTTTCAACTACTTATTTTAAAGCTAAAAATTCATTTAAAATTTTTACCTCAAATTAGGCATTAAACTCGAACAAAATGAATTGATGAAGTCAATCTATTCGCCTAATCTGATTTAAAAAATATTATCTAAAGTTGATTAAATTCAATTCAGAACTTCTAGCTTTTTTATCTTATCAAATGAGGTACAAAACGAGAGGTATTATCGGTTATTAAAGATCTCGATTCTCTTATCCCAATACCTGCTGGTTCTTGTCCTATAATCCAACTGCCTATTAAAGGATAATTATCATAAAAATCAGGTAGCTCTGCCAATTCTTGATATATAAAGCCTTCTTCTCCATATTCTCCTTGTGTACTCGTTAACAAAATCCCGTTTTTAATTAATTTTACATTTGCGCCTTCTCTTGATAAAATAGGTTTTTCGCACCAAGAAGTTAATTCTTTAGGTGAATCAAAATAACTAGCTAACAAATATTCATGATTGGGATATAGTTCCCATAAGATAGGTAATAATGCTTTATTAGACAATAGCATTTTCCAGCTGGGTTCTATCCAAAATGTTTTATTTTTATCTATTATTATATTTTTTCCAAATTCTTCATTAACCATCCATTCATAAGGATATAACTTAAAAATAGAAGCAATACTACTATCTTTATCATCAACAAAAATTTGATTATAGCTATCCCATCCCAACTGATCTATAGATGTATAATGCGTGTCTAGCCCTGCTTGCATCGCACAATCTTGTAAATAACGTACCGTTGTTATGTCTTCTAAAGAATCAGGTACGCTGGTAAAATGCAATTTAGAGCCTTTTAAATAAGGTTTTACATAGTCCCAATAAGCAATTAGTTTTTCATGAATAGAGTTAAATTGATCACAATACGGATAACATTCTTGTAACCAAAACCACTGTACAATACTAGCTTCAAATAAAGATGTAGGTGTATCGGCATTAAACTCCAACATTTTTAATTTACCATTTTTATAACAAAAATCAAAACGTCCGTAAATGGAAGGATCTTCATTTTCCCAAGTTCTTTTTATATGTGGTATAAACCAACTAGGAATATGAAATTTATGGAATAAATTACGTTCAATTACGTATTCCACAACATGTAAACACATTTCCCATAATTGAGCTGTAGCATTTTCAATTCTGGTAATTTCATCTATAGAAAATTCATAAAATACAGATTCATCCCAATATTTTTCTCCTATAGAATGAAAATTAAAACCCAATTTTTCTACCTTTATTTTCCAATCAGTTCTTGGAGAAATTGCTATTCTATTCATTTTAATTCGCTCTGTTTTTAATTCTTGCAATTCTTTAATTCGTTATAATAAAATATCGTAACACAGAATTTAAGTGGTTATATGTAAACTTAAAATTTGAATAAATATAATTTTAAGATGATACGTGAAAACTAGAATGTCCAAAACCTCCTCTACTTACACTACCTTTACTACTATTATGTCCTACATTTGAGCTATAATGTATGCCATCTGAATAATAACCAGTTCGTCTTGAATATTTACCTGAGCCTCCTGATAAACTATAAGCTCTAAAAGCATGATAGGAATGTTGAGGCTGTTCGCTTTTAGTATAAACTGCTGTAGTATCTGAACGTAAATAAACTTTTCTTCCAGTTCCTCCTCCTTCCCATTCTTCCTCTTTTTACCACAGGCAGCTGTAATAGTTGCCACCAATACTAAATTAATAATACTCGACTTTTTCATTTATTTTGCTGTAAAATATATTTCATACTCTTTTTTTCCCTTTACAATTTTACCTTCTTCATCCTCTTCCTCATATTCTCCTAATGCTGGTACTGTATCTTTATAAACGATTTCTTTACTCAAATTTCCTTTTGACCAAACTTTGTGCTTAGTAATAACGAGATCTCTTTCGCTATCAATATGTTCAATAGTCATTTCTGTTTCAACAGATCCTTCTTTATCTACTTCTGTTACTACGTCTTCTTTATAATCATAACAATTAGACATAAGAAAACTTAATGCCAATAAAGCAATTACTTTTTTATACATTTTTAATATTAATTTTATTATATTCTTATAGTATGCCCTATTAGGCGTACTTTTTTTGTTACAGTAAAAGATTCCTAAGAAAGAAAGAAATAATTAGTCATTATTCATTAAGCTATTTAGAAAAAAAATGAATCTAAAAAAACCGTCTCAAATTTAGTATTGAAACGGCTTATTTTAAAAGCTTACTATAGCTAATATTTTTTTTATTTTCTTTTCTTTTCTTCTTGTTGTTTTTGAGCTTGTTCCATCGCTTCTTGTAATTTTTGTTGGAACTTACCGGTTTTTTAGGTTCTTTTTGTTTATTTTCTTGTATTTGTGCATGAATTTTTGCATCATCTACTAAGAATTTTTTAATATAAAACATTAGACCTAAAGTCATTAAGTTTGAAAATAAGTTATACAAACTTAAACCTGAACCGTAATTATTAAAAAATATCAACATCATAATAGGTGAAATCCAAATCATCATCTTCATGATTCCTGCCATATCAGGCATCCCTTCTTGTGGTGGTGCTGACATAGCTTGATCTCCTGTTGTATATTTCATATAAAAGAAAATAGCAATGGCCGCTAAAATTGGAAATAAACTAATATGATCTCCATACAAAGGAACGTTAAATGGTAACTTAGCTATTAAATCATACGATGATAAATCTTTAGCCCATAAAAACCCTTGTTGCCTTAATTGAATAGCAGATGGAAAAAACTGGAAAGAAGCGTACATGAAAGGCAATTGAATTAAAGCGGGTATACATCCTGCCATAGGGTTTACACCTGCTTTATTATACAGTTTCATTGTTTCCTGCTGCTTTTTCATTGGATCTTTAGAAAACTTCTCATTTATCTCATTCATTTCTGGTCGCAATACTTTCATTTTGGCTTGTGACAAGAATGATTTATAAGTAAAAGGAGACATTGTTAATTTGATCAAAACTGTAAATAGGATAATAGCAATACCGTAAGGTAAGAAAGTACTCATTAACCCAAACAATGGTACAAATATAAATTTGTTAATCCATCCAAAAATCCCCCAACCTAATGGTATAATTTCATCTAAATTACGATCATAAGTATTTAAAATTTTATAATCTGAAGGACCATAATACCAGTTCATTTTATAATCTAACTCTCCATTTGTATAAGCTAGTGGTAACACCGCTCCAAACTTTTTAGTAAAAGTAGTGTCTACCGCAGCATCTTTTACTAAATTTTGGGTTGATAATTTAGCTGTTTTAATAGGTGTTCTAGTTAATAATATAGAAGAGAAAAAATGTTGCTTAAAAGCCACATAGGTTAAATCTGAAATACTTTCTTCTTCATCCGATTGATTTAAATAATTATCTTTTCCTGATTCGTATTCATATACTACTTCTGTATAACGATTCTCGTAACTTACGCTTTTTTCATTACGATAAGTTTTCAAATCCCAAATTAAGTTAGCAGGAGTTGAGGTATTAAATACAGTCGCTAAACCTTGTGAATGTACATCAAAATCTAACATATAATCGTTAGGTTTTAAAACATACTTATACTCTAAATAAGCATCTTGAGATGTTTTCAAACGCATTGACAGTACTTGATTAGCCCCTACTTTCGTTAAAATAGGCTCAAAAAACAAGTCTTTTGTATTCAAATTCTTACCTTCTTTTGTTTGAAAAGTTAAGTTAAGTTGTGCGTTATTATTTTTTATTAACTGCACTAATGGCCCCTTTTCATCTATCGATTTGAAATTTTTTAAAGTAGCATCTACAATATATCCTCCTTTGTTAGCAATTTTTAAACTTACTAATTCATTTTCTAAGGTTGTATAGGCTTCTTTTGCTGAAGGCAAGGTTGCTGAATAAGCAAAGCTTCCTAATGTCGCTTTTAAAGCTGCTGTAACTTTAGTAGAGTCAACTCCTACAGCAATTAAATCTGTTGTTTTAGCTAATTTTTGTTTTGTTTTTACTATTTTTTTCTTTTTTAGCTTTTTCAGCATCAATTTCCGCTTGTGTGGGTTGATTTTTGTACATTATCCACATCATAATACCGAAAATTAACGTAAATCCGATAATCGAATTAAGGTCTAACTTTTTTTCTTCCATTTCCTTTTTAGTTCAGCGTTTAAAATTCGGAAAGTTGAATATTTTAAATACATTCAACATTTTACTTTAAACTAATTAATTTTATTTTTTACGGCAGCTTCCACAAACTTAACAAAAATAGGATGTGGATTAGCTACTGTACTTTTATATTCTGGGTGATATTGTACTCCTATAAAGAAGGGATGATTTTCTAATTCAACTACTTCTACTAACCCCGTATCTGGATTTACTCCAGAAGCTTTCAAACCTGCATTTTCCATTACTTCCAGATAATCTCCATTAAATTCATATCTATGACGATGGCGCTCTAGAATATCTGTTACTCCATAAATAGATTTTGCTAAAGACCCTTCTTTTAACTGGCATTTCCATGCTCCTAAGCGCATCGTTCCTCCTTTATCTGTTATACTCTTTTGTTCTTCCATTAAGTTTATAACAGGTGCCGAAGTCCCCTTATTCATTTCTGTAGAATTGGCATCTTTTAATCCTAATACATTACGACCGTATTCTATAACAGCCATTTGCATTCCTAAACAAATTCCGAAAAAAGGAATTTTATTTTCACGTGCATATCGAACTGTTTCTATTTTTCCTTCTATACCTCGTTCACCAAATCCCGGTGCTACTAGTATGCCATCTAAACCTTTTAGTTGAGTACCTACCGATTTAGCATCTAAATATTCTGAATGAATAGAAATAACATTTATTTTCGTTTCATTTTTTGCTCCTGCATGAATAAAAGCCTCCAAAATTGATTTGTATGAATCTTGTAATTCTACATATTTCCCTACTAAACCAATGTTTACTTCATATTTTGGATTTTTTAAACGATGCAAAAATTCATTCCATTGTTTTAAATCGGGAGTATTTTTTTCTGGTAAACTTAATTTTTTTAGTGCTACACGATCTAAACCTTCTTCTAACATAAGATTCGGTACATCATAAATAGTAGAGGCATCTATTGACTGTATTACAGCTTCTTTTTTCACATTACAGAATAAAGCCAATTTTTGTCTCATATCAGAAGTTAACTCATGTTCTGTTCTACAAACCAAAATGTCTGCTTTTATTCCACTCTCCATTAATGTTTTTACAGAATGCTGAGTCGGTTTTGTTTTTAGCTCACCCGCAGCAGATAAAAATGGTACTAAAGTCAAGTGCACTACAATTCCGTTATCATCTCCTAATTCCCATAATAACTGGCGAACTGACTCAATATAAGGTAAAGATTCAATATCGCCCACTGTGCCTCCTATTTCGGTAATAACAATATCGTATTCGCCACTTTTACCAAGCAACTGCATACGTTCTTTAATTTCGTTTGTAATATGAGGTACGACCTGTACTGTTTTCCCTAAAAATTCACCTCTTCTTTCTTTTTCAATTACTGACAGATAAACTCTTCCTGTGGTCACATTATTAGCTTGAGATGTGGGTACATTTAAGAAACGCTCATAATGACCTAAATCTAAATCTGTTTCAGCTCCATCATCAGTTACATAACATTCACCGTGTTCATACGGATTTAATGTCCCTGGATCCACATTAATATAAGGATCAAATTTTTGAATAGTGGTTCTATACCCTCTTGCTTGCAATAATTTTGCTAATGAAGCTGCAATAATTCCTTTACCTAAAGAAGAAGTTACCCCTCCTGTAACAAAAATATACTTTGTTTGATTCATTGTGTTGTGTTGTTGTATTGTTGTTTAAAACCGCGCAAAAATACAATTATTTAGTATGAAATTCCAATTTAGCAATCACAAAAAAAATAAATTTCAATTGTGTTCAAAAGCAAATTCGTTTAGACTCCTAAAATCAGGTACTTATTTTTTAGGGAAATTTCGCTGAATATTACGAACCAACTCTTCGAGCCCATTCAGTTTCAGTTCATATATTAAATCAAGCTGTTGCCCTAACAATCCATTAGGGAAACCTTTTTGCTTATACCATACTATGTAATGTTCTGGTAAATCAATCAGATAACGCCCTTCATATTTTCCAAAAGGCATTTTAGTATGGGCTAATTTTATAAGATGTTCTTGGTTCATTAAATTTCAAATTCTTTAATCAAAACCTATCATTTACAACTAAAGAATATTAAAAATCTTATTGTTATGTTATTGTTAATCTTCTAATCGAAATAAAAAACAAGGTTGATTTATAACTATTCTTGTTTTTATCTTTTGTTAACAATAACCCCCAATTTTTAAAAATCTGGGGGTTACTCTTAACCCTTTTATTGCATATCTTTTTTTACTGAATTATTTCCAATTAAAAACTATTTCTTTTTAATATCGGGATGTAAACTATGAAAAACAGGACAATTCATGGCAGTACGTTCCAAAATAGTTTTTGTTTTTTCATCTGGATTTATAGACATTGAAAAAACTATATGTATTTCAGCAATACGTCTAGGTTCTGTTCCCATTATTTTCGTTACTTCTGCTGTAGAATCTAATAGATCCAATGTCATTTCTTTTGCTTTAATTGCCATAATAGTAAGTATACAAGAAGCTAAAGCGTTAGCTACTATATCCGTTGGAGAAAATGCTTCTCCCTTACCATGATTATCTATTGGAGCATCTGAAAGTATTTCAGTACCTGAATTTAAATGAATTGAAGAGGTACGTAATTCCCCTAAATAAGTTACTTTAGAAGTTGCCATTAATTTGCTTGCTTAATTGTTAAATCGGTATCGTAATATAAAATATAAATTCCTTTATTATAAAACCCTCCTTCTGGATTGGATTGGTAATCAAATCTACTTTCTGCTTGTTCTGTACTATTATCATTAGCCGTATCTGCAAAAGGTTTTTCTTGTATAAGTCGTAAAAGTGTATCAAATGTTACATCAAATCCTCTAATAGCAAATGTATTGGGATTGATTTTATTTTTTCTTTTATATTGATTTTCGAAATTTTGATATTCTTTAGAGGTATTTACTCTATATTGAGAAGGATAGTGCATTTTTAATTTCGTTAATCTATTCATTTGAATTTCTTCAAAATCAAGGGCTTCATTTTCTCCTAAAATAACCAATTTTATATCAAATTGTTTTTGTAAAGCTAAAAGATTAGTTGTAATAGATAAAATTAAATTTGTTTTTTCTGTCTCCATTACTACATAATTTGTTTTGCCCGCAACTAATAATGACTTCAAATGAGAAACTTCCAAAACACCTGTATCTGAAACATTTACAAATTTAGTTTCTTTATAATTTTCTTGTATATATTGCTTTGCTGATTGTTTTTTAGGATCTACTATTGCTATAATATTTCCATTTTTTGATCGCATAAAATCAAACATGGCTCTTTTAATATCTTCTGACAAAGGAGTGGCTTGATAAAGATTAGGGAATTTTTTATCATAATCTTTAGATAATGGCGAAATAACAGGAACTGTTTCTAATATAGCGGCTAATTTTTCAACATTATTTTGATAAAAAGGCCCTACAACAGCATCGTATGTTTTTAAATCATATTCATTTACCAAAGTAGGAATATTGGAAGAAGATCGTGTTTCATCTGAATCTAAAATGGTTACATCTACTTTTGCGCCTAATTTATTAATAGAATCTATCGCTATTAGAGCTCCTGAATAAAAATCTAATGTCATGTTTAGAAATTTATCTTTTTTAAGTCTTGATTTAGTAGAGTTAATAGTATCTTGATCTAATTTTGCAATATTAAAAGGTAACAAAAGAGCCATTTTTTTAGCCGTTACTGCTGAAATATTTTTTGTTAAATCAAAAATTTCTCTTTTTACTTCTCTCTTCTTAGAAATAGCTGGAATTTTTAATATCATGCCTTCTTTTAAACCTTCTTTTAAATCAGGATTCATCAGTATTAGTTCTTCTTGAGAGCATCCAAATTGATTCGTTAAACTATATAATGTTTCTTGTGCTTTTACTGTATAAGCTATAGTGGCTCCTTTAGAAGTTTCTATTTTTTTTGTTTGATTAGGCTCTTCTATTTTGGATTTTATTACTTCTTTTGATTTATTTCCTTTGACCAATAAAATTTGACCAATAATTAATTCTTTTTGCGCAATATCGGGATTTTTAGTTTCTAATTCCTCAACTGTAATACCATATTGTTTTGCTATTCCAAATTTTGTTTCTTTAGCTACAACAGTATGTTCTATAAGTATTTTTTGCTGTGCATTTATATTTTTAGATACAGATTTCAGCTCTCCTTTTACAGGAATTTTCAAAACTTCATCCATCTTTAATCCATTTACAACTGTAGGATTAAGTTTTTCAATCTCGCTAAGTGTAACTTGGTATTTTTTTGCAATGCTAAATAAAGTTTCTCCTTCAATTACGGTATGATTAATGGTTTTAAAAACCTCTTTTTTAATGGTTTCTTTTTTCTTTTTAACAGCTATAACTAATATCGTATTGTCTGTTATCTTTGTACGTGCATCAGGGTTTAAATCATAAATTTCAGAGGCTGATACTCCGTATTTCTGCGCTATTTGAGAAATACTCTCTCCTTTTATCACTTTGTGTTTGATCATAGCCACTTGAGCTGACACAAAATGTCCTCCTAAAATAAATAAAATCCCAAAAATTTTTTTCATGTGTGTAAATTATATTTAGTGCAAGTTTAAAAAAAAATTAAATATCAGATCTTAACAAAGTGAATAGATAAAATCAATTCATTGTTCCTAAAATGATTTTGAATCTAAAAAAATATACCGATTTTGTTCTTAATGTAGTGAAACTCTATTTTCAAAAAATTTCCCTCTATTTTTATCTTCTATATCTTTTCCTATTTATTATAAAATCTAACGCATTTACTTAATCAAATTATTATTAGAATTAGTATTTCACTACCAATCTTCGTTTTGAACTATCTCTTATTCAATTTTCTTAATTTAAAGAATCTTAATCATACTCATAAATAACTGATAATAAATATATTTCATCTTATTTGACTCTTTTTTAAAAAGACTACTTGCAAGGTCAAATTTAGAGTTCTTTTTGATTTGAACAATGAACAGTTTTTTAAATAAATCAGATCTTGGTTTTACTTTATATTCAAACAATGCTTCCTCTAATGTTTGATATTTATTTGTATAAACATAATAGTCCAAATTATTTATGTTGTAAAAAAACTTTGTCTGACGCTCACCTGAGTAACTTAAACGAAGAGCAAACGCATCACGCTCTGTTGATTCAGCAAAGGTATTTGCTACTAGATAAAAACCTGTTTCTAATTCGGGAAGATTATTAATTATTTCAATTTTAGTAGACTCTTCATTGGAATTATTTTCACTTAAAGTTTTTCTTTTCTGATCAAGTGTTACTATGGTATCAGTAGTTTGAGCTACAGGAATTTTTTTTTGAGCTCGTTCTAATTTTAATAATGCTAGTCGATCATCAAACTCTCTTGCTTCCATGCTATAAAAAGTAGCTTTAGCTATTTTATGTTTTAAAATTGTTTTCTTCTCAGATTCTAAATCATTGATTTTAGCTAATAAGTTTTCTTTTTTTCCTTCTTTTATTGTCAAATCTTGATCTATTTTCTTTATTTCATTAAGTCGTACTTGGTCTTTATCTGATAGTTTTTCTCGTATTTTCTTCTTATACTCTTGATTTTCTTGTTGATTTATTTTTTGAACTTTTTGCATAACACCTACAATTATTCGACGATTTTCCGTTAAATCTTGTTTTAATTGTTGTACTAAGTCCGTTGTTTCTTTCCGCTTTTGTTCTGATTCTTTTTGTAATCGTTTAGACTCTTCTAAAGATTCTATGTTTTTTGTTTTTAATTCTTTCAAATCATATTCCATTGTAACAACTAAAGAATCTAATTTAGCAATCAAAACTTCTTGAATTTTTTTATTAGCATCTAAAATCAATCGTAATCGTTCTACAGAGCCATTTTTAGTTTCATCAATAGCATTTAAATTAATATTTAATTTATTGAGCGTAACCATTTTTTTATTGAGTTCTTTTTGAACTTTCAACCGATCTTCTAGATCTTCAATTTTTACGGTCTGTGATTTTGATTTTTCAACAATAGCTTGTTTTTCTGCTAATGCAATCATTAACTCTTCATTTTCATTTTGTGCTTTAATAATACTTTTATTAATAGCTAATTTATTTCCTATTACGAATCCACTAATAATCTCTGGATTTTGTTTTTCTAATTGATCAATCGTTATGCCATATTTTTTTGCAATTGAATATTTAGTTTCTTTAGCTTCTACTGTATGAAAAAAAGTTTCGTTATTAATAATTCTCACTCTCCCATCTACTGTCTTTTTTTTATTAGGAATTTCTATTTTTTGTCCTATTTGAAGTCCTTCTTTTAATAAAGTTTCATTTTTTTCTTCTAAATCTTTTACAGAAACATTATACAAGCGTGCAATGCTAAACAATGTTTCTTGTGATTGTACTTCATGAAATTTACCATCAAAAACTACCTTCCTTTCATAAGGAATTCTTTGTTGAGGAATATTTAAGACAATACCTTCTTTTATTGGATTTTGAGTAAGCAATGGATTGGCTTCTTTTAACTCTTCAACTGAAAGTTGATACTGTTTTGCTATACTATATAAGGTTTCCTTATTTAAGACTTCATGTTTATCATAACGTACGGCGCTTACATCATTTTTCTTTAACATATAAGAAATAGAATGTACATTCGGTATCATCAAAATTGTATTTTCTTGAATTCCTTTTTCAGCTCCTGTATTAAGTTTTATAATATCTGCTTTTAAGACTTTATATTTTAAAGCAATAGATTCTAATGTTTCATTTTTTTGAATCAGGTGTTTGAGTGTTCTTTCTTGTTGGGCGTAATAAAATTGAGATAAAAAGAAAAAAATAAAAAGTAGGTATTTAAGCATAAGTTTAGTAATTTATTTTGAGAACACCAATTTAAATAAAAATGCCATGTATTTTTTATTTTACATGGCATTTTATTTTCATATCATCTATAAGAATTACTCCCACTCTATAGTTGCTGGTGGTTTAGAGCTAATATCATAAACAACTCTATTAACCCCTTTTACTTTATTAATAATTTCATTCGATATTTTCATTAAAAATTCATACGGTAAATGAACCCAATCAGCCGTCATACCGTCTGTAGACTCTACTGCACGAAGGGCTACTACTTTTTCATAAGTACGTTCATCCCCCATTACTCCTACACTATTGACTGGTAATAATATTGCTCCTGCTTGCCATACTTTATCGTATAAACCATGTTCTTTTAGACCTTGTATAAAAATAAAATCTACTTCTTGTAAAATTCTTACTTTTTCAGGGGTTATATCCCCGAGAATACGAATAGATAAACCTGGGCCGGGAAAAGGATGGCGGCCTAATAACTCTTCATCTATACCTAAACTTCTACCTACTCTACGCACTTCATCTTTAAATAGCATACGCAGAGGTTCTACTATTTTTAATTTCATAAAATCAGGCAAACCTCCTACATTATGATGCGATTTTATAGTAGCTGAAGGTCCTTTAACCGATACTGATTCAATAACATCTGGATAGATTGTTCCTTGAGCCAACCATTTCACATTTTCTATTTGGTGTGCTTCATCATCAAATACTTCAATGAATACTCGCCCTATGATTTTGCGTTTTGTTTCAGGATCTTCAATTCCTGCTAATTCAGATAAAAAACGTTCTGAAGCATCTACTCCTTTTACATTTAATCCCATTCCTTTGTATTGGTTTAATACGTTTTCAAATTCATTTTTTCGTAACAAACCATTATTAACAAAAATACAGTATAAATTTTTCCCTATTGCTTTATTTAACAATACAGCTGCTACTGTTGAATCTACACCTCCTGAAAGCCCTAATACTACCTTATCATCTTGGATTTTATCTTTCATTTCCGCTACAATATCCTCAACAAATGAGTTAGGTGTAAAATTTTGTGGTACTTCAGCAATTTTAACTAAAAAATTTTGTAGCATCTGTTTTCCATCCTCACTATGGTAAACCTCTGGATGAAATTGAATTGCATAAGTTAACTCTCCTTCAATACGATAAGCTGCATTTTCTACATCTTTTGTAGAGGCTAAGCGTACTCCATTTAGTGGTAATTGCTTAATCAGTGTCACTATGGCTCATCCACACCTGACTATTAATATTTACCTCTTCAAAGAAAGCTTCATCATCTTTTATAAAAGATAAATTAGCTCTTCCATATTCTCTAATATTAGAAGGTGCTACTTCTCCCCCATTAAAATGAGCAAGATATTGTGCTCCATAACAAACCGCTAACAAAGGCATTTTACCTCTAATTTGAGATAAATCAGGATGAGGAGCATCCTCAGCACGAACTGAAAAGGGACTACCTGATAAGATTACAGCCTTGTAACTGCTTAAATCCGATGGAACATGATTAAAAGGAAAAATTTCGCAGAAAATATTTAACTCGCGAACGCGGCGTGCAATAAGCTGTGTGTATTGCGAACCGAAATCTAAAATAAGTACATTGTGTTGCATGTGCAAAAGTAAACATTTTCGGAAAAATTTCACAAATAAAGGATCTTTTTAATAAATACAATCTTAAAAAGCATATCATTATAATAGTGAAGGGACTGTTCTCAATTTAAAAGCAAAAAGAATAAAATTATAAACTCCAACTACTCTTCTTACAACACCTTAAAAACGAGGCGCTTGATTTCCTAAATAGTATTTTAATCGTAGAAATATTTTAGCTTTAACCTAGATCATTCTTTAGAAATTCAGTGTAAATTTTAAGGAAAAATCACATAACAGGCGTAATTTGACTTTTCCTTTTAGTCAAAATGAAAAACAATAGATTAAGCTACTACTTTTTCCCCCACATCTGAAAGAAAAACTTACGTGTATTTTTATTTCTTTACTTTCATCTTCATTACAAAATCTGAGGTTAAGATTTTTTTATCTATTGTCATAAATATAAAAAAGAGGCTGTCCTAAAAGATCGCAATCTTTCATTTCAATCAAAAAAAGAAAGAAGGTACCTAAAAGGACAGCATCTTGTTTATTTCAACCATAAAAAAACCAATAGCGTAGCTCTAAGCTCTAATAGCTGAAACAAATCACAATATACGATAATGCGACTTCTCCTATCGTCTAAGTGATGAATTAGACGTTAAACCCAGATTACACATTAGACCCGAGCGTAGCGAATAGACGAAGTAAATCTATTCCACTTTATTTTTCTTCAAATTCAAGCACGTACTCAAATTTTAATCATCAAAATAGTTCACTATTTCTTCTTCTAAAATTTTCCGTGAGCACTTGAATTTATTGAAAAATTTTGTTTCACAACCAAGTCTAATGCGGAATCTGGGTTTAATTTTGACTTTTCAAACACCCATCTCTTTATTATACTTACAAAATTTTATTAGTATACAATATTAAACGTTGTTTGAACATTAGAAAGTGACACTTCATTTACATGCACAAACGATAGTGTTACAGTAATAGTATTTTCTTTCTTGATTGCTTTAATTAATTTGAATCTAGGAAGTAACCATAAGGCATCTTGATATAACGCACGACGAGTTGAAGGCTTCCAAGTAGTACTCGCATCCTCTTTAATCATTTTTAGAGCATAAACTCCATTTGAAACCAATATATAACTTTGAGGGTCTAAAATATTCGTATTAATATCATCTCGAATAATCCCCATTTTTACCATTGTTACCCATCTAGCAATTGTTCTTTCTAATAAACTAGTTACATCGCCATCATTAACTCCTCTCATTCTATTAGCCATAAAAAAATTCAATTCACCTGAACTTTCTGCATACCAATCTGTTTTTAATCTTTTTAAAGATTTAAAACCTTCAAATTCAAAATAAAAATCCGCAATTATTTTATTTTTTTTATCTTTTAAAATCAATTTACAAGATATTTTATCCTCATTCCTATCTATTAAACGTTCTGAACCTTGATCAAAATCTAATTCAAACAGTTGTTCCTCTTTTAAATTTAAAAACCCTCTAAAGAAAGATCCAAAGTCAGTCAAAATACCTTGTGCAAAATATTTTGATGTCTCAGTTCTGTTAAGGGAAACGAATCTTTCATAATACTTATTTTTATCAAAAGAAACAGAAACTGGGTTATTTCTAGTTCCCTTATAACTAAAATTAAAACTAATCAATCTATCAGAACCCGTCACTTCCGAAATCGTAGATTGTTTTAAATCTTCATTAGTTAAATAATAATTTGCTCCTGACCTTGGAACAACATAAAAATCAATCCATTTACTTAAATACTCTAATGTGAACTTATCTGTTTTTTTTTAATCTATATAATTCATCAAACGCTATAGGCAATGATTCTGGGTTATCCTTGTACTCTTTTTTCCATTCTACATTTAAATTTCTAGCAATTTCTACTTGACTCGGTTTTTTAACCAAATCTTGAAAAGTTACTATTTTAGAAAAATTCTTATCATTTACCTTTCCTAAAAATTTAACTATAACAATCCCTTTTTCTTCATCTTTAGACTCTAATACTGTTTCTTTTACTTCAATTTTTTTACCATTTATTTCTTTTAATCCTTTTATAGTTTCAATTTGACTCGTAACCTGTCCAACATTTTGATCTTTTTTAATGCCATAATATTGATACAAATCCTCCTCTTCTATTTCTGCATTTTTAACAACTCCTGAATCTGTTATAACTTCTCCATTTGTTAACACCTGTTCTTCTTTACTACATGCCATAATCAATATCATAGCAAGACCCCAAATTACTTTTTCCTTCATTTCTTCAATTATTTAACCACGCTCTTTCCAACAAAATACATGCCAAAAGAACAAAAAATAAGACAAAAGAAAATAAATCTATTAAAATAAGATTAAAACAGAATAATAATCTAAATAATTCACAAAAAAGCTATTAAGTCTTAATTCTAAAACAAATAAGTAGTTTTTTCAAACAAATAACATTCTCATTAAATTCAGTAGAATTTATTTGTATATGTAATCAATCCGTTCCTTTTCCCCTTTATACACGCTCAAATACAAATAGTTCTTTTTAGATGAGGATATTCTAAAAAACTGATAATCTAGAACTTTTCCTGTCGTTTAGGTAACAAACTGAATGTTAAGTCACTTATTAAATACCTTTATTTTTTATCCTGTAAAGCAAAAACTTGCTTTAACAAATCGCTAGTACGAGAATTAACATTAATTCGAATATCCTTTTCTTCTACTGCAATCATTGTAAAAACACCATCAAGTGCTTTATTTGTTACATAATCCGTTATATCAGGATTAACTTTAGAAACAAAAGGAATCTTATTATACTTATCTATAATTGTTTTCCAAACAGCATCAGCTCCTACCTTTCCTATTGACTTTTGCACAACAGGATTAAATTTTAAGTAAAGAGGTTTTCGCGTTCCTGTTTGCAAAAATGCTGTAGCAGCATCTTCTCGTCCTAACAAAATATTTTTTGCATCCGTTATCGTTATATTTTTAATAGCATTTACAAAAATAGGCGTTGATTCTTTAACTGCATCTTCAGCTGCTCTATTTAGTGATTTAATACCATCATCAGCTAAATTCCCCATTCCTATTTTTCGCAACATACTATCTACTTTTTGCAGCTCATCAGGAAGTACAATTTTAACTAATTCATTACCATAAAAACCATCTACCGCAGTAAGTTTAGATACTTGATTTGTAACTCCTTTATTTAATGCCTCTTTCAATCCTTCCGAAATATCGAAAACATTTTTTTTTGTGGTATTAGTCATTACAGATTCCGTTGTTTTTTTTATAAAGTCTTTCAATTGAGCTTGACTCATACTTGGAATCAAAAAAGCGAGAATAAATATTCTTTTCATATTTTTAAATTATGTTACTCAAAAATATACAAATTATATGCCTAATTTATTTTTTTTATTTTCTTTCTTTTTTTCACCTCTTTTTTTATCCCAAAATCAGTAAATTGCACCCGATAACTAAAAATCAAAATGGAACAAGTACAACCGTATCAACCCCAAAATAAAATTAGAATAGTAACGGCAGCGTCCTTATTTGACGGACACGATGCGGCCATCAATATTATGCGTCGAATTATCCAAGCTACTGGAGTAGAGGTAATTCACTTAGGACACGATCGTAGTGTTGAAGAAGTAGTAAATACGGCTATTCAAGAAGATGCTAATGCTATTGCCATGACTTCTTACCAAGGTGGTCATAACGAATATTTTAAATATATGTATGATTTGCTAAAAGAAAAAGGAGCAGGTCATATCAAAATTTTTGGTGGCGGTGGTGGCGTAATTCTTCCTTCTGAAATTGAAGAATTACACGCTTACGGAATCACAAAAATTTATTCTCCAGACGATGGTCGTGCCTTAGGATTACAAGGAATGATTAACGAGTTGGTTACACTAGCAGAACCAGCCCCCCCGCGCCCGAAGGGGGAGCCAATGAGATAAACGATAAATTGGCTGAAAAAGATGTAAATACCATATCAAGACTTATAACATTAGCAGAAAACGAACCCGATACTTTTCACAAAGTATTTCAGGCACCCCCTTCGGGGGCTGGGGGCTTGTCCCCGTTCTAGGTATAACTGGTACAGGTGGAGCAGGAAAATCTTCGTTAGTAGATGAATTAGTGCGTCGTTTTTTAATCGATTTTCCTGAAAAAACTATTGGTTTAATCTCTGTCGATCCTTCCAAACGTAAAACAGGAGGCGCTTTATTAGGAGACCGTATTCGTATGAATGCGATCAATAGCCCACGTGTGTATATGCGTTCGTTAGCGACACGTCAATCGAATTTGGCTTTGTCTAAATATGTAGCCGAAGCTATTCAAGTGCTTAAAGCGGCTAAATACGATTTGATTATTCTGGAAACTTCGGGAATTGGTCAGTCGGATACGGAAATTTTAGACCATTCGGATGCATCGTTGTATGTAATGACACCTGAGTTTGGTGCGGCTACGCAATTAGAGAAAATCGATATGTTAGATTTCGCCGATTTAGTAGCTTTAAATAAATTTGATAAACGAGGTGCCCTTGATGCGATTCGCGATGTGAAAAAGCAATACCAACGCAATCATAATTTATGGGAGGTAGATCCTGATACTATGCCGGTTTTTGGTACCATTGCTTCACAGTTTAATGATCCGAGGGATGAATACTTTGTATAAGTCGATTATGGATAAAATCGTGGAGAAAACGGGTGCCGACCTAAAATCGACTTTTGAAATTACACGTGAAATGAGCGAGAAAATCTTCGTGATTCCGCCACATAGAACACGTTATTTATCTGAAATTGCCGAAAATAATCGCAAATATGACGAAACCGCTTTATCGCAAGTGGAAGTAGCACAAAAGTTATACGGTATTTTCAAAACTATCGAATCGGTAAATGGGAATCTGCCACAATTCGATAAAGCAGGAATCATTGAATCTTCTTTAAAAATAAATGAAAGTAACAAAGATTTCTTAGGCTTATTAATCAAAGAATTCGACCGCGTAAAAATGAATTTAGACCCGTACAACTGGGAAATTATTCAAACATGGGACGACAAAGTAAACAAGTATAAAAATCCAATATATTCTTTTAAAGTACGTGATAAAGAAATTAAGATTCAAACACACACGGAATCGCTGTCACATACTCAAATTCCAAAAGTAGCCCTTCCCAAATACCAAGCGTGGGGCGATATCTTAAAATGGAACTTACAAGAAAACGTACCGGGTGAATTCCCATTTGCGTCGGGATTATATCCATTTAAGCGTGAGGGCGAAGATCCTACGCGTATGTTCGCGGGTGAGGGAGGTCCAGAAAGAACCAACCGCCGTTTCCATTATGTATCCTTAGGAATGCCAGCTAAACGTTTATCTACAGCGTTTGACTCGGTTACTTTATACGGAAACGATCCAGACCACCGACCTGATATTTACGGTAAAATTGGGAATGCGGGGGTGTCTATTTGTTGTTTAGACGATGCTAAAAAATTATACTCTGGTTTCGATTTAAGCCATCCTGCCACTTCGGTGTCGATGACGATTAACGGTCCAGCGCCTATGTTGTTAGGTTTCTTTATGAATGCTGCCATTGACCAAAACTGTGAAAAATACATCAAAGAAAATGGTCTTGAAGCCGAAGTAGAGAAAAAATTCAAAGAGGTTTATGATGCTAAAGGATTAGAACGTCCTCGCTATAACGGCGAATTACCAGAAGGTAACGACGGATTAGGGTTGATGCTTTTAGGTCTAACCGGTGACCAAGTGTTACCTGCCGATGTGTACCAAGACATCAAAGTAAAAACCTTAGCGCAAGTGCGTGGTACCGTTCAAGCCGATATTTTAAAAGAAGACCAAGCCCAAAATACCTGTATATTCTCGACCGAGTTTGCCTTACGTTTAATGGGTGATGTTCAAGAATATTTCATCACACAAAACGTTCGTAATTTCTACTCGGTTTCTATTTCAGGGTATCATATTGCCGAGGCTGGTGCCAATCCTATTACACAGTTGGCATTTACCTTAGCCAACGGATTTACGTATGTAGAATATTACCTAAGCCGAGGAATGAACATCAACGACTTTGGTCCTAACTTATCGTTCTTCTTCTCTAATGGTATCGACCCAGAATATGCGGTAATAGGACGTGTAGCACGTAAAATTTGGGCAAAAGCCTTAAAGAATAAATACGGTGCTAATGAAAGAGCGCAAATGTTGAAGTACCATATCCAAACATCTGGACGTTCGTTACACGCACAAGAAATTGATTTTAACGATATCCGTACGACTTTACAAGCCTTGTATGCGATTTATGATAACTGTAACTCGTTGCATACTAATGCGTATGACGAAGCGATTACGACACCAACAGAAGAATCAGTTCGTCGTGCCATGGCAATCCAGTTGATTATTAATAAAGAATTAGGATTAGCGAAAAACGAAAACCCTATCCAAGGTTCGTTTATCATTGAAGAGTTAACTGATTTAGTAGAAGAAGCCGTATTAGCCGAGTTCGACCGTATCACTGAAAGAGGTGGAGTACTAGGGGCAATGGAAACAATGTACCAACGTTCGAAAATCCAAGAAGAATCGCTGTATTACGAAACCTTGAAACATACGGGTGAATTCCCAATCATTGGGGTAAATACCTTCTTAAGTTCAAAAGGATCACCAACGGTAGTGCCTGCGGAAGTAATTCGTGCGACGGAAGAGGAAAAACAATTCCAAATCAAAACCCTAGAAAACTTACATAAAGCCAAAGCCAAAGAAGTAGAAGGACAAATCGCGATCATTCAAGAAGCCGCGATCCAAAACCACAACATCTTTGAAAAACTAATGGATGCCGCTAAGGTATGTTCGTTAGGTCAAATTACTAGCGCCTTGTTTGAAGTGGGAGGGCAATACCGACGTAATATGTAAGAGGAATTAATTTATAGAAATTGAAATGCCCCTGACGGGGCATTTTTTATTCAATTAATTTCATTGTTTCCTCTAAATGTCTTTTCTGTTCCATATTAAAAGGTTTTAAAATTGACCTTTTATTTGTCAAGTCGGTTAAAATTAATTTTGCTTCATTATTCATTGATTCTTTGTTATAATTATTCACTGTTATTTTATTATCTTTCGATTCGGCTATAGAAAAAATTATTTGTTCATCTTTAGGTTTATTCTTATATATAAATTCTAGAATAATTTTTCTATTATCTTCATCTATATCTTCTTTAAAAATAGCGTCTAATAAAAATGGAAATCTATGTACATATTCTGTTTCTTTAATTACTTTGTTAAATGCAAAATAATAAGCTAACATTGTTTGTAGAAGTTCTACACCTTGTTTTGGGAAACTACCCATTAATAACTTCGTATATTTATAATCCTCAAATTCTTTTATGCCTAATTCTTTAATATAAAGTTGAAAATAATTATTAAAATGAGAATATTTTGAATCTCTAATCTTAATTATTTCCTCATCTGTTTTATAATTTTTTAAGTTATTAATTTTTTTGCCTAATTCAATTGTAATATCACCTATATTTTTTGAAATGTTTTCTGAAAGCTTGACATTGGTTTTATTATCTAACCAAGTCGCGAATGTTAAATCTTCAATTTTATATTTTATTAAAATTGAATAATCTTTCGAAACTTTCTCTTTTAACTCCTTAATTTCAATTTCTAAACTATTTATTTTACTTTTCAGTCCTTGACGATTATTTCCTTTTTATCTTTAAAACCAATAATTTTATCATTTATTTTTTTAATTTCATCAACGGTGTTGTTTAAGTCCTGAAAATATTCGTAAATATTTTCTAAAGAACTTGGTAAACCTTGTTTGCAAGTTGGGCAATTGTCATTTAGCGGGTTTTCTTTTTTAAGGAAGTATTTACTTTTTTTAAAACTTTTAATCTTTCTTCATTAAAAGTTAGTTCGTTACATTTTAGCAAATATTCTTTTTCTTTCTGAATTAATTCTTCTTTATTCTTTTTGTAAGTTTCTAAATATTCAATTGATTTAGAAATAAACGATTCATCTATTAATTTTGAAAGTTTTAATTCATCTTTTTGCTGTTCTACATTTGTAAGAAATTTGATTTGATTTTCTAACTCTTTTTTCTCTTTTTCAAGGTTTTGTTTTTCTACTCTATCATACTCGTTTAAAATACCTAAATAATAATCATAATAGTCATATTTGAAATTTTTGAAAAAATCTAAACCACGAAATGATTTTAAAGCCAAAACCCAGCCATAATCTTGAGCAACATAATAAGGTAAAAACATTGCTTCTAATGAAGCAGGTTTGTATTCTCCAGAAGATTCTAAATGTAATTTAAAACCAAATAAATCATCAAAATACTCCTTCAGTTTAATATGCTCTTTGGAATTATTCGAATTAATTCCTGAAAATTTTTCTAAAGGTTTATTTTCTCTTTTAATATAGAGAAAATCATTATCTCGAATAATTGTAATATTTTCATTTTGTTCTTTTTTAAAATAAAATCTAATCTAAAAATTACGTTTTCATTTAGTATTTCTGTTAATTTATGTTTTTCATCATTAATGCCAAAAGTATAATGGATAGCTTGAATTAAAGTACTCTTTCCCGATGTGTTTCTTCCGTGAATAATGTTTATTTTTTCACTAAAATCTGTAAAAAAACTTGTGTTTTTTTCTTGGGAATAAATAAATATATTTTTATAAATTACTTGAGATTTCATAATTAATTTTCTTTTAGATATAATACTTCAAAAAGAGCTGCAAATAGAATGGCTTTTAATTGCAAATCACTAAAATTAGTTGAATGTGATTTTTTAAATAAGTCAAATAACTCATTTATATTATCTTCATTTGTAAAAGTTGTCACATTATTAATATTGTCTTTTACAAAATTTAAAATCTTTTTATGTTCACGTTCATTTATACTCTTAAATAAATCAAAAGCAGTATTGAAATCTAACTGAAATTGCTCTCTTTCAAGTGGTCTAATTCTTAATGTTTTTGCAATTTCAATTTCTTGTTTATGCCAATAATCAAAACATTTAGATTTTGTAGTTAAAATTTTAAAAGCATTTTCAATTTCTTGATTACTTACTCTTTTTGATTCGTCTAATAATTTTACGATATTTCCTTGATTATAAATTTTCTCTATTTTATAAAAAGAAAAATTAAAGCATTTACAGCTGCTCTTTTGTCGAATATTTTATTGCCAAATATTTCAGAGATTTTTCCTTCTAATTGATTTTCTTGTTCTTTTGAGATTGTAGTAAAAGGGATATAAATAAAACTTAAATTGTCTAATTCATTATGTAAATCAATTTCAGTAATATTATTTTTTATTTTTTCTTTAATTTCATTGGGTAAAAATGAAAAATTGGAAATTGTATTGTCTGCTTTTATAGAAACTGAAATATCCTTTAACCTTTTATCTTTTTTGTGCCTTTCGGATTGGGATTATGTTTTAAATCAATAATTTGATTAGAAGAAAAATAGAGTATATGATTATATGTTGAAGATTTAGGAATATTATCCTGAATTAATTCTTTTCCAGTTTTCAATAATTTTGTTAATATTTCATATAACTCAGGATTCAATCGCCATATGTTAGGATTTTTCTTTTTTGATTGGTATGCTTCAATTAAATTTACTTCATCATTTTCGTTTAAAAAACAAAACAAAAAATCATCGTGATGTTCTAGACAGACGAAATATTTTTTATCTTGGAACTTATTAAAATAATTATCCAACAATAAAAAAATTGCAGTGTTTCTCTGTAAAGCAAATCCGTTTTGTGCGTCTGGCCCTGAATTTATTGTTTTATTTATCATTCTATGTTTTCATTTTTAAGGGTATAAAATAGCTTCCAAATTAATTAACCTTAAAATCTGTTAGTTTTATTTTTTATCACAATCCCTTTTTTAATCAAAAATATTTACTTTGTATTTCTATTAACTTAACCAAATATAACGAAAAGGATATTAAGATAAAATCCTACAATCTACAATTAAAAAGTTTAAAACAAATTTTAGTTGGAGGATGATTTGTTAAATAGGTAGTAAAAGAAAATTAATTGCGTTTCAATTTTAGTTAAAAATTATATTTGCAAAGTTGCTTAAACCCAATAAACCAATAAATATGCTAAAAACTTATTTTGTAGTATTACTAGCTATACTTTTCATCAGTTGCAAAAAAGAAACCACTACCATCGAAGCACCAAAAGAGGCAAAAAGATACCGCCAACCTCAATAAACACCAATTCAAAATCTATAGATGATGATTTTAAGTCTTTCCTTGATGCTTTTAGCAAAGATTCTGTATTTCAAGTAAGCCGTGTTACATTTCCATTAGTACTCGAAGAATGGATAGATCCTGAAACAGGCACAGGAAAGAAATTAATAGACAAAAAAGCTTATGAGACTATTGATTTTCGCTATCCTAAAGATGCTTTAACTAGAGAATTTGATCGTTATACCCAAACGGTTAAGTTCAAAGATAATAAAGCAGTTGTTGAAATTAGAGGTGTCGATAACGGCATTTATGCAGATTATATTTTTGAGAAAATAAACGGGAAATGGCTATTGATTTCGTGTAATAACCAATCGATATAAATAAAAAAAGAGTATTGAAAAAAATCAACACTCTTTTTGTAAAATTATCAGTATTAATAATTTACATTTCTCTAAAGATTGTGTGCATTAATCTTTTCTTATCATTGATACTTTCTTCTAAAGAAATCATAGTTTCTGTTCTATACACCCCATCAATATCGTCAATCATATAGATTACATCTTTAGCATGTTTTGTGTCTTTTGCTCTAATCTTACAGAAAATATTAAATTTTCCTGTAGTCACGTGAGCAACTGTTACAAAAGGTATTTCATTAATTCTTTCTAAAACAAACTTGGTTTGTGATGTATTATTTAAAAATACTCCAACGTAGGCAATAAATGAATATCCTAATTTTTCATAATCCAATGTTAATGAAGATCCTTGAATAATACCTGCATCTTCTAATTTTTTAACACGTACATGAACAGTCCCTGCTGAAATTAAAAGCTTTTTTGCAATATCTGTAAATGGTATCCTCGTATTATCAATTAACATATCCAAAATCTGATGATCAACCTCATCTAGTTTAAACTTACTCATATAATTATTTCTTTGTTTGTGTTTTATTTTTTTAGTTTTTGTTTAAAATAATTCAAAAATATCACTTTTTAAGTACACCATTTACAAAAATATTGTTAATATTTACAGAAAAATCAATATTTCCTCCTGGTTTGGGATAATTTCCAAATTCATCCTGATATAACCCGCCTTCTAGGTCATAAATCTGATGTGCGAAACTTCTTTCTAAGTCACCAATTTTCACAATTTCGGCTTCAAAATATACCTTTTCTTCAAAAAGGACTTCTTTATAGTGGGATGCAAATTTAGTAATAATATCTAAAGATTCGTCTTTTAACCTAATATTTTTGTAAATAAAGTCATAAAAATTGATTTTATTTTGCGGAATATTCAAATATTCTTTTAAATCTACTTCTTCTTTTTTTAAGGAAATAATAGATTTTAATCCTGCTATATATGCTATATATATATATTTTCTGGTTTCTTCTCTTTCATAATCATTTTGATAATGCCCAGCTTCGAACAAAATAGTAGGTACTCCTGAATACTGAAAATAATCTCCAATGCAATTTAAATTAAAAGTATCATCAAATCTTCCTATTTGATCAGGTATATACTTTTGTAATTCAGTATTCATTGCTAAAATTACTCTTACTGCTTTTAATCTGCATTCATTATATTCGCAAGCTTCATTAAAAGAAGGTGCCAAAAAGAAATTGTTGCCGGCTTATCTAAATTACCTACTCCAAATATTGTACGTTGATCATGAAGGTTAAAACAAAAATCGGGCTTAAATTCTTGAAATACTTTTCGTAGAATTTGTGATTCTGGTTGTGTTAAGGCTACTGAATCTCGATTTAAATCTATTTGATTAGCATTTACTCTTGTATAAGCAGCTGCTCCATCTGGATTAACAATAGGTATAATAAATAAGGTGCATGCTTCCGCTATTGCTTTGGCCAATGAATCATTTGAATCTAAAAATTTAAAAAAATCAAATAATGCTTTGGTGGTTGTGGATTCATTTCCGTGCATTTGCGACCACATAAATATTTTGGTGGTTCCTGTTCCAAACGTAACGGAATAAATAGGACGTCCTTCTACTGATTGACCTAAAATTGTTTTTTGGAAACGAGGGCTCAATTCTTTTAATACTCTTTCTAAGTGAGTATTGGTAAGATAACGTCCTGAAATACTTTTTTCTTTATATTTTAAATAAAAATCCATTTTTATCTGATTTTTTAATAATTTAAGATAATCGCATAGTTTTTCCTCGAAAAAAAATACCTTTAAAAATTAAATTTAAAAAATACTCTTTTTCTTTATTAAGAATAAAGACAATGTGAAAATCAAATTAACAAAAATAGTAGATGTAATTTTTCCTTTATGTATGGAGAATAAATTACTATTTGGTAAAACTGTATTCAGGTACTTTTCCTACTAGACCATTAAAATAGCTTTCTAAGATTGCGAAATCTTTTTCTTTATCGCCAGAAGGTATCATTTTAGGAAAAGCAATTACTTGTTTATTTTTCCAATCAAAACCAATGGCTACAATGGGAACATTGGCTTTTAAGGCTATATAATAAAATCCCGTTTTCCACTCTGAAACTTTTTTTCGAGTTCCTTCTGGTGAAATAGACAGTCTAAACTCTTCTTTTTGAGAAAAAATTTTAGCGATTGCATCTACTTTATTTTCATTTTTAAAGCGATTAAGAGGCTCTCCTCCTACCCATTTAAAATAATAACCAAAGGGAAATTTAAAGAGTTCTTTTTGGCAACAAAATTTATATTAATACCTAAAGAACCTCTTGTTAATAGTCCTATATAAAAATCATGCCAACTAGTATGAGGAACTACAGGCATTACACTTTTTTTTATATCAATCATGTAGGATTGGTAGTCTCCTACTATTTTCCATCCCATTAACTTAAAAAATATAAAACGGTATAATCTTTTTTTCATTTCTTTGAGGCTTCGTATGTATTTGATACAAAAGTAATTCAAAATTTTTATCTTATACTAAAAAAGTTGCCTTTAAAAGTTATAAAAAAACACTTTTATTGTTTTTTATATTTATTTTATTGTATTTTTTTTAAAAAAATCAAATAAACAACATGTATTGCTTAAAAATAACTACATTTTATTTTTTGTTTTTTCACATTCCTAAAGCAATTAAGGTTAAAGCTATTTAACTTCAATCTGTTCTAGATACCTTTGGGTTATAAAATCAATATCTTTAATGGATTTACGAGTCCAATCAATTCGTTTTTCTAAAAATTCTGTATCTGTTAAATGCCAATTAATATTAGAATGGCGTAATCTATTACTCAAACTTTGTATAATAATAGCAGCTGATACGGAAATATTTAAACTTTCTGTAAATCCTACCATAGGAATTTTTAAGAATCCATCTGCATTTTTTATAACTTCTTCCGATATACCTAACCTTTCCGTACCAAAATAAATAGCTGATGGCTTGGTAATATCAAAATCTTCTAACATGCTATCTTTTTCGTGTGGAGTGGTTGCTATAATTTGATACCCTCTTGTTCTTAAATCATTAATACAATCTTGATTATTAGAAAAACGTTTAATATCTACCCATTTTTCAGCTCCTAGGGCAATTTCTTTATCAATTTTTTTTCCAAAGCGTTGTTCTACTACATTTAGTTCTTGAATACCAAAAACTTCACAACTTCTCATAACAGCACTTGTATTATGTAACTGATATACATCTTCGCAAACTACAGTAAAGTGTTTGGTTCTGTTAGCTAAAATCTTTTTAAAACCTTCTTTTCTATTTTCTGTTATAAATGTTTCTAAATAATTTAAATATTTTTCATCTTGAAATAAGGATTGCATTGTAAATGTTTTTAATTATATTGGCAAAAATAATTAAAGTTATGAATGTTTTTTATGAATAAATGAATTCATAAAAAGCATCCCTTTTTATAATCCTAAAAACATCATCATAAATGAAAAAAAAATTAGTTATTTTAACAGGAGCTGGCATGAGTGCTGAAAGTGGTATTAGCACCTTTAGAGATTCTAATGGATTATGGGAAAATCATGATATTATGGAAGTTGCTTCTCCAGAAGGATGGCAAAAAAATCCTGCTTTGGTTTTGGATTTTTACAACAAACGAAGGGCTCAACTTAAAGAAGTTAATCCTAATAGAGGACATGAAATAATAGCTGAATTAGAGGAAAAGTTTGATGTACAAATCATAACACAAAATGTTGATAATTTACATGAACGAGCTGGCAGTTCAAAAGTGCTTCATTTACATGGAGAACTAACGAAAGTAAGAAGTACAAAGAATAGTCATTATGTAATTGATTGGACAGATGATTTACATATAGGTGATACAGCTCCAGATGGATCGCAACTAAGACCTCATATTGTTTGGTTTGGCGAAGCTGTTCCTAATATAAGTGAAGCAATTCCTTTATTAGAAAAAACAGATATTTTAATTATTATAGGGACTTCGTTACAAGTTTATCCTGCTGCTGGTCTTATACGCTATACCAAAAAGCATGTCCCTATTTATTACATAGATCCCAAGCCTGCAAAAATAATGGATTCTCGAAATATTATTGAAACAATTTCTTTAAGTGCTAGTGAAGGCATAAAAAAATTAATAGAAAGAGGGATATAACCCTCTTTCTAGGTGTTTTATCTATAGACTATAAATTTCATTTTTAGCCAGTTCAAATTCTTTTAATAGATCGTTTACAATATCCTGAACGGGTTGTATATTATCTATTAAACCAGCTATTTGACCAATTTCTAACTCCCCTTCTTCCAAATCACCTTCAAACATACCCCGTTTTGCTCTAGCCCGTCCTAACAATGTTTTTAATTCATCTAATGATGGACATTTAGTATAAAGGTCTTGCACATCATTGTAAAATTTATTTTTAATTAAGCGTACTGGAGCTAATTCTTTTAAGGTAAGTTGTGTACCTCCTTCTTCTGTGGCAAGTATTGTTTTCTTAAAATTATCATGAGCTGAACTTTCTACAGAGGCTGCAAATCGTGATCCTAATTGTACACCATCTGCACCTAAGACCATAGTTGCTAACATTCCTCTACCTGTTGCAATACCTCCTGCTGCAATCAATGGAATCGTAATTTGTTTTTTAATCATAGGAATTAATGTTAGAGTTGTTGACTCTTCACGCCCATTATGTCCTCCTGCTTCAAAACCTTCTGCTACAATAGCGTCTACACCTGCTTCTTGCGCTTTTAATGCAAATTTTGTACTACTCACAACATGCACTACTATAATTCCTTTTTCTTTTAAAAAGGAAGTCCATGTTTTAGGATTTCCAGCTGAAGTAAAAACGATTTTCACACCTTCTTCTACAATTATTTGCATTATTTCCTCAATGTTCGGATAGAGCATCGGAACATTTACTCCGAAAGGTTTATTGGTTGCTTTTTTGCATTTTTGAATATGTTCTCGCAAAACATCTGGATACATAGAACCTGCTCCTATCAATCCTAATCCGCCAGCATTACTAACCGCACTTGCTAGTTTATAACCTGAATTCCAAATCATTCCTCCTTGAATAATTGGATATTTAATATTAAAAAGTGATGTTATTTTGTTCAAAATATTTATTTTAAATTAATTTTCTTTTTGTTTGCTTTGTTGTTGTTCTCCCTTTGGTTGAAATAAAAAACTACGCGTTAAATTACGGCTTTTGTCCCCACATCTGCAAGAAAAAATTTTCGTGTATTTTTATTTTCTTTGCCTTTATATCTTTACCATGAAGTCTAATGCAGAATTTTTATTTAACCCAGATTTCAAGAAAGTATTGTTCTTTGACAAATGAGAGCTAACTTGTACTTGCGAGCGAAGCCTATGTATAAAATGGTGAATTTATCCCCTCCCAGATTTTGGCTGAAATGTAAAAAGGCTTCCATTTGGAAGCCCTTTGAGACAATCAATGATGAAACACCATGTTATCTCGTATAGAATAATTTTAGCTAAGATATTACATTTCCTCGCATTTTAATAAAAAGAAAATTTATGAAAAGTTTCGAAAAAATGCGAATTGTAAATCCCAATGTGGCAGCAATTAATGTCGGATCACGTTCTCATTTTGTAGCCATAGGACAAGATAAAATCAAATTAGAGATTTTAATTTTTATCAATTACTTAAAATAAGTTAGATAGAATTACGCATTAGACTTTGTTGTGAAACAAAATTTTTCAATAAATTCAAGTGCTCACGGAAAATTTTAGAAGAAGAAATAGTGAACTATTTTGATGATTAAAATTTGAGTACGTGCTTGAATTTGAAGAAAAATAAAATCGAATAGATTTACTTCGTCTATTCGCTACCCTCAGGTCTAATGCGTAATCTGGGTTTAACTGATAATTATCATTATGTAAAGGCACATCTTCATTCTCTAACGAATTTCTTATACACTCTTTTTAACTAATGAGCATTGTACAAGTTCTGCTGATAAAAGATTAAAAAAATAGAAGCATTGGCTTTCTTTAAAAAAACCATGCTTCTACTTGTATTAATAAAACATTGGAAATTAATAAAAATCTAAAAAGTAATTATAAGATCATGTTTTTGTATTCATCTTTCAAATACACACAAAAAAGCCTTATTAGTAAGCTATTACACCAGAACCGATAAGTTCTTCTCCTATATGCCAAGAAACAAATTGTCCTTGGGTTATAGCTGACATAGGTTCTTCAAATTCTACATACATTCCGGATTCAAATTGATGTAAAATAGCTTTTTTCAATTCTTGTCGATAGCGAATACGAGCTTTTACTTCCATTTTCTGACCTATTTTAAGAGCTAAATCAGTTCTAATCCAATGAATTTCATCTTTCGCTACAAATAAGGTTTTTTTAAACAGACCGGGTGCATATTACCTTGACCTGTATAAATAATATTATGCTGAATATCGGTTGCTATTATAAAAAGAGGTTCTTTAGTTCCTCCTATATTGAGCCCTTTACGTTGACCAATAGTATAATAATGGGCTCCTTGATGTTTTCCTACGAGTTTTCCCATTTCTGGAGTATATTGTATACATGAAGCTTCTGATTGTAATCGTTCTTCCTCTGTAGTAAATTCGGGATTTGGTATACTATAAATTTCATTTTTAGCCTCTATTTCGTATACGAAACCTTCTTTAGGTTGTAATTGTTGTTGTAAAAACTCGGGTAAACGAACTTTCCCGATAAAACATAACCCTTGGGAGTCTTTTTTATCGGCTGTAATCAATTCCATTTTAGTAGCTATTTCACGTACTTGGGGTTTTGTTAATTCACCTATAGGGAATAAAGCTTTTGACAATTGTTCTTGAGATAATTGACAAAGAAAATAAGATTGATCTTTATTAGCATCCACCCCTGCTAGTAACTGAAAAATAGATTTTCCCTCTACTTCCATTTTTGATTTACGACAGTAGTGTCCTGTAGCAACATAATCAGCACCTAAAGACATTGCTATTTTAAGAAAAACGTCAAATTTAATTTCACGATTACATAATACATCAGGATTTGGGGTACGTCCTTTTTCATATTCTGCAAACATATAATCAACAATTTTTTCTTTGTACTGTTCACTTAAGTCTACTGTTTGAAAAGGGATTCCTAATTTTTGCGCTACTAATAACGCATCATTACTATCTTCTAACCAAGGACATTCGTTAGAAATAGTTACTGAGTCATCGTGCCAGTTTTTCATAAATAGCCCAATTACATCATAGCCTTGTTCTTTTAATAAATAGGCGGCTACACTTGAATCTACTCCTCCTGATAAACCAACAACAACTCTTTTCATTTATTTTTATTTTTGCATACAAAGGTAATTATTTCTTTTTAATCAATGAAGGCTTCTTATAACCGTTAATTGTATCGGTATTTATTTCTTTTACTAAATTTTTATTGGCATCAAAATATTTCCAAAGACCTTTTTTCTTTCCTTCTTTGTATTGTCCTTGAATCAAAACTACTCCGTTATCTTCAAAAACTTTATAATCACCGTGCATAAAACCTTGTAAAAAAACAGCTTCTTCTTTTAATGTTCCTGCTTTGGAGTATATTTTAGAAATTCCATTTTTAACTCCATTTTTGTACATAGCCTCTTCCGCTAATACACCATCAGTAAAAAATATTTTTTTATTCCCTTCTATCCTATCATCTATATAATTTTCTATACACATAATGACATTCAAGCCTTTATGATAATATTTCCATGTACCTTGACGTAATTTATTAACTACTTTACCTTCACTTACTTTTAATCCATTTTCATCTAAAAAAATGGTATAAGCACCTCCTTTACCATCAAACTCACGTGTTGCCTTTAATTTTTTTTTATCTGTATCTGTAAAATATTTAAACACTCCAACCTCTACTCCGTTTTTAAAATTTCCTTCATAACGAATTCTGTTTGATCCTTCATAGTACCCTTTCCAAAAACCAACCCTTTCGCCTTTGGCATTGGTTTGATTTTCTAATTCTTTCTTTATCTGAGAAAAAAGGCTAGCTGAACTTAAAAATAGTACACTAAATAATTTATATATTTTCATCTTTTTACTTTAAAAATAAAACTCAAAATTATTAGTTTTATTTCGTAAACAAAAATAAAAAACCTCTTTTAATCCAGAAAAACCGATCATATAATTTGAGAGTAACCAAATAATTTTAACAAAAAAGATATTTCAATTAAAACACAAAAAGTGTGAGGTGTCGGAAAATAACAATCAAAAGTTAAATTTGTTAATTTCCTGACAACCTCACACTTAAAGTAATTCAGTAAGTGTAATTATGAAGATTAAGGTAATAATTCTAATATAGCTTCTGCTACTCCTTTAGCAGATGCAGGATTTTGACCTGTAACGACTCTTTGATCTACTGTGATGTGTTTTTCCCATAAACCAGAATTTTCAAAAATAGCACCTCTTTCAACTAATTTAGTTTCAAGCATATAAGGAACTACCTTTTCTAATTTTATAGAAATTTCTTCATCATTTGTAAAAGAGTTTATTTTTTTCCCGTCTACCAAATATTTACCATTACTAAGTTTAATATTTACTAATCCTGAAGGACCGTGACATATACCTGCTACAATACCTTCATTTTCATAAATTTTTGCAGCTATTTCTGCTAGTTCAACATTATCTGCAAAATCCCACATGGTACCATGACCACCAATATAAACGATAGCAGAGTAATCATTTATATTAACTTCTGAAGGTTTTAAGGTATTATGTACTTTATGATTATAAGTTGAATCATTCCAAAATTTAGCATTTATAGAATCTTCTAAATCAAAGCCTTCAACTGGCGCAACTCCTCCTTTAGGACTTACAAAATCTACTTCATAGCCTGCATTAACCAAAACGTCCCAACAATGACTTACTTCTGATAAGTAATAACCTGTTGGCTCACCAGTACTCCCTTTAACATTGTGACTTGTTAAAACAAATAAAATTTTTGTTTTCATAGTTTATATATTTATTTTATATTACTTAAGACTTTCAAAATAATAATGAGGATTCTTTTTATTAAAATATTCTTTAGGAGATATTCCAATAAATTCTTTAAAATCTTTATTAAAATGACTTTGATCATAATAACCAAACTCTAAAGAATCTAATAATTTTCCTTCTGAAAGATGAATTGATTTAATTGTTTTTTCAAGACGTACTAACTTTTGAAAAACTTTTGGAGTAATACCAAAAGTTTCTTTAAAATTTCGCTCAAAAGTACGTTTAGAAAATTTTGAATAATCCGATAAATCAGCTATTCTTAAATCTCTATATTCATCATAAATCTTTTGATTAAAATAATCCCAATTAATCAATTCTTGTTTTTTAAATTTAAACAACAACTGAATTAAAAAACTTTCAATCTGTTCTATTTTATTCAATACAGTTACTTCTTCTAAAAATATTTTTTGAAATTCTTTAAAATAATTCCCCCAAACATCTTCTGCTGTAACAAATTGATTTATTATATTACAATACGGTATATTAGAAAAATGTCGAAACATTCCTGATTTAAATCGAACCCCTATAAACTCTCCTTTTGGAATACTTTTTTTATCCAATATATCTCTTGGACACACCAAATAAGAGTCGCCTAACTCCGTTTTAGAATTAGAAACGCTTTCATCAAAATGAAAAAAAAGATCTAATCCCGTACCGGGCAAGAAGAAAGGAAAAGTATCATTATGATCTGTATAATCATCATAAAAATACCTATCTACATAAGGTTGTAATTGAATAGAAGGTTTTACTGACCATTTAACCATATACTATTTTCTATTTAGTTATTATCTAAATACGATTTTACAACAGGATCCTCTCTTAACATTGGAGTTAATTTTTCAATAAAATCTTTATAATAATCTGTGTTTAGATGAAATTCAAAAGCTTCTGAGTCTAAAAACTTCTCAACAAAGATAAAACTTGATTCATCATTATACTCATTATATAGCATATATGAAATATTACCTTTTTCCTTTCTTGTATTTTCTATCATTACTTTAGCCATTTCTAAAAAAAATGATACATACTGACTTTGCAGTTTTATCGTAACGGTTATATTTTTATTCATATTTATTATTTTATTTTCAAAACATTATAAATCTAGACTTATTTTACAGTACAAAATTATTTCTTTTATAGGATTAAAAATTGTAAAAAAGCGACATGAAAAAAAAAATAATATGCGCGCATATTATTTTTTTTGTATATTTGAATTTTAGAATCTAAATGAAAGATAAGACAATAGACTATTTACTTAGAACAACTTGGCAAGCCGTCTCTAGAATGTATAATGAAGAAGGATCTAAATATGAAGGTTCTATGGCAATTGGTTTTGCTCTTTTAAGTATCGATAAGGAAGAAGGAACGCCTTCTACAAGTGTAAGTGCTCGTATGGGAATGGAAGCAACTAGCCTTACACGAACCTTAAAATCATTAGAAGAAAAAGGATTAATTGAAAGAAAACCAAATCCTAAAGATGGAAGAGGAGTTTTAATTTACCTTACCAAAGAAGGAAAATTAAAGAGAGAACTATCTAAACAAACAGTTCTAAGGTTTAATGAAGTCATTAAACAACATATCAGCGAAGAAAAGCTAATGCACTTTATAGAAGTTACAGAAAAAATAAATGAATTAATACAAGATAAAAAAATATTCAATCAACCAGAGTAATTACAAAATGAAAAGAACAATTAAAAAAATTGCTGTAGTTGGTTCAGGGATTATGGGTTCAGGAATTGCCTGCCATTTTGCAAATATTGGAGTAGAAGTTTTACTACTTGATATTGTACCTCGTGAACTTACAGAAGCAGAACAAAAAAAAGGTTTAACACTAGAAAATAAAGTAGTAAGAAACCGAATTGTAAATGATAGTTTAACAAATGCGTTAAAATCTAAACCTTCACCTATTTATCATACAAAATTTGCTAATCGTATCACGACAGGAAATTTAACAGATGATATAACAAAAATTAAAGATGTAGATTGGATTATTGAAGTAGTTGTTGAAAGATTAGATATTAAAAAATCAGTTTTTGAACAAATTGACACACATAGAAAACCGGAACTCTTGTTACTTCAAACACTTCTGGTATTCCTATTCACTTTATGAGTGAAGGTCGTAGCGAAGATTTTCAAAAGCATTTTTGCGGTACTCACTTCTTCAACCCAGCTCGTTATTTAAAATTATTTGAAATCATTCCGGGACCTAAAACTTCTCAAGAAGTATTGGATTTTTTAAATAACTACGGCGAACAATTTTTAGGAAAAACATCTGTAGTTGCTAAAGACACACCAGCATTTATTGGTAACCGTATTGGTATCTTCGGAATTCAAAGTTTATTTCATCAAGTAAAAGAAATGGGACTAACTATTGAAGAAGTAGATAAATTAACGGGTCCTGTAATCGGTCGCCCAAAATCAGCTACTTTCCGTACAGTAGACGTGGTAGGTTTAGATACTTTAGTACATGTAGCCAACGGAATTTACGACAACTGTCCTAATGACGAAGCACACGAATTATTTAAGTTGCCTGATTTCATCAACAAAATGATGGAAAACAAATGGTTAGGAAGCAAAACAAAACAAGGTTTCTACAAAAAAGAAGGAAAAGATATTCTATCATTGGATCTAAATACTTTGGAATATCGTCCCAATAAAAAAGCGTCATTTGCTACTCTTGAAATGACAAAAACTATCGAAAAACCAATTGATAGATTTAAAGTTTTGGTAAAAGGAACGGATAAAGCAGGTGAATTTTACCGTAAAAACTTCTCAGCAATGTTTGCTTACGTTTCTAACAGAGTGCCTGAAATTACAGATGATTTTTACAAAATTGACGATGCTATGAAAGCTGGTTTCGGTTGGGAAAATGGTCCATTCGAAATTTGGGATGCTATCGGTGTTCAAAAAGGTATCGAAATGATGCAAGCAGAAGGCTACACACCTGCTTCTTGGGTTACTGATATGGTTGCTTCAGGTAGTACATCTTTCTACTCTGTTAAAGAAGGCGCAACAAATTACTATAATACGGCTTCAAAATCACAAGTAAAAGTACCCGAGTCAAGATGCCTTCATTATCCTAAATAATATTCGTGAAAGCAAAAAAGTTTGGGGTAATGCTGATAGTACCATTCAGCATTTAGGCGATGGCATTTTAAATTTAGAATTCCACTCAAAAATGAACTCTATTGGAGGTGGTGTTTTACAAGGAATCAACAAAGCTATCGACTTAGCTGAAAAAGAATACAACGGATTAGTTATTGGAAATCAAGGAACAAATTTCTCTGTAGGAGCCAATATTGGTATGATTTTCATGATGGCTGTTGAACAAGAATATGATGAATTAAACATGGCTATCAAAATGTTCCAAGACACGATGATGCGTGCTCGTTATTCATCTATCCCTGTAGTTGTAGCGCCACATGGCATGACATTGGGTGGCGGTTGCGAATTAACTATGCACGCTGACAAAGTAGTGGCTGCCGCAGAAACTTACATCGGTTTAGTAGAATTTGGTGTAGGTGTTATTCCCGGCGGTGGTGGTTCTAAAGAAATGGCATTAAGAGCTGCTGACACTTTCCGTAAAAACGACGTTGAATTAAATGTTTTACAAGAGTATTTCTTAACGGTTGGTATGGCAAAAGTAGCTACTTCTGCTTATGAAGCTTACGATTTAGGCATCTTACAAAAAGGAAAAGACATCGTTGTGGTAAACAAAGACCGTCAAATTGCAGAAGCTAAAAAACACGCATTGTTAATGGCAGAAGCGGGCTATACACAACCAGCTCGTCGTAAAGACATTAAAGTATTAGGAAAACAAGCTTTAGGTATGTTCTTAGTAGGTACTGACCAAATGGTGGCAGGACAATACATTTCTGAACACGACCAAAAAATTGCAAACAAATTAGCTTATGTAATGGCTGGCGGTGATTTATCTGAACCAACATTAGTTACAGAACAATATTTGTTAGATTTAGAAAGAGAAGCTTTCTTATCACTTTGTACAGAGAGAAAAACATTGGAGCGTATCCAGTTTATGTTAACTAAAGGGAAACCTCTACGTAATTAGAGCCCCCTATCCCCCAAAGGGGGAACTTGGAACGCATAATAATAACTAAAAACCTATTGACCCCTAATAGGTATTCCCCTTCGGGGGTTAGGGGGCTGATAATGAAAACAGCATATATAGTAAAAGGATATAGAACAGCTGTAGGTAAAGCACCTAAAGGACTGTTCCGTTTTAAAAGACCTGACGAATTAGCCGCTGAAACCATCGAACACATGATGGCTCAATTACCTAACTTCGACAAGTCTAGAATTGACGATGTAATGGTAGGTAATGCTATGCCAGAAGCAGAACAAGGATTAAATGTAGGACGTTTAATCTCTCTAATGGGATTAAAAGTAACCGATGTACCGGAGTTACAGTTAATCGTTACTGTGCCTCTGGTTTAGAGACCATTGGTATGGCTACTGCAAAAATACAAGCAGGTATGGCACACTGTATCATTGCGGGTGGTGCTGAAAGCATGAGTTATATTCCTATGGGCGGATACAAACCTACTCCTGATTATAAAGTAGCTGCCGCAGGTAACGAAGATTATTACTGGGGTATGGGATTAACAGCTGAAGCTGTTGCAAAACAATTCAACATCTCTCGTGCAGACCAAGATGAATTTGCGTACCAATCGCACATGAAAGCCTTGAAAGCACAAGCAGAAGGCAAATTTGATGCTCAAATTGCGCCTATAACAGTAGAACAAACATTTATTAACGAAGCTGGTAAAAAGAAACAAAATCATACGTAGTAACGAAAGACGAAGGACCTCGTGCAGGTACTTCTGTTGAAGCACTTTCAGGATTAAAACCTGTATTTGCTGCTGATGGCTCAGTTACCGCAGGTAACTCTTCCCAAATGAGTGATGGTGCTGCATTTGTACTAATCATGAGCGAAGAAATGGTAAAAGAATTAAACCTTGAACCTATTGCCCGTTTAGTAAACTTTGCATCTGCTGGTGTAGAACCAAGAATTATGGGAATAGGTCCTGTAAAAGCAATTCCTAAAGTAGTTCAACAAGCAGGTTTAAAAATTTCTGACATTGAATTATTCGAATTAAACGAAGCTTTTGCTGCACAATCATTAGCTGTAATTCGCGAATTAAATTTAAATCCGGAAATCATTAATGTAAACGGTGGTGCTATTGCTTTAGGACACCCTCTAGGATGTACAGGTGCTAAATTATCTGTTCAACTATTTGATGAAATGAAACGTCGCGGTAACAAATACGGTATGGTAACTATGTGTGTAGGTACTGGACAAGGAACTGCAGGGGTATTTGAATTATTATAAGCCTCCCCCAACCCCTCCAAATGAGGGGAGCACCAAACGTTCATTAATATAGAAATAAATTAAAACCTTTATTCTTAACATAGAATAAGAAGGAACTTAAAAACATTATTAACACAACCTCTAAATTCCCCCTTGGGGGGTTAGAGGGCTATTCTAAAACCCTACTTACCCCTAGTAGGAATTCCCCTTTGGGGGTTAGGGGGCTAATATGGAAGACATTACAAGAGGCGGACAGTTTTTAGTTAAAGAAACGAAATGCGAAAATATTTTTACTCCTGAGGATTTCTCAGAAGAACAAATTATGATGCGTGATTCTATCAAAGAATTCGTAGATAAAGAATTATGGGCTCAAAAACCTCGTTTTGAGAAAAAAGATTACGCTTATACAGAAGAATCTATGCGTAAAGCAGGTGAACTAGGCTTCTTAGGGGTAGCAGTTCCTGAAGCTTACGGTGGTTTAGGCATGGGATTTGTTTCCACTATGTTAACTTGTGATTATATTTCGGGTGCGACAGGCTCATTCTCTACTGCTTTTGGAGCACATACAGGTATTGGTACAATGCCCATCACTTTATATGGTACAGAAGAACAAAGATTAAAATACGTTCCCAAATTAGCTTCTGGCGAATGGTTTGGTGCTTACTGTTTGACTGAGCCAGGAGCTGGTTCTGATGCCAATTCAGGAAAAACAAAGGCAGAATTATCTGCTGATGGAAAATCATACAAAATTAATGGACAGAAAATGTGGATTTCTAATGCTGGTTTCTGTAACTTAATGATTGTTTTTGCTCGTATTGAAGATGATAAAAACATTACTGGTTTCATCGTTGAATATGACTCAGCAAACCCTAACGGAATTACTTTAGGTGAAGAAGAACACAAATTAGGTATCCGTGCAAGTTCTACACGTCAAGTTTTCTTTAATGATACTGTTGTTCCTGTTGAAAATATGTTAGCAGGTCGTGGTGAAGGTTTCAAAATTGCTATGAATGCCTTAAACGTAGGTCGTATCAAATTAGCAGCTGCTTGTTTAGATGCACAACGTCGTACTATTACAGAAGCAGTTAAATATGCTAACGAAAGAATCCAGTTTAAAACACCTATCGCTAACTTTGGAGCTATACAAGCAAAATTAGCTAATATGGCAACTAATGCTTATGTAGATGAAGCAGCATCTTACCGTGCAGCTAAAGATATCGAAACAAGAATCGAATTACGTGAAGCAGCTGGTAATACACACCAAGAAGCAGAATTAAAAGGAGTGGAAGAATTCGCTATCGAATGTTCTATCCTTAAAGTAGCGGTTTCTGAAGACGTTCAAAGCTGTACTGACGAAGGTATCCAAATTTTTGGAGGTATGGGATTCTCAGAAGAAACACCAATGGAATCAGCTTGGAGAGATGCTCGTATTGCTCGTATCTATGAAGGAACAAACGAAATTAACCGTATGTTATCCGTAGGTATGTTAGTTAAAAAAGCCATGAAAGGTCAAGTAGATTTATTAGGCCCTGCTATGAAAGTAGCCGAAGAATTAATGGGTATTCCTGATTTCAACACTCCTGATTACACTGAATTATTTGCTGAAGAAAAAGAATTAATCGGCAAATTGAAAAAAGCATTCTTAATGGTTGCAGGATCTGCTGTACAAAAATTTGGTCCAGATTTAGAAAAACACCAACAATTATTAATGTGTGCTTCTGACATGTTAATCGAAATATACATGGCAGAATCTGGAATTTTACGTACTGAAAAATTAGCAAAAACCAAAGGAGCTGAAAATGTAAAAGAGCAAATTGCAATGGCACAATTGTATTTATATCAAGCAGTGGATATCGTTTCTCAAAAAGGGAAGGAAGGTATTGTTTCTTTTGCTGAAGGTGATGAACAACGTATGATGCTAATGGGATTACGTCGTTTTACAAAATATACCAATATGCCAAATGTAGTCGCACTACGCGAAACAATTACGGCAAAAATGGTAGCAGAAAATAGCTATTGCTATTAAAAATTAAATTTTAATTAGTTTGGTTGAAAGGGTCACTATTTTTTTAAATAGTGGCCTTTTTTATAAATAAAGTCATAAAACTAAAAACGATATTATAAAAATTTATGGGGCATTTACCTTCTTTTCCGTTCTACTTATACAATAAAATATATCACTTAAAAATAAATAAGCTTCTTTTATTATTTTTATAACTTATTTAAAGAAAACAGCTTCATCATATTCTATTTTCGTTCTTTAAACAACTTTATTATAGATAAAATACTGGAATTAAAAATAATAAAATGACCATTTTAAAAGTCGAAATAAAAAATTATCAATCTTTCAAAAGCAAGAAATTTTTTCATAGAATTTGAGTTTGAAAATAAAAAAGAATTAGAGACTGTCCTAAAAGGTCTTAGTCTTATCTTTTTGACTAAAGGAAAGAATTAGATAATATTAATAATGTAACTTCTTACAAAATAGTTTTTATAATCTCAAAATTAAAATGTTCAAAAAATGTTTATGAAATATACAAATTTAAACTTTTTAAACCATTATGTTCATTTTTAAATTTCACCTCGTTTAATATCTATTTAAACGAGGTTTTTTATAACTTTAAATCGTTGAATCGTTGAAACAAAATAATTACGACTGCACTTAACTTTATTATAACTCCTATTGACAATCTTGAATTTGGTATGTGGCTAATTGACTTAAATACAGTTAAGTACTCATTTACTGTTTTTATTGAGACTCTCTCTAAAATTGGTGAGATAGAATTTTCTACAAAATATCAAACAACGATAGACACAAATACTTATATGCTTCATCACCTTGACGAATCTAACAACAAAGCATATTTACTCCTTACTTCAAAGCTTTTAGATTAAAACCATTGCTTTCTTATTTCGTTTGCAATTCTAGCAGTTATCAATGGCGGTACACTCATTCCGCAAACATAACGAACTATAATCGAAAAATTTAAATGTGTTATTGCTGTACTAAAAAAAGAGCTACATTGGGGTAATAAAATATAAACCAAATCAAAAAATACTTTCAAAAAGACTACGACGTGTTGTTTTTCCAACGTATACTTGCCGTGTAAAAAAACGAAAATATGAAAGCACAAGTATTACAATTCTTAACAACTGACCCAAAAAATAAACGAGGCGAAATTGGAATAATAATAAAAACTAATGAAGAAGATGAAGTATATACATTGCTATTCGAGGATGGTGTTACTGGACTATACTCATTCGATGCGGTGAGTATTTTAAAAGACTTAAAGCCCTTTTAAATCTACTTTAAAAGGCTTAAGTTTATCCAGCAAGCTTATAAATCATTATATCTGTATAACTCGATTGATGAGTAACATTTGTATTCATTGTTTCCATTTTAGAGCCATTGAAAGGATTCGCTAAAGTCGAACGGCTTTCAATCCACTCACATAACTCCACAATTTGACTTTTATTAGAAGTAAAATAAAAGTAATTCGAACCTTCAAGCACGTTTAGTACGTCCAAATAATCCCTTAAATTCCAATAGCCTTTATAAGTGCTTGCGTCAGTAGATAAGTACGGTGGGTCGACCAAAAACACAATGTTTTTACAATCCTTATACTTTTTGAAAAGCTCTTTGTAATCCATTTGAACGACTTCTATTGCGTCTAAATAACCCTCTGCGGTATAGTTGGATTGGCGCACGCAATTGTAAAGCGTTGACTTTTCAATTTCATTATAGCAAGTTGCATAGTTCATTGAAAACAGAATTGAGCTTGATATCGTTATGTAATCAACGTATCCTTTTGCTTCTTCTAATTTGATCCGCTCTAAAATTTCCTTACGCGCTTCTTCTTTAATGATTTTGTCTTTTGGGTGGTTTGCTAATATTTGTCTAATATCACTTAGTAAAACGTTGGTTTTATCAATGTTTGCCAAGCGTTCGCTATAGCCGTCGAAGTCATTGTAAACTACTGTGGCATTTGGGTAAAACGCTTTAACGGTATGACTAAGTAAACCCGAACCGCCGAACATATCTATATAAATTGCATCAGATGGGAAATCGTTTAAAGCTGGTTTGAATTTCTTTAAAAATTGACGTTTTTGCCCCATGAAAGGAAGGGGTGCACTTGAAAAAACTTTTTTCATTTCTTGATTTTTTTTGATTGATGATTGATTAATTAAATTTGATGATTACCTTTGCACTTCCTACGATAATTTATAACATAGTAAAGCCACGACATAGAAGACTTTTTGTCCTCCAACGTCGTGGCTTTGTGCTATAATAAATTACCGTAGGAAGTATTTATTTTGTTGGAGGACTTTTTTTATTCTCCCCTCCGAAAGAAATTACTTTACTGCATCTTGCGAAAAGATTAGACCAATACCCGCAAGTACGGCCGTTAAAGATTCAATAATTTTTGTTTTATCATTCACGAATAATAAAACTCCTGATGCTATGGAAACAACGCCGGCCGACGTGGTTTTCCAGTTTTTAAAAATTAATCCCATTATTTTTCAATTTTTATTTTAATGATTTCCCCACCTAAACCTAAACATAAATAGCGGACGGCATCGATAGTTTTTATAAACAAGTTCCCCTGTGTTGCTGATTCATTATCTACAGATAATACAATTGCGGTACCCTGTAAGCTAGGAAGTTTAAAAATCCCTTCCGTGTTGTTATCGCTAGGAATGATCGCTATATGTTTATTTTTTTCTTTGTTTAGGAAAGAGATCTTCGTGTTTGTCAGTTCTAAAGAAGAAAATGAATCGCTAAACTCAAGACCATTTTCTTTAAATGTTGTTTTATTATCTAGGGCGGTTCCATATTCGCATGTAGAGGATGTCGTTAGTATTCCTTGCAATGTTGGTGGGACAATTATACTACGCTTATCGACTTGTTTGATCATTCCAGAATGATCACGGACTAAAATATTTTCTGAGCCTGTGCCTGCGGGTACGCTGGTCAATTTCAAGGGTTTCACAATAGTGTGTGTCTGTGCGTTTGCTATCATCCCGATAGCCAAAGCGCAAAATATATTCAATAGTTTCATTTTTTACATTATTTTAATAGATGATTGTTTAATTTCTGTCATATTTACGATATCGTAAGAGGATATATTATGTATATCGCCGTCTATATACACCCCCTCTATATACACATCGCCAATTATTCTTTTAACAAAATCCCCTCTTTCTAACACGCTGTTATTTGAATTTGGGGAAACTTTAAATATTAGAAGTTGCCCAACTGGAACGATGCGGATGTTTTGTTGGTTTTGAGAAATATTGTTTATAGCATCAAAAATTCGTTCCATTCCTTCAATTTGCGTAATAGGGATTTTGTCCATTTTATGCCAAAATGAATCCCACGTAGCACTAAACTGGTCTTGCGTTGGTTTCAAACCTGTTTTAAAAAAACTTTTTATTACATCGATTGCTATCATTATTTTATTTTCCTGTATAAATTATAAAATGTACGACCAAGCATGGGTTTAAAAAATCAATCTCTATTTGATTGGTCGCGGATGTTCCAATACTTACATCTCGTTGTGAAGGTTTGAAATACGGGGTGCCACCGCCCGGAGAACTATCTGTGTTCCCCTCTTGTTCGATTGTTCCCGTTGTGAATTTAAATTCTGGAATATGCTCTTTTGATAGTTTTTTTTTGCGAGATCCTAAAGGAACTAATAATGCGTCATAATCTGACTGACTACCGTCAAAACCCAGTGGCATTCGTCCGTGTAAGGGTGTAAACTCTTCCCAACCTTTGGGAATTTCGTTAGATGGTCTGCCCCATATAGCAATCATACCTATAGGCACGTTTGCCATTGGTCTTTCTTCTAATTGTTTCACACGCTGGATTAGCTTTTCCAGCTCGGTTTGTTCTGCTTTCTCTTTTGTCAACTGAATAGTTGATTTTGGGCGTTTAAAATCCGACCAGTTGTAAGTCGTATTTCCTATTCCAAAAGTGGCAAACCGAATAAACAAAACGTCTTTTTCTTCGCCGTTTTCAAACTCTTTTTTTATGGGCGTTTCAACAATGATAACGGTAGTCGTAGGATTGCCCCCGCGAAACTCCAACACTTCACCATTTATAAAGACTACTCCATTTGATATTACTCCATTATTATTTTCACATCCTGAAATAACAGCTAAATCTCCAGCTATATTCCCTAGACTGTTAAATATATTGTAGGCGGTTTGCATATCGTTTAATACTTCCGTTTCCAACGGAAAGCCCTCTGATTGATTGAAATTTTGCTTATTCATATCTTTTCTATTCTGTATCGTTTACCTGCTAATTTGTAATATTTTATTAAAAATTTCAGTTTGTGAATGTTTAGTTCTACAATCTCTTTTGGTGCAAAAACCACAAAGTCGACCCCTGTATTTTCAAATTCCGTTTTGTTGTTAATAAATACCTTTCCTAAATAAATAGGCTTTTTTTCTGCTTTTGTATAGATGTATTTCCGTTTGAATGATGTACCATCGTCAATCCGAATACGCCTTTGTCGGGTGTCTAGTTCGTCATTTAAAACCTTTCGTAACTTGCATCTTTGCCCGTTATGGTTTAACATATACCAATCACTTTGCCTTTTTGTTTCCATTGGTAATACACCTCGTCAATTGGTTTAACCAAGCAATGTAAATAGGCAATCGTTTTACGTTTTCGTAACGCTATAGGCAATAGTAGTACTATTAACTTCTTATAATCAACCTCAAACCACATATTTAAACACGCTTTGATTATCTATTTCAAAATACCCAGCCAAAGGGATCGTTTTCACATTTATAGCCGTGAAAGGCGTGTAAGTGTTAGTGGTCAAATCTAAGTAACTACTTTGAATGGTAGTTATGTTTACGTTAATCACCCCGTCAACACTTCTAAGATGAGCAATCAAATCGTTAACCACTAATTCACCATCAAAGGGTAAGTTTTTTAAATATTTTTTTAAATCAATTTCTACTGTTTTACTTCCAAGCCTAACGTTTGTCCCGTTGCTATCAAATAATAGTGGGTCGATATAAACGTCCATTTTTAACAGTAATTTGTCCGCTGGATTATTGATAATTAAAAGTTGCACACCCGCAAAACTTACTTCTTTCATATAAGTGGTGAAGCTTCCAATTTCATTTGCTGAAAGCTTGCGCAAATTATCACCTTGCTCACCTGCCACTTTCAAAATCACCTTACTACTTTCTAAGCCTTCCTTAACAGAACAGTACTTTACAATCTTTGAAGCTTCAATTTGTTTGGTTGTCGCTCCTTGGTTATTAAACTGGTCATCGTCTGGTTTTAAATTAAACCCAAATTGAAAGGCTAACGCCATATTTCTGTACCAGCGTGGCGATCCGGGTTTATATTCATGAATTGTTGTGTCAACTTGGGTTTTGTGGGTATCAAACAATTGCTCTAAACTCCAAATTGCTACTGCTACTATATAACAAAAAAGTCTGTAAATTGCCGTTTTACTTGTGCTGTTTAACTCTTGCAAGTCGGGATGATTGGCAATGTTTGCCAACATATTCCCGTGTATTTCTTCGATGCTTCTTGCCATATTATTGTACTGTAAAATCAAAACCAATGGTCATATAGCCTATGCCTTGGGGTTCTAAGCTTTGGATTTGGGTTTGGGTTAGTGCTGATGCAGGAACTAATTTTTTGTTCTTAAAATAATCCGTTATTTGTTTGTCTATTGTAGCACTTGGACTTTCTAAACAGCTTCCAACAAGTAAATTATCTGTAATGCTTTTATTGTTTAATAATGCTACCTCAAACAAGGCTTCGATAGTCCCTTTTTCTTGTACTGTGAAGTCCAATAAACTTTGGTTGTGTTTAATTTGGATTTGATTTTGCATTTTTCAAATTTTTGTTTTCTCTTTTTAGTTCTATAATCTCACGCTCTAGAAGCTTTATTTTGCGATCTCGCATTTTTATTTCTTCTTCCAAAATTTGAACCTTGCGCCCCATCATTTGTTCAAATTCGTGGTACTTGTTTTCGTAGCGTTTTTGCAAGTCATCTAAAATGTCTTTGTAATGATTCGATAATTTTACATCATTTTCAATCGCCGTGGTTTCGGCATTTTCTTTGGCTTGGATAACTTCAATTTTATATTTACTTCGTGTAAACAAAAACGTTACAAAACCTGTACTGCCTACAGCACCAACAATTGATGTGATAAAAACTCCTAATTCCATTTAAAACCCATTTAAAATCATTTTAAAAACTGCTTAAAGCGTTCCTTTATTTTTGTAAAATCTGCCTTATTGTTTAATAGTGTTGTACTTCCTGATTGCGCTGCAGCACTTCCTGTTGTGCTTACCGAGTAGCTTTGATTTTCAATAGCATCAATTAAATCAACTATCAATGCTTTTAATGTTTCATTTTCTTTTTGAAGCAAAAAACCATTTGCATCCATTTGGAACTTCATTTCTTCAATTAAAAATTCCATACTTTCAATTTCAGAGTAAGCCTCTACATACAACTTGGTCAAATCTTCATTGATAGGACTTACCAAAACCTGACTTCCAACTTTTGGATAAAGAAAAAAAGCCTTTGCGTTTTCTTGGATAATTGCCGTTAGCCGTACATCTGTATATTGTAAGGTTTCATCACTAACCGTACAAATCCCTTTTGTCTTATCAACAGCAACCACTTCACAAGGGAATGTGTCCACATCCCGCTGTTTTAATTGTCGTATTTCTCTTGCTAATTCTAAATCTAACCCCATTTTTATAATTTATTTGCTAACGAAACTTTTCGCCTTGCGCCAGCAGTTCCGAAAGTGGTTACTACTTTTTTTATAAAATAATTCCCCTCACGTTGCGGACGTTCTTTGTCCAATAACTTAGCTTTCATTCCTCTCGTGCTATACGGAATTAAAAAACTGGTCACATCGCCATCAAAGCCTTCGTACTTCATTTTTTTAGTTCCGACTCAGCCATTTTCTTTAAATCGGCTTCGTTACTGACTTTGCTTGTTTTGAAACTTCTTTTTTCTCCATCAGCATCGCCCACTTCAACAAACTTGCGTTTGTTGGTTTTTGGGTCGATGTACTCGTATTCTATTTTTACACGCCTGTCTTCTTCTGTTTTATAATCCAAATCGTTTGAAACTAGATTGTAATTGAGGTCATAAACTACCGTTTGTCCAACGTTAATTAATTGCTCTAAGCCACAATACAATTTACCTTCATCATTGATAAAAATACTCATTAGCAAATCTTTTCTTACAGACTCCAGAACTTGCGCACCATTGGCGTTTTTTATAATCCATTTATCAAGTTTGACCGTTGGAATATTGTCTGCCAGTTGCAAAGGCGTATCTTTCACCACTTCCTCGAGTAAATCCCGTAACGTACAATGCTCCCAGCTTTTCGTAATATTTTTACGTCGCAATAGCCAAATGGCATCCTCGCAATGAATTTCGACGGGTATTTTTGCGCTTATTTTTTTGACATAACCTACAAATTCAACGCCTGAGTAATGTCCTTTATAACCTAAAGTGATGATCACTTTATCACCTATTTTTATCGCCGTTTCTACTACTTTATCCTCACCGTTATCACGTACTTTAAAGCGTTTTGGTAGCTTGATAGTTGCCGTATCACTCATTTCGTCAACCGATTTGGTGATTTCTATCTCATTAACTTGATGAAATACATAATTTCCTATTTCAACCTTACACGTTAATAGAAACATTAGCTTAAAAGATTTGCTTTTTGGTTATCTCTATCGTTTAAATCGGCGTAAAAATCTTGGTCGGATATCGCTTTAATGGAATAAGCTTGTTGTCCTGGTCTGCCCATCATTTCATCAAAATTTATATCTTCAATTACGATGCGTCGAATGCCAAACAATTCAAAAAAGGATTATCTACCACATCCAAAGCATCATCAATATCAACCAACTCTTTCAGCATTGCCACTTGTTCGGCTGGGTATTCTTCGGGGTCATCTTCATTTACACATAACCCACGAATTGTAATTGTATAATCTTCTGTTGTAATATATTCCTTAACCGTGCCTTTTCTGCGTTTTCCAACCGTTGCCGTTTTTACAATAGTTTTTGTTAAAGAAAACGAGATTAAAGGCTCGTTGGGTAATTGATATTCCGTGCCTTCATGCGACAATTTAAGTTGCAAGAAGTAGGGTTTACCAAGCTTTAACGCATTTATCAAATGCAATCCGGGTGCATTGAATTTATGACCATTTTTCGCCCACCAAAGCGGAAATGGAGGACCCACATAATCAATAAGCGCACGTGCGGTCATTTCTTTAAAATCAAACTCCATTATATAGATTGCATTTGGTTAATACTGTTAAACACTCGTAATACCGCTTCTTGAATTTTTTCTTGAAATTTGTCGATGCCTTTTTCCGAACTATCCACATTGATTACGGTATCTGTCCCTACATTTTCAATATTAACCGTGATATGGGTCATTTTAGAACCACCCGAAACGATGGAATCCGATTTTTTAGGGTTTTTGGCATCCGATTTTCCGCCGCCTTTACCCATTAAACCACCGCTTTTTTGTTTGGCTATAAAATCATCATAAGCTGATGTACTGCTATCTTTTTTACCTAAGCCACTGAACATTGATTTTGTCTTATTCCAATCTTTTTTAACACCGTCCATGTCAAACGTAACACCAACTTGACTAAACTCATTTTTAGCTTTTCTAGCTGTTTCTCCAATTTTTTTATAACTGTTTATAAACGATTTCTTTTGATTTTCAACATCAGTATTAATCTGAGCAATCATTTTTTGATTTTGCCCGCTGTCACCCATACCGACCGCTTCCTTGAACTTATACCAGCCTAATTTGATTTTATCTATACCAATCATTAAGCCGTTTACTAAAGTGTTAAATTGCGCTTTCACATAATCGACATAAACCTGCCAAATGAGTTTTGCTCCGTTTACCGTGTGTTTCCAACTTTGTGCCCAACCATCGGTATATTTTATAACCAATCCTAGAACCGTGATAAGAGCAACAATACCCATAACCACCCAAGTGATAGGATTTACCGCCATTAGCATGTTAAACACCGCAACCGCACCGTTCAACAAATACCAACCGCCTACAAGTTTTAACAATCCTTGACCTAGTGGCGACATTAAGCCTGTAACGAAGTAATCGACCACCATTAAAACACCTGTCATAATGTTACCAAAGGTTTGTAGTGTATTACCTGCAGATTCAAAACCGAAAAATTCAGTTATAAGTTTACCCACCATAATAAAGACAGGTTTAATAGTTTGCCATAGCATATCAAACCATTGCGATACATAAGGTAAATAAGTGGTTAAGAATGCTAAGCCTTGACTCAATAAGGAGATAACTCCCGTAAAAATCCCGCCCGATTCACCGCCTACAGCAACAAGAAAATTATTCCATTGGTCAGCAAGATTTGAAATTTTACCACCTAATGTTTGAGATATTGCATTCATTGAACCTGCCACGCCTGTCATTTCTCCGTATTGCATCAGGGCATCACGGATTGCACTTTCGTTGTTTTTAACTTCTTTCGTCACCCCCTTAAATGAAAGCATTACTTTATCCCCATTTTTAGAAGCCTTAATACCAAATTCTTTTAGACGTTCAAACTCTCCCGTTTGTGCATCGAGCATTGCTTCTGTCAATTGGTCAAAACCTTTCCCTTGTGAGCTTGCTAAGTCGCCTAACTTCGTTAACTCGTTCGCCGTAGGATTAAAACCACGATTGACCAACTTTACAAATGAGCCTGTAAGCTCATTCAATTGGAATGGTGTTTTTGTGGCAAAATCGGTTAGCATATTTAAAGCAGCTGCACCTACCTTATCTGATTGAAAAGTATTCGTTAAAACGGCATTAAACTTTTCATATTCTGCCCGAGCTTCGACGACTTTATTGCCAAAGCTCATAATGGCGCCAACGGCAAAAACCGAGGCAATAAGTCCTTTTATATTATTCAGCTGATTAGATAAACTAGCTGATGATTTTTCTACTTTCCCAAACGTATCGTTTAATCTATTCGCTCTATTATCTGCAACGCCTACTGAACTAGCCATTCTTTGAAGTGAAGAACTAGCCATATCTTGCATTTTTATAATAAATTCGTAAGCGTTCATTATGTTGGAATTTGTGAGTTTTCTTTTTCTGTTTTTCTAATAAAATGAAGGTTTTGCACTTCAATTGCCCAGTCCTCATCATTCAAATTTGAAGGGTTAGGAATGTGCATATAATACCGTAAATAAGCATCGAACAGTCTTAAATTGATATTTTCAGCCAGTTCAAATGCTGAGGCGTCATCGGCATCAATAACCGCCTCTTCTAAAGCTTTTTTAAGATTGCTACTTTAGTGTTTTGCAACTTTTCGATTGCCTGATACAAAGGGAATCTTACCGAGGCATTATTTCTATCATTATAAGCGTCGTCTTTTTCAAGGCAAATAGCTTCAAATAATTTTTCTTGAGTAACAAAAGGCTTGCCGCTTGGATTTCTCCTTTCGGCTGTTTTTATATCATCACGCGTAATAACACGAACTAGACATCTATGACCGTTAATAATAATTTCGCTTTTTTGTCCTTTCGTATTAACTTCTGCATCGTCATAATTAAAGAAGCTTACTAATTCTTTTCGCGCGGGAAAGAAATAAGTATCGTCTGTCTTAATTTCAGCATCTCCGCCGATAAATAAGGCTTCGAGCATTACTTCGCCAAAGGCTAAATCGCCATCCTTTTGCATGGCTGTAAAAGCTCGTTTAAAATCAAGCATTTTAGGCGCACGCAAATACGCCGTTTTATCTTCTACAGGAAGTGCATACACTTCACCGTACTTTTCTTTCCATTCGTTGATTTGTTGTTCCATATTGTAGTGTCTTTTTTTAAAAAATACCGTCCGCTCTAGCTAAGACGGTATTTTTGTTTTCTTATTAAACTTGACGGTTTACGTCTAGGAAAATGATAGGTAATTCGATTAACATATTTTTATCGCCTTGCTTCATTCCTTTTTAACCTCTGTAAACTCGCATCCTTTTAAAATGTCGATTACTGGGATTCCAATTTCAGGCGGTATGTAAGAAATAACCACGTCGAAATTCAAGGCTAAAATGTCTTTATTGGGCGAATCCTGAACCATCGCTTCTAATTCACTTTGCCAAATGGTTAGTTTACCATCAAAATCCTTATTCCCACGTAAAATAGCGTGTCCTTTTTCGCCTCGACCTCTTAACGTTTCTTTTTCTTGCTTTTCGGTGTATTCTATCTCGGTTACACCTTCCAAGATTCTACCACCGATAACAATGGTAATATCTTTCCAACCATATTGCTTACTGCTAAATGTTGCCATTATTCCATTTTTGTGGTAAAGCCTATGTTTACCGTTATGTAATCTGAATAGCCCACAGGTAACAATTTCAAGTCAACGTTTAAATTGTTTGTTTTCAAAATGTTTTGATTTTCATCAATGTGCGCCTTTGCTCCTGATAATTTTCCTTTATCTACCATCAGCCCTTTTAGCTGATTTTCGATGTTATTCTGCCACGTTTTCACAATGGCAGGATGAATAGTTCCTGTAGGTGTAATGGCTATTTCATCACTTAACTCTTCCACTAAAGTATTGTAGGCAATCAGTACCGCTTCATCCATGACTAAGCCACGAGCCAAAGAGTTAAAATCGTCAGTTGCACTAGTCAAAGTGCCATCACCTGTAAAGAAATAACCTGAACGGTTGGCAAAGCTTCGTAAAAAGATATAATTCTTATTATGTATCGCATTCCAAGCGGTGTCCAACGTTTCTATCTCTTTACCATTGGTGAAATAAGCATATAGCGGCGACACAGAACCATCTTTAACTCGATTGATTTTTCTCTGAGTCGGAATACTTGCTAAACGTCCTAAAAGCAAACCAATTGATGCCTCATTACTTGCATCGTTATTTGCTAATAGTATCGAAACTTTGTTCAAAGCAGTTGTTTGATAATCTTTCAAATCAGCCACAACACCGTTAAACTTGTTTCCTGAAATAATAGCACGCACAGGGAAATAACGATCAGACGAATCCTCACAAAGTGCCTGAGCATTAATTACAGCAGTCGTTACATCAGCATCTAAACCGTTAGTAATGGTTTCGCCTGTGCTTGATTTTTTCACAAAACCTAAAACACGGATTTTACCTTTGGAATCAGCAAGTAATTTTTTAGCATACGCCTTGGTCAAGTCTGCCATATCGGTCATGCTTACCGTTTGTGGAACTAGCATAACCCAAAGTTCTGCGCCTGTTTTAGCTTCAGCATAGAAATTTTTAAGTTGATTGTAGGCAAAGACATTTGCTCCTGTGCTTTCAATACCTAAATTTTCAGCTTCTTTCAAAGAAAATATTTGATACGAAGTACCCGCTTGTACCTTATTACTTCCTGCTACAGTTACTCCTGTTAATACTATTGCTGGTATCTTTTGAATATCGGCTTGTAACAATCCCAAACCATTTTTGGAAATATTAAATTTTATATTGGGTAGATTCATAGTATTCTAAATAATTTAAGTGTGTAACAAACAGCGAAACCAGCTATAAAAGCAAATAATAAATTCCAAAAACTAAAACCTAAACTTTTCCTGACCTCTTCCTTTTTTGACTTAAATCAGTATGATAGTCGCGAATTAATTCCTTTTTATTTTCGCCACGATTGCTAAACTATCACAGCTAGCAGTGGCATAAATAGTGTCATGAACCACTTTGATTTTAACGGTAGCTTGACCGTTTTTTTTGTTCGATTTTAAATGGTTTTGAAATACCTTTTAAATCTGTTTTAATGCCTAATTCACTTACAGGTATTTTTAGGCTTGTTTGAGCCTTTGGAGCAAATACCGTTGTATCTCTATAGCTCTCTTTTGTTTCTTTTACTGTGGTTTTTTGATTCTCTTGAATCACCTGCCGACTGGAACGACAGGCGATTGAGAGACAACAAACCAACACTACAAGTCCTATTTTTTTAAACATTTTTGTACTCTTTTTTTGCATCGAAGCTTGGGCAGGCTTTTTTTACGTTGGGAAAATCACGATGCCCTTGAATGATAGCGTTAGGAAATTGTTTTTTAAATTCTTTCAATAATTTTAAAAGGGTCTCCTTTTGTTCTTTAGTGCGATTATCAAAAGGCTTTCCTTTAGGATCAACACCGCCTATATAAGAGATATTAATAGTTTCGTGATTGAAGCCTTTAACTCCGTTTGAAACTTTCTCAATGCTTAGTAAGTTGACCGCCTCACCATTGGGTTTTATTATAAAATGATAGCCGGGCGATTGCCATCCTAGATGTTCACGCCAGTAAGTTTGAATTTTATCAATAGTGGCAGTCTGTGCCGTGGCGGTGCAATGCACGGCTATGTATTTTATATTTCGCATTACTTATTTAAATTTTGTTTGTATTCTTCTAAAGCTTTGATTAATGTTTCTGCTTTTGGGTCAGTAGTTTCGATGTTTAATGCTTTTACAATTTCTTTGATACTATTGTAGTTTTTCTTATCCAAACCATTTTTAAGAATCTCAATTTGAGTTTCTGTTAAGTTTTCTAAACCATCAACATCATCCGAAATTAAATCACCATCCCTTCCCAATGTCAAGACTTGCTTATCGTCTAAAGTGTTTGCGTGTGCAATTGCATTAGGCATCCAATCAAAAACGAAACCATCCGAAGTTTCATAAACTTTTGTTGCATCAGGAGTATTTTGAAAATACTCCTGCGCTCTTGTTTGTGTAGCCATACTATAATATTGCACCTCCGTATTTAGGATTAGAAGCTCTGATACTTCCTACTAAAGCTCTTTGAGCAAACGATATGATATCGGCTTGTAATCCTGAATGTCCTAAAGTTGGGAATACTTCAACGTCACCAAAACAACGGAATACTTCGTCCTCAGCCCAAGTAAAAGAAGCTTGCTTATCAGTACCAATTGGAGCAGTTCCAAAAGGATTCTTTACTCCAGTACTTGAATAGTATGGGTTTTGTGAATATTGGTGTACTGTGAAACCATACAGTTTTTCACCGTTTAAAATATCCTTGTAAAGATTTTTGTTTTCTTTACGAATACTTGCCATATGAGCAGGTGTTAAACAAATATGCAATCCTTCTGCTTTGTCAAGACCTGCATAAAATGCTTGCATATCAATAATAGCTTCAATCACTGACGCACCATTAGCTAAAATCACCACTTTATTAAACGAATTCGCTTGTGTAGGAGCCCATGAATGAGCCGCTCTTTTACCAATGTTTTTGGCTAAAGATATTTTATGACGGTTAATAATAGAACCACGCTTATCGTATTGCAATTCTACTTCTTGTAATTTACGGTGACGTGTTTGAGCTGTACTATACGTTTTCAAAACTACCTCCGATGGAATATCGGTAATAGCTTGTGTAGGTAATTCAGTTTCATTACCTGTAAAGTAATCCTCGTACACCGCTGGTTCTACGCCAGCCTCAGCCAAGTGTAATTTGTTATTATCAACGTGGATACTCATATCCGTTGATGCGTTGATAAATGAATTGTCAGGGATTGGATTTTCCTTAATATCCGCTACCCAAATTTCTTTAGTTAATGCCATATACTTTTAGCTTTAAGATTATTTTTTATGTCGTACGCCCTTAGCGTAGTCTGCTACTAATGATTTGTAAACTTCTGGTGTTTCTTGTTGAATTTTCGCCAGTTTGATTGAGTCAAACTTTTGCAGATAATCAAAAGTTTCTTGTGTATTTGATGCTTGATTTGGTTTCCCGTTCAACACCACTTCTTTAATTTTTTGATTTACTTCTTGCTGTCCTTCCGATGTTTCTTTTTCTAAAATAAGCTTAGATAATACCGCTTTTTGTCCATCAAAATCACCTGTAAAAGCACCTAACTGAACCGTTTTTAAAGCTTCTGGGATTAACCCAAGGACTATAGCTTTATCAACCAATTGGGTCGCTTCTTGTTCTTGAATGCCTTTAAGTTGTGTTTCTGCATTAGTTGCACGAGTTTCGGCATTGGTTTTGGCAAGGCGTAATTCCTGCACTTCTTTTAAAATAACGTCCTCCGTACTATCGGCGGGGATGTTAAGCGCTAAGGCTATGGTTTTTAAATTCATGTCTACAGTATTTGTAATTTTTTTAAGTTTTAAAGTGTCCACTTTCGATTTTGAAAGTTTCAAAGCGTCGTCATTACCACCTATCTCCACTATAGAAATTTCAACCAGTTTGCACTTTGTTACCGTTTCATACGTTTGCCCGAGGGAGCAAAAGTTCTACATCCATTGACGACTCTTTAACATCGCCGTACATCGATGCCATGCGAATGAATCCACGTGCTACTTTACCTGCAATTTTTTGAGCAAATTCGTCGGCTTCGTCAAATTCGATAGTAGCGACTAAGTCAGTCCCCTTTTTGTTTAGTTTAATACAGCGACCAATAACAGCACTCCCTTTTTCTTTACCGTTTTTTTGGTATTCCCTTTCGTGCATAAACAATACCACAGGGTTACGCATATACTGTTTATAGTCGATACCATCGGTTAAAATGCGATAACCGTATTCGTTTACATTTTCAGTATTTATGATAAAGTCGTAAGTCATTTTCTGTTTGATTTCTGAGGCAAAGTTGTGGTGATTTTCAGCCAAAAAAAAATGCTTGCACGAGCGTTGTAGTCAGTAATTACAAGGCTTGTGTGGTGATTTTACAAGTATTGGATACCAATTTTTTTAGGTGTATTTATAGTAGAATTTTGTTGAAACAATAGCGGTTTTAAATCGCTTTTAATACATTTTTAAATGCAAGATTTTCTACTTGACCAAGACGGCGACCTTGATTTTTCGGCTGGCGATTTTAATATCGGAAATTCCGATGCTCAGCATCAAGAACACATCCTCGTGGCTCACAAAGGAGAGTTTAAACAGTTCCCTGAATTAGGCGTAGGGATCAATCAAATGCTTAATGATGATGACTATATGGGAACATTAATAGAGATAAAGAAAAACCTTGAATACGATGGGATGCAAGTAAAAAATGTAAAGTTTATGCCTAACGGTAATTTATACATCGATGGAAACTACAAAAAATAAAGGCGGACGTTTGACCGCTACCGAAAGAGATTATAAAAAAGTCAGGGTAAGGATTTATTTATAAAAGGCTTTTCACTTACTAACATATCTGAAATTATAGGCGTAGGTATCAAAACGCTTGGTAATTGGCGTGATGAGAATGATTGGGAGAAAGAGAAGGAACTGAATAACATTCGCCCATCCGAAATTAAAAAGATGATTTTGGAATATGTCCGTGACTTGAAAAACGGCGAAACACCTCTTTACAAAGCAGACGATTTAGCCAAAGTATCAGCCGCATTTGACCGATTAAATGATAGTCGAAAGAAAACTGTTTATACCATGGAAAGCTTCGATGATTTTAGTCAATTTATGATGGTTATGGCTGGTAATGCTTCGGGCAAAAAGAGAGAAGAAATTTTGGAACAATTAAAAACTATTCGAACATTATTTGATAAGTATGTAACTGAACTGCTCCAAAATGACTAAAACTGAATTAAAAGAAGCAAAAGAACGTTATTTCCAACAATCGAAAATGATTCAAACAATAACTTCGAATTCATTAGAAAAGGAAAATACCGACCAACAACAAGAACGAATAAAACGATTATTAATGCCAGAAAATTACATCGACTTCTTCGATTATTATTTTGGAGTCAATTCTGGTTTACCTCTAGCTGATGCACCTAGTTCAAAGTTTCATCAATCAAGTTATGAAAAAGTATATCATGACAATAAAATTAGGCAGTTCCGAATGTGGTTCAGAGGTGCCGCAAAATCGATACATACCAATGTAGGCAATATTTTACATCTCAAAGAAAATAACGAACTGTTTTTTGCCATTTTAATTGGTGCTAATGAAGGATTAGCAAAAATTTTATTAAGCGATTTACAGGTACATCTCGAAAGCAATGAACGAATAATTAAAGATTTCGGAGTTCAATTGAGTTACGGGAATTGGGCAGATGGAGAATTTCAAACTAAAGATGGTCGCTTTTTTAAAGCATTGGGTTTAAACCAACCTTTTAGAGGGCTTCGTTTTGGACAATTCCGTCCAGACTTTGCAAGTGTCGATGATTGTGAAGATAGAGACCGTGCGAAAAATCCAACAATGATAAGGAAATACGGTGAGAAAATTTCGGGCGACTTAAAGAAAGCATTTCATAAGGAGAGAGGTCGTTTAATTATTCCTAACAATTACATTGTTAAAGAAGGTATAATTGACTTTTTAATAGACCAATTCAAAGAAAGTTCCCATTATGATTTGAGTAAGGTTGATTTAGCCACAAAAAACATAACAAAAGAAACTTACAAGCAGGTAAAAGATTGGAAACCTTCTTGGGAAAGATATTCTAAAAAAGATGTAATTGATATTATATGCGATGATGATTATTACACTTCGCAAAGAGAAGATTTTAATAATCCTATTGAAGAAGGAAAACTATTTAAAGAAAAAGACATTATTTACACTCGTGTAGCTGATAATGAAGTTTGGGATGGAATTTTAGACCATTGGGATTTATCCTATACAGGACTTGGTGATTACAAAGCTGGAGTCCTACTAGGGATTAAAGGGATAAAATTATTTGTACTAGAGGTATTTTGCCAAAAGTGCGAAATAAACTCCGCAATGGAAGTTCGTGCTGAGTGGTATCGAAAGTACCTAAAGAAAGGCTACAATATGATGGGATTTTTTGATGCTACTGCGGCACAACAAGTTGTTTACACTCCTATTATTTTGCAATCTGCAGATGATAACAAATGTCCCAATATTCCAATTGGACTACATCAAGAAGGCGATAAACATAATAGAATTGCGGCAGGAATAGGGAATGCGTTATTTAGGAAAATTTTGCTTTGGGACGAAAGTTTAAAAGAACGTTCTAAAGATTTCCCTCTTTTTATGAAATTAATTTTAGCATTTGAAAAAGGGATGGCAACTGGAGATGACCCTGCGGATACACTAGAAAGAGGAATCACGTTAGCACAAACGTATTTCGGCTTTACTGATAACACAGAGAGTACAAAACCTAAAATAGGCGAACGAAAAAAAACCCGAAGAGTATGACCCCGAGAAAAGAAATATTTATACAGATGCGTGATGTGTTAAACGCATCGGGAAGTTTCGAGTTAGTGGATTGGAACAAAAAGCAATTCACCAACCCAAAAGAAAACTATCCTACCTATTGGACGGCGGTACTCATAGCTGTAAAAGCGATTCGTTGGGAAAATATGACTAACGATAGACAGGAAGGCGTTTGTACCGTGGAAGCAACTTTATACTGCAAAGATGGTTGGACGGATAGTTTTAACGGGACTAGCGATGCTGATACAGGATTAGCTGAAATTGATTTGATTGATACGCTTGTTGAAAAACTTGAAGGCTTGAAAGGTAATTCTTTTACGCCTTTAGAATTGAGTGAGGAAACCGCAGATAACGAAGATAATACGATAATGAGCTACACACTCACATTTACAACAAACATTTACAGAACCATTTCACCCAAATATAAAAAAAGAAAATTAACCCTAAATCCTTGATTATGTTTTTACAAAAAGCAGAATTAAAAACCGTAGCACTGGATGAAATTATAAACAAAATTATCAATAATGACGACACCATTGTTACGGATATTATAGACGAAAGCATAGACTTAATGTCGGGTTATTTGTATCAGTATTTTGATACGGAAGCTATTTTTAGTGCGACTGGTAAAGCTCGAAACAAATCGGTTTTAAAACATTTAAAAGGGATTGTGATACACGAAATATACACCCGTCGTACCAAGGCGTTTAACGAGGTGGCTAAAACTCGTTATAATGAGGCAATGCTTTGGTTGGAGAAGATTTCGGAAGGCAAAATAAAACCGCCTTTACCAATCCGTAAAATTGACACCAATGCAGATGGCACAGCCGATACACCTGCTAGTTTCTTGAAATTAGGGAGTAACAAGAAATATCAAAATCATTTTTAAATGGCTGACCTACGAGAATTACAAAGACTACTAGAACAAGCTTCAAGAGAAATACCTGACAAAGCCTTACGAGTAATTGGCACAGAAGGAAAGAACTTTATACAAAAGAACTTTCAGGACCGGGGTTTCACCGATACCAGTACAAAAAAATGGGAAGCTCGCAAAACAGAAGACGAACGTGGTCGAGATATTACCCGCTACAGAACCAATAGAGTTGGACGTGTAGGGAACTTGAACCGCTACGGTAGTAAAATAAAGGATAGAGCACTATTAGTTGGACACGCTACAGGTGGCGATAAATTAAAAAACTCTTTCCGATATAGGGTAAGTTTAGGTAGCAAGCAAGTGCATTTTACAACTTATAAAGAGTATGCACAACGCCATAACGAAGGATTAGACGGGATGCCGAAACGTCAATTTATGGGTAAATCCCATTATTTAAATACCAAAATTAGTAACAAGATTCGAAAAGAATTAGACAAAATATTTAACCGATGAAAGAAGGATTATTTAATACCCTAAAAAGCAAAATACGCTCAAGTTTTCACCTTTCAGGAAATACTTTAAACAAAAATTTTTCCCTTTCAGGCAAAGATGTACATAATGTTGAAAAGGTGACGCAATTAATGATTGATGTTATTCGTCGAAATCGTAGATTATGGCGTAAGGAATTGACGGACTGGCAATCGGCACGTTATGCACGATTTCGTGTCGAAAATCCGAAAACATATCCTATGCAAGAACTGTATGAAGATGTAATGCTTGATGGTCATTTGACAGGTATTACCAGCAATAGAACGTTAAGAACTACCAATAAGGATTATATTTTCACCATTGATGGTATCCAAAACGATGAATTAACTAATTTAATCAAGAATAAAGAATGGTTTGAAAATATTATTCAATGGGCGCATGAATCGGTCTATTACGGCTATTCTCTTATTTGGATAAATGACTTTGAAAAAGGTAATATTAAAGAAGTGTCACTTATTCCAAGGGGAATGGTTGTACCTGAACATAAAGTATTGTTATATGACATAAATGGAGATAGAGGCATAGACTATTCCGATATTAATATTTTATTATACGCCCAGTTTTACGATAATATCGGCTTATTAGAAAAGGCAGCCGTTTATACAATTCTTAAGCGTCATTCTTGGGGAAGTTGGGACGAATTTGAAGAATTATTTGGTGTACCGATTCGGATCGCTAAAATAGCTTCGCAAAGTGAACAGGTCAAAAATGAAGTCGCGGGTTGGCTGGAGGATATGGGATCAGCTTCATATGGCGTTTTCCCAACAGGAACGGATATTGATATCAAGGAAAATAGCAAAAGTGATGCTTTTAATGTGTTCTTTCAAAAAATAAAAGCCTTAGATGCTGAACTTTCTAAATTAGTATTGCATCAAACGATGACCACAGAAAACGGATCGAGTAAATCGCAAGGTGAAGTACACGAAAACACTTTAGAGCAGTTAGTTTATGCAGACGAAAAAAAGGAATTAGCTTTCTTAAACAATCGTCTTGTTCCTACTATGCGTTTGTTAGGGTATCAAATACCCGATAATGCAAAAATAAGTATCGAAAAGACAAAAAGACCCTGAAAGGCAAATTATGATTGATAGCGAATTATTAACTAATGGTTATGTATTAACACAAAACTATATAGAAGGCACGTATGGCGTAGAAATTGAATCGATGCCCAATCAGAGCGCACCAACACCAAACAACGGAAAAAAGCATTAAGCCTGCTTAAATTATTCTATCGTACCAATTGCTGTACTCATGAAGTTGTGAAGCTTAATAATACAGCTGAAGACGATTTTTTAAGCAGGCTCATTACAAGCTATATCCGTCAACTGTTCGATGATAGAGAAGTTACTGCAGAAATGCAAAAAAAACTATTTGACTACTACTATCAGAAACTAGCCAAAGCCGTTGATGTAGGGTATTCGCCAAAATTTAAAATGTATGATGAAGCTTTAGCGGTTTCGTTTAAGAAGAATATTGCAGAATTTTCAGCATTCAAGGCTACAAGTTTCAAAAACCAATTAGAATCCTTACTTATTCAAGATGGTAAAATTGCGCCCGGAGTGCGTTTAAAAAATTAGCAGATGATTTGCATTTAGATTACAACCGTCGTTGGTTGCAAACGGAATACCACCAAACGGTGGCTGTGGCGAATATGGCGCAACAATGGCAACAATTTGAAGCCGACGCGGATTTATATCCGAACTTAAAATACAACGCCGTAAATGACGGACGAACCCGTGAAGAACACCGCGCTTGGGACGGTTTAGTTTTACCTATTAATCACCCGTTTTGGGAAAAACATTTACCACCCAATGACTGGGGATGCCGTTGTAATGTAACCCAAACCGATGAAGAAGTAAGCAAAGATATTTCAAAAATAAAAAGCAAAGGCGCATTTGCCAACAATCCTGCTTTAAGTGGTAAAGTATTTGCCGAAAATGCGTATAAAAAAGGGCTTGATGCAGATGGTGTCAAAGAAAGTAAAGAGCTTGTTTCTGAATTTTTAGCAAGTAAAATGTAATCTTATATTTATTTACTAAATGTTTTAAAATGACGAAAGCCCCTTTTATGGGGCTTCCGCTTCTTAGGTTGCTTCGAACTAGCCGAGGCTGCATTTTTATACTGAGTGAGAGTAATCTGTTTTATAACAGCAAGTATACAATTTTTAAACCAATTTTTAAAGCCTTTTAAAATGCCATTAAAATTTGATTAGGGTCTTGGCTGTTTTTCTTTTCTTTACCGCCATAAATTCCCTCGTGGCTAATGATGGCGTTTACTGTCCTTTCAGATAAGAACACTTTGCTTGCAACTTCCTCAATGACGCATTCCACACGCCATTTTGGGTATTTCGCCATTGTCTTGTAAAACAAGTCTCTTACATAGGCATTTCGTTGTTCAAATCTTTGTTCTTTAGACATATAGGCAAAAATACTAAAGAACAAAATAAATTGCAAAAAAAAAGCCCGCAATTGCGAGCTTAAATTTTGGACTTTATTTCCCACAAACCTTCTTGGGAAGTTTTTCTTAAACTTTGATTACCATTTTTATTATCCCAATCAGTCCCTAATTTCTGTATTTTCTCTTTATCTGCTTTAGAATTAAATAGGTTTTTATATAAGTCAAAAACTATTAAATATTTACTTGCAACAGAATCGATAGTCCATTTTTTTACACCTTTTTCACCTAGGTCTTTATTTTCACCTTGATTATGGGTGAAGTATAATATATAAAATACATTATTCTCATTATCAACATATTTATCATAAGTCTTCCACTCTAATTTTCCAGTTTCAATTTTCTTTAAATTTAATTTTGATTCCGTTATTAATTTTGAGCAAATATTAACAAATTGAATAGAATCGAGTCCCTTAAAATTAATTGATTGAGCATTCAAAAATAAACAACTTAATAAAGCTGTAAGTAAAATTAGTTTTTTCATTTTTATCTAGTTTGTTTTTACAATTGTTAAATACTTAGGTAAAGGCGTAATTATTCTCTCAACTTTTATGATTGCACAATCTGCTATTGGTACACCCTCAAAATCTAAAACAGTATAACCTAATTCTTTCATTTGTAATTGAGGATGAATCTTTATACCAGAGCATTATAAGCCTCTATTAAATCGTATCTTAACTCTATATTTTTTATCATAACTTAATTACCTTATAAGTAAATTCTTTTAATGGATTATACATTGCATCAAAGACAACAATTTCATTTTGATAATGAGGTATAATTTCTTTACCATATATCAAATCTGCATTTGAATTTGAAACCGGATAACTCCCTAGCAAATACATATTTCTTTTTTCAAGCATTGTTTTTAAAAAAATAGGCATTGCAACTTTTATATACACAGGATTAACTTGTTTAATTTCTGATAATTCCCAAATAGCCTCTCTTATTCCATTATGAATACTATCTAGTATATCGTATTTGATTATCATTTATTTTTTCATAACTCAAAAATAATAAAAAAAGCTACTAATTCAGTAGCTTTCTGTTAATATAATCAGTAAGGAAATGGCAAAGGTAGTTTGAAGTGTTCCAGAACATTTTTTGAACATTTTAATTTTGAGATTACATAAAATATCTTTCATTTTGTTTATATTTCGTTTAAAACTGGGTAAATATCGATATAAATGACATCCTCAATATAGAACGATGTTACGCCTTTATCGCCTTTATCAAACTGTTTTAGTTCGGGATGTTTGGCGCGCCCGCTATAACTTTCTAAGGCTTGTTCAAAAACGGTTTTTATGGCTTTTTTAGCCGATGGTAAATCTGACGCTAGGGAGAAGTTTAATTCCTTTAATTCGTTAAGGCAAATCTTTTGGATTTTATTCTTTGTCGAGTAGGTTCTTGAGACCCTTATAAAATATTGTGCCATTTTTTTAGTTATCTAAATAATGAATAAAAAAGCCTACTCTCGTTTCATCATAGCCCAGTGCTTTGAGCTTTTTAATAAGCTCCCACATTGATTCTTGTACAATTTTATGGGCTTCGCTTTGAGTTTCAGAAGGAGGTAATTTATCAATGAAATTTACCGTTTCGTGAGTCATAAATGATTCGTGATTCACATAGCCTTTTTTTGGCTTTTTTGTTTTGAAAATTAATTTTGACATTGCTATATGATTAAATTATAAATTTACTAATTGTAGATATTTCGTTAAAAAACTCCCACTAAAGCATTCGAGAAGAACTACTTCGTCCTGATGCCTATCGATGTAACTATTCGTTTGAGTTGTCCAAATTTTACCTTTATGCAGGTGATAATTAGCTTCTATACAAGAGTGCATTACAACTTTATCTCCTTTTTTAAAGGTTTTTGTTTTGTTATCATTGATATATTTGTCTGTTGTCATTGGTTTTAATTTTTACTTATCCCACCACCTTTGATTGATAAACACTTCTGCATAAGGAAAGGCTGTCCCTTCTTTAGTTTTGAGTTTCTTATACTCGGGTAGGTTCATCATTAGTTTAATTTTCTCACCGTCTTTGAGTTTCTCCCAGCGGTCGCGAGCTATTTTCTTTTTGATAGCTCGTTTTTTGGGTACGTATTCCAAAAGGTTTCAAAATCGATAACTGGTTCTGCTTTTATGATTTCAAAATTGGATTTTAACTGTTGTTTCCAAGCTTCAATGATCATTTGTTTACCGTGGAAACGACCTGAGCAAAAAAGCCATTGATATTGCTTGGGTGATAATTCGCCATCTAATATTTCAAAGCTTTTAAAAACGCCGTTTAAATCATATTTAAACAGCCATATAAATCCATCGGTTTTACTCTTGATGGTGTAAATGGTGAGTTGTTCTTTTTGTTCCATTCTTATTTTTTGTTTCTTCAATTACTTCATCCCAAAAAAGCTCTATTGCATCCCAGTTGTAGCCTTGCTGGCGTAGCTCTTGGTTTACTTTTTCTATTCGTTTTCGAAGCTCGCAGTAAGTCATGCAATTTTTTGATTAATAAAGTCCTTTATTTTATTTAAGCTATTTCGAGCTAAATCATCGTTTACAGATTGAATGAGTAGCATTATCATTTTTTCTAGTGCATAAGCTTCGTGGTATTTAAGATTGATAGTTTGCTTTTTGGAACTATTAAAAAGATTGTTGTTTTCGATTGAGTTCTGATGAGCTTTTTGAAATTTCTTCGCTAGATCAAAGCAGATGCTTTGTACTAGCTTTACTTCTTTATCAGGACTAGAATTATAAACTATTTGATGGGTCAGTTTATTGACAGCCGATATGCTGTCGGCATTTATTTTTAACGTGATTTTCATCTGCAGTCTGTTTTAGGATTAGTTACTAATTTGCCACAATGCAAACATTTTAGGGCGGTGGTTTCGCAGGTGTGTGTGGCATTTAGCACGCTTAAATAAGTTTCTTTATGGTCGCAGTTTTCTTGTTCTATGGGACTGCAGTTGTAATTTTCGCAGTAAGTGCGACATGGACAAATTTTGGTAATATCATTTTTACAGTAATTCATAATTTTTAACTATCATACTTTCTAATGCTGAAATAATTTTACTTATTTCTTCAGGTGACATTGATTTTAACGGTTTTTGAACAGGCGAACGGCGACTTTTTAACCAGTCCGAAAATCTATTCAAATCAGCAATCTCTCCATATTTGTTGCTTTTGACGCTCCAACCCAGTTGGATAAGCAGGGATAAGATGTATCTGTGTTGTGTGTTTTCTTTATAATAATACGCCCAAAATTCTGTCACAACTTGTTTAGCGATGGTTTTATTCTCATTGCCTGAGAATTGTTTGATGATTTCAATCGCTTGGGCTTGTTTTAAAGCTTTTAAGCTAGATGTTTTACCGTTAGTTGCTTGGAGGATAAGCTTGTTTTTTTCTTCTTCATTGAAATTGCATAGCTGGCGTATGCTTTGTATTTGAAACGGCGTTATTTCGCCGTTTGGGTCGTAAATAGGTGGTTTTTTTGTTTTCATCGTTTTAAAAGGTATTTTATAGGTTTAGTCTCAATTCTGTTTTTAGAAATTTCCAAGGCTTTTTTCCTTGCTAGTTTCATTTCTTCAAAAATGGTGGTCCCATCATTGGGTTTTGTTTTTGTTTTTCCTAGTCGCATTCAATTTGGTCTTTAAAGATGGTTGGGGCTTTGGTTCTAAAACCAACCCGTCTGTATCGAAGTCTTTTTGTGAAAATGATTCAGATTTTTTTTAAAGCCTTAATATCTCCTTTTTGCAAAGGAATCCAGCAAAGCCTTTGGTCAGGGAGTCTGTGTCTTTCTATTTCGTCTACAAACTCCGTTACGGTTTTTCGCTGGGTTAGTTCTTCGACTTGTTTTTTATCTTTTTTCAAAATGAATAACTCATAATCATAATGCGCTATATCAGATATAAATTTCAAAACAACCTTATAACGTACCACTATAAAGGGAATGTTTGATTTTAGTAGAATGGATATCATTAGTTCAAAAATGTTAAAGGAAACAAGTGTTTTTCTTCTGTTTTTAAAGCTTGATTTATCAAGGGTCTGCTGTAGAATTGCAAAACATCTTTCATCATCATTTCTTTTAAACGTGGTTTTAAACCACTTTTAAAAGTATTTAAAAGCCTGTTGATTTTATTCAATTGAGCCATGAAGTAATTGTTGACCGCTGGACTTGCTAAGAGTAATTGTAATTCATTTGAATTACTCGAGTACTTTGAGCAATATTCAAAATATAAATCCCACGTTTGTTGTTCTTGTAGTGTATTTGTTGTCATGTTCTGTTTATTTTTTTGCTCCCCACACAGGATTCGAACCTGCATTTTGACTATTGTCCTGTTTTACCATTTAAACTAGTGGGGAAACCAACCAAAAAACCTATTTTTTAAATATTTGAAAAATTCAAGTTCAACGTTTTCCAACTTCCTGATGGGTCTCTATATTGAAATAATATGTAATCTCTTTTTAAGCTATAATTGTAACTTTCTTTCAAAAGAGCTATACCTTTTCTCCAATTTTTATCATCAAATCTATCTTCCATTTTGTAAAGCTTTTGAACCAGATTAATGTCAAAATCATTATTTTTTTTCTCCAATAATGAAATGATAAGATCATGAGTGTCTGTATCTTCTTTAAATCTATTACTTACAAATTCTTTGATAAATTCTTCAGCTATTGCTGCACGTTCGTCAAATGATGCTTGTCCTTGTCTTGAATATTTTATCCTGTAATTACCCTCTTGTGCTGTAAAGTTTCCAACTCCTTGTGCATGGCGTTCTGAATATTCTTTTAACAGTTCAAACAAAGTTCCTAGCTCTTTAAATGCTAATATGTGAAACTCGACCATTTCTTTATTTAACTTTGTTGCTTTTTCTGATAAACTAGTTACCACTGTAGCTCTTAGACTTTCATAATCAGTTTGCTTTTGCCGTTTTGCTCTTAAAAAATCTTCTTGTAGTTCCTTTAGAGACTTATTTTCTACTTTATTTTCCATATTCTTCTATTTCAATGATTCTATTCACGTAGTAATTACGTGCTTGTACTTTTTTTTTATAATCAGAATTTTTTTGATTCTCAGGATTTTGAAGCCATTCGTTTAATTCTTTGATTTTAGCTTCTAATTCTAATTTTGTCATTTTCCTGTTGATTTTTTATGTCCTTCTTCCCAAATTATATATGTGTTTATCTTATTAAATCTTCGTCCTCTGTTTGTTGCCTTATAGGCTTCACAAAAAATTTTTTGATGTGCATCAAACATTATACGTCTCTCTAGTTCTGTGGCTGGTTTACTGCCATCTGCATGAGCAATAATTATTATTAATTTCTTTTTTTTAAACTCGTTCGCAAATTCAAAATATTCCTCTTTATCTTTAAACTGATAAGTTGCGGAGTTGATTATAACAATTTTTGCCGATTTACTTTTTCGTAACCTAGTTTTAAGTTCATCCAGCGGATCGTGAATTGTAAAGAAGTTTTTAACCTCATGCATCCCTAAAGTTTTTAATCTTTTTGATAATCCTCCGAATCTTCTTCTTCTAATTCATTATTGTACACTTTTGTACCAATGATGAGTGCTAATTCTTTTGCAATTTGTAAACTCAATGCGCTTTTGCCTGACCCTGACCCCCCCAGATTAGCCAAACTCCTTTTTTTGGAATCGTTCCAAAACAGTCCTTTAATGTGCTGTCTCTAATCTCATAATTTTCATATTTCTTATTCAGAACGTCTGCCGTTGTTGAGACTCTTTTTAATTTAACTGACATTTTTTATTTTTTCTCTTTTTATAATTCGGTATAATCTTCTTAAATCGGTAGCAAATTCTACTATTGCATCTTTTTCTCCTTGTTCGGTTCTTACTCTAACCATCTTATTGACCTTTTCCAATTCAAACCAAATAGCTTGGTATTTTTCGGGTGTAATTCCATTAGCTAAACAAATCGCATTTACATCATTTTCATTAGCTCCTTTTAGTGTTATGAAGTTTCTCCCTATTCTTGAATGAACTTCGTCGAATCCTTTTTATTTAGTCTAACACCCGCTTTTATTTCTTTCTCTAGGTTTTCCGTGCCACTCAAAACAACGCCTAGACGATCCTCCGTTTTGTTGTACAATGGAATTAAAGCACGGAAGGCGGCTGGTCGAAGTTTGTCCGCTTCATCTATCAATAGCACAGGCTTATCAAATTGCTTTTCGTTAAAAAAATCTGAAAGCAATTGAATAAGTTCCATATTGGTTTTGTACTTTCCTTTTATCTCCTCACCAACTGTTTTTTTTATCAATTGCATCAAGAATTGACGCCCTGACCATTCTTCGCATTGTATTAAAATAACGCTTCCAGTTTCGTCCTGATTAAACAAATGCTCTAATGTTTTTGTTTTTCCTGAGCCTGCTGGATTAGAGATTGCAAACCACATACTTTCATTTTTAGCATCATTAACCACTTTTGCAATGGTTCTGTAATTGTTTATTGTTGGTACTATTTGCCAGTTACTTTCTTTATAACCTAATGCTACCGCAATTTTGGTTAGCATTTTGCTTTCGTCTGCTCCGTATTTGCCCGCTAAGATTGTACTTAATGCGCCGTGGTTTATTCCGCATTTTTCAGCCACCTTTTTTGGCTACCTAACTTTTTTTCCCACAGCTCTACGAGTTGAATGATTGCATTTCTGTTCATATTGTCTAGTATTGAGATTGGACATCGTCTATAATTTGATATTCGGTTGACTTTAACTCTACAAGTTTATTTTTGTTTATTTTTAATGGTTTTTCCGTTTCTAATTGCTTAATCTCCTTATGTTTTCCTAACGAGTTAGTTATCATTAATTTGTTGAGTATTTGTAATTGAGGGTTCAAAGCAATTAATCCTGATATTATCTGATTGTTTTCTTCTATATCTGCTATGATATGATTGTGAAGTTGATTGTTAAAATTGTAAATTTTGTGTAACTCTTGTGCATCGCTAGGTAAACGGTCTGCAAGCGCCATAGGTTGTATATATTTTTCTTCTAAAAGGAACTCTGTAGTTCCTATGATTTCTTGACATCGCCCATCTTTGCTCTTTGCATTAACTGCGAGAACTTTTGTTAAGTCCATTGGGTCATACTTTATTGCCCAATCCATATATGCATGCTGTCTAAATGATAAATCGAATGTATCATAAGCCTTTTCGAGCCCCATAATAGTAGGTGTTATACCACTTCCAGTTAATTTGTTTGTATAGCCCGTAGTTTCGCCAAAGTATCTTAAGAAATCATTAGTAGATAGCGGTTGTTTATAATTAACATCCATTTCTTCCCAAGCCTGTAAATACTCTTCTCTTTTTTCTTTTCTTTCTCCCTCTAAAAGCTCCATAATTTGCATTGCACAGCCTACGGCATCAGGAAAATCTTTTTTTATCAAATTTAAAACGTCGCCGTTAGGTTGATTTTCTGGTTTTGCTATTATATTATGCCCCGACCAGTTAGGAGTTAATTCGGCTTGTAGTTTACTGTTTAGCGACTTAAAATAACGCTCAATTACTTTTGATTGTGCATTACCCACCTTAGCAGGAATATAATATTTAGAAGCCTCTTCATATAACGGTTTCATTGTTTTTTTAGCGAAATTGTCCGTTTGTAATTGATACGGAATATATCGCTGACCAAATAACTCTCTAGTGTGGTTAATTGCGTTTCTTAATGCTTCTTTAATTAATTGGCTGTTCTCCTTTTCACCTATGGCGTAACCAATAGGATATTTTGTGAAAGGATCTAAAACAACAACTACATTAAGTCTATTGTGATAAGTTCTTGTTTTCTTTCCTTTTATTACTTCTTCTTTTTGAAAGAGAAGTTCTGCGTCCCAGCCGTCGAGCGTCCAGAACAACATAGGTGTTGAAGGTTTTTGACGTTTTACAGCCATTTCTAACAAGCGTTTTAATGCTTTTTTCCCTTCGGCACCTGCAACTGTTTCTAATCTGTATTTTTTTCTATACGCTGCTACAGTTACAGCATCAATGGTTTTCCAAGCGGTCTCAGAAGCTATTTTATTATATATTTCAGCTATTTGTGTGTCTTGCAGATTTTGATGCGCTCGCAGTAATTGCTTAATAACTGCTATTTGTTCTTTTGAAACTATTTTTGAGGCATTCCTCATTCCATATTTTTTTGAAACAACCGAGTAATAACTGTCTTTTATGTATTTTGTTACCTTATGTCTTAAGGTGTCGGCTGTTTGCGGTAAATTATGCTCTACATCCCTAAAGTCGTTTACATCGTTTGATAAAGATTGCCATATATCAAACTTTTCCATTCTTGTAGTTGCAAGAGCTTTACGATATTTTTGGCGGTCGTCTTTCGCACGAATAACCGCATTTAAAACAGATGCATTATAAGTATATAACTCTATTATTTCGTCAGGTAATTTTTGGTTACTACCGTATCTGTAATCGTTGAAGTATTTGAACGCTTCATAATCCTTTTTAAAGCGTTCCTGTAAAAAACTCTTACGGATTTTCTCGGGTGGGTTTCCGAATGTTTCAATAAGCCTTTTTCGCCAATCTTGACAAAGTGTATCAAATTCTACTAAAGCATCCTGTGTATATGATGCAGAACGCAATTTTGTTTCAACACAGGTCTTAGATACAAGTCTTTTGTGCAATGTGTCGTATTTTACAACACTAATAGAATTTTCATGTTTAATTTTTTTGCTCTTGCCATTGTCAATATCAGATATCAGATACTTTATCTTAACTCCTATTTTTTCTCCAAACATTTCATAAGCTCCCATAATCGAAAATCTTTACTATATTTGTATTAGTATATGCAAAACATGTTGTTGCATTTATTTAAAGCAAATATAGTGAAATATTTCACTTTACAAAAAATTAAAGTGCATTTTTTCACTTTTAAAAACGTTTTATATATATAATTATGGATGGCTCAATATTGAAAGAAAACAGAAAGAAGTATGGTTTAACTCAATCAGATCTTGGAAAACTTTTAGGTGTTGCCAAGAGAACCATTATAAATTATGAAAAAGGCGAAATTATCCCAGATACAAAAAGTGAATTATTGCACAATATTTTTTCTAAATTAAAAGCCGAGAACTCTAATTCTATTTCCAAAGTAAATTTTGAAGAAAACGAAAAAAATAATTTTTTAAAAGAGAAAATTGAAATGTTATCTGAACAAGTTAATATTTTAAAAGACTCTAATAAGGAATTGAAAGAGCAACTAAAATATTACAAAGATCTATTTACCAAAAGCCAAAATAGTAGCCAAATTGATATAATCACTAATTTTAATCAAGAAAAAGAATCTTTCTTGCAAAAGATTGAATTATTATATAGTACTATGTCTAATTATCAAAAGAGCAATGATGAAAGTGATAGCTTGATGAAAAAACAAATAAACGAAATTCACATGTTTATTTCACGTGATGCCTTTAGAGAAAGTATAAATAGCTTACCAATCAAAAAAACAATCGAACGATAACAAACTCTTATTCAATTAGATTTTGTAAAAAAGAATTTAAAAAACTTTCTTGAATTCTTTTATCTTCTTTATCTCCTTCTTTAATAAGTTCAGTTGCTATTATATCAAGTTCTTCTTGGGTTATTTCTCCAGAATTAAATTTTGCTTTTGCCTCTTCAGCCAATACAAATAACTTTAAATATGTAGATCCTTTTCTATCCATTCAAATTTGAAAGTTATATTGTTTTGTTTCTCAAGATTAATTGCAAATCTAGCATTGATTTTAGATAATCAATTTTTTGATTTTTATACTCATTATCTTTAACCGCTCTATTAATTACAACAATTAATAAAGCAAACAATAGAGTTAAGCCGATTACCGAAAAACTAAAGTACTCATAAGAAGTATTAGTTACATGAAAGAATACCCAGTACAGCTGTAAGCACTGGATATAAAATATGAATAGATAAGATATTCTATAAGGCTTAACCTTAATAAGAATAGAGGCAACTATTATGATGCCGCTAATTGATTGTGATACGTTGTAGATTAAGTTTTGTGAACTTGAAAAGCCAAAATTATTTTTAAACTTAATATCAAAGTTTTTTATTATTAAATCATCTGATACTAAAAGTATCGCGGATAAAACAACAATAAAACTTAGTAGTATTCTTAGTTTGATTTTACCTTGGTCTTCCATTATTTGTGTCTCTTTCATCAACTATTTGTGTATAACTGCTTGGGGGTTCAGAATTAGCCCCTTTATTTACTTGTTCTTTTTGTTCTTCGTTTAAATTGCTTTCTTTTCCCATTAAGTAATTTACTACATCCTGGTAGGTACAAGAACTTAACAACAGTGAAACGCTTAATAATAAGATAAATTTCCTCATAGTTTTTAAATTTTAATTAAGCAACTAAATTAACGATTCTTGCTAACAATATGAAAATATTTTGCCAGCTAAAGTAATATTTTAAATTATATTGTATTTACGGTTTTTCCGTATATTTTATTAAAGTTTACTTTGCTTTTTAAGATAAATCAATATAATAAACATTATAAACCTAACATTTTCATATACAGGAAAATGCACTTTTTATAGGAATGTAATAAATGGTTTAATACCCTTTTATTATATACTGCTAAATTTTTATTTTTTATAACTACTTGATAATTAGTTTTTTATAGTATTTTCAGTTGTTAAGCTGTGTTATTATGGGGGGGTGTAAATGCTATTTTTAGGCTTTATAGTGTTTCAATGTTGTATTATAGGGGGGTATTCAGCGTTTTTTTTTATATAAAAAGTTACACCCTACGTTACACCCTATGTTACACCCTATAAAAAAACGTACCTTTTTTTAGGCTTTAAAATTGTTTTTAAAAAAGGGTTTAAAAGGGTTTAAATGAGGTTTGCTTCACCTTGTATTGGTTTTGGTGCGTTGGTTGCTTGTAAGTGCTTAAAACGCTTGTTTTATTAGGTTTTTAAGGGTTTTAGTGTGTTGTTGTGGTAGTTTATTTGTTGGTTTTGTCCCTTAATGGTAGTATATACTTACTTAATGGTAGTTAATAATTAAATAAACGGTAGTTAAATGGTAGTAAATGGTAGTTTTTGTACGTTTCATTTTGGGTACAAAAAAGGCTTAATTTGTTGTTAAGCCTTGGTTTTATTGGGGTTTTCGGGGTTTTTTATTTGTATTGTATTTGTATATTTTAATTGTTAGCCCTTATTTTTTTAATTAATAAAATAAATACAAATGAATCTATTAGGTATAGGATCCCGAATCAATCATCCCGAATTAGGAAAAGGTGTAGTAACTAATGTGTCTTCAAAAGAATATTGGGTCACATTTATTGAAGGTGGACTTGAAACCATCTTAATTGATAGCAAATTTGAAGTTATTGAAGAAACAAGAAACGAAGTCGATACTGTCAGTTTTTATGATGTAGAACAAAGTTTACTTTCTATTTTAAAAAAATGGAACGGACTAGGTCAACCAGTAGCTATTGGTGACAAATGGAAAGGTGGTTCTTTAAAATTAATTCCTGGACAAGCTGGTTTACAAACTAAAGAAATACCAATTGACACTTTTTTTCACAAAATAGTAATGTTACGAGACCGATTACGTGTAATGGAACAAAAAATTAATGCTAGTAAATTGGAAGAATTTGAAAAAATTGAGTTACAACAATATATTACTCGTATTTACGGAACTCTAACAACATTTAACGTATTATTTAAATCACAAAATGATCAATTTGTAGGTGAAAAATCAAAATAAGGTTTTGTTTAACTTATATTTATATAAATTTTAACTATCGTTAATAACATCAGGCTTGTTTCAATATTTTAAATTTGCATTATATCCTAATTCTATATTTAAGTATAGGATTTTCAATCAAAAAGGATTAAATAAAGGACTTTTTAAGTCTTAATCTTAAACATCTTTAAAATAATGAAAAAAAAAATTGTCTTTGGTCTTTCTATTTTAGCGTTATATGGTAGCTGTCAAAGTTCACACGTAACAAAAAATGAAATCAACGTGGCTCTTTCTTCAAAAAGTGATAGCCGAGTAACTGGAACTGCTGTATTTTCTGAAAAAAATGGCATTATAACAATGGTAGCGAATATGAGTGGTTTAACACCGGGTGAACATGCTATTCATTTGCATGAAAAGGCTGATTGTTCTGCTCCCGATGGAAATTCAACAGGTGGACACTGGAATCCTACTTTTAAAAAACATGGTAAATGGGGACAAGCAGAATACCATAGAGGGGATATTGGTAACTTTACTGCAGATGATAAAGGAAATGCTGTTGTTACATTTTCAACTAATGAATGGTGCATTGGTTGTGGTGATTCCGCAAGGGACATAACTGGTAAAGGTCTAATTGTTCATAAAGGTGTAGACGATTTTACTACTCAACCAACAGGTAATGCTGGAGGCAGAATTGCTTGTGCTGGTATCTTAAAATAATCCTTATATCTGTCAGGTTTTAATAAAACCTGACAGATATAAAAATAGCCTCTTTTTATTGCCTCTTCTCTCTATATATTTCAATAGTTTCATTTCCTTTTATAAATATAAAAAAACATCCCATTAACTATTATTAGGGTACTTTTATTCTACATCTATCAATGTTTAACCCAAATTCGAACGAAGTGAATTGGAAAAGCCTAAATCTATTCCTCTTTATTTTTCTTCCAATTTAAGCACGCACTCCATTTTTATTCATCGAAATAGTTGATTATTTCATCTTCTAAAATTTTCTGTGAGCACTTGAATTTATTGAAAATTTTTTCTTAACAACGAAATCTAATGCACAATCTAGGTTAAACTCTTTATTTAACTTTTAGTAATTTCTGATTTATTCTTATTAAAATATATTTTTTTAACGTCAACAAGAATAAACATAAAATTTTGTTAACATTTATTTTAAGATAATCTAATTTATTATTTTTAAATTCCAATCTAACATTTATGTATGAAGAACTAAAATATTGGTATTTAAGAGATCACAAACTTTTCAAAACTCTTAGTATGTCACAGCTCAAACAGCTGTGTATAATTGTTGGTTTTAAAAAGGCTAAAAAAGGTGAAATTATTTATTTTTCTGATTCTGAAAGTCCTCGGGTTTTTTTATTAAAAAAAGGAAGTATTAAAATTGTTGCTATTGATCATGACGGAAATGAAATCATAAAAGATATCATACAAAAAGGAGATCTGTTTGGTGAATTAACTTTAGAACCCGATAAAACATCTGATGAATTAGCTGTTGCATTAACAGAAGAAGTGTCTATATGTAGCTTTTTATTATCTGATTTTGAAAATCTGATGCTCAAACATCCTGATTTAGCATTAAGTTATATGAAATTCGTGGGGCTTAAACTAAAGCGAATCAAAAATAATTATGCAAACCTAATGTCTAAGGATGCTAAAACTCGTCTTAAAACATTTTTATTAGATTGGTGTGAAAGAGAAGGAAATAATGAAGGAAATAACATTGTTTTAGAAAATTATCTAACTCAAACAGATATTGCCCAAATTATTTGTACTTCTAGACCTACAGCTACCAAACTATTAATAGAATTAGAAGAAAAAGGAATTATTCAATATACTCGTAAAGAAATTATTATCTCAAATATTAAACTTTTACAATAATTTTTAGGCTTTTGTAAAGTATCTTACAAAATACATTTTTCACTCCTCTTAATTTTACATCGTAACAATAAAAATAAAGAGAATTATGAAAAATGTATTTTTTTATTTACTATTTTTTCCTTTAACGCTTTTAGGACAAAAACATATAGCTTCTTCTTCTTCTGGGATCAATCCTATTTTAATAGGAGAAACCATTCCTAATGCTCAAATTCAAAAAATAGATAGTAGCTTTGTTTCTACTCATTCTATCACAAATAAAAAGAAAACCGTATTAATTGTATATCGTGGTGGATGGTGTCCTTATTGTAATGTGCATTTAAGTAATGTTGCAACAATTGAAAATGATATTATTAAATTAGGCTACCAAATAATTGCTATTAGTCCTGATTCACCTAGTTCATTAGTTAAAACTTCTGATAAAGATAAATTAAAATATACTCTTTACTCTGATAGTAAAGGAGATTTATTAACTGCTATGGGAATTACTTATGAGGCTCCTCTAACATACAAATCTATTATTAGTAAAGGCTCTAACAATGTTAACAAAAATTTCTTGCCTGTATCTTCATTATTTGTGATTGGTGAAGACAACAAAGTCATTTTTGAATACATAGCGCCTGATTATAAAAATCGTATTTCAGATAAATTACTATTAAACGTATTAAAAAACTTATAAATTAAAAAAATTAAAGATGAAATTACCTTTCACAATTGCTGTACTATTAATCAGTTTTTCATTTTTCGGACAAACTCCTAAAAATTTAGTATCAGATAAACAGGAAAAAATAAAATTAGAAAAATTAACTATTGAAAAATATAATCAATTATTATCTAAAGATTCTATAATAATTGTTGACTTTAATGCAAAATGGTGTGGTCCTTGCAAAAAGTTAGCACCTATTTTAGAAAAAGTTTCAAAAGAGAAAAAAATAAAACTAATTAAAATAGATACTGATAAAAATCCTGAATTAGCTCAAAAATTAAATGTTGAAGGACTTCCTACTCTACACTATTATAAGAATGGAAAATTAATTTGGGAAAATTTAGGTTTCATAACCGAGGCAGAACTTATTAAAAAACTAAATTAATTTATTGTATAAAATAGTCCTTAGATAAAGGTATTCCAAAAGGTTATAATCTTGTGATTTCTCTTATCCTTGAAGTAACAGATTAGACGTTAAATTTTGACTTTTCAGACACTTCGTATATAATTAAGATAATCTATAAAAAATCTAACGGACTAAATATAATCCATTTATTACCACCGAAAATAAATTTTAATCAATATGAAAAACAAATTCTTAAATCTAACATTAAAAGCTTTCCTTAGTAGCTTTTTTATTTTATCTTGTGAAAAGAGTAATGATGATAACAATCAAAATAACTTATACGAGGAAACAGTTGCTGTTGCAAACAGAAATTCCTCTTCAATAAGCTTTTTTGATGCCAATACGAATGTTGTTACTAGCACATTGAAAATTACCAATTCAGAACCTATGTATCTAGTATTTGTTCCTTCTAAAGACAAACTATACGTTGGGGATAGAAAAAATAAACAGGTTCATATTATTAACCCTAGTACAAAAAAATTAGAAAGCTCAATAAACGTAGGAAATGGAGTATTCCACATGTGGGCTGATGAATTAGGTAAGCAACTTTGGGTTAATAATGATATAGACAATACCATTTCTGTTATTGATTTAGCTACTAGTTCTGTTATAAAAACGATTAATTTAGACATGAAGCCACATGATGTTTTCTTAACAAAAGACGGAACTAAAGCTTATGTTTCAATTATTAACTCTGATTCAACAATGCCTGATAAAATATATATGTATTCTATTAGTAATTATGAAAAATTAAAAGAAGTTAATGTAGGCAAAGATCCTCATTTATTTCATTTACCTAATAACAATAAGCTAATTGTACCTTGTCAATCTGGCGAAGTATACAATATTGACAGCGAAAAATTACAAATCATTTCTCAAAAATCATATCCTCGGTGCTCATGGGTTATACCCTAGTCCTAACTTAGATAATATCTTTGTTACTAATATAATGGGAGGACAAATATACTCTATTAAAACAACTGATCTAACAGAAAATTATGCTCCTATTGCAACTAATAAACCTGTACCTCATAATTTAGTTTTAAATAAAGAAGGAAGTAAAGTTTTCGCAACGCATTCTGGACCTAATGGAACAACTGTATCAGCATATAAGGTAAATCAGAATAAATTAGTATATGAACAAGATATTACTGTTGAAAACAATCCTTTTGGTTTAACTTATTATAAAAGAAATATTAAATAATTAAGTCGTTTTGATTTAGTAACAAATAGTCTAAACTTTAATTAATTTTCAACAAGCGTTTTATTAAGCATTTTAATGGAGAGAAAAGAAACTATTTCTTTTTCTCTCTGTTAAATTTTTTATTAAAATACAAACAATTTTTTATTGTTTTTAACTCTATCTACTAAATATCTCATTTTTATTGAATTGGATCAAATGAATATAAACATCTAAAAAGTAGTCACTTAACATCTTGGTTATCATTTACTTTTATGAAAGAAAAATCACATTTCAACACTATGCAATTTGCTTTACCTATTCATTTCCTAGAAGCCTCCCTCCGATCGATTACAAAATTACAATCTTTTAGAACAGCCTTCTTATTTTAAGCATTTTTATATGTTAACTTTTTATTTTTTTTAGTATTAGTGTTTATCTCACATTGTAATCGAAACTTTTTTATTAAAAAAACAGCAACTTATTCATTTCTTATCCAAAAATTTAAACAGAAATCAGATTGTATTCTCTTATATTAACATCCGTTTCATATTCAAACAACAAAAAGTTTTGAAAAACAAAAAACAATATTAACTTGATTTTTTACAAATGGACTCTTCTAAAATACATTTTATATTAAAACTTGTTTTAACAATAATATTAATTCAAACATTATTTTACAAACTGACCGCTAGTCCTCAATCTATTTATATCTTTAAAAAACTACATATAGAACCCTTTGGAAGGATTTTTTCTGGAATCATAGAATTAATTTGCCCATTTCTATTGTTTATTGATAGAACAAAGTTTTATGCTTCTTTACTTATTTTAATAAATATGACCATTGCTTTATTATCGCATTTATGTATTTTAGGAATTGTGATTATAAATGACGGAGGAGTTCTTTATATCTTAGCCTGTATTTGTTTTACAATAAGTGCCTATTTTTCTCTTTTATATAAAAACGATTTAATAAAAGATTATAATCAATTTAAAAAAACATTTTTATGAATTTTACCGCAATTAAAAATACCCTTTTAGAACTAAAAGAAATTATTACACAATTACATGATCCTGATTATATTAAGCCTATCCTTTCTTTAAGCAATGCCACTATAGGACAACATTCTCGACATATTATTGAATTATATCAAGCCCTTTTAAAAGGATATGATAACGGTATTATTAATTATGATAATAGAGAAAGAGAAATTAGTATACAAACTATAAGAACTCAAGCCATTTCTGCTATTGATATAATTATTAATCAAATTGAAAAAGAAAATAAAAATCTCGTCATAAATCATTTTATTTCTAGAGTCCCAACTCTTATAGAAACCAATTATTTTAGAGAAGTACTTTACAATTTAGAACATTGTATTCATCATCAAGCTCTAATAAAAGTTGCTTTATTAAATTTTAAATATATTTCAATTTCTGAAACTTTTGGTGTGGCACCATCTACCATTGAATTTCGCAAAATATGTGTACAGTAAGTTATGTTTTTAGCAATAATAAGGTCATTATTACTTCAAATAGAGATGAAAAAATAGCACGACCTAAAGCATTGGTTCCCAAATCGTATATGGGGGAACGTAAGAAAATGTTTTTTCCTAAAGATTCAAAAGCAGGTGGTACCTGGTATGTATTAGATGACAAAGGAAACATTATGGTTTTACTAAATGGTGCATTTGAAAAACACACACCAAAAGAAAAATACCGAAAAAGTAGAGGTTTAATCTTACTTGAAATATTTGATAATTGTGATTGTATAAATAAATGGTTTGAAATAAATCTTGATGATATCGAACCCTTTACTCTAATTGCTTATGCAAATAAAAGGCTCTATCAATTACGGTGGGATGGAAATGTAAAGAATACTAAAGAATTAAATAATCAAGAAAGTTATATTTGGTCTTCATCCACCCTATATTCTAATAATATTAGAACAGAAAGAGAACTATTATTCAAGACATTTACTCAAAGTAAAAATATAATTAAAGCCAAGGATATAGCAGATTTTCATGAACATACAAATTCAGACGACAAAGAAAACGGACTTATTATTAACCGAAATAACACCTTAATCACGCAAAGTATTACACAAACAGTTATTAATCAAAACAAAATGATTTTCAGCCATAAAGATTTGATTAATGATAAAACTTACGACAACAATTTTTTAATGTTATAATGAAACTTTTTATACATAAACTAACGCACTGGGAATATTGGCCATTCCAAATTGTTTATATACCTATCTATTTTTTGTGGCTCTATTATGCTTTACGTTCACGTACCTTATTCTTTTTAATACTGTGAACCCAACCATTAAAAACGGTGGTTTTTTTAATGAAAGTAAAAATGATATATACCTTTTAATTCCACAGCAATACTATCCTAAAACTTATTTAATAAATCATAAAAATTCTATTAAAAGTATTAAAGAGTACCCTCTTTCTTATCCCTTCATCGTAAAACCTGACATAGGTTTACGCGGAAGTGCTGTAAAACGTGTTCATTCTTTAGAAGAACTAAAAAGTTATCACGAAAGTGTTGAATTTGATTATCTTATTCAAGATTTAATTCCTTATACTAATGAAGTGGGAATATTTTACGTTCGTTTACCTAATGAAAAAAAAGGACGTATTACAGGAATTGTATCAAAAGAATTTATGATTATTACAGGTGATGGAAAAAGCTCTATTGAAAATCTTATCAAACAAAATCCACGCTATGAGTTACAATTAAATGCTTTACAAAAAGAATTGGGCAGCAAAATTCATGATATTTTACCAAAGGGAAAAAACTATAATCTTGTCCCTTTTGGCAACCATTCCAGAGGAACAAAATTTTTAGATATAAGTCATAAAATTTCTAAAAAGCTAACAGAAGTAATTGATACTATGTGTCAAGAAATAGATGGTTTTTATTATGGTCGTATGGATTTAATGTATAATACTTGGGAAGAGTTAGAAGAAGGGAAAAACTTTATGATTGTAGAGTTAAACGGTTCAGCAAGTGAACCTACTCACATTTATGACCCCAATCATTCTCTTTTTTTTGCTTGGAAAGAAATTGCCCGACATATTCGTTATATGTTTCAAATTAGCCAACAAAATCATATAAAGGGTATTCCTTACCTCAATCATAAAGAAGGTATGAATGAATACCGTAAACATCAAGAACATTTTTACAGACTAACTCAAGTTTAGTTACAAATAATTATTGACTATAAATAACAAAAATGTATCTAAAAATTAAAAATAGCATTGTAGGATTTTCTATAAGTTTCATAGGTTCCATACCTCTTGGCTATCTAAACATAATGGGATTACATTATTTTAAACAAGATCTTATAACTTCTACATTATTTTATTTATTAGGTGTTGTAATCATAGAAAGTTTAGTTATTTTTTTTACGGCCAAAGGCGTTTCTAAAATTAATTTAACCCCTCATTTAAAAACCAAAATATCATTATTTAGTATTGCTTTTTTACTACTTCTATCCTATTTAGCTAAACAATCAGCTACTCCAGAAGAATCCCATAATCCTCTTGTAATACAAATAATAAACTATCCTTTTATTACTGGAATAATTTTAAGTAGTCTTAACTTTAGTCAAATCCCCTTTTGGCTTAGCTGGAATTTATATATACTTAATGAAAAATATGCCAATTTTCAACAAAACGGAATACTATCATATACTATAGGTGCTTCGTTAGGAACCTTTATAGGTATGCTTAGTTTGATTGTTTTTTTAGATAAAACTGTAAATTACACTCAATTGCCCTTACAAAATTATATCCCAAAAATCTTTGTATGTTTAGCCATTTGGCAAGCTTTTATTTTAATAAAAAACAAAAATTATTTTATCCACTAAACTTTTTAATTCTAAGCATGAACTCAACTAAAAATATCAATTAACTACTTTTAAATGATAAATTCAACAAGTCATAAAATACTATTTTAAAAATAGAAATAACGATAGCTATACAATTGAAAATAAAAATTATATAGCACATAAATTAAAGTAGTTAATTAATCATTATAAAAAACAACTCATCAACCAGTATACAACAATATTTTAGTTTTCAATCAACAAATATTTTAAACCTAAATTCTGTACTAGACTTCATGTTCGAGATGAAAAGACAAAAAATGAACAATTCTTTTTTCTAGATAGGGAGCAAAAGCCGTAATCTAGTCGTAGTTTGTCACTTCGACCCAAGGGAGAAGTCACATTATTTATAGTATGTGATTTCGCTCCCATTCTATAAATGACAAGATGGTGAACCTTTAAGACAACCCTAATGCAATAAAAAAGTACGCTTTTTAGATTTAAAGTTCTTATTTATTGTAATAAATTCCTACCGCATATTTGGGTTAAACTTAAAAAAATCCGTTAAATACATTTCATATTAAGAATTAACAATACTTATTAAAAAATTAATCCCTTATTAATAAAAAATTAAGACAACTAATCTTAACTAAAAGTTTAATACTCTTTTATAGTTTTAAAACGTTACTAAAATGAAACTTTATACATTCTTATTTTAAAACTATATTTATTTACCTTTGTAAAAATTCGTTTTTCTTAAAATGATACAAGATATCCAAACTCTAGACCCTAAAAAAATATACTTATAAAAGGAGCGCAAATCCATAATCTAAAAAATTTAGATGTTGCAATTCCCAGAAACAAGTTAGTTGTTATTACTGGATTATCAGGCTCTGGTAAATCAAGCTTGGCATTTGATACACTATATGCAGAAGGACAACGCAGATATGTAGAAAGTTTATCTAGCTATGCACGACAATTTTTGGGTAGACTAGATAAACCAAAAGTGGATTATATTAAAGGAATTGCTCCCGCCGTAGCAATAGAACAAAAAGTAAATACCACCAATGCAAGATCTACTGTAGGTACTTCTACTGAAATTTATGACTATCTAAAACTTTTATTTGCCCGAATTGGTAAAACGTATTCTCCTATTTCTGGTTTAGAAGTTAAAAAACACACTGTAACAGATGTGATAGAACACATTCAAAAATTAGATGAAGGAAGTCGTTATTTACTTTTATCCCCTATTCATTTAGAAGAAGGAAGATCTTTAGAAAACAAATTAAAAGTACTTTTACAACAAGGTTTTAGTAGAATCTTAATTAATAATGAAACTATTCGTTTAGATGAATTTATTGAATCCGAAGAAGCAAATGCAAAAAAACACTATGCTGATAGCGAAATTTCATTAATAATAGACCGTTTAGTAATACGCCATGAAGAAGATTTTTATAATAGATTAGCGGATGCTGTTCAAACAGCTTTTTATGAAGGAAAAGGGTTTTGTCATCTGCAAGAATTTAATACGAATGAAAAAGTAACATTTAGTGCTAATTTTGAATTAGACGGTCTTTCCTTTTTAGAACCTAATATTCATTTATTTAGTTTTAATAATCCTTATGGTGCTTGTCCTGTATGTGAAGGATATGGCAATATAATAGGCATAGATTTGGATCTTGTAATACCTAATACGGCATTATCAGTATATGAAAACTGTATTGCTCCATGGAAAGGAGAAAGTATGAGTTGGTATCGTGATCAATTAGTTAATAATTCACATAAATTTGATTTTCCCATTCACAAACCTTATTTTCAATTAGAAGAATCACAAAAACAATTAATTTGGGAGGGTAATCAATACTTTGAAGGGCTTCATAGTTTTTTCAAAGAATTAGAAGAAAAAAACTACAAAATTCAAAATCGAGTCTTATTATCTCGTTATAGAGGTAAAACAAAATGTTCTAGTTGTAAAGGAAAACGACTAAGACCTGAAGCAAGTTATATAAAAATAAATCACAAAACATTACCTGAACTTGTAGACTTACCTATCCGTAAATTAATCCCTTTCTTTAAAGAATTAAATTTATCAGAATATGACGCAAAAATAGCTAAAAGACTACTTATTGAAATCAATAGCCGTTTGGCATTTTTAGAAAATGTAGGACTGGATTATCTAACTCTCAACAGAAATTCCGCTACTCTTTCTGGCGGCGAGTCACAACGTATCAACCTAGCTACATCATTAGGAAGTAGTTTAGTTGGCTCTATGTACATACTGGATGAACCCAGTATAGGATTACATCCAAAAGATACTGAAAAACTAACCAAAGTATTAGAATCATTACGTGATTTAGGCAATACCGTAATAGTAGTAGAACATGATGAAGATATCATGAAATCAGCTGATATGATCATTGATATTGGCCCTGAAGCTGGAACTTATGGAGGTAATTTAGTAGCACAAGGTACATATAAAGAAATATTAAAATCCAATTCCCTCACGTCCCAATATTTAAATGGAAAATTAACGATAGATATACCTCAAAAAAGAAGAAAATTTAAAAATCATATAGAGATTATTGGTGCTAGAGAAAATAATTTACAAAATCTAGATATCACAATTCCCCTTGACGTATTAACAATCATTACAGGAGTATCAGGATCAGGTAAAAGCACATTAGTAAAAAAAATATTATACCCTGCATTACAAAAACAGTTAGAAGGTGTAAGTGAAAAAGCAGGACAATTTACAGAAATATCAGGTAGTTATTCTCATATCAAACATGTAGAATATGTAGATCAAAATCCAATAGGTCGCAGTTCGCGTTCTAATCCTGTAACATATATAAAAGCATACGATGACATTCGTGATTTATTTGCTAAAGAAAAAATTTCTAAACTAAGAGGATATCAACCTAAACATTTTTCTTTTAACGTAGACGGAGGTAGATGTGAAAGCTGCAAAGGAGAAGGTACAATAAATGTAGAAATGGTTTTCATGGCAGACGTTTCGTTACCTTGTGAAACTTGCAATGGCAAACGTTTTAAAAAAGAAATTCTAGAAATTCAATTTGAAGGTAAAAACATAGATGATATATTAAACCTAACTATAGATGATGCGTTAGACTTTTTTAAAGCAAAAAACCAAAATAAAATCATTCAAAAATTACAACCCTTACAAGATGTTGGTTTAGGTTATGTTCAATTAGGACAATCTTCATCTACTCTTTCTGGAGGTGAAGCACAACGTATTAAATTGGCTTCTTTTTTAGTTAAAGGAGCCACCAAGGACAAAGCTCTTTTTATTTTTGATGAACCCACAACAGGTCTCCACTTTCATGATATCAAAAAACTATTAAAATCATTTGATGCACTAATCGAAAAAGGACATTCTATTGTAGTTATTGAACATAATCTTGATATGATTAAATGTGCTGATTATATTCTAGATTTAGGACCTGAGGGCGGCGAAAATGGAGGACAATTACTTGCCTTTGGCACACCTGAAGAAATTGCAAATAACAAAAAATCAATTACAGGACATTATTTAAAAAGCAAATTATAGATTTGGCATACTATTTGATAACCATTCATAAGATTTTAATTCATATTAAGTTGGATACTGATATAATAAAATTTAATTAGGTTGGTTTTGTTTTTATAAAGGGGTGTCCTAAAAAATAGCAATCTTGTTCTTTTGATCAAAAGAAAGTGTAACAGGTAAATAAATCATAAAATCCTGATCGCAAAATTTTCTATCGCATCAAAACAATAAATTAAATACTAGATTGTTGCTTTTCGGACACCTTTATTACATTTTTTAGACAATATTATTCTTTATATAATATTCTCAAATACAACCAAGTCCTCCCTATTAAACAAAGTTTGTCTTCCTTTGCACTTTTTATACTCCCTTAATTATCCCAATTCCGCATTAGCCTTCATGATAAAGATAAAAAGGTAAAAAATACATAACCTTTTCTTCTTGCAGATGTAGGGAAAAAGCATTGATTTAACGCGTCATTTCTTTACTTCCATCAAAGCAAAAACTCACATTATTAATTATTTATATGATTTCTCTTTTTCTATAAATGACAAGATTACAAACTTTTAAAACAACCTAATTAAGAACATAAAAGTGTATTTTTTTAGATTCAAAGTTCTTTTTATTTCTAACACATAATCTGGATTTATAGTCGTTTTATCTCTATTTGCAATTTTTTACTATGTATATCATTCTACATGATTTTTACTTTCATTTCTCCGTTCAAATAACTATTCATCTCCTCTTTTAAAACAAACACGCTATAAAACATCTATTTTTAATCATAAAAGCATCTTAAAATCCACACAAAAACAGGAATAATTCATATTTTTAAAACAAGAAAGCTTTTATAATAACAAGAGATAACTAAAATTTAATTTCAACTATCTATATAATTTATATAATTTGAAATTCTTTATTTATATTGCAATAAAACCAAAACTTTGAAGAAACAACTCTTATTCATTATTTTATTTTTTACATTAACGAATGTAAACTCTCTATACAGTCAACAATCATTAGATTGCAAAGTCTCTTTAGAGCCTCATTCAAAAAAAAATAATTGTTCATCAAAAATTACATATAAAAACCAATACCCTTATTCTATTGATAGATTAATTTTTAATGATTGGAATAATAGTTTTTCTAATAGGCAAACACCACTTGGAAAAAAACTATCGGATCAATTTGTTCGGAATTTCCACTTATCTAATAAAAATGAAAGAGGTGAAACCTATATAAATTCTATTACAGTAAATAATACAGAGATCAAACCAGAAAGGATCCCCAATCAAATAGATTTATTTTCAATAGATATCCCTCTTTTAAAATCAGGAGATTCTATAAAAATTCAATTGGACTATGAACTAAAAATACCTAATAGTAAATTTACCCGATGGGGAACAAACAAAGAAGATTTTTATCTAAAAGATTGTTTTTTACTAATCAACAAACAAATAGACAGGCATACAGGCATTTTATATAGTAATGAAAACACAGAAGATGCAACCTATGAAACGGTTAACGAATTACTTTTTTCATTTGACATACCCAATCAATACAGCATTACTTCTAATTTAGATTCAATAGATTCAAAAACTTTTAAAAGCAAAAACTTAAAAGAATATCAATTTATAATAGAAAAAAATAAAACTTTCGAAACATTATCTAACGACAATATTTCCATCATAACCAATTTAGATAGTAAAAACGTTAATGATATTCAAAAATTCCTTATTATTGATAGAATTACCAACTACTTTCAAACTCATTTAGGAAAATCTAAGACAAAACGCCTTCTTATTTCTCAAATTGATTATGATCGAAATCCTTTTTATGGTCTCAATCAACTACCAAGCATTTTAAGTCCTTTTTCTAATAGTTTTTTATATGAACTAAAATTTTTAAAAGTTTACTCACAAAATTTTTTAAAATCTAATTTAAATATCGACTGGCGAAAAGACCATTATTTATTAGATGCTATTCAATACTACTATTTAATCCAATATATAGAAGAATATTACCCTAATGCCAATTTAGCAGGAACTCTTAACCGATTTAAGATACTAAGAGGTTACGAACTAATAAACGCTAAATTCAACGAACAATATTATCACGCTTATCTAATGATGGCCAGAAAAACTTTAGATCAAGCTCTTACTACACCTAAAAATAAATTAAGCAAATTTAACGAACAAATTGCCCTTAAATACAAAGCAGGATTAGCTTTTAAATATCTTGAAAACTATTTAGGAGATCAATCTTTAAAAAAAAGCATCCAAGAATTTTTAAAGATTAATCAAGAAAAATTTTGTAGTAATATTGATTTTGAAAACATTTTAAAAAAAAACACACAAAAAGATATAAATTGGTTTTTTCAAGAATTAGTACCTTCTAAAGAAACCGTTGATTTTTATTTTGGGAAAATTCAAAATCGAGATAATCAAATTCAATTAGAAATTAAAAAAAATCAAAACACGAACCTCCCTTTCACCTTAAGTGGTTATAAAAACAAAGACAAAATATTTGAAAAATGGATTATTCCTAACTTTGAAAAAGATACTATTTTAACTTTTAATAAAAAAGAATTAGACCAATTTGTCATTAATCAAAATAATTATTATCCAGAATTAAACAAAAAAAACAACTACAAAACTACTGGTTTTTTAAAACCCAATCGGCCTATCCATTTCACTTTTTTTAGAGATTTAGAAGATTCTAAACGCAATCAAATATTTTATTACCCCAATATTGATTACAACGTATATGATGGCGTATTAGCATCTTTAATTCTAAACAATGAAAGTTTTATAGCACGTCCTTTTAATTATGAAATAAATCCAAGTTATTCATTCAATACCCGATCATTAACAGGTAGTGGTTTTATAGGTTATTCATTAAACAAACCTTCTAAAGATAACTTTCAAACCCGTTTTACCTTATCTAGTTCCTATTTTCATTATATTCAAAACGCTTCTTATTTTAGAATTATACCAGCACTTACTTTTCGATTCCGAAATGCTGACATTACCAAAAATGAATACAAAAGCCTTTCTTTCAGGCAAGTTTTTGTAAAAAGGAATTCAGCCCTCTATCGAAAGACACCTTATCCCCATTAAACTATTCTGTATTTAACGCTCGTTATTCATTTGGAAATAACGAAACCGCAAAAGGATATCATGTATCAAATCAGCTACAAATAAGCAATGAATTTGCTAAATACATTAATGAAATTAGTTACAGAAAACTTTTTGAAAACAATTATCAAATTGGATTTCGTTTTTACGGAGGCTTGTTTCTCTACAAAAACACCAATTCTTCTTATTATGATTTTGGATTAGATCGTCCAAAAGACTATCTTTTTGATTACTCTTTCTATGGGAGAAGTGAAAAATCAGGTTTTTTTAGTCAACAAATCATAATAGCTGAGGGAGGATTTAAATCTAAATTTAACAATCCTTATGCTAATCAATGGCTTGCAGCACTCAATATAACTTCTTCTTTATGGAAATGGATTCAGCTATATGGCGATATAGGATTATACAAAAACAAATACAATGATCCTAATTTTATTTACGATTCTGGAATTCATTTAAACATAGTTCCTGATTATTTTGAGATATTCTGCCCTATCTATTCAAAAAATGGATGGGAAATCGGTCAAAAAAATTATACTGAAAAAATACGTTTCCAATTTACTATTAATCCGAAAACACTTTTAGGTATTTTCAATAGAAAATGGTTTTAAAACAAAAAAAAGAATATTTTAATAAATTTTCATTATAAAAAACTTTATTTTAATAAAAAATAAATAATTAAAAAGATTATATCTAAATAAAAATACGAATAATTAAATTTTATTTTTTCAAAATAAAGCGCAACATAACCGCTTTTTAATTAAATTTGCGTACTTACATTTAAGAAAATGGCACAAGTAGAAGAAAAAAAGAATTAACTTTTGAAGATTTTAAAACAGAAGTTTTAAATGATTACAAAATTGCTCGCATTAGTCGCGAGTGTAGTTTATTAGGTCGTAAAGAAGTCTTAACAGGAAAAGCGAAATTCGGAATTTTTGGAGATGGAAAAGAAATCCCCCAACTTGCTTTAGCAAAAGCATTCCAAAATGGTGATTTTCGTTCAGGTTATTATCGTGACCAAACTTTTATGATGGCTATAGGTGCTTTAACAATTGAGCAATTCTTTGCGGGTCTTTACGGACATACTGATTTAGCATTCGATCCTATGAGTGCTGGTCGTCAAATGGGAGGTCACTTTGCTACACATTCACTAGATGAAAACGGTAATTGGAATGACCTAACTAAGCAAAAAAACTCAAGCGCTGACATCTCTCCTACAGCAGGACAAATGCCCCGTTTATTAGGCTTAGCACAGGCTTCTAAAATCTTTAGAAATGTAGAAGGAATAAACACTACCCTATTTTCTGTAAAAGGGAATGAGGTTGCTTGGGGAACTATTGGCAACGCCTCTACATCAGAAGGATTGTTCTTTGAAACAATTAATGCTGCTGGTGTTTTACAAGTTCCTATGGTAATGAGTGTATGGGACGATGAATACGGTATTTCAGTCCATGCTCGTTATCAAACAACAAAAGAAAACATTTCCGAAATCCTAAAAGGTTTTCAAAGAGATGAAAAAAATAAAGGTTTTGAAATACTAAATGTAAAAGGTTGGGATTATCCTGCTCTAGTAGAAACCTATCAACAAGCGTCTAAAATAGCTCGAGAAGAACATGTACCTGTATTAATCCACGTAAACGAATTAACACAACCACAAGGTCATTCTACTTCCGGATCACATGAACGCTATAAATCAACTGAACGTTTAGCTTGGGAAACAGAATTTGATTGCTTATCTCAAATGCGTAAATGGCTATTAGAAAATAACTTAGCCACAACAGAAGAATTAGATGAAATTGATACATTAGCCAAAAAAGATGTTTTAGAAGGTAAAAAAACAGCTTGGGCCAATTTTTCAAATCCCATCAAATCAGAAAGAGATGAATTAATAACAGTTTTACAAAACATAGCATCTGAATCAACCAATAAGATATTTATAGAAAAATATGCTAATGATTTAAATAGCATTAAAGAACCTATTCGCAAAGATATAATCACAACTGCGCGAAAAGTACTCAGAATGCTAATACAAGAAAACGGCAGAACTACATTAGCCAATTGGATCACACAGTATACTCAACAAATCCAACCTAAATTTAGTTCTCATCTATTTTCTCAATCAAAAAATAATGTATTAACTATCAATGAAATAAAACCTACTTACGACGAAAATGCAGAGGAAGTAGACGCACGTTTAGTTATACGAGATAATTTTGATGCCCTTTTTACAAAATACCCACAAACCTTAATTTTTGGTGAAGACTCTGGAAATATTGGAGACGTAAACCAAGGGTTAGAAGGGATGCAGGAAAAATATGGTGAAATGCGTGTAAGTGATGCAGGTATACGCGAAGCTACTATCCTAGGCCAAGGAATAGGAATGGCTATGAGAGGATTAAGACCTATAGCCGAAATTCAATATTTAGACTACTTACTGTATGCTATTCAAATCATGAGCGATGATTTAGCCACCTTACAATACCGTACAGCAGGTCGTCAAAAATCACCTCTAATCATCAGAACTCGTGGTCATCGCTTAGAAGGTATTTGGCATTCAGGATCCCCAATGGGAATGATCATCAATGCAATTCGTGGAATTCATGTATTAGTACCTCGTAACATGACAAAAGCAGCTGGTTTTTATAACACTTTATTGGAAACAGATGAACCTGCATTAGTAGTAGAATGCTTAAATGGCTACCGCTTAAAAGAAAAAATGCCTACCAACTTAGGTGAATTCAAAACACCTATAGGTATTACAGAAACAATAAAAGAAGGAAAAGATATAACCATAGTATCTTATGGTTCTACTTTGCGTTTAGTTGAACAAGCAGCTAAAGAATTACTAGAAATAGGTATTGATGTTGAAATTATTGATATACAATCATTACTTCCTTTTGACATTAACCACGATATAGCAAAATCAGTTGCTAAAACAAATCGTTTATTAATTGTAGACGAAGATGTTCCCGTGGTGCAGCTGCCTATATTTTACAACAAATCATAGAAGTACAAAAAGCCTATAAACATTTAGATAGCCAACCTGAAACTCTTACAGCAAAAGCACATCGACCTGCTTATGGCACTGATGGTGATTATTTTTCAAAACCATCAATAGAAGATATTTTCGAAAAAGTATATGACATTATGCACGAATCTAATCCTAGTAAGTTCCCTAACTTATATTAAAATTAGTTTTTAAATATCATGATAAAAAATGGAACGAAAATTATTTCGTTCCATTTTTTATTTTATTTATTTTGAATAATACCATTTCTGGGTTGAATTTACCTAAACCAAAACTCACTACAAAACACACGAATGAAAAGATATTACAGTAAATTTAAACCTTAAATGGTATAATACTGATAATATCCTCTTTCTATCTAAGTAACAAACTCACTTATGCACTACAATCATGAAAACGCAAATAAATAACTCTATTAATAAAACTAGTTTTTATTAAATAATTTTCGCAAAGGGAGATTTATAAAATCTAATATATTTATATAATTTAACGAGGAATAATATCCATTTTAAACACCTTTTAAATATCTCTTGATTACAACTTCCCTTCTAACTGTTTTTTATATCTATTTAACAAGGCTTTTGTCATACCCAAATTAGCTTGAGAAGAGTCAATTGCTAAATAAATAAAATAAGTATTATCTTTTGATATATCTAAGATATGAACCTCTTCTGTCAATGTAATCAAAATATCTTCAATAGATTGATTTAAATGAAAGGCTTCAATAGCATTCAATTTGGCTTTAACAACTTGTAAATTAAATGATGAAGCTAATTCTGCATCAAAACCGGAATTGATGATTTAGCATATAAACAAATTCCACTATTTACTTCTGAAATGGCTACACGTAAAAAACCGGGTATCGTTTCACAATCACTTCCAAATTGTTCTAAAAAATCATACATTTTCATTTATTTTTAAATTATTCTAATTAATAAGCAGAAGGATAACTTTACAAACTTACGTTTCTAAAAAAATTGATACTCAAACGAATAGTCGATAATTAAAAATGAACTATAATAGAATTATTTTAGAAAATTAGATCTTATATTAAGTTTAAAATACAATTATTCATTTATGAATCATTTCTTAATCTACAATTAAAACAAAATCTTCCCCCCAACATTCTAAATCTTTAGAATTGTTTCTATTTCAGTTTTTTAATCCTTTATAGAAAAAATAATTAACAGTATACTTAAATTCTATTCAAGAAAACAAATTAGATCATTATCTCGTATGATTAACACAAGTTTACAGCTTATAGCTCCTTTTCGCTTTACAATCTTATTTTACGTTAAATATTATTTTTTTATTTCTTATATCTATTGCAGTTCCCTTAAGACATATTAATATTATTATTTTATTGGGTACAAAACTAAATTATCCATTCTTTTTAAAATTGTAAAAAAACGACAACATAACTTAAATTAAAATGATAGGTTGATGATAAAAAAAAACTAAAAATCAACATTTTAATACAAATAAAATATACAAAAACAATAGGTAGTTATACCATGTTATTTTATTAAAACAAAATATGAATTATACTCAGATTACATAATAAACTTTGTAATGAAGATGAAAAAGTAAAAAATAAGAATACACTGATTTTTTATCAAATGCGGGTATACTTACCCCAAAATTCTGCGTTAGAAATTATCATTTATCAATTCTTCTATTGAAATGACATTATCAGTACTATATTTTGCTTATTTACATTACAACCTTTCTTGGATCGAAATTTTATAATAATTTTCTAACGCATAGTATGAATTAAATAAGTATTTTTTTTTTAAAATCTATCAAGGAAGGTAAAAAATCTTAAAATAATACTTTAAGAAATCATTTAATGGAGTTAGATAAAATCTAAAATGGTTTCAGAAAAATATTTTGGAACCAACTAAATAAGATTTGATAGCATTGGCACCTTTTCTTATACACCTAATTTATTATAAAAGAGAGAGAGTATCTAAAAAGTATTATCAATTTATTTGAAACAATCGTAAAAAACTTTTAGACACTCTCTATTTTTAAGTATTATACGCTATTATTTTAAATCATAGCGATCTGAACTCATTACCTTTGCCCATGCTTTAACAAAATCATGCACAAACTTTTCTTTATTATCATCTTGCGCATAAACTTCAGCATAGGCACGTAAAATAGAATTTGATCCCAATACTAAATCAACTCGTGTAGCCGTCCACTTTGTCGTTCCACTTTTTCTATCAACAATATTATAAAGATTTTCCGAAACTGGCTTCCAAGTGTAATTCATATCTGTAATATTCACAAAAAAATCATTACTTAAAACACCTTCTCTTTCTGTAAAAACACCATGCTTCGTATCGCCATAGTTAGTACCTAAAACTCGCATACCGCCTATTAATACGGTCATTTCTGGAGCTGTAAGTCCCATCAATTGTGTTCTATCTAAAAGTAATTCTTCAGGAGTAACGGCATAGTCTTTTTAAGCCAATTTCTATATCCATCATGAATTGGTTCTAAAACCGCAAAAGACTCAATATCCGTTGTGTCTTCTGTTGCATCTCCTCGTCCTGCATCAAAAGGTACTTTTATATTTACGCCTCCTTCTTTAGCTGCTTTTTCGATGGCCGCACAACCTCCTAAGACAATCAAATCTGCTATACTCACTTTATTCGTCCATTCATTTTGAATTTCATAAAGTTTATTTAATACTTTTTCTAACCTTTGAGGCTCATTACCTTCCCAATCTTTTTGAGGTGCTAAACGAATTCTTGCTCCATTTGCTCCTCCTCTAAAATCAGAACTACGGAATGTTCTTGCACTATCCCATGCTGTATTAATAAGTTCTGTTTTTGTCAATCCTGAATTTAAAATTTTTTCTTTTAAGTCCTCTATTTCTTTATCACTCAATTTGTAATCAACAACTGGAATTGGGTCTTGCCAAATTAAATCTTCTTTTGGCACATCAGCTCCAAGATAACGGCTTTTGGGACCTAAATCACGATGTGTTAATTTAAACCATGCTCTTGCAAATACATCTTCAAAATAAGTCGGATCATTATAAAATTTTTCTGCTATTTTTTTATATTCAGGATCAAGTTTCATAGCCATATCAGCATCTGTCATGATAGGATTTCTACGTACTCCTTTTATATGAGCATCCAATGGTTTATCTTCTTCTTTAATATTAATGGGCTCCCATTGCCAAGCATCTGCTGGACTTTTCTTTAATTCCCACTCATAATTTAAGAGAAGATGAAAATAGGTGTGATTCCATTTATCTGGAGTTGTTGTCCACGCTCCTTCCAATCCACTGGTTACAGTATCCTCAGCATTACCTTTTCCTTCTGGATTCATCCAACCAAAACCTTGTGTTTCAATATTTGATGATTCTGGATTAGGTCCTAAAATGGAAGCATTCCCATTTCCGTGCGCTTTTCCGACAGTGTGCCCTCCCGCTGTTAATGCTACAGTTTCTTCATCATCCATAGCCATACGTTTAAAAGTAGTACGAACATCTTGAGCTGTTTTTAACGGATCTGGTTTACCATCAACACCTTCTGGATTAACATAAATTAACCCCATTTGTACTGCTGCTAAAGGATTTTCTAGAGATTCGCTATCAGTATCATCTGAATATCTTTCTTTACCTAACCATTCTTTTTCTGCTCCCCAATAAATATCTTTTTCAGGATGCCATATATCTTCACGACCTCCTGCAAAACCAAATGTTTTAAACCCCATTGATTCATAAGCCATATTTCCTGCAAGTATCATTAAATCTGCCCAAGAAATCTTGTTCCCATATTTTTTCTTAATAGGCCACAACAACCTACGAGCTTTATCTAAATTACCATTATCTGGCCAACTGTTAAGAGGTGCAAAACGTTGATTTCCTGTATTTGCGCCACCTCTTCCATCTGCTAAACGATATGTCCCTGCCGCATGCCATGCCATCCTAATCATTAAACCTCCATAATGTCCCCAATCAGCAGGCCACCAATCTTGACTTTCAGTCATCAGTTTTTTTAGATCTTCTTTTAAAGCTTCTAAATCAAGTTTTTTAAACTCTTCAGCATAATTAAAATCTTTATCAAACGGATTGGTTTTTCTATCATGTTGATTTAAAATATCAAGATTAAGTGCATTGGGCCACTTATTTATAACAGAGTTCTGCGATTCTGTATTAGCACCATGATGGAAAGGGCATTTTCCTTCTTTTGAATTGTTCATAATTTTTTCAGTTTAAATTTTATTTATTTTTCATTTATAATCTATAGATATTAACCGTTTTTAAATTATTTACAGATTGAATAATTACTTTTATAAAAGTGTAAACTTAACTTAAGTAGCAAACAGGTAATTCTAAATATTCCATATTTTTACTTTTTACATTATTTTTTTCACCTCAAAATATACGGTAAGGATTGTAATGATAATGAAAAGTTTCGTTCATTATATAACTCAAATATACCAAAAATAGGTGTATTACTTAAGAAAGCTCTTGTAATTTATTTACTATTAAGCTAATTGAAAGTTTTTAAACAAGATCCTTTGTATAATATTATTTCAACCTGAGTTCGATATAAAAAATATTGATTTTTAGCACATTACATAGAATATTTGTGCTTCCGTTAGGGCTTTCTTTGTGTTTTCGTCGTATAGCTATTACAAAAAGTTCCTCAAAGAAATCGAAAGAACTGTTTATTAGCAAGTTAAAAGTTTTATTAAGTCCAACTCACGCTAAATAAATGTAATTTCTCCCTTGGATCGAAGTGACAAACAAGGCATTAAATCAAAACTTTTATCCTCGCATTTTATCTTTACCACGAAGTCTAATGCGGAATTGAAGTTTAATCACCAAAAAATCCTCTATTTCTTCTTCTAAAATTTTCTGCAAGTATTTGAATTTATTGTTTTTTGTTTCATAACGAAGTTAATATCCTATTTGGATTAAATAAAGTCATACAATTTATATGAAAAAACAAAAATATACATGGTATCAATAATCTTATTTTTACCTAAAATATAATTAGGTTACGGTAGAAAAAAATGATATATATATTTAATAGAGACTTATTTTTATAAATAATAATTTTATTTTCTATTCTTAATTTGAGCCTAGTAAATAACGCATCTAATCCTTATAATTTAAAAATACATACTGATTTATTATTCAACATTTATTTTCAAAGGCAATATGATCTCTTTAATTATGGCTTCTAGTTTTCTAAAAATAAACTTTAAAATTTACTTTACAAAAAGCTTTTTAAATACTTATTAAAAAGAGTTTTAATTGATTTTATTTAAAGAACTAATTAAGTTATAATTCGCTTAAGTATACTTCAATTTTCATATAACTCGATGGGTAATTCATCAGGATCTTGAAGAAATGTAAATCTTTTTTGAGTAAACGCATCAGTTCTTATAGGTTCAACTATAATATTGTGTTTTTTTAGTTTTTCTATCGCCTCTTTTAGATCTAAAACTTCAAAAGCTAAATGTCTTAGTCCGCAGGCTTCTGGTCTTGAAACTCTTACGGGGGATTAGGAAATGAGAATAATTCTATAACATAAACTCCATCTAATGCTAAATCTAACTTATAAGACTCTCTATCTTCTCTATATACTTCTTTTATAATTTCTAATCCTAAAATTTTTGTATAAAAATATTTTGACTTCTGATAGTCTGAACAAATAACAGCTATATGATGAACCTTTTTTAACATATATACTTAAACGCATTTAAGGCAACAAAATAGTTGCCTTAAATAATTTTTAAATTTTAGATTAAAGTTTTTGAAGTTCTTTTAAAACAGCTTCTCCTACTCCATGAGCTGATTGTGGATTTTGTCCTGTTACGACTCTTTGGTCTACCGTCACGTGAGATTGCCACAATCCTGATTTTTCAAACTTTGCACCACGTTCTATAAGTTTAGTTTCTAAACTAAATGGTACTACATTTTCTAATTTTATAGCACTCTCTTCTTCATTGGTAAAAGCATTGATTTTTTTTCCGTCAACCAAATATTTTCCATTATTAAGTTTAATATTTACCAAACCTGCTGGTCCATGACAAACGGCACTTACTACACCATTATTTTCATATATTTTTTGAGCAATTAAAGCTAATTCTACATTATCTGCAAAATCCCACATTGTTCCATGCCCTCCTGCATATAAGATAGCTACATAATCAGATGGATTAACATCGGATGGTTTCATAGTATTTTGAATTTTAGCTTGGTATTTTTCATCTGCTAAAAATCTTTGGTCAATAGGATCTTCATTATTTTCTCCATAATAGGATGGATGCCCCCCTTTAGGGCTAACAAACTCTATTTCATATCCTGCATCACTTAAAACAGCCCAAGGATGAGTTACTTCACCTAAATAATAACCTGTAGATTCTCCTGTTTCTCCTAATTTGTCGTGGCTAGTCACCACAAATAAAATTTTTTTGTTCATCTTTTTCCTATTTAAATTTTGCGCATTTGCTTGGTTTACACCACCAAAAATGGTATAAATTACAATTACTATAATTCCTGTTAAAACTTTTTTGAATAGTTTGCTCATGGCTACACTATTATAAATTGATTATGCAAATTTCAGGACATTCTCTATTTTTACATAGGAAGTAAATCACATCTTTTTTGTGCGCTATATCACAATTAGGAACTCAAACGGCTAAGTGTTTCTCTAGAAACGCCTAAATAAGAAGCAATTAGTGTTTTGGGGACTCTTTGAAATAATATAGGATAATTTTCACGAAGTTGCTCGTATCTTTCTTTGGCGTTACTATTTAAAAAAGAAAGTATTCTTCTTTGTAAAGCCATGTAACCCGAATTGGATTTTTTTCTAAAAAAATGTTCTATTTTGTGCATATCAGCACACAATTTTTCTCTATTATACAAGGATAAACAAAGCACTTCTGTTGCTTCAATACAATCAATATTTAATATCGACTTTGTTTCGTTAAAATAAGCTTGATAATCTGTAATCCACCAATCTTCCATGGCAAATTGCATGATATGTTCCTTTCCATCTTGATTAACATAATATGCCTTTAGAAGTCCCTTCGTTACAAAATGATCATTCTGTACAAAATCCCCTTCTTGAATCAGATATTGGTGCTTTTTTAATTTTTTTATAGTAAAGTGAGACAAAATATATTCAAATTCTTTGTCTGTTAATGGTGTAATTCTTTCTATTTGACTTCTCAATATCTCACTCATTTCTCTCTAAACAGTCTTTTTAGCTGGTATAATTTTTTTAGTATCTTAATTTTGTTGGGTAAATATAGTAGAAAACAGTACACGTCCCAAGTTAAGCTAAGCGGATTTTCTTTAATATGCTTGACATTTTAATTTTTCAAGCACTTACAATCTAAACTAAATAAGAGCTTTATTTTTCTTCTTTTATTTTTTCCCATTTAGATTTAATTTCAATAACCTTTATTCCATTTTATATAAGCATTTCATGATTACACTGCTTACACAACAAAATATTAGTTACTAATGAATCTTTTTCAATTTATAACATACTATTATATTGCCGAAAAAATTTAATACACAACTCGACAACCATAACCAATATCCATTTCCATATACTATAATTTCACTTTTTTCTCCAGCTTCATTTACTATTATCTCTTTAAAAAACAAAAAAGATAATGAGAAGACAACAGCCATAAAGCTTAAGTATAAAGATATTTTAGAATTTTTAAAAATTAATACTATCCATGAAATAATCAATAACGGATTAGCTAGCCAAGATATTCCTGGTCCAAAAATATCGAACCAACCTAATAAAAAAGATGTCAACCCAAATGATCCTATTGAATCCTTCATTTCAGCTATATAATAAGCATTTTGTGTAAGAGACATTAATAATAATATTAAACTCAAAGAAACAATCAGTATTTTTAGGTTTTGGTGTTTATTTTTCATCTGAATATATTTTTTTAAAAAGTATTCTAAAAATTATTTTTTGCTTCAAAATAATATTTCTACTTTTTATATTCCTTTTCTTCCAAATATAACTCATTTTCGATATTCTGACAAAGTATTATTTACCTATCATTATGTATACTTTTTTTATTACCAAAATTCTTTATCTCAAATTATACGCATTGAATCAAAATAATGAAATGCGGGTTAAACTCAGATTCCACATTAGAAAAAATAAATTTTATAACTTACTGAAATAGAAGGGTTTATTTATTTGGTAATTCTAGTTCGTAATTTTATATAGTACTAACAATCAATAAAATATGTTTTTTTAAAATCTCTAACGCTTAATCAGGGTTTAAAAATCTCTAATGCGGAATTTTGATTAAAAACTAAAAAACTTCTGTTAATCTAAAAGTCTAACAGAAGTTACAAATATCATTTTTTGTAAAAATTTAAATTCTTATACTATTTTATAAATACGATTTATTGGAATAGTAACTCCCTTTTTAGAATTATCTCTTGATCTGTTACTCCCCAAATTGTTGTATCCACTACTCTTTTTGAAATGGCATCTTCAAAATAAATTTTAATTTTAGCATGTTCTAAATTTCCTAATACCTGCGCTCGTTCCAACTCTACTTTTAATTGAGCTCTATCTTTTAATTCTTCTAAAACTTCTTCATTTGGGAAATTTAAGTCTTCTATTAATTCTTTTTCTATCAATTCAAATTTTGTTTCCATATATTTACACTTATTTTATAGGTCTGAGATATTATAAATTTAATCATTTTTTACAACAATTTGCATTTTTTTATGAAATCCTTTACATTTTTACCATTTCAAAATTTAGAATCGGAACGATTAATACTAAGAAAAATGACCCATAAAGATGTGGATCAAGTATTTGCATTACGAAGTAATCCTGATAATATGCAATTTATACCGCGTCCGCTATTAAAAAATAAAGAAGAGGCTATAGAACTTATAGACACTATAAATAATAAAATTGAATTAAATGAAGGAATCAATTGGGCTATTACTGAAAAACCAGATGATAAATTAATAGGTTTTTTAGGTTATTATCGTATACAAAAAGAAAATTATCGTTCCGAAATAGGCTATATGATATTACCCGAATATAACGGCAGAGGTATTGCTACAGAAGCTGTCCAACTTATATTAGAATATGGTTTTAATCAAATGGGACTTCATTCTATAGAAGCTGTAATAGATCCAAAAAATCAAGCTTCTGCACGCGTATTAGAAAAATTAGGTTTTGTAAAAGAAGGTCATTTACGTGAAAATGAATATTTTGAGGGTAAATTTTGGGATTCTGTCATTTATGCTATCCTAAAATCAGAATTTAACTTCAAAAATATTATAGAATAATAATTAAATAGGTCTACCAATATCTTCAATCCCTTATTATTCCTTAGAAGTTTATTACAAACAAAAAGAACTTTGAACCCAGATTTCAAGAAAGTATTGTTCTTTGACAAATGAGAGCTAACTTGTACTTACGAGCGAAGCCTATGTATAAAATGGTGAATTTATCCCCTCCCAGATTTTGGCTGAAATGTAAAAAGGCTTCCATTTGGAAGCCCTTTGAGACAATCAATGATGAAACACCATGTTATCTCGTATAGAATAATTTAAGCAAAGATATTACATTTCCTCGCATTTTAATAAAAAAATATTTTATGAAAAGTTTCGAAAAAATGCAAATTGTAAATCCCAATGCTGCAGGAATTGATGTTGGGTCACGTTCTCATTTTGTAGCCATAGGACAGGATGAAAATCAAATTAGAGAATTTAATGTTTATCAATCAGGATTATGCGCTTTGGTAGCTTATCTTCAAGAGAACAAGATTCGTAGTGTTGCTTTGGAGTCCACAGGGAGTTATTGGCAATCTTTGTTTATGATCTTGCAGGGAAATGGTTTTGAAGTTCTTTTGGTTCAAGGGACTCAAACAAAAAACCTCAAAGCAAAGACAGATGTGAAAGATGCACAATGGATACAGAAACTTCATTCTTTAGGGCTATTACGAGGTTCTTTTTGCCCTCTGAAAGCACTTTGCAGATAAGAACACTTCATAGACATCGTTCTAGTTTGATTGAACAAAGTTCAAGCTTTGTAAACAAAATGCAAAAAGCATTACGTTTAATGAACTTCAGACTCGACGTTGTGATAAGTGACATCACAGGAGTTTCTGGAATAAGAGTAATTGAGATGATACTATCAGGTGAAACTTCAGGTGAAAAATTAGCTGAATATTGCGACAAACGAGTTAAAAAAAGCAAAGAAGAAATAGCCGACGCTTTGCAAGGTAAAATAAACAATGAATACCTACATGAGCTTTCCGATTGTTATGATATTTACAGACTTATTCAAGATAAAATAAAAAACACCGATACTCGTATTGATCAAGTGCTGAAAAATCAAACCAGAGAAATTGTTTTATCAGAAGATATCGAATTGGTAAAGAAACAGAATAAAGGGAAAAACCAACCCAAATTTGATGTACAGAAATATAGTTTAAAACTTTTTGGAGTAGATCTCTTTGCTATAGAATCAGTTTGCTCAGGAACCGTTACTAGTTTTTTAGCCGAAATAGGCACCGATATATATAAATTCAAGACCTCCAAGCAATTTGTGAATTGGCTCAGGTTAGCTCCAAATAATAAAATTAGTGGAGGTAAGGTTTTGAGTAGCAGAACTCCAAAAGGGAAAAATAAATTTGCATTGACATTAAGAAATGCGGCAAATACAATTGAAAGAAAAAAAGAAGGTTACCTCGTTATGTTCTTTAAAAGGATTTCTTTTAAAAAAGGAAGAGGTGCTGCAATTACAGCAACAGCAAGAAAAATAGCAGTTATAATTTGGAATATGATAGTCAAAAAACAACATTATATACCAATAAATACAGACCAATATATTCAAGAAATGAAGAATAAAAAAACGATACAAATTAAAAAAATGATTAAAAAATACGGAATCGAAACTACTTCTTTATCAATTCCTTAAATTAAGTTAGATAGAATTACGCATTAGACCCGAGCTTAGCGAATAGACGAAGTAAATCTATTCCACTTTATTTTTCTTCAAATTCAAGCACGTACTCAATTTTTAATCATCAAAATAGTTTCTTATTTCTTCTTCTAAAATTTTCCGTGAGCACTTGAATTTATTGAAAAATTTTGTTTCACAACCAAGTCTAATGCGGAATCTGGGTTGAACCCAGATTACGCATTAGAAGTGTGAATCCCTGTCATATCAAGGGATACGGCTTAAAAAGTTCTAACGCTACGCATTAGAACTTTTTAAATATAAAATCATTCAAAAGCCTTATCAATTAGGGGTTTAGGCGATTTTGTGAAATTATTTTTTTAGAGATAAAAAATCTAATGCGGATTTTGGGTTGAATCGAAATAATTTATTTCTTGTTCTTAATGCAGATAACCCCATTTTCAGATAAAACACTGAAAATGGGGTTATCAAAAATGATACAATCTATCTATTTGAAATTTGAATTAGGATCTTCTTAATTTTTTACTATCATTATTCCTTCTCCCAATTTCCAACTACAGACGTTGCTAAAGCATTTCCTAAAACATTTGTTGCACTTCTAAACATATCGCAAAAATGATCTATTGGCAATATTAGGGCAATACCTTCTACAGGAATATCAAACATACCACAAGTAGCTGCCACAACTACTAAACTAGCTCTTGGCACTCCTGCTATTCCTTTGCTTGTCAACATTAAAACTAATAACATCGTTAATTGAGTTCCTAAGTCTAATGAAACGCCATAAGCTTGTGCTATAAAAATACTTGCAAAAGTCATATACATCATACTTCCATCTAAATTAAAAGAATAACCTAATGGGAGCATAAATGATACAATTTTATCTTTTATACCAAATTTTTCTAATTCTTCTGTTAATTTAGGAAAAACAGCCTCACTACTAGTTGTACCAAATGCAATTACCAAAGGTGAAATAATATGATTTAAGAGAATTTTAATTCTTTTCCCTAAAAACAAATAACCAATAATTAATAATACAATCCATAACGAAGTAATTCCTACTAAAAAGGAACCAAAATATTTAGCATAAGTTAATAAAAGCTCACCTAAATCACGAATAGCAAATACGCCTGCTATTGCTCCAAAAACACCTAGTGGGGCAAATTTCATTACATAATTCACCATTTTTAATATAATATGCGATGTTTTATCTAAAGCATTTATAACAGACTTTGTATGATCGCCTAAAGAAGCGGCTGCTAAACCAAAAAAGATTGAAAAGATTACAATTTGTAAAATTTCATTGGTTGCCATTGCTTCTACAACACTTTTGGGAATTATATGTTCAACGAAATTTTGTGCCGAAAAATTTTGTGTTTTTTCTGTTACTTCCGCTGCTGTAGTTACATCTACTCCACTTAGGTTTAGCCCTGCTCCCGGTTGTAAAATATTTACCCAAAACATTCCTATTAATAAAGAAAGAAAAGAAGCAGTAAAAAACCATCCTAGGGCTTTCCCTCCTATTCTTCCAACTGCTTTTATATCGCCTAATTTTGCAATACCTACAACCAACGTTGTAAAAACAAGAGGTGAAATAATCATTTGAACTAAGCGAATAAAAACTGTAGCTAACATTTTTATGTAGCCACTAAAATCCTTAGCGGTAGTATCGTCACAATTATTATGTATAAAAATCCCTAACGCTGCTCCTAAAAGCATTGCCAATAAGATTTGGACAGTCAGATTTGAAAAAATAGATTTCTTAGAAACTTCGTTTTTAGTTATTTCCATTATTTAAATTTGATAAATTTTATTTAATAAATAATAATCTGCCATTACTACAGCAGCCATTGCCTCAACAATAGGTACTGCCCTAGGCACTACACAAGGATCATGTCTTCCTTTACCTTGTTGTTCTATCAGTTGACCATTAATAGTTAAGACTTCTTGTTTTTGAATTAGAGTTGCCACGGGTTTAAAAGCTACTCTGAAATAAATATCCATACCATTACTTATTCCTCCCTGTATTCCTCCTGACAAATTTGTTTGAGTTGTTCCGTCTGAATTAAAACGATCATTATGGTCACTTCCTTTCATTTTAGCACCACAAAAACCACTTCCATACTCAAAACCATGAACAGCATTTATTGATAACATTGCTTTACCTAATTCTGCATGTAATTTATCAAAAACAGGTTCTCCTAAACCTATTGGTACATTTTGAATAACACAAGTTATAGTGCCACCTATTGTATCGCCTTGTTTTTTTATTTCTTTAATATGAGCTTCCATTAATCCTGCAACTTCTAAATCAGGACACCTAACAGGATTGGATTCTATTTTAGAAAAATCCAATTCTTGATAAGGTTTGTTAATACTTATTTCGCCTACAGAAGAAACAAAAGCATTGATTTTTATTTCAGAAATTATTTGTTTTGCTACAGCTCCTGCCAATACTCTGCAAGCAGTTTCTCTTGCAGAACTACGACCTCCTCCTCTATAATCACGAAAACCATATTTCTGATCATAAACATAATCAGCATGACTCGGCCTATAAGTATCTTTTATGTGGCTATAATCATCTGATTTTTGATTGGTATTGGGAATTATAAAACCAATAGAGGTTCCTGTTGTTTTTCCTTCAAAAATTCCAGATACAAACTGTACTTCATCTTCTTCTTTTCGTTGTGTGACAATAGAAGATTGACTCGGTTTACGCCTTTGCATTTCTTGACTAATAAGTCCCATATCTAATTCAATACCTGATGGACATCCATCAATTACCCCACCTAAAGCTTGACCATGTGATTCTCCAAAAGTGGTTATTTTGAATATATTTCCAAAAGAATTTCCTGCCATTCGATTCCTTATTATTAACCTATATTTAAAAAGAATGTTTTTTAGTTTAGATATGTTTATATAGAAAATTTATAAAAATTTCCAAAAAATTAAGGCTGTCTATCTAAAACAGCCTTATTTAATATTAATATCGTAAACTAAAAAACAAACATAGCGCGTTCACTCATCATTTCATTTACTTCATTAGCTACTTGCTCAATAACTTCTTCATTGGTATGATTCGTTAATACTCGATCTATAAAATCTACGATTTTGTCCATATCTGTTTCTACTAAACCACGAGTAGTAATAGCTGGTGTTCCAACACGAATACCAGAAGTTATAAAAGGTGATTTATCATCAAAAGGAACCATATTTTTATTTACAGTAATTTCCGCTTTTACTAATACATTTTCAGCTTCTTTTCCTGTAATGCCTTTGTTACGTAAATCTATCAACATCATGTGATTATCTGTTCCTCCTGATATGATGTTATAACCTCTTTTTACAAATGCTTCTGCCATTGCTTTTGCATTTTTTTGTACTTGCATAGCATAAGTAAAGAACTCATCCGATAAACATTCGCCAAAAGCAACTGCTTTAGCAGCTATAATGTGCATTAAAGGACCGCCTTGATTTCCTGGAAAAACAGCCATATCTAATAAATTAGACATCATTTTTACATCCCCTTTAGGCGTTGTGTATCCCCAAGGATTGGGAAAATCTTCTCCCATCATGATCATACCTCCACGTGGCCCACGTAAAGTTTTATGAGTAGTTGTTGTTACAATATGACAATAAGGAATAGGATCACTCATTAATCCTTTTGCTATTAAACCTGCTGGATGAGAAATGTCTGCCATTAAAATAGCGCCTACAGAATCTGCTATTTCACGAAAACGTTTAAAATCCATATCACGAGAATAAGCAGAAGCCCCCGCAATAATTAATTTAGGTTGTTCTTTAGTGGCTACTTCTTGAATTTTGTCATAATCTAACATCCCTGTTTCCTGATTTACACCATAAAAAACAGGTCGGTATAATTTTCCTGAAAAATTCACAGGAGATCCATGCGTTAAGTGTCCTCCATGTGATAAGTCAAAACCTAAAATTGTATCACCTGGTTGTAAACAAGCTGCAAAAACAGCTGTATTAGCTTGAGAGCCTGAATGAGGTTGTACATTAACATACGCTGCTCCAAACAAAGCTTTTGCTCTATCAATAGCAATTTGTTCTACCACATCTACTACTTCGCAACCTCCATAGTACCTTTTGTTAGGGTATCCTTCTGCATATTTATTAGTCAAACAAGAACCTGCTGCTTCCATTACTTGGTCGCTTACAAAATTCTCTGAAGCAATTAATTCAATACCGTGAATTTGTCTATCTTGTTCATCAAGAATTAAATCGAATATTTGTTCGTCGCGTAACATTTTTGAATATTTTTTATAAATAATTGTCAAAAATACAAAAAGTGTTTGGTATAATCCCAATAGAAACTATATTTGAGGTGTAAAATTTATTTAAAATCACAAAAAAATATAATATGCCTATTACAGCTAACAATCCTGAGAGAAAATCATGGTTAGAAGTATCTTCTACTAGCGATTTTCCTATTCAAAATATTCCATTTGGTATTTTTTTAACAAAAGACGATATTGTAACCGTTGGTACTCGCATTGGAAACTATGCTATCGATCTAGGTGCATTACATCAATTGGGCTATTTTGAAGGAATTGATTTAACAGACGACGTATTTCTTCAAGACGCTTTAAACGAATTTATTTCTTGTGGAAAAAAACATGGCGATTAGTTCGTAATCGTATTGCTGATATTTTTGACGCTGAAAATGCTGATTTAAGAGATAACATCAAACATCGTGATGTCGTTATTTTTAAAATTGAAGATGTAGAAATGCAATTACCTGTATTTGTAGGTGATTATACTGATTTTTTTTCCAGTAAAGAACATGCTACAAATACAGGCAAAATGTTTCGTGATCCAGCTAATGCTTTACTACCAAATTGGTTACATATACCTGTAGGATATCATGGAAGAAGCTCTACTATTATTCCTTCAGGAATTCCTGTACATAGACCTATGGGACAAACCATGCCTGTTGATGGAACCGCTCCTGTTTTTGGCCCTTCTCGTTTAGTCGATTTTGAATTAGAAACCGCTTTCATTACTACAGATGCCAATCTAATGGGTGAAAATATTCCAGTAGGCGAAGCAGAAGATTATATCTTTGGAATGGTTCTATTAAATGACTGGAGTGCTCGTGATATTCAAAAATGGGAATATGTTCCGCTAGGCCCTTTCTTAGCTAAAAATTTTGCAAGTTCTATTTCTCCATGGATCGTAACTATGGATGCTCTAGAACCATTCCGTTGCGCATCCCCTGTTCAGGAACCTACTCCGCTACCTTATTTACAACAAACAGGAGATTATGCTTTTGACATCCGATTACAAGTCGGTATCGCTCCTGAAAATGCAGACGAAACAATCATTAGCAATACAAACTTTAAATATATGTACTGGACTATGACGCAACAGTTAGCACATCATACAATTAATGGTTGTCGTATAAATTCTGGTGATATGATGGGATCCGGTACAATATCAGGTCCTACTGAAGATTCGCTAGGATCTATGTTAGAACTAACGTGGGGAGGCAAAAATCCTATCACTTTAAAAGATGGTTCTGAAAGAAAATTTATTAATGACGGAGATACTGTAATCATGAGAGGTTACTGTCAAAATGAAAACACAAGAATTGGATTTGGTGAAGTTTCAAGTAAACTATTACCTCCCATTCCTACAAAATAAAACTTTTTAATACTCCGAACCTTTCGGAGTATTTTTTGGCTTGAATTTTGCCTAATTCATTTTAAATTTTAATTGTATGAAAAAAATTACTCCCATAATCATAGTATTCATTAGTACTTTCTTTAGCTGTAGCGGTGTTAAAAAAACACAATCAATGCTAAATGAAGGCAATTACGACGGAGCCATTTCGCTATCCATTGATCACTTAAAAACAAATAAAAATTCCAAAGGAAAACAAGATTACATCTTCTTATTAGAAGATGCTTTTGCTAAAGCCAAACAACGTGACTTAGACGCTATTTCTCTTTGGGAAAAAGAAGGTAATCCTAATCATTTAGAAAAGATATACAACACTTATATTAAACTACAAAATAGACAGGAAAAAATACAACCTTTATTACCTTTATCCTTAATAAAAGAAGGTAGGAATGCCCAATTTTCTTTTGAAAACTACTCCAATTCTTTAATCAGCACTAAGGCTAAACTGTCGGATTTTCTATACGAAAATGCGTCAAAACTAATGAAAACAAAAGATAAAATGAGTTTTCGTCGTGCTTTTTATGATTTTGAATACCTAAATAATATAAACCCCGGATATAAGGACTCTAAAAATTTAATGGATGAATGCCATTATAAAGGAACTGATTTTGTGCATGTCTATACTAAAAACGAAACTAATATGATCATTCCTTCCCGTTTGCAAAATGATCTTTTAGATTTTAGCACTTTGGGATTAAACGATATCTGGACCGTGTACCACAGCACCAAACAAAAGGATACTAATTATGATTTTGCATTACTTATTAGCTTTAGAGCCATTAATATTACACCTGAAAAAACTTCTGAAAGAGAGTTCTCAAAAGAAAAATTAATTAAAGATGGTACAAAACCTCAATTAAACTCAAATGGTCAACCTGTAAAAGATGAAAAAGGAAATGTAATCATGATTGATAATATGATTACTATTAGAAGCACTATTTATGAATATAGACAATACAAATCATGTAATATTACAGCTAAAATTGATTATATAAATCTAAATACGAATCAATTAACAAACAGTTTCCCTTTAAGCAATACTTTTGTATTTGAAAATATTTATGCAAATTATAATGGTGATCGTAGAGCTTGTGATGATAGCTATTTAAAATATTTTACTCATAGAGTCGTTCCTTTTCCTACTAATGAGCAAATGGTATATGATTCCGGAGAAAGTTTAAAGAATCAACTAAAAAGCATCATCACAACAAACAAATTTAGAAGATAAAATCTTTTTATCATTCAATCTCAATAATTAAACGAAAAATCTCAACGAAGTAAAAAAATAAAATTTGTTTCAAAAAAAAGTTATGAATCTATAAGGCAAATGGTTATTTTACACTTTAACCCAAATTCAGTATTAGAAAAAACAAATTTTATAACTTATTAAAATAAAAGGGTTTATTTATTTGATAATTCTAGTACTTAATCCCATATAGTACTAACAATCAATAAAATGTGTTTTTTGAAAATCTCTAACGCATAATCAGAGTTTAAAAAATAAAATCATCCTTTTTTACTTTTTGATACAGTAATCGCTATAAAAGCTATATATAAAATAAACCCCGTTTTAGATTTACTCTAAAACGGGGTTTTAACTAGGGAAATAAAGAGGTTTTAAAACCTCTTTTTATTAATATTGTATTTCTTACTTTTTAATTACATTATCTTAAAGTAGCCCCTAATTCACTTTCAAAACTTTGCATTAATTTACTCATCACTTTATCAATTTGTGAATCCGTTAGCGTTTTGGTACTATCTTGTAATAAAAAGCTTATAGCGTATGATTTTTTTCCTTCTGGTAAGTTTTTACCTTGGTAAACATCAAATAAATCAACTCCTTTTAATAAATTTTTTTCTGTTTTTTTAGCTAAATCCAGAACTTTTGCAAATTCAACCTTTTCATCTACTAATAAAGCAAGATCGCGGCGTACCTCTGGGTATTTAGAAATTTCTACAAATTTTACATTTGTTGACAAATGCTTTAATATCGCACTCCAATTAAAGTCCGCAAAAAAGACTTCTTGTTTTATATCAAAATGTTTTAGTATTGATTTTTTTACAGTACCAAATTCTACCAAACGAGAGGTGCCTAATTCATAAATCATTCCTTCGCTTAAAATATCATTTTCCATTGGCATAGTAACGATATTTTTGATTCCTAATCTTTCCAAAATATTCAAAATATAACCTTTAAACAAAAAGAAGTCTGTTACTTTTTGACTTTTTGTCCAAGATTCTTTAGAACGATTTCCTGTCATTGTCAACGTTAGGTGCATTTTTTCTTCATGTCCAGCTAATTGTTTGTGATATGTTTTACCAAACTCAAACAAACGTAAATCTGCATTTTTACGGTTTACATTAAAAGAAACGGTTTCTAAGGCTGAAAACAACATCGATTGACGCATAGCCGACAAATCATTACTTAATGGATTCAGCATCAAAACATTGTTCTTTTCATGTAAACTATCACTTAAATTCACATAATTTGGAGTTGTTAATGAGTTGGCCATCATTTCATTAAACCCATTCCCTACCAACAAGTTGGCAATAATATTTTGCACCTTATAATCTTCTGTTCTAGATGAATGTGCAGTTGTAGCGTTTAATTTTTGTGAAAATTCTATATTATTATAACCATAAACTCTTAAAATTTCTTCAATTACATCTATTTCACGAATGACGTCTACACGATAAGCTGGAACTGTTAAACCTAAACCAACTTTTGATATACTGTTTACTTTTATATCTAATGAAACAAGAATATTTTTAATTTCTTCATCAGGAATTTCTTGCCCTATAATTTTTTTAACTTTTTCTAAATTTAAAAAAACGGGAAAGTCTTCTATTTTTTTAGGATAAACTTCTATGATATCAGAAGTCATTTCACCTCCAGCAATTTGACATATAAGGATTGCGGCACGTTTTAAAGCATATTCTGTAATAGTAGGATCTATTCCTCTTTCAAAACGGAAAGAAGCATCTGAATTAATGGCATGACGTTTGGCTGTTTTTCGCACCGAAACAGGATTAAAATAAGCACTTTCTAAAAATAAAGAAGTTGTTCTTTCGGATACTCCTGAATTTTTACCTCCCATTACTCCCGCAATACATAAAGGCCCCTTTTCATCACAAATCATGATGTCTTCTTTATGTAAATTTCTTTCTACATCATCTAGTGTAACAAACTTTTCGCCTTCTGTAGCATTTTTTACTATTATTTTGCCTTGTATTTTAGACGCATCAAAAGCATGTAGGGGCTGGCCTAATTCGTGCAAAACGTAATTCGTTATATCTACAATATTATTTTTAGGGGTAAGTCCTATTGCCTTTAATCTGTTTTGCAACCATGCAGGGGATGGCCCGACTTTTACATCTGAAATAGTAACACCGCAATATCTTGGTACTAATGTTGTATTTGCTACATTTACATCTATTTTTAACGTCCTTTTTTCAACTTTATAGGAGCTTACAGATGGCGTAATCAATTCGGTATTAATATCTTGTTGTATCATACCTGCTCTTAAATCTCTAGCTACTCCCCAATGGCTCATAGCATCTGCGCGATTAGGAGTTAATCCTATTTCAAAAACCTCATCAATTTCAACATTAAAAACAGTTGAAGCTAATGTACCTGCTTGTATATTTTCATCTAAAACTATAATTCCTTCATGACTATCACCTACTCCTATTTCATCTTCGGCACAAATCATTCCATGGCTTTCTTCTCCTCTAATTTTACCCTTTTTTATTTCAAAAGAATTTCCTTCTTTATCATATAATTGGGTGCCTATTGTAGCTACTATTACTTTTTGCCCTTTTGCTACATTACTAGCACCACAAACTATTTGAACAGGCTCTCCACTTCCTAAATCTACTGTCGTAATTTTAAGTTTATCTGCATTTGGATGCTTTTCGCAAGTCAACACATGTCCTACTACTAAACCTTCCAATCCTCCTTTTATTGAAAAAAACTTTTCAACTCCTTCTACTTCAAGACCTAAATCAGTTAATAATTCAGCTGTCTTTTCAGAACTCCAATCTGTTTTAATAAATTGTTTTAACCAGTTATATGAAATCTTCATTTTGAATATTTATCAAATTTTTAAACCAATGACAAAGATAAAAAATTACTTAGGAGTTTAACCATAATTTTACACACTCTTTTAGCCTTCTTTTCTGTATTCTTATTCCTTTTTAAATAGTCTTTTTAAGTTCTAAATAAAGGGGAATTTTATATTCATATTTCTTTTTATCAGTAACTCTTTATTATTATTTACATTCCTTTTTAACTTTTTCACCCCTCTTTTTTGCATTTGGAAGAAAAATAAAGTGGAATAGATTTACTTCGTCTATTCGCTACGCTCGGGTCTAAGGCGTAATCTGGGGTAAACTAAAATGGAATACCTGCTTGAATTTGAAAAAACAAAACACAATAAATCAAGTTTCGTTCATCTACTTCCAGTCTAATACCTATTTGGGGTTAGCTCTTTAGAACAAAAACTTATACTGTCACAATTTCCTGCCATTTATTCATGAAATATCACTTTATGACATAATAAAAAAATTAAACACTGTAAAAAACATATTTTGTTATATATATAAAACAAATAACATATAATTAAAATATTTTTTTATCAATAAAGGTTATTTTTTAATAAAACCAATTTTTGTTATATTTAAGTTAAAAAAGAATAAAAAAAACAAATAAAAAAACACCATAAGATTATTTTAACTTTTTTTTTGGAATAAAATTTGAAAAAAGGTTTTCTATTAATTTTTAAAACATCGTTTTTATGAAAAATTTTTTAATTGCAAGTGCCTTATTACTTACTTCTGGTTTATTTGCTCAAAAAGGAAGTTTCTATGTGGGAGGACAAATGGGGTATTCTAGCACTAAAGCAAAAGTAGAAGGTAATACGACTTTTGACGGTTCTACATGGAACTTTTCACCTGAAGTAGGTACTTTCTTAACTAATAATGTACAATTAGGCGTTGGATTTACAACGCAAGGTTCTACAAAGGAGTATGGAAATACAGAAGTGAAAGAAAATCAATATGGAGGTACTATTTACAGCCGTTATTTCTTTGGTGAAGGCAGTAAATCTTTTAGACCTTTTGTAGGTGTTAATTTAGGATTATTACCGGAAATTCTACTAATACTACAAAAACAATTTTAGGTAATACTGAAATTAAAAATAATACGTTTGAACTTAACACAAATCTAAATGCTGGATTTGCTTATGCACTTTCTCCTAAAGTGACTGTTGTGGGGTCTTTAGGTGTTTTAGGATTTTCATCTCACACTTCAAAAAATAAAGACACAAATAGTAAGGAAGAAAAAAACAGCTTCAATTTTGACATTAATTCTTTAGGTAATAGATTTAACGTAGGTCTTTATTATACCTTATAGAATTGTCATTTTATAGTTACTAAAATTATAATAATTTTTTGATGAAGAGACAGTCTAAAAGCATATTGAGTTATTCATTATCTTAAAAAAGATATTTTATTTAGGTTTTTTTCTTATTTTTTTAAGAACTATTTCAATGCTTTTTTAAGACTGTCTCTTTTACATTTTGATACACTTCTGCCTCAATTTGTAATCGTTTTTCTTATTGTTTTATGAATGTACTTATTTTATCGGCTATTTTTTGTGCTTCAATAGTATGATGCGAGTCTCTATAAATTACTTTTCCATCTATAAGAACGATGATTTGAGGCGATTGATGAATTACGTCTAATGTTGTTGCTATAAAGTTTGAAACCGATCTATAAGCAAGCAAGTCTAAATAATTAAAATCGCATATATTTTCTATTAAGTTAAAACCATTTGTTAATCGTTCTTTTGCAAATGCACTAATACCGCATGTTACGCTATCTTTAAAAATAACTTGTGGCTTATGGTATGATTTTTCAATAATATCAAGTACTTCTCTTTCTGTTTTTATGCTATGCCATTTTTGTGTTTCCATATAACTTTTTTTTAAAATATTAATTAATCATTTTCATTATCTCTTTTGAGTTTATTTGTATACATTTCGTTTAATTTTGTTATTTTAGGTAAAATAACAACCTGACAATATCCTTGGTATGGATTTTTATTATAATAGTCTTGATGATAATCTTCTGCTGGATAAAAAATAGGAACAGGAGCTAATTCTGTAACAATCTTATTTTCAAACATCGGGTTTAATTGTTTTATAACTTCTTCTGCCTCTATTTTTTGTTGTTCATTATGATAAAAAATAACGGATCTGTATTGAGTACCATAATCTGCTCCTTGGTAATTGAGTGTTGTTGGATTATGATGTGTCATAAAAATATTTAATAATTCGGTATAAGATAACTGTTCGGCATCAAAAGTAACTTGTACGACTTCTGCATGACCTGTGCTACCGCTACAAACTTCTTTATAAGTAGGATCTTTTATTTTGCCCCCGGTATAACCTGATACCACTTTTTGTACCCCTTTTAGTCTTTGAATTATTGCTTCAACACACCAAAAACATCCTCCTCCAAAAGTAGCTATTTCTATTTTGCGCATCTTTTATTTTTTTCTTATTTTGGATTTTTATACAATGAAATAGAATTTATACAATAGCGCAATCCGCTAGGTCCTGGACCATCAGGAAAAACATGTCCTAAATGACTATTGCATATATTACACATTACTTCTACTCGAATCATACCAAAAGAGTTGTCTTTTATATATTGAATTGTGTTTTGTTTTATTGGTTGTGTAAAACTTGGCCATCCTGTTCCTGAATCAAATTTTTCTGTGGCATCAAAAAGGGGGGTATTACACCCTATACAACTATATATCCCCGGTTCGTAATGAGCACAATGCGCTCCCGAAAAACGTGCTTCGGTACCTTTTCTTCTTGTTATATGAAATTGTTCTTCTGTTAGCATACGTTTCCATTCCTCATCCGTTCTTTCCATCTTTTTATCGGGCGTTAAATTTCCTTTAGTAGCCAGTCGAATGATCTCTACCCAATTTAATTCTTTGCTTTCCATAATCCTTATTTTATTTACAAAGTTACAATTAAGTAACCTTAAAATAGTAGTGTATTTTTCCCTAAAACTTGTTCATTATTCCTTTTGTTCTTACGAATGGTTCAAACCAAATTCAGCATTAGACTCTAAATAAATTGGCAAAGCCTCCTCTATTCCTTTTTATTTTCTTTCAAATTCATTTCTAAAGTGCTATCATGCTACAAATATTTTGTTATATAATCGGGCTATAATCGTATTTTTTAAAGACATAATAAATGCTTTTGCCACAAGATCATAAGATTTTTAAACGGCGGTAACTAATCTTTGCATTTCGGATATCATTTGATACGGTGGTTTGTATAGGATTGTATCATTGGATCGCATCGAAGGTATTTTAAATTATTTGAAATGGTAATGTATGATCGATTTGTTATTTACAAAAATTATGTCTTATATGCAAAAATATTTTAAAAAATTTGTTAAATAAATCGGTTTTTAATCAAAAAATACTTTACTTGTAGAAATAATTGTAAACAATAATAACTAAAAAATGGCAGTAAAAAATCAAATTAGCATCGCGATTCCACAGGAAGTGATTGAATCGGTAACTCAAAAACTACAAGAATGCAAAACCGCTTTAGCACCTTATTTGCAAGGATTAACTATTGAGGAGCGTTCTTCTTTATTTAAAATGGGGGACAAAACGGTGGCTACCGTCCAAAAAACAAAATCGTATGTAGATACCAATCCTGAGTTTGTACCGGCTTATATGGACAAAACGGAATTTTTAAAAGACGAAGCGTTAGTGACTGTTTTAAGTCCTATTGCCAATTTAGCTTCGCAGTTAACCACCGATGTTAATGACACGGTGATGTTAGCGGGTAGTGAGGCACTACAAGCCTCAATGTTGTATTACGGTCAGGTGAAAGAAGCTAGCAACAGAGGAATTGCTACGGCCAAACCTATTTATGAGGATTTGAGTCAGCGTTTTATGAAAAGACCCAGTAAAAAGAAAACCGAATAATTCTTGATTTTTTAATTTATTAACTGAAAGAGACGCCAGTAATGGGGTCTTTTTTTGTTCTATACCTCAAAAGGGATTAATACCATTTAGACTTAAAATATACTGGATTAAAAAGGAAGTTCTCGATACGTTTTTTTTTATTTTAAAAAGAACTCGAACAGACGGTTGAGTCTATAATTGAAATGATCATTAGTTTGAGCGCGAAGCCAATGTCGTTAAGTTAAGGAAATTTAATTCAAAAATCACTTTGTTATATTGATGATTTTAAAAAGATTATGTGATTTCTCCTTACGTCGAAATGACAAGATTATGAAAATTTTCTTGAATAAATCACCCTTCTGTTTGTCACTCCGACGCAAGGAGGAGTCGCATAATCTAATTCAATTTTTGAGCCTGCTGTGTTGTTTACTTTATGTGATTTCTCCTTATGTCGAAATGACAAGATTATGAAAATTTTCTTGAATAAATCACCGTTCTGTTTGTCACTCCGACGCAAGGAGGAGTCGCATTATCTAATTCAATTTTTGAGCGTGCTCTGTTGTTTACTTTATGTGATTTCTCCTTATGTCGAAATGACAAGATTATGAAAATTTTCTTGAATAAATCACCCTTCTTTTTGTCACTCCGACGCAAGGAGGAGTCGCATAATCTAATTCAATTTTTGAGCCTGCTGTGTTGTTTACTTTATGTGATTTCTCCTTACGTCGAAATGACAAGATTATGAAAATTTTCTTGAATAAATCACCGTTCTGTTTATCACTCCGACGCAAGGAGGAGTCGCATTATCTAATTCAATTTTTGAGCGTGCTGTGTTGTTTACTTTATGTGATTTCTCCTTATGTCGAAATGACAAGATTATGAAAATTTTCTTGAATAAATCACCGTTCTGTTTGTCACTCCGACGCAAGGAGGAGTCGCTTAATCTAATTCAATTTTTGAGCGTGCTGTGTTGTTTACTTTATGTGATTTCTCCTTCCGTCGGGATGAAACGAGAGACTTAACTTAATGACACTGAGTGCGAAGCGCATCGAGAACGAACACTCATTTTTGTTGTTTTTGTAGAGGTACTATTTTTAAACCCAGATTACGCATTAGACCCGAGCGTAGCGAATAGACGAAGTAATATCATTTAAGGTTCAAATTTACTGTAATAATATCGTGTAATATCTCTTGATTCGTATATTCTGTAGTGAGTTTTGGTTTAGGTAATTTCAAAACTAAAATGGTATTATTAGAACCTCAGAAGGTATAATTATAACCTAAAAGGGATTAATTAGAACCTCAGAAGGTATAATTATAATCTAAAAGAGATTAATTATAATCTAAAAGAGATTAATTATAATCTAAAAGGGATTAATTATAATCTAAAAGGGATTAATTAGAACCTAAAAGGTATTAATTAGAACCTCAGAAGGTATAATTAGAATCTCAGAAGGTATAATTATAATCTAAAAGGGATTAATTATAATCTCAGAAGGTATAATTAGAATCTAAAAGGGATTAATTAGAACCTCAGAAGGTATAATTAGAATCTAAGAGGGATTAATTAGAACCTAAAAGGGATTAATTAGAACCTCAGAAGGTATAATTAGAATCTAAAAGGGATTAATTAGAACCTCAGAAGGTATAATTATAATCTAAGAGGGATTAATTAGAACCTAAAAGGGATTAATTAGAACCTCAGAAGGTATAATTAGAATCTAAAAGAATCTAAAAGAATCTAAAACAGTCTAATAATCTGTTTAAAATGAGTGGTTATATGAAAAAAGCTCAGACATTCAATCTGAGCCTTTATTTTTTGACTTACACATTTTATGGGATAGTTTCTTTTTTAATTTTTTATCTGTCTAGCTAAATTCGTTTCACTTTGTTGAATATTTGATTTCAGCTTCTCTTAGATATTTCATTACTGACAAACGAACGCGAAAGGATTCGCGCACGAGCGGTGATTTCTCCTTATGTCGAAATGACAAGATTATGAAAATTTTCTTGAATAAATCACCCTTCTGTTTGTCACTCCGACACAAGGAGGAGTCGCATTATCTAATTCAATTTTTGAGCCTGCTGTGTTGTTTACTTTATGTGATTTCTCCTTATGTCGAAATGACAAGATTATGAAAATTTTCTTGAATAAATCACCCTTCTGTTTGTCACTCCGACGTAAGGAGGAGTCGCTTAATCTAATTCAATTTTTGAGCGTGCTGTGTTGTTTACTTTATGTGATTTCTCCTTATGTCGAAATGACAAGATTATGAAAATTTTCTTGAATAAATCACCGTTCTGTTTGTCACTCCGACGCAAGGAGGAGTCGCTTAATCTAATTCAATTTTTGAGCCTGCTGTGTTGTTTACTTTATGTGATTTCTCCTTATGTCGAAATGACAAGATTATGAAAAATTTCTTGAATAAATCACCGTTCTGTTTGTCACTCCGACGCAAGGAGGAGTCGCTTAATCTAATTCAATTTTTGAGCCTGCTGTGTTGTTTACTTTATGTGATTTCTCCTTGTGTCGAAATGACAAGATTATGAAAATTTTCTTGAATAAATCACCGTTCTGTTTGTCACTCCGACGCAAGGAGGAGTCGCATAATCTAATTCAATTTTTGAGCCTGCTGTGTTGTTTACTTTATGTGATTTCTCCTTGCGTCGGGATGAAACGAGAGGTTTAACTTAATGTCCTTGTTCGCGCTCGATCCGGGGTTTCTTAATCCTTTATTAAAAAATTACAGTTTTGCAATTTTAGGTCTAAAAAAAGTAGAATATTTTTCAATATATTCTTTAAACCATTTGAATTGATTAGTCCAATCATTTCTATCAGTAAAATCTCCAGAAGTTTTTAAAATCACGACACTAGATTTTTTACCTTCTAGTTTTTCCCAAATAATATCAGGGTGTATTTCTAATAAAGATTTTTCGTAATAGCTAGAATGCAATTTATCAAAGTTTTCCTTTGCTTTATCACCATTAATATAAAGCCAAATATTGATAGAATTATCTCTAGAATTAACCGTAGGAGATATGTTAAAATAACTACGACCAACAGCAATATTCGTCCAATGTTGCATTAACGGATTTTGCATTTTAACAAAACTGCGGTTTTCTTCCATATAGTTTTTTAAACTTTGCCAATATTCTTGCTGTAACAATTTTATTTCAGTCACGTTTTGGCTAGATGCTGATTTTTTAACTTGTTTAGTCCAATCGTTAGGATTTGAAACTAATTTAAAATTAGGAGCAGGTAATGAATCCCCTATTTTGTATAACTCTATTTCAATTCCAAAAAAATTAATCGTTTCATCGGTTACTCTATTTAACCAATCTAATGCCGCTCTATGTTCCTCCGTAAATTTTTGTGCAATCCAAATAATTGTTACCGCATCGAGTCCTGCGGCATAGGTTAGCAACTGCCCTAAATGGGTATGATCTGTGCGTTCTAATTGATTTTCAATCAAAACATAATGATCATTGAGAGTGTCTTTACATAATATATCTGCACTAAACGGGCCTACTTTTTCTTCTTGTCCTTGTAGTTCTAATTCAACACCAATAGTTTCACCCAATAACTGAATATTCTCAGGTTTTGCTAACCAAGGAGTAAAATCAGTAGCTTCTTTTTTCCAGTAGCTACGTAAGTCTATTTTTTCTAATCGTCCTAGTTTCATTTTTTAAGTCGCTTCTAGTTAAATGTTAGCTTATAGTTTTTTTTCTTTTATACTTGTTTTATAATTTTTACACTTTGGTAATCTATTTCCACCATTTTTCTTCTTCCCTTTTTGGTTTTATGTCCAAAGCTTTTGGATTTACATTGGGGTATTTTTTAAATAATATTTATAATCTTGCTGTAAACTGACTAAACGAACGCGAATGGATTAGCTTCGCAGAACTTCGTTTCACACACAAACAAGGGAGCTCCTGAAAATCCAAAAAAATCATCTTTCCTTTTTTATTTATATATTATATCTCACCTCCTACCTCTTTAAACTTCTCCACAAATGCACTTATTTTTTGAAACACACTTTGTTTTTTGGTCAAATACTGAGGATTTAACGGACTCATTTTAGGCAAAATAGCATTGAGTTCTGTACCGTTTTCACTGGCGTATTCTCGTTTTAATGAAGCTTTGATATATCTTTTTGTAGCTTCTTCATTTAAATTTTCCTCTTCAATTAATTCCCTTATTGCTATTTTTTGTTTTTGTTGGGCATACTTAAAAAATGAATCGATAATATTTGCTTTTTCTTCAATAGCGTCTAATTCCGTTTCGTTAATAAAATCAACAACTAAACTTTCTTTTGCTCTATTGCCAATACTAGCCCGAATCACACGGCGCACTTCTTCTATTAACGTTGCTTTATCTTTGTTTTTTTTGTTGTGTTCAAAAATCAATTCCAAAATATAATCAAGGTTGATTTCTTGTGATTTTAATAAATCAATTTCAAATACTACATCATCCCAATCCATTTTAGATTCTTCTGCTTCTCTACCGTTTTTCTCACGACGTAACCAATCACGAATGTCATTATAGGTAGAACGATAATCCTGAACGGTTCTTTCTGATAATACACTTATTTCTTGCATAACGGCTATATCTTCATCCGTTACAAAGTAGGTTTCCTTAAAAGCTTCGATGGCTTCAGCATCCTTTGTATCAATATGTTGTAAAGCTTTTAGATGTGTAAATTCATCGTAATTCTGTAAAATATTCTCTACGCGTAAGTATTCCCCAAAAAGCTTTACAAACTCTTTTTTGTCTTTTTCGGTAACGATTTCCTCTGGATTTGGAAATCTTTCATTTAACTCATGCACGACATCCTTATATCCTCTACGTGCTTTCCCTGTAACAATATCGGTAAAGCCTTCTAAATATTCTTTGTAGCTTTTTTCAAGTACTACGTTTTTGGTGTTTTTATCGCCAAATAAGGTAATAGCATCAATAGTGGCTTGTTCTAAATCGCGGAAGGTTACAATATTTCCAAAAGTTTTGGTTGCATCGTAAATTCTATTGGTACGTGAAAAGGCTTGCATCAACCCGTGGTAGCGCAAATTCTTATCTATAAACAAGGTATTCAAGGTTGGGGCATCAAAACCGGTAAGAAACATTCCGACAACTATTATCAAGTCAATTTCTTTACTTTTTACGCGTTTTGCCAAGTCACGATAATAATCATGGAAGCCACTTTCAATGTTAAAATTCATTTTAAACATGGCATTGTAATCATGAATTGCCCTTGTTAAAAACTCTTTTGCACTTAAATCCAAGGCTGTTGGCTCAAACGTTTCATCTAAAATTTCACCAATAGCACTTTGCTCTTCATTGGCTGCAAAGGAAAAGATAGTGGCTATTTTAAGCGGTTTTTCGCTTTCTTTTTGTAGGTTGTTTAATTCTTCGTAATAACATTTTGCCGCATCCACACTACTTACAGCAAACATGGCGTTAAATCCAGCGTTGCCTCCTTTGGTTCTGTGCGTTTTTTGTCTGAAATTTTGTAAAATGTATTGCGAAATTTCTTTAATACGCTTCGGGTGTAGCAAAGCGGTGTTGTTTTCGGCTGCAGTTAATTTTTTTTCGTCTTGTTCTGCTTCGATATTTTTAAATTGCGGGCGAACATTGTTATAATCTACTTTGAATTTTAGAACCTTGTCATCTCTTATAGCATCTGTAATGACATAAGAATGCAACTCACGACCAAAAACACTTGCGGTAGTTTCGGCACCTAGAGCGTTTTGCGGAAAAATAGGCGTTCCTGTAAATCCAAATTGGTAGAATTTTTTAAATTTTTTATTTAGGTTTTTTTGGGCTTCGCCAAATTGAGAGCGATGGGCTTCATCAAAAATAAACACTACTTGTTTTTGATAAATAGCCAAATCACTTTCGGTTTTCATTAAGTTATTTAACTTTTGTATGGTGGTTACAATAATCTTATTGTCGTCTTTTTCTATGTTGCGTTTTAAACCTGCCGTACTATCAGAACCATTTACACTATCAGGCGAAAAGCGTTGGTATTCTCTTATGGTTTGAAAGTCTAAATCTTTCCGATCGACCACAAAGAATACTTTGTCTATAAAATCCAGTTGGGTAGCTAAACGTGCGGCTTTAAAACTGGTTAGGGTTTTACCAGAACCTGTGGTATGCCAAATATATCCTCCGCTTTCCACATTAGACCAATTTTTAGCGTTATAAGCACTTTCTATTTTCCATAACATTCGTTCGGTAGCGGCTATTTGGTAAGGACGCATGATTAACAAGGTATCGCTTGTATCAAAAACCGAATAAGTTAACAATACATTCAAAAGGGTGTTTTTTTGAAAGAAGGTAACTGTAAAATCTTTTAAGTCGGTAATTAAAGCGTTATCGGCTTTTGCCCAGTTCATAGTAAAGTCGAAACTGTTTTTGTTGCGTTGTGTGGTATTGGCAAAATAGCGGGTATCGGTACCGTTGGAAATAACAAATAGTTGTATGTATTTAAAAAGGGAATTGGTGGTATTAAAACTTTCTTTTGAGTAACGGTGTACCTGATTGAAGGCTTCACGAATGGCCACCCCTCGTTTTTTTAGTTCGACATGTACCAAAGGCAACCCGTTTACTAAAATGGTTACATCGTAGCGGTTAGTATGTGTGCCTTTTTGTTCGAATTGAGAAATGACTTGCACTTTATTGCGGGTGATGTTCCTTTTATCTACTAAATAGATGTTTTGGATATGCCCATCGTCAAACACAAAATCGTGTACATAATTATCGTGTATTTTTCTTGTTTTATCTACTAGGTTATCACTTGGTTTATCGAGATATTCTTCTACAAAACGTGTCCATTCGCTATTGGTAAACGTCATGTTGTTCAATGCTTGCAGTTGTACACGTACATTTGCTAACATGGTATCGATAGATTTAATATCGATAGCATTTTCATACCCTTGATTGATTAAATCTTGGATGAACTCACGTTCTAAAGCGGATTCGGATTGGTAGGCTGTTGGTGCCTCATTAACCTTTGAATATTTGGTGTATTTATCTAAAACAATAAAATTGTTGGATTCGGCGATAGTTTTATAGTTTGCCATTTTGTTTTTTTAGTTTATCGTTTTCCCATTTTTGTGGGTTGTTTATAATATAATTAGAAATACGATGGTAAGCGTTTTCGTTGCGGATGATATGCTCCCAATAATTGCGTTGCCAGATTTTAAAATTTAAAGATTTAATTATTTCCGCCGTCGGGGCGGTGGTTGGGGGAATTGCAATTCGCCCGTACTCAGGGCGAATTGCAATTCTCCTTTATTCAAGGCGAAATCCAATTCGCCTTTATTTGGAGCGAATTTCGATTCGCCCGAGCTATTATCGATATTATTTTCTAGAATTAAATCCTTAATCTTTTTTATGGTGGCTATTTTATAGCCTCTAATGATGGAGCCGATGGTTTGAGATGGCGATTGAAATTTTCCTATTTCATCTTCTGTTTCTTTTTTATGGGTAATTTCTATAATGCCGTGCATGTGATTGGGCATTACTACCGATTCATGAATCACGCAATTATCACGAACCTGCTCTGTATGATACCATTCTGCCAAGGCAATTTCTCCAAATGAATTTAAAATCATTTTGCCATTTTCAATATGCCCAAATAAGGATGCTCTATCCTGACAGCAAAGCGTTATAAAATACAATCCAGCCTGCGCATAATCGTATCCTTTTAACCGGATAGATTGGCGGTGGTGTTTTTGTGGATTGTATGGCATATTTTTTAATTTTTGTCGGGGCGAATTGCAAATATTTTAATTTTTGTCGGGGCGAATTGCAATTCGCCCCTATATTTTTTTGTCAAACGTCAACAACATATCCCTATAATATTCATATTGTTTTTGTCTCAATTCTATCTCTTTTGGTAAACCTTCGCTGATGGAAGTCGTTAGCGTATCAAATTTATCGAGTATGGAAACGATGCGAGCTTGTTCTTCTGGTGAAGGAACTGGAATTATTGCTTTACCTAAACCTTTTGCATTGATGGCAGAAATTTTACCAGAAGATATATGTTTTTTTATTTGGTCATGGAATTGTTTAGTACGTGTAAAATATGCAACAAACTTGGGATTTAATTTAGTTTTATAAGAGAAACAAGCATCATGAATAACTACACCTTCATCACCTAACCAAGCTGTCCCCTTACCAATATCCTCTATCGTTTCTCCTGCAGCAACAATTACTACTTCCCCATTTTGAGCAACACGTAAATTTTTACTTTTAACTAATTCTTCACTTACAAACGAGATAGTTTTTTCTGCCCAAGTACCGTAATGGGTGTACATTTCTCCATAATGAATGACAGGAACACCTTCAGCAATTAAATCTGTTTTTACAAATCGTTTACCTCTTTGAAACTCTCCAATACTTTCATTATCCATTGGTAAATGTTTCACTTCGTTTTCATCAAAACTAAACAACTGCTCACGATAATAACTATACTGCTGTTTTCGTGCTGTAAGCTCTGCTGTAAGCTCTGCTGTAAGCTCTGTAAACTTATCGAGAATTCCAACTATTTTTTGTTGAATTTCGAGGGATTTTTTTGGATTATCTGGGCAAGGGATAGGAACTAAGAGTTTTTCTTTTAAACTATTCGAACTTAAATTTGGTTGAGCACCTCCTCCAGCAAGAACATATAAAAATTCTGATTTTGTTAAAAGGAAATGATAAAGAAAACGATTATTAAGAATTTCTTTATTAGGAATGAATTTACCTACACGTTGGTTTAGATAAGCTTTTTCATCCAAATTATAATAACCAATTTTTCCAGTCGTAGCTCCTGACATAGCAATTAAAACATCTCCATGTTCGATATAATAATTTAAAGGATTTCCTGAACGGTAATCTGTTGCATCAAAATATTTTACATCTTTTAATTCAACATTTGATCCGTTTATATTAGTTATTCTTACTATTGGTAGTCCTGACTCTTTAAATAAACTGCTTTGGAATGCAAAACCATTTTGAAAATCACAAACTTCCCCCAGTGTTTTCCATTCCACTTCAACACCCTCTAATAATTTATCTAAAAAACTCATTTTTTACGGCTTTGTTTTTTAGCTGTTTTCTCTAAGGCAGCAAGCGTTTTTAAATAGTCTTTTTCAACCGAACTTAGCGTTTTGGCTTTGTATTTTTTGTATTCCTGAACTGCTTTGTCATGCGCTTGGTTGTGTGAGATTGTACCTGCGCTATCTAATACTTTTCTACCAGTAGATGATAAGATGTTGTCTAACTCTCTGATGTAATCTACCATCCGCATTTCTTTTTCTTCAATAGCGTTCAATTCAGCTAAATCAAAATAAGCAGCTACTAAATTATTGAGTACTTTCAATTCTTTTTCTTCTAAGAAATTTTTAGCAATCAAGGCTTCTGCTTGAGTTGGTTCATTGCCTTTAAATGTAGTAAGCCCTGCAAAAGGTTTATCACTATCTACACGCATATAAATTATTTCGCTGGCTGTTTTACCGTGTGCAGCGTAATGCAACTTGTTCTGCACGATTTTGAAAAATTGGATGCTTTCGTCGCTTTTTGGGTCGTAATCGGTAGCTGTGGCATATAAATCTAATACTTGCCTATACATAACCTTCTCGCTAGAACGAATATCACGAATGCGGTCTAAAAGTTCTTTCCAGTAATTACCACCACCCAAATTTTTCAATCTATCATCGTCCATTGTAAAACCTTTCACGATATATTCTTTTAATCGTTGGGTAGCCCATTGACGAAAGCGAGTGCCTTGCACAGATTTCACACGGTAACCAACTGAAATAATGACGTCTAAATTGTAAAAGTTTGTTGGTTTGGTAGAAAAATCGGAAATTCCGATTTTTCTCATCGTTTCTGATTCAATTAGTTCATTTTCAGTATAAATATTAATGATATGCTCATTGATTGTAGACCGACTTTTATTGAATAATTCTGTCATTTGATCGATGGTTAACCAAACGGTTTCATCTTCAAGTTGGACATTAATTTTAGTTTGTCCATCATCTGTTGTATATAATATTATTTCGCTCATATCGTTTACGCTTCAAGTGATTTAATTTTTGATGCAAGCCATTCTCGACCAGATCCCGTTTTAAAGTACTTTTCCCTTTCAATAGCTTGTCTTTCGGTATTAAAAGTTTCGTAGTAAACTAATTTTACTGGTTTATGCTTTTTTGTATGTTCTGCACCATTTCCACTCAAATGTTGTTGATAACGTTGGTCAAGATTTTTAGTAAAGCCTTTATAATATGACCCATCATTACAAAGTAAAACATAAGTATAATATAACTCATGCTCCTGCCTGCCGGCAGGCGGGTCAATCTCGTTTATTATGGCATCAATATCAGTACGTAGCGTATTTATTTTGGCTACCGTTTTGTTGATTTCGGCATTTAGCTGTTTAATATCTATTTTCTCCCGATTATCTTTGGCTTCTACATACGAACTCACTGATAAGTTATAGTCGTTTTCCGCAATTTTAGCATTGTCGATAGTAGTAGCAATATGAGGTACTTCGGCTTTGCTATCAAACATATCCATAATTTTATCAATATGTTCGTTAGTCAGCTCATTATTATTGGTTACTTTCTTAAAGAAATCTTCACCCGTAGCATCTATAAATTGGGTTTTGGTTTCGGTTTTATTTTTGGCTAAAACTAAAATATTAACTGCTATAGAAGTCCCATAAAAAGGTTGGGTGCTAAAGCAATTACAGATTCAACAAAATTGTTATCTACTAAATATTTTCTAATTTTTTGTTCGGCACCGCCACGGTAAAAGATACCAGGGGAAACAAACCAATGCCGCTCGTCCTTTGCTTGATAAATAACTTAAGCAATGCAACACAAAGGCAAAATCGGCTTTTGATTTAGGAGCCAAAACCCCTGCCGGTGCAAAACGGTCGTCGTTTATCAAGGTAGGGTCATCAGCACCAATCCAATTTACTGAGTAAGGTGGATTAGATACAATGGCATCAAAAGGTTTGTCGTCTCCAAAATGAGGATCTAACAAAGTATTCCCTAAAGCAATGTTGAACTTATCGTAGTTAATGTTATGCAAAAACATATTCATACGCGCTAGGTTATAGGTCGTATGATTGATTTCCTGTCCGAAGAAACCCTCTTCTATAATATGGCTATCAAAATGTTTTTTAGCTTGTAACAATAACGAACCAGAACCGGCAGCTGGGTCGTAAATTTTATTCACCGTGGTTTGCTTGTGCATGGCCAGTTGCGCAATCAGTTTTGATACCGTTTGCGGGGTAAAAAATTCACCACCTGATTTACCTGCATTTGCAGCATAGTTGGAAATTAAAAACTCATAAGCATCACCAAAAAGGTCAATTTGATTGTCTTCAAAATTTCCGAAGTTTAATTCCTCTACGCCTTTTATAACGGCAGCTAAACGGGTGTTTTTGTTTTCAACGGTATTTCCTAAACGGGTACTCGTGGTGTCAAAATCGGCAAACAATCCTTTAATGTCTTTTTCTGAAGGATAGCCATTGGCCGAACTTTCAATCGCATCAAAAATAGCTTTTAAGTCGGTATTCAGATTGGTGTTTGTATGGGCTGTTTTAGCCATATTTTCAAAAAGCTGACTGGGATATATAAAATAGCCTTTGGTTTTAATGGCATCTTCTTTAATTTCGGGCGTAATAACGCTGTCTGATAAGTTGGCGTAGTGAATACTTTCATCACCCGCTTCTATGTAATTTTTAAAGTTTTCACTAATGAAGCGATAGAATAATGCACCTAGAACGAATTGTTTAAAATCCCACCCATCAACGGCACCACGTACCGGGTTGGCAATTTTCCATATATTATTTTGTAATTCTTGTTTTTGAATGGTGCTTGTCATATTTTAATTTAAATACCTATTTGCTTAAGTCTAAAATCAGTCTTTTTAAATAAAAAATGATTTATTAGCGACTTTTAGTTTTATAAATTTTGATTGATACTCTGTGCAAAAATATCAATATAATGGTACTAAAGTAAACAAAGAGAAAATAAAATTATTGGGGAAAACCAGAAATTATAGTAAAAAGAGTTGTCTTCTAATTTGTTGTTATTAGTTCTCTCTGTTTTTTGTTTGTAGAAAAAGAAAGGTACTCGACTGGATAGTATGGGGTAATCTTTTTTTTGTTTTGAAATTACTTAAATAAACCCCAATTCCGCATTAGACCCGAGCGTAGCGAATAGACGAAGTAAATCTATTCCACTTCCTTTTTTCAAATTCAAGCAAGTTGTACTATGCGAAAGATGGGGTATTAAAAAAGCCCTTAATCAAGGACTTTAGATTGTTATTTGTGTGTTTTATGGGGTGTTACTTCCCGATACAGAAATTCGCAAAGATATTGCCTAACAACTCATCGTTAGTAACCTCTCCAGTAATTTCTCCAAAATAATACAATGCTTGGCGTATATCAATTGCCATAAGGTCCGAAGAGAGTCCTTGTTGCATGCCCCATTGTACTTTTTGAATTTCTTCTAATGCTTTAAGTAATGAGTCGTAATGTCTTGTATTGGTGATAATTGTTTCATTATTACGCAGGGCTCCTGTGTTTACAAAGGATAATAGGGTGTTTTTTAATTCTTCGATACCAATATTCTGTTTTGCAGAGATTAGAATTTGTTTCAAGTTTAAAGTTTCAAGTTTAAGGTTTAAGGTTGAAATTTCTTCTAATGTTAAAACATCTTTTTTATTTATTAATACGATTAACGGTTTTTGAGGGTATTTGTTTTTAATTTGTTCTATTTCAAGGATAAGTTGTGAACTTGAAACTTTAAACTTGGAACCATCAAACAAATAAATTACGACTTGTGCTTGTTCGATTTTTTCAAATGTTTTTTGGATCCCAATGCTTTCTACCACATCTTTGGTTTCACGAATACCTGCCGTATCAATAAAACGGAAGCCAATGCCGTTAATAACTAGTTCATCCTCAATGGTATCACGGGTTGTACCTGCAATATCACTTACGATAGCGCGTTCTTCATTTAGCAAGGCATTTAACAAGGTCGATTTGCCCACATTAGGTTCGCCTACAATGGCTACTGGTATTCCGTTTTTAATCACGTTTCCTACAGCAAACGAGTCGATTAAGCGTTTTAAAACAAATTCGATACGATTTAATAAATCGACAAACTGACTTCTGTCGGCAAATTCAACATCTTCTTCGGCAAAGTCAAGTTCGAGTTCTATTAAGGAGGCGAAGTTTAAGAGTTCTTCACGAAGTTTGGCTAATTCATTGCTAAATCCACCGCGCATTTGTTGCATAGCAATTTGGTGACTGGCTTCATTGTCTGAGGCAATTAAGTCGGCAACCGCTTCGGCTTGCGATAGGTCCATTTTTCCGTTAAGGAAAGACCGCAACGTAAATTCGCCTGCTTGTGCCATACGACAGCCTTTGCGGAGTAATAACTGGATGATTTGTTGTTGTATGAATGTAGAACCGTGGCAGGAAATTTCAACGGTATCTTCCCCTGTATAAGAGTTAGGTCCTTTAAAAAGGGAAAGGAGTACTTGATCTATTATTTTATCTCCATCTATAATATGTCCTAAGTGTAGTGTATGCGTTTTTTGTTTTGTTAGCTCTTTGTTTTTAATTGATTTAAAAACACTTTGTGCGCTAACAATGGCATCCTTACCCGAAATACGGATTATAGCGATAGCTCCTGCTCCTGATGGAGTGGCAAGTGCTACAATGGTTTCTTGATTCATGAATAATCTTAAAAAAATTTGGCTACAAAGTTAATTATATTTTTTAAGATTAAATGAATGCTCATAATCTATTAAAAAGGATGCTTTAGATAATTTTTTTAATTACTCTTAATTTATGGGTATGTTTGTTTAATTCGGCATTGTATATTCCTAAATGATCTAAACGGTCTATTCTTACTTTTCCGCTGGCATGAATAATGTAATTGTTTTCCATTATAATTCCTACATGAATAATTGTTCCTTCTTCGTTATCAAAAAGGCTAAATCACCGGGTTCACTTTCTTCTATAAAACTGAGAGGATCGCCTTGATTGGCTTGTTGCGAAGCGTCTCTAAGTAATTTATACCCATTTAGTTTATATACCATTTGGGTAAATCCCGAACAATCTATTCCAAAAGGAGTTCTTCCTCCCCACAAATAAGGGCTGTGCAAATACATAAAGGCTGTATTAATAATTTCGGTTTTTTGTTTTTGTCCTGTTACTTTTAACCCTTCAAAATGATAATTTTCTGTATTTATAGTGGGTATAGATAAAAAACTTAAAGAGGCACCAAGAGGAATGGGTATTAATAGATTGTCTGTAGAGGTAACATATTCGATCAAATCGCCATTAAATAACAAATCGGAATGATTAAGCGCATCAAATTGCTCAGCATCTAACGTTTTGAACTGTTTGTTGTCTATCCAGCCTTCATAGTTATCAAAGGCTAATTTTATTTTAGACCATTTGGTGTTTTGTTCTATAATTTGAAAATGCTCACCAAATAAGATTTGTGAAACGAGTTCACTGCGATCACTTGGTTCAAAACGTAAAGGAATATTAGCTAAATTACAAATACCAAACATTGTATATGTTTTATTTAAATTATGAGTTATAAGTAATCTTTATAGTATAAAGGAAAACTTATAACTCATCCGATTTTATTATTAGATTTTTTCTATTACAATAGCAGAGGCTCCTCCTCCACCGTTACAAATGGCTGCTGCTCCTATCTTTGCATTATTTTGCTCTAATACGTTTAAGAGCGTAACGATAATTCTTGCTCCTGAACATCCTAGAGGATGACCTAAGGAAACGGCGCCTCCATTTATATTTACTTTTTCATTAGCTAGACCTAATATTTTTGCATTAGCTAATCCTACTACTGAAAATGCTTCGTTAAATTCAAAGAAATCTACTTGATCTAAGGAAACATTGGCTTTAGCTAGGGCTAATGGTAGAGCTTTAGCTGGTGCTGTTGTAAACCATTTGGGTTCTTGTGCGGCATCAGCATATCCTTTAATATAGGCTAATGGTTTTAATCCTAATTCATTTGCTTTTTCTTCGCTCATTAAGACTAATGCAGCTGCTCCGTCATTAATTGTTGAAGCGTTTGCGGCTGTAACAGTCCCTTCTTTTGTAAATACAGGGTTTAATGCTGGAATTTTATCTAGTTTTACATTTGTATATTCTTCGTCTTTAGAAACAACAATGGGGTCTCCTTTTCTTTGAGGAATTGTAACGGGAACAATTTCGTTATCAAATTTTCCTGCCTCCCAAGCGGAAGCTGATCTTTGGTAGGATTGAATAGCAAAGTTGTCTTGCTCTTCACGCGTAATATTATGTTCTGTTGCGCACAAATCGGCACATACTCCCATAGCATTATTATCGTAAGCGTCTGTTAATCCATCTTTTTGCATACCGTCTACGAATGTGGTAGGCCCAAATTTTACACCATTACGCATGTGTACATAATGAGGAATAAGGGACATATTTTCCATACCACCCGCTACAATAATATCAGCATCGCCACACATTATAGCCTGAGCTCCCATCATAACGGCTTTCATTCCGGATGCACATACTTTGTTTACAGTAGTACAAGGTACTTCGTTTGTAAGTCCTGCAAACAATGCTGCTTGTCTAGCAGGTGCTTGTCCTACTCCTGCTTGAATAACATTTCCCATATACACCTCATTTACTAAGGCTGGATCTAAATTTATCTTATTTAAAGCACCTTTAATAGCAACAGCACCTAATTGAGGAGCTGTAACCGTTGATAAAGCTCCCATGAAACTTCCTATTGGTGTACGGGCAGCTGATACTATAACTACTTTTTTCATTATGAATGATTTTCTAAATTAGTTTGTGCGAAAATACTAATTTAAAATAGAAAAAATAAACTCTTTTAATGATAATTCGTATAAGAAGTTGAGTGTAATTTTTTGTTTTATCTCAATCTGATTTTAATTTCTTTTATCATCCTTTTTTTTGATTTAGCTTTTTTATCTTATTTTGTATTGAGGGTATAAAATAAAAAGTTTATTAATATTATTTAACAGATCTAAATATTTCATGCTTAAGATGTTATGTTTTAAAACAAAAGAGTCCTTATTTTTTTTGAAAAAAAAACAAATAAATACTTGTAAAAACATAATCTTATTATATCTTTGCAACCGCAAAACGAAATAAAGTTCTTGTAAGTAAAGACTGGAGAGGTGCCGGAGTGGTAACGGAGCAGATTGCTAATCTGTCATCGGGTAACCGATGCCGGGGTTCGAATCCCTGTCTCTCCGCTTTTATTAAACTTTTCGGGGTGTAGCGTAGCCCGGTTATCGCGCCCTGGTTTGGGACCGGGAGGTCGCAGGTTCGAATCCTGCCACCCCGACAAAGAAAAGTTTAGATTATATCTAAAAGGTCCAATAGCTCAGCTGGATAGAGCAACTGCCTTCTAAGCAGTAGGTCTCAGGTTCGAATCCTGATTGGATCACAAAAATAACTTAAAGAGTTAACGTTCAATAAAATATTAAACAATAAAGGAGAGGTGCCGGAGTGGTAACGGAGCAGATTGCTAATCTGTCATCGGGTAACCGATGCCGGGGTTCGAATCCCTGTCTCTCCGCTTTTATTGAACTTTTCGGGGTGTAGCGTAGCCCGGTTATCGCGCCTGGTTTGGGACCGGGAGGTCGCAGGTTCGAATCCTGCCACCCCGACAAAGAAAAGTTTAGATTATATCTAAAAGGTCCAATAGCTCAGCTGGATAGAGCAACTGCCTTCTAAGCAGTAGGTCTCAGGTTCGAATCCTGATTGGATCACAGAGTTTCCTTTATATGACAAAAATGCACAAAAATCTTATATGATGATTTGTGCATTTTTTTATTCACTCCTATCCTATTTTAATCTAGGTCATATCTTAAAAATTTACCCTAAATAAATAGGACTTTTGAACCTAAAAAGTGTATTTAACCCTCAATCAAATTACCTTAAACCCAGATTGCAAGAAAGTATTGTTCTTTGACAAATGAGAACTAACTTGTACTTGCGAGCGAAGTCTATCTATAAAATGGTGAATTTATCCCCTCCCCAATTTTGGCTGAAATATAAAAAGGCTTCCATTTGGAAGACCTTTAAGACAATTAATGATAGAACACCATGTTATCTTGTATAGAATAATTTTAGCTAAGTTAGATAGAATTGCGCATTAGAAATCTATTTAACCCAGATTTCAAGAAAGTATTGTTCTTTGACAAATGAGAGCTGACTTGTACTTGTCAGCGAAGCCTATGCAAAAAAATGGTGAATTTATCCCCTCTTAAATTTTGGCTGAAATGTAAAAAGGCTTCCATTTGGAAGTCCTTGAGACAATCAATGATCAAACATCGTGTTATCTCGTATATAATAATTTTAGCTAAGTTAGATAGAATTACGCATTAGACCCGAGCGTAGCGAATAGACGAAGTAAATCTATTCCACTTTATTTTTCTTCCAATTCAAGCACGTATTCAAATTTTATTCATCAAAATAGCTAATTATTTCATCTTTTAAAATTTTCCGTGAGCATTTGATTTTATTAAAAAATTTTGTTTTACAACGAAGTCTAATACAGAATCTGAGATTGCCTCTTTTAAAGAGAATATAATGAACTGAAAAGGAAAATAAAAAAGGAATGCCTGAGTTTAGTTTAATAGTTTATCTTTTGTTAAAAGAATAGAAGAAAAAAATACGAACCCAACCACCAAGTTAAGCATTTTAAAATCTTCTTTTCTACAAAACCATTAGCTCTAGACATTCCTAGGGTAATATATTTATCTGTTATAATTATTAAAACCAAATATAAAGACTTAACCCCTAAAAAACATTCATTTGCTTTCATTTTGGTTTAACTATTTAAAGAAAAAATGAAAGCAAGCTTTAATAAAACCTAAAAAAGGCGCATTCAGGTTGGTTTAAAGCTTCATTAAACCATGAATACTCGCATCAATCCAAACCAAAAAAGGGAATACCTTATATATACACTAAAACAGCACTTTTGTAAACCTGTAGTTAAAAAGTAGATTTTTTAAAAGCAGATGCGCAAAAAAAAGCCTATTTCCTTAAAACGTAGTTAAAAAATCTACATTTCAAGGACTTGTTTACTCCAAACGGATAACTCCAACCACCAAGGCGATGCTTCTGATGTCTGACATTGGAACTGTAAACTCCCCATAGTCTTTATTATCACTCTTACAAACAACGCTATCAGGCTTGTCGCTTTTAAGTAGGCGTTTCATTATAACCCCTTGGCTAACACTATCTATAACATGTACTTTGTTCCACTGCACGAATAACAGTTCATTAACTAATCTACACGCTACCACATCACCACTGTTATATTTAGGATACATACTTGAACCTCGTACAGGTATCATAAAATCAATGGTTATGCCATCAAACAAAGGAACTACGTAGCGGTCTTCTATCGTATCAAAATCAACGCCCTGTACGCTTGAATCCCCTAATCCAGCAAAGGCATCAAAAGGTAACAACGGAATCCCTTTTTGCGAATTAGTCATTTTTATCGCTGGAATCGTTTCCTCATTTGTAGAGGTTTTTTGCACATTTGGTTTTTTGTTAATTTCCTCATTGTTTTCCTCATCGTTTTTTTTAATGAGGTTTTTTATATTTTTTGTTTTCAACATTTCACCTTTACCAGAAATGAGCCAATCGGCACTTACATCATTGCATTTTGCGTATAATAATTCTATATCAAAAGTGTTTCTTGAATACCAAGATGACAGTGTTGTAGGCTTTATTCCTAGAAAATTTGCAAAATCTATATCTTTTTAAAAGACATGTGGTTTTTTAAACTATTCAAAATGAATACTTTATCTATTTTATTACTCAAAATGCGTATATTTATTGTTTTTTATTTGTTTTAAACTCAAAATGCGTATATATTTGCATTGTATTTAAAAAGCAAAAGTATACAAAATATGGAAACATTAGCACAAAAAATCAATCATAGGGTCGCAACCCCCTATCAAAAGATAGCCAAGCAATTCGATACCACTGTAATATATGTAGGACAAATAGCTAGAGGCATCAGAACTCCTATACGTGGAAAAGGTTTAAAAATCAAACAAGAACTAGAAAAACAAATACAAAATGAAAACACTTAGAACCCTATTTCGAAAACTGCTTAGTAAAGCGGTGAAGTTTGAAAGTCGCATCGTGTACGACTATCAACTAAAGAAAAGTGTAACGGCGTCTTATATGCTACTGTTTGGAATATACATTAAAACGATATACAAATGACAAGAAGTGAAAAAGCTACTGAAATCGAACGTATATGCAAAATGGTAATCAAAACAAGTACAGATTCAAGAAATAAAATTATAAAGCTATCAAAGCAGTTAAATATTGCGATAGCAAAGGGTAAAGATAACAAACTGATTAACTCATTAGAGCTTGAGAGAAATACTTTGAAAAAGCAATTGTTTAAACAAACGAAATCACTTATACAAACAGAATGTATGAAAAATAATATTTGCCCCAAGTTCATATACACAATAATCCACTCAAAATAGTAAAAATGAAGATTAAAAGTTGTTTAAAACCATCATTATTAGCTCTACTCCTTTTGAGTAGTTGTAAAGAAGAACCTCTTAAAACTATCCAAAATGGCAATTTCAAGGTGGAGTATCTATTTGAACAGAACGGTTGTAAAATGTATCGATTTGAAGATGGTGGAAGATATATCTACTGGTCAGACTGTCAAGGAAAAATACAATCAGACTTTACAACAAATTCTGGAAAGCACAATATTAGGCATTATGAAGAAACAATTACAACCAATTAGAAAATTATCAATACAACTATATTTTAAAGTTTAACGCCTAAAAGTATAGATTTTCCCACCACGGCACTAGCGTGGTTTCGACACCACGGTGGGAACTAATTAAAACTAACAAAGATGATAACAATTAAAGAAAGCTACAAGCGTAGTATCGAAACTAAACTTGTAGAAAAAAGAATTAAACTTTTTGGAATAACTATTTACAAAGTTATTAGAGTGGTTGAGTAGTTACTTGCTTTATTAATGATACCAAGTCGTATAAATACATTTCAACGGATAAGGTATTCCCATTTTGTAGATGGATAAAGCAATTTTCTCCTTCCAAAGCAACAATTTTAACTATGTGATTAACATTTAAGGCAATTTGACTGCCTGCATAATTTAAAGTAATGAATATAACGCTATGTTTTAAAGTTTGACAGCTCAAATATAGCAAAATTCCCGAGAGGCACACACCCAGTTTCGAGTACTGGGCGGGAGCTAATATAAAATATAAAAAATGGCAAAGAAGATATTTAAACCTTTTTCCAAGGATTTATCCTGTATTGTTCCTTCTCTTGAAATGGAAAATAAAAGAATGGATTACAAAGAATCTTGTCAGAGAGACCTGCAGAAATTATGGAATGAAATTTACGATATGACCCTGAATCTACCACTAGCGCAACTTCATGAATGTCATTCAAAAATTCGACAGTTGCATCAGCAAGTTGTAAGGACGCCAAACGAATCAGTAAATTTTGAGGATGATTTATCCATTTCTTTTGTTTTCGTTGAGAATCAGTTATCGCAATATATTTCTGAATGTCTTCAAGGTACTCCACAACAAAACATAAATACTCAGAAAATTGCATCGTTGATACGAGATTATAGAGTTTTTCAACCTCTTGCTCAGAAAAAGCATAGCGTATCTCTTGAGCGGGTGCATTCGATTTTAGAAGATAATTTTCAAGACTCATCTCTTACAAAGTTGTTTGATTTATTATTAAAAGGAAGCAAAGATACTCAAACTAAAGTAATCACTTTTTTTTAAACAAAACTCCCGAGAGGCACACACCCAGTTTCGAGTACTGGGCGGGAACAAAACAAATTTAACCTAATTCACTAACCCTATGTATAAACAAGGCGACATACTATTGCGTAAAGCGGACAAAACGGAAACGTTTTGGCTATCGCAACGCCTTGTAATGCAGACGTGCAAGTTAAAAATGCACTATCTCGAAAGTGTTAGAAATGTTTATAAAAAAACAGTGCGTGCGTGCGATTTAGCTAAAAGCGGACAGTATTTACCTGATAGTGGCAAAGGTTGGCGTTGGGCAAAGTTAAACGGTAGTTTTTATTATGCTTACGATAATATCCCTGACCGCAAACCGTGCTTTTATAAGTCTAAACTAGGCACGTTAAACGATATTAAACAAGCCTATCAGGATTTAGGCGAACTAAGCAAAGGCAACTTAATAGAATTAGCCAAACAAAGCATTGTTAATCAAGTTGTCGAACTGTACGACAGTTCTGATATTAACTATTACCAATACAATGCAGAGGTTGGTTTTAATAAAGAAAAAGCTACCCAGCTAATGATGTCTAGGGGCATGGTGTGTTTTTGTGAAAAATACAGCAGATAAAGACCAATACAAGACTTTAGGTATAAAAACAAAATCAGAGTTTTACAATGTTTGTGCCGAGTTGATTCAACCTCTAAATTTAGAAGGCTTAAGCGTATCAAGTGGAGCATATTTACGTAACAAAGTAGATTTGTTCCCAACCACGAACACTTTAGCGCAACGTTCTGCGATTATTTCGGGTAAATATAATAATACAAACGCCATGCAAGTAGGTAAACACAAACTTGTGGATACTGAAACTGGCGAAATTATAAACGTAGATATTCACCAAGCGGTAATGTTTTACGCATTTATGGCGGTAGGTCAAGGCACTAAATTGAATATGCGCCAGCAGTACGAAAGTTTTTACTTGCCTACTATGCAGGATTTTGATTTAAAGCCTACAGGCTACGAAAACTACACACGTATTTTAAGACGAAATGGCTTAAAACTGTTAACACTTAAGGAACGTCACGGAGCAGATTGGTATAAAAAAAGCTCATTGGCTTACGTGCCATCGCAAAAACTGCAATTTGCACACTCGTTGTATTGTGCCGATGGTTCAGGAACTATCAATTACAGATATTATAACAAGAAAGGCGAAAAGAAAACAAGAAAATTATACGTATTGCTAATTACGGATGTTGCATCAAGCAAAATTGTAGGCTGGAGTGTTGCGGACAAAGGGCAAAGTACCGAAACTTTTCAAATGCTTGATAAGGCTATTAAAATGGCAATGGAAACTAGTAATTATCAGACTATGTTTGAATTTGTGAGCGATAATCACTCCGCTTATACATCCAGCGAAAGTAAAGACTTGTTGAATATGGTTTTTAACAAAGTACGTAACATTCAAGCGGGTAATTCACAAGCTAACCCAGCCGAATTACAATTTAAGTTGTTCAAAAATAGCCTTAGAGGGTTAAGTAATTTCGGTTCTACATCATGGGGCGTAAGTATTGAAGGGCAGTCGAACCCTGATTATATCAATATAGACGAATTTCCAACTTATGAAGAAGCTATAATGCAGTTTTATGACATTGTGCAACGTTGGAATGAGACAAAAAGAGCGGATAACTTATCACCAAACGAGCGATTTGAACACAAAAACCCGAAATGCGAAGCGATGGATAAACGAGTAATTCGCTATCTAAACGCTAATCATACCAAGGTAAACCCAGCTTATATGCGTGGATTCATAAAAGTAACCAAGTCATTAGGCGGTTATAATAACACTAAAGAGTTTCTTTTTGAATTGCCTGATCCAATTGATAGTATGGAAATCATCGAAAAGGCAAATCACTACAAAAGTGCAGAGGTTAAAGTGGTTTGGGATGAAGAAAATGCAGATTTGTACAGCTTGGATGGTAAATACTTAATGACGTGCCAATTAGCACAAAGAGCCATCCAGTCGCAAGCAGAAGCTGACGATGCCAATGAAAACGCACTAAACTATCATTTAGCTAGAAAGCAAAGGCAGATAAATAGAGCTGACAACTTTACTGAATCGGTTAAAAATGCTTTTGATTCTTTGTTTTTCAATGATGAGGAGGAGTATGAAGAAGAGTTAGTAAATGAATTGCCGTACACGCATCAAATGCAATTAGGTGGTAATAAGGAAAGTTACAACGAGATAATGGAAACAACCACAGCAGAAAAGCCTAAAACAGCAAAAGAATTATTACTGGAAAGAACAAAAAGAAAGTTCTCCTCAATACAGGAGAACTTGCAAAACCAAGCTAGTGCTTAAAATATGGTAACTAACGAATAAAAAAAGTTATGACAAAATTAAACAATTTTCAAAAGACAAAACAAATTCCTGATGCTATTAGAATGTATTTGGTAGAAAAAAACACCAATCAAGCCAACTTAGCAAAGTTATCAGGTGTAGGTGAAGCCTATGTATCTACCATTTTAGCAGGTAAAACCACTATTGCAAAATCTGAAATCAAAGACAAATATTACGAAGCAATTTGCCAGTTTATCGGCTTCGAGCTAAAGCCTGAGTTATGGAGACACTTCGATACGACTAACTATATGCTTTTCATTACCTCAATTGTGGAAGCAAGACAAGAGAAAAAGCGATTCACCTTTGACGGTGACACAGGATCAGGAAAAACTTACGCTTGTAAAGAGTACAAAAGACAATTCCCAACAAACACATTTCTTGTAACCTGTTCGGCAATTGAAAACAGCAAAGAATTTGCCATAAACATAGCCGAAGTGGTAGGAGTTGAAACGCACGGAACTGCGGGTGCAATCATCAAAAGAGTGGTAAAAAAACTTATAACATTAGAGGATGCCATTCTATACATCGATGAAGCGGAACACATAAAAAACAAAAGCGGCTACATCAATATAATCAAAAGTTTAGCCGATTTATTGGAAGGAAAGGTAGCCTTTGGACTGGTTGGAATGGGAATCAATGATATTTTAAACAAAGGATTTGAGCGTAACAAACAGAACTTTAGACAAACAGCCCGCCGATTTTCTGACCGAGGCAGATGTATAGAAGATATATCGGAAGATATAGCGAACATTTGCCACGATATGAACATAACCAGCAAAAGGATAATTAACTGGTTTACCAACAGAATTAAGGACTTTGATACTATGAAGATTATTATTACTAAAGCGATTAAAGAAATTGCCGATACAGGAGAACCGATAAGCATTGAACTGTTAAACTCGATTTATCATGGTCGATAAAACAACTAATAGACGCTACTATTTGCATCGTGCAGTAAAAAAGCAATTCAACGCAAGAGTAAGTCCACGTAAAAAACTGGTTTACATAGCCTACAATCTCATAGAGGAGGACAAAGTTAAGGAGTTACAAACAAAATTTAATTATACAATTCAAACAGAAATAGTCTAACATGGAAGCACTAGCACAATTATCAGATAGCGAAATTTTAAAAGAGTTAGCTCGTAGAAACGAGAAAAAAGAAGCTAACAAAAAAGCGTACAACGACTTGAAAGAGGAACACATTCCGCAACTATTCAGCCGTTTAGAGCAATGGTCAGAAGATGGCGAAGCCATAAAAGCAGAAATCTACCAAGGGCTAAAACAATTAATAGAATTAAAGTTTGAAACCTATAGCGCAAAAACAAATCAAAAATCACACACGTTTAGCGCTAGTAATGGACAATCCATTACTATTGGTTACCATGTTACGGCAGGTTATGACGATACAGTTTACATGGGGGTCGCAAAGGTCAAAAACTTTATCAATTCACTCATTAAAGACGAAGACACAGCCAAGTTAGTAAAACAGCTAAATAATCTTTTAAAACCCGATAAAAAGGGGGATTTAGACCCTAAAAGGATAATGGAGCTGAAACAAATAACCAAAGAGTACAAAGATTTTGAATTACTGGAAGGTGTTGAAATTATTGAAAACGCATACTCTCCACGTCGTTCCGCTTGGTTTATTCAAGCATCATTTCAAAATAACGTAGGAATCGACCAGCATTTACCGCTTTCAATAGCCTCAATGAATTTTCCAAAAGGCTTTGATTTAAGCTTTTTGATTAAAGAAGAAAACCAATAATAATCCCGAGAGGTACACACCCAGTTTCGAGTACTGGGCGGGAACAAAGTTTTAAATGTCCCCTGTTTAGGCAGGGGCATAAAAAAAGAAAGTATGAATACACAAGACAAAATTAACGCTTTATGTAGCAAGTTCAGTGCTTCGGCATTGAGTAAGGCAGTGTACATGGAAACGAAACGTACTACTGATATTACAGAACTTTCAAGAGAGGAAGTCGAAGCACTTTATACTCGTTTCTTTCCTAAAAAATCAGCCATTGATTTTTTATTTGAAATGGAGCAAGAAAGAGAGTTAAAAAGGCTTCGCTCGGTAATTATTAAAGAGGCTCAGTTTATAGGCATTTATACGCCTGAATCATGGGTTACTTTCAACCGTTTTATGCTCAATAAAAGCATCTTTAAAAAGGCTTTAAACGAGTATAAAATTGACGAATTTCCACAGTTAATAAAGCAGTTCAAGTCGATTAGTACTAAAGTATCAAAAGCTAAAATAATACCACACACTTCGGGTTGGTACACTATGCTCGGCTTGAATGATATAAGCCGAAATTAAAAAAAGACCTGCCATAACTGACAAGCCTTTCCTCTTAGCATAGCAAAGGTAAAAAATTAAATTCTTTTCAGGCATGGCATACAACAAAAAAAATCTTTACAAACGTATTATTGAAATTCAAGACATTACAATTCATGAAAAATACCAAAAAGGGTTAACGCAAAAGGAGATTTACTGGAATATCATTTATCCCAAGTTTAAGATTTGCGAGCGTACATTTTCAAGTTACCTCGGAACTCCAGCCAAACAAGAGCTAAAAAAAATGAGCCAAGCTGAACAATCGCATAATCAATTAACACTTTTTAATATTTAATCATGGACAAAGTAACACAAGAAAGAATCAGTAAACTACACCCGACAGTAAGGGAAACGATGGTAAAGATTATCAATAGTTGTAACGAAGCTTTAAAAGGTAAAGCACAAGTACGCATTACCCAAGGCTTAAGAACCAATGAAGAACAAAATGATTTGTACGCCATAGGCAGGACAAAAAAAGGCAAAAAAGTAACCAATGCCAAAGGGGGCGAATCTATTCACAATTACGGTTTTGCAGTAGACATCTGCCTAATGATAGATGGTAAAACAGCCAGCTGGGACACAGCTAAGGACTGGGATAACGACCAAATAGCAGACTGGATGGAATGTGTTAAGATTTTTGCACTACACGGCTGGGTTTGGGGCGGTAGTTGGGTAAAATTCAAAGATATGCCCCACTTTGAAATGAAAAATTTAACATGGAGACAGTTGGCAAAACTCCCGAAAGATGCCAGCGGTTATGTAAAACTATGAAAAAAGACAAAAAAATATAAAAACCGTATGTATCCACTCCAGTACTTATACCAAAGTACTGGAGGTTTGGGCAACGGTCGAGAAAACAGTACAAGTGTGCTGTGATTGTAAAAAAGAAATAGGAAAACCAAAATTTGAAACCTAATGCAAGTACTAGCACATACCATTAAAACCGATTGCCATTTCGTGCTGTCTTATTCAAAATCAGGAAAGCTCGAATCGGTGAAATTAAAAAAAGGTAAAATGCAACCGCAATTGTGGGATAAAATTGGGAAAATTCTACCGCCTACTTTTGAAGATTTAACCAGCTTTAAAGAAACTTTAAAAGGAACGGTGAGCTATACCGAAGTGGTAAAAGAAAAGAATTTGTTTACGGAGTTCAACACTATGTGGTTTGCCTTTTACGAAAATTATACAGGATTCCCACCCAAGTTTACGGGGATTGACGGTAAAAGTTTAAAACAAATTATCACGTATCTGCAAAGCGTATGTACTACAGAGGAAGAAAGCTTGCAAGTGTGGCAAAACCTTTTAAACAACTGGCATAAACTGGATAAATTTCATCAAAAAAATACAGATTTAAAGTACATCAATAGCCAACTTAATAAACTTCTACAAGATGCAAAGCAAAGCAATAGCGGTTCAAAAATCAAGTATAGCGACAATTTCCAACGAAAAATTATTGAATCGTTACAGTCCTAAAAACTGCATGGAACACGCCTACAAAGTAATCACGCTGGAGGATGCAATGAACAATAACAAAGCCCCAAGTTTAGGCGCTATTCGTAGAGATAAAGGCGATAAGTTCTCAAAAGGCTTGGTGATGGTGTGGCTACTGTACATAAACGACCTTTTAAACTTGAATAGACCACTCACCGAAGACCAAATTGAATGGTGTGCCACGCAAATAATTAGTGATTTTGCCTATTTAAAAATATCAGACCTTACCTTGCTTACCAAGCGTATTATATCAGGGGTTTACGGCGAGTTCTTTGAGTCGCTCAATTCAGCTAAACTCCTACGTTTTTTTACACAATACGCTGAGGAACGTATGGAACTGGCAGAAAACAACAGTTTAAGAGCGCATCAAAACCATGCCAGCGAAGACACTTTTAACTACTCGCAAAACATAGAACGTATTTGGAGAGGTGCCAAAGGATTTAATAGTAATAAGTAGATATGGAAAGTAAAATTTTAACAAAAATCAGAAAATTATTAGCCAAGGCTAACTGTGGAGCTTCCTCGGAAAGCGAGGTAGAGACTTGTTTAAAATTGGCTCAAAAATTAATGATGCAACACAATTTAGACAAATCAGATGTTGAAATTCATATTTCCGACATCAATAAAGAGGTAGTTTATTCCGATTTATGGAAGTACTTCAAGTATAAGACTGCAAACTTTGAGTGGAATTTATTAGACACTATAGCTGAGGGTTATAATTGTAGAGTTTTTCAAGGTGTTAGTTATGATTTTGATGCTATAGACTGGAGAAGTACAAAAAGAACTAAGCTTTCTATTGTAGGTACTTTTGAAAACAGAATGATTGCTAAAGAACTATATCAATCGTGTGTTGAAATATTTTTGAACCTATCGGAAATTAGATACAATGAATACAAGATATTAAAGAAAAACACTTTAACAAGGCAGTTAAATGAGTTTGGAATGACTAAAAATATTACGATTCAATGGCTCGAAAAAAGTAAACTAATGTCTTCTAAAAAAACGTTTATCACTTCTTATTTAATTGGTTGTACTAAAGGAATTCAAAAGTATTTAGAAGAACAGAGAAAAGAAATACTCGCAATTGATGATAATGCGTCTAAATGGGGATTGATTGTTTTAAAAAATGATGAGTTGATTGAAAAAGCCATCCCTGATATAATTGGAGATTTTTCAAAAAAAGCAGTAAAATCTGTGGCACATTGCAAAGAAGGTTTTTTACAAGGTGTTGAAGATGGTAATAGAAACCAAGCAGTTAAAGAACTTGAAACTTAACAGCAATGATTAAATCTAGTACCTATATCCGAAGCTTCACACCTGAGCAACGGAAACAACTTGAAGAAGTAGCAAGTACCAAAGGTTTTAAAACTGTTCCTGAAATCCTCTTTTACGCTCTTGAACAACACTTGGAGCAAAACAAAGAAATTCAACGGCTTAAAAGAATAATCGAGTACAAACAAAAGAAAATCGAAAAATTGAATAATGAATATTGAATATTTGAGAAAATCATTTTTATAACTTTGCTGAAATTAAAAAATTAAATTATGAAAAAAATTAGTCTGATTTTGATTAGTATTGTTGTAATATCATGTGGAGGTAGAAATCATGAAAACATAACGATCATTCAAGATTTTTGCATAAAACCTCAAGATGAATTGGTTAAGTTATATGGTAAGCCTGAGGATAGCATAAATTTAAAAGGATTCAAACAATTTGGGTGGAATTTGGAGAACTTTAAAATTACTAAAAATGAAGACGACAAATACAAAAATATTATTTTCGAAAATATTGAATTAGATGGTTTGAGTTTATCAGAAGAGACGGGTTTTACAGGTTGTTTAACTAATTATGAAGGTAAAGGCGTAACAACTTTGAAATTAATTAAAGGAGATGCTTTAAATGTTCATTATGACGAAAACACAGACTATTTAAAGATAAGCATCCGAAAATAACAAAAAGCAGGCATAACGCCTGCTTTTTTAGTCTAATAGTTTTTGGTATAAATCCGTTTCGAGCTGTAGGCTCTCTATTTCTCCTTTTATGTATTCTTTCGGCGTTAACATACCTTGATAACGACAATTATAGGTTAGTATATACACATCCACTACTGTCTCATCTACTGCCAGTTCTTCACCTACTAGCACTAAACGTCCCGTGTTTTTAGTATGAAAAGAAACGAGTATTTTGTTTGTAATCCGTACAAAGTCGAGAAACTTCAAGGCTTCTCTAGCGTTAGAACTCACAGACGAATAATCTCGCAATTGTTCATAACATAGCCTAATAGTCATGGTAGCCGTTTGACTGGTGTGGTCAACACTCCAGTGTACAAATACTGCGGGGAACAAATGCGCATCATAATTTTGAGAATCATAGTCCTGCCCTGCATATAGGTCAACAAAACGGACAGGTAAAATACCTTGGCTTCTATAGGTTTCTTTGGTTTGCTCGTCATTAAATACGGCTACCATTTTTTTGTAAAAATCTTTCATAGTCTTTAAAGTAGGTTTAAGATTGGTTTAATTCGTTCTCAACGGCTTGTTTCAGCATAAGCTCTAGTCCTCGTGCCAAATACTGCGAATCGCCTAAAAATTGTCGCTTAGGCACTTTAAAATGGCTTGTTCTAGTGTGAAGCTTTACGTTGTGGCTTCTTCCGTTTCGCTTGCGTTGATGGCTTCTTACATTTACCGTTTTAGAAGTTTCACCTCCTTCGTTATGCACTTTAGCATACGGTACATCCGTTCCTATATAAACAAAGTAATTACCGCTGGCTATCTTACGAATCGAGCGTTTTAAACGCCCCGAAACAGTAAGCAATGAACCTCGCCCTTTGCGTTTTCTTGCTTCCCAAGGTTGTGTTCCTTGGTCTTTCCAGTTCTTTTCAACGAAGCGTTTTTTTACGAAATTAACGGCGGTTACTCCAGCATTATTAGTCATTTCTTTTAAAAAGCCGTGTCTGCTGATACGGCTTAATTTTTTCAAAATATTCGTCTCTAAAATCTAAATCCATCATTTAAGCATTTTCAGCATTTCTAACCATTCGCATAAACATTTCCTCTAAATAGCTTTCAAAATCAGCCTTAGACATTCCTTGAACTTTCGGATCGTTCATTTTAATATCCCCTTTTATAATTGAACCAATATTAAAAGTGATATTTCTAATTTGCTGACTTTCGCCAGTAACCTTAGTTACATCGTTAGCTAGTTTGGTTTTACCTTCTTTATTTTCTTTAGATGGTGGTGCAGAATCGTATAATCCTTTTAATGGGGCTGTTTTGGGTTTTGCTTTATCTTCCTTGTTTGCTTTTATCCCCTTTTCTTCAGGAATAACCAGCTCCATTTTGGTTCTAAAGTCTTGTAATTTATCAGCACCAGCTTTAGCGTGTTTACCCAATCCCGGTATTTTTGACATTAACTCTAGTAATTGTTGTAATGGTTTTAAAAACACATCCATTAAAACGACGCCAATACGCTTTAAACCGCCGATAATACCACCACTTTCAAAAGCTTCTGTAATGCTATCCCAATGTGTTCTAATAAGTAGAAACGCCGAAACGATACGCCCAATGGGTCCCATGATCCAAAGCATCAATGCGCCGAATTTTTCAAACTTGACAATAGCAATAGTAATATAAGCTATAAGTGCGCCTATTGCTATTGCGATAAGTCCAATAGGATTGGCACTCATAGCCGTGTTTAAAAGCCATTGTGCAACGGTCAGTCCTTTTACGGCTTGTGATGCTAGTGTAAAAGCAGTAGCAATTTTGTAAAATAAGAACAAACCACCCGCTACGGGGATTAATATTTTCAAAACGCTTACGATGTCGTCAAAATTATCATATACAGCATTAATCACAGGATTCAAAGCATCTAATCCTTTAGCTATAATAGGTAGTATTTTTTCACCTAATTTTATCATCATAGCTTTAATTTTATTTTGAATGATTCCCCATTGTTCCATCGGGGTTAATGAATCGATGTAAGCTTTATTTAAAGAACCTACAGAACCAAAAGCTCCGTCTGTAGCTTTTCTTAATCCATTAATATCCTGCATTAAAACACTAAAACCTAAAGATGCAGACTCATCCAATCCTAATTTATTTAGTTGAATTGCTTTATCTTTATTAGATAATCCTTCTATTTTACGGTTTAATTGTTCTATGATATTAACCATTGGGCGTATTTTACCAGTAGAGCTAAATACTTCAATTCCTAGCGCTTTAAAACCGCTAACCATTTTTCCTGTCTTATCCATTTTCCCAATGGCTACATCAGGGTTTGCCAAAGCACGCATAATACCTTCAAGCGCTGTTGATGATTGTTCGCTACTTAATTTTGTGGTTAAAGAAGCGAACGCTCCTGCTGTATCTTCAAGCTCATAACCGAGTTTCCTTGCTAAAGGGACAACCTTAGGTAAGTAATTAGCAATATCCTTAAATTCAGCTCTACCATCTTTAACCGTCTGAAACAAAATATCATAAACACGGTTAATATCTTCACCTGATGAAGTCATAGTAGCAATACCCGCCGATGCGACTGTTTCAATATCCACAAAACCAGCCTTTGCTGCACGTAATGTAGGCTCTAACGCTTCCATGGATTGATTTACATCTAAACCCGCTGAAATAATACGGTTAAAGGCTTTGGGAACTTCCTCGAGTGGCGCAACATTTCGTGCGCCTATATCGAGTAATTTATTCGAAAGCCCTTGTAACTCTTTTTGAGACATTCCCGCCGTAACGTTGACCTCCGCTAACTGGGTGTGCCAGTCATTGGCTTGTTTGGTGGCGTTAGCAAATAGCGTACCCACACCCATAATACCAGCACCCAGCAATACCCATTTATTAGTCGCAATGTCTAAAGCTCGGTCTAAAAAAGGAATTTCCGCAGTAATTTCACTGAATGATTCCCGCATTCTTGAAGCGCCTCGGTTGAATTTGTTTTGAATTGAAGCAAACTTGGAGCTGACTTTGTCGCTCAAATCCAAGAGCATAGTTAATTTAGCTGATGCCATTTTGTATTTGTATTAATTATTTTATTACTTTTGTTTTGAATCATTAAGGCTCTACATTAAAGCTACCGAAAAGCTGAGGATAGGATGCGTATAAAACCCGCTCGATTTAGAGAAAAAGGGGTAAGCTTTAAGGGTTCTTCCTCTCTACAAGCAGACCTTTTCGCACGAAGTGGTCTGCTTGTTTCATAGTATACCAAGTGTTAATTTTCAAAGCCTTGGTTTTTGGGTCTACATCGCAATCAACAACTAACGCTTTATCTTTGTAAAACTTGATATATCGACTTTGGAACTTTTGACCGTTGTTTTTATAGTCAAAATACCAATGTTCATCAGGATTTGAAATAACTTTTTGAATGTGTGGGAATAATTGATGTCTCAGTTCATCCTTTCCTGTGTAATAGCCTTGCGTGTGTCTATCGAAATCCTTTTCTGATAAAATCATTTTTCTATCCAAATAATCTGAAAAGCCCATATAGTTAGTGTCTTTCTCTTTTTTGAATAGCTCTTTTACATTTTTAGGGGTAATAGTTCCATCCAGTTCAATTGCTTTTAAAGAATCTTTAAAGTCTTGATAAAGTTTCAAATTGTACTTATCAAAAGTCATATCGTTAATTTTTTCAGGCAATCCTTTTGCATCAACGTAAAACTCTTTTTTAGTGAATACTTGTTTTAAATCACCTCGATTAACTTCAAATGATGAACCTTTAAACTTGGAATCAGTAAGCTCGAGCAAACGTTTTGCATCTGCTCCTTTGGTCACCACCCCCTTGGTTTCGCCTATGTATTGAAGCATTTCACAACGACAACCAAAACCATTAGGCGGAAACAAGTCCATAGCTTCTTTATCTGAAAGGTTAAATACCTTACCGTTCAATACTTCGTGTGAGGAACGTACTTTATCATCCCCCACGGTTTGGTATTGTACGTATGAGGTTACGGTGTCTTTTTCTTCCATGAATCGATAGTAAGAAGCTGAATTTTGACCAACGGCAACCGATAAATTGTATTCTGTACGCAAGTGGCTACGGTTTAAATTCTCCGTTTCTTGCATACATAACAATTCGAATTGTTGGTAATCTCTTAGTTCTTTTTATCCTTGTTAATTAAAAGCTCTGTCATCGATGCCATTCGTTTCTCAGCTTTTGAAGTTGCAAACATGAAAATGTTATACTCCATCATTTGCAATGCAAGCACATCAGCACCAGTATAAGGGTTTATCGTTTTAAAATCATTGCGTAATCCTTGTAAAAGCTCCAGTCCTTCTGCTTGTATCATTCGTCCTAAAATTCCCTTTGTTTCCTTTCCATTCCAAAGTGAAAGCGCCAGTTCTTTACAAAGAGCATCCAATAATGTACTTATACTTTTACCTAGTGCCAAAGGTTCACAGCCACATTTATTAGCCACGCTATAAGCTACGGGTTGGGATTTTTTTTTACTTGCGCCGATGTGTCAATTTTATTTGTTGGTGCGCTTACTTCTTTTAATGTTAATGGAATATTGAAAGTTTGCGATAACCAGTTCGTATCAATAGTGTAACCGTTATTCATAATTCCGCTGGTGATAGTCCAAAGTTGTGCAATATCTACTTCTTGCTGTGCTGTTTTGAAACGAAACATATCATCAGGGGTAATCTTATAACCTTGAAGTATCAACAACTCAAAAAGCTGGTCATTAACCACAAAGGCAATCATCCGTTTGTCAGCCATTGCAATTTTACCATCCAAAGTACGTTCGTGTACTTCGGTTTGTGAGCGATTGCCAGCCTGTTCTGAAAGCGTAGAACTCCCAACAAGTAATTTACTTACTACTTCGGCATTCGATTGTATAAACTCTTTATATACTCTAAACGCATCGGTTCTGTTAGCTTCATTAAACTTTATTTCTGTACCATACGGGAATGTACCTACAGATGCTTCGGCTAGCTCTAAAAGCATTTGGTGTACTCTTTCAATTGTAGCGTTATCACCAGTAGAAGTGGTAGCGGTAATGAGTGGTAAACCGAATTTTTCGCAAAACTCAGCCCACGACTGAAATACATTTCTAAGCCAAATAAGATTAGGGATAATATTGTTTATAATTCCTAAATCGGTATCATTACCCAATGCCAATAACCAAGGTTTAAAGCTTTCATCATCGTACTGGATAAATTCACGCTTTGATAAATCAGGGTAAATACGTTTAAATGGAGGTACTACGTTACGCCTTGGGATAACAGATAATTTTACTTTATCGCCCGAGAACTCCTTAAACTCTACTAGTGTATGTCCGAAAATGATTTTATCTAAGGTTATCTCTAAGAGTTCATAAAACCATTGGTTGTTTATTAAACCTGTTAGTTCCTCATTAACCTTACCTGTTTTTCTATTGTAAATTTCAAACTCAGTATTTAGTGTAGCCATTTTACGCATTTGGATTTGACTTTGCAAATGTCCATCTGTAAGTAAGTCGTCCAGTAAATCGTAGTATAAGTTTAATTTGGGTTCTTTAGGGTGGTTTGCCATAGCTAAAGCATCTCTCCATTTTTTGATGTCTTTTCGTGAGTTATCTTTAAAAGAACTCACGATATTCAAAATAGCGGGATTGGTGTTTGTGCGTGTTTTTTCTTGAATCGCAGAAACCTTATTTTTTTTAACGGAAAATTCAAAACCTAATACTTTCATTGTGTTTTATTTTTTAATGGCTTAAAAAGAAGTTTAAAGATGGTTTAAAGAGTTACCATCTATGATTAGACGGTTTGTTTTTACTGCTGATCTTAAAACCAGTCATTATTTGGTTATTTGCATCAGTTAGCTTGGGTAGGTCGGGCGTGATTTCGCCTTTGGCTACTTCTTTTAGCCAGTCGATTGCATCTTGATAACGTTGCGAGCGAATTTCTGTAATCTTTTTGGGATTAATAGAAGTATATAAATGATAAAGCGTGCAGTCAATAACGACCATTACAAGGTGCGGATTCCTGTCCATACCTTGGGCTTTAAAAATAGTAGCTACATCAAACTTGCCACTCAAATAGTTTTTTATTTGACTTATAGCCATATCTTGAGCAATGCTTAACTTTTGCGGTGAATAATTCTCGAGCAATATGTCTTTTATCTCATTGCGTATTAATACGGAATAATCTTCTTCTAAAATGAATCCCATTAGAACCTGTTTTTTTGATTGTTAATTGTTTCTTTTCTGCTCACCATTTTTGGTGGAATAGTATTTATAATGGATGCTGTGTTGAGCTTAACTATAGCCGATTGTAACGCATCGGGTGCATCATCATGTGCGCCACTTCCTTTTTGGAAGGCTAAAAGCTGGTTTAATAGTTCTTTAAAATCGTTACTATTTTCAAGCGATTTGCTAAACTTTACCTTTCCTCTTTCAAAATATCCCGCCATTGATTCAATACGGTCAAATTTGTCGCTCTTACTTTTTTTGTCAGCTCTTACAGGAATGTACCAGCCTAGTTGTGCGCCTACATTGTCAAAGTCATTTACAAAATCGTCCATTGCAAATAATCCCTCAATCCAGTAGTTAACATTTAGATTTAGCAAGCCTTCATGTGCAACTTTATCATATAACCAAAGTGCTGTATTGTTCTTTGAGGTTTGCCTTACAAAACAATCCAGTACATGAAACTCTAAACCTATCTTACCAACAAAAACCATTGCTTTAAAGTCACCCGCATCTTTATATGATAAATCCCCATAAAAAACCAATGCTTCGTATTTGTTCAACTTCAAAGGCGTGCAATATTCGATAAATTCATTTTTGAAAATTGAACCTTCTACAATGTGAATGTGTTGGTACTCCCGCATAAATGAGCGGTAAGGCGTTGTAGCAAACTTTTCACGCCAATAATCCGCCGATGTTTTTTCTGCCCATGAGGGTTCAAACGTGCTTAAATTTTTAACCGCCGGAACACTCACTATAAAGTGGCGTATTGTAAAACCGCTTTCTTTAGCTTTTTGAATGTAGCCTTGAAATTCTTTCTTTAACTGATTGATTAAAGTGTTTTTGTGAAAATTGTTGTTTGCTACTATAAATCGTCTGCGTGGACTACCTTCGTCAAATGTTCCTTTTAAGTCCTCCCAAGCCCAGTCGAATAGTTTTTTAGACAGCTCATCGTTATTGCATCGTTGTCTAGTGTCAACGTCGTCTATAACGATATAGTCAGGGCGTGAATTTGCTTCACGTAAACCCCTTGGGGATTGGCTTGCACCCAATGCCATAAATTTTGCACCGTCTGAGGTGGTGAAATCACCATTTGACCAATCTCCAAACTTAAATCGCTTACCATAGTAATGGATAAAGTTCGGGTTATGGGCTAAATTCGCCTGAATGTCACTAATGAGTTTCTTTGCTTTGTCCTCTGTTTGTGATGCTAAAAGCATAAAGCGAAGTTTGCCAGTAGCATACAAAAACAAAGGAATACCAAGCGAAAGATGTACAGATTTTGCTCCTGAACGGTAAATCTCAGCAAGTACGTCCACAACTTCATTTTCAATAATTAGCTTAGCTAATTTTTTATGAAATGGAGCGCAAGGAACTCTTGCGTATAGAGGAAAAATAGCCTCAAACCAGTCTATATAATTTTTTTCTAGTTCAAGGCGTTTCTTACGGCGTTCTTGGGGAGTTTCGTTAACATTAACGTTTTTAATTTGCTTGATTTTTTTACAATGCTCCTCATAACTTGCAAGTAATTTTTCTATGTTTTTATTTAATTTCTCAGCCATTGCTACCCCTCCTGTAGTGCTTTGTGTTGTAAAAACATTTTATGCCATTCCAAGAATAGTATAGCAGTATCAGGCTCTTGGCTTGCCATCCATTGGTCAAACTCTTTAAAGACTGTAAAAACAACCTGTACCGATGTTTTATCGGATAGTTGTTCAATTGCTCTCCTAACTTCGGCTATGCTTTTCACGTCAAGGGTAGCCTCTCCACCTGATGCAAGGTGTGAAAGCTCATCAATAAGCATTTTTTTAATATTATGTGGAGTAGCCTTGTATTGATTCTTTTTTCATCCCAAGAGATATTGCTTTCTCCTACGCCTTTACTCCATTTACCTATGGTTTGTTCTGATACTCCTGTAGCATTGGCGATTGCTTTTTTGTTCAAGCCTTCCTCTACATACATACGCTCACAAATAGCGTACATCGGGTGATTATTTACACGAGTAAGTTTTGTCATTTTAATAATATTTTTTCAAAACTACCCACTCATTAACAGCAAGTTAAATAAAAGTGCAACCCTTCCCTAAGAAAAAAACAACCCAAAAACCTGCTTTATGTTTGCATCAAATAAAACGACAACCTAGAAATAATAAGTAATGTTAATTAAAACCATTGAAAATACACTACACGCTTACGGTAGCATTTGGCAAGGAGACGGAGCTTGGTTTTGCGAAACCTTAAACCGTTTAGAATCTTCTTACTCGGATATTACAATTCGATTACACACCGACGGCGGTAGTGTGTTTGATGGCAACTTAATTTTTAACGCTATAAACAAAAGCAAAAGCAATATTGATATAATAGTTGATGGTATAGCCGCATCCATGGGAGCCATAATCATTCTAGCCTCCAATAAGGTTAAGATAGTAGATAACGGTTTTGTAATGATTCATGCTCCCAGTTTGTACGGCGGTGGAACGGCGTCCGATTTAGAAGGTCAAGCTTCTTTGCTTAGAAAAATGGAAGAAAACTTCAAAGAACTTCTTTCCGCTAAAACGAACTTAAACCCTGAGGAAATAAATAAGCTTATGATTGGCGACCACTGGTTTAATGCGCAAGAGTGTTTAGACATGGGTTTAGTGAGCGAGGTAGTGCCTTGGGTAGTTGAACCAGCTATTGAAATTCAACCACAAGAAATGCAACCAAGCGATGTTTTTTCAGCTTATGCTTCGCTACTTACAATGGCAAACTTTAACAGTCAAAAATTAGACGATAATATGAAACAGTTAATCATTCAGGCTTTAAACCTGCCTAATGTAACGGCTCAAAGCTCCGATACCGCAGTTTTAGAAGCTTTACAAAATCAGTTTAAAACAGAGCGTGAGGCAAAGGACAACGCTTTAGAAGAGTTAAACCAATACAAGAAAAGCCAATTAACAGCTTATTTGGATAGAACCGAAGCAAAAGGCGTATTCAAAAAAGAAGACAGGCAGTTGTACGAAAGTATTGGTGAAAAAGCAGGCTTTGATGATCTTGCAAAATTAATCGAAGGAATTAAACCACAAGCACCAAATATTTCAGCACTTATTACAAATGCCGATGCTTTTGAAGGTAGCGAAAACTGGTCGTTTGACCAATGGCAGAAAGAAGACCCAAAAGGATTGGAAGTTATGGCGTCTGCAAATCCTGAAAAATTTAAAAAATTGTTCAATCAAAAATATAAAAAATAATGCCTACTACTAATACAGGTTTATGGTTACAGCAGTATGTAGAGCCACAGTTACTGGAAGATTTCAGAAACTACAACGATGATTTTATAGGCGTTTTAAAAGCGCCAAATCCTAATGCCGTAACTGCTGACGGTATTCGATTTAATAAACTTATTAATAACGTAGGTTTCTATGTTAATAAATCCGACGATTTTACTACCAGTAAAATGACTGGTGAAAAAACATTAGTCGAGTGGGATAAATTAGACACAACGCCTACTGAATGTACCGATAGTGAAGCTAGAAACTTAGCATTTAACAAAGAAAGTGCTATTAAGGAAGAGCATTTCAAAAGTTTCAAAATTGGAGTTCGTGACTATGCTTTGAATAAAATTGCTCCATCAGAACATAAGGCAGGTAAAATGCCAGTTATTAGAACAACTGGTGTGGTTATCAACGGTAGAAAACGTTTGACTTATGCAGATATGTTAAACTTCTTAGAGGAAGTGGCTAGTTTAAATTTAACTGACCAAGAAGCTTTATATATGATTTTGAACACCACACATCGTATGGATTTAATGCAGGATAAGGCGGGGTCTAACAGTCATAAGGATAATTTGATATTCGACCCATTGACAGGAAAAATTAAAAGATTCTATAATTTGAATCTTTTTGAAAACGCAACTACTCCTTTATATGGAAGCAATGGTAAATTAAAATCATTGGGTTCAACTACTGTTCAAGGCGACCAAAAAGGGTCAATCTTCTTTTATCAACCAAACACAGTTTACCATATTGAAGATGTTAAGGTTCAATATAAACCAATGTCAGGGGATACAAGAAGCGCCGACCCTAAAAGCGAATTACGTTTACACGCTTACGGCTTGTGCGATAAAGTGCAAGAACATGGATTTGGTGCAATCATTTCTGATAACGCATAAACTAGAACTTATGACAACAGAAGGAAAAGCAATTGGATTACAAATATTAGAAAAACAACCTGAGTTAAAGGCTGTTTTCTTAACAGTCGAGGGCGAATACTTTACCTGTAAAGATTGGGCGATGAACGGCACGAAGGAAAAGGATAAACTAGAAGTTATTACACGTTCTGAAAAATTAGGTGAAAAGCTTCCTAAAGAAGACGAGTCCTTTAGTAGTGAAGAAGTAGTGCCAAACAATACAAATAAAAATAATCAACAAGGGGTATTCAATCTAACAGAAAAAACAGACGAAGAACCGCCAAAAGAATAGTAGTAAAATGGCAGATTTAAAAGGATTCAATTTACAAAAAGGAAAGCAAGGCGCGAGTATTTTGGATAACTCGGAAGGAGTTACCGCTCTTGTTGTTTCTTCACCAGTTCCACAAGGAATGGAGCATCAAAAATCTTTTGTTATTTACAATCGGAATGATGCCAAAGCAAAAGGCATTACTTCTGAATTTGACACGGCTAACAATGTGAATGTATACAGGCATATAGACGAATATTATCGTCTAGCTAAAGAGGGCAATCCTTTATACATAATGCTGGTAGAACAAAATAAAACCATCACCGAAATGACGGAATTAGCAAAAAAGCTTTTGGTTTTTGCTGGTGGGTATGCTTCCCTTTTAGGGATTGCGGTTAATTTACCTGCAAACGATGTTCCAGTGATGTTAAACGGTCTTCCTAAAAATGTTATTGATGGCATTTCTAAAGCTCAAGCTCTTTATAACTGGAGTTATGAAAATAATATGCCTTGTCAAATTTTCTTAGAAGGGTATAATTATTCAGGTACTGCTTCGGCTGTTGCCAATTTGAGAGACTTAACCAATTTAGAAGCCGATAAGGTGACTGTGTTTATTGGTCAAGATTATCAATATGCTAAAAGTAAAACAGGGTTAGCAAAAAAATACGCTGATATAGGAACTGTTCTTGGAGTAGCGTCAAAAGCGCTAGTACATCAGAACATTGGAAATAATGAGCTTTTCAATATTACGGATGCGACAAAGGACGCATGGTTAGAACCAGCCCTGTCCTCTAATGTATTAAACATTGATTGCTTTTCTGATTTACAAACTTTGGAAAATAAGGGTTTTGTTTTTGGAATCAATTACACAGGGTTAGCTGGAGTTAGAATAAACAACGACCACGTTTGTGCGCCTATAAAAATGGATACTGACAAAGTGATTAACGAGCATACAGTAGCATACGGTAGAACTATGAACAAGGCGGTTAGAAAGCTTAGAGCTGCTTATTTACCCAAAATTAAAACCGACTGGTTTGTGGATAAAGCAACGGGGACTTTGTCGCCAGCAACAATTGTTGCACTAGAAGATATTGGAAATAAAGTTTTTGCCCAAATGATCAAGGAAGGGAATATTTCATACGGTAAAACCATCGTTGACAAAAAATCTGACTTATTGGTTCAAAAAACATTGCTAGTGTCTTTTGTTATCGTACCCAAAGGAACAATTGGAGAAATTCAAGGAACTATTAACCTTAAAACACAAACGTAATGGCAGACTTAATTAGAAATTCAAAGGCGTATGATAGTGCCGACGTTAAAGTCCAAATTAACGGTGTGCCTATCGAGGTAAAAAGCATATCATACGGTAACGAACAGGAGCATCAGTTAAACCATTCGTTAGGAGCTAAAGCCACTTCGTGGAGTATGGGGAAAATAACCCCGTCGGCTTCGATGACTTTAGCAATGCACGACGCAGTCCCTTTGGAGGTAGCATCGCAAGGAAATAGCTTGCTGAATATTAAACCATTTACTATTACAATTGAATTTATAAACGAATACAATTTAATAGTTGTTGATAAAGTGGTCGCTAAATTCAAAAACGAAGGACGTGAAGTTACTGGAGACATGGGGCTGGAAAAACAATACGAACTATTTGCTCTTGATGTGGTGTTAAATATTGCATCCTAAATTATTAATCTTTTAAAAAAAACAAAAATGTCGCATACAGAAAACCAAGAAAATAAAGAAACTATTCAAAAAGTAGCTGAGGAAACTATTAGCTCTCTTAAAATTGAACACGGTCAGGATTTAAGAAAATTAACCTTACCAGCAAACGAAGACGAAACTAAATTTATTGAAGTTATGGCAGTAGTGCCAAAACGCAAAATTATTGGGCAGTATCAAAAATACGAACGCATTGACCCTTTGAAAGCGCAGGAAATTGTAGTTAAAAACTGTGTGTTGACCGATAAAGAAAAAGTGTTGGCAGATGATGGATTGTTTTACGCTGCCTTTACTGCTTTAACTGAACTGATGCCTATTAGACAGGGAAAGTCGGAAAGAGCCTAGAGGAATTAAGTTTAAACTATAAGGATGATGGGGATTTGTATTTTAAAGTGGATGCAATGATAAGTCACTTTTTGCATATCCCTTTCCCCGAAGAGTTAGATGATGAAACTTGGGCAAGCAAATGGGCGCAAATACAATGGCTCTCAGAAAAAGGGATATTAGGAATTTCTAAAATGTCAGGTAATGGATGATGGAGCTTCAATACTTATAAATCTTGCTATGCGATACGCTACTGCTTTCGGAGTAGCATTTCAAAGTAAGGCGGTTGTAGTTAAGGAAGACAATAAGTACAAAGTAGAATACTACGATAAACAGTCTGAAACACAGGAAGAGGTCATTTTTAAGTTTGATGGAAATAAAATGGTATTCGGAGCAATGTTGCTTGATGATACTGGAATTTTTGCCCCCCCTCTTATGATGAATTTTTCAAAAGAGAAAAGGCTAATAGAAACCGAAGTTAGTGGTTCTGACAATATGGTAGTAGAGCGCTGGGGTACTTCTAATTGGATAATCAATATTACAGGAATTTTAATAGATGTTGAAAACAGAGCCTATCCACAAGAAAAAATTGAAGAACTCGTAAAGCTGTTCGATTATAACAATATCGTAAAGGTTTCAGGAAATCAGTTTTTAGATAAAGACATTGATAGCGTTTATTTTCAAGCTGTTCACATCGAACCTTTGGAAGGCTTTGCTGACACGGTAAGATTTAACTTGTCAGCACGAAGTATTAAAGAAGTTAGTTATTCCTTATCAAACCCAAATGAATAGCCATTATTACAATATCAACATTAAAATTACTATTGGCGGGAAGCTTGTTATTACGCAGGTGAAAAGTATAGAAATTGAAAAAAGCATTGATAAGTTTTCCGATACAGCAAAAATAGAACTACCAAGGGGGTTTCGAAATCTAAAAGTAAACGGTACAACTGATACAATTGCTTACAAAAGCATTTTCGAGCTTATAAATAAAGGGGATACTGTTGTAGTTGAAGCGGGTTACAATGGTGAGCTAGTCAAAGAGTTTGAGGGTTATATTTCTAGTGTAGGTGCTGATATTCCTTTGATTTTAGAGTGTGAGGATGAAATGTACAGGCTCAAAAAACTACCTAAAGTAAGTAAAACTTTTAGTAGTTGCAAGCTTAAAGATATTGTAAACTTTCTGCTTCCTAATTACCAAAGCGAGGTAATTGATATGGACTTAGGTAAGTTTATGATAGACAACGCTACGCCTTTTGATGTTTTTGAAAGACTAAAAAGGATTGCCGTTTGTGGTTTTACTTCAAAGGAGAAAAGTTAATAGTAAGCTTGCTGATTGACTTAAAACCGCATCAAAATCACGACTATGTTTTTGGAATAAACATACGAAAATCAACCGCTTTGAAATTCGAAACGAACGAATCAAGAAAGGTCTTGATAAAAGTGACCTCACCAAAAAAAGGTAAAGAAAATGTTTTCTACGAATACGGAGAAAAGGGAGGAGATGAAATTAGTATTAATGCTCCTTTAAATATGGCTCAAAAAGCAATTGAGCAACTGGCTAAAAACGAACACAAAAACCGTACACGTAGTGGTTATAGTGGTACAGTTGATGGCTGGGCAATTCCTCTAGTACAACATGGGGATACCATAGATTTAAAAGACCCAAACTATCCTGACCAGCATCGAGACGGTAGGTATTTGGTTGAGAGTGTAAAAATAGTATTAAACGAAACCGACGGCTTTAAAAGACAAAGTAAGCTGTCTTACAAACTAAGTAAATGAAAATAAAAATATTCGTATTGGTAATGTTGGGATTGTTGTTTTCTTGCAAAACGGCAAAGCCAATTGAACAGGAGCAAAACCAAAAGATAATCGAAACCATCGTTAAAGATACCGTATTTGAAGTGCAAGCTGATAGTACATTTTACAAAGCACTTATCGAGTGCCAAAATAATAAACCTGTTTTAATAGAAAAAGATTTAGCCAATGTTAAAACAATCTTTAAAGAACCTTTAAAGATTAGGACAACACTTGTAAACGGTATGCTTATCGTGGATTGTAAAAAGGAAGCGCAAAAGCTTTTTTTACAATGGAAAGAAAAGCATATCAGTGAGACGAAAGTTAAAACGGTGGCGCTTCCTCCCAAATTAATAAAGAAACCACTCACTTGGTGGGAAACGTTGTGGTGTAGTTTGGGTAAGTTATTCACAAGTATTTTTTGTCTGTGGCTCATTTATAAAATTGTAAAACTATGGAAGCGTTTAGCCGTGCCGTTGCCTTAGAAGTTACCAAACATTTAAAAGCGGTCACCTCATTAGGTATAGTTGAAAGTGTGCAAGACAATACTTGTACTGTTAAACGTGAAGGAAGGGCAGATTTACTAGATGTTCGCTTTAGTGCCTTGGAGCAAAAAAAAGAGAGTTTCATTCAAGTAATACCTAAAATAAACAGTCAAGTAATTTTGCTTGAAATTGAAAACCAGCCAAGCGAAACACTGATAGTTGGATATAGTGAAATAGAACGTATTGAAACAAAAGTAGGTTCTATTTCTCTAAAACTCGAAAACGATAAGCTCGAAGTTTTTGACGGTAAAAATAGTTTAGGGAGTTTACTTGATGATTTGATAGCAAATATAAACAACTTGAAGATTACCACTCCAAATGGTATCGGAACTGTGTCACCTGATTCAAAATTACTTATTGAAGCCTTGAAAGAAAAGTTTAAAAATTTACTCAAATGAATAAAGATTTTGAATTAGACCAAGATGGTGATTTGTCTTTTATAAATGGTGATTTCTCATTAGCTCCATCAGACCAGATGCACGTAGAGCATATTTTGGAAGCCGTAAAAGGTGAATACAAACAGCATCCTACTCTTGGTTTTGGAATAGTGAATTATTTAAAAACAAATGTGTCGGAGGTTGAATTTAAAAGAGATTTAAAAATTCAGCTAGAACACGACAATTATAAAAAATGTAAGATTAACTTAACTAACGGTCAATTAAAAATTGATATATGAAAACGATTAATTATATCCTAGATGGATTTGGTTTTGTGGATTTTAAAGACTTTTTAAAGAGTACGTTCGGACATACGATGGATAAAAAAATAATCCTTTTGGATAGCTTATTAGCATTTGTATTTTGTTCAGTAAACACGTTGTTTGGTTTTAATATAGCTTTTTTTACTGCTTACGTTGTGTTACTCATTTTTGAATGGTTCACGGGCGTTAAAGCTTCATTTAAAAAAGGAGAAAATCATTCAAGTCGAAAATTTGGGCGTATGCTATTGAAAATTGCAACGTATTTAGTTCCAATCTACATTCTAAATCAATTTTCGAAAAACTCACAATTTCCAAGTATAATGGGATATGAAGTAGATCCTTTTATGTGGTTATATTGGGTATTTCTCTTGGGTATGATTTGGCAATTGTTAATATCATTGCTCGAGAATCTGAACAATCTAGGCTATAAATACGCATCTATATTAATAAAAATCATCAATAAACAATTTTATAAAAAGTTTGAGTTAGATGCAGAGCAAAGCAACAGTTTTAAGTAATCAGTCCTTACTAGATATAGCCATACAGCATACAGGTTGTATAAAAACTCTTTTTGAATTGGCTTTACAAAACAACCTGTCAATTACGCAAGAGTTAAAAACTTCTACTGTTTTAGTTATAGGAACTAATAACGCAAGTAAAGAAATAGCTGATTATCTAAGAAGAACAAACGAACAACCAGCAACAGGTTTAAGTAAAACCCAAATCCAAAACTTAGAACCCCAAGGCATAGGCTATATGTTCATTGGTTTTGATTTTACAGTACAATAATATGGCAAGAAGCATCGAAGAAATACACGGGAATATGTTGGCAAACATTGCCAATCATCCCGACTTGCAAGAGTTAAACAGCACAAGTAAAACGGCAATTTACAGACTTTTTTGTTATATAGTAGCAGTAGCTATTTGGAGTTTAGATCAATTGTTTTCGATTCATAAAATCCAAATCACCACCGCTATTTACGAGTACAAGCCCGGTACTTTACGTTGGTATAGAAATATGGCGTTAGCCTTTCAATTTGGGTTTAATTTAAAACCAGACGATGACCAGTTTAATAACCAAGGAGCGACAACCGAACAAATTGAAACTTCAAAGATTGTAAAGTACTGTTCTGTTAAGGAAGGCTTAGAAAGTAGTAAGGTGATTTTGAAAGTGGCAGGTGAGCAAGGCGATAATTTGCGCAAGCTTTCAGCAGATGAAATTAGAAGCTTCACCGCTTATATGAAAGAAGTAAGTTTTGCGGGTGTGAAACTTTTAATTATCAATAATCCAGCGGACAAATTACTGTTAAAAATGGACGTTTATATCGACCCACTATTATTTGATAGCAAAGGGACAAACGTTAGGCTTGGAAGTAAAACAGTAGAAATTGATTTAAAAAAATATTTAAAAAACTTACCCTTTGATGGTGAATTAGTGGTTAACGATTTGATTGCTCATCTTAGAAGTGTTGACGGGGTGATTAACGTAAACATAACTACCATTCAAAGTAGTTACTTAGATTTGACCACTAACACTTACACGCCTTTCACGGCTATAAATGTGAAAACGATCCCTTTGGCTGGGTATTTTGAAATAGATAATCAAAGCGTGTTTAAATATGTGGTTTGAGGTTGATTATAAGAAGTTAATAGTACTACTATTGCCTATAGCGTTACGAAAACGTAAAACGATTGCCTATTTACATTGCTTGGTTAAACCAATTGACGAGGTGTATTACCAATGGAAACAAAAAAGGCAAAGTGATTGGTATATGTTAAACCATAACGGGCAAAGATGCAAGTTACGAAAGGTTTTAAATGACGAACTAGACACCCGACAAAGGCGTATTCGGATTGACGATGGTACATCATTCAAACGGAAATACATCTATACAAAAGCAGAAAAAAAGCCTATTTATTTAGGAAAGGTATTTATTAACAACAAAACGGAATTTGAAAATACAGGGGTTGACTTTGTGGTTTTTGCACCAAAAGAGATTGTAGAACTAAACATTCACAAACTGAAATTTTTAATAAAATATTACAAATTAGCAGGTAAACGATACAGAATAGAAAAGATATGAATAAGCAAAATTTCAATCAATCAGAGGGCTTTCCGTTGGAAACGGAAGTATTAAACGATATGCAAACCGCCTACAATATATTTAACAGTCTAGGGAATATAGCTGGAGATTTAGCTGTTATTTCAGGATGTGAAAATAATAATGGAGTAATATCAAATGGAGTAGTCTTTATAAATGGTGAAGTGTTGGAGTTTCGCGGGGGCAATCCTACCACTACCGTTATCATTGTTGAAACGCCCATAAAAAAAGAGTTTGAAAACGGCGAAGAAAAAGACGTTTTGTTTATTCGGTTTGCCACTTTTGGAATAGGAAATACGACTTACAACTGGTCGGATTTTAAACGCCCAAAATCAACTATTCAGTTGACAAAAGAGAAAGCAGAACAAACCGAGCTGGAAAAGCTAATCCAGCGTGTGAAACAATTAGAAGAAAGACCAATGGCAAACGTGCCTATAGGTATGATTGCTATATGGGGCAGACCATCTAACGAAATTCCCAAAGGTTGGGAAGAGTTTACACCCTTACACGGACGAATGCCACTGGGTTTTGACGGTAGTCAGTCAGATTATGACGCATTATTAGTTCCTTTAGGATCTCGCAAAAAAAACTATCAAAAGAGCATATTCCAGAATTTAAATTCACAACGGGAACAATCGAACAAGAGGGGAACACAGATAGTTCTCCGTGCGGTGGCACCCCGTATTTCAAACCTTCACAACGAGATGTAAGTATTGGAACATCCGCGACCAATCAAATAGAGATTGATTTTTTAAACCCATGCTTGGTCGTACATTTTATAATTTATACAGGAAAATAAAATAATGATAGCAATCGATGTAATAAAAAGTTTTTTTAAAACAGGTCTGAAACCAACGCAAGACCAGTTTAGTGCTACGTGGGATTCATTTTGGCATAAAATGGACAAAATCCCTATTACGCAAATTGAAGGAATGGAACGAATTTTTGATGCTATAAACAATATTTCTCAAAACCAACAAAACATCCGCATCGTTCCAGTTGGGCAACTTCTAATATTTAAAGTTTCCCCAAATTCAAATAACAGCGTGTTAGAAAGAGGGGATTTTGTTAAAAGAATAATTGGCGATGTGTATATAGAGGGGGTGTATATAGACGGCGATATACATAATATATCCTCTTACGATATCGTAAATATGACAGAAATTAAACAATCATCTATTAAAATAATGTAAAAAATGAAACTATTGAATATATTTTGCGCTTTGGCTATCGGGATGATAGCAAACGCACAGACACACACTATTGTGAAACCCTTGAAATTGACCAGCGTACCCGCAGGCACAGGCTCAGAAAATATTTTAGTCCGTGATCATTCTGGAATGATCAAACAAGTCGATAAGCGTAGTATAATTGTCCCACCAACATTGCAAGGAATACTAACGACATCCTCTACATGCGAATATGGAACCGCCCTAGATAATAAAACAACATTTAAAGAAAATGGTCTTGAGTTTAGCGATTCATTTTCTTCTTTAGAACTGACAAACACGAAGATCTCTTTCCTAAACAAAGGAAACAATAAACATATAGCGATCATTCCTAGCGATAACAACACGGAAGGGATTTTTAAACTTCCTAGCTTACAGGGTACCGCAATTGTATTATCTGTAGATAATGAATCAGCAACACAGGGGAACTTGTTTATAAAAACTATCGATGCCGTCCGCTATTTATGTTTAGGTTTAGGTGGGGAAATCATTAAAATAAAAATTGAAAAATAATGGGATTAATTTTTAAAAACTGGAAAACCACGTCGGCTGGCGTTGTTTCCATAGCATCAGGAGTTTTATTATTCGTGAATGATAAAACAAAAATTATTGAATCTTTAACGGCTGTACTTGCGGGTATTGGTCTAATCTTTTCGCAAGATGCAGTAAAGTAATTTCTTTCGGAGGGAAGAATAAAAAAAGTCCTCCAACAAATTAAAAACTTTCCTAGGGTATTTTAAATTAGCAACAAAGCCACCGTTGGAGGACTAAAAGTCTTCTTAATGGTGGCTTTACTATTTAAAACATTCCTAGGAGTTACAAAGATAATCATCAAATTTAATTAATCAATCATCAATCAAAAAAAATCAAGAAATGAAAAAAGTTTTTTCAAGTGCACCCCTTCCTTTCATGGGGCAAAAACGCCAATTTTTAAAGAAATTCAAACCAGCTTTAAACGATTTCCCATCTGATGCAATTTATATAGATATGTTCGGCGGTTCGGGTTTACTTAGTCATACCGTTAAAGCGTTTTACCCAAATGCCACAGTAGTTTACAATGACTTCGACGGCTATAGCGAACGCTTGGCAAACATTGATAAAACCAACGTTTTACTAAGTGATATTAGACAAATATTAGCAAACCACCCAAAAGACAAAATCATTAAAGAAGAAGCGCGTAAGGAAATTTTAGAGCGGATCAAATTAGAAGAAGCAAAAGGATACGTTGATTACATAACGATATCAAGCTCAATTCTGTTTTCAATGAACTATGCAACTTGCTATAATGAAATTGAAAAGTCAACGCTTTACAATTGCGTGCGCCAATCCAACTATACCGCAGAGGGTTATTTAGACGCAATAGAAGTCGTTCAAATGGATTACAAAGAGCTTTTCAAAAAGTATAAGGATTGTAAAAACATTGTGTTTTTGGTCGACCCACCGTACTTATCTACTGACGCAAGCACCTATAAAGGCTATTGGAAGTTAAGGGATTATTTGGACGTACTAAACGTGCTTGAAGGTTCGAATTACTTTTATTTTACTTCTAATAAAAGTCAAATTGTGGAGTTATGAGAGTGGATTGAAAGCCGTTCGACTTTAGCGAATCCTTTCAATGGCTCTAAAATGGAAACAATGAATACAAATGTTACTCATCAATCGAGTTATACAGATATAATGATTTATAAGCTTGCTAGATAAACTTAAGCCTTTTAAAGTAGATTTAAAAGGGCTTTAAGTCTTTTAAAATACTCACCGCATCGAATGAGTATAGTCCAGTAACACCATCCTCGAATAGCAATGTATATACTTCATCTTCTTCATTAGTTTTTATTATTATTCCAATTTTACCTCGTTTATTTTTTGGGTCAGTTGTTAAGAATTGTAATACTTGTGCTTTCATATTTTCGTTTTTTTACACGGCAAGTATACGTTGGAAAAACAACACGTCGTAGTCTTTTTGAAAGTATTTTTTGATTTGGTTTATATTGTTAGAGTCTTAGGATGGTTTTATTTTGTTTTCATTCATGATTGTTTCTTTTTGATAAACCAACTGCAAGTTGCCAAGCGTTATGCGATAGTCTGCATTGTGAAGTGATATTTTGGGAATTTTTTCCAGCCCATTACTGCTGTTCATATCTAAAAAAAACTTTACTTTTGGTTTTCCCGATTATACTGTCTTATTAACCAGCCCTACAATTAAAGATCAAAAAAAAACTAAAAAACAAACTAAAAACTTAAACTTAATAGGTGATACGGAAAAACCTAAAAGCATTTACGATCTTTTATTCTGGATTTTTTTAATAAGATAAAAGCAATTTTTGCTTTTTAAAATATATTATTCGGTATAATTATAATATCAAATACAAAATAGTTTGAACCAATAAATTTAATACGACACCAATTAACAACCAGATTAAACAGTTATTACACATCCTTACTTTTTTTATAGTTTTCATATATTATTTTCAATATTAACAAAGAATATGTTTAATAGTACTAGCCATTTTTCATTAAGTTACTATCTCTTTTTAACTTTATTTGATTAACGCCATTTTATCTTAACAAGCTTTTTAAAATTTATCATTAAAGATATAGCATTAAAAATGTTATATATACGGTTGTAATTTGATAAATAATTTAGTTTTTTAGCATTATTTACTCATTGTTCTTTTTAAAAATTACATCATTGATTAACTAATAATTCTAAAACTTGTTCTATTTTATCACATATTTCTTTGTTTATGTTTCTAAAATGCCAAAAATCAAAAACCTTTGACTCTGGTATTTCTGGATAGTAATTTTGAATTACAGCTTTAAAAGCATCAAAACTTCTAAATCCTTTATTAAAAAAGCCAATCAAAAGCTTACTTGAACGCTGAATTAACTCTATTCGTTTTAATGTAGAGAGTTCTCTCTTCTTCATTGTATTTTTAGAATCAACTGACATAACTTTTGTATATTTGTTTTTAATGTTTACACAAATTGTATTGTTATACAATTTGTGTAAACTATTTGTGAAAACTAGCAATATAATTTACCTGTGTAAATTATATAAATCAGATATACAAATTTATAAAATATTTGATTAAAAACAAGTAAAAAATCAAATAATTTATAAAATAAAAAACAATGTTAAAATTAAACGAAACTGTAAGAAAATCTATGAATCCAGAAGAATTAAAAAGGGCTAGAAAAATCAAAGGTTTAACCCAAAAGGAAGTAGCGGATTTAATAGGGGTCTCTTTTCAAACTTATAATGGTTATGAAAATGGGAAGAAAATACCAACAACAAAATATCAAATATTGGAGAAGTTTTTATCAAATGTTCATCAGGTAAAAGAACCTTCAGAAGTATATTACACGGAAAATGATTTTGAAAAAACGATTCATCATTTGAATGAATTAATCAATCAACGTGAGGAGATTTTGAAGATTTTAAATCCTAATTCCCTTGACTACTACCATAATATAGAGTTAATTCAGGTTTATAAGGAAAGGATTAAATACATAAATAGCGTAAGAAAGAATTCTTTTTAGGTATTTTTTATTTTGTGTAGAAATATATTATAAATAAAAGGACTATTTGATAATTAGTCTCTTTATTTATTAGATTTTATAGGTTTTCATTCTAAAATAGAAGTAGTTGCTTTTTTTATTATTATTTTAAAAGTGTTTAAATTCTATTTTCCTATCAGAAAATATTTACAGTCTGTGTTAATCTTGTTTATTTAACTCAAATAAGCTTTAGAAACTTATTATGGATAAAGTAATAGTTTAGAATTTTAAGACTGCGGATTTTTTATTTTTGATATAGTAAAACACGTTTGTGGTAAATTTTTCGTGTGTTTTTATCTTTTCGTTTTCATCAGAAAGTTTATTACCTAATCTGTCAGTTTAACACAAACTATTTTGTCTTTGTCGTGTTTTTAGAATGAACTAATATAACTTTTGTATATTTGTTTTTAATGTTTACACAAATTATATGCTGGTATAATTTGTGTAAATTCTTTATGAAAATTAAACGTATGGTTTATACTTATAAACTATATCAAAAATCAGATATGCAAATATATAAAATATTTGATCAAAAATAATATAAAATCAAATTTTTTATAAAAATAAAAAACGATGTTGAAATTAAACGAAACTAAAAAAAAATCTATGAGCCCAGAAGAATTGAAAAGAACTAGAAAAATGAAAGGTTTGACTCAAAAGGAAGTGGCGGATTTAATAGGGGTCTCTTTTCAAACTTATAATGGTTATGAAAATGGAAAGAAGATTCCATCAACAAAATACCAAATATTAGATAAATTTTTATCTGATGTAAATCATATAAAAGAACCTTCGGAAATATATTATACGGAAAGTGGTTTAGATAAAACGATTCATCACTTGAATGAATTAATTAATCAACGTGAGGAGATTTTGAAGATTTTAAATCCTAATTCTCTTGACTATTATCATAACATAGAGCTCATCCAAGTTTATAAGGAAAGGATTAAATATATAAATAAAGTAAAGCAAAATAATTTTTAATTGTTTTTTATAAGGTTGTACTGCTAAAATGATATTTTATAGTATTTGATTTTGTTTTTTATGATTTTCTTACTTTTTTTAAATAGTCATTTGGTTTAAAAAGATAAAACTACAATTGAATTTTATTATTAAATGCAAGGTTTTTGAGAATATTATAGTATAAAAACCTTGCATTTAAGTATTCTGATTTCTTCAATTTTTATTTTTAAAATATCTTTTTTACAAGTTATATAAGACTTAATATTTTCTAAAAAACATAAAAAAGAATATTTGGAGTAAAAATAATATCAATTTACGTTGAATTAGTTTTCAACAAAGCTTATTTAAATTGCAGGTAAAAAAAATCGACTATAAGACTTCGACAATTTCTTCCATTTGTAATCTTGATTTACTTTTAATGTGGGGTTGATTAGGGTCATTTTCATCTCTATAACCAATTGCAACTGCAAATAATGTTGAATAATTTTTTAGATTAAGAATTTGATCATATTCATCACATTTAATCCCTTCCATTGGGGTAGAATCAATTTTCATACTTGCACAAGCACTCAAAAAATAGCCTAATGAAAGATAAATCTGATGTTTTAGCCAGACTTTATTTCAAACTCAGGCAGTGGTTTTATGAACTGATTGTAATAACCAACGGCTCCTTCGGGAAGATTTTTGTTTATTTGATTTTCAAAAGTAGGAATGTCATTTATTGCGCAAAAAACCACTAAATGACTTGCTTCTTTAATTTTTGTTCATTAAAGTAAGAGACTTCTGCTAATTGATTTTTTGTTTTATCGTTTGACACAATAATAAATTTCCATGGTTGACTATTAATAGATGAAGGACTTAATCGCAAAATTTCCTTCAATTGTTCTATTTCATAATCGGATATTTTTTGCTGTGTGTTATACATTTTGGTTGTATATCTGTTTTTTGATAAGTTTATAAAATCCATTTTATTTGTTTTAATTATTTTTTATGCTGGTTTAACCCAAATACTCATTAGAGATTTTAAAAAGAACATTTTATTGATTGTCAGTACTGTATAAAATTAAGTACTAGAATCAGTAAAACTAAATCTTTTTATTTCAATAAGTTATAAAATTTATTTTTTCTAATGCGAAATCTGGTTTTAAATAAATTATATGAAGCGATAACCGCCTTTTTATTTTTAAAAGTTTACAATTTGTTTATTTTTATTTTGTATATAAAGTAAGGTGGTTTTCCTGAATCGATTGTACCTGAAAAAGCTATTGTTTTATGAAGCTGGTTAACAGATATATAGAGGTATCCATTTTGTAAACTGATGTTATCAGCCCAAAGTAATCTAGCATCTCGAATGAAAGGTTCTAGCTTTTTTGTTTTAGCATTCCATTTATCAATTCCTTTATCATTCAAATTTGTAAAATAATGATTGCCTTTTTTATCTGTTGCAACACCGTCTGAAATTGGTTTATCTCCCACTTTTTTTATGGTTGCTAAAATTTTATCTTCTTCTTCATTTTTTCTAATTGCCCTTGCGGATATACTGTACCATGTTTTTCCATTCATCGCACCGTAAAAAACCGTTTCTTTATCTGCTGAAATTGTAATTGGATTTATTGCTACACGCGCAGGTTTGCCTCCAAAATTTATAATTTTAAAGTCTATAACTGTATCAATGTCTTCACTTAAAAATGAAGGGTGTTGTTTTAATCTTTTTACGGCTTTTGTCTTTATATTAACTACTATAATCCCGGGGTTGGCTATATCTGCTAGATAAATAAAACCATTTTTTATATCAACTGCTAAATCTTGGATAAAAGAGCCTTTTGGGGCTACTTCTTCAGGGAAGGTTAAAGAAAAAATATTTTCTTTGCTTTCTGAACTAAAGCAAAACAATCTAGTTTGCCCTAAATTTAACCCCATATCAATTACCCATAAATTTCCGTTTTCATCTGTAGTTATTCCAAGTGGTGTATCGAAGGTAGTAGGAGTTGCCTTTTGATCGGCTCCTCTTTGCCATCCCATATTGGGAAACGCTTCTATTGTTTTGGCATCTTTAATAACAACCAATTGTATGGATGGATTTCCCAAAGGATGAATGGTTGAATAAACGACCCCTTTGTTACTAACTGCTACGTTTCCGGACGAATCTGCATTTCTGCAACTATCTCCAATTGGCTATTCTTATCTGCTTTTAGTTGGGCGTAGACATTCGTTTCAAAACTTATTATAAGTAAGAAAGCAAATACTATTGATATAAATAGATTATTTTTTTTCATTTTTACAAGAATTGATTAAACTATAATTTTTATAGTTACAAAAATAAGTATAGTTATTTATCTTTGCAATAACGGATAAAATAGATAGTACCTAATATATTGTATAGACGACTGAATTTACGTCTAGCATTAGATTACTAATGGGCTGCTTGGGGATAGTAATAGGTTCTTTTTTAGACATCTACAAAATCATTGAGTAGATACTGTAGTAAAAGATGGAAAGAAAAACCCTACTTTTGGACTTTTCCAAAAACAGGGCTTCATTTTATAAGTAAGGAGGTATTGAAAACTAATTTTATTGATAGTTTTTTCTGAATCTGTCTCAAAATGATTTTTAAAAAACAAAACATGATCTTTTTGAAAATGGTTTAACTCAAATTCCGCATTAGCAATCTATTCATTTTACTTTTATTCAAATTTAAGGACGTACTCTATTTTTATTCATCAAAATAGTTGCCTTTTTCATCTTCTAAAATTTTCCGTGAGCACTTGAATTTATTGCCTTTTTTATTGCAAAACAAAGTGTAATGTGAAACTTAGATTAAATCTATCTCAAAATTTTAAAATTGGATTTTATTATATTTTTTTTAAAAAATCAATTGCTTTTTTATTAAAAATAGGGGCTTGTTCGACATTTACAACGTGTCCACATTTTTCAATAATGGTTAGTTTTGCTGATTTATAATGTGTTTCTACTACTTTTTTTACGGTTGGCAAAAACATGTAATCTTCTTCTCCCATTATATATAACGTTGGGATATTTAATTCTACTTGTCGAAACCAAGTTAATACGGGATTTATTTCAGATGTTAATTTAAACCATTTTATAAATTCTTTTTGATACAATTTTTTAGCTTCATTGATAAACATCAAACGGGATTGTTTGTGATTATCTTTTGGCATAATAATAAAGGCAAATAATTTATAGAGGAATAAATAGGGTAATACATATTTAAAAAAATTACCTACTCTCATTAATATTTGTGAGCGAAAATTCATTTTTAGGATAGCACCACCCATAATCATACTTTTAACTCTTTCTGGATACATTTCGGCTAATTGCCTGATGACTATGGTTCCTAAAGAAATTCCGATAAAATGGGATGACTGTATTTTTAAATAATCTATAACTTCTAATACGTCATGAGCAATAGACTTAAATGTATATTTTTTTGAGAAGTTTGCTTTTTTAGAATTTCCATGTCCTCTTAAATCGAGTAATAGGACGTTGAAATGTTTTTGAAATTCTCTAATTTGCTTAAACCATATAGAAGAACTTCCTCCTGCCCCATGTACAAAAGTAACCCATTGATTACTTGATGTATTTTCATAAATGGTGTAATGAATCATATTTTATAGCAATTCTATTTTTAGTGTGCATGGTGTAAATGTAATTCACCTATACGTAAACGTAATTTTTTAAAATAATCGAAGGCTTTTACTAAACGTGAACCATACCATGAGAACATTTCTCCATCAACAAAAACAGTTTTTGCATGGTGTGAATATCGGCCTAATTCAAAAGCGTGTTCATCTTTAAAAGGATAGGGTTCTGATGAAAGGAATATTAAGTCGGGATCGCCTTGAATTCGCATTTTTGCACAATAACTTCTGGATATCGTTGGGGATACTTATCATTATTTGCATAAATATTTTCTAATTTATTTAATTGTAATAAATGATTAATAAAGGTATCTCTTCCTGCTACCATATAGGGTTTTCCCCAGATGAAATAGGCTACTGTTTGTTTTTCATAATCTTTGATGAAATGAAGAAAATCATTTTTTGCAAAATTAATTTTATCGATCCATTTTTGTGATTCGGTACGTACATTAAATAGTTTGCCAAAATCTTCAATCATTTTGTTATTATCTTCAACAGTATAGATTTCTGTTACCCAAACGGGGCATATTGAGTTTAATTCTTGAACTATTTCTTGGGTATTTTCTTCTTTATTACAAATAATGATGTCGGGATTTAGTTCTTTTATTTTATCTATTTTTATATTTTTTGTTCCTCCTACAATGGTTTTTGTGGATTTAAAATGAAAAGGGTGTGCACAAAATTTTGTTATACCTACAATTTTATCTTCTAAACCTAAATCATATAATAATTCGGTTTGTGAAGGTACTAAAGAAATAATTCTTTTGGGGGTTGTTTTTAATTCTTGTTGGTTTCCTGTTGGATCAGTATAAATCATTTGTTCAAAAGGGGATTAAATCATGTTCTTTTAACTCTGAAGGTTTAAAGTTGGGTTTGAAATTAAAATTTCTTTCATTTCATTTTGTAATTTCAAAGCTTCTTCTCTTGATTTTAGAGCAAAATCTTTATCTTTTGAAGCGTAAATAATTCCACGAGAAGAATTAACTAATAAACCTACATTGCTATTCATTCCGTATTTACATACTTCTTGTAGGCTTCCTCCTTGTGCTCCTACTCCCGGTACTAAGAGGAAACTATCGGGTATAATTTTTCTAATTTCTTGAAAATATTCTGCTTTAGTGGCACCTACTACATACATTAGATTTTCTGAGTTTTTCCAATTTTTAGATGTTTCTATAACCTGTTTGTATAATTCTTTTCCATTTACATTTAAGGTTTGAAAATCAAAGGCTCCTTCGTTTGATGTTAAAGCTAACATGATTGTATGTTTGTCTTTAAATGCTAAAAAAGGTTCTACGGAATCTTTTCCCATGTAGGGTGCTACTGTAACGGAATCAAATTTTAGATCTTCAAAAAATGCTTTGGCATACATAGAGGAGGTATTGCCTATATCGCCTCGTTTTGCATCTGCAATGGTAAAAATTTGAGGATAATTTTTATTAATATATTGAATGGTTTTTTCTAACGAAATCCATCCTTTGATTCCATAAGCTTCAAAGAAAGCAATATTGGGTTTATAGGCTACGCATATATCTTGTGTAGCATCTATAATAGCTTTATTAAATTCAAATACAGGATCTTCTGTTGTTAAAAGGTGTTGTGGTATTTTATCTAAATCTACATCTAATCCTATGCAAAGGAATGATTTTTTTTCTTGAATTTGATGGATTAATTGTTGTGTTGTCATTTTATTTTTTTGTGTTACAAAAATAAAAAAAGGATGTTCAATTTGAACATCCTTTTTAATAAATATCTTAATTTTAGAGCTGATAGGAAATTCCTGCATTTAAAATTCCTTTATATCCTAAACCAGCTTCTGCACTTATTCCTAATTTTCCTCCATATCGAAATCCGATACCTGTTATTTGAAAATTAAATCGGCTTGAATTATCAAAGGATAGTCCTTGTGAGGATAAATCATTTGTTCTGTTTTTGATAAGTGTATAACCTATTCCTAAACCTTAATATAATCTAAATTTATTTTTTGACAGATAATTATAATTGGATTTTAGAGCCGGGGTAATATCGTCTTCTTTTTGTTTATTTACAATCTTGCCATTGGATATGACATCTGATACAAAAGCTTCATACGCTAGATCTAATCCTAAATTTAACTTATCTACAAGAGCATAACTATAACTAATAGTAAATACTCCTGAACTGATTTTATTATCTACTGTTATTGCTCCTAAAGTTGCTGGAGTAGTTAAAATATCTGTAACGGTATTAATGATACTGTTAGTTGAAACTACTCCATAACTAACTCTGAACTCGCTCGTTCTTTTTTCTTGAGCATTACTATTAAAAAATGAACTTAGTAATAATAATAGGCCTATTTTTTTAAAATTCGTATTTTTCATAGTTGTACATTATTTTGTTTATGATGTACAAGATATTAAAAATGATGAAATTATTCAATGATTAATCTCACTTCTACTCTTCTATTCAATGCTTTTCCTGCTTTTGTTTTATTAGAAGCTATTGGTTTTGACTCACCATATCCTATTGCTTTTAGTCTTGCTTTATCAATTCCTTTACTTACTAAATAATTCATAATAGCGGATGCTCGTGCTTCTGATAAAGCTTGATTTGTTTCTGCTTTCCCTATACTATCTGTATGGCCTTCTAATGAGAATTTAGCTGTAGGATATTCTTTTAAAAGGGCTGACATAGCTTCTAATACTGGATAAGTAGTAGATTGGAAAGTATTTTTTCCTGCATCAAACAAAATTGTTTTTGCATAATCATTTAGCTTTTTAACAACTGCTTGTGTTACTTCAGGACATCCATTGTTTTTGATTGTTCCGGTACATCTATACATTTGTCATCTTTGTCTAACACCATATCTCCATCTGTATCAGGCCAAGGACAACCTTTATTTTCAACAGGTCCTGCTATTGTTATACATTTATCTTCAGGATCTATAACACCGTCATTGTCGGTATCTTTATAAGGACATCCTCCGTTTTCTTTGGGTCCTTTTTCGTTAATACATTGATCTACATTGTCTAACAAACCATCATTATCGGTGTCAGGTATTATCTTTTCTACCACTACAGGTGTCGGCTCTGGTTGTTTTATTTCTTTTGGCTGTTTTACTCTTTTTTCTCCTTTATAAATTGGTACTTTTAATCCAAAATAAACATCGGCACCTTTTGACTCTGATGAAATGAGATTGCTTAAGATAGATCCTGATCCTAAGAATAAAGGACCAAAACGCAAACTAGTTCCTACATTTAGTCCTCTGTATTCCATATAGTTTACTGGCAAAGCAAAACTAAACCATTTGCTTTCGTAACGTGGAGTTAAAATATAGGTATTAGCAATTGATGTTGTATTTAAGGCTTTTTTATCGTTTAAATTAAAATCACCGTTAATATTTAAATAAAATTTTCTAAAAAAATTCCAATCTATATTGGTATGTAAAGCGGTTGGCAGCATTACTTTTTGTGAAGTATTAACCTCTGGAGTTGAATCAAATAATGTTAAAATCTTGTCTAAATTTCCTGCTGATTCAACAAGTACTTGATTGATGGTAATGCTATTAAATTCGTAATGATTTTCTGTATTTGATTTATAGTTAATAGAACCTATATCGGTTACAGATACTCCAAATTTCCATTTATAATTAGGCCCATATTTTTTTTGAATATCCTGATTTTTTATTTCAAATAGGAATCCTAAATCACCTCCAAATCCATTAGAATTTGAGTTGTATTTAATTTCTTTATCTAGGTTATCAAATTCTTTAGTACCGCCATAAATAAAATCTCCTGTGGCTGTAATTTTTTGATTTTTAGGAAGATTATTTGCATTAAAAAACAAGCTTATATTTCTTCCGTAGGCATACGAATTTGCAAATCCTTGTAAATACTTTAATGAAAAACCTCCTTTTAATGAATATTGTTCGTTATTTAGGATAATGGCTCCATAAGACAAGCCTACTTCTGCCCAAGTATTGGCTACCATGTTAAAATCACCTTCATCAATATTATAATTTTTAACATCTTTGAAATCTTCTCTAAATTTATCAAATAAAGTACCATTTAACTCGTGTATGTTTGCATTTCCTCTGGCTCTAGAAAAAAAACCAATAGCGTGTTTGGGTGCAATATTAAACATAAATGAGGGACCTAATACGTCTGCATTTACGATTGCATTATTGTTTGATGAAGCAAATTTTTTGGCTTGTAAATCTATATCAAAGTCTTTTTTTAAAAGGTCTGTAATTTTGACACCAAAATAATCGTTACCTAGCAAGGCACTTCCTGAAACTAAATTTAAATCTAGACGATAGGGAGATCCTACTATAGCGGCGGGATTATAAATCATACCGTGTACACCACTGTAGTTATCGGGAACAAATCCGATATAGGACTGTGCTTGTATTTGTTCTGCACAGAGGAAAAGAGAAAATAATGTGAGAAGTTTTTTCATTTTTTTTATTTGATGATGGTTTTATTGTTTAAAAGTAGAGGCTCTTCTAAAAAATGACAATCTTATTGTTTCGACCATAGGGAGAAATCACATAATACTGGTAATGTGACTTCTCCTGTCGTTGAAGTAATAAATTAAACGCTGAGTATTAACTTTTCAGCCCCCATTAATATACTTCTGATTCTTTTAATTTTTCGGTATTAGCTACTAATTGTAATTCGTCTATAAATTTTTGAATTTTTCCACCCATTACACCATCCATATCAAAAATATCCATACCTATTCTATGATCTGTTACACGTCCTTGTGGAAAATTATAGGTTCTAATTTTTGCCGAGCGATCCCCTGAGCTAACTTGCGAATTACGTTTTTTAGCGTCTTCTTCTTGTTTTTTAGCTAGTTCCATTTCGTACAAACGGGAGCGTAGTACTGACAAGGCTTTATCTTTATTTTTGTGTTGTGATTTTTCGTCTTGACATTGTGCTACTAATCCTGTTGGAATGTGTGTCATACGCACAGCTGATTTGGTTGTATTTACAGATTGTCCGCCGGGTCCTGAAGAACAGAATAAATCAATACGAACATCATTCATATCTATATGTACATCAAACTCTTCTGCTTCTGGTAATACCATAACGGTAGCAGCAGAGGTGTGTACGCGTCCTTGTGTTTCTGTTTGGGGTACACGTTGTACACGGTGTACACCTGCTTCGTATTTTAAAGTTCCGTAAACATCTTCTCCTGTTACTTCAAAAATAATTTCTTTAAATCCTCCAGCTGTTCCTTCGTTTAGATCTACAACAGAGGTTCTCCATCCTTTGGTTTCACAGTATCTGGTATACATCTTATATAAATCTCCTGCAAATAAAGAGGCTTCATCCCCACCTGTACCAGCACGAATTTCAACCATTACGTTCTTAGCGTCTTCTGGATCTTTAGGGATTAGCATGAATTTGATTTCTTCCTCTAATTGAGGGAGTCTTTCTTGTGCTTCTTCTAGTTGCATTTTTGCCATTTCTATCATTTCAGCATCAGCACCATCTGCTATAATTTCTTTGGCTTCATTAATATTTCCAACAAGGTTTACATATTCATCACGTTTTTCAACTAACGCTTTTAAATCTTTGTATTCTTTATTTAATTGTACATAACGTTTTTGATCAGCAATAACATCTGGTTGGATAATTAAATCTGAAACCTCATCAAAACGCTGTTTTACATATTGAAGTCTTTCTAACATATTGTAATTCTTCTATTTTGGACTACAAAATTACAATTTTTGTTTCAAGAACCAAGAATTAGAGATTTAAGTTTTATGATCTGGTTTAAATATATTTTTATAAATATTTTTTTCCCTTTTAAAAGAAAGCTTCGTGTACTATCAAAAATCTTATTATTTATTGTTTTTCATTAAGTTGATGATTTCTATTTAAAGTTTTTATTGAATGCTATATTTTTTTTTGTATTTATCGTTTAATTGGGTTTGATGTGATTGTAAAGAAATTTTTCTTCCTTGAATATAGGCGTGTGATAGGTTATTTGTACGCATATCCAGTGCATCTCCTTCAGAAATAAAGAGTGTTGCTTCTTTACCTACTTCTAAGGAACCGCAAATAGAATCAATTCCTAAAATTTTAGCGGTATTTAGGGTAATTGTTTGTAAGGCTTGTTCTTTTGTCAGTCCATAGGCTACTGTTGTTCCTGCTTGAAAAGGTATATTTCTGGTATTCATTCGTTCCATGTCTCCACTGTTTTCTAAACCTACTAAAACACCTTTTTCTATTAAGAGTTTGGCTATTTTAAAGGGGTGATCTATGTCATCTTGATCTAAATTGGGTAAACTGTGTACTCTTCCTACTAAGACTGCTATATTATTTTTAACTAAAAGAGGTGCTATTTTATCAGCTTGATATCCTCCAATGATTACCATTTTTTGTATTTGATTTTCTTGTATCACTCTAATGGCATCGATGATTTGTTTTTCTTCATTGGCGTTTACATATAGGGTTTGGGTTCCATTAAAAACACCTCTTAAAGATTCATATACTCTATTTTTTTCTATTGGTTCACTGGCTAAATAGGCTTTTGCATTTTTTAAAAAATCAGAAAACTCGTTTACTTCTTTTAAATATTCTTTGTTTATTTCTATCATTCCTGGTTCAGCCCACCATCCTGTTTTTTTAAACGTGGCTGGAAAATTACAATGAATTCCATCATTTTCTTTTACAACTGCTTCTTCCCAGTTCCAAGCGTCCATTTGGACAATAGATGAAGTTCCCGCTATGGTTCCTCCTCTTGGTGCAACTTGAGCTATAAGAACGCCATTAATACGTGCTGTTTCTATTACTTTTGATTCTGTATTATAAGCTATAAGACTTCTTATGTTAGGAGTAAAACCGCCTATTTCTCTTTCATCGTTAGTTGCTTTTACGGCATCTATTTCAACTAATCCTATTGTAGAATTGGGAGCTATAAAACCGGGATATATATGTTTGCCTTCTGCTTGTATTACTTCGTCATAGGTACTTAAATCTATACGAGTAAGGCGAGCATCCGCTACTAAGTTTATTTTACCGTCTTTAAAGCCTACTGCGCTATTTTCTATTTTTTCTCCATTTCCCAAATGCGCTACACCGTTGATAATCAGTACTGATTTGGTTTGTTTAGGGGCTGGAATTTGTTGAGAGTAAATGCCTGTTGCAAATAGTAAGGAGTATAAAATTTTTATATTTATTTTCATTGTTTCATATCTTTAAAAGGGTACAAGAATTGAATTATTACTATTCCATTGTATCACAATGGTATTGTTTTTTTATTTTTTTAACTACTGGTACTGTAAAAGTTCCTTGATTTTTTTCTTGTAGCATTTGATTGATTAACTCTGCTTTTTCTAATTGAATGGATTTTCGGTGTTGTTTATCTTGTTCAGTGTCATAATATATGATCCCTTCAACCATGGTTTTATCTACTTTTGCATATATTGATAATGGGTTATTATCCCATAAAACTAAATCAGCATCTTTACCTATTTTTATACTTCCTATTTTATGATCTAGATGGAGTAATTTAGCGGGATTTAATGTAACCATTTTCCAAGCATCTTCTTCTGAAACTCCTCCGTATTTAACTATTTTTGCGGCTTCTTGATTTAATCGTCTTGACATTTCTGCATCATCTGAATTAATTGCTACAAGTACTCCTTGTTTATGTAAAATTGAGGCATTGTATGGAATGGCATCATTTACTTCATATTTATAGGCCCACCAATCAGAAAAAGTAGATGCTCCTACCCCATGTTGTTTCATTTCATTAGCTACTTTGTAACCTTCTAATATATGGGTAAAAGTGTTTACTTTAAAATTAAACTTTTCGGCTACTCGCATTAGTGATAAAATTTCAGATTGAACATACGAATGACAGGAAATAAATCGTTTTTTATTTAAAATTTCGGCTATTGTTTGTAATTCAAGATCTATACGTGGTTGTTTTAATTTACCTGATTTTCCTTGTGCATTATACAATTTCCAATTTTGGTCATATTCTAATGCTCGAGTAAAATAATCTACGAATACTTGTTCTACTCCCATACGTGTTTGTGGAAAACGAGTTGGATTTGAAATATCCCAGTTGGATTGTTTTACATTTTCTCCTAAAGCGAATTTGATGAACTGGGGTGAATTTTGAAAAATCATTTCGTCTGGTGATAATCCCCATTTCCAACGTACTATGGCTGAGCGTCCCCCAATAGGATTGGCTGATCCATGTAATAATTGTGAAGTTGTTACGCCTCCTGCTAGATTTCTATAAATATTTACATCTTCTGAATTAATAACATCTTCTATTGTAACTTCTGCTGATGAGTTATGTCCTCCTTCATTCACTCCATTAGATATTGCTATATGAGAATGTTCATCTATGATTCCACTTGTTAGATGCTTGCCTTTAGCATCTATTATTTGTGCTGTTTCTTCTTTTATTGATTTTCCTAAAGCTACTATTTTTCCATTTTTTACTAAAACATCGGTTTCTGTTAAAATTCCTTCTTTTTCATTTGTCCAAACTGTTGCATTTTTAAATAGTACATTTTTTTCTTTGGGTTTTTCTTTATTACCATAAGGTAAGTTAGGATAGGTTATGGGAAAAATTTTATTTAAATATTCTTTCTTTTGTTCTTCTTCTTTGGATATAAAGATAGCGGATTGTTTTGCTTCCCAAACCGATTCTGATCCATCGGCTTTTATGACTTTTCCTGTCATTTTTTTAGTATCTGAAACAAAACCTGCTAATCTATGAAATTCTGTTTTAGTGGTATCTACTGTTTGTAACAGGATGTTTACCCAATTATTAGATAGTGTTAATTTGGAATTTATTGTTTTATCTTGATCATTTTTAATTTCTATTTTGGGTGTTTTTATTTCCCCTTCAATTTTCATTTTATAGTTTTCATTTCCAATAGTTAACTGATAATTTCCTCTGATATCTTTTGCTTCTAAATCATTAATTACATATTTCTTACCATTAACCCAGTTTTCAAACAAAGTTGTTTTTATATCAAAAATATCTCCTGAAGTAATTAAAAAATTGGCATAAGCTCCTGCTTTTAAACAACCTATCTGATTTTCTTTGCCTAATAAATGAGCTGGAACTGTAGTTAAGGCTTCTAATGCTGTGGTCGTATTTAAACCATATTTTATTGCCTTTAACAAATTGGTCTTAAAGTCTTCTAATTTCTTTAATTTATCTGTTGTTAAAGCAAATACAATACCGTTTTCGTTTAATATTTTAGGGTTTAAGGGTGCTTGATTCCAAAAACGTAAATCGGCCAATTCTATTTGGTTGGCTATATAAGGATCGGATACGTCGTAAGTTTCAGGAAAATGAATGGGAATAATAAATTGGGAATTTGTTTTTTTATTTCTTCAATACGCTCAAATTCATTTCCTGAACCTTTAAATATATAATTAACGCCTAATTGTTTTCCTATTTTCGCTACACGCAGTGCATTTAATTTGTCTTCTGTAGCAAAAATTTGAATTAATTTTTCATTTTTTATTAAAGCTTCTAATGAGGTATCTTTATATTCTGAATTTCCTTTTTATACCAATTAGCATCGTAATACATTTGCTTCAAAAGTGCTAAAATCCCCATTAATGACGATGGATAAGCTTGATTAGAAGAGGCACTTCTCATGAGGGCAAAATGATGAGTGGCTGATTTTTCTAAGAAATTATTAATTCCATTTTCATTATTTAAAAAAACTAAAGCACCTGTACCTCTTGCAATCCCGTCTGGAATATGAGTTCCTAACACTCCAAATCCAGCTTTTAAAAATTCTTCTGCTTTTTGAGTATCATATTTGTAAGCTTCAAAAGCATTTTTTTCTGGTTTGATATGTTCGTTCCAATAATATCCTTTCTTTTTGGTATCATATAATGGATTATTATCTTTATACGCATTTAACTTTTCATTGGTTTGGATACCAAAATTGGTATATAAATCAATAAATGAAGGATAGAGGTTCTTTCCTTTTAAATCAATAGTGATAGTATTTTTTGGAATTATTAGATTTTGACCAACTTCCACCACTTTGCCTTCTTTGATTAATAATATTCCATTTTCTATTATTTCTGAAGGTGTAACGTAAATTTTTGCATTAATAAAAGCTATAAAATTAGAAGTTTTGCTTTGAACGCTTTCATTATTAGGAAAATACTCTTGGGAATTTATAGTATTTAACAATATTAAATTAAGGAATAAGCATGCTATAATTTTTTTCATCATTCATGATTTATTTATTTTTGAAAATTAAAAATAACATCTCTATTTAGAGTTTATTTATTAAAATTTTAACATTTATTTAAGAACAAAACTAAATAATAAATGTTTTTATTACTTTTGTCATATATAAGCCATTTAAAATAATATAAGCCATGTTAGTAAAAGTATTTGGAAGTGCCGTATTTGGTGTAGATGCTACTACTATTACAGTAGAAGTAAATACAGAAAAAGGGATTGGTTATCATCTAGTAGGACTACCTGATAGTACCATTAAGGAAAGTTGTTTTAGAATAGCAGCTGCTCTTAAGAATAATCATTATCAATTTCCTGGAAAAAAATAATTGTAAATATGGCCCCAGCCGATTTACGCAAAGAAGGATCTGCTTATGATTTAACAATTGCAATAGGTATTTTAGCTGCTTCTGGACAAATTAATGAAGCCCAAATAAAGGAATACATTATAATGGGTGAACTTTCTTTAGATGGGAGTTTACAACCTATAAAAGGAGCTCTTCCTATTGCTATAAAAGCTAGAGAAGAAGGTTTTAAAGGTTTTTTCTTGCCAAAACAAAATGCTAATGAAGCAGCTATTGTATCTGATTTGGCGGTTTATGGTATTGAAAATGTACGTGAAATTATTGATTTTTTTGAAAAGAAAATACAACTAGAGCCTACAAAAATCAACACTCGTGAAGAATTTTTTAAAACTATTGATTTTGCAGAATTTGATTTTGCAGAAGTAAGAGGGCAAGAATCTATTAAAAGATGTATGGAAATAGCGGCAGCTGGAGGTCATAACATCATTTTAATTGGACCTCTGGATCGGGTAAAACTATGTTAGCCAAACGACTACCCAGCATTTTACCTCCTATGACACTAAAAGAAGCATTGGAAACAACTAAAATACACAGTGTTGCTGGAAAAGCTAAGGATTCAGGCTTAATGAATCAACGTCCTTTTAGAGCACCTCATCATTCTGCCTCAAGTGTTTCTTTAGTTGGAGGAGGTAGTTATCCACAACCTGGCGAAATTTCTTTAGCCCATAATGGTGTTCTTTTTTTAGATGAACTACCTGAGTTTAAACGAGAAGTTTTGGAAGTAATGCGACAGCCGTTAGAGGATCGAGAAGTAACAATAGCAAGAGCTAAATTTACCATTACCTACCCCTCTTCTTTTATGCTTGTTGCTAGTATGAATCCTAGTCCTAGTGGATATTTTCATGATTCTAATTCTAAATTAAGTGGCACTGCTAATGAAATGCAGCGTTATATGAGTAAAATATCAGGTCCTTTGTTGGATCGAATAGATTTACATATAGAAGTAACCCCTGTACCTTTTGAAAAACTTTCGGATAATAAACCATCAGAATCTAGTTTTGAAATTAGAAAGAGAGTTTGTAAAGCACGCGAAATTCAGAGTTTAAGATTCGAAAAATATGATCATTTACACTACAATGCTCAAATGACAACAAAACAAATAAGAGAATATTGTCTTTTAGATGCCGATTCTATCCATTTATTAAAAACTGCTATGGATCGTTTAAACTTATCTGCTAGAGCTTATGATAGAATTTTAAAAGTGTCTCGCACGATTGCCGATCTTGAAAATTCAGAAAATGTCCAAGCGGATCATATAGCGGAAGCAATACAATACAGGAGTTTAGACCGAGAAGGCTGGCTTGGGTAATATTTTACAACTAAAAAGAGAATATTCAAAAAATTATGATATTCTCTTTTTACATAAATCTATAAAAATTAAAACGATTCAAAAAGTTGAAATCTTATTATTTTAATTCAAAAATCACCTTACTTTAATCAGTAAAAGGAAATTTGAAGAAGCAAGAAACAAAACAATTCGTATTGCATTTAAATCTTATTTCTTTTTAAAATATTATTTTTTAAAGACTATAAAAATTATACTAATTGGTTTAAGGCTATTTCAAAAGCTCTTGCACTTATATTCTTTTTATCAGAACTTGAATCAAATGTTTTTTGGATAGCCGTTTTAATAACATCTGAAGTATCATTAAAAATAGCTTCGTCTGTCATTTGTACTTTTCGTTCCATGAAATAAGCAAAAACGCGAGCCATTCCACAATTTGAAATAAAATCAGGAATCAAACTTATTTTGCTATCTGTTTCCTCCATAATAGGACCAAAGAAAATTTCTTTATCGGCAAAAGGAACATTAGCTCCACAAGAGATTACTTCTAATCCTGATGTTATCATGTTTTCTACTTGTTCTTTTGTAACTAAACGAGAAGCGGCGCATGGTGCAAAAATTTCAGCTCCTATAGTCCAAATTTCTTTATTAATTTCGGCAAAAGAAAGCATATTATTTGCTACTAATTTGTTGCCATCTTTATTAAGAAATAACGTTCTAATTTCTTCAAAAGTAAAACCGTTTTTATTAATAAGCCCTCCTTCTCTATCTATAATTCCTACAATCTTGGCTCCCATTTCTGCTAAATAAAAAGCAGCGGCTGATCCCACATTTCCAAAACCTTGAACAATGGCTTTTTTACCCGCAACATTACCTCCATAAATATCATAATAATGTCTTACGGCTTGTGCAACTCCGTAACCTGTAATCATATCAGCTACGGTATATTTTTTATGAATATCTGGCGAAAAAGTTGTGTTTTCTATAACTTTTACAACTCCTTGACGTAATTGTCCAATACGATTGATTTTATCTGCTTCAGTAGGCTTAAAATGGCCATTAAAAACACCTTCTTGTGGATGCCAAACACCGCATTCTTCGGTCATTGGTATTACTTCATGAATTTCATCTACATTTAAATCACCTCCTGTACCATAATAGCTTTTCAACAAGGGAGATACGGCTTTATACCAACGTTGCAGGACTTCTTTTTTTCTTGGATCATTTGGATCAAAATTAATTCCTGACTTTGCTCCACCTATAGCTGGTCCAGAAACTGAAAATTTAACCTCCATTGTTTTAGCTAAAGATAAAACTTCATTCATATCTAAACCTTTACGCATACGAGTTCCTCCTCCTGCAGCCCCTCCACGCAATGAATTAATTACAGTCCAACCTTCTGCATCTGTTTCTGGATCTTTCCAATGAAATACTACTTCTGGTTCTTTATTTTCAAATTTCTTTAAAAGCTCTTTCATATTATATATTAATTTTAGATGTGTATTTTATGAAAAAAGTTGTGCAAATGTAATTATTTTGCACAACTTTTTTCAAGGACTTATTCTTTTAATGTTTTCCTAAAAGTTCATTCTTTAAATCTTCATCTGCTGGTTCATCTGATAACCAAATACCAAAAAGAGCTTTTTTAAAGTCTTTTCCTTCTACTTTACCTTTTAATTTTTCATTTTTAGTAACTGTAATAGCTTCTTCTTTGGGATTATAAGATAATACATACACATCTCCTTTCACTATTTCTTCCGAAAGCAATGACTTAAATTGGTTAATTTTAGGCATCATGGCGTTTAATTTTTCTCCACATGATTTTTCAAACCCTTTTTCCATTGCATTAGTTAGTTTACGAGCTGTAACCATTTTTGAAATTATTTCAATACGAATAGCCATATCTGTTTCACTATCCATAATCACGTGTGGATCTTGAGATAAAGCAGTTAAGTATAAAGCTTGTACATATACATCAACCCAAGCCTTTGATCGAGTTCCAAATCCATTTAATTGAATTTTTTTCCTCCATTTACCTCTATAGTTCTGGGAACTATTACGCCGTCTGTTTCAAATTGTGTTTGCGCATTAGAGATAAAAGCGGTACACATTAAAGCAAGAAAAAATAACTTTTTCAATTTCATAATTTTCAATATTTTAGGGTAATACAAATGTACCACATTTAAATTTTATTCCAAAAAATGATTGCTTTATTCTGATTTAATCTTATATATGTAACCTGCCGAATGATCTTCTGAAGCGCCTGTTACACTGGAGAGTACATTTATTTTATTTTCTAATTTTAAAACGCCTAAAAATGCAAAAATTAATGCTTCTTTAAACTCAATTATTTTTTGATCAGGAATTAAAACTTTTATATTAGGATTATTATTTCTGATTCTTTCAATTAAATAATCATTATACACTCCTCCTCCCGTAACTAGCATTTTCCCTGATTTATTTAATAATACATTTTTAATTTGAACGGCAATATGCTCTGAAAATGTGCATAAAATATCTGGAATACTTAAACCTTCAAATTGTTTGATAATCGGTAATATTTGACTTTTTACATATTCTATTCCTAAAGATTTAGGAAAAGGTAATTGATAATAGGCTAATTGATTTAACTTCATTAACAAAGAATGATTAATAGATCCAGATCTAGCCATAGCTCCTTTGTCATCAAAGTTATTTCCTGTTTTTTCTGCAAAGAAATTCAAAACCGTATTTACTGGAGAAATATCAAAAGCAATTCTTTTATCTAATAGTTGAAATGAAATATTAGAAAATCCTCCTAAATTCAAACAATAATCAAAATCTGAAAACAGAATATGATCTCCTATGGGAACTAAAGGGGCTCCTTGTCCTCCTTTATTAACATCTTGAACTCTAAAATCACACACTACCGTCTGCTTAACTAAATGAGCTATCATAGGTAAATTACCTATTTGTAGGGTAATACCTTTTTCTGGTTGATGTAAAATAGTATGCCCGTGTGAACAAATAGCATCTACATTATTTAATTGGTATTGATTTATAAATTTATTAATGATAGAACTTAGATATAGCGTATAATCCTCATTTAACTTTTCTAAATCTTGTTGATTATAGTTTACAGCTAATTTTAACCTTAATACCCACTCTTGGTCATAAGGTACCGTTTCTACTTCTAATATTTCAAATTTCCAAGTTTGATCTTCTTCTTTGAAAAAAATATGGGCTAAATCAACCCCGTCTAAAGAGGTGCCCGACATAACGCCTATAACATTAAAAAACTTTTTTTCCATAACCTGCAAAAATAATCAAACTTATTGGTAAATTAGTATAAATAACTATATTTGAAAACTTTTATAAAACAAAAACACAAAAATACAATGAACTTTAATTTAAGCGAGGAACATTTAATGATTCAGCAAGCTGCAAAAGATTTTGCTCAGGTTGAATTATTACCGAGTGTTATAGAAAGAGATGAACATTCTATATTTCCAACGGAACAAGTAAAAAAAATGGCTGAACTAGGCTTTTTAGGTATGATGGTTGATCCTAAATATGGAGGAGCAGGTTTAGATAGCGTTTCTTATGTACTGGCTATGGAAGAAATAGCTAAAATTGATGCTTCTGCAGCTGTAATCATGTCCGTAAATAACTCATTAGTATGCGCAGGTTTGGAAAAATTTGCTAGTGAAGAGCAAAAAATGAAGTATTTAGTTCCTCTTGCTAAAGGTGATGTTATTGGTGCTTTTTGTTTGTCTGAGCCTGAAGCTGGTTCAGATGCTACTTCCCAAAAAACGACGGCAATTGACAAAGGAGATCATTATTTATTAAATGGCACTAAAAACTGGATAACAAATGGTGGATCTGCTTCTACCTATATCGTTATTGCTCAAACAGATGCTGAAAAAGGACATAAAGGAATCAATGCTTTTATCGTTGAAAAAGGATGGGAAGGTTTTTCTATAGGCCCTAAAGAGAAAAAAATGGGAATCAGAGGTTCTGACACACATTCTCTTATGTTTTCGGATGTAAAAGTACCAAAAGAAAACCGTATAGGTGAAGATGGTTTTGGTTTTAATTTTGCTATGGCTGTTTTAAATGGTGGACGTATTGGTATTGCTTCTCAAGCTTTAGGTATTGCTTCTGGTGCTTACGATTTAGCATTAAAATATTCACAAGAACGTGTAGCTTTCAAAAAACCAATTTTCCAACATCAAGCTATTGCTTTTAAATTAGCAGATATGGCTACCCAAATTACTGCTGCAAGAATGCTTTGTTTAAAAGCTGCTTGTGAAAAAGATGCAGGACAAGATATATCTCATTCTGGCGCAATGGCTAAATTATTTGCTTCAGAAACTGCAATGAATGTAACAATAGAAGCAGTTCAGATACACGGTGGTAACGGATACGTTAGTGAATATCATGTAGAAAGAATGATGCGTGATGCTAAAATTACTCAAATTTATGAAGGAACTTCTGAAATTCAAAGAATTGTTATTTCTAGAGGTTTAATAAAATAATTTTATCCTATATAAAAAGAATGCCGTTATACACTGCACTCAAAAACATCAATTAGTTTATAATTGCTTTAATTAGAATATGAGCTCGAACTTATCGAGCTCATACTTTTTATATTCAATTTCATTCTTCATTCATATCTTCCAATTGCTTTATTAAATATATTACCATTATATAAGATATAATAAAGTCTTTCTTTTAAACGAACTATTTTAATTATATTTGAGTTTGTTTTTTTACACATTAAAGCCACTAAAAACTTTATTAAAGAGCTCTTTCTAATGATATATAGCGGATTAAATAATGAATACATAGAACTAATAAACCTCCATACTGGCAGTTTATTAACATTAGACAACACTTTATCTTATCCTCTTTTATTTATATGGATAAAAAGTGACCAAGCGGATTTTTCTTATGAAGGAAATACTTTAAATCTTGCTAATAATACTATTTTATGTCTTACATCTTTTCATAAAATTGAAATTGATCATTTAGAAGCAGCAAGGGTTATAAAATTTAATCGTGAATTTTATTGTGTTAAAGATCATGACAGCGAAGTAAGCTGCAAGGGATTACTCTTTTATGGAGCCAATCAATTACCTTATTTTCAAATACCAGAAGATGAAATTGATAAATTTGAAACGTTATGGCAAATGTTTTTAATTGAGATGCAATCAAAAGATAGTTTACAATTAGAAATGCTTCAAATGATGTTAAAAAGATTTATTATTCTTTGTACACGCATTTACAAATTACAACAAAACTTATTTAAATTAGAGACAAAAGAAATTGATATTGTTAGAGAATTTCATTTTTTGGTAGAACAACATTTTAAACAAAAACATACCGTAAAAGAATATGCCAGCTTATTAAATAAATCAGCAAAAACACTGGCTAATATTTTTTCACAAGTTTCTAAAAAAAGCCCTTTACAAATCATTCATGAAAGAAAACTTTTAGAAGCCAAAAGAATGCTTAGGTATACTGATAAGGCAGTTAAAGAAATAGCATACGAACTTGGCTTTGAAGACATACAATCATTTAGTCGTTTTTTTAAAAAATCTGAAAAAATCAGCCCTTCTGAATTTAAAAACTCATTATTGGGAAATATTGCCAACTCATCGGGAACGAAAACCTAACCCTTGATCTTACTATTACCTGATCTTTGCATTGTAATTATTCCAATAACATAAAAAATAAAACAATGACAAAGTTTACAATTCCAACTCGAGAAGAAGTATCAGAAAACAATCAAGTAATTTTTGACAATCTTCAAAAAAACTTAGGTTTTATACCTAATTTATACGCTTATTACGCAAAAAATGAAACCGCATTAAGCGATTATCTTACTTTGCAAAATAGAAAAAGTACACTTAAGGCAAAGGAAAGAGAAGTAATCAATCTTGTAACAAGTCAAATTAATGGATGCCGTTATTGTCTATCAGCCCATACTATGCTAGGTAAGATGAATGGTTTTACAGAAGAGCAGGTAATAGAACTTCGTAAGGGTTTTGCTTCTTTTGATCCTAAATTAGACGCTTTGGCTAAATTTACCGCTTCAGTAGTAGAAAATCGTGGTAAAGCAACTGAAACAAGTAAAGCCTCTTTTTTTGCTGCAGGCTATACAGAAGCCAATTTAATTGATCTCGTTATTATCGTAGGAGACAAAATAATTAGTAATTACCTACACAATTTAACGGAGTTTGCCATTGACTTTCCAATTGCATCTGAACTTTAATTAACTTTTAAAATTTTATCAAAATGAAATCGGGAAATTTAATCATCAGAATAGCCTTTGGTCTATTATTTATTTGGGGCGGACTTGAAAAATTATTTGAAGGTTTTTTAGGAGGTGTAGGTTTACAAAATATGGCTAATTTTTTAAAATCTACTGGTTGGAGTTTTTTAGGCGATAAAGGAACTTTTATTTTAGCCCTTATTTTAGCTTTATTAGAATTAATTGCTGGTATTTTTCTTATTATTAATAAAAAACTTTTTTATTCTTACAGCTTTTTATCACTTGTGATGTTTATTGCCCTAGCGACGGTTCATATACCATCAGGAAATTGGATGAATATTATGATTCATATTGCTTTATTAGGTACTTTATTAGGTCTCGGCATAAATGAATTTGATAATAAAAATTTTACATCTAAAACATAAAATTTTTATTAGCCTTACTAAAAAAATGTATGACAGCAGACTTTATAACAAATTCCGCATTATATTTTGTGATAAAAAAGTAAAGGCTAAGAAAAAAAATATTTTTTCTTAGCTATACAACTCGTTTTGAGACTGTCTAAAAAATGCACTGCACCAAAAAGTTAGATACTATTTGGGGTCAGTGCACTTAGACAGCCTCTTACTTATTTTGATACAATTCTTGATTTGTACATAGCTTTTTTTACCATCTTTAGTCTCTACAAAGCACCAGTATTCTTCATCAAAAAATGCGTATAATTGGCCTGCTTATTAGAAATAAAATCATCGGCTATTCTCAATACTCTCATAAAAGTCCTAATCTTAGCTTCACACTCACATTTTTTTCCTATTTCAAAATAAGACCCCTCTTTTTTCAAAAATTCCCCTTCGTGTTTTTTAACGTTACCCGGCATTCTGCCTGTAGCCATAGGTATTCGGTCGGTACTTTGTAGGTGTCGAAAGTGATTTTTTCGCCTTTGTCATACGAGACATTTGCTAATGCTTTTACAATATCCTCAGCTTTAGAAAATTTTTCATTACTTACTAGATGGCCTTTATTTTTTCTCTAATAAAAGGATATTTTTTTTACCTGTTAAACTGTCAATGTATGAGCTTTCAAGTGTATATTTACTTTTTTATCTTTCTTAATTTTAATTGTATTATTATCATCCATTCTAAAAATTAACTCATCATTATTTGTGTTTATTAACTTTAGCTTTGAATTTTTCTCTTCTACATAACTAAATAGATAAAAATCTTGAAAATTTTTATCTATTTTAATATTGAAGTTTGCCCAACCTCTAGGATCAGATGATTCATCTTTTAGTCTTAGAAATGTCCCATTATAAGTTCCTATCCAATTAATTATTTTTAAATCTCCAATGTTTTCTGAATTCGAAAGTGATTTCCTTGAATTTGAAGTAGTTAAATTCAAATATTTATCATTTAAAATACTGTTGATTAAAATTTTCCCACTATCGTCTTTTTCTAATAAATAATCAACGTTTACCCTTTGTTCATTCTTGTTGTCGAATAATCTAAAGCTTACTCTAAATTGATTTTTATTATCTAAAGAAATGATTTTTAAAGTTTTTTTGATTGATTCACCATTATAGTCTTGTCCTTTTATAAAAGGGTCATAATCTAAAACATAATTTTCTTCATTTCTTAAACTATCAATTTTAAACTTAATTTTTTCAGAAAGATAAGACTTCAATTGCTCATTATCAATCTTAATATTGTCATCAAAATAAAATTTTGAATAAAATTCATTTAACATTAATATACCTTGAACAGAATCATTTTCAACAACTAAAGAATCTTTAGAATATATATTATTTAAATTTTCTGAATTTAAATTTTCTGAATTTGGATTTTTCTTACATGTAAGAAAGAAAAAACTTAAAACAATTATTTGGATTACTTTTTTCATATATAATTAATTAACATAATATTAAAATTTTACAATCATTCCCATCTATAAATTGAGTATTTTTTTTCTATTGAACTCTTATCTACAGAATTATTGAGATGTTTGTTGATTTTATTATAATTAATATACGAATCTTTCTTTTGAGGGTGTGAAGGATTAAGCATTTCGTATTTACAAGTTATAACTTGAAATAGTAGCGGTATATAAAATAAATACTTCATTTATTGGTTTTAATACTTAAATATGTCGGTTATTATTTACATAATTTCAGTATTATTTCTTTTCCTTGCTTCTCTTGATTAAAACTTATTTCTTTAAATTCTCTTTTTTTGTTTTTTCATTATAAAAACCATACCAATAAAATTTTATAGTTTTATCATTTATCATTTTTATATATGCTATTGGCTCATCATTTAAATATTCTTTCCAATTTAAATTACGTCCAATATTTCCAATATCTTCAGGGATTTCTTTTAACTTATAAGATACCCCATTTTCAATATCATTTTTTTTAATTTCTGACATATCAATATATATCTGATTATAAAGAACTACTAAAGAAGCCTCTTTATCTTTTATATTTAAATTTCCAAGCCCATTTTTACAATCAACTTACCATTTTCCATTGATTGAATATTTTTTGTTTAAATTTTTATTTTGATAAAATGTAAAAAAATATTCCTTCGAATTAAAGCTTTGTTCTTCATTAGCATTTTTAATTTTTTTATCAATTAAAAATGACCAATTTCCTTGTTCTTTTTATAGTATTTTTGTATGAAAGGGAATCCAATACTAAAATCTTCTTCACTTTGAATATTTATATATTCTTTAGGGATGAATGTACTTATTATTAAAAAATCGTTTTCAAATTTTACTTTAGCTTTGAGTATTTGATCAATTTTTTTTTCATCACTTGATGAATAATAATTAACTGAATTTAATTCTTCATATAAGGGTTTAATATTGTTATTTACTTCAAATTTATCGTAATAATCAATGTTTTGTTTAGAAATAGGAAGATAATAAATTGTGAATTTTCCTAAATTTTTAATGAATGTAGTTGAGTATATAACTTTTTTCTCTGAATCAAAATGAAGTTTTTTTCTGCATTAAAATTATCTACAATAGATGATTTTGAACTTTCTTTTTTGACTTTATTTCAGAAGTTTTTGTTTGTCCATTGCAACTAATAAAAGTAAGCACGACTAATAAATTTTTGAAAAAGTTTTTTATTTTCATTTTACATTACCTTTTCTTGTTTAGTCAAATTTAATTTTTATTCAAATTAATATTCAAAACTTTATTCTTAAAAGCTTTCTGCTTCATTTTAATTTTTATCTAGAAATCAGATATGATTCCCAAAAAGTTATGGCTATTAGTTATTTAATATCATCTAACTTAGAATACGTTTCTTTCCATTTTCCATTAGATTGAATCTTGATAACAAATGTATTTATTTTGCAACATCCAGAAGGATGACCAAATTTCAAATTTCTCCCTTTATTATTAATTTCTATAGGAAATAATCTAATATCATCAGTTAGCTGTAAATCCAATTCAAATTGTCCTTTAGAGTTTTGTTTGTAATAAGCATATTGAGGACCTCCATTACTTCCTTCATAATTTATTATTGCAAAATCTTCTAGACCATCAAAATTAAAATCTAGTAATATAAAATCGTGATATTGTTCAATCCCTTCTGAAGTTTTTATCAATTCCTGTTTAGGATTAAAATAGGAATGAATTGAAGAGTTTAAATTGTTCTTTTTGTATATAACATCTCTGGTACAAAATCAATTTCTTGATTTTTATTTGTTTCGATATTTTTTATAGTAATATTAATTTTTGTTTTTCATTGTCTTCGTCGTTATTGATTGTAGAAACTTGGAACTTAAATTTAAATTTTTTAGATGTTGAAAAATTTTCAATTTCATTATTTCTTGATTTTGAAACAGTATCTGAAGAAAATAATTGTGGAAACTGTTTATAAAAAAAATCATATTTTCCGATTAAAGGATTATTTGTTTTTAATTTTTTTAGAAAATTCCATTTTTTTCTGAAAGATTATATTCATAAAAATAAATTTCGGTATTTTTTTAAAAAACATTGCTTCTTCCGATTCTCCATTTGATACATCTAAGTATATTTTAGGTATATAAACTGCAAAAATGTTATATAAATTCAATTTTTTTGTGACTATTTTTTCAATTTCTGAGCTCTTTCCAATTTCATTTGTATTAGGATCTTGAAGATAGTTCAACCAATAATTGCGTAAACTTATGTCTTTTGGTACATAACTTATGGCAAACCATTGTACCTCTTTATTTCTATAATTATAATAATAACGATACGGATGCTCAGATATATCAGAATCACCAAATGAAATCATATAACCATTAAAATATTTTTTATCAAAAAAATCAACAGGTACTTGTTCCTTATTGGTGTTTTGATTTTGTGTATTGTCTTTATAGGTTTTCAGTTTTTTGCTATTTGTAACTTGGCCGTTACAAGCAGTAATCAAGAAGCTGAATAAAAGAATTTTAATTATTTGTTTCATCACTCTATATTTTATCTCCATTGCTATCAAATTTTGTTTTCATATAATTCAGGTTCAACCTTTTTCTCAAAAAAAAAGATACTATATCTATTTTTGTAAGCCCACTCCATTATATGTTGTATTTCATAGCAACTTCAAAATAAGATCAAATTTTTTTCAAAAAATCTCCTTCGTGTTTTTAGTGTCGTCTTGGCTTTCGGGTTAATCTCTATCATCTAAATTGATAATTCCTGCTGATTCTATTTTGGTGTTTATAGGCATTTTTAAAAGTTTATTATTTTTATCTAATATATAAATAGCACTTAATTCATTGTTTTTAGCAGTCCTTAAACAAAACGCTTTTTTATTATTATCTTTTTAATTATGATATTTGTATCAATAATTAATTTTTTGTTGATTTTAAGTGTATCGCATAAGATTTCATCTTTCTTTGACAAAATATATACGTCTTTAATTTCATTTGTTTTAATATCGATAATGTTTATTGTTTCCAATTGATATTTGTAATCAATATTTACATAAGTTTTTCCTTGCGAATAAGTTGCTCCATTCAAATTGAATAAATTGTCTAAATTTTTAGAATGATATAAATCTTCTTTAATTTTTATTCTGTCTGTCTTAAATGTTGTTCCTAAAGAATTTGTTTTATTATTATTTTCAAAAGAAAATAAATCTGGAAATAAATTTGAAAAATAATTATTGTCGTGATAAGCAGGAAGGGTTTGAGACTTTACATCTCTTAGTTTTTTCCAAACTTTATTATTTTGATCAAAAATATAAATTTCTGCAATTGTATTACTTTTAAGATATACAGCTTCTAATGAACAAGGATTACCTGTCAAATATTCTTTTTTACTGTGTATGAAAAAATATTATACGATTTAAGATTGTTATCCAAAAGATTGCTAATATTTTTATTTTCTGTTTCTGCATCGTCATATTCGTATTTGTATTTTTTAAAATACCCCTCTGTCCAAAAAAAACTCAATGAATCTGTTCTTGGCACAAAATGCAGTGTAAACAATCCTTCTTTATTGCAATCAAGATAACTCATTATAGGATGTTCTGATAAAGATGATCCATCAATGTTTAAAGTATATCCTTTTAGATACTTTTTGTCTAAAAAATTAATATTTTGTTCTAAATTATCACCTTTATTAGTTACTTGTCTGATTTCAACTTTCTTATTATTTTGTCCATTACAAGAAATAATCAAAAAACTAATTATTACAAGTTTTATTATTTGCTTCATACTTTTAAATTTTATTTGTCATACAGAATCACTTATCATCATTGATATTTGTTTATAAAAAACTCGTTGATAGTTGCGATTTCATAATACTAAATTTTATTACCATTTTCATCAAATTTTGTTTTCATATAATCTTCAGCTTTTACTCTATAACTTCCCAAATTAAAAAAATTATTTGAGCCTTCACCTTTTGTAGCTGCTTCTATATGGCAATGCCAATACTCTTTCTCAATACCATGTCCTTTAACCCCATTTGGCAACCCGCTATAAGAAGCATTGCCTGTACTTCCAGATTTCGCTACTCTTTGCCCATGCTTTACTTTATCTCCTTCTTGTACATAAATCTCATCTAAATGACAATATAAAATAAAAATTTCGTTGCCATCCTTATCTTTAGATTTTATCATCAGAGTATTTCCTAAACTATGCTCTTTGTATTCATTTGTTTTAAATGTATCAACAATTTTTCCCACAGTGCCACACATTAAAGAATGTACATCTTTATATATAGGACCTGACAAAATATCTATCCCTTTATGACCACGAGTTGAATTATAGCCATAACGGTTGTTATTTTTACCTCCATTATCACTACTTATTTCTGGATTATCCCAAACATCTGCATAGTTAAAACATTGTGAAAAATCATCAGGACAAGTATCATTATTACAACCACAACTATATCCAAATTCTTTTAGAAAACCTTTTTTAATATGTAAATCTGATTTTTCTTCCAACTCTTCTTTAAGAAACTTTTCATAATTCGCTTTACAATCTTCTTTTGTTTTTGTAGGCTGACCATAAGGAGAATCGGGAAGACTTGCCCAACAAAGAGCTGACAACAAAACTGCTTTTTCATAATTATTATCTAAAATCATTTTAATAATGTCCCCATTTTGTCCTTTAAAGCGTTTTCTTCTTTCTTTTGCTATGTTCTCCTTTTCGTAATCTCTAATTTTTTTTTCTTTATCTTTCCAATATGTTGGATTATAAAAATTATTAGGCCTCTCATCTTGGTAACTATGTTTTAAAATTACTACACATAATTTGTCTTGAGATTCTTGATTGAAATTTGGAATATTATATTTGGTTCTATAAGTGGCTAGACCATCATAAGTGTCAGCCACTATTTGATAAGCTCCAGCAGCAGAGGAAGAATATTTTCCAGAAGTTATTACCTCATGTGGATGGTCATTCATATCAGAAAACTGTTTACCACTGTATTGTCTTGTATAGCCTTTTTCTCCATCTGTTCCTTCACCAACTCTTAACATCCTCATAAATGCTCTTATTCTAGCTTCGCACTCACATTTTTTCCCTATCTCAAAATACTCCCCATCTTTTTTTCAAAAATTCACCTTCGTGTTTTTTAACGTTACCTTGGCATTCTGCCTGTAGCCATAGGTATTCGGTCGGTACTTTGTAGGTGTCGAAAGTGATTTTTTCGCCTTTGTCATACGAGGTATTTGCCAATGATTTTACAATATCCTCAGCTTTAGAAAATTTTTTATTTTTAGCTAATTCGTCTTTTATTTTTTTAATAATTACGCCAGCAACCGTTTTTTTCTTAGCATCGGTACTAGTGTCATTTTTACCTCCAAAAGTATATGTATACTGTCCGTCTTTTATTCCAGCCAGTTTTTCTTTCCACTTTTTTAAATCTTCATCAGATTTTGGGCGTAGCTTAATTTTTATTTTAGCTTCTCCTTTTTCTACTGTAGCTTTTAATGTGGTTAGTTCTGCACCCTCTTTTTTCGCTTCTTGAACGGGTAAATCGGCAGTTTTAGCTATTAAAATTTCTTCTTTTTCTTTTATTTTAATGTTTACTTCTTTCCCATCTAGCAATACGGTTTTTGCTACTACATATATTTCATCTTCTAGTGGAGCATTCTTGATTTTAACAAAATTAGCCCCTAGCTTATAGAGGTCAAAAGAGATTACTTCATTTTTAGCATAAGTAGTTTTAGTTAAAGCAGCTTTTATATCTTCTAGTTTCGAATATTTTTTATCTTTCTTTAGGTCTGCATCTACTTTTTTCTTTATGATAGTGGCAATTTTGTCTTTATCTATATTTTTATTATCACTTTTAAATATATATTGATGATTTCCAGTTTTTTCAATTGTTTCCTTTGTAAATTCTTCCTTGGCAAAGTAAGCATCAATAATAGCTTCTACCGAAGCCTTCTCACTCTTCGTTTTCCCCACAATAGCGGGGCTTTTTCCCTCCGGGATTTCAATGGTGTGGGGTTTGTCTCTTAGGGCGGTTCCTTGGGTTTCTACCCAATCCCATATTTCGCCTAAGGTTTCGGAAATAGGGTTTAATAAGCCACTTTCCTCTTTCTTGCTTTTTGGTTTTTCTTCAGCTGGAGAACCTTTGGCTTTTTTTATTCCCGTAGGCTGAGAAGGTGGGGTATTTTCTGTAGGTAATGGATTTTGTATATCTACGTTTGTTGTTGTGTGCTTTTTATTTTTGTAATATTCTACTGTTACATAAAATTCTAGTTCTCGTATATCTGTTTCACCTTGCATGGCTTTCTTCATCAAGGCTTTGGTTAGCATAAAGTCTACTACAACATTACCATATAAATCTACTTTTGCCTTCTTTGTATCGATGAGTTTGTTAGAGGCATTGTGTCCGCTGCCTTTTGCGTCGTCTTCCCATAAGGTAAATAAGATTTCTTTGTTAAACATATTTACACAATGCGCTTTGGCTCGTAGTTTTTCTGTAAAACTAAAAACACTTCCTTTACTATCGTCTACATAGGTTAGGTCTACTTTGCATATTTTGGGGATTCTGCTGGCTTTGGGGGTTATGATTAATCCGCCTCCTTCGGGTTGGTATAAATAGGCTTCTAATCGATAGGTTTCTCCTGCCGAAGATTCGCCAAAGGTAAAACTGCTGTCTCCTTTTTTCTTAACATGGGTGGTGGTAAATCTTCCATCGCTTCTTTTTTTGAATAGTTCCCAAGTAACGTTGGCTTTTTCTCTTTCGGATAAGGGGGTATTGGGGTACCATTCGGATATGTGGTAGGTCATTTTTTCGCCTACTGTGGGCGAGGTTACGCCTGATATTACAGATATCCCTTTTTTCATTATAAATCTGTTTTTTAGTTAGTTTTTAATGTTTAAAAATATTTTGTTAAACATTTGGTTGTTTTGTCAAATTTAAATATTCTTATCAATTTTTGTACTTTTTATTTACTATTATTTTGATATTTGTGTTATTGTGTAGAAAATCAATCTCATTTTAATTGATAAGGAATTGAAGAAAATAAAATAGTGGAGGCTTTTTTTATTTATAAAAAAGACAGATTTATACGGAATGATATTATCATATTATGTCTTTTCTATTTCCCTTCTTTTATATCAGATATGCCTCCTTTATTTTTTAGTTTGTCAAGGAACGTACAACAAAAAACGGCATTACGGCCGTTTTTATTTATTTTGATACAATTCTTGATTTGTGTACATAGCCTTTTTTACCATCTTTTGTCTCGATATAATACCATCCTTTTTTGCTTTCCTCAACATCTTCTTCAATACATTTAAGAACTATTATATGTTCATTGGTATTTATTTTTGTCATAATATCTGAATTTGAACTTGGCTTACTTCTTAGATTTGAATAACCATCTTTGTCAAAAATCATATTTGAATTAAATTTTTTATTTAAAAGAATAATTATTTCATCTATTTTTGACTTTTCCTTTATGTAAAAGTTTTCGTTTTCTTTTACATCTCTTTCAATTAGAAGTTTTTGTTCAGATTTTCTTTCGTTTGCCATTTCTATATTTGTCAAATTGACTATATAATTATTTGCAATAATAATTTTCACAGCATTAAAGTCTTCATTTTTTATTGCTTCTTGCATAATTGAATCAAGATAGTTTTCTAATTTGAATTTTTTGATAAAATAGTCTAGCCATTGACTATTTACATAGTATTGTGAATCAAAATAAGTGGAATTGTTAATTAAAATTTTTAAATTCTCTGGATCGAAATCTTCAATTGGAATACTGTTTTCAAATTCAGATAATTTTTTTTTAAATTCTTTTTGTTCTTCATTGCTTGGATTAACTAAATCGCTTGGAGTAAAATTTATTTGAGATCCTTCATTGAATAAATTGCCAAATTCTATTGAATTTTCTTGATTTTCTAAACTGTTACTTTCTTGATTATTAAGTTTAGATGTGTCTTCCTTATTTGAATCGTTAAAATTATTTGTTATATAATTATCTTTTTTGCAAGAAAAACACACAACTATTAATGCTAGATAAATGAATTTTTTCATTGGTTTTTACTTTGTCAAGAATGTTGAGAAAAACGGTTTTAAGCCGTTTTCTATTATTTAAATTTTAGATAAACTTCCATCAGAGTTTAATTTATAACTTTCTATTTTTTTATAAATCTTGGAAAATCTCATTTCGAAAATATCTATACTTAGATTTTTATTTAAAGTAAATGTTTTAGCAGTATAAGTCAGATCTTCGGGTGCATCACCATCTAATTGAATTCCTATCAGTTGTTTAGAAATCAGTATATTGTTTTTTACATTTATCATTAAATGATTTAAAAAATATTCTTCTATATCATCACGAATTTGAATTATGTATGTCTCGAAAGATAACCCACCATTATCAATATGATAAATTGCATAAGGTTTGTTCTTGTTGATTTTTTTATTAATTAAACTAGTGACTAAGTTCAATTCATTACCTTGAATTTGAGGATATCTTTTATCACATTCAGCATTATTTTTTAAGTAACAGTCATTTGTGTATTTTTGATAATCAAATGGGAGAGATACTAGATTATTTGAATTGTTGTTATTGCTTGATTTTTTTCTGAAAGTTATTAAGTAATCAGAGTATTGTAAAATTAGATAGCCATTAGTAAAAACGGCAATACCACCCTCCATAAAAAAATCCTTAAAGGGATACTTTTGAGAATCTTCATAACTCACTTCAATATAATCAACTTCATTTTGTATGTTGATTTTGTAATTTTTGGACAGATAGTCAGAATAATATTTGTATATATAATTTTGACCAAATAAATTTTTCGAATTTGATTTATTGACAGTAAATTGGGCTTTAATATTATTTATAATGATGTTATTGTCAGTAATATTAATTTTTATCGATTTCAATCTTGATACAATTGAATCTACAGTTTTGTTATTAGATATTTGTTTTACTTCAATTAATTCAAAGTTTTCTTTTTTTTCTATTAAATCATCAGAAGTACTATCTTTTTTATCTTCATTAATTGGTAAAGTATTTGTTATTTCTGTATTTGAAATAACATTCTCTTTTCTAAACCATTTTTAGAATCAGTCTTACATCCTGAAACTAGGAATAATAAGTTGGTTAAATAAATAAAATCATTTTTATAAGTTTAATGTGTTGAATCATATATATTATTTTTAAACATTTTAATTTCTGCATTTCTTCTTTTTACTAAACCAGAAGTTCCTCCATTTGTGACATCTTTCATTTCATTAGCTCCTGCTTCATATTCTTTATTATTTATATTTTTTTTAATTTTTGTCTCACCATCATTTTTGCCACCTGTATTTAAAAAATTTTCCCCAGTGTTAAATACTAAACTTACTAAAGCATCATATTCATATTGATATAGAGGAGCAGTGATGTCTCTTTTTACGGAATTTTCGAATTTTTTTAATCTAAGCTCAAATAATTCATTTGCTCTTTCTTTGGTTATTCCATTTTTAAATTCATCAGGAATTGTAATATCCTCACATTTTTTTCTTTTTATTAAATGACCATACCCAATAGTACAATATCCTTCAGAATCATTATAAGCCTTAGGCTCAAATTTTTCCCAATCTTTTATGAATTGTTTGCCTTTATCCGATAGTTTTAGGGTTTTAGGATCAACTCTTTCATTCGAGTCTTTTTTTTCAGCTTCTGGTTTACCTTGAGGTGTAAAACTTCTAAAACAATTACACAAATCATTTAATCCCATTTCTCTTGCTAATTGAACTATGCTCTTACCATTTAAGGACTGACTATTTTTACAAAAATATTTATCTTCTAAGTAAATTGCATCAAATCGTCTAACATCAAAATGAATCCAACTAAAAGTATGATCAAATCTAACACTCCCATTTTTTTTATATAACAAATCAATTTGTTCAATTGAAAATTTATTTGGATTTGTCCAATTTTCTTGTCCTCCTAAATATTTTATATAAAATTCATCCCTAATTTTTCGCAATGTTTCCAAATTCTTTTTTTGTTCACCTCTGATATTCCAATCCCCTTTACTAAACTGAATATCAATTGCTTTTCCTTGATGATTTGTTGTTGTGTAATTTTTAAATCTACATCTGTATCCAGATGAAATTAAATCTAGAGAATAAATAGTTTGCTGGCTGAAATAAAATTTTAAAGTTTTTAAACCAAACAATAAGCTTCTATGTATGCCCGGATATTCATAATTATGATTTGCTTCATTATGAGGTTTTTTTTATATGTGCCTTTTCCAGTATGATCACCAAAACCATCACAAATATTTTTTTCTTTAATTACTCTTAATTTAGAACTAGCTTGTCTACCTTTGGTTGAACAACTACATTTTAATTGGTTCCAAAAAGGCACACCTATATCAAACTTAGTAGAAAAATCATCAATCGCTCTCAAAACATTCCCACAAACCTTACCCGTTTCAGGAACTTTCATATAATCCCGTTGAAACTGTTTAATCATTTTTTCGGTGCGGTCTGTAAATTCATCAGTCGGGACATTTCCGCCAAAACCCGCTAAACGAATATTAATTTCTCGTATGAGTTCACTCTTGTCTCCTTTTTTAATGCAATATCTTTCACCACAGCTTGTACCTGTAGTGGAAGTCTTCTCCACTTTCGTTTTCCCCACAATAGCGGGGCTTTTTCCCTCCGGGATTTCAATGGTGTGGGGTTTGTCTCTTAGGGCGGTTCCTTGGGTTTCTACCCAATCCCATATTTCGCCTAAGGCTTCGGAAATAGGGTTTAATAAGCCACTTTCCTCTTTCTTGCTTTTTGGTTTTTCTTCAGCTGGAGAACCTTTGGCTTTTTTTATTCCCGTAGACTGAGAAGGAGGGGTATTTTCTGTAGGTAATGGATTTTGTATATCTACGTTTGCTGTTGTGTGCTTTTTATTTCTGTAATATTCTACTGTTACATAAAATTCTAGTTCTCGTATATCTGCTTCTCCTTGCATGGCTTTCTTCATCAAGGCTTTGGTTAGCATAAAGTCTACTACAACATTACCATATAAATCTACTTTTGCCTTCTTTGTATCAATGAGTTTGTTAGAGGTATTGTGTCCGCTGCCTTTTGCGTCGTCTTCCCATAAGGTAAATAAGATTTCTTTGTTAAACATATTTACACAATGCGCTTTGGCTCGTAGTTTTTCTGTAAAACTAAAAACACTTCCTTTACTATCGTCTACATAGGTTAGGTCTACTTTACATATTTTGGGGATTCTGCTGGCTTTGGGGGTTATGATTAATCCGCCTCCTTCGGGTTGGTATAAATAGGCTTCTAATCGGTAGGTTTCCCCTGCCGAAGATTCGCCAAAGGTAAAACGGCTGTCTCCTTTTTTCTTAACATGGGTGGTGGTAAATCTTCCATCGCTTCTTTTTTGAATAGTTCCCAAGTAACGTTGGCTTTTTCTCTTTCGGATAAGGGGGTATTGGGGTACCATTCGGATATGTGGTAGGTCATTTTTTCGCCTACTGTGGGCGAGGTTACGCCTGATATTACGGATATCCCTTTTTTCATTATAAATTTGTTTTTTTATTACCAAATTTCATTATTATCACTGTTAATTTCTTCTTGAAATTCTTCAAAATTCAGAATGGGGTTGTATAGATGTTGTTCGTGTGGATTGGCTTTTTTAACTTGGTTTTTACTGGTTTGACTTTCTTGTCCGTGTTTTAAAATGGTAATTTTACCGCCTGTACTGCACATTAACTCGGATATTTCGGTGACGCATTTTTTGTCTAAAATTTTTACTTTATCATAGGTTTTAGTCCATTTCCCTGCGGCTGCAAAGGAGCAGGGTAAATACCCTCCGGAGCTGGGTTTTAGTTTGCATTGTCCAAAGGGTTGTGCTGTTGGATTTAGTTGTATATCTTCTTCTGTTACGGCCAAGTAATCAGACTTGCCTTGGGAATCATTCCAATAATGTTTGGTATGACTGGTTACTTTAAAGGATGGAAATTGAAACCCTTGGTTGCACTGACATTGTCCTTTTGTACGACAAAGTGCTTGCCTTCGTGTGGAGTGGAGCTGGAGGAGTCAGAACTTGGACTTGTTTCTTTTTTGCTGCTTCTTTGGAACTCTGGGATACTGCTACTTCTGTTTTTGTATCGTTGTTCTGTGGGGCATTGTTTTCTTGCTTTTCTTTTATATAAGGGGCTTCTTCTGCTATTAGAAGCTCTTTTCCTACTACGACTTCTGAATCTAATAAGTCTTCTAAAGGACAATATATGTTGTGAAATGCGCGAAGGCTGGCTCCGTCTTTTATGGCAAATTTCTCCGCTAGGCTATTGAGTGTGTCGCCTTTTTGTACTCTATATTTTTTCATATATAGACTGGTTTAGTTTGTTTAGTTAATTTATTTTTAAGGTATGCTTTAGATATATTTCTTGGTTATTTTCTATCTTAAGTTCGGCTTCTACTTTTAGTAATTGTTTTTCTTTTTTGGAGGTGTAATAAATAAAAGTTATACTTCCTTGCCAATTTGATAGATCTTCTTCTTGGGTATCTATTGTATTATGGGAATATTCTATAATTTTTTTACGTAATATTTCTTCAAATGTGCTCCCTTCTTCATAATTTGATGTAACAATTGTTTTTATATAGTCTGTGTTTTCAAAATTATGTTGTGTTATAACTGCACTTTCTACGTTATACGAATTGGCTTGATAATAAAAAAATCATTTTTTTCTTCTTCACTAAACCAACTCATATTGGGAAAAAGGACTTGGTATAATAAGGTTGAACAATAACTCTTTAGAATTTTTTTCTATCTGTTAGAGTTTTCTCAAACTTATCAATATATGCTTGATTTATTTTTCCTGAAAAATAAGTTAAAAGGTCTAATTTTCTTTCTTTAAATTTGTTTATTATTTCTTGATGATTTTTTATGTTTATTATCTGACCTCCAGAATTTATTATAAATTCTATCGGATATATTGTGTTCATACAAGCTATGGCTAATGTAGAAATCTTATCTTCTGGGGTTTCTTCTTCTTTTTGAAAATAGCTGTTTGCTAATGATACTATGATTCCTTCTTTTTCTCTTGTGGTTTTTAGGGTCGCCTTATAACTTACTGTAAAGGGAGCTTTTGCTGATGATTCTATTGTTTCTTCTATATTGTAACTGGGTTTATAAAAATTATGAGGTAAGTAGTGTAATGGTAGACTGTTAAGGGTCTGATTTTTTTTTCAAACTCTTTAAACTCTTGGATTTCTTGTGAGGAAGGTAATAGGATTGCACTAATTCCTTTTAGATGATTCTCTTCTATTATTTCTTTTAGATCGCAATAGGTATTATGATATTGTCTGAGTGTTTGACTACTGATTCCTAATTTTTGTGCTACAGATTCTAAGGTATCTCCTTTTTTTACAATATGCATTGACCAACTAATATTCATCTCGTTTTTGTTTGTTTTTTAGCGATAAAACAGAAATGTTTTATCAAGTTGATTTGTATTTAAAATCTTTTAATGGAAGATGTTCTTTTATTTTAATAGTCTTGTATTGAAACTGTTTGTTAGCCATATTTATACTTGTATTAAAACATGTTATTGTGTCATAAATTTACATCTTCTTCAATTGTGTTTTTTTACCCTATATAGCTTGTTTTTTTTCATCAAGATATTGTTTTTAATTTTATATTTATTTTTTTTACAATAAATATCAAATTTATCATTTTAAATTACAAAATAATTATATTTTGCTGTTTTTTATGGAAAATTTTATTTTTACCCTATTTATTACCGTATTGAATGTAATCGTATTTTTTGTTTAACCTAATCAATAGGAACGATAGGAATGAATAGAGGAAATTGTTTATTGGATAAAATTATAGTAGAACTATTTTTTTATTCGAAGCTATGAGAACTGTTTTTTTATAACTTTTAAAATTTATTTTTTTGAATGTTTTTTTGAAATAAAATAAAAAAGTGAAAATCGTTTAAGATTTTCACTTTTTATCTAATTAATTTTTCAGCATCGAAAAAATTTCATCTTTTAAAAATAACATTTTAGCTTTTAACTCGTGCATGTGTGCATCTGTAGTGACTTCTGCTCCAGAATTGTATCGGTGAATCTCATGTTCTACTTCATGGTATTCATCAAATAGTTTTCTAAAATGATTGTCTTTTGTTTTTAAATCATGAATTTTTTCAGTGAATTCAGGGAATTCGTTCAGTAGGTTGTGTCTTTCCATTTTTGCTTATATTTAAATTATTATTATAATTCTATATTGATTTTTCTTTATCTCTTTTATTTACAATGTGGTGTGCTTTGAATTAATAAACTCATGGTACTGGGAGATAAAAAAGGGATATTTAATCCTAATCCTCTAAAAACAAATAATATTCCCACTCCAATAACTGCTATGGGTATTATTTTTTGAATTTTACTTCGTATAGGGATTGTTAATAAATTAGCCGTGTATACAACTGTTGCCATCATCGGAATGGTTCCTATTCCGTACAAAGTCATATATAGGATACTTAAATGAATTTTTGCATTGCAATCGCTCCAAAAAGTGCTACATATACTAATCCACAGGGTAAAAATCCGTTGAGTAAACCGATCATAAAAATAGAGGGATAGCTTTTCTTTTTAAATTGCTGTCCTAATGACGATTTTAATTTAGTTAATATTGTTAAGATGGGCTTAGACAAATTATATTGGGCGAAGACTTTTTCTGGAACTAAAACTATTACTATCATTAAAATGCCAATCATAATTGACATTTTTTGCTGAAAACCAGCAAGAAAAAGCCCTCTACCCAACAAACCAAAAAACAATCCTAATAAAATATAGGATATGATTCTTCCTATATTATAGGTTATAATTTGTATAACTTTTGTAAGTTGATTAGTTCTATCAACTGGCAACATCATAGCAATAGGTCCGCACATACCCACACAGTGCAAACTGCTAATTAAACCTAATATGAATGCTGAGTATATCATTTTTTTATGATTAGCAATAACCATATACCTATTATTTTAAAACTATTATTTAGTAGTTTATGGCATACGATTATTGTTTGCTATTATAAATTTACTTTCTCTTTATTCAAATATTTGTTTCCTTGGTATTCCCAGTCAATAGTAATGTCCCAACGACCGCCAATCAGCTTGGTTTTAGGTATGAGCAAATTGGAAGAAGATAACGATATGGGCACATCGAAATCTAATTGCTGATTAGACGGTCTATAAAAGGACACCTTACCTATTATATTTTTGTAATCAAATGATTTTGGAAATTTTATTATAAGTCCTTCTTTTTTAATTTCTAAAATAACCTTTTCGTTTAGATTGAGAGCATTTTTTTCTTTATCTAATTGATCTTGGTATCCTATTTCTTTTTTATAATATTCTTCTGTAACCATTTCATGATCGTATTCTTTTGTTCCTTGTACTTTAAATACAAAGTATAATATGAATGTGATAAATAACCCAAATGCTATCACAATTCCTGTTCCCCAATTTGCTTTCATAATTCTATTATTACATACCTTTTTTTTAACTCAATAAAACCATTTTATCCATTTTTATGTCATCTTTTTGTTTTATTAAAGTTGAACTATACTAATTAAATTTTCTTGGCCCTAAAAAATTACTAGTAGTGGTTTCTATTAACCTTTTATTATTATAAATTTCTATTTTTATTTTTGTCTTATCTCCTTCCAAAAATGCTGGATGAATTTCTACAAACAAAGTTCCACTGGGCTAAATTATCTTTTTTAACCTGAACACTTTGTTTACCTACTATTTCAATTTTTCCTTTTGGACTAACTAATTTAAAGGTTACGTTTTTAAAATCATCCATGGTTTTGTTTACTATTTTATAAGTAAAAACATTTGTAATATTTTCTCCTTTATGCTGAAATAATTGTCCTGTAAACGTAATACAGTGGCTTCTACATCATTTCTTAAAAATAGCATTCCTATAAAAATACCTATTAAAATACTTAAAACGGCTACATATCCTTTCATTCGAGTTGTAAAAACAAATTTTTCTTTTTTACAATCTCATTTTCACTTGCATAGCGTATTAAGTTAATGGGTAAGTTTACACTTGTCATAATAGCATTACACTCGTCTATACAAGCAGTACAATTAACACACTCTAGCTGAACTCCATTTCTAATATCTATTCCTGTAGGACAAACATTTACGCATTGATGACAATCAATACAATCTCCTTTTCCTAATAGTGTTCTATCTTCTCCTTTCCTAAATTTTCCTCTTCCTTTTTCGCCTTCACCTCTTACGTGATCATACGCTACATTGATTGTCTTATTATCTAACAAGACTCCTTGCATACGACCGTAAGGGCAAGCTATAATACATACTTGTTCTCTAAACCATGCAAAAACAAAATAAAAAACGCCTGTAAAAATTAAAAGAGCAATTAGGGTCGTTGTATTTTGTAAGGGTCCTTGGCGTACCATGTCTAATACGGAATCACCTCCTATTAAATAAGCTAAGAAAACATTGGCTATAAAAAGGAGGCTATAAAAAGAGCATCCATTTGGTTAATCTTTTTCTTATTTTTTCAGCATTCCATTCTTGTTTAGCTAATTTAATTTGCGCTCCTCTATCCCCTTCTATCCAATATTCTATTCGTCTAAAAACCATTTCCATAAAAATAGTTTGCGGACAAATCCAACCACAAAAAATGCGCCCAAATGCTACTGTAAATAGAGCTAATCCTACAACTCCAATGATCATTGAAATTACGACCAAATGGAAATCTTGAGGCCAAAATGGAAATCCAAAAATGGAAAATTTTCGTTCTATTACGTTAAATAATAAAAACGGACTGCCGTTTACTTTTACAAAAGGTGCTGAGAAAAGAAATATTAACAAAAAATAACTTACTATTTTTCTTTTATCATATAATTTCCCACTTGGTTTTTTAGGAAAAATCCATGCACGTTTTCCCTCTTTGTCAATAGTTGCAATGGTATCTCTAAAGCTATCTGATGGTAAATGGCCTGCCATAATTTGTTATTTTTTATGTCATTTTGAATAAAACAGAGTGAAATGGAGAAATCATATACAATATTTTTATACTTATAGCGGATTTCTCCCTTTGTTTCAAATGGCAACTAATTTTATATTTAGTATTATTTAGCTTTAGTTGAATCTACAGTTGCTGAAATGTTTTGAGTTGCAGGCATAGTTGTAGCGCCTTCTTCCCATAGATCTCCTTCGGGTGCTTTAGCTCCAGCTGGATTGGTACCTTGTAAACTCAATACATAACTTGCTATTTTCTGTATATCTGATGGTTTTATTTGATCTTTCCATGAAATCATACCCTTACCAGCACGTCCACCTTCCATAATGGTATTAAATACATTTTTAATTCCGCCGCCTAAAACCCAATATTTATCTGTTAGATTGGGACCTATTGCTCCTCCTGCATCTGCCTTATGACACGCAATACAGTTTGTTTGAAAAATAGCCTTACCTGCATTAATACTTTCAGCATCTGTTAATAAAGTAACATTTTCTTTGCTCATTAAATCGGGGGCTGTCTTCTTATATTCTTCTACCTGAACTTTTGCTATAGTCATTTCTTTTTCAAACTCAGTTGTTTGATCATCATGACCTAGCATGTGAAAACGGACTAAATAAATTAATGCAAATGCAATGGTCCCATAAAATAGATACACCCACCAAGGAGGTAAAACATTATCCAATTCTTGAATTCCATCGTAATTATGATTCATAATTAACTCATTTTCTTCTTCTACTTTACGAGAACGAGTTAATTTTTGTATAATTCCTTTAAAAAATTGAGTTTCAGTAAAAGGTAGATTTTCTTCTAATTCTTTTTCTTTACGTTGTTCTTCAGTTAATAAAGTATCTAAAACTTTATCTGTTGCCTTAAGGACTAACTCTACAGCTATCAGAATTAACAAAAAAATCAATAAAATAACATTTAGTATAGGGTACTTAATAAAAGCTGGACGGTCGCCCGAGTCTATAAAAAATTCCATCGCCATGAAAAACAAGGCAAAAAATGCTGGAATTCTTACGTATATAGGAAATATTTTTTTCATAATGCTTAAATTTTATTTTTTAGCAGTATATATCTATTATCTTATTATGTTTGATATAGAGCTACAATCTGCTATAAAACAGCCGTTTTATGTTTTATAAATTTAAAAATTCGTCTGTAGTACCTTCAGCAAAAGGCAAATTACTTAATTGATTTATCTTTTCTTTTTTATAGGTAAAAACCCAACAATACAATCCTACAAAAAAGAAGAAAAAGATTAACAATGAAATGATAGGATATATCTCAATTCCTGTGATATTTTCCATAGTATGTTTAACAAACTTCAACATAGTTTTATTTTTGAGAATCTTTAACTTTTATATCAGTACCTAAACGTTGTAAATAGGCTATTAGAGCTACAATTTCACGATCCTTCATAGGAACAAATTCTTCTTGACGGATTTTAGCATTTTTTTCGCTTTCAGCATAACTTTTTACAAAATCTGGATCATTTTTCAAATTTGTCTCTATTTTAGCTGATTGCTCTGCAATAGATGTTTTGGCATTTTTGATGTCTTCTTCGGTATAAGGCACTCCTAATGTTTGCATTACTTTCATTTTTTTCTCAATTTGAGAATAATCAGCAGATTTATTATCAAATAACCATTTGTATGCAGGCATAATAGAGCCCGCTGATGTACTTTGGGGATCCCACATGTGATTAAAATGCCAGTTATCATTATACTTACCCCCAACTCTAAATAAATCGGGACCTGTACGTTTTGATCCCCATAAGAACGGATGATCATATACATATTCACCTGACTTAGAATACTCTCCATAGCGTGCAACTTCTGATCGGAAAGGACGAATCATTTGGGAATGACATCCTACACATCCTTCACGGATATATAAATCACGTCCTTCTAATTCTAAAGGAGTGTAAGGTTTTACACTTGAAATAGTTGGAATATTAGATTTTACAACGATTGTTGGAATAATTTGTATAATTCCTCCTATTAAAATGGCTATTGTAGCTAAAACTGTTAATTGAACAGGTTTTCTTTCTAACCAAGCATGAAATTTTTCATTTTTTAAACGATATGGAGCAATCGTAACTAGAGCGGGTGCTTCGGCTAATTCATCTTCTACTGATTGTCCGTTTACAACTGTTTTATAAGCATTATAAACCATTACTAACATTCCTATCAAGTACATACTTCCTCCTACAGCACGAATAGCGTACATAGGCATGATTTGAGTTACTGTTTCTAAGAAATTACCATATACTAACGATCCGTCTGGATTAAACTGTTTCCACATAGAGGCTTGTGTAAAACCAGCCACATACATTGGTAAAGCGTACATGATGATACCTAATGTTCCTATCCAAAAGTGGAAATTAGCTAATTTTTGGGAGTATAATGATGTTTTTGTTAATCTAGGTAACAACCAATAAATAATACCAAAAGTCATAAAGCCATTCCAAGCTAAAGCACCAACGTGTACGTGTGCCACGATCCAATCCGTAAAATGTGCTATGGCATTTACATTCTTTAATGATAACATAGGGCCTTCAAAAGTAGCCATACCATAACCTGTAAGCGCTACTACAAAGAATTTTAATACAACATCCGTACGTACTTTATCCCAAACACCTCTTAAGGTTAAAAGTCCGTTAATCATACCTCCCCAAGAGGGCGCAATTAGCATTACAGAAAATACTACCCCTAAATTTTGCGCCCAATCAGGCAAAGCTGTATATAACAAATGGTGAGGTCCTGCCCAGATATATAGAAATATTAAAGACCAAAAGTGAATAATTGATAATCTGTAAGAATACACGGGTCTGTTAGCTGCTTTTGGCATGAAATAATACATTAAGCCAAGAAAAGGAGTTGTTAAGAAAAAGGCAACCGCATTATGTCCATACCACCATTGTACCAATGCGTCTTGAACGCCTGCATAAACAGAATATGATTTTAAACCATTAACTGGTAATTCTAAACTATTAAAAATATGTAATACTGCTACCGTTACAAAAGTGGCTATATAAAACCAAATGGCTACATAAAGGTGTCTTTCTCTACGACGTAAAATAGTCATAATCATATTAACACCAAATACTACCCAAATTACTGCTATAGCAATATCTATTGGCCATTCTAGTTCTGCATATTCTTTAGAAGTGGTATAACCTAAAGGTAAAGAAATAGCAGCCGCAACAATAATTAACTGCCATCCCCAAAAATTTAGGTTACTTAAAAAATCGCTATACATTCTTGTTTTTAATAATCGCTGGATTGAGTAGTAATAACCAGCAAACATTGCATTGCCCACAAAAGCAAAAATGATTGCATTTGTATGCAGGGGGCGTAATCGTCCGTAGCTCAACCACGAAATACCATCTGTAATATTAGGGAATAAATACATTGTTGCTAACAATAGCCCTACTAACATACCTACTACCCCAAAAACTATGGTTGCGTATATGAACTTATTTACAATTTTGTTGTCGTAATAAAATTGTTGCATTTCCATAATTAATTTTGTTTTTCTGAATTTATATTTGTTTTGGGTTTACTATTTTTTAACTCATCTTCAAATAACATTCGTACTGAAGGAGTATAATCATCGTCAAACTGACCACTTCTTACTGCTCTAATAAAGATGTAAAGAAAAGTAACAGCTAATACAATGCTGATGCAGATTAATAAATATATAATACTCATATCTTTATTTTTACACTTCAAATTTACCTTGACTATATGGGATAAAATATGATTTTTATCATACTCCCTATTTTGTTTAATATTTCAAGTTTCTTTTTTTAATAAACCTCAAATCTGTAACTTAAAATTATTTTTTAGACGCATAAAAATTACTCATTAATGTTACAAAACTCACAATAGTAATAGTGCTTAATGGCATTATAATAGCAGCCACTATAGGTAATAAATTACCTGTTACAGCATAACTAAGTCCTATAACATTATACAATAGTGATAATCCAAAACTCATATAGATGGTTTTCATGGCATTTTTTGAATATTGCATAAAAAAATGTATCTTGGAAAATTGGGTTGCATCTAAAATACCATCACAAGCAGGAGAAAAAACATTCACATTTTCTGAAATAGCAATTCCTATATTACTTTGAGCTAATGCTCCTGCATCATTCAATCCATCTCCTACCATCATAACATTTTTGCCTTCTTTCTGCAATTTTTCAATATATTGTAACTTTTCCTCTGGTTTTTGATTAAAAACTAAACGCGTAGAAGAGGGTAACATTTTTTGTAAAATCTTTTTTTCTCCATCATTATCTCCTGACAACACAACTAATTGGTATTTTTTAGATAAATTTTCAAACAGTTGTTCCAATCCTTCTCTATACTGATTATTAAAAACATAACTCCCTTTATATATTCCATTCCATTCAATATGTACTTTGGTTTTTTTATGAGTATTTTCACTCATGTGTTCCAAAAATTGAGAGGAACCTAATTTTATTGAATTTCCAGCTATTTTTGCAAAAATTCCTTTTCCTGTTATCTCTTCAAAGTCTGTTACTTCTATTTTTTCATAAACTGGAATAAAATCATATAATCTTCTACTTAAAGGATGATTAGATCCTCTAAGTACATTTTTCAGCTGTTTTAATTCTATTAAACTTAGTTCTGTTCCTTCGTAAGTTATAGCCGTTTTTTTATTAGTTGTAATGGTTCCTGTCTTATCAAAAACAATTGTGTCTACTTTTGCTAACTGTTCTATAACCGTTGTGTTTTTAAGATACAATTTTCTATACCCCATTATACGAAGAACATTACCTAGCGTAAAAGGAGCTGTTAATGCCAATGCGCAAGGACAGGCTACAATTAGAATTGCCGTAAAAACATTAAAAGCGGTAACAGGTTGTCTAAATATCCAAAAAACAAAGGATAAAAAAGCTAATAGTAACAATGCTGGGGTAAAATATCGACTGATAGTATCTGTAATTGTTTTATACTTTTGTTCTACTCTTTTTTGAAAAACATCATTACTCCATAATTGGGTTAAATAACTTTGCGATACAGAGTTTAACACTTCTATCTCTATTACTTTACCAATTTGCTTTCCTCCAGCATATACCTTATCTCCCGATTTTTTCTTTATTGGAATGGCTTCACCTGTAACAAAACTATAATCAATAGACCCTTCTGATGTAATTAAAATACCATCTACAGGAATTAATTCTTGATTTCTAATTAAGAGTCTATCTCCTTTTGAAATATCATATACCTGAATAGGTTCTTCTAATCCATCTGCTGTAATTTTCGTAATGGCTATTGGAAAATAAGATTTATAATCCCGTTCAAATGATAAAAAATTATAGGTTTTTTGCTGAAATAATCTTCCTAATAACATAAAGAAAATCAATCCACACATACTATCAAAAAAACCTTGCCCGTAATCAAAAACTATATCTATAGTACTTCTAACAAACATGACTACAATTCCTAAAGCAATAGGAATATCTATGTTAAGCATTTTTGACTGAATGCTTTTCCAAGCAGACACATAATATCCCCAAGCGGAATAAAAAAAAGGAGGTAATGACAAAGAAAAAATTAACCAACGAAAAAAGCTTTTGTATTGTTCTATCCAAAACTCCCCTACTTCAAAATATTCTGGAAAAGAAAGCAACATAATGTTGCCAAAAGAAAAAAAGGCAACCCCTATTTTATAAATTAAGGTTCTATCAACTTCTTGTCTTTTATTTTCATAATTTTCTAAACTAATGTAAGGTTCATAACCTATTTTACTAAGTATTTCAACAATATCTTTTAGATTCGTTTTTACTGGATTATAGGTAATTCTAACTTTCTTTTGATTAAAATTAACTTGTGAACTAACAACTCCTTCGATTAACTTTTGAAGATTTTCTAAAATCCAAATACATGAACTACAGTGTACATGTGGTATATACAAAGAAACAACATGAACTCCTTCTTCTTCAAAATCCAATAATTTAGAAACGATTTTTTTATCATTCAAAAAAACGTACTTCCCCTTAATATCCTGTGGAGCAGTACCGGGGGATTGCTCAAAGTCATAATAACAAACCAAATCATTTTGACTAAAAATCTCATATACTGTTTTACAGCCCACACAGCAAAAAGACTTGTCTTCTAAAACAATTTCTTCCGTTTTTACAATATCGTTTCCACAATGAAAACAATGTATTTTATCCATAAATTCATTTGCTCTTTAAAACCTTCAACAAATTTCCTTTCTTATTGATTATTTTACTATGATATTTGTCATACTTTAAATATCTTTGGATGCTGATTTTTGTGCTATGAGCAAATGTGAACAATGTATCGTTAGACAATTCAGTTCTTTGAAGGCTCTAACAAAGGACGAATTATTACGAATGGCCGAATGTAAAACGTCATACACCATTAAAAAAGGAGAGTCTATTTTTGAAGAAGGTGATATGACCAATGGCATATTTTGTATAAAGGATGGTGTTTGTAAAATGACCAAACTGAGTACTAATGGTAAAGACCAAATTGTAAAATTAGTAAAGTCGGGAGAACTCTTAGGACAACGATCTATGATTAGCGAAGAACCCGCCAACTTAAGTGCTGTTGCCTTAGAAGATATGGAAGTTTGCTTTGTTCCTAAAAGCGAAATTTTGAAATTTTTTAATCAAAACAATCAGTTTTCTATGAATATAATGAAAACTATTTGTAGTGATTTAAAGGAAGCTGATGATCACATGGTTTCAATGGCTCAAAAAAGCGTAAAAGAACGTTTAGCAGAAACTCTTATTTATTTAGAAGAAACTTTTGGTAATAATGAAGACGGCTCTCTTCGTATTCAACTATCCAGAGAAGAATTAGCTGGTATAATAGGTACCGCTACCGAAAGCTGTATCCGATTACTTTCTGAATTAAACAAACAAGAGTTAATCAGTATATCAGGTAAAAAAATTGCTATTAAAAATAAAAACCAATTACGAAAAATAGCAGAATAAATTTTAATATCACAATATACTTTTCTCTTTAAATAATAAATTTAGCCAAATAAAAATAACTTTGAATATAAAAAGAAGCGATTTCTTTGTCTTTTCTATCTTCATCACAAAAGATACTCTTTACTTAGTTTAAAAAAGACTCTTTTTGATTGTACTAAATTAGTTCTTTGCAAACAATAAATGTCAATAAACTAAAAAACAATCCTTATAAACCACTCTAAAAAAATACAAAACCATTCCTATTTAACGTAAGTTCGACATAAAAAGCATTGATTTTTAAGATATTACACAAAAACTTTGTACTTCCATTAGTACTTTCTTTGTGTTTTTCGTCGTATAGCTATTCACAAAGTTCCTCAAAGAAATATGAAAGAACTGTTTATTAGCAAGTTAAAAGTTTTTTTAAGTCGAACTCTCGCTATTTATGATTAATTCTTTTTTCTTTACTTCTTCATATTTACACATATTCCGCATTAAAACTTCATTGTGAAACAAAATTTCTCAATAAATTCAAATGCTCATCAAAAATTACAAAAGAAGAAATAATAAACTATTTTGATCATTAAAATTTGAATACGTATTTTGAATTTAAAAAACAAAATGGAATAGATCAGAAGTTGCTAATTCACTTCAAATCCAACACCGAATTTGAAGTTAATAGAAAATTAAAACCCTATTTTGATTTTTACTCAAAATAGGGTTAAAAACTAAAAAAAACTTGATATTACTTTTATTTATTTTCTTTTTAAATTATTTCAGGACAGTCTAAAAGTGTCTTTACTACACAAGTATAACGCATCTTACTCCTTTTTATTTTCAATTAAAAAGATTTTACGCTATATAATTCTAATTATTTTATTAAAATCTTTTTTCTGATAGTGTATTGATCTGATTTTATGTCTAATAAATAAATTCCTTTCGGATTATTTGAAATATTAATTTCGTCATTAGGAGATAACGATTGAAAACTTTTTTCAAAAATCATTTTTCCTGACACGTCATATATAGCCATTTTTAAAGGCTCTTCAATACTAACATTAATTTTAAAAACGCCATTAGATGGATTAGGAAAAACACCTCCTTTATATTCATTTAATACCTGCTCTTCTACAGCAAGTGTCCCGCTAGGTAAAGCAACTCTCCATATTCCTCTTCCGTAAGTTGAAGCCGTTAAGTTATTTTCAGAAGTATTAATTTTTAACTCTGTAACTTTTACTCTTGGCAAACCATTATTAAAAAGACTCCAAGAATTAGATTCTTCATCAAAATAATACACGCCTAAATTAGTTCCTACATAAACTGAATTTTTTTGATTTCCTTGCGCTGCAATACAATAAGTAGTTGAATAAGGCAAATTAAAACTTATATCATTCCATGTTTTTCCTGAATCAGCTGTTTTATAAATTTTTCCTGCATATAGTATATAAAAAATAGCTGGATTTACAGGATTAAAACAAATAGCTGCTAAGTTCTTAACCAATCTTGAAGTAGAAGGAAGAGTAATTACTTTTGGAACTAAATTACCTAAATTATCCCTTTCTTCTTCAGTATAAATTAATTCATCAAAATTAGCATTAGCCTTACTTTTTCTATAATATAACAATCTATTAGGATATAATGGATTAACTTTCATATTCTTTATATTATATCCATTAGAATTATTCGTTATCGGTTTCCAAGTCCTATTAACCAACTCCTCTATCTCTTTCCAGCCTCCATAAATATTTCCTCTATTTGAAATTTCTAAAGGAGTAACCCACTCTCCTTTTTCATAACTATGATTTGCAATAAAAGAACCATCATATTTTGAATTAAAATTATATTCATATAAATTTCCGCCATACTGTGTAAAACCGTATGCTAAATGAGGTTTTACTGGATTTATTGCGGTATCCATACCATCTCCTCCATAAAAATTAGACCAAACATCATTATCTGATACATATCCCCCATTGTCCTGTAATCCTCCTACCAATCTAGAATTAGTTAATGGTGAAGTATCCATTTTATAAAACTGGCTTATTTGCAAACCCGATGTTCTATTTACAAAAGTATTACCCGCATCTTTAGAAATATAAATACCTCCATCTGAAGATACATATACATCAGAACCTACTGTTCTTATATTATGTATATCTGCATGCGTATATCGTGGATCAGAAATATTACTCCAATGATTCAATTTGGTAAACGTTATCCCTCCATCTTTTGAACCCCACATATTAAGACATCCTGTATAAATCAAATCTTTATTAGTTTGCGATACAGCCAATGCCAAATCATAATAACTTTGGTAGCTTTCTAAAATATCAGTCCTATCATTTTTAAGTGTAAAATTTTCTCCCGCATCAACCGATAAATAAACCCCTTTAAAGCCATTTAAATCTCCAGATGTATTAGCACCTAATAAGTACAAATAATTAGGATCTGCCTTTGTAGTAGCCATAAGCATCTTTTTTACTCGCACAAAAGATTTCTTCATTTCCCAATTTACCCCATTATCAACACTTTTATAAATAAAAGTATCTCCTCCTGTTGAATTAGAAGCATACACTATATTTGAATTAGTAGGATGAAACGCCAACTGATAGATAACGTCACTATCTGAAGTTAGTTCAAAAGAAAGTCCTCCATCCTCTGAACGATATACACCTGAATTAGTTCCTACAATTACAACATTACTATTATTAGGATCTATCAATATTGTTCTACCATAATTCACATCTGTTAGCCCCATTTTTATCCAAGTATCCCCTCCATCATTAGATTTGTAAAGACCATCAAAAACGGTATCTGCTCCGTCTGCATCTCCAGTTATTGCATATATTACATTCGTATTATTAGGATCTATTGCTAAACCTGAAATACCTATAGAATCTATAAAATCAGTTTTAGGCGACCAATTTAATCCTCCATCTGTAGATTTCCAAACACCTCCTGCAGCTGCACCTATATAAATTATATCTTCATTATTAGGATCTGTAACAGAACAATTCACCCTACCTTGACCTGTACTCCAAGATCCCTTATTAGTATATGTAAAAGGCCCTGCTGGTGCCCATAAATTGTTTAATGATTTTCTGTAAATTTTGTCATTAAAAGAAGGACTTTCTTTAAATTCAGTCTTCATTTTATCAATTGCAATCGAATTAGGCAAATAACCGTTTTCGTCTACCTCAAAGCTTGCCATATACTTCCATCTTTGATACACTTTCCAACCACTACCCTTAGCATCAATAATGCGATTTTTAAAAGATTCTTCAACTCTTTTATTAATCTCATCAAATTTAATAGTCTTATCTTCAATTGACTTATACATCTTTTGATCAAAGACAAACGATTGTGAATAGAAGTTAAAATTAAAAAACAGCAAAGCCGCTATTAAATAAGTTTTCATAATATTGTTTGTTATTTTAATACAAAATAACCCGAAAACATAACAAAAGAACTAAAAAAAACGACGAAATACACATAAATCCCTTAAAGTGTTTTGAAAAATCTTATTTCTTTTTTCAAAAAGTAAATATTACATTTGTCCCAACAAACACAACAACACAATAAAAATGATTCATTTTTTTGGTAACGCAACCAACACTGTTTTTGCCGTACAAACGCAAAACGAATTATCGACTGAAGATATCAACAAATTAAACTGGCTTTTTGGCAACGCCCATAAAATAGAAAAATCCGTATTGGCGGATTTTTTTGTTGGTCCTCGTGCCGCTATGGTAACGCCTTGGAGTACGAATGCCGTTGAAATCACTCAAAATATGGGTATTCAAGGGATTATCCGTATTGAAGAGTTTCAAAAAGTAACAGAAGATTTTATTGATTTTGACCCGATGTTAGCTCAAAAATACTCGGAATTAAATCAAGAAATTTATACTATCAATATTCAGCCAGAACCCATTCTTGAAATTGAAGATATTGAAGCTTACAACCAACAAGAAGGTTTAGCATTAAGCACCGAAGAAGTTGCTTATTTACATAATCTTTCAACTAAAATTGGAAGAAAATTAACTGATTCTGAAATTTTTGCTTTCTCACAAGCCAATTCAGAACACTGTCGTCACAAAATTTTCAATGGAACTTTTGTTATTGATGGTGAAGAACAACCTACTTCTTTATTCAAATTAATTAAAAAAACATCGGAAACACATCCTAACGAGATTGTTTCAGCCTATAAAGATAACGTAGCTTTTGTAAAAGGACCAAAAGCGGTTCAGTTTGCCCCAAAAAGTGCTGACAAACCTGATTTTTACCAAGAAAAAGAATTCGAATCGGTTTTATCCTTAAAAGCAGAAACGCACAATTTCCCTACTACAGTAGAGCCTTTCAACGGTGCTGCTACGGGTTCAGGAGGTGAAATTCGTGACCGTTTAGCAGGTGGTCAAGGTTCTTTGCCGTTAGCTGGTACAGCGGTGTATATGACTTCTTACTCGCGTTTAGAAGAAACGCGTCCGTGGGAAAATGCTATGGATGAAAGAGCTTGGTTATACCAAACTCCAATGGATATTTTAATCAAAGCTTCCAATGGAGCTTCTGATTTTGGAAATAAATTTGGTCAACCGTTAATTACAGGTTCAATTTTAACTTTCGAGCACGAAGAAGAAGCGCGCAAATTAGGATTCGACAAAGTAATTATGCAAGCGGGCGGTATTGGTTACGGAAAATTAGAACAAGCTAAAAAACACGAACCTAAAGCAGGCGACAAAATCGTTATTTTAGGTGGTGAAAACTATAGAATTGGTATGGGTGGTGCTGCGGTATCTTCGGCAGATACAGGTGCTTTTGGTTCGGGTATCGAATTAAATGCCATCCAACGTTCTAACCCAGAAATGCAAAAACGTGCAGCAAATGCCATTCGTGGTTTAGTAGAAAGTGATAATAACCCTATCGTTTCAATCCACGACCACGGTGCTGGTGGACACTTAAACTGTTTATCAGAATTAGTAGAAGCTACGGGTGGTTTAATCGATTTAGACAAATTACCAGTGGGTGACCCTACGCTTTCGGCTAAAGAAATCATCGGTAACGAATCGCAAGAAAGAATGGGATTAGTGATTGGTGAAAAAGATATCGAAACCTTAAATCGCATTGCTGAGAGAGAACGTTCTCCTATGTACACTGTAGGTGATGTAACTAATGACCATAGATTTACTTTTGAATCGAAAACTACAGGTGCAAAACCAATGGATTATGCTTTAGAAGATTTCTTTGGTAGTTCGCCTAAAACCATAATGACGGATAAAAAGGTTAATCGTAATTATGCTAATCCAGAGTATAACGTTACCGAAATACCAAACTACTTAAACCAACTATTACAATTAGAAGCGGTGGCTTGTAAAGACTGGTTAACCAACAAAGTTGACCGTTGTGTAGGTGGACGTGTAGCAAAACAACAATGTGCTGGTCCGTTACAATTACCATTGAATAATGTAGGTGTAATGGCATTAGATTATAAAGGCAAAGAAGGTATTGCAACTTCTATTGGACACGCTCCAGTAGCCGCAATTGTTGACCCAGTAGCAGGTTCTAAAAATGCAATTGGTGAAGCGTTATCCAACTTAGTTTGGGCTCCTTTAAAAGATGGATTACAATCGGTTTCTTTATCAGCAAACTGGATGTGGCCTTGTAAAAATGAAGGTGAAGATGCTCGTTTGTACGAAGCAGTAAAAGGTTGTTCGGATTTTGCTATCGAATTAGGCATCAATATCCCAACAGGTAAAGATTCGCTTTCAATGAAACAAAAATACCCTAATGATGAAGTAATAGCACCTGGTACGGTTATTATTTCAGCTATGGGAAGTTGTTCAAACATCACTAAAGTAGTTGAACCTGTACTTAAGAAAGACGGTGGTAACATCTACTATATCAACCTTTCACAAGATACTTTCAAATTAGGAGGCTCTTCTTTTAATCAGATTTTGAATAAAATTGGTAATGAAGTTCCAACAATGAAAGATGCGGTTTACGTACGTAAAGCATTTAATGAAATTCAAAACCAAATTAAAGAAAGAAATATCAGCGCAGGTCACGATGTAGGAAGTGGTGGTTTAATCACAACTTTATTAGAAATGTGTTTTGCTGATGTAAATATTGGTGCCAACATCGACTTGACTATTCTTAATGAAGCGGATACTGTAAAAGCCTTATTCAACGAAAATATTGGGGTAGTATTCCAGTCTAATTTAGGAGACGAAGCTATTGATTTAGCTTTTGCGAAACGCAATGTGAAAGTATTTAAAATTGGTACAGTAACCGAAGGAAATACAATTTCAATAGCAAATTTCAATGACAAATTCAATTTTGATATTCCTCAGTTAAGAGACACTTGGTATAAAACATCATTCCTATTAGATTCAAAACAATCTAAAAATGGAATGGCACAAGAACGTTACAATAATTACAAAAATCAACCATTACAGTTTGTATTCCCTAAAAACTTCAGCGGTACTATCGCCTCACCCTTTGGGGGAGGTCGGGAAGGGGCTCCTAAAGCGGCTATCATCCGTGAAAAAGGAAGTAACTCCGAGCGTGAAATGGCCAATGCGATGTACTTAGCTGGTTTTGATGTAAAAGACGTACATATGACCGACTTAATCTCAGGTCGTGAAACGCTTGAAGATATCCAATTCATTGGAGCTGTAGGTGGTTTCTCTAACTCAGACGTATTAGGTTCAGCAAAAGGTTGGGCAGGTGCTTTCTTATATAACGAAAAGGCAAATACTGCTTTACAAAACTTCTTTAAACGTGAAGACACGTTATCAGTAGGTATTTGTAATGGTTGTCAGTTGTTAATGGAATTGGAATTAATCAATCCAGAACACGAAGTACACGGAAAAATGCACCACAACACTTCTAACAAACACGAAAGTGGCTTTACTTCGGTGAAAATCCAAAAAAACAACTCGGTGATGTTGTCTTCATTAGAAGGATTGACTTTAGGCGTTTGGATTTCACACGGGGAAGGGAAATTCAAATTACCATACAGTGAGGATAAATACAACATTGTAGGTAAATATGCTTACGAAGGTTATCCAGCCAACCCGAATGGTTCTGACTATAACACTGCAATGATGTGTGATACTACAGGCCGTCACTTGGTAATGATGCCACACATTGAACGTTCTATCTTCCCTTGGAACTGGGCACATTACCCTGACCGCGGACAAAAAGACGAAGTTTCTCCTTGGTTAGAAGCTTTTGTGAATGCTAGAAAATGGATTGAAAATCAGAAATAAAAGGAAAGCGGTTGTAAGACCGCTTTTTTTGTGGGATATTTTTTATATTTGTGAATAATATTATTGACATTAAAAAGTTCAACGAAATTAAAAATATTTATGACCAAAGAAGCTAAAATTGAACGTCGTAACAATATTATAAAAGGATTAGCAATTGCTTATCAAAAAATGTTGGAGTTTAAAAAAGAACGAAACAGCGAACTTGTTATTCTAAAAGAAGATAAGATTGTAAAGATTAAATTATAAAAAAAATGAAAGCGGTTGTAAGATCGCTTTTTTGTGGGGATTTTTTTATATTTGAAAAGTAATACAAACTAAAAATTAATGTCTAAAAATTTTACTGAAACAGAAACTTGGACTATTGAAGACTTAATTCTTTCCCTAACAGATGAAAGTCACAAAAAAATAAAATTGAAATTCCTAAATTTCAAAGGACACTAGTATGGAATAAAGAACAAAAAAAAAAGTTTTATTGATTCAATAAAAAATGGATTTCCAGTTGGATCTTTTTTATTATTTAAATCATCAACTAACAAAAATGCTATTACATATTTTAGTTTAATTGATGGACTTCAACGATCTTCAACTTTAAATCAATATTATAAAAGACCTACACAATTTTTCGATAAAACAAATATTAATTTTGAATCCTTCAAACCAATTATTGATTTTATAATTTCTAAAAACCAAAATGTTTCTGAAGATGAAATCATTAACTCAGTTGTTGATTGGATTGTAAATTTAGAAGGATTTATTGAAAGTAAGGGTTTTTCTTCATTTGTAATTAGTTCATTTATAGATGAAAAATTTGATTTATTGCTTAAAAAAAATGAATTAAATTCTTTATTTAATCTATTTGTACCTGTTCTTGAGGAGATTAAAAATGAAGCTGATATATCAAAATTTAATATTCCAATCCTTGTTTATACTGGTGACCAAAATAATTTACCGACAATATTTGAAAGACTTAATTCAAAAGGCACTCAACTGAGTAAGTATCAGATTTATGCTGCGACTTGGTCTTCGTATTCAACTATTTCAATACTTAATAGAGAAATTACTGAAAATATTAAGAAAAAGTATGATCGCCTACTCGAAGAAGGTTATGAAGTAGAGAATTATGATGGAAGTCCTAGGTCTTTTTATTCATCTCAATTTTCATATTTTGAATATTTGTTTGGTTTAGGAAAACACCTATGTCAGAAATATGAATATTTATTCAAAGATTCTTCTAAAGTTGAACAAGAAGATTCAATTGGATTTAATTTAGTTAATATTTGTTTAGGATTAGCCTTCAATGAAATGGATAAATTACCTGAACACCTTTCTAAATATTCTCTTTCAGATTTTGAATCTAAATTATTAGATTCTGTTGATATAACTTACAATCTACTAAAAGGATTTATTTCTTTAAAAATGAATAAACAAAAGAGAATACCTATAAATCATACTGAATTCCAAATCATATCAATTATTGGTAAAATCTTTCATTCTAAATATGATACAAATCTATCCATTAAATCTGAATGGAATGAAAAACACATCAATTTAAAAAATAATATCCCTTATCATTATTTATACGATATCATAAGAGAACATTGGAAAGGTTCTGGTGACAGTAAGGCATACTCTATAATTTTTTCAACAAGATATGAAACACAAATCCCTAAAAATACTTGGAAAAATGTTTTTGAAGAATGGTTGGTTAATGAGTTAGATAAGAAAGAAAAACAAAGAGTTGGAGTAAATGATAAAGCAATCCTTTTTTTAAAATATTTATATACACATTCTTTAAGTGCATATGAAGAAATCTCTGACAAGCAATTTGATATCGAACATCTAATACCAGTTGATAGACTTAAAAACTATGCAACAAAAAATAATGGTTTACCAATCAGCGCCTTACCTAACTTATGTTTACTTGAAACTAAATTAAATAGAGAAAAAGGTAATGATACATTTTATGAACATTTCGACAATTTGGTTTCGCTAGGTGAATTTACAATCGAGCAAGCTCAAAAAGAAATTCAGAATATTGAGAAATACACTTATACTTCAAAAAACGATTTGTCTTTTGTCAATAATATAAATCAATCAAATTATATATCATTTTTAAAAAACAGACATAATAAAATAGTTGATTTATTCTTTGAAGCTAATAATATAGTCTAAATGTTATATTCTGCAATGCAAAACAATGCATCTTCAAAACCACATTCACTTCCGTGTATCCGCATTACATAGCTAAAGCGGAGAAAAAGGTCGTACAAAAATGGAAGTCGATACGATTATATGTTGGTTAACGGGTTATAATTAAATACAATTAGAGGAAATTATTGCTCAAAGAATTCATTTTGACTTAGATTATGTGACTCCTCCTTCCGTCGGAGTGACAAACTGGACGATGATTTTAGGAATGAATTACTCGTAATCTTGTCATCCTATGTTTGTCTAGATAAGTTTCTTTGAATATTTATAAATTTATTTCAACAGAAGAAAGAGAAAGACAAAAGCTAAATTTTGTCATCCCGACGCAAGGAGGGATCTCATAAAGTAAGCAATACATAGCTTATAAAATTTAATCTAGATTATGCAACTCCTCCTTTCGTCGGAGTCACAAACAGAACGTTGATTTTATTTAAAAAAGATGTATTCGTAATCTTTTAATCCCGACCCTAGGAGGGATCTCATAAAGTGGGTAACACATAGCTTATAAAATTTAATCTAGATTATGCAACTCCTCCTTTCGTCGGAGTGACAAACTCAATAACAAAAAATAACTTATATTATGGATCCATTCAATCCTCAAAAAGGTTTTCATACATATTATGTTTATATCATCACAAACGATTTTCGTTCGACTTTTTACATTGGAATGACAAACAATCTTAAACTCAGATTAGAACAACATAGATTAAATATAGAAATCGGTAATAAAACATTTGCAGGAAAATACAACTTAAAGCATTTGGTTTATTACCAAACATTTACTTGGGTACAAGAAGTAATAAATCGTGAAAAAGAATTAAAAAGTTGGAGACGAGAGAAGAAATTAGAATTAATTAAAGAATTCAATCCTAACTTTGAATTTTTGAATCATTTTTTTGAATAACTGTATTAAATATTAAATTCTTTATGTGACTCCTCCTATCGTCGGAGTGACAAACTAGACGATGATTTACTATAAAAAATTATTCGGCATTCTTGTCATCCTTACCCAAGGAGGGATCACATAACGTACGTAACACATAGCTTTTTAAACTTAATTAATTTTAATTCAACTGGATTATATAACCCAAAGTGATAAACTGTTAATGATTCTTAGAATTTAATTACAAAGCAATATAAAATAAATTTATATTTACAAAAAATTAAACAATGGATTTCTGGATATTTCTACTACTTATACTTTTCATCATTTTATATTCTCAAATTAAAGATTTAAAAAAAAGATTCAACAACGCTTTATCTGATATTAACAAACTAAAATCAGAAAACAATTTCTTAAAAAAAGAATTAGAAAGCATAAAATATAAACTTGAAGAAGGTTTTATAACAACTTCTCCTGTTATACCTGAAACAGAAAAACCTTTAGAAGTTGTTCAGGAACAAGGCATTGAAAATATTTCACGTATAGACGTTGAATTTGTACCTCCTAGCACTACGGAGGAAAAACAAATTGTAGCCGAAACTATCAATACTCCTATTGAATTATCTCAAACAGTGTCTCAAACTCCAGTTGCTACACCAACTTCAGTAGAATTCATTGAAGAACCTCAATCCAAAACTATTCAAGAAGTAGTACCAACCGAAATTAATAAGATAAATAGTATTGAAGAAAAAGAAGCGATTCCTTTTACCAAACAACCAACTAAAGAAGAAATATACCAAGAAAGTGCTTTTTCAATTTTTCTAAAAAAAGCCGAAAAACAATTTGCAGACAATTGGACAGGAATTCTAGGTACTGCCATTATGGTTTTGGGCATTGGCTATTTGAGTATTTATACGGCTTTGAAAGTATCACCGTTTTTCAGAATACTCATTTTATGGTTATACGCCGGCTTATTTGTTGGTTCTTACTATATTCTTAAAAAGAAAGAAAAATGGGTAAATACTGGTTTGTGGTTACGAAGCGCAGGGGCCAGTTTGTTTTTATTTAGTTGCTTTGGTGCATCCCAAATTGATGCTTTGACTTTTATTTCCAACACAACAATGGGTTACGCTCTTATTGGTCTTGGAATAGGGGTAAATTTATATGTAGGTTACATCATAAAAAAACAAACTTTTTTATCGCTTCACGTTGTCTTGAGTATCTTAATACTTTGTGTTATTCCTGATAAATTATTAATTACATTCCTCTTGGCAGCCATTACAGCTACGATAGGTATTCTTCTATCTTATAAAGAAAAATGGGAATATCACTTGTTAATAGTCATTATAGGTTTTGTGATATTCGATATTTGGTTTAATGCCCAAGGAACAAAATTAACCGCTACCGAAAATATTTTTGCTATTCTTGGAATCATTACAGTGGCTGGCAGCTGTTTATTTATGCCGTATAGAGCTATATATGAAAATTCCTATTTTGACAAACCTGCTTTTATTACCCATTTGACCAATTGGCTTTTGTTTGCAACGGGATTACTATTGCACGCAACGGGAAGCAAATTTAAAATAGTTGTATTATTTCTAGGTGCAATAATTTGCTTTTTTATGGCACTCAAAGCACGAAAGAAAAAAGTGTACTGGTTATATAATCTAGATGGTATGGTTTCTTTTATTCTTGCTGGATTGAGTATCATTATGCTGAATGATTGGAATATAGGACTTGATATTATTGCTTGTATTCTTTATAGCCTAGTTCTAGTATGTTTATTCATTGTTTACAAAGAAAAAGAAGTTTTACTACACAAAATACTCTTGTCAGTAAATCACTTTATGGTAGTAGCCTTGACCATTTTCTTTGCATTACTAGTAACAAATAATATTGAGGCAAACCAGAGTTTTACTATTTTATTTTCTTCGATCCTACTCTTTTGTATAGCAATAGCTGTTCCTATTATTTCACAAGTAAAAAAAGAATATCTAGAAGTTGATTCTCTTTTCCTAGAAAAAAGCATTAGCATCAATGGTCTATTAGCGATGATTTTTTCTACCATCGTTATTTTAAAATGGAACGCTTTACACGGTAATTCTTTTTACTATGCTTTGATAGCTTTTGCAGGAATATGGTTCTTTTTAAAATGGAAATTTGATGCTAAAACTTTTGAAATAGGAAGAATTCTTTATTATTTGCTAACTATTTTAATTGGCCTTGTTCTAATTAACATTCAAGACAAAACCTACCAAGATGGACTATTTAGTATTGGTTTATTCGCTATCATAACCCTAAATTGGTACCAAAAAGAATTTTACAAGAATGATTTTTACGTACGCTTTTCAGGAATTGTGGGGGTAAATATCTTACTACTAATCTTAAACTTTAAATATTTAAGCCATTTTGAGATACTTCAAATTTTTAGTTTGTTTAGTATTGGTTTATTGAATCACGAATTTCTTTGGGTTGCCTACAAACGAAAAAATCTTTGCAGTAACAATCAATCGATTTTGTATCTGTTTTACTTTTTATTTATAATTATAGGTACTTTAACATTTATTTTCAAAACAACTACGTTTTCGAATACAAATACAGCTCTCATCAGCATAGGAGTTGTATTAATAGAATCGTATGTTTTATTTGGAAAAAGATTTAGAAAATTCACCGACGATAATTTACCCAATTGGGAAAAATTAAATGTTTTTAATACCGAGTTTATCATTATTACGACTTTGATTTTTGGTATTTCTTGCATAAGAATAACGTATTTACCTATATACATTGCCTCGTTAGGAATACTTTTCTTTATCGCTTTTCAAAAATTCACAGAGTGTAAACGCTTTTTAGTGTATTCATTTGCACTAACAGTAGCTGCTACTGTTCTAATGGTTTCAACTGCATTAAAAAACAATACAACTGACTCCTTTTTTTACGTTTACCTGTCTCAGTTTATAAGTTTTACAATCACCTTAGCTTATTCCTATTTATATATCACAGATAAGAATATACCTGAGGATAAAAATTATTCGTTTATCTTACCTTATCTTCAAAATATAGGTCTATTATTCTTATTATTTATTCAATTAGATACCAATTGCATTTCGTTATTTTTAATGCTTTTAGCTATAAGTAATTACTTTGTAATTACCCGATTAAAAGTAAAAATCCAATCTTTTACCATCTCTATAATCGGTTTACTCTCTATAACCAACTCATTAAATTACAGCATGTTACAATGGAATCATTTTAGTTTTAGTGATTGGTTTTTACAATTAGGAGCAATTACCCTAGGTTTTGTATTGGTTATTTTATTAGATAAAATAGAAAAAGTTGAATCTCTAAAATCGTATAACCAAATTACCATAAACGCGTGGTTATCCTTTATCATGTTTTCCCAATTAGAACATAAATGGTTACCTATTTTTTGGTGTGTTGTTGCTATACTAAATCTGTACTTGTATCATAAGAAAATAAGCAAAGTGAAAGATATCCATTTTGTGTATTATTTGTTGGCCAATTTACATTTAGCTTTCTTTAGTTTTAATTTTTATGAAACCAAATTTTTAATCTTTTATCTATTAATATTCATTCTACTTGCTGTTTATATTTATCTAAGTTATAAATGGATGGAAGAGTTTAAACTCAAAAATAGCTTATTAATTTACCCTGCTACGTTAAGTATAGGCTCCTTTTTATACTTGACTTTTGATAAAGGAATATTAACCTTCTTCTGGATATTAGAAGCTTTAGGCTTGCTTATTTTAGGTATTGCTTTAAAAAGAGAAATATTTCCGATATGTATCGCTTTTGTTAGTTGGTTTATGTCTTATTCGATTAATGTTTTTCGATTTGTCTAATGCCGACTTTCTAATTAGAGCTTTAGTCTTACTGGGCGTAGGTGTGGTATTACTAGTAATGAATACTTTATTTAAAAAATATAAGGATAGGTTTGAGTAAAATTCGTTGTATTTTAAACATTTAGTTTTTATATAAAAATTATATGGGAATCAGAAATATTATTTTATAGCCAATTGAAAAGTTTATGTGTCTTTACTTTTTCAAAAGAAAAAGTAAAGACACAAACTAAATAACATAAAATTTATATTCTTATAATCCAAAAAGCAATCAATCCATAAGATTTTAACCCAATTTCCGTATTAAACTTGAACTAAGTGAATTGGCAGAACAAATCTTATTTCACTTTATTTTTCTTCAAAACGAACTCTAATACGCAATCTGGTTTTAAAGTAAAGATAAAATCAATAAAATTTTCATTAGCTTTGTATGGATGAGAGAAAAGAATCTTTATATTATTTCAGGTTGTAATGGTGCTGGAAAGACCACTGCTTCTTTTACTATATTACCTGAAATATTAGATTGTAAAGAATTTGTAAATGCAGATGAAATTGCCAAAGGGCTCTCCCCTTTTCAACCTGAAAAAGTGGCTTTTGAAGCGGGAAGAATTATGTTACACAGAATTAATGAGTTACTTTCACAGGATGAAAGCTTTGCATTTGAAACTACCTTGTCTACCAGAAGTTACAAAAACAAAATTATGGAAGCTAAAAATAAAAATTATAACATAACTTTGTTATTCTTTTGGTTACGAACAACTGATCTAGCCAAAGAAAGAGTAAAAACAAGAGTAAAAGAAGGTGGACACAATATTCCTGATGATATTATAGAAAGAAGATACAAAAAGGGAATTTTAAATTTATTTGATCTATATTTACCGATTGTAGAACAAGTTCTCCTATTTGATAATTCAGAAGGAAACCATCAGTTAATAGCTGAGAAATCAAGTAGTGATGAATTGAATGTATTGGAAGCTAAAAAATTCAACGAAATTAAAAATATTTATGACCAAAGAGGCTAAAATTGAACGTCGTAACAATATTATAAAAGGATTGGCTATTGCTTATCAAAAAATGTTGGAATTTAAAAAGAACGTAATAGTGAACTTGTCATTATTAAAGATGATAAAATTGTAAAAATAAAATTATAACACCCTGTTTTTCATATTATTTAATAAAAATCTTCCTCTATCAGAATAAGAAAATGAATTTCTTTTTTACTGTAAAGGTTTTACTGTGTTTTTGTTATCTGCCAGAAGTGAAGAAATTATAAACAAATTGCACTATACAAATTAGCTTAAACCTAGATTATGCGTTAGAGATTGATTACAAATAAATAAGGCATTGTGGTCAAAAATGGCGCTTTTTGTCACTTAATTAGGTTGCCTAAAAGTTCTAAATCTTATCCTTTACACAAAAGGAGAAATAAAATAAGATACTATTGATAATGTGAGTTCTTTCTTTGATAAAAGTGACAGAGAATACATTAAGTTAGGGCTTTTGTCCGTTTACACCTACAAGAAAAAATTTTCGTACATTTTTTATTTGTCTTTTCATCTTCAGCACGGAATATAATACAGAATTTAGGTTAAACCTAAATAAAGTCTGCTAAAAAAATAATTTTATTTCTTTTACTCAAAACTTTAATTTTAAAAACAAACAGCTGGTTTTGTTTACTTATAAGATTTTGCAACTTGGCAAAGTGCAAATTTAGAAATATCTACTTTTAACCCAAATTACGCATTAGACCCGAGCGTAACGAATAGACGAAGTAAATCTATTTCATTTTATTTTTCTTTAAATTTAAACACGTACTCCCTTTTTATTCATCGAAATAGTTCACTATTTCATCTTCTAAAATTTTCCGTGAGCACTTAAATTTATTGATTTTTTTGTTTCACAACGAAGTCTAATGCGGAATCTGGAGTCAATTCAGTACTAATATTCATTTTAAAATCGAATATTCACTTTTATACTAAATACCCATTTTGACAAACTGCTATGTATTTATATGACTGACATATTTTTTACATCGGAAGATAGAAGAAATCAGACAATGAATAGAACAAAGATGTTATGGTATTTAATTTTTGATTTTTCTTGGAATCACAAAAAAGTTTGATTAACTAAATTAACGGGGTTTAGATTTGATTTATGCAAATTCTGTAACTAAAAAGGCGTTCAAAAAGTAACAATTTAGCATTTAGTTTACCTATCCAAAAGAAATAATAACTTTTCTTTTAAATCTTTACATTATCTCACTTTGATAATATAAAGTAAAGTTACTAAAGTTAGATAAGAAAATTGTAAACTTTTTGAACATCTTTTTAAAGATAGTTTCTATTTTTTTTAATTATAAAATAATTTATATATTAAAATTAAAGTATTTTATAATATATAAACTTGTTTTGTAATGGTTGCCCTTCCCCAATTATAATTAGGAGGTGATGAAGACCACATATTAAAAAGGAAAGTTGAATTAAAAGATGAATAGTACTCTATATAACCATTAAGAGAATAGGTTATATTTACAGGAGATGCTCCTGTTGTTAACTTTTCAATATATGTATTCGAAACCGTTAACATATCGGCTGTTGATCCATACGGTGATGAAACTTCATAATTATTTACAATAGTCGATTTTCTAGAGCCTGCTTCTGCCTCTACCCCATTTTTTAAAAACCGGATTCCATAATATCCTACTACTTCTTGCTTAGGAAAATTAGAAATACCTATAGGTACTGAATAGTTTATGATAATCATACAACTTTTATTGGCAGGAAGACTTATACTAGTGGATAAGCCTAAATTTATATTATTTACTGTTCCCGGAGTTGATATTGAATAGCTAACAGGATTGGAAGCAACAATACCATCTACATCTGAAGGAAGATAGCTATTGAATGTCGCTATATTTCCACTACTATCGCTCGTCAGTATTTGAGTTGAACTTGTAGTAGTTGGAATATTACGAACTCGTAAACTTCCATTTATATCTAATGTAGAGGTAGGCGAAGCTGTTCCGATCCCTAAATTACCTGTATTTGTCACTCTTAACCTTTCAATGTTATTTGTTTTGGTTATAAAATCATTATTATTTGTTGTCCCTATAAAATTGGAAGTTGGAGTGGTATTATTATTTCCTAAAATACTCCAATTAGTAGGAGTAGATGTATTTTGACTGGTTAAAAGTAACCACTTACTACCATCCCAATAGTAAAAACCCGGTATTACATCATTTGGTGACACTCCTGCAGTTGCGGTGTTATAAACAATAGTACCCGCTACTATTGCTCCTCCTTGTGGATTTAAAACTGGTGCTTGAATGTTGGATGCCGTTAGTTCAACTCTTGGAGGCACTAATCCGTTTGTATTAGAATTAAGATCTAATATTCCTTCTGGCGTTACAGTACCTATTCCGACCTGTCCTTTAAGTAACATGGAGCTTAAAATAATAAAACTTAACAATAATCTTTTTTTCATCCCTCTTACATTTAAATTCGTCTACAAAGTTAATATTTTTAAACCAACCCCTCATATATTTTAACAAAAACATGAAAGTTATCACACTAAATATCAGTATTTTACTACAAAAATACATATTACAAAAAAGAAACATCAATAATCATGCCTAAAAAAAGTTTTTATCCCTTTTATTTATCTTATAGATATCCAATTGTAACTAAGTAGGATCTGTTGAAAAATTGAACCCTTCATGAAATCCAGCCCTTTTATAGTTGATTTAATATTTTTTTTGGGGAATTATATTTTCAAAACTCAATTTTATAAGTTTTAGAAGATTTTTTTTCAATAGTTTTTAGGATAGTAGCTCTCAAGTAAATTATTGAATTTATTTTTTCTCAAATAATATAGAATAACAGATTCGAAATGTAAACTTCTTTCGCATTAACCCGTATTCTATCTTAGAAATTTATTAGAAATAAAAAGAAATTCTAATCTAATAAAATACTATTTTGTCTTCAATTAGCTTGTTTTGAAATTTTCAATCTTATTATTTTACAATAGAAGAAATCACATAATATTGATAATATTACTTTTCTTCTCCCTTGGATCAAAGTGACAAACCAAGCGTTAAATTAGGCTTTTGTCTCCATATCTGCGAGAAAAAAATTCTGTCTCTTTTTATTTTCTTTGTCTTTTTATCTTCACCAAGAAATCGAATGAAAAATTTGGATTTAAGATGATTTAGGAACTCTTTCTTATCATTTTACCCGTTGTCCTTTTATAAAGGTGTTAACTGGTTTTATATACGGAATAGCATCTATATCTTCTATCATCAGATCGTTATCGTAAATTACAAAATCAGCCCATTTCCCTATTTCTAAACTTCCTTTTTCGCCTTCTTCAAAATTAGAATAAGCAGACCAAATGGTCATTCCTTTTATTGTTTCTTCTCTTGACAAAGCATTTTCGATTTGAAATCCTCCTTCTGGATATTTTTTTAAATCTTTACGGGCAACCGAAGCATAAAAAGTGAGCATGGGATTTACTTCTTCTATAGGAAAATCAGTTCCTAAAGCAATTATCCCTCCCGCATCTAACATTTTTTTATAAGCATACGAATGTTTTATTCGCTTTTCCCCCAAACGTTCTGCTGCCCAATACATATCGGATGTTGCGTGTGTTGGTTGAACAGATGGAATAATATTAGAGGAAAAAGTATTAAAATCTCTTTCTTGTATTACCTGTGCGTGTTCTATCTTCCATCTTCTGTTGGGTTTATCTTTTAACACTTCTTTATAAATATTTAGCAAAACAGTGTTTGTAGAGTCTCCTATAGCATGTGAATTCATTTGATATTCTGAATTTGCAATTTGTTTTGCCAATTTTTGAATATCTTCTATCGATGTTAATAATGCCCCATGATGATTTGGTCGATCATTATAAGGTTGGTGTAGACAAGCTCCTCGGGATCCTAAAGCACCATCTCCCATAAATTTAAAAGATCGAACATTTAATTGATCTGTTTTATAAGGGCCTAACTGGGTGTATAAATCTACATTATCTTGCGTGGCATTTACCATAGCGTAAATATTAATTTTTAACTCTTTATTTTTTTGTAATGAGTCTATTAAATTAATCGTTTCTTTATCCAAACCTGCTTCATTAATAGTTGTCAAACCATATTGAAACATTACTTTTTCTGCATCTTTTAGTGCTTGTACTTGAATTTGTTTGGTTGGTTTTGGTATAATATTATAGACTAAATCCATAGGATTATCTATTAAAATACCTGTCAGTTCTTCATTTTTGATTTGAATTTCACCTCCTGATACTTTAGTCTGAGGTGTAATTTTAGCCAATTCTAAAGCTTTTTTATTAGCTAAAAGAGCATGACCATCTATTCGAGTTAAAACTACTGGTATATTAGGAAATAGGGCATCTAATTCCTTTTTGTAGGAAATTCTTTAATATTCCAATCATTCTGATCCCATCCTCGTCCTGTTATAAACGTGAGATTCTTTTCTTTTTGAAATTTAACAATTCGATCTAGGACTTCTTGATAGCTTTTCGTACCTCTTAAGTCTACTCTTTGAAGGTTTAATCCAAAGCTATAAAAATGAGCATGCGCATCATAAAGTCCTGGAAAGATATATTTTCCTTGTGCATTAATCATTTTTGTTGATTGGTATTTTTTTATGATGTCAGCAGATTTACCTATGGCTACAATTTTTCCATTTTTTACGGCAAATGCCTCTGTTCTAGAAAAGTTTTTATCAACTGTATAAACTGTTCCGTTAGCTAGAATCATATCAACCTTTTGCTTTTGAGCTGAGGAGGTAAAATAAATCAAAAGATTTAATATTATTAATGATAAGAATGCTTTCATTTCGGTTATTTTTCTTTATAAAGATACTTTTAATAGATTTCTAACACTTGGTATAAAACGCCATTTAGTTCAAATTGGTAATCTATTGATTGTCCTATTAGTTTTTTTCCTAGAGGAGAGTTTGGTGAAATGCCAAAAATAGTTTTATTATCAATTATTAGTTTAGGCAAAGCGCAACTAATAAAAACGGTTAGCTTATTGGTTTTTACAAGACTTCCTAAAACAATATTTTTATGTTCTTGAGTTATGTCTATTTTTTTCTAAAGTAGATTTAGATTCAATTGCTTCTCGCAATTTGGTTGATAGTTTTTCTTGTTCAAGATGCATCATAGACAAAGCCGTTTCGTGCTTATCTCCTGCGGATCCTTTAGCATCATTGGAAGCGTCTTTAGTAAGATCTATAATCATATCTTGAAAAACATCTATCTTATCTTGTATGATTTGAAGATACTGGCTGTAAATTTCTTGTTTTAGCATCATTTTCAATTATAAACAGGTATATTATTTATAGAAAAATAATTATTTTATTTTTAAAAAAATTAATAATTAAGCATTTTAGACTATTTTATAAATCAAACTTGTAGCTTGCCCCTCCTATTATTTGTGTACCTTGTACAGGATAGTTTAACCATCTTTGATAATTTTGATTGGCTAAATTATTAGCTTTTACAAAAAATGTCCAACGATCGTTGTATTTATAACCTAGATGCGCATTAATATCAAAATAAGCCTCTACATTTTGTACAGAATCTGGATAAGTAAAACCTGTATAATTTTTAAATTGATCTTTTCGTTCACCTACATAAAATAATTGTGTTCCTGCATAAAATTTTTGTCCTATAGTAAAATCTGCTAAAAAGCCTATTTTAACAACAGGTAAATTCCATGCCTCTAATTGATTTGTTGTTTGATATGAATTAAAGGTTGCATGAATACCTAATGCTATATCTTTATTAACATCTGCTTTTAATTCTCCGAAGAAACTAAAATTCTTAATATCATCGTATATAACATTAAATGAGTTTCCGTAACTATAATTTTCTGTAGGGTTAGATAAATAGGGATTACTTACAAAGAGCGCTTTATTTTTTACTGATTCATACATTGATTTTAGATGATAAGAAACCGTATTGGCTAATTTACCATTTAAACCTATAAATAAGGCATATTGACGATCACTTGGTTTAGCGTCTAATGTAGGAGAAAAGAATTTATTTTGAGTCACAAAATTTTGATATGTTTGCTGCTCTAAACCTCCTTCTACTCCTGTTGTTAGTACCATTAAGTCATTAACTACTTTATAGGATGCGTAGATTTTAGGATAAATATAAAAGCTTGATTGAGTTCCTTGATCTATTCCTGAATAAATATTTTTTAATCTAGCTTGATAGGTTAATTCAGCACCAAAATCTATAGATACATCATCTTTTTAAAAGTAATACTGGGATGTGTACTAAAAATGAGAGAGGATTGTTGTATCGATATGTCTTTTCCTTGATTGCTTACATTTATTTGAAAACTTTTATCAAAAGAAGTGTTAACGTAGTCTAAATTGAAATTAAGTTTTAAATTCGTTTGATTTACATCAAAATTAAATCGGGGATTTAATATAAAACGATTTTCACTTGAATTATAATCATCTGAAAATCCGATATAACGAATATTCATTTTGTTTAAAAAACTTTTAGCTACTATTAATTCAGCATCTGCTTTTAGTGTATTGTAAATATGTTGAGGCTTTATAGAATTAACATTTTTAAAATTGAAGTTGGGATTTTTTAATGGTAAACCATACCAATTGTATCCTTCTCTTCCATAAGAGGCATCAACTTTTAGTATATTTTGATTAAATGTGTAGTCATAGAATCCTCCTAGTAATAAATCTTCATATCCATTATTGAGTGATGTTCCTGATATGCCTCCTCCTGAACCTAGATATTGAGCAGTACCTCCTATATTTTGAGTATCATCTATACTATGGGAGATAAAAAGTTCTGAATAAAGTGTATTATAATTACCATAGGCGGCTGATATATAATTAGGCTTTATTTTTTTCTTGTTTGGCTTTTTCTATCAGAGCTGCTTTTCCTTTGGAAGGTACAAAGATGGATGCAACAGGAAATGAAAAAATTTGATATTTTACTATTTCTTTTTGAGTAGATTCTTTTTCTATAACAGGTGGATTTTCTTTTATTTTAAAAGCATCGGAAATTGCAGGTGTATAAGGTTTTACTACGTTTACAACTTCAGTTCCTATGGTGTCCTCTTTTTTTGAGCTGATCCATTCTGAAAGAAAATCATTAAAAAGATTATGGTATATATATTAATTCTATTCATTTTTTTCTTATTTAAAATAAACTATTTTTTATCTATAAAGGAAACCATAATACGGGGCTTTCCTTTTAATCAAAATAGTTTCATATTCATTAAAAACTCGTTCTGTTTGGGAGTGGTAAACTAAATGTTGATGCTTTGCTTTTAGAACAGCTTTATTTCCAATTTGGAACTATATTTTTTTAAATATTATCCTTTTATGGAGGAATTTGTTTTAGCTTCTTCTGCCTTTATTTTATTCAACTCTTCTTGAGCTTCTGTAAGTACATCTTGAAAATTCTTAAAATTTTTAATTACGCTTTCTAAAATATAACTTGCCTGATAACTATCTTTCAGTCCGTAAAAATTTTTCGCCATAATTATTAAACTTTTGGCTCCATAATATTTGTATCCGGAATATTCTTTTGCTATTTTTTGCACAATAGCATTGGAAAGTTCAAACTTTCCTTCCTTATTTTTAAAGAAGGAATCATAATACAGTGCCTCGGCCATTAATTCTCCTTTAGCATTTTTTTGAACATTTAAATAAGCTTCTTTTGTTTTATTTTCATCTCCTAATTCTCTAGCTGCACGCGCAATAATAATTTGAGCATCTGTTTTAAGCTTATTATCTGTTTTGGGATTTAATAATACTTTTTCAGCATATACAACGGCATTATTATATTCTTTTTTTTCATAATAAATTTTCATTAGGTTCGCTTGTGCATACATTTTATTTTGTGGAAAATCCGATTCATTTTCTAAACGTATTAGGTATACAATGGATTGTTCTGTATTATTTTGTTTTTTTAAAAATAATTCTGATAAACGAGTAAGGGCTTGTTCTGTATATTCATTTCTTGATTTGGAAACTAAGTACTCGTAATTAGAAAGAGAAAGATCTATTGCACCTTTTTGGTAATATAGTTCTGCTAAATAAAAGTATGCTTTTAATATTTGTTTCCCATTTGGAAAAGTATTAATATAACTTTTTAAATTAAGTAAAGCTTGTTCTTTATTTTCTTGTGCGTATTGCTTTTCTACTGCTTCCCAAGCATCATGATCTAATTCTGTATCATTTACTTCTACAAACTCAAGGGTTTTAATCCAATTTGCATATTCTTGTACTTGTCCTTTATCTATATAAAGAAGTCTAGCTGTTCGAACTGATTCATTGGCTTCTTCGGTTCCTGGATATTCTTGTGCTACTTTTTTAAATTTTAACAAGGCCAAATCGTCTTTGTCTTCATTATAAAATATAAGTCCTTGACGTAAAATGGCTTTTGCGGTATAGCGCCCCTTGTTATACTCGGAAATTAACTGGTCGTACATTTTTATAGCAGCTGTAGACTGTCCTATTGTTGTGTAAGTATTCGCTAACTCATAAAAAGCATCGTCACGATATTCTGATTCTGAAAATTTTTTGATGAAATTATTTAGTTCTCTAATTTTTTGATCATTTTTTCCTGCAAACCCATACGAAATAGCTTTTTGAAAACTAGCATAATCTGTATCTATTCCTTTTAAAGCGATGGCTTTATCATAGGATTCAATAGCTAAATTGTATTTAGAAGTTACGAAATAACAATCTGCTAATCGCAAATAAGCATCTATTAATCGTGTTTTATCTTCTTTAGAATTTTCTGTATGTTTTTGAAAAAATCTTGAGGCTTGCTCGTATTCTTTTAATTTAAAATAGGTATAGGCTATGTTATAATTTATATTTTCATTTTCGGTTGTTGTTTTGGATTCTACAAAACCTAAAAATTGTTTATAACTTAACAACGCATTTGAAAAATCATTTTTTATAAACTCTGTTTCTCCTTTCCAAAAGGTGGCGCGAGCTGTAAAAACAAGATTTTTTTGTTCATTTATAGATTTTTTAAATAGATTCAGTGCTTCATTATAGTTGCCATCAGCATACAATTCAAGTCCTCTATAAAAAGCTACTTTTTGGTAAACTATTCGATTGGTTATTGATTTGTTTTTTTCAAGTAATTGTAACGCCTCTTTATAATTACGAGATGTTATAAAAGAATTAATCAATAAATTTTCTATTTCGTTTTTATGGGATGTATTGGGATATTTTGTTAAGAAACCTGTTAGGATTTCTGGAGTTGTTTGATACGAATTCCCTATATCATAACTCAATTTTGCATAATTTAAATAAGCATCTTCTTGAATTTTTTTATCAAAAATCATTTCAGAAGCGTTTTTAAAAGCATTTAATGCTTGTTGTTTTTTATCTGTTTTTAAATAGCTTTCTCCTAAATGGTAATACGCATTCTGGGCTACTAAATCGTTTCCTTCAACAATCCTATTAAAATATGCTATGGCTGTTTCATAATCTTTCTTTTGATAAAAAGCATATCCTAACTGATAAAAATCTGTATTATTCCATTTGCCTTCTCTACCTTGATATGCTTTTAAATAAGGAATACTTTTATCATATTCTTTTAAGTTAAAATAACTTTCACCAATAATTTTGCTTAGTTCTGATTTTTCTTCTATGCTTGAATGAGCCATTGCTTTTAAGCCTAAATCAATAGATTTTTGAAAGGCTCCTGATTTAAACGCCATATCAGCCTGAAAGTAAGAAAGCTTTTCTTTATATTTATCTTCTTTATCTACTTGATCAAAATATTTATTTGCTTCTTCATACTGATTCCCTTGATAAGCCAAAAAACCTAAATAATATTTGGCTTTTGAGCCGTATTCATGGGAGTATACAACACGATTAAAATAATATTTGGCTGATTTTTGATCATGAGTTGTAAAAAATGTGTAACCACGATAAAAATAGTATTTTTCAAGTTCATCACGAGTTAATGCTGATTCATCTACTTTTTCAAAATATTCTAAGGCATACGCATATCTTCCGCTTTCAAAAAAATAAGTTGCTAATTCCGTATAAGCAGAATTCATTTTGGTACTAATAGGATATTCTTTTATAAACTGTAGCATTTTTTGATCCGCATTTTCTTGTTTCAATCGTAAAGAAGCTAATGCACTGTAAAAGGCGCAATCCGATGCTATTTCAAACTCAGCTGTCTTTTGTACTTTATCAAAAATCAACTGCGCAGCTAAATAGTGTTTACTTTTTAAAAGATGAATCCCCTTTTGGTAGGAACTAAGAGGATTTGTATAAATTTCAGATTGTTGACAAAAAATGGATGAATTGACCCAAAAAAAAATGGAACATATAAGAAAAGGTAATTGACGCATAGAATATCTTTTGTAATTCAAATGTAGTACTTTCTGTTAAATATAATTTAAACGTATAGGTTATAAGTTTATTATTTAAAATAGCAGTTCTTTAAAATAAGTAATTCTCTCTATCTCATTTTAACCTAAATTCCGCATTAGCTTCGAACGAAGCCAATTTATTCCATTTTATTTTTGTTCCAAATCAAGCACGTACTCCGTTTTCATGATTAAAACAATTCCTTATTTCTTCTTCTAAAATTTTCCGTGAGCACTTGAATTTATTGAAAGTTTTTGTTTAAAAGCGAAGTCTAATACGGAATCTGGGTTTGACGAAACAACAAACAAATCCATTCAAGTTCGGTTTATAAAATTACAGCTAACTCGTCTTTTATATTGATTGAATATTTATAATAAATTATTCTTTAAACCAAGTAAAAACAATAACTAAAAAGCAACTTAGCATCATACGACCTACTTTTTTAACTTCTAAAGACACTATCTAAAATTTTTAAACAACCTTAACAAAAACATCTAATTAGATATTATTTCTATTTAAAAAAACAAAAAAATATAATTACAATATTAAAATCAAAATAATAAAAAAATTAAACTAAATTCATTTTTTAATCAAAAAAATAAAATAAAATAAATATTTATTTGCTTTTTAAAAAAATATATATAATTTAGCAACCAATTAAAAACTTATTATTAATCAAACCAAACAAAAAACAAATTATGAAAAAATTATTATTATCAGCTTCTGCTGCTTTAATGATGTTTTCTTGTCAAAAAGAAGACAATGCTACAAACAATACAGTTGACGCTACTGCTCATAGAGGGTGTGCTTCTCACGAAGTTTTAGAAAGACAAATGCAAGAAGATCCTGCATTGGCATCTAGAATGAATGCTATTGAAAAACAAACTACTGAAATTATCAAATCAGGAAGGTTAGTAAATGGCGTAATTGAAATTCCTGTTGTTTTTAATGTATTATACAGAACAACAGCTGAAAACACCTCATTAGCACAATTACAATCTCAAATTGATGTTTTAAACAAAGATTTTTCAGCAACCAATACAGATTATAACACAGCTAATAATCCTTATGCAAATGTAAGAAGTGGTAATTTAGGAATTCGTTTCGTACTTGACCAAGTAATAAGAAAATCAACTACTAAAACATCTTGGGGAACAGCTGATGCTATGAAAAAATCAACTCAAGGAGGTATTAACCCTACTTCTCCTACAACCAAATTAAACATTTGGGTATGTACAATTGGAGGAGGTATCTTAGGATACGCTCAATTCCCCGGCGGTTCTTCAGCTACTGATGGTGTGGTTTTAGATTCTAAATACACGGGTAACACAGGAACAGCTACTTATCCATTTAACTTAGGACGTACAGCTACTCACGAAGTAGGACACTGGATTAATTTACGTCATATTTGGGGAGATGCTACTTGCGGATCTGACTTAGTATCTGACACTCCTGTTCACGATTCTCCAAACTCAGGTGTTCCTGCAGTAGGTCATAAATCAACTTGTACAGGTACTCCTCTTGAAATGTACATGAATTACATGGATTATACAGATGACAGAGGAATGTATATGTTCTCTTTAGGACAAAAATCAAGAGCTTTAGCTGTATTTGCTTCAGGAGGTGCAAGAAACTCTTTTGCTCAACCATAAAAATAGCATTTTTGATACGATTAAAATCCTGAGAGTATTTCTCAGGATTTTTTTTATATATTCGTCACAAAAACGGAAAATATGGAAAGCAAAGCTATTGCAAACGGAATTATAAGAGCAGTCATTACGCTAATTTCTATAACCATTTTACTCTATTTTCTTTACAAAATAAAAACAGTCATTATTTATCTAATCATTTCGTTATTACTTTCTATGATTGGATCCCCCATCGTAGATTTTTAAAAAAAAGATTAAAATTTAAAAGTATTTTAGCCGTATTAACAACCTTATTCCTTTTCGGAATTGTCATATTAGGTTTCTTCCTAATGTTCATTCCTCTAATAAATAGTCAAGCCACCCATATTTCATTACTTGACAGTAAAGCATTATCTATACAAATAGAACACTTAATTACTCAATTAGAATCCTTTTTAAACACAAATGGTTTTAAAGCTGATCAAATACTTAATAGAAGTAACTTAACAAAATACCTCAACTTTCATTTTCTTAGTGAATTTTTAAACTCTTTTATTAACGCTATTAGTAATTTTGGAATGGGAATTGCTTCTTGCTTTTTTATTACTTTTTTCTTTTTAAAAGACAGGGCTCTTTTTCTTCGATTATTCAAAAATATTTTACCCGATGAGCATGAAGAAAAAATAGTCACTTCTATTCAAAAAATAGATTTTTTATTATTAAAATATTTTAGTGGTATATTACTACAACTTCTCATTGTATTTATACTTTATTTTATAGTATTATTCTTTTTAATGTAGAAAACTCCTTTATTATAGCTTTTATTTGTGCCGTTTTAAACATCATCCCTTATATAGGACCAATTATAGCCAGCTTTTTAGCTGTTACCCTAGCTCTATTAGGCAGTTTTAATGGAAGTATTAACGCCGAAATGCTTTATCATTCTTTCTATATTTTAATAGGTTTTTTTATTGTTCAATTTATTGACAATAATTTTAGTCAACCTATTATTTTTTCAAACAGTACAAACTCCCATCCTTTAGAAATATTTTTGATCATCTTAATTTTTGGATTTTTATTCGGAATTACGGGAATGATCATTGCTGTTCCTTCTTACACCATACTTAAAGTAATTGGAAAAGAGTTTTTTCCTGACAACAAATTCATCTATACCCTTACAAAAAATTTATAATGATTTTTGAACCATTATTAGCTCCTAAAGTACAAGAATTCATAGAGGATTCAATAGCGCTCAACTTTACGAAAGTAGCATTGATGAAAAATCCTTTTCCTGAAATACCTTGGAATGAAATTTTAAATCAAATTGCTTCTAAAGCAAAAGCAAAAGAAAAACTACCTAGTTGGTACAATCAAAAAAATATTATTTTCCCAAGCAAATTATCAGTTGAACAAACTTCATCAGAAGCTACAGCTCATTATAAATCTTCGCTTATTAGTGGCAAAAATTTGATTGATTTAACAGGCGGTTTTGGTGTAGATGATTATTATTTTTCTAAAAATTTTGATCATTTAATTCATTGTGAAATCAAAACCTTTTTACACGAAATCACAAAACACAATTTTAATCTCCTTAAAATCAATAATATTGAATGTCATCTTGGAGATAGCCATGAAACTTTAAAAAAATTAAATCAATCTTTTGACTGGATTTATATTGATCCTTCTAGAAGAAATGACACTAAAGGGAAAGTTTTTTTATTAAAAGATTGCCTCCCTAATGTTCCTGATTTTTTAGCATTTTATTTTCAATTTACAGAGCGTATTCTAATTAAGACAGCTCCTATATTAGACATATCAGCTGGTCTGAACGAATTAAAAAATGTAAAAGAAGTTCATATTGTAGCCTTACAAAATGAGGTAAAAGAACTCCTTTGGATTATTGAAAAAAATTATAATGATACTATTTTAATAAAAGCTGTTAATATTACGAAAGAAGAAAATGAAGTTATAGAATTTACATGGGGAAAAGAAAATTTTAATTGTAATTACTCAAAGCCTTTATTTTTTTTATATGAACCTAATAATGCTATTATGAAATCAGGAGCTTTTGACTATATCTGTCATTTATTTCCTGTTAAAAAGCTACATCCTTTTTCACATTTATATACGAATACTGAACTTATTTATTTTCCTGGCAGGAAATTTAAAATAATTGAAACCATTTCGTATAACAAAATAGATATAAAGAAACATTTAGAAGGCAAAAAAGCAAATATTACGACTCGTAATTTTCCTGAAACTGTAGAAACAATTAGAAAAAAATGGAAAATAAAAGAAGGAGGAAATTTGTATACCTTTTTTACAACGGATTTAGATAATAATAAGATTATTTTACTTTGCGAAAAAATTTAACCCAGATTACGCATTAGACCCGAGCGTAGCGAATAGACGAAGTAAATCTATTCCACTTTATTTTTTCTTCAAATTCAAGCACGTACTCAAATTTTAATCATCAAAATAGTTCACTATTTCTTCTTCTAAAATTTTCCGTGAGCACTTGAATTTATTGAAAAATTTTGTTTCACAACGAAGTCTAATGCGGAATCTGGGTTGAATCACAAAAGTCTTGTATATTAGCGACAGATATTACTAATTCTATTAGTTTCACAAAGGAACTAATCGTTTTTTATGTATGAATTTTTGAAAAAACTGTATTTTATGATAATAACGTTGATTTTTATCATTTGATTTATAATGAAAAAGTTTTATAGAATTTAATTCCTTTTTAAAGTATCATTTAAAAATCTAAAGAAACACTCAAATTAAAACTTATTTCTCAAATGATTTTAATTGCATTGCCAATTAAAATTAGATAGTTGAAACTGACGGGCTCCTTCTAAACTATAATGCCACCACTCTGATTCTAATGAGTCAAAGTGATGTTTTTTCATTATTTCCTTTAACCATTTTCGATTTTCTAATACTTTTTGAGGTAAATTAGTATAAGTATGTGACGATTCTTTTCCAAAATGATCAAAAGCAGTCCCCATATTTACATCATTTCCTTGTTTATCAATTAAGGTCAAATCTACCGCTCCTCCTCTATTATGGATAGATCCTCTTTCTGGATTTGCCACGTAATTAGGGTTTGAAACAATTTGCCACATTTTTTTTTGTACACTCAAAGGTCGATAACAATCAAATAATTTTATTCGGTATCCTCTTTGGGCAAATTCTTTGTTAGCCTTTATTAATTGTTTTACTGTTTTATATCGCAAATAACAGGCATTACAATCATATACTTTCTTTTTAAAAAAATTATCATCCGTTGCATATTTGATATCTAAAACAAAATTCTTGGAGTACTCATTTATATTAACAAAAGTTGTATCATGCAAAATAGCTTTTTTTTCATTTTGGGAGAAATTGTTCATTGAAAAGAGAACCATTATTAAAACAAATATTTTTTTAATAACCATAAAATTTTAAAGATTGAGTTTGTTTATAATTAAAGAGATATAAAATTACTTTTCTTCTTTTTTATCTTGGTAATATTCATAAATCCAAGTAATTGTAAAAGATGGGATAAAATCTAAACCTGGCGTTATTTCTTCAACAAATGTTAAAAAACTTGCAATTTTACCTACTGTTCCTTTATAAAGTAAGATCATCATAAATGCAGCAAAAGGGGCCCAAACAAGATCCAAAAACTCTCCTATTCCGAGGAAATAGATAACTGAAATAACCTACAAAATCCATAATGATACTCACCATTAGTTTTCCAATTGTTGCTTGCTTATTTCTTTTACTTTTTTGTATTAGTTGATCTTTTGTTAGATTCACGACAATAATTATAAATGATTAATATTTTCTTTTGTTTTAACCCAGATTTCAAGAAAGTATTGTTCTTTGACAAATGAGAGCTAACTTGCACTTGCGAGCGAAGCCTATGTATAAAATGGTGAATTTATCCCCTCCCAGATTTTGGCTGAAATGTAAAAAGGCTTCCATTTGGAAGCCCTTTGAGACAATCAATGATGAAACACCATGTTATCTCGTATAGAATAATTTAAGCAAAGATATTACATTTCCTCGCATTTTAATAAAAAAATATTTTATGAAAAGTTTCGAAAAAATGCAAATTGTAAATCCCAATGCTGCAGGAATTGATGTTGGGTCACGTTCTCATTTTGTAGCCATAGGACAGGATGAAAATCAAATTAGAGAATTTAATGTTTATCAATCAGGATTATGCGCTTTGGTAGCTTATCTTCAAGAGAACAAGATTCGTAGTGTTGCTTTGGAGTCCACAGGGAGTTATTGGCAATCTTTGTTTATGATCTTGCAGGGAAATGGTTTTGAAGTTCTTTTGGTTCAAGGGACTCAAACAAAAAACCTCAAAGCAAAGACAGATGTGAAAGATGCACAATGGATACAGAAACTTCATTCTTTAGGGCTATTACGAGGTTCTTTTTGCCCTCTGAAACCACTTTGCAGATAAGAACACTTCATAGACATCGTTCTAGTTTGATTGAACAAAGTTCAGGCTTTGTAAACAAAATGCAAAAAGCATTACGTTTAATGAACTTCAGACTCGACGTTGTGATAAGTGACATCACAGGAGTTTCTGGAATAAGAGTAATTGAGATGATACTATCAGGTGAAACTTCAGGTGAAAAATTAGCTGAATATTGCGACAAACGAGTTAAAAAAAGCAAAGAAGAAATAGCCGACGCTTTACAAGGTAAAATAAACAATGAATACCTACATGAGCTTTCCGATTGTTATGATATTTACAGACTTATTCAAGATAAAATAAAAAACACCGATACTCGTATTGATGAAGTGCTGAAAAATCAAACCAGAGAAATTGTTTTATCAGAAGATATCGAATTGGTAAAGAAACAGAATAAAGGGAAAAACCAACCCAAATTTGATGTACAGAAATATAGTTTAAAACTTTTTGGAGTAGATCTCTTTGCTATAGAATCAGTTTGCTCAGGAACCGTTACTAGTTTTTTAGCCGAAATAGGCACCGATATATATAAATTCAAGACCTCCAAGCAATTTGTGAATTGGCTCAGGTTAGCTCCAAATAATAAAATTAGTGGAGGTAAGGTTTTGAGTAGCAGAACTCCAAAAGGGAAAAATAAATTTGCATTGACATTAAGAAATGCGGCAAATACAATTGAAAGAAAAAAAGAAGGTTACCTCGTTATGTTCTTTAAAAGGATTTCTTTTAAAAAGGAAGAGGTGCTGCAATTACAGCAACAGCAAGAAAAATAGCAGTTATAATTTGGAATATGATAGTCAAAAAACAACATTATATACCAATAAATACAGACCAATATATTCAAGAAATGAAGAATAAAAAAACGATACAAATTAAAAAAATGATTAAAAAATACGGAATCGAAACTACTTCTTTATCAATTCCTTAAATTAAGTTAGATAGAATCCTACATTAGATTCGAAGGAAGTGAATTAGCAAAGCCCGTTTATTCCTATTTATCTTTCTTACAATTCAAGTCCGTACTCCTTTTTAAACACCAAAATAGTTTCCTTTTTTTCTTTTAAAATTTTTATGAGCAACTAAATTTATTCTTTTTTGTTTCAAAACAAAGTCTAATACGAAATCTAGGTTGAAAACCTCTATTTATTATTTTTCAGCATTTTAATACGTATTGTATCTTTCAATTTTTACTATAATGCCGAATAAAAAACATTTTTTATCCGTGATAAAAATATCAACTTTTTTAATATTTTAAAATGTAGAATCTATTCATTTTGAAATAAAATGATTCCTTTTTCTATTGTAGAATACAAAAGAAGAAGGAATCATTAAGTTATGTATTTTCGTCTTATTTTTTTATAAAAATTATTACCATTGTGTATTAAAAAACAGACAAATTAGAAAAAACACAGATAAAATACTTATCATTAATGATAAGGTTTTGTAATATATAGGTTTATCTAAAACTTCTTTTAAAGAATCTATAGATACAAAGTTTTCATTTACCCAATTTCTTGATTTATAAACTAATAAGGAATTCAAAACAAAAAGATGACATGCTGTTGCTATTCTTGAATGAAAAAATTCACTCGATTGAAAAGCTACTATAAATGAAGCTAGATGAACCATTAATACTGTAGCCTTAGGTAATATTAGTTTATTATCTATTAGTAAGACTCCTATTAACCAAGAGCAATAGATTAACTGCAATTCAAGAGGAGCATCATATCCATAAATAAGAACTTTATTATCTGGTGAAAGTGTTGTTCCTGTTGATCTAAAATAATAGATAAAAAGTCCTATTGTTAACGCAATAGTGGGTATCAAATTATAATATGTTTTCTTAACTAATAAAGAAAGTAAAAAACCTCCTGATTGAAAAAAAAAAGAATATGGCAAATACAATATCAAAAATAATCATTTCTATTTTTAAAGATGTATTAAATTTTAAGGTGATACATATCAGATTAAAAAAAGTTTCTAATACGAGTAATCTTTTAATGTCTGGTGTTAAATTTTCTTTATTAAAAAAAGGAATAGCTAACAATGGGAAAAGTAAACTAATAATAACCTCATTATAAACACTCTTTTCAATTAAATATTGAATAAAAAAACAATATAATAAACTTAAAAAGAAAAATAATGACGTAGTATATAATTGGTATTTTTTATTTGACAATGAATTCATTTTCTTCTTATTTTTAATTTTTCTTACATTTATATTTAGCTAGGTATTGACAAAAATGAGGAAATAAAACATTATAGGATCTATAATTTATTATAGGTTTCATTTATTTTAACAATCTTCTTCAATTTATTAATCCAAACAATACACATAGTAATAGCTTGGTTTTAAAAATATTTTTAAAATAAAAACACTAATTACGGTTAATAAATCATAAAAAGTTATAACCTAATATTGAACCCAAATTTAGCATTAAACTCGAACGAAGTGAATTTATTTTTCTTTATTTATATTTCAATTCAGGCAGGTACTCAAATTTTAATCATCAAAGTAATTTTCTATTCCTTCTTCTAAAATTTTCATAAGCACCTCAATTTATTCAAAAAACGAAGTCTAATGCGGAATCTGAGTTTAACAATATTTTACGCCTCTATTAAATAATTATCTACAACTTTTGAACAGATTGCTGCATTTTCCATACATCTTTCTATTGTTGAAGGAACTGTCCATACCTGATTCTCATCATTGATCCATTCTCCTGAAATAAAAACGTTATCACAACTAGCAGAATTAATTCCGACTCTATTATTGTAATCTGGATTAATTAATTCATTTTCGAATGCCCAGAAAAATTTACCATTATCATTTTCTCTAATTAATGGACCATGATACCAATTTCTATATTTTTCTATATTAAAGTCTGTATATTCTAAATACTTTGCTCCCACTCCAATATTTAAATTTCCGTACATAATATCCTTGTGCATATTTTCCTTAATACCCATTTGGAATAATATTTCTTCCTCTACTTCTTTCAAAGTACATTCTATTAGGGGTTTATTATATAAAGATCCTTTTTCTTTTTCAGTTTTTGTAGCTGTAACAGAAATTGTAAGTTTAACATCGTTAGAAAACTCTTTATTTGCGTATTTTTTGGTATGATATAATTTATAACTTAACCCCCAAGCTGAATCAGCAATAATTCCAATTGTTTTATCAACAAATAAATCTGGAATTTCTTTAAAATGGAATTGAAAACCATGGCTTTTAATATAGTTAACCGATAGTCTTTCTCCTATTGTAGGGAACATATCTATAACCTGTTTAGGAGGTATTGCTAAAATAAATGCGTCTGCTTCAATAACATTCTCTTTTTCAGAAATTGCACTTAAAGCTTTTCCGTTACTAATATTCAACTTTTTCACACCTTCATTAAAATGAAAAATGACTCCCTTTTGCTTTAAAAAATCATACCATGGTTGTATTAAAGAATCAGATATAGGCCCATTAAGAGTAATACTTGTTGTATTTGTTTTAGTATATACTTTTTCTTTTGTTAAATTTTTATAATTAAATAATAATAAGAAATCTCCTGTCTTTGTGTCTCCATTTCCTCCTATCCATGTAGATATTATTTTTAGGACAAAATTGGCAAGTTTTGGTCTTTTATCAAATTCTAAGTATTCAGATAAAGGCATATTCAATGTATTCTTATCCTTTTTATTTACCAATAACTTAGATCTAAACCAATAAATATCATTTAAAGGTACTCCTGAAAAAAACAAAGAGTTTGCTGATTTTAAATTATCGATTAATTGTTCAAAAAAATTAAAAAAATTTCGTTTGAAATCCATAAATTTATTTTCTTTTGCCCAATAAAACTGAACATTATTTAATGGTTCAATATTTTTTAGTAAGCTACCTCCATTATATTCTATTTCATTTAATGTGTTAATAAAATTCATATTAGAGGCAAACATTTGTCTATGTGTAAGCTCTGTTGGTAAGCCATTTTGAAAGGTTCCTATACATTTTCCTCCTGGTTGATTTTTTTTTTCATAAACAGTAACCATATTTCCTGTTTTAACTAATTCGTGAGCCAGTTTAAGTCCTGTAACACCAGAACCAAAAATTACAATTTTCTTCATTTGTTATTTTATTATGCAAGCATGCAAAATTAATCACTTTTTTAACAATATAGACTTAAAAATATGTTAAAACAACTTTTTTAATACTTAAAAAACTAAACAACTACTATATAACAAAATAAATAAATATTTAACAAATACTTATTTTTACATCTCATTTAAAACTAAATTGCGGCATAAACTTTATAATGAAAATAAAAAGAGTATAGAAGATATAAATACACCGATTTCTTTTCACCTAAAAGCAACCGTTTTTCACACAATAGGAATCCCGAGGGCTATCTTCAAACAGGGAAATAAATGATGTTATAAATAAATACTATATAAAAACTTCGCTTATCCATTTCATTCTTGCCTTCTTTTGCGTAAACCCAAATTCAGCATTAGAAAAAATAAATTTTATAACTCATTGAAATAAAATGGCTTCTGTTTCTAGCACTTCTAATCCTTAATTCTTATAGTACTGCCAATCAACAAAATGTGTATCTTTTTTAAAAGATCTCTAACGTGTAATCAGGGTTAAAATGAAAAAATTGTGATCCTTTAGCACATCTTAATTGAGGTTAAAAAATAACATCCTTTTTTAGATTTAAAATTCTTTTTATTTGTAATAAATTTCTAACTCAAAATTCGGGTTAAAAAAACATAGCATCAATCTTAATAAAACTTTATTTGAAGTTGAATAAAATTCTTTGTTTATTTGTGAAAATACTTAATAATGATCAAAGCCACAAATATTCATAAATACTTTGGACAGCTAAAAGTTTTAAAAAGAGTTAATCTTCAAATTAAAAAGGGTGAAATCGTATCAATAGTTGGTGCATCTGGAGCAGGAAAAACTACTTTACTTCAAATTTTAGGCACTTTGGACCAACCTAGTTTTAAAAACAGAAAAGGAGTTAATCTTTCTTCCTCTTTAGAAATCAATGGTCAAGATGTATTAAAAATGAATGATAAAGAACTATCAAAATTTCGAAATTTAAATCTTGGTTTTATTTTTCAATTTCATCAACTACTTCCTGAATTTACTGCTTTAGAAAATGTTTGTATACCGGTTATATTGCCAAAAGACGCAAGAAAGAAGTCGAAGAGGAAGCTAAAAAATTATTAAGTTATTTAGGTTTAGAACATAGAATAAACCATAAACCTATGGAATTATCTGGAGGTGAACAACAACGGGTTGCTGTTGCTAGAGCTATGATAAATAAACCGAAGGTCATTTTTGCTGATGAACCATCTGGTAACTTAGATACTATAACAGCAGAAAATCTACATCAATTGTTTTTTAAACTTCGTGATGAATTAAACCAAACTTTTGTAATTGTTACTCATAATGAAGATTTAGCTAATATGGCTGATCGAAAAATAACTATTGTGGATGGTAACATAAAAGATATAAATGACATAGAAGTCATCTTTAATTGACATGGAGTTTTTAGAATTAAAAGATTTTTTAGATGAAAAAGTGAATTTATATAATCGTTTTGATTTTATAGAGAGTGATCCTATACAAATCCCTCATTTATTCAATACTAAAGAAGACATTGAAATAGCCGCTTTCTTAAGTGCTACTATAGCTTGGGGGAACCGAAAGATGATTATAAAAAACGCACAAAAAATGATGAATTTATTAGGTGATTCTCCCTATGACTTTATTATAAATCACAATTTGTCACAGCTTGATAAATTAAACTCATTTGTACACAGAACTTTTAATGGAGAAGACTTTATACAATTTGTTAAAAGTCTTCAACATATTTATTTACATCATGGAGGGTTGGAAACTGTTTTCACTAAACATGTAGAAAATAGCTCTACACAAAAAGCAATTAGTGCATTTAAAAAAGTTTTTTTTGAAATTCCTCATACTACAAGAACTCAAAAACATATATCAGATCCTTTTAATAACTCTGCTGCTAAACGTATTAATATGTTTTTACGCTGGATGTGTAGACAAGATTCCGCTGGTGTTGATTTTGGAATATGGAAAAAAATTTCTCCTTCTTCACTATCTTGTCCGTTGGATGTTCATTCAGGTAATGTAGCTAGAAAATTAGGTCTTTTAAATCGTAAACAAAATGATTCAAAAGCATTGTATGAATTAGACATTAATTTACGTTTATTAGATCCAAAAGATCCTGTTAAATATGACTTTGCATTATTTGGTTTGGGTGTTTTTGAAAATTTTTAAATTAATGTCTTTAACCCAGATTACGCATTAGACCCGAGCGTAGCGAATAGACGAAGTAAATCTATTCCACTTTATTTTTATTCAAATTCAAGCACGTACTCAAATTTTAATCATCAAAATAGTTCTCTATTTCTTCTTTTAAAATTTTCCGTGAGCAATTGAATTTATTGAAAAATTTTGTTTCACAACGAAGTCTAATGCGGAATCTGGGTTTAAAAATGATGCGTATTTTTTTGCAGGTTTAATAGTCAAAAATAGTTGGTAAAATAGCTGTTAGCTATTGTAAAATATGATATTTCGAAGAGTTTATTGAAATTCGTTTCAATAAACTTTTTTATTTATGAAAAACTCAAAAAAAAGCGATGTCCAACTTGTAAAAGTCTAGAAACTATAAAATGGGGAATTCAACAAAACAAACAACGATTTAAGTGTAAAAATTGTGGACAATTATTTACTAATATTAATAAATCAGTTTCAGATTCTAATAAAGAAATATGGTTCAAAAATTGGGTAATTGGCAAAGACACTTTTAATAAAATTTCACAAGAATCAGGATATGGAATAAGCACTTTACAACGTTATTTCTATAAGATGCTAAACAAATCTCCTGTCTTAGAGTTTAGTTCAACTGATGAGATATATTTAGTTCTTGATGGAACTTATTTTCCAAATGATATCTGTTTAGTTGTATATAGAAACTTTCATTTAAAGCTAACACAACTTTACAGAATAAGCAATGGAGAACATTTTGAGGAAATAGCCGAAGACTTAGAAAATCTATTAAAGCTTGGGATAACAATAAAAAGCATTACTTCTGATGGAGATAAATCTTCTATAAAAGCCATTAAAAAAGTTTGTCCAAAAGTACCCTTTCAAAGATGTTTAGTTCATATATCACGAATGTGTAGAATATGGCTTACAGCAAATCCAAAACATAAATCTGGTTTTGAACTGAAACAAATAGCTGTTAAAATTCATTATATAAACACCGAGTACAAAAAGCAATTATGGCTTATGGAACTCATAAAATGGGAAGAAACATATAGAGATTTCATTAATCAAAAATCATATAATCCCGAAACAGGAAGATATTGGTATACGCATAAAATGGTTAGAAGATCGTTTACGGTAATCAAAAAAGCATTGCCTAATATATTTTTGTATCTAAAAGATGAAAAAATACCCAATTCAACAAACTCATTGGAATCATTTTTCGGACACTTAAAAGGCAACTTGAATATTCATAGAGGATTAAGTTTAGCCAACAGAAAGAACTTTTTGAAATGGTATTTGTATTATAAAAACCAAATGTAAAAAGGTTTTATTTAGCCATGTTAAATTACCGATAATTAAAGAGGATAGACTGAAAATCTATCCTCTCAAACTATCGTATAATTATCAAACTTATTGCTAGTTGGTTGCTCCTCAGCAGAGCCAACGTCCTCTTCAATTTGATAGGGGTAATATAAGCATTAAATACTAAAAAATCACCAACTATTTTTGACCACATTACCTTTTTGCATTCTTTATAATAAAACGATATCTAGCCACATTTAAAAAATAATATATACAATAAATACTTAAATTAATTTTTCTTTATTTAACCCTTGTTTTTAAAATATTTTTTTTGAATCTAAAAAAGTACATTTTTTGAGAGCAATCAAGTTGTCTTAAAAATTCTCAATCTTGTCATTTATATAACAAAAGTAGAAATCATATTTTAGATTATGACTTCTTCCTTTGATCGAAGTAACAAATGCCCATCAAATTATGTCTTTTACTTCCATATCTACAAAAAAATCGTACATTTTTATTAGCCTGCTTTTAGAATAAATACTGTAAAATAGTATTAAATACTTTTTATGAATACTATATTTCAAGAAGCAAAATCTAAAAAAATGACTTTTAAGAAGAAGGGGTAAAAGATTTTTACCTCCTTCTTTCATATTTCATCAACAGATTCTTTTATTTTATGAAATCTTCAAATAAACTTTCTTAACGTTTGACAGATTCGTATTTATCTGTCTTTTCATTATAACTATATTTAGTCATGTTATTTTTATTACTCAAACTAAAATCTCCATTAGATAATAGGCTAAATAAATAGCCTTCATTTCTTTTTTTGGAAATCGTTTGCGAAGCATTTTTAAATTTATCTAAATATTCTATTTCTGTTATATCTATCGACTTTTCAATATTAGCTATTAAAAGTGTTTTTTTTACAGGATTCCAAATCTGATTTTCAGTAAGGTTTACAAATTCTTTTCCTAAGGAAGTCTCCTTTTTTTCAACAGCTTTCCAACTAACATGGTAAAATGTCTTATTTTTAACTTTTATCGGAGCAACTTTAACTGTATTCGGTACAAATTCTGGCTTATTTTTAGTTAAAAGCATACTATCTTTTATAACAACTAAATACAAATCTTTTTTCTTATTAAATACAATACTGGCTTCTCCATTTTTAATTAATAAAAGATTAACTGTATTGTCTGTTGGTTTCTTTTTTGAGCTTGAATTGAATTTAATACCAGAAAACTGAGACTGAGCAAGAAAATTGTTTTATTCATAAATATAAATTTTATATGTTTAATTAAATTCTTATTAAGATCTATTAGAACGCAACGCCTATCTTACTGACAGCAAGTACTATACTAATATACCCCTTTTTAAAAGAAAATACATTGTTTTATAATAAAATATTTTATTTACGAAATTTCACCTCTATTTAATCTTGTTTGGCTATAGCATCTAATAACAATTGTGCGGTTGCTTCATTTGTTGCTAAAGGAATATTGTGTACATCACAAATTCTTATAAGCATATTAATATCTGGTTCGTGTGGATGGCTGCTCATTGGATCTTTAAAAAACAAAACCATTTTACATTTTCCAACTGCAACTCTAGCTGCTATCTGTGCATCTCCTCCTAAAGGGCCACTCAACAATTTTTCAACCTTAATTCCGGTTACTTCTACCGGCTTCCTGTTGTACCTGTTGCTATAATTTTAATATTTTCTTTTAAAAGCAAATCTAGGTTTCTACTTACAAACTGAACCATATCTGCTTTTTTTACATCATGTGCTATTAGTGCTATTACCATATTTTTAATTGGTTTGTAAATGATATGTTATTAACCCGTCTATTGGACGTTGTAAGATCTTGCCAATTTTTATATTGTGTTTTTCTAAAGCAGACTTAATTTCATCTTGTAAAAAATATGCAACTGATCCTATGAAATGATTGGATACTTCTTTATAATTATCAAACTGTTTGATACTGTTTTCTATAAAAGATTCTATTTCTTCATTTATAATTTGCTGGCAGAATGACTCGTTTTTATGTTTTATTAAAAACTCTGTAAATGAGGCTAAATAAGCATTTGGATTTGGTTCTTTATATAAATTTTGTTTAATCACATCTGCATCTAGGTTATAGGATGCTTCAAAAGTTTCTGCTAATTTTTTAGGCATTTTGTTATAATAATATTCTCTTAACAAATGACGTCCAAAACGGTTACCAGAACAGTCATCCATAATAATATAACCTAGCGACTGTACTTTTTGGTGTAATATATCACCGTCAAAATAACTACAATTAGATCCTGTTCCTAAAATACTAACAATGGCCTTTTCTCCTTTTAAGGTTGTAGCATACACTGCTGCGTATGTATCTTCATAAACAATAATTTTTGCATTCAAAAAGTATTGTTCAAAGATAGAAACTAAAAAGTTCTTCATACGATCCGTTCCGCATCCTGCTCCGTAAAAATATAAATTTGAAATATTTTCTTTATTTTTGTTTAATTCCGAATTATCATTTAGACGTTTTAAAACTTCTATTTCTGTTAAAATTTCAGGATTTAAACCTAATGTATGGGTAGAAAATAAAATATTTCCCAAATCATCTATTGCAATCCAATCTGCCTTAGTAGAACCACTGTCTATTATTAATTTCATTTGTATAGTTTTTCTCTTTATATTTTCTTTTTATTTATACAATAATTAAAAGACTTTCATTAATGCGTAAATCTTTTCTTTTTAAATATTTATTTTATTTTTTAGTATTTTTTTTGGATACACTTTTAATCCAAATTTTGCATTAGACTCGAACAAATTAAATTGGTGAAGCCAATCTATTCCTTTTATTTTTCTTCCAATTCAAGCACGTACTCCTATTTTAATGACCAAAATAGTTGCTATTCCTTCTTCTAAAATTTTCCGTAAGTATTTGTTTTTTTGTCTCACAACGAAGTCTAATACAGAATCTGAATTTAAGGAATAATACGATCAATTGAATAATACTGATTTATTTATAATAAAAATCCCGTTTCGTTAAGATGAAGAAACGGGAGATAAAAATAATCATTTTCGTTATAAATTAGCTATATGTACGGCTAAATCTATTAATTTACTTGAATAACCGTATTCGTTATCATACCATGATACAATTTTAAAAAAAAGTTGAATTAAGCCCAATACCTGCTTTAGCATCAACAATTGATATTCTGGTATCGCCTATAAAGTCTTGCGAAACTACATCATCCTCTGTAAATCCAAGAATTCCTTTCATTGTGGTTTCAGATGCTTTTTTAAGTACTGCCATAACTTCTTCATAAGATGTTTCTTTAGCTAATTTTACTGTTAAATCTACTACGGATACATCTGCTGTAGGCACTCTCATAGACATTCCTGTTAGTTTTCCTTTTAAACTTGGTATGACTTTAGCAACTGCTTTAGCGGCTCCTGTTTGAGATGGTATTATATTTACCAATGCAGAACGTCCTCCTCTAAAATCTTTTTTAGAAGGACCATCTACGGTTAGTTGAGTAGCTGTTGTTGCATGTATTGTGGTCATCAATCCTTCTACGATTTCAAAATTATCATGAATAACTTTTGCTAAGGGAGCTAAGCAATTTGTTGTACATGATGCGTTTGATACTATTGTATCTTTAGCTGAAGCATCTGTATGATTTACTCCCATTACATACATTGGAGCATCTGCCGAAGGAGCTGATATTACTACTTTTTTTGCTCCTCCATCAATATGCGCTTGAGCCGTTTCTAGTTTTGTAAAAATCCCTGTACATTCTGCTACTATTTCGGTATCTACCTCATCCCATTTTATTAATTGTGGATTTTTTTCGGCTGTTACTCTTATAGGGCGATCATTTACAAATAATTTTCCTTCCTTTACTTCTACTTTGCCATCAAAACGGCCATGAACTGAATCATATTTTAACAAATAAGCTAAATGATTTATATCTAAAAGATCATTAATTGCGACTACTTCTACATTATCTCTTTTTACTATTTCTCTAAATACTATACGTCCTATACGACCAAAACCATTAATTCCTATTTTTACTTTCATATATATTTTTTTATTCATTTCTAATCGCAGATAACCTTTGGTTTTCAACACTTTAAATAATTATAAAATTATTTAGCAACGCAACAGATTACTCATATCTATTTTCACGATTTTTGTATTGTTTTATTTTTTAATTTCTAGTTTTTTATTAGATAGACATAATATCGGAAACTTTAAGTAGTTCTTGATCAATTCTAGAATGTCCTTTTATAGCTTGTTCTAAAGGGGTTAAGGCTACTTTATCTTCTAATAATCCTACCATATAATTGGATTTTCCTTCTAAAAGGGACTCTACTGCTTTTACACCTAAACGAGCAGCTAATACCCTATCAAAACACGAAGGAGAACCTCCTCTTTGCATGTGACCTAATACGGAAACTCGAACATCGTATTCAGGTAGATTTTCTTCTACATATTCTTTTAATTCAAATACATTTTTACCTATTTTATCGCCTTCTGACACGACTACTATACTAGAGGATTTACCAGAAGTTTTACTTCTTTTTAAGGATTCTAATAATCTTTCTAATCCTAAATCTTCCTCAGGAATAAGGATTTCTTCTGCACCTGCTCCAATACCAGCATTTAGTGCAATATGTCCTGCATCTCGTCCCATTACTTCTACAAAAAGAGTCTATTATGAGAGCTTGCTGTATCTCTTATTTTATCAATAGCTTCTACTACTGTATTTAAGGCAGTATCATAGCCTAATGTATGACTTGTTCCATAAATATCATTATCTATGGTACCGGAATTCCCATAACTGGGAAATTAAATTCTTTATTGAATATTTCGGCTCCCGTAAAGGTTCCATCTCCCCCTATTACGACTAATGCGTCTATTTGAGCTTCTATTATTTTTTGAAAAGCTAATTTTCTTCCTTCAAAAGTTCTAAAATCTTTTGAACGGGCTGATTTAAGTATGGTTCCTCCTTTATCGATTATATGATTTACAGAACGAGGTCCCATTTCTTTAAAATCGCCTTCTATCAGTCCTTGATAACCTCTATAAATACCTACGCATTCTACATTATAAAAGGCACATGTTCTAACAACGGATCGAATTGCCGCGTTCATTCCCTGGGGAATCTCCACCAGAGGTCAAGACTCCTATTTTCTTTATGTTAGTATTTGACATTAAAAAAGGGTTTTCTTAATAAGTAAAGTTACAAACGTTCTCTTTACTTAAAAATGATAAATATTATTTTTTGAGCGATTTTTTTACAATCAAAAAGGTAAAAAAGATTGACAAATCCTCAACGGAGATCTAAGGTACTATTTTTTGTAGAAATAAACAACTAATTTAATTCAGGAATTCTATCTTCATCTTCTTTTCTTTTTTCTGAAGATTTCTTATTCCTTTTTTCTGTAAACTGAATGATTTCTGGTAATAAGTCAGAATCTGGTATTTGATCTTTTTGCTGATCTGATTTTCTTTGATCTTTAATTTTTTTAGAATTAAAAACTTTATACATTAATTCTTTAAATGTATTAAAATCTACCTCGTAACTTAACCCTAATCCTTGTGTATAACCTATTCCTCCTTGACCTAAATAGGTTATATCATTTTCACGATTAAATACGCGTGCTTTTAGTGAGCCATCTTCATTTAGACGTAATTGAACTTCTACATCTCCTACTACAACCGATTCGTTTATTCCGCCAACGGGCACTCCAAATTTACCGTTAATAGTAATTTTATCGCTTATTTGGGTTGAAACGGTAAATCCTACTCGTCCTCCTGTGGTTGTTTCTTGATTTAATCGATCGTTTTGTACATAATTCAGCCCCAATTTAAAACGTTCATCATTTGCAAATAATTCATCAAACAAGCTATTTGCTCGTTCCAAGATATTACCGCTAATTACATTTTCTACGACTCCTTTATCTGATAAGAAACTTCCGGATGAGATTAAAGATAATGCTTGTTTTTGGCGTGTATCGAAATCGTTAAGTTTGTAATCTATTTCTGAACGTAGAACAGAGTTTACTGTTGGAAAATTAATAAAAATATCAGGTTTCGGGTTGGTTAATTTATCTGTTAGTTTTATAACTACTTCTGTTGGTATTTTTTTATTAAAACTAGGATTATCTAGCAAAATAGATGGGTTGGCTTCTGTTTTATAAATAGCTTCCATATTTAGAGTCGCATTTAATGGATCTCCATCCCAAGAAATATATCCTCCGTTTTTAACTTTTATTTTTTTATCTATGAATCCTCCATATTTAAAATTATATACCCCATCGTACACTTGAAAATCTCCCCACATATTAAATTTACCTAATGTATTTATCTCCATTAGCAAGGAACCCCGACCACGTCCTTTTAGTCCATGTCCATTATTTTTATTAATGATGACTTCTATTTCTGCAACAGGAGTGATATCTAATTCAAATTTTAATTCTAAACCACTATAATCTTTTTCTTTACTTTTTACGTTATCCGATATGTTTTTTGAATTTATAAATTTAATATATTTTTTTCAGAGCTAGCTTGATCATCATTAATTGGTATTTTCAAGGAAGATCCTTCTGCAGAAGAAGCATTAACATTTATTACTAAGGCATTTGTTGGCCCTTTAATACTTGCTTTTCCATCCATATAAGCTGTTCCGTAATACAATGCGTCTTCATGATCTTTGGTATCAAGTACAACAATACGATCAGAATTAATATTAAAATTCAGATACCAATCACTTAATTTGTTGTGTTTTACCCAACCATCCATGGTACCTGTTGTTTTAAATTTAGTATCTGTTACTTTTATATCTCGAAATGAAAATTGATTTTCTGTTACTTCTACTATCGAGTTATTGCCAAAATTATAATCTGTATTTAAGTAAGGTACTTTAATACCTGACTGATTTAAATAAAGTCGTCCATTTATTTCTGGATTATAAATATCTCCTTCAAATTTAGCCGATCCAGAGGCCAGTCCTCTTATGTCTGTAATTATATCTGCTCCCATAGGTGTAAAAAGGAGAGATCAAAATCTTTGAGTCTGACATCTAGATCCATCAAAGTTTTTTTACCTTGAAAGTACAAACTTCCTTCTGTTTTTAGAATATCATTTCCTTTGTTATTTAAGACTGAATTAATTTTAAAATTTCTAAAACTATCATCTCCTGTAACAGCTATATCAAATTTTCCTAACGGCAAATTATTAATTCTAAAATCATCAATTGTCAGTTCCGAAGCAGGTTCATAGATACTTTTTTCTTGTTTAAAGTCTATATTCCCATTAACTTTCCCTTTCAATCGTAGACTATCTATTGCAGGTGTAATTTTATCTAACTCTACATCTTTAAATGATAATCGAAGATCTTTATAGGTGGAATCTCTTAGCACTCCCATTAATTCCATTGCTTGGTTTTTATGTGAAAGAGCGATTTTTTCTATTGAGAAATCGGTTAGTTTTTTATTAAATACAATTTTATTATTATCTTCTTCTTTTTCATTCAGAAACCATAAATAATTTTTAAAATTAATTTCTGATTTTTTAATTCCTACTACACTTTTATTATTTTGATCAATAGTATGGTATAAATTTAAATTATAAAAGTCTTCTGCTTTATCGCCTCCTTTAAACTCTGTTCTAACAAATAAAGTATCATTTGAGGTTATATTTATTAAACTCATTTTTGAAACTTTATAGTGTTTTGTTTTAATACTATCCATTTCAACATAAGCGTTGTATAGAGGATTTTTATTATCTATGTCTACACTAATATTATCAAATTCATTATCGTATGCTTTTATTTTGGGTGATTTAAAATTTAGTTTAAACAAGCCTTCGTTTGAATTTATTTCACCTTTCATAAAAGTGTTTTCACCTAATGAAATTTCAGGATAAAATATTTCTATTAATTTACTGTAAACATTAAAATCAAATTTCATAAATTGTCCCTTACTTACCTTATTGGGTGAATAATTAGCATAAAGACTTCCTAATGAATTTTCTACTAAGTCGGGTAATTCTTTAAATTTAAATCGTCCCTCTACTTTTCCTTCAACTATATCGGGTGAATTAATTGTAATGGTTCTGAATCCATCTTTTTCAAAAGTAGATTGAACTATAAAATCATCAAAAAAATAGGTTTCTTTTGGATTTTCATAAGATGTTTTATTTATATAAACATTTCCATAAATGTTATCTATTGAATTTCCTTGTAAATTCATTCTTACATCTCCTCTAAAGACAGAAACTGCATCGGAGGTATAAAGATTTATTTTTTTAAGATTGGCATACTCTACTTTTGCATGAAATTCGTACTTATTTTCTTTTCTAGTCAGGTCTAAAAAACCGTCAAAATCCATAACTAAATTAGGATCATTGGCTTTTATCGAGCCTTCAAAAACAGATTTATTCATCTCGCCATCTACAACTATATTTTTGTAATTGTATTTATTATAATAAATGCTCTGAACAGTTCCTTTTATTTTTGTATTTAAATATTTTTCTGTAAATCCTTTACCGTCTACTGCTGTATCTAAATTTACAATTCCTAAATCTTTTCGATTTAAAAATTTACCTAAATCAAACTCTGTCAGTTTAACGTTACCTACATAGGTAGCATTATCAATATTATTAATATTGGTCATGACTAAATTTGTTTTAGCAATTCCTAGTGCAGAAACTAATGAAACATTTGCTTTTAGGTTTTTAAAATTTATTTCTGCTTGTCCATTTAATGAAAAAGTACCTAATTTTTTAAAATTGGTTGGCAATTTTTTCCCTAAAATATTGGGTAATATTTTAGTTAAATGATCATACGTCGATGTTATTTTGGTGAAATATCCTTTTACATAATAGGCGTTTTTTTCTTTGAAAAGAGATTTTTAAATCGAAAATCACCTCTTATCTGTGATCCAAAATCATCTAATAAAACCAATCTTTTAGTAAAAAAGTTGTTTAAAGTCCCTAATAATTTACCTTTTACTTTGTATTTTAAATTTTTACCGAACTCTCCGTAAAATTTATTTAAATCATTAGATGAAATTATTCCTTCTTGGATTTTCACATCAAATAGGACTTTATTATTAAAGTCTGCAAAATCTTTGCGATCATAACGTAATTCAACATCTCCTATTAAATTAGATTCTGATGTTTTTAGCTTTAGTTCTGCTAGATGAATATTTTTTTTTTGTATAGGTAAAATTAGACGAGGATTCTTCTATTTCTATACCTCTGTTATCTACAAATGACATTTCATCAATCTGAGTTGTAACGTCAGGTCCTAAAATTTTAAATTTATGCGTTTCTGCATTTAATTTTTGGCACTAAAAACTAAAGGGTCTCTCATGTTATCGTCCCAATAATAAAATGCGCTATTAATTAAGTGAATATTTTTAATGGTCATTAGAAATTTTTTCTTGGAAGTAGAAGGAGTTCCATCATCAAAAAGTTCTATAAATTTATCCAAATTTGTATCACGTTCACCTTTATAATTTCTAATTTTAAATGTAAGCCCATCCATTCTGACCTCTCCAAAATGCAAATCACCATCTATCAATTTTTTCAAATCTAAAATATTGGTTTTTAATACATTTATATGAAAAAGTGTATCTTTTTTATAGTCTTTAATGAAAACTTTTTTTAGTTTAACTCCCCCAAAAACTGTAAAATTTGCTTCTTGAACTGTAATATCTGTACCAAATTCTTCATTTAAAAAGGCTGTTGCATATTGGCCTAATCGAGTTTGAACAGAAGGCATAGACAGTGCTATGACCAATGTGAGTAACAATAATACTAAGCCAAGAAAAAAATACATCTTGCACTTTAAAATCGTTACCCACAGTCTTTTTTTGTTTTTTTTTACTTCACCTTCTTGCTCTTCCAAAGGAAATATTTTTTTGAGTTAAAATTTAGTAACTTTGGCACGGGTTGTAAAAATAATCTATTCCTTGATTTTATACAACTTTACAAACAAATTCTATGCTTTAAAATGAAAATAGAAGATATTTATATACTAGCAATTGAAAGCTCTTGTGATGATACGGCCTGTGCCGTATTACACAACGATAAAATGTTATCAAATGTTGTTGCACGTCAGAATATTCATGAAGAATATGGAGGCGTAGTACCCGAATTAGCCTCTAGAGCACATCAGCAAAACATTGTTCCTGTAGTAGATGTAGCACTTAAAAAAGCAGGAATATCGAAAGAGCAGTTATCTGCTATAGCCTTTACACAAGGCCCGGATTAATGGGATCTTTATTGGTTGGTGGTTCTTTTGCAAAAAGTATGGCCATGGCTTTAAACATACCTTTAATAGCAGTTAATCACATGCACGCTCATATATTAGCTCATTTTATAAATGAAGATGGATATTCTAAACCTGATTTTCCTTTTTAGCGCTCACCATATCAGGAGGTCATACTCAGATTGTAAAAGTTAAAAGTTTTTTTGATATGGAAATCATTGGAGAAACTACTGATGATGCCGTAGGAGAAGCCTTTGATAAATCTGCTAAAATATTAGGTCTACCTTACCACGGTGGCCCTCTTATAGATCAATACGCTCAACTAGGAAATCCTAAACGTTTTATTTTCACGAAACCTAAGGTTGATGGACTTCATTTTAGTTTTAGTGGACTTAAAACACAAATCTTATATTTTATTCAAAAAAATGTAAAAGAAAACCCCCATTTTATTAATGAAAATCTAAATGATATCTGTGCTTCTATACAAAATATTATCATTACAATTCTGATGGATAAAATAAAAGAAGCCTCTATACAAACAGGCATTACACAAATTGCTATAGGAGGCGGTGTATCTGCCAACAGCGGTATTCGTAAAACTTTAAAGGAAGCTGAAAAAAAATATCACTGGACAACCTTCATCCCTAAATTTGAATACACGACTGACAATGCAGGTATGATAGGTATAGTTGGCTACTACAAATTTTTAGAAAATCATTTTAGTAATAACACTGTCACTTCTAAAGCTAGAATAGAGTTTTAAAAGACTACACTTGATTGAAAACAAAAAATAACAACAAAAAAAGCGATAATGCAATTATTCTACAATCCAGATATAACGATTACTTCTAGTGATTTTTCTTTTGACAAAGAGGAAAGTAAGCATATAGTTAAAGTATTACGCAAAAAAGAAAATGATCTTTTATTTGTTACCAATGGTACTGGTTTTTTATTTGAAACAGAAATTGTTTTAGCCTCAGAAAAAAAATGTATAGTAAAAATAAAAAATCATAAAGAATTTAAACAAAATCATTTTCGTTTACATTTAGCAGTCGCACCAACTAAAATGAATGAACGTTATGAGTGGTTTTTAGAAAAAGCAACAGAAATAGGCATACAAGAAATAACGCCTATTATTTGTGAGCATTCTGAAAGAACTATTATAAAAATAGACCGTTTAGATAAAATCATCCAGTCCGCCATGAAACAATCTAATCAATTTCATTTACCTAAATTAAACGAAGCTATTCCTTTTAAAGATTTTCTTAATCAAAATTTTGAAGGACAAATGTTTATTGCTCATTGTGAAGATAGCCATAAGAAAAGCTTAAAAAATGAAATTATAGCCAACTCTAAATACACTATTTTAATTGGTCCTGAAGGTGATTTTTCAGAAAATGAAATAAAATTAGCTATCAGCAAAGGATTTATTCCCGTTACTTTAGGAAACACAAGATTAAGAACAGAAACTGCTGCTGTGGTTGCTTGCCATAGTGTCGTTTTTAGTAACGAATAAAGACCTTTTTTATTTTTTTACAATTTTAGAATAGTAATTCCTTAATCGTAATATAAAAAAATATAATTTTATTCCTGCAATACCTCTATTTTATTTAAATAAATAAAGTTTATATGTTTTTAAAAATGATCAGAATATATCTTATTTTTTTTAGCTTTTTCAACTTATCTGTTTTTTCTCAAGAAATAGCTTTATTAAAATATAGCGGTGGTGGCGACTGGTATGCTAACCCCACCTCGCTCCCTAATTTAATAAAATTCAGCAACCAAACAATCAATACACGCATAAAAAGTAAACCTTCAACAGTTACTCCGGTAGCAACGATATTTTTTCCTATCCTTTTATACACATGACCGGACATGGAAATGTTATTTTTAACCCACAAGAAGCTGAAAATTTAAGAAATTATTTAAATGCAGGAGGTTTTTTACATATAGACGATAATTATGGTATGGATCAGTATGTTCGAAATGAAATTAAAAAACTTTTCCCTAACCAATCTTTAGTTGAAATTCCTTCTTCCCATATTATTTTTCAAAAACCCTATTCTTTTCCTTCTGGATTACCCAAGATACACGAACATGAGGGTAAAAGACCACAGGCTTTTGGTATATTTCTAAATAATCGTCTAACACTATTGTACACATACGAATGTGACCTAGGCGATGGATGGGAAGATTATGAGGTACATAACAACCCTAAAGAAGTACGTGAAAAAGCTTTAAAAATGGGAGCCAATATCTTAAATTACGTTTTTAATCATTAATAATTTGGAACAACTTACTCATTACAACTCTCCTTTCGAAACTAAAAAATTCCCTATAACTGTAGTCTGCGATGGTGTTTACTTTCAAGAAAACATAGGAAGTATTTTCCGAATTTGTGATGCCATGGGGGTTTCTAAAATCATTTTTTCTGGATCTAACTTTATTTTTTCTGAACGTAAAATAAACAAAACATCTAGAAGTACTCACAAAAAAATTTCTTTTGAAATCATTAAAGAACAGGAATCTCTTATAAACTACCTCAATACAACCCCTTCTACTTGTATTGCATTAGAAATAACCCAATCTAGCATTCCTTTAAACAAAATCAAAATTTCTTCAAACCTTCCCATAACCTTAATAATTGGCAATGAAATACAAGGTATTTCTCCTGAAATATTAACACTTTCAACTATTCAAACTCACATCCCCATGTTTGGTCATAACAGTAGTATGAATGTTGTACAAGCTTTATCTATAGCTCTCTATGAATTAACTCAAGCATTCCACTTATAACAAAATCTATTACATCATAATATTATTACTTTAAAATAATTTTAAAATCTGAATAACACACCTATTTAAATCCAAATTCTTAATTAAACTTCGTTATAAAACAAGATTTTTTAATAAATCAAATGCGCATGGAAAATTTTAAAAGAAGAAATAACGAATTATTTTGACGATTAAAAAGACATACGTGCTTTAATTTTAAAAAAAGTAGTATACATTTAGCTTCACCAATTCACTTCAAGTCTAATAGCAGATTTTGGATAAAACTTTACAGACAAAATATTTATTTATATAAAAATGTTTTTAAATCTACCCCCCCTTATAAGATAAACCTAAATCATGTACTAGACTTTGTGATGAAAATGAACAAAAACTCCCCTTACAGATATTACAATCTAAAAATCAACTACTTAACACACATTATATCTCTTATATAACAGAAAAATCAGATTATTAGCCTTATGCAATTTACTTTATTTATTCATAGGTTAATTAACTAGAAATGATCTTTCTATTTCATATTTTAACATAAGTTCGACATAAAAACATTGATTTTTAACACATTACACAAAAACTTTGTGCTTCCGTTAGCGTTTTCTTTGTGTTTTTCATCGTATAGCTATTACACAAAGTTCCTCAAAGAAATATGAAAGAACTGTTTATTAGCAAGTTAAAAGTTTTCTTAAGTCCAACTCACGTTATTTTATCTATTTTTCACTTCACAGCCCTACTATGTCATGTAAAAAAACAAAAATCTTCTTTTTTTTGTTTCAAACAAAAAGTTTTCCCCATTTCATATACAACCTCTAATCTTTATAATAAAAAATCACTCCTTTTCAATAAACATTTAATACCTGATTATATTCATTTTTTTTAGACTTACAAACAGAATTATACATTTTAAAATTATTTAACATATTGATTTTTTTATACATTACAAACAAAAAAGCAAAAAACAAGAATAAAAATTAACATTATATTTTTAATAAATAAACAACAAAAACAAACAATAAATACATTATATACATATTAAAACAAAATAAAATAGATATAAACCTAAAAAAATCAATTTTAATGATAAATATATTTTTAAAATTAAAATATATTTTATATCATTGCACCAGAATAAAACAAAAATTATCAACCCAAAACCAATTAATTATGAAAAAAGTTTTATTGTCAGCATCAATAGCATTCATGATGTTTTCTTGTCAAAAAGAGGATAATTCTTCAACAGACCAAGTAGATACTACAGCTCATAGAGGATGTGCATCTCATGAAGTTTTAGAAAGACAAATGCAAGAAGACCCGGGGATTAGCTTCAAGAATGGCTGCTATCGAACAACAAACATCTGAAGTTATCAAAAATAATCGTTTGGTAAACGGTGTTATCGAAATTCCTGTTATTTTCAATGTTTTATACAATGGCACAACAGAAAATATTTCATTAGCTCAATTACAGTCTCAGATCGATGTTTTAAATGCAGATTATGCAGCTACAAATGCAGACTATAACACGGCTAACAACCCTTATTCTTCTGTAAGAAGTGGTAATTTCAATGTTCGTTTTGTCTTAGATCAAGTAATTCGTAAAAGCACCAAAAAAAGAAGTTGGGGGACTGACGATTCTATGAAAAAATCAACTCAAGGTGGAATAAGCCCTACTTCTCCAACAACAAAACTAAATATTTGGGTTTGTAATTTAGGTTCTAGTTTACTAGGGTACGCTCAATTCCTGGCGGTGCTGCTGCAACTGACGGTGTTGTATTACACTATAAATATACAGGAACAACGGGTACAGCTACTGCTCCATTCAATTTAGGAAGAACAGCTACTCATGAGGTAGGCCACTGGATGAATTTACGTCATATATGGGGTGATGCAAACTGTGGAAATGATTTTGTAGCAGACACTCCTCTTCATGATTCTTCAAACTATGGAGTACCTGCTGTTGGACATAGATCAACTTGTACTGGTACACCACTAGAAATGTATATGAATTATATGGATTACACTGATGACAGAGGTATGTATATGTTCTCTCAAGGACAAAAAGAAAGATCATTAGCTATCTTTGCTGCTGGTGGAGCTAGAGCTTCATTTGCTCAACCATAATAAATAAAAATAAAATCATATTTTCTCATAATAGTTTTTTTACTTTAAAGCCTGATCTTATGATCAGGCTTTAACATTTTTATCAAATTTATATTTTAGCTAAAATACCGCATTAAACCCAGATTACGCATTAGACCCGAGCGTAGCGAATAGACGAAGTAAATCTATTCCACTTTATTTTTCTTCAAATTCAAGCATGTACTCAAATTTTAATCATCAAAATAGTTCACTATTTCTTCTTCTAAAATTTTCCGTGAGCACTTGAATTTATTGAAATTTTTTGTTTTACAACCAAGTCTAATGCGGAATCTGGGTTAAACTCGAAATGAATTGGCAAAGCCAAATTTATACTCTTTTATTTCTCCTCCAATCCAAGCATCTATTCAAATCTTAATCATGAAAAGTAGTTCATTTATTTCTTCTATAATTTTTCATAAATGCTTGAATCTATTCGGAATTTTTGTTTTATAACAAAGTTTAATACGAAATCTAAGGTAAATTCAAGAAACAATAAGATCTTGAACTTATTCATTTCTATTTTAAATATATTCATTTTAAGACTACTAAAAAATAACTTGCGCAAATGAATTCAAAACCTTCGAATTTGGTAATTTTTGAGCGATATTAATTCTTATAAAGCTCCTAAAAATTAAGTTTAAAAATATAATTCCAAAAAAATCATTCAATCAACTTAAGAAGTACTAAATCTCATAAGGTTTTGAATTTTTCAGCAGATCCTATTTAGTTAACACGTAAAACATTTTTTTTGAATAATTTATATGGTTAAAAAAAACATTATTGAATCCTTTTAAAAGTATCTCCTTCTAATAAATTTCCTGTTTGATAACCTTTTAAAAACCATTCTTTCCGCTGTTCAGAAGTACCATGCGTAAATGATTCAGGCTCAACATAACCTTGCATTTTTTTTTGAATAGCATCATCTCCTACTGCTTGTGCAGCACTTAAAGCTTCTTCAATATCGTCTGGATCTAAATATTTTTGATTATGTTTAGCCCAAACACCGGCATAAAAGTCAGCTTGTAATTCTAAAGCTACGGATAAACGATTTCCTTCTTCCTGTGTCATACTTTGTTGCAATTGTCGCACTTTATTAGATGTCCCTATAACCGTTTGCAAATGATGTCCTACTTCATGAGCAATAACATAAGCTATGGCAAAATCCCCTCCTTTAGCTCCAAAACGAGTTCTTAATTCTTCAAAAAAATCTAAATCCATATAAACTTTTTCATCTCCGGGACAATAAAAGGACCTGAAGCTGCAGAAGCACTACCACAGGCAGTTTCAACAGCATTTGTGAACAAAACCATTTTGGGATTTCTATAATTAATATTATTTTCTTTTGATAATTTACCAAAAATATCTTCTGTATCAGCAAAAATAGTGGCTACAAATTTCCCCATTTCTTTTTCTTCTGGTGTAAGTGAACCTTCTACTAAAGGGGCATGATGAGTAGTAGATTGATTCATTTGTTCTAAAACTGGGGTAATCATTTTACCTGTTTCACCTCCAAAAAGATTTAACAACAAAATAATAACACCTAGAACGCCTCCTGTTGCCACCATTTTACCTCTGGTAGACACACCTCTTCTATCTTCAACATTATCGCTTTGACGTCTTCCTTCCCATTTCATATCTTTATTTTTTAGTTATTTGATTTAACCATTTAAACATTGTTTTTTCAAAAAAATCTTTATCTATAGGTTTAGATATATAATCATTCATCCCTACTTCTAAACATTTTTCTTTTTCACCTTTAATAGTACCTGCCGTAAGAGCTATAATTGGAATATTCTTATCTTTTTTTCTAATTTCTAATGTAACTTCATATCCATTCATTAAAGGCATCTGAATATCTAGTAGTATTAAATCTGGAGTGTTTTGAATGTATTTCTCAACTCCAACAACTCCATTTTCAGCTTCAAAAAGAATTAAATTAGGCCAAATTTTTTTTAATAGAGTTTTAGCCAACATCATATTAATTTTATTATCTTCTACTATCAATACTTTAAACTTCGATTCTTTGATTCTATCTAAATATTCAGCAGAAAAATTTTCACAAACAACAACATCTGAATTATGAATTAAATTTTCTACACATTTTTCTTCTTGAGAACAAAAAACTAAATCTAATTCAAAAAAGAAGGTACTTCCTAATTTATAATCACTTTCCAACTGAAGTTTAGTTCCCATTAGAGTCAAAATATTATTAGATATTGTCAATCCTAAGCCAGTTCCTCCATATTTTCTAGTTGTTGAATTGTCTTCTTGAGAAAAAGGTTCAAAAATTCTCTGATGACTTATTTTTTTGATCCCTATTCCGCTATCTCGAACCAAAAATTGAATTTTTATTTTATTTCCTTCAATTTCTTTAAGCTTTAATTCTAAAACTACTTCTCCTTCATTTGTAAATTTAACGGCATTTGACAATAAATTTAATAAGACTTGTTTTATTCTTAGTGGGTCAATTAAAACGTATTTAGGAATTCTTTCGTCAAAAATAAAATCTAAAGCAATACCTTTTTTTCAGAATCAAAACGTATTATTTTAACAATTTGCAAGACCAAATCATAGAGATTAGTTTTTTTAAACTCTAACTCTAATTTTCCCATTTCAATTTTTGAAAAATCAAGAATATCATTTACCACCTCTAATAAAATTTTAGCTGATTCATTTACTGTTGATAAATATTCATTTTGAATATGATTTAATTGAGTTTGTTTCATTAAACCAGAAAATCCAATAATAGCATTTAAAGGTGTTCTAATTTCATGACTCATATTAGCCAAAAATTCAGACTTAGCTTTATTAGAGGTTTCTGCATATTCACGGGCTTTAATTTCTTTTTCTATTATTTTTTTTTCCGTTACATCTACTAAAATTCCTCCTATATAAGACACTTTACCATCTTTAATTACGGTATCACTAAACTCTTCAATCCAAATATATTCACCTGATTTTCTCTTAATTCTATAGATTAATTGAAAAGGATTATTTGATTCAAATGCTTTTTTATTTTCAGATATTACTTTTTCTTTATCCTCTTTATGTGTCAAATCAATCAAATATACTTGACCATCTAAAAATTCTTCACGCGTATATCCTGTCAGATTTTCTATTTTATCGCTAATATATATTTTAGAAAACTTTTGATTATATTCTGACAAAAACACGACACCGGTATATTATCTGCTAACAATTTAAACTGTTTCTGAGATTCTTCTATCAGATTTAAATTTTCTATTCTTTCTATCGTAATAGAAACGTTATTGGCTAATATTTGCAATATACTAACTTCTTCCTCTGCCCATTCACGTTCTTTTGAACAATCATCAAATCCTAAAAAACCTCTAAATACATTATTTATAAATATAGGAAATAGTAAAATAGACAATATTCCTTGTGAACATAATCTTTCGTAAATAAAAGGATCTTTTATTTGAGCACTTTTAGCTCTAAAAACTTCTTTTTTTGACAATGTTTCATAGTAAATTAAATTCTCTTGGTGAAACATTTTTTTCAAGGCTTTATTATTAATTTGAGGTTGTATATCTTTTTCTCTGTTTACCCATTCATTTTTACAACTAAAATAATGTTCTGCTTCGTTATTTTCAAAATAATAAATTCTATCAATATTTGTCGCTTGTCCTACTATAGAAAAGACATCTTCAAATAGTGGATCTAGGTTATTATTTTTAAGTAATTTTTCTGTAGAAACTGCAATTGCTGTTAATATTTTTGTTTTTTCTTCTAATTTTTCTTCTGTTTCTCTTCTCTTATATGTTTCAATTGCTAAGGAAACGATATCCGCTATTGATCTTGCAAAATTAATATCATCATTATCCCATACTCTTTTTTGTTTTGTTGTTTCAAAACTTAATAAGGAACATAATTTGCCATTTATGAAAACAGGAAGATTTAACATTGATTTGATTTCTCCTTTAAGGAAATAATCATCTACCAATTCATTTGTACCAAAGTATTCATAGACATCAGTTGCTACTACTAATTGTTCTTTTTCGAAGTGTTCAAAATAGTTAGGACGATTTGATTTAAAAGAAACCAACCCTTTTTTAAATTCATCTAATTCTAAATCATATAAAGAAAAACACTGAAGGCTTAAAGGATCATAAGTCCAATAACTTACTCTATCTATCAGGGCTCCCTTTGCTGTAGACTTTAGTATAAGGTTTATTCTATCACTAAAAGTTTCTTCTTCCTTGTAAGATAAAGTAGCTAATTTATTTATTGTTTTATTAAAAATTTCATTTTTCTTTTGTCTATTCTTTTGTTGTATTTCTACATTTTTAAGCAAGGTAATATCTCTTGCTATTGCTGAAAACCCTAAAACTTTTCCTTTTTGATTTCTTTTTACATTAACTTTTTGAGACAACCATAATTCTGTATTTTCATTAATAACAACAGGAAACTCTATTGAAGACGCCTCTTTTCTTCCTAACAAATTAGAATGATAAAATCTAAGTACTTTTCTTATATAATCTTCTCTAATAAAAAGAATTAAATTTTGTCCTATTATATCTTCATTTTTTAAATTAAATAAGGATTTAGCAAATGTATTAACAAAAGTAAATTTACCTCTTCGATCTGTTTCATAAATAATATCGGTAGCTGTTTCTATTAAATTTTTATACTGATGATCTAAATCAATTAATCCTGTAATATCTTGTCCAATACTTAAATAAATATCATTTAAGTTCTTAACATTTTTCCATTGTATATATCTGTAGGTTCCTTCTTTTGCTAATACCTTACGAGTATAAAACTCCTGATTATTTTTATAATTTTCAATTGTAAACTCAGGATCTTCAATTAGACTTAAAAAGCTCATTCCTTGTAAATCTTCAACTGTATATCCTAAAATATTTTTTACATTTTGAGAACAATAAACTATTGTTCCATTTTTATTGATTGCTATAACTAACGTTGCTTTTTTATTAATAGCATTATTGGTAAATAAAAAATTATCTTTTGTTTTATATTTTATAATATAGCGTACCTGATTGATTAGAGAAATCATTAAGCAACTATTTCCCAAAGTAACAAACATTACTTCATTAAGTATTTCATAAAAAAACAAAAATATTATTAACAAATAGTTAAACACTACAAAAACCCAATAATAGTTTATGGTAGTAAAAAGATAATATGAAAAAAGAATAAAACAATCCAGTCAAAATAAGTAAATATATATTCTGGATGTGCAACAATACGTAATAAGGTAATTAAAAAGTACGTAAAAAACATGAGTGTAAAAAACGCTCTTAAATGCTTTTCTATAAATGAAATTTTATAACTAGCAGCATACACAAAAAGTAAAATACTAGCTACTGTAAAATTAATCGGAAAAACTTCTTTTTCTCTTAAGTGTAAAAAAATAACGGTAAATTCTATAAAAGCTAATCCTATCCCTACAAATAAAAAATACAGGCGATATTGTTCATAAGAACCATCGAAATCTGAAAAATCACGCATCATTTCACGATTAACCACAGATTTCTTAAAAAAATAATAATAAAATACAAAAAAAGCAACAAATAGGAAAAAAAGTAAGAACCAAGATGATTGGTAAACATTTAATCCTGACAACTGAATCATTTGAAAATACAAAACCTTAATCAAAAATATAAATTTATTTTTTATTCTAAACTCCTATTAAAAATACAAAAAAACGTCTCTCTTAAACGATCTTTTTTTATTTTTTTCTTCTATCCATTTTGACATATATTTTGTGGCTGCAAATTGATTTTGTAATAATAATTTTCCTATAAAATTTTGATTTCTATGATGGTTTATATCTTCTTTTATTTTTAAAATTAATTCTTTGAATAATTGTTCGTATAATTCTTTTTTAAATTTTGTAAAAATAATTCGTTCTCCTTCTTTACATGCTTTATCCCAAATTTGTTTTTCTTTGTACAGATTTATTGCTTTTTTGACAAAATCATTCATATCATTCGTTACATAACCATTCCAATACTTTGGAGTACTTATTCCTTCAGCACCAATAGATGTGGTAACGGAAGGAGTATTAACTACCATAGCTTCTAATAACTTTCCTTTTATTCCTGCGCCAAATCGTAAGGGAGCTAATAGTACCTTACTTTGCTCCAGTATTTCGTATACACAAGATGCTCTACCTCTAATACAAAAACCTTCCTTTTCATTATTCATTTGATTTATCTTAGATGAAGCATAAGCTCCATATATGGTAAGATTTACAGTAGGTAATTCTTTACGTATTTCTTTCCAAATTGTTTTTAACTGAACAACAGCATCATAATTAGGTTCGTGTAAAAAGTTTCCTATAAAAACAAAATTTACTCGATCTTCATAAGCAAGTGTTTTAGTTTTATTTGAATAAAATATAGGTAGATAAAATAGTAACGATTTATCTATTTTAAAAATATTTTGTAAAATTTCCATTTCAAATTCAGAAATAATCAATGTTAAATCACATCTATATATACTAGCTATTTCTCTTAAAGCCAAAGGTTCCTCTAATAAGTCTTTTGTATCAAAAACATTATTTTTCTTTACGGCTGTATGTCGAGCATAACGTAAACAATGCAAATCTTCTGAATCTAATATACGTATTGCTTTAGGACAAGCTGTAGCAACACGCCAACCAAATTGTTCTTCTGATATAAAACGATCAAAAACAACCATAACAGGATCAAGATTTAAAATAAAATCATCAAAACTATTATGATTTAACTCAATAGCATATTCTAAAACATCAATAGATGATAAATCAAATGAGTTTTCTGTTTTTTGCGCAGTTGAAGCAAAAATTACTTCATATCCTAACTCTTTATATAAGTTAATGAGTTGTACAATTCTAGTCCCCGCCGCAGAAGAAGTGGGTTCTGGAAAAACTAAACCTATAAATAAAACTGTATTCAAGTCTTTTTTTATGCAAAATAACAATTATAAATTAGGAGTAAAAAATGTAATTTTGTATTTCAATCATTTTTATATGTTAGGATTAAAATTAAAAACAGACCCTAGATGGGCTAATATAGCAGAAGGAAACCTTGCTGAAATTTTGTCAGATCATGCTTGGTGTGAACAAAAAGCGGCAACTAACGCAATTAATCTCATCATCAATAATTCTGAAAAAGAAGATCTGGTAACTGAAATGACTAAAATAGCTATTGAAGAAATGGATCATTTTAGAATGGTTCATGATATTATTAAAGAACGTAATTATGAATTTACACGCGAGCGAAAAGATGATTATGTAGGACAACTAACCAAATTTTTAAAAAAAGATGGAAGCCGTGAACAATCTATGATTGATCGTTTGCTATTTGCCGCTATGATTGAAGCCAGAAGTTGCGAACGCTTTAAAGTACTTTCTGAAAACATTCAAGATCAAGAATTATCTAAATTTTACCGAGAACTAATGGTTTCTGAAGCTAATCATTATACTGTTTTTTTAAATTTTGCTAGAAAATACGGCGAAAGAGATTATGTAGATAACCGCTGGAAAGAGTGGATTACTTACGAGGAAAGTATCATTATAAATTATGGTAAAAAGAAACTATACATGGTTAAATTTTGAGTTATTTTGTAACATTTTCTTGTAATATAAAACTTATAAGCAAATAATAAAAATTAGAAAATGCAGGCACATGAAATAGACTACCATATTTATGGTGAAGAAATGCAATACGTAGAAATAGAATTAGATCCTCAAGAGGTCGTCATAGCGGAAGCTGGTAGCTTTATGATGATGGAAAATGGGATTAAAATGGAAACTATTTTTGGCGATGGTTCAAACGCTCAAGGCACTGGTATTTTAGGTAAACTTTTAAGTGCTGGTAAACGAGTGTTAACAGGTGAAAGTTTATTTATGACCGCCTATCAGAATCAAGATTTTTCAAAAAGAAAAGTTTCGTTTGCTTCTCCTTATCCTGGAAAAATTATTGCACTAGATTTAATGCAATATGGTGGTAAATTTATTTGCCAAAAAGATTCTTTTTGTGTGCAGCAAAAGGAGTTTCAATAGGTATTGAATTTTCACAAAAACTAGGCAGAGGTTTATTTGGTGGAGAAGGTTTTATCATGCAAAAGATAGAAGGAGATGGTATGGCATTTGTGCATTCAGGAGGCACTTTGGCTCGTAAAGAATTACAGCCGGGAGAAATTTTAAAAATTGATACTGGATGTATTGTAGGCTTTACCAAAGATATAGATTATGATATAGAATTTATAGGAGGTATAAAAAATACTTTATTTGGTGGAGAAGGTATGTTTTATGCAACCTTACGAGGTCCTGGTGTGGTATATATACAATCTCTCCCTTTTAGTCGTCTAGCTGGACGCGTTATTGCAGCATCTAATATAGGAGGACAAAGTAAGGAAGAAGGTAGTTTGCTAGGTGGATTTGGCAAATTATTAGATGGTGATAATAGTTTTTAATAATCTTATAAAACATTTCAATATCTTAAATTATTCTTTTAAAACAAGAAAAAACTATCTTTATTAATACAAATATTACTTAACCCTTTCATTTCATTCTGTTTTTACTTTCTAAAAAAATGAAATGAAAGGGCAAGTAAAGTCTTTTTATATAAACTTCTTTTTATTTTGATTATTTATAGAGCTTAATACCAACGTTTTTTATTTTTCTTAGAATTATCTGACTTTCTCGATTTTTTTCCGCTTCTTTGTTTTGACGAGTTGCTACTTACACTAGTAGCTATCTGATTATTAGAAGAAGGGTTTCGTTTCTTACCATTATTATTGGAAGATTTCCAAGGAAAAGGATGATTATCTACCGTTGTTACTTTATTTTTTAACAATCTAATAATATCTTTCCAATATATTTCTTCATCTTTACCACAAAATGAAATAGCAATACCAGAATGTCCTGCTCTACCCGTTCTACCTATTCTGTGAATATATGTTTCTGGAATATTAGGCAAATCATAATTAATGACTACAGGTAGTTGATCTATGTCAATTCCTCTTGAAGCAACATCTGTTGCTATTAAAAAATCAATTGTTTTATTTTTAAAATTTTCTAATACTTTTTGGCGTGCATTTTGTGATTTATCTCCATGAAGGGCATCACAATTTAATTGATTCTTTTGTAAAAATTCAACAAGATTTTCAGCCCCTTGCTTAGTTCTTACAAATATTATTGTATTAACTAGCTTTTCTTGCTTGATAACTCGTACTAAAAGTTGTTTTTTATCTGTTTTTTCAACAAAATAAATTGATTGTACTATGTTTTGACTGTTATTAATAGTTGATTTAACTTCTACATACTTGGGTTTTTTAAGAAATTCTTCTGCTATTTCTCTAATTTCTATAGGCATTGTGGCAGAAAACAAAAGTGTTTGTCTGTTTTGAGGCGCTATTTTTGTTATTTTCCTTACATCATTAATAAATCCCATATCAAGCATTAAATCAGCTTCGTCTATCACTAAATGATGTAGATGATTGATATCAATTACTCCTTGTTTATTTAAATCTAAAAATCGTCCCGGCGTGGCAATTAATATATCAATTCCTTCTTTTAATTTTTCTACTTGAGTAGTTTGGGGTACACCACCATAAATAGTAAGTGTCGTGCAATTCGTATATTTTCCGTATTTATTAAAGCTTTCTTCTATTTGTAACGCTAATTCACGAGTAGGAGCTAAAACAACGGTGCGAATATATTTTCGTTTTTTAATAGATCCTACTATAGGAATTAAATAATTTAAAATAGGTATAGCAAAAGCAGCCGTTTTTCCTGTTCCTGTTTGTGCACAACCAACTAAATCTTCTCCTTCTAAAATAATTGGGATTGCTTTTTCTTGTATTTCAGTAGGATTTGTATAGGTCGCTTCCTTTATTGACTCTACAATATTTCGATGAAAACTAAACTGTTCAAAAGTCATATATATATAATTTGGACAAAGGTACTATTTTAAGACTGAAGAATGTGCTTTTATAAAATCAGTTATTAAATAACCTATTAATTTACCAACTAATTGAGGGTTTTTATCCTCCCCTAAAGAAGGAGCTCCTTCACAAATATGTAAATAGCTAGCATTTTTGTGTTTAGCAAAAAAGGAGCAAAACTGCCTTACTTCTTCTACAGAAAAACCACTTAAAGTCATAGCGCTAGAAGGTATATTAGGAACAGAATCTAGATCAATTTCAATTCCATACGAATCTCCTTTTATATGTTCATAAGCTAATTTTAATTCTGATTGATAGTGTTTTTCTTGACGGATTTTAATTTCATCATAGGTATTATATTTTACCCGATCATTTTTACTTTTTATAATATCTAAGACATTTTTAGATGTATAGCTTTCATGTAATCCAAAAATAAAATAATTTTTTAAAAAGCCTTCTTCAAAAGCATAGGAAAAACCATTACCGCTATGTCTTCCTTCCAAAATTCTGAAATCAGAATGGGCATCAAAATTTACGGCATTGATGGATTTTCCTAATCCTAATGCAGTTCCTTTTATGTTTCCATAAGCATTATTATGCCCTCCACCAATTACAATAGGTACTTTACCTGCCTTTATAATGTGGTAAATAATATGGGAAACTTCTTTATCTATATTTTCAACTATTTTAAATAATTGTTTACGATCATCTGGATTATTAGGATCTAAATCTTCTGCTTGACTCATTTCTTGCGAAACATCTACACGACCTAAGATTATAATTTGACTTCCTTTACAAAACTTATTATGTTGTATATTAGCTACATTTTGAAGAGTACTTTCCCAAGCTGTCTTAGCACCTCTTCTTCCTAAATTAGCTCGTATACCTATATCTTCAGGAATTCCTAAAAGTACGTATCTAGCATCACTTTTTTTAAAAAAACTAAAGACCTCTTCATCTTTGGGAACGATTTGAATTTTTTCTCCAAATTTTATTTCTCCATTACGATAAACCGTAATTTTAGAAAGATCAGATTGTCTAAAACGAATTAAATTTTCCATTGGGGAACGAAATTATATTGAGTCAAAAATACTATTTTTATGTAAAATTACGTTAACTCCTTGCTACAATCACATTAAAAAATTATTTTAGCATACTATAATAACCCTAAATAAATAAATTTAATATGCAAAGAAGTGCTCCAAAAAGATCTAGCAACGTAGGTTTTAAAGTTGTTATAGGTATTTTATTAATGATGTTAACATCCAGTTTAGTTTATATTTACAAGCTAAGTGAAGATTCTAAAAATACCTTATCTGTAGTAACAAATGAAAAAGATGCTTTAATGAAAGATTTAGAAATAACGAAGCAATCTTTAGAAACCGCTATGGAATCAAACACCACAATGACAGAGGAATTAATGGCCGAAAAAGAAAAAATTCAGCAATTAATGACTGAATTAGAAAAAACAAAAAATACAGACACGGCAGCTATTATGAAATATAAAGATGAAGTTCAAAAACTGAAATCTAAAATTGCCAATTTAATCAAACAGATTGATGGATTAAAAAAAGAAAATGCAACACTTAATACTAAAATTGATAGTACTAATACTGTATTAAAAAAATCTCGTTCAATAAATGATACCTTAATTTCAAAAAATAATATGCTTGCTAAAGCAATCGAAAAAGGGTCTAAATTATCTATTGTAAATCTACAAACAACAGCTGTTAAACAAAAAAGCAGTGGAAAACAAATTGTTACAGACAAAGCAAGTCGTGCTAATCTTTTAAAAATTAGTTTTACAATAGCAGAAAATCAAATTGCTAAATCAGGAGATAAATCATACTATGTCCAAATTATTGATAGTAAAAACAATGTATTAGGCGATAAAAAAATTGAAAGCTTTGGAGACAAAATGCTTACATACAGCTTTGTATCCTCTGTACGCTATGAAAACAAAACGGTAAAAGTAGAAAAAGATCTTCCTGTAGAAGATATTTCAGAAGGAACTTTTTTCGTAAATGTTTTTGATAAAACTGAATTAGTAGCTAAAACTAGTTTTACTTTGAGATAATATTTTTCATTAAAACATCTAAAAAATAAGGTTATTCTAAAAAATCGCCATTTTATCATTTTAATCCAATATAGTACTAATAATACAACTTATCTTATTGTATAACAAGTAGTATGTAAGATTATTATTTTAGACAACCTCTTTAAGTTCGTTCAATCGCTTCGCTCTAGTTAACAAATAAAACTAGAACGGGTGAGCAGACGAAACTAATACATTCAGAAACATAAAGTATATTCATTAAGATTTAAGAATTTACTTACGCATTTCACGGAGCAAATTATACTAAAATTAATCTTGATTTTCGAGTAAAAGAATTTTCTTTTTTATTTATAGGTCTTTTCCTTATATTAACTTGTTTTTTAACATTGTTTCTTTTCTTTTTATTTTACCTGTCTCAGTTTCTTCAAATTTAGCTATGAAAATTATTTGTTTAGGCACTTCATACAAGCTTAATTCTTCAAAAATAGAAGAATCTAATTCATAAGCTTCTCCTTCTATGACCAATACTAATTTTTCTCCAAATTTTTGATCTGGTAAACCATAGAAAAAGAAATGTTCTTTTATTTTAGGTATCAATTTAGCTTCTATTTGTTCTGGAAATAATTTTATTCCCCCGCTATTTACAACATTATCTACTCTTCCCTTCCAAATAAATTCTGAATCAGAAACTAATTCTATTAAATCATTTGTAACCAATATCTCTTCATTAATATTAGGAGCATTTATTACTAAACATCCTCTATTATCTTGCTCAATTACTACTCCAGGCAATAATTTAAAATTTTTTGTTCCTATTTTTTTTAATGCAATGTGTGTAACTGTTTCAGTCATACTATAAGATTCATAAGCATTAATAGAGTTTTGTATTAACTTTTGGGTCAAAACTGGATTTACTTTAGCTCCTCCTATTAGTACAATTTTGACTCTGAGTAATTCATCTAATGATTTTTCTACTTGCAAAGGAACCATAGCTACAAAGTCATATTCAATATAAGAGTCCTTTAAAGGAGACGAACTTGGCTCTACAAGCGTTAAATCCCATCCTAATACCATTGCCCTTACCAGCATCATTTTTCCTGCAATATATTTCACAGGCAAACAACATAATACTTTTGATCCTGCATTTAATTTAAAAAAAAGCACCTGTACTTTGGGCGGAATAAACCATGGCGCTTTTTTTTAGCATCATTTTTTTTGCATTTCCTGTAGTTCCTGATGTTTGTACATTTACATTAGAATAAACATCTAACCATTCTAAAATAAAGATTGCTGCATTTTTTTCATAATCTCCTCCTTCCTCTATCTTACTTTTTGCCCAAAGAAGTAAAGTTTCTGTATCATACGATACATCATTTAATTTAAAATCAGGATGAATTGTTATCATTTATCTTGTATAAAAATAGTCCCTGTTAATTTTTCTTTCCAATTACGCCATTTGTATTTATTTAAAAAAATAACGAATAAAAGAGGCAATACCACGAATATTGGTAAAAAAGAGCAATGCTTAATTCAGGTTTGGATACATCTTTTAATATAGATGCTGTTTGCAAGACAGTCCAATTAGAAGTTACCAACAAAGCTGTTATTAAATTATTTGCTGCATGAAAACCTAAGGAAAGTTCCATTCCTTCATCCAACAAGGTAATAAGACCTAAAAAAAAACCTATTCCTATATAATACAATATCAACACTTTACCTATTTGACCCACTTCAGGATTACTCATGTGTAGTAATCCAAATATTAAAGAAGTAAGAACTAAAGGGAATAACTTATTTTTAGAAACAAATGCAAAACCTTGCATTAAATAACCTCTGAACATCAATTCTTCTATAGTTGTTTGTATAGGAATCATTAATACGCCTATTAAAAACAATAATAGGAATGATTTTAATTCAAAATTCCATTCGAAGTCTGTTGGTGATAACAAATAAGAAAAACCCGTTATTATAACTTGAAAAAGAGCCCAAATAGCAAATGAAAAAAACACACGATTCCAATCTATATTTTTTCTACTTGTAATAATTTTTATGAGAGATTGTTTGTGCACAATTTTAACAACAAAAATAAAGCCTAAAAAAGCAAAAACAAAACTCAACAACATAAGAAAAAGTCCAAAATTAGTATCTAACACTTGTAAAAGAGCTACCTCATTTTTACCATAAATAGTATCTCCTTTTTCTTCTAACTTTAAAAAAACAGCCATCATAAAAGGTATTTGCCCAATTAAAGCTGCTATAAAAACTATAAATGTCCCTAAGAGATATTTCCAAAATTTATTTCCCCTGAAAAAAGCTTGTTCTAAAAACATATTATTATTATTTAACTATAAGAGCAATTTAGTCTATTTTTGTTACAAAAAAAATAGATTAAATTATGATTACAATTTACCATAATTCACGTTGTTCAAAATCAAGAGAAGGTGTTTGCTTTTTAGAAAATCAAAATGAAGATTTTAAAGTAGTTAATTATTTAGAAAACACACCTACTACAGAGGAATTAAAGGACTTATTAAAAAAATTAAATATACCAGCTATTGATTTAGTAAGAAAAAAAGAAAGTATTTGGATTGAAAACTTTAAATCAAAAGAATTAAATGAAGAAGAAGTTATTCAAGCAATGATTCTACATCCAAAACTTATAGAAAGACCCATTGTTGTAAAAGGAGATAAAGCTGTTATTGCCAGACCTACTGAACGAATCAATGAAATTTTATAATAGATATTAACATTTTATTAATCCTTTTAGCAAAATATACCCATTACATTTGCTCATTAATTCCCCTTCAGATGAAAAAAATATTTTTTCTATTTTTTGTTTTTTCTATCATTTCTATAAATGCACAGGAAAAAACATTTTTAAAAAAATTACAATTACAGGCAAACTTGTTGATAAAACGACACAACAACCTCTTGAATATGCTACAATAACGGTTATTAATCCGACCACTAACAAACCTGTTAATGGTGCTATTACAGATTTAAAAGGAGAATTTACTTTTCAAAATGTATCAGGTAATTTTATCTTAAAATACGAATATTTATCATTTAAAACTCTAATAAGTAATTCCAAATTATATAATGAAAATTTAAATGTTGGAATTATTTCTTTAGAGCCTGATGCTAAAACGTTGAGTGAAGTAGTAGTCCGATCTGAAAGAACAACAGTTGATCTAAAATTGGATAAAAAGGTTTTTACTGTAGGTAAGGATATATTAGTCAGAGGAGGAACGGTGAGTGATGTTTTAGACAACATTCCTTCTATATCTGTTAGTAGTGAAGGAACTGTTGCTTTAAGAGGTAATGAAAATGTTAGAATTTTGATAGATGGCAAACCTACTAATGCAGTAAGTGTAACGGATGCTCTAAAAATGATTCCTGCAGATGCAATAGATAAAGTAGAAACGGTTACCACTCCGTCTGCTCGTTATGATGCTGAAGGAGGCGGAGGAATTATCAACATAATTCTAAAAAAAGGCAAAAACCAAGGAATAAACGGCAGTATTATAATTGCAGCTGGAATCCCTAAAAACAATAGCATTTCTGCTAATGTAAATTACAAAAATGAAATAATGAATTTCTTTTCTACCATAGGTTATAATGATCGAAATAACCCCGGAAGAACCAAAATTGATCAAGAAACTTTTAATAAGAAAACAGGTCTTTTGGCATCCTATTTAGAAGAAAGAAGAGAAAGTGAAAAATACTCTAAGGGAATCAATTTAAATTTTGGTATGGAGATTGCCCTTAATAAAAATACATCTTGGACAAATGTTTTTAATTACAGAAACAATAAAGGAGGAAACAATGAAGATGTTTTATATTATAACTTTAATTCTAATAGAATTTATCAAAACACATCTAAACGTGATAATCAATTAGTTTCAACAGAAGATAATGTAGAATATACGACTAATTTTACTAAAAAATTTAAAAAAGAAGGTCATAAAATTACTTTTGATGGTGCCTTTTCAAAAAATACGGATAAAGATGATGCGGATATTCTTCAAACAATTTTGGATAACAATCAATTCATTAGAAATGAACGTAGTAAAAAACATGATACTCAATTAAGAAATTTACTTCAATTAGATTATATCCTTCCTTTTAATAAAGAATCTCAATTTGAAGCGGGTTATCGCGGTAATTTCGTAAACTTACTGGCCGATTTTTCAGTACAGAATTTAAACCCGACAACTGGTAATTTCGAAAATATTATAGGTTTTACTAATAAAATGAATTATATAGAGAATGTAAACGCTTTTTATACTCAATTTGGTTCTAAAATCAATAAATTTTCATATCTCTTAGGCTTACGTTTTGAAAACTCTCATATTGAAATCAATCAGTTAACTTCGCTACTTTTTAATTCAAAGAATTATAATAATTTTTTTCCTAGTATTTTTTTAACCTACGAATTAAAAGGAAATGCTAGTATATCAACCAACTATAGCAAACGTATTACGCGTCCTAGAGATCGTTTTATCAATCCGTTTGCTTCTTATACTAGTAATATTAATTTATTTCAAGGTAACCCAGATATTAATCCTGCTTATAGTGATGCTTTTGATATTGGGTATTTAAAAAAATGGGATAAATTAACCTTAAATGCCTCTGTATATTTAAATCATACAACCGATGCGTTTCAAATTGTTCGTAAAGAAAGAGGCGATTTTATTGATGGTACTCCTGTCATTATTAATATGCCTTTTAATCTTTCAACAGATGATAAATATGGTTTGGAAGTTACAGCTAATTACACCTTAAAAAAATGGTGGAAGTTAAATGCAAATGCTAACTTTTTTTATAATATTACAAAAGGTGATTATCAATACACTAATACAAAAAACGAATTAATTATTCAAGATTTCAATTTCAAATCTTCCACTTGGACAGGACGTATAAACTCACGAATTAATTTACCTTATAAAATTGATTTTCAATCTAATTTCACTTACAACGCATCACAAAAAATTGCGCAGGGAGTTCAAAAAGGAATTGCAGTGCTTAATTTAGGATTTAGCAAAGACATACTAAAAGACAAAGCCACTATCGCTTTTAATGTAAATGATGTTTTCAATTCACGTAAAATGATTCGTGACTTAAATTTGCCTAGTGTAAATTCTTATTCTGAGATGCAAAATCGTATGCGTGTTGCTACTTTATCTTTTACTTATCGTTTTAATAAATCTAAAACGGAGAAAGAAACTAAACCTAAAACACATAACGAAGGCAATGACAACGATTATTAGGAGGATAATATAATGAAAAAGCCCCTTATAGGGGCTTTTAAAAACAATAAAAATTATTGTTTTAAACTTTCTCTATTGGCTCTCTTTTCTTTATATTCATTCCATAAATAACCTCCTACCCAGTAGAATACGAAATTAATCAAGAAAATCATTAACCAAAATCCCATTGTTAAAATGGTTAAGAAAAGTAAGAAACCTAAATACTGTTGAAATTCAAACATTTTCCGGAATTTTTGTATACTCTACAAAAGTAAAAATACTATTTATTATAGCCAATAATTATTCCTGTTTTTTTATTATTTAAAAGGGCTATTTTTAAAAAATTAATTTTACTTTTAGATTTAAAACCATTTTCTCCATTTAAAATAAATTGCCATAGCAATTAACAAAACTACCATAAAAACTAAAACCATAAAATAACCATATTTCCAATGTAATTCTGGCATATTATCAAAATTCATCCCATAAACTCCTACTATAAATGTTAATGGCATAAAAAAGATCGAAACGATGGTGAGAGTTTTCATTACTTCATTCATCTTATGACTTTGTGAAGCAAAATAAAAATTTGATGCACTATCTAATGTTGTCAAATCATATTCTATTTGCTCTAATAATTCTAAACACTTTTGGTGTAATCGATCAAAAAAACTAAAATTTTCTTTTTTATTACATTAAACACATTATCATCTTTTGTACTTCTTATAGAATATAATGAATCACGTAAAGGAATAATAGAACGCTTCAAAAAATTAAAATTATCTCGATGTTTTTCTATTTGTTCTAATATTTCAGGCTTTGAATTAGTTTTAGATATATTGATTAATTCCTCTACCTTATCTTCTTCTGCTTCTATAGTAATAAAAAAATTTTCTATAATAGCATCTAATAAAAGATATAACAAATAATCTACTTCTTTATCACGTACTATACCTGAATGTGTTCTGATACGTTCTCTTATATGAGCAAAGAAATCGCTTTTTTTTTCTTGAAAAGAAGCTAAAACACCTTCTTTTAACAAAAAGATATTTGCTCTACTTTTATATTATCTGAATGTTCTATAGGTAAAATAGACTTGATACTAAAAAATAAGACGTTATGATATTCATCTATTTTAGTTCTTTTAGTTGTATTGAGAATATCTCCTAAAATAAATTTATCAACATCTAAGAAAGCCCCTATTTTTTGAATTTTCTCTAAATCTGTTAGTCCATGAATATTGATCCAATTTTGTTTATTTAAATCTACATCTACTATCATTTGTTCAAAAAAACCATCGGCACTTTCTATTAAAGTATGGGTATCATAAACAAATAACTGCATTGTAGTTGGAATACTTTTATAACCTCCAGTATACTCTAAAAGAGTCGGTATAATTTTTTTCCTTTTTTATATTTTATTTTTCGCAAGATGAATTTCGATTTTGGTATACACAAAAATATGTTTAAAAAAAAAAAAAGCTGTCAAAAAAAATTTAACAGCTTTTTGTATTAAATAACTAACCTCTATTTTCTTGAAACAATCTAAATTTAACCGCTTCTTATTTATTACAATAAAATAAATAGAATTATTTTAAATAAATAAACGCACTAATTTAACAAAATAATTATTAAAATCATAATTATATTTTATTAATACATTTTAAAAAATATTTTTTTGTTGTTGAATACTGTAAAACAAAGTACTTTAGCAGGAATATTTTTTAAATCAAAATGAGAAAATTAATTATAAACATAAAAGAATTACTACAAATAAGAGAAGAATCTGTCCTAAAAGTATCAGGAAAGGAAATGGCTGAACTTCCCAAAATTGAAAATGCGTATTTATTAATTGAAGATCATCTTATTACTGATTTTGGATCTATGGATAACTGTCCTAAAAACGTAGATGCTCAAATTATAGACGCAAAAGGAAAAGTAGTTTTACCCACTTGGTGCGATAGTCATACACATCTTGTATATGCTGGAAACAGAGTACAAGAGTTTGTAGATAGAATAAAGGGGCTTTCTTACGAAGAAATTGCTCAAAAAGGGGGTGGAATTCTAAACTCTGCTAAAAAATTAAATGAAACTTCTGAGGAAGAAATTTTTGAACAATCTAAAATTAGATTAGAAGAAGTTATACAGCAAGGAACAGGGGCTATTGAAATAAAATCTGGATATGGTCTAACCATTGAAGGAGAACTTAAAATGTTAAGAGTAATCAAAAGATTAGCAAACGAGTATCCTATTAAAATAAAATCTACCTTTTTAGGAGCCCATGCTTTTCCTTCTATATATAAAGAAGACCATAGTGCTTACATCGATTTAATTATAAATGAAATGCTTCCTTTAATTGCTAAAGAAAATTTGGCAGACTACATTGATGCTTTTCTAGAAACAGGTTATTTTTCGGTTGAAGAAACAGAACGTATTATGGAAGCGGGTCAAAAATATGGCTTACAAGCAAAAATACATGTTAATCAATTTACGGCAATTAATGGAATTGAAGCTTGTGTAAAACATCATGCTCTTAGTGTTGATCATTTGGAAATTGTAACAGATCATGATATTGAAGTATTAAAAAAATCCGATACCATGCCTGTAGCACTTCCTAGCTGCTCATACTTTATTAGCATACCTTACACCCCTGCTAGAAAAATGATAGAAGCAGGTCTTCCTCTGGCTCTAGCTACTGATTTTAACCCCGGGACTACTCCATCAGGAAATATGAATTTTGTAGTAGCTACTGCTTGTATTAAAATGAAAATGACTCCCGAAGAAGCCATTAATGCAGCTACTCTAAATGGAGCTTATGCCATGGGAATTAGCCATACACATGGTAGTATAACAAAAGGTAAAATAGCAAATCTAATTATAACAAAGGAAATTCCTACTTACTACCAATTACCTTACAGTTTTACAAGTCATCTTATTGATCAAGTAATTATAGAAGGTAACATTATGTAATGTACCATTTTAATGAATGACTGAATAGGGTCTTCTTCAAGCTTATAATACCAACCTATTTATAACTTAAAGAAGACCTTTTCTTATAATAAAATTTTTTCTATATTAGGTTTAAAATAATTAGGTCCTTTCAATACTTTACCATCTTCTCTATAAATGGGTTTCCCATCTAGTCCTAACTTACTCATGTTACTTTTTTGAATTTCTTCAAATATTTCTTCTATTTTTTCTTGTAATCCATGTTCTAAAATTGTACCACATAGTATATACAACATATCCCCTAAAGCATCGGCTACTTCTACTAAATTATTATTTTGAACTGCCTCTAAATATTCTTCATTTTCTTCCTTCATCAAATTAAAACGTAGTTGATTTAGGTCATTTCCTAAATCGGCCTTTGGCACTTTCTTTATTCCTAAACCAAAAGATTGATGAAATAAAGAGACTGATTCGATTTGTTTTTTCATATTTGTATGATTATAACTATTAACAGAATGAATTAAAAGGTCTAAAATGAAAATATCCCAATACTAATACTTAATTTTGTAAAAAAAACTATGTTCAGCCAAGGTCAAATTTTATTTGCAATTTCATTCTTTATTTGTTTTGTTGTATTAATGATTTTTTCTTATAGAAAAGATATAAAATTACACAAAATACATTATAGAGGTAGTTTTTGGATACTTATCTCTTTTTTTATTTTTATCGGAATTTTATTCTTCATAAAGACAATACTGAAAAATCAATAATAAATTTGCGTTTTTAACATTTTTTTATAGCTTTACATGGGTTTACACTTAAGATCATGAAGGTAGCTAAATACTTATTTTTACTAGCACTATTGCTTACGGGAACTATCGCTATATTTGTAGCCACAAAAGATGGAAAATATACGATACAACATGAAAAATTAATTGACGTTTCTAAAGAAATTGCTTTTAAATATATCAGTGATGGTACCAATTGGGATTCTATCAATCCGTGGAAAGGTGAAAAATTTAAAATAATTTCAACCCAAGAAATCCCCAACGAATCCATTACGCAACAAGTTATACTTAATGATGTTCAAAATGAGTTGGTATTGAATTTTAAAGATACTTTAAAAAATAAAACAAAGGCTATTTGGTTCACCAAGGGAGAACTAACATTTAAAGATAAATTTCTTAGTATCATAGGCAAAAGTGTTAAAAATGATTTTGAAGATCGTTTTGAGTCTGCTTTAAACTTTGTTAATACAACTTTAACGAGAGAAATCAACAGTTTTCAAATACAATTAGATGGTTTTGTAAAAAGAGATACTCTTTATTACATACAACGACCTGTTGTTTCTAAAAAGAAGAAATTCCTTTAATGATTAAACGCTTTGTCCCCCAATTACAACAAATACTAAAAAATACGAACACAATTACAAATGGGTATCCTTTTATTGTGTATCACTCAAAAGATAGTATAAAAAATCAATTCAAATATTCAATTGCTTTACCCATAAAGAAAAAAATATACACCAGTAGTGATAGTGATATTTTAAGCGGTCAGATTAATCCTTCAAGCACTATAAAGGCTACTGTAAAAGGAAATTATACTCACCTGATAAAAGCTTTTCCTAAAATTTATGCTTTTATGGAAGAAAATAGATTAGAAAAAAGCGATAAATATCGAGAAATAGAAGTTTTAATAAAAAATAGTACCACATTTCAATCGGCCTCCTCATGGATAACTGAAATTTATTTTCCTGTTAGGCCTATAAAAGTTGCTACCAAAGTGAGTACTGTAAAAAAAGACACCACAAATACTCACATTGATAACCTTAAAAGTCCGCAAAAATAAAGCGGATTTTTATTTTTTTAACAAATCTCTAATGACTTTTTCGGCCGCGTGTAAACCAAATAAAGCGGGCATCCAACTATTAGTTCCATAAAAAGATTTTTTAAAATTAGATCCGTCAGTCATTTTTACGCTTGAATAATCAGGTCTTTCATGTGAATAAACTACTTTTACTCCTCCTGAAATCCCTTCTGCTTTTAATCTTTTACGAACTTGTTTTGCCAATGGGCAGTAATCTGTTTTGCTAATATCTTTTACACATACTTTACTAGCTTCAAATTTACCTCCTGCTCCCATATTACTAATTATCTTTACTTTTTTCTTTTTAGCTGCAATAATAAGATTGAGTTTTGGCGTAATACTATCTATACAATCCATAACATAATCAAAATCTTCCGTAACAAGTTCATAAGCTCTTTCTGGCGAAAGAAACTCTTCTATAACGGTAAGATTTATTTCTGGGTTTATATCCTTAATACGTGCTGCCATTAACTGTACCTTAGGTAGCCCTACTGTAGAATGTAAAGCGGGTAATTGTCTATTAATATTTGTAATATCTACCACATCTCCGTCTACTATTGTCATTTTACCTACTCCAGCGCGCGCTACAAACTCTGCTGCAAATGAACCTACTCCTCCCATTCCTACAATTAAAACGTTGGAATTTTTTAATTTTTCTAAGCCTTCTGTTTTAAATAATAACGCTGCTCTTTCCTGCCAAACTGCCATTCAATTCTTATTTTTATCTATTAGTTAAAGTTGAAATACTTTTATAAAATTGGCTTCAATTAATGATTCTACATTCTTTTTTTTTATCATTGAAGCCTTTTCATACACCTCTTCTATTGTTTCTTCTATTGTATCTGTTTCTAAAAAAAAACAGTCATCTGGTATATAATTAAATACCAATGCCAACTCAGGATTTCTTATTAAATATTTCCCAAAAGAAAGATAAAATCCGTTATCTAATAAACTTTTAGCTACCTGAATGTTTTTAGAAAAGCCATGTATGATAATGGGCTCTTCTATTTGCATTTCTTTTTTAGACCAATTACTTCTTGAAAAGCTGAAACACAGTGCAAAATTAAGGGTTTTTTATATTTTTTTGCAAGTTCTAATTGTTTTTCAAAAACTTGTAATTGAAGATCATATTTCGTTTCTATCCTTTTATCCAATCCACATTCACCTAGTGCTAAACAATTTTGTAACACTAATTTTTCTTCTATAATCTTTAATTCTATATCTATTTCTTCTTCTTTTATATACCAAGGATGTATCCCAATGGAAAAGTAAGGTATTTTTTCATCTAATTCTAGAGGGTATTGATTTACTATTTCCAATACTCCTATTTGATCTTTAAATGAATGTGTATGTAAATTATATTTCATCTTTCATGTTTTTGCTTTAGTAGTAATAGTTCTAAGTAGAGCCTTTCTCATAAGCTAGTAAAGACCTAGCTATTTTATTATAATAAAGAAATTCAAATTATACAATTCCTATGAAACCTATTTTTTAAGAGTTTTTAAATTATCTAAAAATGCTTTATTTAAACAAATTTAAAATTAATATATTTTTACATAAACTATCTTTTTTACCAAATAATTTAGATTATCAATAAATACATTTTTCATTTATTAAAATTAAACCTATATTATGCGTTAGAAATTTATTACAAATAAACAAGGACTTTCAATCTAAAAAGCGTACTTTTTTATTATATTAAGGTTATTTTAAAGGTTCATAATCTTGTTATTTATAAATAGGATAGAAATAACATAAATAATGTGACTTCTCTCTAAGGTTGAAGTGACAAACTACGACTAGATTACGGCTTTTCCTCCCTATTTACAAAAAATGTTCATTTTTTGTCTTTTCATCTCGAACATGAAGTCTAATTCGGAATCCGGATTAAACAAATATCTATAATTACTTATTTTTTATATTTCATTTAGTATTTTTGAGAACATACTTTACTATTATGCTTAAAACTGGAATTATTCGTTATATTAATAATTTTAAGGGCTTTTCAAGGGAAATTTGGATTTTAACCTTAATAACCTTTATCAATCGTGCAGGAACAATGGTTCTTCCTTTCCTATCAAAGTACCTAAAAGAAGACCTTCATTTTAGCTACAAGGAAGTCAGTTGGATATTAGTTAGTTTTGGTATCGGTTCTATGGTAGGGTCATGGTTGGGAGGAAAACTTACTGACAAAATAGGGTTTTATAAAATAATGATTTTCAGTCTACTAACAAGCGGAATTTGTTTTTTTATTTTACAATTCATCAATTCATTCATCGGCTTATGTATAGGTATCTTTATTATCATGGTTGTAGCTGATATGTATAGACCTGCTATGTTCGTATCTTTAAATACTTTTGCTACTAAAGAAAATAGAACAAGAGCTTTAACATTAATTCGCTTAGCTATTAATCTAGGTTTTGCATTAGGTCCTGCTATGGCTGGATTAATAATCATGAAAATAGGCTACAAAGGTCTTTTTTGGGTTGATGGCGCAACCTGTATACTGGCTATTAGCATTTTTAGATATTTTATAACGGTAAAAAGGAAACAGTTAGAACCTAAAAAGGAAAACAATTTATCAAATAACAATACTTCTGTATTTAATGATTTTATTTTTTGGATTTTCTTATTTTGCTGTATGCTTGTAGGCATTTTATTTTTTCAACTTTTTACTACTCTTCCCCTTTATCATAAAATTCAATTTAATTTGACTGAATTTCAATCAGGTTTGTTACTTATGCTTAATGGTTTACTCATCTTTTTTTTGGAAATGCCCATTGTAAGTTATATTGAAAGAAAACAAATTAACAAAATAAAGGTTATTACAATAGGTGCCATGATGATGTCTTTTAGTATGTTTATACTTTTATTTTCTTCTTACAGTATAACTCTAATAATCATGATGATTTTAATGTCTTTAGGCGAAATGTTTACTTTTCCGTTCTCAAACACCTTTGCTATGAGTCGAGCAGCTAAAGGACACGAAGGTAGATATATGGCTATTTTTAGTATGAGTTTTAGTGCTGCTCATATACTAAGTGCAAAGATAGGTTTGTCTATAGTTGATTATTTTGGCTATAGAACGAATTGGTTAATAATGGCTTTTTTAGGGATTATTGCTACCGTATTAGGTATACTTACATACAACCTTACTCAAAAAGAAGATAAATCAATTTAGTCTTTTCTTAAAAATAACTTAAATCTTAGTTAAACAACTACAAAAATAGTTGTTTAACTAAAAACATCGTTTTAGTTTTGTTCAACTCTAAAAAATGATTCGAAACTATCACAATAATGCAAAAGTTAACAAACAAAGAAGAAGAAATCATGCAAATTTTATGGAAGCTAAAAAAAGCTTTTGTAAAAGAGGTCATGGCTGAAATAAAAAATGATACTCCCCATTATAATACTCTCTCTACAATTATCAGAAATTTAGAAGATAAACATTACGTAAGTCATACTATTTTTGGTAATACTCATCAATACTTTCCCATCATCACTTTGGAAGAGTATAGAAAAAATTTTTCAATAATGCTATTGAAAATTATTTTAATAATTCATACAAGAATTTAGTTTCTTTTTTGCAGAAGAAGAAAAAATTTCTGCCGCAGAACTTAGAGAAATTTTAGATTTGATAGAAAATAAGAAATAAATATGGAAGTGATGAGTTTATATATAATCAAAGTTAATATACTAATAATTATTTTTTATATTACTTATCATTTTATGGTAAGCAAAGAAACTTTTTTTAGCAGCAATCGTTGGTTTTTATTATCTGGATTAGCAACTGCTGTTATTTTACCTCTATTATTCATTCCTAAATACATAATAGTTCAACCTCATATAACCGAGAAATCCACTATTTCACAAACTGTTGAATATACTACAAATAATTACTCTAAATCTGCTTCTCTTGTAGATTGGAATATTATCATCCTCAGTATTTATTTAATTGTTTTTTTAATCTTATTTAGTAAACTCATAATTAGCTTCTTTTCGTTGTATAAACTACTTCATCGACATAAAAACATAAAAAGAGGTTTATTCAAGCTAGTAGACTTGGATGATGAAATCGCACCTTTCTCATTTTTTAATTATATCGTATACAATTCTAATTTTTATACAGAAGAGGAATTACAAAGTATACTCTTACATGAAAAAGTACACAGTGAAGATAAACACTCTATCGATACACTCATTAGCCAACTATTTTGTATTGTTTTTTGGTTTAATCCATTTATATGGCTATACAAAAAATCAGTATTACAAAATTTAGAATACATAGCGGATCAAAAAGCCAGTAAATTTTTAAAGGATAAAACTCAATATCAAAAAGCTTTACTAAAAGTAATTACAGAACGGAATTGTTTTTCAATTTCAAATCATTTTAACTCATCATTAATTAAAAATCGAATCATTATGTTGAATCAACCTCAATCAGAAAAAAAGAAAACTTGGAAATACGCATTAATAATTCCAGTCTTAGCTGGTTTTATGTTCTTTTTTCAAACAAAAACCATTGCACAAGAAAAAAACATTACTCAATCTAACTCTAGTGATTTATATATTACTACTGATAAAAATTCTAGTGAACAAGAAATAAAAGAGGACATTAAAATAGCTAAAGAAAAATTTGGTGTAGTCCTTAAATATTCTAAAATCAAACGCAATACAAAAGGAGAAATAACAGCTATTAAAATAGAATACAAAGATTTTGAAGGTAAGAAAGGAATGACACACATACAGGGAGATGATCCTATAAAACCAATTTATTTCCATAAAACTAAAAACAGAGTAGGATTTGGAAAAGCAAACGAAATCAATTCTTCTAAGAATCTTCACAAATCTAATAATGAAAATAATAGCTTTGGTTTTTCATTTTTAGACCCAGAAAATGATATAATTCATGAATCAGAAGAAATAATATCTACACCTAAAAATCCAGACGCATCAAATAAATTAGAAAAGAAAGAAGCTGATAAATCCTCTTTAAAAAATTATAATAAAAGTATCATTATTAAAAAACAAAATAATGGGAAACCTGAAATTATCATAAATGGTAAAACGATAGAAACCGATTCAGAAGAATATAAAAAAGCATTAAAAGATTTTAATGGTAATTTTGAATTTAATATGCAAGAAGACGGTCCTATGGTATTAAAATTCAACAATGAAGATATATTTAAATTTGATTCGAATGAGATAGAAAAAATAACTAAAGATGCTTTATCTAACTCCCAAAAACAGTTCAGCAAACTACGTGAAAAAATAAATAGCATGCGTCCGAAAATGGATCAAATGAAAGTTGAAATAGAAAAAATCAAACCAGAAGATTTTAATTTTGATTTTAATTGGAATGAGAAAGAAAACGATTCCGAAATAAAGAAAGCTAAAGAGGAAATGCTAAAAGCACGAGAGGAAATGATTAAAGCGCGAGAGGAAATGATTAAAGCTAAAGAAGAAATGTTAAAAGCAAAGAATCAGCAAAATAAAACAAAAAAGGCATAATGATAGCATAACACTCATCAAAGAGGGTAACCTAAAAATCAATAGTATTTACTAAAATTGTTTATATAAATTTTCTCCGATAGAAATTCGAATATTTTAATAAAAAAGAGGTTGTTCAAAAAATAGGACAACTTCTTTTTCTGTATCTATAGCCTTTTTTTTATTTACACTTTTTAACCCAGATTTCAAGAAAGTATTGTTCTTTGACAAATGAGAGCTAACTTGTACTTGCGAGCGAAGCCTATGTATAAAATGGTGAATTTATCCCCTCCCAGATTTTGGCTGAAATGTAAAAAGGCTTCCATTTGGAAGCCCTTTGAGACAATCAATGATGAAACACCATGTTATCTCGTATAGAATAATTTAAGCAAAGATATTACATTTCCTCGCATTTTAATAAAAAGATATTTTATGAAAAGTTTCGAAAAAATGCAAATTGTAAATCCTAATGCTGCAGGAATTGATGTTGGGTCACGTTCTCATTTTGTAGCCATAGGACAGGATGAAAATCAAATTAGAGAATTTAATGTTTATCAATCAGGATTATGCGCTTTGGTAGCTTATCTTCAAGAGAACAAGATTCGTAGTGTTGCTTTGGAGTCCACAGGAAGTTATTGGCAATCTTTGTTTATGATCTTGCAGGGAAATGGTTTTGAAGTTCTTTTGGTTCAAGGGACTCAAACAAAAAACCTCAAAGCAAAGACAGATGTGAAAGATGCACAATGGATACAGAAACTTCATTCTTTAGGGCTATTACGAGGTTCTTTTTGCCCTCTGAAACCACTTTGCAGATAAGAACACTTCATAGACATCGTTCTAGTTTGATTGAACAAAGTTCAGGCTTTGTAAACAAAATGCAAAAAGCATTACGTTTAATGAACTTCAGACTCGACGTTGTGATAAGTGACATCACAGGAGTTTCTGGAATAAGAGTAATTGAGATGATACTATCAGGTGAAACTTCAGGTGAAAAATTAGCTGAATATTGCGACAAACGAGTTAAAAAAAGCAAAGAAGAAATAGCCGACGCTTTACAAGGTAAAATAAACAATGAATACCTACATGAGCTTTCCGATTGTTATGATATTTACAGACTTATTCAAGATAAAATAAAAAACACCGATACTCGTATTGATCAAGTGCTGAAAAATCAAACCAGAGAAATTGTTTTATCAGAAGATATCGAATTGGTAAAGAAACAGAATAAAGGGAAAAACCAACCCAAATTTGATGTACAGAAATATAGTTTAAAACTTTTTGGAGTAGATCTCTTTGCTATAGAATCAGTTTGCTCAGGAACCGTTACTAGTTTTTTAGCCGAAATAGGCACCGATATATATAAATTCAAGACCTCCAAGCAATTTGTGAATTGGCTCAGGTTAGCTCCAAATAATAAAATTAGTGGAGGTAAGGTTTTGAGTAGCAGAACTCCAAAAGGGAAAAATAAATTTGCATTGACATTAAGAAATGCGGCAAATACAATTGAAAGAAAAAAAGAAGGTTACCTCGTTATGTTCTTTAAAAGGATTTCTTTTAAAAAAGGAAGAGGTGCTGCAATTACAGCAACAGCAAGAAAAATAGCAGTTATAATTTGGAATATGATAGTCAAAAAACAACATTATATACCAATAAATACAGACCAATATATTCAAGAAATGAAGAATAAAAAAACGATACAAATTAAAAAAATGATTAAAAAATACGGAATCGAAACTACTTCTTTATCAATTCCTTAAATTAAGTTAGATAGAATTACGCATTAGACTTCGTTATGAAACAAAATTTAATACGATTTTTGGATTCAACCGATGCGTAAACCATTTATTACTTTTTGATCAGTAGATAATAATACGATATCATTATCTTGTCCTATAGATCCTAGAACTAAACACTCACTCATAAATTTACCAATTTGTTTTTTAGGAAAATTCACAACCGCTATGATTTGTTTATTAATTAATTCTTCTTTCGAATATCTTTTTGTTATTTGCGCTGAAGATTTCTTAATCCCTATCTCTTTTCCGAAATCAATTGTTAATTGATATGCTGGTTTACGAGCTTCTGGAAAATCATATACTCTAATTATAGTCCCAACTCGCATTTCTACAGATTCAAAATCAAACCAAGAAATTTCCATTTTTTTATATTTTTATTAGTCAATATACAAAAAAAGTCCCGAATAACATCGGGACTTTTTGTTTTTAAAAAGATTTATTTTAAGATTTTATTTCTTCATGTCTTTTTTCTATTTCTTCTTTATCTTTTTTAGATAAAGTATCTACTAACACAGGAGTAGCTATAAATAATGATGAATAGGTACCTACAACAATTCCTATTAACATGGCAAAGATAAAGCCTCTAATAGACTCACCACCAAACACAAACATGATAGCTAATACTAAAATCATAGTTAACGAAGTATTGATTGTTCTAGACAAAGTAGTATTAATAGATTCGTTTACGATATGATTAAAGTTTCCTTTTAAATCACCTGCTAGGAACTCACGAATACGGTCAAATACAATTACAGTATCATTCATTGAATAACCAATAACTGTCAAGATAGCTGCAATAAAGTGCTGATCCATTTCCATGTGGAAAGGCATAAACTTATAGCATAATGAGTAAATACCTAATACAAATATTACGTCGTGTGCTACTGCTGCTACTGCTCCTAATGAGTATCCTAACTTGCGGAATGAAATTACTAAATATAAACCAACTACTAACATTGCTCCAATAACAGCCCAAAAAGAGTTTGTTTTGATGTCATTAGAAATAGCGGCTCCAACTTTAGACCCTGATAGTACGGCTAATTTCTTTCCATCTGTTAAGGTAATAAATTTTTTATAATCCATACACGGGAAATACTTAGATAATCCTTGGTATAACAATTTATTAACTTCTTCATCTACAGCAACGCCTTCTTCTTCAATTTTATATTTAGTTGTAATTCTTAATTGATCTGAATCTCCAAATACTTTAGCTTCAGCAGGCACACCAAATACTTTTCCTAATTCTTCTGACACAATAGCAGCATCAACTGGCTTTTCAAATTTTACTTGAAAAGTTCTACCTCCAACAAAATCAACTCCTTGATCTAATCCATTTACAAAAAATATTGAAACTAAACTGATTAGAGTTACTGTTAATGAAAAAGCATAAGTAAATTTCTTAATTTTTAAGAAATCAAAATGATAACCTGTAAACCAGTTTTTAGACCAATCTGTAGTAAATGATAGTGCATCATTTTTAGCTACTGCTCTATCTAGGAAAATTCTTGTAATGAAGATAGAAGTAAACAATGAAGTCACGATACCTATTAATAAAGTGGTTGCAAAACCTTTGATAGGTCCTGTACCGAAAGTGTATAAAATAGCTCCAGTTAATACGTGGGTTACGTTTGCATCAATAATAGAACGCATAGCACCTGTCCAAGAAAATGATTTTTGTACAGCGTCACCTAGATTTAAACCATGGCGTAATTCTTCTTTTGCTCTTTCATAAATAATAATATTTGCATCTACTGCTGTACCTAATGTTAGCACAATACCTGCAATACCCGGCAATGTTAATACGGCTCCTAAACTTGCTAAAATACCAAATAAGAACAATAAATTAACTACTAATGCTATATTAGCATAAGTACCTGATTTACCATAATATACCCACATCCATAACATTACGGCTAATAAACCTACAATAGCGGACATAGTACCATTATCAATGGCTTTTTGACCTAATGATGGACCTACTACTTCTGATTGAACAATTTCAGCCGCCGCAGGTAATTTACCAGCACGTAAGACATTAGCTAAGTCTTTTGTTTCATCAATTTTAAAAGTTCCAGAAATTTCCGAACGTCCTCCTGCAATAGGACCTGACGTTACACCGAGTGCAGAATAAACTACATCATCTAAAACAATGGCAATTGCATTCTTTTGAGAAAATACTCTTCCTGTTAATTCTTCCCAAATTTTGGCTCCTTTTCCATTCATTTGCATAGAAACAGCTGGTTTTCCCATTTGATCAAAAGTATCAGCAGCATCTATTAATACACTACCACTCATTGGAGGTGTATTGGTTCTATTTCCTTTAATAGCATATACCTCAACAGCCTCTGCTTCTTCATCTTTTGCTTTACCATATAAGAACTTAACATCTGCTAAATTAGCTGGTAATAAAGCTTTTATATCGGCTCTTCTTAAATAAGCATTAACTACCGCTGTATCTTTAGTTGCAATCATACCTATGATAGAACCTCCTTGTTGTAAAGGCATTAATTTATCAAACAATGGATTGTTACCTTTTGCATTGCTTGCAGAATCTTTTGATTTGTCAACTAACAAATCATTCACTTTAGAAGAAGATTTAGTTTCTTTAACAGTAGGTTCTACTTTTTCAGTTTTCTTTAGCGCTTCATTAACAGTCATTAAATAAGAGGCTACCTCTTCCATTTTATAAGTTTCCCAAAATTCTAATTGAGCTGTAGAAGATAATAATTTTTTAGCACGATCTACATCTTTAGCACTGGTAACTCTACTAAAATACGTCCTGTATTTCCTAATTTAACGATATTAGGTTGTGTAACACCAAATTTATCTATACGCTCACGTAATACTCCAAATGCACTTTGTACAGACTCATCTACTTTCTTAGCTATTACAGCTTTTACTTTTGAATCTGACATATTGAAGTTAATTTCATCAGCTAAATTTCTATTTCCAAAAACATCTGGAGAAGCTAATTTAGTTCCTGAACCAGCGGAAGCTTTTTCAAATGCTTCAAAAAAGCATCTAGAAAAGATTGATTTCCTTGTTGGTTTTTCTTAGCCTCTGCTAAAGCTTTATTAAATATAGCATTTGATGTATTATTAGCTAAACCTTTTAATACATCTTTCACAGAGATTTGCAAGGTAACATTAATCCCTCCTTCTAAGTCTAAACCTTTGTTAATTTGCTTATCGGCTACTTCATTGTAAGTAAAATCAGTAAACCCTAAACTAAAAACTTTTTGTTTACCAATTGAATCAAGATACTTAATCTCCTTTTCTTGATTTCCATTTGCAAATGCTTTTGCATCACTTTTAACTTTATTCGCTACAAAAGTGAAAGTAAGCTGGTAAATACTTACTAAAGCAAAGATGATTGCAAAAAACTTAATGAGTCCTCTATTCTGCATTCTTTGTAAAAAATTAATTAATTTGTTCTACGTTCGTTTTTGGTTAATAAAAGACTCCTAAATACAATAGGAGTATTTACTAAAACTTGCAAATATATAATTCTGAATACGATAAACCAATTAATTTACAAAAATTATATTAAAAAAAAAGACTGCAAAAGAGCAGTCTTTTTGAGGAAGTTAAATTCTTATTATAATAATTCTCCAAGAGTCTCATTCATATTGCGAACGGCCGCTGATGATTTAACAAACAATTCCTCCTCAAGATCATTTAATTTTATATCTATTATTTCTTCTACTCCATTACTTCCTATAATACAAGGAACTCCTATACATATATCATTTTGTCCATATTCCCCCTCTAAATAAACAGAGCAAACTATCATTTTTTTCTGATTATTTAATATAGAATCTACCAAGTAAGCTACTGATGTACCGAGGGCCATACCAAGCTGATGTACCTAATAAGGAAGTTAGAGTTGCCCCACCTACCATCGTATTTGAAACTATTTGTTTTAATTGTTCTTCTGACAAAAACTGTGAAACAGGAATACCATTATAGGATGCCAAACGTGTTAAAGGAATCATTGTAGTATCACCATGCCCTCCAATAACCATAGCCGAAATATCATTTGTTGGTTTATCTAAAGCCAATGCTAGGTAGGTTTTAAAACGTGCGCTATCTAAAGCTCCTCCCATTCCTATTACTCTACTTTTAGGAATACCTAAAGTTTTATAAGTTAAGTAAGTCATCGTATCCATTGGATTTGAAACTATAACAAATACCGCATTAGGTGAATGAGCAAGGAGATTTTCAGCAACTGATTTTACAATTCCAGCATTAATCCCAATTAATTCTTCTCGTGTCATACCCGGCTTACGGGGAATACCAGAAGTAATTACAACTACGTCACTATTCGCTGTTTTAGAATAATCATTGGTTACCCCTACCAATTTAGTATTAAAACCTGTGTTAGTTGCACATTGAGATATATCTAATGCCTTTCCTTCTGCAAAACCTTCACGAATATCTAATAAAACAACCTCACTAGCAATTCCTCTATAAGCCATTACATCGGCACAAGTAGCACCTACATTTCCAGCTCCTACTATAGTTACTTTCATAATAAATTACATTTTTATTAATTTTACACATCAAAGCTCTTTATTTATTTTTCTATACTAGCCTCAAATGAAGTAATCAGGCTAAATTATATCATAGATAAAAATGTTCTTATATTTCTTTTTATTCTTGAGATGGCAAAACTACATCTGCTAAAAAAATCTATTCACTTTTATTTTCTTGATCTTTTTATCTTCATTACAAAGTCTAAAATACAGTATTAACTAAACAAGAAGCTCTTTCGAATATACAAAAAAAATACGACATGAATTCATTTATAAAAAATTTATAAAAAAAAGACTGGAACAAATCCAGTCTTTAATTAATATTCACTATGTATTACGCATCAATATTTGCATAAATGGCATTTTTTTCAATAAATTCCCTACGAGGAGGTACTTCATCTCCCATCAACATTGAAAACACCCTATCTGCTTCAGTTAAACTATCAATAGTTACCTGTCGTAATGTTCTATAGGCAGGATTTAAAGTTGTTTCCCATAATTGTTCTGCGTTCATTTCTCCAAGACCTTTATAACGCTGAATATTGGAACCTCCTCCCATCTTTTCATTAATCATATCACGTTGTTTTTCATCCCAAGCATACTCCTTTTTATTTCCTTTTTAACAAGATATAAAGGTGGTGTTGCAATATATACGTGGCCTTCTTCTATTAACTCTTTCATAAATCGAAAGAAAAAGGTTAGAATCAATGTAGAAATATGACTACCGTCAATATCAGCATCACACATGATTACTACTTTATGGTAACGTAATTTTTCTAGATTTAATGCTTTACTATCTTCAGCAGTACCAACTGTTACTCCTAAAGCTGTAAATATATTTCGAATTTCTTCGTTTTCGAACACTTTGTGGTGCATCGCTTTTTCGACATTTAGGATCTTACCTCGCAAAGGTAAAATAGCTTGAAAAGCTCGATCACGTCCTTGTTTAGCTGTACCACCTGCCGAGTCTCCCTCGACAAGAAAAATTTCACATTTTGTAGGATCTTGCTCTGAGCAGTCTGATAATTTACACGGCAAACCTCCACCGCCCATTACGGTTTTACGCTGTACCATTTCACGGGCTTTTTTAGCAGCATGACGTGCTTGTGCCGCAAGAATAACTTTTTGTACAATGATTTTAGCATCATTTGGATTTTCTTCCAAATAATTCTCTAACATTTCAGCTACTGCTTGTGATACAGGGGAAACGACTTCACGATTACCTAATTTGGTTTTGGTTTGTCCTTCAAATTGTGGTTCTGCGACTTTTACAGAAATAATAGCCGTTAATCCTTCACGAAAATCGTCTCCTGAAATTTCAAATTTTAATTTATCTAATAACCCTGAAGCATCGGCATATTTCTTCAGCGTACGTGTTAATCCCATACGGAAGCCTTGTAAATGCGTACCTCCTTCATGGGTATTAATATTATTTACATAAGAAAATATATTTTCTGAATAACTATCGTTATAAATTAAGGCTACTTCAACAGGAATTTCTCCTTTATCGTTTTCCATTGAAATTACATGACCAATAATTGGCACACGATTTCCATCTAAGAATTTAACAAATTCTTTCAAACCTTCCTTAGAATGAAATGTTTCTCCTAGAAATTTCCCTTCTTTATCTTGTTCTCTTTTATCTGTAAGAGTAATCATGATTCCTTTATTCAAGAAGGCTAACTCACGCATACGAGCTGCCAAAGTATCATAAGAATACTCTAAAGTTTGTTGAAAAATAGTTCCATCAGGCTTAAACCAAACCGTCGTACCGCGTTTGTCTGTTTCACCTACTTGCTTTACAGGATACTGTGCTTTTCCTCTTTCGTATTCTTGCTCGTATATTTTTCCTTCGCGGTAAACTGTCGCTTTCAAATTATCGGAAAGAGCATTTACACACGACACCCCTACTCCATGAAGACCTCCAGATACTTTATACGAATCTTTATCGAACTTACCTCCTGCTCCAATTTTAGTCATTACAACCTCAAGGGCTGAAACTCCTTCTTTTTTGTGTATATCAACAGGAATACCACGACCGTTATCCTCTACCGTTATGGAATTATCTTCATTTATGGTAACAAAAATAGTATCACAGTGTCCTGCTAAGGCTTCATCAATTGAGTTATCTACTACTTCATATACTAGGTGGTGTAATCCTCTTACACCTGTATCACCAATATACATGGATGGACGCATACGCACGTGCTCCATTCCTTCAAGTGCCTGAATACTGTCAGCAGAATAATTATTCTTTTTAACTTCTTCGCTCATAATATCTTTTTCGAAATTGCATTACTTTTGTCTAACATGCAAATATAATGAAATACCACTTTTTAAAACGACAAAACGACTTAAATCCCTCTTTAGTTTATTAACATTACAAAGTTAATAAAGAGATAATTGCTTAAATCAAACGAAAATAGCCTTAAATGAGATTTTCTTTATCTTTCAAAAAATGTTAAAATTATTATTTCATAAAAATCCTTTTAAATCCTTTTAAATCCTTTTAAATCCTTTTAAATCCTTTTAAATCCTTTTAAATCCTTTTAAATCCTTTTAAATCCTTTTAAATGCTTTTTATATCAAACAAGAATAAAAAATCGTATACTTTGTTCGATTCAAAATTCTTTTTATTTCTAATACGGAATTTGGTTTAAATTTAAACTTTCAGAAATGAGTCCTAATAAAAAACCTCAAAAGAAGAACGATTGAGGTTTTTACTTTTTATTTAATTTGATAGCAAAGTAAATCGAACACTAAATTATTTGATTTATTTTTCATAAGCATCATCATGTACTTTTGCCACAGCACGTCCTGAAGGGTCGTTTAATTTTTTAAAAGCTTCATCCCATTCTAAAGCTATTTTTGTACTACAAGCCACACTCGCTTCTTGTGGAACACATAAAGCTGCAGTATCACTCGGATAATGTTCACTAAAAATAGTACGATAGTAATACTCTTCTTTGTTCATTGGTGTTTGAATAGGAAATCTAAATTTAGCATTTTCTAATTGTTCATCTGAAACTTCTTTGTTTACAATTTCTTTTAATGTATCTATCCAACTATATCCTACTCCATCACTAAACTGTTCTTTTTGACGCCAAGCAACACTTTCTGGCAACATATCTTCAAAAGCTTTTCGAAGAACCCATTTTTCCATTTTTTCTCCATTAATCATTTTATCTTGAGGATTAATACGCATTGCTACATCCATAAACTCTTTATCCAAAAAAGGAACACGTCCTTCAATTCCCCAAGCAGCTAAACTTTTGTTAGCTCTTAAACAATCATACATGTGAAGTTTACTTAGTTTACGTACTGTTTCTTCGTGAAACTCTTTTGCATTAGGAGCTTTATGAAAATATAGATAACCTCCAAACAATTCATCAGAACCTTCACCAGACAAAACCATTTTAATTCCCATAGATTTTATTACACGCGCCATTAAATACATAGGTGTACTAGCTCTAACAGTTGTTACATCATAGGTTTCAAGATTATAAATCACATCTCGGATAGCATCTAATCCTTCTTGAATGGTAAATTTTATTTCATGATGAATAGTTCCTAGATGGTCTGCTACTTTTTGTGCCGCAGCTAAGTCAGGCGATCCTTCTAATCCTACAGCAAATGAATGTAATTGTGGATACCATGCCTCTGATTTATCATCTGTTTCGATACGACGACTTGCAAATTTTTTAGCAATAGCAGAAGTAATGGATGAATCCAAACCTCCTGATAACAAAACACCATAAGGAACATCACTCATTAACTGACGATGAACAGCCGCTTCAAGGGCTTCACGAATAGTTTGAATACTAGTCTCATTTTCTTTTACAGCTTGGTATTCACCCCATTCACGATTATACCATTTTACTAACTCTCCTGTTTTACTATACAAATAATGTCCCGGTGGAAATAACTCAATTTTGGAACAATATCCTTCTAAGGCTTTTAACTCAGATGCTACATAAAAAGTTCCGTTCTTATCCCAACCAATATATAAAGGAATAATCCCAACGTGATCACGAGCAATAAAGTATTCATCTTTTTCTACATCATATAAGGCAAAACCAAAAATTCCATTCATCTCATCCACAAAAAAAGGTCCTTTTTCTTGATATAAAGCTAAAATTACTTCACAATCACTTTGTGTTTTAAAATCATACTTTCCTTCAAATTGCTTGCGTAATTCTCTGTGATTATATATTTCTCCATTAGCAGCTAAAACTAAGTTACCATCAGGACTAAACAAAGGTTGTTTTCCTGAAGCTGGATCTACAATTGCTAAACGTTCATGAGCCAAAATAGCTTTATCATTAGAAAAAATACCACTCCAATCGGGTCCGCGGTGACGGATAATTTTAGCCATTTCTAACACCTGAGGTCTTAACGTTTCCGCTTTTTGCTTTAGTTTGAAGGCGCATACAATTCCACACATAATTATATTATTTTTAGATATCTGATTTCAGATTTGATTAATAATTTATTTATAAAGCAAAATTGATATATTTAATTTTATTTTTAAACCTTAAAAAACATTTTAGTTTAAATTTAAAACCTTAAAACAAATAAAACAAACAAAAATTAAAAAAAACGGTTCTCTAAATAATTAAAACTTAAAATCTGTAACTTATTTAATATTCAAAAAACTTACCCCAAGCACTCTGTCATTCTATTTTTTCAAAAAAATCTATTTAGTTACTCATTTCATATATTAACAGAATAATCAAATAATTCATTTAATGGCAGTACTATAAATTTCTCTCTATCCTGAAATAGACAAACAAATTATTTAATAATTAAAGGTTGTAGTAAAAGATTACAATTTTATTTCAACCAAAGGAAAAATCGAAATGAATTAATAGAAGTAAATCATATTATATGGTACTTACAATAAGATTTTTTTATCATCTTCCTAAGTAACATGTCATACTTTACCTGTTTTTATATATGCTTATCTCAGAAAAAATTCGGCGAATTTGTAGCTTCTTCACTCTTTTTTATTTTCATCGTAAAAGACTATCAGTTAATCTATATTTATCAGAGATTAAAGAATGAATATGATATCTGGATTAAAACAAAAAAGATCTACTCCTTTTTAGTAGATCTTTTTATCTTTTTTTAATATTTTATTCTTGCATTTTCTTTTTCAAAAAGAAGCTTGATGTTTTCGTATGAATTCGTTAACGCTTCCTCTATTTGAATTGGATTAAGCCAAGCTACTTTTTCAATTCCTTCATCTAATTGTCCTACTAACGAGCCATCATAATCCGTTTGCATTTCATACCATTGTGTAATTTTCAATCGATATTTACCATTTCTTCTAAAAATGTGATAGGTTTTTTGAAGTTTTTGAATAATCTTGAGATTTGTAACACCCGTTTCTTCTTCAACTTCACGAATAGCTGTTTCTTCAATTTGTTCTCCTTTATCAATTCCTCCTTTAGGCAAGTCCCATTTTCCTCCTCGATAAATAAAAAGAACCTCTCTTTTACTATTATAAACTAACCCGCCTCCCGCAAAGTTTACTTTAATTTTAGATTTTAGAGTATTCAATATTTCTTTTTCATCAGGATGATACAAATAAGCCTTTTGAATTTTGTTTTGAAAATAGCTTACAATAAGCTGTTCTATATCAATACTTTCAAGTAAAAAAAACTTGAAATCAGTTTCCTTAACAAATTGATTTGTCAGGAAAAGTGGTTTGTCGTTCACAAAAACTTTATACATTTGCAGTATGATTTTTAATAAAGATACAGCGAGTAAAACTGCCGAATTGCTTTTACAAATAAATGCAATTAAATTGAATTCTAAAAATCCTTTTACATGGGCTTCTGGTTGGAAATCGCCCATCTACTGTGATAACAGGATATTACTTTCGTTTCCGGCAATACGAAATTATGTAAAAGATGAATTTGCAAAAAATATTGAAAAACAATTTGGTAAGCCCGATGTAATTGCGGGAGTAGCAACAGGAGCTATTGGTATAGGTATATTGGTAGCACAAGAATTAGGATTGCCTTTTGTGTATGTACGTCCAGAACCCAAAAACACGGTCGCAAAAATCAAGTGGAAGGTTTTTTACAGAAAGGTCAAAATGTAGTCGTTGTGGAAGACTTAATTAGTACAGGAAACAGTAGTTTACTAGCAGTTGAAGCTTTACGCAATGAAGGTGCTAATATAAAAGGTATGGCTGCCGTTTTTACTTATGGTTTTCCAGTTGCTGAAGAAAATTTTAAGAATGCGAATGTAGATCTATTTACATTAAGCAATTATGAAAATCTTTTAGAATTAGCCGTAATTAAAAATTACATAACAGAAAAAGAACATGAATTACTTACAGATTGGCGAAAAAACCCATCTGAATGGAATATTGAAGTATAATATTTAAAAGAACAATTATGAATTTAGAGAGCCCAAAAGTAACAGTGGCAAAATCTTCAGAATATATATTTAACGAACTGTCTGATGTTAAAAATTTTGAGAAATTAATGCCTGAAAACACGGCTAAATTTGAAGTAATTGATGAAAATTGCTTTGAATTTGGCTTAAAAGGTATGCCTGAAATTAAATTAGTTAAAAAGAATCCGTACCTACATCAAAAATTGTTTTAGGAGCAGCTTCTAGTAAATTACCATTTACATTAACTGCCAACATTAATGAAACAGCAACTGAATCTACTGATATTCAATTAATATTTGAAGGAGAATTTAATGCTATGATGGCTATGATGATTAAAGCCCCTATCACTAAATTTATTGAAACATTAGCACAGAACATGGTAAAATTATAATTCTTCAAACAAAGAATAATAATAAATAAGCTGTCTAAAAAGGTCTCAATTTTATGACTTCAAGTAAGGAAAAAAACTATAACGACGATAATATAACTTCTCCCTTTAATTGAAACCATGAGCTAAACATTGAGTTTACACTTTTAGACAGCTTCTTTTTTAAATTTTATTTAAAATTTTAATAACCAAACTCTTATTTTTTTGAAGATATTTAAAAAAAAATCTATTTTACGGGATTAACTTATAACTTTTCATTACCTTTGCGCCCAATTTAAAAATAAGTAATGAATAAATTTGAACAATTAGGTCTTAATGAATCGCTAGTGCTGGCGATTAAAGATCTAGGATTTGAAAATCCCTCTGAAGTACAAGAAAAAGCGATTCCTCTATTATTAGAGCAAGATACCGACATTGTTGCACTGGCGCAAACTGGTACTGGAAAAACAGCCGCATTTGGCTTTCCTCTTATTCAAAAAATCAACGCAGAAGACCGAACAACTCAAGCGTTAATATTATCTCCTACTCGTGAATTATGTTTGCAAATTACGAATGAAATCAAACTTTATTCTAAGTACATCAAGAATTTAAATACCGTAGCGGTATATGGTGGTGCAAGCATTAATGAACAGGCTAGAGAAGTAAAAAGAGGTGCTCAAGTTATTGTAGCTACTCCGGGACGTATGCAGGATATGATTAACCGTGGAATGGTTAATATTAAAAACATCTCAATCTGTGTATTAGATGAAGCAGATGAAATGCTTAATATGGGATTCTACGATGATATCTGCTCTATTTTATCTGATACTCCTGATGACAAAAATACTTGGTTGTTTTCGGCTACAATGCCTGCTGAAGTAGCAAGAATTGCAAAACAATTCATGCACACTCCACAAGAAATTACAGTAGGTCACAAAAACCAAGGTTCTACAAACGTTTCACATGAGTTTTATTTAGTTAATGCACGCGATCGTTATGCTGCTTTAAAGCGTTTGGCTGATACTAATCCTGATATTTTTTCTGTTATTTTTTGTAGAACAAAAAGGGATACACAGGCAATTGCAGAAAAATTAATTGAAGATGGTTATAATGCTGCTGCCTTACATGGTGATTTATCACAAGCTCAACGTGATGCTGTTATGAAAGCATTTCGTGGTCGTCAGATTCAAATGTTAGTAGCTACTGACGTTGCAGCACGTGGTATAGACGTAGATGATGTAACACATGTTATTAATTATCAATTACCTGATGAAATTGAAACCTATACTCACCGTTCAGGTCGTACTGGTCGTGCTGGAAAATCAGGTACTTCAATGGTTATTATCACAAAAAGTGAACTACGAAAAATTCATCAAATTGAGCGAATCATCAAAACTAAATTTGAAGAAAGACCTATTCCTAGTGGAATTGAAATTTGTGAAATTCAACTATATCACTTAGCTAACAAAATAAAAGACGTAGAAGTAGATCATGAAATTGACAATTACTTACCTGCTATTTATGATGTTCTTCAAGATTTAACCAAAGAAGAATTAATTAAAAAAATGGTATCGGTTGAATTCAATCGTTTCTTATCTTACTATAAAAAATCGCGTGATTTACATCAAGAATCTTCTGGTAATAAAACAACAACTATTCCTACAGAAGGCGCTGTTCGTTACTTCATTAACATTGGAGCTCGTGATGGTTTTGAATGGATGGAATTAAAAGATTTCTTAAAAGAAAAACTAGAATTAGGTCGTGATGACGTATTTAAAGTAGATGTAAAAGAAGGCTTTTCTTTCTTTAATACCGATGCTGAACACGTAGAATTAGTTATGAATAATTTAAACGGTATTACTTTAGAAGGACGTCGTATAAATGTAGAAATATCTAAAAACGATGGATCTTCTAACAATAAACGTCGTGATCATGGTGGTAGAGGCGGAAAACGAGAAGGAGGAGAACGCGGAGAAAGACGTGGAGAAGGCGCTCCTAGAGGTGATAGACGCGATGGAGGTAAAAGATCATCCGATAGAAGAAATTCTTCTGATGACAGAGCCCCTAAAAACGAAAGACGATCTCGTCGTTCAGATTCTTCTTCATCGGATCGTAGAGGCCGTAGAAGTTAACAACTCTTTAAAAATCAAACATAAAAAGAGGCTGTCCTAAAAAAATACACTGCACCCAAAAGTTTAGACAAATTTAAACTTAATTTTGATAATAATGAGTTCGATATTTTATCGGGCTCATTTTGTTTAGATTAGACTTGATTCTTTCGTTATTGTAATAGTTAATATATTCTTGAATTTCTTCTTATAAAATTTTCCGTGAGCTCTTGAATTTATTGAAAAATTTTGTTTTACAACGAAGTCTAATGCGTAATCTGGGTTTAAGCGATTCTAAAAAACTAGCTTCGACTTTTAGAACACCCTCTTTTTTATTTAATCTAAATACTTTATAAATTTATTGAGGAAATGTAATATCTTTGCTAAAATTATTCTATACGAGATAACATGGTGTTTCATCATTGATTGTGTCAAAGGGCTTTCAAATGGAAGCCTTCTTACATTTAAGCCAAAATTTGGGAGGGGATAAATTCACCATTTTATAGATAGGCTTCGCTCGCAAGTTCAAGTTAGCTCTCATTTTTCAAAGAATAATACTTTCTGAAATCGGGGTTAAAGACCCGTTATTTATTAAAACAATAATCTACAAACAATACAGTTTATTTTTATTCTAAAACAAACTAGATTTCTTTACTTTGCACAAAAAAACATGCACGAGTTTATATACGACAAAAGTTTTAATCAGATTACGTACAGCTCATACGAACTGACTCATAAAGAATTTGATAATTGTACATTTATCGATTGTGATTTTACACAGGCTTTTTTTACAGGAACCACTTTTATGGATTGCAATTTCAGAAATTGTAATTTCAAAGAGGCTAAAATTGGTCATGTAGGTTTACGAAATGTATTATTTATGGATAGTAATTTTACAAATGTAAATTTTGCTATGACTGATCAGGTTATTTATGAATTTCATTTCACAAATTGTCTTTTAGATTATGCTCAATTTTACAAACTAAAACTTAAAAAAATTCAATTTACCAATTGCAGTATGGTTTCAGTAGATTTTATGGAAAGCGACCTAACAGAGGCTTTATTTGACAACTGTAATCTTAGATTGGCTGTTTTTTCAAATACCAATCTTACAAAATCTGATTTTTATTCTAGTCATAATTTCTCGATTAACCCGGAGAAGAATCAATTAAAAAAAGCTATTTTTTCTCAAGAAAATATCAAAGGGCTATTAGATCAATATGGAATCATCATTAAGTAGTTCTTTCTTTTATCGAACTGAATAAAAAGCATACTTACCTCCTAACTCCTCCATGCTAAATGTAAACTACAAAAGACAAGGAGGTAAATATGTATATAGAAAACAAATAGAATTTATTTTATTTCTGTTACAACTTCATTTAGATTTAAACGAAATTTTGACTTTATATGGGGTTGATTTACATCTTCTTGATCTCTTTTTCCTATTGCAACAGCAAATAAAGGCTGATAATCTTCTAATCCTAGTATTTTCTTATACGTTTCTTTTTCTATTCCTTCCATAGGAGTGGAATCTATTTCTAAACTCGCACAAGCTGATAAAAAATACCCTAATGATAAGTATACTTGATTTGTCATCCAAGCTTTTATCTCTTCTTCTGGTAGTGGTTTTAAATATTGTTTATAATATCCTACTGCTCCTTCTGGCAGATTATTTTCTATTTCTCCTTCAAACTTTTGTTCAAACTTTTGAACGCTATCAATCACACTAAACACTACTGTATGACTCGAATCTAAAACTCTTGACGCATTAAAATAGGAAGCTTCTGCTAAGAGTTTTTTTGTCTCAGTATTTGACACAAAAGTAAAATGCCAAGGTTGACTATTAATGGAAGATGGCGATAAATTTAATATTGCCTTTAATTCTTCAATTGTTTCTAATGAAATTTTTCCATTAGGATTGTATTTCTTTGTAGTGTAGCGTTCTTTTGCTAATTGTAGAAAACTCATATTATTTTTTTTAAATAAAACTATACTTTTTATAGTTGCAAACATATTTATAGTTTTTTACATTTGCAATAACGGTCAAAAAGGATAGTAAAATGTATAAAATAAACAATAAAGAATTTCCATGTAACACGAGTTTAACTATGAAATTTATAGGGGGTAAATGGAAGGCTGTTATTTTGATTCATCTTTTTGATAAAAAAAGATATAGTGAACTACGAAAAGAAATACCTATGGTAACGGAAAGAACTTTGAGCTTACAACTAAAAGAGTTAGAAGAAGATGGTTTGATAACTAGAAGTGTTTTTTCTACTAAGCCTCCTTTGAAAGTAGAATATGAGCTTACAGCATTAGGAAAAACTTTAATTCCCTTATTGAATGAAATTTCAAATTGGGGCAAATTTATCGCAGAAAAGCACTTAAAGATAAAAATAGAACCTTGTATAACGAATGTTAAATCTTAACCTTACCATCTTCCATGGTTATAATACGGTGTGTACGGTTAGCAAAATCAGGATCATGAGTTACAATTAGCAAGGTTTGGTTAAATTCTTTTGTTAATTGATTAAAGATATCAAAAACAATATCGCTATTTTTTTTATCTAGATTTCCTGTTGGTTCATCTCCCATAATAATAACAGGTTTATTAATGAGTGCTCTGGCAATTGCTACACGCTGTTTTTGTCCCCCACTTAATTGATTGGGCATTTTTAATGCTTGTTCGTGCATATCTAATGTACGCAAATATTCTATTGCGTTATATTCAATTTCCTCTTCTGATAGTTTAGCTAACTTGAGTCCTGGAAGCATTACATTTCGTAACACATTAAATTCGTTAAGTAAATAATGAAACTGAAATACAAATCCTATTTTTTCATTACGTATTTGCGCTAATTCTTTATCTGTTTTACCAGTAATAAGTTGTTCATCCATAGAAATTTGCCCTTCATAATCTGTATCCATAGTAGAAAGTAAATATAACAAAGTTGATTTTCCGCAACCTGATTTTCCAACTATAGAAACGAATTGACCGTATTCTATTTGTAAATTAATTTCTTTAAGAACCTGCATACGCACAGGGTCATTAAAATATTTTGTTAGATTTTTAGTCTCTAATACAATATTGTTCATCATTTTCCTCTAATAATTTCTACTGGATCGATTTTACTGGCTTTTAGTGCTGGAAATAACCCTGCTATAAAAGTGGTTATTAAGGCAAATGTAATTCCTATAATATAAAAGATGGGATTATAATTAATTGGAAATGTTTTAATGGTAGGTAGAGCAGCTGTATTAAATGGAATTAGATCTATAATGTTGGAAAAAATAAATCCTAAAAGCAATCCCAAAATGCCTCCTGTAATTCCAATAACCATAGACAATAATATAAAAATCCATTTTACATCATTTCCCGAAAAACCAGTAGCTTTTAGAATGGCTATACTATCCATTTTTTCAAAGATCATCATATTTAGTATGTTATATATTCCAAAACCTGCAACAATTAAAAGAACAACTCCTACTGCGTAAGATATAATGCTTCGAATAGTTGTACCTGTTTCAAATTGTGAATTGCTGGTTTGGTAATCAATAGCATCTGTTGTATATCTTATTCTATATTCTTTAGTTAATTTGGGTGCTTGTAAAATATCATAAATTTTTATCTGGATATCGGTTATAAAATTTTTGGGGACTCCTAAAATTTTTTGAGCCATTGACAAAGAAGTATAACTCGTTATATCATCTATATCTGCAATACCTATTTGAATGATTCCTACAATTTTCATGGAGGTTAAATTGCCTTTTGGTGTAGTAATTTTAATAATATCTCCTTTTTTTAAAAGCATTTTATCGGATAAACCTTTCCCTATAATAATACTATTATTTTGCTGTAAATCTTCTATTTTCCCTTCTATCATATAATCATTGAGAGCAAATAATTTTTGTTCTTTCAGAACATCAATACCATTAACAACTCCAGAAATTTCTATTGTTCCTGAATTAAAAAAAACGGGGGTATTAATCTTTGCTGCTACATCATATACCCGAATATCTTGTTTTAAACTTTGAATAATTGATTGGGCATTATAAATAGATCTTCCTCTATCTTTAGGTTTTATTGATCTGATGAAATTAATATGTTTTTTATATGTTTGAGAAATCGTAACAGGTTGATTTTTTGATGGTTTTATTTCATTATATAAACGAACGTGTGGTGTACGATGAATTATCAGACCATCTAACAGATCATTCATACCATACATGAAACTGACTAAAGTAATAAACATAGCAATGCCAAACATGACACCTGCTCCCGCAATGATAGTTTGTTTCAGCCTAGAACGCATTAAATGCAATGCAATAGAAAAAATTAGTTTAAAATTCATTACTTAGGTAAATAAATGGTTTCATTTGCTTTTAATCCGCTTATTACTTCTACTTTTTGGTAATCCATTAAACCTGTTTTTATTTTTCTTTTTCATTATGATTAACTAAAACATACTCACCATCTATCAAATAATTTCTTGGTATAGTCAATATATTTTCACGTGTCTTGATAATAATATTCGCTTCTGCGGTTAAGTTAGGATACAATTTTTGTGGTGGTTTTACAAAATGGGCTTCTATTTTAAATGTCCGTGAGCGCACATCCATAATAGGATAAATTTTATAAACAATAGCTTTAAAAACGTCTCCTTTATAACTATCCATTGTAATCAAAATATTTTGACCTATTTGCACACGAACCATATCATTTTCATCTACATCTAATTCTAATATATAACTATCTTTTTTACCAATAATAGCGAGAGGGGTTTGTGGATTTATAACAGTCCCTTCTTTCACTAAAATGTCAAATAAGGTTCCTGAAAAAGCGCTTTTAACAGTAAAATCACTCTGTATTTTTTGGTTAATTTTTAAATTTATATTGTTCCTAGTCTGTTCATTATGTAACTGACTTTTTAACTGGGATAACTGCTTTATAGCTGTTTCATAAGTTAATTTAGCATTTTTATAACTTACCTCTATTTTTTTCGAAATCAACTTCAGAAATAGCGTTATATACCTTAACATTTTTACTACGTTTATAAAGGGATTCATCCAAGATCAATTTATCTTTAGCACTTTGAACACGTAGTTCGGATTCTGCTATTTTATCTTGAATATATTGGCTACTTTCTTTTGAAATCTCATAAGATAATCGGGCGTTTTCTGTTGCTAGATTGGCTTTCTCATTTTCTATCTGAAATAGTGATTGTTCTTTTAAAATAGGATCCCCTACTTTTACTTTAATCCGTTGTAAAACACCTGCTACTGTACTAAAAACAATATATTGCTTATCCGCTTTTATTATTCCAGAAGCATAAACGCTTTCCGTTACGACTCCTTTTTGGGGAAGAACTTCGTCAATCGTTTTTTTAGAACAAGAGATGATGAAAAATAATGAAATCAACAGTACCTTTTTCATTTTATTTAATTAATTCTGAAAGAATAAATTTACGGAATTAGTTTATTTTTTTTATTGATTTAAACAAATACTTTATTTTTCATCCTAAAAATATAGGTTGACAGGCTTGAAATTATTTTTATCAAGAATAATCTTACACTTCTTCCAATTTGATTTTAAGGTTTAAAAAACATTTCTACGTTTTGATCTTTTTACAATGGATTTTATTGCTATTTTCAAACCAAATTCCGCATTAAACTCGTACAAAGTGAATTAAAGCAAATCTATTCTACTTTGTTTAAGTATCCGAGTTGTTCCTGTAAGAAACATTGGAGAAATACGATTTTCTTTAGGAAGATAAATCATTTATGTTACTTTTATAAATTTTGTAAAAAAAAAACAAAAACAACTTAGTATACTATAAGCAATTAATCCTTTTGTTTATATATGTGTGATTTTAACCCAGATTACGCATTAGACCCGAGCGTAGCGAATAGACGAAGTAAATCTATTCCACTTTATTTTTCTTCAAATTCAAGCAGGTACTCAAATTTTAATCATCAAAATAGTTCACTATTTCTTCTTCTAAAATTTTCTGTGAGCACTTGAATTTATTGAAAAATTTTGTTTCACAACGAAGTCTAATGCGTAATCTGGGTTTAAGTCAGAATGTTTGGTTTGTTTGGCGGAGTTACTCGATGTCTTCTGTCTGGCGTACCATTTTCTTCCTTCGGTTTTGGATCTAGTTTAATGGCCGTAATTATTTCTATTTGGATTTATTTTTTAATGTTCCTTCTCTTTTTATTATTTCAAGTTCGCAATTGAAGTTTACGACATACTATATTTCAAGCCAGTAGGTAAACTAAGTTGTAGAGAAATAAAAAAATTAATTTATTCTCTACAACTCGTTTTTTTATTTGGTTTTATCAACTCTTACTGCTTCTGGAACTAATCCTGTATAATCTCCTCCATTACGTATCACATCACGTACTATACTGGAAGAAATAAATGATGTATCGGATGCTGTTAAAAGGAATACCGTGTCTATTTTTGACAATAATCTATTCGTATGTGCAATGGCTTTTTCAAATTCAAAATCAGCTGGATTCCGAAGTCCTCTTAGAATAAAATCGGCTTCTAAACGTTTACACAGATCAATTGTCAACCCTTCATAAGATACAACTGTAATTTTATCTTCGTATTTAAATGTTTCCTCAATAAAACGAATGCGTTCTTCTAATGAAAACATATATTTCTTATCAGCATTAATTCCTATAGCTATTACTATTTCATCAAATAAAGGAAGACTTCTTTCTATAATATCAATATGACCTAATGTGATTGGATCGAAAGATCCGGGAAAAACTGCTTTTCTCATTATTTTCTCCAAATTAATTTTCTTCGAAATGCTAATTGAATTTCGTTATCTAACATTTCTCCAAAATCTAGTTCTGCGTATTGAGCTTGCTGTGGAAAAATACTTTGTGGTGACAAACCCGGATTTGTATTCATTTCGATAAAATGTGGTATTTCATTCATGATAATAAAATCTGTCCTTGAAAAACCACTCATCCCTAAAGCTTCATATACTTTTTTTGCTGTTTGTTCTACTTTTACACGTACCTCATCGGTTAGTTTTGCAGGTGTAATTTCTTCTGATTTACCAAGATATTTAGCTTCGTAATCAAAAAAATCTGTTTGTGAAATAATTTCTGTTATTCCTAAAACTTTTGTTTCACCTTTGTAATGAAATACTCCTACTGAAATTTCAGTTCCTTTAAGAAATGACTCTATTAATATATCGCTATCCTCAGCAAATGCAAATTCTAACGCTTTATCAAATTGTGCCAGATCAGTTACTTTTGACACTCCTAAACTGCTTCCTGATTGATTGGGTTTAACAAAAAATGGTAATCCTAATTCGTCTGCTATTGCTTGTTTATCTACTTTCATCCCTTTTGTTAAGTAAATAGATTTCGCTTTAGGAATATCAAACTTAGCTAATACAGATAGTGTATCTCGTTTATTAAAAGTTAGAGCTGATTGATAAAAATTACATCCTGTATAAGGAATTTCTAATAATTCCCAGTAAGCTTGAAGATGTCCATCTTCACCGGGGTTCCATGAATTGTATTAACTACTACATCAAACTTTATTTTTTCTCCTTCTAATGTAAATGAAAAGTCTGATTTATCAACTGTATGCTTTTGATCGTTTTTTAAAACATACCATCCCTCTTTAAGAATATGTACTTCATACACTTGGTATTTATTTTTATCTAAATTATTCAATATTAACTGACCACTACGCAAAGAAATCACGCTTTCATCTGAATAGCCTCCCATTACCACAGCAACTTTCATACTTTATCTATTTATCTTTATATATCATTCTAAAATTTTTGAAATCTCTTTTATTCAAAATCTCTTTTAACAAAAATATCATTTTTTTTCAAATGATTTCGCTTTACTATTTTTATATCTTTGCATTTATTGGTTTTCTTCTAAAAAAAATAGCATACCAATAATAACCTTTTGAAAATTAGCATTTTTATATGAACTGGAAACGTTTTATCCTGAGTTTTACTTTTTTTAAGCAACTATTTTTTGCATTTTTAATAGTGTCTGCTTCTTTATTTATTTTCATGCAATGGATTAGTTTTACTACTAATCATGGTCAAGAAATCACAGTTCCTAACTTAAGCAAATTAACTTTGGAAGAGGCGGAAGAAAAATTAGACGAACTAGATTTAGACTATGAGTTATTAGATACTACTGATTATAATCCCGCTTTTCCTAAGCTTTCTATTGTTCAACAGGATCCAAAACCGGGAAGTAAGGTAAAACAAAATCGCGTAATTTATGTAAAAATTAATGCGGAAGAATATGCAAAAGTACGACTTCCTGACTTAATCCAGAAGACATATCGTCAAGCCGTTCCTACTCTTAATGCGTTAGGATTGTCTGTAGGCGATACGACTTATGTTCCTAATCTTGCTAAGGATATGGTATTAGAAATGAATATCAATGGTAAGCCAATAAGACCAGTCAACAAGTTTTAAAAATGACTCGTATTAATCTTGTACTAGGCGATGGGAAAATTGGTTTTGAGGAAGAAGATACCGATCTCGAAGATCAACCTGTAGATTCTACTATTACAAAATAAAATATGGCTATTACTTTTTTAGAAAAGGAAGAGGAATGGGAAGATGATTTATATGAACATTATAAGTTTGACATCCCAAAAGGACAAGGTTCAATACGTGTGGACAAATATCTAATGACTAATATAGAAAATACTACACGTAATAAGATACAACAGGCTGCTGAAAAAGGTTTTATTTTAGCAAATGGTATCGCTGTAAAATCGAGCTATAAAATTAAACCATTTGATGAAATAAAAGTTGTATTATCACATCCTCCATTTGAAAATAAAATTATTCCTGAAAATATTCCTCTGGATATAATATACGAAGACGACGCTCTTATTGTTCTTAACAAGCCTGTAGGATTAGTTGTTCATCCCGGTCACGGAAATTACACTGGAACTTTAGCTAACGCATTAGCTTTTCATTTTGAAAATTTACCTATGAACTCCAGTAATCGACCGGGTTTAGTACATAGAATAGATAAAGATACTTCAGGATTATTAGTCGTTGCTAAAACAGAACAAGCCATGGCTCATTTAGCTAAACAATTTGAAGAAAAAACTACCGAAAGAGAGTACATAGCTATTGTCTGGGGAAATATAGAAAATGATCATGGAACTATAGAAGGCAATATTGCTCGTCATTCTACCGATCGAATGCAAATGGCTGTTTATAGTGATTCTTCTATAGGAAAACACGCTGTAACTCATTACAAAGTATTAGAAAGGTTAAGTTATGTGACTGTTGTATCTTGTAAATTAGAAACAGGACGTACTCATCAAATACGTGTTCACATGAAACATATAGGACATACATTATTTAATGATGAACGATACGGCGGTCACCTTATTTTGAAAGGAACTACTTTTTCAAAATACAAACAATTTGTAGACAATTGTTTTAAGATTCTACCTCGTCAAGCACTGCATGCCAAAACGTTAGGCTTTGAACATCCTGTTACCAAAGAATTCATGCGTTTTGATACTGAATTACCTCAAGACATGGTTCAATGTATTGAAAAATGGCGGTTTTATAGTCAATCTCATTTTTTAGACTGAATTTCTTTTATACAAATAAAATATCCGAACAAACGAAAAACTTTTTTTTCTTTCGGATATTTCTTTTCACACAACAATCTTTATAAAAAATTGCCTTTTTAATCATGTATCATTTTAATTAAAAATACTAATTCTTGTTCAACAACTCATATTTACCTATATTCGTTTATCAAATATTAAATCATGAATAAAAAAACGATCTTATTAGGACTTCTTTCTATAGTATCATTAAGTTGCTCTAGTCAAAAAGATACAACCAAATCAGATAATACTCATAAAAAAAACGTTTTAACCTATCTAAATACTATAACAGAAAAAGAACTTAAAAGTCATCTCTATACAATTGCTTCTGACGAAATGCAAGGCAGAAATACTGGAGAAGAAGGACAAAAAAAAGCTGGAAAATATATTATTTCAGAACATAAAAAAAACAACATTATTTTTCCTGACCAAGCAACATCGTATTACCAACCTATTCCTTCATCTTATTTTCAAAAAACTTTTAGTCCACGTTTAGGTGATTCTGAAAACATTTGGGTATTTATAAAAGGAACAGAAAAACCAGATGAAATCGTTATTGTTTCGGCTCATTACGATCATATAGGAATGAAAAATGGCGAAATTTACAATGGAGCTGATGACGATGGCTCGGGCACTGTATCTTTGTTAGAAATGGCAGAGGCTTTTCAACAAGCAAAAAATGAAGGTCATGGCCCTAAACGTTCTATTTTATTTTTACATGTAACAGGTGAGGAACACGGCTTACATGGATCTCGTTTTTATTCTGAAAATCCTCTCTATCCTTTAAAAAATACTATTGCCAATGTTAATATTGATATGATAGGTCGTAGAGATGATCTTCATAAGGACTCCAACAATTATGTTTACATAATAGGATCAGACTATTTATCGTCGGATCTATATAATATTGTTGAAGAGGCTAATTCTAACTTTGTAAATCTAAAATTAGACTATAAATATAACGACAAGAATGATCCGAATCGTTTTTATTATCGTTCAGACCATTATAATTTTGCTAAACACAATATTCCTTCTGTCTTTTTATTTAATGGTACTCATGAGGATTACCACAAACCTACCGATGATCCTGAGAAGATTGAATACGATGTTTTAACGAAACGCACCAAGCTTGCTTTTGCTATTATATGGGATTTAGCTAACAGAAAAGAAAAACCTGTAGTAGACAAGTCTTAACACGAAGTATTAATAAAATCAAGGTTTAAAAACCTCTTTACTTTTAAATGAACCCCGTTTTTTAGAGCAAAAGCTTAAAACGGGGTTTATTTTTTATTATTCTATAATTTTAACCCCTTTAATAAAAATCCATTTCATAAAAATCTTTTCGCCATCTCGCGTCACAACAGATTGAAATTTAGGTGCCAAGATCGTACTAACAACAAAAGCTGTCATAGGAATCCACCAACCACTCAAATTTGCATACTGAGTTACTAAATAACGTGTTGAAAAAAAGAAAACTGCAAAAGATAAAAAATTATATAAAAAGGCTTTTGTTTTTTTATTCATCATTTATTTATTTGTGCCTCAAGCAAAATATACTAAAAGCAATTATATTTTTTATTTACATACAAAACAAATACTATTCAAAAAGCTATTTTGAGCCAATATTGGAATTAACAAAGTTATAATAATAGTAGAAAAAGCGAATAACAAAAAAACAAATCATTATTTCAATGTGCCTTAACAGATATTTTTAACATATATAATCAAAATTCTACATTAGACTCGAACGAAGTGAATTGGTGAGACCAATCTATTTCACTTTATTTTTTCTTTCAATTCAAGCACGTACTTCAATTTTAATCATCCAAATAGTTTCGTTATTTCTTTTTTAAAATTTTACGTGAGCTTTGAATTTATTATTCTTTTATTTTACAACGAAGTGTAATCTCAAATCTGGGTTTAATTCTTTTCAAAGAATAAAGCTAGTAGTAAAAAATCTTAATTCTGAGGCGTTAAAAATTTGCCTTTTTACTTCCTTCATACATTTCGAACTTGGCTAAACGCGATTCTAACTTACCATTAAACAATTTAATTTTTCTTGAAGGTTTTAATCCTACAAACTTTAATGCCTCCATATTACCCGTTATAAACCAAGCATTCGTATTAGGATACCCTTGTTTTAATGTATCTCCTATTTCACGATAAAAGCGTTCCAAATGAATATCTAATCGCTCTCCATAAGGTGGATTAAAAACCATGTGTAATGGTCCTTCTAATGTCTTTTTCGTTTCAAAAAAGTTTTGCTCACGAATGATAATATATTCATCTAAATTAGCTTGTGTAACATTAGTTCTGGCCTTTATTACAGCACTTGGAGCTTTATCATAACCAATAATTTTATAATGAAATTCTCTGGTTTTATTTAGTAATGAATCCATTATCTTATCAAATAAATCATTATCCCAATCAGCCCATTTTTCAAAAGCAAATTCTTTGCGGTTAATATTGGCTGGAATATTACATGCAATCATTGCAGCTTCAGCCAAAATAGTTCCTGAACCACACATGGGATCCATAAAGTTACAACTACCATCCCAACCTGATAATAGTAATATACCAGCCGCTAACACCTCATTTATAGGAGCAATATTTGTTGCAGTTCTATATCCTCTATGGTGTAACGAATCACCCGAAGAATCTAAGGAAACAGAACAATTTTCTCTATCAATATGTATGTTAATGCGTACATCTGGATGGTCTTTATCAATACTAGGACGATGCCCTAATTTTTCTTTGAATTGATCTACAATGGCATCTTTACATTTTAATGCCACAAATTGCGAATGGTTAAAATACTCTGAATTTACAGTTGTATCTATCACAAACGTTTGATTAGCTCCAAAATACTGTGCCCAATCTACTTGTTGAATTCCTTTATACAAACTAGATTCGTTATAAACTCTAAACTGATGTATAGGTTTTAGAATTTTTAAGGCTGTACGTAATGCTAAATTAGCTTTGTACATAAACCCTTTATCTCCAACAAAACTCACCATACGGGTTCCTATCTCTACTTTTTGAGCACCTAATATTTGTAATTCTTTTGCCAACACTTCTTCCAAACCAAAAAGTGTCTTAGCAACCATTTTAAAATTATTTTCCATAAATTATTTTAAATTCTGACATTCCAATTTTTTAACGCCAAATTTCAAATTCTAAATATTTTTCGAATATCAAATTTTAAATCTGAAATTGGAATGCAAAAATACTTTAAATTTGTATGCAAATAAGTATAAATGTCAGAATTATCAAATCATAAATCAGAAACCCAAAATACCCAATCAGAAAATTGGTTCGAAACGTGGTTTAACTCCCCTTATTATCATATTCTTTATAAAGACAGGAATGATCAAGAAGCGCAATTATTCATGGATAATTTAACGCATTATTTAAACTTACCTGAGGAAGCTAAAATTTTAGATTTGGCTTGTGGAAAAGGACGTCATTCTATTTACCTAAACCAATTAGGTTATGATGTTACAGGAGTTGATCTAGCAGAAAACAGTATTGCCGAGGCATCTCGATTCAGCAATAACAATTTACACTTCAAAGTACATGATATGCGTGAGCATACAAAAGAAAAATATGATGCTGTATTAAATCTATTTACCAGTTTTGGCTATTTTGAAAATGAAAATGACAATCTTAAAACGCTAATAGCCATTAAAGAAAGTTTAACAGAATATGGCTTTGCGGTTATTGATTTTTTAAACACTGAATACATCATCCAAAATTTAGTTCCTGAAGAAACCAAAACAGTTGATGAAATTGATTTTCATATCAAACGACATGTAAAAGAAGGGTACATCTTTAAAGAAATTGATTTTGAAGACAAAGGAATAAAATATCATTTTACAGAAAAAGTTCGTGCTCTAACCCTACAAGATTTTGAGAGCATGATGGAAGAAGCTGGTATTTATCTTTTAGAAATTTTTGGCGATTATAAACTACGTAAATTTTACAAAAACGAGTCAGAACGATTAATAATGATTTTTAAATAAAGTTTATGGGTTCATTTGTACTTTTAGATTAAAGAAAAACAAATGAACCCATCAGAAATCAACATAAATGATATATTTAATTCCTTTTTATCTGTTATATTAGGTTATATAGTTGCTACTTTTATACAACCTAAAAACAAGAAGAATCTAAAATTATTATTGGCTTTTAGTGGTTCTTTTCTATTAGCATTAACTGTTTCACATTTACTTCCTCAAATTTTCACAAATACAAATACGAATACTAATGAACATTTACATAACAACATAGGCATGTTTATTATGGCAGGTATTCTATTTCAAATTATTTTAGAATATTTTTCACAAGGAGCAGAACATGGTCATGTACACGGACATAATCATTTATCACATATACCTTGGGCTTTGTTTATAAGTTTATGTCTACATGCTTTATTAGAAGGAATGCCCATAAGTCAGCATCCCCATGTGGCTTTAGGAATATCAATACATCATTTTCCTATTGCCATCATTTTAACCACTTTTCTAATTCAGTCAGATCTAAATAAAATGCAAATTGCTTTATTCATGTTAAGTTTTGCTCTGATGACTCCTATCGGAACATATATTTCATCTTGTTTTGATATTTTGGTTACCTATCATAAAGAAATCACAGCTTTCGTAATTGGTATTTTATTTCATATTTCTTCCACTATTATTTTTGAAAGTAGTGAAGGACACAAATTTAACTTAGCTAAACTAATTGCTATCATATTAGGTATTATTTTAGCGTATTTCATGTAAAGAGTATTTCTTAAAAAACAAAAAACATTATTGCTTTTAACTTATAAAAAATGACTTTTACAAAAACTACCGAACAATCATCCGAATATCAGGATTTAGAAAAAATGTCAACTCATGATATATTAACCAATATTAATAATGAAGACAAGACAGTTCCTTTAGCTATAGAAAAAGCATTACCACAAATTGAAGCCTTGGTTAATCAAATCATTGCAAAAATGAAGATAGGCGGACGCTTATTTTATATAGGCGCAGGCACTTCTGGAAGATTAGGAATTGTAGATGCTTCTGAATGCCCTCCTACTTTTGGTGTTTCTTTTGACAAAGTAATTGGATTAATAGCTGGCGGAGATACAGCCATAAGAAAAGCAGTAGAATTTGCCGAAGACAATCCTCTACAAGCTTGGCAAGATCTACAAGAGTGGAATATTAACGAAAACGATATTGTTATTGGTATAGCAGCATCTGGAACAACTCCTTACGTTTTAGGAGGATTAGAAAAATGCCATGAAAATAATATTATAACAGGCGGAATAACCTGTAATGCAGGAAGCCCACTAGCCTTAACCGCTCAATTTCCAATTGAAGTTGTTGTTGGTCCTGAATTTGTTACTGGTAGTAGCCGTATGAAAGCAGGCACAGCACAAAAGTTAGTTTTAAACATGATTTCTACTACCACCATGATCCAATTAGGCCACGTAAAAGGAAACCAAATGGTTGATATGCAGCTCAGCAATACAAAACTAATTGATCGTGGGACTCGAATGATAATGAGTGAAATTCCAGTAAGTTATGACGAAGCTCAAAAACTTTTAAAACAACATGGTAGTGTTAGAAAAGCTATCACAAATTATAAATTATAAAACACCTTAACATTTAATCAATAATTAACTACAAACAACAACAATGTCAACTAATAAAGATATCTTACTAAAAGGGATTAAAAATTTAGCAATGGCTTTGCCTCTTATGTTCATAGGTCCCTCTGTTATTTTCAGCTCATTTAAAAATCAAAATCACCCCTTTTATATTCCTGTTTTAGGCTTAGGAATCACTATCTGTTTACTTTCAATATATCTTATGTTCAAAGGAATTCAAACTATAATGAAAAGTTTATTCAATGAAAAACGCTAATCTTTACCTAGAAAGCGTAAAAAAACAAATGCTTTATTATAAAACTATTGCAGATAAAGCCATAGCTCAACTAGAATCTGAACAACTGTTTACAACATCCCATGAAAACACTAACTCAATTGCTATAATCATACAACATATAGCTGGCAATATGATCTCTCGTTGGACTGATTTCCTCACTTCTGATGGTGAAAAAGAATGGCGAAACCGCGATGCTGAATTCGAAAATCATCTTGTTTCTAAAGAAACCCTTTTAATTTTATGGGAAAAAGGATGGAAATGTTTTTTTAATACCATTAACACTTTAAAACCTGATAATTTAAATCAAATCATTTATATCCGCAATGAAGAACAAACAGTTATAGGATGCTATTAATCGTCAGTTAGCTCATTATCCATATCATATTGGCCAAATCGTATTTTATGCTAAAATGATTAAAAATGAGCATTGGGATAACCTATCTATTCCTAAAAACCAATCAAAAGAATACAATACAAACAAATTTTTAAAAGAAAACAATTTACCTAATCTTTAAAATTACTGTCAAAATGTCCAAATATTTATTTTTCCTTCTAACAACATTTACCCTTATTTCTTGTTATAACGTAGAACGTAATTGTAACGATTTTAAAACAGGAACTTTTGAATTTAATCAAAAAATTGAAGGTGTAAAGCATACCTCTCAATTTATACGTAACGACTCATTACAAATAGAAACTTTTGAAGGAAAAACAGATACTGCCAGAGTTCGATGGGTAAATGATTGCGAATATATACTTCAAAAAGTAAACCCGAAAAATTTAGAAGAAAAAAAAGCCATTCAAATTAAAATATTGAGTACCAACAAAAAAGGTTATTTTTTTGAATATTGTTTCGTAGGTGAATCAAAAAAACAAAAAGGTTTTGTAACAAAAACAAAATAGCCTCGTATAATGATTGTAAATTCAAACAGACAAAATGGAAATCTTATTTAACCCAGATGCTTGGATAGCATTATTAACTTTAACTTTTTTAGAAATTATTTTAGGTATTGACAATATTGTTTTCTTGTCAATCGTATCTGGAAAATTAAAAGAGGAAGAACAACCCAAAGCCCGTAGAATTGGTTTATTACTAGCCATGGCTTTTCGTATTGTACTATTATTTGGTATTACATGGGTTTTAAGCTTACAAGAAGTATTATTTCACATTGATTGGGGATGGTTTCAAGCTGGCATAACAGGACAAAGCCTTATTATTTTCGGAGGAGGTTTATTTTTGTTATACAAATCAGTATCTGAAATACATCACAAACTAGAAGGTGAAGAAGAAGGAGAAAAAGGAAACGCAAGCAATAGCTTATCTGCTGCCGTTTTTCAAATTGCTGCTTTAAACTTAGTTTTTTCTTTTGATAGCATTCTGACAGCTGTTGGTTTAGTCAGTATGAAACCTGCTCCAGAAGGTTTTGGATACGAAGGTGCTTTAATCATTATGATTCTTTCTATTATTATTTCAATTGTAATTATGATGATCTTTGCGGGTCCTGTAAGTAAATTTGTAAACAACCACCCTACTATTCAAATTTTAGGATTATCATTCCTAATTTTAATTGGTGTTATGTTATTGGCAGAAGGTGGACACCTTGCTCATATAGCTTTCTTTGGTGGTACAGAAGTTCATAGCATACCTAAAGGATATTTATACTTTTCAATCTTTTTCTCTTTATTTGTAGAGTTCTTAAACTTAAGAATGAAAAAATCTAAAAATCCAGTTAAACTACATAATAACAAAATAACTGATCCCAAATTAGAAGATCAAGATTTTACTAATTAGAACAAAAAAGCTGCCTATAAAGGCAGCTTTTTTTATACAAAATATTTTCTGATTCCTTTTAAAGCTAGATTACACATTAGACCCGAGCGTAGCGAATAGACGAAGTAAATCTATTCAACTTTATTTTTCTTCCAATTCAAGCACATACTCAAATTTTATTCACCGAAACAGTAGACTGTTTCATCTTTTAAAATTTTCCGTGGGCACTTTAATTTACTGATTTTTCAATGAAGCCTAATGCGCAATCTGGGTATAAAAATGGAAGTTAAACTCAAAAGTAAAAAGATCTTGAATCTTGATTTCATGAATACATTTTACTTCTGAATATACTCTTTGAAAATTTATTTTTTTAATAAAAAATCTTAATATTCTAAAAGATTAACTATTTTTTACAACTAATCGGAATCCTTCACCGTGAATATTAAGTATTTCAACATTTTCATCTTGTTTAAGATATTTACGTAGTTTGGCAATATAAACATCCATACTACGAGAAGTAAAGTAGTTATCATCTCGCCATATTTTTGTTAATGCTAGTTCGCGTGGCATCAAATCATTTTCGTGTAATGCTAACATTTTGAGTAACTCATTTTCTTTTGGGGAGAGTTTAACGGGTTCATCTCCGGATAAGTTAAGAAGCGTAATTTAGCATTTAAATGAAATTTACCTATTTCAAATTCAAATTTGCTAGCATCTCCTCTTATTTCAGTGGCTTTTCGTTGAATAATGGCACGTATTTTCATCAACAAAACTTCTGAGTCAAAAGGTTTGTTCAAATAATCATCAGCTCCTACTTTATATCCTTTTAAGACATCTTCTTTCATAGTCTTTGCTGTAAGGAAAATAAGAGGAACTTCTTTATTTTTTTCTCTAATTTCTTTGGCTAGAGTAAAGCCGTCTTTATAAGGCATCATAACATCAAGAATACATAGATCATATTCATCTTTCTTGAATTTTTCAAAACCTTCCATTCCATTTTTGGCTAATATTACTTCAAAATCATTCATACTTAAATAATCTCGAAGAATTGAACCAAAATTAGGATCGTCTTCTACTAATAATATTTTCTTTACCGTTTCCATAATCAAACTATTAAGGGTAATTTTATTATAAATGTACTTCCTTTACCTTTTTCACTTTCTACCACCACTTCACCGTGATGATCGTCCATAATTCTTTTTACATAGGCTAATCCTAATCCATGCCCTTTTACATTATGGATATCTCCCGTGTGTTCTCTATAAAATTTATCAAAAATTTTCTTTTGCGATACTTTGCTAATACCTATTCCGTTGTCTTTTATTTTTATAACGATGAAATTTTTAACATTTTCTGTACTTATTTCTATTATAGGAGATTCTGGTGTATATTTCACAGCGTTTTCTAAAACATTTACCAAGACATTAGTAAAATGAATATCATTTAATAAAGCTTTTGATTTTAAGGCGTTAAAATTGGTTTTCATTTTACCTTGGCGATCTTCTACAATTAAACTTACGTGTTCAATTGCTTCTTCTAGCATGTCGTGTACGTCGTGACATTCTTTTGTTATATCTAGTTCTTTCTTTTCTAATTTTGAAATCCTTAAAACATTTTCTACTTGCGCGTGCATTCTTTTGTTTTCATCTTTAATCATTTGCAAATAGCGTTGTACTTTTTTCTTTATCATCAATTACTTTAGGATTCCGAATAGCATCTAAAGCTAAATTGATGGTTGCAATAGGTGTTTTGAATTCATGCGTCATATTATTGATAAAGTCTGTTTTGATTTCTGAAATATGACGTTGGGTATTAAGTTGTTTTAAGGCACTATAGTACGCTACAATAATAATAGATGTAAATAAGAAGGCTAGAAATGCTATTCCTACAAAATCGGACGCTAAAAAGACTTTCTTTTTAGGAAAGCTTAACAATAATTGGTATCTACTAATTCCATCATTATCTTTAAAGAGTGGAGTATCGTAAGTGTTTTTTTTATCATATTTGAAATGCTCCGATTTTACTTTAGTTGCCAATCCATTATTGTATACTCCAAATTCAAAAGGGGTATTTATTCCTAATGCTTTTAGTTCATTTGCAAATAAAATCTGTAATTGTTCCACACTTACTCTTTGGGACACCTGTCTAGTGGCCGCTATATCTTTAAAATTTAGTTCAAATGTTGCTTTATCCAGAATTTCTACTACTCCCGCTTTTTCTATTAGATCAGAAGGGTGTACTACTGAACTCATGTTTTGATCATTTAAAGTGGTTTCATTATACACTTCTGTTACTCGTTTTGCTACATAATTTTTAATTCGTGTGGAATCATTTTTTTTATCAAAGAACGAGGATGAAACAGAATAATCTTCTGGGATTATGCTATTTGAATAAATTATCGTTTGATTTGTTAATTCATTTTTTTCTACGTAAAAAAATTTCATTAACTCGCTTCTTTCAGGATCTTTACCTATACTATCTTTTATTTTACTAAATCGACTTAAAAAGGAGTAAGCTTCTTGTTCTTCTACCTCTCTTGCTACATTGTCAATTACTTGTTTAACTTGGTATTTAAACTGTTCTTCTTTATTTTTAAAAGAAACATTTATCAAATATCCTTGTACAGCTACTATCCCTAGTAGAGCAATTGACATTAGTACGACAACAAAACGAAACCAATTTTTATTCATTGAAACAAATATAATATTTAACATTTAAATGTTAATAAAATTAACCAAATATTAACAATTAGGTTTTTTGATAAAGATTTGATAAAAATTTAAGAATATCACTAATTTTTTTACTGGTTTCTTTTAAATTTTCGTTTTTTATAACAAAATCACTTTTAACAATCTTTTCTTCATCAGATAATTGATTTTTTATGCGTTGCAAAACAGCTTCTTTCGTTAATTGATCACGTTGCATTACTCTTTTAATTCGCTCCTCCTCTGGAGCTATAACTAAAATAATTTTATCGCAATTTTTATAACTTTCGCTTTCAAATAATATAGCGGATTCTTTTATTACAAAAGGAAAAGAATTATGAATTTGTATCCATTTATAAAAATGTGCTGCGACTAAAGGATGTATTAATTCATTTAACATCTTAAGTTTAGAAGGATCGTTAAAAACAACTTGCCCTAATTGTTTCCTGTTTAATTTATTTTCTTTTAACACTTCTTCCCCAAACAAACTAGCAACTTTCTGAACTGTTTCAGGTAACGCCATTATTTTTCGAGCTTCTTCATCAGCTATATAAACAGGTATTCCTTTATTCTGAAATAATCGAGCGACTGTGGTTTTACCACTTCCTATACCTCCGGTTAATCCGATAATTTTAGTCATTAAATTTTAAAAAATAATTCTGGAAATGCTTCTTCTGGCTTCTTTTTTAGTACATTAATTTTATAATATGATTCTATAAAGCCTATACCGTATCCAAAAAATTGTCTCCAAACGGCCACAATGGAATAAATGCCTACTTTTAAATTTTTATTTTTATAGGTAGAAAGTATCATTATCATGACAGTGTATAAAAAATATATTTTTAACAGCCAATCGAACAAAAACAGGAAACTCAACAATATTCCTAAGATAAACCCTAACACAAACAGGGACGGCAAAAAGAATGTAGGTTTAGCATATTCAGGATACCATTTATTTAGTATCGGTCTTACTTTTCCAAACTTATTAACTTGAATATAAAATTTTTCCCAATCAATTCTTCGTTTATGATATACAAACGCATTAGGAATTAATTTTGTGTCAAATCCTTTTTTCCATAAACGAATTGACAAATCAGGATCTTCTCCTCGGATGAATATTTGAAAATCCTTTTGATTCTTCAAATGCTTTTTTTGAAATTCCCATATTAAAACTTCTTGGTTGAAATTTCCCTATTTTTTCACTGGCTCCTCTCACTCCTCCAGTGGTTAATACAGAGGTCATTGCAAAATTAATTGCTTTTTGAATAGGTGTAAAACTTGCTAACATATCGTCAGGCCCTCCAAAACAATCTACATAATTTTCAGCTAATGATTTTTCAACCTCTGACAAATATTGCGAGGGTAGTATACAATCTGAATCTAAAATAATATAATAATCTCCTTTAGCATATTGCATTCCAAAGTTACGAGAATCACCGAGGCCCTGAATTATATTTTAGGTAGTAAGTCAGATTTAGTTTTGATCTGTATTTATCTACTATATATTCACATGGTATTGTAGAGCCATCTTCTACTATAATAATTTCAAAAGGTTTATTATAAGTTTGTTTGGTCAAACTTTCTAATAGTTCATCTATTTCATCAGGTCTATTGTAAACTGGGATAACAAAAGAAAAATTCATTCTTCTTATTTTTTTTTGACAAAGTTACATTTTTAACAAAAAAAAGTCATGAAAAACAAGAGGTTTTTTATCCTATTTCGTATTTTTTATACTTCTTTTTTTTTTTTTTTCATTGTTAACCATAAGACATTCTATACTTTACCTATTCATCTTTTTTTTTGTTTATTTTCATACAATTAATCTTTAGTTTGTGTAACGTATGCCTACTGATTTTTTTGGATATGGAACGTATTAAAAAACCAACGATCTTTTTTGATTGAAAGAGAAATTCATACAATACTGATTATATAAATCCATTTATTGTAAAAGTAAAAATTAAATACTGGTTCTTTATTTTTTTAATTTAGATTCCGCATTAGACTTCGTTGTGAAACAAAACTTTTCAAGACATTCAAATACTAGGGAAATTTTCAGAAAAAGAAATGGGAAATTATTTTTATGATCAAAAGAGAATACGTGCTTGCATTGGAAGAAAAACGAGGTAGAATAAATTTACTTCGTTAATTCATACCATTTAAGATTCAAATTTACTGTAATAATATCGTGTAATATCTCTTGATTCGTGTATTCTGTAGTGAATTTTGGTTTAGCTAATTTCAAAACAAAAATGGTATCACTTTTTTAAAGCCTAATACGGAGCTGGGATTAGCATAAAAAAAAGATTGTCTTTTTACAAAACAATCTTTCTATTATTCATTCATTTATTATTTTATTGGTCTATACTTTGAATATTAACCATTTCATTTGTATCAGCTAAATAATCAACGCCTTCAAAACCGAAACCGAATAAATTTAAGAAATCGCTTTTATATCCTGCTAAATCGCCTATTTCTTTTAAAGTTTCTGTATCTGCTTGCGCCCATAATTTTTTGACTGTTTCCTGAACATCTGCTCGCATTTCCCAATCGTCTACACGAATACGTCCTTTTTCATCTACAGGTACTTCTCCTCCATTATATAAACGATCTGCGAATAAACGTTGCATTTGTTCAATACATCCTTCATGTAAACCTTCTGATTTCATTGTTTTATACAACAATGATATATATAAAGGAATTACAGGTATTGCAGAACTAGCTTGGGTAACTAATGCTTTGTTTACAGATATATAAGCACGTCCGTTAATATCCTTTAATTTTTCATCTATTTCAAAAGCGGTAGCTTCAAGATGATCTTTAGCACGTCCAATAGTTCCTTTTCGATATACGGCTTCTGTAACTTCTGGTCCTATATAAGAATAAGCAACAGTTGTAGCACCTTGAGCCAATACTCCTGCCTCTTTCATTTCATTTATCCACATTGTCCAATCTTCACCTCCCATTACAACTACTGTATTATCTATATCTTCTTGTGTAGCTGATTGAATAGAAACTTCTGATACTACTCCTGTATGAAAATCAACTGTTTTATCACTAAAAACTTGACCGATTGGTTTTAATGCTGAGCGGTATAAAATGTTTGTTTCAGGGTGCATACGCACTGGTGAAGCCAAACTATATATGACTAGGTCTACTTGTCCTAAGTCATTTTTTATCATATCAATCGTTTTCTGCTTGATTTCTTTTGAAAAAGCATCTCCATTAATACTTTTAGCATATAGTCCTGCTTTTTTTGCTTCTTGTTCAAAAGCTGCGGAATTATACCACCACGAGTCGCTGTTTTTCCTTCTACTGGTTCTTTTTCAAAGAAAACCCCAATTGTAGACGCATCACTACCAAAAGCGGCTGTAATTCTAGAAGCTAAACCAAATCCTGTAGAAGCACCAACTACTAACACTCTTTTTGGTCCATTAATTTTTCCTTTAGATACTACATAATTAATTTGGTTTTTTACGCTTTGGGCACAACCTTCTGGGTGTGCTGTCAAACAAATAAAACCTCTCATTCTTGGTTCAATAATCATATCTTTTCAATTAGTTTGATTAGCAAATTTAGTTTAAATAATTAGTTAAGCAAAGCTTTTGCGTGTGCAATAGCGGAATCTGAAATATTTTTACCTGATAACATTTCTGCTATTTCGATTATTCTTTCTTCTAGAGATAGTAATTTTAATTCTGAAACGGTAACATCTTCACGATCTGATTTAAATACTTTATAATGTTGTTGTCCTTTAGAGGCTATTTGGGGTAAATGTGTAATAGCAAAAACTTGCATTTTATCACTCATTATCTTCATAATATTGGCCATTTTTTGAGCAACTTCACCTGAAACACCTGTATCTATTTCATCAAAAATTATGGTAGGTAACTTTGAATAGTTAGCCAATACTGCTTTTATAGCTAACATTATCCGAGACATTTCTCCTCCTGAAGCTACTTTTTTTAGCAATCCGAAATCAGTTCCTTTATTAGCCGAAAACAATAATTGTATCTCATCTTTTCCGTTGAATAAAAATGTATTTGATTCTTTTATATCAAATTCAAAACGAGCATTAGACATTCCTAATTCACCCAAAATAGCTGTCATTTGGGCAATCAAAATAGGCACTACTTCTTTACGCTTTTTTGAAATGGTTTTAGTTTGTTGTATCAGTTGTTCTTGTGTACTACTTATCTCGATTTGTAGTTTTTGTATTTGTTCATCTAAATCTCCTGCATGTAAAACTTTTGCATCTAAATCTTTTTGAATTTTTATTAATTCTTCAACAGTGGTTACTTGATGTTTTTTTTGCAGATTATAAATAAGTTGTAATTTTTGACTAACTAGCTGTAGTTTTTCAGGATCGCTAAAAAGTTTTTCACTTTGGTTTTCTAAATCTACAAGTAGATCATCCATTTCTATTAAGACGCTTGCTATTCTTTCTAACAAAGCTTGATATTCTGGAGAAAAGTTCCCTATTTTTTGAAGTGAATTTTTTACTTCTTTGAGATTTTGCAAAATTCCTATTTGTTCTTCTTTGCTTAGTGCAATAGATTTATCTAGGTTTTCTTTTATAATTTCAACATTATTTAGTTTTTCAAAAACATCTTCTAATTCTTGTTGTTCTCCTTCTTTTAAATTGGCTTGAACTAGTTCTTCTAACAAAAAACTATTATAATCTGATTCTTTTACGAAAGATTCTTTTTCGGATAAAATTCTCTTTAATGTAGTTTGAAGTGTTTTATACTGTTTTAGGTCTTTTTGGTATGTGTGTAAAAGAGTAGCATTAGATGCTATAGCGTCTAATATTTCTATTTGATATGATTCTTCTATTAATTCTCTTGTTTGTTGTTGTGAATGAATATCAATTAAAAATGTTCCTAATTCTTGCAATTCTGTTAAATTTACAGGGCTATCATTAACAAATGCTCTTGATTTTCCAGAAGGAAGAATTTCACGACGGATAATCGTTATTTCTTCAAAATCCATATCATTTTCTTCAAAAAAACCTTTCAAATTATAGACTGACAGATTAAAATGGGCTTCTATTACACATTTTTGTTCTTTATCTTTTAGAGAGCCTAAATCTGCTCGATTTCCTAAAACGAGTCCAAGAGCACCTAGTAAAATAGATTTACCAGCACCTGTTTCACCCGTAATTATAGAGAATTGATTAGAAAAGTTCATTTCTAATTGCTCTATTAACGCAAAATTTTTTATTGATAATTGTACAAGCATGGGACAAAGCTAAAAACTAATTTGACTCCATTTACTAATATTGGTTGGAGATAATTTACTTAATGTTTCAACTAATTGATTTACATCCATTTTAGGCCCTTCAGAAAATACGCTTAAAATTTCATCTGACTTAGTATCAAAAAAGATTCGAGTCAGATAGGCATTAGGACGAGATATTACAACTTCTTTTAAATTAAAAATTGCTTTTTGCATAGCTTCTTTTCCTTCTTTAGGATTATCAGCCATTTTATCTAATGCGCCTAAATGATAATCATAAATTGTTTTTCGATAAGAGGCAAAAGTAGGCGATAACATATCATTTACTAAAAAATAACGATTCTGTGATGAAGTCGCCATCCATCCTTTTTCTTGTGTTACTTGTGCCTGAGCAACAATATTGGACGCCATTTCAAAAGCTTTTGTTCCTCCTTCTAAAGCGAAGGTATCCGCATCTATTCCTATAATCATATTAGCATAAAAAGCTACTACTGAAATTAAATTAGACTCATACGCATTTGAGTTAAATACTAAATTTTGAAATTCATTATAGGTAAAATTTAATTCTTTATCGTTAACATTCAGGATAGAGGTAGTATAAGTAGTATTGTATACGGGACGTGTAGCTGTTACTTGTAGACTACCTGAAAACTTATTTATATTATCAAATGAATTAATATTAAAGAAAAATGAGCAATTTATTTTTTCATTTGATTTATAGGTTTTATCTGTCCATTTTGTATTATTTATAAACTCTGTAAGTGTTTTTTTTAAAGTTTTAAATATTTGTTGATTGGTTCCAGAAACCTGACTTGTATTAAATTCCACCGTACAATTCAACTCCTGTGCATAATAGCTATTGAAGAAGAAACAGATAAATAAGATTAAAAATTTACGCATAATGATTTACAATTTTATTCACTATATCCAAAGCTACTTCTTCTTTTGATTTTAGCTCTTGAGGTTCTATATTAAATTTTTATCAATAAAGGTCACTTTATTGGTAGGTTGTCCAAAACCAGCTCCTTTATCATTTAGTGAGTTCAAAACAATCAAATCTAGATTTTTTTCTGAATTTTTTGTTTTGCATGTTCAATTTCATTTTCAGTTTCTAATGCAAATCCAATCAAAAACTGATCTTTTTTAATTTCTCCTAAAGAGGCTAAAATATCTTTTGTTTTTTCTAACTCAATTGTAAACGTTGGATCGCTTTTTTTTTTTTTTGAGATGCTACATTTTTTGGTTTATAATCTGCCACTGCGGCAGCTGCAATAGCTACATCTACTGTATGATACCATTCATGGCAAGCACGATACATATCCTCTGCTGAACGCACTCGTCTGATTTGAATGGTTTTATTTTTAGGTTGAAGTGAGGTAGGTCCTGTAACTAAAATTACTTGTGCTCCTAAATCGGCTGCCACATCTGCTATATCAAATCCCATTTTTCCAGTAGAATGATTCCCTATAAATCGAACAGGATCTATTGCTTCATAAGTAGGACCTGCTGTAATGAGTATTTTTTTATTTCTTAATGGCAATTTACTTTCTAAGTCTTTTTCTATAAAAGAAATAATATTTTCGGGTTCAGCCATACGTCCTTCTCCTGAGAGTCCACTTGCTAACTCTCCATTTTCAGCAGGTATCATGATGTTTCCAAAACGTTTTAAAGTTTCAAAACTAGCTAAAGTGGAAGGATGTTTGTACATATCCAAATCCATTGCGGGTGCAAAATAGACAGAACATTTAGCAGACAAATAAGTTGCTAATAAAAGGTTATCACAATTTCCATTTACCATTTTAGACATTGTGTTAGCTGTAGCAGGTGCAATAATCATAAGATCAGCCCAAAGTCCTAACTCTACATGATTATTCCACAGAGCAGCAGTATCTTCTTGATTAAAAAAATGGATGTAAACGGGTTTTTTTGATAGTGTTGAAAGCGTTAACGGCGTAACAAAATCAACAGAAGCAGGTGTCATGATTACTTGAACCTGAGCACCTGCTTTTATCAAAAGTCTTACTAATGAAGCCGACTTATAAGCGGCAATTCCACCAGTTACACCTAGTATTATTTTTTTACCACTTAAAACGGACATGTTATACGCTTTAGATTATTTCGTATTTTTATGATAGATTTTTCCTTCTAACCATTCTTGTACGGCTAAGGCATGAGGTTTTGGTAATCTTTCATAAAATTTAGAAACTTCAATTTGTTCTTTGTTTTCAAAAATTTCTTCAAGACTATCATTATAAGTAGCAAACTCGTCTAATTTTTCTATTAACTCTTTTTTGATCTCAGAATTAATTTGATTAGCTCTTCTTGCCATAATTGTAATAGCTTCGTAGATATTTCCGGTTGATTCTTCAATTTTGCTTTTATTATAAGTAACCGTGTTAACTGGAGCTGTTGTCTTTTTTAAATCCATTCTAATATCCTATTTTTGAAATTGTTGTAAATCTTTTTCTATACGAACCAACATTTGATCCGCTTCTTTCTTAAAATTTGAATCTGTTTTAAACTTTACTAATCCATTATAAGCAATACGAGCTTCTTTTAAACGTTCTTCCATTTTACTCGGAATACTATTAATTGCTAATTTATAGGCTGAATCTAGTTTATAAAATAACGCTTTTTCTTTATACGCTGTACCAGGATAATCTATTAAAAAATTATCAAAAGCTTTTAAAGCTGCTTTATAATCTGAAATTGTATTGTATTGTTTTGCTATTTCAAATGCTTTTTTCTCTAATTTATGTTGTAATCCTAGAGCAACGGTATTCGCTTCAGGAAGATAAGTTGAATTAGGATATTTATTAATAAATTCTTGCATTTTTGAGATCGCTTTTTCGGTCTCTGTTTGATCTAATGAATAAACAGGCGATAACTCTGAGTAAGATTTAGCTCCTAAAAACATTGCTTCTTCTGCATTTTTACTTTTAGGATACAAAGCACTAAAACTATCAAACTGATAACCGGCTAAATAATATTGTTCGGTAACATAATAGGATTTGGCAAACATGTAATACAAGTTTTCAGCATCTGCTTTACCTCTATACACTGGTGCTATTTGCTCAAAAAGGCGAATAGCTTTTGTATATTTTTTTTGTTCGTACTTATGAGTAGCCGCTATTAACTTTACAGCTGGATCCTCCGATTTTAATGCTTTTTGATATTCACTACAAGAAGCTAATAACATTGTAGCTAAAATACCACCTATATATTTATTCATAAAAACTTGTCAACTTTTTTCAAAGACTTATTAGAATATTACAAAACACTCTCCAAAAGCCAGAGTGCAAAGTTAATTATTAATTTTTTACTTCAAAACTTTATTTTTCTGCTATTTAGTCATTTGTTTTGTAAATGCGTTTAAACGATTAGCTAAATCTTCATTTACATTTACTAAAGGCAACCTTAATATGTTTTCGGATAAATCTAAAGATTTAAAAATTTCTTTAATTCCTCCTGGATTACCTTGCTCAAAAATCATATCAATACTATCCATTAGTTTATAATGTAATTCATACGCTTCGTTTACTTTCCTTTTTAAACCTAAACGAACCATTTCTGAGAATTCTTTTGGAAATCCTTCTCCTATAACAGAAATCACACCTGCTCCTCCTGCTAACACCATAGGCAAAGTAATCATATCATCACCTGAAATAACCAAAAAATCTTTTGGCAGTAATTGAATTAATTTCATAGCTTGTACAATATCACCTGCAGCTTCTTTTATTCCTATTACGTTTTTGCATTCGTTGGCAATTTTTAAAACAGTAGTTGGCAACATATTACTAGAGGTTCTACGGAACATTATATAAAATAACAGGAAGAGGAGATGCGTCTGCAACCATTTTAAAGTGCTGAAAAATCCCTTCTTGTGTCGGTTTATTATAATACGGAGAAACGGACAAAATTGCTTTAAAAGGAGATAAATCACGTGTTTTTAACTCTTCAACTACTTTCAATGTATTATTACCTCCTACTCCTAAAACCAATGGTAATCTTCCTGCATTGGTTTCTACTATAGTATCAATCACTAGTTGTTTTTCTGCTGTAGACAAGGTGGCCGATTCTGCTGTAGTACCTAATACAACTAAATATTCTACTCCCCCATCAATAACATAATTAACAATTCTTTTTAACGATTCAACATCTACTGAAAAATCTTTTTTAAAAGGTGTTACTAAAGCAACACCTGTACCTATAAATGATTGCATTTTATTATATCTTTTTTAAAATTTTTAAATATTTAAACAATTCTTGCACAAAAACTTTAAAGTTTTCAGCATTTACATTTATTAATAGATGATTTAATCTTTTATCTACTGATGAAAATCCTACTTTTAATACTGCTTTTGAATTATGTGTAACTAACAATAAGGGGGCTTTTCCAACATCGTAGTAATTTATTAGTAGATCAAAAGGAGTATAAATAAATTCATTAACAAATGGTGCTGAAAATTCACCTTTCCAATTAATATCTTTAAAAGAAAAAGTAGGATAACTTAGATTTTCATTTTTTCCTATTTTTTGTTTATAAACTAAAACTTTAATATGATCTCGTTTAAAACCGTTATTGATTAATGAATTAATCAACTCTTCTTTTTAAAAGAGTAAGATTCATCTAGCAATAACCCTACTTTTTCAATGGTTTTGACCAATGAAGGTTCTTTCACAGATTGCAAAGTAGAGTTTAATATTTTTTTTAACGATAATTCTTTTATATAGTTTATAAACATATTATTTTTGTCGTCTTGTTTCTTTTGAAACGAATTAATGTTAACAAGCTTGAACTAGCATAAAAAATGCCGGGTAAAAGTATAAAAAGAGTAGGAATAAATGAAACATTTTGGTTTAATTTTAACGTTAATAACGTTTAGCTTTACTACAAATGCTCAAAACGTAGTAAAAGAAATTCATGGTAAGCAAATTAAGGTAGAAGCTAGCGTGGGTAGCATTCAGGAATATGAAACCTTGATAGCTCCTTACAGGCAACAAATAAACAAAGATCTTGATAAGGTACTAGCTTACAACCCTCAATTATTAGACAAAACAAAGGGAACAAAATTTCAAAGTAACATTGGCGATTTATTTGCCGAAATTATTTTAGAAAAAAGCAGCCAAGTTTTGAAAGAAAGGGAAAGTAAAGTTGCCGATATTTCGATTTTAAATAGTGGTGGAATACGAACCATTATCCCTTTGGGTAATGTTACTGCTAGAAATGCTTTTGAAGTAATGCCTTTTGAAAATGCGGCAATGATTTTAGAAGTAAAGGGTCATGTTATTTTAGATTTTATTAATTTCTTCATTAAAGACAAAAAACCACACCCTTTTGCGGGGATGTCTTTTACTATAACCGCAGATAACAAAGCGAAAGATATTAAAATTGGTAAAAACGATTTAGATCTGGAAAAAACCTATTATATAGCGGCTAATGACTACTTAGCTAGTGGTGGTGATCGCATGGAATTTTTCTTAAAAGCTACTCGAAAAATATCTATTGATTATAAATTAAGAGATATGCTTATTGATTATTTTGAGGAAGTAGATATACTAAAAGTACCACAAATTATTAAAGTTACCCAAGAATAACCTTATAAAGAGACAAAGATTATGAAAAGAAGAGATTTTTTAAAAAACACAGTAGCTAGTTCTGCTTTATTAGGATTAGGAGGTTTATCTTTAAGTAGCTTTAATACTGCTGGAACGTTACAAAAATTAACTATTTTACATACTAACGACACGCATAGCCAAATAGATCCTTTCCCTGAAGGTCATCCTAAGAATCCAAACTTGGGAGGTGTGGCAAGAAGAGCTGCTCTTATTAATCAAATTCGTAAAGAGGAAGATAATGTATTATTACTAGATGCAGGGGATATTTTTCAAGGCACTCCTTATTTTAATTACTATGGAGGTGAAATTGAATTTAAGGTTATGAGCATGATGAAATATGATTTAGCAACAATTGGTAATCATGACTTTGATAACGGAATTACGGGATTATACGGACAGTTACCCAATGCTACTTTTGAGTTTGTCTGTGCTAATTATGATTTTAAAAACACAATCTTAGATACTCATATTAAACCTTATAAAATTTTTCAAAAAGCTGGTATTAAAATAGGAATTTTTGGTTTAGGTGTAGAATTATACGGTTTAGTCGATCCTAGATATTATAAGGAAACTAAATATTTAGATCCTGTAGAAATTGCAAATGACATAACAAAAAAATTAAAAGAGGTTGAAAAATGCGATTTAATCATTTGTTTATCCCATTTAGGTTTTGAATACAAAAATGAACCTGAAAGAATTTCAGATATCAATTTAGCTAAAAAAACTCGAAATATTGATTTGATTATTGGAGGACATACCCATACGTTTTTAGACAAACCTGTAATTGAAAAAAACTTAGACGATAAAGAAGTTCTTGTTAATCAAGTGGGAGCTTATGGTATAAATCTAGGGCGCATTGATTTTTATATAGATGATCAAAAAAACATTGCACCTGGTACAGGAAGAAAAATTGTTATATAATATATAAAAGGTTGTCTAAGAAAAATGCACTACCCCCAAAAAGTTAGATACTATTTGGGGGTATTTTCCTTAATATCTAAAGGTAATTATGGCTGATGCGAAAATCCATAATGTTTATTCCTTTATCGTCAAATTGATCTTTTAGTTTTCCTTCTAGATAATTTTTAAGTTCACTGTCATTAGGTACTTTGTATCCTTTTGGAATTCACTATGCACATCTCCTTCAATAATTTCCGTCAACTTTCCTGTTACCATGGTCATCCTTTAGGGTTGTCTATATGCTCTTCTGACCTATAAATTCGTAGAATATCTTTAGTTAAACCTCCAAAGTTTTTATTGAATTTTCACAATAGGAGGACAGTTAAAAATAATATATTCATTGTCAATCCTATAAAAAATTGTATTATATGCTGTTTTAGCATGCTGCTTACCTGAATATACTTTCTTATCATATTCACCTATAGCATCAAAAGTTTGCACTTCTTTTAAATCAGAAACTTTATTAAAAACTTCTGTGCCATTTGTCCAGCCATGTACACCACTCCATCCAGTATCTTGGTAATGTACAATACCCATTTTTTGACTCCTTTTATACGGTGCTCGTTTACGACCCAATCGACTACTGCATAATTAACATTACTCTATAGGAAATTCAAAACTATGTATTCTGTTTTTCAATTTTTTATAATTATTAGAGGAGGTTTCTATCATTAATGTTTTATAGCATTCTTTGTCTTTTAAAGCTTTATTAACTCTTTTACTTACGGTTTTTACATAGTTAGTTAAACTTTCTTCTGAGGTATTTATAGTATCATTTTTTATATATATATTTATATATATATATTAACATTACAATTGTTTAACTCTGTTTCAATGATTGAACGGAATTTGTTCTCAGAATATTTTGTCTCTTTTTGAATTATCTTTTGAATCTCTTTTAACTCAATAGGAATCTCTATTGCTTTTTGTCTCCTACATCCTGATAATAATAGAAGTATTAGCAAAACACTCAAAACAAATTTCTCTTTACTTATTAAACGATGATACATAAAATATTTATTGGTCTCAAAAATAGTTAAAACTATGCACTTTAGTGCATTTCCCTTTCAGGTTCTAAAAATTATTTACTCTTAACAATGGCAGACTTTCAGTCTGCTTCTTAAAACCTATGGACTTTCAGTCCATAGTGGTTTAGTTATTTAATTTTAATAATAGGAGGACAATTAAAAATGGTATATTCGTTATCAATCCTATAAAATTTATTTTTTTTACTTGTTTTGGTTTGTTGTTTTCCCGAATATACTTTCTTATCATATTCACCTATAGCATCAAAAACCTGTACTTCTTTTAAATCAGAAACTTTATCAAAAACATCATAACCGTTTGTAAACCCATGTGCGCCACCCCATCCTGAATCTTGATAGTGTACAATACCCATTTTTTTGATTCCTTTTATACGGTACTCGTTTACTACCCAATCTACAATAGCTAGATATTCACCCCATTTTCTAAATCCTTTGTTTCCTATTTTTGCTTTTTTTTCATTTATTAATGATCCCATAGGGTTATATATGCTACTAAAAAACATATACAATAACTGATAGCTTGGTATGGCAGGATTTATACTAAACTCATCGTCTTCGTCTGGCGATAATAAGACGTGTTCGCCTATTTGGATACCGTGGTTATGCAAATAATCTGCCATACCTGCAGCATAGGCACCACCTTCGCTATGGGATAAAAAAAACTATTTTATTTTCTCCAAATATTCATTGTTACCAATAAATTTATATTCGTTAAAATCATATATATATATCTTAATTTTTTATTGTTTTTTAATATTTCTTTTTTTATGTAAATGCTAATTTTTAAAATTGAGTCTTCATCAAAATTGAAAATTCTATTATTTTTTGAATTTTGTATTGCTAATGTATAATCAAAAGTTCTCTTGTCAAATTGATTTGGATATAAAGTGTCTTTTCCATTAGAATCAAAATTCGCATAATATCTTCTAATGTAAACACTATCTTCACTGCCAAATTTTTTAAAATAGTTTTCTTCCTCGATAGAAAGTACAGGTTGTTTAATTGCTCTACTCCCCATTAACCAATAAAATGGATTTAGTAAAAAAACAAGACCAATTATTACTATAACACTTATCAGTATAATTATATTTTTTCTCATCTAATCTTCTCTTTTTCTGTAAAATTCAACAATATTTGAGTTTCTTGTTGAGTAGTAATCAACCTTACTATTATTAAGAATATAGTTGTCAATTTTAGCCCAATTTTCATCTTTTGGAGATGTTTGATATACTATTTTACCTTTAGAATTCCATGCTTGCTCTATTTTCAGGGCTTTAAGTCTTTTAAGTAAATCAAATGTTTTTTCGCCAACTGTATCACCATGAACTGTTGTAAATCCACCATTAGAAATATAAACCCCATATCTGGAAACACCTTCAATCTTATTATCCATAACAACTGGGTCTATTTTGAATATGTTTTTTCTAGTTACTAAATCTTTAGTAAGGTATCCTGCAACAATTTGATAAGCAGGGTAGTTTCCTTCTACCAAAAACTCATCTCCTTCGTCCGTAGATAGCATTATAGATTCCCCTACTTTTATTCCTTTTTCAATCAAATACTTCGCAACACCTGCTACACAAGCTCCTCCTTCACTATGGGATACTAAAAACACTTCTTGTCCACCTAGTCCTTTTGTGATTTTATCAAAATTATCTTTTGCAAATTTCTCGCCTGCATTAAAACGGTCTTGCTTAATTTAAATTAAAGTATTGGAAAAGAATATCTTTTTTCATTTGAGTTATGTTTTTCATTTTTTAAGCAATCAGCAGAAACCTCTATGATTAAACTATCAATACATTTTTTCTCAGTTAATGCGTTATTTACTCGCACACTTAATTTTTTTAGATATCTCATTATATTTTCTTCATTTGAAGCTATTTTTTTATTTTCCATATATATATATATATATAGTTTAGCATTGCAATTTTTTAAATCGTTTTCTAGAATCTCATTGATATAAGTGTGATCAGTACTTAATGTTTCTTCTCGAATATTTTTCTCTAATGTTAATAATTCTTTATTATGTTTGATTGTTGGTTGCTGTTTACAAGAACTTCCAAAAAAAAATAAAATTAAGCAACAAATTAAGTTTCTCATTTTTCCCATTTTATATTTAAGATATTTTTACAATAGGAGGACAATTAAAAATGATATATTCATTATCAATTCTGTAAAACTTTGTCCCTTTTGTTGTTTTGGTTTGTTGTTTACCTGAATAGACTTTTTTATCATATTCACCAATAGCGTCAAAAGTTTGTACTTCTTTTAAATCAGAAACTTTGTTAAAAACTTCTGTGCCATTTGTCCAGCCATGTACACCACTCCATCCAGTATCTTGGTAATGTACAATACCCATTTTTTTGATTCCTTTTATACGGTGCTCGTTTACTACCCAATCTACAATAGCTAGATATTCACCCCATTTTCTAAATCCTTTGTTTCCTATTTTTGCTTTTTTCTCATTTATTAATAATCCCATAGGGTTATATATGCTACTAAAAAACATATACAATAACTGATAGCTTGGTATGGCAGGATTTATACTAAACTCATCGCCTTCGTCTGGCGATAATAAGACGTGTTCGCCTATTTGGATACCGTGGTTATGCAAATAATCTGCCATACCTGCAGCATAGGCACCGCCTTCGCTATGGGATACTAAAAACACTTCTTGCCCGCCTAGTCCTTTAGTGATTTCATCAAAATTATCTTTTGCGAATTTTTCACCAGCATTAAAACGGTCTTGACCACTCATATCTCCTGCATAATATGTGGATCCATCGTAATAAAGAATGTATTTTTTACTTTCTAATTCTGAAAAACTAAATAATTTACCATCAACCCTATGTTTTGAATCTAATTTAAAATCCTTTTTTAAATATTCCCAAAAATTATTGACAAAGTTTTTAGTCCAATACGGTTTTTTAGGTTCCGTAGGTCCTACATATTCACCAAAAGTATATTTTGCAATACGCCAATGTCCGTTAACGATAATAATCTTCGGCATTCCTTTTACTTTCAAATAATCGCTTGGGGCTCTAGGAAGTTCTATATTTTCACCTTTATAACTACAACGATAGTAGAGTTCTAGTTTTTTATCGGCTTCATTGGCTATAAATTTTTCTAAATTAGCCAGTCGCAAAGCAATTACAATCTTGTTGCCGTTTACTTTCTTGTTTGTAATCCCTGCTTTGTTACTACTTATGGTTTCTATATATTCGCTTTTCTCGTTTTTTCCTTTAGGTTCTTCTATTTCATTGTTATCATCGTCATAGAGTCTCATTTGAACCATGTCGCCATCGGGAATGTTCTTTGTTTCTGCGTGAAAATAGACAATATCGTCAATCAAGGCTTCTTCTATTGGTTTACTGCCCACTAGGTCTGAGCTCCACCATCCTTTGACAAAAAAATGCTTTGGAGCTAAAGGTGGTTTTTGGGTTCATTACAGGTAACTCCATTTTCTTTTCCAATTTCGTTAATAGATTTTCCTGCTGTAGTTACAATATTTCCTTTGGCATACATATTATGGTCGCCTCCAGTAATTTTTGTATAGGTACCTTTTACAATTCTTGTTCTAGACATATTTAAAATTGTTTTGAGTTCTCGGCACTATTATTTTGCACTTCCTTATCTGAATGTTTATTAATCATACCTGTTGACTGAATATTCATTTCTTTATCACTTACTTCATTTCTCTCGTTCTTTGTTTCACTATGCACATCTCCTTCAATAATCTCCGTCAACTTTCCTGTTACCATGGTCATCATATCCATTGCAACGGTAGTGTTTTTCATGGCACCAATGGTTTCATTTTTATTCATTCCTGCACTTTCAGATATATTCATTCCAACGGAGGTTGTCATGTTTTTACCCACGTTAATAATCATATCTTCGCCTGCGGTAAAGATCATGTTTTTTGGTGTTGTTAAGGAAATTGTAAATGTATACACCTAATGTAATGTCAAAATTTTTATTCCGCTTTTTCTAAATATTTATATTTATTAATAAATTTATATTTATTAAGATCATCATATATATATATGTATCTTAAATATTTATTATTCTTGAGTACTTCTTTTTTAATATGATTAGCGATATTAAAAACGGAATCTTCTTCCAAATGGAATAACCCCTTATTGTTTGACATATGTAGAGCTAGTGTATAATCGAAAACTCTTTTATCAAAATCGTTTATATATAAAGTGTCATTACCTTTTGAATCAAAATTTTCATAATATCTTTCAATAGAAATTTTACTTTCATTTTCAAATTTTTCAAAATAATTTTCCTCCTCAATAGATAATTCTGGTTGTTTAATCGCACTACTATCCATTAACCAATAAAAAGGATTTAAAATAAAACATAAACCAATGACTACAAGTGATATTATTATACCTTTTATAATTTTTCTTCTCATTTAATCTTCTCTTTTTTTATACATTTCAATAATATTTGAGTTTCTTGTAGGATAGTAATCAATTTGGCTATTATGAAGTATATATTCATCAATTTTAGCCCATTTTTCATCTTTTGGAAAGGTTTGATATACCATTTTACCTTTAGAGTTCCAAACCTGCTCAATTGTTAATGATTTAAGTTTTTTTAATAAATCAAAAATATTATCATCAACGGTTGCACCGTGTACTGTGGTAAAACTTGACTTTGAAATATAAACTCCATATTTTGTTACTCCTTTTATTTTATTATCTTTTACAACAGGATCAATTTTAAAATATTTTTTTTTTGTTATAAAATCAAGATCTAAATAACCTGCTACAAGCTGATAACTAGGATAATTATTTTCAATAGTAAACTCATCTCCTTCATCACAAGAAAGTAAAATAGACTCCTTAACATTGACTCCTCGTTCAATTAAATATTTTGCAACTCCAGAAGCGCAAGCACCACCTTCACTATGAGAAATAAGACAAATAGGTTGATCTCCTAATCCCTTGGTTATTTCATTAAAATGCTCTTTGGCATATTTATAACCTCTGTCTTTTCTTTCTTGTCCATTCTCGCTTCCTCCCCATAATGACGATCCGTCTATAAAATATTCAATACTTTGCTGCTTAAACTGGAAATATCTATCCGCTCTATTCTTAAATTCTTGAAACTTCCCTGTGAAAAATATCCAATACTGTTTTTGTCCTTCACCGGTGACATCCCAATTTTATTTGCTATATTATTCCAATGTCCATTTACAAAAATAATCTTCGGCATTCCTTTTACTTTCAAATAATCGCTTGGGGCTCTAGGAAGTTCTACATTTTCACCTTTATAACTACAACGATAGTAGAGTTCAAGTTCTCTATCGGCTTCATTGGCTATAAATTTTTCTAAATTAGCCAGTCGCAAAGCAATTACAATCTTGTTGCCGTTTACTTTCTTGTTTGTAATCCCTGCTTTGTTAATACTTATGGTTTCTATATATTCGCTTTTCTCGTTTTTTCCTTTAGGTTCTTCTATTTCATTGTTATCATCGTCATAGAGTCTCATTTGAACCATGTCGCCATCGGGAATGTTCTTTGTTTCTGCGTGAAAATAGACAATATCGTCAATCAAGGCTTCTTCTATTGGTTTACTGCCCACTAGGTCTGAGCTCCACCATCCTTTGACAAAAAAATGCTTTGGAGCTAAAGGTGGTTTTTTGGGTTCATTACAGGTAACTCCATTTTCTTTTCCAATTTCGTTAATAGATTTTCCTGCTGTAGTTACAATATTTCCTTTGGCATACATATTATGGTCGCCTCCAGTAATTTTTGTATAGGTACCTTTTACAATTCTTGTTCTAGACATATTTAAAATTGTTTTGAGTTCTCGGCACTATTATTTTGCACTTCCTTATCTGAATGTTTATTAATCATACCTGTTGACTGAATATTCATTTCTTTATCACTTACTTCATTTCTCTCGTTCTTTGTTTCACTATGCACATCTCCTTCAATAATCTCCGTCAACTTTCCTGTTACCATGGTCATCATATCCATTGCAACGGTAGTGTTTTTCATGGCACCAATGGTTTCATTTTTATTCATTCCTGCACTTTCAGATATATTCATTCCAACGGAGGTTGTCATGTTTTTACCCACGTTAATAATCATATCTTCGCCTGCATTTACTATGAAATTCTTTGGCGCATTTACATTAATATTCCCATGACCGTCCATTGTCCAAGTGTTGCCGCTAGGATCCTCTATAAAAACAGAGCCTTGGGCATCGTTTAGAATAATTTTAGTTCCACTACGGGTATGAATGGCTTTTACATCATTCCCGCTAGTATGATACCCACTGGTTGCGGCACCGTTATAATGAGTACCTAATACAAAAGGTTTTTCGGCGTTGCCACTTTCAAAACCAACCAGTACTTCCTCGCCTATTTCGGGGATAAAATGAAAGCCTTTACCTGCTCCTGAGTGGGGTTGTATTAACCTAATCCAAGGGGTTTTTTGGTTTTTTCTTTCTTGCCATGGAAATTGTACCCGTACACGTCCCATGCCCATAGGGTCGTTGTTGTCTACTACTCGTGCGGTTTGTTCTTCACAATTAGGATAAGCACTGTCGTCAAAATAAGGAGGTGTCCACAAATCGGGTATGGCTACAAATTCGTTGTAGTATTGGTTGCCATCATGAAAGTGTTTGATTTCTATGATCCGATAGGTTTCCATCGGTTTGTCGTTAATATCAATTAGCTTGGTTAGATCGCCTTGTTTGAGTTGGGGATCTTTACTTTTGCCTTTTACTATCATAAGGCTTTCGCGTAGCTCTTTTTGTTTTCTTACGGCATCTTGTAGTTCTTGGTCTGTTTTGCTACTAATTCCGGTTTGATTGTAGAGTTTGTTGGGTTTTTTATGAAATACGTCTTTTGAAGCTTTAAGGGCTGCGAGTTGGTAGGGGTTAAATTTACTTTGTAATTGAGCAAAGGCGCTATCTCGTTGTAGGTTGTCTCCTGATTCTGTATAGTAGGTGGTGTAGGTAAATTGTTGTGGTTTTACCGATAGTTCAAAAGATACATGTATTAGGTCTATGTTTTCTTCTAATACAATTATTTTAGGGCCTACTTTATTGCCTAATACCAAGCTTTGTCCGTCATAATACAGGTACTCGCCATAGCGTATGGCCAATTGTTTTAGGAACTGGTAATCGGTTTGGTTGTATTGTACGGTGTAAGGGATTACATGTTGGGTGTTGCTGTTTTTGGTAATTAGGTTGAAGTTGTCTTTTGGATATTCGGCGGTTATTTCTTGTATGATTTGTTCTAGGGTTTTGTTTTCAAAACTTTGGCATTCTAAGCCTTGTTCTAGCATAATGGTCGGTGCATGTCCTGTAATATATAACTGACTGTATCCATTTTTTTTTAAAAGGTTCAGATGGGTTATAATGCCTGTAAAGGTTTGTTTTATTTCACCAAATCGATGTAGGTGGATGTGTATGGTTTTGCCTAGATAACTTTTGGAGTTTTCCATGATGTATGCTTCTTGGTTGTCTAGGGAATCGGCACGGGTTGCAATAGTAAAGGTGTCGTGTTCGTTGGTTTTTTGGTCAAGTGTTAGATCAAAATGGGATTTTTCTAAAAAGGATTTGCCTTCTACTGTTAGGGTACAGTAAACTAAGGGGCTTGATTTATCGGCTAAAAAGTCTTTAAAAGTGCCAACGGAGGCGTATTTAGCTAGATCATCAGGATGATTGAGTCTGCCATAATCGCTGTTATAGGTTTCCATGGTCTGTGTTTTTTAGTTGTTTGGTTTTGTTAGTCTTTCCATTTTTTTTCATGGGTGGTATCGTTTAGTGTAAAACGTTTGGCTATGAGTCGCATGGCTATTTGTAAGGGTTGGTTGTTTTGGGAATCAAAGAACTCGGAAAAGGATACACAAAAGGCTTTTTCAAATTTTAGTTCTTGTAATTTGCTCATAGCGTCTCTACGAAAGAAAATAATGGTACCGTTTTTGGTTTGACTATGGTCTAGCATCCACTGTAGTAGGTTGGTTTTGCCGTTGCTTTCTATACGGATGTTGATTTCACCTCCTTGGGGCATGCCTTGTGGTTTTCCTGTTGCATCTATTTCTTGTGTGAAATTATAATCGCAGTTTAAGATATTATAGGTGTTACCGTCTAATTCTAATTTGGCTAAAAATGACATGTCTTAAATTTTTATAGTGTTTTTAAAAGAAGGAATTAAACCCAGATTACGCATTAGACCCGAGCGTAGCGAATAGACGAAGTAAATCTATTCCACTTTATTTTTCTTCAAATTCAAGCACGTACTCAAATTTTAATCATCAAAATAGTTGACTATTTCTTCTTCTAAAATTTTCCGTGAGCACTTGAATTTATTGAAAAATTTTGTTTCACAACGAAGTCTAATCCGGAATCTGGGTTAAAAAAGAGGCTGTCTGAAAAGTGAAAAATCAATCTTTAGTTGTCACTTCGACCATAGGAGAAGTCACAGTAATATGTGATTTGCTTCTCCTATTTGGGCAAAACTCTTGGTTTTTCCTTTAATTGAAATGATAAGATTGTGCCCTTTTAGGACAGCCTCTTAGGTGTTGTTATACCCATTCGTTTTGATAAGCGCCTGATCCTAATTCAATTTTTTTAGCTGAAATAGTAAAGGTTTCGGTTAATGGGTTTACGCCAGTTGAGTCGAAGTTTTCTCTGAATTTTACAACATAAGCTTCTGAGAATTTTAATTCTTTTAAAACAGCATCGCTATCTCTTTTAAAGAATTTTACACTACCGTCTTTTCTTTCAAAAGAGTTGGTCATCCACTCAAAGAACGAAGTGTCTGCTGTTCCTTCAATAGTTAACTCAATTTTACCTCCTCTTGTTACGGTAGAAGGTCTACCTGTTGCGTCTGTTTCTTGAAATAACCCGTAATTTACGTTTAATACGGTGTACTCTTTTCCTGCTACTACTAGTTTAGATTTAAATGACATATTTATAAAGATTTAAAAAAATAAAAAATACAAGGGATGTAGATACCTAAAAATAATATAAGGAATGATTTGGGGGTGTTAGGTTTTTGTAAGTATGTAGGTAAATTGTTTTGTTTGTGTGGTATCATCGTATATTTGTTTTTTAATAATAATAACCATTTATGGAAATACAACTAAGTCAAATATACTGTGTTTTTCAAGAAAAAACAAATGTTTTGTTAAAAAAATAACTTCACTTTGTTTTTCTTGAATAAAAAAAAGAAAAATGTATTGGTAAATAATAAAAAGGAGTTGTGGTTACTAGTGTTTTTTTAACTAGAATTTGGTATTAGACTGGAAAAAGTGAATTGGTAAAGTCTCAAACTATTCCTCTTTAATCTCAAATATTTTTATTCTAAACCTATTATTTCTTTATATATTCCTTCGTAAATGGGTACTATATTTTCAACAGAAAACAGTTTAGCTGTTTCAAAAGCATTTCTTTTAAAATTATTTAAAACTTCATTATTTGAAAGAATTTTAAGTGCATTTTGAGCCATATCTTCTATATCCCCTACTGAGCTTAAAAAACCAGAAACACCATTTATATTAACTTCTGGCAGCCCTCCCGAATTACTTGATATTACAGGCACTTTATTAGCCATTGCTTCCAGTGCTGCTAATCCAAAACTTTCTGTATCTGAAGGTAGTAAAAAAAGATCTGAATAACATAAGATTTGGCTTATTTCATGACTATTTCCAAAGAAAATAACTTTTTCTTCAATACCTAATTCTCTACAAAGCCATTCTGCTTTTTCTCTTTCAGGACCATCTCCTACCATCATTAATTTAGCGGGTATTTTTTCTTGTATTTTATAGAAAACTTTTACAACATCTGGAATTTTTTTTACTTTTCTAAAATTACTGATATGTGTAATTATTTTTTCTTCTGGTTCAGCCATTACAGAACGTTTACAAATTCGATTATGAGATTCTGTATCTGCTATTTCTATAAAATTAGGAACTACTTTTATTTCTTTAGTTACCTCAAAATATTTCAAAGTATCTTCCTTTAAACTCTTAGAAACAGATGTTACAACGTCCGACTTATTAATACTAAATGTAACAGCGGGTTTATAATAGGGATGATTTCCTACTAAAGTTATATCTGTACCATGCAATGTAGTTACCATTGGCAAATTAATTCCTTCTTCTTTTAATATCTGTTTCGCCATATATCCTGCATAAGCATGAGGTATAGCATAATGCACATGTAAAACTTCTATTTTATAAAGCTTTACCATATCTACTAATTTACTCGAAAGAGCTAATTCATACGGTTGGTAATGAAATAATGGGTATTCTGGAACATTTACTTCATGATAATGTACATTATGACTTAAAAGAGCTAAACGTACTGGTTGACGATAGGTAATAAAATGTATTTCGTGCCCTCTTCTAGCAAGTTCTAAACCTAATTCTGTAGCCACTACACCACTTCCTCCAAATGTTGGATAACAAACAATTGCTATTTTCATAAACAATGAAAAAATTATTATTTAAAAAATTGTTCTTTTTTTTATTAAATCAAAACTTCGCATTAACACTTTATTATAGATAATAAATAACTTTATATTTAGAAAATATTTTTTTATCCTTTATATAGTAAAACTACATTTCAATAAAATTTTCATGTATTTTTATCTTGATCTTTCCAGATTTATTAAAAAATCCTAATGCGGAATCTGGGTTTTATCAAGCATATAAAATATTTTAATTTATTTTTAAAAAAATTCGTAAAGCAAAATTTTACTTTACGAATTTAGTATATTTTAAAAAAATAAAAATTAATTTCACTTAATATTAACGATTAGTCAAAAATAGAATCGTAAATAATTTGTTGAATTCTTTCTCTCGTATTTTCTTTTGCTAATTTATTTGGTAGATTACTATCGGGGAAAGTTCTATTGGATAAAAAAACATAAATTAGTTCTTTTTCAGGATCAGCCCAAGTCATTGTTCCTGTAAAACCAGTGTGTCCAAAACTAGTTATTGAAGCACAACCACACGTTGGTCCTTCTCCTTTTAATTGAGGTTTATCAAAACCAATACCTCTTCTATTTCCTTCCGTACAAAAATAACATGTATTAAAATCGTCCATTGTCTTAGAAGAAAAGAATTGAGTTCCTCCGTAGTTACCTTTATTCAAATAGAGTTGCATCATTTTTGCAATATCACTTGCATTTGAAAACAAGCCTGCATGTCCTGCTACACCTCCTTGCATGGCAGCTGCCATATCATGCACATATCCTTGAATTAAATCCTGACGATAGTACGTATCTTTTTCTGTTGGTGGTATTTGGTCTATGTCAACCTTTTTTAAAGGATTATACATTGTATAATTCATTCCTATTTTTGAAAAAAAAGTTTTCGTAAGCCAAATTATCTAAGGTTTTATTATGATGTGTTTCTAAATATTCTTTTAACAAAATAAAGGTAAAATCACTGTATTTATACTCTTTCTTAGGCAAAAGCTTACTTTTCATTATTTTAGAAATAATTGAATCTTTATAGCTATCTGTCAAAAATAAATTTTCAGATACTTGAGTCGTAAAACCTTCTGTTAGCGTTTGACGGTATAATTTTTCAGATGGTTTTTTGGTAATTGAATCTATTGTTTGCTTATAAAAAGGCTCCCAAGCTTTTAATCGAGCATAATGTGATAACAATTCTTTAAAAACAATAGAATCCTTATTAGTTCCTCTGGCTTTATGAACCATTTGTCCTAAGTGAGTAGCTAAATTTATTTCCCCTTTATCATAATCCATCATTACATTGGGTAATGTTCCTATAATTTTAGATAATGAAGCGATATCATAAATATCTGTATTTTTTACCTTCGTATCTTGTTCATAGGTGTGATAACCAAAGGATTTGTGGTAAATCACTTTTCCTTTTCTAGCAACTAAAACTTGTGCTCCCGGAGTTATTTTATCATCGATTGCTTTTTTAACTACATCATCAATTTCTTTTAATTTATAAGAGTTCATTCCTACTCCTTCTGGAGAAGAAAAGCCTAATCTGTTTATTTTTTCTGTAGTAATTCCTTCACCTACTTTAAAATATTCTTTAATAGAAACGGGTAATTTCCCTTTTGCTTCTACGGCTCCAAAAATTAATTCAGCTGAAATAGTTTGGGGTATATCACCATTTTGATAACTTACAATCAAACCTTCTATATCATCAAAAGATTTGATCTTAAGCAAGGTATATGGCTTTGCAAAAACATCTAAAATAACATTATTTTGAGCGGCTATTTTTTCTAACCAAAGTAAATCTTTTTCAGAAAAATCGTGTTTGCGCCATGCTCTATCAGATTTATGATAACCTATAATGACAGTATTAAATTCTTTTAAATTAACTAAAAGGCTATCTAGATTTTTCTCTTCCATTTCCTCTACTTGGGCATATTTTTTTAATGTACTCAAAAAAACGTTACCTGAATCATCCCCTAATTTCACATAGGCAATTTTAGCTTTGGTTAGGTCTTTTATTGGTAATAAAGTATGTTCATTTTTTAAAACCGTAATAGCATTTTCATATAAATTGTATTGTAATTTACTTGCTTCTGGGGCATTTAAATCATTTAAAAGACCTGTTATTTCTATTGGTTTATAATTATTTAATCCTGCCTTATATTTATAGCTTAAGATCTTTTTTACAGAATGTTCAATACGTTCATCTGTAATTATTTTATCATTATAAGCTTGAGTAAATTTAGTAATAGCGGAAGGAACATCTTCTGCAAACAGCATAATATCATTACCTGCTAAAAAGGCTTCTAAATCTATATCACCTGGTTTTTTAAAACTGCTTGCTCCTTTCATATTAAGAGCATCTGTAAAAATTAACCCTTTAAAACCTAGTTCTTTTTTAAGGTATTCGTAACTATATTATAAGATATAGAGGAAGGATAATTTTGACGTTCTTCCAGACTTGGCACATTCAAATGCGCAACCATAACTGAAGATAGTCCTAAATTAAACATTTTTTTATAGGGGTAAAACTCTACGGAGTCAATACGTTCTTTTGTAAAATTAACAACGGGTAATGTATGATGTGAATCTGTTTCGGTATCGCCGTGTCCCGGAAAATGTTTACCTGTAGCAAATACTCCTTGGCTTTGTATTCCTTTCATTAAAGCTACGGCACGTTTTGTTACTTCTTCTTTATTTTCCCCGAAAGAACGATTTCCTATAATAGGATTATTAGGATTTGTATTAATATCAATAACAGGAGCAAAATTAAACTGCAATCCCATTCTTTTGGTTTCTTTGGCCATTCGTTCTCCTAACTGTTCTATCAATTTCATATCTTGAACGGCTCCTAAAGTCATATTCCAAGGATAAGCATAGGTTGAATCTAAACGCATATTAAGCCCCCACTCTGCATCATTCCCTATAAAAAGGGGGATTTTAGAATTGGCTTGAAAACGATTTGTTAGTTTGGCTTGACGCATGGGTCCTCCTTGAAAGAAGATCAAGCCTCCTATTTTATAATTCTTTATTAATTTATCTAACGAATTAAAATGAATACTATCTTTATTAGAATAAGCAGCCACCATAAAAAGTTGTCCTAACTTTTCTTCAAAGCTTAAAGAATTATAAACACTGTCAACCCATTTACGTTCTCCTGATAATTCATTAAATAAATTAAACCCTTCTTTATCAGGATCTATAAATTTTTGAATCATAGGAATATTTTTGGTTTCTGCCATAATAGCTTCTTCTCTTTTACGGTTTTTTATAACCGCACATTGCATCATTAGAAAAGCTAAAAGGGAAAAAAATAAATATTTTACAATAGAAAACTTCATCTTCAAATATTAAAAAAAGCGACTATGCCAACTTTCGCTTGCAGGAACTTCCCAAGAATCATTTAGTTCCTCTATAGTATTAACTAAATTATTAAAAACAATGGTGGAAGCAGAAACAGCTTTTTCTTTAGCCATTTTCTTAAAATCTATTAATGATTTATGGGCAATAAATTCACCATTTTTAAATGTAACATTCATTTTATCTAACAAATCAATCGCATACTTTTGTTCTAATTGCTGGATAAACTGTACAGAACTATCGATTGAGCAACCTGTTGGAGCTTGTATACTAGGATTGACAGTTAAAATAATAAAACGATTATAACGAATATCAAACGATGCTTCTAAAGGGGTACCGTGAGCAGACCAATCAGCAAGAAATTTTTCAGTATGAATGGCTATTTCTTTTATTTCGTCATCACTTAATTTTCGATTGGATTGATAAATCCAAACACGTGAATCAAGTGGCATATTTTCAAAGGGTATATACATCTGAATACTATAAATCTTGAGCGTTAGCAATTAATTCTGCTACATCTAGTACTTTTACATCATGTTCACGATGTTTTGCTTTGGTACCATCTGTTAACATTGTATTACAAAAAGGACATCCAGCTGCTATAATATCTGCCTTCGTTGCTAAAGCATCTTCTGTCCGTTCAACATTAATGTCTTTTTCTCCATTTTCAGGTTCTTTAAACATTTGTGCTCCTCCTGCTCCACAGCATAATCCGTTTGCTTTAGAGCGTTTCATTTCAACTAGTTCGGCATCTAATTTTTGAATTAAATCACGAGGAGCTTCATATATTTTGTTTGCTCGTCCTAAATAACAAGGATCATGAAATGTAATTTTTTTACCTTTAAACTGGCCTCCTTCAATAGTCAAACGCCCTCTGTCTAATAGTTCTTTTAAAAATTCTGTATGATGTACTACTTCAAATACTCCTCCTAATTCAGGGTATTCATTTTTTAAAGTATTAAAACAATGGGGACAAGCTGTAACAATTTTTTTTGTTTCATAAGCTTTAAGAATTTCTATATTCATAAAGGCTTGCATTTGAAACAAAAATTCGTTTCCTGCTCGTTTAGCGGGATCTCCTGTGCAAGCTTCTTCTGTTCCTAAAACAGCAAAATCTACACTTGCTTTATTCAAAATTTTAACAAAAGCTTTTGTTATCTTTTTAGCTCTATCATCAAAACTACCTGCACATCCTACCCAAAACAAAACTTCTGGTTGTTTACCTTGAGCTAACATTTCTGCCATTGTAGGCACTATCAAATTTTCTGACATAATTCTCTATATTGATTTGTCTGCAATTTCAATTATTAATTTTCGTCTTTCCAATTCAAACGATCCATTTGACTATATTGCCAAGGCGCGCTATTGTTTTCAATATTAGTCATCATGGCGTTTAAGGACTGAGGTGCTGCACTTTGTTCCATTACCAAATAACGACGCATATCCATGATAATTGAAAGAGGACTTATATTAACTGGACATTCTTCTACACAGGCATTACATGAGGTACAAGCCCAAAGTTCTTCTTGTGTGATATAATCATTTAACAATGATTTTCCATCTTCTATAAATGTTCCATTATTTTTGTCTAAATTATTTCCTACTTCTGTTAGACGATCACGTGTATCCATCATAATCTTACGAGGAGATAATTTTTTACCTGTTTGATTAGCTGGACAAGAGGAGGTACAACGTCCACATTCAGTACAGGTATAAGCATTTAGCAACTGAACCCAGTTCAGATCTGTTACATCAGAAGCTCCAAACTTACTTGGTGTTGCATCTACTGGTGCAGCAGCATAGGGATCAGCATTAGGATCCATCATTAATTTCACTTCATTCGTAACACTTTCTAAATTATCAAATTTTCCTAAAGGTTTTAGATCAGCAAAAAAGGTATTAGGAAAGGCTAAAATTATATGTAGGTGTTTGGAGTAATATAAATAATTTAAAAAAACCATTACCATTGTAAAATGTCCCCACCAACCTACTCTCTCTAATATATGTAAAGTTCCTTCACTTAAACTTCCAAAAAAAGCGGGTCCTAAATATTGAGATACAGCAAAACTAAATGATCCTTGACCTTCAAAGTGTGATTTCCCCATTGTATACAACACTTCATCTGTACCATTCATTGTAAAAATACAGCTTACCAATATAATCTCCATAATCAAGATTAAATTAGCATCTTTTTTAGGCCAACCTAATAATTCTGTTTTATTTAAACGGGGTAATTTTAACAGGTTTCTTCTCATCAAAAAAGCAATTGTTGCTACTAATGCCGTAACTGATAAAATTTCTATAAAACTAATTAAAAAGGTATAAAACCCTCCTAAAGCTGGTTTAAAAAAACGATGGGTTCCAAAAATACCATCTATTAAGATTTCAATTAACTCTATTTGAGTAATTATAAAAGCTGAATACAATACAAAATGCAGAATGGCAGGTACTGGACGTGTAAACATCTTTTTTTGACCAAATGCTACTAGGAGCATATTTTTCCAGCGATCTGATGAGTTATCCGATCTATTTATATCTTTTCCTAACTTTATATTACGAATAATTTTTTTTACATTTTTTGCAAAAAATCCTATTCCAACACCAAGAATAATTAGAAAAAACAAACTGTTTAAATAATTCATATAAAAGGTTGATTGGTTTTAAATTATTTTAATTGTGTTTCAGGTGCTTTGTATGGTTTTTCTTTTTTCCAAAAAGAGAAACATTTACGTAACGCGTAGGATGTAAACGTAAATCTTGAAGTAATAGTTCAATTTCTTTAGCAGCTTTGGTAAAGTTGTTATACATTGCTTCATCTTTCATTGCTTTGCCTAAAGTTCCTTGTCCTGCTTGCATATCGGATACTAACTTGTTCACATTTGCTAAAGTTCCTTCTAAATTTTTTAAAGTTTTTCCTAATTCTGCTTTTTCTAATTCATTGGATACTTTAGAAAAATCCGTGGTAATTTTTTCTATATTTCCTAATGAATGGTTTAAACTTTTTGGTTAGTTGCTAATAATTGGTTAACACCATTGCCTAATTTATTAAATTCAGCCATTGTCTGATTTAAGTGACTTATAGTTTGTTGAAGATCTCTTTTAGCTTGATCATTTAAAACTTGATTTACATTAACCATTAGCTGATCGGCATCTTCAACTAATGATTCTATTTTTTGTTGAGTTGGAGCTAATTTTTTACCTAGGTTATCTGTTAAGCCTAATTTTACATCTGCTTTTAAACGATCACCATCAACAACTATATTTTTATCTGCAAAGTTAGGAATAATCGCTATTTGTTTTCCTCCTATAAAACCGAAGTTCATATATTTGAGCGACACTTGTTTTTGAAATCGGAAAATCATCTTGATTGATCTGTAGTTCTGCTAAAATTTTACCTGTATCCGTTAAATTTAATGATCGTACTTTACCTACTACTTTTCCATTAATAGTTACAGATGCGGAAGAAAGAAGGCCTTCGACATTATCAAATTCAACAAATAGTTTTTTGTGACTATTTAGCAAGTTACTACCTTTTAAAAAGCTATATCCCCAGATAAATAATAAAATAGAGGCAATTACTAGAATTGCTGTTTTAATTTCTCGTGTTATTTTCAAAATATATTTTTTTTGTTGCAAAAATACTAATTACTTAGCAGATTTCACTGCTTCATTAAGGCTTATTTTAATTCCATTTTTATAAGGCACTATAAAAGCCGATTCATATCCTTTGGATTTTGCCTCTGTTAACATTTTCCTAGATTCCTGATAATCATTTGTTTCCCCGTACATATATTTATAATATCCCCCTTCAAAAACTGAAGAAATATTCAATAATCCATTAAAATTTTCAGGCTTAACATCAATTTGTGTATTACTTGCTTTTAGTTGTATTTTAAAAACAACTTTTTGAGTATCAACACTACCTTTGCTTTTAGTTTCTGGTTTTACAGGATCTTGTTTAATAATTTCTTTTACAGGAACTACTACTTCTTTAGTTTTAGGTGTACTATCCTTTGGAGTAGGTTTTTCTGATTTTTTTATATCTAAAAAAGGAACTGTACCTCCAAAATGTTCTGCTTTCATTCTAAAAATTGCATCTGCTATAGACCTTGCCATATTTTCTTGACCTTCTTCTGAATTTAGGTAAGCCCCTTCTGATGGATTTGAAATAAATCCTGTTTCTACCAATACTCTAGGCATGAAGGCTTTGTGTAAAACCATAAAAGGAGCTTGATGTACACCTCTATTTTTACGATTTACTTTTTGATCAAAATTATCCTGAATTCTACTTGCCAATTCAATACTTTGGTCTAAATATTCTTCTTGTGCAATGGTGGCACTAATTAAAGATTCGGGAGCATTGGGATTATAACCAGCGTATTTAGTTTTATAGTTATCTTCTAATTTAATAACTTCATTTTCTTTTCTTGCAACAGCCAAACTTGATGCACTTTTTGAAAGTCCCATCACATAGGTCTCTGATCCATAAGCTTCCAAATTCCTATTAGCATTACAATGAATAGAGACAAAAATATTAGCTTTGTTCTTATTGGCTATATTGGCTCTTTCAACCAGTTCTATAAAAGTATCGGTTTTTCGAGTATAAATAACATCAATAGTAGGATCTTTTTCTAGGATAGCGCCTAGTTTTAGAACAATAGCTAAATTAATCTGTTTTTCCACATATCCATGATAAGTAGCTCCAAAGTCCTGATTACCATGCCCTGCATCTAAACATACTTTGAATTTAGCATTATTTTGTGCTTGAAGAACCCCCGACAAAACAAATAAAGCCGTAAAAAAAACATATTTCATTTTATTTCTATTTTTCACCTTCATTTCACTAATGAATTAAATGGTTATAATTTTATTAAATACTTACTTATTTATAAAAATAGCTGTAAGTTTGTGGCTTCAAAAATTAAGCCATATTTTTACAAAAATAGTATTTATAGCTTTGCGTACAAACTTATTTTACATCGTTTTAGTTCCTTTTTAATAGCATTTTGTAGTCTAAATCTACAATCGCAGGAGCTTCCTAAAAAAATACGAGCCTACTATCTGTAAAACAGAAAGATAGCCTAAAATCTAATTCTATTATTTTAAACAAAAAAGAAGAGGTTAGTAAAAACAAAGACAGTATAAAAAAGAAAAAATCTTTTTTAGAAGGTAAAATTTTATATAAATCAAAGCACTCTGTTAAATTAGACAACAAAAAAAAACTTGCTATTTTAAAAGATGAAGCAGAGGTAAAATATAAAGATATTGAAATTAAATCGGGGATCATTGTCATTAATTATGATAAAGATGAAGTATACGCTGGTCGACTAAAAGATTCTACAGGTAAGTACGTTCAATACCCTATTTTTAAGCAAGGAACTAACATTGTAGAACCTGACTCAATTCGTTTTAATTTTAAAACTAAAAAAGCATTGATATGGAATTCTAGAACAGATCAGGGGGAATTTAAAATAAAAGGTGAGATAACTAAAAGAGAAAATGATTCGGTTTTTTTTATTAAAAACGCAAGATTCACAACTTCTAAAAACTTAGAGGATCCTGAATATTACTTTTTAGCACGTAAAATAAAATTTGTTCCTAAAAAGAAAATTGTAGCAGGTTTAACCAATATGGTAATTGCAGATGTCCCTACTCCCATAGGGGTTCCTTACGCCTTTTTCCCTATGACTGAGCAAGCGACTTCTGGAATTATAATGCCTACTTTTGGACAAAATAATGCACAAGGGTATTCTTTGCAAAACGGTGGTTATTATTTTGCTATTAGTAACAATTTAGATCTTGCATTATTAGGCGACTATTTTACAAATGGCAGTTATGGTTTAAGAGCGGAAACAAATTATGCAAAACGATACAAATACAGAGGTAATTTTAATTTTCGATATGAAAACCAAATAAACGGAGAAAGAGGATTGCCCGGTTATGGAAAATCTACTCTATATAATTTACAATGGAGTCACTCCCCTGATACAAAAGCCACGCCTAACTCACGATTTTCGGCATCTGTTAATTTAGGTAGTAGCAAATATTACAGACAGTCATTTAATCAATTAAACACCTCTAATTTTTTAAATAATACTTTAAGTTCTTCTGTTTCATACGGAAAAACTTTTAATTGGACTCCGCAAGTAAATTTGTCTTTAACTGCTTCTCATTCACAAAACACAAATACAAGACAGATTAATATGACGCTTCCTACTTTGCAAATTGGAGTCGATCGTATTTTCCCTTTCGCACCTAAAAGCGGTACTAAAAAAGGTTTTATTAAAAACTTAAATTTCACTTATAGCTTAAGGGGCGAAAACCGTGTTCAAACAACAGATTCATTATTCTTTAAACCTGCTATGTTTAGAGATATGCAAAACGGAATTCAACACAATATTCCATTTAGTACAAATTTCAAACTTTTTAAATACTTTAGTGTGACTACCTCTTCTAATTTCAATGAAGTCTGGTATCTTAAAACAATAAGAAAGCAATACAACACTACATTAAAAAAAGTAGAAGACATTGAAAACAAAGGTTTTGATTCTTTTAGAACTTATGATTTTTCAAGCAGTGTGGGAACTACTATTTATGGAACATTTAATTTCAAAAAAAATGGAAAAATCCAATCTATAAGACATACTGTACGACCAAACATTAGTTATGCTTATGCTCCTAGTTTTGAAAAATATTATGACACATACGCTATTGATGGCAGTGGTAAAATGGCTAATTATACACGTTTTGAAAAAGGAATTTTCGGTGGCCCTTCTAGTACAAGAAACAACAACTTATCTTTTTCTATAAACAATGTCTTTGAAGCTAAAGTTCGAGATAAAGACTCTACTAAAACAGCTCCTAAAAAAATAGTTTTAATTAACAATTTAAACTTATCTAGCAATTATAATATTAATGCAGATTCTTTAAAATGGTCTCCTTTACGAGTAAGCGGTGGTACCAATTTACTTAAAGATAAACTAAATATTAATTTTGGTATGACTTTAAATCCCTATGCTATTAATAATAAAGGAAATATGATAGATAAACTTAACATTAATAATGGCGGTAGTTTATTTCGAATGACAAGTGCTAATATTACGTTAAATTATTCTATTAATAGTAATGAATTAGGAGGAAAAGGAAAAACAGATCAAAATAATTTAAACAATTCAGGATTAAGAAATGGTGGTAGAGCAGATGATCTTTTTGGTAGCTCTAATGATTTTAGCAATCGAAATCAAAATCCTTTTGACAAAAAAGACAATGAAGAATCTCCTTTCAAAGGTTTTTATCGTTCGATAATTCCTTGGAATCTAAACCTTGCTTATTCATTAACTTATTCCAACAATAAAAGAGAAAATACTATTACTCAAAACTCATTAATGATTTCTGGAAATATAGATCTTACTCCTAAATGGAAAACAGGAATATCAACGGGATATGATTTTGTTCAAAAAGGAGTTACTTATACACAATTACGTTTTCAGAGGGATTTATTAAGTTGGCGTATGGATTTTCAATGGAATCCTTTTGGAGACAGAGCTTCATGGTATTTTTTCATAGGAATTAGCTCCTCTGTACTAAGCGATATCAAATGGGATAAAAGAAATCTACCTGATCGAAGATTATAATAATTGACACTTAAAAATATGAAAAAAATAATTTTTACAGAAAAAGCACCTGCTCCTATTGGACCTTATAGTCAGGCTATTTTAATAAAAGACACTTTATACACCTCTGGTCAGATTGCTATTAACCCAAAAAACAACGAACTTATTTTAACTTCAATTGAGGAAGAAACAGAACAAGTAATGCAAAATTTAAAAGCAGTTCTTGAAGCTGCCGATATGACTTTTGAAAATGTCATTAAGGTGACTATTTTTATTATGAATATGGGCGATTTTACTAAAATTAATTCTATTTATGGAAGGTATTTTGAAGAGGCTACTGCTCCTGCCCGTGAAACGGTACAAGTTGCTACTCTTCCTAAAAATGTTAACATTGAAATATCTATGATTGCTATAAAATAATCTCTCATAAATTTATAAAATGAGATTATTCTTTTTAGAAAAATAGTCTCATTTTTTTATACTTTCTGTAGTACTTACTTCTTATTTACAAAATATATTAAATATTTATAGAGTAAAAGTGCGCAATCTTGTCATTTAAGTAACAGCTTTTACCCCAAAATATACAAGAAAAAATTTCCCTACATCTTTATTTTCTTTGCCTTATCATTTTCATCACAAAGTTTAATCCGAAATTTGATTAAACCCTGATTACGCATTAGAAAAACAAATCTTATAACCTATTATATTTTTACTCGTTTTGGTTCTTAATTTTGTATAGTACCTAAATCAATAAATGTTTTTTTAAAAAATCTCTAACGTGTAATCTGGGGTAAACTTTAATTTATCAATGTTTTTATTCCTAAATGAGCAGCCTCAAAATACGTACTAAAAGAAGTTTTTTTAAAAGGCAAATTTAGCTCCTGAGGATTACTTATACGAAAACTATCCCAATGGGTATCCGATATTTTAGCAATAAGAAAGGCTGTCTATACAGACAGCCTCTTCTTAAAAATAATGAAATTTAAATTATTTTACTTCTTCAAATTCTACATCTTGTGTAGTATCACCATTTGTTTCAGTTTGCGGTTGTTCTTGCGCTCCCGGTTGACTTTCTGCTTGTGCTTTATACATTTCTTCTGAAGCATTTTTCCATGCTTCATTAATTTTTTCTAAAGCCGGAGTAATCGTATCTATCTCTTTCGTTTCGTAAGCTTTTTTCAATTCTTCTAGAGCAGCCGTGATGTTTGATTTATTACCTTCCGATAATTTATCACCAAATTCAGCTAATTGTTTTTCTGTTTGGAAAATCATACTATCAGCTTCATTTAATTTACCCGCTTTTTCCATAGCTGCTTTATCTGCTTCTGCATTCATTTCAGCTTCTTTACGCATTTTTTCGATTTCTTCTTGTGTTAATCCTGAAGAAGCTTCAATGCGAATATCATGAGATTTACCTGTACCTTTATCAGTAGCCGAAACTTTGATAATACCATTAGCATCAATATCAAAAGTTACTTCAATTTGAGGTACGCCTCTTTGTGCAGGTGGAATACCATCTAAGTGGAAACGACCAATCGTTTTGTTGTCATTTGCCATTGGTCTTTCACCTTGTAAAACATGAATTTCTACTGATGGTTGGTTATCTGCTGCTGTTGAGAAAACTTGCGATTTTTTAGTAGGAATAGTTGTATTAGACTCGATTAATTTAGTAAACACACCTCCCATAGTTTCGATACCTAATGATAACGGTGTTACATCTAATAATAATACATCTTTCACATCACCTGTTAATACACCACCTTGAATAGCAGCACCGATAGCTACTACTTCATCTGGATTAACACCTTTTGAAGGTTTTTTACCAAAGAATTTCTCAACTTGTTCTTGGATAACTGGAATACGAGTAGAACCTCCTACTAAGATTACTTCATCAATATCAGAAGTTGATAAACCAGCATCTTTTAAAGCTTTAGCAACTGGCTCCATAGAACGCTTTACTAAAGTATCTGCTAATTGTTCGAATTTAGCTCTTGTTAAAGACTGAACCAAGTGCTTAGGTCCAGTAGCCGTAGCTGTAATGTATGGTAAATTGATTTCTGTTTGAGCTGAAGCCGACAATTCGATTTTAGCTTTTTCAGCAGCTTCTTTTAAACGTTGTAATGCCATTGGATCTTGACGCAAATCAATTCCTTCTGCTGTTTGAAAATCAGAAGCTAACCAATCAATAATTACCTGATCAAAATCATCTCCTCCTAAGTGTGTATCTCCATTTGTAGATAATACTTCAAATACACCGTCACCTAATTCTAAGATAGAAATATCAAAAGTACCTCCACCTAAGTCATATACTGCAATTTTCTTATCTTGAGCTGCTTTATCTAAACCATAAGCTAAAGCTGCAGCTGTAGGTTCGTTAATGATACGCATTACTTCTAAACCTGCAATTTGTCCTGCTTCTTTAGTAGCTTGACGTTGCGCATCGTTAAAATAAGCTGGTACCGTAATAACTGCTTGTGTTACAGCATGACCTAAATAATCTTCCGCTGTTTTCTTCATTTTTTGAAGAGTCATAGCAGATAATTCTTGTGGGGTATATAAACGTCCGTCTATATCAACACGGGGTGTATCATTATCCCCTTTTACCACTTTATAAGCTACTGTTGACGCTTCTTTAGCACTTTCAGTATACTTATTCCCCATGAAACGTTTTACTGAAGCAATTGTTTTTGTAGGATTTGTAACTGCTTGACGTTTTGCAGCATCCCCTACTTTTATTTCTCCTCCTTCAACAAAAGCAATTACTGAGGGAGTCGTTCTTCTACCTTCTGCGTTTGCAATTACAACCGGTTCTCCACCTTCCATTACTGCTACACATGAGTTAGTAGTACCTAAGTCGATTCCAATAATTTTACTCATAATATAATTCTCCTTAATTTTTAATTCATTTTTCTATGTGATTACTTTTAATCACAGTTGTACTTCTTATACATTTTCGAGAATGACAAGGATTATGCCAATACTAAAAACAGCCTTCTTTGTCAGCACACCTCCATCTCTTCATGACAAAATGACAAACAAATAACTTTTTCTTTGTTTAATAATTGACAAAAAGTACAAAAATTGTTTGTTTATCGTGTAATAGATAATATTCAGGATAATGAATATCATTACATTTAATCAAATTTATTCTATAGACTTTGTTGTGATGATAAAAAACTATGTTTTTATCGCAGATGTAGTTTACGCATAGAGAATAAAAAACAGAGTTATTTATTAAAATCAACGTCATTTTTTATATCTAAATAAATTTGTCATTTGGATTAAAATTTGGTTATTTCATAGGTAAAATAAGATCACAAAAAAGCCAGCTATAAGTTTATAGCTGGCTTACAATATATCTAACTGATTTAATCTAGGTTAAAAAATTCTGCATCAGACATTTTTCCTGATTTAATTCTTTGCAACTCTTTCATTTTACTCATAATTAATCGATGACCTTCATCACTCATTCCTTCTGGTTTAGCCATTCTATAAGACGCATTTAACACTCCATCATAGTAATAAAAGAATTTAGAATCAAACTGAGTTGCTGTTAACTTAGCATTTACAGGATCTGCTAATAAAAAACCTAAACGAACCGCTGAGCGTCTTTGTTGAGGCTTACCATGATGATCTGAACTTGTGGTCTTATTATCTCCAATTTCATAAGCGAAGTTATACGCCGTAACGATCTCAGAATAAGTTGATTTACCATAACCTCTTCTTAAATAGTAACCTGCCATTCCATCTGCTTCTAACTCACTTGCTCTGGCGGTTGATTCTTTTTCAGAAGGTAAATGAAATGCGTATTGCAATTGATGCCCATATTCGTGAGCAAGAATCATTATATTAACTAAATTTGAAACATCTTTAGATTTGGCATCTCTAAAAATACCTTCTCCATAATAAATTTTTCCTGTATTATAAGATATAGCATTATAGGTAGATTTCCAATCTGTGCCATTTTTGACAAATCTAAAAACTGGAGCGGCTACAGAAATTCCTCTCCAAAAAGTATTAATAGCTATATTTTGATCATTCATTAAAATAGCATCTGCTGCTGTTCCTACTCCAGCAGATAAAGTGGTTGATAGAGTAGCCGAAGCAGGCCAATCATCATTAATAAAATCACATTCTTTTACTACCTCTATTGGTTTTTCAATACTTACTGTTTCATCTTTTTTTTCGCTTCTTCTTTTTCTTTAGAACAGGAAAACAATATTATAGAAACTACACCCAACAACAGAGTGTTTAGTTTGTTGTTGTTTTTCATAAACTTAGTTTGTTTTTAAATATTTTTTTTACAAATTTAAATTTTTAAAATCACAAAAAACAAATATATTTTTAAAAAAAATAAATTAATACTTTATAATTAATTTTTTGTTAAATTAATAAAACAAAATAAGAACTATGATTTCATCATTAAAAAGTAAGTACTTGATCGAATTAGATTTATTTCCACTTTAATATAAAACGATACCAAAAAGAAATTGGTCCGTGCATTAATACACTTTAAAAGGCCTCCTCTAAAGAGAGTGTCCTAAAAGTCGAACCCAGTTTCTGAGAATCGTTTATATGAAAACTATCTCCGATAGGTGTCCGAATATTTTAGTAAACAAAAAGGCTGTCCTTTTGGACAGCCTCAATATAAAATTAACTCAATTATTATAGGTTAAAATATTCTGTATCAGACATTTTTCCTGATTGAATTTTTTGTAACTCACTCATTTTACTCATAACTAATTGGTGACCTTCATCACTCATTCCTTCTGGCTTAGCTAATCTGCTAGTACCTGCTAAAACCCCATCATAGTAATAAAAGAAGTTTGAATCAAACTGAGTTGGCGTTAATTTAGTATTCGTAGGATCTGCTAACAAAAATCCTAAACGAACTGCAGAACGTCTTTGCACAGGCGTACCGTGATGATCGGCACTTGTTATTTGTTTATCTCCAATTGAATAAGCAAACTCATAAGCTGTAGCTATTTCAGAATAAGTAGATTTGCCATATCCTTTTCTTAAATAATAACCTGCCATTCCATCTGCTTCTAATTCACCTGCTCTAGCTGTTGATTCTTTTTAGAAGGCAAACGGAACGCATATTGTAATTGATGTCCATACTCATGAGCAAGTATCATTACATTAATTAAGTTTGAAGCATCTTTAGATTTGGCATCTCTAAAAATACCTTCTCCATAATAAATTTTTCCATTACCATAAGAAATTGCATTATAGGTAGAATTCCAGTTCGTACCATTATTTACAAATCTAAATATTGGAGCCGCTACTGAAGTCCCTCTCCAAAAAGTTTTAATATTTATATTTTGATTTGTCATAAAAGTAACATCTGCTGATGTTCCTGCACCAGAAGATAAGGTTGTAGATAAATTAGCTGAAGCTGGCCAAGAAGAATCTACATAACTACATTCGCGTTCAATCCCTGCTGGTTGTTCTACAATTGCAGCCTCTTCTTGATTAATTACCCCTTCTTTTTCCTTAGAGCAAGAAAACAATGCTACTGATGTAGCCATACTCAGCAACAGAGTGCTTACTTTGATAGTGTTTTTCATAAATTTGTTTTTTTTTGAATTATTTTAGCGAAATTATAACATTTTCTTAGCCAACAAGGGTTTTATATGTTATTTTTTAATAAAAATTCAAACAAAACAACAAAAAAGATTAATATTATTGCTATATTTTACACTATTTAACAAAAAAACCTAATTTTGTGTAAAAAAATTAATTCGCCTTTTTCGCAAAATAATTGATGTTAAATAAAATTATAGCAACTACTATTAACAAGTAAGCACTTAATTGAATTACGTTTATTTCTTCTTTAAAATAAAACAATGCTAAAAAGAAATTAATAAGAGGATTGGTATACATTAAGACACCTACTGTTTTAGAATCAATCCCTTTAAGAGCATAAAGATTCAAAAAAAGAGGTATAATTGTAAATAGTACCACTATACAGGTCATTACACCCCAAAATAAAAAGGTTGTAGGGGTTTCTGATTTATAAAAACAATAAAAAGGAGATAATATTATAGATGAAATAAGCAATTGAATTGTTAATACTACAAAACGATCAAAGTAATTGTTCCTTCTTTGAGTTATTAAATACAGAGCGAAAGTAGAAGCAATTATTAATGAATACATTAAATCTTTTATATGACCATAAGACAAAAGACCACAACTAACAACGAACAATCCGACAGCAGTCCATTGTTTTTTATCTAATTTTTCTTTGAGTACAAAATAGGCTAAAACAGTTGTTATAATAGGACAAATTAAATAAGCAAATGAGGCAGATTGTATACTGATATGGTTTACAGAGTACATAAACAAAAACCAATTTAAAACGAGCAAAAATCCACCTATAATCGTTAAAACTACTGTTTTTCTTTGGACAGATTTGCTAAAACTATTGAAAATTTTTAAATCATCTAAGACAATCTGTCTTCTAAATATAAAATTAATCATCAATAGTAAAAAGGTTGCATAAAAAACCCTATAAAATAATATATCTAAAGAAGCATAGTCATTTATTTTTTTTATAGCCAAACTAAAAAATCCCCAAATAAAGAAAGATGAAAAAGCTGCTGTAAAATATTTATTACGATTCATAAAATTAAATTAAAATTAAAAAGGATAAAAGTACTTAATTCCTTTTACCCTTTTAATATTATTATGTCTTTTAGTTTTAATGTCCTTCTTTAATTTCTATTGAATCAACATCCAAATTTTGACTTTTTAATATTTTTTTTACTAAAATTGCAAATAACGTTAAATATGCAAAACAAATAACCGCTACAATATAGGAGTTATGTATGCCTATTAAATCCGATATTTTACCTTGAATAGGAGGAATTATACCACCACCTAAGATCATCATAATTAAAAAAGCGGAACCTTGTGAAGTATATTTTCCTAATCCTAAGATAGATAAACTAAAAATAGCAGGCCACATAATACTACAAGCTAAACCTCCTGCTAAAAACGCATAAATAGCCACCATTCCTGTTGAACATAAACCTATTATCATGGCAATTAAACCAAATAGTGCAAAAATCATAAGTGTTCTTGCAGGTTTATCTTTAGATAAAAACATGGCTATAATTTGTAATAAAACACATACAATGTAAAAATAAAGAGGTTTCATATCTTTACCTGAAAGCATATTAGCACCTAATACAATTCCAAATGCTAATAAAGGAACGACAATTAAGGCTATTATTTTTTGAATCCCTTTTAGGTTAAATACACTAATAGCACCGGCCCAACGTCCTATCATCAAACTTCCCCAATATATAGATATATAAGGAGCTATATCAGATGATTGTAAGCTACCAAATTCAGGTAATTTTAGCAGCTCGCCTAAGTTGCTTCCTACTGCAACCTCAACCCCAACGTAAACAAAAATAGCTAACATTCCTAATACTAACTGAGGATATTGCATAGCTCCCCATCCTTCTGGATTTTTCTTCGCTGCTATATAGGAATACAAAATCCCTCCTAAAACGACAATCAATGCCCCCATTAGCCAGTTCATTCTGTATTGATTCAAGTCTAATAATTGAACTGAATCCAATCCTTCTACATTTTGATATGATTTAAAAATAAAGGTAAAACAAGCCGCTAAAAGTAATGTCATAACAACAAGTGTCGTTAGGGCTTTATTTGCTTTTTCTATAGATTCATTAGAAATTCCTGATGGGACTTTTTTAGAAAAATAAAATAAGGCTGCTGAACCTACAAAAAGAAAGCCTACACACACATAAAGAAAAATAACTTTATCTAGTTCTAAATGCTTAATCTGATCATCCGAAACGGAGGCTGTCGTTCCAAACAATGCTAAAGCCACTATTATAGGACCAATTGTAGTTCCTAAAGAATTAATACCTCCTCCTAAATTTACTCTACTTGCTCCTGTTTTAGGATCGCCTAATAAGATTGCAAATGGATTAGCCGCTGTTTGTTGTAATGAAAAACCTAATGCTACTATAAACAAGCCTACTAGCATTCCTTCATAAATACTACCTTTTACAGCTAAAATCATTGCTCCCGATCCTAAAGCAGAAAATAATAAACCGTAAATTATACTTTTTTTATGTCCCCAACTTCCTACTATATCTTTTCCTTTCGCATTCCCGAAAGCAAATAATAACAAGGCTCCTAAATAATAGGCTGTATAAAATGCAAAATCTATTAACTGAGATTGAAATTGGTCTAAGGAAAAATAATTTTTACAAAATGGAATAAAAATACTATTTCCAGCAGCAATAAAACCCCAAAAAAAGAAAACAGTTACCAAGGTATATAAAGCTGGATAATTTGTTTTTGTTACTTGTGAATTCATAAATCTTTTTTAGTTAGCGATCCAAATATAACAATATCTTTGATTAAAAATTTAAAATTGTATTTTTGTTTAAAATTTAATGAATATGAAAAAAATTTGGGTTTTACTAATTTCACTACTACTACTTACAGCTTGTGATGATGGAAATATAATAGAAGAAACATTTAACTTTAGCTCTATTTCTGTTCAAAAATGTAACAACACCAATACATTATACAAAATTAATGATAAAGAAACGCTTATTTTTACAACTCCAGAAACAAGTTTTCCTAATGAAGAAGGGATTAAAACTTACCTCATTGGAACAGGCAATAACTTAATTTATAAAAAGTTTTTTTCAACGATTAATAGTAATGAAATCTGTTCTGTTGGTAATAATCCCGTTGCTGAGCAATGGACTGTATCTGGCGGTACTATTGAAATAACTACTAACAAAATAATTTCTACTAACGATCCTTCAAAGATTGTGGGGTATAATCATAAGATTTTGTTTAAGAATATAACTTTTAATAGTCCTAATAAGCAATTAGTTTTTGACAGATATGAGTTTGGTAACTATACTACGGATTTAATTGATTTAAAATTTGATTATAAAAATGCTGTCATGCAAAATTGTTCTGGCAATAATCTCTTTTTAAATACAACAACAGTAATGCTTTATTATTAGATATAGACCCTAGTTTATACAAACATCAAATTGTTGGTACAAAAACAGCTTTATTAAATAACAGTAATAAGATTAGCTATAGGGTTTATAGTGGTGGCTTAAACGCTAGTTTTTTCTGTCAATCTATTCCGCCTACAAGTCCTGCTTTGGTAGAAGAATGGATTGCACAGGAAGGCATAACAGATGTAAGTGGTATTATTGTGGTAGAAACTTCTCAACAAACCACTTCAACTTATCGTCATGTAATCAAGCTTAGAAAAGTGATTTTTAAAAACGGTATTAAAACCTATAGTCCTAATCCTAATGGGGATTATGAGTTTGGTGAAATTATAAACTAATTTACAAAAAGTTTTTTTGGTTAATATACACTTCTGTAGCACCAAAACCATACTTTTGAAAACTGGCTTCTTGAAAGCTGATATAACTGTATCTACTTAGTAGAAAATCTAATTCAGCTTTCAGGATTCCTTCTCCGACACCGTGAATAAGTACTACTTTTTGTATTCTGTTTTTTATTGCAAAATCTAATTGTCTTTGAGCGGTTTCCACTTGTATATTTAAAATATCATAATTATTCATACCTTTAGTTGTTTGTACTAATTTTTCTATGTGCAAATCTACCTCTAAAACAGTTTCATCTTTTTTAGACTTCCTTTCTTTTATAAAGTTTTTGGGTTTTGAAATTTCTTTTTCTTTTTTTATAGCGTAAAAATTTGCTTTTGAAAAATCCAATCCTGTTTGATCTATTAAAATTAGTTCGTTGTTTTTAAAAGGCAACTCAAATCCTTCTTCTGTTTCTATCCAAACTTGATCCCCCGTTACTTTTATTACTACTCCATTAATATTATCATCTAAAACCGATACACTATCTCCTATAAAAAACATAAATCTTATTTTTTTGCAAAAATAGAAACTAATTTTTTAATTTTACAATGAACTCTATTTTTACAGTGGTACAAAAGATAATCCTAAACGATTTTATGATTCCTTGCTTATTCAAAATACTTTTTAAAGTAGATTGTTTAGGTTGTGGAGCTCAAAGGGCTCTCATTTTATTATTAAAAGGAGAGGTACAACATGCTTTTTTAATGTATCCCCCTTTATTCAGTATTATTCCTTATTTAATATTAATTATCGGTCGTTATTTTAAATTTTTTATCTTTTCTTCCAAAATCATACTATCATTAGGTTATCTCAACTTCATTATCATGGTTATTTCTTACTACAGCAAACATTTTACATAAAAACACCCCCAAAAGTTCACTATTTGGGGGCACTATAGATAAGTTTTATTCGTTATTTTTCAAACTCTTTTAGCGTTTTTATAATAATTGCAACACAATCTCTTAATTGTTCTTCATTCATTACTAAAGGAGGAGCAAAACGAATAATATTTCCATGAGTAGGTTTAGCTAACAATCCGTTTTCTGCTAATTTCATACATATATTCCAAGCAGTATCGCTATCCTCTGTATCATTAATTACAACGGCATTTAATAATCCTTTTCCACGAACTAAGCTAGCTATGGGAGACGTTTCGATAAATTTAGCTAATTCTGAACGAAAGATTTGTCCTAATCGTTCTGCATTTTCGGCTAACTTTTCATCTTTAACTACTTCTAAAGCTTCAATAGCAACAGCTGCTGCTACTGGATTTCCTCCAAAAGTAGAACCGTGTTGCCCTGGTTTAATTACATTCATGATAGCATCATTTGCTAATACTGCTGATACAGGATAAGCACCTCCTGACAAAGCTTTTCCTAAAATCAAAATATCAGGCTGTACATTTTCATGGTGTACGGCTAATAGTTTCCCTGTACGAGCAATACCTGTTTGCACCTCATCTGCAATAAACAACACATTGTGTTTTTCACATAATTCTTTTGCTTTAGCTAAATATCCTTCGCTTGGCACATATACACCAGCTTCTCCTTGAATGGGTTCTACTAAAAATCCCGCTACATTGGACGATGAAGTAATTGCTTTTTCAAGAGCTTCTAAATCATCATACGCAATTTTAATAAATCCAACTGTGTAAGGACCAAAATTTTTACGAGCATTTTCATCATTTGAAAATGAAATGATCGTGGTCGTTCTTCCATGAAAATTGTTTTCACAAACTATAATTTGTGCCTCATTTTCATTGATTCCTTTTTTTTCATAGGCCCATTTTCGACACAATTTTAAAGCGGTTTCAACCGCCTCAGCCCCCGTATTCATTGGCAATACTTTATCAAAACCAAAATAATTGGTTACGTATTGCTCATAAACACCTAATTTATCATTGTAAAAAGCTCTAGACGTTAGGGTTAACGTTTGGGCTTGCTGTACCATAGCTCCTACAATACGCGGATGACAATGTCCTTGATTAACTGCCGAATATGCCGACAAGAAATCATAATATTTTTTCCCTTCTAAATCCCAAACATACACTCCCTCTCCTTTACTTAATACTACTGGTAATGGATGATAGTTGTGTGCTCCATGTTTGTCCTCTAATCCAATGGCTTCAGCTGAAGTTAATTTTTCTAAAACTGACATAATTATTATTATTGATTAAAAAATCGCAATTCCTTCTTTATGGCGAGAAATCAACCCAATACTATACAAATGTAAAAATATAACTCCCAAAAACAAAAAAGATAATCAAGGGTGTCATTTTAGCTTGTCATCATCATAAAAAACGATTCAAAAAACCACATTTAAAAAAACTGAATATTAATAAATTTAAACAAATCTTCTTCTTTTATTTTTACATTATGGCTCGTTTTCTTTCTATTTGTTTAAAATCAGATTCTCTATTAAACTTAATTGTCAAACAAAATTTCTTAATAAATTCAAGTACTCACCGAAAATTTTAGAAGAAACATGATATTTATAATTCGACTCTTATCTTGAATAGGAGTTACAACACTATAACGTTAAATCATATTCTTAAAATATACTATTAGATCATGATGTTAACTTTAACTTTAATGAATGATAACCTTTTTAAAAAAAAGACTAAACATTTATCTAACATTGTCATTTTAAGTTTGCTTCGAAAAAACAAATTATATGAAAATTAAAAAAACCTCTTTATTTACCATCATCATCATTGCAAGCTTAGTTGCGTGTAATAAACAAGATGAAAGCAATGAAACAACAAGTGCTGTTAATCCTTATGAATTACGAAATCATTCTGTAACTCCTCCTCTGATTAAAGCTATGCCTGAATTTTCCTCATTGCAAACTTATTCATTATTTTCTAGTGAAGATAAATTAGTACAAACTCCTGATTATGTTTTTGGAGGTTCTGCTGATGGATCTGGATTAATACGAAATACAGATGATACATTTACATTTTTAGTAAATAATGAAGATAATTTTGCGGTATCTAAAATTACTTTTGACAAAACTTTTAAACCAGTTGCAGGGCAATATATACTAAATTCTAACGGAGCGGGCACAAGATTATGCTCAGCTACTTTAGCTACTCCAGAAATACATGGTTTTGGTCCTTTGTTTTTAACTTGTGGCGAAAGCAATAGTGAATCTCTAATTCACGGTTTAACCCCTTTGATTCAAAAGCAAACAATAGCACTCCAAGACCATTAACCGCTCTAGGTAGATGGAGTGCTGAAAATGCTGTTCCTCTTTCTAAAAACGCATATAACGGACAAACTGTAGTAATAATTGGCGATGATGATAATGGAACATACGGAGGACAATTAATATTGTATAAATCGACTATTGGTGATTTAAACAATGGAAAAGTGTATGTCTTAAAACGTACTAATAATGATCCTGTTGAAAAAAACATGACAGAAAACAACTCTTATGATGTTGAATTTGTAGAAATAACCGATATAAAAACCAATACTGGATTACAAAACAATCAGGCTGCACAAGCTTTAAACGCTCTTACTTTTGGTCGAGTTGAAGATATTGATTGGAATAAAACAACTGGTAAAGAAAGAGAAATTTATTTTAATGTTACAGGTCAAAACAACACAGGTGTAAACGCTAATAACTCACGTAATAAATACGGCCGTTTATACAAGTTAGAATTAAACGCTAATAATCCTTTACAAGGAAAACTAACCTTAGAATTGGATGGGGATAACCGAAATGGTAAAGCTAAAACTTTTCAAAATATAGACAATATTTGTGTCACCAAAAATTATGTGTATTTACAAGAAGATCCTAACGGATATGGAGATGAAGTACATGACTCTTATCTTTATCAATATAATATTCTAACAAAAGAGTTAAAAGTTGTTTTTGAATTAGATCATAAAAGAAATGAACCCGGCGACAAATATTTAAGTGCAGCCTCTCCTAAAGGTTCTTGGGAATATGGCAGTTTAACCGATGTTTCTGAAACATTAGGAGTTGAAAACACTTTTATGCTATGTATACAAGCACATTCTTGGGAAAAGGAAGCCTTTAAAGGAGTCGATGGTGGCAACATACGTCCAAACGAAAAACAAGGAAGTCAAGTTATCTTAATAAAAGGCTTACCTCGTTAAACTTTTTAATCAAATAAACAAACTTAAACCCAAATTCTGTATTAGGCTTCATTGTGAAACAAAAGATCTCAATAGGTTCAACTAGTCACCTAAAATTTTAGAAGAAAAAATAAAGAAACTATTTTGATGATTAAAATGGGAGTATGTCCTTCCTATTATTAAAAATAAGGTGGTTAAATTGGCATTGTCAATTCACCTCCTTCGAGTCTAATGCGGAATTTGGGTCTAAAAAGTATCCAAAAAAACCAATATCTTGTTATACATTTTTTAAAACAAAAAAAGAAAATCATATCCTCTTAATGACAAACCTTTTCCTTCCTAAATATTGCAAACCAAAAATTCATGCTTTGTTTTTGGACCAACTCTTTCTAATTTTTTAAAGTATATAAATGAAAAAAATTTTTATTTTAGTCCTTCTCTTATTTTTAATTTCTTGTAAAAAAAACAGTTATAATCATATTAACTATTTAAAAAACACCCAATTATTAATCCTTAACAACTATAACAAACTAATAAAGGAAGCTAACAAACTTGCTCATCTAACAAAACATAATGCAACTCAGGATGAACTAAAAAAACAATTTATAATAACACGATTAGCCTTTAAAACTTGTGAAGAATTTATTGCCTTTTATTTCCCCAGTACTTTTACAAAAATTAATGGCGCACCTATAAACGAAAATGATTTAAATGACAGCAACAGAAAAATAGAAGACGCTACTGGATTTCAGGTTGTAGAGGAAACTCTTTTTGACAAAAAATTAAATAGACAAGAAGCTATTCAAAATACTGCTACGCTTCAATCCTATATACAAACCCTAGAATTACAAATCCAAACCATTCAGCTTACAGATCGTTCTATTTTTGAAATTCAAAAACTACAACTTATTAGAATCATCAGTTTAGGTATTTCGGGTTTTGATTCTGCCATTGCCTTACAATCCTTAGCCGAAACAAAAAGTGCATTAAAAGGTATTCAATCTTATATAAATTGTTTTTCTTTTGAAGAAAAGCTAAATAAAAAAATAGCTCAAAGCATACAATTTATAAATCAAAATCAAGATTTCAATTCTTTTAATCGGGCTGTCTTTATTGTAAAATATATAAAACCAATTTTTGAAGAAATAAATCATATTCAACAAAAATTAAACATTAAAAACAATTCATTTATTAGCGCAATCGATTTCTCTAAAAACTCACCATTTGAAAAGGGAGCTTTTAATGTAAACTATTTCGCACCATTCTATAATCGAAATCCTTCTAAAGCGCAAATTGCATTAGGCAAAGAATTATTTTATGACAAAATTTTAAGTGGCAATCAAGCAGTATCTTGTGCTAGTTGCCATATTCCTGAAATAGGCTATGCTGATCATAAAACTACGGCAGTTAATCATATCGCAAATTCTCGAAATACCCCCACCTTACTCAATTCAGCATTACAAAACAACTTATTTGTAGATGGTAGAGTAGTATATTTAGAAGATCAAGCGAAGGCAGTAATTAATAACAAAAACGAAATGCACGGAAGCTTTAAAACAGCTTTGGCAAAAATTAATTCAAATCCTATATATATTCAAAAGTTCAAAAAAGTTTTTTTAAATGAAAAAGTCGTACGTGAACAACATGTATTAAAATCATTAGCCAGTTTTATTAGAACACTTGCTCCATTAAATTCAAGATTTGATAATTATTTACAAGGAACCGCTTCACTAACCTCAAACGAAACAAAAGGATTTAACTTATTTATGGGCAAAGGAAAATGTGCCACTTGTCATTTTTTCCCTTTGTTTAACGGAAGCGTACCGCCTTTGTATCAAAAAATGGAAAGTGAGGTATTAGGTGTTCCTACAAAACCAAACGTTCCTTCATTAGATCCTGATTTAGGCGAGTATTTAATTACCCAAGCTCCCCTAAAAAAATATGCTTTTAAAACGCCTACTGTTCGAAATGCTGCTATAACTTTTCCTTACATGCACAACGGCCACTTTAAAACCCTAGAAGAAGTCCTCATTTTTTATAACAAAGGGGGTGGAAAAGGACTAGGAATACATCTTAAAAATCAAACATTACCCGAGGACAACTTAAATCTTTCTAAACAAGATATAAAAGATTTAATTAGTTTTATTAAAACATTAAATGATATTTAGGATGGTAGTAGAAGATCGAAGCTAGAAATTAGAAATTGAAGACGGAGGTTGAAAATTGGAAGAAACAAGCAATAAACGGATACGGTACATTATTCACCTCCCTTCAACCTTAATTCTTCCAATAATTTCATTTGTTGCATTTGCATTTGCATCATTTCTTCGTGTTGATGTTTTAAAATATGATCTAATTTATCTTGAAGAATTCTAATTTCTTTTTCGGCTTTTAGATTAATCTGAAAATCTTTTTGGGCACGTTCTCGATCCTTTTCTTCTTGCCGATTTTGACTCATCATAATTATAGGGGCTTGAAGAGCTGCAACACAAGACAAAATAAGATTTAACAAAATAAAAGGATAGGGATCAAACCCCACATTTAATAAGACAAAAACATTTATTGAAATCCAAACTAATAAAAAGCTAAGAAATAAAATAATAAAAGTCCAACTTCCTCCAAAGGCTGCTACTCTATCCGCAACACGCTGCCCTAAAGTTAAAGCTTTAGTACCTAAATCCTTCTCTACTTCTTTTATACTGTCTATTTCTTTTTTGCCATACAATCATTTTTTAAAACATTTCCAACAATTTACTTACTGTATTAAAATTACGTATAGTAGAAATAACATTCAATTTTTTCTCAATATATTTATTATCCATGCGAGTTTTACCAGCTCCATTTATGTATTTTAAATACATTCTATTTTTATCAATAGTAGCTTCATCTGGCTTCACTTGACTTATTTTTAAATCGTGAATAGCACCTTCATTTAATTCTTTGTTTAGAAAAGCAAAGTAAATCTTAGATGTATCTACATCCTTTTCCTTTAAATACAGATTATTAGCTAGTGCCTGTTCTAAATCTTGTTTCGCTAGAACCATTACAGGAACTTCATAGCCCCATTCTTTAAAAATTTCCTGTTTAATTTTAAATCCCACCGAAGCACCATTCTCTTCCTCACAATCAAAAAAAACATTACCTGATTGAATATAAGTCACTACGTTTTGAAAATCTATTCGTTCCAATAACGCTTTCAAATCATCCATTTTTATCATATTGTGCCCCGATACATTAATGCCTCGGAGAAGTGCAAGGTGCTTTACCATTTTTATATTTTTAAAAAAGTTTAAAACAAATAAAAAACAAATTTAAATTAATTAAAAATGTTAACAAGACAAACGTAAAAAACCTTTTACTAATTTTAACCATCAAAAAAATCAAACAAAAAATTTTGATCACTACAAACAAAAAGCTAAATACTTTTCTGGTGGCTTTTTGAATAATCCAGAAGAAAATATAACCGCTTCTTTCAAAGATTTTGCCCTTTTAGGACGAGACACTATGTCTTGTATTCCTTCTGAAATATTTTTTCATGATTGATTTATCTTAACAAACCACTATCTTTAACCATTATTAAAAGAAAACCTATCCTGTCACATTATCAAAATAAACGGAATATCTTTACAGTAGAAAGTCTTCCTTTTTGATGAATTCTAATTTTTAAAAAAATTGCTCTTCAAATGAACAAAATATATCTCATTTTAGCCCATAAATCACCAGAACAATTGGAAAGACAAATTAAGGCATTATATAATGAACAATCTTTTTTTTATATACACATAGACCTAAAATCGGATATTCATTTATTTGATAATCTAAAAAAAATAAATAATGTATACTTAATAACCGATCGAGTAGATTGTATTTGGGGTGATTTTAGCACTATTATAGCAACTTTAAATTTAATGGAAAATGCAATAAATCATCATAATGAAGGATTTTGTATACTCATGAGTGGCCATGATTACCCTATAAAGAACTTATCTTTTATTGATGCTTTTTTCAATCAGAATAAGAATACCGTTTTTATTGATTTAGATAAAGCAGAAAATATTTGGCCAAAATTTTATGAAAGAATAAAATATTATAAGATTAATCTGAGTTCAAAAAGGGGCGACTTTTTATTAATAAAAGGACTGAATACTCATACTATAAAAAGCCTTGTTAAAAAGAAATTTCTTTTTATCAATTTTTAAAAATTATGGTCATAAAACGGAAACTTACTTTACCCTTAAAATTCTATGGTGGTTCTCAATGGTGGGCTATGGATCTTTCTATTTTAGCTAAAATGAATGATTATATAAAATTAAACAGGCATGCTCTTTTTAATTTTTTTGTTGATTCTTTATTACCAGATGAATTTTTTTTCATTCGATCATTATGTACTTAAAAGAAACAGGCCTTCCTATTGAATTTGATAATTCTTTAACATATATTAATTGGAGTAGAAAAAATTGTCCTCTTCCTGTAACTTTTCAATCTGACGACTTAAAGGAATTGTTAGATCAACCACCTCTAAAATTATTTGCTAGAAAGTTTGATATAGATTATAACAAAGAAATATTGGATATGATAGATCAAAATATCAAATAATAGTAAATTTTTATTAAACCCAGATTTCAAGAAAGTATTGTTCTTTGACAAATGAGAGCTAACTTGTACTTGCGACCGAAGCCTATGTATAAAATGGTTTACGCATTAGATATTGTTTTAAAAAAAGATTTTTGAACAAACTCAAATACTCACAAAAAATTTTAAAAGAAAAAATAATAAACCATTTTAATAATTAATTTTTTGAGTACGTGCTTGAAATGGAATAGATTTTCCATAAATTCACTTCATTCAAATCTAATACCGATTTTGAATTAAAAACACTCAATATAACAACCAATTTTTGTATTTAAGAATACTATCTGTTCTATTCTTTTTATCATTAATTTCAATACTCTCTTAAATATTTAACATGCCAAATGATAAAATATACCATTATAAAGAAAGTCTTTTTTTAGTTTTATATAATGCGAATTAATTGACTAAATAAAAATAACAATTCGCCACCATTCCTCATTTTACTTTAGTATACCCCCAAAACAAAAAGAGCAAATTTATATCAGCTTGGTAAAAAATTTGGATTATAATAAACCCAAAATTTGAATGTAAAAAAGAATCGTTATCCTCATTTTGATTGACCAATTAAAAACAAAACTCACATTCTTTAAAATTCTAAAATCTAATAGCAATTATTATCTTTGCACTATGGGAAGAAAAAAAGATAAACAAGTCGTATTCGAAAACGTAAAAGTCCTTGATGCAGGAGCAAAAGGCGTATGTGTGGCAAAAGCACCAGAAGGTCAGGTCATTTTTTTAAGTAATGTGGTACCTGGCGATGTTGTAGATATTCAAACCTTTAAAAAACGTAAATCGTATTATGAGGGGAAAGCCATCCAATTTCATTCATATTCTGAACATCGTGTAGAGCCTGTATGCGAGCATTCAGGTGTATGCGGTGGTTGCAAATGGCAAAATATGAATTATAATCAACAACTTTTTTACAAACACCAAGAGGTAGAAAATAATTTAAAACGTATTGGCAAAATTGAACTTCCAGAATTTGAACCCATTTTAGGATCAAAAAAACAATTTTTTTATCGAAATAAAATGGAATTTGGCTTTTCTTCTACTCGTTGGATGACTCCTGAAGAGATTAACAGCGGTGAGGCACTTAATAATAAAAATGCCGTTGGTTTTCATATCCCAAAAATGTGGGACAAAATTCTTGATATTAACAAATGTCATTTACAACAAGACCCATCCAATACTATTCGCAACGAAATAAGGCGTTTTGCTAATGAAAATAATTTAAGCTTTTTTAACCCTAGAGAGCATAATGGTTTATTGCGTACCCTTATGATTCGTACTGCTTCTACAGGAGAAATTATGGTTCTTATTCAGTTTTTTGACAACCATAAAGAACAAATAGCGTGTATGATGAATTTTTTAGCAGAGCGTTTTCCTGAAATTACATCACTACAATATGTGATTAATCAAAAAGCCAATGATACGTTGTACGACCAAGATATTATTTTATTTAAAGGACGTAACTATATTTTAGAAGAAATGGAAGGTTTACAATTTAGCATTAATGCTAAATCATTTTATCAAACCAATTCAGAACAAGCTTATGAATTATATTCTATCACAAGAGATTTTGCGGGGTTAACGGGCAATGAGTTAGTATATGATTTGTATACAGGAACAGGAACTATTGCGCAGTTTGTTTCTAAAAAAGCTAAAAAAGTAATTGGTGTCGAAGCGGTTCCGGAAGCGATTAGTGATGCCAAAATAAATGCGGAACGCAATAAAATAACTAATTGTGAGTTTTTTGTAGGTGATATGAAAAATGTTTTTAACGACGAGTTTATAACTACTCTGGACATCCTGATGTTATTATTACAGATCCGCCTCGTGATGGTATGCACGCTGATGTTGTAGAGCAAATATTAAAAATTGCACCCAAAAAAGTGGTTTATGTAAGTTGTAACGCTGCCACACAGGCACGTGATTTGGCTTTAATGGACAGAATGTATAAAGTAACTCGTGTACGTCCTGTAGATATGTTTCCACAAACACATCACGTAGAAAATGTGGTACTTTTAGAGATAAAATAAATAGTAAATGAGGCCATCCAAAAGAATTCTAATCTTGTTTTTTTAACCAAAAAGGACTATCATAATTCTGATAATCGCCCTTTTATTAATACAAAAGCAACAAAATACCTCTTGAATTATTACTTTTAGGATAGCCTCCTTTACAAATCACTCTTTACTAAAACAAATATGAAAAAGATATGCTTTGGTTTGTTGACTATTATTTTTGCAATGGGATTTTTAAATTGTGAACCTGATGATATTTGCGCACAAGAAACGCCTACAACGCCTAAAATAATTATCCAATTCTTTGATAATAATAACCCTACTAACCCTAAAAATATAACCGATTTAAAAGTTACAGCGGAAGGAATGAATACTTCTTTAGATTTTACAGGAAGTAACAAAATTGCATTACCTTTAAAAGTAAATGATAATCAGGTAATATATAACTTCCAAATCAATTCAAAAAACGCTGCTCTAGCCAAGGAAGATCAAATTAAATTTAGTTACTCTCGCCATGACGTTTATATTTCTAGAGCTTGTGGTTATAAAACTGATTTTACACTCGTTTCCCCTAAGGGAGTGTTTCTTACTACACCTAAAAATTGGATACAAGAAGTAACTATTCAAAAAACTTTTATAACAAACGAAAATGAAACACATATCAAAATTTTCTTTTAGTCTGTTATTATTTATGTTATCACTAACATTTATTCAGGCACAGGAAAAAACAAACGATACAATTAAAAAAACAGAACGTTATGGCTTACGAATAGGGGCTGACGTATCAAAAATAACGCGCTCTATTTTTGATAAAAATTACCAAGGTTTAGAACTTGTTGGTGATTATAGGATAGGCAAAAAAATGTATTTAGCTGCTGAAATAGGTAAAGAAAAAAAAATCACGGAAGACAAACGCCTTAACTTTACGACAAATGGCCATTATTTAAAAGTAGGTTTTGATTATAATTTTTACCAAAATTGGCTAGATATGGAAGACATGGTACATTTAGGACTTCGTTATGGTATTTCTACTTTCAGTCAAGAACTTAATAGCTATAAAATTTACAATACTACAGGATATTTCCCACAAGCAGATCCTATAGTAGTCAATCAAAAATATGATGATCTTACAGCTCATTGGACAGAGGTTGTTGCAGGAATAAAAGCTAAAATTTTTAATAATTTTTATGCGGGTGTTAGCCTTCGTATGAATTATTTGTTATCTGAGAAAAAACCTGACAATTTTAACAATTTATATATTCCTGGTTTTAACAGAACTTATGAAGGGAAGTTTGGGGTAGGATGGAATTATAGCATTACTTATTTTATTCCTTTGTATAAAAAGAAAAAATAATTTTTTTGGTTTAATCAAATCGTTCTTTTCTAGAGAAATAAAAACAACAGGTAGTTTTTATAATGAGTAAATGGGATTATCTACTCTTGACAAGTCATTTAGAAATAAAATAGAGCAATATAACCAAGGTTTACCCCCTTCTTATAAAAATAGCCCCCTTTTTAGAGCTCTTGTTCTAAAAAAAGGGGGCTATTTTTGCATGAGGTTTATAAATATTATTTCAAAAAGAAAATCAACTTTACTCTGCTTTAAACACTTAACTATTATTTTCTTGATTTTTTTATTAAAGTGTAGTAAGCTTCGATATTTAGTTATGAATTTCCCCTCAACATCTTTTCTTTTTTAATGCCAACTTTAGAGAATCAAAGGGAATAATAATTTTATTCCTTTAGCAAATAGATCCCATCAGGTTTTAATTCTATCATTTTTTGCTTATAGAGTATTCCTATGGCTTTTTTAAACGTCTTTTTGCTCATTTGCAAAATGGTTTTAATATCATCAGGACTACTATTATCATGTAATTTTAAAACTCCTCTACCTGCTTTTAATTCATCTATAATTTTTTGAGCAGAAGCATCTATTCTTTCAAAACCTAGAGGATGTCTTGACACATCAATCTTACCATCTGGGCGAATATTTTTTATATACCCAACAATACGATCTCCTGTTCTTAAATCTTCAAAAATTTCGTTTTTATAAATTAATCCTTTGTGTTTTTCATTAATGATAACATTAATACCTGTATCGGAAATATGCGAAATGATTAAATCAACTTCTTCTCCGTTTTCAAGATTCATATCTTGATTATTCAAAAACTGATTTAATCTACTAGAACCTACTAGACGATTTGTTTGCTGATCTAGGTACATATACACAAGGTAACGTTTTCCTTCTTCCATAGGCCTAGCCTGTTCTTTAAAAGGCACAAACAAATCTTTTTCTAGACCCCAATTCATAAAAGCCCCAAATTTGTTTACATAACTTACTCTTAATAACGAAAATTCATTTAAAAATATATAGGGTTCCAGAGTGGTAGCTACAGGACGTTCTTCGTGATCTAAATAAACAAACACTTCTATTTCTTCCTCTATTTCGTATTGTTTTGGTACATACTTATTGGGTAATAAGACATCTTTTTCTCCGTCTGTTAAATATAAACCAACGGCTGTACTTCGAAGTATTTTTAGAGTATTGTATTTTCCTATTTCAATCATCTGTGAAAATTTAGAATGGCAAAGATACAAATAAAAAATCCCGATAAAAATCGGGATTTAGAAAGTTTGCTTGTATAATTAATTATAAACACTTTCTTTTTGAAAATGAAGCGTTAATAAATAATATACAACTGCACGGTATTTATTTCGGTTAGAACGTCCGTATTGTTCCATTACACTATCAATTGCGGCATCTAGCTCTGGACTATCTGAAAGCCCTAATTTTTTTATTAGAAAGTTATTTTTAACTGTATCTAATTCCGATTGTTGTGAACCTGAAACAGTAGCAGAATCTTGATTATAAATAGAGGGGCCACAACCTATTACTACTTTTGTTAACAATTCTACATCAGGATTTACACCACATTTTTCTTTTAAATCTGCAGTATATTTTTCAATCAGTTCATCTCTTTTACTCATATTTTTTTTAGTTAGATTATTGTATATCTACCAAATATAAAAAAAAACATACGAACAAACAAGCTAAGACTAAAAAAATCAATCATTTAGATCTTTAAAATATTGTAAAAGGATTTTATTATTTAGTTTTTCTGGCGTAAAAATTTCATATATAGCAGGTCTATTTAATGATGAAAAATCGTTCCAATTTTTCCGTAATTGTCTTTCATTGGTTGCTCTAAAATAGTGGAATCCATACATAGAGGCTAAATATTCTGCTGTTAGATTATGGGTGGTTTCAAAAAGGTATTAAATGTTTCATTTTCCTGATGTCCTGGCAAAATTCTAAAAATCCCTCCTCCTCCATTGTTTATAAGGATAATTTTAAAATCATTGGGTATATAGTGATTCCATAAAGCATTACTATCATAAAAAAAACTAATATCTCCAGTTATTACATACGTTGTTTTTTTACTTCCTACAGCTGCGCCAATAGCTGTTGTGGTACTTCCTTCTATTCCACTAGTTCCTCTATTACAATAGACCGAAATACTCGAATCTATAGAAAAGAGTTGTGCATAACGTATAGCGGAACTATTACTAATTTGTAATTGGAGGTTTTTAGGTAATAATTCTGTAATTATTTGAAATACTTTTAAATCAGAAAAAATCAACTCTTTTAGATAGTCGTTGTGTGCTACTGCCCTTTGTAAACGAATATCTAATAATTCTTGCTGAAAAGAGCTTTCTTTGTAGCTGGTTAACTTTAAAAAACGTTCAAAAAATACATTGGGTGTTTCTTTAAAATGATGACTAAGACAACCATACGTATTATAAGCTCTTAATTCGTCCACATGCCAATGTGCTTTGGGTTTGTATTTTCTGAAAAAGGCTTTTATTCTTTTTGAAACAATCATACCTCCTAGCGTTAGTAATATTTCAGGTTTGTAATGTTCGAATTCTTTTTCTGAAAAAGGCGTTATAATTGTATCTATATTTGTAATAAAGTTTTCATGATGTACATTAGATGTAACTTCAGTCATTACAATAACAGAAGGATCTTGTGCTATTATGTTTAGATATTCTGCTTCAATGGTATTCGGTTGATTTTCCCCTATTAATACTATTTTTTTTTGTGCTTCATTCCATTGTTTTGCAAAAGGTTGTATTTCGGAGGCTTTTTCTTCTTTTTTTTCAAAATCAAACCATACAGGCGCTATAATGGGCGCTAAAATTGTTTCATATAAAGGTTCTTCAAAAGGAACATTTATATGAACGGGGCCTTTTTGTGAAATACTTAAGAAAAGAGCTTCTTGTATTAAACGATCATTTTCAGCAGAAGCATTCTCTTCTAAATTTGCATTATATAAAATGTGGTTAGCAAAAACATTGGCTTGCCTAATGGTTTGTCCATCTCCAATATCTATTTTATCAATTGGTCTATCAGCTGAAATAACCACTAAAGGTATTTGACTATAAAAAGCCTCTGTAATAGCAGGGTAATAATTTAACAATGCAGATCCTGAAGTACAAGTTAGTACTACGGGCTCTTGCAATTGTTGAGCTAAACCTAATGCAAAAAAACCGGCACAACGTTCATCTACTATACTATAACAATTAAACTCTGTTTGATTAGAAAATCCTATAGTCAAGGGCGCATTTCGCGAACCCGAGAAATGACTATATGTTGTAATCCTTTTTTTTACATATTTCTATTATGCTTTGTGCTAAAGGAATTCTGGGGTAAATAGCGGTAGGTTTCAATTTATAATAAACTCATGTTCTGTAGCAAAAGTATTAACTTATCGTCATATTTTGAGCATTTTCTTTTAAAATTAAAAATTTATAAATCATGTAATATGCCAAAGCAGTAGAAATCGTAATTATTTTGTGCAAAAAGATTGATCTATAATGAAACATGTTGAAGAAAAAAACAGACATTTGAACTAGAAAAAAAATAGTGGCTATCAGAAAAATCAAATTTTCTTTTTTGGGTTCATTTAAATACGTAACAACTCCAACAGCTCCCAAAAAGGCGGTTAATAGGCAATTAAAAACCCAATAAATATAGAATTCTTCTACCTGATCAAAAACAAAATAGATCATATATAAATATAAGACAAATAATGGTATTAAAGCAATTCCGATTGCTGTTCGGTATTTTTTTTAATAAATTCTAATATTAAATAAATAAGTCCTATTTTGGAAGCTAAAGAAAATAGTGTTGCTATTTTAAAAGCGGTTTTTCCTTCTATTGCAAATAAAGAGGATGTAATCTGAAATAATATTAGACATAATAAAAAATTCATATTTATTCTAGTAGAAGAAACTATATATAATATGAAAAGTAACGGAATACGTATAGAACGCTGATACTCTTCTAACGCATTTACTTGTAACAAACTCATAATTCCATACAATACGAGATTAAAAATAAATAGGAATTCAAAAAGTTGGGTAATTTTTTGTAATTTCATGACCTTAATTTATTAATTTTAATTAAATGTCCATCCACATAAGAGAGGCTAAGTACACAGATCTTCCTGATATTCTTGAAATAGTGAATTATGAAATTGTAAACAGTACTTCTATTTGGGAATATCATATCAGAACGTTAGAACAACAACAAAAGATTTTTAATGAAAAAAAATTAAATAATCAACCTTTTTTAGTTGCCATAAAAGGAAATAAAACAGTAGGATTTGGGACTTACGGTTCATTTCGTTTTAAAATAGGTTACCAATTTACCGCAGAACATTCTGTATATGTACATAAAGATTTTCATGGAAATGGTATCGGATCTCATCTTTTAAAAGAACTTATAAAAATTGCAAAAAAACAAAAATTACACACCTTAATTGGTGTTATTGACTCTGAAAATTCAGGAAGTATTACATTCCACAAAAAACTCGGATTTCAAGAAGTTGGCCATATTAAGGAAGCGGGATTTAAGTTTAACAAATGGTTGGATTCTACTTTTGTACAAATTTTATTACAAATTCTTAACTACTGATTTCTTATTTGTTCATTTTTTTAGTTTTTTAAAAAAACAAGACTCTTCTTGCTTGAGACAAGCTTAAAAATAACACTGTCATAATCTATAATTTTAACTCAATTATGTTTTAGAAATATATTACAGATAAGAACAACTTGGAATCTAAAAAAGCGCCTTTCTTTGTTTCTAATACAATAAAACTACCAATGTGGTAAAAAATCCACAGTTTTTTATCTTTATCACAAGACTTATGATGTAATCTGCTTTAAACAATAGGTTACATTTTATTTCTTATTAAATTTAATTAATTTCTCTTTACAATCTGTTTTTTTTTATCTAATTAATAATATTTAATATATATTGTTTCAAAAATAAATCAGATAATCGTTTTAAATAAAACGTTTGTTATTTTCCCTTTTTGTTTGTTTGTTTTTTAAAAAGCAAGCAAAATTACGATTTCCATCTAATAAAGACCTCTAAACCACAAACTATATAAAGACTAAATAACTACCTTTGCAAAAAAAAATAATGCAAAACATATACATCGGATATCATTTTGAAGTAGAACCGAAAGAATTAGGTTCAGAAATTTTAATAGCGGAGTTAGGCGAACTTCCATTTGATAGTTTTATCGAAACAGAAAATGGTTTTTCAGCTTATATTCCTAAAGAAAACTGGAATGAAAATATTTTAGACGACATTTATATATTACAAAATTCTGACTTCAAAATTAGCTATACTTTTGAAGAAATTGAACAACAAAATTGGAATGCAGAATGGGAAAAAAACTTTGCCCCTATTGATGTTGATGGTTTATGTCACGTTCGTGCACCTTTTCATCCTAAAACAGATGCTGAATTTGACATTGTAATAGAACCTAAAATGAGCTTTGGAACAGGTCATCATGAAACGACACACATGATGATACAACATTTACTGGAATTAAATCTAAAAGGATTAAAAACATTAGATATGGGGTGTGGAACGGCTATTTTAGCCATACTTGCTGAAATGAAAGGAGCACAACCTATAGACGCTATAGACATCGATAATTGGTGTTATCTAAACTCTATTGAAAATGCAGAACGTAACAACTGTAAGCATATAACCGTTTATGAAGGAGACGCTTCTTTACTAACTGATAAAAAATATGATTTGATTATAGCTAATATCAATCGAAACATTTTGCTTAATGATATGCAAACTTATGTTACATGTTTAAATCCAAATGGGATTATTTTATTTAGCGGTTTTTACGAACAAGATATTCCTCACATTGATGCCTCTTGCACAGAAAAAGGTTTAACTTTTGTTAAAAAAATAAGCCGTAACAACTGGGTATCTTTAAAATATGTAAATTAGTTTTTCAAACCATATAAGGAATTATAGGAAGTATAAAATTTAGGAGCTTATATGGTTTATACTAAAAAAATCAATTATGTCAACAATAGAAAAAATACAAGAAGAGATTGCTATTTTAGAACAAGTTTCTATTAACCATGAAATTATTTTATACAACGATGATATTAACACATTTGATCATGTTATAGATACCCTTATACGTGTTTGTAACCATGAAGAACTACAAGCCGAACAGTGTGCTATACTAGTACATTATACGGGCAAATGCGGTGTAAAAACAGGAGCATTTGACGATTTAAAACCTCAATATCACGCCCTTCTTGACGCAGGATTAAGCGCGGAAATTATATAATTCATATAAAAAATATTAATTTTTTAAATAAATTTTAAAAAAAAATAATTAGTTTTACTTAAACAGACAACATTTTTTTGAATTTTAAAATTAAACATCAAAATGGAAACTTACGGTAAAATACTAATCATTGCAATGCCTGTGTTCTTATTCTTAATTATAGTTGAGAAACTATATGGATATTACAAAAGAATAGATTACGCTCCTATAATGGATAGTATTTCAAGCCTAAGTTCTGGCATGACAAATGCTACTCGAGATGTTTTAGGATTAAGTATTTCAATTATCTCGTATGAAATAATGGTTTCTAAGATTGCTATTTTTCATATTAAAGAATCGGCTTTAGCTTATATCATTGCATTTATTGCTATTGACTTCCAAGGATATTGGACGCATCGCTGGGCACATCAAATTAATATTTTTTGGAACAAACATGCAATTCATCATAGTAGCGAAGAGTTTAATCTATCTTGTGCATTAAGACAATCCGTTTCTGATTTTTTTAAGCTTTTTACTTTTTTACTACTACCGGCAGCTCTACTAGGCGTTCCTTCCAAGGTAATAGCAATTACACTACCTGTGCAATTTTTTTTACAATTTTGGTACCACACACGATATATCAATAAATTAGGTTTTTTAGAAAAAATAATCGTAACGCCCTCTCACCACAGGGTACATCATGCAATTAATCCTGAATATATGGACAAAAATCATGCTCAGATATTCATTATTTGGGATAAGCTTTTTGGAACTTTTCAGGAAGAATTAGATGAGGTTCCTCCTGTTTTTGGTATTACACGTCCTGCTAAAACGTGGAATCCTTTTAAAATTAATTTTCAACATTTGGGCGTTTTAATTCAGGATGCTTGGCATGCAGAAAAATTTATTGATAAATTAAAAATTTGGTTCATGCCTACAGGTTGGAGACCTGATGGATTTGAAAAAAATACCCCATTAATAAAATTGAAAATGTATACCATTTTGAAAAATTTGGAACTCATAATTCAAAACTATTGATTCGTTGGTCATTATTTCAACTATTTTTCACTTTATTACTAATTTCATATTTATTTGATAACATCGCAAGAATAGGCTTACCACAAATTTTTTATTATGGCTTTTTTATTTTTATAACAGTTTATAGTTACACAGAATTAATGGACCAAAGTAAATTAGCATATATTTACGAAACTATTCGTTTTGTATTAGCATTTACTTTCCTCTATTTATTTAATGGTTGGTTTAAAATAGATGAAATAATACCTTATGGCACATACATCATAATGAGTTATTTTGTATTTTCCCTTTTAGCAAGTTTTTACTTCGTAACAGTAGATTTTAAACAAAAAGAAGTCGTTTCCATATAAGCTAATTTTATGAGCAAGTATTTAAAAATTTTTACAGGTATAAGTATATTCTATTTAATTTTATTACTAACTAAACAAGACGCTTTGGCTTGGTATTTTAAACCATTACTTCTTCCTTTTTTAGTATTAGAAACTTACAAAAGCAATGATTTCCGTACAAAAAATCTACTTCTTTCCGCATTATTTTTTTCCTGGATTGGAGATGTCGTTTTAATGTTTGCCCATAAAGACGAATTGTTTTTTATTCTAGGTTTGGTTTCTTTCTTAATTAGTCATATTCTTTTTATCCTACTTTTTACTAAACAAAATCAAACCAAAGCAAACTCCAACTTCTTTTGGATTGGCTTTATTTTTGTAATCCTCTATCTATTCGAAATATTACATTTTCTTTTTCCTTATCTAGGCGGTTTAAAAATACCTGTTACAATATATGCCAGCACTATTTCTATCATGCTATTAATGGCTATTAAAGGTTATTTTAATTGGTCTAAACCTAACAATTTAACAATACTTATAGGTGCTTTATTTTTCGTAAGTTCTGATAGTATTTTAGCCATTAACAAATTTTATCCAGAACTAGAATTACCCAAATCCGGTTTTCTTATCATGATAACTTACATTACTGCCCAATTCCTTATAACTAAAGGGATTCTAGAATTAAATAAAAAAAAATAATCCCTTTTTAAAAATTTCATTAAAAAAAGTTATCCAATACAATTTTATTTAGTGCAAACAAAAAAAAAAATTAGATGATCTTAATTTAACCCCAGATTAAGATTATGCGTTAGAAATTTATTACAAACAGATAAAAACTTTGAATCTAAAAAAGTATATTTTTTTATCCTCAATTAGGTTGTCTTAAAAATTTAGAATCTAATCATTTATACAATAGAAGAAATCATATACTATTGATCATTTGAATCTATCTCCCTTGGTCGAAGTGATAAAGCACGCGTTAAATCCAAATTTAGCATTAGAAATCTATTCCACTTTATTTTTCTTCTAATTCAAGCACGTACTCAAATTTTATTCATCAAAATAGTTCATTATTTCATTTTCTAAAATTTTCCGTGAACACTTGAATTTATTTAAATTTTTATTTCAAAACGAAGTCTAATGCGGAATATGGCTTAAATTACGGTTTTAATAATACCTTTTTCAAACTTAAGAAATAAAAAAAGTCCACTAATTATGTGGACTTTTTTTATCTTGATTTTTCTTCAACTAAAACATTTCTCTTCCTGCAAAATGAAAAGCACCTTCAATAGCTGCATTCTCATCAGAATCTGAACCGTGAACCGCATTTTCACCAATAGACGTTGCATATTTTTTACGGATAGTTCCTTCAGCAGCTTCAGCTGGGTTAGTAGCACCAATTAAAGTACGGAAATCCTCTACAGCATTATCTTTTTCTAAGATAGCGGCAACAATAGGACCACGAGACATAAATTCTACTAATTCTCCATAAAATGGTCTTTCAGCATGTACAGCATAAAATTTTTGTGCATCAGCAACTGTTAACTGAGTTAATTTCATAGAAACAATTCTGAAACCACCTTCAGTAATCATATTTAAAATACCCCCAATGTGTCCTTTTTCAACAGCATCTGGCTTAATCATTGTGAAAGTTCTATTTCCTGCCATTTTTTTGTTTTTTAAATTTGGGGGCAAAAGTACAAACTTTAGTTTAAATGTTTAAATGTTTAAATATTTATTTTTGATATTTATTCGAATTCTAAAAACCCTTTAAAAAACAATCACATTAAACTGATTACTAAGTGGATGGAGTTTTTGAAACAATTCTATTATAAACTTTTCTCCATATTCTATATAAAATGTACTAAAGTTTAACTGACGTTCTTGTAAACTTTTATTTGGGAATATGGTTTCTTGTAGATCAACAATACGCTTTAATTTTTCTTCGTGATTTCTTTTTTCTGCTTTTAAAAGGCGTTTTTCTAAGTTTTCTAATCCTTTTATTTGTTTTGTTTCTTGTGCTTTTACTGCTCTTAGAAATGTTTTATCTGTTTTATTTGCAATATCTAAAAGTCCTTCAAATTGTTTTTTCAAATGTTCTTTTTGTGCTGAAAAATCGATTGTAAAAGCTGAAAATTGCTTTGTTTTTTTATTAATCAATTCTGATTGTTTAAGAAATAAATCGGACCATGTTAACTGTAAACTATTTGCTTTTTTTTAACTGTTTTTCGCTTGCAATAACAACGGAATTACGCAACAACAAAATAGGAAATGTAATTTTAAATGCTTCAAACATGGCTTTTAGCTCTAACCAATAGGCTATTTCTCCTCCTCCTCCAACATAGGATAAATTAGGTAATATTAGCTCTTGATACAAAGGTCTTAAAATAACATTAGGACTGAAATTTTCAGGTTTTGTTTCTAGTAATTCTAAAATTTCAACTTCTGAAAAAATTAAATTAGTATTATTAATTCTGTAGTTTCCTTTTTCAAAAATAATTCTTTCACGCAAATCTTCTTCTATATAAAAAAGATTGATCGCTCTAGGATTTACCTGAATATCGTAAGAAAAAGAAGAAAGTGTTTCTGTTACTTTTTTATATGCCGTTTGCTGAAGTAGTTCTTCCTTAACAGCAGGTATAAAAAGTTGCTTTAAAGTACCATCATCTCCATCTAAAATTACCAATCCATATTCTTTAAATAATTCATTAACTAAATAACGTGTTGCATCTGCTAAATTAGAATGCTCTAAATAAGATTTTTCAAAAAGAGAAGTAAGTATTTTAGCGTAATTGCTGGTTCCTAAACTTTTTTTCACTTTTTCAAACATCTCTTCTAATCCTTCAGTAGATAATCTTCCTACTGGTCCTTTGGATTGTTTGCTCCAAGTAAGTTTCTCTTTATTTAGTTTGAAATAATTAATTTCTTCAAAGTCATGATCTTCTGTTGCCATCCAATAAATTGGAACAAAATGATATTCAGGATATTGTAATTTTAACTCCAAACACAAATTAATTGTAGATACAATTTTATAAATAAAATACAGTGGCCCTGTAAATAAGTTAAGTTGATGTCCTGTGGTAATTGTAAAAGTATTTCGTTCATTTAGCAAATGAATATTATTCAGAGTAGTTTCACTAATATCAAAATCTTTATTTTGTTTTAATAGTGAATTAACTAAAACCGCTCGATTTTTTACACTGTAGTTATTTTTTTTTTCTTCTATTTGATCTAAAAAATTTTCAATCTTAGGGAAGCGATTATAAAACGATTGCGTTTTCTTTTCTTGATTTAAATAATCAACAATCAATGAGGAAAAATACCCTGAATTTTGAAAAGTAATACAATCTGTTGGCATAGTTCTTTTTTGGGTAAAAATAGCAAATAGATTGGTTCTTTCTTTCGTTTTTAACATCTTCTTACAATATGATCGGAATCTCTTTTTGAAACTCGGGATACAATTGATCTCTTTTTTTCGTATGACAACAAATTTCATAAGTAGATCTGCTTCATATTTTCAAGATAATGGTAATGATTAAACCCAGATTACGCATTAGATTTGAATTGAGGTTAATTGGCGGAAAAATCTATTCTATTTTTATCATTCCGCAAATTGAAGCGCGTACTTAATTTTTATTCATCAAAATAGTTAACTTATTTTCTTCTAAACTTTTACGTGGATACTTCCGCTTATTTTTTTCGTTTTACAACGAAATCTAATGCGGAATGTGAATGAAAATTTCAACAGAATCCATTTTTAGATTTACCTTTGCAAAAAAACAATCCTTTGAAAGATATTCTACTGATCACTCCTCCTTTTACACAGCTGAATACTCCGTATCCAGCTACGGCCTATATAAAGGGCTTTTTGAATACTAAATCTATTGACTCATTTCAAATAGATTTGGGTATTGATGTTATTTTAGAATTGTTTTCTAAAAAAGGGCTTGAAAAAATATTTGACATTCAAGATATACAATCTAAAAATTTAACGGAAAACTCGCAACGAATATATGCACTAAAAGAAGAATATATAAAAACCATTGAAAATGTTATTGCTTTTTTACAAGGAAAAAAACCTTCACTGGCGCGTCAAATATGCGCAGGAAATTTTTACCCGAAGCATCTCGTTTTGAGCAGTTAGACGATCTGGAATGGGCTTTTGGTAATATGGGAATGCAAGATAAAGCTAAACATTTAGCGACTTTATATCTTGAGGATTTATCTGATTATATCATAGAATGTGTGGATGAAAATTTTGGTTTTAGTCGTTATGCTGAACGATTAGGACGAAGTGCTAATTCTTTTGATGAACTTTATAGTTTTTTACAAAAAGATCCCACACATATTGATATTATTACACTTGATATTCTTTTAAAAAAAATTAAAATCACGCAACCTAAGCTCATTTGTTTTTCGGTTCCTTTTCCCGGTAATTTATATAGTGCTTTTCGTTGTGCACAATTCATTAAAAAATATTATCCTGAAGTAAAAATCGCTATGGGAGGTGGTTTTCCAAACACAGAACTCCGTGATTTAAAAGACAAAAGGGTTTTTGAATTCTTTGATTTTATTACACTTGATGATGGCGAATTGCCTTTAGAATTATTATATCATCATATTTTTCATACAAGTTCTAAAGAAACACAACTGAAAAGGACTTTTCTTCTTGAAAATGGCGAGGTTGTCTTTCAAAACAACTCTATTCTTCCCGATTACAAACAAAGTCAAGTAGGTACACCTGATTATTCCGATCTTTTACTTGATCGCTACATCTCTGTAATAGAAATAGCCAACCCTATGCACAGTCTATGGAGTGATGGTCGTTGGAATAAATTAACTATGGCACATGGTTGTTATTGGGGTAAATGTACGTTTTGTGATATTTCATTAGATTATATAAAAATTTACGAGCCTATTCAGGCTCGAATCATCGTAGATCGAATGGAAGAATTAATTGAACAAACAAGTGAAAATGGTTTTCATTTTGTAGATGAAGCAGCTCCTCCTGCCTTAATGCGAGAGGTTGCTCTCGAAATTTTAAGACGAAATCTAATTGTAACTTGGTGGACTAATATCCGGTTTGAAAAAAGTTTCACAAGAGATTTATGTTTACTTCTAAAACTTTCAGGTTGTATAGCGGTGTCAGGCGGATTAGAAGTAGCATCTGATCGTTTATTAGCCCTAATTAAAAAAGGTGTAACAGTAGAACAAGTAGCTCGTGTAACACGTAATTTCACCGAAGCTGGTATTATGGTACATGCTTATCTAATGTATGGATATCCAACTCAAACAATCCGAGAAACGATTGATAGTTTAGAAATGGTACGTCAACTTTTTGAAATAGGCATATTACAAAGTGGTTTTTGGCATCAATTTGCCATGACTGCCCATAGCCCTATAGGTCTTAATCCAGAAGAATTTGGCGTAACGCCTCAAATAAAAGATATTACTTTTGCTAATAATGATATCTTATTTGAAGATAAGACGGGTATTAACCATGATCAATTTAGTTTTGGTCTAAAAAAATCCCTTTTCAACTATATGCATGGTTTGTGTTTTGATTTTCCTTTACAAGATTGGTTTGATTTTAAAATTCCTCGAACTAAAATTCCTGCTAATTTTATTGAAAATTGTCTAACTAGCGAAAATTCTTTTCATTTTAAGCCTAATCAAAAAGTTTATTTCATCTCTAATCTTCCGCAAATAAAATATTTTACAAAAAATAAGAAAGGAAAATCTTGGGAAATGGCTGAAATGATTTTACAAACAAAAACAAATCGTTTTTCCATTCATTTAGAAAAAGAAAAGGCTATTTGGTTGAATCAACAATTAACTAATTTGACTATAAAAAATAATATTTCTATAACTTTAGGGCAAATAAAAAGCAGTTTTGAAGAAAATTTTGAAGATTTTGAAATATTTTGGTTTTCTAAACCGTTTCATATATTCAAAGAAAATTGTTTAATAGTTTTATAATATTGCTTCCTATCTAAATTTCTATTAATTGCTTCTATATGGACCTCTATGGTTCCTTTTTGGAAGTAATTAAGAAAATATAAAACAAACAGAACCTACTTTTTACATAAAAAACTACACAAAAAGAAATATTATAACATTTTATTAGTCGATCTAGTTGATTAAACCCAGATTACACCTTAGACCCGAGCGTAGCGAATAGACGAAGTAAATCTATTCCACTTTATTTTTCTTCAAATTCAAGCACGTACTCAAATTTTAATCATCAAAATAGTTCACTATTTCTTCTTCTAAAATTTTCCGTGAGCACTTGAATTTATTGAAAAATTTTGTTTCACAACAAAGTCTAATGCGGAATTCTATCTAACTTAATTTAAGGAATTGATAAAGAAGTAGTTTCGATTCCGTATTTTTTAATCATTTTTTTAATTTGTATCGTTTTTTTATTCTTCATTTCTTGAATATATTGGTCTGTATTTATTGGTATATAATGTTGTTTTTTGACTATCATATTCCAAATTATAACTGCTATTTTTCTTGCTGTTGCTGTAATTGCAGCACCTCTTCCTTTTTAAAAGAAATCCTTTTAAAGAACATAACGAGGTAACCTTCTTTTTTTCTTTCAATTGTATTTGCCGCATTTCTTAATGTCAATGCAAATTTATTTTTCCCTTTTGGAGTTCTGCTACTCAAAACCTTACCTCCACTAATTTTATTATTTGGAGCTAACCTGAGCCAATTCACAAATTGCTTGGAGGTCTTGAATTTATATATATCGGTGCCTATTTCGGCTAAAAAACTAGTAACGGTTCCTGAGCAAACTGATTCTATAGCAAAGAGATCTACTCCAAAAAGTTTTAAACTATATTTCTGTACATCAAATTTGGGTTGGTTTTTCCCTTTATTCTGTTTCTTTACCAATTCGATATCTTCTGATAAAACAATTTCTCTGGTTTGATTTTTTCAGCACTTGATCAATACGAGTATCGGTGTTTTTTATTTTATCTTGAATAAGTCTGTAAATATCATAACAATCGGAAAGCTCATGTAGGTATTCATTGTTTATTTTACCTTGTAAAGCGTCGGCTATTTCTTCTTTGCTTTTTTTAACTCGTTTGTCGCAATATTCAGCTAATTTTTCACCTGAAGTTTCACCTGATAGTATCATCTCAATTACTCTTATTCCAGAAACTCCTGTGATGTCACTTATCACAACGTCGAGTCTGAAGTTCATTAAACGTAATGCTTTTTGCATTTTGTTTACAAAGCTTGAACTTTGTTCAATCAAACTAGAACGATGTCTATGAAGTGTTCTTATCTGCAAAGTGCTTTCAGAGGGCAAAAAGAACCTCGTAATAACCCTAAAGAATGAAGTTTCTGTATCCATTGTGCATCTTTCACATCTGTCTTTGCTTTGAGGTTTTTTGTTTGAGTCCCTTGAACCAAAAGAACTTCAAAACCATTTCCCTGCAAGATCATAAACAAAGATTGCCAATAACTCCCTGTGGACTCCAAAGCAACACTACGAATCTTGTTCTCTTGAAGATAAGCTACCAAAGCGCATAATCCTGATTGATAAACATTAAATTCTCTGATTTGATTTTCATCCTGTCCTATGGCTACAAAATGAGAACGTGACCCAACATCAATTCCTGCAGCATTGGGATTTACAATTTGCATTTTTTCGAAACTTTTCATAAAATATCTTTTTATTAAAATGCGAGGAAATGTAATATCTTTGCTTAAATTATTCTATACGAGATAACATGGTGTTTCATCATTGATTGTCTCAAAGGGCTTCCAAATGGAAGCCTTTTTACATTTCAGCCAAAATCTGGGAGGGGATAAATTCACCATTTTATACATAGGCTTTGCTCGCAAGTGCAAGTTAGCTCTCATTTGTCAAAGAATAATACTTTCTTGAAATCTGGGTTAAAAAAATCAAATTATTAGACTTCTATCGTAGATTTTTTTCTTTTATTTACAAGTTTTTCATTATTAACTGAAATCAATTTTAATGAATAATCTACTCTTTTTGTATAGTTTTTTGTATTTTTAATTTATTTTTTTTTAGATGGGTTCTCCATATAAATCAAATTCACTTGCTTCAATAATTTTAATCATAGCAAATTCCCCTGTTTTTAAGTAAAATTTAGATGCGTCTATTAACACTTCATTATCTACATCTGGGCTATCAAACTCTGTTCTACCTACAAAATAAGCGCCTTCTTTACGATCTATAACGCATTTAAAAGTTTGGCCTATTTTTTTCTTGATTTAGTTCCCATGAAATTTGCGCTTGAATCTCCATGATTTCATTAGCTCGTGCTTGTTTTACAGCATCTGGCACATCATCTTCTAATTCAAAAGCGGTTGTATTTTCTTCATGCGAATAGGCAAAACATCCTAATCGTTCAAATCGCATTTCTTCAACCCAATTTTTAAGTATTTGAAAATCTTCTTCTGTTTCACCTGGATATCCTACTATAAGTGTAGTTCGGATTGTCATTTCTGGAACTAATTTTCTGAAATCATTTATTAGTTGAGTTGTTTTTTGATAGGTAGTTCCACGACGCATAGACTTTAATATTCTATCCGAAATATGTTGTAATGGTATATCTAAATAATTGCAAATTTTAGGTTCGCGTTTCATTAACTCTAACACATCCATAGGAAAACCTGTTGGAAAAGCATAATGCAAACGAATCCATTCGATACCTTCTACTTTAGCTAAGTTTTCGAGTAATTCGGCTAAATTTCTTTTCTTATATAAATCCAGTCCATAATAAGTCAAATCTTGTGCAATTAAGATCAATTCTTTTACTCCTTCTTTTGCTAAATTCTGGGCTTCTTTTACTAATTTTTCTATAGGTTGAGACACATGTTTCCCTCTCATAATAGGAATAGCACAAAAACTACACGGACGATCACATCCTTCTGCAATTTTTAAGTACGCATAATTTTTAGGAGTAGTAGTTAAACGTTCTCCTAATAATTCATGTTTATAATCAGCTCCCAAGGCTTTTAATAATAAAGGTAAATCTGTAGTACCAAAATATTGATCTACATCTGGTATTTCATTTTCTAAATCAGGACGATATCTTTCTGACAAACAACCTGTCACAAAAATTTTATCTACTAAACCTTGTTCTTTTTTATCTACATACTCTAATATAGTATTAACCGATTCTTCTTTGGCATTATTAATAAAACCACAAGTATTAATTACCACAATATTTCCTTCTTGCTCATGTACTACTTCTTTTCCACTCGCCTTTAGCTGCCCCATTAAAACTTCACTATCATATACATTTTTAGAACAACCTAGGGTAATTACATTGATTTTATTTTTCTTTAATGTCTTGGTTCTCATAACTATAAAAAATTGGAGTGCAAAACTACGATAAAAAATTGAAAGATAAGGCACTCTAAACCAAAAACACTTCTTTACTTGTAAACAAAAAAGATTATCTAAAAGAGTCACAATCAAGTCTATTAACTTCGTTTAATCTTCGTTTTTAATCAAAAGGAAACTTTAAAAAATTCAACAGGGAGCATTTTATACTTTTCTTTGTTATCGTTAAATTTATAAATAAAACTTACTATTATTTTTTTAATACTCTCTTTCTTTTATTTATTTACAACTCAAATGAAAGTGTAATAGTTGCGCTATTATTTCTTTTTGTAGTATTAACTAAATCAGGAATTCCCTCAAAAATTTGTTCTTTATAGCTTCTTTTAGAAGTAGAAAAAGCAAAATCTATTTTTGTTCCTCCAAAATTATAACCAAAACCACCTGAAAAACCATTTAAATCGCTCATTAAACTTTTATTTTTATAAGGTGATTCTTCGTATCTATATCCTCCACGTAAACTCCATTGTTTTACTTTTTTCTCTATCCCTACTCTAAACTCATTGGCTGTTTTAAATAAATTAGGAAATATATTATTAGAATTGTTATCATCTGGATTATTGAACTGATTAAAGGGTTTGAATACAATTCCAGAATAATCTTTTACACTATAATCAAAACTAATAAATCCTTGTTTTCCAAAAACGTATCCTCCACTAAAACTCCATTTACTCGGAGTAACAATCGTATAGGGTGCAAATAAAACAATGGTTCTTGGATCCACTCTATTATTAACAGGTACATAATTAGTTCCAGCAGTTTTAACGACTCCTGATGTGGATATTCTTTGTATTAACTGATCTTCTAACACCATCCAAGTAGGCGACTCGTAAGTAATACCTAATCTTAAACCAGCAATAGGTTTATAAATCGCTCCTAATTGAAGTGAAAAACCAGACCCTTTTGTTGTCAATTCATTATAAAATGAGATATCATTTATTGTTGCTCCTATTGAATAATAGGCTTTATTATTTTTTTCAGTAAAAGTTTTCTGTTGAGTATAATCTGAAAAATGTGCATTTAAATTCATTCCAAACATTAGTTTTTTATCATATTCTGCGGAAAAATTAAAAGCTAGTTTTCCACTATACCCCGTATTAGTTATATAACTTTTTTGAATATAATTTCCTCCATCAGAAGCATGTGAAATATTTGCATAAAATATATTTTTTGAAGTATCATAATCTAACAATTGTGATTTATAGCCTAATGCGACTTGATTTTGACGAAATCCCATTTGACTGTAATTAAAACTCGAAATATCTGAAAAACGCATTCCTGTTGCTTGATTTAAAAAATATTGGTCAATCGAATTCAAAGGATTTTCTCCCAATATCGTCACAGTGTTTTTAAAACTCGCTTGATTATCATAATTTAAAGCTAAAGCAAATTTATTCCATCCTGAATATTTACTATTATTTTCAAAAACAAAAACACCGCCAATTTGATTAAAATCCAAACCAGCCGTATTAGTAGTCGTATTCATTCCAAGATATTGGTTTTTTACAGTATTGTATTTATTACTTAAAGTAAAAGCAAATTGATTATTTACAAATACAACAGAACTTGCAGGATTAACACTTATAGCTGACAAATCGCCTCCTAAGGCACCAAAAGCACCACTTAATGCTCTAAATCGAGCCGTTCCGTTCATATCTGTTATAGAATACTGTAATGCTTCTTTTATTCCTTGTGCATTACTATTTAAAAAGTTTACAACAATAGTGAATGCTATATAAATTTTTTTCATTTTTTTATCTATAAAGTTTTAAATAAAAACCATGTTTTATATTTTTTCAATAAATCCTTAGGTTATCGTCTCCCTCCTCCTGAATTTGATCCACTATTATAAGCTCTAGGGGAAGATTCATAACTTCTAGGTGATTCGTAACTTCTAGGTGATTCATAACTTCTAGGCGATTCGTAACTTCTAGGTGATTCGTAACTTCTAGGCGATTCGTAACTTCTAGGCGATTCATAACTTCTAGGTGATTCATAACTTCTAGGCGATTCGTAACTTCTAGGTGATTCGTAAGTTCTAGGTGATTCGTAAGTTCTAGGTGATTCGTAAGTTCTAGGTGATTCGTAAGTTCTAGGTGATTCGTAAGTTCTAGGTGATTCGTAAGTTCTAGGTGATTCGTAAGTTCTAGGTGATTCGTAAGTTCTAGGTGATTCGTAAGTTCTAGGTGATTCGTAAGTTCTAGGTGATTCGTAAGTTCTTGGATTCTGATCATTTATTAAATTTTGCACTTCTCCTCCACTTCTCCTTGTACCTGTATAAATCGAATTAGTATTATAATTCCTTTGGGGGATTAGGTTATAATTGGTTGTTCTTCCAAAATTTAAATACGAATTTGAATAACCTGTTCCTTCATACATATTTGATCTTCTTCCCATACTGTAAATATAACTTCCTCCATGATAATAAGAATCATTCCAACCGTAGTAACTATTAGTATAAAATCCATCATAATAATAGGGATTATTATACCAACCTGCTCTCCAATGAGGTCCATAATAAGTATATCCCCAATGAGGGCTGTAATACCAATCATTCCAATAACTAAATCCTGAATAATAAGATCTATACCCCCAATGATTCCACCATGTCCCATAGTTCCAGCCCCAATTATTCCATGAACTATTATACACATTGACAGTTAATTGTTTATCATTATTTCCCCAACCTGCATAACTCTGTTTCACTGCCGTTTTAGTTGTATCTTTCCTTGAAGAATAACTCGAAATATCTGTAAAAACCTCATTATCAGATTTTTGAAAATCATTTGTTTTAGCTCCAAAATATTCTTTATAACGCCCTCCATTATTATTTAAATCTTTAACTATCTGATCCCCTCCTACTTCTTTAGGAGTTGAACCGTAAATTCCATCATTATCATAATAGGAAACATTTTGATAAGAACCACAAGCTTGGATAAAAATCCCCATGCTTACTAATACTATTTTGACAACAGTACTTCCTAAATATTGGCAGATTGTTTTCATTTCTCAATTTTTTATTGTTGGACAATACAAAAATAACTAGTTTTGCACAAATTATTTCAACTTTAACAAATCACAATTTTTGTGCCAAAATACTGATAATGAGCAAGAACTTAACAAAGCGCGCAGACGATTATTCTAAATGGTATAACGAACTAGTAGTAAAAGCTGATTTAGCTGAAAATTCAGCAGTTCGTGGATGTATGGTTATAAAACCTTACGGATATGCAATTTGGGAAAAAATGCAAGCGCAATTAGATAAAATGTTTAAAGAAACAGGACATAGCAATGCCTATTTTCCTCTTTTTGTACCTAAAAGCATGTTTGAAGCGGAAGAAAAAAATGCAGAAGGCTTTGCTAAAGAGTGCGCAGTAGTTACACATTACCGTTTAAAAAATGATGAAGAAAGACCGGAAAATTAATGGTTGATCCTAATGCTAAACTAGAAGAAGAGCTAATTGTACGCCCTACTTCTGAAGCGATTATTTGGAGTACCTATAAAAACTGGATTCAATCATATAGAGATCTTCCTTTATTGATCAATCAATGGGCAAATGTGGTACGTTGGGAAATGCGTACTCGCTTATTTTTACGTACAGCAGAGTTTTTATGGCAAGAAGGCCATACGGCTCATGCCACCAAACAAGAAGCTTTGAACGAAACAGTACAAATGATGAATGTATATGCTGATTTTGTTGAAAACTTTATGGCTATACCTGTGGTAAAAGGAGTAAAAACAGCCAATGAGCGTTTTGCTGGTGCTGAGGAAACTTTTTGCATAGAGGCTTTAATGCAGGATGGTAAAGCTTTACAAGCGGGAACTTCGCATTTTTTAGGACAAAACTTTGCCAACGCCTTTGATGTAAAATTTACAAGCGCTGAAGGTAAACAAGAGTACGTATGGGGAACCTCATGGGGAGTCTCTACTCGTTTAATGGGAGCTTTAATCATGACCCATTCAGATGATAACGGATTAGTATTACCTCCTAATTTAGCTCCTATTCAAGTTGTTATCGTTCCTATTTTCAAATCAGAAGAAGAGCTAGAAAAAATTACCGAGGTAGCCGATGAACTAAGTAAATCATTAAGAAAACTAGGCCTTTCTATTAAATTTGATAACCGAACTACACAAAAACCAGGATTTAAATTTGCTGAATGGGAATTAAAAGGAGTTCCAGTTCGTGTTGCCATAGGTCCTAAAGATTTAGAAAATGGAACTTTTGAAATTGCCCGTCGTGACACCTTATCAAAACAAGTAGTTAATAAAGATCAAACAGTAGCCTTTATTGAAAACCTATTAGAGGAAATACAAAAAGAAATGTTTAACAAAGCTTTAGATTTCAGAAATACTCATATTACAGAAGTAAATACATTTGATGAGTTTAAAGATATTTTAGACAACAAAGGAGGATTTGTATCTGCTCATTGGGATGGAACTCCAGAAACTGAAGAAAAAATTAAAGAATTAACGAAAGCAACCATTCGTTGTATCCCTCTAGATCGAAAAGAAGAGAATGGGAATTGTATTTTTTCAGGAAATCCTTCAAACGGAAGAGTCTTATTTGCAAAGGCTTACTAAAAAAAGATAAAAAAAATTAAAAAAAAATTGCGAGTGCTATTGCAGAACTAAAAAATGTGTGTATCTTTGCACTCGCAATACGGAAATGATCGCTCAACAAAAAGCAATCAAAGTACAAAAAGGCCCGTTCGTCTATCGGTTAGGACTCAAGATTTTCATTCTTGCAAGAGGGGTTCGATTCCCCTACGGGCTACAAAATTTGAAATACTGTAAAAAACAAAAGCCTTATGGCCCGTTCGTCTATCGGTTAGGACTCAAGATTTTCATTCTTGCAAGAGGGGTTCGATTCCCCTACGGGCTACAACTTTAAAATACTATAAGGCTTCTTGGCCCGTTCGTCTATCGGTTAGGACTCAAGATTTTCATTCTTGCAAGAGGGGTTCGATTCCCCTACGGGCTACTAATTAGTTGTAAATAAGTTTTATAAAATAATTGCTTAGTGTCTCAAGTATTATTTTATTAGTTAAAACCAAAGTAATTATTAAAATAATTATGGGAGGTTTTTCTTTTTAACTAGTAGTTTATAAATTATTATTACAATTAAAATTAAAGAAAATGGCAAATCATAAGTCAGCATTAAAAAGAATCAGAAGTAACGAAAAGAAAAGAGTATTAAACAGATACCAACACAAAACTACTCGTAATGCTATAAAAGCTATTCGTTTAGCTACAGATAAAGCAGAGGCAGTTGCTAAATTACCAAGTGTTATTTCAATGATTGATAAATTAGCTAAGAAAAATATCATACACGACAATAAAGCTTCTAACTTAAAGTCTAAATTAACAAGACACGTAGCTGCTTTATAATTTATAATTAAGTGTTCAAAAAATAAATCCCGAATAATTCGGGATTTTTTATTTCCCCTATTTCATTCCAAAATAAATATCATCAATCCAAATCTTATTAAACTCAAACAAAGCGGACGAACAAAACAAAACTATCTCTTTTTTATCTTTCTCACAATTCAAGCACATACTTCAATTTTAATTATCAAAACACCTCTTATTTCTTCTTCCAAAATTCTCCTTAAGCATTGAATTTATTGTTTTTTCACAATAAAGCTTTATGAACAATTGAATTTAAACGGAATAGTCTTTTTTATAAATCCCCTATTTCACCGCCTCACAAAAGCCATTTCAAAAAACAAAACCATCGTTACAATCTAACTCAAAACCTCTTTTCAAGAACCAATATCTCTCCTAGCCCCATTACCTTACAATCTATTAAAGCTACTAACCACTTGTTTCCATCATATCCCATTCGTATATTTACATAATTCCAATCTCCTTCTCTTATTATTTTCACACTAAACTGCACTAATAAATCATTCTACCTTTTCACAAAAAACATTAAACCTTTTAAATAAAGACAAAATACTTCTTATTTTTTATTATATTCCATCTACCTCATCTCTTAACACTTCATTAATCTTATTAAAATACTTTTTAATTCCATTTAGATATTGCCGTCCGCAAATTACAACAATAACAATCCCTAAATTTAAATTAATATATACACCAACTCTTTCTAATAAATATTATACATCCAAATGATTCTTTTTAGCAGAGCAGAAAGCATCTAGCCCTTTTTATTGGTATTTTTGTTCTTTAAACCAAAACAAGCTTCAAAATACCGATTTATCACCCACACACCCAAACACTCCTCCTTGTAATTATTCTCAACCCCATTTTCTTTAATCCTTTTCAATATTCTAATTATAAGATAACGATAAACAACGACAAAATATCCTAAGAGATCATTTTTCCTCAGATTTTCTAACAATTAAATCTGAAATTTGTATCACTTATTTAATAGTTTTAACTTCCATAGTTTCCATTTTTTCACAAAGAGAACAAATCTTTTTAAACTAATCAACAGTTAACGATTGAATTAGAAAAAAATAATTGTAATTTTGCACCTTCAAAAATCACACACATGGAATCAATTAGAAATATTGCCATTATCGCACACGTTGACCACGGCAAAACAACTTTGGTTGACAAAATTATGTACCACTGTCAATTATTCAGAGAAAACGAAAATACAGGAGATTTAATTCTTGACAACAATGATTTAGAACGCGAACGCGGTATCACAATTACTTCTAAAAACGTATCCGTAACTTATAAAGGAACTAAGATTAATATTATTGACACTCCCGGTCACGCGGATTTTGGTGGAGAAGTAGAACGCGTATTAAACATGGCAGACGGAGTATGCTTATTAGTAGACGCTTTTGAAGGGCCTATGCCACAGACTCGTTTTGTATTACAAAAAGCAATTGATTTAGGTTTAAAACCATGTGTGGTTATAAACAAAGTAGATAAAGAAAACTGTACTCCTGAAGAAGTACACGAAAAAGTTTTCGATTTAATGTTTGAATTAGGAGCCACTGAAGAACAGTTAGACTTCCCTTGTGTATATGGTTCTGCAAAGAATAATTGGATGAGCGAAGACTGGAAAGTTCAAACTTCATCTATCGAACCATTATTAGACATGGTATTAAATAATGTTCCTGCACCTAAGGTTTCTGAAGGAACACCACAAATGCTAATTACTTCGTTAGACTTTTCTTCTTTTACGGGTCGTATAGCTATTGGTCGTTTACAAAGAGGTATTTTAGCTGAAGGAATGAATATTTCATTAGTTAAACGTGATGGATCCATCACAAAATCTAAGATTAAAGAATTACATACTTTTGAAGGTCTTGGACGAAAAAAAGTACAACAGGTAACAGCTGGTGACATTTGTGCCATTGTTGGTTTAGAAGGATTTGATATTGGAGATACAATTGCTGATTTTGAAAACCCAGAAGCATTAGCAACTATTGCTATTGATGAACCAACGATGAGTATGTTATTTACAATTAATGACTCTCCTTTCTTTGGTAAAGAGGGTAAATTTGTAACTTCTCGTCATATTAAGGATCGTTTAACAAAAGAATTAGAAAAAAACTTAGCCTTACGTGTTAATGAAACTGATTCTGCTGATAAATTTATGGTGTTTGGTCGTGGTGTATTACACTTGTCTGTTTTAATTGAAACCATGCGTCGCGAAGGTTATGAATTACAAATCGGACAACCTCAAGTTATCATTAAAGAAATTGATGGTGTAAAATGTGAACCTGTAGAAGAATTAACTATTGATTTACCAGAAAACGTTTCAGGTAAAGCTGTAGAATTTGTAACAGTACGTAAAGGTGAAATGCTAAGTATGGAACCGAGAGGAGAACGTATGATTATTAAATTCATCATCCCATCTCGTGGTATCATTGGATTACGTAACCAATTATTAACTGCTACAGCAGGTGAGGCTATCATGGCACACCGTTTCTTAGAATACCAACCATACAAAGGCGAAATTGCTGGACGTATTAGTGGTTCATTAATTTGTATGGAAAACGGAAAAGCAATTCCTTACTCTATTAACAAGTTACAAGATAGAGGTAAGTTTTTTGTAGATCCAAATGAGGATGTATACGAAGGTCAGGTAGTAGGTGAAAATTCAAGAGGTGACGATATGGTTATCAACATCACCAAAACAAAACAATTAACCAACTTCCGTAGTGCAGGTGCTGATGACAAAACGAGAATTGTCCCTGCAATCAAGTTTACATTGGAAGAAGCTTTAGAATACATCCAAAAAGATGAATACGTTGAGGTAACACCAAAATCGTTACGTTTACGCAAAATCTACTTGAATGAAAATGATAGAAAACGTAATAAAATAGTCTAATTATTACAAAAAGGCTGTCCAAAAGGACAGCTTTTTTTTCTTATTAAAAATTCAACCGCTATCAAAAAACGGATTCGACTTTTAGGACACCTTATTTTCATTACCCATCATTTCTTACATTTTATTAAACCCAGATTACGCATCAGACATTTAGTACAAATAAAAAGGGGTTTTTAAAATATAAAAAACACCATACACCAGCTCTTTATTTATCTTAGCAATACGCTCTTCCCTCTTGATGTCTTTGTTGAATCGAAGTAACAAACGGTTCGTCAGATTATAGCTTTTACCCCCTATCTTCAAGAAAAATTTTTCGTGCATTTCTATTTTCTTTGCTTTTTCATCTTCTCTACGAAATCTAATGCGTAATTTGGGTTCAAACAAAAAAATCTGCACAAAAAGATTTGTACAGATTTTTTTAAATTAACTCTTTTTTATTTTCTTAATTTACAAAACTATTTCCTTTACCATTAATTTCAAAATTTACATAAGGAGAATCTCCTGTAGAAATAGTTCCTTTAACTCTAATATTGTCTTCTAATTTTTCTATAGAAGGTCTTACACTATTATTGTATAACTCGTTTTCTGTTATTTCTTTAAAACCAACTAAAACATTATTGGTTCTAGCTTGTTCCCAAGGTGCGTAGGTTCCAAAGCTTACCGTTTTACTATCCAATAAATACGAAATTTGATTAAATGTACCTGTTGCAACACCTGTTTTATGAACAGCTAAGACATATCCATATTTTCCGGCTGGAATAGAGCTTGGTGGTATATTATAAAAATAACTACCATACCAAGGAGTATAATTTTTTAATATAACTTCTCTATCGGTGTTATTAAATATGATAATCTTAGCACAATTGGCTATTCCATAATCTGATTTTAATTTATCTACTCCTTTTTTAGCTTCTTCAATAGTTTTGGTTGTGTACAAAGATTCTTGACATTCTGAATATGTAGACACTCCATTAACATTTATGGTAACATCAAGGTTAGATTCTATGTTTACCGCTGTGTATTCTATTGGATACCCCGGATTCTCTTTAGAAACCTCTGCTCCATTCACTACAAATTCTCTTACTTTTTCAAAATTTCCTGCAAAAGCTCCAAATGCGGCATCTAATCCGCCTGTTGCATTACCTCCTAATTGTTTTGCATATACTTTTGTATTTTGTAATGTACTAGCATATTTTAGTTTTTGATCAACTGTTATTTTTGCTCCCGGATTTTTATATGCAAAGTTTAAAGCTTGTTCCATCTCAAACGAGTTTTCATCTGATTCATAAACTAAAGTATATAATCTACCATAGGTTACAGATGCTATATAAGCAGCTGGATTATTTGCTCCAATATATTTATCAAATTCAGCCTTCGGATAATCCATTTTTATCCAACCAAAATCTCCTTGAAGTCCTGGTTTTGCAGATACTGATACATTGAAGAATTTTTGTTTAAGGGTTACAGCATAATATGTCTTGTTCTTTTTAAAGTTTATACCCAAACTAGCTGATAGACCTACAGCAGGTCCTGTATAACCTACTCCTAATGCTACTTGTAATTGTTTACTATCATACGTTCTCTGAATTTCAACTGCATAATTAGCCGAAAACTTAGTTCCTGATGTATAATATCCGTCTATTATTTTTTCTAAAGCACTTTGTACTTTACCGGGTGTTGGATTTTCTATTACTAAGCTTGATGGCTTTGATAAATTAGAGGAAAAAGCATCTACTTTTACTTCTATTTTATTTCTTCCGCTTTCATCAATAGGAATAGATGCTAAGTTACCTGAAACAACAGTTCCTCCTTGAATAAGGTTTCCGGCCACAATAAATGAGATCCTGACCCTAATTTTGAAAAGTTATCAAATGTTTTATTGTAACCTTCTTCAATTGTTTTACAACTCGAATAACCTCTTTCATTTGATGATGGGAAAAGGATTTTTTTACTAATTTGTAATTCTGATTTGGGACCAGCATAAATGCTTTCCCCTTTAAGATCCTTCCCTTCCTTCCCAGATTCACCGATTGTAACCTCTTCTTTGTTACAACTCAAAACGGACAATTGCATTACCGCCAGTAATGTCAATTTAGCATTTAGTTTTAAAAAATTCATATATGTATATTTGTAATTATCTCTCAATAAGCCTATTTTTTTATTATCGTTTATATGTTCTAAAAATCATCGTAATACAACGTCTTTTACTATTTCTCCTCCTAACTCTTCATTTATCATTTTTATAATTTTTTGCTTTCCGTAATTTAATTCTTCACGTAAAACAGCCGAATTCAACTCCACATATAACACAGATCCTTTTAATACAACTGCCCGTGTGTAATGATTCACTCCATTTCCCATTAAATTTTTCCAAGCGTCAACTACAGAAATTTGATTTAATCCTTTTTCCAATTTATTGGTTTCAATGATTTGCTTTAGTATATCTCCTATTGGACTGTCATTATTTAATCGCTTTGCCATCTTCCATTACTTTAGTATAATAATTTTCATTGCCATTTTCTACTTCTAAAATCATTTCTTTATCCGTTATTTTTAAAAGCTTATCTGTATGTTTTCCAAACTTTGAACTAAATTCTAAATAAATTTCGTCTTCTTTTTTAATTACTTTTATCGTTTCTTGTAAGTCGTTAATCAAAAATTTACCTGTAGGTTGCCAACGTACTTTTTTATGAAATCCATGTTCTTTATTGAGCTCAATATAATCATAATTTTCATTTATTGTATATTCTTTGTTTTCTCCTTCTTTAACTTTTACTTTTTCAATTTGCCAATAACCGTTTAATTTTTTTAATTCTTCTAATTCTATTTTTTTAGAACATGAAATAAGTAAAAAAACTAGGAATGATATGTTATAATATAGTTTCATCTTTTTTTATATTTAAAATGTAAAATGGTTTAAAAACTGGATAAAAATATAATAAAACTATTTTAAAGAAAACTTTGATAAAAGAAAAATTTTTTTACTATTATACTTGTTTTTATCTATAATTTAAGAATAAAAATTATATTTACTTCAATGCTATCTTATAGGTAAATAGACATTTCTCTCGGGCTAATTTATGATCTACTATAGGTTTTGGGTAGCGAGGTGTTTCTAGTTCAGGAATCCATTTTTTGATGTATTTTAAATCAGCATCAAACTTTTTAATTTGTTCAGTGGGATTAAATATTCTAAAGTAGGGCGCAGCATCTACTCCGCTTCCAGCTGCCCATTGCCAGTTGCCCACATTGCTCGACTGTTCGTAGTCTAATAATTTGTTGGCAAAGTAAGCTTCACCCCAGCGCCAATCGATTAGTAAATGTTTGCATAAAAAACTAGCTACTATCATACGTACCCTATTGTGCATGTGTCCTGTGGCATTGAGTTCGCGCATACCTGCATCAACAAATGGGTAACCAGTTGTTCCTTCGCACCATTTTTTGAAATTAATTTCGTCGTTTTCCCATTGAATTTGGTCATATTTTTCCTTAAAACTTTTAGTAACCGTATGCGGAAAGTGCCATAATATTTGCATAAAAAATTCTCTCCAAATAAGCTCATTCAAAAAGGTTGGATTTGCAAAACATTGGGCGTATTTTACTAGTTTCCTAATACTTATTGTCCCAAAGCGTAAATGTATACCTAGTAAAGAAGTTCCCGTATACTGGGGAAGTTTCGTGTAGCTTCATAATTTGTAACTAACTCTTCGGTGATTGTATATTTTGGTAATGAAATTAATGTTGGCTTAAAGCCTATGTTTTCTAAAGGTAAAAAAGTATAACTGTGCCAAATTATTTTATGTAAAAGTGTTTCAGAAGGATAATTCGGGAGTGCCGTAGTACTCAATTTTTCTTTCCATTTTTTTGAATAAGGTGTATAAACTACATAAGGACTTTGGTCATCTTTAACAACTTCACTTTTTTCGAAAATTACTTGATCTTTGCAGGTTTTGAAAGCTATTTTATGTGATTTTAGTAATTCATTTATAGCTTTGTCACGTTTTCTAGCAGCTGGTTCATAGTCATGATTGGCATAGACATTTTCAACTTTATTTTCTAATATAAGTTTTGAAAAAATAGCCAAAGGATCTCCGTAAAATACGGCTAAAGATTTATCAATTGTTTTTAGTTGGTTATTAATAGTTACTAGTTGTTGATGGATGAAGGTAACACGGGCATCATCTTTATCTAGTTGATCTAAAATAGTGGGATCAAAAATAAAAATAGGGACTACACTTTCATTTTCCAGTAAAGCAAAATATAAAGCCGTATTGTCTTCTAATCGTAAATCTCGTCTAAACCAAAAAATAGTCATGTATTCTAAATTTAATTATTTAAAAAGTTCTTTTAAAATATTGAATCGGCTTTCAAAAATAAATTGGACTTTGTTTGATACCCAACTTCCAAGGAGCAAATCACCAACTATGCCCATAGGTAATTTAAAATTAACAATATCAGTCATTAGGACATGACCATCTGATGTAGTTTCAAAATGATGTTCGTGGTGCCACATAGCATAGGGACCAAAACGTTGCTCATCAACAAAAAATTTTTGGTGATGAAAATGAGTTATTTCTGTTACCCAATTGTTTTTTATGAATGGTAAAATACCAATTTTATATGTAATAATTTGTCCTGCATACGTGGTATCACCTGGATTGTTTGTAATACAAAATTCCATTTCCTTAGGAGTGATTTTGTCTAAGTTTTTGGGCAAGGTAAAGAAATGCCAAGCTTCTTCTAAACTCAGCGGTAACACTTGTTTTGAGGTCAATGTATATATTCCCGATTGTTTTTTTATATCGATTTTCATGTTTTATTGATTATATGACAATTCCGTTGAATAATTCCATTTCTTTTTAGTATTTCAAATAAGATTACACTTCCATAAAGCATACTAAAGCAGTAAAAACTGTCTTCTACAGGCATAGTTCCTATTCGAATACCTAAATTTTCAAGATTGTTATAAAATACAATAGGTTGGTTTGTGAACATACCTGTAAGAACCGAATTAACTAGAAAGAAAGGAAGATAGATTATAATAAAACTCAAGTAAAATTGACGTGCATAGTTCCATCTGTAAATAGATTGGCAAAGCATTAATAAAGCAAAAAGCCCAAAACTTGAAGCAGTATAAATTTTGTCAAGATTTAGAATAAAAATTCCTGAACTAACAAGAAATAATAGGATACTAATGTTTTGTGTGGCTTTTTTATTTAATTTGATATAGGGTAAAAAATAACAAAAGGAATAATGTATAAAATTACTAGAGTAGGGGATCAATAAGAAAAAAAGCCATTCTTCAAGAGGTAGTTTCCACCAGCGAATTCCAAGTAAATAAGTATCATTGAAACCCCAAACATTTTGGTAAGCGAAATAAATATCCCAAATAATAAAAACTAATCCTACAAGTAAAATACTTATAAAATAAGGTTTCCAGAAACGTATAAAATACATCCATTTCTTTTCGAAACTAAAAAGAAAAGGAATAAGAAAACTAGCTACATCTAATACTATATAATAATATTTTTCCAAGCTATTCATTCTTTTGCATTGATTTTTTTGCTTCTTTAAAATACTTTATAGGAACAAATAACATCCCAAAACACTCACCATCATCTTTACCTAAATGTTTGTGATGCATTTTGTGCGCTTTTCGTAAGGCACGTAAATACCAATTGTTAGTATTTTCAAACCAATTAAATCGTCTGTGAATGAGTACATCGTGTATTAAAAAATAAGCCAACCCATAAAAAAATATTCCTAATCCTACAAAAAACATCCAATTAATACCATTTGTAGCTCCAAAAAGGAATAGTAAAATGCTAGGTGTTGCAAATACTACAAAAAGAAATCGTTTTTTTCAAAAACATGAGGATACCCCGGTTGATGATGATCTTCATGGAAATACCATCCTAGCCCGTGCATGATGTATTTATGGGTTAGCCAAGTTATTGCTTCCATTATTACAAACACTGCCAATGTTATAAGTGTATATTGAACTACTTCCATAATTTATTTTTAATGAGCACTTCTCTTTGTAAAGTGAATTAACTGATTTTTTTATCGAATTAAATTTAAATTTTTAAAAAACATCATTTCTCCAAAAAGATACACTTTTCTTAAATTAGAAACTCTTATTCTTTTGGTGATTAAAACTTCGGCTTCACATTGTTTAATTTTTTTAAATAAGTTAAAGTAATACTTATAAGCCATATAAACAGCAATTTTTGAGGAGATAGGTAGTAATTTTATTCCAATTAAGGCATTGGCAAAGTCATAAGCAATATCTTCTTCAATAATTAATTTGTCAGCTTTTGTAAAATGCGAAAAATTTACTTGCGGGAAGTAGGTTCTTCCTAAATCATTAAAATCGGCACTAATATCTCGTAAGAAATTTATCTTTTGGAAAGCCGCTCCTAAGCTTTGGGCATAAGGTTTAAGGTGTTCATATTCTTTTACATCACCGTTTAAAAAAACTTTCAAACACATAAGCCCCACGACTTCGGCACTACCGTAAATATATTCATTATATTTTTCATCATTTAAGTTTTTAATCTCGCCTAAATCCATCTTCATAGAATGCAAAAAAGCATCGACCAGATGTTGCGGTATTTTTTTTCTCTTTGAGTTTTGCAAAAAGAATTAATTATAGGATTTAGCGAAATCCCATTTTCTATAGATGCACGATATTCATTTTCAAACATAGTCATCAATTTAGCTTTATCATATTGATGAAAAGTATCTACAATTTCATCAGCAAAGCGCACAAATCCATAAATATTATAAATATGTTGTCTAATTTCAGGTTTAAATAATTTTGAAGCCCAAGAAAAAGAAGTGCTATACTTTTGGGTTACCATTTTAGAAGTAAGCCCAGAGATATGATCAAAAAGTTGTTCGTTATTCATAGCCTATTATTTTTGAATTTGTTTTTGTTGCTTTAAAATATAATTGCTTACTACTTTTCCAGAAATCAAAGCCGGCGGAACACCGGGCCCGTGCACAGTAAGTTGTCCTGTGTAGAAAAAATTAGTCAAATTTTTATTATCAATTTGAGGTCGTAAAATAGAGGTTTGTAAAAGTGTATTTGCTAAACCGTATGCATTGCCACGGCAGGAGTGATAACGTTCTTTAAAATCATTAACTCCAAATGATTTTTTGAATAGTACTGCATCTCTCAAATTTTCACCCGTACATTTTTCAATTCGGTCAAGAATAATGTCAAAATATTTTTCATGAATAATTGGATTATCATTCAAATCGACAGCGACAGGAATCAAGAAAAAACCAATTTCTTTTCCTTCTGGTGCCAGAGTTTCATCTGTTATACTTGAAAAATTAGCGTAAAACAAAGGCTTTTTAGGATATTCAAAAGTGTCATAAATCTCTTTGGCATGCTGTTCAAAATCAGTATCAAAAAATAAATTATGATGTAATAAATGGCTAACCTTTCTATTAAAAGCTACATAGTATAAAAATGAACTTGGAGCAAAGGTTTTCTTTTGCCAGTAGCTTTCAGCATAATTTTTATGTTCTTGTAATAATTTTTCAGTGTGAGCATAATCAGCACCAGAAATAAAAATATCTGCTAGATAGGTGTCTTTTTAGTAGTTACATTAGTGACTTTATTAGCCTGAGTAGTTATAGTAGTTACTTCTTCATTTGTATGAAAAGTTACGCCCAATTCTTTGGCTAATTTTACCATACCCATCGCTACAGCATTAAAACCACCTTTAGGATACCAAGTACCTAAACCAAAGTCTGCATAATTCATAAAGTTATAAAATGCTGGTGTTTTACTGGGTTTTGCTCCTAAAAAAAGCACAGGGAATTCAAGGATACTTCGTAGTTTCGGATTTTTAATTTTGCGTCTAATTTGTTGGGCAATGGTGGTAACAAATAAATGTAAGCGTTTTGCTGTTTCTATTGAAACTAATTCTGTTACTGATTTACCGGGGTTATAAACTAAATCGTGTATCGCTATTTCATAATTAGCTTTTGCCTCTTTTATAAATGTTTCTAACAGCGTACCACTTCCTTTTTCAATACGTTCAAAAGTTGCTATAATTTTTTCTGGGGAATCTTCAATGTCTATATAATCATTTTGACCAAAGTATACACGATACGCAGGAGTTAACTTTTCTAATTCATAATATTCGCTTACATTTTTACCAAAATCAGCAAAGAAACGCTCAAATACATCAGGCATCCAGTACCAACTTGGTCCCATATCAAATTTATAACCTTCAATTTCCATCATAGAGGCCCTACCGCCTAATTGTTCATTCTTTTCGATGACGGTTACTGAATATCCTGCCTTTGCCATGTAACAAGCTGCTGTTAATGAAGAAAAACCTGAACCTATGATTACTACTTTTTTCATTTCTTAGAATTGATTTAGTACAAAATTATACTATTTTTTTGTAAAAAGAAAAACATTTTACTAATTTTGATGTAGTGAATTTTTATAATTATATAAAAATCAACTTTTTATAAAGTTACAACAATAATAAATAGAAATATTAATTAGGCTATTAAATTGTAAAATGTTACAAGACGGTTACTGGCTACAAGTGTCAAAATATCTTAAACGATTATCACATTTTTGCTAGGAAGGTTAGATTTCTACATTGAAATTGTATATGAAGTAAATAAAATCAACAATTTATGAAAATACTAATTACAGGAACAACAGGGTATATAGCGCAACGTTTAGTGCCGCTATTACTAGAATCAAATCACGAACTAGTATGCTGTGTTCGTGATATAAATCGCACACCAAACACATTTGACAATCATCCTAATATTTCTTTTATAAAAGTTGATTTTTTAAATACGGAGCATGTGCAATTGCCAATAGATATTGATGTTTGTTATTATTTGATACATTCTATGTCGGCTTCAGGTGGTGATTTTGAAACCATGGAAAAACTATGTGCCGAGAATTTTAAAGGTTTAGTTGAAAAAACAAATTGCCAACAAGTTATTTATCTTAGTGGTATAGTTAATAACACCACGCTTTCTAAACATTTGCAATCCCGTTTTTGTGTTGAAAAAACCTTGCAATCACAAAAATATGCACTTACGACTTTTAGAGCTGGAATAATTGTGGGTAGCGGAAGTGCTTCCTTTGAAATTATTCGGGATATAGTAGAAAAGTTACCAGTAATGGTTACACCAAAATGGTTAAATACAAAAACACAATCTATTGCTATAAGAGATGTTTTGGCTTATTTATCAAAAGCAATTTTGGTTGAAGAAACGTTTAATAAATCTTTTGATATTTTCGGTCCAGAAGTACTAACCTACAAACAAATGTTAGTAAAATTTGGGGAGGTAAGAGGGTTAAAACGCTATATCCTTACTTTACCAGTCCTAACACCAAAATTATCTTCGTATTGGTTATACTTTGTCACCTCTATTTCATTCCATTTGGCCAAAGCCTTAGTTGATAGTTTAAAGGTAGAGGTTATTGGTAAACCGAGCAATATTAACGAATTACTTGGAGTGGATCCTATTCCATATAAAAAAGCAGTGGCTTTAGCTTTTCAACAAATTGAACAAAATGCCGTAGTTTCTAGTTGGAAAGATGCTATGAGTAGTGGTTTTTTTCAAAATCAATTGCAAGATTACATACAAGTTCCATCTTATGGTTGTTTTAAAGATTTACGAGTAAGAACCATCACTGATGAAAAGTCAACATTGCAAAAAATTTGGTCGATAGGAGGAAAAAATGGTTGGTACGCATTTAATTGGATGTGGGAATTACGCGGCCATATAGATAAAATTTTCGGCGGGGTAGGATTACGTAGAGGTAGAACCCATCAAACATATATAGAAGCAGGGGATTCATTAGATTTTTGGAGAGTTATTTTGGCCGATGAAAAACAAAAAAGATTATTGCTTTTTGCCGAAATGAAACTTCCAGTGAAGCTTGGTTAGAGTTTTCAATTAAAAAAAATAAACTCTATCAGCGAGCTGTTTTCAGACCTAAAGGGGTGTTAGGAAGAATATATTGGTATCTTGTTTCTCCTTTTCATGTTTTTGTTTTTAATGGGATGATTAACAAATTGGTAAATAAATAAGATGAAAAGTGCTAGCAATTTTGAACAAAACTCTATAGATCGTATAATTGAAATGGCTTGGGAAGATCGAACACCTTTTGAAGCTATTACCTATCAGTTTACTATTTCTGAGAAGGAAGTAATCACACTTATGAGAAATGAACTCAAAGAAAGTTCCTTCAAGTTATGGAGAAAAAGAGTTAATTCTGGTATAAGTAGTAAACATCTGCAAAAAAGAAATCCAGAAATAAAGCGTTTTAAATGTACAAGGCAGCGAAATATTAGTCTTAATAAAATATCGAAGAGATGAAAAATATAATAATTGTTGGTTGTGGTAACGGAATAGGACTTGCTACAGTAAAAGCGTTGCATACTTCACATAATGTCATAGGAATTTCAAAGACTTTTTCTACTGAATTAAATGCTTTGGATATCCAATTTTATGAAAAAAATATCCTAACAGATGATATAACAACTATTGAATTTCCTGAAGTAATTGACGGACTTGTTTACGCTCCTGGTAGTATTAATTTAAAACCTTTTCATCGTTTGACTGCAGAAGATTTTATAAATGATTTCGAAATTAATGTATTAGGTGCTGTAAAAGTGATCCAAAAAGTATTACCTAATTTAAAAAAATCAAATACTTCAAGTATTGTACTTTTTAGCAGTGTAGCGGCTAAGATGGGTATGCCTTTTCATGCATCAATTGCAACGAGTAAAAGTGCAGTGGAAGGATTAGTAAAAAGTTTAGCAGCCGAATTTGCCCAACATAAAATTCGTGTAAATGCGATAGCACCTTCATTGACAAAGACAAAACTTTCGGGTGCATTACTAGCCACTCCAGAGAAAATGGAAGCAGCAGCAAAGCGTCATCCTATACAGAATATTGGAGATCCTGATGATATTGCAAAAATGATTGTATTTTTGCTTTCAGATTCTTCTGCTTGGATGACAGGACAAATTATAGGAATAGATGGAGGAATGAGCAATTTAAAATTGTGATTTAAAATGAATACCGATTTTTTTATACAATTATTACTAAAAGTTAAAGAGTTTGAAGAGGAAGTTCCTTTTAAAAACAGCGTAACAGTCGATGAATTTCGTTTGTGGCTTAATGAAAAAGCATATCAAGAAACAAATCCAACTGCTTTATTTAAAAAAGAAAATAAAACTGTTTTTGATATAGAAAATGAAATAGCGAAACAAGTAATATTGTTAGGACGTTTTTCAAAGCAAATGATTAGAAGAGGACTGAAAGACTTTCCGCAATTAGCTAATGAAGAGTTTACCTATTTATACCGAATGATTGATGAGGATTCGCTTACCAAAATGCAGTTGATAGAAAGAAATGCACATGAAAAACAAACTGGCATAGAAATAATAAAACGTTTAGTGAAAAATGATTTATTAGAAGAACTTCCAGATGAAAAAGACAAACGTATAACCCGATTACGTATTACACCAAAAGGGAAAACCTATTTTAATGAATCAGTAGAAGGTGTAACCCGAATTTCAAGAGTTTTAGCCGCTAGGTTACAGGAAGATGAAAAATCAGACTTGCTTGCCTTACTCAAAAAATTAAATGAATTCCATTTTAATGTCTATTTTAATCACAAGGATTCTAATATAGATGAAATTAATGAGTTGATTTGATTTTCTCATATCATTTCTTGGCGTTTTTTAATCTAGATTACGTCTTCTAATATATTTCAAATAAAAAGTCTATCGTGCAATTTAGTCTAAAAACAGTTCATAAAATTACCTTTAACAAAAAGAATCTTTAAACCCAAATTCCGCATTAGACCCGAGCGTAGCGAATAGACGAAGTAAATCTATTCCTCTTTATTTTTCTTCTCAACGAAGTCTAATGTAGAATCTGGGTTTAAAGTAATAACCTAACATCTAGTTTGTACTTTCGTAATAGGAAAAAGGCGCATTATTAGCACTATATCATTTACTTTTTCTATTCATTCCGTCAGTACATCCCCGGAGCCGAAACAACAAAATTGCAATCTTTTAAGAAATTTACATTATCGGTTGTCATCCCTTTCATAGTAAAGTCTTTTGGCAAGCAAACGAACAAGCAAAATGTGTAGTTTGAGGAATTAAAATATTAAACAAAATAAAACGTTAATCATAATATTAAAACGTTTATAACCATACTAAAATATGAAGAAAAAACATCTTTGGATAATTGGTCTTTTGACAGTATTACTATTTTTATGTATTCCAACCTTTCATCTACTTAAAACAAAATTTAAAGAAGGTAACAACGTACAGACAATTCCAAACGGCTATACAAATGATGCCAGTCTATTGAATTTAACCAAAGTTGATACTATAATTCAAGTTCCCAATAACAAGACAGAAATTGAAACTCAACTGAAAGACATATTGAAATATGCAAAACAAAATAGATTAAAAATTTCTATTGCAGGTGCAAAACATAGTATGGGAGGACACACAATTTATCCAAATGGAATTGTTTTAAATATGCTTCCATACAAGGAAATGCATCTAGACTCTATACATAATATTTTAACAATTGGTTCAGGTGCTTTGTGGGAAGATGCTTTAAAATATTTAGATAAATACGGCAAATCCATTTCAATAATGCAAGCGTTTAGTTCATTTTCAATTGGAGGTTCTATTAGCGTAAATGGGCACGGTTGGCAAAAAAATTTACCTCCAATTTCAGCAAGCGTCATTTCATTTACATTACTAACACAAGAAGGCAAAATTGTAAATTGTAGCAGACAAGAAAATCAGGAGCTTTTTCATTTGGTAATTGGTGGTTATGGCTTATTTGGTGTCATCTTAGACATAAAGTTAAAAGTGGTTGAAAATATAGCTTTACAATATAAATACATCCGTTTAAAACCAGATCATTATATCAGTTATTATAAAAATTACATTTCTAAAAATCCAAATGTAAATCTTGTATTTGGACGACTCCGAATTTCTAAAAAACATTTTTTAGAAGAAGCAACATTAAATTTCTTTGAAAAAGTAAAAGCTAAAATTCCCGTTCTAAAAAATAAAAGAAGCACTGAAATACAAAGATTAGTTTTTAGAGGAAGCGTAAATAATGAATATGGTAAACGGCTTCGTTGGGACTTAGAAACAGGAATGAATAAAGTTTCTAAAAACACCATTTATTCAAGAAACGAACTTTTAAATGACCACGTTTCGCTAATTGAAAACAAAGATCCTTCTTCAACTGACTTACTTCACGAGTATTTTATTCCTGAAAGAAATTTTACTCAATACATTAACGATATAAAAACGATATTAAAAAATTCTAAAATTGATTTGCTTAACATTACCATTCGCGGTGTTCAGCAAGATAATGATAGCTATTTGACTTACGCACGAGAAAATGTCTTTGGCTTTGTTTTTTTATTCAATCAAAAGAAAACAGACGAACAAGAAAAAGAAATGAAATTTTTAACAAATCAACTTGTAGACATTGCATTAAAAAATGAGGGAACATTTTACTTACCTTACCGTTTGCATATTAACAGAGAGAAAATGAGAAAATCATATCCGAATGCAGATCGTTTTTTTAAACTCAAATTAAAATATGATCCATACGAAATATTTAATAATAAGTTTTACGAACATTACAAATAAACAGTTGATCATTCATAACTACGGTTTCGTTCGAGTCAAAAACAAACAATAAAAAAGTAGCTGGTGAAAAACTTAACTCTACTAAATTCAAAAAAATGACGACTAATATTGAAATAAAAAAGAAAACGAAGCTAACAAAACAAGAAAAAATACAACTATTTAATTTGTGGAATAATGAATATCCTGAAAAACTTACTTACGATAATTTAACAGAGTTTGATAAATACTTATTCCAATTAAAAAATAAAAATCATTATTTATTAACAAGTATAGACCTATTCATTTTAGGCTGGGCTATAACATTTGAGAGAGAAAATGAAAAATGGTTTGCTCTTATTTTATCACAAAAAATACAAGGAAAAGGTTTAGGCAAAAAAATACTTGACGAACTAAAAAAACATGAACAAAGTTTAAATGGTTGGGTAATTGACCATCATGATGACAAAAAGAAAAACGGAGATCAATACATTTCACCATTGAAATTTTATGAAAAGTGTGGTTTTAAAATTTTTATAGATGAAAGACTTGAGCTTGATAAAATTTCAGCAGTACGAATAAGATGGCAAAGTAAAACCAGCTACTAATAGCTAAGATTTTGTTACTCTTCGAGTCTTACCTTGCCCGCAATTGGGATTTTCTTAAAAGATTGTGATCTTATTCGATCAAAAGGGGGACGAAGTGAATAGATAAAGCAAATGACATGGTGCTAATAATACTACTTTCTCTATCCTGAAACCGTTGATGGACTTACAGATATGAAAGAATATGAAATTGTTTTCAAAAAAAGAAGTATCTAAAATACTAAGGAAACTGATAAATTCTTATATTGTAACAAGTGGTTTTTCTTATAATTTACAGGTAAAGTAATACTCTATAGGATTAACCAAAATTATAAGCAGATGAAAAAAAGCATCAATATATTATCTCTTTTTTTATTCTTATTTTTAGGATTAATGGGGTGTCAATCTGAAAATGACATTCAAAAAACAGCTACTACAGAGAAAATGTACTTTCCTCCTACTCTTTCAAGTGATTGGGAAACACTAAGCATGAGTAATCTTAACTGGAATACACTTTATCTAGAATCATTAAAAACATATTTAAAGGATTCAAACACAAAATCATTTATGATTTTAGTTAACGGACGTATTGTAATCGAAGAATATTTTAATGGGCATTCGGCCAATCAAATATGGCAATGGAATAGTGCGGGAAAAACACTCACTTCTGCCCTAACAGGCATTGCTCAACAAGAAAACCTGTTAAATATAAACGATAAAGTATCTCAATATTTAGGAACCGCATGGACTAGTGCTCCTCTTGACAAAGAGCATCTTATTACCTGTAAGAATCTGCTAACAATGACTTCAGGAATTAATGATACACAAGGCGATAAAACCACTCCTTCTGATCTTATTTATAAAGCGGATGCTGGTACAAGATGGGCTTATCATAATATTTTTCAAAAGCAAATGGATGTTATAGCTCATGTTAGCAATACCAGTTTTGATAACTATTTTAATTTAAAATTAAAAAATAGAATAGGAATGGATGGCACTTGGTATCACGGAGCTATTTATAGAATTTATTATAGTAGTACAAGAAGCATGGCGCGTTTTGGTTTACTAGCTCTTAACAAAGGAAAATGGCATGATGAATCTATAATACAAGAGTCTTTCTTTAATGAATGTATTACCAGTTCACAAAACATTAATAAATCCTATGGCTATTTTTGGTGGATAAATGGGAAAGCTTCTTTTATGCTACCTAACTCACAAAATGTATTTACAGGTTCATTAATACCAAATGCTCCTTCTGATATGTATATGGCTATGGGGGCTTCAGATCAGAGGATATATGTTATTCCTAGCAAAAAGATGGTAATTATACGTATGGGGGAATCTAGCACCTTAAATAATCCTGGATTATCCGATTTTGACACACAATTGTGGCATAAAATAAATGCGCTGATCAGCTGATTGATAGCGCATTTATTTTATGATTTTATCCACTCTAAAACAGCTGGACTGTCGGGGGGAATATGAGGTCCTAAAACTTGGTCAACATGACCATTTTCGTTAATTAAATATTTTTGAAAATTCCAGTGGAGTACATTATCTTTTAATCCATTTTTCTTTTTATTCATCAAAAATTGATATACTGGATTTTTATTATTTCCTTTTAAACTCATTTTTCCCATTATAGGAAATGTTACGCCATATTTTGTTTTACAAAAAGTTTTAATCCCAGCGTTTTCTAAAGGTTCTGAATTTCCAAAATCATTAGAAGGGAATGCTACAATTTCGAGGCCTTCCTCTTGATATTTCGCATACATTTCTTGTAACAACTCTAACTGATCTGTAAATCCACAATCCGTAGCGGTATTAACAATTATTATTTTTTTTCCTCTTAACTTTGAAAAATCAAAAATTTTCCCATTTATATCTACGACTTGATATTGATAGATCGTTTGTCCTTCTAAATTTTTTTCAATAACAATTTCTTGTAAACCTTTAGCTTCTCTACTTGAATCATCATTTTTTAAAGTCTCTTCTTGATTTTTACATGAAAACACAAGTATAGACATTAATAATAAAACTTCTTTTCTCATTTTTTAGTCTTATTTTAATTAGCTGTTTTTGGATGTAGCGAATTTAAAAAAAAGTTAAAACTATACCTATATTTTTTAAATAAAAAAATGTCTCAAAAACTTATTAACACGTTCAAAATTACCAGAAAAAAGGAAAATGATAGGATAATACGTTTTTATTTTTACTGAAATAATATAGTGTTTTTATCTTTTGAGACATCTTCTATTTAGGATTTTACCCAATTAACAACTTCATCTGAATTAGGCAAAGTTTGAGGGGATATTACTTGAACTAATTTTCCCTTTTCATCTATTAAATATTTTTGAAAATTCCATTTTACCTCACTATCGGATACCCCATTTTGTTTTTTTTGTGTTAAAAACTGATAAAGAGGGTGCATATCATTTCCTTTTACTGATATTTTTTCCATCATAGGAAAAGAAACACCATAATTTTTCTTACAAAAAGTAGCAATTTGATCATTACTTCCGGCTCTTGAGCCCCAAAATTGTTAGCCGGAAATCCTACTATAATAAAATTTTGATCTTTAAAAGTCTTATACAATTCTTCTAATTGTGCATATTGTGGCGTTAACCCACATTCTGAAGCTGTATTTACAATTAGTACTTTTTTTCCTTTTAATTTAGCAAGATCAAACTCTTTCCCGTTTATATCTTTTACTTTAAATTGATAAATTGTATTCATATACTCATCGTTTGATTTACTTTTTTGCCCCCAAATAATTATAGTACAAAAAAGCATACATAAAGTTGCAATAATTCTACTCATTTTTTTTAGATTTTAAAATTTTATAATAAACTAAGATTGAAAACAATAAAAAACCTGCAAGCAGTTTAATGTAAATTTCTACATTCTGACGTTCTCCTGTAGCATACGAATGAAGTCCACTTAAATGAAAATTAACTCCAAAATAGGTCATTAATACGGATGCGAAAGCTAAAACACTAAAAAAATTATAGATAAATTTTCCTCTTAACGCAGGAACAAAACGCATGTGAATTACGAAACCATATACCATAATACTAATTAAAGCCCAAGTTTCCTTAGGATCCCATCCCCAATAACGTCCCCAACTTTCATTGGCCCATTGTCCACCTAAAAAGTTTCCTATTGTAAGCATGACTAAACCAACTGTTAATGCCATTTCGTTGATATAAGTAATTTCTTTAATATTTAAATCCATTACTTTTTGATTCTTTTGGTTTGTAAATAACATTAAGAACATGGCTACTAATCCTAATATAGCACCTAGAGCGAATGGTCCGTAACTACCTACAATTATCGCTACGTGAATCATTAACCAATAAGAGTTTAATACAGGTTGCAGGTTCGCTATTTGCGGATCTAACCAGCTTTGATGTGCTACCCACAAAATCATAGAAGCCACAAAAGCTGTTGAAGCTACTGTTAAATTTGACTTTCTACCAAAAAACAAACCAAATAGCATGATAGACCAACCTACATAAATCATCGATTCATACGCATTACTCCACGGCGCATGCCCTGAAATATACCATCTAGCAATGAGTCCTATAGTGTGTATTAAAAAAAATATTCCTAAAAGAACGTGAAATGTTTTAACAGAAAAATATACCCATTTTGCTTTATTAAATATTTGTACAATTACAAAAACAAACATTAACAATCCTGCTAACATATACCACGAATACAATCTTTTAAAAACATCATATTTATTATATAATATTTCAGCATTAATTTTTTTGTCTGAAGGTCTTACAGCAGCTCCATATTTTTTTTGATACTTTTCTAATCCTATTACTAAACTATTTGCCAATGTATAGTCCTTAGAAGTCGTTGCTTTATCCAAAGAGTTTAGATAAAAAGGTAATACATTTTTAATTGTGTCTAATGAGGTACCTGTAGAATGGTTAATTTCTAAAAAGCTAACCCATTTGTTATTTTTATCACTTGGCACAGGAAATATCTTTAAAATCTGACCTGAAATAGCCGAATAGAGTAAATTAACTTTTTTATCGGCTTCTATAAAGTCTTTTTCAAATTGATTAGGCACCGTTGCTTTATACGCTTTATCCAATTGTTGAGACAATTTATAATTTCCTCTTTCATCAAAGAAGTCAATTAATTTAGCATATTTCGTTTTCTTTTCAATACCTAGTAGTTTATGAATACTATCATTGTCTTTTTGCATGAAAATGATCGGAATTTCATACCATATTTGTGGAAATTGTGTCATCGACAAGAAAACTTGATCTGAGTTCATTTCCTTATAGGTATCTTTTTTACTCACTTTACGTAATAATTCTGAAGAAAAGGTATTAATTGGTTTCATACGTCCTCCTTCATCTTGAATAACCAAACGACCAAATTTGGCTGCTTGATTTTCAGGCACTTTATAACGTTTTAGTATTGAATCTATTTGTTGTTCTGTTGGGATGACGTGTGTTTGTTTTTTTTGAGCATTCAAAGAAAATGTAAAAAATATAGCTACAATGGCTAGCATACTGGCTTTCTTATTACGTACTTTTTCTAATTTCTTTTTAAGATCATTAAAACGGGTATCTCCTAAAAACAAGATAGCTATTAATCCAATATACAACAAAGTATAACCTAAGTAAGTCATCCAAGTTCCCCAAAAATCATGATTTACTGATAATTTTGTTCCTTTTTCATCAGGATCAAATCCTGATTGAAAAAAACGATACCCTTTATGGTCTAAAATATGATTCATGTAAATACGTGTATCAAATGGTTTTTCATCTAATATAGTTACTTGACTCTCAAAAGCAGAATAGCTCTTTTCAGTACCGGGGATATTTTGATGCTATAAATTTATTTAATCTAACTTTAAACGGTAATTCATAAATTTTGCTTCCAAACTGAAACGTGTATTCTAAACCGCCTTGTTTAAAAGCTACTGGTTCACCGGGTTTCCTTTTTGTCCTAATAATGTAATTATTTTTTCTTTTCCTTCATTTGTAACTTTCAAAACTAAAGCATCATTACTTTCTTTATCTTTATAGTTTCCATTTGATTTATAATCCTTTACTCCTTTCATAGCTACTTCAGGAAATACAAACTGAGTTCCGCCAACATTATACAAAGAACGATACATTAAAGGTGTTTTCTTATTTTTTGTAACAGTCCCTTTTAGCTGATCTGCCATTCGCATAAAATGACCATCAAAAGGCGATTCTATTGTAGACTCTTCATCGTTAATTGTAATATTAACAGCTCCTTTTGTGTAATGATTTAATGAAAATAATATGTTGTGGATACTTGCTACTTCTCCTTCTTTCAAATAATGCTCATGGCGTTGTCCATTTCCGGCTTCAACCATTTTTAGATAGAATTTCCCTTTTGGATCTTCTTTTATGGTTTCTTTTGCTCCCATAATAAAATCTACTAACTCTACTTTGAAAGGAGTTTTATCAAATTGTTCCTCATCTATAAAATGATTATTCACTGCTGCTGACAATAAAAGAGGTTTTTCAAACACTCTTCTTTTAAATTCGTTTTTGTGCATCCCATCAACAAAATAAGTTAAATAGGTACGATCTGAATAGAACTGATTTTCAGTAGCACCTTCACGAATAGGCATAATTCCTTCATAACTAATATAACGTGTAATGAAAGCCCCTAACAGTATAAACAAAAAAGAAAGGTGAAGCAATAACGTAGCCCATTTTTCTTTTTTATATAATTGATAGCGTTTTATATTCCCTAAGAAATTAATAACAAAAAATATCATTATTACTTCAAACCACCAAGCGTTATAAATAATAATACGCGCAGTATCTGTATTATAGGCATCCTCTATAAATGTTCCTGCTGCCATAGCTGCTGCAAAAACCAAAAACAAGATAGCCATCAACCGAGTTGAAAACAGAAAGGAAAAGATCTTTTTATCCATGATTGGGAAATTCATTTTTTTTTAAGCTGTACAAAAGTACTTATTTTGTTTCTTTAATGCTTTTATCTTTGCTTTTTTTAAGATTTTTTTATAAATAAAAAACGAGACCTTACTATTAAAGATCTCGTTATAGGATAATATTGTATAGAAAATTACGATTTTTCAAATAATTTCTTAACTTCTTCTAATGTCATTGCCTCTGAAATACCAGTAGTAGCAGTAGCTTTGTTGGTCGTCATAAATTGTACCGTTGTTTTTGCTGTTGACTTGACATAATGTAACCAAATAAAATCATTTGGCAATTCTAATTTAATATCATACATAGGTGATGCGTTAAAACCGTCTACAATGATTTTATATAAATTATCATAATCATTTTCTAAATTTTTAAAAGAAAAATTACGTATAGGTGATTCTTCTGGGTTTTCTATATCTTTATAAAAAAAGGTATAGATATTTCCTTCTTTATGTACATATATACTATTATTCCCTACTCTTCCTAAACGCTCTAAAGGAGTCGTAGGGATTACTTTTATCTGACTAAAACCAGAATAAGAACAAATAAAAAATAGGGATAAGCTTAATAATTTTCTCATAAAATATTAATTTAGAAATTGAATATTTTAGCAAAATAAAACTTTTTTTCTTCCTTTTCCCAATTTAGTTAAAAATATATTAACTTTTTTTGTTGAAAACCTCTTAGCTAAGCATTCTATTTGAAAGTTTTGGCTGAAAATTCTTTTTAGTAATTTCGCTTTATGACAACAGTGGTAATTTTAGGCTCAGGAAATGTGGCCTTACATCTCATTAAAACTTTTCAGTTAACTGAAGAAATAAAGGTAACACAAGTATATACTCGAAATAAAACAACTGAAATACCTGATTTCCCTAAAGAGCATATAGTTCATTCCTTATCAGAATTAAAAGAAGCTGATCTTTACATCTTATCTGTTACGGATGCGGCTATACATTCGTTAGCTGAAAAAATACCTTTTCAAAATAAATTAATTGTTCATACTTCTGGAACAATTAGTATGCAATTGCTCCCCAAAACAGCAAGAAAGGGTGTTTTTTATCCTTTACAAACATTTTCAAAAAATAAAGCTATATCATTTAAAGAAATTCCAATTTGCCTAGAAACAGAACACGAACAAGATTATTTATTACTAGAAAAAATAGCTCAATCTATTAGCAATCGAGTTTACAAAATTGATTCTAATCAACGAAAATCATTGCATGTATCCGCTGTTTTTGTTTGTAATTTCGTAAATCATTTATATCAAATAGGCAGCGAAATTTGCTTTGAAAACAAGATTCCTTTTGAAATACTCCAACCTCTTATAGAAGAAACCGCTCATAAAATTAAAACGCTTAATCCTAAAGAAGCACAAACAGGACCTGCTAAAAGAAAAGATACCATTACAATTAATGAACATCTTCATTTTTTACAAAATGACACCCATAAAGAAATTTATAAATTATTAACAAAATCTATTATCGACAATGTCTAAAAGTTATAAAGAAATAATGAACCACATCAATACTTTTGTATTGGATGTAGATGGTGTACTAACTGACGGAACAGTACATGTAACTCCTACTGGTGAAATGCTACGTGAAATGAATATACGCGATGGTTTTGCCATGAAAGCCGCTATCGAAACAGGCTATAATGTATGCATTATTTCTGGAGGTAGTAATGAAGGTGTTCGAATCCGATTACGAAACTTAGGTATTACAGATATCTATCTTGGATCGCCTAATAAAGTTGAAACATTTAAAGAATATTGCGATATCTATAATATTCAACCTGAAAATGTATTATATATGGGTGATGATATACCTGATTATCATGTTATGCAGTTAGTAGGACTTCCTACCTGTCCGCAAGATGCTAGTCCCGAAATAAAAGAAGTTTCACACTATATTTCACACATAAACGGAGGTAAAGGAGCCGTTAGAGATGTTATTGAACAAGTAATGAAAGTTCAGGAAAAATGGAATACTTATTTTGATGGAAAGCTTTTTTAAAACAGTTATAATAAAAAAACCATGAAATTCCTAAATCTAATCCGTTACAAAAACCTAATCCTAATAGCACTCATGCAGTTTGTATGCTATTTTGGTTTTCTAAAACTCCAACCTACTCTTTTGGGCATTCAGACTTGGCAGTATATACTGTTGGTCATTGCGACTCTTCTTATTGCTGCTGGTGGATATATTATAAATGATATTTTTGATCAAGGTACTGATGCTATCAACAAACCTAATAAAAACCTCATTGGTAACTCAATTAGTGAATCTAAAGCATATAATCTCTACACTGCCCTTACTTTTTAGGGGTAATAATAGGCTATTATTTATCACACGCTATTAATCACCCTAATTTTGTAATTGTTTTTATACTCTGCGCTTCTCTACTCTATTTATACGCAACAAATCTAAAACAAATAATACTAGTAAAAAACATCATCGTATCACTCCTATTGTCGTTTAGCGTTATCATTATTGGATTATTTACACTCTTTCCTGTACTACCTGTTGGAGATAAAGGAGAATTATTTTTTTATTTTCTGTATTAGTCGATTTTTCAATAATGGCCTTTATGATTAATTTTCTACGAGAAATCATAAAAGATATTGAAGATATAAAAGGTGATTACAATGAAGGTATCCGCACCTTACCCATTGTTTTAGGTACACAAAGAACTTTAAAACTTCTTTTTGGTCTTACTTTTATCCCTATTACGTTAATTTTATATTATGTATATATCAATCTTTTTGAATTATTATATGCCACACTTTATATCATATTCTTTATCATAGGGCCTCTTTTTTATTTTGCAATAAAAACTTGGAACGCTCAATCACAAAAAGACTATAATCATTTAAATAATGTTTTAAAATTAATCATTTTATTAGGTAGTCTTTCTATAGGAATTATAGGTTTAAACATGAATTATTATGCTGCGCACTAAATTTAAAAATCATCACATCATATTAGCTTCAGGTTCCCCTCGTCGTCAACAATTTTTTAAAGAATTTGATATTGATTTTAGTACTAAATTAAAAGAAGTTGAAGAAATTTACCCTGATACATTATTTTTTCTAGAAATCACAAATTATTTAGCTAAACTAAAAGCGGCTGCTTTTGAAGGTGAATTAGAGTCGAATGAATTACTAATTACTAGCGACACTCTAGTATGGCATAACAACAAGGCATTAGGAAAACCTACAGATTACGAAAACGCATTTACAATGCTCAAAACCTTATCCAACAGTACGCATGAAGTAATAACCTCTGTTTGCTTTAAAACCATAGAAAAAGAAGATATTATTAATGATATCACCAAAGTAACGTTTGGTCCTCTAACAGATGAAGCAATACATTACTACTTAAATCATTATAAACCTTTTGACAAAGCGGGGAGTTATGGTATTCAAGACTGGATAGGTCTAATAGGCATTTCAAAAATCGAAGGTTCTTATACTAATGTTGTTGGATTACCCACAGAAAAAGTATACCAATATCTATTAAATTTTTAACCTATAGTTTTTTCATTTTTTGGCACAGTAATTGAAAAGTATTCTAAAAAAGAATTAAGCAGATCAATAAAACGCATAAAATATGAAAAAGCTATCCTTAATAATCGGAATCTTTTTAGTTATACTAAGCTTTCAATCCTCGGCTCAAGTTTCAGTAAATGTAAATATCGGAGCCCCCCTAATTGGTGTACAAATTATTCAGAAAATCGAGTTCAATATGTCTATTTACCAGAACTAGAATGCTATTATGATAATTTTGACCAAGTGTATGTCTATTGGGGGCCAAGGGGATGGTCTCGCTCAAACTATCTACCAGACTATGGAAGAGGATATGATATACACAGAGCTCCTAGAGTAATAATAGATTATAGAGGTAACTGCCCTTGGACTCATTTTAATTATCATAAAAAACAATATTGGAGAAACAACTACCGTAACTATCATAGCGAATATTATGGTCCTGTTCATTCCAGAAGAGGCGACTATGTAACTTACCCAAGTCGATACCGCGAATATGAACATGATAATTACTACAAACGAAACGATGATCGTTACGAAGAAAGGGACGAAAATCATACTTATCATAGAGATCAAAAAGAATATAAATATGATGAAAGAGATTATGATCGTAGAGAAGGTCGAGGACATGGTAGAAGATTTTAGACCTCTTATGATACAATAGTCAAAAAAGATATTTAACCCCAAATTCCGTATTAAAAATCTATTCCACTTTATTTTTCAAAACGAAGTCTAATGCGGAATTTGGGATAAAAAGATCCCAATCTTATCGTAATAACAAAATAACCGCTGAATTGGTACTTTTGACCATACTTTTTTAAGTTCTTTGTTAGTCCTATTAGATTATTCCAAATCTATTTTTTTTCTTTTTATCTTTGCTTCAAATTTTTATATTTTGAGATATTTCATAGAATTTGCTTACAAAGGCACCCACTATCATGGTTGGCAATACCAACCCAACGCTATTTCTGTACAAGAAACTCTAAATAACGTTTTTTCAACACTCTTACAAGAAAATATAGAAATTGTAGGAGCTGGTAGAACAGACACAGGGGTACATGCGTCTCAAATGTATGGTCACTTTAATACTCAAAAAACACTAGATTTAGCAAAACTAAAACAACGAATTAATTCCTTTTTACCAAAAGATATCGCTTTATTTCGTATCATTCCAGTACATGAGGAGGCACATGCTCGTTTTGATGCCACATCTAGAACTTATCATTATTACATCAGTACCCAAAAAAATGTCTTCAACACGGAGCTTGCTTGGCATAACCATCATACTTTAGATATAAACACTATGAATGAGGCCTGTAAAATTCTTTTTGAATATACTGATTTTGAATGTTTTTCAAAAACCCATACTGATGTACACACTTTCAATTGTAAGATAACAGAAGCCTACTGGCGTAAAGAAAACGAAAATTTAATTTTTACAATTACTGCCGATCGTTTCCTGCGAAATATGGTAAGGGCAATTGTTGGAACTATGGTAGACATTGGCACTCATAAAATCACAAAAGAAGATTTAATCCATATAATTGAAAGCAAAGACCGAAAAAAAGCAGGCTTCTCGGTTCCAGCACAAGGATTGTTTTTGAGTAAAGTAACCTACCCTTATATAAATGAAAGCATTTGATCGTACATTATTCAAAAGAATACTTACTTATACCCATCCTCATAAAAGGCGATTTTATGGCGTTATTTTTTGGTCGGTTTTATTATCTATTTTTGCAGCACTTCGCCCCTACTTATTACAAAATATTATAGATGATTATGTAATCCCTAAAAAGCTCACTGGATTTTTAGTCATGCTCGGAATCATGGGAACTACATTGTTACTTGAAGTGTTAGCCCAATTTTACTTTGTATATTGGGCTAATATATTAGGACAAGATATCATTAAAGATATTCGGTTAAAATTATTTACCCACTTAAGCCATTTCAAAATACAATACTTTGACAAAGAACCTGTTGGAAAGCTCATTACTCGTACCGTTTCTGACATTGAAGCTATAGCTCGTATTTTTAGTCAAGGATTATTCATGATTATTAGCGATTTAATGAAAATGGGAACCATACTTTTTTTTATGCTATACATGAATTGGAAACTCACTCTCGTTGTAATTGTAGCCATGCCAATACTTCTATACTTTATTCGCGTATTTCAGATAAAAATGAAAAATGCTTTTGAAGATGTTCGAAATCAAGTTGCCAATATGAACACATTCATCCAAGAAAGACTAACAGGTATGAAAGTTGTGCAACTTTTTACACGAGAAGAAATTGAATACGAAAATTTCAAAAAAATAAATAATTTGCACCGAAAAGCTTGGGTAAAAAATGTTTGGTATAACTCTATTTTTTTTCCAATTGCAGATATCGTAAGCTATTTAACATTAAGTCTCATCATTTGGTTTGGTTGTAATTTATTATTACAGCATGATCCTTTTACCAATGTAGGACATTTGTTTGCCTATACAATGTATATCTCTATTTTTTTTACCCCTCTAAGACAGATTGCTGATAAATTCAACGAAATGCAAATGGGAATGATTGCTGCCCAACGAGTATTTGAAGTTCTTGATTTTAAAGAAGACATAGAAAAAAATGGAACTATTAAAGCTGCTAAATTAAAAGGAAAAATAGATTTTAAAAATATATATTTTGGTTATAAATCAAATGAATACATCTTACAAAACCTTAATTTAAACATAAAACCGAGGTGAAACCATTGCCATAGTCGGAGCTACAGGTGCAGGAAAATCAACTATCATCAACCTACTCAACCGATTTTATGATATCCAATCAGGATCTATTTTTATAGATAATCAAAATATAAAAGACTATACTATAGAAAGTTTAAGAACACAAATAGCAATTGTCCTTCAAGATGTTTTCTTATTTGCAGATAGTATTTATCATAACATTACGCTAAAAAATCCTAAAATAAATAAAGAGCAAGTCATACAAGCCGCTAAAATTATTGGCGCTCATGATTTTATCATGTCACTACCAAACAATTATGATTACGATGTAAAAGAACGAGGAGCATCCCTCTCATCTGGTCAAAGGCAATTAATTGCTTTTTTAAGAGCTTACCTAAGCAATCCTAGCATTTTAGTACTAGACGAAGCTACATCATCTATAGACACCTATTTAGAAGAAAAAATACAACAAGCCACACAAACTCTAACTCAAAATAGAACGTCTATAATCATAGCACATCGTCTAGCCACCATTACCAAAGCCGATAGAATTATTGTTTTAGAAAAAGGAGTAATTATAGAAGAAGGCACTCATACTACTTTATTAAAAAATCCAAAAGGAGTCTATCGAAAATTATACGAAGCACAATTTACAAATCATATCAAATAAATTACATACAAAATGGAAAAATTTTCTATTGAACTATCTGTTCGAAATTATGAATTAGATGTACAAGGAATTGTAAACAATTCTGTTTATCAAAACTACCTTGAACATGCCAGACATCAATTTTTACACCATCATGGAGTAGATTTTGTCGAATTTGCTCAAAATAACATATTATTAGTTGTAAAAAATATCGAAATTAACTTTAAAAATTCGCTCATTAGCCGAGACCTATTCAAAGTAGAAGTAAGTGCCGAAAAAGAAGGTAATCTTAAAGTCATATTTCATCAAGATATTATTCGCTTATCTGATAACAAACTAATTGTATCAGCTAAGGTAACAGGAGTAGCTGTAAAAAATGGTCGTCCTGTAGCTCCTGATTCTATCCCTCAAATAGCAAAATTATTTACAACAGTAGTTACTGAATAATTAAACCTATTCTCTAATAGGGCTACTTATAAATAATTTGATTAAATTTGATATTCAAAACCTACTAATTATGAAAAAAATCATTCTTATTATTACCTTTTTAACAGGGCTTGCTACATCTGCTCAAAATAATGAAAAATACACAAATTCTCTTACTCCTGAACAGGATAAACTTTTTGATAAAGCATTAGAAAAACTAAATTCTAAAAAATATTCCGATGCTATAGAATTATTTAACCTTCTAATTCCATCCCTTAAAGATCAGAAATCACCTTATTACTATTTAGCACAAGCTTACTTTTTAAACAAACAATATTCAGAGTGCATCGAAACTTGTACTAAAGGTTTAGTTATTGGTCCAGAAGGAAATTTCTTAAATTATTACCGAGCTAAAGCTAATATTGAATTAGGTAAAACGGATTCAGTATGTGACGATATAAAAAAATCAAAAACTCAAGAAAAAGAATTATTAAAATATTGTAACTAATAAAGTTTTTTTTTTTACAAAAAGAACAAGATCCCTTTTGAGCAGAATTGTACATTATATAAAATATTCTCCAACAGGTATCATACGCTGTAAAAAGGATGTTCATATAATTATTTATGAACATCCTTTTTAATTATTTTTTGTCATTTCACAAAGGCGAATAGTCTCTACTGCTTCTTTTACATCATGTACTCGCAAAATCTTAGCCCCTTTTGTTATTGCAATAGTATTTAAAACCGTAGTCCCATTTAATGCCTCTTGTGCTGTAACATCTAATGTTTTATAAATCATGGATTTCCTAGATATTCCTATAAGAATAGGTAAATCTGCTATAGATAAAAGTTCTATTTTAGATAATAACTCAAAATTTTGTTCCAGTGTTTTAGAAAATCCAAAACCGGGATCAAGAATCAAATCATTAATTCCATAACTTCTTGCCTTCATTATTTTTTGCGAAAAATAAAACAAAATATCTTTAACTAAATCATCATAACTTACCATTTGTTGCATTGTTCTAGGATTTCCTCGCATGTGCATCATAACAAATGGCACCTTGTACTTAGCTATTACATCAAACATATTTTCATCTAAACTACCAGCTGAAATATCATTAATTAGGGAAGCACCTAGTTGTAAACATTCATCCGCTACCTTACTATAAAAAGTATCAATAGATATTAATATTTCTGGAAACTCTGTTATTAAAAGCGAAACAACCGAACTAATTCGATTTAATTCATCATCGGCAGACAAAAATTCTGCATTAGGTCTTGTTGATTGTCCTCCTATATCTAAAAAAGTAGCCCCCTCTAACAACATTTTTTCAGCTTGTTTCAAGACTGAGCCATCTGTTTTTAACTTACCTCCGTCATAAAAAGAATCAGGTGTTATATTTAAAATCCCCATAACCTTTGGAATCATCAAATCAATAAGTTTCCCCTTACAATTTATCGTAGTCATTTGCATTTTATTAACAACATTTTATTTTAAAATCCCTATTTTTGAAAAAAATTTGACACAAATATAGGATACAAATGGGTAATACATCTCAACAATACGATACAATAATAAATAACTGTCGTGATTTATATAGTAAAAAAATGCAAGATTACGGAAGTGCTTGGCGTATTTTGCGCTTACCATCACTAACAGATCAAATTTTCATAAAAGCACAACGCATCCGCTCTCTACAAGAAAACGAAGTAAGAAAAATAGATGAAGGAGAAACATCCGAATTCATAGGTATCATTAATTACGCCATCATGGCCTTAATTCAACTAGAAAAAGGAGTTGCAACACAACCCGATTTAAATACAGAAGAAGCCGTAAAATTGTACGATGAAAAAATACAAATAACTAAAAATTTAATGGAGGCTAAAAATCATGATTATGGTGAAGCTTGGCGTGATATGAGAGTAAGCTCATTAACCGATCTTATTTTACAAAAAATTTTGCGAGTAAAACAAATAGAAGATAACAAAGGAAAACCCTAGTTAGTGAAGGTATTGACGCTAATTACCGTGACATGATTAATTATTCCGTTTTTGCATTGATTTTATTAAACAATATCAAATAATTTCAACTTCAATTAAGGTGTCCCACCCATTTGCTAGAGGTTAATTACTTTTAAAAATAAAAAAATGAAAAAAACCTAGTCACCCTATTCCGAATTATAATTGCACTCCTGTTCATCGTATCAGCGGTAGCAAAAATGTATCCTTCGCCTTATTTTGCCATCTCAACTTTTGAAGTAAAACAATTATACCCTCTGGGATTTTCTGAAACCATAGCTCCTTGGTTTTCAAGAATATTAATAGGTATAGAAATGGCTTTAGGAATACTAATCTTACAGAATCATTATCTAAAAAAATAATCATCCCAGCAACCATTACATTACTTACCGTTTTTATTATTCACTTATCCTATGAAACTTTTATTGATGGTGGTAATTCAGGAAATTGCGGATGTTTTGGCGAGTTAATTCCTATGACTCCTATAGAAGCCATAATAAAAAATATTGTTGCTATAATCATTCTTGGTTTACTGTTTTTTATATTACCAAAAGACAATCAAAAAATTTCTAAATTATGGCCAATAGCCGTTATCACCTTAGTTTCTATTACAGGAATTTTCATATCAGCCCCTATTAAATCTGCAACTGAATTAACTTTGCCAACTGAAATGAGCACAGATTCGACAAAAACAACATTCATAGACTCTTCCTCTATAAAAAAAGACATCCCTCTCAAAGAAAAAGTCATTCTAGACACCATAAAAAAAAATAGAAAAAACAAAAGAAGAAGAAACAATTAATGAACCTCCCAAAAAGAAATCTGGTTATGCACCATTTTTTACTAAAATTGATAACGGTCGTAAAACATTATGCTTCTTCGTTCCGGTTGTGATCACTGCCGTCAAGCAGCAAAAGAATTAACGGAGTTAAAACGTACAAATAAAAACTTTCCTGAAATCCTAGTTTTATTTATGAACGAAGAACCAGAAAAGATTCCCGATTTTTTTAAAGAAACAGGCGCAGAATATCCTTATAAAATCATAGAAATCATTCCCTTTTGGAAACTATTAGGAACAGGAAAAGACACCCCGGTGTAAAGTACTTATGGAATGGAAACGAATATAAATGTTATTTTGGAACAAATGAAAACCAATTTAACCCTAAGGATTACAAAGAATTAATTAACAAACCATTTAATCAATTAATAAAATGAAAAAATAATAATATTATTAATACTAGCCATGATACTGAATATTTCATGCACAAAAGCACAAGACACACAACTTTCTGATGAAACCCTAAACTATTCTTTAACCAGTACAGATAATCAAAAGATTACCTTAAAAGAAATAATAACTCAAAATACTGGAAAAAACATTGTTTTAGAATTTTGGGCTTCATGGTGTGGCGATTGTATAAAAAATATGCCTAATTTAAAAAAATTACAAAAAGAAAACCCCGACACCAAATTCATTTTCATTTCTTTTGACAAAACTCCAGAAGCATGGAAAACAGGAATCGAAAAACATGAACTAATAGGAGATCAATTATTTGTAGGAGAAAACATGAAAGGAAATTTCGGTAAATCAATAAATCTAGATTGGATTCCTCGATACATCGTTTTAAACAAAAAGGGCAAAGTGGTTTTATACAGAGCAATTGAAAAAGATAACGAAAAAATCAATACTCTTTTAAAAACTTTATAAACAAATAAAATCATACAATATTAAAAGATATTTAACTTATTAAAAAACATATCTTTGTATTTTCAAAATACTAACAAATATAACATGAGACAAAAAATAGTAGCTGGCAACTGGAAGATGAACAAAAATGCTAAGCAAACAAATGAGTTGATAGCTGATTTAATTACAAACCTTCCAGAAACAGACGCTAAAATAATCATAGCTCCTACTTTTGTTAACTTAGCTCAAGCCGTACAACAAACCAACGAAACCACCATAGAAGTAGCTGCACAAAACATGCATCAGGCAGAAGGAGGAGCTTTTACAGGCGAAATATCAGCCGACATGCTAACAAATATCGGGGTTCAAACTGTTATTTTAGGACATTCTGAACGTCGCGCTTATTTTCATGAAACAGATGCTTTATTGGCAAATAAAGTAAATACAGCTCTAAAACATAAAATGAAAATTATTTTTTGTTTTGGAGAAGAATTAAAACATCGCCAAGACAAACAGCATTTTAATGTGGTTGAATATCAATTAAAAGATGCTTTATTTCATTTAAATGCCTCTGACTGGAAAAATATAATTTTAGCATACGAACCCGTTTGGGCTATCGGTACAGGAGAAACAGCCACACCTGAACAGGCACAAGAAATGCACAAATATATCCGAGAAACGATTATAGAACGCTACGGAAATGAAGTTGCTCAAGACCTTTCTATTTTATACGGAGGAAGTGTTAAACCTGACAATGCTCAAGAAATTTTCTCTCAAGCTGACGTAGATGGAGGTTTAATAGGAGGTGCTTCTTTAACTACAACTGATTTTGTAGGCATTATCAAAGGAATCTAAAAAAACAAGGAGCTAAAACGCAGTAACCTAACGTCTAATTTTTCACTCCAACGACAGGAGAAATCAAATTTCAATACTATATAATTTGTTTCACCTATTCACTCGTTCGAGTCTCTCTTTTAGTCGAAACAACAAAATTACTCCCTTTTAGCTCCCCTTTTTGTAAATGAGTCTTACAATATAATGATTCTATAATCTGAGTCAAAATAAAAATAGCCTCTCCCTTCTTCTAAACAGTGCAAAAAAGCTAATATTCAACAAATTAAAAAAACAGCCTCCAAAAACAATAAAATTTTTACAAAAAACTTGCAAATCAACCAAAAATACATTTATATTTGCAACCGCTTTCGGGGTGTAGCGTAGCCCGGTCATCGCGCCCGGTTTGGGACCGGGAGGTCGCAGGTTCGAATCCTGCCACCCCGACGAAAGCTTTTAAAATATCTTATTACCTTCGGGGTGTAGCGTAGCCCGGTTATCGCGCCCGGTTTGGGACCGAGGAGGTCGCAGGTTCGAATCCTGCCACCCCGACAAAACCTTTCTTTATAGAAAGGTTTTTTTATTATCTCCACTAAACTAAATTTGATAGAACTTCAAAAAATCCTACTTTTGCATTTTTAAACCCCACAAAAATATGTTAATTATAGGTATTGCAGGCGGCACAGGCTCAGGAAAAACAACGGTAGTTCATCAAATCATGAATGAATTACCCGAAACAGAAGTAGGCATTATTTCTCAAGATCATTATTACAGAGAAACAAGCGATTTAAGCCTAGAGGAAAGAACAAAAATTAATTTTGACCACCCTCGTTCAATTGATTTCAGTTTATTAGTTGAACATCTAAAAGACCTTAAAGCAGGAAAAGCAATCGACCAACCTGTTTACTCTTTCGTTAAACACAATCGCACTGGAGACACAATCCATACCTTACCACGTAAAGTAATGATTGTTGAAGGCATACTAATCTTAACAAACCCTGAACTTCGTGACATGTTTGATATCAAAATTTTTGTTCATGCTGACTCAGACGAAAGATTAATTAGACGATTAAAACGTGATATTGCCGAAAGAGGACGCGATATGGAAGAAGTACTAAATCGCTACCAAACAACATTAAAACCAATGCACGAACAATTCATAGAACCTACTAAAGCATTTGCTGACATAATCATACCAAATGACAAATACAATACCGTTGCCATTGATGTAGTCAGAGCAGTCATTAATCAACGTATTTCTTAAAATAAGCTTTTTTAAATTCACTATTCAAGAATTCCTTCAAAATATGTTTCAATCTTTTAAAAACTTCTTAAAAAGAAAATATTGGTTTAAAACCATCAGTAATAAGTACTTTTTAGTTAGTGCTTTCTTTTTAACATGGATGCTTTTTCTAGATAATTATTCTTATTTAGACCATCAAGTCTTAAATAAAGAGATTGAAGAACTAGAAGATAACAAAAAATATTACAAAGAAGAAATTGCAAAAGACCCTAGAACAAATTAAGAAATTAAAAAGTGCAAATGAAATTGAAAAATATGCTCGTGAAAAGTACTATATGAAACGTGAAAACGAAGACATTTATATCATAGAATTCGAAAATGATACGTTAAAATAAAACACAAAAAGAAAAAATACCACAATCATATTTAAAAAAAGGTTAAGTTTGCATTTATATTAATGATAATTTAACCTTTTATGAAAAAAACTTTACTAGTATTATCTCTTATTTTCTCACTATCGAACTTTGCTCAGCAACCAGGGCGATTTGATTAGTGTAGAAAAAAAAATGGACGATTCAGCCCCACAAGTACTCCAAAGAATGGCTGGTTTCGGAAAAATCAAACTACCTAATGCCGTAGCACAACTTTTCCAATTCCTTGTTAAAGGTTTAGAAGGATACAAAGTAACTTACTGGACCACAAACCATCATGACCAACTGGTAAAAGCACACGGTCTAGTTATGTTCCCTAAAGTTGACTACCCTCTTTCAACCGTTTTATTAGAACATCCAACAGCTGACAAAAGAGTTAACATTCCATCTAATTTAAAAGGCACACGTGAAGGAGGCTTTGTTCTTGATATGCTTTATGCTCTTAACGGTTATTACGTTGTATCTCCTGATTATTTAGGACTAGGTGACTCAGAAGGAGTACACCCTTATGCCGATGCAAAAACAGAAGCTTCTGCTAGTATAGATATGCTTACAGCTGCTGACACATTCTTAAACCAAAAAGGAGTAAAAAGATACAACGAATATTTTCTTTCTGGTTATTCACAAGGAGGACATTCAACTATGGCTGTATTAAAATACAATACAGAAAAATACAAACGTTTCAATTTTAAACAAGTATATGCTGGAGCAGGACCATACGATTTATCTAAAACTACTTACGAAGATCGTGTATTAGCCAACGAAGATTATCCTTCTTCTGCTTTTATTGCTTACATTGTAAATGGAGCGCATAGTTTAGGATACAAACAGTATCAAAAAAACTTTACAGAAATGATTTCTCCTGAATTTCAAGAAACTTACAAAAAACATGTTCTTAACGAAGAAGGTGGACTTGATTGGGGACCTCTGAAATGGAAAACACTATTTACAAAAGAATACATTAAAACAGCTTCTAGCCCTAACAACCCTTTAAGAGATTTCTTAAAGAAAAGTGATGTGTATGATTTTCATAACACAACTCCTACAACCATGTCATATACTACAGCAGATGCTGAAATCCCTTTTCTAAACGCTTTAAAAACGGAGAAAGTTCAAAGAAGCTACTATTCTTTTTTCGATTTATCTAAATACAAAATTAATGCTACGAATCTAGGTCCTTTTGGACATGCAGGAGGTGTTTTTCCTTGGTTAATAGCTTCTATTGCTAAATTTAACTGGCATAGAACAGGTGGACTATTAAACTGGACTGCTATGTCATCAGACAGAACAAGTCAAGAATCTAAATTAGAGTTTAACAAATCACAATTACATCCTCTCATTGCAACAAAAAATAAAAATTCTAATTTCGAAATCACCAATATCTATGGTTTTGACCAAAATTTAACTAGTAACAGAATTGCTAGTAAAAAACTAGAAGATTTAAAAGAAGGTGCATATATTGTAGAAATGAAACATGATAATCAAACTTACAAAGTTGCTTATCTAAAAGAAAATTCTATAAAAGTAACTACAAAAGAATTAGTAACTGAAAACAAAGAAGGCAATTGGACTATTAACAGACAAGGACTTGAAAATGAAACCATTACTATCTATATCTTTGATCAAAAAAACAATTTAGTTCAAACCAAAAATTTCAACAAAAACGAAGATATAACAATTGATTATTCAGAACTTAATACGGACCAATATACATTAGAATTAGTAGCTCCTACCATTTCTTTAAACACCGAAGTATTACGTAAATCAATGGAGTTAAAAGATCAATTAACACTATTAACTGAAAATGATCAAATAACACTAAAATCAAGTAAAGACTTTAATGCTATTTTAATAACTGATGTACAAGGTAAAATCCTTTTACAAGAAAACGTTAGTAACATCAAAAACTTTACTAAAAACTTACCTAAAACTAATAGTGTAATCATTACAAAAGTAACTTATTCAAACGGAGACTACGAAACTAAAAAAATCGTTTGGTAATTAATATTTAATTACAATACAATTACAAGGAGATAGCTTAAAAACTATCTCCTTGTCTTTTTTTACAACATTTTATAATCATTTTAATACAAGATTCTATTCTTAAACGTTATTTTTTTAAATTTGTGAAAAATCAATCAACTATTTCATTTTTAAAATAGTTTGTTTCTACACAACATGAAAGAAAAACTTTTCAATGAATTCAATTCCGTTCCTTCCAAACAATGGAAGCAACAGATTCAGTATGAACTAAAAGGAGCTGATTATAACGAAACTCTCGTTTGGGAAAGCCCTGAAGGTATAAAAGTTAAACCCTTTTATCACATAGATGAAAGCTATAATCCTTTAGAAGTAAACTCTATCAAAAATACTTTTAAAATCGTTCAAAATATCTTTGTACATGATCTAGAAAAATCTATCAACAGAACCTATGAAACGTTATCAAGAGGAGCCGAAAGTATTCGATTTACGCTAGAAAATGAATCTTTAGAATTAGAAAAACTATTAAATACAATTCCTCAAGAAATTCAAGTATATATTAAGCCGCTTTTTCTTAGTAGTGATTTCATAACAAAAATACACGCTCTTAGACCTACAATTATTTTAGAAATTGATCCAATTGGTCAATTAGCTAAAGAAGGCAATTGGTTTACCAATTTAGAAAATGACTTTTTAATTTTAAATCAGTCCAAAACTTCTTTAAATATTAATGCTGAAACCTATCAAAATGCAGGAGCCAATATTGTCCAACAATTAGCTTACACCTTAGCCCATTGTAATGAGTATTTCAATAGAATTAAAAACCTAACCTCCACTATTATTATTAACGTAGCTGTTGGAAGTAATTACTTTTTTGAAATCGCAAAACTCCGTGCTTTACGATTATTGTTCAATACTCTAGCCAAAGAATATAATTACAATTCTGACTGTCATATTATAGCTACTCCTACCAAGCGTAACAAAACTTTATATGATTATAATGTTAATATGCTTCGTACTACCACTGAGTGTATGAGTGCCATTTTAGGTGGAGCTAATGCAGTTGCCAACCTTGCTTATGATGCCATTTATCACAAAGACAACGAATTTGGCGATCGAATTTCACGTAATCAATTATTAGTTTTAAAACACGAAAGTTATTTTGATAAGGTAAACAATCCTGCCGATGGTTCGTACTATATAGAAGAATTAACTCAACAATTAGCCGAAAAAGCCTTAATATTATTTAAAGATATTGAAAAAGGTGGCGGATTTATTACCCAATTAATAGAAGGAACTATCCAAAGAAAAATTAAAGAAAGTGCTGATAAAGAACAAGAACTGTTTAATAATGGAAAAGAAATTTTATTAGGAACAAACAAATATCCTAATAAAAATGATTACATGAAAAATGATTTAGAACTATATCCTTTTGTTAAACAAAATCCAAGAAAAACACTAATTAGCCCAATTATTGAACGACGATTAGCCGAAAAATTAGAACAAGAACGATTACAAGCTGAGGCTTAAAACCTATACAAATGAAGAATCTTTTTGTAACCTTAGTACTAATCATTTCTTTTCTCTTTTTGCACAATCAAAAAAAAACAGAAGCTACTACCAATAATCAAACTGGCAAAAGTGTCATTTTCGAAGAAGGAATGCGCGTAAAAGTCATCACTCTAGATCGTCCTAAATATGTAGGTGCGATTTCATTTAAAGATGCTGATACGTTTACAGTAGACAACAATGAAGTTAAATTAACCAATTTAGGCAGCATAAAATATTATCCTAAAGGAGATACAAAAGCTAAAAAATCCTTTTTGGTGTAAGAGGAGGACTAATCGTTAGTTCTGGGGTTGCTGGATTAGCCAAAAATGGAACTGCCATTGTAGGCGCGTTAGTAAATAATAAAAATAAAAATTTAGTTTATCGTAATTACACTTATAAAATTATAGAGTAATGGAAGCTATAAGACAATTTGTAAAAGTTAAAAATCATCAAATAAAAATAACTTTACCTGATAATTTCTTAACAGATGAAGTTGAAGTTATTATTTTGGCAAAAGAAAATGATTTCTATCTTACTAACGAAATGAAAGAAACTCCAGAAAACAGGCTAAATGAACCTGAATCTGAATACATTTCATCAAAAGAATCTTTAGATAGTATAAAAGCTAAATATGGATTTTAAGGTAATTGTTACTAAAAAACACAAATAACATAAAAATTTTATCGTGCTTTCATACATCAAAAAGTACAAGAAAGTACCCTAAATAAATTTAGAATGAGAAAAAACATTCAAGATATTAAATTAGAAGTTGGAAATCAGAAGTTAGAACATACTTCCAATATCCAACTTCCCGCTTCGAATCATTTCACCACTGCCGAAGGCATCGAGGTAAAATCAAACTACTCTAAGTCAGATATAGAAGGTCTAGAACACTTAGAGTTTGGCGCAGGCTTTGCACCTAACCTACGTGGTCCTTATGCCACTATGTATGTGCGTCGTCCGTGGACGATTCGTCAATATGCAGGTTTCTCTACTGCCGAAGAAAGTAACGCTTTTTACCGTCGTAATCTAGCCGCAGGTCAAAAAGGTTTGTCGGTAGCATTCGACTTGGCTACACATCGTGGTTATGACTCTGATCACGAGCGTGTAGTAGGTGACGTAGGAAAAGCAGGAGTAGCGATTGACTCGGTGGAAGATATGAAAGTGCTTTTCGACCAAATTCCACTTGGTGAAATGTCAGTTTCCATGACCATGAATGGTGCCGTATTGCCTATTATGGCATTTTATATAGTAGCAGCCGAAGAACAAGGCGTAGCACCTAACCTACTTTCGGGAACGATTCAAAATGACATCCTAAAAGAATTTATGGTGCGTAATACCTATATTTATCCACCTACTCCATCAATGAAAATCATTGCCGATATTTTTGACTATACCAGCAAAAATATGCCAAAGTTCAATTCGATTTCCATTTCGGGGTATCACATGCAAGAAGCAGGAGCTACAGCAGATATTGAATTAGCCTATACCCTAGCCGATGGTTTAGAATACATTCGTACGGGTTTAGCAGCGGGAATGAATATAGATGAGTTCGCCCCTCGCCTTTCGTTTTTCTGGGCAATAGGAATGAACCACTTTATGGAAATTGCTAAAATGCGTGCTGGGCGTATGCTTTGGGCAAAACTCTTAAAACAATTTGATCCCAAAGATGAAAAATCGCTAGCTTTACGTACACACTGTCAAACATCAGGTTGGAGTTTAACCGAGCAAGATCCATTTAACAATGTAGCACGAACGGCTATTGAAGCGGCTGCGGCAGCCTTTGGCGGAACCCAATCGTTACATACCAACGCCTTAGACGAAGCCATTGCTTTACCCACTGACTTCTCAGCGCGTATTGCACGTAATACCCAAATTTATTTACAAGAGGAAACCAAAATTTGTAAAACGGTCGATCCTTGGGCAGGTAGTTATTATGTAGAAAGTTTAACTGCTGAAATTGCCGAAAAAGCATGGGCTTTAATCCAAGAAGTAGAAGAACTAGGCGGAATGACCAAAGCCATTGAAGCAGGCATTCCTAAACTTCGCATTGAAGAAGCCGCAGCTCGTAAACAAGCGCGTATTGACAGCGGACAAGATATTATTGTTGGCGTAAACAAATACCGTCTAGAAAAAGAAGATCCCTTACATATCCTTGAAGTAGACAACCAAACCGTTCGTAAACAACAAATTGAACGTTTGGAGCAAATTAAAGCGACCCGTGATACTGCAAAAGTAGCAGACTGTTTAGCCAAACTAACCGAATGTGCTAAAACAGGAAACGGCAACTTATTAGATTTAGCCGTAAATGCGGCACGTAACCGAGCGACTTTAGGAGAAATTAGTGATGCCTTAGAGAGCATTTTTGGAAGATACAAAGCACAAATTAGAAGTTTTAGTGGGGTGTATAGTAAAGAAATAAAAAATGACGAAAGCTTTGAAAAAGCACGTCAGTTAGCCGATGAATTTGCTAAAAAGAAGGTCGTCGCCCACGTATTATGATTGCCAAAATGGGGCAAGACGGACACGATCGTGGTGCTAAAGTAGTCGCAACAGGCTACGCCGATGTAGGTTTTGACGTGGACATTGGACCATTATTCCAAACCCCACAAGAAGCGGCTAAACAAGCGGTAGAAAATGACGTACATATTTTAGGCGTTTCTTCGTTAGCGGCGGGACATAAAACATTGGTACCCCAAGTGATTGAAGAATTGAAAAAATATGGTCGTGAAGATATTATGGTGATTGTTGGCGGCGTAATTCCTGCACAGGATTATCAATTCTTGTTTGATGCTGGAGCAGTGGCCGTTTTTGGTCCCGGGTACTAAAATTAGCGATGCTGCCATTACGATTTTAGAGGTTTTGATAGCGGAGTAACTTTTATCACACTTGACAGGTTTTAAAAACCTGTCAGGTGTGAAAACTTAAACAAAATCAAATTAGGCTTATTACTAATTAAATCATGAGTAAATCGAATTAAGTTTGGTTTATTCCAAATTAATTACACTAAAACCTGTCAGGTCTAAAACCATTTTACTTATATTTGTTTTATATATAAGCCAAAATAGTTATGATACAAGCCTTAGAACGTGGAAATTACTACCACATTTACAATCGTGGAATCAATAGTGTTACACTTTTTGATAATAAAGAAAATTACGAGTATTTCCTTACTCTCTATTCCCTTCACATTGATCCTATTGCTGAGACTTTTACTTGGTGTTTAATGAAAAATCATTTTCACTTTGTGGTGAGGATAAAAGAAATTTCAGAAATTTCAACGGATAAAATTATTTTACCCTCTCAATCTTTTTCTAACTTATTCAATGCTTACACAAAAGCATACAATAAAAGTACAAAACGGCATGATGCTTTATTTGAAAGACCTTTTCGCCGAAAACAAATTAACAACAGAACCTATTTTCAAAATGCAATCATATACATTCATAATAATCCTGTACATCACAATATTTGTGACCATCCTATACAATATCCGTGGAGTTCGTATGTAAGTTGTAATTCTGACAGATCAACAAAACTGAAAAGAAAAGAAGTAATTGAACTATTTAACGATATCGAAAATTTCAAACAATCCCATCAGAAAAAATGTAATTATTATTAGATAGAAGAGTCATTAGGTATTTAGGCCTGACAGGTTTTAAATAGATATCGATTTACATATCATGGAACCCACTAATGAAGAATGCTACTATGCTCATAAAGACACCGAAATAGGGGCTTGTTTTTCAAAAGATTTCACACAAGGCTATGGTCCCGAGCAGTATTTATTACGTAATGCGATTAAAGGAAAATACCAAATCAAAACCAATTATTTTGGAGAAACCAAACTTACCGAAACAGACCCAGACACCGTTTTAGTAGAAATCTATATGAAAGACAAAACCGGTAAAATAGTTCGCAAACTACAAACTATCCAGCTGGGCAAAGTAAAAGAAAACCAAAACCTAGCCGAAATCACGATCGAGTAATCGTATAACTAATTCTTTATAAAGCAGGATTTTTTCTTGCGAGAAATACCAGTGGAAGCTGGTGTTTTTTTATATAAAAAAACAAATTGTCGATTATTGTCAACAGGTCAATTGTCGACAGAGACTTATTTTTATCAGTTATATGAATTTGAAAGAAAGATTTGGTTTAAAGATTAGAACATTGAGAGAAAGCAAAGGTTACTCCTCTGAATATCTGGCAAATATATCAAATATAGATAGAACCTATATTTCAGATATTGAAAATGGAAAAAGAAATGTCTCTCTTTTAATCATAGAAAAATTAGCAAAAGCATTAGAAGTAAAAATAAAAGATCTGTTTGATGATGAAGAATGAGTTAAATTTTATTGATTTGTTTGCAGGTGCTTCTGGTATGTCAGAAGGGTTTGTCAATGCAGGATTTAACCCAATATCACATATTGAAATGAATACTGAAGCTTGTCAAACTATCAAAACACGCGCCGCTTATCACTATTTAAAATCCAAAAACAACCTTGATTTGTATTACGAATACATCAAGGGTGAAGTTACTAAAGAAAATTTCTTTAAGGAAATTCCAAACTCCATTATAGAATCGGTAATCAATATTGAAATCAATGACGAAACTATTAATGGACTTTTTGAAACTATAAAAAAATCAGGTAAAAAAGTAGATATTATTATTGGAGGTCCACCTTGCCAAGCATATTCTTTGCTAAGAAGACATCAAGAAGATATTGAAAAAGACCCTCGAAATAAATTATATATTCAATATGGAAGGTTTTTAAAAGAATTTAAGCCAAAGGCATTTGTTTTTGAAAATGTACCGGGGCTTTTAACCGCCCATAAAGGAGAGCATTTTAAGAATTTAAAAGCCTACTTTAGAAGATTAGGATATGAAGTACATCACGATACGCTAACAGCTTCTGATTATGGAGTAGTTCAAGCAAGAAAAAGAATCATTATTGTAGGATGGAAAAAAGAGAATGATTTTGGATTTCCTGAATTTGAAAAAATTAAAAAGAATTATACTGTAAAGGAAGCTTTTTCAGATTTACCAAGATTAACTCCTGGAGAAAGCTTAAAGGTTACAAACTATACGACTTGCAAAAATGAATATCTAAATAAATTTCAATTACGTAATGGAGTAGATTTTGTTACACAACATATTTCAAGACCACATAATGAAAGAGATTTAGAAATATACAGACGTGCGATTGAAAAATGGGACAACGAAAAAGAGCGATTAAAATATCCTGACTTACCCGAAGAATTAAAAACACATAAAAATGAGTCCTCTTTTACTGATAGATACAAAGTGGTTGATGGAACTAGTGTAGCACATACTGTTGTAGCGCATATCGCAAAAGACGGACATTATTATATACACCCAGATATTGAACAATGTCGTTCTATATCAGTTAGAGAAGCTGCACGATTACAATCATTCCCTGATGATTTTTATTTTGAAGGTTCTCGCTCCGCAACATTTAAACAAATTGGTAATGCAGTGCCACCATTAATGGCTAATGCCATTGCTAAAAAAATGAAAGAATTGTTATGTCAATAACTAAACATAATATTAAAGCTAAAAGCCATATTTTAACTTTATTAGGAGAAGAACTTATAGGAAATGATGGTTTAGCAATCTTTGAATTAGTTAAAAATTCTTATGATGCTGATGCAACCGAAGTAAAAGTTACTTTTGTTGACTTGAATACTCCAAATCAAAAGATAATTATTGAAGATGACGGCCATGGAATGTCTCCAAATGTAATTGAAAATGTTTGGTTGACTATTGGTACTGATTTCAAAAGAGGGGCAAATAGAAAAGTTAGTAAAAAATTCAAAAGAGTTTCATTAGGTAATAAAGGAGTTGGAAGATTAGCAGTTCACAAATTAGCTAAAGAAATAACTGTTGAAACTCAAGTTGAAGGAGATCTATTTTCAAGTCAATTTTATATTAATTGGAATAATTTAATAAAGTCTAAAGAATATATTCAAGATTTAGAAGTAGAAATAGAAAATGTGCCAAATACTATTTTTGAAAAAGGTCATGGTACTCGAATAATCCTATCTGGTTTAGTTAATAAAAATTGGACTAGATTGTTATTAAGAGATTTAGTTCGAAAAATTGAGAATATAAAAAATCCTTTTGTAAAATTTCCAAATTTCAAAATTGAAATTTCCGCAAATGACCATCATCAAGAGTGGTTAGAAAATATTAAGACTTCATCTGATATACTAAAAGACAGTCTTTATCAATTTGAATTTGAAATAAAGAAATGGGTTTCTAACGACGATGATTTACCAAAAGATGAAGATTTTGCAGAATATCTTTGGTCATACAATTTCAATTCACATCCTTTGATGAAAATTGAAAATGAAGAAATAAAAGCAAGACTAATAGCTAAGAACCTTCACATAACCGATCTCGAACAACATGCTCTAAAAAATACTTTTGAGATTGGAGACAAACTCGACTTCATTGATCATAAAGGAAGAAAAAAACATCTACTAAACTCCGATTTATATAATATTGGTACAATTAAAGGAAAATTTTATGTTTTCAATTTAACAAAAGACATAGCTAATTTATTTTTTGGAGGTCAAATTGGTGCTGTAAAAGATTTTATTAAACTTAATTATGGTGTCAAAATTTTTAGAGATGGAATTAGGGTATATAATTATGGAGAGCAAACTGATGATTGGCTCGAATTAGACTACAGTAAAATACAACATGCTGGAAGTCATTTTGCTAGAAAAATTACAATCGGTGCAATTGAATTAAATTTAGATGAAAGTGAAAATGGTATTACCGAAAAAACAAATAGAGAAGGCTTTAATGAAAATTATTATTTTTTTAAATTAAAAACTATTGTAAAAGAAGTTTTTTCAAAATTTGAAAATGAATCAAAATCTGACAAGGAAAAAGTACAAGAATATATCGATAAATTTAAGCCCGTTAAAAATTCAGGTTTATCTGAAACAATTAAAGAATTAAGTATAAGTATAAAAGACAAGAACTTAGAAAAAGAACTATCTCCTTTAATTAAAAGGGTTGAAAAAGATTATACAGAAATGCGTGATGTAATGGTTAATTCAGGAATGACTGGATTAAATCTTGGAGTTGTTTTTCATGAGATTGACAGAGAAATGAGATTCATTAACGTGGATATAAATAAAAATGAATTTGACATAGAAAATGTTAGAATAAGAGTTAAAAATTTAATTCAAGTTTTAGAAAATTTTTCACCTATACTCAAGCAAAATAAAAAGATAAATATTAAAGCTAGTGAATTAGTCGATAAAGCTAAAAATATAAATATAAATAGATTTGGATTTCATAATGTTGTTTTTTCATCTCCTCTTTTGTCAAATGAAAATCCAGATTTTAATATTTTTGGAAATGGTAATTTACTAATTAGTGCTATTTCAAATATTATAGATAATTCCATTTATTGGGTAAGTAATCAAAAAGAGATTAAAGGCGAAAACTTTAAAGGAGGAATATATATTGGAACGGACTTAAAAAGTTTTAATGGTAACGCAATAATAATAGCGGATAATGGTTCAGGATTTAGACTTGAAACAGAAGAATTAATTAGAGCTTTTGTTACTTCCAAACCGGGAGGTATGGGATTAGGTCTTTATTATGTAAATTTAGTAATGGAAATGTTAGGTGGTAAAGTTCTCTTTCCTGATAATAATGATTTAGATATTCCATCTGTTTATAATGGTGCATGTATAGTTTTAGTTTTTCCAAAAAAATAACCTATGTTTTCAAATCAAAATAAAATTATTATTGTTGACAATAATGCAGAACATATAGAAATATTGAATAGAGTTTTTGCTGATAACTTTATAAAATGTGATACATTTCAGTACGATTTTTTCAACAAAAATGAGATTCCATTACAAAATGTAAGAATCGCTTTCTTTGATTTGAATCTAGGTGATATTGTAGGAAATAATAATGCTGTTTATAATGATTTAGCAAATGCTCTAAACGAATTTATTTCTCCAGATAACGGTTTATTTGCATTAGTTTTTTGGACTCAAAATTCTGATTTAATAAATGAATTTATTCAATATATAAATATAAGAAGACCCGAAACACCTAAACCGTTTAGTGTTAGTGTAATTGACAAACACGATTTTTTAGATCGCGCTAATAATGAAGGTCTTTTTAAAATCATAAAAGAAATTTTAAATCAACCATACATTAATCTTTTATTTGATTTTGAAAATCGAGTAAAAAATATTGCTGCATATACGATTAATCAACTTTATAATATTATTCCTAACACAGAATGGGGAAATAATGATTCATTTAACAATAATTTTGATTTAGTTTTCTCTAAAATTGCAATCGGGTCTTTAGGATACGATCATGCTAAAGAAAACCCAGACAAAGCTATATATGAGGCATTAATGCCTTTAGTTTCTAATAATGTAATTAATTCAATTGATTCAGATTTATGGAAAAATCTATTAGTAACTCTTTCAAAATCAAGAAAAAACGCTCAACCTGATTATCCAAATGATTTCAAATCTTCAACTTTGAATTCTATTTTTCATGTTGACTTAAACAGTAATAAAGATTTAAAAGCTAGAGGGATAATTATAGAAATTAATATTGATCAGAAATTTACAAACTTATTTTCTACACCTTTTAATGATTGGTATTCTAGGTTATTACCGGGACTAAATAGAACTATAAGAAAAGAAAGTATTCCAATAGCTATAGAAATCAGCGCATCTTGTGATTATTCACAATTAAAACCTCGAGCATATAAATATTTATTGGGTGTGTTGGTAAAATCAATTCATAAAGAATTTTTAGACAAAGAAAAGATTCCTCAATCTCTATTTATTCTAGATGGAAATTACAACATATTAGAAGACGAATATTTTATTTGTTTTAATTTAAACTTTGCTTTTTCAGTAGTTGATAATCATGAGATTTTTGTAAAAGGTTTATTTTCATTAAAAAAGAGATTACCGATATGATTGGAAATAGATATGCAAATCATATTTCTCGAATTGGAATTACTAGCTTTTAAAATAAAACAAAACCAGCCACACAGCTGGTTTTTATCTTACACAAAAAATCAAATCATCTTCATAAACCAACAAAAAAAACACATCTTTCGATGCGGTTTTCTTTTTAAAAAAAAATTATTATTAATTCACTGTGATAAATGGATCCCAAGTAAAATAGCCTACAATACTACCATTTGAGTTGTTTACTAACGTAAATGATAAAGTATATTGGATACTAGCACCTACTTGTAATACGGTCCCTAAAGCATAATTTTCATTATTTGTAAACTTTGTTAATGCTCCTGTAGGATTTCCTGTAGAAGGTAAGTAATTGTTTACTTGTGGCGTAATGTAAGTTAGGGTTGTAAAGGCACTTGACGGATTAAATGATCCGCTATACAAAAATGCCGTATAATCTACATTGCTATCAAAAGTGGTCATAAACCATTGTACTTGATCTCCTGAATTTGCTTTTACATTTAATTCTGATTGCCCCTGTGAATTATTAGTTACGTTGCTGTTTTGTGAAGTCATGGTAATAAATACATTGGAATCACTCCAAGCTCCTAAAGATGTTGGACTAGATTGCGTTCCAGCTTTAAGACTTCCGTCTGCAACTCTTGCTGCTAGTGATGATCCGTCTACTGCGATTTGAATACTAATTGTTGCCATTTTTTTTCGTGTTAGTTTGTTTGTTATTTGCTTACACTAAGGTGGTAAGTTTTACCCCGTTATTTGAGTGGTTCTGCTCCACTGTTGGATTGAAAATGTGCTAGCAATTTCATTTTCTGAGATAAAATTATAACGAACCTCTAAGCATTTTTGTTTGTATGCTATAAAGTGAAGAAAAACGGTCGTAAAATAGTATTTTTTGATTCACAAAAAACTATTCACAAATTAAAAAACTATTGATTTTCAAATACTTGAGCAAATTCCTGTATAACTATTTGAATATCTTCCTCTTTATATCTTCGGGAGAAATGTACTGGAATAGCATTTTTTACTTGACATTTTTTCATAATTCGAGCAGACTCACTAGAATAGCTATGGTAATTTTGCTGTGCTTGCTCCTTATCTTCGGCTTTGTAAAAACTTTCTATATAAACAGTATCGCATTCGTTGAACAAGCTATAAATCAAATCGTGATTTGCTTCATTAGCGGCGTGATCCATAATAACACCTAATCGGTGGCCTTTTTTAAGTTCAAGCAAGTAATATAAATCTTTGGCAAGATAAGTAACTGCTTCGATCGTGATTTGCAAATCATCCTCTTGGTTGGCATAAGCATTTTTCAATACATTAACCCAAGCCCCACCTTTAAATTGGGCTTTGCCTAAATCGATTTTAACGGTGTCGTGTTCCTTAAAAAGATACGCTACAGAAGGTGTTTTATGATCCAACAATACAAATTCGACGGTGCATTTTTCATTTTGATATAGACAATCCAATTCCTTATCGATGGGTTCAATGTTCCAAAATGGTGGTTTAATTTCGGAGCAGGTAATTTTACCCTCGTTTTGAATCTCTCGTACTTCATACACAATGGCATCCTCTGCAATCAAGTTCCACTGATACCCTTTTAATTTAGATTGTACTTGTTGGGTTATACCTGTTGGTCCACAAATCACCACTCGGCGTTGTATACCAATTTGGTGACGGAGTATCGTATCAAAATTGACAAAGTGGTCAATATGGGTGTGACTGATGAAGATCGCTTCGGTGTTTTGACAGTCTTTTACGGTCAAATCACTGGCGTCGCCACATTCGCAAATAAAGTTATACGAATAATTTTCGGGTTTTATTAAAATGGAGATGTCCTCTCCTATTTTGCTTTTTATTTCGGCTGTAAACATTTTTTTCTTTTTATAAACCTAACAGGTTTTCCAACCTGTTAGGTTTTGCATTATAATAACTACTAATTTAGTTTTAAAATTGATTTTTATAGAAATCATTTCAAAATCTCCCGATTATCGCTTATTTCGCCTGTTTGTACATCGAGTAAACACACGCCTATTTCTATAATATCACTTATCATTCCTTCGGGAAGTTTGCCTTCCCAACACGTAGCTTCTATATCGACTACGAGTATTTTATCTAATAATTTTGCCATAGTTTTTTATTTTTTTGTTTTAGTGTTTCACAATGTATCACGAAGTTTAGCACAAAGTCACACTACGTTTTTCGTTTAAAATATCGGAACACTAAGTTCTGAACACTGAATATGTTTCACAATATATTACGAAGTTTAGCACAAAGTCACACTACCTTTTTCGTTTAAAATACCTGAACACTAAGTTCTGAACACTGAATATGTTTCACAATATATTACGAAGTTTAGCACAAAGTCACACTACGTTTTTCGTTTAAAATATCGGAACACTAAGTTCTGAACACTGAATATGTTTCACAATATATTACGAAGTTTAGCACAAAGTCACACTACGTTTTTCGTTTAAAATATCGGAACACTAAGTTCTGAACACTGATTACTTTTCTTTTTTACAAATGCTTTTAGCAACCACAGATGCACAGATTATAATTTACAAGCTAGTTTTAAAATTTGATTATGTGACTCCTCCTAACGTCGGAGTGACAAACAAACCGCATAACTAATAATGAATGATTTCTGCATACTGCATACTAAACCTGAACACTGAATATGTATCACAATGTATCACGAAGTTTAGCACAAAGTCACACAGCATTTTTATCTTAAAATATCTGAATACTAAGTCCTTAACACTGAACACTTATTACTAATCACTAATCACTTATTACTTTTCTTTTTCTCTGATTTCTTCTTTTTAGGCTTCTTTTCTTTTAAAAGCGCTTTTTTGTCTTTGATTCGTTTTTCCACTTCTTCGATAGTGTGTAACGAATTTGAATAATCATTTAATTTGGCTTCTTTGATCAATTGCAAAGCTTCTTTCCAATTGCGTTGTCTTTCTAAAAGTTGGATTTTACGCAAAAGCATTTGGGGTTTATCAATTCCTTTTACGGTCAGAGCGAAATCAATCAATTTGGCTGCTTCGTCATAATCTTCGTTTTGCAATAGTACCTCAGCATAGTATGGATATACGGCTAAGGTGTGAATATCGGTAGCAAGAGCTTCGGCAAAATACTGCTTCGCCGATTCATAGTCTTGCATTTGTTCTGCAAAGAATCGTCCGTACAGCCATAATCCCATCGCATTTTTATCATCATACGCTAACGCATACCCTAAAGATTCTAAGGAACCTTCTAACCAATATGGGTAATTATCCAAGGCTTGTACTAAATATTTATCTATTGTTTTCATTTTTTTTGAATTTGTTGGCTGATGGATGTTCGATGATAGGTGATACTACTCATCCTATAAACTATCGTTTATCATCTTCTTTCCTTCTTGTCGTTCTTTTTTGTTGTTTTTACTTTTCTTTTCTTTTTTAAAATCGGAACCCTCAAAAGTACGAATTGGGTTTCCTCTTTGCACTGCCATTTGATTGGTCCACTGGTTTTGCACTTGCTGTTGGAGTTGGTCGTACTGCGTTTCTTTCAGTTTGGCTAGTAATCGTTCGGTTGCCAACTTTTTATTTTGGTGCTGCGAACGAGAATCCATACTCACTACGCTTATTCCTGTAGGAAGATGTGTGGCACGAATAGCAGAACTCACTTTGTTTACGTGTTGTCCCTCTGCTCCTGAACTACGCATTGCTTGATATTGAATATCTTTTTCTGAAAACGTAGGCAAGAGGGTTGGAGGCACTTCAAAAATTCCGATAAACCAATTTTTACGTTTGTGAAATTTTCGAAACGTACTTTTCCCAATCCACTGAATGGTACCCACCCAACTACGCACAAATTCGTTGGTATTGGCACCATTTATCGCTACTAATGCCGAAACTACTGTACCGTTTTCGGGGCCGAGCTCTCTTTTTATTACTTCCACTTTCAGCTTCATTTCTTCGGCTTCGACTAATACTCTTTTGAGCACTTGCGCCACTACCCAATCGCATTCGGCTGGACCTCTTCCTGAGGTGATTTGAATGATAGCCTCCCCAACCCCTCCAAAGGAGGGGCTATTAGAGACTTGATTTGATTTTATTTTTGCTTCCATTTTTCTATAATTTTTAAAAGTTTGTCTCTATTTTTTGCTTCTTTGACAAACTTTGGTAATCGCGCTACTAACGTTTGACCTCCATTGTATTTTGAGTTGCGCTCTCTTAAATCAGCCTCAATATATCTTTCTAGGTAATTAATGTGATCATTATTTAAAGCCCAAAAAACATTCTGTTTAAATTCTTGTTGGTACCATAAGCTACAATTATAAAAAGGGTCTCTTACTCCTTCAATATCGAATTTAAATTCAAACTCTATTTCTTTAAGTTTTGCTTTCACAGTTTCGCTATGATTACAATGTGGACATTTAACTTTTATTTCGCTTACCTGTTTAGTTGTTTGAACTCCTTTTACTTCATATTTTTCTGTACAACTTGAACAATAAACTTTAGCATAAGGTTCATAAACTGTTTTTTTTCTTGATAAAGTATAATAACAATGTTTACATTCAAAAACCCTTTTGCTTTCGCAATTGTGTTTTCCACAATTAGGACAAGATTCTAATTCATTCTTGATTTTTACAGCTGCTTTCTGATTACAATTTGGACAAACAACATCAATGAAATCATTGAATTTTACCCCTCTAATATTTTCATCTTCAAATCGTTTCATAATTGATCTTATTTATCCATTCGCACAAATTTTGGGGTGAATGTTCCTAATACTTCTACTAATTCTTCTTGAAGCGCCATTACTTTATGGATGTCTTTATATGCCATAGGTGCTTCATCGATACTACCACCAATCAAATCGACTTCCTTGTCTTTTAAAACTTTTTTGATATCACTTTGGGTAAATTTTGCTTTACACTTGGTTCTGGAATGTAATCGTCCTGCACCGTGCGAAGCAGAATTCAGGCTACTTTCATTTCCTTTGCCTCTTACAATAAAACCAGGTGCTGTCATCGAACCCGGAATAATTCCTAGTTCGCCCTTGGCAGCAGGTGTTGCGCCTTTGCGATGTACTATACATTCTTGTCCGTTTACCATTTCTTCCCAAGCAAAATTGTGATGGTTTTCGATGGTTACTAACACTCGTTTCCCGATGGCTTTCGCAATACGCCTGTGAATATCTTCGTGACACGCCTTAGCATATTCGCCCGCTAAATTCATAGCCATCCAGTATTCTTGTCCGTCGTGTGTGTTCATATCTAACCAAGCCAAATGCTGTACATTTTTAGGTAATGGACATTGTTTAGTAGCCAAATAGGTATAATGTTTTGCGATATTGGCCCCTAAACCTCTGGAACCACTATGCGATAAAACCGCTACATATTCGCCTACGTCTAGTTTCCATTCGTTCATAGGGGTATCGATTTTTACAATTCCTATTTCGACAAAATGGTTTCCTCCACCCGAAGTCCCCAATTGCTTGTATCCTTTATCTAACAATTGTTTTACCAAAGGAATATTTGAAAAAGCAGGATGAGAAAACACTTCGTGATCTGATTTGATTTTGTGTGTTTCATTCATTCCAAACTTGGTGTTATCCAACAAAATTTTTCTCCATTGATGCTCTTTCCCTTTGAGGTACGAAGCGGGTAAATCGAAAATAGACAAGCTCATTCGGCAGCCTATGTCCACTCCTACTCCGTAAGGTATCACCGCATTATCTGTGGCTAACACACCGCCTATAGGCAATCCGTAACCAGAATGTGCATCAGGCATTAAGGCTCCTTGTACAGCAACAGGTAATTTTAAAGCATCATACAATTGAAACTTGGCTTGCTCTTCGATTTCATTTTCACCAAAAATCGAAAATGGCGCTCGTGTGTTTCGTAATTCGTTGAACTTTACTTGTACTGGATTCACTAACCCTTCGGCTACTTTGCCCCAAGTTCCGTGATTTTTGAACTTTTCAGGATAAAGTAAAACTTCTTTGGCTTCGTTAAGAATACTTTCTTTTTTTCTCTTTTGCGATATCTATTAATTTGCCCTAGAGCAATATTGATGGCATTATTTTTTGGAAAACCTATTTTAATAAGGTCTTTTCCTGATAATTTATTTCCCATAAATTTAAAATTGAATAATAAACTGACCTTTCAAAAGCGATTACTTTCGATTGGTTTCTGATTTATCAGTAACGGGAAAATTTAGTGCATAAAAAAACCCGAAACTAATTGTCTTCGGGTTTTATCATATAGTGAAGTTTTTGAATCTAACTTAAAGAAAAAACGCGAAGAGGAGTTACACCAGCTCTTGCTGATCCGTAACCGTAATTTGCTAAATTGAATACAAACATTTTTCTTCGTTTTAATTGTTAATAATTTTCTGACGCAAATTTTGTAATTATTTTTTTTAATTTCCAAATGATTTTTAAAATTTTTATTCAGTCTAAAGAAGTCTATACCAAGTGTATTGATTTTTTTGATATTGTTCACACCATCATTTTAGTAAAAAAAATTACGTTGCGGTGTATTTACAAACTTATTATCAACTAATGAGCGAGTCGCATGAAAAACACTAACCTATAGCACTTTACCCCAGAATATTCATCAGTTGATTTCTAAAGCGCTAAAAATTAGTTGGCTTACCTTTGTCTCGTTTTTAAAAAATCCAGTCCAAAGGGCTGTTATAAATATACTTTTATGCTAAAAAAATCTATAGAAGCCTTACAAAAAGAGGCTGCCACAACGGGAACTCATAGTTTGAAAAGAAGCTTAGGTGGTTTCCATTTAATCATGATTGGGATAGGCGTTATTATTGGCGCTGGTCTATTTTCTTTAACTGGAATTGCTGCTGCAAATAACACAGGACCTGCGATAATATTATCATTTATCGTTGCCGCGGTAGGTTGTGCTTTTAGTGCCTTATGTTATGCTGAATTTGCTTCGATGGTACCTGTTTCTGGTAGTGCTTATACTTACGCTTATGCTACCATAGGAGAGTTATTTGCTTGGATTATTGGTTGGGATTTGATCTTAGAATATTCTGTAGGCGCAGCTACAGTAGGTATCAGTTGGTCTCAATATTTGGTCAAATTTTTAGAAAAATTTGGGATATATCTCCCGCCCCAATTAGTTATGTCGCCATTTGAAACTGCAACAGGACAAAATGGAGAAATTGTTCGCGGTTTTATTAACCTTCCGGCCGTATTAATCATTGCATTAATTACAGCTGTTATTATCAGAGGAACCAAAGGATCTGCTTTATTTAACGCTATTGTTGTAACCCTTAAAGTAGGTGTCGTATTGTTATTTATAGGCTTAGGTTGGCAATATATAAATCCAACAAACTACAGTCCGTTTATCCCTGCTAACACAGGAACTTTTGGAGAATTTGGTGTTTCTGGAATACTTCGTGGTGCAGGAGTTGTTTTCTTTGTTTTTATAGGCTTTGATATCGTGGCTACGATGGCACAAGAAACTAAAAACCCACAAAAAAATATGCCAATTGGGATTTTAGGGTCATTAATTGTATGTACGCTTTTATTCATTGCTTTTGGTTATGTAATGACTGGATTAGCCCACTATACAGAATTTAAAAACAGTGCCGCACCTGTGGCTATTGCTATTGCAAAAACGCCTTATATATGGCTAGGTACGGCTGTACTTATGGCTATTCTAATTGGGTATACTTCTGTTATTTTAGTCGACTTATTAGGACAATCACGCGTATTTTATGCCATGAGTAATGATGGTTTGTTGCCTAAGGTGTTTTCGCAATTGCACCCTACGTTTCATACTCCTTATAAATCAAATATCTTGTTATGTGTATTCATTAGTTTGTTTGCTGGATTAGTTCCTATTCATGTAGTGGGTGAAATGACTAGTATAGGTACTTTATTAGCTTTTGTAATGGTATGTATAGGTATTTTAATCTTACGAAAAAAAGAACCTAATTTACCTAGACCATTTAAGACGCCGTTAGTTCCTCTTGTGCCTATTTTAGGTATAGCTACTTGTTTGTTAATGATGTTTTCTTTACCTCTAGGTACTTGGATTAGGCTCTTTGCATGGCTGGCAATAGGCATATTAATTTATTTCTTTTACGGCAAGAAAAACAGTAAGCTGCGAAACGATAAAACATCGAGCAATTAATTTTTTGCTTTCTAAAACATAACAATAGGTTCGTTTTTTATACTCCTATATTAGGATAAAAAACGAGCCTTTTCAATTTTAATGAGAAAATATATATTTGATTTTACCTGATGATTTTGACCTTAGGTAACTAGCATATTTTTTCTAATTCCATTACAGCTTCTAGAAATTGTATTCCTTTTACTTCTTCAAAAAAATCGATTTCGGTTTCGTGAGGTAAAAAATCTGAGATAATTCGAATGATAAAATCCTGCGGCTTTTTTAAATACATAAAAGTGTAATCCTCCATATTTACCACTGTTTGAAGGGCTAGATTAGTCGTTCTAACAAATTTATCTGAAGTTAGTGAATGCAAACACGGTAAATTTGTTTGAGGATTGACCGCTATGGGTTTTCCATTTTCAAACAATCCTCCTTCGTATCCATACAAAGAGGCATTCGTAATTTCGATAGGTTTCCCCATAGCAAGATAAGGAGGTAGTTCGCTTTCTTTTCCTACAACTGCTGCAAAGCCCATTAATACACAAAGATCATGTGCTGGTAAATTCATCAGGGTCTTTGCGGTACTCTCTCTCCCTATTCCAGAAACAACAATGTGATAGGAATGTTTGGTATCTTTAATTTCGGATAATGCTGACGCTACTTTTTTGTATTCGATATCCATTGGAGTAAGGATAATAATTTTAGCCATTGTCTTATAATCAAAATAAAGTTTACGAAGTTAATATTTTTATTTTCACAAGAGAATGTTTAGTTTATTCTTATTATAAATAAAAAGCTCGAATTTTGTTTTTCGAGCTTTTAATATTGTATTATTCTTTTTCAAATTTATTGAACAGCTTTTAAAGCATCTGGCATACCATAACCAAACTCGGGGTGTTTATTTCCATAAAACGCTGAAGATTGACGCAATTTATTTAAAACCTGATCTCTTGTCCATGTCGGATTTTTAGCCCATATTAAGGTTGCTATACCTGCTGTTGTTGCCGTTGCCACAGAAGAACCTCCAACATAATCACCTTGTCCATCGTAATAACTATTTACAGGTATTTTGTTTCCTGTATTATTTCTTTGCATCATGATAGCAAATTCAACCTTACTCCCTGAATGACATACATCACATGCTTGGTAGCTACTTGATTCTTTTAGCCCTGTAACAGCAACTGTTTCAGCCATCCAAGCTGGAAAAATAACACCATAAGAAGAGGTAAAATCGGTAGACGTACCAGCTGCACAAAAAATTAATTTTCCTTTGCTGTAAGCATATCTGATACCATCTTCAATTTTACTAGAGGAAATAATATTTCCCATTGACATTGATATAACCCGAACAGATGGATTATTGCCTAAATCTGTAAAAGCTTTTTTAACTCCTTCTAATTCTTGATAACCATCTAATACTACATTTGAAGCGGCTCTATAGGTAACTAGGTTACAATTATACGCTACTCCAACAGGTTGTCCTTTGTCATTACGGGGAGAAGCAGCTACAGAAGACATACTTGTCCCATGACCACATTGATCATTTGCTCCATCATATCCTGTAGACCAAGGCCAGATAGAATTTACATAAACCCCATATTTTTGAATAGTTCTTCCTGTAGAATTGCCATTGTTAAAATTTTCATTAAGTAATGAATTAACTGTGGAAGCTCCTGTGTCTACTATAGCTAAAGTAATTCCTTTTCCTGTACTGTATTGCCATGCTGAAGGTATATTATGATTGTAAAATGCCCAAGGAACTTTAGCATTCGGTGTAATTGTAGTATAATCTGTAGAGCTAATTAATTCGCTTTCTAATCCACATCCTGAAGATGATGATGAGTCCTTACTTCTAGGATCTGGTGTTGTTTCTAATTTAAAATCACCTGGTTCGATATAACGTACATAACCTAATCTTTTTAAGGCTATGATCGTTTCTTGTTTTTCAATATAAACATCTATCAAATTAAGATACGGATCTTTATTTAAGAGTATTTTTTCTATTTCTTTTTCTTCGTATTTGGCTATAATATTTAATAATTGACTTTGTATTTGTTCTTGGTTTGCTGTTTTTTTCTATCAAATTCATTTTTATTATTACCAAAGCCTATTGTACAAACTTTATTCCCATTTTGAATTGCACTCCAGACTTCATACGCTGTTGCCATGTTCCAATTAAATTTTTCTCCAGTTTTTACACGAAAAAGAAGTTTATTACTTATCTCTTTATTAGATAACGGTTCTTTTTGATTTTCGGCTATTACAATTTGTTCTTCCTTAGACAAAGAATCATCATTAATACAAGAATTAAAGACTATAAGTGATAAAAAACAAATTTTAATTATTTTTTTTTCATTTTTCATTATTTTTTTTAGTTTGAATTACGAATATAATAATTTTAAAAACAAAAAAAGAAATAAGTCATTTTTATAAAATAATCTTTATAAATAATATTTTTTATAAATTTGCAATCCTATGCAAAAAACAATCAACATACTCAACAAAAGAGCTAAATTTGATTACGAAATAATCGACAGATATACTGCTGGAATCGTATTAACGGGTACCGAAATTAAATCTATTCGATTAGGAAAAGCTTCTATTGCTGAAAGCTTTTGTGAATTTAGCGGAAGCCAGTTATTTGTTATCAATTCCAACATTGAAGAATATGCTTTTGGAACACATTATAACCATAGAGCTAAAAGTGAGCGAAAACTCCTTTTAAATAAAAAAGAATTAAAAGGTCTTTTAAAAGACGTTCAAAACAAAGGGTTAACAATTATCCCATTGCGCTTATTTACTAACGAAAAAGGACTTGCAAAATTAGACATTGCTTTATGTAGAGGTAAAAAGAATTATGACAAGCGAGAAACTATAAAGGATCGTGATAATAAGCGTGATTTAGATCGAATAAAAAAAGCCTATAAATAAATTTATAGGCTTAATTTTTATCTTCTAACAGTGGTACAAATCGAAAATCACCAAATTCATGTTTTTCAAACTGGGTTTCATTTTTGCGTATTAACATCGTCATTATTTGAACATTTTCACCCACAGGAATAATTAATCGCCCACCTATTTTTAGTTGTGCCATTAAAGGCTGGGGTATAAATGGAGCCCCTGCTGTAACAATAATACCATCAAATGGAGCAAAATTAGGCAAGCCTTTATAACCATCGCCAAAAGTTAAATGTTTAGGCAATATCCCTAATTTAGGTAATAATAAGGATGTAGTTCTATACAATTCATTTTGTCTTTCTACAGAATACACTTTAGCCCCCATAGCGCACAATACAGCAGTTTGATAACCACTTCCTGTCCCTATTTCCAATATCTTATCATGTTTTTTAACCTGTAAAAGTTCTGATTGAAAAGCTACCGTATAGGGCTGCGAAATGGTTTGACCTGCCCCAATAGGAAAAGCCTTATCCTGATAAGCAAAATCCTCAAAACTAGAGTTTAAAAATAAATGCCTAGGAATTTTCCTAATAGCTTCTAACACATTTCGATCTGTAATTCCTTTTTGTTCTAAAAGGCTTACTAACTGATTTCTAAGTCCTTGATGTTTGGGTAAATCTCTCATAATACTTCGGTAAAATTAAGATAAAAATAACATTTAACAAAACTGGATATTCTAATAAAACTAACAATTATCATATTTTAATTTTGATCTACTATCTAGTTTTGTCCAAACTTTTTCGATATGAACAATTTAGAAATTGCTAAAAAAAATTTGACTAAAAACGGCTTTTTAAAACTAGAAGAACAAAACATTCATTACATAGAAGAAATTAACACTCTTCGAAAAGAAAAAAATGCGGTAATTTTAGCCCATTACTATCAACGCCCCGAAATTCAGGATATAGCCGACTTTGTAGGTGACAGCCTAGCACTAGCACAACAAGCTGCCAAAACAACGGCTGATTTAATTGTTTTTGCAGGGGTTCATTTTATGGCCGAAACCGCTAAAATTTTAAACCCTACCAAAAAAGTTGTTCTACCTGACCTAAATGCAGGTTGTTCTCTAGCTGATTCTTGCCCTACTACCGATTTTGAATGGTTTGTAAAACAACATCCTAATCATGTTGTGGTATCTTATGTTAACACCTCGGCTAGTATTAAAGCTCTAACAGATATTGTATGCACCTCATCTAATGCTGAAAAAATAATTAATGCTATCCCTCTTGACAAACCCATAATATTTGCCCCTGATAGAAATTTAGGAGCTTACTTAATTAAAAAAACAGGGCGTGATATGCTCCTTTGGGACGGAGCCTGTTTAGTACATGAAGCCTTCTCAATTGACAAAATTCTACAATTATATAAAGAAAACCCTGCCGCCGAAATTATTGCACATCCTGAATCGCAAGAGCATATTTTAAAAGTAGCAAAATACATTGGCTCTACGGCAGGCTTGTTAAATTATGTAAAAACAGCTGATGCGAACACCTTTATTGTTGCAACCGAAGCGGGTATTCTGCATAAAATGAAACAAGAAGTACCTAACAAAACTTTTATTGCTGCTCCTGCTAACGAGGCTAATTGCAATTGTAGCGAATGTGCCTACATGAAATTAAACACCTTGGAAAAACTATATTTGTGTATGAAATATGAATTACCTAATATAGAAATTGAAGAAGATTTAAGAAAAAAAGCTGTAAAATCAATACATGCAATGCTAGAAATTTCTAAATAATGAGTGTCTTTAAAACTGATTTTCTAATACTAGGCTCAGGCGTTGCAGGGCTTACTACAGCTATCAAATTAGCAAAAGCTTTTCCAAACAAAAAAATAACAATTGTTACAAAAAACACTAAAGAAGAATCAAACACTAAGTACGCACAAGGAGGTATAGCCGCTGTATGGGATGAAGAAGATTCTTTTGAAAGCCATATCGAAGACACCTTAAGAGCAGGCGATTATGAAAATGATTTAGAAATTGTAAAACTGGTAATCAAAAATGCTCCCATCCGTTTACAAGAACTTATACAATGGGGGGCCGAATTTGATTTAAATAGGAACAATCAATATGATTTAGGCAAAGAAGGAGGCCATTCTGCCAATAGAATTTTGCATCATAAAGACATAACAGGTTTTGAAATTCAAACAACACTTATTAAGTACAGCGAAAACGTACCTAATATTACCTTTTTACCACATCATTTTACTATCGAATTAATAACCGAACACCATTTTACAGATATTAAAATAGAAATTGGGCAAAAAAACATTCATTGCTATGGTGCCTATATTTTAAACGAAAAAACAGGCGCCATTCACACGTTTTTAGCTCACAAAACCATACTCGCTACAGGAGGTGCAGGACAAACTTACGCTACCACTACAAACCCTATAATTGCTACAGGAGATGGTATAGGTATGGCTTTTAGAGCAAAGGCAATAATTGAGGATATGCAATACATACAGTTTCATCCTACAGCATTATATGAACCGGGTAAAAGCCCCGCTTTCTTAATTTCTGAAGCAGTAAGAGGTTTTGGTGCTTATTTACGCAATCAATCGGGTGAACGCTTTATACTACGTTACGATCAAAGAGCAGAACTTGCCTCACGTGATATTGTATCAAGAGCTATTAATATGGAAATGAATATATCTGGAAATGAATGTGTCTATCTAGACTGCACCCATTTAGACCCTATCGCTTTTTATAATCACTTTCCTAACATTGTTGAAAAATGTAAAAGTATAGGGATAAATGTAGCCAAAAACTACATACCCGTGCTGCCTGCAATGCACTATATGTGCGGTGGAGTAAAAGTAAACAAATTAGGCCGTACTTCTATCCTTAATTTATATGCAAATGGCGAAGTAGCCAAAACAGGTCTTCATGGCGCTAACAGACTTGCTTCTAACTCACTATTAGAAGCATTAGTATTGGGTCATATAATAGCTGAGGATATTATAGCAAACAGCCATAATTTAAAAACTTCTTTCCCAAAAATCCCTCAATGGAACTCAGAGGGAACCGTGGATCCTAAAGAATTGATTCTTATCTCGCATAACAAAAAATCTGTACAAAACATCATGAATGACCTAGTAGGCATTGTACGATCAAACCAGCGATTAGAACGCGCATTAGACCACTTAAATTATTTATACGAGGACACTGAAAAGTTATTTAAAAAAGTAACCCTCTCCCCTCAACTATGCGAATTACGAAATATTAATGCCACCGCTTATTTAATTGTTAAACATTCGTTAGAAAGCCGTAAAAACAAAGGCGCATTTTACAATTTAGATTTACATTGATTTTTGAATAAATCGAATAAATGATTTACATTTGTTCAAATTCTTAATTATGCTAAAAGTAGGCGTTTTAGGTGCAGGACACCTTGGAAAAATACATTTACGATTACTTCAACAATCTAAAAAATACGAACTAGTTGGTTTTTTTGATCCTTCTAACGATAATGCAAATAAGGTAACTACCGAATTTGGATATAAAAAATTTGATACCATTACAGAGCTCATACACGCTGTAGATGTGGTAGATATTGTTACCCCTACCTTACAACATTTTGAATGTGCCCAACAAGCTATAAAAGCGGGCAAACATATTTTTATTGAAAAACCTATTGCTACCACCGTGGCAGAAGCAGAAGCAATTATTGCTTTAGCTAAAAAACACAACGTAAAGGGTCAAGTAGGACATGTGGAACGTTTTAATCCCGCTTTTATGGCAATAAAAGATAAAATAAACAATCCTATGTTTATAGAAACCCATCGTTTAGCTGAATTTAATCCTCGTGGGACAGATGTTCCTGTTGTTTTAGACTTAATGATACATGATATTGATGCCATTTTAAGCGTGGTAAAATCGAAAGTAAAATCGATAAATGCCAGTAGCGTAGCTGTTATATCTGATTCGCCCGATATTACTAATGCTCGCATTGAGTTTGAAAACGGTTGTGTGGCTAATATCACATCAAGCCGTATATCGATGAAAAACATGCGTAAATCACGTTTTTTTCAAAAAGACGCCTATATATCTGTAGACTATTTGGATAAAGTTTGTGAAGTGGTTCGTATGAAAGACGCCCCCGAAACCCCAAGGCGATTTTGATATGATTTTACAAAATGCTGAAGGTGTAAGAAAACAAATTTATTTTGACAATCCGAGGAGTGCATCCTAACAATGCCATTTTAGATGAATTAGAATCTTTTGCCGATGCTATCAATAACAATTCTACTCCTATTGTTAGCCTTGAAGATGGAACAGAAGCCTTGCGAGTAGCCTATCAAATTATAGAATGTATTGAAAAGTAACCATAAAATCTAACCGAAAAGATTTTATATTTAAAACACATAATGTTATCCAACCCCAACATAATATCTGATATTAAATCCTTAATATCTAGCACTAGAGCTACTGCTATAAAAGCAGTAGATTTCCAGCGCACCTTATTATATTGGCATATTGGAGAACGTATTTTCAACGAAGAGCAACAAGGGAAAGACAGAGCTGATTACGGAGAATACCTAATCAAGTATATATCTGAGCAATTACAACCAGAGTTCGGAAGTGGTTTTTCCTATCGTAATCTACATTGGTACAGACAATTTTATAGAACTTTCCCAATTGTGAACTCACTGCGTACACAATTGAGTTGGACTCATTATCGAACACTAATACGTATTGATAACGAAGACAAAAGAGAATATTACATAGCCGAAACCGCTAAAAACAATTGGTCGGTTAGACAAATGGAACGTCAAATCAATAGTCAATTGTACGAACGGCTATTATTAAGTAATGACAAAGAAAGTGTATTGGCCGTTGCTCGAAACGAAGCACTTCCTGTACATCCAAACGAAATCATCAAAGACCCGATGGTTTTAGAGTTTCTTGGATTAAAAAGAGAATCAGCTTATTATGAGAAAGACTTAGAACAAGCCATCATTACGCATTTACAAGATTTTTTATTAGAATTAGGTAATGGCTTTTCATTTGTAGCCCGTCAAAAACGAATCCATTTAGATGGTGATGATTTCTTTGTCGATTTGGTATTTTACAACCGAATCTTACAATCTTTTGTCATTTTTGAAATCAAAACCCATAAACTCACGCATGAAGACTTGGGTCAATTGCAAATGTATGTCAACTATTTTGACCGAGTTGAAAAATTGGCTCATGAAAAACCCACTATCGGTGTACTTTTGTGTGCCGATAAAAACAATGCTGTCGTTAAATTCTCATTACCCGAAGAAAACAAAACCATATTAGCCAGTCAATATGAATTGATTTTACCCTCGGAAGAGCAATTATTAAATGAAATAAAAAAAGAAATTAATAATAAACCAAACCATTAATCCCTACCTACCCCTAGTAGGAAAAACATTTAAGTAATATAGGGGCTTCACACAATGAAAACAATAGCAGTTATAGGCGCAGGTACTATGGGCAACGGAATTGCTCATACTTTTGCACAAAGCGGGTTTACCGTAAAATTGATTGATATTTCTGAAAAATCGTTAGAAAAAGGTATGGCTACTATTGCTAATAACCTTGACCGTATGGTCGCTAAAGGTTCTATTACCGAAGAAGACAAACACAAAACTATTGGCAACATCATTACCTATACCGATATTAAAGACGGTGTAGTAGGTTGCGATTTAGTTGTTGAAGCAGCTACCGAAAATGTACAGTTAAAATTCAACATCTTCAAACAATTAAGCGAAGTTTGTGACCATAACACTATTTTAGCGACCAATACTTCTTCCATTTCTATTACACAAATTGCTGCAAATGTAGTACATCCAGAACGTGTAATTGGTATGCACTTTATGAACCCTGTGCCTATCATGAAACTGGTAGAAATTATCCGTGGGTACAACACCTCTGATGAAGTAACTAAAATCATCATGGATTTATCGGTTAAATTAGGTAAAGTTCCTACCGAAGTTAACGATTATCCGAGATTCGTAGCTAACCGTATTTTAATGCCAATGATTAATGAAGCTATCGAAACCTTATACAATGGTGTAGGTGGTGTATATGAAATTGATACGGTTATGAAATTAGGCATGGCACACCCTATGGGACCTTTACAATTAGCCGATTTTATTGGATTAGATGTTTGCTTATCTATTCTAAATGTAATGTACGATGGTTTCAAAAACCCAAAATATGCTCCATGCCCTTTATTAGTTAATATGGTTATGGCTGGTAAATTAGGTGTAAAATCAGGCGAAGGTTTTTACGATTATTCCGAAAGCAAAAAAGCAGAAAAAGTTTCGAAACAATTCAGTAAATAAAAGCCTCTAGCCATTAGCCGTTAGTTACACTAATGCCTAATGACTTTTGACTAATCACAAAAAAATGGCAAAAATAACCCCTTTTAAAGCAGTTCGTCCCACACAAGATAAAGTGGCATTAGTAACCTGTAGAACCTATGATGAATATTCGCCTGCCGAATTAGCGGCTTGGTTAGATTTTAATCCATACTCTTTCTTACATATTATTAATCCTGCCTATACCCATTCACAAAAAATTACAGCCGACAAACGTTTTAGAGGGGTAACCCATAAATACAACGATTTTAAGAAGGAAAACATCTTAATTCAGGAAGATAAGCCTATTTTTTATCTATATCAAATTCAAACCAAAACTAATGTTTTTACAGGTATTGTAGCAGGCACCTCTATAGAAGATTATCAAAATAATCATATTAAAAAACACGAAGACACCCTACAATATCGAGTAGAGTTATTTAAAGAATATTTACATCAAACTGGTTTTAATACTGAGCCCGTACTTATTACCTACCCAGATAAGGCAGAAATAGATCGTTTTATAACATTACATAAAAATAGTAAACCTATTTACGAATTTTCAACCACCAATAAAGAAAAACATACGCTTTGGAAAATTGACAACCAAGAGGATATAGATTCTTTAATTTTACATTTCGAGTCAATTCCTAATTTATACATAGCTGACGGACATCATCGTTCCGCATCAGCCGAAATGCTGTATGAACAAGATCAAGCCACAGGAAATCCGAATTTGAATTACTTCATGAGTTTTTTAATTGCCGAAAGTAATATTAAAATTTATGAATTTAATCGTGTTATTCACGACCTCAACGGGCACTCTAAAGAAGAATTCATCAAACTATTAGCTAATAACTTTATCATAAAAGACAAAAAAAAGTGAGTTATATCAGCCACAACAAAAATATGAATTTGGAATGTATTTAGATGGTCGTTTTTATGCTTTAGAATACAAAAAAAACGACAAGGATAATCGCAATGATAAAAACCAAATTTTAAAAAATCTGGATGCGCAAATTTTATACGATTATGTCTTACAACCTATTTTAGGCATTGGCGACCTTCGTAATGATGAACGCATAGATTATATTCCGGGTAAGCAAGCCCTTTTACACATGAAGGAATTAATTGACGATGGTGAGTTTGAAGTTGGTTTTATGCTCTATCCATCAGATATTAATGAAATCAAATTATTAGCCGATAACAACTTGATTATGCCTCCAAAATCGACTTATATTGAACCTAAATTTAGAAGTGGCCTTTTGGTGTATGAATTGTAAACTATCGAAAATTAGAAATGAACTAAAATGAAAAATGTAATTGAAAAATTAATAGAGTATAATCAACAAATAAATCTCTCGGAAAGATCTCAGTCATATGGATTTGATATTAATGATGGGCTTTTTAATTTTTCTGAAAAAGAACTATTATCAAAAGGTAAAAATTCTTTTGAAAAAAATATCCTTCTTAAACAAATACTTTGTGATTTCATAAAACAAAATCATTTAACAATTTGCGGAATTAATTCCAAACCATTTTATTTAGAATTACTCTTATTTACTTTAGCCGATAAAGAAATTTTTGAAGATATTAAATTGAATGCAAAATTGAATTTATATAATTCATAAAGTAGTCCTAAATTCTAAAAAAATAGAACCCCAACAGCGACACAAAATCACCGCTTTTTTATCCCCTCATAGGAAACTTTTATTTTAATATTCATGGCAAAACTACCTAACCTAACCTCTATCCGTTTCCTTTTGGCTTCCATTGTGGTTGTTTTTCATATTCCTTCCTTTTGTAAAAATAGAGGTTTACCCTATTACGATGCCTTACCTATTTTTAACAAAGGCACAGAAGCTGTATATTTTTTCTTTTCGTTAAGTGGTTTTTTAATTATTAGAAATGTGTTTATTGAAAAAAACAAAGGTACAACTCATTTAAAAAATTTCTTTTTAAGAAGAGCCTTAAGAATTTTACCGTTATATTATCTTATTTTTTTTATAGGACTAATCTTTTATCATCTCATTGCTCCGCATTTTGGCTTTACACACAACCCCGAATATAATATTTTCTTAGCGTTAACATTAGGTCTTACTTGTTTCCCTAATATTTTAGCAAAATATAATCCCGGAGGAATTATTGAAATATTATGGTCTATTGGTATAGAAGAACAATTTTATCTATTTATTGCTCCCGTAATTTACTTTTTAAAACCTATAAAAGCCTTTTTATTTTTAACTCTTTTTACAATATTTTATTTCTATATGTTTAATTTTAGTTCCCTAAGTACATTGTTAAACAAGTATGGAATGACTTTTTTTTACTTTTCTTTCAGCGGAATAATTGCTTATTTATTTATTCATTCAAATCGTTTTAAAATACCTTTATTTTTAACCTTTATTTCCAGTATCATTAGTTTGTTTATTTTTTTATCAAATTTTTTTAAAACATATTTAAACAACGAAATTTACCAGTTACTATGTATGTGTAGTTTTTCACTCACCCTATACTTTTTATCACAAAAACCAATAACCTTTCTACAAAATAAAATACTTGTTTCACTAGGTGAAATTTCATACGGTATCTATATGTATCATGCTATAACCTTTCAATTAATAGGCTATATTTTTATTAAAATGAAATTACATGTACTATTTACTACTTTTTTTTCAATTATATTATTCAATCTATCCGTATTTTTGCTAACCATAAGTATATCGTATTTTTCTTATCATTTTTATGAAAAAAGATTTTTAACGCTCAAAAAACAGTAACATGTCCATCCCACAAAACCTCAACAACATAAAATCATCCCTTCCGCCACACGTTACGCTGGTAGCCGTTTCTAAAACCAAACCTGTGACCGATTTGATGGAAGCTTATCAAGCGGGTCAACGTATTTTTGGCGAAAATAAAATCCAAGAAATGACCGACAAATGGGAACAAATGCCAAAAGATATTCAATGGCACATGATAGGTCACGTACAAACGAACAAAGTAAAATATATGGCGCCATTTGTGAGTTTGATTCATGGAGTCGATAGTTTGAAATTGTTACAAGAAATCAACAAACAAGCTTCAAAAAACAATAGAGTTATTAACTGTTTACTCCAAATTTTCATAGCGGATGAAGAAAGTAAATTTGGTTTAGATGAAAACGAACTTGAAGAAATTCTTCTTACCTTGCAAAACGATAATTCCCTACAAAATATCAAAATTGTTGGTTTAATGGGAATGGCAACGTTTACCGATGATGAAAATCAAATCAAAAAAGAGTTTTTACATTTAAAATCTATATTTGATACCTATAAAAAAATAGAAACTGCTAATCTTAAACTAGAAACTCTTTCAATGGGCATGAGTGGTGATTATGTATTAGCTATTGAATGTGGAAGTACAATGATTCGAGTTGGAAGTAGTATATTTGGAACGAGATAAAATTGCAATAACAATTTCAAAACTTCAATATATTAAATGGGAGAAAATAATATTTTTGATGAAAAGATTTTCAATTTTGAAGACCGATTAGTTAGATTCGCTGGTGAATGTATCTTCTTTACTCGTAATTTAAATAAATCATACGAAAATGAATATTACAAAAATCAATTAATTAGATCATCTGGAAGTTCATCATTAAATTTTGGAGAAGCGCAAGGAACCAATACAGATAAAGATTTTATTTTTAAAGTTGGGTTGGCAGTAAAAGAACTCAAAGAATCAAGAAATTCATTAAAAATTTTAAATTATATCAAAGAAGGTGATGAAAAAATCAGAAATTTACTCTTAAAAGAAGTTGAAGAATTAATCGCAATTGCTTCAAAAATGATAATTAACAAGAAATAATTTTTCAATCGCAATTACAATATCAATCACAAATTCAATTTTTTATAGTTGTGATTGAATTTTGCAATTGTCATTGACATTGAAAATGTACGCAATTCTCGACTCAGAAATTTACGATTAAAAGAAGTTGAAGAATTAATCGCAATTGCTTTAAAAATGATAATTAACAAGAAATAATTTTTCAATTGCAATTACAATATCAATCACAAATTCAATTTTTTATAGTTGTGATTGAATTTTGCAATTGTCATTGACATTGAAAATGTACGTAATTCTCGACTCAGAAATTTACGCTTAAAAGAAGTTGAAGAATTAATCGCAATTGCTTTAAAAATGATAATTAACAAGAAATAATTTTTCAATTGCAATTACAATATCAATCACAAATTCAATTTTTTATAGTTGTGATTGAATTTTGCAATTGTCATTGACATTGAAAATGTACGCAATTCTCGACTCAGAAATTTACGCTTAAAAGAAGTTGAAGAATTAATCGCAATTGCTTTAAAAATGATAATTAACAAGAAATAATTTTTCAATCGCAATTACAATATCAATCACAAATTCAATTTTTTATAGTTGTGATTGAATTTTGCAATTGTCATTGACATTGAAAATGTACTGCATACTAGACATAGAAACCACAGGCGGTCAATACAACGAAGAAGGTATTACCGAAATAGCCATCTACAGATTTGATGGTCATGAGGTCGTAGACCAATTTATCAGTTTGGTCAATCCCGAAATTCCTATCCAGCCTTTTGTGGTTAAGCTAACAGGTATCAACAATGCCATGTTACGCGGTGCTCCCAAGTTTTACGAAATTGCTAAACGCATTATCGAAATTACAGAAGGCAGTATTATTGTAGCACATAATGCCTCTTTTGACTATAGAGTCATTAAAACCGAATTCAAACGTCTAGGTTTCAATTTTGAAAAACAATCCCTTTGTACAGTCGAATTATCTAAAATTTTAATTCCTAATCAAACCTCTTATAGTTTAGGAAAACTAGTACGTAATTTAGGGATTCCTGTAACTGATAGACATCGTGCTAGTGGTGATGCAATGGCTACCGTTCGTTTATTCAAATTACTTTTAGCCAAAGACATTGAAAAAAACATTATAAAGAGTTTTATTAAAACCGAAATCAAATCGGGCATGACACCTAAACTCATGGATATAGTAGAAGCTTTACCTTCAAAAACGGGAATTTATTATATTCATAATGAAAAAGGCGAACTCATTTATATTGGTAAAAGCAAAAACATCCAAAAAAGAGTTAACCAACATTTCACAGGGACTTCCAAGAAAAGTAAAAAAATCCAAAAAGAAGTCTTTGCCGTAACTTTTGAGGAAACAGGTAGCGAATTGATCGCTTTATTGAAAGAAAGCGAAGAAATAAAAATAAATAACCCCATATACAATCGCGCACAAAGACGTACAGTATTTCCTTGGGCGTTGTATGCAGCAAAAGATACACAAGGCTATTTAGCTTTGAAAGTTTTAAAAGCCGATGGACGCAAAAAGAAATCACCTCTTTTAGTAGTCCGCAAGAAGGTAAAACTGCTTTATTTCAAATTACTGAAAAGTACCAATTATGTCAAAAAATAAACGGTTTATACGATACTAAAAAAAGTTGTTTCCAATACGACATCAAACAATGTTTTGGTGCTTGTATTCAAAAAGAAGCACCTGAAGATTACAACAAAAGGGTAAACGAATTCATTAGCAATCATCAATTTCATAATAATACTATGGTTGTTGTAGATAGAGGTCGTACTTTGGAAGAAAGAAGTGCTGTAGTGATTGAAAATGGCATTTACAAAGGCTATTGTTTTTACGATTTAAATCATCAAATTAATACACTTCAAATTCTTAAAAACATACTTATTCCTATGCAAAACACTAGGGATAGTCGTAATATTATTCAGCATTATATAAATAAAAAGAAGATGTTGAAGATTGTGAAGTATTAAGATTTTTCTGAACTAAACCATTCCGATTTTAATTGAACACAAACAAATTTCAAAACATGCCTAATATTCCAAACAAAGACAACCCTTTCCCATTAAACGGATATAACAAACTTTGTTTCTTAAAAAACATCATCAAAAACCCCAACATCATTGTAGGCGATTATACCTATTATGACGATTTTGACGATGTGGAAAATTTTGAAAAGAACGTCAAATATCACTTTGATTTTACAGGCGACAAATTAATCATTGGTAAATTTTGTATGATTGCTTCAGGAGTCAAATTCATTATGAATGGCGCTAATCACCTGACTGAGGCGATTTCTGCCTATCCTTTTGCTATTTTTGGGCACGATTGGCAACATGCTATGGAAGGAAAATCTTATCCCACTAAAGGAGATACCATTATCGGAAACGATGTTTGGATTGGACACAATACCACGATTATGGCAGGCGTAAAAATTGGTGATGGTGCTATAATTGCCACCAATGCCACGGTTACTAAAGACGTACCGCCTTATAGCATAGTAGGAGGCAATCCTTCACAACTGATTCGCAAACGTTTTTCTGAAGAAAAAATCCAAGAACTACTGCATCTAGCTTGGTGGGATTGGGATATTGAGAAAATTACAGCAAACGTTCAGCTACTAACTAGCAATAAAATTGAAAAATTAAAATCGCTATAAAAACATATTTTGGATAAAACGAATTATTTAATCACCGTAATCGGTCCTACAGCCATTGGTAAAACCGCCTTAGCTATCCAGTTGGCTAAGCATTTTGGATGCGAGATTATTTCTTGTGACAGCCGACAGTTTTTTAAAGAAATGTGTATCGGGACTGCTGTACCTTCGCAAGAAGAATTAGCACAAGCCACTCACCATTTTATTCAAAACAAATCGATTTTTGAAAGTTATTCCGTGGGCGATTTTGAAGTAGAAGCACTAGAAAAATTGGACCAATTATTTCAAAAAAACAACATCCAAGTTCTTGTTGGTGGGAGTGGTTTGTATGTTGATGCGGTTTTAAAAGGATTTGATGAATTTCCTGATATTGATGCATCGGTACGCGAAACCATTAACAGTAATTATGACGAACTAGGCATAACCTATCTACAAGATAATTTAAAAAAATTAGACCCCGATTATTATCAAAAAATAGCAACGGAGAACCCACAAACATTGGTTAACCCACAACGTATGAAACGTTTTGTGGAAGTTTGTATCGGTTCAGGGCAACCCTATTCTAGTTTTTTGGGTAAACGTAAAAACAAGCGCAACTTCACTCCTATTATCATCGGTTTAGAAGCTGACCGTACCCTGATGTATGAACGCATCAATCTGAGAGTCGATTTGATGATGCAACAAGGTTTATTAGAAGAGGTTGAAAACCTTTTACCTCATAAACATCTTAATGCCTTACAAACTGTAGGCTATCGCGAATTATTTGATTATTTTGAAGGAAAAACATCTTTAGAAGATGCCATTGAACAAATTAAAATGAATACACGTCGTTTTGCCAAACGTCAAATGACTTGGTTTAAAAGAACAGAAAACATTAACTGGTTTAATTACCAAACCAATTTACATAAAATCATTTCTCATATTAATACAAATTTTATATAAAATGCCTATTTCACCTAATTTTTCATCCTTATTTGAAGAAAATCATAAAATCAATTTTTTGCATTGTACTCCTAATGGAATTCTTAAATATACCGATCTGTGCAATCTTTTTCAATTGACAGCCAGTTCTCATGCTGAATTAGGAGGATTTAGTCATAATGATATGCAAATTTTTAATCAAGCTTGGGTTTTAAGTAGAATGATTGTCGAAATTACAGATTTACCTAAATGGCAAGATGAGGTAACAATTAAAACTTGGATCAAATCTCTAGAGGGTTATCAATCTGTCCGATGCCTTGAAATGTATTTAAACGGGGAAAAAATTATTGGCTGTGAAACCTTTTGGGTTGTCATTAATACAACTACTCGAAAACCTGAAAATTTAGCTATATCTTGTGATCATTTTACTTTTTTCGCTGATAATGCTACTAACATAAAAACACATAAAATCAATATTCCCGAAGATACAAAAAAATTAACGGATAAAATTGTCAAACTATCAGATATTGATATTGTTAACCATGCTAATAATGTAAAATATCTAGAATGGTCGCTAGATGAAATAGAGACCGAAATTGTTTTAGAGCAAAAAATTCAATCCTTTGCTATTAATTTTTTACAAGAAGTAAATCTTCACGATCAAATTGAAATTAATAACAAAAAAGACAATCAAACGAGCGTATTTACAATAACAAAAAATAATAAAACTTGCTATGCTTTAGAACTTCATTTAAAAGCGTAAAATACAAAGACAGTGTACCAAAAATAAAAGAAGTGATTCTTTTTACTCCAACGTCAAAAAGCAAATTGACCAGTACATATAGTCTTTTAATAAAAATAAAGTTCTTTTTATAATACGAAATCTAGATAAAAACAAACACCCTTTTTTAACCCAGATTACGCATTAGACCCGAGCGTAGCGAATAGACGAAGTAAATCTATTCCACTTTATTTTTCTTCAAATTCAAGCCAAGCACGTACTCAAATTTTAATCATCAAAATAGTTCACTATTTCTTCTTCTAAAATTTTCCGTGAGCACTTGAATTTATTGAAAAATTTTGTTTCACAACGAAGTCTAATGCGAAATCTGGGTTTAAAGCAAAAGCCTTAAAAAAGGGCTAAATCTAAAAATAAAGAGGACTTTAACTTTGATTTTTGTGTAATCTGAGATTAATCCAAACTCAAAGTGATTTGTCCATCATCTTCTAACGTAATATCATAATTCTTTGTATCGTTTTCTCCTTCTAATTCTGCTTCATTTCTTAAATTTTCTTCTGGTTTTACTTCAAGTGGCTCTTCGTAAAAAAGTGGTTCTAACCTATTAATTTGTTTAATTTTATCCGTTGTTAATTGATTACCTAAAGCTTTAATTCCTTTTACAGCAATAAACTCTTCTAAGTTAACAATTAAGTTTTCTTTTTGAACTCCTCCTTTTTAGCAAAAATAACTTCTATCATAGGGCGCCAATCGGTGGATACAATTTCTAATTGTGATCTTTCGTGTTCAGAAATAAAAAGTTCTTCTTTATTTTCATGTTCTACTAAAAAGCGTTTTACAAAATAACGCTCTTTTTCCCCATCGTAATAAATGGCTGAAATAGGCTTTTGATTATTCCATTTTTCTAAAACAATCATATCATCTTCAAAATGGGTAGTTAGCTCAGGTATCACTGTTTTTAATTTCCCGTTTTGTCCTATGATTAGTAATCTATCATTCGGTTTAAACTCGCCTAACAACTCCCCTCTTCCATCTACATTCAAACGTTGTACCGTATCATCAAACCATATTCTTCGAGGTCGTAAGGTAGATATTCCTCTTTCTTTTAATTCAATTTTTTTAATAGGATATTTAGCTACTGTATTTCCTTTAGAAGCTCTTCCTTTTATCATAATATCGGCAAAATCAATATCCCATTTTAATTTTTTAACACTTCCTACTTGTCGTAGTAAAATAGTAACCGTTTCTGCCTCACCATTAGGATTAGCTGAAAAATAGAGTACTTGCGAACCTGTTTTTTCTTGTGTTAAATCGTATTCTTTATCTCGGGTTACACCTGAAACACTAAAACGCTTGATAAAAGAAGGACCTGATTTACCATCGCGATAAATCATATTATAAATGGTTCGTTTATCGTTTTTATCAAATATTGCAATATGAATAATATCTTTGCCTATAAATTTTTTCTCATCTACTTTGGTAATAATCATTTTACCGCTACGAAGGAAACAAATTACATCATCAATATCACTACAATCGGCTACATATTCATCTTTTTTCAAAGAAGTTCCTACGAAGCCTTCCTCTTTATTAACATATAGTTTCGTATTTCTTAAAACAACCTTTGTGGCTTCTATATTTTCAAAGTTTCGTATTTCCGTTTGACGTTCACGACCTTTACCATACTTTTCTTTCAATCGTGTAAAAAAGTCAATAGCAAACTGCGTTAAATGCTCTAAATGGTGCTTTACTTGTGCAATTTCATCTTCTAATTTCGCAATTGATTCATCCGCTTTGTCCGAGTCGAAACGTGTGATACGAATCATTGGAATTTGCGTTAGTTTTTGCAAATCTTCATCAACAATATCGCGTAATAACAAATGTTTGAAAGGCTCAAAACGGTCGTACATATAGGTATATAAAGCTTCTTTATTGCTGTACAACTTAAAGTCGATATACATTTCCTCACGAATGAAGATTTTTTCCAATGTAGAAAAATGCCATTTGGTTTCCAATTCTGCCAATTGCACTTCCAACTCCTGACGCAACAAATCGACGGTACGATGTGTTGAAATGCGTAACATTTCTGAAACCCCAATAAACAACGGTTTATTATCTTCAATCACACAACCTAAAGGTGAAATAGAGGTTTCACAGGCCGTGAAAGCATAAAGTGCATCTATGGTTTTATCAGGTGAAACACACGGAGGCAGATGAATCAAGATTTCTACTTCCGCTGCGGTATTATCTTCAATTTTTTTGATTTTGATTTTACCTTTATCATTGGCTTTCAAAATACTATCAATCAAAGAAGTCGTATTGGTAGAAAATGGAATTTGCGTAATCACCAAAGTTTGTTTATCCAATTGCGAAACTTTAGCACGCACGCGTACACGCCCACCACGTAACCCATCGTTGTAATTAGATACATCGGCAATACCAGCCGTTGGAAAATCAGGATATAATGTAAAGGGTTTCCCTTTTAAAATTTTGACAGAAGCATCAATCAACTCGTTAAAGTTGTGCGGTAAAATCTTAGTAGATAGACCTACGGCAATCCCTTCGCCTCCTTGTGCTAAAAGTAAAGGGAATTTTACGGGTAAATTAATAGGTTCCGCACGACGCCCATCATAAGACAATCCCCAATCGGTAATTTTAGGAGAATACAATACCTCTAAGGCAAACTTACTTAAACGTGCCTCGATGTAACGGGATGCCGCAGCTCCGTCGCCTGTTAATATATTTCCCCAGTTTCCTTGGGTATCAATCAATAAATCTTTTTGACCAATTTGTACCATCGCATCACCAATACTGGCATCACCGTGAGGGTGATACTGCATGGTGTGACCCACCACATTCGCAACTTTATTGTAACGACCATCATCCAACTCCTTCATAGAGTGCATGATACGACGCTGTACTGGTTTAAATCCATCTTCAATAGCAGGCACCGCACGTTCAAGGATTACATACGAAGCGTAATCCAAGAACCAATCCTTATACATCCCCGTTACCTTGGTAATGGTAGCCTCTGGATTTTCATCTTGCTCGTAAAAATGTTCGCCTTCAAAGCTAGTTTCTCCTAACTGATTTTCATCAGCCGTGGATTCTTCTTGAGGGGTTAAATCGTCTTCTCTATTTTCGTTTTCTTCGCTCATAATTTAGGGTCACAATGTTTCACCAAGTTTTACACTATGTTCCACAATGTTTTAAATTACCAATCTTTTTATTCCGTCTTTTAATGATCTTTTATAAAAGTTTAAAAGTAAACCCAATCTACAATCTGCTAATCGCATATATGTTAAACATTGGGCTGTGTGTTCAATTGTAAATTCTTCAACTACTTTTAACTCAATAATCACTTTATCATTTACTATTATATCTACTCTGTAGCCGCAATCAAATTTGATATCTTCATAAACTACTGGAAATCCTTTTTCTTGTTTAACATTCAGCCCGCATTTTTCTAACTCATAAGCTAAGCATTCTCTATATACTTTTTCCAACAATCCTGAGCCTAATTTTGTATGCACTTTGTATGCACAGTCTAAAATTATTTTACTGATATCGTTTTCTTCTTGCATAATCATTTTTTTGTTTCACTAAGTTTTTCAAAGTTCTGCACAATGTATCACAAAGTTAAACCTAAAAACTTCTTTGACGTTGTGACAAACTTGGAGTGACTATGTGAAATTAGTTACACAAAGTTCCTCAAAGTGCTTCACAATGTTTCACAAAGCCTAAAAAACTTCTTTGACGTTGTGATAAACTTGGTGTGACTTTGTGCTACGACGTCAACTCCTCCACCGTATCCAACTCCACCTTCAAATTCTTGATAATAAACTCCTGACGATCAGGGGTGTTTTTACCCATATAAAACTCCAATAACTTTTCAATAGAAGTGGCTTTATCCAGCATAACAGGGTCTAAACGTATGTCTTCACCAATAAAATGCTTAAACTCGTCAGGTGAAATTTCACCTAATCCCTTGAATCGTGTGATTTCAGGTTTTGGTTTTAATTTATCAATCGCATCCCTACGTTCTTCATCGCTATAACAATAAATGGTTTCTTTCTTATTACGCACACGAAATAACGGAGTCTGTAAAATATATAAATGTCCTTCTTTAATAATTTCAGGAAAAAACTGTAAGAAGAAAGTAATCAATAACAACCGAATGTGCATCCCGTCCACATCGGCATCGGTCGCAATAACAATGTTGTTATAACGCAAGTCTTCCATACTTTCCTCAATATTTAATGCGGCTTGAAGAAGGTTGAATTCCTCATTTTCATACACAATCTTTTTGGTCATGCCATAGGTATTCAAAGGCTTACCACGCAAACTAAAAACTGCTTGTGTATTTACATCACGTGATTTAGTAATTGACCCCGATGCTGAATCCCCCTCGGTAATAAACAAGGTACTTTCTAAACTACGAGCATTCTTAGCATCAGTCAAGTGCACCCGACAATCACGCAGTTTACGGTTGTGTAAACTCGCTTTTTTGGCACGTTCTTTAGCCAACTTACGAATACCTGACAATTCCTTACGCTCGCGTTCGGCTTGCAAAATTTTTCGAAGTAACAAATCGGCTACTTCTGGATTTTTATGTAAAAAGTTGTCTAAATTCGTTTTAATGAAATCATTTACAAACGTACGCACTGTAGGGCCATTAGGACCAATATCAGTCGAACCGAGTTTGGTTTTGGTTTGCGATTCAAAAACGGGTTCTTCAACCTTAATTGAAATGGCTGAAACTATTGATTTTCTAATATCTGAAGCCTCAAACGGTTTGTTGTAAAACTCCTTTATAGTGCGAACAATGGCTTCTCGAAAAGCCCCCAAGTGAGTCCCCCCTTGTGTTGTGTTTTGCCCATTTACAAACGAATAATATTCTTCCGAATACTGTGTTTTACTATGTGTCATCGCAATTTCGATATCGCCACCTGTTAAGTGAATGATAGGATATTGCATATCTTCAGTAGTAATGGTTTCTTCTAATAAATCTTTTAAACCATTTTCTGAAAAAAACTTTTCACCATTATAAACTATTGTTAAACCTTTATTTAGGTAACAATAATTTTTCAACATTCTTACAATATATTCGTTACGGTATTTGTAGTTTTTAAAAATGGTATCATCAGCAATAAAACTAACTTTGGTTCCTTTACGTTTTGTAGTTTCAATTACATCTTCTTCTACAGTAAGACTCCCTGCCGAAAATTCTGCTGCTTTTTGTTGATTATCACGTACCGACTCTACCCTAAAAAAAGTAGAAAGCGCATTTACAGCCTTAGTACCTACTCCATTTAGACCTACCGATTTTTTAAAGGCTTTCGAATCATATTTACCTCCTGTGTTCATTTTAGACACCACATCGACTACTTTCCCTAAAGGAATACCACGACCATAGTCACGCACGGTAACCATTTTATCCTTTAAGGTAACTTCTATAGTCTTTCCTGCTCCCATCACAAACTCATCGATACAGTTATCTAGGACTTCTTTTACCAAAATATAAATACCATCATCAGGAGATGAACCATCCCCTAACTTACCAATATACATCCCCTGGACGCATACGGATATGCTCCCTCCAGTCGAGAGAACGTATATTATCTTCGGTGTATTGATTTTGTTCAAACATATATAAAAAACGATTGGGTGCTAAGATACTTTAAAACTATGTAAAAGAAAAACAAAATAGATTAGCAATAAAAACAAATAGGAAAAATAAAAAAATACAGATATAATTTCATATTTAACATTTTTTTTAGATATTTGATAAAACAATAACCTAAAAAAATAAATATGAAAAAAATTCATTGCTTATTATTATTAATAACAACTTGGACAGGATTCGCTCAGAATCTTGTAAAAGGATCTATAAAAGATACAGGAGGGTTAGGAATTCCGGGGAGTTAATATCACTACTAGTGGTACAAATGCTACAACTTCTGATTTCGATGGTGGTTTTTCTATTAAATTAAATCCGAGGAAAACACACTCTAAAATTCAATTATATGGGCTATAAAACAGAAGTCAAAGAAATTGAAATAAAAGATCAAAATATCGAATTAAACATAGTTCTACAAGAAGAAAACAAAAGCTTAGATGAAGTAGTAGTAGTAGGTACCAGAACGGCTCCCCGAAGCAACACTACCACCCCTTTACCTGTAGATTTATTATCTTCCAAAGAACTTGCTTCAACAGGACAAGCCACGTTTGACAAAGCATTACAATACAGAATACCTTCTTTCAATACTGTTCAAACACCTGTAAACGATGCCACCTCTTTATTAGATCCCTATGAAATACGAAACATGGGACCTAGCCGTACCTTAATATTAATAAACGGTAAACGTAAAAACATGAGTGCATTGCTATACACACAAACTTCTCACGGGCGCGGCGAAACAGGAGCCGATATTTCTGCAATTCCTCAAGATGCTATTGAACGAGTAGAAATACTACGTGACGGAGCTTCTGCCCAATATGGTTCTGACGCTATCGCAGGCGTTATGAATATTATTTTAAAAAGCAATCCTAATTCAGGATCTGGCACCATAAGAACAGGAATAACAGGAAAAGGAGATGGAAAAATGATCGGTGTAAGCCTTAATAACGGAACAACGGCATTTAATGAAAAAGGATTTGTTAACTACACTTTAGATTTTTCAAAAGTAACATTAGCTAATAGACCGGCACTGTTGATGCGCAAGGAGAATCTAAAGATTTTTCTGCAAATATACTGGACGTTCAAGACTTTCTAAATAGACATCCCGATGCAGGTAATATTAATGGATCTCCCGCTACAGCAACTGCTAAATTTGAGATAAATGGAGGTGTAGAAGTAACTGAAAATTCAAAATTATATTTTAATGGTGCTTATGTTTACAAAAAAGTAAATTCATTCGCAAACTACAGAACACCATACTGGAGAACATTAAATGAATATCCTTTTTTAAATCAATTATTTCCTGGAAATGGTAAAAATGGATACGATGGTTATGTACCTACATTTGAAGGAGACTTAAATGACTACAATGCAACTTTAGGATTAAAATCCACAAAAAACGGATGGAATACAGATTTAAGTATAACATTTGGAGGCAACACTCAAGAATACACCGTCAACAACTCTTTCAACCGTTCAAGCATTTTAGATGGAAATGGAGCCAATATTTATAAAGAAAACAGTCCAATTTCATTCAAACCCGGAGGATCCAAATTTGACCACATAGTAGGAAATATAGATGTAAACAAAAACTTAACAGATAAAATCAGTTTTGCTATAGGGTCTGAATTCAGAACAGAAAACTTCACCATTCTAGAAGGAGACAAAGCTTCATGGGATGGACTAGGTGCAGACTCATTTGCCGGTAACAGACCTGAAAATTCAGGTAAATTCAACCGTTATAATGTTGGAGGATACATAGCGACAACTATAGATTTCACAAAGGATTTTTTAATAGACGCCACTTTACGTGGTGAAAATTATAGCGATTTTGGTTCTACTTATATAGGTAAATTAAGTACCAGATATAAATTTTTAGATGATAAAATAACACTAAGAGCATCTATATCATCTGGTTTTAGAGCACCTTCTTTACACCAAATTTACACCCAAAAATCACAATACAGCTTTTTTCCGGGACAAGGAGTCTTAGTTAGCGGATTAGTTAACAATGTATCTCCTCAAGCTCGTCAAATGGGAATCGATAAATTAAAAGCTGAAAAATCTGAAAATTACACCATTGGACTAGGTTTTAAACCAACGAAAAACATAACATTAACTCTTGATTATTATCACATTAACGTATACGACAGAATTGTTTTAAGTGATGAAATTAAAGATGTAACCATTAACGGAAAAAATTTAGGAACATTATCCTTCTTTACCAATGCTTTAGACACTAGAACAAGAGGTTTAGATGTAGTTGCCAGCATACGAAATATTAAACTAGGAAGAGGCGATTTAGGCTTTAATTTATCAGGAAATTACACATTTGAAAACTGGAATACTAACAAAATTCCTGTAAAATTTGGCAAAGACCTTATAGATGCTACCCAACAACATTTATTATTCACTTCTCGCCCTAAAACTAAATGGATATTAGGAACAACTTATGACATTGGGAAATTTGGCTTTTCATTAAACAATACTTTGTTTGGAAAAACAATATTCAAACAAACTGGATTGGATTCCGATTTAAGAACCGAATTCAAGCCAAAAGTAGTAACCGATTTAGGGATAAATTTCAATGCCACAAACAAATTAACCTTTGCTTTGAACATTAATAACTTATTAAATGTTTTACCAAAATGGGAATTTAAGGCTGAAAATGCAATAGGACAAACCAAATTAACTGATCCTAATTTTGTAAAAAACCAATCCAATCTAATTACTTTCAATCAACGTTATTCACAAATGACTTATGATGGATATCATTTTAGCCAATTAGGAACCATGTTTAATTTATCAGCTAATTACAAATTCTAAAATAGCTCTTCTAAATACAATCCTACCCCAAAATAGTTAAAATTCTATTTTGGGGTATTTTATTAAACCAATTGCTTAATAAACTTTACTGTGATAAAAACATAAAAATACCAAAATTTTAGAACAAGTTATCCTTCATCATGACCTTTTGATTTCCTTACAATAACAAATTTTATATTTTAATTTTACTGTAATAAAATATTTTTTTCATATTCCTAAAAAACAATTAATCCAGACCAAGAACAAAAGTTGGGGAGAATAATTTAAAAAAGAGATCTTTATCAAAATTAAACCCAGATTCCGTATTAGACTTCGTTGTGAAACAAAATTTTTCAATAAATTCAAGTGCTCACGGAAAATTTTAGAAGAAGAAATAGTGAACTATTTTGATGATTAAAATTTGAGTACGTGCTTGAATTTGAAGAAAATAAAGTGGAATAGATTTCTAATGCGTAATCTGGATTAAACACTACTATAAACCCTATAGATCTTTTAAAATTGATGCTTCCTGATACTATTTAAATTTTGAATTTACTGGAATATTACTTACCTTTAGGCATGCCAAAGAAAATCCAAATAGCAATAAAAGAAGATGTTGATTTTTTAGATAAATTACTAGTAAAGACATCTGGATCTTTGAAAAAAGACAGAATAAAGACTTTGATTCTAATTAAGAAAGGAAAATATGTTTTTTATAGTTCCATTGCTAAAAAATTAGGGAGAACCGAGAAGACTGTACGAGGTTGGGCACAGGAGTATCTGAAAAGCGGTATTTCTGAAATGTTAAGTGTTAGAAGTGGAGGAAATAATACAAAGAAAATATCTGAGAAAATGGCCAATGCTATTGAGCAGAAATTGAATGATCCAAAAACAACAATAACATCGTATGTTGAATTGTTGAAGATTCTCGAAAAAGAGCTTAACGAATCGGTTAATTATGGTGCTTTATATGCTCATTGCAAACGCAAGCATCAATCAAAATTGAAAGTTGCAAGAAAATCCCACTATAAAAAGGATGAAAACGCAGAGGCGTTTTTTAAAAAAACCTTGAAAACAAATTTGAAGAGTGTAGAATTATTCTTAATAAAAATAACTTTGAATCTGTAAACCTCTATTTTCAGGATGAAAGTCGTTTCGGTTTGATTACAAAACAGAAAAGAGTTATTACCGCAAAAAGAATAAAAGCCATCGGTACTTATAAACATAGCTATCTTTATAATTGGCTCTGGGGAAGTTTTTCCCCCATAACAGGTGAGAGTTTTTGTATGACAACACAAAGTGTTTGCAAAGAATTATTTGTAAAATATCTGGAAGATTTCAGCAATCACAAGCCAACAGAGTTAAAGATTATGATAATTGATAATGCCGCATTTCATTCCACAAAGGATGTGATAATTCCTGACAATATATTTCTTTTGCCAATTCCACCATATTGCCCAGAACTTAACCCTGCTGAGAAAATGTGGCAATGGATGAAAGATAAAATTGCAATGAAAATTTATGATACTTTAGACGACTTAAACCAAAAAATGGAAGAATTGATTAAAATATCTGATGATAAAACAATTAAATCAATAACAGGCTATCCGTTTTACATGAATGCTTTTTACAGTGTTTTCAAAGTTTAAACGGTATGATTTTCTAGTTGATTATTTTGAAATAATTTCAGTTGATAATTCACAAGAAAGCCTACATCTTTATTTTAAAGAAAAAGCAAAACATCCAAAAGAGTTTGATCACACAGAGTTAGTCACCAAAGACTTAACAGATGAAATAACAATTCAAGATTTTCCACTAAGAGGAAAGTTTGTGTATTTACAAACGTCGTCGTTGGACTAATAAAAACACAGGCGAGATAGCTAAAAGAGATTGGAATTTAGCAGCTAAAGGAACACGTATGACGCAAGAATTTGCGTCTTTTTAAAAGAAATTAATCGATAACACTGCTATAGATTCTCAAATCATTGGTAATTTCTTTGGAGTTAAGGGTGAAAAACTGCAAAGACAGTATAAAAAGCATTTGAGTTCCTTTGGTTCTTCGGAACCAAGAGAACATGCACATCAATAGATCGTTTATCCTCAAAATAGGGGGACACATTTATCTATTGATGAAGTAACTTTGTCTCAGGGTGAACTTTACACTATTGTAACCAACAAAAATTCAAAGGTAAAAAAGTTCCCTAGTAGCTATTATTGCCGGAACAAAAGCAGATCAAGTCATAGAGCATATCAGTAAAATTGATCATAAAAAAAGAAGTTGTGTCAAAGAAATAACATTAAATATGGCTAACACTATAAAATTGATAGCTAAAAAATGTTTCCAAAAAGCAGTACAAATAACCGATAGATTCCATGTCCAAAAACTAGCCTTAGAAGCCTTACAAGAAATCAGAATCAAACACAGGTGGGAAGCTATAGATAAGGGAAATCAAGCCATCCTAAAAGCTAAATCACAAAACACATATTCCACAAGTTTTATCCAATGGTGATTCTCTAAAGCAATTATTAGCTAGATGCAGGTATTTACTATATAAATCTCATGAAAATGGACCCTAAATCAACAAGAAAGAGCTGAAATTTTATTTGAACTTATACAGAGATAAAAACAGCATACCTTTTATCTCAAGAATTAAGAAGGATCTACAACACCAATAACGATAAAAATATTGCAATGTTGAAATTAGCTCATTGGTATAGAAAAGTAGAAGAATCAGGATTTAAAAACTTCAATATTCTTCTAAATACAATAACAGTCAATTATCAATCAATACTAAACTATTTTGATAATAGAAGTACTAATGCAGCTGCTGAATTTTTTAATGTAAAAATAAAAGCCTTTCGAAGTCAGTTTAAAGGGGTAAGAAATATCGATTTTTCCTTATTCAGATTGTCCAATCTTTTTGCCTAATTCCCAACTTTTGTTGTTGATTCCACGGTAGCTTGCTACGCCCGCTCACGCGATGATTGCGGTATTCCATTAGCAATTTCTATAAAACAAAAACCCCTCATCGTATAGATGAAGGGTTTTAAAGAAAGGCAGCGATCTACTCTCCCACAATATGCAGTACCATCGACGCTGGCGGGCTTAACTTCTCTGTTCGAAATGGGAAGAGGTGAGCCCCGCCGCAATAACCACCTTAAGGTTTTAAAGGCATTAGCTAATAGCCATAAGCCACTAGTTTGTGCTTTTCCATTAAACTCTTGGCTTATGCCTTTTGCCTAATGGCTAATATTTTAACATATTGAGATAAATATTCAAATTTGTTTATAATCCTTTTTAGGTAAAGAAAGAATTTTACGCCCCACCTCGGCTCCTCCCCTTTGGGGAGGTTGGGTGGGGCCACAATAAGCTTACGGGTTATTAGTACTACTTGACTCTGACATTACTGCCTTTACATCTATAGCCTATCAACGTGGTCATCTTCCACGACCCTTAAAAGAAATCTCATCTTGTGGTGGGTTTCGCGCTTATATGCTTTCAGCGCTTATCCCTTCCCAACGTAGCTACTCTGCGGTGCTCCCGGCGGAACAACAGATACACCAGCGGTTGGTCCAACTCGGTCCTCTCGTACTAGAGTCAGATCCACTCAAATTTCTAACGCCCACAGTAGATAGAGACCGAACTGTCTCACGACGTTCTGAACCCAGCTCGCGTGCCACTTTAATGGGCGAACAGCCCAACCCTTGGGACCTTCTCCAGCCCCGGGATGTGACGAGCCGACATCGAGGTGCCAAACCCCCCGTCGATGTGAGCTCTTGGGGGAGATCAGCCTGTTATCCCCGGCGTACCTTTTATCCTTTGAGCGATGGCCCTTCCATGCGGAACCACCGGATCACTATGCTCTACTTTCGTACCTGATCGACCTGTATGTCTCTCAGTCAAGCTCCCTTTTGCCATTGCACTCTACGCACGGTTACCAAGCGTGCTGAGGGAACCTTTAGAAGCCTCCGTTACTCTTTTGGAGGCGACCACCCCAGTCAAACTACCCACCAAGCAATGTCCTCCTTTTTTAGGAGTTAGACCTCAGATAAGCAAAGGGTGGTATTTCAACAATGACTCCACAACGCCTAGCGACGCCATTTCACAGTCTCCCACCTATCCTACACATCACTTATCCAAGACCAATACTAAGCTATAGTAAAGGTGCACAGGGTCTTTTCGTCCCACTGCGGGTAATCGGCATCTTCACCGATACTACAATTTCACCGAGCTCATGGCTGAGACAGTGTCCAGATCGTTACACCATTCGTGCAGGTCGGAACTTACCCGACAAGGAATTTCGCTACCTTAGGACCGTTATAGTTACGGCCGCCGTTTACTGGGGCTTCAATTCAATGCTTCTCCGAAGATAACATCTCCTCTTAACCTTCCAGCACCGGGCAGGTGTCAGGCCCTATACGTCATCTTACGATTTTGCAGAGCCCTGTGTTTTTGATAAACAGTCGCCTGGACCTTTTCACTGCGGCCAGCTTGCGCTGGCGACCTTTCTCCCGAAGTTACAGGTCTATTTTGCCTAATTCCTTAGCCATGAATCTCTCGAGCGCCTTAGGATACTCTCCTCAACTACCTGTGTCGGTTTACGGTACGGGTACTTATAATCTATGTTTAGAAGGTTTTCTTGGCAGCCTTTAGGTACACTATCCCTTCATCCGAAGAATCCGAGTACTATCGCATTTCACCAGTCCCAGCGGATTTGCCTACCGGGCCTTTAGCTAAGTGCTTTAACGAACTATTCCGTCAGTTCGCGGTACTTTCACCACTGCGTCACTCCATCACAATTATAACTAGTACGGGAATATTAACCCGTTGGCCATCGACTACTCCTTTCGGATTTGCCTTAGGACCCGACTAACCCGCAGCTGATTAGCATAGCTGCGGAAACCTTAGTTTTTCGGCGGGGGTGTTTCTCGCACCCCTTATCGTTACTTATGCCTACATTTTCTTTTCTAACCTCTCCAGCACCTCTCACAAGATACCTTCGGCGATGTTAGAATGCTCCCCTACCACTTGTACTTAGTACAAATCCATAGCTTCGGTAGTATACTTATGCCCGATTATTATCCATGCTCGATCGCTCGACTAGTGAGCTGTTACGCACTCTTTAAATGAATGGCTGCTTCCAAGCCAACATCCTAGCTGTCGATGCAATCAAACCGCGTTTGTTCAACTTAGCATACATTTGGGGACCTTAGCTGATGGTCTGGGTTCTTTCCCTCTCGGACTTGGACCTTAGCACCCAAGCCCTCACTGCTCAATATATTATATAGCATTCGGAGTTTGTCAGGAATTGGTAGGCGGTGAAGCCCCCGCATCCAATCAGTAGCTCTACCTCTATATAACTTAACTTGAGCGCTGCACCTAAATGCATTTCGGGGAGTACGAGCTATTTCCGAGTTTGATTGGCCTTTCACCCCTACCCACAGATCATCCCAAGACTTTTCAACGTCAACGGGTTCGGACCTCCACTTTGGGTTAACAAAGCTTCATCCTGTCCATGGGTAGATCACACGGTTTCGCGTCTACCACTACTGACTTAAGCGTATAAATACGCTTTCAATCCCTTAGATTGAATCGCGCCCTATTCAGACTCGCTTTCGCTACGGATCCGTGACTTAATCACTTAACCTTGCCAGCAACGGTAACTCGTAGGCTCATTATGCAAAAGGCACGCCGTCACAGATTATGCTGCTCCGACCGCTTGTAGGCGTATGGTTTCAGGTTCTATTTCACTCCGTTATTCACGGTTCTTTTCACCTTTCCCTCACGGTACTGGTTCACTATCGGTCTCTCAGGAGTATTTAGCCTTAGCGGATGGTCCCGCCAGATTCAGACAGGGTTTCACGTGCCCCGCCCTACTCAGGATAACACTATTCTTTATATTCTTTACTTATACGGGACTATCACCCTCTTGGGTTAACCTTTCCAGAGTTATTCTAATTCAGTTTACAAGAAATATTGTGGTCCTACAACCCCGTTATTGCCGTAACAACAACGGTTTGGGCTAATGCGCTTTCGCTCGCCACTACTTACGCAATCACTTTTGTTTTCTTCTCCTCCGCCTACTTAGATGTTTCAGTTCAGCGGGTTCGCCTCCTATCGGATACTATGTCTTCAACATAGTGGGTTGCCCCATTGGGATATCTGCGGATCAATTCGTATGTGCCGATCCCCGCAGCTTTTCGCAGCTTATCACGTCCTTCTTCGCCTCTGAGAGCCTAGGCATTCCCCATACGCCCTTATTTTGCTTATTGTTTTCTTTATTCTTTTAGCCATTAGTCAATAGCCATAAGCCACTAGTGCCTATTGCTTTTTTACTAATCACTAAAGATGTTCTTTCTACTTGTTTGTATGTTTATCTCAATATGTCAATGAACTTTGAGCCCCCTCCAGCTCCCCCGAAGGGGGAGAGCCGATTGCTCTGTGTCCCTCCCCTTTGGGAAGGTTAGGAGGGGCTGTTGTGGAGAATATCGGAGTCGAACCGATGACCTCCTGCGTGCAAGGCAGGCGCTCTAGCCAGCTGAGCTAATCCCCCATTGTCTATTTTGAATGTTGAATTATTTTTTTGAATTATTTTTCAAATTCATCATTTAAAATTTATAATTCAAAATTCGCTTCTAGAATTTCCTTTTTATAACTTTAAATAGTAGTCCCGGGCAGACTCGAACTGCCGACCCCTACATTATCAGTGTAGTACTCTAACCAGCTGAGCTACGAGACTCTGTATTTTAAGCCTTTTCTTTTTTTTGAATTAACAGCGAGAGTAAGATTTTAATTTAAATTTAATTTTAAATCACATCCTTTTTTTTGTCTCTAGAAAGGAGGTGTTCCAGCCGCACCTTCCGGTACGGCTACCTTGTTACGACTTAGCCCTAGTTACCAGTTTTACCCTAGGCAGCTCCTTGCGGTCACCGACTTCAGGTACCCCCAGCTTCCATGGCTTGACGGGCGGTGTGTACAAGGCCCGGGAACGTATTCACCGCAGCATGGCTGATCTGCGATTACTAGCGAATCCAGCTTCACGGAGTCGAGTTGCAGACTCCGATCCGAACTGAGAACGGTTTTTTAGATTCGCGCCTACTTGCGTAGTGGCTGCTCTCTGTACCGTCCATTGTAGCACGTGTGTAGCCCAAGGCGTAAGGGCCGTGATGATTTGACGTCATCCCCACCTTCCTCACGGTTTGCACCGGCAGTCTTGTTAGAGTTCCCGACCTTACTCGATGGCAACTAACAACAGGGGTTGCGCTCGTTATAGGACTTAACCTGACACCTCACGGCACGAGCTGACGACAACCATGCAGCACCTTGAAAAACGTCCGAAGAAAGATCTGTTTCCAAATCTGTCGTTTCCCATTTAAGCCTTGGTAAGGTTCCTCGCGTATCATCGAATTAAACCACATGCTCCTCCGCTTGTGCGGGCCCCCGTCAATTCCTTTGAGTTTCACTCTTGCGAGCGTACTCCCGTGTGGGATACTTATCACTTTCGCTTAGCCACTCAGGTTACCCCAAACAGCTAGTATCCATCGTTTACGGCGTGGACTACCGGGTATCTAATCCTGTTCGCTCCCCACGCTTTCGTCCATCAGCGTCAATATACTCGTAGTAACCTGCCTTCGCAATTGGTATTCCATGTAATCTCTAAGCATTTCACCGCTACACTACATATTCTAGTTACTTCCAAGTAATTCAAGTCTTACAGTATCAATGGCCGTTTGATCGTTGAGCGACCAGATTTCACCACTGACTTATAAAACCGCCTACGGACCCTTTAAACCCAATGATTCCGGATAACGCTTGGATCCTCCGTATTACCGCGGCTGCTGGCACGGAGTTAGCCGATCCTTATTCTTACAGTACCGTCAAGCTCCCTCGCAAGGGAGTGTTTCTTCCTGTACAAAAGCAGTTTACACACCATAGATGCGTCATCCTGCACGCGGCATGGCTGGGTCAGTCTTGCGACCATTGCCCAATATTCCTCACTGCTGCCTCCCGTAGGAGTCTGGTCCGTGTCTCAGTACCAGTGTGGGGGATCTCCCTCTCAGGACCCCTACCCATCGTAGCCATGGTAAGCCGTTACCTTACCATCTAGCTAATGGGACGCATGCTCATCTTGTACCGTTGGAACTTTAATCATAATGTGAGGCCACATCATAATACTATGGGGTATTAATCCAAATTTCTCTGGGCTATCCCCCTGTACAAGGTAGATTACATACGCGTTACGCACCCGTGCGCCGGTCTCAAAGGAGCAAGCTCCTTCTACCCCTCGACTTGCATGTGTTAAGCCTGCCGCTAGCGTTCATCCTGAGCCGGGATCAAACTCTTCATCGTATATCTTTTGTAACCCTAAGGTTAAATATTATGGACAAAGAATGCTAGTTTTCTTACTCTCTTAAATTTTATTGTTTTAATATCTCTATTAAAACGTGCTGTCAATCCAATATGTCTATGAACTTTTTATTCTTATTTTCGCTTTTGACTTAGCGTCTTAGCGGGTGCAAAGATAGTGTTTCTTTTAGTATTTCCAAGGGTTTTCTTATTTTTTTTCAAAAATTTTAAAATTCTTGGTTTTCAATCTATTTAGGAACTTTTGTACTTTGCGAGGATAAAAAATCCCCTGATCTACAGGGGAATTTTATGTCGATTCCAACTATTTTGGAATAAAGAAAGGCAGCGATCTACTCTCCCACAATATGCAGTACCATCGACGCTGGCGGGCTTAACTTCTCTGTTCGAAATGGGAAGAGGTGAGCCCCGCCGCAATAACCACCTTAAGGTTTTAAAGGCATTAGCTAATAGCCATAAGCCACTAGTTTGTGCTTTTCCATTAAACTCTTGGCTTATGCCTTTTGCCTAATGGCTAATATTTTAACATATTGAGATAAATATTCAATTTAGAAAGAATTTTACGCCCCACCTGGCTCCTCCCCTTTGGGGAGGTTGGGTGGGGCTACAATAAGCTTACGGGTTATTAGTACTACTTGACTCTGACATTACTGCCTTTACATCTATAGCCTATCAACGTGGTCATCTTCCACGACCCTTAAAAGAAATCTCATCTTGTGGTGGGTTTCGCGCTTATATGCTTTCAGCGCTTATCCCTTCCCAACGTAGCTACTCTGCGGTGCTCCTGGCGGAACAACAGATACACCAGCGGTTGGTCCAACTCGGTCCTCTCGTACTAGAGTCAGATCCACTCAAATTTCTAACGCCCACAGTAGATAGAGACCGAACTGTCTCACGACGTTCTGAACCCAGCTCGCGTGCCACTTTAATGGGCGAACAGCCCAACCCTTGGGACCTTCTCCAGCCCCGAGGATGTGACGAGCCGACATCGAGGTGCCAAACCCCCCGTCGATGTGAGCTCTTGGGGGAGATCAGCCTGTTATCCCCGGCGTACCTTTTATCCTTTGAGCGATGGCCCTTCCATGCGGAACCACCGGATCACTATGCTCTACTTTCGTACCTGATCGACCTGTATGTCTCTCAGTCAAGCTCCCTTTTGCCATTGCACTCTACGCACGGTTACCAAGCGTGCTGAGGGAACCTTTAGAAGCCTCCGTTACTCTTTTGGAGGCGACCACCCCAGTCAAACTACCCACCAAGCAATGTCCTCCTTTTTTAGGAGTTAGACCTCAGATAAGCAAAGGGTGGTATTTCAACAATGACTCCACAACGCCTAGCGACGCCATTTCACAGTCTCCCACCTATCCTACACATCACTTATCCAAGACCAATACTAAGCTATAGTAAAGGTGCACAGGGTCTTTTCGTCCCACTGCGGGTAATCGGCATCTTCACCGATACTACAATTTCACCGAGCTCATGGCTGAGACAGTGTCCAGATCGTTACACCATTCGTGCAGGTCGGAACTTACCCGACAAGGAATTTCGCTACCTTAGGACCGTTATAGTTACGGCCGCCGTTTACTGGGGCTTCAATTCAATGCTTCTCCGAAGATAACATCTCCTCTTAACCTTCCAGCACCGGGCAGGTGTCAGGCCCTATACGTCATCTTACGATTTTGCAGAGCCCTGTGTTTTTGATAAACAGTCGCCCTGGACCTTTTCACTGCGGCCAGCTTGCGCTGGCGACCTTTCTCCCGAAGTTACAGGTCTATTTTGCCTAATTCCTTAGCCATGAATCTCTCGAGCGCCTTAGGATACTCTCCTCAACTACCTGTGTCGGTTTACGGTACGGGTACTTATAATCTATGTTTAGAAGGTTTTCTTGGCAGCCTTTAGGTACACTATCCCTTCATCCGAAGAATCCGAGTACTATCGCATTTCACCAGTCCCAGCGGATTTGCCTACCGGGCCTTTAGCTAAGTGCTTTAACGAACTATTCCGTCAGTTCGCGGTACTTTCACCACTGCGTCACTCCATCACAATTATAACTAGTACGGGAATATTAACCCGTTGGCCATCGACTACTCCTTTCGGATTTGCCTTAGGACCCGACTAACCCGCAGCTGATTAGCATAGCTGCGGAAACCTTAGTTTTTCGGCGGGGGTGTTTCTCGCACCCCTTATCGTTACTTATGCCTACATTTTCTTTTCTAACCTCTCCAGCACCTCTCACAAGATACCTTCGGCGATGTTAGAATGCTCCCCTACCACTTGTACTTAGTACAAATCCATAGCTTCGGTAGTATACTTATGCCCGATTATTATCCATGCTCGATCGCTCGACTAGTGAGCTGTTACGCACTCTTTAAATGAATGGCTGCTTCCAAGCCAACATCCTAGCTGTCGATGCAATCAAACCGCGTTTGTTCAACTTAGCATACATTTGGGGACCTTAGCTGATGGTCTGGGTTCTTTCCCTCTCGGACTTGGACCTTAGCACCCAAGCCCTCACTGCTCAATATATTATATAGCATTCGGAGTTTGTCAGGAATTGGTAGGCGGTGAAGCCCCCGCATCCAATCAGTAGCTCTACCTCTATATAACTTAACTTGAGCGCTGCACCTAAATGCATTTCGGGGAGTACGAGCTATTTCCGAGTTTGATTGGCCTTTCACCCCTACCCACAGATCATCCCAAGACTTTTCAACGTCAACGGGTTCGGACCTCCACTTTGGGTTAACAAAGCTTCATCCTGTCCATGGGTAGATCACACGGTTTCGCGTCTACCACTACTGACTTAAGCGCCCTATTCAGACTCGCTTTCGCTACGGATCCGTGACTTAATCACTTAACCTTGCCAGCAACGGTAACTCGTAGGCTCATTATGCAAAAGGCACGCCGTCACAGATTATGCTGCTCCGACCGCTTGTAGGCGTATGGTTTCAGGTTCTATTTCACTCCGTTATTCACGGTTCTTTTCACCTTTCCCTCACGGTACTGGTTCACTATCGGTCTCTCAGGAGTATTTAGCCTTAGCGGATGGTCCCGCCAGATTCAGACAGGGTTTCACGTGCCCCGCCCTACTCAGGATAACACTATTCTTTATATTCTTTACTTATACGGGACTATCACCCTCTTGGGTTAACCTTTCCAAAGTTATTCTAATTCAGTTTACAAGAAATATTGTGGTCCTACAACCCCGTTATTGCCGTAACAACAACGGTTTGGGCTAATGCGCTTTCGCTCGCCACTACTTACGCAATCACTTTTGTTTTCTTCTCCTCCGCCTACTTAGATGTTTCAGTTCAGCGGGTTCGCCTCCTATCGGATACTATGTCTTCAACATAGTGGGTTGCCCCATTGGGATATCTGCGGATCAATTCGTATGTGCCGATCCCCGCAGCTTTTCGCAGCTTATCACGTCCTTCTTCGCCTCTGAGAGCCTAGGCATTCCCCATACGCCCTTATTTTGCTTATTGTTTTCTTTATTCTTTTAGCCATTAGTCAATAGCCATAAGCCACTAGTGCCTATTGCTTTTTTACTAATCACTAAAGATGTTCTTTCTACTTGTTTGTATGTTTATCTCAATATGTCAATGAACTTTGAGCCCCCTCCAGCTCCCCCGAAGGGGGAGAGCCGATTGCTCTGTGTCCCTCCCCTTTGGGAAGGTTAGGAGGGGCTGTTGTGGAGAATATCGGAGTCGAACCGATGACCTCCTGCGTGCAAGGCAGGCGCTCTAGCCAGCTGAGCTAATCCCCCATTGTCTATTTTGAATGTTGAATTATTTTTTTGAATTATTTTTCAAATTCATCATTTAAAATTTATAATTCAAAATTCGCTTCTAGAATTTCCTTTTTATAACTTTAAATAGTAGTCCCGGGCAGACTCGAACTGCCGACCCCTACATTATCAGTGTAGTACTCTAACCAGCTGAGCTACGAGACTCTGTATTTTAAGCCTTTTCTTTTTTTTGAATTAACAGCGAGAGTAAGATTTTAATTTAAATTTAATTTTAAATCACATCCTTTTTTTTGTCTCTAGAAAGGAGGTGTTCCAGCCGCACCTTCCGGTACGGCTACCTTGTTACGACTTAGCCCTAGTTACCAGTTTTACCCTAGGCAGCTCCTTGCGGTCACCGACTTCAGGTACCCCCAGCTTCCATGGCTTGACGGGCGGTGTGTACAAGGCCCGGGAACGTATTCACCGCAGCATGGCTGATCTGCGATTACTAGCGAATCCAGCTTCACGGAGTCGAGTTGCAGACTCCGATCCGAACTGAGAACGGTTTTTTAGATTCGCGCCTACTTGCGTAGTGGCTGCTCTCTGTACCGTCCATTGTAGCACGTGTGTAGCCCAAGGCGTAAGGGCCGTGATGATTTGACGTCATCCCCACCTTCCTCACGGTTTGCACCGGCAGTCTTGTTAGAGTTCCCGACCTTACTCGATGGCAACTAACAACAGGGGTTGCGCTCGTTATAGGACTTAACCTGACACCTCACGGCACGAGCTGACGACAACCATGCAGCACCTTGAAAAACGTCCGAAGAAAGATCTGTTTCCAAATCTGTCGTTTCCCATTTAAGCCTTGGTAAGGTTCCTCGCGTATCATCGAATTAAACCACATGCTCCTCCGCTTGTGCGGGCCCCCGTCAATTCCTTTGAGTTTCACTCTTGCGAGCGTACTCCCCGGTGGGATACTTATCACTTTCGCTTAGCCACTCAGATTACTCCAAACAGCTAGTATCCATCGTTTACGGCGTGGACTACCGGGGGTATCTAATCCTGTTCGCTCCCCACGCTTTCGTCCATCAGCGTCAATATACTCGTAGTAACCTGCCTTCGCAATTGGTATTCCATGTAATCTCTAAGCATTTCACCGCTACACTACATATTCTAGTTACTTCCAAGTAATTCAAGTCTTACAGTATCAATGGCCGTTTGATCGTTGAGCGACCAGATTTCACCACTGACTTATAAAACCGCCTACGGACCCTTTAAACCCAATGATTCCGGATAACGCTTGGATCCTCCGTATTACCGCGGCTGCTGGCACGGAGTTAGCCGATCCTTATTCTTACAGTACCGTCAAGCTCCCTCGCAAGGGAGTGTTTCTTCCTGTACAAAAGCAGTTTACACACCATAGATGCGTCATCCTGCACGCGGCATGGCTGGGTCAGTCTTGCGACCATTGCCCAATATTCCTCACTGCTGCCTCCCGTAGGAGTCTGGTCCGTGTCTCAGTACCAGTGTGGGGGATCTCCCTCTCAGGACCCCTACCCATCGTAGCCATGGTAAGCCGTTACCTTACCATCTAGCTAATGGGACGCATGCTCATCTTGTACCGTTGGAACTTTAATCATAATGTGAGGCCACATCATAATACTATGGGGTATTAATCCAAATTTCTCTGGGCTATCCCCCTGTACAAGGTAGATTACATACGCGTTACGCACCCGTGCGCCGGTCTCAAAGGAGCAAGCTCCTTCTACCCCTCGACTTGCATGTGTTAAGCCTGCCGCTAGCGTTCATCCTGAGCCGAGGATCAAACTCTTCATCGTATATCTTTTGTAACCCTAAGGTTAAATATTATGGACAAAGAATGCTAGTTTTCTTACTCTCTTAAATTTTATTGTTTTAATATCTCTATTAAAACGTGCTGTCAATCCAATATGTCTATGAACTTTTTATTCTTATTTTCGCTTTTGACTTAGCGTCTTAGCGGGTGCAAAGATAGTGTTTCTTTTAGTATTTCCAAGGGTTTTCTTATTTTTTTTCAAAAATTTTAAAATTCTTGGTTTTCAATCTATTTAGGAACTTTTGTACTTTGCGAGGATAAAAAATCCCCTGATCTACAGGGGAATTTTATGTCGATTCCAACTATTTTGGAATAAAGAAAGGCAGCGATCTACTCTCCCACAATATGCAGTACCATCGACGCTGGCGGGCTTAACTTCTCTGTTCGAAATGGGAAGAGGTGAGCCCCGCCGCAATAACCACCTTAAGGTTTTAAAGGCATTAGCTAATAGCCATAAGCCACTAGTTTGTGCTTTTCCATTAAACTCTTGGCTTATGCCTTTTGCCTAATGGCTAATATTTTAACATATTGAGATAAATATTCAATTTAGAAAGAATTTTACGCCCCACCTGGCTCCTCCCCTTTGGGGAGGTTGGGTGGGGCTACAATAAGCTTACGGGTTATTAGTACTACTTGACTCTGACATTACTGCCTTTACATCTATAGCCTATCAACGTGGTCATCTTCCACGACCCTTAAAAGAAATCTCATCTTGTGGTGGGTTTCGCGCTTATATGCTTTCAGCGCTTATCCCTTCCCAACGTAGCTACTCTGCGGTGCTCCTGGCGGAACAACAGATACACCAGCGGTTGGTCCAACTCGGTCCTCTCGTACTAGAGTCAGATCCACTCAAATTTCTAACGCCCACAGTAGATAGAGACCGAACTGTCTCACGACGTTCTGAACCCAGCTCGCGTGCCACTTTAATGGGCGAACAGCCCAACCCTTGGGACCTTCTCCAGCCCCGTGGATGTGACGAGCCGACATCGAGGTGCCAAACCCCCCGTCGATGTGAGCTCTTGGGGGAGATCAGCCTGTTATCCCCGGCGTACCTTTTATCCTTTGAGCGATGGCCCTTCCATGCGGAACCACCGGATCACTATGCTCTACTTTCGTACCTGATCGACCTGTATGTCTCTCAGTCAAGCTCCCTTTTGCCATTGCACTCTACGCACGGTTACCAAGCGTGCTGAGGGAACCTTTAGAAGCCTCCGTTACTCTTTTGGAGGCGACCACCCCAGTCAAACTACCCACCAAGCAATGTCCTCCTTTTTTAGGAGTTAGACCTCAGATAAGCAAAGGGTGGTATTTCAACAATGACTCCACAACGCCTAGCGACGCCATTTCACAGTCTCCCACCTATCCTACACATCACTTATCCAAGACCAATACTAAGCTATAGTAAAGGTGCACAGGGTCTTTTCGTCCCACTGCGGGTAATCGGCATCTTCACCGATACTACAATTTCACCGAGCTCATGGCTGAGACAGTGTCCAGATCGTTACACCATTCGTGCAGGTCGGAACTTACCCGACAAGGAATTTCGCTACCTTAGGACCGTTATAGTTACGGCCGCCGTTTACTGGGGCTTCAATTCAATGCTTCTCCGAAGATAACATCTCCTCTTAACCTTCCAGCACCGGGCAGGTGTCAGGCCCTATACGTCATCTTACGATTTTGCAGAGCCCTGTGTTTTTGATAAACAGTCGCCTGGACCTTTTCACTGCGGCCAGCTTGCGCTGGCGACCTTTCTCCCGAAGTTACAGGTCTATTTTGCCTAATTCCTTAGCCATGAATCTCTCGAGCGCCTTAGGATACTCTCCTCAACTACCTGTGTCGGTTTACGGTACGGGTACTTATAATCTATGTTTAGAAGGTTTTCTTGGCAGCCTTTAGGTACACTATCCCTTCATCCGAAGAATCCGAGTACTATCGCATTTCACCAGTCCCAGCGGATTTGCCTACCGGGCCTTTAGCTAAGTGCTTTAACGAACTATTCCGTCAGTTCGCGGTACTTTCACCACTGCGTCACTCCATCACAATTATAACTAGTACGGGAATATTAACCCGTTGGCCATCGACTACTCCTTTCGGATTTGTCTTAGGACCCGACTAACCCGCAGCTGATTAGCATAGCTGCGGAAACCTTAGTTTTTCGGCGGGGGTGTTTCTCGCACCCCTTATCGTTACTTATGCCTACATTTTCTTTTCTAACCTCTCCAGCACCTCTCACAAGATACCTTCGGCGATGTTAGAATGCTCCCCTACCACTTGTACTTAGTACAAATCCATAGCTTCGGTAGTATACTTATGCCCGATTATTATCCATGCTCGATCGCTCGACTAGTGAGCTGTTACGCACTCTTTAAATGAATGGCTGCTTCCAAGCCAACATCCTAGCTGTCGATGCAATCAAACCGCGTTTGTTCAACTTAGCATACATTTGGGGACCTTAGCTGATGGTCTGGGTTCTTTCCCTCTCGGACTTGGACCTTAGCACCCAAGCCCTCACTGCTCAATATATTATATAGCATTCGGAGTTTGTCAGGAATTGGTAGGCGGTGAAGCCCCCGCATCCAATCAGTAGCTCTACCTCTATATAACTTAACTTGAGCGCTGCACCTAAATGCATTTCGGGGAGTACGAGCTATTTCCGAGTTTGATTGGCCTTTCACCCCTACCCACAGATCATCCCAAGACTTTTCAACGTCAACGGGTTCGGACCTCCACTTTGGGTTAACAAAGCTTCATCCTGTCCATGGGTAGATCACACGGTTTCGCGTCTACCACTACTGACTTAAGCGTATAAATACGCTTTCAATCCCTTAGATTGAATCGCGCCCTATTCAGACTCGCTTTCGCTACGGATCCGTGACTTAATCACTTAACCTTGCCAGCAACGGTAACTCGTAGGCTCATTATGCAAAGGCACGCCGTCACAACTTACGTTGCTCCGACCGCTTGTAGGCGTATGGTTTCAGGTTCTATTTCACTCCGTTATTCACGGTTCTTTTCACCTTTCCCTCACGGTACTGGTTCACTATCGGTCTCTCAGGAGTATTTAGCCTTAGCGGATGGTCCCGCCAGATTCAGACAGGGTTTCACGTGCCCCGCCCTACTCAGGATAACACTATTCTTTATATTCTTTACTTATACGGGACTATCACCCTCTTGGGTTAACCTTTCCAAAGTTATTCTAATTCAGTTTACAAGAAATATTGTGGTCCTACAACCCCGTTATTGCCGTAACAACAACGGTTTGGGCTAATGCGCTTTCGCTCGCCACTACTTACGCAATCACTTTTGTTTTCTTCTCCTCCGCCTACTTAGATGTTTCAGTTCAGCGGGTTCGCCTCCTATCGGATACTATGTCTTCAACATAGTGGGTTGCCCCATTGGGATATCTGCGGATCAATTCGTATGTGCCGATCCCCGCAGCTTTTCGCAGCTTATCACGTCCTTCTTCGCCTCTGAGAGCCTAGGCATTCCCCATACGCCCTTATTTTGCTTATTGTTTTCTTTATTCTTTTAGCCATTAGTCAATAGCCATAAGCCACTAGTGCCTATTGCTTTTTTACTAATCACTAAAGATGTTCTTTCTACTTGTTTGTATGTTTATCTCAATATGTCAATGAACTTTGAGCCCCCTCCAGCTCCCCCGAAGGGGGAGAGCCGATTGCTCTGTGTTCCTCCCCTTTGGGAAGGTTAGGAGGGGCTGTTGTGGAGAATATCGGAGTCGAACCGATGACCTCCTGCGTGCAAGGCAGGCGCTCTAGCCAGCTGAGCTAATCCCCCATTGTCTATTTTGAATGTTGAATTATTTTTTTGAATTATTTTTCAAATTCATCATTTAAAATTTATAATTCAAAATTCGCTTCTAGAATTTCCTTTTTATAACTTTAAATAGTAGTCCCGGGCAGACTCGAACTGCCGACCCCTACATTATCAGTGTAGTACTCTAACCAGCTGAGCTACGAGACTCTGTATTTTAAGCCTTTTCTTTTTTTTGAATTAACAGCGAGAGTAAGATTTTAATTTAAATTTAATTTTAAATCACATCCTTTTTTTGTCTCTAGAAAGGAGGTGTTCCAGCCGCACCTTCCGGTACGGCTACCTTGTTACGACTTAGCCCTAGTTACCAGTTTTACCCTAGGCAGCTCCTTGCGGTCACCGACTTCAGGTACCCCCAGCTTCCATGGCTTGACGGGCGGTGTGTACAAGGCCCGGGAACGTATTCACCGCAGCATGGCTGATCTGCGATTACTAGCGAATCCAGCTTCACGGAGTCGAGTTGCAGACTCCGATCCGAACTGAGAACGGTTTTTTAGATTCGCGCCTACTTGCGTAGTGGCTGCTCTCTGTACCGTCCATTGTAGCACGTGTGTAGCCCAAGGCGTAAGGGCCGTGATGATTTGACGTCATCCCCACCTTCCTCACGGTTTGCACCGGCAGTCTTGTTAGAGTTCCCGACCTTACTCGATGGCAACTAACAACAGGGGTTGCGCTCGTTATAGGACTTAACCTGACACCTCACGGCACGAGCTGACGACAACCATGCAGCACCTTGAAAAACGTCCGAAGAAAGATCTGTTTCCAAATCTGTCGTTTCCCATTTAAGCCTTGGTAAGGTTCCTCGCGTATCATCGAATTAAACCACATGCTCCTCCGCTTGTGCGGGCCCCCGTCAATTCCTTTGAGTTTCACTCTTGCGAGCGTACTCCCGTGTGGGATACTTATCACTTTCGCTTAGCCACTCAGGTTGCCCCAAACAGCTAGTATCCATCGTTTACGGCGTGGACTACCGGGTATCTAATCCTGTTCGCTCCCCACGCTTTCGTCCATCAGCGTCAATATACTCGTAGTAACCTGCCTTCGCAATTGGTATTCCATGTAATCTCTAAGCATTTCACCGCTACACTACATATTCTAGTTACTTCCAAGTAATTCAAGTCTTACAGTATCAATGGCCGTTTGATCGTTGAGCGACCAGATTTCACCACTGACTTATAAAACCGCCTACGGACCCTTTAAACCCAATGATTCCGGATAACGCTTGGATCCTCCGTATTACCGCGGCTGCTGGCACGGAGTTAGCCGATCCTTATTCTTACAGTACCGTCAAGCTCCCTCGCAAGGGAGTGTTTCTTCCTGTACAAAAGCAGTTTACACACCATAGATGCGTCATCCTGCACGCGGCATGGCTGGGTCAGTCTTGCGACCATTGCCCAATATTCCTCACTGCTGCCTCCCGTAGGAGTCTGGTCCGTGTCTCAGTACCAGTGTGGGGGATCTCCCTCTCAGGACCCCTACCCATCGTAGCCATGGTAAGCCGTTACCTTACCATCTAGCTAATGGGACGCATGCTCATCTTGTACCGTTGGAACTTTAATCATAATGTGAGGCCACATCATAATACTATGGGGTATTAATCCAAATTTCTCTGGGCTATCCCCCTGTACAAGGTAGATTACATACGCGTTACGCACCCGTGCGCCGGTCTCAAAGGAGCAAGCTCCTTCTACCCCTCGACTTGCATGTGTTAAGCCTGCCGCTAGCGTTCATCCTGAGCCGGGATCAAACTCTTCATCGTATATCTTTTGTAACCCTAAGGTTAAATATTGTGGACAAAGAATGCTAGTTTTCTTACTCTCTTAAATTTTATTGTTTTAATATCTCTATTAAAACGTGCTGTCAATCCAATATGTCTATGAACTTTTTATTCTTATTTTTCGCTTTTGACTTAGCGTCTTAGCGGGTGCAAAGGTAAAAATTCTTTTTAAATTCGCAAGACTTTTTTTGAAAACTTTTTTTGAAGTAAGCTTCTAAAAATGTCTTAACAATAACTTAATGAACTTCGCTGTTGCGGGTGCAAAGATACGCTCGTTTTTTTCTTTTTCCTAGTGTTTTGTCTTATTTTTTTAGTTTTTTATTTTAATTGCTGTTTATCAAATAGTTATCTATTACTCCCTTTGTATTATTTTATAGTCCTTTAATTTGTTTGGTTGTTTTTCGAGTCTTGTTATTTTTTTAAACAACATAAGTTCGACATAAGAAACATTGATTTTTAGCATATTACATAGAATCTTTGTGCTTCCGTTAATGTTTTCTTTGTCTTTTTCGTCGTATAGCTATTACATAAAGTATTACACAAAGTTCCTCAAAGAAATATGAAAGAACTGTTTATTAGCAAGTTAAAAGTTTCTTAAGTCGAACTCACGTTAAATAGGTAATGGATTTTTATTTTATTTACTTGTTTGGGCGGAGTTTGATTTTACAAAGGGATATAAGTAATAGATAACGAATCGAATGGAAAATATTTTAAAACGACTGTGTTCTTGAAAGTTTTTATAAACTGAAGAGTTTTAATTTATTTCAAAATTAACAAAGAAACAGGTGACAAAAAGTAAATTTTAAAATATCTAACCAGTTGTTCTAATACTAAAAGAAGTATATAGCTGATTATTTAGATTGATTTCTTTATCTGTTTATTTTGTTTTGGCATCTCTTAACCCAAAGTACGAGATTTCTTTTGATCACCTTATTTCTTTTTATTATCTATTTTTGTAATTCGGGATGTCTTTCTTTATATTCTTTTACTTTTTGACGCCAACTTTTTTGAAGTTCGCTATAATTATGTCCTAATTTAGATTCTTGTGACACTAATCTCCCATCTATAAAGGAGCGATATAGAACGCTTTCTATAAGGTAATCTTCTGCAACTAAATCGGGTTCATATTTGGTTTTTAGATTTATATCAAATAGACTAGCTGTATTGTTAGCCCAAAAGGCTTTCCATCCACTTTTTAATTCAGATATTAGATCATAGGTAGTAACTCCTGTTTGACGATGTATTAGTTTTACTAAAATTTGTCCATCTTTTCTACTTAATTTTTTTAATTGTTCTTCAAATTCTTCTGTTAAAAATTTTTCAACTAATTTGAAATATTTTTTTTTATCGCGTTCTGATTTTAAAAGTTTCATTCCGTTATTAAGTGCCACTAATCTATCTGCTGCAATCTTGGCATAGGGATAGGTTCTCATTACGCGTCGTTTTAGAATCATGAAGCGTTTTCTTTCTTCTTCGCTTTTAAAGTTATATGCTCTGTTTGTTACTAAGACTTCTTCTAATTGATAAGAGACTTGTGCTATGGTATCTTTTATATCTAACTTTTTTTCAATTTCTGTAGAATCTATTTTTACTTCTTGAGCTGTAACTGCTATTACAGAGAAAAACAGAAATACTATGGCTGTGTTATATTTGTGCATTGAATTTTATTTTTGCTCAAAATTATACATTTATTCTACAAGTGTTACTCCATTTTTTTATTTTAGCAAAAATTTTTTTTATGAATACTGAAACAATATTAAATGATCTTTCTATAGACTTTTTAGGGCATTATTTGAACAATGCTTCTCCTACGGGATATGAAAGTGAAGGGCAAAAGATTTGGATGGATTATCTTAAACCTTATGTGGATACGTTCATTACGGATACATACGGAACAGCTGTCGGAATTATAAATCCGGACGCTCCTTATAAGGTGGTCATAGAGGGACACAGTGACGAAATATCTTGGTATGTAAATTATATTACGGAGGATGGTTTGATATATGTGATTCGTAATGGTGGTTCTGATCATCAAATTGCTCCTTCAAAAGGGTAAATATCCATACTAAAAATGGTATTATTAAAGGTGTTTTTGGCTGGCCTGCAATTCATACACGCGGAAGGGGCAAGGAAGAAAGTGCTACCTTACATAATATTTTTATAGATTGTGGATGTAATAGCAAAGAGGAGGTTGAGGCATTAGGTGTACATGTTGGATGTGTTATTACCTACCCTGATGAGTTTATGGTTTTAAATAAGAACAAATTTGTCTGCCGTGCTATAGATAACAGAATGGGAGGGTTTATGATAGCTGAAGTAGCTCGTTTACTAAAAGAGAATAACAAAAAGCTTCCTTTTGGATTGTATATAGTAAATTCTGTACAGGAAGAGATTGGATTACGTGGTGCTGAGATGATTACACAGACTATTAAGCCGAATGTTGCAATTGTAACGGATGTATGTCATGATACGACGACTCCTATGATTGATAAAAAAATTGAAGGTGATTTAAAAATGGGTCGTGGTCCTGTTATTGCTTATGCTCCTGCTGTACAGAATAAATTAAGGGAATTGATTGTTGATACCGCAATAGAAAAGGAAATTCCTTTTCAAAGACATGCTAGCTCTAGAGTAACTGGAACTGATACGGATGCTTTTGCTTATAGTAATGGTGGAGTGGCATCTGCATTGATTTCTTTACCATTACGTTATATGCACACAACGGTAGAAATGGTACATCGGGAGGATGTAGAAAACGTTATAAAACTAATCTATGAAAGTCTTTTAAAAATTGAAAACAACGAAAGTTTTTCATATTTTAAATAAAATCTAAATCTACTCTTAAAAAGAGGATGTTTTTTTTGGAGTAGATTTTTTTATACTATTTTAATTCTATATATTTCCTTAAACCTAAATTTCGCATTAGAATTTTATTTTGCTTTATTTTTATTCAAATTCAAGTAGGTACTTAAATTTTAATCATCAAAATAGTGCTTTATTTATTTTTCTAAAATTTTCCGTGATCACTTGAATTTATTCATTTTTTTCACAACGGAGTCTAATGCGAAATTTGGATTAAAATGAGGTGGTCTCAACTTGATTGTAAAATGGTCTTCCTTTCTCGTATTTGATCTTTTTATTTTGTAATCTTACTTAAAATCTGGAAGAAAAATCTTTGTTTTTCGCCTTTACCATAAAAGATTTAACCACTTGAATATAACTTTTATTTATTTTTTTATTATTTTTTCTGAAAATATTTTTCCTGAGAAGGTTGTTATCCTTATTATGTACAGGCCTGTTTTTAAATTTTCTAATGATTTTAATTCTATTAGGTCTTTATTTTGAGACTGAATATTGATTATCATCTCTTCTCCTAGCATATTAAATAGTTTGATATTTTTTATCTTTTCATTTAGTATAATTTCAATTTTAGAATTAAAAGGATTGGGATATATTTTTATTATTTTTCCTGTTTCAAATGAATTATTAGACAAAAGGGTTTCTTCTTTCAATCCTGTTTCAATTAGGTTTTTTTGTTGCCATAATTCTTTTCTACTGGAGTGGTGTAATGCTTCATACATACGTTCTACTTGTCCTTTTGTAAACATTTTATAACAGCCATAAGATCCATTGTATCCCATATAATTTTCGTTATTCACTTTTTCTTTATTGCAATTAAAAACTGGTTTACAATTATCATTTGCTACGGCAAATTCTTCTTGTGGCGTATCACTTACTTCGTCTGTTCCTGCACAGCCATTTTCAAAAGTGTGTATTAGTCCTAAAAATGTGCAAATTCATGGGTTAGTGTTGACGCAAATTCGTCATCTACATTACCATAAAGAGAGGTTCCGCTATAGACTATTCTGGAAAAATTATCATTTGTTTTTTCTTGATCTGGATAGGTGGCGACTCCTGAATTGTTTTCTTGATCGTCAAAAATATCATTTTGGATATATACATTAATATATTTATTGTTATCCCAAGCATATTTTTTTCGAATTAGGTCTTTCGTTTTTTTGCTATTATTCCCAAATCCTTTTTCATCTTTTTTTATAAAAGATAACACATCCTTCTGGTTTATAGTTCCCTTTTTTTCCAATTTTAGCTAATTCAAACTTTATATTTAATTTAGATTTTATGGATTGAAAATCAGGATCAACGCTATTATAATCATCATTGAGCCCATTAAAATCCTCATTTACTTTTTCTAATGCTTTTTTTATTTTTTCGATTGTAATTTTTTTCTCATCTGGTTGATAATAACCATCTGGAGTGGCTTTTTTAGTTTCTGGATAGTAAACGTATCCTTCATCAAAAACATGAAAAACAACGGGAATAATAAATTCTTTTTCTAAATCTTTATTTTTTATCACATCTGCATCTATCTCTTCATTCCATTTTTTCTTTGCTTTTATTTTTAGGTTATTGAATTGATTCTTATTTATTTCTGCTGTTTTACATTTTATATTTTGAGCAAAAATAGGGCAACTTAATATTAAAATTAGAAGTGTTTTCATTTTCTTACTTATTTCCATATTGTTTTTTTTAAAATGATTTAGAATAGAATTGTAATTTTTTTTGATGTTATTACATCAATATTTCTTTTATCATTGATTAAAGTATGCTAATCGAAAAGTTTGAAGATTGGTTATTTTTTTTAAAAAAAGTAACGAAATCTAAACAGATTAACAGCTTCTTTACTAAAGGAAGGTTTAGCTTTAATTGAGCGTTAAAAATCTACTCCATTTTAAAAAAATAAAATGGAGATTATGCGTTAGAAATTTATTGCAAATAAATAAGGACTTTTAATCTAAAAAAGTACATTTTTTGTGGTCAATTAGATCGTTTTACAAGTTCACAATCTTACCATTTACACAATAGGAGAAATCATATAATATTGATAATATGACTTTTCCATTTGATCGAAGTAACAAACCACGCGTTGAATTACGTCTTTTGTACTTGCGTTTGTTAGATAAAATTTCCGTAAGTTTTATTTTATTTGCTTTTCATCTTCATCACGAAGTCTAATCCTGAATTTTGGATTAAACAAAAACTTGCTTTTCTTCCTTTTGATATTTAAGAAATATGTGTTTTTAATTAAGTTTATAACTCTTATGATATAGGAGTTATAATGTTTTTTTGTTAAATGTATTAAAAATAAGAAATGGTGGGGAATGGGTGTGAATTACCTATTCAATATATTTTGATACTGAATAGATAATTACAAAAAGTAGATTGATTGATTGAGTGAGTGATTTTTTATTCTAGTATGGCAACTACTCTAGAGGGCCCTGCAGAAGCTCCTTTTAATTTTAAGGGGAAGCAAGCTATTTTAAAACCTGTATAAGGAAGTTCTTCTAAATTAACCAGTTGTTCCATGTGACAATATTCATGCTCTACCCCTACTAGATGTCCTTCCCAAAATATATCATTTCTTTTTTGTTTTTTTGCTTGTTCTATTTGATAAGGTAATGGCAAATCCCATCCCCATTGGTCAATACCCATTACTTTTACTCCTTTTTGAATTAAAAATAATGTTGCTTCTGCGGACATACCGGTTCCTTTCTTATAATAATCTTTATCGTATATATATTTATCTCGACCTGTTTTTATTAGGACTATATTTCCTGGTTGGATATTTATTTGTTCTTTATTTAAAAAGTTTTCAATATCATTTTTTGTTATTATTTCAAAATCTTTTTTATGTTTCATATCTATAATAACACCATTTCCATAGCACCATTCTAGCGGTATTTCTTCAATAGTTTTTGCTGGTTTATCTTCACAAATAGGACCATAATGATAGGGTGCATCTAAATGAGTAGTAGCGTGTACCCCCATTTGTTTAATCATATCATCAGCCCAGCCTGTAAAGTGTTTGGGAAATAAACTAAAGGGTAATCCGAACAATCTTATGATCCATTTGGATTTTTTATGGATTTTATGTTTGATTTTAACTTTCATAAAGAAAGGATCATTTGGATTTTGGTAGATTGTTTTAGATAAATCAATTATTTTCATACTTTTTAATTTGATTAACTTAAGTGATGGGTAATTAGAATATAAAACCATCATTTTTTTTAATTAAACACAATATAGAGAAGTTTTTAACTTTTTTATAGATGTTTCTTTTTATTAAATTATAAAAATTTTTGCAATCTAGTTAAAAGAATTTTTAAAAGGGATTAATGTTTCTTTAAAGCTTTCATAATTTATTTTGTTTCTGTACAGATAGGAATTTAAAAACGCTATCTGTACAGATAAAGTTGTTATAATACAACTTGTTTATATTGAGATATTATAATCTAATTTCAATTTGTCTTTTAACATTATTTAAAGATTCTTCGTTAACATTATATAATTCTACTTCTACAATTAATTTTCCTTCTTTTTTAACTGCTGAATTTACTTGAAAATAAGGATTAATTAATAAAATATCTTGATGAAGTCCTCTTCTACTCAAAGGTACTAATGCGTCAACAGAATAATTACCTAAACTAATACTTTTTAGATATAATTTTAAGGCTAATTGATTATTTGGTAAACGAATAATTGAATTTTCTCCTATTGTATTAATCATATCATCTTTTCTTATCACGCCAATTTGGGTCATTTTAATCCAATGCTGTAATGATCTTTTCACTTTTTCAATAACGTCACCATCTGGCGTTTTTAATAGAGAACGTTGCATATATTGATCTAACTCATTTGTTGTTTTAATAACTAATTCTTTAGATAGGTCAGACAATGGCTTAAATCCTGTAAATAGATATTCAAATTCGGCTAATTTTTCGTCTTTTTTTGTAGATAGAGAAAAGTGGCATGATATACTGTTTTCACTTTTATTTAAATTTGCATTATCATACATTAATTCTAAATTAAAATCATCGGATATCTTAACTAAATTTCCAAAAAAGCCACTAAATTCTTGATGAACTCCTTGCACATAATATTTTTTTATTTCTTCTTTATCTAAAACTACTTTCTTTTTGTAATATTCATTTTTATTAAAGTGCAAAGAGATGTATTTACTTGTTTCATTTTTATATTTTATTCTAAAATTAAATGCTTCGTCTGTATAAAGTGCTTCTATAATTTTAGTATTTTTAAGGTCCTCAGCAGTATATTTATAAATATTAGCGTTAGGATTACTTGAATATAGATCAACCCATTTACTAAGTTCTTCTATTGTTAATAGATCTGTTTTTTTTAATCTATAAAAAGTATCAAAATCTATATCTGTTAGTTGCGCTGGATTATCTTTGAATTGAGGTTTCCATCTCATGTAAGCTCTATTTACCATATATGAATCATATGGTTTTTGAGCAAAATCAAAAAATGTATATTGCTTTTTTGAGAAGTTTTTCTTACCAAATTTCCCAGAAACTTTTACTGTAATTATACCTTTATCTACATCTTTTGTTTCTATTATTGCTTCTTCTATTGATAATTCTTTCGATTCTATTTTCTTTGTTTCTCTTATAGTTGATATATTATTAGCTGCTTTATCAATATCTTGGGTGATTTCTATATCAAAATATTTTCTTAATTCATTTTCTGTTGGATCTACTAAAGGGGCTACATCAACATTATTCTTTACATCATTATCAAGTTTTAAATCTGTGAGTTCTTTATCTTTACTACAAGATAATAACAGGCTAACTGAAAGGAGTAAAATCGTTTTTCTCATAACATTATTTTTATATAAATTATTATTTGGATTTATTATAAATAAATCCCGCATAGAAACAGCAAATATAATGCCAAAAATTAAATATTTAGACTTTTTTGTTTAAAAAAGTCTTATTTATACTCTTTAACTATTTTTATAAGGTTTAATATTTTAACAAAAACAAATACAAAAGAGAGTTTATGATTATTTAACTCAAATACGGATTAGACTCCAATTAGCGAAGCTTATTCTACTTATTTTTCTTCAAATTCAAACATGTCTTCAAAATTTAATCATCAAAAAGCTTCCTTTTTCTTCTTCTAAAATTTTCGGTCAGTACTTGAATTTATTGATTTTTTTGTTTCAAAACGAAGTAAAATATGAAATCTGGGGTTAAAAACATTAACCTCAGATTTTGCATTAAAAATTTGCTACAAATGAAAAAAACTTTTGAATTTAAAAAAGTACCCTTTTTGGTATTCATTAGATTCTTTTAAAAGTTGGCAATCTTGTCATTTATACAACAGGAGAAATAACATAATATTGAAATGTGACGTTCCCTTTGGTAGAAGTAAGAAACAAGGGGGTAAATTACGGCTTTTGTCGTCCACATCTGCGAGAAAAATTTCCGTTCCTTTCTATTTTCCTTCCTTTTCCTCTTCATGACGAAGTCTAATTCGGAATTTGTTCTTAAATTAGAAAATGGAAAAATTGATTAAAATGAAGGAGAATGAAATAATTAAATCAATAACTGGTTATGCGTTTTACACAAATGTTTTTTTACGCTACTTTCAATGTTTAAACAGTATCATATATTTTTATATGATCATATAGTGAAAAAGAAGGAAGATTAAACTATTTCTTAGATTAGTTAAAATAGTACAAAAAACAAGTCTATCAAAAAGAGGGGGCAAAAGGTTAAAATCTTGTCAGTTCTCTGTTTCCAAGAATAACTATCTACAAAGTCAAGTTATTCTTTTTACCCCCTCTTTTTAGACTATTCTTTAAAGATTCACCACTATCTCTTTTTCAAATCTGTCTATACTAGGATACCCCTTAACATCAAAATTTAATTCTAGTATTAACTTACCTTGTTTTTTAACTGCTGAAGTTATAGAAAAAACAGGGTGAAAGAATATATCTTTATGTCTGATATGTTGACTCAAAGGGATTAAATCATCGAAAGTATCAGGATTACTATTTTGTTCTTTTAACTTTAGCGCTAATTTCCCGTTTGATAAACGAATAACAAGATCACTTCCTAGAGTATTAATAATATCATCTTCTCTAATAATTCCGTATTGTAACTTCTTCATAATTTTATTACGTAAAGGAGAAACTATTCCTTTTACATCTCCATCGGGTATATCTTTTAAAACATCTTGCATATAACCATCTAGACCATTGGTTGTTTCAACTACAAATTCTTTAGGAAAATCAGATAAAGGCTTGAAACCTGAAATTTCACCAATGTAATGAATTAACTTTCCACCTCCTTTTACTAATAAAGAACCCTCATATCTGATAAGATTATCATTATAAGATACACCATACTTAGTAGAAATCTCTAAAACAAAATCATCTGATATTTTAAACAACTTTTCTTTGAACTGTTCTAAATTTTCATACACACCCGACACATAGTACTTTCTTATTTCATCCTCGTTTAAAGTAATCTTTTTTTTGTAGTATTTATCTTTATCAAAAACAAAGTTTGAATAAAATGAATCTTTATTTTTATATTCTAGAGTTATTTCTGTTATTGATTCAGAACATATTATTTTTGTAATTTTAATATTTTTTAAATCCTCAGAAGTAAATTCATATTCCCTATCAGAATATTGTTTTTTATAATAGAAATCAAACCATTTACTTAGATATTCTACAGTAAAGAAATCAGTCTTTTTTAATCTATAAAGGGAATCAAAATCTAGATCTGTTAATTTTTCTGGATTTCTTTTAAATTCAGGTTTCCATTCCATTATAATATTTTTGGGAATATCTAAATCTTTGGAATTATCTGGCAAGCAAAAAAACGTATATGATTTAGAAAAGGTTTTATTAGCAAATTTTCCTGAAATTTTTGCAATAACCTCTCCTTTTTGGGCATCTTTTTTTCTATTACTGTATTCTCAACTAATAAATCTACTTGTTTATATCCAATTTTTTTTAGTCCTCTGATGTTCGTAATACTATTAACGATTTCATCTGCCTTTTTAACAGATGTTACCGAAAGACTAAAATATTCTTTAATATCATCTTCTGTTGGATCTTGAGCAGCTACATCGGTAGGTAAATTTGTATTTAAATTAATAAATTCTTTGTCATTGCTGCATGATAACAATAAACTTACAAAGAGAAATAAAATTATTTTTTTCATAAAACGGTCTTTTTTTAAAAAAATTAGTAACAGTTTTTTTTTAAAAATTCAAAACGCAAATATAACAAAAGATTAAAAGATTAAAAGATTAAAAGATTTATTTTTTATCAAGAAATGTAGAAATATTTTTTTCAATTCGATCGTGAATGTTTAAAATATCAGATTTTTCAAATTTTTCACCTATTATATTTTCATACAATTCAATATATCTATCGGAAACTGTTGTTATATATTCATCATTCATAATGGGTATTTGTTGTCCTTCTTTTCCTTGAAACCCATTTGATATTAACCATTTACGCACAAATTCTTTCGATAATTGTTTTTGCTCTTCTCCTCTACTTTGTCTTTCTTTATAACCTTCAGCATAAAAATAACGTGAAGAATCAGGTGTGTGAATTTCATCAATTAAAACAATTTTTCCTTCTTTTGTTTTTCCAAATTCATATTTAGTATCTACTAAGATTAATCCTCTTGATTTAGCAATTTCAGTTCCTCTTTGAAATAAAGCGCGCGTGTATTTTTCTAAAACCAAATAATCTTCTTCGGAAACAATTCCTTTTGCTAAAATTGATTCTCTTGAAATATCTTCGTCATGTACTCCTACATCAGCTTTAGTTGTTGGGGTAATAATAGGTTCTGGAAATGGATCATTTTCTTTCATTCCTTCAGGCATTGTAACGCCACATAATACACGTTTCCCTAAGGCATATTCACGAGCTGCATGTCCTGATAAATAGCCTCTAATAACCATTTCAACTTTAAAAGGCTCACATAAATGCCCTATTGCTACATTGGGATCAGGTGTTGCTATCAACCAGTTAGGTACAATATCTTGTGTCATCTCCATGAATTTTGTGGCAATTTGATTTAATATTTGCCCTTTATACGGAATTCCTTTTGGCATAATAACATCGAAAGCGGATAATCTATCGGTAGCAATCATAACCAATAATTCATCATTAATATTATAAACCTCACGCACTTTTCCGTGATAAACTGATTTTTGACCCGAAAAATTGAACTGGGTAGAAGTAATCGTATTCATTTGTGTTGTGTTGTTATATTTTACATTTATTGTAAACCGTAATACAAATGTAAAGGTTTCCTATTTACTTACAAGATAAATCATTTTTTTATTTGTTGTATTTAAAATACAACTTATATTTTTTTTAATATTTTTGCTTCATAAAATATAATTTACAATGACAACAACCGAAAAAGAATTAATTAAAGTTACTATTCCTGTATTAAAAGAAAATGGCGTATTATTAACCAAACATTTTTACAATAGGATGTTTACTCATAATCCGGAATTAAAAAATATTTTTAATTTAGGAAATCAAGCTAGTGGTAAACAACAAACAGCTTTAGCTATGGCTGTTTTAGCTTATGCAGAACATATAGAAAACCCAAGTGTTTTAATAGATGTTCTTAAGTCTATTGGTAATAAACATGTTAGTCTTAATATTACTAAAGAAAAATACGAAATAGTAGGTAATCACTTAATTGCTTCTATACAAGAAGTTTTACAAGAATCTGCAACAGAGGAATTACTAGATGCGTGGGCTAAAGCTTATTGGGAATTAGCTGATATAATGATACAAATAGAAGAAGAAATGTATCAAACTAATCTTAATAAAAAGGAGGCTGGAAAGGATGGAGAAATTTTTTAATTACAAGAATAGTAGAAGAAAGCGATGAGATTAAATCTTTTTATTTAACGCCAAAGGATAACGAAGCGATTGCTGATTATCTACCGGTCAATACATTACAATCAAGACCTATATAGAGGAACTAGGTCATGAACAACCAAGACAGTATAGTCTTTCTTCTTCATTTAATGAAAAATATTATCGAATTTCCATAAAATCAGAAAAAGGAGCTAACAATAATCCTGATGGACTGGTTTCTAACACCTTACATAACAAAAAAGAAGGAAGTGAAGTTTTTGTATCAGCTCCAGCAGGCGTTTTTAATATCGGAAAAAAATAGATTATCCAATGATATTAATAAGTGGAGGAATAGGAATTACTCCCTTATTAAGCATGTTACAAAGCCAAAAAGATCATGATAATAAAACCGTATGGATACATAGTTGTCGTAATGAAAAAGTACAAGCATTTAGAGATGAAGTGGAAGAAATAGCGCAAAAAGACAAAAATCTAAAATCTTATACTTACTATGAACAAATAGATTCCGAAACGGACACTATAAAAAAGGACGTATTAATTTAGAAAATCATCAGGAAGAAATTTTAATAGAAGATGCTAAATATTATATTTGCGGTCCTGAAGTATTTATAAAAACACAATATCAGTCGCTTATAAATTTAGGTGTAGATAAAAATGCAATTCATTTTGAAGAATTTGGTCCACAAATTTTGAATCTCAATTAATCATTAATATTTTTTATGAAACTGAATCACTTTACTGATTTTTCTATGCGAGTATTAATTTACTTAATTCATCTGAATAAGGAAGATTCTACTTCTTTAGATGAATTGGCCAGTACTTTTAATTTATCTAGAAATCACTTAATAAAAGTTATTCAGTTTCTTTCTTATCATAATTTAGTAGAAACCAAAAGAGGGAAAGGAGGAGGAATACGTATTGCAGAAAAAACCTTAAAAACCCCTCTTGGTAATCTAATACATTTATTGGAACAAGACGAAGATCCTATTATTGATTGCAAAGCCAAACTGTGTATATTTCCTAGTAGCGAATGTCAATTAAAACATCTATTACAAAAAGGTTATGACTTATTTATTGAAACCTTAAATCAACATACACTAGAAGATCTTCGCTTTAAGAATTGGAATGAAATATTACCTAAATCATAAAACTTTTAAAAACACTTGTTATGACCGTTAGTATAGCATTTGTTCATACTTTTTAAAATCAAAAGAATTTTCTATCTTGATTGTATCTGTTCATTTCTTATAGCAACTTTGATCCGCTCATCATATCAATCTTATTTATTAAAAAAATCTTACTAATTAATCTTGATTTTCTATGCTTTTATAGGCGTCAATAATTTTTTTAACTAATTTATGACGTACAATATCTTTATCATCTAGATAGATTATTCCTATTCCATCTACATTTTTTAATACTAAAAGAGCCTCTTTTAAACCTGATATAGTTCTTCGTGGCAAGTCTACCTGACCGAGATCTCCTGTAATAATAAATTTAGCATTTTTACCCATACGAGTCAAAAACATTTTCATTTGACTGTGAGTCGTATTTTGGGCTTCATCTAGTATAACAAAGGCATTATCTAATGTACGACCACGCATAAATGCTAGGGGAGCAATTTGAATAACACCTTTCATAATATAATCTTCTAGAGTCTGAGGAGGAATCATATCTCGTAAAGCGTCATACAACGGTTGCATATAAGGATCTAATTTTTCCTTCATATCTCCCGGCAAGAAACCTAGATTTTCTCCTGCTTCTACGGCAGGGCGAGTTAATATAATTCGCTTTACTTGTTTTTCTTTTAAGGCTCTAACAGCTAGCGCAACTCCTGTATAAGTCTTACCAGTTCCTGCTGGACCTACAGCAAAGACCATGTCATTTTTTTGTAACGTATCTACCAATAATTGTTGATTGGGAGTCATTGCTTTTATCAACTTCCCCCTACTCCATGTACTAATATCTTATCGTGATCTGACATTTGAGTACTGTGTTGTATATCACCTTCCACAATTCTCATAATAACATTATCATCAATACTATTAAAGCGTGTAAAGTGGAGCATGAGTCTACGAAATCGTACCTCAAATTCATCTAAAACTTCTTGTTCTCCAAAGGCTTTTAAGGTTGTCCCTCTAGCCACAATTTTAAGTTTTGGATAGTATTTTTTTATGGTTTCCAAATGATTATCATGAGCTCCCCAAAATTCTTTAGGCGCAATATTTTCTAATTCTATAACTCTTTCGTTCAAAGTCAGATTAATTTAGTTAAAAATAAATTCGTTTTGTTTATCCCAAATCTACTAATTTTGCCTCAATAATACAGCAATAATTATAAACAATCGAATGTCAATAATTACACTTACTACCGATTTTGGAGTCAAAGACCACTTTGTAGGTGCACTAAAGGGAAAAATTTTCACACAAATCCCTAATGCTCAAATTGTTGATATTTCTCATCAAATAGATCTTTTTAATATAATAGAAGCTAGTTACGTAATTAGTGCTGCGTATTATAACTTTCCTAAAGGTACAGTTCATTTGATAGGTGTAGATAGTGAACAAACTAATAATACGAAACATTTAGTTGTATATTGGAACGAGCATTACTTTGTGTGTGCTGATAATGGTATTATGAGCTTAGTTTGTCAAAATCAAAAACCAGAAAGTATAACACGAATAGAGGTCAGTAACCATTTACCTAAAACCGCTACTGACACAGACATTTTGTTGGCTGTGGCTTGTCATATTGCAAAAGGAGGTGTATTGGATGTAATTGGTGAAAAAATTGAACATTTAAAGCCACAAAATCAACTACAAGAAATAGTAGAACCTAACAAAATAAAGGGAAATGTTATATATATTGATCACTATGGAAATTGTGTAACAAACATCACAAGAAGTTCTTTTGAGAAATTAAATATCGACAAAAAATTTGAAATAAAATTTGGCAACAAAACAATAAAAAAAATACATCGTTCATATTCTGATTTTAATATCCGAGAAGGTTATACGCTTAAAGACTATGAAGGTGAAAAGTTAGCTCTTTTTAATGAAGCTGGCTATCTTGAAATTGCTATATTTAAGAGCAATCCTAACACCACTGGTACAGCTAAGTCGTTATTAGGCTTAAAATACAGAGATACAGTTAGTGTTATTTTTGAATAGAATGATTTACAAAATTAAATTAATAAGCCATTATTGATATGTTAACTAGAATAGTTAAACTTAGTTTTCACGAAGAAAACATCCCTCTTTTCTTAGAAAATTTTAACGAAATAAAAGATTTAATTCGAAACTCACCAGAAATCAATTATTAGAACTCTACCAAGATCAAAATAATCCTTGTGTTTTTTTTTACTTATAGTTATTGGGAAAGCCCTGAAGACTTGGAGAATTATAGAAATTCAGCGTTATTTGAGGAGGTTTGGAGTTTTACAAAAAAATTATTCAATGACAAACCAGAAGCTTGGAGTGTAAACAAGCTGGTTTCTTTGATTTAAAATTTTAACTTTGAGACGATTCCATTACTTTTGTTGCATTACAACATCTTTACGTTTTAGATTTTAAACCTATACCATAATTTATGAAAGCCATACTTTTAAAAGAATTTCGATCATTTTTTGGATCTCCTGTTGGTTATTTAGTCATTGCGTTATTTTTGCTCATAACAGGTCTATTTTTATGGGTTTTCGAAGGTAACTACAATATACTTAATTCTGGTTTTGCTGATTTAACCCCTTTTTTTACTATTGCTCCTTGGGTTTTAATATTTCTAATTCCTGCTGTAACAATGCGAAGTTTTGCTGATGAAAAAAACAAGGAACTATTGAACTCCTATTAACAAAACCAATGAGTTTAGGCAAAATTGTAATGGGAAAATCATTAGGTGCCTTTTTTTTAATTCTTATAGCCGTAATCCCTACATTAGTATATGTAAAGGTAATCTATGATCTAGGACTACCTGAAGGAAACCTAGATTTTGGCAGTACATTGGGATCTTATTTTGGTTTATTATTTCTAGTAGGATCTTATACTTCTATCGGAATTTATACCTCTACGCTATCTGACAATCAAATTATTGCTTTCCTTATAGCAGTGTTAGCCTCTTTCTTATTTTATTTTGGCTTTCAAGGTATTTCTACATTATCCATTTTAGGAAACTTTAATAACATCATAGCCTCCTTAGGAATGGATTACCATTACAAGAGTATCAGTCGAGGTGTAATTGATACGCGCGACTTGATTTATTTCATAAGCGTAATGTTTTTCTTTTATTCACTAACCGTTATCAACCTTAAAAACTACAAGAAATAAGATGAAAGATACCGCACAAAAAATAATCGGTCTTATCCTTGGATTAGTAGTACTAAACATTATCAGCTATACCTTTTTTAAACGTATTGATTTAACTCAGGATAAAAGATATACTTTATCAGAAACTTCTTTAGATATTCTAAAAAATGCAAAAGAACCACTTTATATAGATGTATTCTTAGAAGGTAATTTTCCTACAGAATTTAAACGCCTACAACTCGAAACAAAACAAATATTAGAAGAGTTAAAAGCCTACAATTCTAATATCATATTTCAATTTGTTAATCCGCTAGAAAACCCAGAAGAAGCAGAGGCAGTAATGCAACAATTCTATGAACGAGGCTTAACTCCTATTAAAATAACCGTTGACGATAAAGGTAAACAATCACAAGAAGTCGTTTACCCTTGGGCCATTGCTACTTATAAAGGAAAAAGTACTAAAGTTCCATTATTAAAAAACCGTATGGGGGTTAGTACAGAACAAAAGATCATTCATTCAGTACAACATCTAGAATATGCTTTTACAGATGCCTTTCATAAAATTACAACATCAAAAAAGAAAAAAATTGCCATTATAAAAGGAAAAAATGAACTTCCAGATGTATTAAAAGCGGATTTTTTACAAACTGTTCGTGATAATTATTTTATAGCTCCCTTTCCTATAGATTCTGTAAAAACAAAACCTAAATTAATACAAAAAGCACTTCAAACATTTGATTTAGCCATCATTACCAAACCCAATTCGAGCTTTACAGATGCAGAAAAACAAGTACTAGATCAATTTATCATAAACGGAGGTAAAACACTTTGGTTAATAGACGCGGTAAATGTTTCTATGGAAGACTTAAATCAAACAGGCAATACACTTGCTTTTGCAAAAGATTTGGGATTAAATGATTTATTTTTTAAATATGGTTTTCGTATAAATCCTGTACTGATAAAAGATATGCAAGCTGTACCTATAGCATTAGCTACAGGAAAAAGGGGAAGTGAGACACAATACCAAAACTATCCTTGGTTCTATTCTCCATTTGTATACACAGAGAGCAAACATCCCATTGTAAACAATATTGACGGTGTTAAATTTGAGTTTGCAAACCCTATAGACACCTTAAAAAATGGTATAAAAAAAACTATTTTATTAAAATCATCTCCCTACTCTAGAACAGTCGGTACACCTGTAGAAATTAATCTTGAGATGGTAAATGAAAAACCCGTAGCAAAAGACTATGTCCCCGGAAATTTCCCTGTGGCTTTGTTATTAGAAGGAAAGTTTCATTCTGTCTTTGAAAATCGCGTATTACCTTTTAAATCACTGGATTTCAAAAACATAGGAAAAGAATCCAAAATAATTGTTGTATCCGATGGCGATATCATTAAAAATCAATTGGATAAAAACGGACAACCTATGGAATTAGGTTTTGATAAATGGACCAATCAGCTATATGCAAACAAAGAGTTCCTAATGAATTGTGTGAATTTTTTATTAGATGACAATGGATTAATTAACATTCGTAGTAAAGAAGTAGATCTTCCACTACTTGATAAAGAAAAAGTATATGAGGAATATAGCACTATTCAATTCATTACAATTGGTGCTCCATTAATTATTTTAATCCTATTTGGCCTTATTTTTAACCATTTAAGAAATCGAAAATGGGGCGATAATTATTTAAAAAAATAATTTCAAAAAGTAATTAGTTTACGATATATTTGTAAAAACTAAAAATCTATACACCATAAGGTTACTTACTTAAATAATTTGCGATGAAATTTATTGTATCGAGTTCTTATTTACAAAAACAACTACAGGTCTTAGGTAGCGTAATAAACAGTAGCAATACTTTACCTATCTTAGACAATTTTTTATTTGAATTAAAACAAGACCAATTAGTGGTTTCTGCTTCGGATTTGGAAACTACTATGTCGGCTTCTTTAAGCATAGATTCTACTAGTGAGGGGAGCGTGGCTGTGCCTGCTAAATTATTATTAGAAATTTTAAAAACTTTTCCTGAGCAACCGCTCACTTTTACTGTAGAGGAAAACAATACGATTGAAATTAGTTCTCAATCTGGTAAGTATGCTTTAGCATACTCTCCTGAGCCGAATTTCCTAAGGCCGTTGTTTTAGAAGATCCTTCTAAGACTTTAGTGCCCGCAGAAATATTATCAACAGCTGTTAGCAAAACTATCTTTGCAGCAGGTAATGATGACTTGCGTCCTGTTATGAGTGGCGTATTCTTCCAATTTTCACCAGAAGGCCTAATTTTTGTAGCAACAGATGCTCACAAACTAGTTAAATACGCTCGAACTGATGTAAAAGCTTCACAAGTTGCTGATTTTATAATGCCAAGAAAACCTTTAAATATTTTAAAAGGTATATTAGCAGCATCTGATGCAGAAGTTACTATTGAATATAACGATGCCAATGCTACTTTTTCCTTTGACAACTATATCTTAACATGTCGTTTAATTGACGGAAAATATCCTAATTACGAAGCCGTTATTCCTAAGGAAAACCCTAATAAATTATTGATAGATCGCACACAATTTTTAAGTTCTGTACGTCGTGTAGCTATTTTTTCAAATAAAACAACACATCAAATTCGTCTTAAAATAGCTGGTGCTGAACTAAACATTTCAGCAGAAGACATTGACTATTCAAACAAAGCAGAAGAGCGTCTTACTTGTGACTATCAAGGAGATGATATGCAAATAGGATTTAACTCTCGTTTTCTAATGGAAATGCTTACAAATCTACAAAGTGACATGATCCAGCTCGAAATGTCAATGCCAAATCGCGCAGGTATATTAACTCCTGCCGATGGATTAGATGAAGGAGAAACTGTTACAATGCTCGTAATGCCTGTAATGCTTAATAGCTAAAAATATAAAGAATGTCCGAAAAGGACACTATCTTGTTTATTCCGACTAGCAGGAGAAATCGCATAACATTGATAATGTGACTTCTCCTGTCGTCGAAATAACAAACTAAATCTCATTTACTACTTATCAAAAAGCTTCTTTTTAAGCTTTTATTTTTGCCCAACATCAACTTTAATTGTAATTTTCAAATGAAGTTATCGTTCTTTCTTTAAGAAATATCGACTATAAACAATACCTTTGCAAAAAATACAATTAGATATATGTCATCATTTGAGCAATTTAATTTACCAAAATCTTTACAAAAAGCATTAGACGAATTAAAATTTGTCAGTCCTACCCCTATTCAGCAAAAATCATTTAATGTAATCATATCTGGTAGAGATGTAATGGGAATTGCTCAAACAGGAACAGGTAAGACTTTTGCATACTTACTTCCTTTATTAAAACAATACAAGTTTGCTCAAACATACAATCCTCGCATGATGATTTTGGTTCCTACTAGAGAACTAGTTGTACAAGTAGTAGATGAAATAGAAAAACTTACAGCATACATGTCTGTTAGAACTTTAGGAATCTATGGAGGTGTAAACATTAATACGCAAAAAAATCAAGTATATCAAGGAATAGATATTTTAGTAGGAACGCCGTGGCGCATAATGGATTTAGCTTTAGATAACGTCTTATCCTTACAAGAAGTAAATAAACTAGTGATCGACGAATTTGATGAAATGTTAAATTTAGGTTTTCGCCCTCAAATTACTTCCATTTTAACTATGTTAAAACCCAAACGTCAAAATGTACTTTTCTCTGCTACAATGACAGATGAAGTAGACGAAATCCTAAACGATTATTTTGACTTTCCAGAAGAAATTACACTTGCTAAATCAGGCACTCCATTAGAAAAAATACAACAATTATCGTATCATGTTCCTAACTTTAATACTAAAGTAAATTTATTAAAACACTTACTACAAACAGATGATTCTTTAGAAAGAGTTCTAATATTCGTTAATAATAAAAAAATTGCCGATATGCTTCATGAAAAAATAGAAGCAGCATATCCAGATCAATTTGGCATAATACATTCTAATAAATCTCAAAACTATCGTTTACTTACAATGTCCAGCTTTCAAAGGGGCGAAACAAAGGGTATTATTACAACTGATGTAATGGCAAGAGGTTTAGATATTTCAAACATTACACATGTTATAAATTTTGAAATGCCTGAAATTCCAGAACAATATATTCATCGTATTGGTAGAACTGGACGTGCCGATACAGAAGGAATTGCTATTAGTTTTATTGCACCAAGAGAAGAAGACATAAAGATAGAAGCTGAAATGTTAATGGATCTTGAAATCCCTATCTTAGATTTACCTGAAAACATTGAAATTTCAACACAATTAATTGGCCCTGAAAAAGAAAAGCAAAAAATAAAACACTTGCTTAAAAAACCTAAAACATCTGAAAACAGCGCCTTTCAAGACAAATCGGAAAAAAATAAAAAAGTAAATTTAGGTGGTCCAGAAAAAGAAAACCTCGCAAAACAGCTCCTAGAAATCGCGCTGTTGAACGTAAACGTGCAGAAAAACGCAAGAAAAAATAAGTTTTCTGACAGTATTCCACTCATTATTAGCAAATCACCTCTATTGATAACTCTAATAAGGTTATTCAGAAAAAAATATATCAATAAATCAAGGTTCGAAAGTTCCTTACTCCTTGAAGTAAACCCATTTTAAAACTTTTTCTCTAAAATGAGGTTTACTTTTTTAAAATCAGATTACACATTCGCAATTTATTACAAACAAAAAAACTTTAAATATAAAAAAGCGTACTTTTTTTATTGAATTAAGTTGTCTTAAAAATTCTCAATCTTGTCATTTATAAAATAGGAAGGAAATTACATAATATCAATAATGTAACTTCTTCCTTGGATCGAAGAGACAAACTACCACTTTTGCTACCTATCACAAGAAAAAAATTTCATACATTTTACTTATATTTTCATATTCACCACGAAATCGCATGCGAAATTTGGGTTTATATTTTTTGATAATATAGGCCAGAATAAATATCTAAAAAGACACTATAACTTCCCTTTAACCTACATAACTATTTATGATACCTAACAACTGTTCTTTTTCAAAAGGTTTTACCAATACATCATTCATTCCTGCTTTTTTACATTTACTAAAAACTTCATATTTATCAAAAGCTGTTAATGCAATTATTGGGGTTGTAATGCTTAAATTTCTTATTTGAATAGCCACTTCGTATCCATCATAAAGAGGCATATTAATATCCAAAAGAATAATATCAAATTTTCCTTTTTACAAGCTTCTATTGATTCTAAACCATTATTTGCAATAACAACTTTATAACCAAAGGATTTTAATATTTTCTTCGTTACTATTTGATTAATCTTATTATCTTCGGCTAGAAGTATTTTCAAAGCTTGGGCCTTTGCTTCATCTACAAATAATTTGGATGAAAAATATTCATTATCTATTTCAAAATTCAACCGAAATACTACTTTAGTCCCTTTTCCTTCTTCACTTTCCAAAAAAATAGTCCCACCGAATAATGCTATTAATTTTTTAACAATAGGTAAACCTAAACCTGTTCCTTGATAATCTTCTTCACGACGTTCAATTTGAACAAATTCCTCAAAAATTCGTTGTTGATTTTCTTTTGCTATTCCTATTCCTGTATCTTGCACAATAAATTCTAAACTCAATTGATCTTCTATTCTATCAATCAAATTAACCTTTAGCTCTACCTTTCCGTTTTCTGTAAACTTAAGTCCATTGCTAATCAAATTCATCAAAATCTGAGAAAGTCTAAGACCATCCCCTACAATCCTTTCAGGTATAGCATTATCAACATCAACATGAATAACATTCAATGTTTTAAGACACTGTGTATAAAAACTATTTTTAATGGCGTCTAATTGATCCCGAAGATTGAAACTGCTTTTTTCTAAAATAATTTTTTTTTCTGTGATCTTATAAATTTGCAAAACATCATTTACTAAAGACAATAAATATTGAGCCGAAAATTTTAAAGATTGCAAATACTTACTCTTTATTATTTCAGGATATTCATCAGCTAATAGATCTGAAATTCCTATAACACCATATAAAGGTGTTCTTAATTCATGTGTAATAGTTGAAACAAATTGTGATTTAACTCGTGTCGATTCTTCTGCTTTTTCTTTTGCTTTCTCTAATTCATTATTAACCTTTTGTAAGCGTATAAAACTTTTACGTCTGTTACGATTATTTTTAAACAATATATAGACTAATACCATCAACCCTCCTACAATGATCGTAAACAAAACAATGATTATATACGTTTTTTTAAACTAAGTTCCTTCTCTTCTTTTTCTTTTTCAATATAATTAATATGCCATTCATATTCTTTCATTTTAATAACATCTTCCTTGCTTTTGACAGATTCTGAACGTTTTTGATTATAGACCTTATCCCTATATTGAGAGCTTAATCTTTCATATTTCAAAGCTTTATCATATTCTTTAAACTTTTCAAAATGTATAGCATAATCACTATAAACCTCTGCTAAATAACTATCTAATAAATCCACTTTTTCTGTTAATCCGCATTGAATTGATTTTTCGAAAAAATATTCTGCTTTATCTTTTTGATTTTTATAACTATAATAGCGCCCCCATAAAGCATTATAATTCAATTGTGCTTCAGCTTCTTTATTAAATTGTATATAGTAAGTTGCTTTTTTTAAGAAAGGCATTACCTCTTCATAACGTCCTTCATCAACATAAGCTCCTGCAATGTTCAGACAATCATATGTAATTTGAATTGGATCTTCTATTTTTTCTGTATAAAATAATCCTTTTTATAATATTTAATTCCTTTTTCAAAATTGCCTTCATAATAAGAATAGACTGCTCCTAGATCATTATAAACCAACCCCTTAAGAGTATCATTATCATTTAAATTAGCATAATACAAAGATTTCAAGAAATATCTTTCAGCTTTTTTTGTATTAACAAATTCAACAAAATTACATCCTAAAACCATATAGGCTTTAGCTTTTAATCTATTGTCATTTAATTGAAATGATTCTAGCAATCCTTCCTGAGCTAGCATCATTGATTCTTTTGTATTTAATTCTTTTAGTGCGCTTTTTGCCTTTTTAATTTTTAATTCTGTTCTTTTTATAGCATTTATTCTTTGTGATGAAACATCATAAGGCCAAACAATAAGACTCCAAATGATTAGAAAAAAACGATACATCTTCTAAATTTTTGATTTTTTAAAGGAAGGAATTTAGTCAAAAATAGTTTATTTTTGACAATCAAAACTGTTTTATATCAATTTTAATGAATTAAAAACAATGTATCAAAAACTTTCTAGATTTGCTCAAAAATTCATACATCCATCTATTTTTCTAAAATATGGATTTAATTTTTCTCCTATGTACAAAAGGAGTACAGCTAGAGTAACCCATATTTCAGAAGATTTAAAAAATGTACATATAAAAATCCCTCATAATTATAAAAACAAGAACTACGTAGGTTCTATTTTTGGTGGAAGTCTCTTTTCGGCTGTAGATCCAATACCTATGACTCAATTAATGTATATCCTGAAAGACAATTACATTATATGGGATAAAACAGCCTTCATACGCTTTAAAAAACCTGCAAGAGAAAACGTTTACGCTACTTTTCATTTTAGTGATGAAGAAATAAAAAAAATCATTGATGAAGTAAAAATAAAGAAAGAAATAGAGTATACTAAGATAACATCTATTACCAACAAAAAGGGGATGTTACATTTTGTGAAGTAACTAAAACTATTTACATAGCGGAAAAGGAGTTTTATAAAGAAAAACTAAAAAAAAGGGAAATTTCATCCTAACTCTTAATTTAATACTTTTAGATTTTTTGTTCAAAAAAACGATTAAAATCTGAAACTATTCTACGATTCAAACTAAAAATGTATCTTTGACAAATTCAAAACATAAATGCAATTTAAACATCCTGAAATCCTTTATTTTCTTTTTTTACTGATTATTCCAGTAATTGTGCATTTATTTCAATTACGAAAGTTTAAAAAAGAATACTTCACGAACGTTCGTTTTTTAAAAGAACTGATCATCCAAACACGTAAAAGCTCTAAAATAAAAAAATATTTATTATTAGCAACAAGACTTTTACTCTTAGCCACTCTTATTCTAGCCTTTGCGCAACCTTTTTTAAAGCAACAGACCAAGCAGGTAAAAACAATGAACTTATTATACTATTAGACAACTCTTTTAGTATGCAAGCAAAAGGTAAAAAAGGAGAATTACTTAAGCGAGCTGTACAAGATTTATTAGAAAACATTCCAGAAGAAACAACTTTTTCACTTTTAACAAACGATACCGATTTTTGGAACACACATATTAAAGCTATTGCTAAAGATCTCCAAAATTTAAATTATAGCCCAATTCCTTTTTCTCTTGAAAATGCACTAATTAAAACAAAATCGCATAATAACAATCAAGGAAAAGATATTTTAGTTATCACAGATGCTATTGGCTTACAAACCGAATCCTTATCTAAATTACCTCTAAATAACAAAACTTATTTCGTAGTTCCTGAAGCTGAAAAAACGACAAACGCTGCTATTGATAGTGTTTTTATAAATCAGAGTCTTGAAAATTTCTATGAAATTGGTGTATTAGTTTCATCTAATTTTAAAGAATCTAAATCAATTCCTATTTCATTATACAATCAAAACAATTTGATTGCCAAATCTATAATACCTTTAAACAAAAACAAACAAACTTTATTATTTACAATTCCAAAAGAAACATTTAACGGATATGTTTCTTTAAATGATAATAGTTTAGCTTTTGACAACACTTTTTATTTCAATTTCTCAAAACCTAAAATTGTAAAAATCCTAAGTATAGGAGATGACGAAAAATCTAATTTCCTTACCCGAATTTATACAAAGCCCGAGTTTAATTTTTCAAACAGCAATCCAAACCAACTAGACTATAGAAGTATAGAAAATCAAGATTGTATTATCTTAAATGAGTTAGATAATATTCCTACGGCAATGCACACTAATATGAAAAAATTTGTCGATAAAGGAGGTAGTTTGGTCATTATTCCTTCCGAAAAAATTATTCCATCTAATTTGAATGCTTTTTTAAAAAAACTTCACAAACATTCAATTTGGTAATTTACAAAACAAGGAAAAAAAAATAATGAAAATTAACTTTTCAAATCCTCTATACATAGATGTTTTTGAAAAAAGAATCCGTAACTTTCAGTACCCTATTGTAAAGAAATCCTTTGAAGTAAAAAGTGGTTTACCCCAAGCACTTACCTACGATGATCAATCGGCATTTTTAAATACATTGTATAAAAATTCTGGTATTATATATATATTTTCAGCTCCTTTAAACAAAGAAATTTCAAATTTTCAAAATGCCCCACTAATTGTACCTACTTTTTACAAAATGGGTATTTCAACTAGTAAAAATGGTCTACAATATCAAACAATTGGTCAAAACAAAACCACTATAATTGATGCGTTACTAAATAAAGATGAAATAGTTTCTATTACAAACAAAGAAGAAAATTTTATTCCTGTACAACAAATTTTAGAAAATAAACTAAAATTTAGTTGTGGCGATAACCCTAAAAAAGCGGGTAATTATCAAATTATTCAAAATAAAAAAAACATCTACCCTATTAGTTTTAATTATGACCGCAAAGAAAGTCAATTAAACAATTATAGTAATTATAACAAAATTAATACAATAAGCAACTTAAATATTTTTTTTGAAACCCTTCAAACAGAACGCACTGATCAGCAAATTTGGAAATGGTTTCTTATTTTTGCCTTATTATTTTTGATCATCGAATTGCTCATTCAAAAATTTCTAAAATGAATTTAATTATCCGTAATGCTCGAATTATTGAAAAAAATCATCCTTTAAACCAAGAAATTACTGATATTCAAATTAGTAACGGTATAATAGAAAAAAATAGGACAAAATCTCCCCATTCTAAATGATTATGAAGAAATTACCTACCCTGATTTACATCTCTCTAAAGGCTGGATAGACACTAGTGTTTCTTTAGGAGAACCAGGTTTTGAAGATCGTGAAACTATCAATAACGGACTACAGACAGCTAGTAAATCAGGTTTTACAAGCATTCTTTTACAACCCAATTCAGCTCCTATATTAGATAATCAATCTCAAATCTTTTTGTTAAACAAAAAGCTAATCAAAGCGCCACTGATTTATACCCCATTGGAGCACTTACAAAAAACAGTAACGGAAATGACTTAGCAGAACTTTTAGACATGAAGAATGCAGGTGCTGTAGCTTTTGGAGATTATAACAAAAATTTAGATAACGCCAACATCCTAAAAATAGCTCTACAGTACACAAAAGATTTTGAAGGAAAAGTTATTGCTTACTCAATGGATAACAACATCAAAGGCAAAGGAATCGTAAACGAAGGAATCACTTCTACTCAGTTAGGTTTAAAAGGCATTCCTTCCTTAGCTGAGGATTTAATAATAGCCCGCAATTTATACATCTTAGAATACACAGGAGGTAAACTACACATTCCAACCCTTTCAACCGCTCACGCTGTAGATCTAATTCGTCAGGCGAAGAAAAAAGGCTTACAAGTTAGCTGTAGTGTATCTGTTCACCATTTGATATTACAAGACGAAGTACTAAACAGTTTTAATTCTAATTATCGTGTAACTCCTCCTATCCGATCAGAACAAGACCGCAAAGCACTTATTGAAGGCGTTTTAGATAATACTATTGACTGTATTACAAGCGATCATAACCCTATAGACATTGAAAACAAAAATTTAGAATTTGATTTAGCTAAAAATGGAACCATTGGATTAGAAAGTTGTTATAGTGCCTTACAAACCATTTTACCCACAGAAATTATTATAGAAAAATTAACTGCTGGACGAAAGATTTTTGATATAGAAGAACCTCACCTAAAAGAAGGAGAAACAGCTAATTTAACACTATTTACTCCTAATGAAAATTGGTTTTTTCAAAAAGAAAACATAATATCCAAATCTAAAAACTCAGCTTTTATAAACCAATCTATGAAAGGAAAAGTAATTGGTATTATTAATCATTCTCAATTTATTAAAAGCTAATAATGAATACAAACTTAAACGATATAAAAAAGGAAAAAACACAGCAATTATAAGCTATATACTTATAATAGGTCCACTTATTGCCTTATCCATGAATAGTGGAGAAGACAAAACCGAATTTGGCTCTTTTCATGTAAGACAAGGTCTAGGCTTAACCATTACTTTTGTTACATTAGGTCTTATGCTTTCTAATTTTAGCATCCCTATGGCTACTATAAGTATGTGGATATTCATTTCTCTATTAAGCTTTTACGGTTTATATACCGCAAGCCGAGGCGAATCCTGTCCGTTACCACTATTAGGCTCCATATTTCAAAAATTTTTTAAAACTATCTAAATGAATTTATCGCTATACCATCTAGTAAAAGAACCTAAAATAAAAAAGAGAAAAACCCATTACTCTTATTATTACATGGTTACGGAAGTAACGAAGAAGATCTTTTTCATTTGCTTCTGAACTTCCTGATCATTATTACATCATATCCGCTCGTGCTCCTTATAATCTAATGCCAAATGCTTATGCTTGGTATGCCATTAATTTTGATGCTGACGAAAATAAATTTTCAGATTTAGATCAAGCTCGCAGTTCAAGGGAAACAATAGTTCATTTTATTGACGAATTAGTCGAAAATTATGCTATTGATCCTAATAAAATTACGCTAATTGGATTTAGCCAAGGATGTATTTTAAGCTACGCTACCGCCTTATCTTATCCTAACAAAATTCAGAGAATAGTAGGTATGAGTGGGTATTTTAATCAAGAAATTGCATTAAAAGATTATCAAAAAAACAACTTTAATAATTTACAGATATTCGCTTCACATGGCAGCGTAGACCAAGTAGTACCCGTAGAATGGGCTCGTAAAGCACAACCCATATTAAACGATTTAGGTATCAAGAATAGCTATAAAGAATATCCTGTAGGACATGGTGTAGCTCCTCAAAACTTTTACGATTTTAAAAATTGGTTATTAGAAACTGAATAAAAAAAGAGGCTATCTTTTAGATTAGATAGCCTCTTTTTTATTTTCAATATGCTTTATTTTCTTCTTCTATCCTCTTTATCCAAATGGTTTGGAATTCCATTACGATTATCATCCCCTATTGCTTCATCTCTTGTTAATATTCCATCATTATCATCATCGCGATCTAGATAATCAAGATACCCATCTCCATCTGTATCACGCTTTAAATTAACCCATGGAGCGTTTAAATTTGACGCATCAAAACTATATTCTTCCTCAAAGGTTGTATGCCCATCAAAATCATGATCTTTTCTCTTCATTGACATTAATTTAACATTAAATATTAAAGGAGAATAAGCTGGTATATTTACCTGTGCATCAGAATAATACCCTAACCCTGAAGGTAGAAACAATACTGCAGCACCAAAATCTTTAAAACTTAAAACATTTGTAACAGGATCAACTGTTGTAATACCTGTAGTCATTAACGACACCATTCTAGACCAACCAGCTATTACTTTTGCTAAATCAAAACGAACTGGATTTTCTCCTCGGTCAAAAAACTGATTTTTATTAAATGTCGTTTTTTCTTGATCAAAACCCGCTTTTTCCTTTAACAACAGGCCATGATATGATACTAAAACTGTATCTATAGGACAAGGAGTTTTAGAAAGTTCTGGTTTTAATTCTCCTCCACCATTATGATTAATATAATACACCTTAAAATCATAATCGTTGTAATGTATTATTTTGAATTTAGGTGCATACTGATCTTTTATAGAAACTAAGCCTGATTTAGAACCGATTCTTTTTACAAATTCAACATTTTTATCTGCATCAACATCCATGTGATAATCTTCAAAAAACTTTTCTATTTCTAAAATTTCTCCCGGTATTTGTTCTGAATATGCTTTAGGAGGAACGACATCTACTGTATCATTATTTCTATTACAAGACATAAATACAATCACTAAAAATAAGCCGCCTATCAATTTACTTAATTTATTCATTCTTCTATAAAATTTGCACGCAAGATACAATTTTGAATTATTTTTGTATACTAATTTAACTAAGATTTTTGATTTTATGCGTATTGATAAATATTTATGGTGTGTACGATATTACAAAACTCGTAACATGGTAACTGAAGCTTGTAAAAAAAACCAAATAACTGTAAACGGAATTACAGCCAAACCTTCTAAAGAAGTTTTTTCTGGAGACAAAGTTACTTTTAGAAAAGACCAAATTACCTATAGCATTCAGGTTTTAGACATTCCTACAAGCCGAGTAGGTGCCAAACTAGTCGATATATATCGTAGAGATGAAACCCCAGAAGAAGCATTTGCTCATTTAGAAATGCTTAAACTTTCTAAAGCACATTACAGAAAATATGGTGAAGGTAGACCTACCAAAAAAGACCGTCGTGATTTGGATGAATTTGAATTAGATTTTGAAAATGAATTTAAAGATGAATCTGAATCGTAATTACTGGGAAAACAGATATCAAAAAAACGAAACAGGTTGGGATACTGGAATCATTACACAACCTCTGAAAAGTTATTTTGATCAATTAACAAATAAAAATCTCAAAATACTAATTCTCGGAGGTGGAAACGCATACGAATTTGAATATTTGATCCAAAAGGTTTTAAGAACACTCATGTTCTCGATTTTGCAGAAACACCCATTAAAAACATAAAAAAGCGATTACCACAGGTACCTTATAACCAAATTATATACGAAGATTTTTTTCACATAAAGACAACTATGATCTAATTATAGAACAAACTTTTTTTTGCGCACTTCCTCCTATGGCAAGAAAAGAATATGCAACCAAAATAAATTCACTATTAAATCCACAAGGAAAAATAGCGGGGCTTTTATTTGATTTCCCTTTAACTGAACAAGGCCCTCCTTTTGGAGGTTCTAAGGAAGAATACAAACTTTTGTTTTCACCCCAATTTACTATAAAAACACTAGAAATTGCTTACAATTCTATCAAACCTAGACAAGGTAAAGAACTCTTTTTTATATTTACAAAAAAATAACAACACAAATGAACACAAATATTATTCTTACTCATACTGAAATAGAATTTAAAATCAAACGCATAGCATATCAGATACACGAAACATTTATTAATGAAAAAGAAGTAATTATTGCTGGGATACAGGGAAATGGGAGCATATTAGCACAAAAATTAGTTATCACACTAAAAGATATTTCTCCTCTATCTATTCAATTTTGTGAAGTTATAATTGATAAAAAAAATCCTAACACTACTATACACACAAGCCTTCCAAAAGAAGAATACAGCAATAAAGGGCTTGTATTGGTAGATGATGTACTCAACACTGGAACAACCCTTATATATGGAGTAAAACATTTTTTGGAAGTACCTCTTCAAAAATTTAAAACGGCGGTACTTGTAGATCGTAACCATAAAAAATATCCTATAAAAGCTGATTTCAAAGGCATTTCTTTGTCTACTTCTATACTAGAACACGTTCACGTTGTATTCGAAAACAACAACCAGTACGCCTATTTAGAATAAAGACGTACCAATTCATCAGAAATTTCATCAATCGTCTTATTATCGACAGAAACTATTTTTTTACAACTATTATAATAATAGCTTCTGTCGAATAAATGTTTGGCTACAAACTCATTCATTTCTTCTTTATTTAAACCCGCTATTAAGGGTCTTTTATCAGCTTCTATAACTAAACGCTCAACCAACAATTGAATTGAAGCTTTTAAATAAACTGAATTAACAGCATCTCCTTGTAATAAAAGATCATTTCCAGCATAACATGGAGTACCACCTCCCAAACTCAAAACAAAAGACTCTTTTTTTAACAATAAATCCTTTAAAACAATATGTTCTAACTTTCGAAAATAAATCTCACCTTCTGTATCAAAAATTTCTTTAATACTTTTTCCTTCTTTTTGAACAATAAAATCATCTAAATCTATAAATTCTAATGCCAATTTACGAGCTAGAACTCTCCCAACACTTGATTTACCTGATCCCATATAACCTACTAACACAATTTTACTCATACAAAACACATTAATAATCAATAACTTACAAAAAAAACAGAAATAAAACCTCCTTTTCTTTGAAAAATCAAAAATAAGGTAATATATTTGCACCCGCAAACAAGAAATGTTTACGACTCCGTAGCTCAGTTGGTAGAGCACATCACTTTTAATGATGGGGTCCTGGTCTGAGCCCCAGCGGGGTCACTAAACAAAACAACATTTCCTAAAGCATTGACTCCGTAGCTCAGTTGGTAGAGCACATCACTTTTAATGATGGGGTCCGGGTTCGAGCCCCAGCGGGGTCACTAAACAAAATAAAATTTATTAAAGCATTGACTCCGTAGCTCAGTTGGTAGAGCACATCACTTTTAATGATGGGGTCCTGGGGTTCGAGCCCCAGCGGGGTCACTAAACAAAATAAAATTTATTAAAGCATTGACTCCGTAGCTCAGTTGGTAGAGCACATCACTTTTAATGATGGGGTCCTGGGTTCGAGCCCCAGCGGGTCACTAAAGCCAAACAAAAGTTTGGCTTTTTCATTCTCAACGGCCATGTGGAGGAATTGGCAGACTCGCCATCTTGAGGGGGTGGTGTCGTAAGACGTGTGGGTTCGAATCCCATCATGGTCACCATAAAACTAATTTAAGAAACAAAAATATAATAGTATAGACTCCGTAGCTCAGTTGGTAGAGCACATCACTTTTAATGATGGGGTCCGGGGTTCGAGCCCCAGCGGGGTCACTAAAAAAAGGCTGTTCAAAATATTGTTTAGGACAGCCTTTTTGTTGCTTTTTTACTCTAAAAATAGTATCTTAGAAAAATCAAGAACAAAAGGGATCAAGAACAAAATTTAAGGATTAAGCAAAAAGATTGAACAATCCGAATAAGAAGAAATCGATATTTCTTACCCCTCTAAACTGACTTCTAAAGGCTTCTATTTTTGCATTAAAAGATTTAGCAGCTGCATTTGTACTTCTATTATCAAAGTAGTTTTGAGAATCTACAGCAGTACTATCGATTAATTTCTTTTAAAAAAGACGCAAATTCTTGCATCATACGTGTCCCTTTAGCCACTAATACCATTTTAACTTAAAACAACTGGACTAAACCCAGATTTCAAGAAAGTATTGTTCTTTGACAAATGAGAGCTGACTTGTACTTGTCAGCGAAGCCTATGCAAAAAAATGGTGAATTTATCCCCTCTTAAATTTTGGCTGAAATGTAAAAAGGCTTCCATTTGGAAGTCCTTGAGACAATCAATGATCAAACATCGTGTTATCTCGTATATAATAATTTTAGCTAAGTTAGATAGAATTACGCATTAGACCCGAGCGTAGCGAATAGACGAAGTAAATCTATTCCACTTTATTTTTCTTCAAATTCAAGCACGTACTCAAGTTTTAATCATCAAAATAGTTCACTATTTCTTCTTCTAAAATTTTCCGTGAGCACTTGAATTTATTCAAAAATTTTGTTTCACAACGAAGTCTAATGCGGAATCTGGGTTTAAAAGTAACGTCCTCGATATGTTTTTTTTCATTTTAAAAACAACTTGAACAGACGGTTGAGTATATAATTGAAATTATCGTTAGTTCGAGCACGAAGCGCATCAAGAACCAATACTAATTTTTGTTGTTTTTGTAGAGGTACTATTTTTAAAAAGAAAATTCAAAGTTTAAATTGTATAAATTCCAATCTCTTTTAACTATCTCGTCTGTGTTTTTATCAATCCAACGACGACGTTTTATATGCAAATACGCAAACTTTCCTCTTAGTGAAAAATCTTGAATTATTATTTCATCTGTTAAGCCTTTGGAGGCTAACTCTGTGTGATCAAACTCTTTTGGAGGTTTTGCTTTTTCTTCAAAATAGAGATGTAGTTTTCTTGTGAATTATCAACTGAAATTATTTCAAAATAATCAACTAGAAAATCAGGAAGCACCAATTTTAAAAGATCTACAGGGATTCATAGTAGTGTTTAATTTTGACAAAGATCTCTTTTTTTGAATATCCTCCCCAACTTTTGTTCTTAGTCTATTAAACCTTAAATAAACCATCAAAAAAAGCGGAATAATTCTTTTATTATTATCCCGCTTTTTGTCAAAAATTCGATTTTTTCATATTAATTAGCCACTTCACTAATAAATTTAATTCGCATAAGTCGCAATTCTTCCGTATCATAATCTCCGTCAAATTCATCTAAAGCATCTTGAATTTTATCCGACTCAGAATCCATAAAATAATCATGAATTTCTTGTTGTTGATCTTCATCTAAAATTTCATCAACCCAATAATTTATATTTAATTTGGTTCCTGAATACACTATTTGCTCCATTTCTTTTAGTAGAGCATCCATATCCAAACCTTTTGCTTTTGCAATATCATCTAAAGGTAACTTTCGATCTATATTTTGAATGATATAAAGCTTTAATCCTGAATTAGCTCCTGTAGATTTAACAACTAAATCATCAGGTCGCATAATATCATGTTCTTCAACATACTTTGAAATAAGATCTACAAATGCTTTTCCATATTTTTTTGCTTTTCCCTCTCCTACTCCTTGAATGTTACTTAATTCAGCTATAGTGATAGGATATTTCAAGGCCATATCTTCTAATGAAAATTCTTGAAAAACAACATAAGGAGGCACACCTTCTTTTTTACCTACTTTTTTACGTAAATCAACCAGCATAGCCATTAAAACCTCATCTGTGGTTCCTGATGACTTAGCAGCTGCTATAACTGTATCATCTTCATTATCATAAAATTCATGATCTTCTGTCATCATGAAAGATATTGGTGTCTTCAGAAAATCGTATCCTTTATCAGTCATTTTTAAAACACCATAACTTTCAATATCTTTACGCATAAAGCCGTCAACCATTACTTGACGAATTAATGCCATCCAATATTTTTCATCTTGATCTTTTCCTATACCAAAAAATGGCTGGGCATCTGTCTTATGTGCTTTAATAACGGCATTTACTTTCCCTATTAATGCTAAAATAATCTCTTTTGCTTTATATATTTCTTTTGTATCACGAATAGCTTCTAATAGTTTTATTACATTATCCTTAGCTTCTGTTTTCTTTTTAGGATTACGCATATTATCATCCATATCTCCACCATCTCCTGTTTCGCTATCAAACGCTTCTCCAAAATAATGTAATAAAAATTTACGACGAGACATAGACGTTTCTGCATAAGAAACTACTTCTTGTAGCAAAGCAAAACCTACCTCTTGTTCAGCTACTGGTTTTCCTGCCATAAATTTTTCTAATTTCTCTACATCTTTATATGAATAGTAAGCTAAACAATGTCCTTCTCCTCCATCACGTCCTGCTCTTCCTGTTTCTTGATAATAACTTTCTAAGGATTTTGGTATATCATGATGAATTACAAATCGGACATCAGGCTTATCAATACCCATACCAAATGCAATAGTAGCTACCACTACATCTACCTCTTCCATAAGGAACATATCTTGGTGTTTAGCTCTTGTTTTAGCATCAAGACCTGCGTGATACGGTACAGCCGAAATGCCATTCACTTTTAAAACTTCAGCTATATCTTCTACTTTTTTACGTGAAAGACAATAAATAACTCCAGACTTTCCTTTATGTTGTTTTATAAAACGAATGATATCTCCTTCTACATTCTTGGTTTTTGTTCGTACCTCATAAAATAAATTAGGACGATTAAATGATGCTTTGAATACATTAGCATCAGACATATCTAAATTTTTAAGAATGTCTTCTTGAACTTTTGGGGTGGCGGTTGCTGTTAGTCCTATGATTGGAATATCTCCCAAAGCCCTAATTATATTTCTTAAGTTTCGATATTCAGGTCTAAAATCATGTCCCCATTCCGAAATACAATGCGCTTCATCAATGGCAACGAAAGAAATCTTATGCTCCTTTAAAAAATCAATATACTCTTCTTTTGTTAAAGATTCAGGAGCTACATACAACAATTTAGTTAAACCAGATGCTATATCCTTTTTAACTTGATTAATTTCGGTCTTGTTTAATGAAGAATTAAGAACATGCGCTATAGCATCCCCAGAGCCTAAACTTCTAAGGGCATCTACTTGATTTTTCATCAAGGCAATAAGAGGCGAAACAACAATAGCTACCCCTTCTTGGATTAGTGCAGGTAACTGATAACATAACGATTTTCCGCCACCTGTAGGCATAATAACAAAAGTATTTTCTCCAGATACAATACTTCTTACTACTTGTTCTTGTAAACCTTTAAACTGGTTAAATCCGAAATACTTTTTTAATTCTTTGTGTAAATCAATTGGGTGAGAACTCATTCTTCAACTATTTTCTATTGACAAATTAATGAAATGATGAAAATCAAACAGCTTTTATACTATCCCCAACTAGTAAAAAAAAATGTGTTTGGTATATTTTTGGGAAATTTTAAACAAAATTAATAAAATTTCAGTCAAATAAAAAATTCTTTCAACTAGGTATTTTTATAAATTTGCACTTACATAAAGATACAAAATTCTTTATCATTATACAAATTTTAAAAAAGACTCTTGTTTTGATTACTAAAGATTCCATTCTTGCCACCGCTAAAGCCTCTTTATTAGAACAAAGCGAAGCTATAGCAAACTTAGTAAATTATTTAACAGCTGATTTTGCTCAAGCAGTAGAACTTATATATAACGCCAAAGGTAGACTAATTGTTACAGGAATAGGAAAGAGTGCCATTATTGCCCAAAAAATGGTGGCTACTTTTAATTCAACAGGAACCCCTTCTATGTTTTTGCATGCTTCTGAGGCTATTCATGGAGATCTAGGAATGGTACAAGATGGTGATGTAATTATTTGCATATCAAAAAGTGGTAATAGTCCTGAAATAAAAGTATTAGTTCCTTTATTAAAACGATTTGGTAATCAATTAATAGGAATGACTGCTAATCTTCATTCTTTTTAGGCAAAGAATCAGACTTTGTTTTGCATGCGTATGTAACTAAAGAATCGTGTCCTAATAATTTAGCTCCTACTAATAGTACGACTGCTCAATTGGTATTAGGAGATGCTTTGGCTATTTGTTTGATGAAAAAAGAAATTTTAAAAGTGAAGATTTTGCTAAATATCATCCTGGTGGAGCATTAGGCAAAAAGCTTTTGCTACGAGTTTCTGACTTATTAGATAAAAACCATAAACCACAGGTTTCCTCTAATTCTCCAATAAAGGATGTAATTATTGAAATATCAGAAAAAAGACTTGGTGTAACAGCTGTAATAGAAAACAAGCAACTCATTGGGATTATTACAGATGGAGACATTAGAAGGATGCTTAATACTACTGAAACTATATCAGGATTAAAAGCAAAGGATATTATGACAAAGACACCTAAAACAATTGCTTTGAATGCTATGGTTATAGATGCTTTTCACACTATGGAAGACTTTTCGATTACTCAACTAGTTGTTGAAGAAGAAGGAAATTATGTAGGCATATTACATATACACGATATTTTAAAAGAAGGAATTATATAAATGGCAAAGAAAAATTTATCAGAAATGTCTTTTTTAGACCATCTAGAAGAACTAAGATGGTTACTCATAAGAAGTACTATTGCAATTGTTATATTAGCCATTGTGGTCTTCTTTTTGCTGATTTTATATTTGATGAAGTAATTTTTGGCCCCACACGAGTAGAATTTATAACATATCGCTTTTTTTGCGATGCCTCTCATTACCTTGGTTTTGCGGATACTATTTGTATTGAAGAGCTTCCTTTTACTATACAAAATACAAGTATGGAAGGACAGGTAAATGTATTTATATGGATGTGTATTACTGCTGGTTTTATACTTGGATTTCCTTATATCTTATGGGAACTATGGCGTTTTATAAGCCCTGCACTCTATGAAAATGAAAAAAAATATGCTAAAGTATTTATTATTTCAGCATCTATCCTTTTCTTTACAGGTGTTTTATTTGGCTACTATGTAATTGTTCCTATGTCCGTAAACTTTTTAGCTTCCTTTTCTATCAGTAGTGTAGTTAAAAACGATATTGATTTAAATTCCTATATAGGAATGGTTAAAACATCTGTACTTGCTGGTGGTATTTTTTTTGAAATGCCAATTATCATTTACTTATTAACTAAACTAGGGCTTATAAAACCTAGTTTTTTACAAAATACTCGAAAATATGCTATCGTAATTGTATTAATTATAGCCGCTATTGTTACTCCTCCTGATGTGGTAAGTCAAGTAACCGTAGCAGTTCCTATGCTCTTAATATATGAAATGAGCATTATTATTTCTAGAATTGTATACAAAAACCAATTAAAAGAACAAAATGACTGATTTAGTAAAAGATTTTAACGATTATCGTTCTAAGATGAACGAAAAAATATTAGGCGATGACAATAAAGTTATTAAACGAATTTTTAACCTAGACACGAATACTTATACGGAAGGTGCTTTAGATATAAAAACAAAGGAGCTCATGGGACTTGTTGCATCAGCTGTTTTACGTTGTGATGATTGCATTAAATATCACCTAGAAACGTGTTACAAATTAGGAATTAACAAAGCTGAAATGATGGAAGCAATGAGTGTTGCTACCCTAGTCGGAGGCACTATTGTAATTCCTCATTTGAGAAGAGCTTACGAGTTTTGGGAAGCACTTGAAAATAATTAATTAATTTTAAAATTAATCATTTTGAAAATTTGAAATTGTAATTTTATACTAATTCGTTTATTTCATTGATTAATTTTAACTTTATTTGTCAAGTTGGATTTAAAAATGATTTTGAATAATTAATTCACTTTCAAATTTTTCAGATTTTCAAATTTAAAACATGATATTAAGAGCAGATAATTTAATCAAAACATATAAAAAGAGATCCGTAGTAAAAGGGATATCTGTTGAAGTTAATCAAGGGGAAATAGTGGGACTTTTAGGTCCAAATGGGGCTGGCAAAACAACTTCTTTTTATATGATAGTAGGCTTGGTAAAACCTAATTCTGGTAATATTTACTTAGACAACATGAACATTACCAACTTTCCTATGTACAAAAGAGCCCAAAATGGCATTGGTTATCTTGCTCAGGAAGCTTCTGTTTTTAGAAAAATGAGTATTGAAGACAATATTATGAGTGTCTTACAGCTAACAAATTTAACTAAAGAACAGCAGGAAGAAAAAATGGAAGCTCTTATTGATGAATTTTCATTAAATCATATTCGTACAAATCGTGGTGATCTGCTTTCGGGTGGTGAGCGTCGTCGTACAGAAATAGCCCGATGTTTGGCCACTGACCCTAAATTTATTTTATTGGACGAACCTTTTGCTGGTGTTGACCCTGTAGCAGTTGAAGATATTCAACGTATTGTAGCTAAACTTAAAAACAAAAATATTGGCATTTTAATTACAGATCATAACGTACAAGAAACACTTGCTATTACAGACAAAACTTATCTAATGTTTGAAGGAGGTATTCTAAAAGCAGGAGTTCCTGAAGAATTGGTGGAAGATGAAATGGTACGTCGTGTGTATTTAGGACAAAACTTCGAGTTAAGAAGGAAAAAATTAGAGTTTTAGTTTTTTTACTTACTCTGGTTAATATTTCTTTTAATAAATTTCTTGTTGGTTACATAGGAGTTCTAAAACCAACAAGAAATAAAATTGCACCAATTTAAAAAGGTTTTTCTTTTTTGGAACTCTTCAATATTCAGGATTCAAATTAGATGATTAAATTCATTGCTTGCTAAGCATTTTAATCTAAAAAATCTTCATTATTTTTATCTTCAACATAAATCCATTATCATTGATCACACTACTTACTGTACATTTTTTTAAAATTTTTAGACTTAATAATCTTTCCTTTATCAGTTACTAATAAACAAGAATAGTCTGGATAATTAGCCAATAATTTCATTCCTTTTTGTATACCTAAAACCATGATTGAAGTACTAAACCCATTAGCTATCTCTGCACTAGGTCCCAAAATGGTTACACTACAAATTCCTTGGCATGGATAACCTGTTTTGGGATTTATAATATGAGAATAGCGTTTTCCTTCTATTTCAGCATATTTTTCATAATTTCCCGAAGTGGTTACAGCATACCTTCCTAACTTAACTACATCTATAAACTCTTCTTTATCAAAAGGATTGGTAATTCCTATTTTCCATAAATTCCCGTTAACTTGTTCCCCAAAAGTAGTTAAATCACCCGATGCGTTTATAATTCCTCCTTTAACTCCTTTTGCTTCTAAGATACTACGTACTTGATCTGCTGCATAACCTTTTCCTATAGATCCAAAACCTATTTTCATTCCTTTTTCTTTTAAAAAGATTGTGGAAGCTATTGTATCTATTAGGATCTTTTGATAATCAACTTTTTCTATTGATTTTTTTATATTCACTTCTTCAGGCATGGTCGTCATTGATCCATCAAATTTCCAAATTTTATCCATTGCTACTATACTAATATCAAAAGCTCCTTCTGTTATTTTAGAAAAAAATAATCCTGATTTTGTAAGTCGTATAACTTCTTGATCTACTTTTATAGCTTGTACACCTGCATTCTGATTAACTTGTGAAATTTGTGTAGTAGATTTCCATTCTGATATTAAATTTTCTATACGATTAATTTCTGTTATAGCTTCCTCAATTCTTTGTTCCGCAAGAATGGTATCTTTTTCGACTATGGTTATATCAAATCGACTTCCCATAAGTGTAACGGCTCGATGACGTTGTACTTGCGCTTGTAATAAAAAAGAACAAAAGAGGGTTAGTATCGTTATTTTTTTCATCAATAGCAATCTGTTAAAATTTGACGTGTTGATTTGTAAAATTCTACATTTTCAGCTTCATATATAAAAGCATGATTCTCTAACAATTTTTCTATATCTTTTTGCATGGCTAATGAACCGCAAATCATTAGTATCCCTCCTTCTTTTAATAACTGAAAAACAAACGCTAGATCGTGATTAATTAAATCTGTAACATAGGTTCGATTTTCTTCTCTAGATAAGGCTAGTTTAAATTCTTGTAATTTCCCTTCTTTTCTAAAGCTTTTTATTTGATGTTGTAGGTTTTGAACAAAGGAATTGTTATTTCTAAAACCAGCATATAGATAAAATGATTGGTTTGGTGTAGATTCTGCTATCATTCCTAAAAAGGGGGCTACACCCGTTCCATTAGCAATCATTATGATTTTTTCGTTTTTAGGTAGATTAAATTTCGAATTTTGTATAATTGTTCCTCTTATTATTTGGTCTTTTTCTAATTGGTATAAATAATTAGATCCTATACCATTAGAGTGTAGCTTAACCATTAGTTGAATTTCATCATTTAACTTTCCGATAGAATATAAACGTTCTTTTTTGGGGTATCCTAAATAAATGACGAATAAATCACCTGATTGATATTTTATCTTTCTTAAAGGTTTTAATGTTAATATAAAGTTAGGGTTATTTTCTTCTACTTGGGTTTTAGATAATACTTTAAAAAGTATTTCTTTTTATTTTTAGTTAGATAGGTTGTTTCTAGAGTACTTAATGGAATACCCGAAACTGCATTCCAGCTATTTACCCAATTCAACCAATCTGTCATAGATTGATCATTTATTGTATGCAAATCAAGTATTTTTTGAGTCCAAGCTTGTGTTTCTAATAATCTTTCTATTTTTTTTGCATATCCACAAAAATTAGGGTATTGAGATGATCCAAATCCTACTACTGCTGTTTGTATGTTTTTTGATTGTTTGTACTTCCGTATTGATTGTTCTAGATAACGAGCATTATCAGGAGCTTCTCCTTCACCATAAGTGGAGGTTAAGAATAGGATGGTATGTGCATTCGGAAATATTTGGTATTGATTCATAGGAATTATAAAACTTTTAACTCCTTGTTCCAAAAATTGAGTATGGACAGTATTGGCAAACTTCATGGTATTACCATTTTCTGATCCGACTAATATAATTAACTCGCTTTTTTCTAATGTATAAATATTAGTTGGTTTATAACGTAAACGTTTATATGAGATAACAAATCCTGAAATAATAAAGAATAGAATACTTAATACAGCAAGTAATAAGATGAACGACCAAATAATAGATATTCTACCTGTATGCAAGTCTAAACTAAGGTTTTCTAATTTAATCCATTTTGATATTGAAACTTCACTAAGAATACTTCCGTCCCATTGATTAATTAATATTTCGCGATCTTTTAATTTTAGGATAAAGTGTTCTTCTACTTCATCTGTAAATGGAAATTCTAATTTTTGAACTTCTGATAACAAAATCATGTTAAAAACAGGAAATTCTTCTATTTTTTTTTTGTAAAGGTGGTTTTTTAAAAATGATTTTTTTATGGTTTATTATAGAATCTTTTTCAAAAGTTTTGAAATTATATAGTGTTAAATAAGTTCCTGTTGAACTCATAACTAAAATAGGAATAATCATCCATCTACTTAGTAATACATGAAGATAGGATGCCCAATGATCCTTTTTTATTTTTTTAATTAAACCAATAAATCCTTTTTGACGCTTTAGTAATAATAGGATTCCTGTACAGGCTATAATGGTTAAAAGAAAGGCGTTAATCCCTAAAATAATCCTTCCTGTCTTGTGTAAAAAAAGTGATCGGTGTAATGATGTTACCCATTGAATCCATTGTGTTTGTTTTTGGGGAGTTCCTATTATTTTTCCTGTATTAGGATTAATAATAGCTTCTACTTCATTAGTGTCTGTGTCTAATCCTTTTATTTTTACATGTTGATTAGGACTGACTGTTAACTCTGTTACTTCTATAAATTCTTTTTTACAACGGCTAGGACTTTTGCTAGTTTAATTTTTTCAAAATTATCAACTTTATAAGGTGTATTTTTTTGTTTTATAGCATCCACTGCTAAAATTGCTCCTGTTAAAGAGGCTAATATTAGAAATACAGAAGTTATAAGAGCCAAGGCAAAGTGAGCCAATCGCCAAATAGATAAGGTCATTAACGGTCTAAATTTTATTTAATTTAACAAAGCGTATATAGCCTTTTCCGTCTATTTTCTCTAACAGTGCTTCTGTAGTTAACGGAACCTCTACATCTGTAACATGATATTTTTGATTTTCTACAGCTGATTCAAAACGAATTTTATATCCTGAATTTATTTTAGTATCTTCTATTTCTAAAACCGTTACACTTCTGTCTCCTCCTGCTATAGAAGCACCTGTTTTAGCATCTACCTTATTTCTTTTACTGTAAAATTTATACCATTCTTTAATGTCTTTATACCATTTTTTGTCATCCCCCATTACATGCAGTGTTTTTTCATACTGCCCTTTAGGATTGATTAATGATACTACTATATACGCTCCTTCTCCTACATAATTTGTCATTTGCAGCATACATTTATATTTAGAGGTTTGAGCTGTTACGTTATTAAAGAATAACGATAAAATAATGAGTGCTAGATATTTGGTATACTTATTCATATTTTATTTTAAAAATTCTAAATTTATGTGTTTTTTGGCTAATACTTCATTTTCACGAGCTAATGAATAAACGCTTTCTTCTAAATCTGTTTTTATATTTTTATCTGCTCCTTGCGTGAGTAAATAATTTATTATATTTTCATCTTTGGCTACCATAACTGCTTTATGTAAAGCGGTTAATCCTTCTTCATTTTTAGCATTTATATCTATTCCAAATCCTTCTAATTTTTTTAAGTACTCTAGATTATTTTTAACCACTGCGATATGATATAAGGTATGACCTTTTAATAATGGTTTTTTCAAATTCATTCCGTTATCTCTTAACCATCTTAGTTTATCTAAAAAATCATCATTTCCATTTCGAGGTGCTCTATAATTTTGAACCAAATGATAAACTAAACCTTGTCTTTCTTTATCTAATAAATTAATATCGGCTCCGTTCTTAACTAGTTTATTCATTGTTTCTAACAAACCTGTTTTAATTGCTTGCATTAAGGCGGATTCTCCTTTTTGATTTATTTTATTTACATCTACTATCCCTTTTTCTAATATAAATTTCGTAAACGCTAAATCACGCGTTCCTGCTACTTTGTGTAAGACTGTATTCCCTTCTTTATCTACTGTATTTAATAAAACGCCTTTATTAAATAGATATTCGGCAATTGGTGTTTGATTTTCTTTTTTAGCTATCAAATGGAAAAGGGTTTCATCATTTGATGTTGTAATTGTAGGCTTTAATTTTAAATCTTCTATAAGGTATTGATAAACTTCTAGGGAATTAGATGAACGTCTGGTACCTTCTGCCGCTATTAATAGAGCATTCGATGTAAATTTACTTCCTTTTTCGATAAGCTTTTTTAAATTTGTAATATTACCTGTTCTGGCAGCATAATCAAAAACTGTTTTTCCTAAAGCGTCTTGATCTTTTATACTTAATCCTTTTGTTTCTAAAAATTGTGTAATCGCTAAATCTTTATCATAAGGTACGGCTAACATTAATAGGGTTGCTTTGTCTTTATACTTTTTTTTAGGATCTAATCCTGCTTTTAAAAAAGTTTCAAATAATTGCACGCTGGCATTCCCACTTGTTAACGCATACACTAATGGTGTTGTATTATGGGAATCTTCTTGATTGATGTTAGCTCCTATATTTATAAGATATTCTACTAGCTCTATATTACCTTTTGCAGCTGCCCAATGTAAATAGGTTCTTTCATCGTGTGTGAGCTTATTTATTTCATTTCCTTTTTGTTGTAACAAATAATATACAACTTGATTGGAAACCCCATTGTTAATAGCTAAGGCAACGGGATCAAAGGCTGAGGGGTTAAACTCTGAAGGATTATTTCCTGTCGCTATTTCAGCTTGAACTGTTGCTAGATCAGGATTTTTTTCCAAAAACTTGTTTCTAGCAATGTATTTTTTTGTTGAGCAATCGATACGAAATTAAATAAGATTGCTACTATTATAGTTATTCTATTCATTTGTTTCACGAACTATTTAATCATTATGGCTTTTCGTTTTTTTACTTATTGTAGGCGGGTAACAATAAAATATAAAGGCAAAAGTATAGTTTTAAAACTATACTATTTGCCTTTCACAAAAACAAAACCTTTTAAAATTGATATTTTAGTGTTGCCATAAATTGTCTTGGCGGTATTGGGTTAATACTATAATTTTCATGTACTGTATAATTTAAAGTATTAGCCACATTAGACAATTTACATAATAAACTTATATTTTTATAAGCATATCCTACAGTTGCATCTACAGCTGTATAACCACTAACTGGAATTTCACGTTCTTCTATAAATAATGTTCCGTTTTTATCTTTAGCATAGCGGTTGTTCCAACCTCCTATTCGATTTCCTATATAATTACCTATAGCGCCTATCGAAACATTTTTAAAAAATCCATCTTGCACTGTATAAAAGAAACTTAAATTAGCTGTTTGATCAGGTGTACGAGCTAGACGATCTCCTTCTACTGAACTTCCTACTAATCCTGATGTCTTTACAAATCGCATATCGTTATAACTATATCCTGCATTAATTTTAAATCCTTCTGTAGGTTTAACTGTAACATCTACTTCAATCCCCTTACTTCTTGTTTTACCTGATAATTCTTTAATATTTGTGTTAGAGTTCAATTTACCATCTAATGTTGTAGCTGCCATCTGAACTAAATTATTGTTTTCAATGCTATAAACAGTTACTCCTGTTGTTAGATTTCCTTTAAAAAAATCGGCTTTTATCCCTGCTTCATATTGATTAATAATAGAAGGTTTTATTGGATTATTATAAATATCAATACCTGTATTAGGTGCAAATGAATTAGAATAACTACCAAAAATTGCTATAGTTTGTATCGGTTGAAAAACCAAACCGAATTTAGGCGAAAAAGCCTTATCTACTTGTATAGCTCCTTCAACTGGATTGTCATCTTTATCAGCTTCATTATTAAGGATGAAAGGAGTTTGTCCCTTAGGGCTTGTCATTTTACCATCATCTAATTTAGCATTATAAACAGTACTCTGAATTTCTTGCCAAGACCAACGCAAGCCCGCTAAGACCTTTAATTTTTCATGAATAGATATTAAATCTTGAGCAAAAAAAACCAAAACGTTTTCCTTGATTTTTTGTTATTGCTGAATTATAACTAGGTTGCAATCCTTTTTCATTTAAGAGGCTAATAGGATAAAAAATATTAATTTTATCATAATCCGTTATAGAGACTAGTTTACCATCTGGCTGTTTTGTATAAAATGAATAAGAGTAATTATCAGAATAACTGGTTTCGCCATCTATCCCTGTAAATAATTCATGTTTTAACCCAAAAGTTTTAAAGCTACCTTGTAATCCTAATTGTTCTCCTAATAATGTTTCAACATTTTTATTCTTACCTAGTTTTCTCGTCAAATCGCCTATTAAGTTAGAAGGCTGAACTCTGTCAGTTCCTTCAAATTGTCTTGAATAATTTTGAAATGACATGTTCGCAATAAACTTCCAAGAATCATTGATTTGATGTTTTAAGAGAGCGGATAATGATCCTTGGCGTGTTTGTCCATTAGACCAATTAGCTCCTAAATAACGGCTAATTGGTACATCCAAAATAGTTTTCCCAAAAGCGCCCGTTCCAAAATCAGGTGTCCAATTATCGTGCAAATAATCCATTTGAAGGAGTACATCCGTTTTTTGAGTTGCTTTAAATAAGAAAGAAGGGTTTACATAATAACGTTCTCTATTTACTACATCTCTAAAACTTTTTGATTTTTCAAAACTACCAATTACTCGGTAAGCAATTGATTTACTAAGCGGCCCATAAAAATCAATAACAGGTTTGTAAAAATCATAACTTCCTGTTTGAAAAGAGAGCTCACCTCCTCTTTCAAACAAAGGGGTCTTGGTAACTAAATTTAAAATTCCACCGGTGCTACATTTCCGTATAACAAAGCACTATTTCCTTTTAAAAATTCTACTTTTTCTAAAGAAATAACCTCTGGCATTGATCCTCCATTTTGACGAAAACCATTTTTAAAAATATTATTCGTCCCCATATCATACCCTCTTGACCAAAAAGATTCTTGCGCTCCACCACGTGCTGATCCAACATAAACGCCATTTGCATTTTTTACTACATCACTCAAACGTACTGATTGTTGTTGAGCAATTACTTCGCCTCCTATAGATTGTAAGCTCTGAGGATTATCAAAAGGTTTTAATCCTGTACGAACGGTAGAAACAAACTTCTTTTGTTTATGTTGTCTTATTTCTATTTCTTTTAATGAATATCTTTTTTTTCTTACAGTATCATTTTCAACTGTTTCTTCTTGAAACTTATCTTGTCCGAAACTTTGCCCTGACAAAAATAATAGGCATGCTAACCAATATATCTTCATTTTATTTAGACTAATTTTAAATTGTTTTTGGACTGCAAATATAAGATTAGAATTTTAAAAAGAAAATATTATTTTTAATTATTCTAAATAAATGATAAAATGTTTCAAAAAACGAAACTCTAATTAATTTTGAAATGGGAAAATCATCCAAATTATAGGATAAAACTTTTTATAGATAAAGTAACTGTGAGCGTAAATTTAATATCAAAACTCTACTTTATTCTCTTCAAATTCAGGCCGACATTTAAATATAATTTTTAAAAATTATTTATTATTTTATTTTAAAATTTTCCGTGAGCAATTGAATTTGTAGTAAAATTTTGTTTTATAATACTATCTGATACCAAATATGAATTGAATTAAAAAGTACTTATTTTTTTCTTCAATGCAGTAAAAACACATCTATTAAGGTGTCTAAAAAATCATAATCTTGTTCTTTTCGACCAGCTGGAGAAATCACATAATACTGATAATATGGTTTCTCTTACCATTGAAGTAACAGATTAGATGTTATATTTTGACTTTTCCTCTCTTTTCTTTTAATTTTCATCACAAAGTCTATCTGTCATTTTTGTTAAATTATTAATAATTATTTACAAAATAAAAGTTAAACAAAGCATAAAAAAATATAAAAAAATTCACAAGCAACTTAAAAACAAACACTTAAAAATTTAAAACATAAATAGTTGTTTTATTTTAACAAGCAACAAAAAATAAAACATCTTACCTTTGTGTAAATCCAGGTCGCTTTATCACTAAAATAATTCTTAAGAAAATGAGAATTATATCCAATAACTAAGTAATTAAAAATTACTAACCTCTATTTTTTATACTTTTTATTATTTTAAGAAATTAACCTCTTCATAATAAAACGTAAGCAATTAATCTAGAATTAAACTAAATTAAATAATATCTTATGAAAAAGTTATCTATTACGATGTTAATTGCATCTTTATCAGTACTTTCTTGTCAAAAAGAAAATATAACAGAAGATAAAACTGTAAATTATCCGGAAAACACCGCTTTTAACAACCTGAAAAACAGGTATGATGACTCTTATGACTCTAAAAAGAATTATACTCTTACAGAAAAAAGAGAAATTCCAGTTCAGTTTAACATTTTATACAAAAAAGGAAAGAGAGGAAACAGAATAACAGATCAAGATGTTCAAAAGCAGATCCAAATTTTGAATGAATCTTTTCAAGGAAAAGACGGTGATTTTAGAAATACACCACAAGAATTTTCTAAACTTGCTTCTGGAGATACAAAAATATCTTTTGTTCTAAAAGGGATAAACAGAAAAGAAACTGAATTTGATGCTGCATTAGGTCAACAAGAATGGTTTAAAACGAAAGAATATGGTTTTCTTGCTGAAAATACTGAAAAAACATTAAATATATGGATATTAGACAGTTTATATGATGAAGATGGAGATGATTTTGCTGGATATGCTTCTCCTTTATCAGGCGATAGAAATTATTGGGGAATTGCTTTAAATTCATTGTATTTTTATGATCCTAGCCCAAGTAACCAAAATCTTATTAAAGTTGGACATACCAAAGGAAAAATACTGGTTCATGAGGTAGGTCATTATTTTGGTTTATATCATCTTTCAGGCCCTAAAGGAAATTGTGGGGATGATTTAGTATCCGATACGCCTCCAGCACCAAAAGAACATTATGGTTTTCAAAAACATCCTTTGAAAGAAGTTTGTCATGGTGTAGAATATCCTCAAATGTTTGTTAATTATATGGATTATGCTGCTGACGAGCAAAGAACAATGTTTACAAAAGGACAAGCTAACAAAATGTTTTTTACTTTTCAAGATGGAAAGCCTCATCAAAAATTAGGATTAAAGAAATAATATATATGTATGAGTTATCCTTAAGCTAAATTTCGCATTAGACCTAAAGTGAATTGACGAAGCTGCTGTATTCTACTTCATTTTCAACAAAGTCTAGTATAAGCGGAGGATAACTTAAATAGATTCTTTTTATCAAAAGGCCCATTTTGTATTTTCAAAATGGGTCTTTCTCATAAAATAAATCCAAATTTATTTAATCAATAAATCCTTCATGGTTATAGAAGTTCCGTTATAGATATTAATATCTACGGTACCTTTAATCCCCGGTATTTTTCCATTTTCAGTTAATTGCCATATTGACCATTCTGAATCTATTTGTTTATAAAAAGCGGTGTAATTAGCAATCCAAAAGGGATAATCTTCAAAATCATCTTTTAAAAAATCTTCATAATAACTTTCACTACTATAAATAATAGGTTTTACTCCATAATGTGCTTCCACTTTTTCTAACCATCGTTTTAAACCTACTTTTAAACGTTTTATCGACTGAGTTTTGGGTAATTTTTCTATATCTAACACAGGAGGGAAATCGCCTTCAATTAAAGTAACTTGTTTGATAAAATTTTCCGCTTGCTCTATTGAATTTTCATTGGGTCTGTAATAATGATAGGCCCCTACTACAAAACCTTTTTCTTTTGCTCGTAACCAATATTTTTTAAATTTTTTATCTACTTTATTACTCCCTGCGGTAGCTCTAATAAAAATAAATTCTATTGGATAGCCTCCTTCTATTTCTTTCACTTTTGCCCAATCTATCTTATCTTGATATTCTGAAAGATCAATACCGAAAGACTTTTCAATATGAGTATCTAATACTTTATCAATAGGCATAGAACGAGCTTCTGCATAAATAATTTTGTCAGTAGTAAAGCCTAAATAACGCGCAATGATTTTTTTTTGACTATAAATTAGCACGATAATACTCAATAGCATTACTAACTTAAAAAGAGGGAACTTGAAAAAAGGAAATTTGATTTGGTGTGTTTTTCTTTGTACGTGTATTCGCTCCTTTTTTTACTGTTTTAGAATATTTTCTTTGAGCCATTTAACTCTTTTTCAAAAACATATTATTAATAACTGAAAGTAATATATAGCTTATAATGACAAAAGGAATCCCTAAATATTTAAAAACGAATAATAGGATAATGCTTAATGTTAAAAAGAAAATTTGTAACGCATTTTTAGACCATGTAAATTGTTTTATTTTAAGAGAAAATAAGGGGATTTCAGCATTCATCACATAAGCACTTAAAGCGGTAATAAAAAGAAGTACATAAGTATTCTGTAAGATATTTATAAATACAGGAATATTGGCGTATTGAATAACTAAAGGCAAACTCATAACAAACAAAGAATTAGCGGGTGTAGGCACCCCAATAAAAGAATCTGTTTGACGAGTATCGATATTAAAATTAGCTAATCGAAAACAAGATCCTAATGTAATAATAAAACCTAAAAAAGGAAGAAACATAAAGGCATTATCCCAAGTATTAAGATTTGTTTCTTGATGCCCTTCTGTTGCTTTTAATAGCATTTGAAACATAACATACCCTGGAGCTACTCCACTAGTTACCATATCTGCTAATGAGTCTAATTGCAAGCCTAAAGGGCTTTGAACTTTAAAAAGTCGAGCAAAAAAACCATCAAAAAAATCAAGGAATATTCCTAAACACACAAAGAAAAAGGCCCACTCAAATTGTAATTGTGAAACAAAAACAATAGCTATACAACCTGAAAACAAGTTTAATAATGTAATTAAATTTGGAATTTGCGATTTTATTAACATAAAAATAATTTTGTAATTCTTGGTTCTAAACGTACAAAGGTAATACAATAAGTTTATAAGTTCTAGAGTTTAATATGTCAGATTTTTATTTGATCTTTGCCAAAACAGTTCCTTTGAAAAAGATATTAACTTTTAGTTTTTTAGTTATCCTTAACTTTTTACAAGCACAAACGGCTCGTAAATATTCTAATGAATTTATGAATATTGGGGTTGATGCTAGGGCTTTTGGAATGGCTAATACCATGGTAGCCCATACTAATGATGTAAATTCTGGCTATTGGAATCCAACTGGCTTGCTAAAAATTGAAGATGCGCAGGCAGCTTTTATGCATGCTAGTTATTTTGCTAACATTGCACAATATGATTATCTAGCCTATGCTAAAAAAATAGATTTTCAAAGTGCTTGGGGTGTTTCTATTATACGTTTTGGTGTTGATAATATTTTAAATACTACCCAACTCATTGATGCAAATGGCACAATAGATTATAACAGAATCAGCTTATTTTCTGCTGCGGATTATGGAGTAACCTTTTCCTATGCTCGTGATTTACCTATTCAGGGATTAAAATATGGTATTAACACAAAAATTATTCGGAGAATTATTGGTAATTTTGCTAGTTCATGGGGATTTGGTTTTGATGTAGGTATGCAGTTTGAAAAAAACAATTGGAAATTAGGGTTTTTAATACGTGATATTACAACCACTTATAATATATGGAATATTAATGAAAAGGAGTTTAAAAAAATTCAAGATGCACAAACTCAAATTCCGCTACAAAATCAAGAATTACCTGCAACCTCTGAAATTACATTACCAAAAGCTCAATTAGGTGTAGCTAAAAAATATGATTTTCACAATGATATGAGTCTTCTAGTTGCTACTAATTTGAATATGGAATTTCAACGTACCAAAGACCTCTTTTCGTCTGATTTATTGAGTTTTTCTCCTGCTATTGGTTTTGAATTAGGATATGACAATTTAGCTTTTTTAAGAACTGGAGTTGGCAATTTTCAGAATACATTGGAAATAGATGGTAAAAAAGTGTAGGTTTTCAACCTAATTTTGGACTGGGTTTTCACTATAAAGGCATTTCTGTTGATTATGCTTTAACTGACATAGGAAATCAAAGTGCTGCACTATATTCCAATGTCTTTTCTTTAAAAGTAGATTTATCTATTTTTCGATAAAAAGACGTTATTTATACAACATTGAATAGAATAAGTTTTAACTAAAAAACTAAGCAATGAATAAAAAAATCATCCTATTATTAGTTTTTATACAACTATCTTTTTTTTCTTATTCACAAACAATTTCTCTTTCAGAACAAGCAGTATTTAGTATACTAACTGTGGACGTAGCAGCTGAATCACATACTTTATACGGACATACTGCTCTACGTGTTAAAGACCCTATTACAGGAATTGATGTCGTATATAATTATGGAATGTTTGATTTTGGAACACCTCATTTTATTTTAAAATTCACAAAAGGTGATTTACAATACTATGCTGCTGTGTACCCTTATGCTGATTTTGAGTATAATTACAGAGAGGAAAATAGAAGTATTTATGAACAAATTCTAAATCTTTCCATTAATGAAAAAAACAAACTTTTTGAAGCATTAAATAAATCTGTATTTTCGGATAATAAATATTATACTTATAAATTTATTGATCGAAACTGCACAACAAAAGTAATTGACATCGTTAACTCCGTTTTAAAAAATCATCCCATTGTAAATACACTGCATTTAAAAGAAAGTTATCGAGAAGTCTTATATAACTACCAAAGTAAACAATATTGGTTAAATTTAGGGATTAATATAATATTTGGTCATCGTCCTGATGAACAAGCAAGCGTTTTATTTTTACCTCTAGACTTAATGAAAGTACTGGAAAAAACCAAATATAATGGAAAACCTTTGGTTAAAAAAACTCAAACATTATATAATGCTTCTACTACACTAGACAAAAGTTTCTCTTTTTTAAATAGTTGCATCCCTTTAATTTTTATATTAAGCTTACTTATTTATATTAATAAAAAGTCTTTAAATATGATTTATTGGATTTTAATGGGATCTATTGGCTTATTTTTTATAATAGTCAGTTTATATTCACTTCATCAAGAAGTATTATGGAACTACAATATCCTTTTATTTAACCCTCTTTATTTAATAATAACTTATTTCTTATTAAAAAAACGAGTTCAAACAGCTTCTAAAACCGCCTTTATATGTCTTATTTGCATCAGTTGCTATTTATTATATATGCTTAACAAACCGCACTTATTTCTTATGATTCCTTTAGTTGTCACTAGTTTTGTTCTTACTTTTAGGGTCTACAATATTCATTTACAAAAAAAATAAAAAAGATTTGCTTACTCCTTTATTTTTCAAGTACGTTTTATAAAGTAACGACTTAAGTCTTTTACTATCTATTGAGAAAAATAATTTTCAAAATAAACTTTAAAACACTCAAAAGAAAAATTAAAGTTATGATCTGTTTTTATTTTTTTACTTCTTGAAATATTTCCATAAAATAAAATGATTATTGTCCACGATAAAACAAAATGGTACTAATGGTTTTTATCATAATATTTAAATCGATAAAAACGCCTCTATGTTTTATATAATATAAATCATATTGTAACTTTATCAAACTATCTTTTAACGATTCACCATAAGAATAATTAACTTGAGCCCAGCCTGTCAATCCGGGTTTGATAACATGTCTTGTTTGATAAAAAGGCATCATTTCATTAATCTGATCTACAAAAATGGGACGTTCAGGTCTAGGTCCTATAATTCCCATTTCATTTTTTAATACATTCAGAAATTGAGGAATTTCATCTAAACGTGATTTTCTTAAAAATCTACCAAAAGAAGTTATACGAATATCATTAGAAGTAGCAAAAACGGCACCATTAACCTCAGCATTTACTAACATAGATCGTAATTTATAAATATTAAATATTTTTCCATTTTTACCTACACGCTCTTGCTTGTATAACAAAGGGCCTCTATTAGCTATTAGATTTCCTAAAAATATAAAAGGTAAAATAAGCCCACCTACTAATAAACCTATAGAAGAAATTAAGACTTCCATAATACGAACATAAATCAAATACAATCGATTTTGATTATTTCGAGAAAACGGAAAATAACGATAAAAATCTCTTTCCGCAAATTGAACAGGGATTCGTTGAGTAATAGCTTCATAAACTTGTGAATATTCTCTTACAGAAAAACCATTTTCTACAAGGTATAATAACTTTTCATAAAGTTCTACAGGCATTCCTATTGTTCTTGAAGAAGCCACTACTACTTCTGAAATTTGCTTTGTTTTTATATAATCTATCAGGTCATTTGTTATAACTTTCGTCACAAATTCTTCATTATCTTTTGATTCGTTTTGAGATAAATTGACATATCCTAATATGATGTAATGAGGATCATTTTTTCTAAGTCCATTTACTAACTCTGCTACTTCTTTTTCTTCACAAATTAGTAATGCTTTTTTAACAAACCTATGTGATGCTAAATAATTGGCATATATCAATCTCCATAGCATCAAAGCTGTAGTGATTGCTAGATAAAACAAGAGAATTTGCATTCTATTTTCAGGTAAAGGAGGGGTTAAAAAAGGGGTTAGCAAATAGATCAAAACAGTCATTGAACTAGTCAGTACTATACTCTTTGAAATATTTGTTTGACTACTTGCTGTAGGTAAATCGTACATTTCAAAAATAGTTCCAAAAAACAATAAGTATACCGATAAAATAAGAATTGAATAAATATTTTGATTTAAAAATGTGATGTAGCCAAAATTAAAATAGTTTCCTATAAAATAGAGAAAAACAAAAACAACGAAGATATCAAAAAATCGAAGTAATATTTTTCTTTCTGAAATTTCAAAATGCAAATGTTTCTTATCTGTCATATCTTTGGGGCTCTGGCCTGCAAATTAGACAAATAAGAGGAAAAAAAAAGGGTCATCATAAAGTTTAATTACCTACTTAATTATGTGTTTTAAGAAGTCAAATTTTATTCCGTATTATACAATCTTTGTGAGAAACCCAAATTTTCGCATTAGATTCGAATGAAGTGAATTGCGGAGATCTAATTCGCCTTATTATAATAAAATTCAAGTACTTAATAAAATTTTAATAATCAAAAGTGTCCTATCTCTCCTTCTAAAATTTTCTATAAGCATTTCAATTTATTTTTTTGTTTTACAACAAAATCTAATTCGGAATTTGGTTTTAAATTATTAAACCAACAAATCCTTCCAATATATTTGTACTTGTTGCCAGTCAAAATTTTCTACTTTTTTTCTAGCTTGATTGGATATTTCAAGGCTTTTATTCGGTTCTGTTAGTAGAATTTGAATAGCAGACACCATTTCCTCAACCGCATTATCGGGTATTAACAAAGCTTCTTGTTGATCTAAAAGTAAAAAAGGGATTCCTCCAACTCTAGTACTAATTATTGGCAGTCCTAATGCCATAGCTTCTAATATGCTAACAGGTGTATTGTCAAAATGCGTTGTATTTATAAAAACATCATAATATTGAGCTATTTTTATCCATTCTTCTTTAGATAGTTTTCCTGTAAAAATCACCTTCATCTCTTTTTCATCTGCATATTTTTTTGTTTTTTCTAAACTACCATCTTTATCAGGCCCTACCATGCATAATTCTGCTAAAGGATATTTTTTCTTTAGTTCATATAAAACATCTATTGCCATTTTAGGATTATAAATAGAAGCAAAAGCTCTTACCCAAAGTAACTTGGGATGTAAATTGGTTCTTGATTTAAATTGGTATTTTTCTATCTCAATTGTATTAGGAATATAGAGCGTGTTGTTAAATCCTTTTTCTGTAAAACACTTTAATAAATAATTTGAAGGAGCTACATTTTTATAAGCATTCTTAAAAATTAATTGGCTTAATTTAGGGTTTTTATTTAACCGATGTGGTAGGTTTCCTCCGTGTAATATGGGAATGTATGGAATATTTAGGATTCTAGCTATTTGACTTATAAAAAACGTATACCAAAAAGCGGAGGTACTATAAGTATCTATTAACAAGTAATTTGTTTTTCTATGCTTTACAACTGCAAAGAACATATCTATCAACCTAAAAAAGGATTTTTAAAAGAGGATGCTACCGATACTTCATATCCTATTGATTTTAGTTGGGAACTTAAAGTATCAATTGTGGTCGCGTTATATCCTTTGGCTGACAGGTTGTTACCTAGATAAAGTACTTGTATCTTCTTCATTATAATTATAAAATTTTACTTTTAACAAAGATAAAGCATAAATCAGAGCTGGTGCTGCTAAACGCATTGCAGCATGGTTTACGGTAATAAACCAAAACAAAAAAAAAGATAAAAAAAACAAATGTTCTTTATTATTCATATAAGAAAAAAGAGGCACAAAAAACAACATTAATAAACTGATCACGCCAAGCATCCCATGTTCTGCTAAGGATCTAGTAAACTCGCTATGTGTAGGAACATCCATCCCTGTCAATTCTTGCCTAAATTCTTTGTTCTTACCTACTCCTACTCCAAAAATTGGGTTCTCAAAAAACATATTTAGCTCCGTTTTAGCGATATCTTCTCTGCCACTAAATCGAGATTTTTTTATTCTACCAATTGCATCTTGATTAGCATAACGTTTTTCTATCAAACCATCTGTTTCAAAGGAACTATAATACCACACTATTCCTCCTGTAGACATTAAAAACAAACTTACTATTACTATTTTAAGTTTTATTTCATTTTTAGCCCTACTAAAAACATATATCATAAATACCAAAATCATAACCAAACCACAGTACATTCCTCCTCTAGAAAAAGTCAACAAACATCTATAAGAGAACAAGGATGCTAAAAAAAAGTTCACAAGGATTTGAATTTTTGATTTAGAATTTAAAAGAAATTGTACAAAAAGAGAAACATTCCTAATCCTAAAACAGTTGAAACTTGATTAGGTCCAAACCCTCCGGAAGTAGCAAAATTAGAACTTGTATCAACAATTACATTTTTAACAGATGGATTAAATAATATTAGGTAAATTATTATAGATAAAAGGGGGTAACTTATGTACAATAACAATTTTAATAATAATTCATACCTAATTTTATAATCATAACAATACAATGATGCTATAGCTAAGCAAATTGGCCCTGATATGTTAAATGAAATAGCTTTCCTTATTTCTGTATCAATATTTAAAGTTAAAAAACCAATAATTAATGAAGGAATCAATAGTAACAAATAAAGTAAATACCAATAGGCAGTCTTTGAAACTCCTTTGTAATACATTCCAAAAATTAAAAAAACAATTACGACATATTTACCATATTCATTAATGTGCATTGCATTCGTCATTCTTAACAATACTTCTAGACCTATCACATATCCAGAAAACAAGAGGGCTTCATCATTTTTATTCTTTTTCAGATAAATAACAAAAATGCCAAAAAAGAAAACAAATGCACTATAAAAATTAGCTATAAAGGGCACTATAAATATCAGTAGACCTAAAACTAAATGAAGGGCATAATATCTTAAATAATTATTAGTCAACTGTGTTTCCATTGTATATAAAACTAATAAAATCTGAAATTATTTTTCTTTCATCAAACTCATTATTTATTTTTTCCTTTAAAATCATACCTTTCTCCCTTCTTAAATTCTCGTCTTTTATCAGACTTTTTAATGCTACAAAAAATGATTGATGATCATTGGATTTTACACAAAAACCATTATTAGAATTAATAATGAACGGAATTTCACCGACATCTGTAACCACTACCCCTAAACTATGATAACCATATTCTAACAAAGCGACAGGAAACCCTTCTGAAATAGATGTTAAAATTCCTATTTGTGATTCTTTTAGAACAGAAAAAGTATTGGAAATACTTCCATAAAGAAAAACATTTCCTTCTAATTTATAGTCTATAATTTTTTCTTTAAGCAATTTCGAGTAATCATCATTAAAATCTTTACCTACTAAATGAAAAGTCCAATCTGCAAATTCTTCTCTAATCATTTTAGCAACTTCTATAAGCATAAAATGATTTTTTGAGGCCTTAAATTTGCTAAGCAAATAATCTTTTTCCTTCCTTTCCTTTTAATTTTAATTGAAAATCATTCTCAGAAGAGAAATCGATAAAATTAGGCAAATATTTAACATTTTTACAAAAAGATTTTTTAAAGACCAATTTAATAGTAATTTATTCACAACAATTATTCTGTCTAAAAAAAAGAACATAATATTAAAGGTAAATTCTGAAAAAAAGTATTCTTATATCTAAAACCATAATGATCATGCCAAATAATTTTTATGTTAGGAAGAAACATTTTAACACATAATGCTAGAAAAAAGAGGATCCATGTGCCTGGATATAATTAATTTTATTCTTTTTAAGTATTTATAGAATTTTAAAAGTGCTTTTATGTCTAAAACGCTTTTCCTTTCTAAAAAAAAATAGTCTACTTTTTCATTGATTTTTTTGCGCAAAAGTCCTTCTTTTCGGCTAGTTATAATTCCCGAAAATAAAATACTTCTTGATAGAGCATTAGCATAACTCACAGCCATTTTTTCTGCTCCTCCTACTTCAAGACTATCTATTAATTGTACTATTCGCATAGACTACTTATAAATTGTTTTGAATCAATATATGTCTTTTTTAAGGGACCTCTATAATTAAAAATCTTTTTTCAGGTTCTTCAAAAGTATTTCCATCATAAACATAAAAAAAATTATTACCTAGTTTATGCAAATCTAAATGGTGCATCCCTGCATTAAATTCTTTTATATTTTTCTGTTGTTCTAAATAAAAAGGGCTAACCCTATGCAATTTATATTTATTTTTAACTTTGGAAATACTATATAAAGAAAGCCCATAGCCATACGCTTCAGAACAATTTTGAACTGGTAATAATAATTTCCCTTTATCTCTTATAATTCTTCCTCCTGGTCTATATTCTGTACCTCTAAGTATTCCCTTTTGTTTCAGTTTCCATTTACCAAATAATGAGTTCGATACATATAAATTTAAATCTAAATTCTTACCTCCTCCAAAAATTAAATTAATAGAATCTGAAAGATAAATTGTAGGATCTTTTAACTGGCAATTTTTAATTAATGTATCACATATTTTCCATTTATATGGAAATTTCACAGCTTCATACAATAAAACATGTCCTGAAGCTTGTGTTTCTGGTAACATATAAAACTTTTTATCTTTTTTAAATACTTGTGGATAAGACATATGAAAAGTCTCTTTGATGGCATTTTTTACATAACGGAATTTTTTTCCATCCTTTGAGGCAAAAACACCAATTGTTCCGTTATCATATTTACTTTGATTTTCAAAAAAAATATAAATAGAATCATTAAATTCAATCCAAAAGGGATCCGCTATAAAACTTGTTGAATCTTTAGAAACAGCATTTTTAAATATCAAGTTCCATTTATTAATATTCATTTTTTCAGGAAAATGATTGGATATACCAAAACCAATAGACCATCCAGAACGTTTAGATACAAAAAAAGGGGTTTTATAATTTATAACACAAACTAATAGAAATCCTATAATTACAAAAAATGCAGAAACTCCCAAAAAACTTTTTTTCATAATATTTTTCTAGTTTATTAATTTCTCAATTTCGTTTTCAAATTGATCAATTGTAATTTTTCTAGACCACTCAGCTCCTTTAAAAGTTATATCTTCCAACATAATTTCATTATTTATAATATTCATAATAGTTTTTACATCTTCATCTAAATTTAGAGATAATATAATACCTCTCTCTCCCTTAGCAATCATAAAAGGAATACAAGATATAGAGGTAACTATGGGAATACATTTAAAAATCATAGCTTCTGCTACAACTTTAGGCCATCCCTCACTTTTAGATGGTAAAATTAAAAAATGACTTCTTTGATACGCTCTAATTATTTCTTCTTTTGATTGGTTCCCTTTTAAAAAAATTTTTTCAGATAAGTTATTCTTTTTTATCCATTGAATAATTTCATTACTCAATTCTCCTTGTCCATAAAACTCCATTCTAGCATTAATTCCTATTTCTATTAATTTTCCAACTAATTTCAACGCATATAAAGGTCTTTTCCCTCTTGATAAAGTTCCAACGAATAAAAAATTAGCTTCTAAATTTATTTTTCCTTTTTCAAATACATTTTCTAAAAGTAGTCTTCTTATTTCCTCTTCAGAGTACGTTGCTGTAAAAAAGGTTTGATATTTTTGGTTTGATTTGGCCATTCTCCATATACTAAAACTTGCATATTTTTTGTAAGAATAGTATTTGATAAAATCCATTTTTGCAATTTATAAGACCATGGTTGCTTAGCTTTGGGATCCCAATTTCCAGCATATTTTGCTGTTTTTTTCTTTTTGGAAAAAATATCTGTATAATAGCTCCCAGTAATCCCATATTTCCTGGACAACGCAAATGTATGTGATCTGCTTGTTGGAAGGCTTTAATAATTTGAAAAATCAAAATTGGCAAATTCTTTATAAAAGAAAAAAAAGCACTACGGTTTGTAATACTAAAACTAGGTACTTGTAACCAATTCTTTTTTGATGTTCATAAGGTAACCAAATAGGATCTATGATTCCTTTTGATTTAGGTGCAACTAAGATTAATTCATCTACGTTTTTCAACCATAAATTCATTTCCCTAATATAAGGAGCATAACCAAATATCTGATTATCTTTGTTTATATGTTGTACGTGGGTAATTATTACAAACCGCATCAATATCTTATTTATTGAGGTTTTTTGGCAAATATACTAATCCAACCCCAAATTCTTCCTAAAGATTCTTGAAAAGCTTCTTTCTTTTTATTTCCCTTAAGAATATTTGTCATTCTAATTATAAGTAATACACCTATTATTACATGCCATTTATAACGGTCTATCAATTTAGGATTAGGATTTTTAACTCGCCAAACATACCATCCATTTCTTACAATCATTTTCCCATATTTAAATCTATTAGGGCGTCCTGAAGGAGCATGATGATGTTCTAATCTTGCAGCAGTATTACAATATAATTCCCCTAATTGGGAAGCTCTAATGGAAAAATCTGCATCTTCATACAAACTATATCCTTGAAAATAAGTTGAAAACTGGATTTTTTCAAACAAATCTTTTTAAAAGACGAAACTCCTCCCATTAACTGTTCTACAGGATACGTTTTACCGCTTGGAGGTAAAAAGCTCAAACTTCTTCCATGAGAAAACAAGGGAAAATATCCCGGAGGACTATCTGTATCTAATTTAAAAATTTTACGAAATTTGAATCGACTGGGTTCTTTTCGTATAAATCCATCCCAATAAAAGTAATTTAAATCAATGTTTTCCTTTTGACTCTTTTCCCACTTTACCTCATTAGTAATATAACCTCCTACTCCTAATGCTTTTGGAAAAACAAGATATGTATTTAGTATTTCTTCAAAATAATTCGTTTCCAGAATAACGTCATCATCTAAAAAACAAACGACATCTGTTTCTTTATTTACTTTTGTAATACCGAAATTTCTTTGTTTTGTAAGACCTCTTTCTGCTTCAGAAACTTGATAATATATAAGATTTTTATAATTGTTTTTTAAAAGTGTTTCTTTTGTTTCTCTATCAGGAGATCCATCTACAATAATTATTTGGTTAGGATATACACTTTGTTTTATTACAGACTCTAACAAACTAGTTAAAGCGTTTTTCCTTTTATAGGTACAAATAATAAGAGAAAAATTCATATCTAATACTAGTCTAAAATTTGAAAAAAATAATCTATCCTATTTAATTTATTCAACATAAGCTGACGATTAGCATATTGTATATTTTTTAATTCTTCATTAGTTTTAGATTCATGAAATTCTATTATTTTTTGAATACAATCATTTTCCTTGACTATTATACAGTGTTTTTCCCAATTTATTTTATCATGGAGTGGTAATCTTATATCTGTATCCAATATAATTGGAATTCTCCCCATAATAAGTGTTTCATAAAATCGTACAGAAAAATTACCAGAACCACGCATACAAAAAGTATATAAATTTTCTTGAATATTCTTAAAAAACTCAAGAGTTGTATTTACTTTATCTAATTGAGAATTAGCTCCTGCTCTATATTTAGCTCGATAAATAAATTTAGTATCTATATTACTTGCATTTTTAAGTACTTCTAACAAATGAAATCTTTTATTACTTGAGGGATAAAAAAACTGATAATCAGTTTTATCAATCTTCAGAGATCTTTTAATTTGATGTTTAGTATATATCAAAAATTCTTTAATTATTTTGGAAAAAGAACCATTTGAATGACCTACAAAACCTACTGAAGGTTTAATATTTTTCTCAATAATAAACCATTTCAATCCCAATACACTTATGGGATCATTTATAAACGAAGGAATAACATGCGTATTTGTATCTAATTTTGAATTAAATCCACCAAGACGAAATGTATATAAATTATTATTAAAAGGTAAAGTTATCCCAAAATCTCCCCCTGTATAAACCCAAACAATCTTATTTAACTTTCTTGCTTCATCTAAAAAATCAAACCAATCCTTTCTTTTTCCTGAATTATAAATTGATGTCAATTCTAAAGGAAAAATATGTATATCAGCTCTATCGGGTTCATCCTGAAAATAAAAATTACTAATAGCAACTGGATTTTTTAAATAAAAGACATCAAATAATAAAGGAAAAACTATTTTCCTATTAGCGGGTATTAATGTTTTTGTATTGGTATAAAACGTGATCAATTATCTTATATATAAAGTATTAAACTTATCCTTTCTGAATGTTTCTATAAGAATCATTTTATTCATAACAACATCATATTTACAAGGTTTAAATCCGTATAGCAACAATGTATCATGTATGACTTCATCTTCAACATTGAATTTAGTGGATGAATTATTAATTTCAATTAGAATATATTTCAAAGAGGGGGCTTTCAAAATTTGATCAGCTCCTTGCAAAACAAATAACTCATAACCTTCAACATCAATTTTTAGCATAGTGGGGTTAACATTTATCAAAACTTCATCTAACACTAGTACTTTAATTTTTCTAACTTCTGCTTCATTATCTAGTGCCACTGAATTCATAACATCTTTGTTTGTTGTAAAATTTAAAAATTCATTTTTATTTCCCACCCCTACATTATAAAGTTCAACGTTTTCCAGAATATTCAACTCAACATTTCGTTTAAGTTTTTCAAAAGTTTCTTTAATAGGCTCAAAAGCATACACTTGAGCCCCATTATTTGCTGCTAATAAAGAAAAATGTCCAACATTGGCTCCTATATCAACAAAAACATCTTGTGAAGAAATATTATTTATAACAAACATTGAATCTTCGTAATCGAAAAGTTTAAAATAAATATTAGGAACAATTCCTGCATCTCCTTTTTGAGCATAAAATTTAAGTCCATTAACCCAGCGATAAACCTTTGGTTTATTATTAATTATAGCCCCCAAATTAAATAACAAATACCTAAAAAGCGCTCCATAAGGATTGCTTTTTGTTAATGGATGGCTCTTAAATTTTAAAAACCTTTTCTTTATTTTTTTATTATCATTTCTAAAGTTTTGCTGACCAATATTTACTTTGTTTCCATTGCTTTTCAAACCCTTTTACTTTCCAAAATTGATATTTATATGTTTTTAAAAACAAGCGTAATCTATACCCTAACATTTGTTCCTTAGTGCTATATTTTTTTTCACATACATTATAGTAGGTGATGGTTTTGGCTGTATTGGTTCCTTTTCCCATGGATGAACAAATTTAGTTCTAAACCCGCCCATTGGTGCTTTTAAATGAATTATCTTGATAATAGGATTATATATAATATCAAAACCATTATTTCTTAATTTCAAACCATACTCTGTATCTTCTCCATAACCAAATTCCAACTTTAGTTCAAACCCAATCGTTTTTGTAATTTCACTTTTGATAAATGAATTACCAGAACCAAATATCGTAGTTTGACTGATAGAATTATACAATTGAGTTTCGTCTCTTAATAGATAATTAGTCGAAAAAACGCTTAAATGATAATCAATTAAAAATTTAAGTGCCTCTTTTATTAAATTCTCATCAAATCTATTATCATCATCATTAAAAAAACACCATTTACTCTCTAACAAATCCAACGCTTTATTTCTAGCCTGACATGCACCCGTTTGATGGATAAAAACATGTTTAATTTGAAATGGCCATTGTTCAGTAGTTAAATAATCCAATTCTGAATTACTATCGGGATTCGGATTTTGCTCTACAATTATAACATTTTTAGGCAAATGGGTTTGCCCACTTAAATCCTTTAAAACGTCATAAAGATACTTTTTTCTTCCAATGGTAGGAATGATTACATCGATGGTTTCCAATTCCCAATCGATTGTCTTTTGTGGTTCCTCAAAAACAATTGTTTCTTTTTGACACTCTAATTGTCTTTGAAAAAGGGATAATAACCATGATAAAAAACAAAATCGCTTTTCAAAAATGAAAAAACAAAATAACAAAAAGTGTTTCCATACCCACTTGTATTGTTGTGCTACAAAAGAAAACAATTCCTTTGATGTAGCCTTGGGATAGGCTATCTGAAATCTGGAATCCACTAACAACATGGGTTCTGAATAACAAAATAGACCTAAGGGTTGATATAATTTCGCAACAGTATTTAAAACATAATCTAAATTATTACTAATTCCCCAACAGGATTTAGATAGTAAAAGAATTGTACTAGATTGCATTGCCCCCACCACACTACTCATTTGCCATGTGGGATAGCAAACTTGTTTATTAATATTTATGAAAGGTGATTCTTCTACATAACCAATGGCACCTGAAAAAAAATTACCCATTGGATTATAAGAATACATATAGCGATTATGTGGAAATGCATTTTCAATAAATGCGCGATTTAATTTAGAATAATACGATTCATTACACCAAACTATCACTTCACTTGGATAGTTGGAAGCCAGTAAACAAATGGATTTCGCTATTGACTCCTCTTGAATTATAATCTTGTACTCGACTTCACTAACTCCCTCGATTTTTTTTACTTTGTGAAAATCATGAACCAATACAATCATAACAAATCTTTATAAAATTGAATATTTAGGTCTACTACATGCTGAATATCAAAATGATTGGAAACAAATTGAAATGCTTCATTACCTATTGATTTACACAAAACTTCATCATGTAGTAACGTTATTATTCGATTAGCATATTCTTCATGATGTGATGGATACACTAAAAAACCGCTTTTCCCATCTTCCATCAATTCCTGAGCCCAACCAATATTACTATTTACCACGGCTTTTTGCATGGCCATTGATTCTATGGTTACCATACCCAAAGTCTCTGCATAAGTAGGAAAAATACAAACATTTGCTTTTTGAATATAATTTTGTACTTCTGTATAAGGCATTTTACCTAAATAGAAAACTTGCTTCAAATCATTTTCGTGAAACTGTTGTTGAACTAACTCCCAAGTAGATTTATTTCCTGTAGTTATATCACCAGAATCATTACCTATTAAAATTAATTTGACTTCTGGAAATTCTTTTCTTACTCTATGGAAAATTCCGGGTAATTCAAAAACGCCTTTTTTTCTTATGATTGTACCTATATATAAAAGTAAGCCTTTATCAAAACGTTCTGGATGTTTATTATTAAATTGGGTTAAATCTAAACCGTAATGTATCGTTTTTATCTTCTTTTTGTGCAGTCCAAAAAGTTTAGCTGAAATTTCACCTGCATATTTTGTGGGGGCGATATAGCCATTTGCTTTTCTTATTGCCAAAGTTTCAAATAACCGATTTTTAATTTTCTGTTTTCTTTTTTCTACATGACAAAAATAGGTATCACTCCCATGAAAACGAATTACTAATGGCGATTTAAAACGCATAAATGCGGTAATTCCTGTCCAATCGGGTGCTTCTATCAAATCAATTTTTTCTGATTGTATTACTTTGTTTATGTATTTTTGAATATATCTTCTATAAAAAAACCATTTTCCAAATGGGTATTTTTTATCATAAATTAGATGAAAAACAATCCCGTTTTCTTGAAAAACTTCAAATTTTGGTTGTCCATATATAAAAATAGTCACCTTTACTTCTTTAGCAATCAAAGCGAGTACCAAGTTTTGAATACTGGTACCTAGACCCCCGAATGTTTTATTTTTAAATGTGGATATTCTGGAGTTAAAAAAGCTATATGCATGATTTAATTTTAAAAAAATCTTTAATAATTTTTACAGTAAACATTCTCGCTCCAGCTTCATTCATGTGACCACAAGAAGAAAAATATTTATCTTCATTTATGCTGTTTTCATAGTTATGAACTTCTGGATATACTTTTTTAATGATATCAAAATATTCAATCTTTTTTACATTAGAACACATTGGTGTACTGACAACTATAAGATTGATCTTATTTTTTCTACAAATATCTTTAATAAATTCATAATCTTTATTTTTCTTTGGATAATACTTCGTTAAATCATAACTCATATTTTCTCCCACTCCATGTAAAGCATAAAATCCATGATTTAAAACACTTTTTGAAGGTTTATCTATTAAAGAAAAAAGCATTTCTCTAAAACCAATTTGAGAATCATACTGAATATAGCGATAAAACGGTATATAATATAATAAATTAAATTCTGGAATAATAGCTTTATAATAATTTGAAACACTTGTATTTGACTTTAAATACGGCATAAAAAAAGCCCTTACCCCTTCTGAATACCCCTCAGAATTGATATTCAGATCAATTTCTAAAATAATATTTTTAAAATGATACCCTTTATCAATCATCAATCGTAACAACAATGCTGATTCTTGTAATCTAGCACCACTCATCCCATAATTATAAGATGTATACCCTTTTTCAATAAAAAGATCTGGTATAAAATGATTATTAGCTCTAGAAGAACCCAACATAATTACATCATACATTTTGGGTTCAGAATTGATAACCTTTTGAATTTTATTCCTTTTATCCGATTTTGAATATACATTTGAATAGAGCAAATCTAGAGTAAAACTTGACAATAAAATTATTAAAACTATTTTCCCAATAAAAATTAAAAACTGTTTCATTAGAATTGGAAGTAAATAAATTCTTTATAATCAGAATAAACGCCTAAAGTTAATAAAGCTATAATAACTAAAGTAACTTTTAGCCAAGTTCTTTTTCCTGATAAAGGTTCTATTTTTGAACGATTAAACCATTCTACCAATACAAAAGCCAGTAGTAAAAATAGTAATTCAAAGCTGTATCGTTCATTACTCAAATACTGAGTGTTAAAATGGAAATTCGTTACCATTTTTTGGATATATCTAATAGATTCTGTAATAGTATTAGATCTAAAGAAAATCCATGCGATTGTAGTTAAGACAAATGTACACAGAATATTTAAAATAGTTTTTATGCTATTCACATTCCAACCCATTTCGATTTCACCCATATTAGAGCGATTTTTATTTTGTAACAACAACGGTAAGAAGTAAATCGCATTCAACAAACCCCAAAAAATGAACGTCCAATTAGCTCCATGCCAAAAACCACTTACCAAGAAAATGATAAATGTATTTCTTATTTTCGTCCACATACTACCTTTACTTCCTCCTAATGGAATATATAAATAATCACGAAACCAAGACGACAACGAAATGTGCCAACGACGCCAAAACTCGGCAATATCTCTAGAAAAATAGGGATAATTAAAATTCTTTAACAAATCAATCCCAAACAACTTAGATGTCCCCAAGGCTATATCAGAATAGCCTGAAAAATCACCATAAATCTGAAATGCAAAATATACTGCTCCTAAAATTAATGATAATGAGTTCATAGATTGATAATTATCAAAAACAGCATCAGCATAAGTTGCACAATTATCAGCAATCACTATTTTTTTAAATAATCCCCAAATAATTTGATAAACACCTTCTTTTGCCTTTTCAGCATTAAAATATCGTTTGGTTTTTACTTGTGGTAATAAGTGCGTAGCTCTTTCTATTGGTCCTGCTACTAAAAGTGGAAAATAACTTACAAATAATGAATAATCTATAAAATTATGTTCTGCTTTAATTCGTTTATAATAAATATCAAGCACATACGACAACCCATGAAACGTATAAAAAGAGATCCCGACAGGAAGAATTAACTGCAATAATGTAGGATTCATTTGAAATCCGAAATCTTTTAACAAATCAGTAAACGATTGAACAAAAAAATTGTAGTATTTAAAAATACCCAAAAAGCCTAAGTTTATTCCAATAGTTAACCACAACCAACGTTTTCTCATTTTGCCAGTTGTACTCTTTTCCATCATAATAGCACTGAAGTAATCTAGAAAAGTGGAAAACACTAATAAAAACAAAAAACGCCAATCCCAACAAGAATAGAAATAATAACTTGCTACAATGAGCACTATATTTTGAGTGTTCTTGTTTTTTCCAAAGATAAACCAGTATAAGATAAAAACAATAGGTAAAAATATTGCGAAAGATAACGAATTGAAAAACATCTGATTATTAATCCTTTATTTTATTTGAAAATATTATTGAAAATTCTTTTGCACCAGTATGATTCAGATGATAACCATTTTTAAATAAATTAGATTCGGTAATTGAAGTAGAAAAATCCCAAAAAACAGGATAATGATTCCTTAATTGTGAAACAAAATTAAGATTTTTAGTATCCCTCCTGAACGGTGCTGTAAAAAAAACATAATTCATGCCATTAGTTTTCATAAATTGTAATGTTTCTTTATTGATTTCATTATTTAAAACGCTTGTTGGTAATATTCTTTGCCAAGTATTACCATTTCCATATAAAGGCTCATATCCAATTGTGGTGTCAAATTTGTTTTTTCGGAACAAAGCAGCTAACAGGTCTCTCATACCTAATTTGGAACTATTTTTTAAATATTTATAAAAGGGGAAATAAACTAAAAAGAGATAATCCTTTTCATCATAATAATAAGATTTTATTATGCTATTTTCTTGTATATATGGCAACATATCTAAATATAAAAAATTAGATTTATCAGTTGAATTATAATAATAATCCGTTTGAACAAAAATTGAATCCGATTTTATATTGTAAAATTTAGTAAGTTTCAATAATGTTAAAATGTCTTTAGGTTTTGCATCCATTACGCCAAAATTTATACTTGTCCTATTCAAACAAGAATCTATAATTTTTGGATTAATATGATTTACAACCCTCGACGAACCGTAAAATATATAGTTATATTTTTTATTTTGCTTATTTTTTATAAATTGAAATTTAGAATAGTTTGTTTTTTCAGTATAACAAAAGGTGTAAATTGACTCTAGCAAAAACGAAGTTGAAATGAATATAAATAATATCTTAGAAATAAAGTAAAAAAAATCTCTCATTTATTTAAAAGTAGATTAATTTCTTTCCAAATTTTTTCTGATGCCAAAGTTGGTTCTTCTCCAACTACAATATCAAACCATTTTTTTCCGTCAGAAACATTCGATTGTCTTCCATCTAAAATGGCTTTTACGATAGAAGTCAAGGCTGCTTTATCATGTACAAACAAGGCTGCTTGTTGAGAAGGCATTGAACGAAAATGGATGTATTTATAATTTTGTCCAATATCTCTAATTCCTTTTTTTAATTGTGGCTGTTCGTAATCAAAAAACAAACATGATTTATTATGTGCTACAAAATCAAATACCATAGACGAGGCAATATTTCCTACAAATTCAGTATGTTCACAAATGTTAGATTGCAACGCAAAGTCTTCTTTTGTTGGCATAATTTCATTCCATGTTTTTCCTATAGGACGCCATAAAGGATCTATGGAAACGATGACATCTTTATATTTATTTAATATAATTTGATATCTATCTGTAAAATCTACTGGACATTTACGATAAATTATTCCTAAATTATATCCTTGACGATTCAATTCTCTTACCGATATTGCCAAGTCTTCTAAATAATATTGATCCAAAGGAGAGGTTACGATATCATCTCCAGAAAAACAAATGTATTTTTTTTCAATTTCTAATTCATGTTGTGCGTAAAAGTCCTCTTTACTTTGTAACAAATCTGGATCAAAATGGCTTTCGAATTGAGGAGTACCTGTTACAAAAATATTTTCCGGAATCACATACGGACAATATTGCAACAATTCATTTTTCATATATTCACTCCAAACAAAATAATAATCTGTTTCTATTAAGGTTGTTGCCTTGGGTAAATTATCCCATGAAAATATAAAAGTTGCTGTAGGTATTCCTAAATCTTGCGCTGCTAAAATAGGCGCTATGGCTTGCGTAGGTCTTGGATTGGTACAAAAAACAAAATCTGGTTTTTGTTCTTCTAATTGTCTTTTACAATAATGGTATTTTTCGGTTGATCGTTCTGCTTTTTTTATTTTTTCTCGAATTACTTTTACTCCTTTCTCATTGGATTTAGTGGCTACGAGAAAATCAACATACAAACTTTTAAATGCGTTTTTGAATCCTTTATAGGATTGCGGAAAATTATAGGTATTGTATACTGTTTCTTTAAATTTTTGTCAAATAAATTTAATTCTGATCTTTTTCTGGCTCTGGTAAAAACAGTTGTTAGTGGATGTAATTTATTATTGGTAATTTTTAATTCTTGGTATCCAATCTCTGCCTCAATTTCAAAAGGGGTATTGTTCCAATAAACAATCTCAAATCCTAATTTTTTCCCTATTTGGTTAAAATTTGTAAGCGCAAAATTTCTCAAGCCGACTCCATCTGGTAGGAAAATAAATATTTTTTTTGATGACATAAATGTCTTTTTTAAACTTTTTTAAATTTTAATTTGTCTCTTTGGATTTGTTCGATTGGTAAAATATCTTGCTCTTTATAAGACAATGCTTTGTAAACGGCTTTTAAATCTCTTGCTAATTTTCGCATTCCTTCTGGTTCTAAAGATGCCGCATGATCCGTCCCTTTCCATGTTCTATCTAATGTATAATGACGCTCAATAACATTTGCTCCTAGAGTAAAAGCGGCCACATCTACAGCAATACCTAAATGATGTCCTGAAAAACCAATATGTTTGACTTTATCTCCGTATTTTTGAATTAGTAAGTTGATATCTAAAAGACAAACATCTTCAAATGGAACAGGATATCCTGATGTACAATTGTATAACACTAGATCTTTGTTTCTTCCTTTTTCTATAAAATAATTAACTAAAGAATCTACCTCATCTTTTGTGGTCATTCCTGTTGAAATATGAATTTCTCCTTTGTAATTGTCACACAACCACTGTAGCATTTCAAAATTATTATTGCATGCGGATGGTATTTTTATAAAATCTGGCTCTAGAGAAGCTATTTCTTTAGCGGATGTGGTATCCCAAACTGATGTGGAATATACAATTCCTAATTCTTCGCAATATTTTTTTAGTTCGGCATGTTGATTAGCATCAAATTCTAAAAATTCTCTGTGCGCCCCATAAGTATCTCCATACGAATTTACAGGATTAGGATGTGGCGCATTATATTGTTCTTCTGTTAGCAACTCTTTATTGTTCCTTTTTGAAATTTGACAGCATCTGCATTACAATATACTTTTGCCATTTTTATCAATTCTTTGGCAATTTCCATTTTTCCTTTATGGTTACATCCTATTTCAGCAATTACATAGGGTTTTTTAAATGTCATATCTTTTATTGTATTTCATTATCCATTCACATGTTTCTCTTATAGCTCCTTCTGAAGAATTCTGATTTAAAATGATATCTGCGTTGTTTTTCAGCGTTACTGTGGCGTTTTGTGGTGTAAAAGACCAACCAACGGAACAAATACAGGTTAAATCATTTACATCATCTCCTACATAAGCTATATTTCCAAAACTAGTATTTTTATTTAAAACAAAAGATTTTAACAATGAAAATTTATCTTTTACTCCTAAAAAAAGATTTTTAATTTGCAATTTTTTCATTCTTTCTTCTACTAGTTTGGAATTTTCAGAGGTTATTACAACAACCTCAACGCCATTTTGTCTGAGAATTTCTAATCCCATTCCATCACGCATATCGAATTTTTTCATTAGTTCTCCTTCTTTTCCGTAGTAAACACATCCATCGGTGAATACTCCGTCAACATCTAGCACTAAATAATCTATTCTTTTTGCTCTTTTAATTGTTTTTGTCTTTTAGCTAATAGCTTTTCTGTTATTTCCCAATCTGTTAAACTGTCGATCTCTGTTAATGATTCTTCTGGCATTTCAACTACTGCTATCTTTCCACTTATTCTATTATTGGATTGTACAAATTCTTTTTTTGTAGTGGCATAAATTGCACCATTTTCTATTAAGAGTCCATCAAAATCTTGTCTTCTAGGTCGTTTAAATATATCATAATTTTGTGCTTTCCCTTCATTTGACCAAATAAATCGGTGTGTTTTAACCACACTTAAAGCGGCATCATAATTTTCATCGAGTTTATTTAATACCTTATTGATATCATTAGATGTTGTAAATGGAGATGTTGCTTGTAATAAGCACAATACATCAAAATCATAATTAATTTTTTCTACAAATTCTTTCATGGCACTTTCTGTTGATGCTGTATCGTTTGCATTTTCAGCACTTCTTAAAAGAGGGTGTACCTTGTTTGTCCAAGTATATTCTTTTTCGATGAATTTTAGTATTTCTTCATCATCTGTAAAAACAAAAATTTGATCTAATTCGGAAAAAATTGCTTCTGTTAATATCCAACAAAAGAGAGGACGTCCTAGCATTTTTTTTTATTTTTTCCTTGAATTCCTTTGGATCCTTTTCGTAACGGAATAAGTGCGACTTGTTTCATTTATTTACTTTGAAAATAATGTTCTCTAATTTTTAAAAAATATTTTTCTACATAATAGGTCATGAAATAACCAAAAAAACAGCTAAAAAACAAGACAAGAATAAAGTGAATGTAATGATTTTCAACATTTAATTGTTTAACCTCAAATATAACAAATGTATGAATTACATAAATTGAATATGAACAGAAACCTATCTTGGCTATAATATCAACAATAAACTTTGATAAACTTTGATCTAAAATTTTATTAACATTAGGAATAAATAAAATAAAGCATAAGAAAATTCCAAATGCAATATAGACCAACGTAAAGCCTATTGTTTTTACAAAGAAAGAATTTAATGGCTCTATAAATGGGGTAAAGGTTAAAAATAATACAGCTAAAAAAAGTAAACAATTCCTTAATTCATTAAATTTTTTTCTAAAAAAATCTTGTTTAAAATGGTACAAATAAGAAATCAAAACACCAAATAACAAAGCATCGACTCTCAAATGTGTCATTGTAAAATTGCGTATGGATTGTTCTTCAAAACAAAAATTTGAAATGACACGAAATAATAGGATTAATACTAATATAAAAACTAAAATTTTTTCTGTAAAAAAATTAGTATAGGAAAAAAAATCTTATCTAATCTTTTATTATTCAAAACTAAATAAAAGCTCAAAACCAATCCAAAATAAAAATGTTCCTCAACTGCTAATGACCAACTTGCTGGGTAAGCGTATCCCCAACCTGTTGCATAATTTTGTAAAAACAGTAAATCTGTAGCCATTTTTCTAAAATCTAATATTTTATTATTCGAATAAAATGGTATTAGATACAAAATATAAAACAAATAAAAAATTGGATAAATTTTAAATCCTCTTCTTATTAAAAAACGTTTACCATCAATTTTATTATGTTTTTGATATTCCTTAAAAAGCAATCCCGAAACTAAAAATCCACTCAAAACAAAAAATAAATCAACTCCAATCCATCCCATTTTTTCTGTCCAATAAAATAAAAATTGATGGCGAAGTAAAACCAATAAAATTGCGATCCCTCTAAGAAAATCTAGTTCTCTCAATCTATTCATAACTTATTTTCTATTAATTTTTGATTTATACCTATTGTCAACTCTCCAAAATAGGTTAATTCAAAACCATAATTTTCTAATATTGTTATGATATCTTTATTACAATCAAACTCTTTATGAATTTCAATTGCAATACATTTCGTCTTTTTTAAAAAATCTATTGATGCTTTTTTACTAAAAATTTGCTTTTCTGAACCTTCAATATCAATTTTAAAAATATCTATATTTTCAAATTTAGATTTTTCCAAAACAAAATCAACCGTAAAAGCTTTTATATCAGTCTCATAACAAGATTCTTCAACACGAACAGCCCAATCAGAGCGATCTCTAAAATCACGTACTATTTTCAAACTGGTATTTTTATTCCACAACCCTCCTTTAAACAAATAAGCCTCTGTATTATTTAGTGTAAAATTTTTTTGATCATACAAAAATTCGTGCTACTTGGTTCAATGATAGCTAAATTAACTTTAGGGAAAATACTTTTAAAATAAACAGAAGTATATCCAACGTTTCCTCCTGCATCAATTATGTATTGGGGTGTAGTTCCGAAAAAATCACGGTATAAATCTACTACTTTCTTATATTCATTTCCTCTAAAGACTTGTCCAAAAACTTTCACATCACTAGACGGTAATTTTCTTATATACAAATCAACTTTTGAATCAAATAACCTTACTTTATATTTTTCTGAATCTTCAGAAACTAAAACACCATTTGAAAAAATTAAATGATGATAAAGTTCATTTATTAATTTTTGTTTCCGAGTTGGTCTTAATCTAAAAATTTTTAGCAAATAATAAAAAAATAAGATTACTTTATTTTTAAAATCAATTCTGTGTAAATTTTTTAATTTAAGCATCTTTTTTATTTAATTGATTAGCAATCCAAAATTTAATTTTTAAAATCATAAAATCTCTTTTCATAGTTTTAAAATATGAAATTGTATTTAATATAGAAATCTTTTTAATAAAGGACAGAAGCAACTTCAACTTATTAGGAAATTTCAATTCTGAATGTAATTTAAAATGAGCTAAAGTTTCATTTTTAATTCTATTTAACTCAGACATTTCATCTCTTTTTATATCATAAAAAAAGGTTTCATTTATATCATAAATACTATAACCTAATTGGGTAACACGACTTGACCATTCTTTATCTTCACTAAATGGTAAAGAATCGTCAAATTTTACTTCTTCCCCAAACTTCTTTAGAAACCAAACAACATGCCGCCATCAATCCAAAATCCAATGGCTTCTTAACTTCAAAATCGTATTCTAATGCACGTTCAAAATTTTTTGCAGAATTAATAAAACGAACGCCTGCCCACTTTTTTTTTATTTTGAACAAAAGAAAGAGAATTTTTAAAAAAGCTATTCCCATAGGAATTACATGAGCACTTAATAACAAAACAACGTTATTTTTTGCTGACTCAATCCCCATATTAATTGCTTTTCCATAAGTAAATTTATCTATAAAAATGATTTTACATTTATAACTTTTTGCTATTTCAACACTATTATCATTCGAATAATTTCATCTATATCATCATGATAAAACTTTGTCAAAATTTTCAAAATTCGTTCAAGTAACTTAGCTTCATTTTTATTTCGGATAACAATACTAATCATAATTTTATTTATTTTATGAGACTCCTCTATAACAATAATCCTCTTATCTAAATGGTATAAACTCTGTTTCTTTTTAGGATAGAGGTTAATTAAACAATATTTTCAAAGAATTTACGAAATGTAATATTTTTTTACATTCAAGACAAGTTGAGGATCGTTCTATTTTTAAAATTAATACTTACAAATAAAAACAAAATGTTGGCTTTTGTAAGTATTAAGTTAACATCTCCATTTTATCTCTCCAAATATCTTTTTAGTGAAGCCAATGCACGCTAAAACTTATAAAATAAACTGGCTAAAACAACGATTGAATAGTATAATTAATACGTTAAAGATTTAACTTCTCTTATTTTTCGGATTGTAGAAACAGCCATCGGTTTTCTAAATTGTTTCTTCTTTTTATAATTTATAAAAATATGTTTTAATGCTTTACAATAAAGCTTAAAAAACATCACGTCATGTAGTGCATATTTTTTAAAATTATGAAATAATAACTTTAAAATAGGTACGATGGGTTGCGGATAATAGTTTAAAAAAATAAAGAAAGAGTTTTGCAACTGTTTTTGAAAACGATAATAATTTTTTCCTTGTTTTTTTCTCTTAATGAAATCTACCCGATGATTTACTATGATTTGATTGGTATACCATATTTCATAGCCTAAATTTAATACTTCTAAGGATAGACAGGTTTCTTCTCCATAAATATCGACCCATACAGGAAATCCTTTCGTTTTTTCATAAACTGTTTTTTTTATAGCAAATCCGCATCCTATAAATTCATTTGTTTCATACATTTGAACAGGTTCTTGATAAGAATCTAGGGCAACTTGATCTGTTTTAAAAATCCCTTTTATTTCCTTAAATGCCAATATTCCAATAACTGAAGTTGCAAACAAAGTTCGTATTTGTTCCTTGTAATTTGTTGAAATTAAATGAGCATCATCGTCTAATCCAATTAGATATTTCCCCATAGCATGGGGGTATAAAAAAGCTCTAGCGGGTGAGGCGGATATTCGTTTTTTACCAGAGTACCACTTTACCCATTCGAATTCTTTTTTAAGATTTCTGTTTCAGGACAAGCGTCAATATAAACTAAAACTTCTTCAATTTTCAAATCAATAGTTTGTTTTAAAACTGATAACGTTTTGTTTAAATCATCTGTTCGATTATGTGTTACTATGAGGTACGAGAACTCCATTCATTCGATATTTGAAGATACAAATCTACTATTTTTGATTGAAGAAAAGCTCTATCATAACGGCAATTAGCATTAATTATATTTACTTCTTGGGCATTTTTACGCAACTGAAGATCTTGTAGTGCTTTTAAAATTAAATTAGCTATTTCTTCCTCATTCTCTGGATCTTGAATTAAAAATCCATTTTGTCCATTTTGAATTACTTCTTCTGTTGCGCCACCGGGGTTAGACTGAATAGGAAAAGCTCCCATCCCCATTGCTTCTAAGAGAGCATTAGGCATTCCATCAGATAAACTATTGGCTAAATGTAGTGCACTTTTACCCATAAAATCTAACAAAACGGCATTAGGTATGTATTTTTTTCTAGCGAAAATTTGTACTTTTTCTTGATTAAATAAAGGTTTTGAGTGTAAATAATCTACAACAACGGCATCTGCACTATATACTAACAAATCATATTTTTTGAATAGAGTTGGAATATATTTTTCAATAGCTTTCAATATAACTAGAGCTTTCCCTACTCCATCTTGGTAACCTTTGATCATTATAGTTGTTCGAGTTTCAACAGCCAAGATTGATTCTTTAGGATAATCAATTCCTCCATTACCCGGATAAACACCTAAAAAATTGGATTTAAAGCCTAGTTGTAATGCTTTTTCATAATCTCTACCACAATCTGTGATTAAATAATCTACTCGATTTAAGAATTGCTGTACAAAAGAAGTCTCAAGCCCTAGACGTTCATACTGAAATAAATCACTACCCCATGAGGAATACACTAAAGGAATGGTATTATTTTTTTTTAATACGGAAAAGATAGGGTACCCTGCTAATTGCATTTCAAATATATGAATAATATCTGGTTGTATTTGATTGATTAGTTGTGAAAAAACAGTAATTACAGATCGCTCATTATTTTTTTGAATAGTGGAATAAAAACTTGGTAAATATTTTTTAATTTTTTGTCGAAATGGATAGTTCCATTTGATTTTCCAACCTTGGATATTGTTTTACCCAACTAATTTTATCTGCAAATCCTGCACCATCTGTAATATCAAACCAGTGTACTTGGTATCCACTGTTTTTTAACTGGTTTGCCCATTGAAAAAAATGATGGTTGGGTATGGAAACTAGTAGGATTTTCATTTAATTGAAAAGTAATTTATATGTTTCATTAAATTGTTCAATCGAAAAATGCTCAGCTGCATAGTGTCTACAATTAGCGCTTAATTCGGCTATTAATTCAGGATGTTCAAGTAAGTGGGACAAATGAGCTACTAGGGTATTTATAATTTTTTCTTCTTCTAATTCTTCTATTAAATATCCTGTAACACCCTCTATAACATGAATTTTTATACCCCCTACATTTGTAGTAATAGGAATACAGCCAAAACTCATCCCTTCCATAAAAACCATTGGAAAACCTTCATAAACAGATGTTAAAACCAAAAAAGAGGTAGATAAATATAATGTTTTTAATACTTCAAAATCACGAATATCTCCTAAAGGTTCAACTCCATAAGACAAAACCAAATCTTTTTTTAGACTAACACCACTACCTGCCATATAAAATATAGTTTCAGGATATTTTTGTTTAACAAGTTGAGAGGCTTTCAAAAAAAGTTCGGGTCGTTTTTCGTCAGACCATCTACCAATAAAACCAACTCGTATTTTATTTATAGACTTTACTGCAACTTCAGATGGAATAGCAACGCCATTAGAAATAACCTGAATATGGGAAGTACAAGAGGATATTCCAGCTCTCAAATAATAATTCGTAATAACAGTTTTAGCAACCTCATTAATTACAACTCTTGTGGTAATAGAACGAGCACTATCAATAATCATTTTTTCTCGATAATCATCTTTACTAAAAGCATGAAATAAATCAAACTTTTTGATATTGGAACTTATAAATGGCAAGACTTCATAGTAATAATCCGAATTGGAACCAAAAACTTTTGTAATGCTTTTACTTGAATTTATTTTATTTGCAATACATGAAGTTAATAACCGTATTAACCTAGTATTTTTTTTATTTAGTATATCATTAAGTTCTAAACAACAAGCAAATTGGGTAAAAGAAGGAAGCATATTAGAAGTTGCTGAAGCCTTGGTAAAAAAAACAATACATTTCTTAGGATATATTGCCTCTAATATAGCCGCATGTACTCTTTCAGCACCACCAGTATGATAATACGGAAAAAAGAAAATAACTTCAACATCAGGTAAGACTCGAATCAATTTAAAGTTAAATGATAATAAATGGTAATAACCTATAAAAAGTTTTACTATTTTTTTTATTTTAACCATTCTTTTTATTGCTTTACAACAAACCATAGTATCTCCTTCTAATAAGATTACTTCTTCTACTTCTAATGAGGTATACTTCTGAATAACATTTTTTAGTGTAAATGGGCTAAACCAATAATTATGATCAGGGTGTACTATCTCTATAAAAGAATCCTCTTCATAATGATTACGATGTATATGACGTTTAGAAAAACAATTTGGTGCGGTAATATAAAACGTTTGAGCGTTTACACTTTCTATTCCTTCTAAAAAAGTTCGAACATTATCCACATGCTCAATAGTTTCTGGGACTATACATATATCGTAACGATTCTCTTTTAAATCGTTAAAATTTGAAAAATAAGGTTGATCTACGTAAGCTTTTAAATGCTCAATACCATCTACATCTACATCAAAACCGTGAATGGATCGAGTTACTTTTGACAGAAAAATATGTAAATTATAGTCCGGTTTAAAAATGGGCCAATCATTACATCCAAAATGAATTATATCTTTTCCATCACATATTTGCTTAAAAAATTCAAATCGGTTTTTTATACTCTTTTTATCAACATACTGTACCCAAAAACTATCAATTTTTTGATACATAGGTAATTCTTTAACAAAGATTTTTTTGTATAGTTTTTTTAATTCGTTAATCATAATCATTTCCCATAAAATTAAGTATTTGTTCTTGAGTTAATCCTTTTTTTTGAAAAGCATATCGAGTAAATATTGTTTTTTTTAAAATTCGTTTAAATAGAATTTGTTTAACATAAAAAGCTACTTTATTTCTTTTGAGTAATGGTAGATGAGTATAGGAACGATAAATAGGAACTTCTTCATATAAAGCATTAAAACGCTCTTGCATCCGGGGTTCAAATATATTACCTAAATGAAAGGCAAAATTATCATCTGTAGACAAACGATATCCGTCATTTTTTAAAACGGGTAAGTCTGTATATTTATATTCACTATCGCCCAAGATTTTGTAAATACTGTTTTCTTTGGGCAAATTTTCAAATACTTCTCTTTTGTAGGTAGCGCAAAAATGAGGGCAACCTACTACCGCTTTTATTCCATTTGTTGCCTGTAATTTTAAAATAGTGTCTTTCCATGTGGGTTCTAGCCATAACCATCCTAAACTTTTAGCAAACATTTCTAATTCTTCTTCATTAGTCACAGGTTCGAATTGTAATTTTGAATTAAAGAAATAATCAAACCAAATATTATGGGTAAGTTCAAAATGCTTTCTAAAAACAGGAACTGGACTTACTGCTCCTGCTTTTGGGAAGGATTCAAAAATTTGTAAAACCTTGTCTTCCCAACCGTTTTTGAATAGAACATCAGCATCTGTAATAGTTATTAAACGTTCTTCTGCAGTACGCAGTGATTTTAAAATACTATTCACTTTGCCTATTCCTTCACGTTCAATAATCAATTCATCTATATAACCTTTAGAATATAGGATGTTCAAACGTTGATTAATCGTTACTGAGCTTCCATTACTGACTACTGAAATTTTTAACGGTGAATGTGTTGTTTTACGAACGGAATATAAACAAAGTTCAAAAATGCGATATGTATCTTTGTAATAGTCCTCTTCATTTGGAATATGTAAAGGAATTATGACACGATGATCACAAACAGTTCGTTCTACTAGTTTTCCTATTTTTGTGGGATTATTTCCTAAACGCATACTCATTAGATTTTTTATAAAAGGCTATTAATTTAGCCACTCCTTCTTCTAGGGTGATTAAATCTTTATTTAATATAGATAGCATCTTTGAATTATCTGGACATCTTCTGGCCATATCGCCTTCAGGTAACGCGGGTAAAAACACTATTTCGCTAGAAGATTGAGTATATTGAATAATTTCTTGTGCTAATGATAGGATTGTTTGTTCTTTATGACTTCCAATATTAATTACATCGTTCAGACAAAGACCTTGATTTAATATTTTTACACATGTTTCTATATTGTCTTCTACATAACAAAAAGAACGGGTTTGCATACCATCGCCATAGATGTAAATGGTTTCATTTTTTAATGCTGCTTTCAAAAAACGAGCAACTACAAAATCTTCGCTCTGATTGGGGCCATAAGTATTAAAAAATCTAAAAATGGTATAATTTAAACCATATTCTTGTTGATATGATTTAAAAAATGCTTCTCCTACATTTTTCACTATCGCATAAGGTAATCTTGAATTCAACGGTGTTGTCTTTTCATTTTGGGGAATTTCAATAGGCTCTCCATATACCTCTGAAGAACTTGAAAAAAACACACGCTCAACTCCTGAGTTTTTAGACAAACTCAAAATATTTTTAATTCCTTCTATGTCATCTAAAACGGAAATGGGATTTGCTAATGTTCTCTTTACGCCTACTACAGCTGCATAATGAAAGACATAATTAAAATTGTAGCGTCCGAAAATGGGTACAATATCGTTATAAACATTACAATTTGCTTTTATAAATTTTATATTGTCTTTTTTCGGAATTTTGTTTAAAGATCCTGTTGACAAGTTATCTACAACAACTATATAATTTGAACTGTCTTCTGCAAGCTTGTCTACTAAAGCACTTGCAACATTTCCTGCTCCTCCGGTAACTAATATAATTGACATGAATATTTTTTTTATAATTATTTTAAATGGTTAACTTTCAAAAACTATAAGAATAGAATTAAAACTAATTTATCTATAAGGCTTATATTCATTTATAAAGAGTCATATATCCTTAATTTATTCATTTATTTTTTGTAATTGTTTCACTATTCTACAGGCCGTAGCTCCATCTCCATATGGATTTATTGAGGAGGAAAATTTTTGAAAAGTATCTAATATTTTAGTAGCTTGTTCTATTATTAAATCTGTATTTGTTCCTACTAAAAATGACATCCCCGCTGCCACCCCTTCTACTCGTTCTGTAAAAGTTCTTGTAACAAGAATAGGTTTTCCTAATGTTAGTGCTTCTTCTTGAACTCCTCCTGAATCTGATATTATCATAAATGATTGTTCCATCAACCAAATAAATAAAGGATATTCCGCAGGCTTTATTAATAAAATATTAGGCTGGTTTCCTAACATAGAAGTAACGGGTTCCAAAACATTAGGGTTTAAATGAACGGAATAAACAATTTGTACATCAGATCTTTGAGCCAGTACTAACAATGCTTGGCAAATCTGAACTAATCCTTCTCCAAAATTTTCCCTTCTATGTCCAGTAACCAACAATATTTTTTTAGTTAAATCTAGTTGTTTTTTTAATTCAAATATGGCTTCATTTTCGTAGCCTATCTTAATTTTATTCACCGCCCATTTTAATGCGTCGATTATAGAATTACCTACCTCAAAAACATTTTCTTGATGAACCATTTCTAAATGTAAATTAGAAACTGATTGTGGTGTTGGAGCAAAATGATAATCAGCTAACTTAGCTGTTATTTGTCTATTTAATTCCTCTGGAAATGGAGAATATTTATGATATGTTCTTAAACCTGCTTCTACATGTCCAATTTTTATCTGTCTATTGAAAGCAGCTAATGCTACCATGGTTGAAGTAGTTGTATCTCCATGGACTAACACCATATTAGGGGCTTCCTTTTCTAAAACAGGATCAATATATTGCAATATGTTAGCACATAATTGGTTTAAACTTTGATTGGGTACCATTAGATTCAAATCATAGTCTGGAATAATTTCAAAAAAATCTAAGACCTGATCTAACATTTGTCTGTGTTGTGCTGTAACACAAACTTTTACTTCAAATGCTTTTTCTTTTAATTTATGATACAATGGTGCCATTTTTATAGCTTCTGGTCTAGTTCCGAAACAAAGTAAAATTTTCATCAACCCTTTTTTATACACTACAAGTATACTTATATTTTATTAAATCCATTAATCAAATCTAACTTTTCTATTTCTATTATTATTTTCATCAATAAAATCTAATAAATCTTTCTACTAGATAATGAAATACAATGAAAAGTAAACTACAAGTAAAAATTGAACCAAAAAACTTATGTCTTCATTAACATTTTTAAATAGATGTGAATATTAAAAAAATCTATAATTCATCTTTTAAATAAAAAAAAAAGCTAGCTCAGTATCCCAAAAAACGACAACTACTTCATTTTCAAAAACATTACTAACGAACTCTTTAAAAAAAGCATAAAAGATCCATTAAAAATAGTCTATAATTAGATTATTAAAAATCAATAATTTTCCTATAATCCAAATTTGAATCATCAAGACACTGTAAAAAATCATCTTAATATTTTTTTTTACAAATAAGGTTATTGATAGATCTAATAAATAGGCTAAATGAATTCTTTTAAAAGTCTAAAAAAAAACAAAACTGTATAAAGCATAAAAGCATATACGACTACATTAGCATTTTCAAAAATGAAATCTAAGATACAAACTCATTTTTCAATCAAAATAATAAATAGCTATTGCAAATGTGGTCATAAACCTCGAAAAGTTAATTCTTGTATTTTATCCATTTTTTTATACGAGTTTTAATCTTAGCAATTAATGGTTTTTTATAAGCATTTGCTTTATACCAAGTTTCTATTTTTTGAATCCAGTTATCATTTAACCAATCTTGTAGATAGACTAAAGAATAACCAGAATCTATAAACTGTTTGGCTTGAAAAACTAATCTGGGGCTATAAATATGAAATGCTGGAGATTCTGTATTAATAAAAATATCAAAATCCATTACAGCTGCACGAGTACAAAAATGTTTATCTTCACCTAACCAAGTCATGTTTTTTATGCTTTGAAATCGAACACCTGAAGATAAAATTTTACGAGTTAATAAAGTACAAGCTCCTGTAAACCCTACTTCGTAGGTGCCCGGTATTCTATAACTCATCATTCTATCTAATGGATTACCATCTTTATCCCAACAATTGGGCATATAAGAGGCTGCGTACGAAAAATGTGTCCAAAATATCTCTGCTATAAAATCTTTCTTAGCATGAAATAAATGGTTTATCGTTTGTGGATGCAAAACTAAATCAGCATCTACAAAAAATAAAAAATCATAATCCTCTCTTAAAAAGTATTGGATAGCTCTGTCTTTTATCAGAGTAATTCTATTATATAAATCTAATTCCCATCTTTCCTTTCGTTCTTCTATATCGGGTTCTATTTCAAAAATAGTGTTCAACAATAAAGCGTTGTCTTGTTGAGAAACAAATTCTTGTAACAAAACACTACTTTTTGGATCTAAATTATCATCAAAAAAAGAATATGTAAAATTAAATTCCGCAACATCTAAATCTAATAAAGAACGGAGATGTAATGCTACTATTTCATGTGATTTTCTAACTGGAGAAAAAAGCAATATTTTTTTTTTCATGCTTCTAACTATATTTTTTGAATAGTCCAACGTTGAGGTAATATATGTAATCCATGAAGTCTTGGCTTGAATTCTTGCTTAATCTTATAGGCTTCACTTTTAATTACTTCAAAATATAATAATTTATCAAAAATAGTATACTTCGATTCAGCAATTGCATCCATCACAATTACAGAAACAAAATATTTACTTGGAACATAATTAATATCTGAAAAGTCACAGGTAATCTGAAAACAACCATCTTCATTTAAAACAACTTCTTCTGCCATAAGATAAGTAGAACCAGTAGTTAAAATCTTGTCTTCATAATTATATAATTTATATTCTACTATTAATGAACCTCTAAATCCAAACGTTTCTAAATGAGTAACTATTTTAAATCCTGTATTAAAATCTACTAAATCTATATTTTCAAATACAGAATTAGATATATAAGCATTTTTAAGTATCAAACGTTTATCAAAAGTAAGTAGTGGAAAGTTAATTTTTGAATCAAAGCTTACTTTTAAATATTCTGAAATGATTGTATCAGTATCACCAATCATTTTAACAGTTCCTTGTTCTAATAAAATTACTTTTTTACATAATTTTTTTATCGCAGACATATCATGACTTACAAACAAAACAGTTCTTCCTTGTCCTTGAGCTATATCTTGCATTTTACCGATGGCTTTTTGCTGAAATTCTGCATCTCCTACAGCTAAAACTTCATCAACTACCAATATTTCAGGTTCTAAGAAAGCGGCTACAGCAAAAGCTAATCGAACGGTCATTCCACTACTATAGCGCTTGGTTGGTGTATCAATATAACGCTCACACCCACTAAAAGCAATAATTTCATCTAACTTAGAGGTAATTTCTGCTTTGGTCATTCCTAAAATAGCACCGTTCAAATAAATATTTTCACGACCTGTGAGTTCTGGATTAAATCCCGTTCCTACTTCCAACAAAGAAGCAATTCTTCCTCTTGACTTTATTACTCCTGTAGATGGAGCTGTTACTTTGGATAATATTTTCAAAAGAGTTGATTTCCCTGCTCCATTTTTACCTATAATACCTAACACCTCCCCTTTCTGTACTTCAAAATTTATATCCTTCAAAGCCCAAACATAATCACTGGTTCCTTTAGACTTTCGATCATTGGTTTCCCCCACTTTTAAATAAGGGTCTTCTTTACCACGAATTTTATACCACCAACGATTCAAATCATGACTAATCGTACCTGTCCCAACAGTCCCTAATCGATATTGTTTTGACAAATTCTCTATTTTTAATATTACGTTATGTGAACCCATGGATTAAAATAATTTATGAGTGAAAATCTTCTAATTATAAACAAAATTTATGATTCAAACTGTATCTATAAAATTCTTTTCTGTTTTATTAAAAATCAACAATCCGAATAAAAAAAGCATTAAAGTTATAAGGATTGTATAAAGCATTCCCTCTATTGAAATACTCCCTTCATCTAGTAAAATGAAACGAGAAGCTTCTACGATGTATGCTAAAGGATTGTATGCTACCAGCCAAGCATATTGTGGAAACTTTTGTTGAATTAACTCTATAGGATAAATTACAGCTGAAACGTACATGAGTAGTTGAGTTCCAAAGTTTACTAAAAAGATAAATCTCTATATTTAGTCACCAATGAAGAAATAATCATTCCTAATGCCAATCCTAAAAAGCCCATTAAAGCTACTAAAAAGGGAATAACAACAAAGTTCTACTTAGTGTTAATGACATTCCATTGAATACATAATAGAAATAGAATCCTAAAAAAATTAATAATTGAATACCTAATTTTAATAAATTAGTCACTACTGTAGACAGAGGCATAATCACTCTAGGAAAATAAACTTTACCAAATATAGCTGCGTTTTTCTTAAAGGTGTCTGACGTTTCCGTCAAACAAGTCGTGAAATAGTTCCAAATTATAATACCCGCCAAATTAAACAAAAAAGGAGGAGTTTCACCTGTTTTTATCCCCGCTACATTATTAAAAATAACAGTAAACGTTACAGCTGTAAACAATGGCTGAATCAAGTACCATAAAGGACCTAATATCGTTTGTTTGTAAACTGTAACCACATCCCGTTTCACAAATAAAATTAATAAATCACGATACGCCCAAACTTCTTTTAAATTCAAATCAAAAAATGAAGATTTTGCTGTAATAATCTGATTCCAATTATCGTCTTTAGGAGTATTCATACATTTTATTTAAAAAGCGCAACTTAATAAAATATACTATTAAATACAATAAAAAGAAAAATTATCATTATGTAAAGACTATCTAAATACGTACCTTTGTAAAACATAAAGAAATTAAAAAATCTATGCTGTTTTTTACCAAATCAAAGCCTTATTTAAAAGAATTTACAGAAAATTTTATTGATCTACATTCCCATATACTACCGGAATTGATGACGGAGCCAAGAATATAGAGGATACCATACAGTTAATAACTACTTTGTCTGATTATGGATTTGTACAATTTATGGCAACACCCCATACTTTTGCTGGTTATTATGATAATACTTATGAATCTATAGCTACCAATTATAACAATACCATTAAAGAATTGAATAAAAAAGAGTTATTTGTTACTATGAATTTTGCTTCAGAATACTTAATGGATGATCATTTTGTTTCTCTTTTCAAAAAAAAGGAAGTTCATACTCTAAAGGAGCAATATGTTTTAGTCGAAATGTCTTATTTAAATGCTCCTATCAACTTATATGATATTTTATTTGACCTACAAGTGGCAGGATACACTCCCATATTAGCACATCCTGAACGTTATTTATTTTATCATCAGCAATTTGATTCCTACAAAAAGCTAAAAAATGCTGGATGTAAGTTTCAATTAAACCTATTATCTACAGTTGGATATTATGGAAAAGAGGTAAAAAATATAGCGGATCAATTATTAAAAGAGGGATTAATTGATTTTGCAGGAAGTGATGTACATCACGAAAGACATTTAACTGCTTTTCAATCAAAAATAGAAATAAAAAATACGGATGCTCTTAAAGAGGCCATTCGAAATAATAATTTCTTTAAAATATAATATTCAGCAATTCCTATTTCCCCTAATGCATTTATTTTTATTATTGAGAATCATTTTTTTTGCATTTTCTTAAGTAAAAATAAATTAAACCATATTTATTACTATTAACAAAATATACGTATAACATAAACTGTATCCTGTTTCTTAAAACCTACTTATGATAAAATGAATCCTTTGAATCCTTTTTTTGCCATTATAATCTTCCTCATTGCCTTTGCAACAGCTTATTTAATAAATTTAAATTATAAAATAACAAATGACAACACAAGATATGAAACAATAGATGGAATAAGAGGCTTTCTAGCTATAGGTGTTTTTATACATCATTCATCAATATGGTTTCAATATTTACAAATAAAATCTTGGGAAGCCCCAAAATCAAACTTATATAATCAATTGGGCCAAACAAGCGTTTCTTTATTCTTTATGATCACCTCCTTTTTATTTGTGACGAAATTATTAAATTCAAAAAATCAAAAAATTAACTGGAACATTATATTCATATCTCGTTTTTTTAGACTAGTTCCAATGTATCTAGTATCTATCTTTCCATTAGTCTTAATTATATTCATAATAAGTAATTGGCAACTCAATGTTTCTCCTTTTCATCTTATAAGAGAATTACTGGAATGGATAACTTTCACCATTTTAGAGAGTCCAATCATCAATAATTTATCATATACACATATAATAAACGCGGGGGTTGTCTGGTCTCTTCCTTACGAGTGGCTCTTTTATTTTAGTCTTCCACTCATTTCTATTTTAATATTCAAAAAAGAACTTCTTTTTTTTATACTGCAATTAGCTTCTTGTTCGTCCTATCTTTCTTTAAAATTCACGGTTTGAACATTCCGCATTTACTTTCTTTCTTAGGTGGTATAATCCCCCCTTTCATCATTAAGTATAATACAAAAAAAGTAAATTTTAATTCCTCTTTTTTCAGTTTAATAATTCTAGTATGTCTAGGATTAATTTTACTTTTTGACACTTCTAACAACTATATTTGTAAATTCCTAATAATAATAGTTTTCAATTTAATTGCTTTAGGTAATAATATTTTTGGAATTTTAAAAAATACTACATTAAAGTTTTTAGGTGATATTTCATATAGTACCTATTTAATTCATGGAATCATCATTTTTATCGTAATGTTTTTTTATTATGGTCTAGAAGAAGCCGAAAAAATGTCTCCTATAAAATTTTGCAGCATCATTTTCTTTATAACTCCTATTGTCGTTTTAATTAGTTTTTTATCTTATAAAATTATAGAAAAACCTTTTATAGATTATTCAAAAAGAATTAACTATGACCAAATAAAGAATTACATTATAAAAATTAGATATTAAATTTGAGGTAATGTATTCAAAAATAGTTGGTAATTTTTCACTTTTTAACACTTATATTGCCCTGTAAAATTAAAGAGAAGGTTTCCTCTACCGAGGAGCAACCAACTAGCAATAATTTTATAATTTATACGATATAAAAGGATGACTAAAAATCCATCCTTTTTAATATCGGTATTTAAGGCACATTCAGAAGTAAAACCACATCAACCCAAAAATGGATAAAAAGACCGAAATTGAAAATCAATTTTGATCTTTTTGAATCTATTTAGTTCGAAAATAGGGTTGAAAGCGTCACGGTAAGACACCCGTTCCTTGTAAAACTATCAAAATCATCATGGATACTAAAAAGTGACATTTGCCATTAAAAGCTACTTAAATATGTTATTTTATACCATTTAAACTTATAATATATTGGATAAAAAATGAAGTTCTCGATACGCTTTTTTCATTTTCAAAAGAAATCGAACAGACGATCGAGTATATAATTGAAATCACCGCTAGTTCGAGCGCGAAGCGCATCGAGAACCAACACTAATTTTTGTTGCTTTTGTAGATGTACTATTTTTAAAAAGAAAATTCAAAGATTAAATGGTATTAGACATATTTTCAAATGAAAACCTCATTTTTGGCTCTTTTTGATCTATTTCGAGGTTCATTTCTTTAAATACAAGTCTTTATTTTTTTGAAAAAAAAGTATTTGTATTATTCTAAATATACCTAAGTACACTTCCCTTATTGAATATACAAAAAGTTTTTAAGTTTAAAAAAAATGAGCTCAATGTCTTGTTGAGCTCATTTTTATCTAATTTAAGTTTAAATCTATTGATATTTTTAGATATAGTCTAATCATATACTGATCATTTTCACATATCATCAAACTTATTTATAATTCATCAATAATCATCATTTTTTTATTCCATTTAACCTTACATCTAATAAGATTAAAAAATCGGTCATTATTTTTTTAATTCAATTAATATTTCTGTCAAACTATTAATACTAAAAAAAATACTTTTGATTCTATTTCAGAATAAATAAATCTCTAATTTTTTCCCAAAAAGTTTTCTCTTTTACCTCTTGTCCATATCCATATCCATATCCATATCCATTTATTACATCAGTATCATTCAAGACCATAGACATATTAGGTAATTTACCCTCTCTATAAATAGAACTTGGAATTTTTAACAATTCTTTTTCTAAATATTTAGCTCTAACTACATAAATAAAGGCATCGGCATTTTTTGCAATAAGCAAAGTATCAGTTACTAAACTTACAGGAGCTGTATCAACTATTATATACTCATATTTTTCTTTCAAATAATCAAACATTTCCTCTAATTTCCTACTCATTAATAATTCTGCTGGATTAGGCGGAATAACACCCGCAGGAAGAACATCAAAACAATCGTAATTAGGCAATTTGATTATATAATCCTCAATTGCTTGATTAGGCGTTGTAAGATAATTTGTCACTCCTCTGTTTGGCAATTGTAAATAATCATCTAATCGTGGATTTCTAATATCTAAGCCTATCAATAAAACTTTTTTCCCTGTCAAGGCTACAGTACCCGCAAGGTTTACAGTAATGAAAGTTTTCCCTTCTGCTGGCAACGTAGAAGTTAAGAAAATAGTTTTAGCATTGGTTTCTACTTTTGAATTTAGAATAAATTCAAGATTAGTTCGTACAATACGCATTGCTTCGGCCGCACTTGTTCGACTCTCTAATTGAATAATTTCTTGATGAGAGTCAGAATGAGGTACATCCCCAAGGAATGGAATTCCTAATTTATCTAAATCTGCTTTTGTTTGAACCTTTGTATTTAATAAATCTTTTAGATAAATAATTACAAATGGGATGAATAAACCAACTAAAATTGCAACAAAATAAATAATCAAGGGTTTTGGTGAAATAGGATTTTCTAAAGCATAAGCTTTATCTATTATTTTCGAATTGGGTGCAGTAGCTGCCAAGGTAATGGCTGTTTCTTCTCTTTTCTTAAATAAATACAGATACAACTCCTCTTTTATCTGTTGTTGACGAAATATACCTCTATATTCTCTTTCTAACTTTGGAATCTTATTTAATTTTGAATTTAATGAATTGCGTTCTCCTAGTAAATCATTATTTTTAAATTCTAAAGCTGATTTTTGTTTTGATAAACTTTGAGCAATAGAACCTTTTAGAGTTAAAATACGATCATTTAATTTTTCTATATTCGGATTATCAGATGTTGCACTTTTTAATAATCTATTACGTTCAATAACTAACATATTAAACTCATTGATTAAACCAGCCGCTGACGCATTATCAGAAGGGATTAAATTTATAGGTAGAACATCTGTCTTATCACTCTTCAGTTGAGCGATCATCATATTTATTACAGTAAGCTGAGTACCAACAGAAACTTGTTCTGTATTAAATGCAGATGCTGTTTTCAAATCCAATTCTACTTCAGCAGTAATATCAGTCAGATCGTTATTTTTTTTATATTTTTCTATATTTTTCTCAACCCCTTGTAATTCTTCTGTAACGATAGCTAGACGATCATTAATGAATTTTGCCGTTTTTTCTGATATCAAATTCTTATCATTGATAGCATCTTGATTATAGTTTACTACTAGTTTATCTAAGAAATCAACAGCTCTTTGTGGTACTGGATCAGTAAAAGTAATTTCTACCACATTCGTTTTTTTATTCAGTGGCTGAACTACTATCTTATTTTGAAGAGAATTAGTTTCTTTATCAATATTTCTTATATCTATTCGATAAGTTCCTTTATCACAATACTTTACTTTCCCAAAAGCATCTTCTAACAAAGACAATCTCTCTATAATAAAACTGCCTAATTTTTCACTTTTAATGATTTGATTATAACGATATTCTCCTATTAAATCTTTATTTTGATTGTATAATAAAAATTTATGAGTTCCTTTCAATGATACTACAAGACTTGTATCTAAATCTATCTTCTCTTTGTTCTCAAAAAGAATTTTTATGGGACTTTTCCCATAAACATTAGTTGATTTAATTCTACCTACAGCATAGTAATTAATATTGAAACCTCCTGACAATAAGGTTTTTTTATGATATTTCTAGATTTTAAAATTTCAATCTCGTCATCAATTTTATTCTTAGCTCCTCCGAAGCTACTGATGTCCTCCAAAACAGAAAGCTCAGATGCCAACCCTCCTGACTCTTTATCTTTTATTAATACCGTAGTAGATGCTTTATATGTAGAGGTTTCATAACGTAAGTAAATTTTTGCTAAAAACAAAGAAACTATAACTAAAAAAACAAACCAATACCAATTTCTTAAAAATTTATTTAATATTAGTTTTATATTTATTTCATCAACATTTTCTTCTTGGGGCATGAAATTATTTTGCATTTTATCATTATTTTTTAAACAATAGTACTAGTGATATAAGAACAGAACTCAACGAAATCCAAACGGGTATATTTTGATTAAATGTAGACGCATTCGCTCTTGCTCTATTAGGTTCTATATAAATTAAATCATTCTGTTTTAAATAATAATAGGCTGAATTCATAAAATCAGACTTTGTCAAATCAATTCTATGATATGTTTTTTTTCCTTCATTTTCTCTAATTAACAAAACATTATTTCTTTTACCATAAATAGTCAAATCACCCGCTAAACTTAATGCTTCAGGCAATGTAATACGCTCACTAACTACATTGAAAGTTCCCGGTTTTGCTACCTCTCCTATCACGCTTACCTTAAAATTCATTATACGAACGTTCACAATAGGATTCTTAATATATACTTTTAATTTATTTTTCAACAAATTAATTGCCTCTTCTTTTTTAACCCTCCAAAAGTTAAAGTTCCTATAACTGGAAATTCTATTTGATTTTTTTGATCTACCAAATACAATTGTTGCTGTCTCTGGCCGAGTGCACTTTGATTACCAACATTTGGTGCCGTGGTACTTTCTAAATTGAATGGAGCTGCTGCCTCAGTATCTGGAGCAGAAACTGTAATTAGTAACAAATCATCTGGTTGTATTTTAGGCTCAAAAAACACTACACTTTCAAAATTCGAATTATTAGATAAATCCGAATAATACGCTATCTTTTTTTGTTGTGAACATCCTAATACAAAAAAAGAAATTATTCCAAAAATAATTAAATAAATTTTACCTCTCATATATCAATTTTTATCTAAAATTTCATAATCAGAATTTAAACTTTTAAATTCTGGCACAATCATTTTCATATATTTAACGATATTGTGATTAGAATATTTAAAAGTAGTATCAATTAACAATTGAATATTTTCTTTTACTCTTTCATAATCTTCTATTACGTCTTGTGCTACTAATATTTTTTCATGATGAGTAGGCAAGGTTTTTGAATCGTCTTTCAATAATTCTTCGTACAATTTTTCACCGGGTCTTAGCCCTATTTCTTTTATTTGTACATCCACATTTGGAATTAAACCTGCTAAACGTATCATTTTTTCTGCTAGATTGTAAATTTTAACCGGTTTCCCCATATCAAATATATAAATTTCACCTCCACTTCCCATAGTTCCTGCCTCCAAGACAAGTTGACAAGCTTCAGGAATAGTCATAAAATATCGAATTATATCTTTGTGTGTAATGGTCACGGGACCTCCTTCTGAAATTTGTTTTGTAAATAACGGAACGACCGATCCATTAGACCCTAAAACATTCCCAAAACGGGTTGTTATGAATTTAGTAGTTTTAATATTCTTTTTAATAGTTCAAAATGTAATGATTGAACATACTTTTCTGCAATTCTTTTACTTGCTCCCATTACATTACTTGGATTCACAGCTTTATCTGTTGAAACCATTACAAAACGTTCTACTTTATATTGGACTGCCAAATCAGCTAAATTACTAGTTCCCATAACATTAACAAAGATTGCTTGTGAAGGATTCTCTTCCATTAATGGAACATGTTTATATGCCGCTGCATGATAAATAATATTAGGTAAATATCTTTTAAAAATAATATCTAACCGTTCTTTATCTCTAATATCTGCTACCTTAGCAATGATTTCAATAGAAGACGTATTATACTTATCTAACTCAATCAATAAATTATGTAAAGGACTCTCCGCTTGATCTATCAATAGCAACACATTTGGTTTAAAATCTATTACTTGTCTAACAATCTCACTTCCTATGGAACCCGCAGCCCCTGTTATTAAAACTGTCTTATTTGTATGGATTAAAGAAATAGCATTATTATTTAGAATTATAGGTTTTCTATCTAATAGATCTTCTATCTCAAAATTCTTAATTTTTTTTGAAATTTCTTTTTGATCTTCCCAATCAGAAACCAAAGGTACAGTAAACACTTTTATACCTATTTCTAAACATTCATCTACTAGTTGAATTTGTTCTTCTCTGGTTAGACTTTTATCTGCAATAACCAATCCTGATACTACATTTTCTTCAAATAATTCTACTAGATTTTCTTTAACACAGAATATAGGTAGACCTAATGCTCTTTTAGAATCATTAGATTGATATTTATCTATAAAACCTTTTATATGAAAACGTTTCGGTATTTCTGACAAAAGGGCATTAGCTACTGCGATAGCATTGGCATCTGAACCATAAATAAGCAACACCTCTTGTTTTCCTACTAAAATATTAGAAAAATAGATTTCAAATATTTTTTTAACTAAAACTCTGTAAAAAAAAAAGCAAACAAAAAACAATGAATGAGTTTACTAATAAGGCTGTTGTAAAATAGAGATCTACATATAGGAAAGTTTTACTAAAAGCATCTATTATTACTAATGTGGAAAAGGAAAAAAATTGAGCGAAAAAAATTTTAACCGCATCCACAATGGAAGAGTGTCTAATAATTCCCGAATAGGTTTTAAATATCCAAAAAAGAAAATATTAACGAAAAAATACAACGGAATTTTGATTCCTTCATATTGAGTTGTTATAAATTTAAGATTGATCCCTTTAAACAAATAGTAAGTCAATCCTGTAGCAAAACTAATAACTAAAATATCTAAAAAAGAACAAACCACCTAGGCAAATAGCCTATATTGCTTAAGTTTATTTTAGATAAAATTTTATGGTTAATTTTTTTATTTAGATATTTTCTCACTTTTAAAGAACATTATTTTTATTTATTTTTTTCACCTTGCAAATTACCGAAAAAATAATTGAAGTTCCGAGTAAATTCTTGCTTTTTCGCTTTCTGTCAAATTAGATCCTGAAGGCAAACATAAACCTCTTTCAAATAAATCCTCTGATATTCTCGCTCCGTAATAAGGATAGGATTTAAATATTGGCTGAAGGTGCATAGGCTTCCATAAAGGTCGAGTTTCTATATCCGCTTTTTCAAATGCTAAACGGAGTGCTTCTCTTTGTTCATAAGACTCTAATACAATCGCACTTAACCAATGATTGGAATAAAAATCGTCCGTTGGCTCACTTAAAGCAATTACATTTGGAATATTTACAAAGAATGACTTATAGAACTGGTTCATATCTCTCCTTAACTCAACATGTTTGTTTAAAACTTCCATTTGTCCACGTCCTATACCTGCACAGATATTACTCATTCTATAATTATAACCTATATGACTATGCTGATAATGAGGTGCGTCATCACGAGCTTGAGTTGAAAGGAACACTGCTTTTTGTTTAATATTCATATCATTTGTTACCAATGCTCCCCCCAGAGGTTGTAATAATTTTATTCCCATTAAAAGACAGTATACTAATATCTCCTAAAGTTCCACATTTTTGTTTTTTATAGGAACTTCCTAATGCTTCTGCACTATCTTCTACAACAGGAATTTGATATTTTTGAGAAATTTCTTTTATTTGATCGTGCTTGTATGGCATCCCATATAGATGAACTGCAATAATTGCTTTTGGTTTTTTTCCTTTAGAAATTCTATCTTTTATAGCTTCTTCTAAAGCAATTGGACACATATTCCACGTTTCTGATTCACTGTCCACAAAAATAGGAGTAGCTCCTTGGTACACAATTGGATTTGCTGAAGCTGAAAAGGTCATACTCTGACAGATTACTTCATCACCTGCTTTAATATCTAAAAGAATTAGAGCTAAATGTAAAGCGGCTGTTCCTGAACTTAAGGCAGCAACGCTCAAATTTTTACCTAAGTATTTTTCTAAGTCTTGCTCAAAACCATTCACATTAGGCCCTAGTGGCGCCACCCAATTGGTTTCAAAAGCTTCATTCACATACTTTTGTTCATTCCCTCCCATATGAGGAGAAGAAAGCCATATTTTTGTATTATTCATTTGAATTATATTTTATTACTTTTCCGAGGATTTCCTACAACAACAGCATAATCTGGAACATCCTCTATGATAACTGCTCCAGCACCAATAGTTGACCATTTCCCTATTTTTATCCCTTGTATAATGGTAGCACCAATACCAATATGACTTCCTTCTCCTACAAAAACATTTCCTGCCAGTGAAGCATTTGGTGAGATATGCACATAATTTTCAATCCAACAATCATGGTCAACAGATGCTGAAGTATTTATAATACAATGTTTACCAGCCTTAACATGAGCATTTAAAACTACACCAGCCATTATAACCGTCCCTTCACCTACACTAGAAAATTTAGATATTATAGCTTTTGGATGAATAGCAATAACAAAGTTAACATTTAGAGTATCCGCAATTTTTTTTCTTGTCAGATTATTACCAATCGCTATTATGCAGTTATCAGAAGGATGAAATTTAAATTTTCTAGAATTAATAATTGGAAAATCAAAAATAGTTTTTAATTTTTCCACATCATCAACAATAGTTTTTATTTGAATTTTGTTTTCAAATAAAATATCTATTATTACTTTACAATGCCCACTAGCTCCGTATAATATTATCTTATTGTCCATTAAATGGTTCTATTGTCGCCGAGTCAACGGCATTTATTCCTTCTTTTTTAATTACTTTCAAAAATGTCAAAAATAAAATTTTCATATCAACTAAAAACGAAATATTATCAACATACCAAACATCATATTGAAATTTCTGATCCCATGATATGGCATTACGTCCGTTTACTTGAGCCCAACCAGTAATTCCTGGTTTAACCTCATGCCTTCTGTTCTGAAAATCATTATACAAATGCAGATATTGAGTTAATAATGGTCTTGGACCAATTAGACTCATATCTCCTTTTAAAACATTAAACAATTGAGGTATTTCGTCTAATGATGTTTTTCTTACTAGATTCCCTATAATAGTTAATCGATCTGCATCTGGCAAAAGTATACCATTCGCATCACGCTCATCCGTCATTGTTTTAAATTTATATATTTTAAAGACTTTTCCATTTTTCCCTGGTCTTGGTTGCACGAAAAACACATTCCCTTTATTTGCAATAAACAAGCCAACAAAAACAAGGACAAAAAAAGGACTTAGAATTACAATTCCTATGAGTGTTGCTAAGAAATCTAACAATCTCTTTAAAAAAAATTTATACATGTTCTAAATTTTCATATTCATTTCGGATCGCTTCCCAAATTATTTTTTGCTCATATCTTGAAACTATCATCTGACGAGCATTTGATTTAAGTTGGTCAAACAAACTTTTTTCTTGGTATACTTTTCTCATTGCTTCTTCAATTGCTTTACTATTCTTCACTGGAATAATCAACCCATTTTTTTCTTCTTCAATGATTTCGTTACAGCCATTAATATTAGAAACAATAGCGGGTAATCCCATAGCACCAGCTTGCATCACTACATTCGGAAAACCTTCACGATAACTAGGGAAAACCAACAAATTCGCAACCTTAAAATAGGGTCTTACATCCGATTGGTAGCCTACATTTATAATATTTATATTTTCTTCAATTTCAGTTAAAGTTTCAGGTAATAGAGGATCTAAATCAGATTCCAACGGACCTACTAACAATAACTTTGTTTTACTTAAATTCAAATTGGTAAAGGCAGTAATCAACTCATTAATTCCTTTATCTTTTACTAACCTCCCCACAAAAATAAAAACAAAATCATCTTTTGCAATATCTAACTGTGCTTTTAACTTTAAGGTTTCTTCTTTAGAAATTTGTTCTGGAGCAAAAAATGCTGTATTGATTCCATTTGAACTCCCATTTCCTATAATTTTAATCTTTTCTTTTGGCGCAAAATTATTTTCCAAAATAAATTCTTCAAGTCCTTTCGAGTTTGGATAGACTTTAGTAGCACAAACGTAAGTTATTTTTTCTACTAGATTTAAAATTTTTCTTTTTACACCTACTGCTTCCATCAACGGAAGTCCAGCAACTGTATGTAATCTATGGGGTACTCCTGCTAATTTAGAGGCTATCATCCCTACCATACCTGCTTTAGGGGTATGGGTATGCACTATCTCAGGTTTCGTTTTTATCAAAAAAACAACTAACCGAAAAATAGCATACAAATCATAAAAAGGAGTTATTTTACGGGTTAAATTCAGATAAAAAACAGGCAGTTGATTGGATTTCCCAAACTTGACTAGGTTTTCCTTCTCAGAAGAAATAGCTATAACTTCGTAAAACTGACTCATATATGTCAATTGTCCAGTTAAAAGTTTTTCAAGTGAGATAGGAACTGTAGTTATCCTAACTATTTTTTTTTTTTCATTTAGTTTATCTTTTTTTAGACTCTGCGCCATGACATAAAAGAACAGAGGATAAAACATTAATCGCATTCTAGAAGCTAAACCCAAATTATAGATATAAGTGCTTAGAAACAGAAATATCGAAATTGATGTATAAAGTGCAAATTTAGTATCTAATTCAAACCAATTTCTAGTATGGTTGTAGAATTTTTTGAAAAAGAAATAGATAACAACCAACAAGAGCATTAGATTTTCAATTGAACTAATAAATTGAAAGAAATTTTCAACTTTATAAAACAACGGCAAACATAACAACATCAACACCCTCCCTATATAACCCAGATCTGCTAAATAGTTTGAGTCGGTGTATTTTTCTACATAATTTTGATACCCTTCGAATTTCAACAGTATCGATTCAATACTAAGAGACTCCAATTTTACAAATTGGGTCATAAAAAAGACTACTCCAAAAAAAGAAAGTAGTACAATTGGAATCCAAAACTTTTTATTAATTATATTCTTATATTTTTCAAATAAAACAAACACTAAAGACAACAATACTATTACTCCAACGTAAGGGCGCACTAAAAACAAGAAAAATAACGCCACTAAAATATTCCAACTTAATTGCATCTTTTTTAATTTGTAAAGTATAAATACTAACGTTAGAAATACCACACAATCTTTACCGGCAAGACGCTCCAAAAATGAAAAGAAGGCACTAAGAGAGTATATTGTAACCAATGTATTTTTCCTGAATCTAATTCGGAATATCGTTTAAACAATAAGACAAATGGAATAGAACTCAAAAAAACAGAGAGTAAACACAATAACTCAAAGTTAAATCCTATTTTAAAAAAGCAAACGATATAAATGTATAAAAAAGTTATGTCCAACAAAATTAAATCGATCTTTAAAAGATGTATTTGTTACCTCTATCAGATAACCTTGTATATCCGATATAGGATTTTGAACTATAATTTTATACCCTAAATAACCTATAACTAAATGCTCTAACATTAAAAAAAAAAGAAAAAAAATCTGTTTTTTATTAGATATATTAAAATAAAGTTTCTTGAGAAATAAACTAATCAATAGAACTTCTATAAATACAACTAAACCAATAGAAAAATCAGCTATCATAAGTCTCAAAATACCATTTTTGGAAACAATAAAAAGTCCATACTCTAAAAGTATTATCTTTTTTCCCACTTAGATGATTCGACACTAACTCCTGTATATATTCGGCATTAAACAAATCTTGCTTAAAAAGAATTTCAGTTTCAACATAACGCAAAAGCTCTTGCTTTAAAATTCCTCTTAACCAATCCCCTACTGGTACTCCGAAGCCTTTTTTAGATTTATCTAGAAATTTTTCGGGGAAATATTGTTTAAACGATTCTTTCAAAAGGTGTTTTTTGTCAAATCCTTTCAAAAGGTAATTTTCTGGTAACTGCGAAGTAAAATTCCATAGTTTCTTATTCAAAAATGGAGCACGAGATTCTAAAGACGATAGCATAGTTGTTCTATCCACTTTCACTAGCATATCCCCTTCCAAACTCAACATTTTATCAATACTTCTAAATTCGGTAAGTCCTAAATTTTCTTTAGTAATTTTAGCTTTGTAATAATTTAAAGCATCAGCATATTGAAATTTAGAATACAATAAATCCTCTAATTCATTTTTTTGAAATGCTAAAGAAATGATATTATAATAGTAATCCCCTTCATAATTCATTGCATTCATAAGTCTATTTAACTTAAATACAAATCCACGCTGATCATCTTTATTAACCACAAATCTTGACACTCCTGTTTTAATCCAGTTATTTACACTTTCAGGCACTATTGATATATACTTTTGGTTTAATTTCCCCACATAATATTTATTATACCCTCCATATACTTCGTCACCCCCATCACCAGTTAAGGCAACTGTTACTTTTTGACGTGTTTTATTTGCTACTAAAAAAGTCGGTAAAGCTGAAGAATCCGCAAAAGGCTCATCGAAATTCAAAAGAATTCTATCAACATCTTGCATCAAGTCTTTTTCTGAAATAATAAATTTATGATGGTTACTACCTATTAAATTAGAAACCGTAGTTGCTTTTTCAGACTCATCAAATTCTTTTTATCAAAACCTATTGAGAATGTATCTATTTTTTTATTTGTCTGTTGCGCTAAACATAAAGAAACAATTGAAGAATCAACCCCTCCAGACAAAAATGTTCCCAAAGGAACTTCAGACTCCGAACGACTTAAAACGGATTCTTGAACCAAGTCGTGATTTACCTTAACAGCATCGGAATTTGATAGTTGGCTATAATTTTCATACACTGACTCTTTAATAGTGTGAATAGACAAACTTATATTACTCAAATTAATTTCCAAGTAGTTATTGGCCTCTAATTTAGAAATCCCATCATAAATAGTAAAAGGAGCAGGTATATAAGTCAGTTGAAAATAAAGATTTAATCCATGCTTTGAAATTTCAGGTTTACGAGATAACTGATTGACTATCGATTTCAATTCACTCCCCCAATACACACCTTCATCTGTTTGTAAATAATATAATGGTTTCTCACCAAAATAATCTCTAGCTATAAATAATTTATTTCTGATCTTATCGTAAATACTAAATGCAAACATACCATCTAGCATGCTGAATGCATCCACACCGTAGTGAACATAAAGATTTAAGATAACTTCGGTATCTGATTTGGTTTGAAACTGATACCCTAAATCTAAGAGTTGCTGTTTTAGTACACGGTAATTATAAATCTCGCCATTAAACACAATGGTATAATTACCATCTGTAGTAGATATAGGCTGTTTACCTGATGACAAGTCGATAATTGATAATCGTTGCATGGCAAAACCAAGGGTATAATTTTCTAAAGACTTAACAAAAAAGCCATTTTGATCAGGTCCTCTATGATGTATAAGAGCATTCATTTGCTCTAACTTATTCATAGCTGCTTGTTCATTTATCGATTGTAATACAAAACCATTTATTCCGCACATAACTGATATCTTTATAGTTTTTTCAAAATAGATATGTATTCCTTTTTATTGTTTTCAACACAATAAAAATCAAGAAAACAATTATAATTATCCATTCCTACGCGATTAAAAACTTCTCTGTTTTCAAAAACTTTTCTAATTTCAATCTCCCAATCAAAGCTAGAACTAGCATGAAGATTTTTTTATTTCTATTAATTTTAACATTAGCTTCTAAAGGCGTAGAAATTGTTGGCTTAGCACAAGCCATATATTGAATTAATTTAAACCCACATTTTCCTTTATTGAAAGAATTATCAACAAGAGGCATTATACCAACATCAAATTTATTTATCCAGTATACTTCTGTATCAGCAGACCAAGGTATAATTTTATAATTAATTCCTTTCAACTTATATTCTAAATCAACATCGAACCCAACTAAATATAAACAATAATCAATATCATCAATATTTTTAAAAACCTGAACTAGGTCTATTAAATTAACACTAGTAGATTTTGATCCTATCCAGCCCACAATAAAATTATTACTTTTAATTTTTAAATTTGGTTTAGGATATTTAATACAACTAACAGAAGTTGGAATTTCTTCGACATATATATTATTTTTCTTTGCATAATATGTCAAATATGGACTACCCGTAATTACCTTTTTAGCGTTTTTAATAACTTTCTTTATTTTATCTCTAAATAAAAATCTTATCATTATATTAGAATGTGAATCATAATTATGAAAAATCGCATCATCAAAATCAACAATATACTTAATTCTAAAAAGGTTCAATAAAACCTCAAAAAAGGAAAGAAATATGGAAATAATTCATATTCAATATATACATTTTTAATTTCCATAATCTTGAATAATTGAACTAATCTAAGGAAATATCTTTTCAGAACATAAACAACTTTTCCTCCTCCTCTTACAGTGAAATATTTCTTATCAAATAAAGGATAGACGTTACAATTTATTCCTTCAGCCTCATAATGTTTTATATATTGATATATCCTATACCGACTACTAGGTCCCGACTCATCATATTTTGTAAAAAAAATAAACTCCATGAATATTATTTAAACTTATATTTTTTCTTTGTACTTATCATAAAATATACACCAACCATTAAAAATAACCAGATTGGAAAATTATTTATTTTAGGGGTAAAAAAGCCATTAAATTAACATAACAAACATTTGAATAAGCATATAAACCAAAAGGATTTGCCCCTCTCAAAAAAAAAAGAGTCCTAAACTATTCAATAAAAAGGAGTGTAAAAAAATGGCAAACATTACATATAGAAAACCTCCATCTCTATAAAAAGGTTCTAAAAAAGTTCCTACATTAGTAGGTGAGGGAATAAAATAAAACTCGTTAATTAAAGAACTTGGCTCGTCTGTTAATCCTAATGAATTTGTAATTTTCAATAAAGGATACATTGTTCTATCTATATTTAGCTCATCTATATTTTCGTTCTCTATGATGTGATTAAAATAAGCAAAAGATGAAGTCCCATAGTATACAAAATTCTGAGCTGATGGAGAAATATTCCATCCTTTATACATTTTTTCATCAGTATCTTTACCTGCCAAAATTGCTATTGCTGAAAAGAGACCATACACCACTATCATAAAAAATAAAGAGTAAAATATAATTTTAAAATTATTAATCTTATGATAAACAAATGGAAGTATAGCAATCAATGAGGTAAAAATAATCCATATAGGTCTCGTCCTATCAATAAAAAGCAAATTTTCAAAAAATGTAATCAAAATAAAAAGATAATATATTTTTTTACTTTTCATTTTTTTTATAACACATAAAGAAACAGAAACCGCTAACCATGAAAAATAACTAAGTTGAATTCCTATTGAATCCGAAAAATTATCCCCTTCAATTCTAATTTGCTTAGAATCATCTGAAAAAATCATTCCAAGAAAAAAACTAACTCCTCCAAAATAAGAAATTAATTTGACCAAATACATAATGAATCCAATATTTCCTAAGCTATAAAAAACAAAAATAAATCTCTTAATTTTATTTATATCTAAGTATTGTAAAGAAGAATAACAATTAAAATCATTAACAATTCTATTTTTGTACAGTTTTAAGTAAAGAAAACTTGATACAAAAAAAAACAGAGCACTTATAATAAATATAAAGTGAGAATAATTGTTACACTCATTATATTCTATTATACCCAATATATAAGAAATATAAAAAAAAGTAAATGTTATAAATCCATAGAAAGAGGGCACATATATCAAAAATTTCAAATCTCTTCTCATCATTTTTTTTTAAATAAAATTAAAACAATAAAAAATAACATTTGCAAAGGGACGCTCCATAAAACAATAGATTTTATTTCTAAGGACATTAATAAAATTTGAAATATAATACTAAAAAAAATACTCAAAAATAAATTAAAATTCAGATTGTTAACTTTTTTAACTTTCAACATTCCCAGAGTAATCATATTAATAAAAATAATCATTACCGAAATTAAAAAATAAGGTAATACATCATAGCAAGTTATTATTGAATTACCTTTCCAAAAAAATAAATACACAAAAAAAAATAAAGCCAGCGAAAAAGATAAAAAACTATACCTAATCTATTTTTATTTATATGATTCAAAAAATCTTCCCTTTTAGTAACAACCATTTCTGAACCATATAAAAAAACTAAAGAAACTAGCACACCTGATATCAATTCTGGAAATCTTGTCAAAAAAAGATATTTTTGTAATTCATCACTATTATACCCGAACCATATCATAGAAACAGTTCCTAATGAAAATATTATTTGATCATATTTAAATAATATATAATTCAGTAATTGCTGAATCCCCAACTTAAATTCAAGTTTAGGATTTAATTCAATAGCAACAATTTGATTATAAAATTTGAGAGTAATCAAAAATCTAATAAAGGAACATATTAAGAAAATCAATATAAATTCACTTTTATTAAGATTCACAAAAATTCAAATATAAGAAATACAATAAAAAACAATGGATATGATAAAAAATTAGATAAAAAAACTTGTCCGAATAATCCTCTAGCTCCCAATTGAACAATTATAAGTATTGAAATCACATCTAATATTAGCAATAAAAAAACTAAAAAGGAATTTAACAAATCTTTTTCTAAAAAATAAATTATCAATGAAAAAAACAAAGCTAAATATAACCCATTATTTTTCATATAACCTAAGGGATCATATTTCTTTGAAGCATCAACTAAAAAACTAGCGTACAACTGATTATCAATACCAAACTTACAAACGGTCAAACCAATCATTTGATATTGGGCAAAAAGTATAACCTGTAAAGCCATATCCGATTTTATAAAGTTCAATCCACCAGAAGTCAAAACTATAAATCCTATAGACGTTAGTAAACCAGAACTCAATAACTTCAATGAATGACTTAAAAAATCTTTTACAAAATTTAATTTTTCTTTATAAATCACAGGGTTAGTTTTCTCAAATACTCTGCATACGAACTTTTCCCAAGTCCTTCTGCACACTTACTAAATTCTTCTTTAGAAATAAATCCTTTACGACATGCTACTTCTTCAATACAGGCAATCTTTAAACCTGTACGCTTCTCAACCGCCTTAACAAATTCCGTTGCTTCAGTCAGTGATTCATGCGTTCCTGTATCTAGCCAAGCAAATCCACGACTCATTAACTGTAAATTCAATTCTCCTTGTTCTAAGTAGGTTTGATTAACGCTTGTAATTTCCAATTCACCACGATGAGAAGGTTTTACATTTTTAGCAATTTCAACTACTGAATTGGGATAAAAATACAAACCAACGACCGCAAAACTAGATTTTGGCTCCAAAGGTTTTTCTTCAATTGACAAAACTTTACCATTCTCATCAAATTCAGCCACACCATAACGCTCTGGATCATCTACATAATATCCAAATACGGTAGCTTCATTCTTCTCTTTCACGGTATTAACCGCATTGTTCAATAAATTTTGCAATCCTGCTCCGTAGAAAATATTATCGCCTAAAATCAAACATACATCGTCATCACCTATAAACTCTTCTCCTAAAATAAAAGCTTGCGCTAAACCATCTGGTGAGGGTTGTTCCACATAAGATAATTGCATTCCTAATTGACTTCCATCTCCAAATAATCGTTCGAAGTTTGGTAAATCATGTGGGGTTGAAATAATCAAAACCTCTTTAATACCCGCCAACATCAACACTGACAATGGGTAATAAATCATCGGTTTATCATATATGGGTAACAATTGCTTTGAAACCACTTGTGTAAGTGGATGCAATCTTGTACCTGATCCACCCGCTAATATAATTCCTTTCATCTTTTTAAGCATTAAGCTTTAGCCTCTAAGCAATAGGTAATGCTTTTAAAAAGCTTTCTGCATATTGCTTTCTGCATATTGCTATTGATATTGTTTTTCGTAATATTTCGCGTATTCTCCTGAAGTTACATTATTCAACCATTCCGTATTTTCTAAATACCAGTTAATCGTTTCTTCCAAACCTTCCTCAAACGTTACTGATGGCTTCCATCCTAATTCTTTATTAATTTTAGAAGCATCAATTGCATAACGCAAATCGTGACTGGACGATCTTTAACATAAGTAATCAACTCAGAGGATTCTCCTTTTGAACGCCCTAGTTTCTCATCCATACGATCGCATAACAAACGTACTAAATCGATATTTTTCCATTCGTTAAAACCTCCAATATTATACGTTTCATGATTTTTTCCTTCATGGAATACTAAATCGATAGCTACTGCATGATCTTTTACAAATAACCAATCCCGCGTATAATTTCCATCTCCATAAACAGGAAGAGGCTTTTTATTGATAATATTATTAATAAAAAGAGGAATTAATTTTTCTGGAAAATGATAAGGTCCGTAATTGTTTGAACAATTAGTTAACACATACGGTAAACCATAAGTTTCTCCATATGCACGAACAAAGTGATCAGAACTTGCTTTTGAAGCTGAATATGGCGAATTAGGATCGTAAGAAGTGGTTTCAGTAAACAAACCTGTATCTCCTAATGAACCATACACCTCATCGGTAGAAATATGATAAAATCGTTTCCCTTCAAAATTCTCTTTCCAAAGATTTTTAGCTGCATTTAATAAATTCATTGTTCCGATAACATTTGTTTTCACAAATGCCAACGGATCAGTAATGGAACGATCCACATGAGATTCGGCTGCTAAATGCAAAACACCATCAAATTGATATTTTTGAAAAATTTGATTGATAAAATTTTCATCAACTATATCTCCTTTTAAGAAAGTATAATTTGGTGCATTTTCGATATCCTTAATATTTTCCAAATTACCTGCATAGGTCAATGCGTCTAAGTTATAAATTGAATATTCTGGATATTTAGTTACAAATTGCCTTACTACATGAGAGCCGATAAAACCCGCTCCTCCTGTAATTAAAATATTTTTCATTATTCTTTAATTATTTTCATTAGAAGATCCTACAGCTGAATATATAAAACCTATTTTTTGCATTTCACTACGATTTAAAATATTTCTACCATCAAAAACAAAAGCTGGTTTTAACATATTATCATAAATTTTTTGCCAATCGTAAGTTTTAAATTCCTCCCATTCGGTTAAAATCGCAATAGCGTGAGCATTTTGACAAGCTTCATAAGGTTCATTAAAAACACTTATTTCATTCATTTCATAATTCATATCCAATTCAATCTGCTTTAAATCTACTTTTGGATCATAAACTGCCACATTGGCTTGTTCTGCCACTAAATCCTTTGCTACATCAATAGCAGCTGATTCACGGGTATCATTGGTATCTTTTTAAAAGCCCAACCTAACATGGCGATCTTTTTAGAAGCAACCGTATTATATAGTGTTTTTACAATATTTTTTGCAAAACGATGCTTTTGGTGGTTATTCATAATAACTACTTGCTCCCAATAATCTGCTACTTCATTTAAACCATACGATTTAGCAATATATACTAAGTTTAAAATATCTTTTTGAAAACAAGATCCACCAAATCCTACTGATGATTTAAGAAATTTAGATCCTATACGAGAATCCATTCCTATTGCTCTTGCCACTTCGTTTACATCAGCTCCTGTTTTTTCACAAAGTTCTGAAATTGCATTAATAGAAGAAACGCGTTGTGCTAAAAAAGCATTTGCCGTTAATTTAGACAATTCCGAAGACCAAACATTGGTTGTTAAAATACGTTCTCTCGGAACCCATGTACCGTAAATATCTACTAAAGCTTGAATAGCTGTTTCATTTTCACCTCCAATTAACACACGGTCAGGAGCATGCAAATCTTGAACAGCCGTTCCTTCTGCCAAAAACTCAGGATTTGATAATATATGAAAAGTAACACCATTTCCTGTATGATCTAAAATATTCTTAAGCGCTTCAGCTGTCCTTACTGGAAGTGTTGACTTTTCGACTACGATTTTGTCTGTTTTAGATACTCGTGCAATCTGGCGTGCGCAAAGTTCTATATACTTTAAATCCGCAGCCATCCCCTTCCCTTCACCATACGTTTTGGTTGGAGTATTTACGGATATAAAAATCATATCGGCTTCATCAATTGCCTTATCTACTTCTGTTGAAAAAAATAAGTTTCTTCCTCTAGCTTCTGCTACAACCTTATCTAATCCTGGCTCATACACTGGCAAATTTGAAAAATCTGAATCATTCCAACCAGCAATCCTCATTTCATTTAAATCAACGACCGTTACATTTATTTCAGGACATTTTTGAGCTATTACTGCCATAGTAGGCCCTCCAACATAACCCGCTCCTATACAACATATATTTCTTACCTTCATTCATGTAATATTATGACAAAGTTTACAAAGTTACAACTTTCCATCTACTTTACAATGTAATATTCCTTTTACATCATAAATAATTGATTTTTCTTTTTGCAAACTACAAAAATCAAGACTTAAAAATTGCTCATGAGCAACTCCTAAAACTATTGCATCAAATTTATCAGAAGACAACTCTCTTAATGCTTCTAAATTATATTCATGTTTAACTTCTGCAACACTAACCCAAGGATCATAAATAACTATTTCTACTCCATACTCTTTTAAAGCAGTAATTACGTCTACAATTTTTGTATTACGAACATCAGGACAATTTTCTTTAAATGCAATTCCAAGCATTAAAACTTTAGCTTCATTAACAGAAATCCCTTTTTTATCATCAATTTGATCACTTGCGAGGCTATGTATTCTCCCATACTATCATTTAAACGACGGCCTGCCAAAATTATTTCTGGATGATACCCTTTTTCTTGGGCTTTTTGTGCTAAATAATAAGGATCAACCCCTATACAGTGCCCTCCTACTAAACCGGGTTTAAAAGGCAAGAAATTCCATTTCGTCCCTGCAGCTTTTAAAACATCTTGCGTACTAATATTTAACAAAGTAAAAATTTTAGCCAATTCATTAACAAAAGCAATATTAATATCTCGTTGTGAATTTTCTATAACTTTAGCTGCTTCTGCAACTTTTATCGTAGGAGCTAAATGTGTCCCCGCTGTAATAACTGATCTATAAAGTGCATCCACTTTTTGCCCTATTTCAGGGGTTGAACCAGAGGTTACTTTTAAAATCTTTTCTACTGTATGCTCTTTATCCCCTGGATTAATTCGCTCAGGAGAATAGCCTGCAAAGAAATCTTGATTAAATTTCAATCCACTTGTTTTTTCCAAAATAGGCACACATTCTTCTTCTGTTACCCCAGGATATACTGTCGATTCGTATATTACGATATCGCCTTTTTTAAGCACTTTCCCAACCGTTTCACTGGCTTTATACAAAGGTGTCAAATCCGGTTTATTATGCTTATCTACTGGTGTTGGCACCGTTACTATATAGTAATTACAAGTAGTAATTTCTTGTATTTCTGATGCACAAAAAAGCCCCAATTCATCATTATTATCAGATTTTAGCACTGCATTTAAAAGTTCAGGACTTACTTCTAATGTAGAATCTTTTCCTTCATTCAACTCAGTAACCCTCGCTTTATTTATATCATACCCTACTACACTATATTTAGTAGCTAACAATCTAGCTAATGGTAATCCCACATAACCAAGTCCTATTACTCCAATCTTCATTTTTTATGCTATTTATTTTAAATTATTATAATACCAATTCACTGCTTCTGCCAATCCTTCTTTTAACGAATACTTAGGCTCATACCCCAATATCTTTTTGCTTTATCAATAGAGGCTAGAGAATGCGGAATATCTCCAGCTCTGGTAGCTCCATAAACAATCTTTACATCTGCAATTTTAGGAACTTTTTTGGTCAATTCTTCTTTTAAGATATGAATCATATCATTCAATGTTGTTCTTTCTCCAAATGCTGTGTTAAAGACGCTGTTTATTGCTCTGGAATCTTGGGTTAACATTGCTAATTCATTCATTTGAATCACGTTATCTATATAGGTAAAGTCTCTAGAATAATCACCATCTCCATTCACAACTGGGCTTTCATATTTCATAAGCTGCATTACAAATTTGGGTATCACTGCGGCATAAGCTCCATCTGGATCTTGTTTTCTCCCGAATACATTAAAATAACGCAACCCTATTGTTTCTATTCCGTAGATTTTTCCAAAAATCTCCGCATAGAGTTCATTTACATATTTTGTAATGGCATACGGTGATAATGGTTTTCCTATAACTTCTTCAATTTTTGGTAAATTTTCCGAATCTCCATAAGTAGAGGAACTTGCTGCATATACAAATCTCTTTACATCTGCTTCCTTTGCAGCCCATAACATATTTAAAAAACCATTTACATTTACATCATTAGATGTTAAGGGATCTTTTATAGATCGAGGAACAGATCCTAATGCTGCCTGATGCAACACATAATCTGCTCCATCACATACTTTCTTACATATTTCAGCATCTCGAATATCGCCTTCAATGAATTCAAAATTCTCATTCAACATCAGGTCTTTAATATTTTTTAAATGTCCTGTTGCAAAATTATCTAATCCAACTACTTGATAACCTTTATTTAAAAAGTGTTCTGTTAGATTAGAACCGATAAAACCCGCACAACCAGTAATTACAATCTTCATGTTATTTTTTTTTATAAATACTTACAATTTTATTTATGATCGTTTTTACAAACGCTTCTTTGTCATCCATTTCTAAATATCCGTTTCCATACGTTCCATATCCATATCCGTATCCATCTCCATATCCGTATCCGTATTTTGATTTATTATGATATCCATTAAAAACTATACTAATATTTTTTAATGTTCCTGATTTGTGTTTTTCATTTACAATACGTAACATTTCTTTTTGGTCACTCCTTGCCTCACAACGTACATTGAAGCATCACAAAAAGGAGTTAATTCTAATGCGTCTGCTACTAATCCTATAGGAGGTGTATCTAGTATTATGTAGTCATAATAGAGTTTTAACTCATTTATTAAACTTTCCATATTTTCACTAAGAATTAACTCTGATGGATTGGGAGGTATAGGTCCTGAGCTAATCAAATCTAAATAAGGGATATGTGTATTTTTAATTATTTCATCTAATTTTTTTTGTCCTATTAAATAATTAACTACTCCTTCTGTATTTTCAAGACTAAAATCCTGAAATAATTTTGGTTTTCTTAAATCAAGTCCAACCACTACTGTCTTTTTTTCACTTAAAGCAAATACGGAAGCTATATTAAGAGAACAAAATGTTTTTCCTTCTCCACCAACTGAGGATGTAATCATCAAAACTTTAGCGCCTGTTTGTACTTGTTTTTTATACAAAAATTGCAATGAAGAACGTATTCCTCTAAAACTTTCGGCTAATGGTGATTTTGGTTTTTCAAAAACAGCTAAATTAGATGGTATATTCTTAATTCCTACTATTCCTAAAACAGGAATTTGGGTTAGTCTTTCAATGTCTTCCACCTTATTAACTGAGTTATCTAAAACGGTTAATATAAAGATAATACTTAAAGGAAATAAAAAACCTATTAAAAAAGCTAAGACATAATTTGTACTTGTTTTAGGTCCTATCAGTCCACCTCCTACATCTTTTGCAGGATCTATGAACTGAATATCGGAAAGATTTGCTGCTTTTACAATATTGGCCTCGCTACGTTTTTCTAGAAAAGAATTGTAAATATTTTTATTTAAATCATATTTACGATTTATCTTTACTAGTTCTTGTTGTTGTTCAGGTAGTTTTTTAATCTGATATTCGGCTGTCCCTATCTTTTTATCAACAGCAACTAAATCAGAATTTATGGAACGTTTGGCTGATTCTATATTTTCTAATAAAACAACTTTTAGTGCTTCCATCTGAGCATCAAAATCTTTAAATTTCTTATCATTTTTTAAAGTATAAGATAGTGCTGCTCGTTCCGCTGATAATTGGGTTAGCTTACTTACATTCGTCAATATATTAGGGTCATCAATACCTGCAACAGAGGGAGCTGGTAGTTTAGAAAAATCAGCGTTTTTAATTAAATAGCTTTTTAATGAGTTATAAAAAGTATACTTTCTATTTAACAACTCTTTTTCTACATCATACTCCGTTAATTTGTCTGAATATTTTGTTCCTGCTCCTTCTTCTAATTCAAAAATATTTTTTCCTTTAGAAAACGTTTTTAGCTCATTTTCGGTATTCTTTAAATCTCCTTCCATAGCCACTAAAGTGCTATCTATGAAATCAATTGTATTTTGAGCAAATTGATTTTTAGCCAATAATTGGCTTTTAATTAAATATTTAACTGTTCCGTTCAGATAATCTACCAATCTTAATTTATTGGTTCCTTGCATGCTTAATCTAACAATAGCTGATGATTTCGAATCATTTTCAACTTCTATTCCTTGATAAGTGGCAACTGCACTATTAAAATCAGCGAATGTAACTATATATTTAGCTCCTTCGTAAAATCCGGGGATTTTTAGTCCATTTCAATTTTAAATTTAAAAAAGGTAAAATGACAGCTTCTCCTATTTTATATTTTTTTGAAAAGATGCCTTTTTTTACAGGTATTGTGGTTAGCTCGTCTGTTGAGTAGTTATATAATGCTGTTGTATTTTCATCAAATTGAATTGACAGTATGAAATCTTGTTTTGAAACAAATTGTATAGTTAAATTTCTCCCTAATAGTTGAGGATAATTTACATTAGCATCAACAACAAATGGGGTCATTCCGTAAACATCTTCTAAATTATATTTTCCTTCTCTTAGATATTGAATATAAAAACGTAATTCTTTTACTACTTTTTCATTATGAGATCGTGATTTTATAGTACTCATTAAAGTTTGTACTTGATCAGAGGTGCCTCCCCAATTGAATACTAAACTTGTATTAGAAGTAAAGAAAGGATTACTTTCTTCTTTATAGGCCACAGTAGTGGTCATACTATAAATTTTTTCTTTTCTAATATTTATCTGATAAGCTATAAAAAAAGTAATTAATAATGTAATTAGAAACCAATACCAATAACCTAAAACTCTATTAAAAAAAGATTTAACATCAAAAGTATTTTGAGATTCCAAAAAGTTAAAATCTTTAATATCTAACATCACTTAACATTTTTGACTAATAAAAAAGTAGTAAGTACTAATGACAATGCACTTACAATTGTAGTAAATGACTGTAAAACATTTGTTCCTAATCCCCAATTCTTTTGTTTTATAGGTTTTACATATATATAATCGTTGGGTTGAATATAATAATAGGGTGATTTTAACAAATCAATACTTGTCAGATCTAACGTATGTATTTCGGTTCCTTGAGGTTGCTGACGAATCAACATAACTTCTTTTTTATTTCCTGTTATAAGAACATCTCCATTATTAGCTATTGCTTCTAAAATTGTTACTTTTTCTTGCAATAATACTTTTGTTCCCGGTGATTTTATTTCTCCATTAATTGTATAACGAAGTCCTCCTAGTTTTACCACTACAAAGATATCAGCTTCTTTATGAAAATAATCTTTTAAAAGTTGTTTTTCTATCTTAATTCTCAATTCTTCTAATGTCAACCCTACTACTTGCAAATCTCCTAAAACTGGTATTCTGATATATCCATGATCGTTTATGGGATAACCATCAAAATACAAATCATCAACAGAAGTTCCTCCTTGTGGCGCATTTGAAACATTAAATATTTCTACTAATTTAGAATCTAGGGCTTTAATCTTAATAGACAACACATCCGATATCTGAAGTCGATATGGTTTTAATACGACTGGCTCTAAAGTCTCTATTTTTTCATTTCCTTGCAAGTAAACTACATCTTTGTTTGATATACAAGATGAAACCGTAAACAAAATCAATATTAGTAAATATAGGGATGGTTTATTCATTTTTGTTTGTAATATCTGTTTATATTTTATTTACAGTAACGGTTCTTTAACAAATGTTAATTTTATTTTCAGTTAAATTCTTTAACAATATTCACTTCAAAAAACAAATATAGTTTTTCATTTTGTAAATAGAAAAACTTTAAAAATTAAATTCTTAAGGATTTCGCAATGAATTTTCAAAAGGAATTCGATTTAAAATACTACGTCCTAAAGTTATTTCGTCTGCATATTCTAATTCATCTCCCACAGAAATACCTCTTGCTAATGAAGAAACTATTAGCGGACAATCTTTTATTTGTTTGTAAATATAAAAATTGGTGGTATCTCCTTCCATGGTAGAACTTAAAGCAAATATAACTTCTTTAACCATTCCTAATTTTACTTTTTCTACTAGAGAATTAATTTTTAACTGAGTAGGTCCTATTCCTTCTATAGGGGAAATTTTACCACCTAACACATGATATATTCCTTTGTATTGACCTGTATTTTCAATAGCCATTACATCACGAACATCCTCTACTACACAAACCAATGCTTGATTCCTATTATCATTAGAGCATATTTCACAAAGGTCTACGTCTGAAATGTTATGACATGATTTACAAAATTTAATTTCGGTTCGCATTTTTAGCAATGCTTCTGCTAAAAAACGTGTTTGCTCTGTGGGTTGTTTGAGTAAATGTAAAGCCAACCGCAATGCTGTTCTTTTACCAATTCCCGGTAATTGTGCAATCTCTTCAACTGCATTTTCTAATATTTTTGAAGAAAAATCCATGGAGCAAAATTACGGTTTAAAAAAGAAAAATCCAAATACTTTCATATTTGGATTTCACAAACAATCAACAAAAATATTAAAAAACTATTTCTTTTTAAACTTCATTTTTCGCTCTCCCTCTATTCCTTCATAAATAATATCTAAATTCCCTGCTTCATCTATGTAAATCATCCCCCTTTTTTAAACAAATAGCTCAATTCTGCAAACTCATTATTAATGGTTCCTCCTAAAAAATCTATTTTACATTTTGAAAAACTATATTTTTTTACTGTTCCTGTTTCCTCAACCAATTCTAGAATTAGATCTTTTACTTTAAACTGACATCCTGACAACCCTGATATTTCATACTTTTCAGTTCCTTTTTTCATAAAGGTAATAGAACTTCCTTCAGTAGTAGCATAAGTAGCTCCATTGAAGAAAAATTTTATTATAAACAAATGTGATTCTATATTTTTAGCATAAAATACGGTGCTAAACAAGAACAATATTACAAACCCTATTTTATATTTCTTTTTCATCTTTAAAATATTATTTATACTGCAAATGTATACAGAAGTTTTCATTTAGAAAGCGAAATGAAAAAGTTCTACAAACTGAAACAGTAGTACGTGTACATTCTTTAAACCCAGATTACGCATTAAAAATCTATTCCACTTTATTTTTCTTCAAATTCAAGCACGTACTCAAATTTTAATCATCAAAATAGTTCACGATTTCTTCTTCTAAAATTTTCCGTGAGCACTTGAATTTATTGAAAATTTTGTTTCACAACGAAGTCTAATACGGAATCTGGGTTAAATATAAATAAATGGTTTATAAAAGTCTTTTTTGAAAAAAAAGCGACTTATTAGAACTTAAATTAAGTTTTTTCTATCTTGCAAAACAAAACTAAATTCATTCTTTTAATTTATGACTCCATTTGCAATTCTTTCATTAATCATTATTTATTTTGGAATATTATTTCTCATTTCATATTTTATGAGTAAAAATAATAGTGATAATGATGCGTTCTTCAAGGCTAATAAAAATTCTAAATGGTATTTAGTTGCATTTGGAATGATAGGTACTGCATTATCAGGTGTGACTTTTATTTCTGTACCGGTGAAGTGGGGAATCCTGAATTACAATTCAAATATTTCCAATTTGTAATAGGTAATGCTTTGGGGTTTATTATTGTTGCTACAGTACTATTACCTTTGTACTACCGAATGAATTTAACTTCTATTTATGGTTACATCGAACAACGATTAGGAAAAATTAGTTATTTAACTGCGGCCTCCATTTTTTTGATTAGTCGTACTATTGGTTCTGCATTTCGTCTTTATCTAGTGGTTATCGTTTTGCAACGATATGTTTTTGATTATTATGAAATTCCTTTTACAGTTACAGTATTTTTATCTTTATTTTTGATTTTTGCCTATACTTATAAGGGAGGGCTTAAAACCATTATTATTACGGACACATTACAGACTTTTTTCTTAGTGTTTTCTGTTTTTCTAACCATTTATTTTATTTGTCAAAGTTTAGATTTATCTGCATTTCAAGCTTTTGAGAAAGTAAAAAACAGCACCTATTCTCAAATATTTTTCTTTGATGATTATTTAAAGGGAAATTATTTTTGGAAACAAATTTTGGGAGGTATTTTTGTAACCATTGCTATGGTAGGTCTTGATCAAGATTTAATGCAAAAAAACTTAAGCTGTCCCAACATAAGAGAAGCACAAAAAAATATGTTTACGTTTACAGGGATATTTATAATTATTAACATTTTCTTTTTAAGTGTAGGTGCTTTATTGTATATGTATGCTGAAAAAAATGGTATTGCTGTTCCTATGGTTGGCGATGTTGTCCGTACAGATTTCCTGTTTCCTGAAATAGCGTTAAAATCATTAGGCTTAATTCCTGCAATTGTATTTCTTTTAGGGCTTACAGCTGCTACATTTGCTACTACTGATTCTGCTCTTACAGCTTTAACTACCTCATTTTGCATTGATTTTCTTGGAATGGAAAAAAACAATCTGGAGATAAGTATAAAAAACTAAATGATGAAACAAAATTAACGAACATACGTCATATTGTACATTTAGCTTTTTCTTTTTAATTTTTTTAGTCATTGTTTTTTTTAATACTGTAAACGATGCTTCTGTAGTTAAGATGATTTTTAAAATTGCCTCGTATACTTATGGTCCTCTATTAGGATTATATGGTTTTGGTTTATTTATAAAAAACAAAACTGTACATGATAAATTTGTTCCTTTTATTTGTTTAATATCTCCTGCTATTTGTTATTTATTATCAACTTATTCTATAGAATGGTTTGATGGTTATACCATAGCAGAAGAATTAATTATTATTAATGGGATGATTACTTTTGTTGGATTATTATGTATTAGTAAACCCACTACAAACAGTACTCGTTTTTAAGATAAATTATCAAACATTCAAATAAAGCTGTACTCGTTTTTTTTATTTTTATTTTTGAAATAGCATCCTTAAAATGTCGTAAAAAATATTAATCCCCGTTTTCAAAGCTTTTGCTCTAAAAACGGGGTTGATTCATTTTTTAAAATATTGTTTTAACCCCTATTTCGCATAAACTACTTTGTGAAACAAAATTTTTGAATAATTTCAAGTATTCAGAAAGAATTAAAAAGAAAAAACAGGAAATTATTTTGATCCTTAAAATTTGAGTACATCCCTGATTTAAAACAAAATAAAACAAATAGAATAGATTTATCAATTCACCTTCGAGTCTAATGCAATTTTGGTTTTAAAAACCTTTCAAAAAAGCTAAACCTTTGTTATTTTTAAAAGTTTAATTTTTAAAACAACTAGATCCAATGTTAGTTTTTCTTTCAATACTCTTTTGTTCCCAAAAGAACTAATGTACAAGCTTCTTCTACTAGGATATTATTTTCCTTTAACAAATCATAAAATTCAGGATTTTCGGTACCGGATTAAAAATAACCCGATTCGGCTTTAAATCTATTATATATTTATAATATTCTTTTTGACGTTCTGGATTCAAATATAGAGTAACTGTGTGAATATTTTCTAAACTTGGAAATCCTTTTTGAATTTCTATTCCAAAAACACTTTCATTTTTTAAACCTATAGCAACTACCTCGTGATCATTCTGTAATAATCTACTCATAGCTATAAATGAGTATCTTTCTGGGCTAGTAGAAGCTCCTAAAACTAAAGTTTTCATTTTTATTCTTTTTAAAAGAATAAATTTACTATTTTTAAATTTAGGAAACCACAACTTAACATTTTCTTTACGCGTATAGAGTTTTAGAAATTTAATTTTACAAAAAAACTATGGATTTATTTTTTTACATTTTCGCTGCTTTATTTTCTGTACTTAATCCCATAGGGGCTATTCCTGTTTTTGTAGGATTAACCAATGGATACACTCGTGAAGAATTAACAAAAACCTCTAAATGGACTGCAATTAACGTATTTATTATCATGATAGTAGCTTATTTTTTGGGTGAATACGTTTTACATTTTTTCGGCATTAGCTTAGAAGCTTTGCGCATTGCTGGAGGTATGATTATTGCAAATTCTGGTTTTGGGTTACTATCTGGAAAAGTAAAAAGACGCAAAGGAATAAACAAAAAAGTAGAAGATGAAGCACAACAAAAACATGCTATAGCACTCACACCTTTAGCTATGCCCTTATTAGCAGGACCTGGTTCTATTTCTTTATTAATTGCTTTTTACCAAGAACATAATAACTGGATGGCTATTAGTATAGCTATAGGAGCTGTATTAGCCGTAGCTATTTCTATTTTCTTGGTTTTAAATAGTGCTCATTATCTGGTACGTTTTCTTGGAGAAGCAGGCATTGTAGCCATTTCAAGAATTGTTGGTTTTTTTGTAATTGCTATTGGCGTACAGTATATTGTAAATGCTATTTTAAAAATCATTGAAAACAGTCATCTTATCAAGTAATAATAAACTATTTTTAAGATCTTAAAAAGTGGGTGTCTGAAAAGTCAAAATTCAACATCTAATCTCTCACTTCAACGACAGGGGATGTCATAGTATCAGCATCTTGCTATTGCTTCGCCTATTCGAGTAAAACTCTCAGGGAGCCATCGCTGAAATAACAAAATTTGTCCCCCTTTCGGACACCTTCTTTTTATATGTATATGTAAATGTTTTTATTCTTTAGGCAAAAAAATCTCTGCCATCATACAACGGGCACTTCCACCTCCATACATCTCTATCGTTTCTAAATTTGAATATAAAATAGTGGTATGTTTTTCTATTTGTGCTATCTGCATTTTATTTAATCCGTCATAAGCTGATTCACTCATAACTAAATATGTTTTATCATTATCTCCTTTTACTTGTAACATATTACCTGCAAAAGCATTTACTTGACTTTCGGAAATATAAATAATTTCCTTTCCATCTTTCTTTAAATTTTCAACTAGGTTTTTCTTTTCTGCTTTATCATCTATACACTCTGAGCAGAGAATTGCAAACGTTTCTCCTATAGCCATCATTACATTTGTATGATAAATTAATTCTCTTTTATCATTAACTGTTTGAAAAGCATTGAACAAAACTGGAGTAAATTCAAAATCTTCACAAAATTCAATAAACAACTCTTCATCAGCACGAGGTGATAAGGCGCAATATGCTTTTTGGTGTACACGATCCAAGATCATACTTCCTGTTCCTTCTAAAAAAACATTATCTTCTTCTGCAAGTGTATAATCCATTACATCTTGAATTAAAAAGCCTTGTTCTTCTAGTATATCTAAAATATCTTCACGACGTTCTAAACGACGATTTTCAGCAAACATCGGATATAGCACGACCTCTCCATTTTCATGAAATGAAATCCAATTATTAGGAAATACAGCGTCTGGCGTATCTGTATCAGTGGTATCTTCTACTACTGTAACATGAACTCCTACTTGACGTAATTTACGAACTAAGGCATCAAATTCCTGTTGTGCTTTAGCTGTAATAGTCGCTGGTAATACAGTATCTTCTTTTTTTTGATAGTAATTATTTACTGCTGTTTGTTCATTCATTCTAAATGAAACAGGTCGTATCATTAGAATGGAATTTGTTATTTGTTGCATATCTAATTTAGTAAAAAACCTCTCAAACACTCTACTCATTTTACTAAATTTCAGTGATTGAGAGGATTTTATATTTGTAAAATTTGATTATCTATTTTTTACCACATTCACAATTGAATCTACTATATCTAAAGTTATTTCAGCCATCGTATTTATTTTTTCATCTAAACATGGGTTTACTTCTACAACTTCTACGCAAGCTGTTTTGGGATTAGATGTTAAATGGACTAATAAATCTTTTGCTTCTTGTGGTGTAATTCCATGAGGAACAGGTGTTCCCGTTCCATGCGATGTTAAAATAGGATCCATAGAATCTACATCAAAGGATATATAAATGATGTCACATTGATGTAATTGTGTATTAATATTATTAACGAGGGTCCATATACCTAAATTACGAACATCTTGTACTGTATACCATTTTAGCCCTAATCTTTCTATAACGGCTTCTTCTTCTGGTTCCGTATCTCGTACTGCAATATAAACTAGATCTTCAGGATTTATTTTGTTCGTTATACCTCCAACATTTTTCAATTGATTCCAATAATCAACTGTTTTTTCATCTACTTTATTTATTTGACATTCTATGTTATCAATATTCATTACAGATGCTAACGGCATTCCGTGCATATTACCTGAAGGTGTTGTATAAGGTGTATGGATATCTGCGTGTGCATCAATCCAAACCACTCCAATTCTTTTATCGGGATAAGCTGATTTAACACCTGCTATGGTTCCTCCTGCCGAGCCATGATCTGCAGCTAAAATAATAGGAAATTGTTTATTCTGTAAAAGAGAAGATACTTTTGCGTTGAGTTCTTCATAAATAGAAAGCAAACCATCTATACGCTTTGCAAAAGGGAACTTTGTAGGCTTATCTAAATAAGTATTGACATTTTTAATTGTTTCGAGAGTATTTTCACCAAAAATATAGCTCTCCTTTTTCCTAGCAGCAGCCATAATAGCTTCTGGACCTAAAGATGCTCCACGCGTACCTGCTGCAATTTCTGATTGGTTTATTAGAAAAGTAATTGACTTACTCATAATTTTTTAGATTGGATGATGATTGTTATATCATTAAATAACATGTATTTCATCTGTTTCGATAGCAAATATAAAAAAAGCCTCTTGAGAGAAGAAGCTTTTTTTCTTTTATTCATCATTAATTTATCTCTTGTCCATAGAAACGAATGGTCTTAAAGGATAACCAGTATATACTTGACGAGGGCGTCCAATAGGTTCTTTGTTTAAACGCATTTCTTTCCATTGCGCAATCCATCCCGGAAGACGACCAATAGCAAATAACACAGTAAACATATCGGTTGGAATTCCTAATGCTCTATAAATGATTCCTGAGTAAAAATCTACATTTGGATATAATTTTCTGTCTACAAAATAAGGATCTACTAGTGCTGCTTCTTCTAATTGTTTTGCAATATTTAGAATAGGATCGTTAACACCTAATTCTGCTAACACTTCGTCTGCTGCTTTTTTGATGATTTTTGCACGAGGATCGAAGTTTTTGTATACTCTGTGTCCGAATCCCATTAAACGGAAATCGTCATTTTTATCTTTGGCTCTTTCTAATGCTTTTTGTGCATCGCCACCATCTTTTTGGATTTGCTCTAACATTTCCAACACCGCTTGGTTAGCGCCACCGTGTAATGGTCCCCATAAAGCAGAAACACCTGCAGAAATAGAAGCAAATAAACCAGCGTGAGAGGAACCAACAATTCTTACTGTAGACGTTGAACAGTTTTGTTCGTGATCAGCATGTAATGTAAATAATTTATCTAAAGCGTCTATAATGGTTTTATTGGTGGCATAAGGTCCTGTAGGCAACTCAAACATTAATCGCATGAAATTTTCTACATATCCTTTTGTATTATCATAATAATTCAATGGGAACCCCATCATTTTACGATATGTCCATGTGGCAATAACTAAAAACTTACCCATCGTTTTACAGATTGCCTCGTACATTTCGGTTTCATTTTCTACATTGACTACTTTAGGATTAAAAGCAGTTAAAGCAGATGTTAATGAAGACAAGACTCCCATTGGGTGAGCTGTTTTGGGAAATCCATCTATAATATTCTTCATTTCTTCGTTTACCAAAGTATATTTACGAATATCATTTTCAAATTTTTCCAATTGAGTCTTTGTTGGTAATTCTCCGAAAATAATTAAATAAGACACTTCTAAGAATGTTGCATTTGCGGCTAAATCTTCAATAGCATATCCTCTATATCTTAAGATTCCTTCTTCACCATCTAAGAAAGTAATTTCACTTGTGCAAGAACCTGAATTTTTATACCCGGGATCTATCGTGATCGCTCCTGTTAGGGCGCGTAATTTTTCAATATCGATAGCCGTTTCATTCTCAGAACCCACCATTACAGGGAACTCATATTTGTTGCCATCAAATTCTAATATCGCAGTTTTTGACATAATTAAGTTTATGGTATTTATCTTTTACAATTGGTTTAACAAAAATAGGAATTTGATATTAATTTCAAAAACTTACCTAATGCTTTTCTCCAAATTTAATAAATGTTTTGTAATTTGTTAACAATTTTAGAAAAGAAAAAAACACTCGCCAAAAGAGACTATTGTACAATTTTATGGGTACGAACTTCAAGCATGCACTAGTCTAAAATTACTTAATGCTTGGACTATCGGCGAGTATCATTTTATAATTCCATATTCATTAGGTTCATCGTTCATAAAATCGATTCTGAATTGCTCAGGCATCTGTTGGCGAGCAATCTCAATTGCTTTTTCAAGTATAAAAGGAAGTCTTGTTGATTGCGTTGTTTCTAACACCCAATTTACACTTGTCTCTAAAGAAATCTTATGTCCTATAGAAACATATATTGGGTTTGTATTTTCTTTTGTCCGGAGGGCTTTTCCAACTACTTTTTGGTCAAATATAAGTTCTATATGATCTGCTCTTTTATCCCCTAAATCTTCCTTTTTATAATACCCTACAAGACGTTTTTTAGCGCAACCAATAGTAGGTATATCCAGTTGAATACCCAAAAAAGTTGCGAAGCCCATATTTTTGGGATGCTCAATGCCATGTCCATCACAAAAAATAAACTGGGGTTTTACAGCTAATTTTTCAAAAGCTTTGATTGCCCATATCGTTTCATTAAATCCAAAAACATCAGGTATGTGCATATTAATCCTATCTTCAGTATAAATTGCTTGATCTACAATTTCTTGACTATTTACATCCATAACAGTAACGACTGCCACTATTTTTTGGGTAATATCATGATAGGCTACTGTTACTCCTCCAATAAATTGTATATCAGTTGGCAATCTATCCTCGTGTATTATTTTTTCAATTTGCTCTTCTTGCCACACAAATTTTTCCATGAAAGTATCTTTAAATACATACCCATTACATCTTTTCATACTTCCCTGAATAAGATATTGAATAATTGTCTTCGCAAATCTTTCATATTCGCCTGTCCAACATTGACAAAAAGTATCAATATCAGTTATATAACTTTTTCCTTCTTCATATGCATCTATAACATCTTTATTTTCTATAAATAATCTTTCCGTATTAAGATCTTTTCTTTTAACAAACATCTTCTGATAATGATTTACCCCATTCCCTTCATTAAGATAAGTCTGAAAAAAATTAATTTCAGTAAGATGATAGCATAAATGATACGCAAAAGAATACCTTTCGTTATCATCAATATAGTAACTTATTAAAAACCTTATTTCACCATATATATATATATACATTGAAACATACAATTTATCATCCTTAAAATATGACATAAAAGAATAACCGTGATCAATACCACTAACATATAACTTCCTGTGACATGAATTATCTTCTAAATTTATATTTTCTTTTATTCCTGTAAATGATTTACCATTATGTTTTATAGAACCATTCACTTTTAAATTTTCCCAATTTTGCTGCTCAAAATAGTTTATCATTTTATTTGCTATTTGGAAAGAAAACCCCTTCCGTTATATAAAAACAATGCGGACAAGTAACCATGTGTTTAGTCTCTTTATCTTTTTCATCTTTTTTAACCTTCCATCTTATAACAATTTTTATATCAAGTGCTCTAATATCTGCCACACTGTTAATGCTTTTATCTTTGATTAGTTCATTCAAAACTAACACCTCCGTATGAATCCCTGGTCGTTGAGCAGCATTCATCTTACCTAATGTAATTTTACCACCATATAACTTTTCATACAATTTACCATCGCTATTTCCAGAACAGTCTTTTCTTATAAAATCCATATATTCTATGTGTTTTTGTAAAAGGGGTGTAAAGTACTTATAAAGTCATCATATGCTGTATCAGAATTTTCTAAAACATCTCCATTATATTTCTTTCTATTGTACTTTATAACTATGTTCTCATTTGGTAAATTACCTGATGAAACTTTATTACCATCAAAAATCCCCTGTCTCGTCCTAAAATAAGTTTACATGTTTATACTTAATCCTAAAATATATTTACAACTCATTTTTAGTCCTACTATTGGTTTACAATAATAGGACTTTTTATATAATAATTCTTCCATAATTTTTCTGTTTTTTATATTGTTATGGTGTACTTGATTTGGAGTTAGATTTCCTATACTCATATGAGGTCTTTCATCATTATATAAATCAACAACAGCTTCCAATAAATCGCTAGCTTCTTCTACGCTATCAACTTGATAATCATTTAGATATTCTTCTTTTATAATTCCGTTAATTCTTTCTGCAATGGCATTTTCTAATGGATCTCCATTTTCTGTCATACTTATTGCTATATTATTATTTTCTAAAAGTTTTACATATTCACTGCTACAATACTGAGTTCCTCTATCAGAGTGATGTATTAATTCTAATTCTTTTTTTCAATTGAAATACCTGATATTGCCATTTTTAAAGCTTCGATTGTTTGTGATGTTTGTAAACTATCTCCTAAATGAAATCCTATAATTTTTCTAGAATATGCATCAGTAATAAAACTTATATAAACAAAAACTCCTTTAATCTTCCAATAAGTTATGGCGCTTACCCATAATTGATTAGGAGCATTAGGAACATACTCTTTTATAAGATTTGGATACCTCTTAAATCTATGGGAGGAATTTGTGGTTATTGTTTGTTTTTTTCTGCGTTTAACTAGTAGATAATTAGCTGATAACACATCAAAAAGCCTGTCTCTACCCATTTTTATTTGATGTTCTAGTAGAAATGGTTGTAATAACTCATATAGTTTTCTACCTCCCATATGACGATGATTTTTTCTTATTTTTAAAACCTCAGAAACAATTAGTTCATCTTCAAAAACGTATTGCTCTTGATGCCAAAAGTGTTGATAATATGCTTGTCGTGTTACACCAAGTAATCGGCAAAATATGCCTAAACCAATCTTAGGGTGGTGGTTTTTCATCTCCTGAATTACTTGGTATTGGACTTTTTTACAATATTGATTTTAAACTCTTTTTCAGAAATTTCTATCATTCTACGATAAGCCTCAGCTAAAAGTTTTGCTTCTTGAAGTTCTTTTTCAAGTTCAGTAATCGACTTTTGAGAGTCTTTTTCGTTTGTGTTGATTTTAACTGATTTCATATCAGGTAAAGATACAATTCTTGTTTTTAAAACATCAAAACCTCTTTCTCTTAACCAATAAGTAAGTCGACCATTACCAAGATTATGCTTTAACTCAACTTCTTTTTTGGTCATTGAACCAGTTAGATAATCATTACAAACAAATCTTTTAAATTCTTCTGAATATCTTGATTGCCACTTTGTAGAATATTCTACTGAATATCTTTCCATAATTTTACACTTTTGTGTAAACTTATTTTAGGACGAGACAGGGGCATACAAAGATTTACCATGTGTATTTAGAAAATTACGATGTTCATTTGAAGTTTTAAGATTGGCAATACTTTTAAACTTCTTTTGAGAAATTCTCTTTTACTTCCAACACGGCTAGCGCGAGCTTCAAGCTCGTACGCACACATAGATTTATTATTGCAAAATACAAAACTCTTGAAAATACATCTAGCCAATTAATAGTAGTTAAACTTACACAATAAACACTTTTTTTATGGAATTTATATTCCCGACTCATTAGATTTTAGGCAAACAAAAAACCACAAGCTTTCTACTGATTGTGGTTCTTAATTTGGTTGTGCAACATTATGGGTACGAGCTTGAAGCTCGCACGAGCCTAAGATTACTTAATACTCGGACTATCTGGGCTTTTTACTATCTTATTATATCTTTCTAAAACAAAATCTGTAAAACTATCATTTAGTTTTCTAATAATTGGTGTATCGTTTATATCAAACGCATATACAGGTGGATTCTCGTTGTCTTCCTCTATTGGAACATAAAAAAATGTATCTTGAAAATTAAAGAACGGTAGTATATTTTTCAACTCTGATAATTCAATGCCTTCACTTCTGTATTTTTCTATCCACTCGTAAATCCATTCTTTCAATTTTACTAATTCTTTCGTGCCATGCTCATCCGAATATTCATAAAAATTCGTCTTCTCACCCATTAACAATAAATATTCTCTTAATGCCAAAGGAATTTTAAACCCCAAGTCATTTTCAGCTAAATGAATAGACTCATTATTAGAACCTTCTATTACCAAATTAGTATTTGCGCTATCTATAAATTTTATAAACTTCATTTCTACTTAAATGATTTTGATGTTGTAGTGATAATTTCCAAATCTACTTTAGGGAACATTTTTTTAAATTCTTTAATAACATTAGCACATGAACCACAAGGGCATAGTTGCGTATACAGTTTAATCTCACCTTCAATACTATTAAATACCTGATTGGCTGTGTTTGGTTTTGCTCCATTTTTTAAAGCAAATTCTTCTAAAAGTTTTACTTCTGTATCGTTCACTCTATTTAATCCATCAACGATTGAAGTATGTTGTTCAAAAACAGAACTGCCTTATTTTGGATGTACAGCACCTGGAGGATTAGTTAAAATATTACCTTTTTGTGCACTTGGATAACCACTTGTAGCATGGCTTGTATAAGATTGTCCATTCTTCAAATTAACTTCTGCTTTAGCAATATTTACTTCAGGTTTTATATTATTACTGGATTTTATTAAGTCTAACGCTTCTGTTTCGGCAGTTGCCATTTTACGAACCGATACTCCAACATCCTTTAATTCATCTAGATAAGGAGCGACAGATTTAATGGCATCGTCTATTACACCTAGCTTTCCTGCTCCTATAGCATTTTCCCATTTAATATATCCTCCTGCATTTTTTATAGCAGTCAAATTTTTAGAAACTAAATCTATTTCGTCTAAATTTGTTCTAAAATCAGGAGCTTCAACAGCTAATATCCTCCATGCTTGGAAACCGTTTTCTTGTTCAACATTTTTTTTGAAAGAACTCCCTTCTGAAGAAAGATCTCTTACTAAATCATCAAAATTACAAGATTGAGTAAAAGATAAATTTGTTACTAATAACAAAAAAATTAATACAATATTTTTAAATTTAGTCATTTACAAATTCTTTTTTTTCTAAATTATACATCATAATTTTTGTTTCTCCTGATATTTTTTCCTTGTATAAAAAATTCGCAAAGTTTTTTACACTCCATATCTTTTCAAATTTTAATTCCTCAAACAAATATATTTTTTGAATCATTGTTTTATTGATCAAATCGACAATATATATACCACGTTCTCTTAAAACCACCGGGTGTTTTTCAATGAAAATATTTGCAATAAAATCATTGTTAGTCCCCACTTCTGCTTCATACTTATCAAAAAATAGATTTTTTGTATTTATAACTAGCAATCCATAGGGGATAAAAAGGTAGTCTCCTTTTAAAGATTCAAATATAAAATTTTCAAGATTAGATGGTAGTCCGCAAAATTTATTTTCATAATCTAAAAACACATGATTATAAATTTCATTATTACAATATAACCTAAATCGCCAGAGTGTAAGACCATTAAATGGTTCGTCAAATTCTGTTGCAATTAATTTGATTTCATGATAATTTGATTGAAAAATGTGTGATTTATCTAATGCTAAGGACATAGAATATCTGTTATTTTATTTTTTTAAATAGTTGATATGCTTCAATTGTGCTCTCTAATTTACCTGATTTTTGTGCATTTTTAAAAAACATTAATCTCTTACCAGATTTATCAATGTTAATATAGTTTACAATATCATCTGCAACATTTTTTGGTAATTTATTAAGAGCTGTTTGAACCTCAGTAACTACTGACTTCCCTTCTATTATACATTTCCCCCGCTCCCGCGCGAACAATGTCATTAAGTTAAGAAAATTTCACAAACTATCTTTTTGATTTTTAGAAACTACTGGTTTTATTCTACCTCCGCTCCCGCGCGAATCCTTTCGCGTGTCAGTTACAATTTAAAAAACTGAAAAACACAAATATCTTCCAGCAATCCTCTTGATCCAGAATAATCGACTGCACTACTATATTTGTAATCTTCAGGTCTAAACACTATTCCTTCCGCAACTGGATTATTGTGAATGTAATCATTTTTTTGTTTGATTACTTCAAGTTGCTAGTTGATTATTTTTATCTTTTATTACTGCCACGCGAAAGGATTCGCGCGGGAGCGGGGGTCTAAAAGGGCAATGTACTATCGTTTGTATTGAGAACCATTTTGGAACATACGTTAATAAAAAAACTAACAGGACTTAAAAGACCTGTTAGGTTTCGATAGGAACAAGCATCGTTAATGTTTATTGAAAACCCATAAAAAAACAATGCGCTATCATTGTACTATAAGGACTTACTGACAACCTTTTATTGTTTAATCTAATTGTTTGTTTGAGCCAGAAACTTGAACAAGCCTTAAAATCACATTATCATCTAAAAGAAGTCCGTACCTCAGAGTTCATATGAAGTTTACCATACGTATTTAGAAAATTACCATGCGCATTCAAAGATTTACCATGCGTATTTAGAAAATCACCATACGCATACAAAGATTTACCATGTGTATTTAGAAAATTACCATGAGCATACAAAGATTTACCATGCGTATTTAGAAAATTACCATGAGCATACAAAGATTTACCATGCGTATTTAGAAAATTACCATGAGCATACAAAGATTTACCATGCGTATTTAGAAAATTACCATGCGCATACAAAGATTTACCATGTGTATTTAGAAAATTACCATGCGCATACAAAGATTTACCATGCGTATTTAGAAAATTACCATACGCATTTAAAAAATTACCATGCACATATAAAGATTTACCATGCGTATTTAGAAAATTACCATGCACATACAAAGATTTACCATGCGTATTTAGAAAATTACCATGCGCATACAAAGTTTTACCATGCGTATTTAGAAAATTACCATGCACATATAAAGATTTACCATGCGTATTTAGAAAATTACGGTGTTCAGTTGAAGTTTTAAGATTAGTAATACTATTAAACTTCTTTTGAGAAATTCTCTTTTACTTTCAACACGGCTAGTGCAAGCCACATACCTTATCAACATAGATTTATTATTGCAAAATACAAATCTCTTGAAAATACATCTAGCCAATTAACAGTAGTTAAACTTATACAATAAACACTTTTTTATGATATATATATTCCCGACTCATTAGATTTTAGGCAAACAAAAACCACAAGCTTTCTACTGATTGTGGTTCTTAACTTGGTTGTGCAATATTATGGGTACGAGCTTAAAGCTCGCACGAGCCTAAGTTTACTTAATGCTTGGACTATCAAGGGTAAATATGTAAACTTTTTTTAGGACGAGAAAAACCCTTAACTTAATGACATTGTTCGCGCGGGAACGGGGGTTCTTAACTTGATTGCGCAATATTATGGGGCCGAGCTTGAAGCACGCTCTAGCCTAAGACTACTTAATGCTTTGACTATCGGGGGCTATATAATATAACCTATCTTGTATTTCCCCTTCAATAAATCTCAAATAGTCATTCTCATCTAAACCTATGTTATATTTATCCCAAGGAGATACCAGATTTTCATTTTTTTTAAATATGAATTAATTAATTCTAATATCGCATTTCTATTAAACTGTTCTCCTCCATAGTTTACAATCTTCTCAAATTCATCATAATTATTAATTGTATTATACATTAATAAAAGCTGATGTTTAAAATTATTTTCTCCAAATAATTTTATAGAGTTTTCTAATCTAGAACTTGATAAATCTATTAAGTTAAAAATAGGTGTATAAATATTATAAGGTTCTCCCCATTCAAACTTTTTCTCTTCTATCTTACAGTTTGGCACTGCATCCTTATCTATATATGTCATGTCATTTTACGGCTTTTATTCCATCAACAAGATAAACTTTTACATTTGGAAACATGGTTGCAAAATCCTGAATTACTCCTTGACAAGAAATACAATATGGGAGCTCAGAAGAAATTATAATCTGCCCTTTAACACTAGGAAACTTTTGTCCTTTTTACCTCCTAACTTGCCAGCAATTTCACTCAAACCTACATATTCTGTATCAAACTCTCTACTCCAAGCTCCATCTGTTCCTATTCCACCGTCTTTATCTACTTTATACGCATCAAAAATAGATTCTCCTTCATACTTAGACCCACTTATTTTAATATCATTTGAATCTAAATTCACATTATCAATCTTGCCTTCAAAATAAGCTAAATTTCTTTTATCAAACTGTTGAATTTGCTCTAAAAGTTGTTGTCCCGAGAATTGCTTTTTTAATTCATATAATCTTCCTTCTCTAAATTGCTTAAAAGTTATTTTAGCTTTTGCATAATCAGAACTAAAACCTCTAAATACGTTTTTCCCTTCCATTAAGCTAGTTGGCTTACCCATCTCAACCCCTTCACCTGTACAAGTCGAACATTCTTTAAAAGGCGGAGAAGATAGTTCTGTTGCTGTACCTTCTGGTGATACTTCATACCATTTGGTATTATCAGCACGTTTTATACCATTTTCAAAGATCGTTATAGCACCATCAGTGGTATAAACTTTTTTACCAGTAGCTTGGGCAAGTGCGGTTTTTCATCTCCTGAATTACTTGGTATTGGACTTTTTTACAATATTGATTTTAAACTCTTTTTCAGCAATTTCTATCATTCTACGATAAGCCTCAGCTAAAAGTTTTGCTTCTTGAAGTTCTTTTTCAAGTTCAGTAATCGACTTTTGAGAGTCTTTTTCGTTTGTGTTGATTTTAACTGATTTCATATCAGGTAAAGATACAATTCTTGTTTTTAAAACATCAAAACCTCTTTCTCTTAACCAATAAGTAAGTCGACCATTACCAAGATTATGCTTTAACTCAACTTCTTTTTTGGTCATTGAACCAGTTAGATAATCATTACAAACAAATCTTTTAAATTCTTCTGAATATCTTGATTGCCACTTTGTAGAATATTCTACTGAATATCTTTCCATAATTTTACACTTTTGTGTAAAATTATTTTAGGACGAGACAATTACTGCCACGCGAAAGGATTCGCGCGGGAGCGCGGGCATCTAGACAGTTTTATACTCCACATATTCGCCCACTGTATCATACGGTATACTTGTATGAGGAGACCTAATTATTAACGTATTCCAAGGCTTCCAAACATCTAAAAGTTCAGTATTTGTTATTTTATGATGCTCTAAAACACCTTCGATAAAATAATCTTTCAATGGCATTTCCGAGACTCTTTCAACTCCATCTTTGATAAGGACTATTTTATACTCCAATTCATTATTTTTATTAATGTAAAAAGTAAACACTCCACCATCCCAAGAACTCAAGTATTCTAAATCTCCATCATTATCATATTGTGTTGGTAACAAATTATTATCTTTCTCATACTCAAATATCATAGACATCATTCTGTCATTTGCCCATTGATAAAATACTTGTGCATAACTTAAAAGGTTTTGCTTTTGTAGACCAGAATCCCACCAGTAATGTTCTAAAAATTTTCCATCGGGATAAATCTCAATTTTTGCCTTGTTAAATTTTTCTGATGTATCTAATATTTCTTTTTGCTTTTTATGTATTATATCAGCTATGTCAAACAATTCAAACTCTCCCCATAAATATTTTTCACCGCATTTAATTACTGTAAGTTTTGGTTCATAACCACCTGCTTCAGTAAAATTTATTTCAATTAAAATTTTATCCCAAACTTTTTCTTTGAAAAATTTATTTATAATAACTAATACTTCTTCCATAATTAATTTGAAATTAAATAGTTTTTCTTAACAGCTCCATTTTCTGATAATCTTACACGCATACTTATAGGTCGTTTTGAGCTACCTGCAAAAACGAAAACCATTTCTGCTTTATATATTGAACTAGGATTATTTCTCTTAAGTGAAGATATTTCCTGTTCCATATTATACCAATCTCCTCCAGCTCTATTTTGCGTAGGACTTTGAGAAAAATAGTTTATCTGCTCACTTGGTCCTCCCCACTCATTTCTAAAAATATGCCCACCATCATCATTTGAATAACCATCTTTTACTAATTTAGTCTCTTGCTGATAGGTTTCATTTCTTGCTCTAGTAGTGAAGTCTATGTCTTCCATTATAGCTTTATTAACTCTTCCCAATTCATCAGTTTCAAAAACATATCTACCATTATCAACTACATATCGGAAGTTCTTCATCAATGGCGGTGCAACGTTAAGAAATTTATTCCATCCCTGTCCAGCATCCCCCGCTGTAGCGCGTATTTCATTATTCAGAATCTCTGCCCATTGTTTTCCTTCTTTATCAACTAAAACTAATTTTCCTTCTATTCTTTTAATTGTCCAAGTACTTGGTAATTGTTTGGTAATTTCAAGTAATTCAGCAAGCTTAGTGCCTCCTAAAGTATTTTCAAGATTCTGTAAGACATCATCACTCAAATTATTAGAAAAAGACCTCCCGCTCCCGCGCGAATCCTTTCGCGTGGTATTTACAATTTAAAAAACTGAAAAACACAAATATCTTCCAGCAATCCTCTTTCACCAGAATAATCGACTGCACTACTATATTTATAATCTTCAGGTCTAAACACTATTCCTTCCGCAACTGGATTGTTATGAATGTAATCAATTTTTTGTTTGATTACTTCATTACTCCATAATTCTATGGGCTTGTTATCGTGTCGCCAAAACTGGCTGTGTTTTACATTGCTTGAATTGTTGGCAGCTTTTCTAAAACTTTCTAATAAAAACTCTCGTCTGCTCTCTCTTGGTTTTTCTTTGATTGCTTTTACAACAGCATTACTTGTAAATCTTTTAAAGTCTCCAAGTAAAGATGATGGTTCCTCTCCATTTACACTTCTAAAAATCAAATGCACATGACTTGTCATAATACACCAAGCAATTATTTCCATTCCCTTTTGTTTCTGACAAAATGTAAGACTATTTATTATTATGTCTTTATACTCATTCCTAGTAAAGACATCTAGCCAATCTATTACTGCAAAACTGACAAAATATAAACCTTCTGGGTTGTGAAACTTATAATTACGACTCATAAATCAAAAATAATACTTTACAAGGTAAAAAAACAGTTATGCTTGCTTTTATTGATCACGCGAAAGGATTCGCGCGGGAGCGGGGGTTTAGAGCGATATATGAAACAACTTCAAAAATCATAGCAAAGGAAAAAAATAGAACAATGGATTCAAAAGACTAGAACTCTAAATTTTAGTCATTTTACTATTGCTTCAAATAGTATTAAAAACCATCTAGAAACAATTATAAACTTCTTTAACAATAGAAGCACTAATGCAAATGCAGAATCTTTTAATTCTAAAATAAAACTCTTTAGAGCGAATCTTAGAGGTGTTACAGATATTAAATTTTTCTTGTTTAGACTGGAAAAATTATTTGCTTAAATCAAACTAATCCCCAAAAAAAAATGTGAGCCGGAATTTATATTCCCGACTCATTAGATTTTAGGCAAACAAAAAACCACAAACTTTCTACTGATTGTGGTTCTTAATTTGGTTGTGCAACATTATGGGTACGAGCTTAAAGTTCGCACGAGCCTAAGATTACTTAATACTCGGACTATCTGGGCTTTTTACTATCTTATTATATCTTTCTAAAACAAAATCTGTAAAACTATCATTTAGTTTTCTAATAACTGGTGTATCGTTTATATCAAACGCATATACAGGTGGATTCTCGTTACCTTCCTCTATTGGAACATAAAAAAATGTATCTTGAAATTTATCAAAAGGTAAAATTTTATCTATCTCAGATAACTTAATGCCTTCACGCTTGTATCTATCAATCCACTCATAAATCCAATCATGAATATATTTCATATCTTTTGTTCCATGATAATCATATTCATCATAAATCGTTTTCTCTCCCATTAATAACAAATACTCTTTTAACGATAGAGGGATTTTAACCCCTAAGTCAGCCTCTAAAAGTTCGATAGCTTGAATTTTTGAACCTTCTATTTCTAAAGTAATGTTATCAATTTTTATAAAATTCATAAACTTCATCTAACGAAATGATTTTAAAGTTGTAGTAATAATTTCTAAATCTACTTTCGGGAACATTTTTTTAAACTCCTTAATAACATTTGCACATGAACCGCAAGGGCATAATTGTGTGTACAGTTTAATCTCTCCTTCCACACCGTTAAATACTTGATTAGCCGTATTTGGTTTTACACCGTTCTTCAAAGCAAATTCTTCTAAAAGTTTTACTTCCGTGTCATTTACTCTACTTCTTCCTTCCCAATTTGAAGTATGTTGCTCAAAAACAGAATTACCTCTTGCTGGATTTGGAGAGCCGGTGGATTTGTTAAAATATTTCCTGATTTAGGATCAGGATAACCACTTGTAGCATGGCTTGTATAAGATTGTCCATTCTTCAAATTAACTTCTGCTTTAGCAATATTTACTTCAGGTTTTATATTATTACTGGATTTTATTAAGTCTAACGCCTCTGTTTTCGGCAGTTGCCATTTTACGAACCGATACTCCAACATTCTTTAATCCATCAAGATAAGGGGCGACAGATTTAATGGCATCGTCTATTACACCTAACCTCCCTGCTCCTATAGCAACTGTCCAAGATTGTAACTTAAGAACTAAAGCAAGAAATATTAATCTAATTGCTTTCATTGAAAATTTGCTCTTTTGTAAATTCTCTCCCCCAACCACGATTTTCACTAATTGAATACTTTTTCAATAAATCAATATTGGGCAATTCAATATTGTTATTGTACATAATTTCAATACAACGCAACACAGATTGCATAGTTTTATCTGAATTATTTTCAATTTCTCCATACAAATCAATTGTACCACACTCAAATGCTAATTCCATTAAATCAAATATAAATTTAGGAGTATTCTTGTATAATTTTTTAAGTTCAAAGTAGTCCTCTAAAGTGATTGTAATATTCTCTTCGTATTCATCTTCTAATATACTTTCAGGCATAATTTTCGAAACTTCATAAAGCCACTCATCAACAAATTTAATGTTTGTTTGTAACCAAAAAATTTTAAATACCTTATCCCATGAAACATTGTAGCCAATATTTTTAACAGATTTTTCCATGCATAAAATAATGAATGCAACTCTTGCTCTAAGCGATATTTTCTCTATTATTTCTTTCATTTTATTGTATTATTTCAATTCCTACAAAAGTCACTTCACAATTTGAGCACAAAGGTTTTGGAAAAGTGGCCCCAGTATTCCATTGAACACCTATTGTATGCATTTGTAAATCTCCCCAATTTGCACCGTCATGTAATGCTTGATTCACCGCATCGCATTCCGCACAATTCCCAAGTTTGTAGGCATTATTAGTTGAAGTTTCGGGAAGTTTTCCAGCTAAAGTTGAATGGATTTCTGCACCGCTTACAAATATTCCTCTGTTAGCTCCATAGTAATATTTGCCTGTTGCTTTATTGTATAGAATTGTTGCAGTATTAAATTCTCTTAATTGGTTGTTAGAAGTAGTCAAATGTCGTTGAAGTCTAACCCATTCATCAACTGAATTTCGCATTTCAGAAAGAGTTCTCCCCGCCCCAGTAACATTTTTCCATTTGCTATACCCCCCAGCATTTTTTATAGCCTGATAATTATCTTCTACTTCTTTTAAAACTTTCGCATTAGTTTTTTCTAATGATTTCTCTTCTAAAAGCAAGTGCCAAGCATCAAAAACTTTATCAGGATCATCAGCTTTTGAAGCATAATCTCGCAACTCTTTTGAGGCATACAAGTCATTTTCAAAAAGACTTTTTACTGTTTCACATTGAGTAAAGCCATAAAAAGAATTTAAGAAAACAAATAATAATATAATATTTTTTAAATATTTCATTTTAAAATTCTCCTTTTATTTTTTTCATAATATTTTCAGGTAGTTCAGGGTTTTCCCAAATTCCATGAATATAGGTTACATCTTCCCCGCTCCCGCGCGAATCCTTTCGCGTGGTATTTACAATTTAAAAAACTGAAGAACACAAATATCTTCCAGTAATCCTCTTTCTCCAGAATAATCGACTGCACTACTATATTTGTAATCTTCAGGTCTAAACACTATTCCTTCCGCAACTGGATTGTTATGAATGTAATCAATTTTTTGTTTGATTACTTCAAGTTGCTAGTTGATTATTTTTATCATTTATTACTGCCACGCGAAAGGATTCGCGCGGGAGCGGGGGACGCTAGAGCCAGCTGGGGTAAAACCTCATTATTTTTTATACTTACACAGTTTATGTTATAGTGCCTTCTAAAGCTACATTATCATTAAAACCATATTTATTAATATAGTCTTTATCGAATTTGAGTGATTCATAATGACTAATTTCTACTTTTAATAAAGCCTCTAATTCTTTTAGAAAACCAGTTAGTATTTTCCTGTTCTCTATAGCTGCTAATGTTTGATCAATGCAAACTTCATTCCATTTGTGCTTATCTAGATCAAATACACTATAATAGTTTTTATTAAGAAAAACATTAGGATAAATATTCAAAATAAAAACAAAACCAAACCGTTCATCCTTTTCTAATGTTATTCCTACGCCATTCTCTGTTGTGTACAATATTTCAATTTGATTCTCTGTCTGAATAAAAATAGGGATATTAAAATATAAGTCAATATATGTGTTGCCTTCTAATGAATAGTTATTAAGGACAATTTCTTCCCATTTCATCCCTTGATGACAATTTTTATTTGCATTTAAGCTACCTTTATTATACGTATATGACGGGTAATACTTATTCAACAAAATTAGAATTTTAACAAAATCACTTTGTTGTAAATTGTTTTCAAGAAAATACATATTGCTGAATATTTCTATATCAAAAGCACATATCATATTATGATATATATGTTTATTTAATTTCATAACTCTATCCAACTATTAGTTTTACTACTCCATTTTAACCATCCGTCACTAGCTTCAATATATAAATTGTCAATGATGCTAGAATTAACACTTTGGTCAGAAAGTACAGCCTCCCATCTTTGTTTTACATAACTCTTTGTGCTTTGACTAGTTGTAATCATACCATCTATTTTATTATTAAGCGAGCCCGCCCATTCTGAATGTCCAGCTACATTTCCATTATTTAATTCATTAGCTTTATTAACCATTTCTCTTAATCTTATTCCCTCTTTACCCGGTACCGCAGTTTTTAATGATAATGGATTTCCTCCATCAATTATGCCATCAATTCCGAGGGAATGGAGTATTATTATTGGGTGATTTTTCTAGACCAATCATTCTTTTCTGAAGTTTTTCTCCCAATGCCTCTAATTGGTCTATTTCTGAAGCAGACGGAACACCACTTTCATCAATAAAATCGACCCATTTTTTATTTTGAATTACTTTCCGTGTCCAACTTCCTAATTTAGATTTAAAAAATAAATCTAACAATTTATCACTTTTCCCTAATCCAACAACTCCCATCTCAACCCCTTCACCTGTACAAGTCGAACATTCTTTAACAGGCGGAGAAGATAGTTCTGTTGCCGTACCTTCTGGTGACACTTCATACCATTTGGTATTATCAGCACGTTTTATACCATTTTCAAAGATCGTTATAGCACCATCAGTGGTATAAACATTTTTGCCAGTAGCTTGGGCAAGCGCTTTGGCACTGGCTAAATCATTACATGACAAAAGTACAATTCCTTTTATTTTTGGATCCAGTTTTTTAGTTAAATATTCCGCTAATTCTTCTGGACTAACGGGTTTATTGTCCCATAAAAACTTACCATCATCTAAAGCATGTAAACTTAAAGCTACTTGATCTGAGGTGTCTCGTCCTAAAATAAGTTTACACAAAAGTGTAAAATTATGGAAAGATATTCAGTAGAATATTCTACAAAGTGGCAATCAAGATATTCAGAAGAATTTAAAAGATTTGTTTGTAATGATTATCTAACTGGTTCAATGACCAAAAAAGAAGTTGAGTTAAAGCATAATCTTGGTAATGGTCGACTTACTTATTGGTTAAGAGAAAGAGGTTTTGATGTTTTAAAAACAAGAATTGTATCTTTACCTGATATGAAATCAGTTAAAATCAACACAAACGAAAAAGACTCTCAAAAGTCGATTACTGAACTTGAAAAAGAACTTCAAGAAGCAAAACTTTTAGCTGAGGCTTATCGTAGAATGATAGAAATTGCTGAAAAAGAGTTTAAAATCAATATTGTAAAAAAGTCCAATACCAAGTAATTCAGGAGATGAAAAACCACCACCCTAAGATTGGTTTAGGCATATTTTGCCGATTACTTGGTGTAACACGACAAGCATATTATCAACACTTTTGGCATCAAGAGCAATACGTTTTTGAAGATGAACTAATTGTTTCTGAGGTTTTAAAAATAAGAAAAAATCATCGTCATATGGGAGGTAGAAAACTATATGAGTTATTACAACCATTTCTACTAGAACATCAAATAAAAATGGGTAGAGACAGGCTTTTTGATGTGTTATCAGCTAATTATCTACTAGTTAAACGCAGAAAAAAACAAACAATAACCACAAATTCCTCCCATAGATTTAAGAGGTATCCAAATCTTATAAAAGAGTATGTTCCTAATGCTCCTAATCAATTATGGGTAAGCGCCATAACTTATTGGAAGATTAAAGGAGTTTTTGTTTATATAAGTTTTATTACTGATGCATATTCTAGAAAAATTATAGGATTTCATTTAGGAGATAGTTTACAAACATCACAAACAATCGAAGCTTTAAAAATGGCAATATCAGGTATTTCAATTGAAAAAAAGAATTAGAATTAATACATCACTCTGATAGAGGAACTCAGTATTGTAGCAGTGAATATGTAAAACTTTTAGAAAATAATAATATAGCAATAAGTATGACAGAAAATGGAGATCCATTAGAAAATGCCATTGCAGAAAGAATTAACGGAATTATAAAAGAAGAATATCTAAATGATTATCAAGTTGATAGCATAGAAGAAGCTAGCGATTTATTGGAAGCTGTTGTTGATTTATATAATAATGAAAGACCTCATATGAGTATAGGAAATCTAACTCCAAATCAAGTACACCATAACAATATAAAAACAGAAAAATTATGGAAGAATTATTATATAAAAAGTCCTATTATTGTAAACCAATAGTAGGACTAAAAATGAGTTGTAAATATATTTTAGGATTAAGTATAAACATGTAAACTTATTTTAGGACGAGACAGTTCCTTCTACCGATGGAAAATTTACACAAAAAATCAATGGTGTTGATGTAAATAAAGGCTATACTACTGGTGGCACCAAAGGTGTTAATACAACAGAGGATTACGTAAAAACTATTTATGACCCTATAGTATGGTCTGATGCTAAATTAGAAAAAGTTCTGAAAGATGCATTGCAGGACGCAGCAAATAAGAATAATGGTACTGTCCCATATAAATTTAATGGTGTAACACCTGAGGGATATAAAATTGAAGGCTATTTTAAAGATGGAAAAGTATCCACTTTTTATTTTGAAGTCAATTGATATTTTTATGAAATGGAATATAATATAATAATTAATTCTAAAGATGTTTCGGGTGGATTGGATATTTCAATAATTCCCGAAAATGATGTAGTGCGATTTATAATTCTTCAGTATAAAGTATGGAGTTTACCCAAATTAATAAATCATGTATCTGAGTCTTTATCAACAGGAATAGAACACGCTCATATTCGCAACTACTCAGACATGGATTGGGAAGATAAAGCATGGGCAAAGAATGTTAAAGGTTCTGAACTTCAAGCAGGGGAAATGTTTTTAGTGCATGATATAATAGGAGAAACTACTATCAAAGAAGCATTATTTGACAAGATATTATACGACTATGGCAGTAAATTATTAGAAATATATCAAAATGATAAAACGCTACCAAATTTATGGGTATTAGAGATGCACCAAGCCCTTGAAAAGTTAAAGGTTAAAATTGATAAGGAGAACCTTACATAATGAAGCTATTACTTCAAATATTATTCCTGCCTCCTGTTAACCAAAGTCTAATCATAATTTTAAGATACGCATGCTGGCAAAGTCTCCCTAGTTTACGTTAAGCTAGTAATGTAATACTATTTTACATCTTTGCATTTTCATAAAAAATCAAGATAAGTGATTTATTAAAAAAATCCCTAGATGCTTCTCTAAAGTTATTTATTCAAGATAATTATTACGCTAATTTCAATAAAGCTTTAGCAGGAGAAATATCTATGACTGCGGAATACTCAGCAATGAAAGATTTAATGATGTTAGCCTGTTCAAAATTACCCAAACAATTAAATGTAACCGTTTTTAGAGGTGCAGGATTAACAGAATCTAATTTTGAGAAAACATTAATAAAAGGACAGAAATTTAATTTTAAAGGGCATTTTACTTCAAGTTCAATTGATGATTTTATTGCTGATGATTTTAGAAGAGTTGGAAATGGAGATGTAATTTGGCAAATAGAATCAAAAACAGGTGTCGATTTAAAAATGATTAATAGTTCAGAATCTGAAGTTTTATTTAAACCTTACACTCAATATGAACTTATTGATATTGTTTCAAGTACTAAAAATCATAATGTTTATATATATAAAATAAAAGAGTTATAATATGAATGAATTTGATATTATACTATTAGAATATGAAGAATTTAATTTAATTGACAAAAGTGAACTTCCCCCGCTCCCGCGCGAATCCTTTCGCGTGGTCAGGATTTCTAAAATATATTTGTTTTTTTCAGTTTTTAAATTGTAACTACGAGCGAATCCTTTCCCCCGCTCCCAGTTCCTGCTATTTTAATGCTTTACGGTAGTGATGTAGGTAGTTCGCAAACGCAATCGGATATTATTCAAACAAGTCTTGATGTTTTGTCGCTTGCTATTCCAGCTACCCAATTTACTAAACTGGGTAGGGTTTTATTTTATGCTGATAAAATCAGTTCGGTAAGTAGTATGGCAGGTACTGCATTTAGAGAAGATAATCCTGCTTTGGCCGAGTTTTTCAATAAAACTAGTTTAATTACTGGAGGTATATCAGCTGTGGATTTAGTGGTGAAATCTAAGTATTTAATAAAATCACCAATTAATGATATTATTAAAAGTGAATATCTTGCTGACGCAGGGAAAGTTGAAAAAGCTACCGATGAATATGCTGATTTTGTATTGAAAAATTTGAGTACGGAACAGCTTAGTTTATTGTCTAAGGACACACGTACGGTTATTGTAAAATTATTAGAAAAAGATTTATCAGCTTTCTCCAAAATGGATAATGTTGTTTTGGCTAATAAAATTGAAAAGGCAATTGATAAGATAAAAAAGGGTGATATAGTAGTTGGGAATAACTCAATTGTTAAAATTTTATCTAAGCCTGAATTTAAAGTTTTAAAAGATGGGATTGATGAACTAGGAGATTTAAAAGTAAAATTTTTAGACGATTTTGCAAATGCAACAGAAGAAATCATAAGGAAAATTCAAGATGAAAATGTATTAGAAATTTGGAAAAAATATGGAGCTTCAGAAAAATTATCAATTGATGATTTAATGCAAATTAAAAAAGTTTGGAAGCAGAAATTTAGAGGTAATACGGTCGATTTTGATACATTTGAAGGAACTATGCAATATAATTCAACTATTGCACAAAGAGCAAAAGCTTTTGAATTATGGGGTGCTGAGAAGTGGGATGATTTGTTTGATTATTTTCACGCGAATCCTAATAAGTTAATTAATGGTGGATGGCCTCCATATGATGGATTTTACAAAATAGAGAAAACGGTTACTGGAGAACAAATAAAAACAGAAATTGGCACTGTTTTTTTTGATAGATTTCAAACTAAGTTAAGAGGTGAAGAACAAGATATGCTAGGTGGAGGATTTGCAAGTCCTGTAAAGAATTCTGCATATAATCAAATTGATAATGTTTTTACCTACGACGCAAGGGCTTTGATGGATGATTTGGAAGAAGGAACATATTATTTTAAATTTAGATTGAAAAATTCTGAAGGAGTCACTTTTGATGTAGGTCCGGCTATTCCATGGAAAACAAAAGCAGGTAAAAAGGTAATGGGTGGTGCTACACAAGTTCGTTTGAAAGGAATGAAATTTAGTGCAATAGAGGATAAAATAGATATTATTCAACAATCAAGATTGGGTTCGGGTAAGAATTGGACACATTTGATTGAGGATACTAGGGAATCAGTTAAAAAAGTAATGAATAAAAATATAGATTGTAATTAATGAAAAAAATTGAAGAATTTTATTGTATTCAAAAAAATGATGCACATTCCTCTGTTGAAAATCAAATTAGAGGGTTTTGTACTATAAAACAGGAATTGATTAGACCAGAAATATTTATTGATAATTATTCTTTGTATGAGAATGCAAAAAAGCAAAGATCTAAGTTATTAACGTTTAATCCTAGTGGGAATTTGAAATTAAATTTTACAGAAGAAGAGTTAGTTTATCTGTCTAATATTTTTAGTTTTGAAATTATTAAAAGAGAATCTTCAGGATATAAACTCGCTAAAATTTCAAATGATGATAGATTTTCAATTGTATATTTATCATGGGTGCTGTCAAATTTAGAAAAGGAATACATTATTATTAAGTCAAAGCGTTGGCAATTTGATTATCAACCACGTAGTACAGGAGAAGATGCGAGAGGGGAAGATGTAACCTATATTCATGGAATTTGGGAAAACCCTGAATTACCTGAAAATATTATGAAAAAAATAAAAGGAGAATTTTAAAATGAAATATTTAAAAAGTATTATATTATTATTTGCTTTCTTAAATTCTTTTTATGGCTTTACTCAATGTGAAACAGTAAAAAGTCTTTTGAAAATGATTTGTATGCCTCAAAAGAGTTGCGAGATTATGCTTCAAAAGCTGATGATACAGATAAAGTCTTTGATGCTTGGCACTTGCTTTTAGAAGAGAAATCATTAGAAAAAACTAATGCGAAAGTTTTAAAAGAAGTAGAAGATAATTATCAGGCTATAAAAAATGCTGGGGGGTATAGCAAATGGAAAAATGTTACTGGGGCGGGGAACTGGCTATCTACCTTTAAAAATAAGCTTGTTACAAGGGTTCAAGGTTCTACAGGATTTGCATTGAAACATACTGACGCAGAAATAACACAAATAATAAATAAGGGTAAATCACTAAATCTTACAGATGATATTATTGATGATATGTTATTTATTAGTTGTAGGGATGCAAAACGTATTGATGCTGTAGAGTTAATGCAACAAATGGATAACTACGTAAATGTTGTTTTGAAAAACGGACATCCTTATACTTTTAACTCTTTAGAGAATTTTACTGAGTTTAGTTCTAAACTAAAGAAGCAGCTTTCAGATTACGGCATAATTAGTAATGATATAAAAATTCAAGGTTCTGCTTTAAGAACTCCTAATGCTAAAGATATTGATGTGGCAATATTTATGAATGAAAATGATTTTGCTGTGTTAACTAATAAAATGAAAGATGCAATAAGAAAAAGATCCCCGTGGTTAGCAGGAGATAATCTTATAAAGAATTTAGAGACGGAAATAAGTAAAGGGAAGGTTAATGCGTTTTATTTTGATAGAATAGAACCCTATACTTCATTTATGAATGATTTTTATGAAGCTAGAAAAGTACTTGGTAGTTCAACTGCTACTACTGCTGATGTTTCCATAATAATCAAAGGAAAGGGCTTCGATATTAAACCTTATCTAGATCTAAAATGATAAAAAAATATATAGATACTAACGGGAATGAAATTGCGTTCGATAAAATTAAAGAGCATGCAAATTTTAAAGAAGTTAATATTGGAGATGATTTTATAGAAACCAAAAAGTACGATGATAATAAGTTGGTATGTATAGAGTACGAAATTGAAAATGAATCAGTAATTAGTAGGCATAATGTTTTTTTGGCAGAAATTACCACTTTTCACTATGATAAAAGAATACTGGGTGGTTTAAAAAAAGAAAATTTTAAAACATATATTAAAGGTTCTTTAAATTCTTTCGGAGAAATCGAATATATTGATAATAATGCTGTTTATATAAAAACCAACTTTGTAGAGAACAACAACTCGATGGTTCAAAAATTTTTTTATAAAAGTGGTGCTTTACTTTATGCATTTGAATATGATACTAATGGGAAAATTGATAATATTTTTGATTTTAGTATCGGTGAGTACGTTAAGGACATTAATTCCATCAAAGAGGTAAATTTAGACTTGTACAAAGGTTCTTCTAGTTTTTTATAAGTACTATAAGCTACTTAGCAAAATTAAGAGCGTTTGAGAGGGTGTCTTTCCCCCGCTCCCGCGCGAATCCTTTCGCGTGGCAGTAATAAATGATAAAAATAATCAACTAGCAACTTGAAGTAATCAAACAAAAAATTGATTACATTCACAATAATCCAGTTGCAGAAGAGATAGTGTTTAGACCTGAAGATTACAAATATAGTAGTGCAGTCGATTATTCTGGAGAAAGAGGATTACTGGGAGATATTTGTGTTTTTCAGTTTTTTAAAATGTAAATACCACGCGAAAGGATTCGCGCGGGAGCAGGGGTTTTTGAACTTTCTTCAGAAGTTTTATCTAAATTAAAGACAAAAGGGATTTCTGAGGATGAAATCAAATTGTTTGTGAAAGATGTAGCAGGGAATACCGAAATGCTTAAATTAATTAAAACAGATGCAGATGATGTTATAGACTCTTGGTTGTTATTAACTGAAAGAAAATTACCAATTTGTACAAAATAGATTTTTAGATGAAAATGAAAATAAGAATCCTAAAAAAACTTGAAACAAATATCAAATTGTTTGAAAATCACGATCAAAAACCTGCCGTTTTTAATTATTATTGTTCCAATTGTAATTCATCAAACAAAGTAAGTATTGATTTTTTTCAAATCTCAAGCGATGTTAATGAACTTGTAAAAAAGCAGATACTAACAGAAGAGGATATTTTGAATCATAAAATGTTAATTAAGAATGCTACAGGTGAATTAGTTGTGGATATAACGTTGTATTCCTCTCGTTATATCACTAAAGAATGTGAATTTTGTTCACAAAAAAATCTAATTATTTTTGGTTTGGGTGAACCTAATCCGAATCGTTTTGTATGCAAAATAGCTGGAGTTTGGAGTTATGAAGAAAAATAAAATAAATATGAAAAAAATATATTTTTATGTTATAGCCTTTTGGAGTTTGTTTTTTGTAACATCAGGATTTGCACAATGTACATTTTCTGAATTAGCAAAAGATTTTTCTCGTAATACCGCTTTAAAAGATTTTGTAAAAAGCGATTCTAAAGCATTTGACGCTTGGTATTTGTTGAATAAAGAAAAGCCTTCTTTAAGAAATAGTCTTCCTGAAGTTAAAATAGTAGCCGAAAATTTTCAAGAAGTAAAAAATGCTGGTGGGTATCAAAAATGGATTGACAAGCTTACAAGTGAAGAAAGAAATGTTCCTATTCCGTTTTTAGATAGTCAGCAAAAATTTGAACAAACGGTTGATGTATCAAATCTTCCTAAACATTTAAGATCGTTAGCCTATCAATACTATAAAAAAGCTAATAATGAAAACAAATTGCATTTATGGCAACGGTTAGAAGAGATTTTTAAGGAATATAAAATCAATGGAAATTGGCCTCCATACAATGGCGGATACAATATTGAAAGTGGAATATCACTTCAAAAGTTCAAAAAATATGACCGTTATGCGAATCCTATAGGGAGTTGGGATGGAATAAACGAACCCTTATTAGGAGGTAATTTTACCAGCCCTATTATTGACGATAAGCCTTTTGATTTTTCTTCAAGAGCACTAAATATTCCAGAATCAAATTATACTTTTTATTATGAAATTGAAATACTTGAAGACTTAGGTTTTGATGGAGAACTAGCTGATGTAATCCCTTGGTTTAATCAAAAAGGGCAAGGCAAGCAAGTCAAATGGAATATTCCTAAAGACCCCGTGACAGGCCGACCTAAAACTTGGAATAAATTAGCCGAAGAAGGCAAAGTACGAATAACCATCAAAGATATTCCTAACGGTAATGCTGAATTGATAAAAAAATGGAAGGGATATGTGATTGGGAAGAAGGTTAGTGGAGCGGAGAACACGGCTGAAGCTCTTAAAGCCAGAGAACTTTTATCGAAATTAAAACTAATTGAACATCAAGTTACTGATGATTTAGTAGGTTTAGCTAATAAAAATGGTGGTAAAATGGAAGGGCTTGATTTTCGTTTAAAATCAGAAGAATCTCTGATTCGAAAATTACAGTTGGATGGCATAAATACACCAATGAATGATGTTTTAAGATACACAACTACTTTTGATGATGCTACTTTTGTGAAAGGAATAGAAAACACTCTTAATGACTTAAAAGATAAAGGCTATGAAGTCGTTAAATTAAAAAATACATTTGTAGATGGTTCAATGTATAAGGGAATAAACATAAATATGAAAAATCCAAATGGTCAGATTTTTGAATTACAGTTTCACACACCTAACAGTTTTAATATGAAGCAAAATATAAATCATACGCTTTATGAAGAGTATAGATTACTAGATGAAAATTCTACAAGAGCAATAGAATTGAAAAATTTGATGATAAACAATTCTAATTCTGTAATTAATCCAATAAATGTACAAACGATTAAATAAAATGGAATTTGACTATTACATACTAAACAATCGTCTTTATAGATATGAAAAAGGTAGAAATTTCAAAGGCGAAATTAAAAATTTTGAAGTTTTTGAAAATAATGCTTGGGTTGCAAATTCAAAATACATAAAGTCGTTTATGAATCATTATGCTACTGGTTGGATTGACGAAAGAGATGCCATATCTGACTTAGAATTTGCGTTAGATAAACTTAGCATAAGTCTTTATAATTATGTTAAAGACTTTGCGATAGAATCTCATAAATTTCAAAAATATGGTATTTACAATTATGATGTCCATCTTATCAATGTAGTTAGTGTTCTATTTAGGAATGATATTTTGTTGTCTTACAAAAATTATAATTTATTAGCATCTGCATGGTTACATGATATTTTAGAAGATACCACAATATCAAAAGAAGAATTTATAGATAGATTTGGTGAATCAATATATGAAACTGTTTGGTCACTAACAGATGGAGATGGAAATACTCGTGAAGAGAAAAAGTCCAAAATGTACTCAAAATTAATACATAATCAAGATGGAATAATTGTAAAATTGGCTGATAGGATTGCAAATTTAGAATTCAGCATTATTAATCAGAATATGAATCATGTTGTTAAATATTTAAATGAAAATGATGCATTAAATATTAGTCTTAAAAATCATATTAAAACTGAATTAGGGAATAAATTACTCAATCAATTAAGTAAACTTGTGGAGTATGCTAATAATTGTGTCTCGTCCTAAAATAAGTTTACATGTTTATACTTAATCCTAAAATATATTTACAACTCATTTTTAGTCCTACTATTGGTTTACAATAATAGGACTTTTTATATAATAATTCTTCCATAATTTTTCTGTTTTTTATATTGTTATGGTGTACTTGATTTGGAGTTAGATTTCCTATACTCATATGAGGTCTTTCATTATTATATAAATCAACAACAGCTTCCAATAAATCGCTAGCTTCTTCTATGCTATCAACTTGATAATCATTTAGATATTTTTCTTTTATAATTCCGTTAATTCTTTCTGCAATGGCATTTTCTAATGGATCTCCATTTTCTGTCATACTTATTGCTATATTATTATTTTCTAAAAGTTTTACATATTCACTGCTACAATACTGAGTTCCTCTATCAGAGTGATGTATTAATGGCTCACATATTTTTTTTGGGGATTAGTTTGATTTAAGCAAATAATTTTTCCAGTCTAAACAAGAAAAATTTAATATCTGTAACACCTCTAAGATTCGCTCTAAAGAGTTTTATTTTAGAATTAAAAGATTCTGCATTTGCATTAGTGCTTCTATTGTTAAAGAAGTTTATAATTGTTTCTAGATGGTTTTTAATACTATTTGAAGCAATATTAAAATGAGTAAAATTCAGTGATTTAGTTTTTCCAATCCATTGTTCAATTTTTTCCTTTGCTATGATTTTTGAAGTTGTTTCATATATCGCTCTAAACTCCATACAATGCTTGTAAGCCTCTTCTAATTTTGGATAAGATTCAAATAACAACTTAGCTCTCGCTCTTTGATTTTTTGTCCAGTCTGTTGGCAATTTGGTTATTATATACCTACTTCTTGCCAAAAGTTGTTTTGGGCTATCTCCATTTTCAAAGGTAAATGGCTTGTATTTTTCACCTTTATCTTTCGCCTCTTTTATAGCTTGATTTTCTTTCTTTATTTCTTCCCAACGATACTCTATTCTAATGTGTTGTAATGCTTGGGTTACTAATTTTACCACATGAAAACGATCTGTAACGATATTGGCATTAGGAAAACAGATTTTTGCAACTAGATTCATATTACTAGCCATATCCAAAGTTATTTCCTTAACTAACTGTCTTTTTTCTAATGGGATTTTAAGAATGACATCTATAATATCCTGACTTTTGTGCCTGATATCGAAGCAATAAGAGTTCCTTTTTACCTCTTCCTTTTTATTGGTTAAGTAAGTATAGAGTTCTCCTTTTGACAAACTAACTTCATCTATACTGATATATTGACCAATATTTTGAGGATAAATCAAATAATCCTCAGCATGATTTTTTTGCTCCCATTCATTAAATCCGCTCACTTTTTTCTTATAGTGTCGTTGAAGAATGTAGCTCTTTACACCATAGTAGCTAGCTATATTACTTATCGTATCTTCTCGGGTCTCGACCTGTACCTTTTAAAAAACCGGAGAGTTCAGTAGTTAATTTTGAACCCTCAGCTACAAAAGAATAATCGTTTTTCACCTCTTTAGATTTATTCACTTTTTCTCGCCAACGTCTGGTTCGAATTCCTAAATACACTGCCTTTCCACGAATAGGGAAATCTTGAACTAGCGTTCTCTCATTAAAACCTTTTGATTCATATTGAACAGGATTATCAACTGAATGTAGAACATTCTTTTCGTCTAAATAAATGAAGAAACAGTCTTTTTGAGTTGACAAATCGCCTAACTCTTTAAAATCTACAATATCAAAATAATCAAGTAAACCCTCAGGTGAAAAATGCTTTATAAATTCCAAATCCATCGATTAGATTGCTATTAATTAAAAAACAAATTTAGTCAAATCCCCTGAAAATGTCTCTGACCCTTTTTAACCCAGATTTCAAGAAAGTATTGTTCTTTGACAAATGAGAGCTAACTTGTACTTGCGAGCGAAGCCTATGTATAAAATGGTGAATTTATCCCCTCCCAGATTTTGGCTGAAATGTAAAAAGGCTTCCATTTGGAAGCCCTTTGAGACAATCAATGATGAAACACCATGTTATCTCGTATAGAATAATTTAAGCAAAGATATTACATTTCCTCGCATTTTAATAAAAAAATATTTTATGAAAAGTTTCGAAAAAATGCAAATTGTAAATCCCAATGCTGCAGGAATTGATGTTGGGTCACGTTCTCATTTTGTAGCCATAGGACAGGATGAAAATCAAATCAGAGAATTTAATGTTTATCAATCAGGATTATGCGCTTTGGTAGCTTATCTTCAAGAGAACAAGATTCGTAGTGTTGCTTTGGAGTCCACAGGGAGTTATTGGCAATCTTTGTTTATGATCTTGCAGGGAAATGGTTTTGAAGTTCTTTTGGTTCAAGGGACTCAAACAAAAAACCTCAAAGCAAAGACAGATGTGAAAGATGCACAATGGATACAGAAACTTCATTCTTTAGGGCTATTACGAGGTTCTTTTTGCCCTCTGAAACCACTTTGCAGATAAGAACACTTCATAGACATCGTTCTAGTTTGATTGAACAAAGTTCAGGCTTTGTAAACAAAATGCAAAAAGCATTACGTTTAATGAACTTCAGACTCGACGTTGTGATAAGTGACATCACAGGAGTTTCTGGAATAAGAGTAATTGAGATGATACTATCAGGTGAAACTTCAGGTGAAAAATTAGCTGAATATTGCGACAAACGAGTTAAAAAAAGCAAAGAAGAAATAGCCGACGCTTTACAAGGTAAAATAAACAATGAATACCTACATGAGCTTTCCGATTGTTATGATATTTACAGACTTATTCAAGATAAAATAAAAAACACCGATACTCGTATTGATCAAGTGCTGAAAAATCAAACCAGAGAAATTGTTTTATCAGAAGATATCGAATTGGTAAAGAAACAGAATAAAGGGAAAAACCAACCCAAATTTGATGTACAGAAATATAGTTTAAAACTTTTTGGAGTAGATCTCTTTGCTATAGAATCAGTTTGCTCAGGAACCGTTACTAGTTTTTTAGCCGAAATAGGCACCGATATATATAAATTCAAGACCTCCAAGCAATTTGTGAATTGGCTCAGGTTAGCTCCAAATAATAAAATTAGTGGAGGTAAGGTTTTGAGTAGCAGAACTCCAAAAGGGAAAAATAAATTTGCATTGACATTAAGAAATGCGGCAAATACAATTGAAAGAAAAAAAGAAGGTTACCTCGTTATGTTCTTTAAAAGGATTTCTTTTAAAAAAGGAAGAGGTGCTGCAATTACAGCAACAGCAAGAAAAATAGCAGTTATAATTTGGAATATGATAGTCAAAAAACAACATTATATACCAATAAATACAGACCAATATATTCAAGAAATGAAGAATAAAAAAACGATACAAATTAAAAAAATGATTAAAAAATACGGAATCGAAACTACTTCTTTATCAATTCCTTAAATTAAGTTAGATAGAATTACGCATTAGACCCGAGCGTAGCGAATAGACGAAGTAAATCTATTCCACTTTATTTTTCTTCAAATTCAAGCACGTACTCAAATTTTAATCATCAAAATAGTTCACCATTTCTTCTTATAAAATTTTCCGTGAGCACTTGAATTTATTGAAAAATTTTGTTTCACAACGAAGTCTAATGCGGAATCTGGGTTTAATGCAAAAATAAAAGCCTTTAAAAATCAGTTTAGAGAGGTAAGAAATATAGATTTCTTATTATTCAGATTATCCAATCTTTCCTTAATCCTCAACTTTTGTTCTTGATCCTTTCTAATGTAGAATTTGGATTAAATACTGAATATACCATTTAATCTCTATATAAATTTTTAAAAATACTTTTATATTATCTTTTATTATGACATGCCACATATACCCAAGCCTTTTTACCCGATTCAAAAGTTTCTAATATCCTATGATACTCAGCTACTTCATATTTATCTGTTTCCTCTAATTCAATATTCGATATTTCATAAATTATCCCTTTAATACAATCGGTTTCAACGCCTGTCTTTAGAGCTATAGGATGATATTCTAAATCACTTTTTACTAAAACATCTGTATCTGTTATTTGTAAATTTTCAATTTTATAACCTTTTAATACATCTTGTGTTCCAACTAAAAGTCTTCCATAATTTTCAAGTTGAACTTTTTCTAATTGTAAAGTACCATAAGAAAAAAGTAAATGCGTAGTATTTTTCATTAACAATTTTCTATTTCTATTATAAAATATCCTTTTTTATTTATTTCTTCTTCCCATATAGGTTGAAGATATTCTACATGACAAAATTTACATTCTTTTGAAGTTAAACTTTGTCCTTCTTGACCTTTACTCTTTAAATATTCTTTACCATAATTATAAATGGTCGTTGTATCTGTTATCATCTCTTGCGGCACGATTATATCAAAGTGCATAATACTTCCTTCTTTTTTTGTTACATAGGTATCCCAAACTGCTACTTTCATTTACATTCTTTTTATGTTAGTTAATTTCATCAAATGATAAAAAATAAATGAGTTATTACTTATCATTTAAAATTTTACAAGAACAAGATTACTTTTTTACAAAGTAAGTAACTACTTTACTTTAAACCCAGATTACGCATTAGACCCGAGCGTAGCAAATAGACGAAGTAAATCTATTCCACTTTATTTTTCTTCAAATTCAAGCACCTACTCAAATTTTAATCATCAAAATAGTTCATTATTTCTTCTTCTAAAATTTTCCGTGAGCACTTGAATTTATTGAAAATTTTTGTTTCACAACGAAGTCTAATGCGTAATCTGGGTTAAAAAAGCCTTAATAATTAGGAATCCTAAATTATTAAGGCGAAAGAATTAGCCTTTTACATCAGCTAAAGTAGCCCCAAAGTTTATATGAAGCACATTTCCATTTACTGTAAGTAAAGCAGGTACTGACTTTACGCCTGCTTTTTCTGCTTCTTCAATACGATTACGATCTTCTCCTAGATGTACAATTTCGACATTATTTTCTCCTATAAGATTTACAATATCGTGCTCTACACTAACACAAACAGGACAACCTGCATGATAAAAAATTGATTTTTCCATTTTATTCATTTTTATTTTTTTGCATTATTGCTGTACAAATATAGTTAGGAATCCTAATTATACAATATTTTTTTTCATTTTTTAACTTTACAATTGATTTTAGAGTTAAAAAAACAGAATTTACTTACAAACATCTAAAATATAGATTTCGATTTCGTAATTTATTCGAAAGAAAGAATACTATTGGAATCTAAAAAGTATTCTTTTTCTGTATTCAATTCAGTTATTATAAAAAGTCGCAATCTTATTATCGACCAAAGAATAGACACTTAAGGAAAGTGAATTCGAGAACCATATAGTACTAATAATGTGCTTTTACCTCTAATCGCACAAGTATTACTTTCATTCACTCATAAACCGACCAAAGCTTATGGAAAATCATCACTCCATCGAACACGCTCTAAATAAATTTTTCTATTTTTGATAGGAACAATACAGAAATGTTTTTTAGCAAATAAATAAACTTATGATTGGACTTGACTATTTGTGAGTTGCACAACAGCTTGTCCAAACTGAGACACTAAAAAGGATTAAAACAATTTAACTCATTTTTTAGATAAAATTGTTTATTTTTGAAACGTAATTAGTTGTATAAATTGTAATTATGTATTTGACAATTAACATAGAAAACATGGCATAGACTGTCGTTAACGAAGCGAACAGGGTGTCTTTAATTACACGATTTTTACAATTCCTTAAAAAGAGAGTAATTAGTAACTTTAACAAAGATATTATCACTTTTATTTTATCAATGGAAGGTGCAATTATGCATTTAGATGCTTTAAACATATCTGAATCAGAAAAAATTCTTAAGGATACAAAAAAAATCATATCAAAATTTGAAGTGCTTTCTGAAAAAATGAGTTCTAAAAATTTTTACGATAACACTGAACTTAAAGATAATTTCAAGTATATGCTTAAATGCTTGTACAAAATAGAAAGTAAACTTCATAAAAAAGTATACCAATCAGTCGCAGTAATAAAAACTGATGAAGAATTAAAAAAGGGAGTTGTTAAAATGAATTCATCAAATATTCATAATTTACTTTCTTGTTAATGAGCTTTAATAAAGGAGATATTATTGAAGTTTTTTTCGACTTACCTTATTCAAAAGAAACTAAAACTCACCCCCCCTGCTCCCGCGCGAATCCTTTCGCGTGGTATTTACAATTTAAAAAACTGAAGAACACAAATATCTTCCAGTAATCCTCTTTCTCCAGAATAATCGACTGCACTACTATTTTTGTAATCTTCAGGTCTAAACACTATTCCTTCCGCAACTGGATTGTTATGAATGTAATCAATTTTTTGTTTGATTACTTCAAGTTGCTAGTTGATTATTTTTATCATTTATTACTGCCACGCGAAAGGATTCGCGCGGGAGCGGGGATTGAAAAAAGCCCGATTAAGTCGGGTTTTCGTTATACTTTAAATATCCTATTTCTCGGTCTTTACCTTCAATATACTTCTGTATAATTCTTTTTTTGACAAAGGGTAATTTCCAAAGATTATAATATTCCAACTGTTTATATTGTTGATGCTTTTTTAATTCTTCAAATACATCATAAGCAAGCATCCATTCATTTATTGAACTATTGGCTTTTAAAACATTTTCAACAGATAAATTTAATTCCTCTATTTCTTGCTCAGTCAATCTTCTTTCAGGAAATAAATAATCTTGCAACAAAAACTTAACATAGTTTTTGATGTCCTCATTTGAATAACTTTCTGGACTTATTAATAATTGGCTTTCTGTCGCTAAACTAATCCAATCAAAATTTTTATCAAACATTACGGATGAATATTCTGATATCAAATTTTCTTTACTAATTGTACCACCATTGATACAATAGTTTATACTTCCTATACTATCCTCATATGGAAGCCAATTTGCTTCCATAAAGGAAGCTAAAGCGCTTATTAAATTCCTTAAGTCATTCATAATTAAAAATCAGGAAACATAGTTAATAACTGCCAATCACCCGAAGAAGTTTGCTGATATACAGCTCTAACTTTAGTTGATTGCTGAAATATTTGTCCATCTTTTGGAACTCCTTTGCCATAAGCACTACCATCAGTCAATGTATGATAAACAACTTTGGTATTACTTCCAGTTACTGGAGTTGAATTAAAAGCAGAAGTTCCGGTTTTGTATTATTTAAGGCCTTTTGTAGTTGTTGCGGATTTTCAAATTTTGAACTATACGGAGGTTTGGTATACGGCATAGTATTCCCAATATGAGAACCCCCGCTCCCGCGCGAATCCTTTCGCGTGGTAATTACAACTTAAAAAACTGAAAAACACATATATCTCCCAGTAATCCTCTTTCACCAGAATAATCGACTGCACTACTATATTTGTAATCTTCAGGTCTAAACACTATTCCTTCCGCAACTGGATTGTTATGAATGTAATCAATTTTTTGTTTGATTACTTCAAGTTGCTAGTTGATTATTTTTATCATTTATTACTGCCACGCGAAAGGATTCGCGCGGGAGCGGGGGAAATCTTGAACTAGCGTTCTCTCATTAAAACCTTTTGATTCATATTGAACAGGATTATCAACTGAATGTAGAGTATTCTTTTCGTCTAAATAAATAAAGAAACACTCTTTTTGAGTTGACAAATCGCCTAACTCTTTAAAATCTACAATATCAAAATAATCAAGTAAACCCTCAGGTAAAAAATGCTTTATAAATTCCAAATCCATCGATTAGATCGCTATTAATTAAAAAACAAATTTAGTCAAATCCCCTGAAAATGTCTCTGACCCGAAGTTTTCCCCCATAACAGGTGAGAGTTTTTGTATGACAACACAAAGTGTTTGCAAAAAATTATTTGTAAAATATCTGGAAGATTTCAGCAATCACAAGCCAACAGAGTTAAAGATTATGATAATTGATAATGCCGCATTTCATTCCACAAAGGATGTGATAATTCCTGACAATATATTTCTTTTGCCAATTCCACCATATTGCCCAGAACTTAACCCTGCTGAGAAAATGTGGCAATGGATGAAAGATAAAATTGCAATGAAAATTTATGATACTTTAGACGACTTAAACCAAAAAATGGAAGAATTGATTAAAATATCTGATGATAAAACAATTAAATCAATAACAGGCTATCCATTTTACATGAATGCTTTTTACAGTGTTTTCAAAGGTTAAACGGTATAAAAACAGAAAAATTATGGAAGAATTATTATATAAAAAGTCCTATTATTGTAAACCAATAGTAGGACTAAAAATGAGTTGTAAATATATTTTAGGATTAAGTATAAACATGTAAACTTATTTTAGGACGAGACACTATTTTATATACGGCTTTTGTATTAAATATTTTTCATCCCATTCATACAAAGGTTTTGTCTTCTCTAAGGTTTTTATGATTTTAATATATCTGTCATAATCTTTTTTTAATAATTTATCTTTTGGAGCTTCTTTAAGCTCGACATTAAATATCTCTAACATTTCCTCGATTAACTCATTGTATCTTGGATGTGAACATAGTTTCCAAATAATTACTTTTTTATAAAAACCATCACCCGAAAACAAATCTGCAATAAAACCATTATCATTAGTTTCTAAAAAAGGTAAAAAATCACGTATATCCTGCCAGTAATTAAAAAAAGGAATAGCGATTTCATTGATGTATTTTGTAATCAACGCACACCCTTTATCTATATCTTCCTCAGTTTTATATTCTATTGGTAATTTTGAAAAAATACCCTCGTCTTTTGGTATATTAAAGATTTTCTGATGACCATAATAGTCTATTGTAGGATTATTATCACCTACTTTATATTTTGGAAAGAGTATATATTCTACTTCTTTAAATATTACTTTCCCTAAAATATTCCCTAAAAAGTTATTATAAACTCTATCATTTAAAGTCACATTCTGAATACTATAAACAACACTAGCATCGTTTTTCTTAAAACTAATCATTTTTGTACTTAGCTCCTCAGTCATTGCTAACTCAAACCCATTAGGCAATTCTCTTACAAGTTTGTCTAAAATTACATTTTCTTCCATATTTCACTCTTATTTAAAAATTTGGATTGTTTTAATTATACTTTTACCATCCCCATTACTTATCGATTTGTAAATATCTGTTTTATAAACTCTAATCTTATCACCAGATTTTAAAAAATTACCATCTAATTTACTTAGTGTTTCATTTGTGTTTTTCACTTCGAATTCCAAATATTGCGCACCATTTGCATCAGTAAGTACGCCTTTTCCAGTTGTAAATTTATCAATAATTTCGGATTTTTGATTAGTTGTCCAAGGAGCATTATTAGTTAATTTGCTATCATGATAAATTGCTTTGTAGGTTTTACGTCCCCTTGCGTCTGTTGTGACTGCAACTGGATCAACCAAAGCATCATCTAAAATTACTTTTGGCTCACCTACTTGTAATTGTGTATAGTGTGTTCGGTTGCCATTGCCTCCCCAAGAGTTACAAGGAGGGTTACGGTTATTTTTAATTACAGTGTTATTTGCTTTTTCAAAGTCGTCGGCTATTTTAAAGCGACCTTTCATTATTGAAATTTTGTCACTACGTTCAAGCCATTTTTCGACTTTGGGATTACTTTCGTTGTTTAACTTTAATTCAGCTACTAAATCGCCAATATTTTGGGCTTCATTATCTGTAAGCTTATGATTCGAAAAAGCATCAACAAATTTGCTATTTTCTGGATTGTTTACAAACTTGACAAATTCAGCATCTTCACAGTCATCTAAAAATTTCGTAAGAGTAGAGCCAGTATTCTTGTCGTCTGTAAGTTTCGCTATTTTGTTTTGTACTTGAGGAGTTAGTTTTTCAAACTTTCGCAGATAAGTTCCATTTTTAAGTACATATTTACTTCCTCCATCATATAGCCGTTGATAGGTTGCCATACCATCTTCGCTCTCAGCTATAATTTTTTTAAATTCAATACTTCCTGTCTCAAAATCTTTTTGGAATTGGGTAAACCAGCATTGAGCATTAATACTAGAAAAACTGAGTAAACATATTAATATACGGAAAAATAATTTTTTCATAAAAAAACATTTAATTACATAAGATAGATGATGGATTTTTGGTTCTATATTTTTTCCATCCATTAATTAATTCTGAGTTTTCTTTTTGCAAGGCTTTTACTATTTCTTCGCTTGCATTTGCAAAATCTTTATTAAACTGCTCTTGTAAATTTATAGGAAGTCGTTTTGATATTAAATCCAATTGATCAGCAATAGTACTCTGTATTTTAGCTGAATTTTCAATATGCTCTTTGTAAAGTTCATCAATATCAATATTAGCTTCTTCCACAGCTTTTTCAAATTCATTATAGGAGTTTCCTCCCTTTTTTAATTTTGTAATAACTTTATTTGTAAGCATTTCTAATCCCGTAGTAGATATTGAAGCAATAGAGTAAATCATAAAGAATTTATTCCATTTTTCTTTTTGTGCATCTGTAAGTGAATTATCAGAATTATTTATATAAATATCAACCAGTCCAAATCCGACATCTCCAAGAGCTTTTACTCCTATATACGTTGCGTACGCGGTTTGCCCAGCTCTATAAAGTCTGATGGCAGCTGTGATTTCGCCAACACCAATAACTGTCAAAACAACTTCTCCTGCAATACGTGCGGTTTTCCAAAGCGCATTTTGAGTATCCTTATGAAACATTTGATATGCGCAAATTGCAGACATTTGAACATATTGATTTTTCTTAAATTTAAAATCCCCTCCAAAATCAACATCTTCAACAAACCTAACAGTTACATATTCATAAGGATCTATAATAAGGTTATATTTATCATCCGAAAACCATTGCTTTACTCTTAATTCTACTTTTCCTTGCTCAGAAATTGATTCACTGTTTAGTTGAAAATAAGCAGAACTAAATGTTAAAAAACGTTCAGGATTGATCTTAAATGGAGGTGCTTTATAGACCTGATGAACCATTGTAATCATTGAATTAATAAAAGACTCATAATAGATACCATTAATATTAACAAACTTGTTTATGTATTTTCTACTTCTTATATGATCGATAATTAACTTTTTTTCTTCAATATTTTTCTCATTCGAAAATTTATCAAGCATTACACCTAAAATTTGTTCAGCGCAAATTGGGTCACCAACCTCGTGGGTTGTATTAAAATCCGCATCTTTAATAAGATCCAAGAAAAAAACAGTTCTTTTGGCGTCTAAATCAGCAAAAGGTGTCGTTAATAATTGTGTTAATTTCATATCTGAAGGAAAAACAAAAATATTATCAGATCCTTTTGTTATTTTAAAATTAGTATCAACATCTGTTACGAGTTCATCAATAGTCTTATAATTAAATGATTTTAAACGTTGAATAGCCTCTGAGAATTTCTTTAAACTAGTAAGTGTATTAATTAAATTTTCCGTTGAATAAGGTGTCGTTTTATTAACGTCTGACCAAAACAGATTACCATCATTCCTAATTTTTTTCACATAACTACTATAATTACTCTTACCTATTTTATCACCAATACTAGCTATTTCGATTAAAATTTGCAGATCCTTTTCTGGGACTTTAATCTTATTTTGAGCAAAAATCTCTTTACCTGTTTCTTTTAGATTATCAAATGAAGGACTCTCACATCCGAATACAGCTTCAGGTTTTAAATTTTTTAATAATCCTGCAACATCACCCTTTTTAGAGATTACAACATTATAAGTTGACTTGTAATATTTATCTTTTCCACATCCTCCTTCATACTTATATAGATAAACAGCATTTGTACTAGAATCTGACAATTTAGTTGAAGTATCTATTTTAAGAGGTCTTCCTTCTTTATAATAGTCACCTTTTTGAGGATCATACTCATAATAAGCATTTTCTTTTTTCACAAAAATTTTTCTAATTGTTCCTTCTGGTCTAAGATCACTAGAGATTTCAACAACGGGAATAAAATCAGGCTTACCTTTAAAAGCAATCCAGTTTGTTGTAAACCATAATCCTTCGGCCAACTCCCCTTGCTCGCTACTATCCAAAGCATACACTCCAAACTTAGGATGGCTGATACGTTGCCAGTGTACATAGGCTAGTTTAGTCCCCGAGGTATAATCCATTAACCAAGGAGTGTTACTATTCTTGCTTCCCGTGTTAAACTCCTCCCATGGGTGTTGGAGTTCAAACACACCGTGTCCGAGTTCATGGGCAATGATATCCGTTATATTCGATGCTGCTTTAGCATCGTCGCCTTTTTGAGCTCCAAAAACAAAACCGCATTGTGAATGGCGCGGCATAAAACCGGATATAGGTCGGCTTGGCTTTATACCCGAGGTCACAAAAATATAGTACTGATTTTTATCGGCGGGATGTGTTTTTTGATAGGTTTCTACAAATGTGGCTTGGTCTTCTGAAAGCTTGTCTAATAAGGCATCCTTTCCGCATTCCATTTCGGTTTTGGCAACAGTATAATTAGCGGCTACGGTTACTTTAAACTGTACTGCAGCATCTTTATAAATGCCGTTCAATTGGTCTTGTAATCCTGTTGGCAGTACCGCATCATTAACAGGTATAAGAGTCAAATTGACCTCAGGAAGTATTTTAATAGGGATTATTTTGGCCACACCTAGCACTTGATTTTTGGCACCGTCTTTACACGGTAACAATGCCATAAGCTCTACAGGTGCGGAGCTATCATACACAGGAACTTCAAGGGTTTGATAAGCCTTGCCGTTTTTCATTACCATAGTACCTATCTTTTTGGCGGTACTTCCTTTGATATTAAACTGAATCTCCTCGGGTTTAATCCCTGAACCTTTAACTTCTATAACCGCCTCTACATAGTCAAAACTACGACTTCCTTTACCATCATTTTGAATTCCTTTGTGGTATAAGTTGTATGAAGTAGCTCCGTCAGGGATGGTTTTGTATAGTTTTTGGATAGCAGGATGTGCCTTTGTTGGCATTTGATCATCGGCATATTTGCTTTCTTTTGCTCTTTCAAATGTAACCCGTGCGGCTATTGCTGCTAAACTGGTAACGGTACCTGAGGAGCTTACGCCTTGTGTATTTTCGGCATTGGGGATAAATCCAGCGGCTTGTCCTTCGTTTAACGCTACAGGTTTATCACCTTCTTGGGGTATAGCATATACATTCCCTTTAGGATCTCGAATAACAACCAATTCGCCGGGATCGTGGTCAAAGCTTTGCGTTTGTCCATCGGCACCAGTTACTACTATAGCATTGCTACTTACCGAAATATGTGACAAATCGGGAATTTCGAAGTTAGTCTCAAATTGGTGTTCTTCGATATCGGGAGAGAAGTAGTCAAAAACATTTTCTATTTGGTCGTATATTTTTCCAACATCTATAATATTTTTCCATGAGGGATCATATAGAGCTTTTATATCACCTTTTACCAATTTAAAATCGGTATTGATGCTAATATCTTTAAATTCAACACCTATTTTTACAAAGGACAAATAAGGTACGCTTACGTAACCTTTGCCTGTATAGGCTCCTTTTCCACTTACTTCGGTCAGCTTGATGGCAAAATCGCCTGCCATGATAACCTGATCATTTGGCAATTCCCCTTGAAAAAGGGCTACATTACTCAGATCCACATTGGGTTTCATACCACATTTTATGGCAATAGCATCTTTAGTCGGTTGCGTAAATTCGTCAACAGGGGTATAATTAACCAGTCCACCAATACATTCGCCACCCACACGATATTCGTAGGTAGCACCCGCTTCAAGGTCGTATATTTTGGCTTCGTTGTTATAATATGCCGTAGGATACCAAGTGGTACTTCCTTTTTTCGGTATTCTATTTTATAATCTAGATAACTAGGGTCGGATTGCCAAGTAATTTTAGTTTGGGTAGCGTTTAAAGAAACGGCAAGTACAAACTTAGGTGGTTGACAATTGCCTGGATAAACGAAATCGAAAATTTCGCTATACCCATCGTTATTAAAAACGGCTTTGTCACCAAAACCGAAGTTGACTAAGTGCTTTGACACGCCAAGCGTATTTACGTCCTGCTATAAGTTGGGGTTCAGTAGGACCATAAAGTAATGCCGTTGTAGGTGTGGTGGTTTTATATAAAGGAATTTGAGTTAAAAAAGCATGATTGGATGGAACTTGCTGATCAAGTATTTCGACCAATTCAAATTCATATTCAATATTTACAGCGTTGATATGACGGGGGGTCCAAGTAAAAAACAAATTTTGTGGTTCTTGAAAGGTAACCACTTGATGCTGAGTAGGTGTATTGAGTAATGGGGGTTCATTATATACAAAATAATAAAAGGTACACGATTTTTGAGAAATTCGCTGGTTGGTTATAAAATCATACACCTCAACGCAGTACTTATAGTTGCCTTGTGGGAGTGTGCCGCTATACTGGTTTTGATTGATGCCTGTGAGATTTTCTAATTGAAAATAAGGTGCTAGATCAATATTAGAAAGTTGTAAGGTTTCACCTCCGTTAATAAACAAATTATTAGCTCCCAATACTACAGGTACCGATTGTGCTTGAATTCCATTGCCTTCAATATAGAGTTTTAAGCGCACTTGACGGTGCACGACATTCAAATCGGAGGTATAAATATTGACTAAATATTTTTGATTTGCCGTAGTGGCATAACTAGACAAGGTAGATAAATAAGGAGGCAAAACGGTACTATTAACCTGTACGGGATAGAGTTGTGCCCATCCTAAATTGCTTAGGAACAAAAATAGGATACTAAAAAGATGTCTTAACTTTATCATTTAATTGTTTTTTTATTTAACTAATAAGGGTGATTTTTTTAACCACAAAGAGCACAAAGAAGGCACAAAGCATACTAAGTTTCTTATATATTTTTAATTCTTCTTAACCACAAAGAGCGCAATGAAGGCACTAGAATCGCAAAGACTTTTTACTTTGTGTGACTCTGTGGAAACTTCGTGCGACTCTGTGAAACCTTAATCGCAAAGGGCGCAAAGATTTTTCAAAATCAAAAGAATCCAAATAATCTAAAAATTCTAAATTTTAAATTCTTCTTAACCACAAAGAGCGCAATGAAGGCATTAGGATCGCAAAGTTTTTTTACTTTGTGTGACTCTGTGGAAACTTTGTGCGACTCTGTGAAACCTTAATCGCAAAGGGCGCAAAGATTTTTCAAAATCAAAAGAATCCAAATAATCTAAAAATTCTAAAATCTAAATTTTTCTTTATACTTTTTAACATAGGCATCCATTCCTTTTACTTCCAGTTCATCGACTATGTTAAGTGTTTTTTTTGATTTTTTAAATTTCTCGTAATATTGTTTTTTTATGGCTGTCACCGAATTATGAAAACGAGTGTTCCAATCTGGATTGTCTAATTGGAAATAGCAGCTCATTTGTGCCATAGTAAAAATATCTTTTTTTGATAGTTTTATCTTTTCGCTTAACATTTGTTGTTCAAAAATCAAGAATTCTTCTTGGTTTTGAAGATCGTCGGCGGAAGCATTGAGTTTATATTTAGTTGTTAAATCTTTTTTATTAAAAACTAAATCACGGTTAATGTCTTTTCGCATTTTCGCCAAGGCTTCTTCTTCTGATTTTTTATAAAATATTGTAAATTCATTTATTTTTTTGAGTGTTTGGTATACATTTTCAACGTCTTTTTGAATTGTTTTTGCTAGGGTTGTTTTTTCTTTTTCTTCTTGGGTTGTATCTAGTTTATCAAGGTTTTGTTGTATTGTATTTTTTTGATTGGATACGATTTGTTTTTCTTCTTCTAGTCCTTCAAAATCTGTTGTATTAATTTTATCGTCTATTAATTGGTTTATTGATTTAGCATCTAGTTCATAATGGGTTTCTGATAGATGAAGGCTTATTTTTTGTTTTGTTACTGATTCTATAGTTGTTTTTTTAGCATTTTCTAGTTTTTCTTTCTTTTTAGTACCTGCAAAATTAAAATTATAACCAAGGGTAATGGTTAGATCATTGATTTTATTGGATGTTGAAGTATTTATTGAATTGGCTATTAATTGCGATATCATAAAGTTAAAGTTATGTTCTTCAAACAATTTATAACTTGCATTAAAACGGCAATTAAAGTTGGTTGCTTTGTTGCTTGAATTTTTACTTGTGTTATAGGAGGTAGACCATTGTGTGGTTAATTTGTCTTTAAAATATTTTTTACTAATGCCTATCACGGGACCAAAAGTATAGGAATCCTGCCCTCCCATTTGGCTTATTGTATAGTTCAAAGAGGTATTAAAGGCCCATTTACTTTTTATTAAAAAATGGGTATACAGGGCATTCAGATTATGAAAGGCTGTTTTTTGATTCGGATTAACCTGTCCTCCTTGCTCATTTTCAACTTGATTATAGTTATAATTAAAGCTGCAATTGCGTTTTGCTTGTTTGGATTCTGGTAATTGATAATTGGTATTCCACATTAAGCTATTGGACAATTGACGATAATTCAACTGATTTATAGCGTTAATAGCTGGATTGGTTTGATTGATTTGTACAAATTGGTCAGGATTTACGTTAGTCGTGGTGGATTGATTGGTAAAACTAAGGTTAGTAGATAGTTTTTCATTTATTTTAATGTTTGTGTTAACGGTTCCTACTAGTCGATTAGTGGTTTGTGCTTTTTTATGATCTAAATTATCTTTTTGAACTCCAAGATTTAGGCTTAGCTGTACTTTATCTTTAAATAAGGGTCTGGCGGCATTGATCATGATATTTTGTAAGTCATTGGAAAAAAAATAGGCTCCTAATGTTTGATAACCAGGATCAACACGCTCAAAACTGGCTCCTAAAACCATTTTTTGAAGTTTGTAATCAAATCCTAATTTGATGGCTTTAAAATTTTGTGTGGATTCATTTCCTCTTAGTAATAAAGAGGCAATTCCATCCACAGTATGATGGCCTATGGCTCTTTTATCTTGCACTAAAGAGGAATGGGTATAATCACCATAGATTTTGGTATTATTTGAAACTTGTGATTCAAAATTAAATGCTATAACAAGGTTTTCTTTAGGACTTAAGTTTTGTATATTGGGTGCAACTGATTGATATAATAATGGATTTTCTTTGTCTTTTGCATAAAAGCTTATTAATCCTACTTTATATTTATTTTTTATTAATTCTATTTTTGTTCCGTACCCCCAACGTTCAAATACGGGAAAACTATTAGGATTGTAAATATCATTTACTTCTTTTAATAATCGCCCGTACATCGCTGAAATTTTGATAGGGCCATCGGGTGTAAGTTCAATACCTGCTCCTGTAAACATGTGGCCTGCTAGGGAATAGGGAGAGAAGTTCATTGAGGCATCGCCTATATAAGCTGAAATCCATTTATATCTGGGATTAAGGCTTAAACGATTGAAATTAAAAGGTACTTGATAACTCAGTTTGCCTCCCATATTGGAAAAATTATAGGAAATGGGCATTGAAAAGGAATAGAATGAAACATTCAAATTTCCTGTAAAATTGTATACAAAGGGGGCTCTTGCATCTCTATTTGAATTGAAGAAGGTGGAACCTATTGATAAACCGCCTCCAATTTTAAAAGGTTTTCCATGAAAGGATCCTAAATCTATAGTTTGAGCGGTGACATTTATACTCAACACTAATAATAGTTTTTTTAAAATATGTAATCTAAAACTCACTTTATTATATTTTGCAACAATTTGCACTATTTATTATTTGTATTTTTATTAGAATTTAAATGCAATAAGAAAATCAATTTTAATTACAAATTCTAACTTAATCACTGAGCCTTTAAAAAAGGCACGAAGCACACTAAGTTTTTTCTAAATTCTTACTTAACCGCAAAGCACACAACGAAAGCACAAAGCACGCTAATTTTTTTCTACATCTTATTTTCTAAAATCTAAAAGTTCTGAATTCTGAATTCTAATACACCACTTTAACTTCTTTAAAAGCGCTTAAACTTCCATCTTTAAATACCGCTCTAATATTGTAGTAATACACATTACCTACATGTAAAGTGGTATCTATAAATTGATTTTTTTTGTTAGGTGGTAGTATTTTGAATAAAACATTTTGACTTTCATTTATTCTTTTGTACAAATGGTATTCTTCTATATCATTAGATTTTGCATTCCAATATAGTTCTATTGCTTTAGAATTAGGATCTGCCATGCCACTAAAGGTTGTGATTCCGTGTCTTAAAACGGTTGGAATTGTTTCTAAAATTAAGGGTTCAGAAGGCGCTGTTTCATTACCGTCTTGATCTGTTGCGGTCATGGCATAATAATATTTTCTTTTTTCTTCTACTGTTTTGTCTTCGTAAAAGTCTATTTCTTGATCTGTGGTTTCAAAAATAACTTTCCATTCTTTTTGATCTTCTCTTCTTCTATAGAGACTATGTTTTTTAACATCTTCTGACTGACTTTGAAGAAAATAAATTTTTATTTTTTTTTCTTCTATTTCATAATTGGATAGAACAGGGATTGATGGGGCTATTTTGTCTTTTTTTATAATTTCAAATGCTGTTGAAAAAGAGGATTCATTATACCTTATATCGAGAGCTTTTAATTTGTAAAATACTTTTCTATTCAAAGATTTCATCGTAATGGTGTCTTGATAGCTGGTTTTATGCAAAACTTTTGATGATAACTCTACATACATCCCTGTTTTGTCGTAACTACGAAAAACTTTATATCCATACAAATCGGGTTCTGTATTGTTTTTCCATTTTAGTTTTACAATTCCTACACTATCTATTACGCCTTCTAATCCTACTGGGGCTATGGGAGGGATAGAATCTATGGGTTGAACTAACATAGCATAGGATTCTCTGAATCCTCCTTTTTAGCGATTGCTTGTATCTTAAAATAATTGGAAGGTTTTAACTTTGCTTTAAAAACTAATTTACGTGTGGTAGCAGCTACCTCTTTTTTACGATTTCGAAAGGACCGTTATCGTGATCTGCTTGTAAAATATTAAATCCCTTAATTTTTTCTTCTCCTTCTTGAGGGAAATCCCATTCTAAATTTACAGTTTCATCATCTAAAGCGGCTTTTGCTGTAATTTGAGGTGAAAACTCTAAAAAATCAGCTCCCATACCCGAAACCACTTTAGAGGGTTCGCTCAAATAACCAAAGGTGTCTATCCCACGTATTCGATAATAATACCTGGTGTTGTTTTCTGGCAAATTGTCGGTAAAGGTGGTATAAGTAGATTTGCTTATTGTTGGAAAAACAGGCACATTGTTTAGTTTATAAAATGTTTTTCCATCGGTTGATCTTTCTATGTTATAACAAGAAAACAATTCTTTTTGTGCTCCAAAATCCCAAAATAACATAACGGTTTGGTTCCCAAAAACAGCCTCAGGCGTTACAGGGGGGTTGTATCATTTTTATCAGCTAAGCCTATATAAATACTTCCGTGGGCTACTTCATCTTCTTTTACGCCCAATAAAGTAATGGTGTATACATATTTTTCGTTGATTTTAGCGGTCGTATCTTCAAACCCCCAGCCTGCGGCTTTGGTGGCTAAAAATGATTGTTCAGCCGCTAACATGGAAAACGCATAGCGTTGTTGATTTTGATCGTTTAACATCATCATTTTCGCAAGACCTTTCTCTTGCGTAGAGGTTTCGAAATCTTCGCCATAAATAGCTTGTGCTAATACGGCTGCTAATGAATCTTGTTTTACTAATGGTTCCCATTGTGCTAAAGGCAAGGGTTTTAAGGTTTCTTTTAGGATTACTACCTCGTCTTTATTTATAGGTTTACCATCACGAAGTACGGTAACACGTTGGAGTTTGTACCCATTTTTTAATGATTTTTTCCAATAATAAGGGTCATTAACGTTCCATTTTAATAAGATTTTGTTATCTATTATTTTTGCTTTTCCAAAAATAGCAGGTTTAACGATTGTTGTATCAACTTGACCAATAGTATAAGAATAAATCAGTAGCATTGTAAACAATACAATACGTGAGCAATTCTTTAAGCTTTTATTCATTTTTATTTTTTTATTATATCAAAAGGTAATTTAGTTTCTTAAATTGTTTTTTTAAGATTTATAATTACTTGTTATTTTTACTTTATTCCTTTTGTTTGTTCTTTATTTTCTAATTATTTTTTTGGCTTGTACGGCTCCTTTTGTTTTCATAATTATATAGTAAACTCCTGCGGCATGATGAAATGGAATTTTTTCTATATGTTTTTTGCTGGCTGGTTTTTCTAATTCTAAAATCAAGGCTCCTAATTCCATCCTGTATATTGATAGTGTAACGGGTAATTCAAAAGCTAGTTCTACCTCTACATTTATCTGATCATCATTCGATTCTAATGGATTAGGATATATTTTGTAATTCTTAACAAATAGGGCGCTTGTATCTGCTGTAGTACCTTTTGTATTTTCTTCTACTATTATTTCATTTAGTTGTTGTGTTTCACATCCCAAAGCATTTTTACATTTAATTCCTACTTGATATTTACCATTTTCCTTGAATTTGATAATCATATTATCTTGATTTTGTGCTACAATTTCTGCTCCAACGGGTAATATCCATTCGTACGTATTACTTGTCGAATTGTTACTAATATTAACTAAAACGATTTCTTCATCTTTGTAGGTTTGTGTAGCAATCATAAAGTTTGCTTCAATGGTTTCGTTTAAAACTTGAATGGCTATTTGATCGGTATACTGGCAGTCTCCATTTGTTACTTTAAGGGTATACACGCCACTTTCTTTTAGGGTAACTTTAGGGTTGGTTGATCTAAAACCTTTATCTGATGTCCATAAATAAATTAAGCCCGGTAATTTTATTTCTGCATCTATAGTATGTGTTTGCCCTTTACATAATACCATGTCAGAACCTAAATTGACTACCAAAGGTGTTGATCCTCCAACGGTCAACGCAATTGGTAAACTACAATTACTTCCTGTATCGGTTAGCGTGCCTGTGTACGTTTTTGCCATTAGGTCTTGTAGATGGAAGCCTTGTAAAGTTTTGTCATCCCAAACAATACTATAGTTCCCTGTACCACCAGAAGGTGATAAATCTATTTTCCCATTATTTAACTCCCCACAACTAACAGCTGTAATTTTCTCATTTAATTGTAATCCTCCTGTAGTTTTTATATTTATATTTTTCAATTGAGGATCATCTAAAACACAATTATTGGCATCCGTTATTATAACATTGTAATTACCAATACTTATATTCTCTAATACAGAGTTTGTGCCTTTAACACCTTTATTCCACTCATACGTATAAGGAGGAGTTCCTCCACTAACTTGTACAGCTATTTTACCTCCTAAAGGTGCGTCACAAGAAGCATCTACTGTTGTATAAGTCGCACTTAGTTTTTGAGGTTCATTCACTGTTAGTATGGCCGAAGTTGTAGCTCCTGCATTATCTTTAATCATAACTTCGTAAACTCCTGCTCCTACCAAATTCAATTTATCTAATTGTGCATTCACCATTAGCTGACCATTTTGTTTCCATTGAAAAAAGTAAGGTTTGATCCCCCCTGTGGTAACGGATTCAAGGTTTATTGTTTTATCCCCATTACATTTAATATTTGTTTGATTTACATTTAGTATCGTTGTTTTTAACACTTCTGGTTCAAGAATATTGGTGTTTAGAACTAACGTACAACCATTTGCATCCTCAACGGTTACTTTATAATTTCCTTTTCCTAAGCCTGAAAACAAAGTAGAAGTTTGCCAATTTCCATTATCCAGAGCAAAACGATAAGGAGAAGTCCCTCCCAAAATTTGATTTACAACTATACTTCCAGTTTTTTGTCCATTAATCCTAACATCAGTAGCGGTTAGTGTAGCCGTTAAAATGGTGGGTTCTGTTACCGTAAAACTTTGATTGATTTTACATCCATTGGCATCAATTACTGAACAAGTATAAACTCCTGCTCCTATATTGGACAAATTAGCCGCTGTACCTACTAATTGATTGGTCGCATTTTTCCATTGATAATTATAAGGAGACGTACCTCCTTGAACCATAGTCTGTAACTCGGCTGTAGTTTGCTTATTACACAATACTTTTTTAGATAGCGTAAGTTGTAAATTTAATGGAGCAAGAGGTTGTTTGACTGTAAAAGTTTGAGTTATTTGTCCTTTTGGTGTGTTAAAATCTGTAACCGTTACTGTATAATTTCCTGCTGGTAGGTTACTGATAGTGGGCGTATTGCCTAAGAATTGATTCTGATCATTATACCATGCAATGTTATAAGATGGTTCTTTGGTTGCCGGTCGTCCTCCGCTGATTAATATTCCTATTTTGGCAATTTTATCGCCAAAACAGTTCAACTCTACTATACTATTAGGGGCATCTAAATTAACTCTTAGGGGTTCTATAAGTCCAACGGCATATCTTTTATCTAAATGACATCCATTGGCATCCGTTATGGTAAGTGTGTAATCATTTTTGCTAAGATTTTTAGGATAATTAGTATTACCTAAATCGGGTGTCCATTTATACGAATAAGGCAGGGTTCCACCACTTACAGTCACTTCTATAGCACCATCATTAGCCCCTACAAACGAAACAGGGTAAATGGTATGTGTAGCACTTAGGACTGAAGGTTGCTTAATTTCAATTGGAGTTCCTTCAATACTACATCCTTGTGCATCTGTAACCTTTGGTAGGTAAACACCTGTTTTCAAGCCTGTAATTTTTTTATCTGGATAAACCACATCATTTAGGTAATATGTATAAGGCATCGTTCCGCCTTTGGCATCTAATACGATCTCTCCATCATTTGCATTAAAACATTTTACGGGAGTAAACGAAGGTGACAAACTAAGCGGATCTGGTGCTTTTAACTCATAGGTTGCGGTACGAGTAACGCCATTTTTATCTGTTACTACTAAATTATAAATACCTACTGGTATATTGGATATATTTTCACCAGTATATAGCATACCTGTGGTGGTATTAGTCCATATATAGTCATAATAAGGAGGATTGATTTGTGGAGTACCTCCTGTAGCGATTGCTTTAAGGCTTGCTGTTGAGTCTCCGTGACATTTAATACTTTTAATGGACTGAATACTTACTTGAAATGGTGCTGGTTCTGTAAGACTGATTGACTTAGGACCTATTATACAAGCATTTGTATCTTTTGTATAAAAATTATAATTCCCTGCTTTTAAATGAGCAAAGATATTGGATAATTGCCAATTAGTACCATCTATACTATAGCTAAAAATACCTGTTCCTCCCGTAGCTTTTATTTTAATTGCTCCACTATTTGTTCCCTGGATCAACGATCGGTGTTTCGGTTAATAGTGTAAATTCAAGAGGAGAAGCCTCTACTACATTAAATGGTTGGATAGCTGTACATCCATTAGCATCGGTAAGGGTTAGTCTATAAGCCCCGGGACTCACTGAAATCAAATCTTTATTGGTACTTAATATGATATTGGGTGTATTTAGATTTACCCAAGCATAAGTATAGGGAGTAGTTCCTCCTTGAATCATTACGTTTAAACTGGTTTGGGTATCATTATAACATTTTTGATAAACGGTAGGGATACCTCCTATAATAGAAGTATTTAATCCTTTAATATTTAGTTGTGACGGTTCTGAGGCTACTGTGTAAATAGCTGTTCGAATAACATTTCTCTGATCTACTACTCGGAACTGGTAGTCTCCTGCTAATAAATTGCTTATACTCGATGTATTGGCCGTATTGGTTGATTGAAAATTATTGGGTACCCATTCTAAGGTTTTATAAGGTAAATTCCCTCCCGTTACCGTGGCTGTTAGGTTGACTCTTCCTCCATAACATTGGATGAGTGGATTATCAAACTTTATAACTATTGGTTCTGGGGCTTCTATTTTTTGGCTAAAAGTTATAGTGCAATTATTTCCATCTGTAACGGTTAAAGTATAAATTGCATTTCCTGATAAATTAGATAAATCTTCATTGTGCATTTGACCATTGAGATTATTGCTTGTAGATTGCCATGAATAGCTATAAGGGGCTACTCCTCCTCTAACACGTATATCTATTTCACCATCCGCTGATACATTTGTTGAAGGGGTAATCAACTTAACTAGCTCTATTGTTAATGATTCACTAGGTTGACTTACTACTATATTTTGAGATCCATCAGGTGCTGTACAACCATTACTATCTTTTACCAAAACAGTATAACTACCTGCTTGTAATCCACTCAACACATTTGAATTTCCCCAAGTATTTCCTGCGTCTTGACTGTACTGATAATTCCCTACTCCTCCTACAGCATTAATTCTTATTGTTCCTGTCTTTGCACCATAACATAATACGGGTGTAGCCATGACACTAAAGGTGATCTTTGAATTTTCTGTAATACTAAACTCTCCAGAAGTTTCAGGAGTAGTGAAATTTGATGTCCCATCAAACAATTTATAGGTTAATTTGTATTCCCCTTTAAATAAATTTTCTAATAAATACTTATATGTTTTTTTGACAGGATCAAATGTCAACATTGAAGGTAAAATTTGCAATGTCTTATCTGCTATATATTTATCATTGACCTTTTTTTCTAATGTTGCAACTAAGTATTGTTTTAAGGAGGCATCAGGTGATTTATCAAACTCAAAAAGTATAGAACCTTTACTATCCCCATAACAATTATTATTACCCTGAACATTTTGAGATATTATATGAGGGGAACAAGATTTTACTTCAGTTTGAACTTCTGAAGTTTCAATATAATCACTATCGATAGTTCCAATATTACCAACAAATTTGGTATTAACAATTTTTACTTTATATATAAAATTACCAACATAATTTTCCAACCCCAAGTCTGACAATTTAAAATATTTGTGCCCATCTTTATACGGGTCATATACAATTGGTATAAATTCATTCCAACCACCTGTTGCAGATGTCTTATAGGCCATTTTATTAACTAGACCTACAGTTCTTGGAGTAGTCGTTCGTAAATCATATACATCAGGAATCCTAAAATAATCACAACTTCCCTTCTCTAATATTTGAGCATCTGTTGTAGTTAAAATAACTAATTCAGGAAATTGCTGACAGACTCCTCCTCCATTAGGATTAGAAACATCATAATTTTCCTCTTTTAGCACTTCCAAACTTTTATAAAAAGATTTTTCTAGACTTACATCTAAAGTTATTTTAAAATCAGAATTACAAAACTCAGGAACACATTGTCCTTTATCATCTAATCCACTGTAATGATTCTTTGAAGAAAAATACAATTCTTTAGGAACATTTTCTTTATCATAAGTAATTACATGATATTGTTCTAAAACCCAATTAGTTTTATTAAAAATAACATTACCAGAAAATAACATTTCATTATTTAAAAAACCTCCCTCATAATATACACTATTAGAATTAACTATACATTTGTTTTTAATACTTAAATTTCCAACTACAAATAAGACTTTTATTTTTTGTTGAGAAAACATTAAATTTGACAACAAGAAAAGCATTACTAAATATTTCTTCATTTTTAAAAATTTAATCTTTATATAACTTTTTAAAAAACTTTAACTCCCTAAAATTTTCTTTCAAAAGTTCTCCCTACTTCTTTACTAAACTCCTTTTCGTTTAAAGAGTATTTTATCTTAATCGTGTAATTTCCTATTGCAATAGGGATATACATATTATCAATTAAACTTTTATATATCTCATATTTTTCAAAATTCACATTTGGACTCATAAACTTATTTACCACTTTATATTTCAACTCCCCATAATCAGCACGATACACTCTTGGCAATTGATACACAAAAGGTAAACGCCTAGATGCTTCTTGCAATCCAGCAGGCGTTTTAAGCCATTCTAAATAATAAGCAGGCGTTTCTATAGCACGTACAGGCGGCAACCCTAACACCTTGGTATCACGTTGCGTAATCCAAATATTCCCATCTAGAGGATATTTTTGATATAATAAAGGGTTAATATAGTTTTTAAAATAATTATCTTCAAGTACCGCTTCAACAGTAATCAACGGTTTTCCATCGGTATACTGATTCCCTTCCAATTCTTCTAAATTAAATACTTCATACGGTTTGGTTGCTATATGCAACGCATCAGTATCTGCGCTTAAAATTTCAAAAATATCAGCCGTTTTTACGATACTCCTCATCTTCTCCGTAAACGTTGCATGTTTACTCGTTTTAAACTCATAAGCCAAAAATGATTTGGTTAATTTAGTATTATTATCGGCCATAGCTGTGTTTTGACTGATGGTTTGCTGATTGGTAAAGTTAGCATCCGATACTGTACTAGCTGTACCACTGCTTTGCGTAATATCCATGCTTTGTGAAGTAGTTAAAACCATTCCTGGCGGATAAGCCGTCAACTGTAATTGGTAGGCTTTTTCAGTCGCTACCTTATCATAAGCAAAGCTTACTTTTTTAGCAGAGGCGTCGTATTTCAAATCGTTTTGAAACAGCACTTGTTCTCCTTGTTTCACTTCGCCTTTGAGTACCCAGTTTTTCACAGAACCATCAAACAAATATTTTTGTCCTTGCTTTAATTTAATATAGACATTTTTATGTTCCTCAGGATAAAAATTATTTGCTGCCACTACAGGGTAACTATAACGGATGTTCTCTAACGGAATATATTCAGGTGCATTACCTGTTTTAAAAGTAAATGTTTTTTTCTCTGTATCAGTATTCCCTCCTTGGAGCGGTATCCAAGATGCCCCATATTGTTCTTCAACCCCTACTTCTACTTCGCCTACAATATCTTTTTGTGGAGGTAGTACTTCAAAGGAAACAAAATTTACTTTGGTATTATGGTCTGTCCATTGCAAATCACCTGTCAACGGATTTCCATCCACTTTAAGCACATACTTTTTCAAATTGATGCGTACCAATTTCCTATTTCCATTAGCATCCTCTGCCGAAAAAGGTTGCAACATACTGTAATTAAAGGCTACCTGAGGCTTTTTAAACACATCTACGTTGCTTTCACTATCAGGACTCACACTCGCAATAAGCGGTATGGAAAGTGGTTGCGTCATACCTATAAATTCGCACTTTTCACCTATTTCGGCTTTGTACTTAAAGCGCCCTTTTATCATACCTCCAAGTACGTTATAATAAACTCCTACATAACCTTCCATGTGTGTTGGATTCGGAAATTCACCTCGTAGCATGGCCGCTATACCTACCGCTAAAATCTTTATCTCTTTTTTGATACCAAATACTTTAATACGCAAGCCTGCCTCTCCATAGATATAGGCATATACCTGTCCCATGGAATACCATCCATCATTTCCTACTAATCCGGGACGACCAGCACAACTCACACCATTTAATTTTCGATGGGTAATATCAAAACCTCCACCTGCTTCCAAAAGGGCATAAAACCAACCTCCATCATAGGGGATGGCAAGACTGAAATTAAGTCCAAAAGCGAACCCTTTAGCATCATTCAGCAAACTTAAGTTCCGATTATCATTCATGATATCAGGCCCAAGAATTTCTAAAACCCTAGGGTGTGGTGGTACTTGTGAAGGGATTACATCACCTGTCATGAAATACGCTCCAACGTTAATATCATACGATCCTATTTTGAAAATAGCACCAAGCTTATCCATAGGGGTTCCTACATGTAAATAATTTTTGTTTGGACTTGAGTACATGTGTACCATACCAAACTTATTATTTTGTCCAGAACCTTTGATTCCTTCTAAATTTAGATACAGTTCAAAAAGCCCATCAAAAGAATTATGTACAAAATCTTTTTCGATACTTACAAACAATCCAATTTTTCCATCTTTTGCAATTTCAGATACGGGATGTGTCCGTTTCGAAATAGCCAACATGTTCCCATTGGCAAGATATTGATTCATTTCGGCAGCTTCGTCCCCAGAAAATATCTTATCATAGCTAGCCCATGTATCTCTTAAATTACCTTCAGTATCGCCATTACCAGACATCATTGCCCCTTCTCCTAGGAAATAAATACGGTTTAAACCGCCCGTATTGTTGTATTCCATTTCCAAAAATACTTTGGCTTTAAAGGAGGTTGATTCTCCAAATTTTGCTTTAACCCCTGCACGGAAACCTAAACCCGATTTCGCATCAGGTTTGTAAACATTGGTTCCTAAATTCGCCATCATATTCCCGTCTACACGTTTCATTCTGTAAGATAAACCGCCCTCTACACGTTGTAATCCAAACTTACTTGAAGAACCGTTATTATCAATCTGAAAATCGACAAACCAGTAAGAAAAGTCCTTTTTAGCAAAAATAGCTTTAGCCATACCTTTCACTTCTAGTTGTTTTAGCTCAACGGCTAATTTTCCCTGAAAGCCTTTACCATAAATAGCATCTTCATTAAATACTTTTAGCCCACCTTTCAGAGTAAAACCACTCTTTTCAACGTCTACTTTAATTTCATCAACCGCTACCTCTTTAAATTTATAGGAATGAAAAGTATCATTTTGAAATTTACCTATAATTTGAAGTCCCGCTTCTGCCGATATAAAACCATTACTATCCGAAGAAGACGAATCACCGCCCATTAAATTTACTTTCATGTTGAATGCTAATCCTAATTCATCTTTTGACGGAGTTATTAAACGAATATTGCTTATTCCAACCGAAAAATTACCAAATTTTTGTTCTACTGAAGAGGGATAACCAAAATAATCGGCTTGAACATATGGTAAGGCGTGTGATTGTAATTTCAAATTTTGAAATGCAATCCCTTTGAAGCTATAGAATTCTTTATCCTTCTCTTTCTGAATGTCTTCTCTTTTTGCTTCTATATTTTTTTCACTTGCTATATCCGCTGCATAAGAAAAAACACGGGCTTGAACAAAATCACTCAACTCTTTATATCCTTTATCAACATATTCTTTAAGTTGCTCAACGGCTTTTTTCTTGGGATCTGCTTTAATGAATGAAAAATTATCATTCAAATAATTATTCACTTTCGTAACAACAACTTCACTTCCTGTTTGAACATCTGTCAAAACGTGACCTACATTACTATCAGAACTACTAAAGACTTCAATAGTAGTGTTATTAACGTTCTGACTGGTATTATTTTTTTCTAATCCACCTTTAAAAGCCATCTTACCATTGAGCAGAGCAGAAGCTTTAAATTCATCAGAGGTATCATCAAATTCTAATTTGATCCAAGAATTTTTTTCAAAAACCAATTTTCCTTTAAACATTTTTAAATCAGACTCAGTAACCGAAGCTTGAAAAAGATATTTATCTTCATTAAATGTTCCTAAAATTTCTAAAAAAGAATCCGTAGCAGATGGTTTTATATATCCCAATATTTTTGCTGATTTAATTTTACCTAATTCTAAACCAACACCTACGTAATCTAATTTATATTGCCATCCTGAAGCGCTTCCTTTATCTAAAAGCTTATAACCTGCAAAAATTCCGCTTACTCCAAAATTATCTATCAGTAAATTGGTACTTTCTATTTTTGTCTTTTCTCCTGTACTTTTATTAGAAAATTGTTTTGGCATTGTTATTTCTACTTCTTCTGCAAAAAAGCCTTTCCAAATATTTTTATTCCCTCCCCGGGAAAAAACCTCCCGTTTCGTATACTTTAGGAAAATTTTTAGTAACCTCAGGATTATTTTTGGTATCGCTTAAATCCATCGTTACTTTTTTAAGTTTAAAACTCCAGTTTTTTAAACTAGTAATTTCAAAAGCAGGCAAGTCTAGATCTAATAACAGATCATTCCAACCACTCCCTTTTATCCCTAAGGTAGTTCCTACATAGTGTTCATTTCCAACTGCTTTTTCTTTATCTTGAGCTAAATCGGAGCTATATACTTTCCGTTTTCCATTTGCATCAACTGGCACAATAATAGAACGTGCTAAACGAATATCTAGTTTAAAAGACATACTTTTAAATCCGTTACAATCAAATTCTATATAAGAATCTCCTTTTATTGCACCATTTTTTCGCTCTATATCTCCTCCTAAAATCGTTAATAATGCTTTACTACCCAACTGAGGTAATGTGGTATTACCAAGTGAATATAACTTCCAATCGCCGATAATTCCACCATCATGAGAAAGTTTTAAATCTTCGGCAGCAAAATATAAATGGGTATTTAAAAATTGGGTCTCCAAACGTGCAAAGGCTGTTAATTGTAAATATTCTGCAGTAACCTTTGCATTCACTATAACCATTTCAGCTTTAAAACCATCATTTGTCAAACCTTTTAAACCTATGGGTAACTTGATTAGTTCTTCTTTTGATATATTTTGGACGTATTTTAGATTTTTATCATTGAATAATTTCCCAATTTTATCTAAAAACTTATCCTCGAATGCGAATTGATCTGTTTTAAAAAACTGTTTTATATATTCTGGTGTGTTTTTGTCTAATCTAGAAAAAAAAGGTGAAATCCATTGTCTTTGAACACTTGATTCTAATATTTGTTGGATCGCAATTTTGGAATCTAGCTTAGAAAAATTAGACGCTATTTTGGAAATTTTTAATGTATCTTTTTCTATTAAAGTAACATTGGAATAGGATAAAAGGGATGTAAATAAAATAAGAACTGCTATTTTAAATCGCATGAGATAGTGTTTGTTTTTTAAAACAAAAGTAATACTATTTCAAACAATCAAACAAATTTCCACCCTTAAAATTGTTTTTTATTCACAATTCCACCTATTTTTTTACAAAAACCAATATTTTATATTTTAAATTTCTTTTTATAAAAAAAACGATTACCTAAAAAGGGAATCGTTTTTTTAAATTGATTAAAAAATATTTTTTATTTTACTTTAAAAGCATTTTTTCCTGGAAAATAAGCTACATCTCCTAATTCTTCTTCTATACGTAATAATTGATTGTATTTTGCCATACGATCAGAACGAGATGCCGAACCTGTTTTGATTTGACCACAGTTTAATGCTACTGCTAAATCCGCAATCGTATTATCTTCTGTTTCTCCTGAACGGTGTGACATTACCGAAGTATATCCCGCATTATGTGCCATATTTACAGCCGCAATTGTCTCTGTTAAAGTTCCAATTTGATTTACTTTGATCAAAATCGAATTTGCAATTCCTTTTTCAATTCCTGTTGATAAACGTTCTACATTGGTTACAAATAAATCGTCACCTACTAACTGTACTTTGTTTCCTATTTTATCGGTCAACAATTTCCAACCGTTCCAATCGTCTTCATACATACCGTCTTCGATAGAAACAATAGGATATTTGGCACATAATTCAGCTAAATAGACTGCTTGTTCTTCAGATGATCTCACTTTACCAGTAGCTCCTTCAAACTTCGTGTAATCGTAGTTTCCGTTAACATAAAATTCAGATGCTGCACAGTCTAAAGCAATCATAATATCTTCACCAAACACATAACCTGCTTTTTCAACAGCCAATTTGATTGAATCTAAAGCATCTTCTGTACCTCCAGCTAAGTTAGGAGCAAAACCACCTTCATCACCTACAGCAGTAGATAAATTTCTATCATGTAATACCTTCTTTAAGTTATGGAAAATTTCAGTTCCCATTTGCATTGCATGTGTAAATGAAGTAGCTTTTACAGGCATAATCATAAATTCTTGAAAAGCAATGGGTGCATCTGAGTGTGAACCTCCATTAATAATATTCATCATCGGCACTGGTAAAGTATTTCCAGACACACCACCTACATAACGATATAAAGGCAAACCTAATTCATTAGCTGCTGCTTTAGCTACTGCCAAAGAAACACCCAAAATAGCATTAGCTCCTAATTTGGATTTATTAGGTGTAGCATCTAAATCGATCATGATTTTATCTATCATATTTTGTTCAAATACTGAAATACCTACTAAGGCTTCTGCTATTGTTATATTTACATTTTCAACGGCTTTCAAAACTCCTTTCCCCAAGAAACTATTCCCTCCATCACGTAACTCAACTGCTTCATGTTCTCCTGTAGAGGCTCCTGATGGAACCGCTGCACGACCTAAAATACCATTTTCTGTAACTACATCTACTTCTACTGTAGGATTTCCTCTTGAATCAAGGATTTGTCTTGCGTGAACTTTTATTATAACACCCATTTTGTTTAAGTTTTTATTTTTAGAATTCAATCATGAATTTTCTAAAATAGTTATTATTTAATTATTATTCTTTATATTTTCAATAAATTGATCAAATAAATAGGAAGCATCATGTGGGCCTGGACTAGCCTCAGGATGGTATTGTACTGAAAAACAGTTTTTACTTTTCATTTGCATACCTGCTACAGTACCATCATTTAAATGTACATGTGTAATTTCAAAATCAGCATGTTTTTCTAACTCTTCTCTGTTCACTGCAAAACCATGGTTTTGAGAAGTTATTTCTCCACGACCAGTTAATAAATTTTTAACAGGATGATTAATTCCCCGATGTCCATTAAACATTTTATAAGTAGACACACCATTAGCTAAAGCTATTACTTGGTGTCCTAAACAAATTCCAAATAGTGGTTTATTTGCTGCTAAAATTTGACGTGCTACTTCTTGTGCAGTATGCAATGGATCTGGATCACCGGGTCCGTTTGACAAGAAATAACCATCTGGATTAAACTCTTTTAAGTCTTCAAAAGAAGTATTATAGGGATAAACTTTTATATAACAATCGCGTTTTGCTAAATTGCGTAAAATATTTTTCTTAATTCCTAAATCTAAAACAGAAATTTTGTAAGTAGCATTTTCATCACCGAAAAAATAAGGTTCTTTAGTTGAAACTTTAGAAGCTAATTCCAAACCTTTCATATCTGGTATTGCCCCTAATTCTTTTTTTAACTCTTCGACAGAAGTGCCATCTGTACAAATCACAGCGTTTTGTGCTCCGTTGTCACGGATATAACTCACCAATGCACGTGTATCTACATCAGAAATACAAATAAGATTTTCTTTTTTGAAATAATTCAAAAGGTTACTTTCAGAATCAGGACGTGAATGAAAAGTTGAGAAGTTTTTACAAACTAGACCTGAAATCATTATTTTATCAGATTCTATTTCTTCTGCATTTACTCCATAGTTACCAATGTGTGCATTGGTGGTAACCATGATCTGACCAAAATAAGAAGGGTCTGTGAAAATTTCTTGATAACCTGTAGTTCCTGTATTAAAACAAACTTCTCCAAAAGTTTTACCTGAAATTCCGATTGATTTCCCGTAAAAAATGGTTCCGTCTGCAAGGAGTAAAATAGCTGACTGTTTTGTTGTGTGTTGCATTGTTTAAAAAAGTTTGGCAAATTTATTCAAAAAAAAAGGATAAACCAAAAAGTTTATCCTTTTTTATATTTATGAATTGAGCATCATATTATTCAGCAGATTCAGAAGATTCTTCAGTTGCAGGAGCTTCAGTAGCAGTTTCAGCTTTTTTAGCTTTACCACCACGACGGCTTTTTGCTTTTTTAACTTCTTTTTTACCACCGTTGTAGATTTCGTTGAAGTCTACAAATTCAATCATTGCCATATCAGCGTTATCTCCTAAACGGTTACCTAACTTGATGATACGTGTGTATCCTCCCGGACGGTCACCCACTTTAGCAGCTACATCTCTGAATAATTCCGTTACAGCATATTTATTTCTTAAATAAGCGAAAACTGTACGACGATTGTGAGTTGTATCTTCTTTAGATTTTGTTACTAATGGCTCAACGAATTGTTTAAGCGCTTTAGCTTTAGCAACAGTTGTATTAATACGTTTATGTTCGATTAATGAACATGCCATATTAGCTAACATAGCTTTTCTATGTCCAGCCTGTCTGCTTAAATGGTTTACTTTTTTTCCGTGTCTCATGACGTTGCTTTTTAAACTTCATCTTGCATCAATCCGCTTTGGAGAGCAAAATATGAAGATATAATTATTCTTTATCTAACTTATATTTTGACAAATCCATTCCGAACGTTAAGTTCTTATTGGCAACCAACTCATCAAGTTCAGTTAATGATTTTTTACCAAAATTACGGAATTTCATTAAGTCATGTTTGTTGAACGATACTAAGTCTCCTAATGTATCAACTTCAGCAGCTTTTAAGCAGTTTAATGCTCTTACAGATAAGTCCATATCAACTAACTTAGTTTTCAACAGCTGTCTCATATGCAATGATTCTTCATCATATGATTCTGTTTGAGCAATTTCATCAGCCTCAAGAGTAATTCTCTCATCAGAGAATAACATAAAATGGTGAATTAATACCTTAGCCGCTTCAGTTAGAGCATCTTTAGGATGGATAGAACCATCTGTTTTAATTTCAAAAACTAATTTTTCATAATCCGTTTTTTGCTCAACACGGAAGTTTTCGATAGCGTACTTCACATTCTTTACAGGAGTAAAGATAGAATCAGTAAATATAGTACCGATTGCAGCATTTTGTTTTTTGTTTTCCTCTGCTGGAACATAACCACGACCTTTTTCGATGGTCATTTCCATGTTCAAATTTACATTGCTGTCCAAATTACAAATTACTAATTCAGGATTTAACACTTGGAAACCTGAAATAAATTTTTGAAAATCACCAGCAGTAATTTGATCTTTACCTGATAAAGAAATAGAAACTGATTCGTTATCGATATCTTCAATTTGACGTTTAAAACGTGCTTGTTTTAAGTTAAGGATAATTTCAGTTACGTCTTCTACAACACCGGGTATAGTAGAGAACTCATGATCCACTCCTTCAATACGAATAGAAGTGATAGCATAACCCTCAAGAGCAGAAAGTAAAACTCTTCTTAAAGCGTTACCAACAGTCAATCCGTAACCTGGTTCAAGAGGTCTGAATTCGAATTTACCTTCGAAATCAGTAGAATCGATCATGATAACTTTATCGGGCTTCTGAAAATTAAATATTGCCATAAATTTCGACTGATGTCAATTATTATTATTTGTTGTACAATTCGACAATTAGTTGTTCTTTGATGTTCTCAGGGATTTGTAATCTTTGAGGAACTGATACAAAAGTACCTTCTTTAGTATCATTATTCCATACGATCCACTCGTATACTTGAGAAGCAGCAGCTAAAGAACGTTCGATTGACTCTAAAGATTTAGATTTTTCACGAACAGCAACTTTGTCACCTGGTTTTAAATGGTAAGAAGGAACGTTAACCACTTCACCATTTACTGTAATATGTCTATGAGTTACAATTTGTCTAGCAGCTCTTCTTGAAGGTGCTACCCCCATTCTGTAAACTACGTTATCTAAACGAGCTTCACATAATTGTAAAAGGATTTCACCTGTTACACCAGAAGCAGCAGAAGCTTTTTCGAATAAATTTCTGAATTGTTTTTCTAAAATACCATAAGTATATTTAGCTTTTTGCTTTTCCATTAACTGGATAGCATATTCAGATTTTTTACCTCTTTTTTAGCTAAACCGTGTTGCCCGGAGGGTAGTTTCTTTTTCGAAGGCTCTGTCATCTCCGAATATTGCTTCGCCAAACTTACGAGCAATTTTAGTTTTTGGACCAGTATATCTTGCCATTATATTTTTTTTAAAGGTTGAGATTATGAATTCAGGTCTAATTATCCTCCGATAATCTATGATCAACCTAAGTTATACTTAATTAAATCAAATTATAAAGATGCTGAAAATTCAGACATCCTTAAACTCTACGTCTTTTTGGAGGACGACATCCGTTGTGTGGAAGTGGAGTAACGTCGATAATTTCAGTTACTTCAATACCTGAGTTATGGATTGAGCGGATTGCTGATTCTCTTCCGTTTCCGGGTCCTTTAACGAACACTTTTACTTTTTTAAGACCAGCTTCTAAAGCAACTTTCGCACAATCTTCTGCTGCCATTTGAGCTGCATACGGAGTGTTCTTTTTAGAACCTCTAAAGCCCATTTTACCAGCAGATGACCAAGCTACAACTTCACCTTTCTTGTTAGTTAAAGAAATGATGATGTTGTTAAAAGTTGAACTTACATGTGCTTCACCAGTAGACTCAACAACAACTTTACGTTTTTTTGTATTTGCTTTCGCCATATTACTACTTATTATTTAGTTGCTTTCTTCTTATTAGCAACAGTTTTTCTTTTACCTTTTCTTGTTCTAGAATTGTTCTTAGTTCTTTGCCCTCTTAAAGGAAGACCCGATCTATGACGGATTCCTCTGTAGCATCCGATATCCATTAAACGTTTGATGTTTAACGAAGTTTCTGAACGTAATTCTCCTTCAATTTTGTAATAAGAAACCGCTTCACGGATTGCACCGATTTCATCGTCATTCCATTCAGACACTTTTTTATCTTGGCTTACTTGAGCTTTTTCTAAAATTTCAATAGCTCTACTTTTTCCAATTCCAAAGATATATGTCAAAGCTATGACACCTCTTTTGTTTTTAGGTATATCTACCCCTGCTATTCTTGCCATAATTATCCTTGTCTTTGTTTAAATCTAGGATTCTTTTTGTTAATAACGTATAATCTTCCTTTTCTGCGAACGATAATGCATTCTGCACTTCTTTTCTTAATTGATGCTCTTACTTTCATTTTAGTATCTATAAGTAATTCTTGCTTTAGACAAATCGTAAGGGCTCATTTCTAGTTTCACTTTGTCACCGGGTAACAATTTGATGTAGTGCATACGCATTTTTCCAGAAATGTGAGCAATTACAACATGCCCGTTTTCTAATTCTACACGGAACATTGCATTTGATAATGCTTCAATTATGGTTCCGTCTTGTTCAATTGCTGATTGTTTTGCCATATTAAGCTACTGCCTTTCTGTTTTTACCCGTTTTCATCAAACCATCATAATGCTGATTTAACAAGTATGAATTGATTTGTTGAATTGTATCGATTGCAACCCCAACCAAAATCAAGAGTGATGTACCTCCAAAGAACAAAGCCCATTGCTGTTGCACTCCTAAAACATTCATAACAATAGCTGGGAACACAGCTAACAATGCTAGGAAAATAGCTCCCGGAAATGTAATTAAAGACATCACATGATCTAAAAAGTCTGCTGTTTCTAAACCTGGTTTAACACCGGAATAAAACCACCACTCCTTTTTAAATCATCAGCCATTCTTGTAGTTGGCATAGTAATAGCGGTGTAAAAATACGTAAAAATTACAATTAACGTAGCAAACACCAAGTTATACTCCCAACCAAATATATTTTGGAATCTTGTACTGATTGATTGAGCTGTTTCAGAAGATGATAAACCAGCTACAGCAGCAGGTATAAACATAATAGCTTGTGCAAAAATGATAGGCATAACACCTGAAGCATTTAACTTTAAAGGAATAAACTGACGATTACCTCCCATTAAGTCTTGTTCTAAGTCTCCAGAAACAGTACGACGTGCATACTGCACTGCTACTTTTCTAACTGCCATAGTCATTAAAACACAGGCAATAATTACAAGTAACCACACGATGATTTCTACAACAATCTTCATTAAACCTCCGTTGTTTTGAGAAACAGCAGATGAAAACTCCTGAGCAAATGCTTGTGGTAAACGAGCAACAATACCTACTAAGATTAACAACGAAATACCGTTTCCAATACCTTTATCTGTTATTTTTTCACCTAACCACATCGCAAAAAGAGTACCAGTAGCTAGTATTAACACAGACGAAAACAAGAAAGCAAATGAATTAAACCCTAATAAAAATGCTTCACTTGGCAACGTTCGGTACAAGTTATAAATATAACCTGGCCCCTGAATTAACGTTATACCAATAGTTAACCATCTTGTAATTTGGTTCATTTTCTTTCTTCCGCTTTCACCTTCTTTTTGTAATTTTTGTAAATAAGGAATAGCAATTCCCATTAACTGCACTACAATAGAAGCTGAAATGTAAGGCATTATACCCAACGCAAAAACAGATGCTTGTGAAAAAGCACCTCCCGTAAATACGTTAATTAACCAACCAATACCTTTATCGGTTTGATTAGTTAATCCTTGCAACTTAGTTGCATCAATTCCCGGTAATGTTACGTGAGCTCCAAAACGATAAACTAACAGGAGTCCTAAAGTAAATAGGACTCTGTTTCTTAGTTCCTCAATTTTCCAAACGTTTTGTAACGATTCAATAAATTTTTTCATCGTGTCTAGAAAATTTATAATTCTATAGCTTCCCCTCCAGCTGCCTCTATAGCGGCTTTAGCAGATGCTGTGAATTTATGTGCACTAACTTTTAATTTAGCTTTAAGCTCACCTCTACCTAAAATTTTAACAACTTCAGTTTTAGTAGCTAAACGGTTTGCAACCAAAGTAGCAAAATCTACTGTATCTGCCACAACACCATTATCAACTAGAGCTTGTAAAGTGTCTAAATTTACACCTTGATATTCCACTCTGTTGATATTTTTGAATCCAAACTTAGGAACACGTCTTTGAAGTGGCATTTGACCTCCTTCAAAACCAATCTTTTTAGAATAACCTGAACGAGATTTAGCTCCTTTGTGACCACGTGCAGCGGTACCACCTTTACCAGAACCTTCTCCTCTACCTACTCTTTTATTTTGGTTATGTGTTGAACCTTCAGCTGGCTGTAAATTACTTAAATTCATAACAGTCATTTGTTATTTAGCTTCTTCAGAAGAAACTAAGTGTTTAACTTTATTTACCATTCCAAGGATAGCAGGATTTACCTCATGCTCAACTACTTGCCCTATTTTACGAAGTCCTAAAGCTTGCATTGTTCTCTTTTGATCCTGAGAACAATTAATAACGCTTTTTACTTGTTTTACTAATATCTTAGCCATAATTTCCTTGAATTAACCTTTGAATACTTTCTCTAGAGAAACTCCTCTTTGTTTAGCAACAGTAGTCGCACTTCTCATCTGCAATAAAGCATCAAAAGTTGCTTTTACCACATTGTGAGGGTTAGAAGAACCTTGAGATTTAGACAATACATCGTGTACACCTACTGATTCTAGTACGGCACGAACAGCACCACCAGCAATAACTCCAGTACCATGAGAAGCAGGCATTAATAATACTCTAGCTCCACCAAATTTACCTTTTTGTTCGTGAGGTACTGATTGTCCACTCAAAGGAATACGCACTAAATTTTTCTTAGCATCCTCAACTGCTTTTGCGATTGCTTCAGAAACGTCTTTAGATTTTCCTAATCCGTGTCCTACAACACCGTGCTCGTCACCTACTACTACAATAGCAGAGAAACCGAATGCTCTACCACCTTTAGTAACTTTAGTAACACGATTTACACTAACCAAACGATCTTTCAATTCAAGACCTCCCGGCTTTACTAGTTCTACGTTTTTATAATTATGATACATAATTTCTTAGAATTTTAATCCAGCTGCTCTAGCGCCTTCTGCTAATGATTGAACACGACCATGGTATAAATAACCACCTCTATCAAATGTTACTGTATCGATACCTGCTTTTAAAGCTCTTTCAGCAAGTAATTTACCTACTACTGCTGCTACTTCAATTTTGGTACCTTTAGTATCTACTTCTTTTTCACGAGAAGAAGCTGCTAATAACGTAACACCATTTACATCATCTATAAGCTGAGCATAGATTTCTTTGTTACTTCTGAATACAGATAAACGAGGTCTTGCAGCTGTACCGCTTACAATTTTTCTGATTCTGTACTGTATTCTTTGTCTTCTTTCAGATTTTGTTAATGACATAATCTTATTTTTTAAGCTGATTTACCTGCTTTTCTTCTTAATATTTCACCTACAAACTTGATACCTTTTCCTTTGTAAGGTTCAGGCTTACGGAAAGAACGGATTTTAGCCGCTACTTGCCCTACTAATTGTTTGTCGAAAGAAGTTAGCTTTACAATAGGGTTTTTACCTTTTTCAGAAACCGTTTCCACAGTTACCTCTGGAGCTACTTCTAAAATGATATTATGAGAATACCCTAAAGCTAAATCAAGTTTATTTCCTTGATTAGAAGCACGGTATCCAACACCCACTAATTCTAATTCTTTTGTAAAACCAGTAGATACACCAGTAATCATGTTATTAATTAAAGCTCTAAATAAACCATGTTGAGCTCTTTCTTCTTTACTATCGGCAGCTCTTGAAACAAGAACTTGATTTTCTTCAACAGTTACTGTTACGTTGTCAGTAATCTCTTGAGAAAGTTGCCCTAATTTTCCTTTTACAGTGATAACCGAATCTTTCAATTCAACAGTCACACCAGCTGGAATGGCGATTGGACTTTTTCCTATTCTTGACATCTCTTAACTCTTTTTTAGTATACGTAACAAATTACCTCACCACCTACATTTAATTGTCTAGCTTGCTTATCAGTCATTACTCCTTTAGAAGTAGAAACGATAGCAATACCCAAACCATTTAAAATTCTAGGTAATTTAGTGGCACCTGCATACTTACGTAAACCTGGTTTACTAATTCTTTGAATGTTCTTGATTACCGCTTCTCTAGTTTCTTTGTCGTACTTTAAAGCGATTTTGATTGTTCCTTGAACAGTCTCATTTTCGAATTTGTAGCTAAGGATATAACCTTGATCGAATAAGATTTTTGTGATTTCTTTCTTTAAATTAGACGCAGGAATTTCCACCACTTTATGGCTTGCCTTCGATGCATTTCTAATTCTTGTTAAGAAATCCGCAATTGGATCTGTATACATATAAACAAAATTGCGGTTATGGTTTTCAACCCACACTCGTGGGTTGAACCTATAACCTGTTAATAATCTCTTTTATAATTTTACCAGCTAGCTTTTCTAACTCCCGGTATCAATCCTTGGTTTGCCATTTCACGGAAAGTTACACGTGAAATACCGAATTGACGCATATACCCTCTTGGTCTACCTGTTAATTTACAACGATTATGTAAACGAACTGGCGAAGCATTTTTTGGTAATTTCTGCAAAGATACATAATCTCCAGCTTCTAACAAAGCTTTTCTTTTCTCTGCGTATTTTTCTACCGTTTTTTGTCTTTTCACCTCGCGGGCTTTCATTGATTCTTTAGCCATGTCTTAATTCTTTTTAAAAGGTAAACCTAATTCAGCTAATAATGATTTTGCTTCCTTATCTGTTTGTGCAGATGTTACGAAAGTGATATCCATACCCGTAATTTTATTTACTTTATCAATATCAATTTCAGGGAAGATAATTTGCTCAAGAACTCCAAGGTTGTAGTTTCCTCTACCGTCAAAACCTGTAGATTTGATACCACCGAAATCTCTTACACGCGGTAAAGAAGCCGTAATTAAACGATCTAAAAATTCATACATTCTTTCTCCACGTAAAGTTACCTTAGCACCGATTGGCATACCTTTTCTCAATTTGAAAGACGCAACGTCTTTTTTAGAGATAGTAGCAACCGCTTTTTGCCCAGTAATTTTCGTTAACTCTTCAACAGCGTAATCGATAAGTTTTTTATCTGACACTGCAGCTCCTACTCCTTTACTTAAAACGATTTTTTCCAATTTAGGAACTTGCATTACGTTTTTGTAACCGTATTCAGCTGTAAGAGCAGCAATTACTCTGCTCTTATATTCTTCTTTTAGTCTAGGTATATAAGCCATTACTATAATACTTGATTAGATTTTTTTGAAAATCTTACTTTCTTATCTCCCTCTACTTTAAAACCAACTTTAGTAGCATTACCTTTAGCATCTACTAACATTAAGTTAGAAACGTGGATAGGAGCTTCCATTTTAACGATTCCACCTTGAGGATTTTTAGCACTTGGCTTAGTGTGCTTAGACACCATATTTACACCCTCAACTACCGCTTTGTTTTTTTCACGAATAACACGTAAAACTTTACCTTCAGCACCTTTGTGGTCACCAGCGATAACTTTTACTGTATCTCCTGATTTTAATTTTAGCTTCATCATCATAATAATAATTAAAGCACTTCTGGTGCTAATGATACAATTTTCATGAATTGTTTTTCACGAAGTTCTCTAGCTACTGGACCGAAAACACGAGTTCCTCTCATCTCACCTGCTGCATTTAATAACACACAAGCATTATCATCGAAACGAATATAAGATCCATCAGCTCTTCTTACTTCTTTTTTGGTTCTAACAACCACTGCAGTTGAAACCGCACCTTTCTTAACGTTTCCGTTAGGAGTTGCATCTTTGATAGCTACTACAATTTTGTCACCAACTGAGGCGTAACGTCTTTTTGTTCCACCTAAAACACGGATAGTTAAAACTTCTTTAGCTCCCGTATTATCTGCTACTTTTAGTCTTGATTCCTGTTGTACCATAATTATTTCGCTCTTTCAATAATTTCAACTAATCTCCAACATTTAGATTTAGACAAAGGTCTTGTTTCCATGATCTTTACTGTATCACCAATGTTACAGTCGTTTGTTTCGTCGTGTGCAACATATTTTTTAGTTTTTAACACGAACTTACCATATAATGGGTGTTTTACTCTTGTTACTTGAGAAACAACAATAGACTTATCCATTTTGTTAGACGTAACTACACCGATTCTTTCTTTTCTTAAATTTCTTTTTTCCATCTTTTCAGCTGAATTTTATTGAAGCTCTCTTTTGCTTAATTCAGTTGCAATTCTTGCCACTGAACGTCTTAAACTTCTAATTTGAAGTGGATTCTCGATTGGAGAAATAGCATGAGCAATTGTTAAGTCGGCATAGGTCTTTTTTAATTGAACTAGCTTTTCTTGTAACTCAGCTGCAGATAGATTTTTAATTTCTGACTGTTTCATAATTTTATATATTATGCTTCGAAATCTCTAGCAACGACGAATTTAGTTTTTACTGGTAATTTTTGTGCTGCAAGACGTAAGGCCTCTTTTGCAACAGCTAGTGGCACACCACCTACCTCAAACATAATTCTTCCTGGTTTAACAACAGCAGCCCAGTATTCAACTGCACCTTTACCTTTACCCATACGTACTTCAAGAGGCTTCTTAGTGATAGGTTTGTCTGGGAAAATTTTGATCCATAATTGCCCTTCACGTTTCATAAAACGAGTTGCTGCAATACGAGCCGCTTCGATTTGGCGTGAAGTTAAGAAAGCACCTGTTTCGTGAACAGATTTAATTCCAAACATTCCATTTGAAAGTTCGTGACCTCTATTAGAGTTCCCTTTCATTCTACCTTTCTGTACCTTACGGTATTTTGTTCTTTTAGGCTGTAACATTTTTCTTTAATTTAAAAATTACTTTCTTTTACGAGCTCCTTGTTTACCGTTTGATTTTCCACCACGTGGAGCATCACCACCTTTACCACCTTGTGCAGCTTTTTTATCCATACCTACAAGTGGAGAAAGATCTCTTTTACCGTAAACTTCACCTTTCATGATCCATACTTTAACACCCATTCTACCGTAAGTAGTGTGAGCCTCTGCTAAAGCATAATCGATGTCAGCTCTGAAAGTTGATAGAGGAATACGTCCTTCTTTGAAACTTTCTGAACGTGCCATTTCAGCACCGTTTAAACGACCAGAAATCATTACTTTGATACCTTCAGCATTCATTCTCATAGAAGCTGCAATAGCCATTTTGATTGCTCTTCTATAAGAAATACGCCCTTCAATTTGACGACAAATACTATTAGCTACTAAATAAGCATCTAATTCAGGTCTTTTAATTTCAAAGATGTTGATTTGAACCTCTTTGTCAGTAATTTTCTTAAGTTCTTCTTTCAACTTGTCTACCTCTTGACCGCCTTTACCAATAATGATACCGGACGAGCCGTAGTGATAGTAACGGTTACAAGTTTTAAAGTTCTTTCAATAATTACTTTAGACACACTAGCTTTTGATAAACGAGCGTGGATATACTTTCTGATTTTGTAATCTTCAGCGATTTTATCACCGTAGTCATTACCACCATACCAGTTAGAATCCCATCCTCTGATGATACCAAGGCGATTTCCGATTGGATTAGTCTTTTGTCCCATCTTTATTAATTGCTTTGTGTGTTATTAATTGATCCTAATACGATAGTTACGTGATTAGAACGTTTTCTAATTCTGTGTGCACGACCTTGTGGTGCTGGGCGTAATCTTTTTAACATCATACCACCATCCACTCTGATCTCTTTTACGAATAAGCCTGCTTCAGCTACATTACCTTCACTATTTTTTTGCTCCCAGTTATTAATTGCGGATAATAATAGTTTTTCTAATTTTCTTGAAGCTTCTTTTTGACTAAATCTTAATATATTTAGTGCATATTCTACTTTCTGACCTCTTACCAAGTCTGCTACTAAGCGCATTTTTCTAGGTGAAGTAGGGCAGTTATTTAACTTAGCAAACGCGATAGACTTGTTAGCCTCTTTTCTTGCTTCTGCCGTTTCTCTTTTACGAACTCCCATGTCTTCTTTTATTTTTTACCTTTATTTTTAGCTCCAGCGTGACCTCTAAAAGATCTAGTTGGTGAAAACTCACCTAACTTGTGTCCTACCATGTTTTCAGTAACATATACTGGAACAAATTGACGACCGTTGTGAACTGCGATTGTTTGTCCTACGAAATCTGGAGTAATCATTGAAGCTCTAGACCAAGTTTTAACAACATTCTTGTTTCCTGCCTCAGCATTCTCCAATACTTTCTTTTCTAACTTATAGTGTACGAAAGGTCCTTTTTTTAATGAACGTGCCATATCTTATTATTTCTTTCTACGTTCTACAATATACTTGTTGCTCGGGTTTTGTTTAGAACGGGTTCTATAACCTTTAGCTGGTAAACCTTTTCTTGAACGTGGGTGACCTCCAGACGAACGTCCTTCACCACCACCCATTGGGTGATCAACTGGGTTCATTGCTACTGGTCTTGTTCTTGGTCTTCTACCTAACCATCTTGATCTACCCGCTTTACCAGAAACGATTAACTGGTGATCAGAGTTAGAAACTGCACCGATAGTTGCAGTACAAGTTAACAAGATCAATCTCGTTTCTCCAGAAGGCATTTTAATAGTAGCATATTTACCATCACGAGCCATTAACTGAGCAAATGTACCAGCCGAACGAGCGATAGTAGCACCTTGACCTCGACGTAACTCAATACAAGAAATTACTGTTCCTAGAGGAATTTTGCTTAATGGCATAGTGTTCCCGATTTCTGGAACCACATCAGCACCTGAAATAACAGTTTGTCCTACTTTTAAACCATTTTGAGCAATGATATATCTTTTTTCACCATCAGCATAAGCTAATAACGCGATAAAAGCAGTTCTGTTTGGATCGTATTCGATTGATTTAACTGTAGCTGGAATTCCATCTTTAGTTCTTTTGAAATCGATGATACGATATCTTTGCTTGTGACCACCGCCTGTATAGCGCATAGTCATCTTTCCTTGACTATTTCTACCTCCAGATGATTTTTTCGGTGCGATTAATGAACGCTCCGGCTTATCAGTTGTAATAGCGTCAAAACCATTAACAACTCTAAAACGCTGACCGGGGTAATAGGTTTTAATTTTCTTACTGACATCTTACTTTACTTAGTTGTTGTAAAAATCAATTGTTTCTCCTTCTTTAACTTGTACGATTGCTTTTTTGTAAGCATTAGTTTTACCAGCTATCATACCACTTTTTGTATATTTAGTAGTGCGATCTGGACGTACATTCATTGTATTAACATTAACAACAGTAACACCATAAGCAGCCTCAACAGCTTTCTTAATTTCTACTTTGTTTGCTTTTTTAGATACAACGAAACCAAAACGATTGAATACTTCACCGTCTTTAGTTACTTTTTCTGTAACGATAGGTTTTATAATAATACTCATGGCCTATTATTTGCTTAAATTTTGTTCGATTCCTTCTAAAGATCCCTCTAAAAGAACTAAATTATTTGCGTTTAATATCGCATAAGTACTTAATTCTGAGTTAAGAACCACAGAAGATTTTTGTAAGTTACGAGATGATAAGTAAACATTTTTGTTTTCACCTCCCAAAACGAACAATGATTTTTTGTTTTCTAACCCTAACGCTTTTAAAACGTTAATAAAATTTTTAGTACTTGGAGCTTCGAAACCGAAGTCTTCTAATACGATTAAGTTAGATTCTTTCGCTTTTAAAGTTAAAGCTGATTTACGAGCTAAACGTTTTAAAGCTTTATTCAATTTAAAAGAATAATTTCTTGGTCTTGGACCGAAAACTGTCCCTCCTCCTTTAAACAATGGAGACTTAACACTTCCTGCACGAGCGGTACCTGTACCCTTTTGTTTTTTAATTTTACGAGTACTTCCAGTAACTTCTGCTCTTTCTTTTGCTTTATGTGTACCTTGACGTTGATTAGCCAAATATTGTTTCACATCTAAGTAAAGAGCATGGTTATTAGGCTCAATTGCGAAAACTGAATCAGAAAGCTGTACTTTTCTTCCAGTATCTTTTCCGTTGATATCTAATACTTTTACTTCCATTACTTCTGAACGATTACATAAGAGTCTTTATGCCCGTGAATACATCCTTTAACAACAAGTAGGTTCTTTTCAGCTACTACTTTTAAAACTCTAAGATTTTGAACTTTAACATTGTCTCCACCCATTCTTCCTGCCATGCGCATTCCTTTGAATACTCTAGAAGGATAAGATGAAGCACCTACTGAACCTGGCGCTCTTAAACGGTTATGTTGACCGTGAGTAACTTGTCCAACACCACCAAAACCGTGACGTTTTACAACCCCTTGAAAACCTTTACCTTTAGAAACACCTTGAACATCTACAAATTCACCTTCTGCGAATAAGTCTACAGTGATTACATCACCTAATTTGTGCTCATTTTCAAATCCTTGGAATTCAACAACTTTCTTTTTCGCAACCGTTCCAGCTTTTTTGAAGTGACCTTCAGCAGCTTTATTTGTGTGCTTTGCAGATTTGTCATCGAAACCAAGTTGAAGAGCCTCATACCCGTCAACCTCATTGGTTCTGACTTGGGTAACAACGCAAGGACCAACTTCAATAACAGTACAAGGGATGTTTTTCCCGTTCTCGTCGAAGATGCTAGTCATTCCGATTTTCTTTCCGATTAACCCAGACATACTTAAATAATTAATTATTAATAATATATAAAACTCTAATTTTGAGTGCGCAAAAGTAAGCATTATGTTTTGAATTTCAAAACATAATGCTTAAATATTTTAATTTGAGTAATTTATCACACTTTAATCTCAACTTCTACTCCACTTGGAAGCTCTAATTTCATTAAAGCATCGATAGTTTTTGAAGATGAAGAATAGATGTCTAACAATCTTTTGTATGAACTAACTTCAAATTGCTCTCTTGATTTTTTGTTTACGTGCGGAGAACGTAACACAGTGAAAATCTTTTTGTTAGTAGGTAATGGAATTGGACCCGTAACTACTGCACCTGTACTTTTTACAGTTTTTACGATTTTTTCTGCTGATTTATCAACCAACATATGATCGTAAGATTTTAATTTTATTCTGATTTTTTGACTCATTTTCTTAAAAATTAAGCGTTACCTTTAGCTTTCTTAATTACTGCCTCTGAAATGTTAGATGGAGTTTCTTCGTAGTGAGAGAATTCCATAGTTGATGTAGCACGACCTGAAGATAAAGTTCTTAAAGTAGTTACATAACCAAACATTTCTGATAATGGAACGTTTGCTTTAATAGTCTTAGCACCGTTTCTATCACCCATATCATTTACTTGACCACGACGACGGTTTAAGTCACCTACGATATCACCCATGTTTTCTTCTGGAGTAATAACTTCAATTTTCATGATTGGTTCAAGGATTACAGCACCAGCAGCTTTAGCTACTTCTTTGTACCCTAACTTAGCAGCTAATTCGAAAGATAAAGCATCTGAATCCACCGCGTGGTATGAACCGTCTAATAAAGTTACTTTTAAGCTATCTACAACATATCCTGCTAAAGGACCTTGCTTCATAGCTTCTCTGAAACCTTTTTCAACAGCTGGGATATATTCCTTAGGAACGTTACCACCTTTTACTTCGTTAACAAACGTTAATCCTACAGTACCAGCTTCAGCAGGCTCTAAACGGAAAACGATATCACCGAATTTACCACGTCCACCCGATTGTTTTTTATAAACCTCACGGTGTTGTGCAGTTTTAGTGAAAGCTTCTTTGTATTCTACTTGAGGCTCACCTTGATCTACTTCAACCTTAAACTCACGTTTCATACGGTCAACTAAGATATCTAAGTGAAGCTCACCCATACCAGAAATAATCGTTTGACCAGAAGCCTCATCAGTTCTAACTGTAAACGTTGGATCTTCTTCAGCTAATTTAGCTAAAGCCATACCCATTTTATCTACGTCAGCCTTAGTTTTAGGCTCAATAGCGATACCGATTACCGGATCAGGGAATTTCATTGATTCAAGGATGATAGGATTTTTCTCATCACACATTGTATCACCCGTCTTGATATCTTTAAAACCTACAGCAGCTCCAATATCACCAGCCTCGATATATTCGATTGGGTTTTGCTTGTTAGCGTGCATTTGGTAGATACGAGAAATACGCTCTTTGTTTCCTGAACGCGTGTTCAAGATATAAGAACCTGCATCTAAACGACCAGAATAAGCACGGAAGAAAGCTAAACGACCCACATAAGGATCCGTAGCAATTTTAAATGCTAAAGCCGCAAACGGCTCTTTTACATCTGGACGACGCAAGATTTTCTTTTGATCTTCTTCTAACAAATCAGCATCATCAGGATGAATACCTTCGATACCTTCTTTATCCAAAGGAGATGGCAAATATTTACAAACGGCATCTAACATGAATTGAACTCCTTTGTTTTTGAATGATGATCCACATAACATAGGAATAATAGCCATATCAATTGTAGCCGCACGTAATGCCGTATTAATTTCTTCTTCAGTAATTGAATTCTCATCTTCCATATACTTATCTAGTAAGTTTTCATCGTAAGAAGCGATTTCTTCAATTAATATAGAACGGTATTGTTTTACCTCATCCACCATATCAGCAGGAATATCGATAATATCAAAAGTAGCTCCTTGCGTTTCATCATGCCATACAATAGCTTGATTTTTCACTAAATCAACTACCCCTTTAAAATCATTTTCCTCACCAATTGGCAAAGTAATAGCTACCGCATTAGAACGTAACATATCCTTAACTTGTTGACACACATTAAGGAAGTTAGAACCTTGACGATCCATTTTGTTTACGAATCCCATACGAGGAACTCTGTACTGGTCAGCTAATCTCCAGTTCGTTTCAGATTGAGGTTCAACACCATCAACCGCAGAGAACAAGAATACTAAACCATCTAATACACGTAATGAACGGTTTACCTCTACTGTAAAGTCAACGTGACCTGGAGTATCGATAATATTGAAGTGGTAAGGCTTAGAATCTGCAATGTTTTTTCCTTGTTCCGTTGGGAAATTCCAAGTACAAGTAGTAGCTGCCGAAGTAATAGTAATCCCTCTTTCTTGCTCCTGAGCCATCCAGTCCATAGTAGCAGCACCATCGTGCACCTCACCAATTTTGTGAGACTTACCTGTATAGAATAAGATACGCTCTGTAGTGGTCGTTTTACCTGCATCGATATGAGCAGCAATACCAATATTTCTAGTATATTTTAAATCTCTTGCCATTTCTTTACGAATTAAAATCTAAAGTGAGAGAATGCCTTATTAGCTTCCGCCATTTTATGAGTATCCATTCTTTTCTTAACAGCCGCCCCCTCTTCTTTAGCCGCAGCTAAAATTTCAGACGCTAAACGAGCCGCCATAGATTTCTCATTTCTTCTTCTAGCATAAAGAATCAACCATTTCATCGACATAGAAATTTTTCTATCTGGACGAATAGGCATTGGAATTTGAAAGGTAGCACCTCCTACACGACGAGAACGAACTTCTACGTGAGGCATAACATTTGTTAAAGCGTCTTTCCAAATTTCTAATGATGTTTTTTCAGCATCTTGTTTTTTATTCTCAACGATTTCTAAAGCATCGTAGAATACTGCAAAAGCTGTCGATTTTTTACCATCCCACATTAAGTTATTCACGAAACGTGTAACTAATTGATCGTTAAATTTTGGATCTGGTAAAAGAGGTCTTTTTTTGGCCTGTCTTTTTCTCATTTCTTTTTGTTACTTTTTTAAAGTTTAAAGTTTAAAGTTTAAGTTTAAGCATTTACGCCCTTGAGCCTATCACTATTCACTTATCACTAATCACTAATCACTTAATTAAAAATTACTTTTTATCTTTAGGGCGTTTAGCACCATATTTAGATCTTCTTTGTAAACGACCGTTAACTCCGGCAGTATCCAAAGCACCACGTACGATGTGGTATCTAACTCCTGGTAAATCTTTTACCCTTCCACCTCTAACTAATACTATCGAGTGCTCTTGTAGATTGTGTCCTTCACCGGGATGTAAGCATTTACTTCATTACCATTAGTCAAACGCACACGCGCAACTTTACGCATTGCTGAGTTTGGCTTTTTAGGTGTAGTAGTATACACACGCGTACAAACCCCTCTTCTTTGAGGACAAGAATCTAAAGCAGCCGATTTACTCTTCTTAGTTAATTTGGCTCTTCCAGTTCTTACTAATTGTTGAATTGTTGGCATAATTAATACTAAATTATTTACTTGTTTATAAAATCCCGCAATTTACGGGGTTGCAAATGTATGTATAAATTTTCAAAAAACAAACTGTAAATTATTAATTTTCAGCACTCTTATTTTCTTACCTTTTAAAGTTCTTTTTTTACGTTAATTTTACCAAAAATCACAAACTTTTGAAACATCTCTTCTATTCCATTCTTTTTCTCATTTTACCTCACAAAAACTGGGGACAATATTTATTTTTAAAAATTGAAGGAAATTCAAACTATCAGAATAAAGTCTTAGATTCTATTTCTGTTTCCAAAAAACATATTAACTTAATTTCTCTTCAGAAAGAAATAAACAAATTATCCGAAACTATCTCTCAAAAAGGCTATATAGAACAAAAAATATTAATTAACAAAAAGATTAACGACAGCACACATCTTATCAAATACGAACTTGGAGATTGCATTAAAGAAATTCATATTTTTTTGGGCTCACACAAAATTTTATTAGAAAAAAACAAGACACCATCAAAATAGACTTCAAAAACATAAATAAACAACTTTCTGATTTCACCAAAACACTAGAAAAAAAAGGATTTTCTCTAACAGAAATAAGCCTCTCTAACATCAAAAGAAACAAACAAATTTTACTATCAGAAATCACTATTTGTAAAGATAGAAAAAGGACTATAGATCAAATCAACATAAATGGTTATTCCAATTTCCCAAAAAACTTTTTACACAACATACTCATAGAGTATAAGAAAAAGACTTTTAACGAAACCCAATTAAAAAAAATTAATCGCGATTTTAAAAACCTTCCTTTTTGCAAGACCACAAAAGACGCTGAGATTCTTTTCAAGAAAGACTCAACAATAATTTACGTTTACCTAGAAAAACAAAAAGAAATACGTTTGACGGATATATTGGCTTTAGCAATCAAAAAAACAACCTAAAATTGAATGGTTATTTAGACTTAAAATTATCAAACGTTTTAAACTCAGGCGAAAAAGTCAATATATACTGGAAAAAAATGGAGAAAACCAAACTGCTTTTAACCTAAATATTGAAACTCCTTATATTTTCAAAACACCATTAGCTTTAAAAGGGGAATTAAATATTTTTAAACAAGATACGACTTTTCAAAAAACAAAATCAGAAATAGAATTAGGTTACTTACTAAACTACAAAACGCGTTGTTACTTAGGCTATCAAGAAACCGAATCAAGTGATATCCAAAAATCAAATTCAGGAACTTTAATGGATTACCAGAATCACTTTTACACTTTAAGTTTTCAACATCTAAATCACAATTCCAACGAAACTCTATTTAGCGAAAAAACAAATCTTAGTTTTAAAATAGGAATAGGAAAAAGAAATAACAGCACCACAAACATATCGCAATTTTTTACATTAACGGAGTTATCGCACTTATTCTACTTAAACAATCAAAACAGCTTATTCATTAAAAGTCAAAATTACTATCTAAACAGCAATCACTACCTGACTAACGAATTATTTCGATTTGGAGGTATTAATTCAATCAGAGGTTTTAACGAAAATAGTTTGCAAACAAACTTTCTAACTTCAATTATTTCAGAATACAGATACAAAATTAACAGTAATTTTTACCTACACAGCATTATAGATTATGCTTATAGCGAAGACACTACACTCAAAACAAAAAATAACCTAAAAAGTCTTGGACTGGGCTTTTATTTAATTAACAAAACAAGCCTTATACATATACAATACAGCAATGGAACGACCAATAATCGAAATTTAGATTTTAAAAATTCTATTTTTCATATAAATATTTCTTTTATTTTATAAAACCCTTTAAAAAAACAAATAAAAAAAAGAAATTTTAAAATTTATTTTACATATTTGCATGAACTAATCAATTAATTATTTTTATGAGATCAAAATTTAAATGGATTTATACACTTCTAATAGTGTTGACGGTTCAGTTTTCTTTTGCACAAGAGAAAACGATTACAGGAGTGGTAACAGATGCTTCTGGACCATTGCCTGGGGTAAATGTTTTAGTGAAGGGTACACAACGAGGAGCTTCAACTGGTTTTGATGGAAAATATAATATCAAAGCAAAAGAAGGAGAGACTTTAATATTCTCATTTATGGGAATGAAAGAAATTTCAAAAGTTGTTGGAACTTCTGCTGTAATGAATACAGTCATGCAAAATGACTCTAAAGTATTAGGGGAGGTAGTTGTAACTGCTCAGGGTATATCAAGAGAAAAAAAATCGTTAGGTTATTCAACTCAAAAACTTGATGCAGCAACAATTAATCAGGTTCCAACTAGTAATTTCATTAATAATTTATCTGGTAAAGTTGCTGGTTTGGAAATTAGAAACAATTCTAACTTCGGAGGCTCTAGTAATATTGTTCTAAGAGGAACAAAAAGCTTAACTGGTAACAACCAAGCTCTAATCATAATAGACGGAGTACCTGTAAACAATGCTAACTTAAATGACGCAGATACAGCAAGCGGAAGACAAGGTTTTGATTTTGGTAATTCTGCTTCTGACATAGACCCTAATAACATTGAATCAATAAATGTGCTTAAAGGTACTTCAGCAACTGCTCTATACGGAAGTGAAGCAGCGAATGGGGCTATTATTATTACTACAAAAAAGGAAAGAAGAGAACAGCTTTAGGAATTAGTTTAAGTTCAACTCTATCCATTTCAAATGCAAATAAACAAACATTACCAACATATCAAAAAGAATATGGAGGAGGTTATGCAGGCGAAAACAGCAACTATACAGCTAATATTTTTGGCAACCCGAATGCGGTAGTAAGCTCTACAGGAGATGATGCTTCTTACGGAAACGCATTTAATCCTAATCAATTAGTATATCAATGGAACTCGTTTGTAATAGGAAACCCTAATTACGGTAAAGCAACACCATGGGTTGCAGCTTCAAACGATCCCAATAGCTTTTTCAAAACAGCTTTTTCTACTGTTAATAATATCAATTTTAATGGTGGAGATGAAAAATCTGCTTACAACTTCTCTTACACAAATAATAACGAAACAGGAATCTTACCAAACAGTACTTTAAACAAAAACTCCATTAATGGTAGTTTCACAAGAGATTTTACAAGTAAATTAAAATCAAACACTTTCATCACTTTTACAGATCAAAGCACAAAAGGTAGAAATGCTACAGGCTATGGCGATAACATTATAACAGGATTTAGACAATGGTGGCCAGTTAACGTAGACGTTAAAGAATTAGAAAATGAATATTTCAGAACCAAACAAAACGTTACTTGGAACCAAATAGATCCTACAAATGGCGATTTAAAACCTAACTTCTGGAATAATCCTTATTGGGATCGATATGAAAACTATGAAACTGACACAAGAACAAGAGTTTTAACAGGGAGTAGTCTTAGCTATGATATTTCAAAAAATTTAAACATTTTAGGAAGAGCTACACTAGAATATTCATATGATAATCAAGAATTAAGAAAAGCAATAGGAAGTCATGCTGAAAATTTTGGTACAACAGGAGGTAATGCTTCTTCTGGCTATAGTATTTTTACAAGAGATTTTTTACAGCAAACTTATGATTTAATAGCTACTTATAAATTCAATTTAAGTAAAGATTTTGGTACAAGAATTTTAGGTGGTTATACATTTAAAAAAGCTAACTCAAGAAGTTTATTTGGATCAACAACAGGAGGTCTTGCTAAACCATATCTATACTCTTTACAAAACTCTAACGTATTCCTTGCTCCACTTCAATCAGAAATAAAATACGAAAAAAGTGGAATTTACGCTCAAGGCACATTAGATTATAAGAAAATTATTTACTTAGAAGGAACTGTACGTCATGATGAAAGTACAGCTTTACTTGGAGCCGAAAATAAATATAATTATTTTTCTGTAGGGACAAGTTTAATATTATCAGAAGTAATCAAAAAGACTGGTTAAACCTAGCTAAACTAAGAGTTAATTACGCAGAGGTAGGCAATGATTTGGCTTTTGGGAGATTAGGTTCACGTGCTTTCAACGGGATTATAGATGGAAATCCATTATTTGGAAATCCTTCAACTTATTATGAACAAGGAAAATTAAAACCAGAAGTTCAAAAATCAATAGAAGCAGGTTTAGAACTAGGATTATACGATCGTTTAAACTTAGACTTATCAGTTTACAAAACCAACATAACCAACCAAATATTTAACGTACCGCAAACTGGAGCAACAGGTTTTACATCTGCGCGCGTTAATGCTGGAGAAATGGAAAACAAAGGTATTGAAGTAGCCTTATCTGGAAGTCCTATAAAAACTCAAAAATTTTCTTGGGAAATTGGTATCAACTGGTCAAAAAACATCAATACTGTTAAATCTTTAAATCAAGGAAGAGACAACTTACTCTTGGCAAACTTCCAAGGAGGAGTCTCTCTAAATGCAACTGTAGGTGAAGCTTATGGCACATTAAGAGGTACAGATTACGTATATGACGCAAATGGAAACAAAGTTGTTGGATCAAACGGATTTTATTTGACACAAAATAACAAAGTACTTGGAACAATACAAGCTGACTGGATAGGTGGTTTAAATAACAAAATTCGCTATAATGATTTCTCTTTAAACTTCTTAATTGATGTAAAAAAAGGAGGCAATCTTTATTCATTAGATCAAGCTTACGGAAAAGAAACAGGAATATATCCTGAAACAACAGGATTAAATCATTTAGGAGTACCTGTCAGAGATGCAAACAAAGGAGGGGTAATATTACCTGGCGTTCTAGAAAATGGGCAACCTAATAACATTGTAGTAGATGCTTCCTCATCAGGAGGAACTGCTTTTAGCACTGATACTAATCCTAATAAAGCTTATATTTATGATGCTTCATATATCAAACTTAGAGAAGTTGGCTTGACATACAACTTACCTAATAAATATATTGAAAAATTAGATTTATCAAGTATTAGCTTTAGTTTATTAGGAAGCAATTTGTGGATAATACATAAAAACACACCGTATAGTGATCCTGAAGCTGGTTCTTCTGCAGGAAATATCCAAGGATTTCAATCAGGTGTAATGCCTGCTATTAAAACATATTCATTTAACATGAAAATTAACTTCTAAGAAATGAAAAAAACAATTATAAAATTAACAGCAATATCATCATTATTAGTAACAAGCTGTATCAGCGAAGACATAAAATTTAATGATGACACAAAAAAAGCTTATGATGTTTCTGCCGAATCATTACTAAGCAACTCTCAAAAAGGTATATCTGATCAATTAACTTCCCCTAGTGTCAATGAAAATGTTTTTAGATATTTTTCACAATATTGGGCCGCTACGTTGTATACTGCTGAATCTCGATATAATCTAATCAATCGAAACATTCCCGGTTTTCACTGGAATAACTTGTATAGAGATGTACTAGGCAACTTACAATCTGCAGAAGAAGTCATTCAAAATGAAATTAGACCAGATAGGATTTCAGCTACAGATTGGGCAAAAATTCAAACCAATAAAAAAGCCATAATTGAAATTTTAAAAATTTACACTTATCAGAATTTAGTTGACACTTTTGGAAATATACCATACAGCGAATCATTAAAAAACCAAACTAATATTTTACCCAAATATGATGATGCTGCAACAATTTATTCTGATTTAATCGTTAGATTAAATAATGCTATCAGCAAATTAGATCTGCATTCTGAAAGTTTTAAAAGTGGTGATTTAATATACGCTGGAAACGTTGAAAAATGGTTAAAATTTGCAAATTCATTAAAAGTTAAATTAGGTATAAATCTAAGTGATTTCAATCCTGCTTTATCTAAACAAACAGTAGAAACAGCCGTAGCAGGAGGAATAATTACATCTAATACAGACAATGCTCTTTTTAGATATTCTACATCTGCTCCTACTTATAATCCGATTTTTGACAATTTAGTAGCCAGCAATCGAAATGACTTTGTACCAGCAAAAACAATTGTTGATTACATGAATTCCCTTAGTGATCCTAGAAGAGGTATTTTCTTTACCAAACTAGAAGGTGCTTATACTGGAGGTGTTTATGGCGCACAAAATGCTAATCCGTATGCAACATCTTACTCACATGTTGGAGATGCAATAAAAAAATCAGATGCTTTTGGTGTACTCGTTGACGCATCAGAAATAAACTTTTTATTAGCAGAAGCTGCTGAACGAGGTTATTCAGTTGGAAACAATGCTCAATATTACTACAATACTGCTATTACCTCATCCATGAACTATTGGAATATCCCATCAAATGATATTAACAATTACTTGGCTCAACCCAACATTAATTATACAACTGCTAGTGGCAATTGGAAAGAAAAAATTGGAATGCAAGCTTGGATAGCAATGTATAATAGAGGTTTTGAATCTTGGACTTTTTACAGAAGATTAGATTATCCTATTTTAAAAGCTCCTACAAAAGCGGTAGCAGCAGCTGACAAAAAAGTTCCAGTCAGATATACTTATCCGATATCAGAATCAACCATAAATGGATCAAATTACACAGCAGCAGCAGAAGCTATTGGAGGTGATAAATTATATACTAAGATTTTCTGGGATAAAAATTAAAACTTTTAATCTATAATAAAATCCATCAAATTTAGAATTTGATGGATTTTTTTTATCTTTACCCCATGGAAAAAGATAACCAAATTTTCGGAATTAGAGCCGTTTTAGAAGCTATTCAAGCAAAAAAGAAATCGATAAAGTCTTTATACAAAAAGACGCACAAGGAGAGTTAATGCAAGAATTACTTAAAGCTTTTAAAAAAAACAATATTAATTTCAGTTATGTTCCCGTTGAAAAATTAAATCGTTTAACTTCTAATAATCACCAAGGCGTTGTTGCCACCATTGCCCCTATTTCTTTTGTTAGCTTAGAAAATTTGGTAGAAAGAGTAACAGAAAATAAAAAAACTCCTCTTTTTCTAATCTTAGACCAATTAAGCGATGCTCGTAACTTTGGTGCTATTATACGAACTGCAGAATGCACTGGCGTAGATGGCATTATTGTTCAAAAACAAGGTTCTGCTCCTGTAAATGGCGACACCGTAAAAACATCTGCTGGTGCTGTTTTCAATATTCCTATTTGCAAAGTTGATCATATTAAGGATGCTGTCTTCTACCTTCAAGGTTCTGGTATCAAAACAGTAGCGGCTACCGAAAAAACTAATAATAATATTTACGATATTGACTTAAAAGAACCACTTGCAATTATTATGGGAAGCGAGGATAAAGGAGTTAACCCCTCTGTTCTAAAAATTATTGATGAAAAAGCTAAATTACCTATGTTTGGCACCATCTCTTCATTGAACGTTTCTGTAGCATGTGGTGCTTTCTTATATGAAACAGTAAGACAAAGACAGGAAATCTAAGATATTCATTATCTAGGACTCCCCTATTTAAAAGTTTTATCTAAATTATAAATCATTGCCTGATGTTTCATCAGGCTTTTTTATTTCATAAATAACAGGAAGATTTGAAATGAAATAAATCCATTTTTCTAATTCTATCTGACGCATTTTAGAACTCGAAATAAAATTACCTTCCTCATCAAAATGCTTCATAAAAGGATCTTTTTAAAATCATAATTTTGTTCTTGCCAATCGTATATCACAGGTTTTTGATATATTGGTGTATCATATAACCAGCTAAAAAACAATCCTACTACAAAACCTGATAAATGAGCTTCCCATGAAATATGTTCTTCTGCACTTGGAAATATATACCAAATCATACCTCCATACAATAAAATAACAGTAAAAGATAACGCTACCAAACGATAATAACGCGTTTGAATTCCTTTAAAAAAAATAAAAGAAGCCAAAACATACACTAAACCACTAGCTCCTATATGATAACTTTCTCTTCCTATCATCCACGTTCCTATACCTGATAACAAAATCCCATAAAACAATATTTTAAGTGAATATTCTCTATAAAAAAAACGTAAACTAGCTAACAAAAATAATAATGGTAATGAATTATTAAACAAATGTCCTATATCACCATGCAAAAAGGACTAAAAAAAACGCCTTTTATTCCTGATAACACTCTTGGATAAATCCCATAAACTGTAAAACTAATCTTAAATTGTTGCTCGACCCAAAAAACAATCCAAAGACATAAAACAAAATATAAAGGCAATAATATTACAGATGGTGTAAATTTAAATTCATTTTCTTTCATTTGTATAAAATTTATTTTTCAACGGTAATACATAATATTACCTATTTAAGTATAGAGGTTATTATAAAACCATCATTAATAGCAATCTTAATATTGTTAAATTTGTAATTCGAAACAAAAATCATTCAACATTTAATATCAAAAAAAGATCCAAAACTGTTTTAATGATTTTTTGTCAGAAATAATTAATTTTACTCCCTATGGAAATACCACTAGCAGAAAGAATACGCCCCAAATCATTAGAAGAATATATTAGTCAATCTCATTTGGTTGGCAATCAAGGCTCTTTGACTCATCAAATAAAAAATGGTATTATTCCTTCTCTTATTTTATGGGGACCTCCGAGTACAGGAAAAACCACTTTAGCACAAATTATTGCCCAAAGTAGTAATCGTCCCTTTTATGAATTAAGTGCCATAAACTCGGGAGTAAAAGAAATACGAGATGTTATAGATAAAGCAAAACAAAGTAATGGTTTATTTACCTCCAGAAATCCCATATTATTCATTGATGAGATCCATCGTTTTAGCAAATCACAACAAGATTCTTTACTTGGAGCTGTAGAAAAAGGATGGGTAACACTCATTGGCGCAACTACTGAAAATCCCAGTTTTGAAGTAATCCCTGCTCTTTTGTCACGTTGTCAGGTATATATACTAAACGCTTTTAACAAAGAAGATTTAGATAATTTACTCCAACGTGCTTTGGTAACCGACACAATCTTAACGAAGAAAAACATCATTTTAAAGGAAACAGAAGCTCTTTTAAAACTTTCCGGTGGTGACGGAAGAAAACTCCTTAATACATTTGAATTAGTCATTAATGCTTCTGATGAATCGCCTATTGAAATCACCAATAAAAAAGTAATGCAATTAGTTCAAAAGAATACTATTTTATATGATAAAACAGGAGAACAACATTATGATATAGTTTCTGCTTTTATAAAATCTATAAGAGGAAGTGATCCTAACGGGGCTGTATATTGGTTAGCAAGAATGATTGAAGGAGGTGAAGATGTTAAATTTATTGCAAGACGTATGCTAATTTTAGCTAGTGAAGACATTGGCAATGCTAATCCAACTGCATTAATTATGGCTAATAATACATTTCAAGCAGTTACTACTATTGGATATCCAGAAAGTCGAATCATATTAAGTCAATGTGCCATTTATCTAGCTTCCTCAGCAAAAAGTAACGCTAGTTACATAGCTATAGGTAAAGCGCAACAAATAGTAAAACAAACTGGTAATTTACCAGTTCCTCTACATCTAAGAAACGCTCCTACTAAACTCATGAAGGAATTAGGATATGGGGAAGAATATAAATATTCACACGATTACACGAATAATTTTTCAGAACAGGAATATTTACCACACGAAATTAGTGAAACTAAATTTTTTGAACGTCGGTGAAAATGTTAGGGAACGTGAACTTCGTCAATTTTTAAAAAACAGATGGAAAAACAAATATGATTATTAAAAATGAATTATTTTATTTCATTACTATTTATTCTTATCTTTATTATACCGCTTCCTAAAAGGAGAAACATCATACACCTATCATGAGTGAAGTTTCTCCTTATTATTTAATCCTTGAATAAAAATAATTTCTTACTCTTTTTTAAAAATTAATATCTAACCTATCTGAATTAACTTTTCCTTCTTCTAAATATTCAAAAAACCAAGTATTATCCTTTTTAACTACCATACCATTACGATTTTTAAACGAAGTTAAAAAAACGAAAGGTGTAGACGTTTTATATAAAACTAAATTCTCTCCTGTTATTTTATCAATTAATTCATAAGAAAGTTCTGTTTTTACCGTAACTATTTTTGTTTCAGTAATTTCTTCTTTATTCATTTCTTTTAACTTGGCTTGAATAATTTCATCATCAAAACTTTTGCCTGAAAATTTATAATTCGCTTTGTTAAAAGAACCTAAAGATTGAATGGTCGCTAAATTATATCCCGTAGCAACATCCTTTTCTCTACTTTCTCCTAAATCTGTTGTAAATAAAATATTTCCCTTACAGTCTTTAAACTCAAATTTAATCTTTGTTGAAAAAATCGTATTTTCCTCAACTCCATTTATAAAAAGTTTATCGCAATTATAATCTAAAAAGTCTTCTGGCAATTTTTCATTAGATAGATACGCTTCAATACCTTTTTGTTTTAAATACATCTTAACGGTTGTGTTGATTCGATATTGATTATCTTCATTTTGAAAGGAAAACTTTGATGGTATTAATGCTATTTTATAGTCATTTAAAGACTGTCCTAAACTGGTTAATGAAAACAAGCTCATTAACCCCATAATTAATTTCTTATTCATTTTTAAAATATATTTTTTAATTCAGTTAAGGTATTAATCTGACTGATTTCCTTTTCGACCTGTTGACAATTTGGATTAAAAAAAATAGCTTCAATACCAAAACTTAGAGCACCTTTAACATCTGCTTCTATACAATCTCCTATCATAATACTTTCTCTTTTTGTAGCTTTTGCTTTATCTAACGCGTATTGATAAATCATCTTATGCGGTTTTTTTACACCTGCTAATTCTGAATTAGTAATTGTGTTAAAAAAAGGGTATAGATTTGAATTGTGCATTTTCTTTAACTGTACATCCGCAAATCCATTTGTTATAATATGCAAACTATATTTTGAATAAAGATATTGAAGTACTTCAATACATCCTTCTATTAAATAATTATTGTTAGATAACTGATTCATATAATCTTCCGAAATTTTATCAATCATTTGATCTGAAATCAATATTTCTAATTTATCAAAGGTTTCTTTTAATCTTCTATAACGCAATTCTTTATGGGTTATCGTATCTACTTGATACAATTTCCAACATTCTTGATTGATTGGATTATATATTTTCATAAAATCATGAATATATAATGCTGGAAATAAAGATTTTAAAATTACTTCAAATGTTTTTTCTGAATTTCGATCAAAATCCCAAAGAGTATGATCTAAATCAAAAAATATATGCTGGATATGATTGTATTTCAAAATTATAATCGTTTTTTATAAATACTTATAGTAATTAATGATTCTTTCTTTAGCCCATTAAAAATGTTGATTTATTAAATTGCTCATAAAAGAAAATACTTCTTCATTCTCCTTTCAATATCACTACATCCACTAAATTATACATCCAATTATCAACATCTGTTTCATTTATTTTAAGTGTTCCAGATATCGTTACATATTGATCTGTACGAAGCTTCTTTTTGGCTTCTTTAAATTTTAAACCTGCAATCGTTTCAGGACCTGCTTTTCCACAAAAAAAAACAAGAGGCAAACACATTTTTACTGATTGCATAATTAATATTATCAATTGGTACGATAAATCCTGAAATAATGATTTTCTTATTATTTCTCATTTTAATTTCAGGACTGATTACTGGATAATCAATCATACCGTAATCTTTATGCTGCTTTTTAATGAATTTAATATACCCTAATTTTTTCCAAGTCAAGGTATCATTCGATATCGCTATTCTTTGAAAAACTTTCTTTTTTTCTATCTTTTTATTAAAACTCACGAAGGTAAAACTTACCAAAGTGATAAATATAATCCATCTACGCATTTGCTAATATTTTTGATAAATTCATTTTGTAGGCTTTAAGTGCTGGAATTAAAGCAGAAATTATACCTAACAATAAAATCATTAGTAACAAAATACTTTCTTTTTCCCAAATAATTTCAAAAGTATTAAATCTTATTTTAAAATCTTCCTCTGAAAATTGAGAAATCATTTCCAAGGCAAATCTACCAATTATGGTTCCAAAACAAAAGCCAACTAAACATAAAAGTAGGCTTTCTAATAAAACTAACAACATTAACTGTTTTCTTGTTGCTCCTTGCAAGCGTAATAAAGCAAACTCATATCTACGTTCTTTCAGTCTATTATAAAGTACTATAAAAATACTAAGCCCTGAAATTGTCATAATACCATATCCTAAATAAGATAATGTTTTAATTCCAACTCCAAAGAGAGTAAATAATCTATTAATCTCAATTGCAGGAGAAACGGCTTGCATTTTTGTATTGGATGTAATCAACCGTGGCCATGTCATAATAGCCATCTTATTTCTGAGTTTTAACAACACCGAGGTAATTTCTCTAGATTCATTATGATGGTGGTCTTCTTTTAGTTCATGGTTTGATTCATCATGTACACTCCAAATACTTTTAATAGAGCACACTATTAGATTGTCAATCATTTTACCAGTAGGCTTTAATAGTCCCACAACTTTAAAAGGTTTTGTTTCATGTTTTTCCCCTTCTTTTGCATCACCATGTACACTATAAAAATTTTGTCCTATTTTTAAATTCATTTTTTGGGCAACAACAGAACCTATAACGACCTCAAAATCCTTTAAAAAAATTTCCCCTTGAATTATTTCAGCATCAAACTTTTTCAAATAATCTATACTAGTTCCTACAATCTTATAACCTCTATAATTATCTCCAAAAGCCAACGGAATTGCTTTTTTTACAAAGGAGTGCTGCATCCATACTTTAGCCGAATCATAATTTATATTCCCTGTAGGGGTATCTATTTGATAAACCGAAGACAAAACTAATTGCAAAGGACTACCTTGAGCCCCTAAAACCAAATCTACATGATCTGCATTAGATGAAAATTGTTCCTCAAACTGTTTTTCTAATAATATTAAAAGAGTTATAATTGCCACACTACTAGCCAAAAGCACAACACTTAAAAAAGTATTTAAAGGCTTAAACCAAATATTTCGCCAAGCTAATTTTACTATCATATCAATCGAATTTGATTTTGAAAACGTTCTTTTAAACGTACATCATGTGTTACTACAATCATAGCTGTTTGATACTCTTTAGCAATACTTTCTAATAGACTGGCCACTATCATTGTATTTTCATCATCCAAACTTGAAGTAGGCTCGTCTGCCAAAACTACTTTAGGTCTGTTTATTAGAGCTCTTGCAATAGACACTCGTTGTTGTTGTCCTATACTCAATTCATACGTTTTTTTATAAATATAATCTTCTAAACCTAAATATTTCAAAATTTCCTTAGCTCTAATAATATCCGTTTTTCCCTTTCCAAAATAGGAAGCCGTCAATACATTTTCTAATACATTAAAGGATTCTATAAAATAATTTTGTTGCAAAACAACACCTATATATTTCCCTCTAAAACGATCCCTTTCCCTTTCACTTAGAGATTGTAAAGCATAATTATCAATCAAAATTTCACCTGACCGAGGGAGTAACATTCCTCCTAATAAATGCAATAAAGTGGTTTTACCAACTCCTGAATTTCCTGTTAGTAATAATACTTGAGAAGCTAAACAAGTAAAATCAGGAAATTGAAATATTTTATGATCAGAATAACTATACTCTAACGCTTTAATTTGTATCATTTATAACAAGTTTTCATCAGCAAAGCTAAAATACGCCTTTTCTGTTATTATCAAATGATCTAATACTAAAATATCCAAATGCTTTCCTGCTTCTATCAACTTTTTTGTTAGTTGTATATCAGCATCACTGGGTTTTAGTTTCCCTGATGGATGATTATGAATTAGAATAATACCTGTAGCAAAGTAATCAAATGCTAATTTATAAACTAACCGAGTATCTACAATGGTTCCTGTAATACCGCCTTTGCTAATTTGTGTTTTATAAATTAATTTATTAGAGTTATTTAAAAATAGCACCCAAAATTCTTCGTGTGGCAATTCCCCTATTAAGGGATGCATTAAAAAATAAACTTGTGAACTCGTTGTTATTTTAAAAAATTCTCTTACTTCTTCTTCTTTCCGCCTACGTCCTAACTCTAAAGCGGCAGCTATAGACAATGCCTTTGCTTCTCCAACTCCTTTAAACTCCCTAAGCTGTTGGATAGATAACTTCCCTAATTGATGAAGGTTATTGTTTGTGGAAGCTAAAATGCGTCTACATAATTGTACTGCACTTTCATTACGAGATCCTGAACCTATAAGAATAGCAAGTAGTTCGGAATCAGATAGTGTCATTTTCCCTTTTGTCAAGAATTTTTCACGTGGGCGATCATCTTTGGCCCATTTTTTAATTGGTGTATACATAATTGATTGGCTTTTAACAACTTACAATTTACAGCTTTTTTAAAAAAATCACCCAAAAAATATTTATTTTTATTTATTCTAAATAAATTTGGTTATCAAACTTTTTATAGATTACTTTGTCATTATTTTTAATAAATCTAAATAAATATGAATAAGTCTATTTTTATTATTCTATTAACCACGATGTCTATACATCTATACGGACAAAAAAAGAGAATCAAAAGAGATTCTATTAATAGTTTAAAAGAAATTTCGGTATCTGGAACTGCAAACAAATTTGCCTCTAATAAGGTTTCAAGTAGTTTAAGATTGAAAACAGAAATTGCTAAAATCCCTCAAAATATTCAAATCGTAACAAATGAACTCTTAAAAAGTCAAAACATTACCACGATGATGGAAAATGTAACACGTAACATAAGCGGAGCTCAAATGAACGAACATTTTGGTAATTACGCTAATATCAACATGAGAGGATTTAAACTTCCTTCATTTAGAAATGGTATGAACATAGATATCGGATATGGTCCGTTGGCAACCGACTTATCAATGGTAGAAAACATTGAATTTGTAAAAGGACCATCTGGATTTATGACTTCAGCAGGAGCTCCAAGTGGTATTTATAATGTAGTAACTAAAAAGCCAACTAAAAGATCAATCAATGAAATAGGTTTTTCAGGTGGAAGTTTTAATTTTTACAGAGGAAATTTAGATTCTGGCGGAGCATTAACCGAAAATGGCAAACTACAATATCGTTTTAATGCTATGTATCAATTTTCAGAAACTAATAGGCAATTTGAAAACAATTCAAGATACAGTATTGTTCCTTCTCTTAAATATGAATTTAATGATAATACGTCCTTGACAACAGAATTCACTTATCAAAAAGCAAAACAAATGTTAAGTGCATCATACGTATTTGCTCCCGTAGAAAAGGGATTAGGTAGCTTAGACAGGGACATTTCTCATATAGATCAAAACTACCCTAGCTCTGATATAGAAGAAGTTAATTTATTTGTAGATTTTAACCATAACTTTAGTAGTAAATGGTCTATCAATACTCAATATATGATTATGCAATATAACCAATTGGGATATACAAATTGGGTTTATGGCATACATCCTTCAGGATATACTCAAAGAATGCTTAATAATTTTGATACAAAAGCATTAAATGAATTAGCCGTGTATATATAAATGGGGAAATATCTTTTTTAGGCACAACTCATAAATTATTAACAGGTATTGATTATAAAAAACTCAACAGTAAATACGACTGGTCCCACACCGCTACTTATGATGTAATTCCTTTCAATCTTTTCCAACCTGTTTATGGCAAAGCAGTCTATCCTGTATTTAACAGAGAGTCGGGATTAACAAATATTGGTAGTGGAACTGAATATACTTCTATCTATGCACAAGATGAAATATGGTTTCTAAAGGATCGTCTTAGAGTAACTCTGGCAGGACGTTATTTTAATGGAAAAACCAATGATGATTATAAAAATAGTGTTACCATAAAAAGAATAAGTCCAAGGGTCGGAATAAGTTTTGATATTACTAAAAACTTTAGCATATATTCCCAATATGACAATTCAATTATACCTAATTACGGTACAAATAAAGAAGGCAAATTATTTGATCCAGAATATGCTAATAATATTGAAACAGGATTAAAAAAATCTTTTTTAAGAGACAAATTAAAAACAACATTATCTGTTTATCAAATTACAAAAAGAATGTATTAGTAGCTGACCCTAATGATATTCTTAACAAATTACAATTGGGTAAAGTACGATCAGAAGGGGTAGAATTTGACATTCAAGGTCAATTATCACCTGAGTTAAATATTGTTTTAAATTATGCCTTCACAGAAGTAAAAACAATTGAAGACATAAATCCATTAAATATTGGTAAAAGAATTGAAGGCCATTCTAAACATACAACCAATGGTTGGATTAACTACAATTTTAAAGAGGATTCTTTTTTAAAAGGTTTTGGAACTATGTTAGGATATCAATATTTGATAGACCGTTCTACATCTAATTGGGGAGTAGACAACAAAACTATATTACCTGATTATTTAAGATTAGATGCTGGCATTAATTGGAGATATAAAGGATTAAATTTAGCATTAAATGTAAATAATTTATTAAATAAATATCTTTATTCTGGAGGAATAGCTGGAACTGTTGCTTACTGGCAAAGTGAACCCGGGTAGAAACTGGAGAACTATGCTAACCTATAAATTTTAAAATTTTCAAAAGCTTTAAGAAATATCAACATAAGTTTCTTAAAGCTTTATTAAATAAAATGAAAATAAAAGACATTAAACAAAAAGCGCGAAAAATACATCTTTGGCTGGGGTTAACCTCAGGTCTCATTGTTTTCATAGTAGCCATTACAGGTGCTCTATATACATTTAAAGAAGAAATTCAAACATGGAATCAAGAACATCCTGTAATTAAAACACAAAACAAACCACTGCTAGTACCTACCGTACTAAAAAATATAGCTAAAAAAAAATTTCCTAATAAAGAATTACATGCTATAAAATATAATGGAAATGATAAAGCGGTTGAAATCATATTCTATAAAAACGCTCCTAACTATCATATTACCTTATATTTAAATCCTTATAGCGGTAAAATCATTAAAATAAGTGATCTTAATACTGGTTTTTTCCATTTCATATTTGAAGGTCACATGTATTTATGGTTGCCACATTCTATTGGTCAAATTGTAGTTGCAACAGCCACGTTAGTATTCTTATTTATGATTATCACAGGCCTTGTACTTTGGTTACCTAAAAGAAGTAAAGAAATAAAAAAAAGGATATGGTTTCAATGGAAAGAAGGAATAAAATGGAAAAGAAAAAATTTTGATTTACACAATATAATAGGTCTCTATACTTCTCTATTTGCCTTAATTTTTATTATTACAGGATTAGTTTGGGGATTTCCTTTGCTTGGCTATTTGTACTACAAAGCAGTTGGAGGAGAAAAATCAATGATTTATCAAGAACCTTTATCTTCTTATAAAAAGATTAAGACTAAAAACAATTTGTTTCCTATAGACAACGCTTGGTTCATTATGAAATCAGAGTATCCAAAAGCTAAATCAATTGAAATTCATCCTCCAACAAATGACAGTACTTCTATAGCTTGTAATTCAAATCCAGACGACTATACTCTTTGGAAAACAGATTATCGCTATTTTGATCAGTATACTCTGGAAGAAAAAAAAGTTGACCATTTATGGAGTCAATTTAAAGATGCTGATAATGCAGATAAACTCCTACGTATGAATTATGATATACATACAGGTGCTATTGCTGGATTAGCAGGGAAAATTTTTGCTTTTTTAATAAGTCTTTTAATAGCATCATTACCTATTACTGGTATATTAATTTGGTGGGGACGTAAAAACAAATAATTATGTGTTGCAACTATTCAATCGTTAACAAAACAAACAATGGTATGCTTATCTTTTTAAGAGGTTGCCAAAAATATCAACTAACTTTTAACAATTTAAACTTTAGCATGTCTACTGAAGAATTAAATGCTTTTTATAAATATTTAAGAAGAATGAACCCCGTATATTGGGAAAAAGAATATGAATATTCCGTGTACGAAAAAAAGATTCCTATTCCAACACTTCAAGATAATTTTATTATTATGATCAATAGAGTAGAATTATTTGAATTACAAATTTTAACAAAACCGAATAAAACTCAAATTTTTAAAATAGTTGAAAATCAAATTTTATCTATCAATTGGAATTAAGTATTTTATAAACAGACTATAAACTTCTTTAATGTTTGAAAACAACCGCTATACTAGATTCTCCAACACTATTCAGAAAGGCATTGAATTCTTTTATGCTCAAATTATTAATTAAATCTAAAAATTATGAACTAGATACTTTTTATCAACTAGAAAACTTATTACAAAAAACAACAATAAACTACCTTTTTTTTGATCCTACTAATTTTAATGAAGATTTACTGAATCAAATTATTAATCTAAAAAAAGAAAATAAAATCCTAAAACTCATTATCATAACATCTAACGAAACTTATATTAGAAATAATTTAGGACTAGAGTCCAAGATTCTAACCTTTATTGATTCTATTATTAGTAAAGATTGTTCTGAATCTCAAATCATTGAATTATTTCATTATATTGACAAAAATGAATTCTTTTTCCCTTCAAAAAGTATTTTCAAACAAATTGATTTCAATTTAACGAAACAAGAACGTTGCATTTTAAAAATGCTTACGGAAGGTAAGAGTAATGAACAAATTTCAAATGACCTTTGTATCAGTATTCATACTTTTCGCACACATAGAAAAAATATCATGAAGAAAGTAGGCGTTAACACCACTACTGATCTAATTTTATATAGCCTAAAAAACAATATTACAAATAACTAAAAAATAGAACTATCTATTTTTAACTAAAGCCTTCTTAATATAAATAAGAGGGCTTTAGTCATTTATAATAAAAACAATATCTAAAAGAGAAAACAAATGATCAACCTTATCTATTTTTTGCTCTTACTTATTTCGTTCTAAACTCGCTTTTTTAGTAGAAATGAAAAATTGTGATCTTTTAAAACAACCTAATTAAAGACAAAAAATGATGTATTTTTTAAAATTCAAAGTCTTTTATATTTATGATCAATTTCTATCGCATAATATGGTTTAAATCATAAAGTTTAAAAATACCCAATATAAGGTATTTCAATACCATTATAATATTAAAAAAAAGCCCCTATTTATGGTATTGATTAATCCAATTTGTAAGTATTACTTTGTCTTGTAATTTTTATTTAATCTAAATAAATCATGAGCGAAGTGGTTTCAACTATCAAAACTAAACCTAAAGAAGAAAATAAACACTTGTTAAACAATGACATACATATATTTTCTGATAAAAAAAAAGAACTTAAGCCTTTACAAAAAAAGTATGAAAAGGGCTATAAAACAAATTATTAAGAATAATGAAAAAGAACAACTCCTTATACAGGAAAAAGCATTTCGTCATTACATCATTTAATAAGTCAAATAGATCTATATGATAACGAAAATGGTTTACCTTTAAAAGAGGTATTAAACGAAATTCAAAAAATATACCTTGATGACTGTATTCTTTTTCATCATCCAAAATATGTTGCACATCTAAACTGTCCGATCCTTACTCCTACCCTTGTAGCTGAAGCCTTCATTTCTTCTTTAAATTCTTCTATGGATACTTGGGATCAAAGTACAGGAGGTACTTACATTGAATTAAAACTAATTGAATGGACGCTTCAACTATTAAATTATCCTAAAAATGGGGAAGGTATTTTTACAAGTGGAGGTACTCAATCCAATTTAATGGGCCTTTTATTAGCTAGAGATCATTATATCAAAACAAGATATAATATAAATCCTGTTATGGAAGGTTTACCAGCAGAAGCCTCAAAATTTAAGGTACTTTGCTCTGAAGTAAGTCATTTTAGTTTAAAAAGAATCTTAGTTTATTAGGATTAGGCCAAAATGCTGTAATTCAAGTTCCTGTTGATAAAAATTTTAAAATGAATATCAACGAACTCAAAAACAAAATAGCTCAATTAAAAGCTAATGGTGATATTCCTATAGCCATTGTTGGAACAGCAGGCACCACTGATTTTGGCTCTATAGATCCATTAGTAGAAATAGCTGCTATAGCCAAAGAAAACGATATTTGGTTTCATGTGGATGCAGCTTATGGAGGTGGTTTACTAATAAGTGATATTCATAAAAACAAATTAAAAGGAATTGAATTTTCTGATTCTGTTACGATAGATTATCATAAAACCTTTTATCAACCAGTGAGTTCTAGTGGTTTTTTTATGCGAGACAAATCATTTGTTGATTATATAAAATACCATGCTGACTATCTAAATTCTAAAGAACAAGAAGATGAAGGTATTCCCAATATGGTAAAAAAATCAATCCAAACAACCAGACGATTTGATGCCCTTAAACTATGGTTTACTCTTCGTTGTATAGGGGTAAAAGGATTAAGTTCTTACTTAGAAACTTCTATCGAAAATGCGCTTTATACAGCTCATATATTAAAAAACAGAAATGATTTTGAAATCATTCATCAACCCGAAATTAGCGCAATTGTTTTTAGATATACTCCTTTTGAAGACAAATACAATTCTTATTGTAATCTAAACTCTTATATAAGAAAAGCCATTTTTAATGAAGGTAAGGCTATCATAACAAGCACAAAAGTAAACGAAAAGGTTTTCTTAAAATTCACGCTTTTAAATCCTTTAACAACTACAAATGACATTGATGAAATAATTGATTTAATCATCTATCACGGTCAACAATATTCAATTAAAAATTAAAACTTTATGGAAAATAATAAGATATATGACTTCATTGCAATTGGCGTAGGTCCATTTAATCTTGGATTAGCTTGTTTAACTAATCCTATTAAAGAATTAAATGGTTTGTTTTTTGATAAGAATGACACATTTGATTGGCATCCGGTATGTTATTACAGGACACTACTTTACAAATTCCTTTTCTAGCTGATTTAGTTACACTAGCTGACCCTACAAGCTCTTTTAGTTTTTTAAACTATATTAAAGAAAAAGGAAAAATTTATTCTTTCTACATTCGTGAAAATTTCTTACTACTACGTAATGAATACAATCAATACTGCCAATGGGCTATAAGTAAACTCTCTAATGTTCATTTTGGCAAAGAGGTTACAACAATAGATTATAATGAACAAGAAAAGATTTATTTAGTTACCGTACAAGATACAAAAAGTAAAAAAGTAAATGTTTACGCTTGTCGCAAACTTGTTTTAGGTACAGGAACGACTCCTTATATTCCTAAATCATGTAATTCACTCAAAAACAAGGCCATTCACTCTTCAGAATACTTAACTAATAAAGAACAACTTCAATCCAAAAAATCTATAACTGTTTTAGGAAGCGGTCAGAGCGCAGCAGAAGTTTTTAATGACCTATTGCAGGAAATAGACATTCATGGCTATCAACTTAACTGGATTACACGTTCTCCTCGTTTTTTCCCGATGGATTACAGTAAATTAACGCTTGAAATGACCTCTCCTGAGTATGTTGATTATTTTTATAATTTACCAGAAGCCAAACGAGATCATTTAATTCATAATCAAAAAGAATTATACAAAGGAATCAACAAAGATTTAATAGGTAGCATTTTTGATACTATATATTACAAAAAAGTCCTTCATCCTATTGATGTAAATTTAAGAACAAATGCCGCTTGCATTAATTCAACATATAATGAAATTACTCAAAATTTTGAATTAGAACTACATCACGTTGAACAAGACGAACACTTTAAACATACTACTGAGGCTTTAGTACTAGCAACTGGATATTCTAGCACAATTCCTTCTTTTATCCAAGACATTAACCACCGAATTAACTGGGATAACAAAGGGCGTTATGCAACGAATCGCAACTATACAATTGATATAGAAAGTTCTGAAATTTTTGTTCAAAATGCAGAGCTACACACACATGGTTTTGTAACTCCTGACTTAGGAATGGCTTGTTATAGAAACTCTTATATCATTAAAGAAATGGTAGGTAAAGAAATTTATCCTATTGAAAAACAAATTGCTTTCCAACAATTTGGTATTACCGAAACGGAAAAACAAAAATCAAACCTAAAAGCATAATGGGATTCACAAACAATAGAATTGCTGCAATAGATTTTACTAGAGGTATAAGTGTTTTCTTTTTAATTATTGTGCATACCATGCTCATATACGGAACACTCGAAACTCAAACAGAAACAACGATAGGTCAAATTATTATTTGGCTAGGACGTGGAGCTGCTATGTACCTTATTGCTATGGGAATATCATTTACATTTTCCAGAAGACAATCCTTTTATACCATCATTAAAAGAGCCTTCTATCTATTATTTATAGGATATTCATTAAATTTTGTAAAATTCATAATCCCCGAATTTATATTCGGTGGATTACCTTATCGTTTTTTAAATGCTTATCATTTAAAAACACAATCCCTTGAAACTTCACTATTTTTTTTAGGCCTTGGAGACATCTTGCAATTGGCAGGAATAAGTTTGTTATTAATAGCTTTTATAAATCAAATATCAAATAATAAATGGCTATACTTTCTTTTAGGACTCTCTATTATGATCCTATCTAAGGAGCTAAGTGGGTTTAAAACAAACATCATAGGATTAGAATATATATGCCATTTATTCTTTAGTAATCAGTACAATGTTTATTTTCCCGTATTCCCTTGGAGTGCCTTTATTTTTATGGGGGTCTTTTTGGGTAAACAATTAAAAGAAATCAATAATGATACTCAAATCTTCTTTAAGAACTTGGCATTACAGAGTTTGGGACTAATTGTACTAGGTCTTTCACTTGTTCTTACAAATTATAAATATCATTTTGGTGATTATTATCATTTAGGTCCTGGAGGAAGTATTATTCTACTAGGAATTATGATGCTCTGCTTTTGGATAGCAAATCAATTAGTTAAACTCTTTAATCCTAACTCCCCTTTTTTAATATTATAATCTATCTAAGTAAAAATACTACTAGTATTTATTTTATTCAATGGACCTTAATTAACTGGGGTATGTATGTTTTCGGATTTTGGAGCTTGCATCAGTGGAGTGTTTTAGCATTAATAGTTTTGTTTACAGTACTAACCCTTATAACAAATATTCTATATAGAAAATTAAAATTACTAAGAATTATTTCATTTGAAAATAATCTATAAACACTTAAAAAATGAAAAAAAACAGCACCAATATAGCATCAGAAATTGTCTTTTCTACCTTAATAAAAGGATTAGGAACCATCGATTTTATACCTCTCAATATCCAAACTCATATTCCTATTATCCACGATTGGGTAAACAGGGAGTATGCGCAATATTGGGGCATGATAGGTAAAAGTTGTAATGAAATAAAAAACGAATATGAAAAAATCATACAACATTCTGAGGTTTTTTTAGGACAAGTAAATGGCGAAATTTCCTTTCTTTTAGAAAAATACAATCCAAAAAATGATCCCATTTCTGATTATTATAAAGTAAAAGATCATGATTGCGGTATTCATGTAATTGTAGCTCCTACAAACAATCCTATTCATCAATTTACTTGGAATATCTTTACCTCAATAATGAAATTTGTTTTTTCAGATCTTACTATTGAAAGAATCGTAGTAGAACCCGATATTCGAAACGAAAAAATGTTTAAAATATGCCATCGAATTGGTTTCAAAGATGACAAAATAGTAGAATTACCTCACAAAACGGCTCGTTTATCTTTTTGTACAAGAAGACAATTTATTAAAAAAATAGATTCAGAAAACACTATTACATTAAATTTATCCGAAGTATTTTCGCAAATAAAAAATCCTGAAATAGCCACTAGCCATATAAACGAAGATACTTGGGGACTGGCTAATAAATTATTGGTAAAAAAAGCTATTAGTGAGTTTTCCCACGAAAGCATCTTTACTCCTACTCTTATTAGTAAAGAAAACGAAGAAGACATTTATCAAATCATTAGTGACAATAGTGAAGTATCATATTCCTTTAAAGCAAAAAAGCTAGCACTTAACCACTGGTTAATTAATGAAAATTCTATCATTAAAAACTACAATCCCGAAGAAAAAATAGACGCTGTTTTATTTTTCAATGAGTACAAGAACACCATAGGGATATCCGATGAATTATTTCCTTCCTATATAGAAGAAATAATTAGTACGTTACAAAGCAGTATGTCTAAATTAAAGAAAGATAATTTAAATTCACATCAACTAGTATACGCTGATTTCCAAACCATTGAACAATCTATGAATGAAGGTCACCCCGGTTTTGTTGCTAATAATGGAAGAATAGGATTCAATAGTACCGATTATAAGACTTATACTCCTGAAACAGGAAATCCTTTTCAACTCGTATGGTTAGCAGGTAAAAAAGACCGAACAGTTTATGCAGGCACACAAGAACTCGATTATGACACTCTAATTCGTCAGGAATTGGGAGATGAAACCATTGAAATATTCAACATCATGATCAAAGAACAAGGAAAAAATCCTTCTGATTATTTCTTTATGCCAACCCATCCTTGGCAATGGTTTAATAAACTTGCTATTATTTTTTCTCCCGAAATAGCTCAAGGAAATCTAATCTGTTTAGGTTATGGAACAGACTATCATCAAGCTCAACAATCTATTCGAACTCTTTTTAATATAAGCCATCCCCAAAAATTATATACAAAAACCTCTTTATCTATTTTAAACATGGGATTCATGCGAGGACTTCCTGTGTATTATTTAGGTAGTGCCCCTGAAATGGCAAAATGGCTAGAAGATTTACTAAAAAAAGACCATTATCTACAACAAGTTCGATTTGGTATGCTTGGCGAAGTAGCATCTATTAGTTACATTAATCCTTATTTTGAGAGCTATGGAAAACATAATCCATACAACAAAATGATTGCCTCACTATGGCGTGAAAGCCCTGTAAAGTACCTTCAAAAAGGAGAACAATTAATGACTATGGCGGCATTATTACACATAGATAAAGAAGGAAATGCTTTTTTAACCGAAATGATTAAAGCATCAAAAATGACCACCGACAAATGGTTAAAATCTTATTTCTCTATTTATCTCACCCCTCTTCTTCATTGTTTTTATGAATATGATTTAGTGTTTATGCCACATGGCGAAAACTTAATTTTAGGATTAAAAGATCACGTTCCTGTACGTTCATTTATGAAAGATATTACAGAAGAAGCCGTTATTCTGAATCCAGAAATTAAGCTCCCTACAAATTTAGAAAGAATGTATGCAGAAGTACCAGAAGACGTAAAACTACTTTCGATCTTTATCGATGTTTTTGATGGTTTCTTCCGTTTTATGTCAGCCATTTTAGTATCTCAAATACAGTACGACGAAAATCGCTTTTGGGAGTTAGTAGCCGAAAGTATTCAAGAATACCAACAAACACAACCTCACTTAGAAACAAAATTTGAAAAATATGATTTATTTACTGCTGATTTTGAATTGTCTTGTTTAAACAGATTACAACTAAACAATAATAAAACTATGATAGATCTAGATGATCCCGTTGCTTTATTACAATTCCAAGGTAAAATTTCTAACCCTATTGCTCCGTACAAAAAAGTAATAGCTTAAATCTAAGAAAGTATGAACAGTACACAGCAATCCAATCAAAATATAGAAAACCAAATCTGTTTTAGTAAAAAAATAGAGTCTATAGGTTTTTTTGAACTGAGAAAATTTAACCTAACCCAAGATTTACCTATAATTTATCAATGGGTTCAAAAAGAATATGCTATCTATTGGGGTATGATGGGTTTACAATACAATGAAGTAAAAACCATTTATCAAAAACTAGTAGAAAACACTCATATCTATATTGGGTTATTTCAAGGAAAAATAGCTTTTTTATTAGAATGCTATGATCCTCAAGAAGATATCATTAAAGAACATTATGAAGTAAAAAAAGGAGATATAGGCATGCATATTTTGGTTGCCCCTCCAGACAAAAAAATAAATGGTTTTACTTGGCAAATTTTCAAATTTATATTAGACTTTATTTTTAGCAATTCAACCATTAATCGTGTAGTGGTAGAACCTGATGCAAAAAATGAAAAAATACATATTTTAAACGAAAAAGCAGGGTTTGTTTTTCAAAAATTCATTGACTTACCACATAAAAAAGCACGATTAGAATTTTGCACAAGACAGCAGTACTACCATGCCATTATGAACAGTAACTAACATTCGATTTTCTAAAATAAGGCTGTCTGATAAACCGTAAATGAACGTCTAGTTTAGCCGTTCGACGATTGGAGAAATTACATTATTAATATTATGTAATTTCTTCCAGTAGTCGAAATAACCAGATCCCCCTTCTTTTCGTCCCCTTTCAATACTAACCTTCCATTTTTAACTTTTTAATACAGCTCTTTGTAAAATACTATTTTATGGATACAAAAACATCTACTGCTCCTATTCTTGCAGAAAATATAAAACATCTAAAATTAGCCCATTGGGAAAAAGCTAACAGACTTCTTACCCGAAAAGCTATTTCAGAATTTTCACATGAAACACTTATTAGCCCAATTTATAATGAAAAAATAAATAAATACCAACTAAATACAATAGATAAACAGTACACGTATACCTTTCCTGCGCATATAAAAGCTCTTAATAACTGGCATATTCCTTATGAAAGTATTATAAAAGAAGATACTAACGGTAATACAATTCCTCTATGTCTCATTAGCTTTATTCTTGAATTTAAAGACCTCCTTGAAATTCCAACTGATTTACTTCCTACCTATCTAGAAGAAATTAATGCGACTCTTTATAGCACTACTTATAAAATTTCAAAGGAAAAATTCAGCGCAAATGAACTTCCTCATACAGATTATCAAACTATTGAACACAGTGTTACCGAAGGACATCCTTGCTTTTTAGCAAATAGCGGAAAAAATGGTTTTAGTAGTCTTGATTTTATTTTATTTTCACCAGAAGCCAATAGTCCTATTCAATTATTATGGGTGGCAGGTCATAAAAGTAGTGCTCAATTTTCTTGTATTGATTCTCTCAGTTATGACTTATTAATCAAAACGGAATTAGATAACGAAACTCAAATTATATTTCAAAAAGTACTAGAAACCGAAAAAGTAGATCCTAACGAATACCTTTGGTTTCCTGTACATCCATGGCAATGGGATAATAAACTGACCTTGATTTTTACTCATGATATTGCCCAAAAAAAATTAATTCCTTTAGGATTTGCCCCTGACAAACACTCGGCTCAACAATCTATACGTACTTTTTATAATCTTTCTAATACAAGCAAACATTTTACAAAAACGGCTTTATCTGTAATTAACATGGGATTTATGCGAGGTCTTTCTCCTTATTACATGGAAAGTACTCCCGTTATTACTACTTGGTTAGAAAATCTTGTACAAACAGATCCTTTTTACAATCCAAAGGTTTTACCGTTTTAGGAGAAGTAGCCACTTTAGGATATCGTAATATTTTATGGGAAAATCTTGGCAAAACCATTCCACATAACAAAATGTTAGCTACGCTTTGGAGAGAAAGCCCTGCTACAAAACTTCAAAAAGATGAAGATTGTTTTACCATGGCTGCATTACTTCATTTAGACTATCAAGGCCAACCTTTTATTAAACATCTTATTGAATCCTCTAAAATCAATTCAAAACAATGGATTGATCAATATCTACAAGCCTATTTAATTCCTCTCATTCACTGTTTTTATACCCATGAACTAGTATTTATGCCACATGGAGAAAATCTTATTCTAGTAATAAAAGACCATATTATTGAACGTGTTTTAATAAAAGACATTACAGAAGAAATCATGCTCTTTAATCATACAATCTCCTTACCAGAAAAAGCAGAAAGAATACGTATGAATTTACCAGACAATTTAAAAATATTGAGTATTCAAAATGACATTTTCCAACACTTCTTTCGCTTTCTATCGGCTATTTTAGATCAATATAATATTTTAAGTGAGCATGATTTTTGGAAAAGTGTTGGAACTTCTATTGCTGAATATCAGCTACAAAATCCTCAACTTAAGGAATCTTTTATACAACATGACATATTTAGCAAAACATTTGACTCTTGTTGTTTAAATCGTTTACAACTTAAAAACAATAAGCAAATGTTAGATCTAGCTGATCCAGCTTCTAGTTTACAATTTGTAGGAACATTAGAAAATCCCATTCATCAATATAAACCTGTATGGTAAAAACTATTAAAGCAAAATTAAAATTTCTTCAGCATCATGATATTGTTGATTTTAATTCTATTGGACTTAAAGAAGGAATCTGGTTATTAGCTATCCCTATGATTTTAGAGTTAATCCTTGAATCAGTCTTTTCTTTGGTAGATTTGTACTTCGTAGGGCATTTGCCAGATAGTCATTTAGCCATTCAAATTATAGGTTTTACAGAATCTATCAACACTATAATATATTCAATAGCGGTAGGTTTTAGCGTAGCTGTTACTGCTCTAATTTCTATTTCTATTGGTGAAAAAAAATAGAAAAAACAGGAAAAATTATCATGCAAGCATTAATCATCTCTTGTTTACTTTCTTTAATAATTAGTATACTAGGTTATTTTTATGCTATTGATATTTTTGCTTCTTTAAATGTTTCTCAAAAGGCTATTGCTTATGGTATAAGTTATCCTAAAATTATCTTCAGCAATAGTATTTTTATACTCTTATTGTTTTTAATTAATGGAATATTTCGAGGTATAGGTAATCCTTTACTCGCTATGAAAAGTCTTTGGATAGCAAATGGTTTTAATCTCATATTATGCCCTTTACTCATAAATGGCTGGGGAATTTTTCCTGCTATGGGGATTGAGGGAGCAGCTTGGGCAACAGTCAGCGGTAGAGCAATAGGCGTTTTTTATCAATTATATTCTATTTTCAGAATCCGAAAATCTATAGGTTTTCAAAAGAACGGTATACAATTTCACTACCCTATCATAAGATCTATTACTTCTATTGCTATACCCGGTATATTACAATATGTATTAGCCTCTTTAAGTTGGATTTATTTAGCTCAATTAATTGCTAAAAGTGGTGGCGAATATGGCTCAGCAGGTTTTCAGATAGCGGTTAGAGTTATGATGTTTTTTATACTCCCTATTTGGGGTTTAAGTAATGCTGTTGCCACTCTTACAGGTCAATATTTAGGAGCCCAACATAGTATAAGAGTAAAAGTGTTAACTAAAATTGTACTTAAATATACTATTATACTTTGCTTAGGAATTACACTAATCAATATTTTTTTTGCAGAAGGTATTAGCTTATTTTTCACTAATGACATACAAACTATAGCACAAGCAAAGGAATCTATGAAAATTATCAGTTTAGGTTATATCTCCTATGGAATTTCAATGATTTTAAATAATTTATTTAATGGTGCAGGTAATACAAAAATCCCTACAATCGTTAATTTTATTGGATTTTGGATTTTTCAGATACCGCTTGCGTATTATCTAATTGATATACAAAAAAGTAATTATTTTTATGTTATTGGATTGATTCCTATTACCGAAACAATACTTTGCTTGCTTTATAGTGCCTTGTGGAAAAATTTAGCAAATAGCATAACAACACAGGATTGATTTGTAAAAGAAACTTGCGTTATTATTTATTAAAGCGACCGTCTGAAAAGTGACCTAATACCATTTAACCCAGATTACGCATTAGACCCGAGCCTAGCGAATAGACGAAGTAAATCTATTCCAGTTTATTTTTCTTCCAATTCAAGCACGTACTCAAATTTTAATCATCAAAATAGTTCATTATTTTTTCTTCTAAAATTTTCCGTGAGCACTTGAATTTATTGAAAAATTTTGTTTCACAACCAAGTCTAATGTGGAATCTGGGTTTAAAATTTGAATTTTCTTTTTAAAAATAGTACCTCTACAAAAACAACAAAAATGAGTGTTCGTTCTCGATGCGCTTCGCGCTCGAACTAGCGGTGATTTCAATTATAGACTCAACCCTCTGTTCGAGTTCTTTTTAAAATAAAAAAAAGCGTATCGAGAACTTCCTTTTTAATCCAGCATATTTTAAGTTTAAATGGTATTATTTTATGAAATGTTTCTAATTGTGATTCTTTTTTTTGATATTGATTATGTGACACCTCCTTACGTAGTGACAAACAAGAGACTAAAAATAGAACCAAAAAGGTTCTTCATTGAACCAAAAAGGTTCTTCTTTGAACCAAAAAGGTTCTTCGTTGAACCAAAAAGGTTCTTCGTTGAACCAAAAAGGGTCTTCGTTGAACCAAAAAGAGTCTTCTTTGAACCAAAAAGGGTCTTCATTGAACCAAAAAGGTTCTTCGTTGAACCAAAAAGGTTCTTCGTTGAACCAAAAAGAGTCTTCTTTGAACCAAAAAAACTAATCTATGGAACTTTTATGCTTAGGAGCAATAAAATATAATAATACAGAACATCAAGGATTTAATACCATTTAAACTTTGAATTTTCTTTTTAACCCAGTATATTTTAAGTTAAAAGGCATACCCTCTCCTTTCGATCAGAAGGAGAAATCACACAATACAAATTATGAAATTCCTCCTTTTATCGGAATGAATAAACTAAATGTTTTTTTTAATTTTTGAAATAATGTCTTAAAAAGATTGATTTTGTGATTTATTACTGAATCAATCCTTTAACCTCATCAAAGTTTAATCCGCCATAGTTTCCAGAACTCATCAAAAGCAAAGCGGAATCATTAAGCTGCTGGCTAAATAAATAATTTTTAAAATCCATTGGATTGGTATAAATAATCAAATCATCACGTTTAAAAGACTGTGCTATTTGATCATACGTTACTTCTTCTAATTTTTTTATTTTTACTGCATCTGGTGAATAAAATACAACCGCTATATCGGCTGCATCTAAAGCGCCTTCGTACTGTTTTAAGAATTCAGCATTCAAACTACTATAGGTATGTAATTCTAAACAGGCTATTAATTTACGGTTAGGATATTGTGCTTTTACAGCTTTTGTTGTGGCTGACACTTTACTTGGTGAATGGGCAAAATCTTTATAAGCTACTTTGTCTTTGGATTCTGCTATTTTTTCTAAGCGTTTAGACGCTCCTTTAAAGGAGGCTATCGCCTCATAAAACGCTACTTCATCTACTCCCATACATTGACAAACCCATTTAGCTCCTGCTAAGTTATTTAAATTATGGGCTCCAAAAATTTCTATAGGCATTTCACCTTCTGGAGTATTCAATAAAGTTATACCATTTTCTACTGTATATTCTGGAGTAGAATAAGGTATCTTACGAATTGGATTTTCTGCCTTTTCAGCTACTTCTTTTACTTCTAAATCATTTTCATTATAGATTAAAATCCCTCCATTAGTAATCTTTTTTATAAAAATATCAAATTGATTCACATAATTTTCATAAGTTGGAAATACATTAATATGATCCCAAGCTATACCTGAAATTAGTGCAATATTAGGGTTATATAAATGAAATTTTGGACGTAAATCAATAGGAGATGTTAGATATTCATCTCCTTCTAAAACGATAAATTCATTTTCTTCTGTTAAATGCACCATGGTATCAAATCCTTCTAAAAGAGCTCCTACCATATAATCTACCTTAATATTATGATAATTCATTACGTGTAAAATCATAGAGGTAATGGTAGTTTTTCCATGGCTCCCTCCTATTACAACACGTGTTTTATTTTTAGATTGTTCATATAAAAACTCTGGGTAAGAATATATTTTCAATCCTAATTCTTGCGCTTTTAATAATTCTGGGTTATCCGCTTTAGCATGCATTCCTAAAATAACGGCCTGTATATCTGCTGTAATTTTTTCAGGAAACCATCCTAATTCAACGGGTAATAATCCTTTGGCCTCTAATCGTGATTTAGAGGGTTCAAAAATAGCATCATCACTACCTGTTACTTGGTATCCTTTATTATGTAAAGCTAATGCTAAATTGTGCATGGCTGCACCACCTATGGCTATAAAGTGTGTTCTCATCTGCAAGTATGAAGGTTAACGGTTTAAAACTCTACTTTAATAAGTCTTAACCTATTTTTGTTCAAATATAAGGTATCAGTTTTTCATTCGAAATAGGAATCGTTAAATTATATTTGAAAAATAGGGCTTGCTTTTTTATAAAAAAATCTAAAAAAAATAAAAACTTGATCTATGATTTCTTCTTAATCGCAAATTATGTGGTAGAAATTTATTCCAAACAAAGAAGAACTCTAAATCTAAGAAGCGTACTTTTTTATTAAATTAGGCTGTCTTAAAAGTTCACAATTTTGTCATTTATTGCTTCTTCACTATTCCCTCTTCACTATTCCCTCTTCACTATTCACTATTCCCTCTTCACTATTCCCTCTTCACTATTCCCTCTTCACTATTCCCTCTTCACTATTCCCTCTTCACTATTGCCTCTCCACTATTACCTCTTCACTATTACCTCTTCACTATTACCTCTTCACTATTACCTCTTCACTATTACCTCTTCACTATTACCTCTTCACTAATGTCTGTGTTTTTTAATCTCTAACGCATAATCAGTATTACATTTTAAAAACTATGTGTTACGCTCTTTATGGGGTTGGGATGACAAGGGCGTCAAATTATTTATTCTTCAACAATCCCCGCTAGTTTGTCACTCCGACAAAGGAAGGTGTCGCATTATTTATATGATGGGCCCTCGTTCCTATTCTATGAATAAAAAAAGCCTCCACTATTTTATTTTCTTCGATTCCTTATCAATTAAAATGAGATTGATTTTCTACACAATAACACAAATATCAAAATAATAATAAATAAAAAGTACAAAAATTGATAAGAATATTTAAATTTGACAAAACAACCAAATGTTTAACAAAATATTTTTAAACATTGAAAACTAACTAAAAAACAGATTTATAATGAAAAAAGGGATATCTGTAATATCAGGCGTAACCTCGCCCACAGTAGGCGAAAAAATGACCTACCACATATCCGAATGGTACCCCAATACCCCCTTATCCGAAAGAGAAAAAGCCAACGTTACTTGGGAACTATTCAAAAAAAGAAGCGATGGAAGATTTACCACCACCCATGTTAAGAAAAAAGGAGACAGCAGTTTTACCTTTGGCGAATCTTCGGCAGGAGAAACCTATCGATTAGAAGCCTATTTATACCAACCCGAAGGAGGCGGATTAATCATAACCCCCAAAGCCAGCAGAATCCCCAAAATATGCAAAGTAGACCTAACCTATGTAGACGATAGTAAAGGAAGTGTTTTTAGTTTTACAGAAAAACTACGAGCCAAAGCGCATTGTGTAAATATGTTTAACAAAGAAATTTTATTTACCTTATGGGAAGACGACGCAAAAGGCAGCGGACACAATGCCTCTAACAAACTCATTGATACAAAGAAGGCAAAAGTAGATCTATATGGTAATGTTGTAGTAGACTTTATGCTAACCAAAGCCTTGATGAAGAAAGCCATGCAAGGAGAAGCAGATATACGAGAACTAGAGTTTTATGTAACAGTAGAATATTACAGAAATAAAAAGCACACAACAGCAAACGTAGATATACAAAATCCATTACCTACAGAAAATACCCCTCCTTCTCAGTCTACGGGAATAAAAAAAGCCAAAGGTTCTCCAGCTGAAGAAAAACCGAAAAGCAAGAAAGAGGAAAGTGGCTTATTAACCCCTATTTCCGAAACCTTAGGTGAAATATGGGATTGGGTAGAAACTCAAGGAACTGCCCTAAGAGACAAACCCCACACCATTGAAATCCCGGAGGGAAAAAGCCCCGCTATTGTGGGGAAAACGAAGAGTGAGAAGGCTTCCACTACAGGTACAAGCTGTGGTGAAAGATATTGCCTTAAAAAAGGAGATAAAAGTGAACTCATACGAGAAATTAATATTCGTTTAGCGGGTTTTGGTGGAAATGTCCCGACTGATGAATTTACAGACCGCACCGAAAAAATGATTAAACAGTTTCAACGGGATTATATGAAAGTTCCTGAGACGGGTAAGGTTTGTGGTAATGTATTGTTAGCGATAGATCAATTTCAAGTTAAATATAATTTTGATTTTTCTTCATTAAAGTGTAAATGTGGTAAATGCTCTGGTTTTGGAGATAATAGTAATAAAGAAAAATATTTAAAAGGTAATTTAGAAGCTCATCATCGATACGAATATCCCGGTATTCATAGATCATTATTATGGTCATTGAGATCTGTACTTTTTTATTTGGAGAAAGAGGGTAAATATACTTTCGATAAAATTAGTTCAGGTTATAGATGTAGAAATCATGAAGAATATCTGAAAAAACCTACAACTAATCATATGGGCAAAGCATTAGATTTACATTTTAATAAAAATGGAGCTAGGACTAGAATTGTTTCTGATATTGAAAAAATAAGGAGCGATATTTTTAATAAATATTTGGGAGCAAAATGGGATTGGAAAAATGAAAAAGATATTTTCTACTTAGAATCTACATCAGTAGGAGCAACTACATGGATTCATTACGATGTTAGAGAATTTACTCCAACAAAATATCTTTTAGATAAATATTTTGCAAAAACGCTCAATGATTTTAATGGAAAAGGAATTGTTCAGTTAGCTAAAGAGCTTGGTTTTCAAAATACTTGTAATTGTATCGCAACATTGGAAACAGCAACTCCTAAAAATGAAACTAAAAAGGAAGGATGCTTTTGTGGTAGAGACTTTACTACCGAAGACCTTGTTTCACTGGGTATAAGTAAAAAAATGCAGATAAATTTTTAGAATCAATTAATTCAACTTTGCAAAATTATAATATTAACAGTTGTAAAAGAAAACTGCATTTCTTAGCACAAGTTCGCCATGAATCAGGAGAATTTGTTTATCAAGAAGAAATTGCTTCAGGTAGCGCTTATGAAGGAAGAGAAGATTTAGGAAATACAGAAAAAGGTGATGGTATAAAATTCAAAGGAAGAGGTTTAATACAAATAACAGGTAGAAAGAATTATACTAATTATGGTAGTTATAAAGGTGAAAATTTTACTACTACTCCAAACAATAAGAAATTAGGAGAATTACCATATTGTGTTGATTCAGCTGGTTGGTATTGGAGTAAAAATCTTTCTATCGATTTGAATGACTATGCTGATAAAGATGATATTATTTATATCACATATAGAATTAATGGTGGCTATAATGGGTATTTAGACGATAGAAAACCTAAATTAATTGAGATGATAAAATCAATCAATTGTGAAAAGACTAAATTTGAAAATTATGATTCATATTCTATTAAAAAAAGTAAATCATGGGATGCATACGACGCAGTTTATAAATACGCAAAATTAAATACATCTGAATCCAAAGAATCCTATAAAAGATTTTTAGAATTAACGGATGATTATCTTACATGGAATTCAATGAAAGGTAATGTAAATAAGAAAAAAAGAGAAAATATGGAAAACAAAAGAAAAATTGCCAATGAAAAAGTTAAGTAAAAAATTAGTGTTTAGTTCAATAATTTTAGTAATCTTCTTGTCTTTGACAAGTTTTAAAGATGAAAAACGAATTGAAAAAAATGGTTTACTATTATTTCTAAAACCATTAAGCAAGAAATTATAGGAACATATATTTTGAAATCTTGTGAAAATTCAAGATTTCAAATAAAAATTGAAAAAAATCAGGGATTTATTCATTTTTAATTTACGATAAAAATAAAATAATTTCAAAAGGAAAAGTAAAGAAACAAACAATTGAAGGTTCAACTTATTTGACATTTGGAAAAATAGAAGGACTATATGAAGACGATAAAATTCAAATACAGAATTATGGAAATTCTATGAACGAATATATTCATTTTACTCAGTGTCAAGAAAAATATTTATCTTTTGTAAAATCACAACAATGAAATTTCTAAAGCAAACTTTTAAAACAATAACATTAATTTCTTTTATATTTTTATCAAATTGTAAAAAGAACGAAACAAATAATAATGAAGCTATAATACCTACGGCCGATACAGTTTCAATATTACCATCAAAAATAGCTACTCAAAAAGATTCCATTGAAACACCAAATGAAAACAAAGAGTGTTTTAAAAAATCTGAATTAGAACTTCCGTACAATCAGAAAATTGATGTAAGAAAAATTAATTACGAAACCTGTGAATGTAAAATAGAAGGTATTGATGAATTACTATGTGACAGTCCAAATTTACGTTATATAGCACTTCCAAATTTTGAAAATAAAAAAGTTATATTAATACCTATGGATTGTGGAGACTTTAACTATAGATTCTACATGGCTACAATTTTTGAAAACAAACTTCTTGATAAGCTTTATGTCGAAGGAGAATGGTATGAACCCGGTGATGAAACTTATAAAGAATTGACCCATTTTTCAATTGATAAAAATTACAAAATCACCATAACTAAAAAAAATCTTGATAATGAGAAAATCACAGCAACAGAATTAACAAACTATAAAATTGATTCTAGCGGAATTTTTTTAAAATCAAAGTAGGAATTTATTTTTAATTCAAACATTTATTAACTAAATGCTAATGCAAAATCTGATTTTATTTATTGCGCTATTCACATTTTCGATAAGCTGTAAAAAAGGAGAGAATCTGAATGATGATTTAGATCAAAAAACACAAAGAGATTCAACAAAACTAGTTCATAAAAACCAAAACAATCAAAAGGTAGTTTCGGATTGTGGACAGCTCATCTATGACATTGTTTCATCAACCAATTTAATTAAAGATTATAAAAATTATTTTACAAGGATAGAAAGTAACGATGGTCAAAAAATTAAAATCCAAGTTTATGTTGAGAATGATATTTCTGAAGACCCTAAAAACAAACAAATAGTAGAAAGCACCATTGCTTGGCTTGAATTATATCCAAATGATAAAAAATTACAAAACATAACCTCAGATCCTGAAAATCCAACGGAAGTAAAATTCAATAATGTTTTTTTAAATGATGCTTTTTTTAAGAATTGTGAAATAGAACAAAGTAACAATAATCAGAACTCATCTAAATTAGCTCTTCTACCTTTTGATTACTCCGATTATTATAAGAAGTGTATTTTTGAACCTGAAGAAACTTATTGTAAAGAACATTTCCAAGTTGAAATGTTGAATACTAATAAAATTTTGACAAACATTTTATCTACAAATAAATATAAACTTCCCAGTAGCTATAGTTATTTGACAAAGATTGGAGAAATTCAGCCAACTGTTTTGTATTTTGACGAATCAGATGATTTATCAACCATTGATTTAATAACTATAAAAGATAATAAGATTATATCTAGTTTAAAAATATCTTCTAACGAAAACAATATGTTATTAGATTTCATTATCCAGAAAGATTATTCTATAGAACTATTTAAACATAAAAATTTACTGGAAAAAAGAATTCTATTTAAAAAATACAAAATTGATTCTAATGGAATAATAAATTCAAAATAAAATTTAAGTTAGTAAAAATAATTTTTACCACAGTTTTATTCCTTTTTCTATTTAGTTGTAAAGAAAACACACCAAACAATGAAAAAGATATAAATAAAAGTATTGTAAATGAAAGCATTACATCTAACAATTCTATCTTATCGAACGAAACAACCACAAATTCTAATAAATCTTTTACTATAGATTGTGATTCTGGTTGTGCTATGATATATAACGAGGCATATCTGATATAAAAGAAGGGAAATGTTGCCATTTCCCTTGCCTCACTTATATATAACCCAAAAAACAAGACAAGGATTTGTACAAAAAAAGGAAGAAATATTACAAAACAAAAATATGCAACAGTAAACGTAGAAATAAAAAACCAAAGGTTCTCCAGCTGAAGAAAAACCAAAAAGCAAGAAAGAGGAAAGTGGCTTATTAAACCCTATTTCCGAAACCTTAGGTGAAATATGGGATTGGGTAGAAACCCAAGGAACCGCCCTAAGAGACAAACCCCACACCATTGAAATCCCGGAGGGAAAAAGCCCCGCTATTGTGGGGAAAACGAAAGTGAAGCATCCGAAAAACAATACAGAAACTAATTGTATCTGTAAACAGTATGATTTAATATGGGGTAATAAAGTAAATTGTGATTTTAGGAAAAAAGTGGTTCAAATTTGCGCAGAATTATGGGGAGAAAGCAAAAAAATTGAAATGGCTAATGGGTTAATGGCGGTGATGTATGTAGGGACAAGAAAAACATTTAAAGCGAATCAACTTGAAGGTTACAATTCATTAATTCCAAAAGAGGATATGGAAATTAAGCATTTCAGAAAAGATGGTAAAAGAAAATCTTCGAGAGCAATTGGATTAATACAATTTACACAAGACGCCTTAGTTGCATTGGGAGAATATAAAAGCAATAAAAATTTATCTATTGAAGAACGTTTTGATGAACTAAATCGCGTTAAACTTAAATTCGCAAAAATGTCAGAATTAGTTCAACTTGATTGTGTGAAGAAATATTTTGAACTTGGAGATGCGTATAAAAATTTTAAAACCGCAGAAGATATATATTTACATGTTTTTGCTCCTAAAGGGGTAGGAAAAGGGGATGATTTTGTTCTTTATAGAGAGGGAACAGATGAATATGATTCAAACATAAGTATTGATACCGAAAACAATAATGATGGTAAAATACAAAGGAAAGAAATTTTAGGAAGGTACAAATCTAGTTTTAGCAAAGGTCAATCAAGCAAGGAAAACGATTTTTCTTGTAAACCAACTCCAACAGTTAAAACTGACTCTAAAGGCATTACAACCTATCATATTTTTAGAGAAGGAAGGATAGAAAAGCAAATACCAAAGCAAATAAAATCTGGTTATGAAAAAAAATATAGATACGTTTACCATGATGAGAACGGAACAGAACATGAAATCTGCATTTTTGATTTTATTACTGCTGGAGCTTGGGAAAAAGGGAAAAAAACTAAAACCAAAACTGGAGTATGGGAGAAAAGATTTGCCGAGGGTAAAACAAGATATTTCAAAAAAGGCAACGGAACAGTTGAACTACTAAAAATGAAATTACCTTTAAATTACACAAAAGGAAAGGTAAAAATTAAACTAGCTGACAATACTTCAAGAGAATATGTAAATCCTAAAGTTTTTGCATCCATTATTGGAGCGTTAGCTGAATGTGCATATGATGATGTACAAATGAATGGATTTACAACTTCAGATGGCACTGGAGCACCAAGTGTATCCCATATAAATGGTACAGCTGGAGACTTCAGGTATTTAAGAAAAGACAAAAAACTTATTGGCTTAGAAATAAATAATGACCCAACGAAATTAGATATAACAAGACAAGAAAAATTTATTGATGCATTAGTAAAGTTTGGTTATTCTACTTTCTTAAGTTATAATATAACCCTAAATGGCAAAAAATTCATTCTTAAAAAATGTACTCCATTAGAAGGTCATCACAATCATATACATTTAAATAAAGCAGGTTATAATCCTAAATATAAAGAAACAAAAGAATAATACTATGAAAAGTAAAAAAATAATTAGTGTAATTATACTAACAATGATATTTTCTTGCAAAGAAAATAATGAAGAAGTCAGTGCTGTAAAACTCAAAACAGATTCAATAAAGTCAATAAATACAGAAGTAAAAGAGAACCAAAAAAATCCAGTCATTAAAGATAAACTATTATATTCAAATAATAATATTGAAGTTTATCAAGAAAACACAACTAGAGGAGATGGAGTAATAGAGCTCTCTTTTGAAAGCGAATTGAAAATATATAATTTGGACAAAACTTTATTTGGTACTATTTTAAACCAAGATGATTTAGGATATGATTTTAAACTTCCAAGAAAAATTGTTGCTAGATATATAGTTCCTGATTTTGAACAATTTGAATTTGATGCAGAAAATCCTGATAAGACAGGCGAGTTTATAACAATTTTCATAAATAAAGAACCTAAAAGTATAAAGAAAGTAGATGTTGATTATGGTTTTATTTCATGGAATGAATATATTATGAAATCAAATTTTAAATATTTTGATGACAATTCAAATATTTTTAAAGTATTAAAAATAATTGATGCTAACACTGTATTGGCAAAAACAATAAACATTGAAGATTGTGGCGGTGAAAAAATCACTTCAAAAGATAAGATTGAAAAAGAGATAAAATGGAGAAATAATAAGATAATGAATGTTGAATTTTATAATTGTGATTAATATGAAGTTAATTTATTCAGATAGCATAATTGAATCTTATTCTGAAAATAAAATTAATGGTGACGGTGTAATTGATCTTTTTCTGAATGAAAATGAACCTCTAATAATTTATAATCTTGATGGTTCAGAATATGAAATATTCAAATTATTAGAAGACACTTATACAATGATGTATAATAGTGACAAAATAATAGCTAGGAGATTCGTGCCTAATCATGATTTTTTCTATACTCTATTTGATTGTAATCAATTTAATGAAGAAGATGAATTTATCTTTATTTATATAAATAACGAACAAAAAAAAATAAAACAGTGTGAATATGATTTTACTTTTCAACCTTGGTCAGAATTCATTTCAAATGAATATATAGGCATTTTACCTAATAATCCATTAATAGTAAAATCAGATAATAATTTTTATAAAAGTTCTGACTCCATAAACGAAGTCTTTAAAGTTGAAAAAATTGAAGGTGATACTATGTGGTTAAAGAGTACTTCTACAGGTTGCTGTGGCTCCAATAAAGAGCTGGAAGGATTTGTTAAATGGAAAGAAGGGAATAGACTATTAATCGACTTAAATATATTTGACTAATTATGAAATTATTTTTATTAAAATTTTTACTATTATTTTCTTTCTACTTTCAAGAGAATAATATATTAACCGGTAGATATGAAATTACTACAGAAGTTATTAGTAAAAAAAAGAATCTAAAACTTACTTATTATCTATCATTTCGATCTCAAAAAATGATTGTCAGTATAAAATCAAATGACGTTATCGATTATTGGTGTGAAGGAGTCTATGAATTAAAAAAGAAGGGTGAAATATTTCAAGGTATAGGACCTTGTTCTGATGAGAGCCACGACAATGATATCTTTATAAAAAAAGTCGAAAATAAGGTTTTTATAAAATCTAAAACATTCGTAAATAAAAATTGGTTAGAAATAAAAAAATTTGAAAGAAAGTAGTTTCATATAGCTTAATAATACGTTCCTTGACAAACTAAAAACTAAAAAGCAATAGGAGGAATATCTGAAATAAAGGCGGATAAAATGGTCACGTTTTATGTAAAACACTGGTATACAAAAACACCAAAGAAAGATAAGCATTTATTAAAATGGGATTTGTACCAAATAAAAAATGAGGAATACAAAAAACTAAAAACCTTCAAAGAAGGGAAACTACAATTTTCTGAAAAAGAAATAGGCGGCAAATACATTGTTGCAGGCTATTTATATGAGCCAGAACTTAACAATGCTAGTGCTATGAAAATTAACGTTGTTCCTACTGAAAAAATACAAATCTTAAGTGTAGAAGTTCTAGATGCTAACGGACAAAAAATAACAAAACCCCTAGCCTACGGACAAAAAATAAAAGTAAATGTTCGTACTACAGTATTACAAGGAGCTAAATTAAACATAGACCTTATGGGAAGACGACGCAAAAGGCAGCGGACACAATGCCTCTAACAAACTCATCGATACAAAGAAGGCAAAAGTAGATTTATATGGTAATGTTGTAGTAGACTTTATGCTAACCAAAGCCTTGATGAAGAAAGCCATGCAAGGTGAAACAGATATACGAGAACTAGAGTTTTATGTAACAGTAGAATATTACAAAAATAAAAAGCACACAACAGCAAACGTAGATATACAAAATCCATTACCTACAGAAAATACCCCCCCTTCTCAGTCTACGGGAATAAAAAAAGCCAAAGGTTCTCCAGCTGAAGAAAAACCAAAAAGCAAGAAAGAGGAAAGTGGCTTATTAAACCCTATTTCCGAAACCTTAGGCGAAATATGGGATTGGGTAGAAACCCAAGGAACTGCCCTAAGAGACAAACCCCACACCATTGAAATCCCGGAGGGAAAAAGCCCCACTATTGTGGGGAAAACGAAGGAAGTGAAAAAAGAGGAAAAGAAAACCACAGGTAAATGTCCTAATTGTGACAAGGACATAACCGTAGCTGAACTTAGACAAATTTTCGAGCATGCAGATTTAACAACTTTAACTAAAGTCGCTGCTACCTATAATAAATATATGAAAGAGCTTGGTATGAATACTTGTTGGAACAAAGCTCATTTCTTTGCCCAAGCACGTATAGAATCTGGAGCTAGTTTGCATGTAAGTGGTGGTGAAAACTTTAATTGGTATTGGGAAAGTTTAATTACCACTTTTAGTGCATTTCAGACAGCAGAAGGCAAAGAAAAAGCAAAACTATGGGGTAGAACGATTAAAGACAGAAGAGACCCAAAATGTGTAGATGTATCACAAGAAAATCAAAAGAAGATTGCAAATTACGCCTATTCACCACCAGCTGAAATAGCAAAAGAACTTGAAAACACACAACCTAATGACGGATGGAATTTTAGAGGTAAAGGATTATTGCAACTCACAGGTAGAAACGCATATACCTATGCTAACACCTATACCAAAAAAGAGGGTGCTAACATTATCATAAATCCAGATTTAGTGGTAAGCGATGTTTCAATAGCTGTTTTATCATCTATGGCATTTTGGAAATGGAAAAACCTTAATACTATATCAAATCTCACTAAAGATGTCATTAAAAAAATCTGTTCAAAAGTAGGAAAAAACACACCTATTAAAGATGAGAACAATCATAATTCTACTAATCATATTGAGAAAAAGAAGATGTTTGATAAAACAACATCAAAAGTGTTTAAGATTGATGAATGTAAATTAGGTGATGCAGAAAATGTGAGTAATGACAAAGGAACTGTTATCGTAATTTCAGGCAAAGGCAGTAAATATATATCCAATTGGGTTGTTTACAAAACAAGAGTATATCAAAATATGTCATTAGATACATATAAAAAACTTAACAATACTAACAAGCTTCCTAATCCTGAATATGTTACATACTTGTCTAGAGATGCTCATGGCGATAAAGCAAAGTATGGAAAACATTCTGAATTAAGATACGGTACTGCAAATGAAACACCTCCGGTGAATATTATCTTATTCCTGCCGTTTCAGGTCAGACATATAAAATGTATCTTAGTTCAGACGGTAAATCTCCATTTATTAATGGCATACACGGTAGTAGAGGGGTGTCGCAATTCATCAATATAGTCCAAAATTTGCTATAGGCTGTCTTACTACTGTTAGCGGAAATGATACTAGCTTAGTTAATAAATTATTTGATTTCCTTACAGATCTTCCTTTAAAAGATGATAGACCCGTCAGAATTATTTTAGAGGAAAGACAAGTAAAAGAAGAGATATGGTCAAATCCTAATGTTGGGACAAAAAAATGGACTGGAATTTTATAATTCAATATATCAATAAATTTTTCTATATGCAAATAATTAAATTTTTACCATTATTGATTATTCTAAATTCTTGCAATAATCAAACTAAAAAAGAAAATCAAATGGAAAGTAGTCAAAACAAAGAGAAAATAACTTCTCCTTATAATCAATTCAGCGAAGGAGAAATGCAAATAAATTATGATACTTTTATAAAAGACAATATTGACAAGATAACAACTGAGATTAATAATAAAGGATATAAAATTCCTGATAAAGAACTTTTTAATGAGAAAACAAAGTTTTTTTACAACATTGACATAGAAAATTATACTAATGTTATTGCGTTACAAAAAAGTCTCATTTCTGAAGTTATAATTCAAGATAAAAAAATAATTTATATAGAAGGAGAACAAGAAGAATTTGATGGTAATTTACTTTACAATTATAATAACTTTATAATTTACGATAATAAAATCTCCTTCGAATGGTTAAAAAATAACCGAAGTGATTTATTATCCACTTTGGTAAAAACATATGGATTTGACAAAAATGATGATGTTTTAAAGTTTGTTTTTAACAAGGTAGATTTTAAAAGTAAAAGTGATGTGGCTGATTTAATTTTTGATAATCAAAATCAAAAAAGATCTATACGCTCAAATATGTTAAAAAAAATTAGAGAAATAGTTTATAACGGAAAAATCGTAACAAGTTTTTCAGACTCATTTGAAGGTGATTTATATAGTACAATACCAGATTTAATAGAAAGAATAGATAATCAACCAACTTCATATGATAAAAAAGATTATATTATTGCATCATTGATGAATGAATGCACTTTATCAGGACAAACAGATTTTCTAGTAACCTATTTTACACAAAAGCCAGATTATTTAAAGTCTCTTAAAAGCCAGAATTTTTTTAATTTTAAAAAGCTTGAAGAATATGTAAATAATATTTATGATAGTGATGAATCATTGAAATTCATTATTTCTGATAAAGATGGTTACACAAACTTAAGAAAAGAGAAAAATAAAAATTCAGAAATTATTTCAAAGTTAAACAATGGTACCGAAGTATTCATTCTAGACAAAAGTGATAATGACTGGTGGCTTATTGAAACTTTGACAGAGGAAAAAGGTTATGTACACAAATCAAGAATTGTATCAAAATAAATAAGAGGCTGTCCTTTTTTGCACTGCCCCCAAAAAGTTAGATACTATTTGGGGGTATTTTTATGGAAAGAAAAGTCAAGTATGATTACGCATTCAAACTTCGCTGTGTAAAAGAAGTTTTAAAAAAACATCAAGCAATAACTATTGTAGCAAAAGAAAATAACATAGGGAAAACCAGTCTTAAAGATTGGATTAGTCGCTATCAAGAATTTGGCAATAAAGGTCTCTTGCCCCACTTATATATAACCCAAAAAACAAGACAAGGATTTGTACAAAAAAAGGAAGTAATATTACAAAATAAAAATACGCAACAGTAAACGTAGAAATAAAAAAGCCAAAGGTTCTCCAGCTGAAGAAAAACCAAAAAGCAAGAAAGAGGAAAGTGACTTATTAAACCCTATTTCCGAAACCTTAGGTGAAATATGGGATTGGGTAGAAACCCTAGGAACCGCCCTAAGAGACAAACCCCACACCATTGAAATCCCGGAGGGAAAAAGCCCCGCTATTGTGGGGAAAACGAAGAGTGAGAAGGCTTCCACTACAGGTACAAGCTGTGGTGAAAGATATTGCCTTAGAAAAGGAGATAAAAGTGAACTCATACGAGAAATTAATATTCGTTTAGCGGGTTTTGGTGGAAATGTCCCGACTGATGAATTTACAGACCGCACCGAAAAAATGATTAAACAGTTTCAACGGGATTATATGAAAGTTACTGAGACGGGTAAGGTTTGTGGTAATGTACTGAGGGCGATTGATGATTTTTCAATAAAATTTGATATTGGAACTACATTTTGGAATCAATTAAAATGTAGCTGTAAGACCAAAGGTCAGGAGACAACCTCTAAACTAAGAAAAATAAAAGAAAAAAATAAATGTAATGGTTTTGGAGATCATACTGGAAAAGGCACTTATAAAGACACACCTCATGTTGAAGCGAATCATAATTATGAATATCCGGTATACATAGAAGCTTACTATTTGGAATAAAGGCGTTAAAATTTTATTTTAGTAAACAAACAACTTACACTATTGATTTAATATCTTCAGGATATAGATGTCGTTTCAAAAATTATAACACAACAAATCATCAAGGAAAAGCAATTGATATTCAGTTTAGTAAAGATTCTGACCCAATCAGATATGAAAAAAAAGTAACTTACCAATATTAAGAGATATAAGAAATGAATTTTATATAAAATATTTGGGAGCTCAAAAAAATTGGCCAGACGATGATAAATTTTCTATAGAGCCAATTGATTTACTTTATGATAAAAAAGGGAATGTTAGATATGATCATACATTTAGCTGGATACATATTGATGTAAGAGAATTTAAAGCTATTTATTTTGAGAATAAATACTTTTGTAAAGATTCCAACGGACTAAATGGGAAAAATATAATGATTTTAGCTCAAGAGTTAGGTTTTAAAAACACATGTGACTGTTTTTCTTCATTCACAACAAATAAACCTCAAGTGAACAATTCAAATTGTACAATATATAAAGTATTTGAAAAAGAGCGATATGAATTTTACGATGAATTTGGGAGTACAGCCATAAATACAGTAAAAAATATTGGGAAGTCAAATAAATTTAAAGGCTTATATATGGTCGCTCAAAGACGTCAAGAAAATGGCTTTAATAAAGAAGTTCCAAACAACAATCCAATGTAGTGCGTGACTATCAAAAATGGCTGGAGTGCAAACTTAAATGCCAGTCATATTCATCAAAAATTGAAGAATTCAAAAAAGACATTGAATTATTAAATAAGTTAAAATAAAATATGAAAAAACTATTTATCCTAAGTTCATTTTTACTTCTTTTCATAAACTGCAAAAAGACGGAAAAGAAAAACCAAAGCAATATTAATAAAGTTTCCGTTTCAAATAATTGCAATTTAAATCAAGTACAAAATGAAATCTTAGGTTTAGATGAAATTGTAAAACAAAATCATTTTATTGATTCAATATCTAATCATAAAAAAGGCATATCCCTAATATCTGATAGTTTAATTGTAGAAAATAAAACATTTTATCAAATTAAAGCTGGTTATAATTCAGATGTTAGATTTGAAACATACTTTACTTTTAATGTTGAAAAAGGGAATTGCGAAAATATAAAAGTATTAGAACCTGTAGAAGGAAATATGATTTCATTATCTGAATGGAGAGAGTTAAATAAATCTGAAAACAACATTCAAAATAATACAATGAGTGCTTCGGAAATGGTAAATCTTCCTTTTGATTTTGAAGAAATGACTAAATTATGCGGGAACAATGAAAAAAAGTGCAAAGAAAAATATCCATTTTTGGAGGGTAATGAATTAGATAACATAAAAAGGTTGATTTCAGAAAATTCAGAAGATAGTCCTGATAAAATTTTTAAAATCAACAATGGAAATTTAGACTTTAAAAACTACATATATTGCATCTATGGTGATTCTGATTCACAAACATTAATATCTGTAAGAAATGACAAAATAATTTCAAGTGCATCTATTGGTTACGCTATGCCTGACAATGAGAGTTATCAATCTTTTATTTTTGAAAAAGATTTATCTATAATTATTTATGATATTAAATATAACACATTTACAAAAAAAATATTAGAAAAATATCAAGTAAAAAAAGATGGCACAATACTTAAGCTTAAATAAGATTATTTCTTAAAATCATTTTTCAATTGTTCTGCCTTTTTATAATCTTTAATTTTATTTACATATAAATCATATAATTTTTCAAACGTTATCTTAGAATGTCCTAATTGATACGCTTTTTTTAACCAAAACTCGGCTGATTTATAAGCATCAAACTGAACGGCAATGTATCCTTGTGCTAAATAACCGTCTACTGGGGAAAAAGAGATTAAGTCTTTAGCATATTCACTTGCTTTTTCTTGTCCTCCTCCTAAAAATTTAGGCAATTCACAGTATAGTATAATTAATGCCCAGTGAGCTCCTATATGTTTAGGTTCTATAGTTAACGTTTTTATAAAAGCTTCTTCTATTGTTCCTATCATAGTAAATGCTTTTAACTTATTGGAATTTTTGGCTTTCATGGCTAATGCACTTCCGTATTTAAACCAATTATCTGCTTTTTGGGGTTCTAACGTGACTAATTCTTCTCCATAACGTACCATGTAATCCCAATTTTGATAATAAAACGCTATTTCGCCTAATTTTGTAATTGCTTCTATATTTTTAGAATCTGTCTTAAGTATATTTTCAAAAAGGGATTTGGCTTGTAAATACTTTTTTTGTTTATATAATTCCAATGCTTGCTCTAACGGTTGTTGAGCATTCAATGAACAGCAAAAAAGAATAATAGTATTTGAAATATCTTCATTTATATACATTTTATTGATCATGAGTCGCCACATTAAATTACTTCTATTCATTAAGATAGGTAAACAATTATTTTAACTCCAATTAAGTGTTAGATCCAGATGAAGTAAACGGGCTAAGCAAATTTATAACAAATAAAAATGATTTTGAATCTAAAAAAGTATACTCTTTTTATTTTTAATCAAAATTCTGTATTGAACTCTAACGAATTGAATTGGCTTCGCCAATCTATTCAACTTTATTTTTCTTCAAAATAAAGTCTAATAGGGAATTTGAGTTGAAAATATAACAATATTGTAAATAAAAAAGTCGAACTTCAAGAAGTTCGACTTTTCTGGTTAGATAATTATTTTATCTAAATTTATTATTTTACTAATGTCATTTCATCCACAATATGTTTCGCTCCTGAGAAATTCTCGATTACCCATAAAACATAACGAATATCACAATTAATAGTTCTTTGTAATTTTTTATCAAAGATTACATCACCTGCCATAGCTTCAATATTACCGTCAAAAGCTAAACCGATTAACTCTCCTTTACCATTTAGTACTGGCGAACCTGAATTACCTCCTGTAATATCATTATCAGATAAGAAATTTACGTGTAAAGTTCCGTCTTTATCAGCATAACGACCGAATTCTTTATTTTTATCCATATCTAGAATACGAGTTGGTAAATCGAATTCAGCATCTCCTTTTTTATATTTTTTTACTTGTCCTGTTAAGGTCGTATAATTGTTAATAATGGCATCATTTCGTTTATCGGCTGGTAATGCACGTACTTTTCCATACGTTAAACGCAAAGTTGAATTAGCATCTGGATATTTTATCTCTCCAATTTGTGAATCACGTAATCCTTGTACTAATTTACGGAATGCCACACCAAAATCGTTTTGTGCTTTAGCAATAGCATCTGATTTAGACGCATAGTGTGTTAACATATCGTTTGACAACGTATATAATGGGTCGTTAGTCAATACTGATTCTGTTGGTAAATCTAGGAAAGCTTTGATTCTTTCTTTAGAAGTGAAGATACTTAATTCGAAAGCTGCATTTACATACTTAGCAAAATCACCGTTGTACTCTTTGCTAATTTTTTCTACAGCTGGAGCAATTGCATAACCAACCGATTTTGTTGCATATAATTTTAATTGAGCTGTTAAGATATCTTTTTCAGCAGGAATATGCACTTCTTTGTATAATTCCTCAGTCATTTCTAAAATAGCAGGAGCCATTCGAGCACGTTTAGTAGCATCTGCTTTTGCATAAGCTTCTAATTGTTTTCCAATAGATCTACCGATAGATGCAAAGTTAGACGTACGGAACATTTGCATCATATAGTTATCATGACGCGATTTTTCATTCGTCATTTTGTAGAAATTGTTGATAGTTTCAACAACATTCCCGTATTGCGCTTTGTTTTCAGCTTTGTTTGCCCAAGCATTGAATTTAGCTTCTTGAGCCGCTTTGGTTTTGGCAGTACCAAATTTAGTCAAAGCATCAATCATACCTTGACGGTTTTTCCAGTAGTTAGCAGTCGAAGCAAATTTAGAAGCATATACTAAATTCAAAGCATCGCTTTGGTTCATATATTTCTTCATATTATCCATACCTACCTTAGCTCCTTCAACCCAAGCTGGATAAGCAAATTTTACATTTTGTTCAATTCCTCCAGCTGGCATCCAACGATTTGTACGACCCGGGTATCCTAAAATCATTGCAAAATCACCTTCTTTAACACCACCTAAATTTACTGGTAAATAGTGTTTTGGTTTTAAAGGGATATTATTTTCAGCATATTCGGCTGGATTTCCGTTAGCATCTCCATATACGCGAAACATTGAAAAATCAGCTGTATGACGAGGCCACTCCCAGTTGTCTGTATCACCACCAAATTTACCTAAGCTTTCAGGAGGTGTACCTACTAAACGAACATCTTTATAATCCTGATAAACGAAATAGTAGTATTCATTTCCTTGAAAAAAAGGACGTACAGATACAACGTATTTTCCTCCTTCATTATTTTCTTTTTCAATTTTAGCAATTTCTATATTAATCGCTTTTTCACGTTCCATTTCCGTCATTTTATCATTTACAACGGATAAAACTCTTTTTGTACAGTCATCCATACGAACAAAAAAGCGGACAAATAAATTAGAAGGTTTTAATTCTTCTTTTTTAGATCTAGCCCAGAAACCATTTTTTAAGTAATTTTTTTCAGAAGAGGATAATTCAGCAATAGCATCATATCCACAATGGTGGTTTGTTAACACCAAACCTTCTTTAGAAATCATTTCTGCTGTACAACCTCCGTTAAACTGAACAATAGCATTTTTTAAGCTATTATTATTGATACTGTAAATTTCTTCAGAAGTTAACTGAAGTCCCATTTTTTGCATATCGCGGTGGTTTAAACGTTCTATAAACATTAAGAACCACATCCCTTCATCAGCTTTTACACTTGCTGGCACAAGCATAATTGCAGTAATTAGAGATAGAACTAATTTTTTCATAATATTAATTATAATCTTTTCGTTGCGAATATAAAGGATATTTTTAAGAATAAATCAATACTTTTTTGAAATCTGGGTTTAAAACAAATCAGGCTTGAAAAATTTCAAGCCTGATTCCAAAAAAATTATTTAACTAATATTTTGTAAACTGAATTTTCTGTCTGATATTTTTCTAGATTAATATAATACATTCCATTTTTCATATTGGTTGGTAAATAAATTTTCTTAGCGGTTTTATCAAATTTCAATTCGAATCGTTGACCAATAGTATTAACTAAAACAATTGTTTTTATTTCCTCATAATTTTCACATTCTAAATTAATTATTTCTTCATTTTGTGAAATATAAGTTGGATATACTTTACATTTTTCGTTAGTACTAATTGGTTGATTTAGATCTAATCTGGCCGATGCTGTTGTAATAGGACTATCTCCAGCATAACATGGGATATAAATTCGAGTAACGTATGTTCTGCCATCTCTCATTTTTAATGTGGAAGTTACATTCCCTCTCTTATTAAAAAGGCAATTCATTAAAAGGGTGCTTCTACTTTCTATTATTCCATCTGTTTCACCGGAGATAATAGGTTCTTGCATAATTTTGATCTGGGAATCCCATTTGATCCCAACTCCAAGTTACTTCTGATACATCTTTTCCTTTAACTACTTCACCATTGTTGTATTTCCACAAAAACTGATGAAAGCCCGGCCAATTATAGCTATAATCATAAATTAAATATGGGATTTCTCTTTTTTGTATTGTATATTCCTGAGAAGAAGTTTCAATCCATGCTCCTGATATACATTGGTAACTGGCTACTAATTTTATTTTATCACCATTAGCCCACTCAGATCCTTTTAGGGTATAACTAGATCTCCCATATCCTTCATAAACTCGCGCCCCGTTTTTTGTCCAGTAATAGTAAAAATTACTTGTTCCTCCTATTAAGTTAGCATTTAATGTTGTTGAATCGCCAGAGCCATACAGTGTACGAAATCCTGATATTCCAACTGAACTTGGCGAGGTATTCTCTTCTATAATATAATTTTGAGAAGATGTTTCAATCCAAGAACCTGACAAACATTGATAACTCGCTACTACTCTTATATTATCTCCATTTGACCACTCTGATCCTTTTAGAGTATACGTAGATCTTCCATATCCTTCATAAACTCGTATATCATTTTTAGTCCAGTAGTAATAAAAGTTAGCAGATCCTCCTGTAAGATTAGCTCTTAAAAGTAGCTCTTCTGAACTACATAATGAACGTAATCCTACAATTGTAACAGAACTTGGTGAAGTATATTTATTTAATGTGTATTCTTGTGAGGTCGTTTCAATCCAATTACCTGATGCGCATTGATAACTTACTACCATTTTTAATTTATCACCATTACTCCATTGATTACCTTGTAATATATAGGCTGATTTATCATATCCTTCTGACACACGTGTGCCATTTTTAGTCCAGTAATAATAAAATCTTCCTGAACCGCCTGTCACATTAGCTGATAAAGAAATATTTTCTGAATCACAAAATGCTCTTAAACCATTTACTGCAACAATACTTGGTGATTGATTTTTAACAATGGTGTATTCTTGTGAGGATGTTTCAATCCAATTACCTGATGCGCATTGATAACTCACAACCATTTTTAATTTATCGCCATTACTCCATTGGTTTCCTTGTAAGGTATAGGTCGATTTATCATATCCTTCTGATACTCGTGTGCCATTTTTTGTCCAATAATAAAAAAATCTTCCTGAACCTCCTGTTGTATTAGCAGATAAAGAAATAGCATCTGAATCACAAAAAGGTATTAATCCTGAAATAGCAATTGAACTTGGCGAACTGTTTTTTACTATTGTTGATTCTTGTGAATATAGGTTAGCCCATGATCCTCCTATACGAGTTAAATAATCTACTTGTAACTTTAATTTATCACCATGAGACCAGCCTGTATTATCTACTGTATAAATTGATTTATCAAATCCTTCTGTAATACGTTGACCATTTTTATACCATATATAATATAATCTATCACATCCTACTCCTCCTACTACATTTGCAGATATTCGATACGAAGTTTCACAACCGCTTAGAGTTCCTAATCCTGAGATAGTGATAGCGGTAGGGGCTGTTCGTTCATCTATTGTATATTCTGGAGATAGGACATCTACCCAATTACCTGCTACACATTGGTAAGCTATACCTACTCGCAATTTATCGCCATTAGACCATTGAGTTCCTTGTAGTGTGTAGGTTGCACGATCATAACCTTCATAAACTCGCGTTCCGTTTTTAATCCAATAATAGTAATAACGTCCTGTACCTCCTGTTAGTGTCAAACTCAAATTCAAGCTATCACTATCTAAAAGAGGATTTAAACCATTTACGACTAATGAACTTGGTGAAGTATATTTGTCTATCGTATACTCTTGTGATGCGGTTTCTATCCAATTTCCAGACAAACATTGATAACTCACAACCAATTTTAGTTTATCACCATTAGTCCATTGGTTTCCTTGTAAATTATAGGTAGACTTATCATATCCTTCTGATACACGTGTGCCATTTTTAGTCCAATAATAAAAAAATCTTCCTGAACCTCCTGTTACATTAGCCGATAAAGAAATAGAATCTGAATTACAAAATGCTCTTAAACCGTTTACTGCAACTGTATTTGGTGAACTGTTTTTATAAATAGTGATGTTTTTTCTTGGGCTGGCACAATTATTTCGTACAAATTCAACACTAAGAACATCTCCATTATTCCAATTATTAGATTGCAAATTAAAATCTTTACTGGTTTCCTGAGTAATTACATTATTTCTATACCATCTTATTTGATCTCCTTGATCAAAACCTGAAGTTGTAACAGAAGATTGTTCATTTGAACAAAACTGTATTGTTTCATTATTTACTATAGGGGTACTCGGAATATTCGATATCGTTATTGGTAAATCATAGGTAATAATTCCATCAAAAAAACCTGTTGCACACTGAACTTGAACTAATACTTTTAGTTTATCACCATGAGTCCAATCATTTCTATTTAATCTATAATTTCTCTTATCATATCCTTCAGCAATGCGAGCATCATTTTTTAACCATACATAATAAAACGATCCGTTTCCTCCTTCTGTCGTAACATTCAAATCAAGTCCTGATTCACAACTTCCTAAAGTTCTCAAACCATTTACAAAAATACTTGACGGACGAATATTTTTATTTATGGTATATTCTTGCGATGCGGTTTCTATCCAATTTCCAGACAAACATTGGTAACTCACAATCATTTTTAGTTTATCACCATTATCCCATTGGTTACCTTGTAACGTATAAGTCGAATTTTCGTATCCTTCGGATACACGCGTTCCATTTTTAGTCCAATAATAAAAGAATTTCCCTGAACCTCCTGTTACATTAGCCGATAAAGAAATAGAATCTGAATTACAGAATGTCCTTAATCCATTTACTGCAACAACGCTTGGCGATTGATTTTTAATAACTAAATACTCTTGTGAAAATACATCTTTCCACATTCCATTAGCACATTGGTATGTAACCACTGCTTTTAATTTATCTCCAGAAGAGCACTCATTACCTTTTAAGACATATTGTAATGCGTTATCCGATGATACTTTTACTCCATTTTTAGTCCAATAATAATATAAATTACCTGATCCTCCTGTTGTACTCATAGATAAATTAATAGTTTCTGAGTCACAAATAGGTTTTAACCCTGTCACTATAACGGAACTTGGCGAACTGTTTTTTACTATTGTTGATTCTTGTGAATATAGGTTAGCCCATGATCCTCCTATACGAGTTAAATAATCTACTTGTAACTTTAATTTATCACCATGAGACCAATTTGTATTATCTACCGTATAATTTATCTTATCAAATCCTTCGGTAACACGCTGACCATTTTTATACCATATATAGTATAAACGATCTAAACCTACTCCTCCTATTGTGTTTGCGGATACACGATAGGAAGTTTCACATTCACTTAATATGCCTAGTCCATTAATAGAAGTAGTTGTTGGATAGCTACGTTTATCTATTGTATATTCTGGAGATAGGACATCTACCCAATTACCTGCTACACATTGGTAAGCTATACCTACTCGCAATTTATCGCCATTAGACCATTGAGCTCCTTGTAGTGTGTAGGTTGCACGATCATAACCTTCATAAACTCGCGTTCCATTTTTAATCCAATAATAGTAATAACGTCCTGTACCTCCTGTTAGTGTCAAACTCAAATTTAAGCTATCACTATCTAAAAGAGGATTTAAACCATTTACGACTAATGAACTTGGTGAAGTATATTTGTCTATCGTATACTCTTGTGATGCGGTTTCTATCCAATTTCCAGACAAACATTGATAACTCACAACCAATTTTAGTTTATCACCATTAGTCCATTGGTTTCCTTGTAAATTATAGGTAGACTTATCATATCCTTCTGATACACGTGTGCCATTTTTAGTCCAATAATAAAAAAATCTTCCTGAACCTCCTGTTACATTAGCCGATAAAGAAATAGAATCTGAATTACAAAATGCTCTTAAACCGTTTACTGCAACTGTATTTGGTGAACTGTTTTTAAGAACGGTATGTTCTTGTGAAAAAAATTCTATTCGAGTACCGGATGCGCATTCATAAGATACTGAAGCTTTAATACGATCTCCATTTGACCATTCTCTAGGAATCAAGGCAAAAGCCGACATATCTGTACCTTCTACTAATTTAACACCATTTTTATACCATTTATATATAAATGTTCCACTACCTCCTGTAATATTCATACTTAAAGTTAAATTATCATCATTAGAACAGAAAGAACGTAATCCGCTAATCGTTATATCTGAAGGTGGAGTTTGTTTTTCTATTACTATTGATGCCTCTCTTGTTGTAGCAGGGTCTAGATCCGTGGAAACAATTAATTTTATTACATCACCATTATTTAAAACGGTTCCTGTAAAAGTAATATCTGGAATATTGACTGATTGACGGATATTATTAAGATACCATATATATTGATAATTAATAGCGGTATCTCCTATAATATTAGCTAAATATCTTTGAGTATCATTAACACATAATTTTGGATTACCTGATATTGCAATGGAAAAATTTGGTACAAATTTATAATCAACATTAAACTTGATTTTTTGTTGTTCTTGACCACTTATTGCTACATACATAGCATTATAATTGCCTGTTGCACTTTTTGAATTGATAACAAAATCATAATTACCATTTCTAAACGTTGCATTATTTAATACATTTTCATTTTCTGTAAAATTACCATCCTTATTAAAATCTAAATAAAATTTTGGTTTACCAAAAACAGATGATCCATTACTGTTTATTTGGGTTGAACTAAATGTATACGTTTCTCCTGATTTAAATGTGGTGTAATTAGATTTAGACATTATATCATAATCAGAGTATGATCCATAAGCCCCTACAAAACGTTTGTCATAAATTTTCGAGCCAGAAGAATCCGTAATTAAAATTTGATTAAATCGAGTTTTAAAAAGTCCTATTTGGAATGTTATTTCTTGTTTAGCTAAACTAGATGCCCCTACAAATTTTGACAAAACGGAATTACCAACTACAAAACATTCTGGTAATCGAAAATCATAGCGACCGTTTTCCAAACTACTATTCAATAAGACATCTTCATCATTTTGTAAAATACCATCTCCGTTTAGATCTATATAAAATTTAGGTTTACCAAATACTTGACTTCCATCATTATTAACTTGATTTGATATAAATTGATAGGTTTGACTTGCTGTGTAATTTACAATTGGAATAACTGTGCTTATATCATAATTAGCATAATCATTGTAAGGACTTGGAAAATTATAATTAAATAGAGAGATTCCATTTGAATCATTTATCCGAACGGAATTAAATCGTGTTTTAAGACCTAGCTGTACACGCAATTTGATTTCCTGTTTAGCACTTCCTGAAATAGCTATATATTTAGCTAATACTATATTGCCATAAGTTATTGATGAAGGTAGTTCAAAATTATATCCTCCATTTTGAAAATTACTATTTAGCAAAACATCTTCATTATTTTGTAAAACACCATCTCCATTCAAATCCATAAAGAATTTAGGTTTACCATAAGCATTAGTTCCATCTCCGTTTTGTTGGGTAGAAACAAACTTATAAGTTTCTCCTACTTTATAAAAACTGTACGTTCCTTGACTTGATAAATCATAATCTGAATATTCTCCATAAGTTCCAACAAAACGTTTATCATATATTTTTAAACCTGAAGAATCCGCAATCGTAATTTGATTAAATCGAGTTTTTAATAAACTTACTCGAAACAAAATTTCTTGTTTTGCATTACCTGCTATTGCTACATATTTGGCTAAAACATTATTATTGCTTACATAACATAATGGTAATTGGAATTCGTAACGTCCTGCTATCAAATTACTATTTAACAATAGATCTTCAGAATTTTGTAAAATACCATCTCCGTTTAAATCAATAAAAAAACTAGGTTTCCCGTAGGACGTACTGGAGTCACTATTTATTTGATTTGGTACAAATTGATACGTTTGACCTGCTGTATAAATTGCTACGGGTGCTACTGTACTAATATCATAATTTGCATATCCATTATACGGGGTTGGGAAGTTATATGTAAATAATGTTGCACTTGTTGCATCTTTTACTTCTATCTTTGTAAACTTAGTTTTTACTTCTAATTTTAATTTAAATAAGATCTCTTGCTTTGCACTATTAGATGAAGCATAAAAAAGGGCTTTAGTAGAGGCATTTCCTATAAAATTAGTTGGTAATGTAAATTTATATCGACCTGAAACTAATAGCGATCTAAACAATACATCCTCACTAGCTGCCAAAACACCATCATTATTTAAATCGATAAAAAATTTAGGTTTATTGTAAATATTTGTTCCATCATTATTCGTTTGAGCAGCTGAAAAATAGTAATCTATCCCTGAGCTTAAGGTCATTTGTGAAGTAGATCCCAAATCATAATCTTTATATTCGGTGTATGAATTAGTAAATATTATATTCGTGTTTTCTTCAATTCTTACATTGTTAAAACGTGTTTTTAGAGTATTATTACTAGATATGGGTACAAAACCACTTGGTATAGCAAATAAGCCTCCCAAACCTCCTAATACTCCAACTACAAACTGACCTGCTCCACCTATTGCACCTCCAATAGCGCCTCCAATAGCAACCAATGCTCCACCACCGGGACCTGGTTTAGGTGTGTTATCATAGGATTCATTTTCTTCTTGATTACATGATTTTATAAAATCAGCTTCCGAACGTTTATAACAAGTTCCTGTCGTTACAATTGCTTGATAGATACCTGAACTGGTTCCTGTAGCCGTTAAAGATTTGCTATTTTGCTGAACAACTCCATCTTTTATAAATTGAATACTAGCATTAGGATTTGAAGACAATAAATTCTGAAGCACATTTTGTTTACTAGGATCAGTAGCTTGTGCTGTTAAGGTAAAAGAGGCTACTCCTTTAGTAGGACAAACTTCTGCAACACTTTCTGATAAACTAATAGCGGGTATTTCTGAGTTGGGTAAATCTACTTTATCTGAATTACTAGGAGTCGATTTTAACCCCATAGATAACATTATTTTTTTTTCGGCGGAGGATATTTCTATTGTTCCTTCTTTGGTTATATTTAAATAACTATTTGTTGTAACATTTTTTACTGTATATAGTATATTTTTATTACTATCTCTAGTGAGTTCAAAAAGATCTGCTTGATCAATTACGGAACAAAGAACAGAACTTCCAACAAACTTCAAAGCGTATTTTTTATTAGACTTAGATATAATTTTTCGGCTAGCTGTGTCATAATAAAAAGCGAAATCTCCTGGTAACAAAACGGCTGGGTCTTGTTTGTATTCTTCTACAGTTGGTTTAAAGTTTGTTGCATTATTATCATTGTAACGCAAAAATTTTTTAAAAGTTTGATCTGATATAATGAAATAATTATTCTTTGAATTTTCTTTAACCTTTATGGCTTTGTAGTCGCTGTTTTTAAGAGATAATTCTGTGGCAATAGTCTTCTCCGTAACAGCACTTCCGGAAGTAGTAAATTTAGTCCATTCATAATCCGTAATATCAGGCGAAGGATTTTTAATTATAACGTTAAAGTTATCCTCACAGTCAGGTTGTGTAAAATCTAAAGAGATCTTTTTATCAGCTACTGTAAAAGCATAAGATAAAGTTTCTTTATTTGAATCTAAAGTTCTATTATTTAATTTATCTTTTATTGTAAAATAAAAAGTCCCGGGAAAGTTTATTTCTATCTTTTTACTTATAAAATCTCCTTTGCATTTTAGTTCCTGACTTCCTAATGTGATTTCTTTGCCATTATAGTTTAAAACCAAATCAAACTTTTGAGGATAATTATTGGGGGCTGTATCTTCTGCTTGAATGTTTATATAAGCGGGTTCAAATTGCCCCGGTACTAACTCCAAGTCAGGAACATCAAAATCTACGGTAGGCATGATAAATTTTCCAATGACGTCATATACGCTTCTAAATTTTTGAGAAGATTCAACTACCAAACCATCTGTATTAATAATTTTCACAAAGACCTCTGCATCATATTGACCAATTTCATTTAATCCTTTAGAAAAACAAACATCTCCTAAAAGGCATAAACCTGAATCTTTACTTAGTTCATAACTATTACCTGATTTTTTATTTGTCAAAACTGCTTTTACAAATTCTACCGTTTGTACTTTATTGTCCAGAGGGTTGGCTTCTTGTATAAAACCTATTTTAAATAAGTCTCCCACATTACCTTGTAAATTGGCCACATCCATATCAATCGTAACATAAGGAATAAAACCAGACATAACAATACTTAAAGGACAAGCTAACTGATTTCCTTTTAGCGATTCTCCTTTAACAATAAGTGTATAATGTCCTCTTGATAAAAACTCGGGAGAAATTTGCTCTACCGTATTTATTTTATCTACACCATTAGCGGCTGGTTTTTTAGGATTTTTAGCATCTAATATATAAGGCTGATAAATGTCTCCTTGCTGGGATTGTAAACTTAAATCTATATTTGCATTCAACCCAAACCCAAAATCTTCATCCATCCATGCTGCTGTTATTTTAGGTATATCACCACCGGGTAGTATAAAGGAATTTTATATATAGTTTCAGAACTAGCTCTTAATGTTTTTATGTCTTGAATAACTAAGGCGTTTTTAGCAGCGTATCTAAATAATTCTTCTCCATTACATTGCCCCCAACCTGATATATAATCAGGGCCTGGATCGCCTATATCTAATGCGCTATTTATTAAAGCGGCTTTAATTGTTGTAGCCGTGGGATATTGTCCATTATTTATTTTATATTCTTCTGAAAAAGCAGAAACAATAGAACTTACTAATGGCGTGGCAAATGATGTTCCCTCTTCTTTTTGAAAATTAAAATCAATCGTTTCGCCTTCTGCACAAATATCTGGCTTAATACGTCCATCTGTAGTGGGGCCAATAGAAGAATATTCTGTTACAGAATAGTATCCGGCATCATTCAATATACGAGTTGCACCAACAGTTATGAGGTTTTTCCCTCCTGCATAGGAATTAATAGAACCGTTTATTTGGGAAGGTTTTGGATATAAAACACCATTACTTCCGTAGGGAATTTTAATTTTTTTCCCCCTTTTGATCATCTACATAAATATCGGAGCCCAACTGTATTTTTGAGTCAATTTCATCAGCCCCTCTATGACCGTGATTTCCAGCTGCAAATAATAGAACCGCTTTGTTGTTGTTTAGATAAGAAAATTCATTATATTCTTTTTCTTTATAAGAAATATCTTTTAGTCTATCTAGATAATCATCTCCATTAAAACCTCCTCGCCAATAGGGTATTCCTTTTGAAACTGTCCATTGAAAAGGAGCTCCCCATGAACAATTAATAGTAAAAAATTTAGTTGGATCTTTTTTTAATTCATCTTTATAATCTTTTAATGAACCTATTCCTCCACTAATTGAATATTGACCTATTACATTATTATTAGTGTTTTTACCAACGAAAACACCTCGTTGAAATTTTGTAAGGTCACCACCCATCATTACGGCCGTAACATCCTCTGCGTGTTCATCTATAGCATGAACACCTCCTACTTCACGAAAATTATCTTTAAAATTTTTAAAATAATCCCGCGTCATATCGGCAAAACCACCTATTTCAGAAATAATAACAGAACCAAATGATTTAACACCATTAATATATTTAGCTATTTGCTCATTAATATAATCGTGTCCTAATGCGTCAAATCGTGATGCTTTATTAGCTTTTATTGTATTATTAATTAGTTCTTCATAAATGATTTTCCCATTAAGCGTATCCAAATTAGCTTTATTGGGAGCCTCTTTTATTAGATCGTATTCTTTTTGTATTTTTTTATCAAAAGCCTCTTTTTTAGATTGAATTGAATTCCACAAAACATTTTGTTGTGGCATGAATGGACCGAAAAAACCTGTTTCTAAAGTATTTGTCTGAATTTGAGAAAAAAGAGCTCCATTAAACAGTAAAAAAAATAAAATTTTATGTTTCATATTTAATTACATGTTTTAATCCCTGAACCAATAACTACTCCTTGAAATTCCATTTCACCACAACTTGTAAAGTTGCCGAATGCTTGAGTTACTTCAAATTTAAAAATGGCGGGGTTATTAATAGGTTGTGATAAATTAATAACTTTATCCATATTATCTGCAATCCAAGTAAATTCTCCGTTATTTCCGCCCGGTAAAGGGATAAAAACGGTGGGAGCATTGGCAAGACTATAGGATATATTAACTTTGGTAAAAATTCCATTTAATCCTAAACGCCTAGGTCTATAAATTACTTTACTAACACTAGAGCATGTGTTACTCAAATAAAATTGTAGAGTATTAGGCACTCCACTAACGGACCATTTAGAATGATACGCGGAGTTTATATCATCATCATAAGCATAATCTAAATTATTGGAGGATTGAACAGACTCTCCTTCAACAGTAGCAGTTGCATAAACTACTGGAACTTTAGATTGAGCTTGTAAACAAATCCCTGTAAGGGATATCAATAAATAAAAAAATAATCGCATACAAATTAGGTTAAATTTAGGTTAATTGGGATAGTTTAGAAGACAAGTGGTTATTACATTACGCGCTTTTAAATCTTCTATTAATGCTTTATCAATTTCTAAATACAAGTTATTTTCTGGAGTATTTACGGGAGCATTTTTTACAGGGAAACCTTGTAGAAACATATAATAAGCTAGTTGAACTATAGTCGTCGAATATTCTATATGAGGATTTATAGAGGCATAACTACATTTATCTTTTATATACATTTTAACTTCGGGTCTTAGCTTAGTACAGATATCCGTTAAACTCACAATTTTTTGCATCTGCTCTGTTCGTTTTGCATTTTCGCCTGGATCCATCCATTTAGCTTGCCTCAAATTTTCATTTGATCTTACGCCATCAGCAACATATTGTGGAACAACAGGATTTTCTTTTATTAGCGATTTATAATTAACAAAATCTTGAAGTAAGTTTTGGTTTACTGAAACATGAATTAATTCATGCAAAAGAGTGCCTGCGCTGTTTTTAGAATAACCAATAGTATAACTTTTAGGTAATCCAATTTCAGTATCATACTTACAAATTGTTGATCCTCCTTGTCTTGTATCTTCTCTATTTAAGGTTGTAACTAATTCAATATTTAGTAAAGCATCTTTAATAGCGATAGCTAAATACGGATTTGAAACCGCAGAAATATGGTTTTTTAAAATACGTATATCACGTTGAACCTCTGGATCAACTATCTCTTTTTACAATCATTTTTGAATGCAAAAAGGGAAAAAACAGTCCCTAGAAACAAGGGTAGTGTAGATTTAGGTAAAATTTGATTCATTTTATATTTTTTTTAACATAACAACATAAAGTTATAATTAAATAAAAAAACAAATTAATAAAAGTTATAGATTTTTTTTATACATAAAATATAAAAACCAACAAAAAAATTTATTAATCATAAAAAAACACAAATAGTTTTATTTAAAAGTAAATTCACCTAAAAAATCAACACACGCACTCCTTTTTTAAGCAATTCATAAAATACTAAACCAATCTGTTTTATTATTTTAAAATCATTTGTTTCCAACATATTAAACGGAAGTGATTTAACCCTGATTATCCCTATAAGTTTTTTAATGAAGTAAGAAGATTTCAAATTTTTAGCATAACTTAATTAAGGAGAAAAAATGACGTTTTAAAATTCAAAATTCTTTTCTTTTATAATAAATTTCAAGCGCATAATCTGGATTTAAAACAAAGTCGTGATAATTATTTGTTATGTACCTGCTGTAAAAAATTCTTTTACAAAATCTTCCCTAATTATATAAAGTTATTTTTTAATTTCGATATTCAAAAACTTAAACATAATTATATCAAATTCGTATTATAATTTAATTACAAACAGAAATGAAAAAAATTTTATGGTTTTATTTAGCTACTCTAACTGCACAAGCTCAAAACTATTCACCTCCTTTGATTGAAGCAATTAAAGAAAAGGATCTCCGTACTGATATGTATCAATTAGCTGGTGATCTATTTTTAGGTAGAGAAGCAGGTACTTTAGATGAACTAAAAGTATCTACTTGGTTTACTAATAAAATGAAAGAAACAGGTATGCAACCTGCTGGAGAGTTTGGTACTTATTATCAGTTTTTCGATATGTATCGTCATCAAATAAGTCCTAATAGTTACATAAAAATAGGAGAGAAAAATCTTAAACTTTGGAAAGATATATTGGTAGCCGATGTAGTTAATGCTGATTTAAAAACAACAATCTTATATGTTGGCAAAACGGAACCAAACGAATTAGCTACGAAAAACATTCAAGACAAGATAGTTGCAATTGAAGTCTCAGACACTAATATTGAAAAAGAAATGACCTTATTTGAACGTCGCTATCCTGGTTTCATCAAAATTAAATATTACAATGAAGTAAAAAAATTAGGTGGCAAAGGTATCATTTTTATAACAGATGATATTTCAGAAAAAAGTTGGTCCGAAGTACTTCCACAAATGACACGAGGAGTCTACGGAATAGAAGGTTTACGTGATAAAATTGAAAACACCTTACCTTTGTTTTGGATTAAAAAATCCAACAAAGAATGGTTAACTCAAAATCCATCCATTCAAATTCGTTTAGAAACAAACACTTATCGCTATCCATCTGTTAACCTAATAGGAAAAATAGAAGGAACAGATCCTAAACTAAAAAACGAATATGTCTTAATTAGCGGACATCAGGATCACGATGGTATTCGACATGTCGTAATGAATGATAGCATTTATAATGGAGCTGACGATAATGCGAGCACTTGTGTTGCCATGCTTGCAATAGCCAGAGCATATAAAAAACAACCTTCTAAACGCAGTCTTTTATTTGTTTTTCATGGGGCAGAAGAACGCGGTTTACTAGGTTCTCGTTATCATACACAACACCTAATGATTCCTAAAGATCAAATAGTAGCGGTACTGAATGGCGACATGATCGGACGTAATAATTTAGACGAAGCCGCTTTACTGGGTGCTGAAAGTCCTCACAAGAACTCTGATGATTTAGTTAAAATGGCTATTGATGCCAATAATGAAAGTACCCAATTTAAATTTTTAAAAGATTGGGATTTACCTGAACATCCCGAATTTTTTTATTTTAGAAGTGATCACGCTCCTTACGCTAGAATTGGGATTCCTGCTGTCTTTTTTACTTCTGTTTTACATAATCAATATCACACGCCTCAAGATGAATCAGAAAACATCAATTTTAAAAAATTACATAAAATGACGGAATGGATGTACAGAACTTCATGGAAAGTAGCTAATGAACCGAAGAAACCTCAAATATTAGAAAACTTTAAACTTGAAAGATAAATGGGTTAAATAAAAAAGAGGTAATTAATTCTAATACATTAATTACCTCTTTTTCTAATATTTAGATATTTTTTATAATTTACTCACTTTCTTAACTATTTCTTCGTTGCCAAATTTTAAGTTTAAGAAATAAACACCTGTTTCTAAAAATGATAAATCATACTTTTCTTCTGTTTTCACTTGAGTATCATTCTCTTCATAAACAATTCTTCCTATACGATCTATAACTTGAATTGTACATGAAGCAGGAACCTTTTCAAATGTAATATTTAATACATCACCAAATGGAACTGGATAAATATTAAATTCTTTCTTTTGTACAGGAATAGTTACCACTACAGGAGCCTTATCAAATACATCTTTAACAAATTGAGATGATATTACATTATAATAAGCCTTCATTGCGGCCGTTTGCCCTTGTGTAAACATATACATACAAGCATCATCCACATAATCCATATAATTCATAGTCAAAGCTTTTTCGTTTGCTACACAACCAGAAACGGAACCGAGTACAGGACAATCTTCAGAAAACTTACCCACTTTTGGTGTATCAGCTATCCCATCATCAGCAGTTGCACAACCTCCATTATTACCAAAAGTATGTTGTAAGTTTAAAAAATGACCTAATTCATGTGTCAATGTTCTACCTAAATGATTATCTTCCAAAGGTTGATATCCGGGACACCCTACACCACTACCAAAGCAAAAAGTATTTATAACTACAGTATGACCTTGTGAAGGTCTTCCTCCCAAAACAGAATAACCTAATGTTTCAAATGCTTGAGAAGGATCTTTTTAGGAATTTGACGAACTACTAAATTCATATACCCTTTCCATGTAAGATCTGAATCCGAATTATTCAAAAAATCTGTACCAAATGTAACGGCTGGAGCTCCGTCTACTAATCCTGATTCTTTAGGATGATTTTTAGTAGCTAAAACAAATTCAACTTCCATTTTCCCACTAAAGACATTCCGATACAATCCTGCATTTTCATTCCATTTAGAAATATCTTTATTAGAAGCATTATAATCTGCATTTAACACATCCAATTGACTTTGCACCAAACTTATTATACATTTTTTTACTTCATCACTAACTGAGGTTAAAGCAGGAAAGTGAGCTGCTACAGGAATTCTTATTGGATCAGCTAATTTATTTGCTTCTTCTTTGTTTATTGTACCTTTTAAAAGTCTTGCCTTAAATTTCTCTTGTAGATCATAATGAATGGCTTTATTTTTTGGATCTTTTAAATATTCCTCCATATAGGATTGTGTACCACATTTTCTATCTTGAGCAAATCCTAAGACAGAAATTACTAAAAACAACTTAAAAATTATTTTCATCACTTAAATAATATATTAGTTTTTAAAAAATTTAATTCGCAGCGTTAAGAATACTCCATAATCTATCTTTTAACTCCATCATACCTTGTTGAGCTACAGAAGAAATAAATAAATATTCGATCCCTTTAAAATCTTTATCTAATTGTATTTTCATTTCTGATTTTAATTCATCATCCAGCATATCACATTTCGATATTACTACCAAACGATCTTTGTCTAAAAGTTCTGGATTATACCTACGTAATTCATCAATCAATATATCATATTGCGCTTTAATATCTGTTGTATCTGCTGGTATTAAAAATAACAATGTTGAATTACGTTCTATATGACGTAAGAAATAATGCCCTAATCCACGTCCTTCTGCTGCTCCTTCAATGATTCCCGGAATATCCGCTATAACAAAAGACTGAAAATCACGATATGCGACAATTCCTAAATTAGGTTTTAGTGTAGTAAAAGGGTAATCCGCAATTTTGGGTTTAGCAGAAGTTAATACAGACAATAAGGTAGATTTGCCAGCATTCGGAAAACCAACTAAGCCTACATCTGCTAATACTTTTAATTCTAAAATAATATCTATTTCGTTACCGGGCATGCCCGGTTGCGCATATCTGGGTGTTTGATTCGTTGCACTTCTAAAATGCCAGTTACCTAATCCTCCTTTACCCCCTTTTACTAAAATTTCTTTTTGTCCATCTTCTGTAATTTCAAACAATACTTCATCCGTATCTTTGTCTTTTACAACGGTTCCTAGAGGCACTTCTACAAACTTATCTTCTCCATCATGACCTGTCGAGCGTGATGAACCTCCATCTCCTCCGTGTCCCGCTTTAATATGTCTTAAAAATTTCAAATGAAACAACGTCCATAGATTCTTATTACCGACTAGTATAACATGTCCTCCACGACCTCCATCTCCTCCATCTGGGCCTCCTTTTTCAATAAATTTTTCTCGGTGTAAATGAGAAGATCCTTTTCCTCCTTTACCCGAAGCTGCATATATTTTTACGTAATCTACGAAATTTCCTTCTGTCATTTTTTAAGGCATTAGACATCAGCTAATAGACATATTGGACAACCAACTTCCTATTAGCTAATAACTTTTAACGTTTAATTTATTTCTTTTAATGAACGAACAATTACTTTGTCTATTTTTACCCCGTCCATATCTATTACTTCTAATTCCATCCTATTCCAAATTAGTTTTTCTCCCACTTTAGGAATAGAACCTAGTTCGGTCATAATCAACCCACTTACTGTTGTTACTTCATAATCATTAATTAGATCATCCATGTCAAAATAAGTTAAAAAGTCATGCAAGGAATAATGTCCGTCTACTAACCAACTTCCATCTTCTCTAGCTATTAGTTGAAATTCCTCCTCATAAAACTCAGCTGCATCTCCTACCAATGCTTCTAAAATATCATTGAGAGTTATTATACCTTGTAATACACCATACTCATCTGTTACAAAAGCATAATGTACTTTTGTTTTTTTAAAAATTTCTAATGCTTTATATGCAGAGGTATGCTCAATAAAATAAACAGGTTCTTTTGTTATGGAACGTAATTCAAATTTTCCTCCTTTTTCAAAATTTGCAAATAAATCTTTCAAAAAGACAACACCGACTACATTATCTAAATTATCCTCACAAACAGGATATACAGAATGTAACTCTTCTAAAACTTGTGTTTTTAATTCATTTACTTGATCTTCTAGAGAGAGGTAGACTACTGATTTTCGGTGAGTCATTAAAGAGTTTACTTTCCTATCTCCAATATGAAAAACACGCTCTACTATATCTTGTTCAATTTCTTGTACTTCTCCTCCTTCTGTACCTTCCTTTATAATGGCTTTTATTTCTTCTTCTGTAACTTTTCCATCTGCTGTTGGTTTTATATTAAAAACCTTTAAAACAAACTCTGTAGAAGTAGTTAACAACCAAATAAAAGGTGCCGTAGCTATTGAAATCATTTTCATAGGAACAGCGACAGCTTTAGCGATCATTTCGGGATAATTTAAACCGATTCTTTTCGGTAATAACTCTCCTAAAACTAAGGAAAAAAATGTTAAAACTACCACAACTACACCTGTACCTAAACCTTTGGAGTAGGGAGCTGTTATTACATAACTTGAAAAGAATGCTTGTACATCATGTGTAATTTTATCACCAGAGTAAATCCCTGTTAAAATACCAATTAAAGTAATACCAATTTGTACTGTTGATAAAAATTTATTAGGTGAATTAGCAAGATCTAACGCTGTTTTTGCACTCGTATTGCCTTTTTGGCGGCGGTTTCTAACCTATTTTTCCTTGCTGATATGAGTGCAATTTCTGACATGGAAAAAACTCCATTTAACAGTATCAGCAAGAATATTATGACTATTTCCATTAGCTATTTTATTTTTTAAGCTACAATATTTATGCACATAAAAGCTGTTTCAAAAAAAACAACATTAAGTAACAAATATAACAATTTGATTTTTTACTTTTAAAACGAAATCTTATAAACTTTCTATAACGGAACTCAATCGTTGTGCCACTTCTTCAATGGTACCAATACCATCTACTTCATAAAATTTATCTTTACCTTTATAGTACCCTATCAGAGGGGCGGTTTTTTCGTTGTATTCTTGATAACGATTTCTTATTTTTTCTTCATCTTGATCATCTGTACGACCTGAGGTTTTGCCACGTTCTAATAAACGTTGTACTAAAATTTCATCATCTGCTTCTAAAGCAACAGTAGCTGTAACAAACTGCTTTTTAGAAAGTAAAAAAGCATCTAATGCTTCCGCTTGTGCGATAGTTCTCGGAAATCCATCAAACAAAAAACCCAATGAATTAGGATTCTTTTCAACTTCAGATTCTAACATATTAATAGTAACATCATCAGGCACTAACTCTCCTTGATCCATATAAGATTTAGCTAACATTCCTAACTCCGTTTCATTTTTAATGTTAAAACGAAATATATCTCCAGTAGACAAATGTGTCAGATTGTATTTTTTTGTTAAAAATTCAGCTTGAGTTCCTTTTCCTGCTCCGGGTTTTCCGAAAAGAACGATATTAATCATTTTCTTTAAAAATTTTTTATTTTGTTAATTTTATATCTCTATTCTGCCAATTGATAAACTTCCTTTAGATTTCTACCTAATCCATCATAATCCAATCCGTATCCTACAATAAACTTATTCGGAATTCTAATCCCTATGTAATCTAGTTTTATCTCTTTTGTATAAGCTTCTGGTTTAAAAAATAAAGTAGCAATTTTAAGTCTTTTAACTCCTTGATTTTTAAAAATATTTTTTAATTCTTCTACGGTATTTCCCGTATCTACAATATCTTCTACAATAATAACGCTCCTATCTTTTAAATCTTCATTTAAACCTATTAATTGCTTAACTTCATGAGTCGTACTAGTTCCTTCATAAGAAGCCAATTTCACAAAAGACACTTCACAAGAAGAATCATAATGTTTCATCAAATCAGACAAAAACATAAATGCCCCATTAAGCACTCCTATAAAAACGGGTATCTCATCTTGAAAATCATCTTTAATTTGCTGAGCTAAACTACCTATAGCAAAATCAAGCTCTTCCATCCCTATAAAAGGTTTAAAATATTTATCGTGTAATTTAATCTCCATTTTTTGTGTTGTTTAAAAAAATAAACGGCAAAGATAGCATAAAGATTTTAGATATTAGATTTTTACTACCTAAGTTTTTATGTACTTTTTGAGAGAAAATTCTAATGTTTTTTTCTTATAAAAATTCACAATTTACATTTCAAAACAACTACCTGATTAAATCTTTTTTCTATACTTTAATTCTAAAAATGACTTAAACACTATCTTTAAATTTCAAGAAATCATCTATATATTCTCTAATTATAAATTTATTTTTTTGCCAACCCAACATAGATGCTTACATTTCTTATCTATCTAAAATCCTAAATTCCGCATTAGACCCAAAATAATTAGCCAAGTCAAATCTATTCTTTTTATTATTCTTACAATTCAAACACATACTCAAAATTTTAATCATTAGTTTCTTATTTCTTCTTATGAAATTATCTCTGAACATTTATTTTTTTATTCCACAACGAAGTCGAATACAAAATCTGAATTAAAAAACAGACAACAAACTCATTTTAGAATCAAAAAATAAATTATTATTTTTCCACATAAAAAAACTATTTCCTTCTCCACTCTTTTCCCAATCAAGAACCTTTATATTGAAACATAAGAAGAAGACATATATAAAAAACACAACACCTTAATTATCAAACATTAGCACCCATAATTAAAATTAAAAATGAACTTTAACAAAATATACGGTTTTCCCGTATGAATTTTAACAAGATTTGCCCTAATTTTGAATCAAGCAAAACAAACTAAAAAAAACTATATAACACCCTACTTATTTCAAAGCGTACTTTTAACCCAAAGTCGTCTTTCATTAAAATACCCTTCCCAAACGGGGTATTTTTTTTTGTGTTAATAGTATCCCTTCATTCGTTTTTTTGAAAAAATAGTATCTTTGCGTCACACACAACACAACAACTACAATGAATTATTATTTTTCTTCCGATTTTAAATTGGGAATATTAGGAGGTGGTCAATTAGGAAAAATGCTATTGTATGACACACGTAAATTTGACATTCAAACACTTGTATTAGACCCCGATGAAGAAGCCCCTTCTCGTTTTGGCTGTAATACTTTTCAAAAAGGAAGTCTTTTAGACTTTGACACCGTTTATCAATTTGGGAAAAAAGTTAACTTATTAACTCTTGAAATAGAACATGTAAACCTAGAAGCTTTAGAAAAACTAGAAGAAGAAGGCTTAGCTATTTATCCATCACCCAAAACCTTACGTTTGATTCAAAACAAAGGACGTCAAAAGGATTTTTATATTGAAAATAACATCCCGACATCGAAACATCAACGTTTTGTAGACTTGAATGACTTAAAAAACACGTTGGATAAAAATTTACTAAATTTTCCTTTTGTATGGAAAGCGGCGCAAGGAGGTTATGATGGTAATGGCGTAAAAATTGTACGCTCTACCATCGATTTACTTGAGCTTCCTGAAGTAGAATGCTTAGCAGAAGATTTAGTTCCTTTCAAAAACGAATTAGCCGTTATTGTTGCTAGAAGTCCAAAAGGCGAAATTAAAACCTATCCAGTTGTAGAAATGGAGTTTCACCCCGAAGCTAACCGGGTAGAGTACACTCTTTGTCCTGCTCGAATTTCTCCTGAGGTAGCATGGAAAGCACGTGAGGTTGCCTTAAAAGTTTCAGAAGCCATGAACCATGTCGGATTACTAGCCGTAGAAATGTTCCAGACAGAGAAGGATGAAATTATAGTAAACGAGGTAGCACCACGTCCACACAACTCAGGACATTACAGTATTGAGGCCAGTTATACATCGCAATTTGAACAACATTTACGCGCCATTCTTGATTTGCCTTTAGGCAATACCAATAGTAAAGTTGCAGGCATCATGGTAAACTTAGTAGGAGAAGAAGGTTACTCTGGGCAAGTAGTTTATGAAAACATTGACAAAATCATGGCAATTGATGGAGTTACACCTCATATTTACGGTAAAAGAGAAACAAGACCTTTCCGTAAAATGGGACACGTAACGATAGTAAATGAAGATATGAATGAAGCCAGACGAATTGCGGAAGAAGTGAAAAATTCGTTAAGAGTGATTAGTGTAGCCCCCTAATCCCCAAAGGAAAATTTAAGATCTTAAAATGTATAAAATTTTATTTTTACTATTTAGTATAACCTGTTTTGGGCAAAATAATTTTGAAACCGATACGAATTCAAAAATTGCTTTTGCAGATTCACAATTAGAAGCTGAAAGTATTGCGATTAGAGATATTAAAAATAATAACATATCCATTTTTATTGAAAACAATCCGTCTCCAATTATATATAGCTCAGATAAAGATTTTGAGAAGAAATTCAATATAAAATTCATTTTGCAAGGATGTACTAGTTCTAAATATGCTGTCAATTATAATTATATCATTTTCAATTTCTTTCTAAAATCTTTTGATAAAAAGTGGATAAAAGAAATCAGAAAGGATGCAGTTGGATTTAAAAACTGGAAAAAACACAAAAACGAATTAACCATTTTAAAATTTTAAATAACATAAAACCTACCCCCTAAGTAGGATTTCCATCGTAATGGAATTAGGGCACATCGTATGAAAGTAGCCATCGTAATGGGAAGCATATCGGATATGCCAGTTATGCAAGATGCCATAGATATTTTAAAAGAATTTGGAATTGAAACCGAAGTAGATATTGTTTCAGCGCACAGAACGCCTGAGAAATTATTTGATTTCAGCAACAATGCACACAAACGAGGCATTGCTGTTATCATTGCTGGAGCTGGTGGTGCGGCACACCTTCCGGGTATGGTAGCCAGTATGAGCCCACTGCCTGTTATAGGGGTACCTGTAAAATCTAGCAACTCAATTGATGGTTGGGATTCCGTATTATCTATTTTGCAAATGCCGGGTGGGGTACCTGTAGCAACAGTAGCATTAAATGGCGCTAAAAATGCGGGTTTATTAGCCACACAAATACTAGGAGCACAAAATCCAACCATTTTAGAAAAGATGATTGTATATAAAGAAGGATTAAAACAAGCCGTACTTACCGCTGCTAGTACACTTAAAAAATAAACGGAACTACCCGAAAACAACAACTCACAGGAAGTCTATCACTTCAATCAAAGGGAAAATCGCATTAGTATCGCTCTGTGATTTTCCCTTTTGATCCATAAACGGATAGTCTCTCTTATGATTCCTCAAACAAAAAACAAAAAACATAATTTAACATAAATCAGACAATCTTGCTATAAGCAGTCATAAATAGATGCCCCTTCTAGTATTTATTATTTAGCTTTTAACAACTATATTTATAGCTTCAAAAATCATACGAAAAAAATATGAAAAATTTAGTACGTAAATTTCAAACAAAACACGATACAGCGCCTTTCCAATCTATAAAAATGGAAGATTATAAACCTGCAATTATAGAAGCTATTGAACTGGCAAAAAAAGAAATTAACGCTATCATTACAAATCCTGAAACGCCAACTTTTCAAAACACTATTGAAGCCTTAGCGTTTTCTGGTCAAACTTTGGATCGAATTACGAGTATCTTTTTTAACCTAAATGCTGCCGAGACTTCTGATCAAATGCAACAAATTGCACAAGAAGTTTCTCCGCTTTTAACAGAATTTAGTAACGACATAACCTTGAATACTGATTTATTTAATCGCATAAAAAACGTTTATGAACAAAAAGAAACGTTGCTATTAACTCCCGAACAAACTACTCTATTAGATAAAAAATACAAAAGTTTTACCCGTAATGGTGCTTTACTCCCAGAGGATAAAAAAAATCGTTTACGTGCCATTGATACAGAACTTTCTAAACTAAGCTTAACTTTTGGCGAAAACGTTTTAGCAGAAACAAATAATTATGAGCTCCTAATTACAAAAGAAGAAGATTTAAAAGGCTTACCGCAAGATACTATTGATACCGCTTTAGCATTAGCTAAAAACAAAAACAAAGAAGGCTGGCTATTCACCTTAAATATGCCTAGCTACTTACCTTTTGTAACCTATGCCGAAAATAGAACGCTACGAAAAGAATTGAGTATTGCGTATGGTAAAAAAGCCTTTCAAGACAATGCGTATAACAACGAACAAATTGTGGTAAAAATCGTTACTTTACGTCATGAACGAGCTAATTTACTCGGTTATGAAACACATGCGCACTTTGTTTTAGAAGAACGTATGGCGCAAAGCCCTGAAAAAGTAACCGCCTTTTTAAACGATTTATTACAAAAAGCAAAACCCGCTTCGCAACGTGAGTTTAACCAACTTGAAAACTACGCCAAACAGTTAGACAAGATAGAGCAATTGGAAAAATGGGATGGGGCTTACTATTCTGAAAAATTAAAACAAGAACTATTTAACTTAGACGATGAAAAATTAAAACCTTATTTTCAATTAGAAAATGTTGAAAAAGGAGCCTTTGAAATTGCGAATCGCTTATTTGGATTACAATTCACAGAAGTTTTTGACATCGACAAATATCATGAAGAAGTCCACACTTTTGAAGTTACAAATGAAAAAGGAGACTTAGTAGCCATCTTCTATTCTGACTATTTTCCAAGAGAAGGAAAACGTAATGGCGCATGGATGACCTCCTTTAAACCACAATATATTAAAGACGGAATAAATGAACGACCACATGTTTCTATTGTCTGCAATTTTACAAAACCTACACCCACTAAACCTTCTTTATTAACTTTTCAAGAAGTAACAACCTTATTTCACGAATTTGGTCATGCGTTACATGGCATGTTAGCCAATACTACCTATCCTAGTTTATCGGGTACTTCCGTATTTTGGGATTTTGTAGAATTACCTAGTCAGGTTATGGAAAACTGGTGTTACGAACCCGAAGCCTTGGCATTATTTGCTAAACACTACAAAACGGGAGAAGTAATTCCACAAGAATATGTAAATAAGATTAAGGAGAGCGCCAGCTTTTTAGAAGGTATGGCAACGTTGCGTCAGTTAAGCTTTGGTTTATTAGATATGGATTTTCATGGGCAAAACCCATCTAAAATCACTTCGGTAAAAGCGTTTGAAAAACAATCTATGGCAAACACAATGCTTTATCCTGATGTAACAGAAAACTGTATGAGCGTTGCTTTCTCTCATATTTTCCAAGGGGGCTATTCTTCAGGGTACTACAGTTACAAATGGGCAGAAGTTTTGGATGCCGATGCCTTTGAATATTTTAAAGAAAATGGGATTTTCAATAAAGAAATTGCTACTAAATTTAAAGATTATGTGTTGTCACAAGGTGGTACAGAACACCCAATGACGTTGTATAAAAAATTTAGAGGTCAAGAGCCCAAACCAGAAGCTTTGTTGAAACGTGCAGGTTTATTATAATTTATATCATTAATTATTTTGAAAAAATATTTTAAAATCACCTTATACGGTTCAGCTCTTTTTATAGTTACTATTTTTGCAGTAAATTATTATATAAAATCGACTACCGAAGATTTGATTTACACTTCCGACACCAAAATCCCCACCAACAAAGTGGGGATAATTTTCGGAGCTGGAATTAATGGTAACCAACCCAGTAAATATCTAAAAGACCGATTAGATGCGGGGATCCAACTATACAACAAACATAAAATTGAAAAGATACTTCTTTCGGGTGATAATGGCAGAGACGAGTACGACGAATTGACCGTAATGAAAAACTATTGCTATCAAAACGGTGTAGATACGACAAAAATCTATATTGATTATGCAGGTTTTGACACCTACTCAACATTGTATCGCGCCAAAAGTATTTTTAAAATAAAGAATGCCATTTTAATATCCCAAAAATACCATTTGAATCGTGCTATTTATATTGGAAGTCAAAAGGGACTTGATGTGATTGGCTATTCAGCAAACAAAGGAGCCTATAAAGGCTATAAATATGTTTGTTTTAGAGAGTATTTTTCTAGATTCAAATCGGTAATGGATGTATTTAGAAATCGAAAACCTCACTTTTTAGGTACTGTAATTCCTATAGAAGGGGTTTCCAATTTTAGCAAAGAGGATAAAAGGTGATAGTTTTAGAATTGCTATTAATTTAAATTAGCTATATTCAACAAAAAAATCTGTGCATTTGTGGTAAAATCTTTTCAGTTTTTTTGCCACAGATGCACAGATATTAAATTGATTAGTTCAACATTATAGAATCAAAAGAATTTGGTATATTTTGAATGATATTTTAATTATTTATTCAAGCAATGTCAACGTATCGTCATCTAAAATTTCTTCGTGCTTTACGATATAAGACAACGCAATCTTTACCACATCATTTAAGTTAAGCCCTTTTTTAGATGCTAATAGAGCCGTTTTCTTATGCAATCCATTAGAAACTCTCACATTAAATGTTCCTTTATAAGTTTTCTCGGGTTCTTTATTTAAATCTTTACACGTTTCTAAATAATCCGTAATCGATTCTTTAAAAGAAACTTCTAATTCATCCACTGAACTGCCTTCAAAAGTTACTAAATCATTAATTCCATGAATTTTCCCAAAAAATATTTTATCATCTGCTGAAAACTCAACAGTTCCAAGATAGCCTTTATACTCTAAATAATTTTTCATTTTTATAAATTTAAGAAATCAATTATGATGTCTAATTGATAGGCTTTCAAAATTCGTTGCGGATGGGGTTCATGTAAACTTATAATTTGCTTATTTTGATTAACAAACTTCCTTCTTGACCCACCTGTTTTTCCTTTCGATAGCTCTTCATATCCAAAATAATTCAAAACCTTTAACATTTCTTCCCATGTAAAATCTTTTGGCTTTGATTTTAAACGTTCTATTAGTTTTTCAATTTTACTCATACAAATTTATTAAATAAAATTAAAATGCAACTATTTTTTAGTTGCAAATATTTTCCAATCCTAACTCCTATAATTTTAAACAAAAATAAAACACAAATATACTTTCATTTTTTTTTGAAAGTTTAAAAACTTTGTTGTACATTTGAACCATGGAATTCAAAGAAGCAAAAAACAAATTCGTTCAAACATGGGGAGCATTAGGCTCACAGTGGGGTATCAACAAAACCATGGCGCAAATTCACGCCTTGTTGATGATATCTAACGAAGCGGTTTCTATGGAAGACATTATGGAAGAATTGCAAATTTCGCGTGGTAATGCTTCTATGAACATTCGTGCTTTGATGGATTGGGGAATTGTTTACAAAGAGTTTAAGGCTGGTGAACGTCGTGAATATTTTACCGCTGAAAAGGATTTGGATGAATTAGCAGTAAAAATTTCAAGAGAACGTAGCAAACGTGAAATCAAACCTGCTTTGAAAGTCTTGAAAGAAGTTTCTTCTTTGCAAGACGCAAACACAGAAGAGGAAAAACATTTTATTGACCAAACTTCCAAATTGTATGACTTCGTCTTAAAAGCGGATAATGTTTTGGATAAAATAACCGAATACAAAGACAATTGGTTAGCGCAATTGTTAGTTAAATTTATGAAGTAAAAAAATTTAATTAAAACTTTCATTTTTTTCTGAAAGTTTAATAAATACAAATATTATGAAAACTATATTTACAACAAGCAAAGTAATTAATGTCATCGCTATACTTTTCTTACTACTAGGCGCATATGGTATTGCAATAACAGGATTTTTACAAGTATTAGGAGCAACTTTATACTTAATTGCTTTTCCTAAAAACAAATTGATATATAGTTATTTTGCTCTTGTCATTATTTTCTTTGTGTTTTGGGATAAAACTTTTAATTGGTTTTTTGCATTACCTTTTTTACTGATTTTCTATTTGACATATATAATTCATTTTCAAAAAATTTTAAATAAAACTTTCATTTTTTTCTGAAAGTTTAATAAATAAACATATTATGAGAAACTTAGTTTACTTAAATCTTTTCTTTGTTGGATTACCAATTCTTTTATGCCTCATAGGGATAATATATGAAGCCTTTCTAATCTGGGGTCTTGTATCTACGATTTTAACCGGTTTATTCCAACTTATAGCAGGAACAAGTTTATTGTTTAGAAATCCTAAAAACAAATACCTTCAAGCTTATATAATAGGTGTTGTATTCTTTTTTACACTTTGGTTTCTTGACATAAAACTTTTCAAATATAGCTATACTAACACACTTCTACTTACTTTCCCAACAATCCTTGCAATATACTTTACCATAATTATTTATAAAATTAAAGAATAAGACTATGAACTTCTTAACCGCACAATGGAAAAATCTGATCATGGCAAATTATGTTACTGATCCTATAGTATTACAAAAATATCTTCCTACTGGTACCGAATTGGATTTTTTTAACGGCAACTGTTATGTGAGTTTAGTTGGATTTATGTTTGAAGACACAAAAGTTTTAGGCGTAAAAATTCCCAATCACATCCATTTTGAAGAAGTAAATCTTCGGTTTTATGTAAAACGATTTGAAAATGGTGAATGGAGACGTGGTGTTGTGTTTATTAAAGAAATTGTTCCTAAAAGCGCTATCACTTTTGTTGCTAACACTTTATATAAAGAGCATTATGAAACCCAAACTATGAGTCATAAAACAAATTTAGAAGCAGAGATTTTGAATGTAAGCTATCTATGGCATCAAGAAAACGGCAGCAACAAAATTGAGGTGAATGCCTATGATTTTCTGTTACCATTAGACCCCAATAGTGAAGCCGAATTTATTATGGAGCATTATTATGGCTATACAAAATATAACTTAAACACAACCTATGAATACGAAGTACAACATCCTAAATGGGAACAGTATTCAATTAAAAATTATTGTATTGAAGTTGATTTTGAAAAAAATTATGGAACTGACTTTAGCTTTTTAAATACTAAAAAACCAATATCACTATTTCTTGCTAAAGGTTCTGCAATTGTCGTAAAAAACAAAAGAAAAATCTACATTCATGATACCTTTTAATTATAATCTAACTGATTATATTTTTTTTTAATTACCATCATTTTCATCATAATGACTGTAGGCAAAATATGTTATAAAAACGGAAATGTGTAGGTCACGAATTAATTCCTAAATTTCAAACACCAACTTTTTTTGAACAAAAAAATCCTTTGCCTCATCTTAAGCTGTAGATCTATGTATTTTTCAAATGCGATTGTCTTGCTACAACTTCTTTATATTAAGCATTTTTAAAGCATAATTAATATCAATAGCAAATCCTATTCCATTTGTATTCGATTGATTCATTTTAAGTGTATTGATAGCGAGTACTTCCCCAAATTTATTTATTAATGGTCCCCCACTATTCCCCGAATTTATACTTACATCACTTTGTATAAAATCTACACCGTTCATTTTCCGATAATTACTTATAATTCCTTTGGTTACCGTTTTTTCTAACGTCTTATCAAGAGGCGTACCAATAGCAAAAACTTCTTGTCCAATTTTTTTAAAATCTTTTTTTATTATTGGTAATCCTTTAGATTTATGATTTATTTTCAAAAGAAGCAAATCAACATCTTTATTAGATTTTACAACCTCCGCTTTGATTCTTTTACCGTTAACGGTTACAAAATAATCATCAATAATTGAACCTATGTGAAAATTAGTTAAAATATACCCTTCATTATTGATAAAAATCCACTACCAAAAGAATTTCCCGATTCAATGGTAACTACCGAATCCAAATATCCACTTATTTCGTTTTCCTGATACTTTTCCTCACACAACACATTAATTTTCAACTCATTCCCTATTGTTTCTTTTAAATAACTGTTTTCAATTTCAAGGAACTTTTGGTATAAATCTTCATTTTTTAAAAGTTCTAATTGAGAAAAATATACTAAATCATGCAATAGTAAGTTATAATTATTTTTCAACCTATATCCGCCTAATTTTGTATTATAACTAAATTTTGGATTATCTAAATCATTTCGATCAAAAACGAACCATTCCATTTCAATACTGTAATTGCCAACATATTCACGTAGAAGTTTCCCTTTTAGATCAAAATTAATTTTTTTTATTATTGGTTTTAAAATTACACGTGGCTCAAGCAATAAGGATTTTTCTTTTTTGCTTTTTCTTGATCGAAAAAAACAGGTTGAACGAATGTATCTCCAAAAGCTTCAAATATTCTATTTTCAAGATTCGTAGTATGACCTAATAGCAAATTTATATTCTTAGATTTTAAATATCTTTTAGATTCATTTATTGTACCTATCAATTCGTTTTCATCTATCTTGTAAGTAGGATTAGCAAATCCAACAAAAATTTCACCTTGCTTTTCAGCTTTATAAGGGATCAAATTAAAAATGACTGTATTATTATTTATATTTGTATAAAACTTATCTGGATTGGCAAAACAATTCTGAATTTCTTTATTTTTTTCATCATTATTAACCTCTAATGTTAATAATTTGAAATTTTCTTTTTTATTTTCAAAACAAAACTTCCGTTCTTACTAATTTCATAAGGGGTTTTTCCTAGAAGCGTGTTATCTTCATCATATACTAAAGCTTCCGAAGGAAATACATCTATTATCTTTGATTGAGCGTTTACAACAATAATATTTAGGAAACACACTGCTAATAGAAAATTCTTATACATTATTTTTATATTTTTGCCAAAAATAATATATTCTATGAGAAATAAATTTCTTTTTTTAAGTTTATTCGTCATTAATTTATGCTTTGCTCAATTTACAGCCAAAGAATACGATAGTGAGGAGTTTAATCAATTTAAAGCCTCAAAAACGTATGTAGTGCTTACAGGCGACGAAAAATTTGATACTGAATTAACAAAATCGATGTCAAATACCGGAAAACAACACCCTATTCAATCATTTCAAGTAAAGAATTTGAAACAAAAATTGCCGATAAAACAGCCTCTTTTATATGCTTATTAGGGAGTACGGATCGACTTGTGAAAACATATCATTATTTAGCATTAATTAATGGTGGAAAAAAAACAATTAGTAGATATGAATACAAAGATTTAATTGCCTATGCTCCAATCAATTTCTTTATAAATGAAAATAATCTAACTGATTGTAGTTTTAGAGTGCGTAATATGATTGAATCAATGGTTCTTTCAATAGAGTTAGTGCAAAAAAATAATATTAAAGGAAGTACTTTATCAATTGCAAAAGGATTACAGAAAATATATTTAAAACGTTCTCCTAAAATTAAAGAAAGAACTCTATTAATATGTGAAGAATCAATTAATAAAAAAATTCTTACTGGTTCAGGTTTACAGCCTATTGGTATAGATTATTTACTAACAAAAGACATTAATAAAGACGATATTGCAGGTTTATATCCTTTTAAATACGAAATTTGTAGCAAAGAAAAAATTGAAAAAGTCATCAAAGAAAAAGACAAAGACTACTATTATCTTCAACCTACTATAACATTAAATAAATCTATTTTTGTTTTTGACCCTGAAAATGGTGAAGTAGTATATTTTGATTATTCAATACAAGGATTAAATTTCAACAAAGGAAATTTGAAAGATTTAGTGAAAGCCATAAATAACTAATTATTAGAGGGTATTCTAAAAGTCGAAACTGGTTTCTGAAAATCATTTATACGAAAACTATCTCCCATAGGGGGGCGAATACTTTAGTAAAGAAAAAGGATGTCCTAACCCTTTCAGCCTCCCTCCTATTCTAAAAAAACAAACACCAAACTAAAACAGGTATCGCTTCCACCCAAAATGACGTATAATATTTAGAACGATTAGCGGTAGCAAAAAATAATGCAATAGCAATAAAAAATGGCAATACTACTAATTGATTATTGAAATTGCCATTGCTATTGAATTTAAAAACTTTCAATAATGCACAAATAACCAACAAAACATACCCCAACCACTTTGTCTTCTTTACTCCTATTTGTTGCGGAATAGTTTGCAAACTCAATGCATCATTAGATAAATCAACAATTTCAAAAATAAGCATCAAAACAAAAACAATAAGAAAACGTTGGATGAAATAAATCCAAATCAATTCTCCAATTAGCATTTCTGAATAAAAAATGGGTAAAAAGACTGTTACAATAGCCCAACTCAATGCTACTAGATAAATTTTTACGCCGCTCCAATTTCTAAAATTTGTCGATTTAGGTAATATAGGCAGGGTATAAAAACCGGTTAGCAACAATGACACGATGGCGATAATTTGGGTTGGCTGGTTAAGTTGAAAAAAATAATATCCACAACATACTGCCGAAACAAAACTTAACACAATAACCCCTTTCAATTGACTATGCCAAACTACTTTTTTAACTCTAGCTAATTCATCATATTTGATAAAATTATAACCTACTATTGTCCCAAAAAAGGCAAACCAAGATACATTATTATCAATTCGTAACTGAAATTCAGCGCACGTAATTTCTATAAAAGCAAAAACCGCTAAAGCTACGTGAATGCTTCCGTTGATATAAAAGTCGAAAATCTTTTTGAGCAGTTTACTCATTTTCTATAGTTACATACTGTTTTAATTCGCTACCTGATTCATCAACTACTGTAATCAAATGTTTTCCAGTGGAAGTTATAATGGGCATTTCGTGAAAAGTTTGTGTAGTCCCTTTAAATTCGTTGTCAATGTACCAATATATTTTTGTATCCCTGTTTGAATGTGCTATTTTAAAAATAACAGGCTGTATTTTTCCTTCAAAGTTTTTCGTGAGGTAGATTTTACTATTGGCTTTAGGATAAATAAATCCCATTGAATTTGTATTTACGTCTTTACAATCGGATCGAAACGGGGGTAATGGCCTATAGTCTATATGTAGTGCTTTGTAATACCATTCCATCACGGGAGGTAAGACAAACCAAGATTGGGTAACCATATTATCTACCGATTCACAAGTACTATTCACGCGATACTGTCTTGTTGGATCTAAATGTATGGTTTTATGATACGGACAAACTTTTGTTTTCATCCCGCTTTTAGGAATAAGTTGTTTCACTTTTGGACAATCATCTTTGGCTAAATACCCACTTAGTTTACAGCCATCTACCGAAACTAAATCTTGGGGTTGTGAAAACCATTTTTTACGTGGTAACAAATGAAAAACATCAAATAAAACAGGTGCAGCACTATCAATTCCTGTTAATTGTGGTCGTCCCTCACCCGAAGCATTACCAACCCAAATTCCTACGACATAATCACTATTGGTTCCTATTGCCCAAGCATCACGATTCCCGAAACTTGTACCCGTTTTCCAAGCAATTTGTATAGAAGAATCGTAAAAACGCCAAGCTTCATCCTCAGTTGGACGATTTACCTCTTTCATCGCTTGATAAGTTAGATAAATTGCTCCTGCTCCAACGGTGTTTTTCTCTTCTTTTTCATCTCCAAATTCTTGTAAAAAATCTTTTTATAATTGATTTCACAAAATTCATTTGTTCTGTATTTCTGTGACTTTTGATAATAATTTAACGAAGAAGTTAGATTAGCATAAGTCCGACTTAAATCCCATAAATTACTTTCGGCACCACCTAAAATTAGTGACAAACCATAATGATCTGGATGTTTATTGATATTTTTTAACTTGTATTGCTTTAATGTTTCATAAAATTTATGAACGCCGTGTTCTTGCAACATCAAAACCGCAGGAATATTCAAGGATCTAGACAAAGCCCTTTGTGCAGGCACAGCACCGTCAAACGTTAAATTGAAATTTTGAGGCATATACCCTGAAATTTGCGTGGGTATGTCTGCAACTAATGTATTGGGTAAAATTTCACCTTCATCTACCATTGATGCAAACAACAAGGGTTTTAATACACTTCCTGTACTTCTGGGTGCCGTAATAATATCTACATCCTTATCGTGATACCTATCTGTAGGCGTATTTCCTACATAACTTAGTACATTTCTGTTTTTAACATCGAGTACAATCACTGCCATATTATGGACTTCGTTTTGACTATATTGATTGTAATATTGGCTCACGATCTGGTTGACTCTGTTTTGCAGAGAAATATCGATAGTCGTTACCATTTTTTGCTCAGGATTTTCTTTAGCCACTTTTTGCAATAAATGGGGGGCGATTTGCGGCAAATTAAATGGTTTTTGCGGCAAAGGTTCTGTAATAGCAAGGTCGAAAGTAAGTTTATCGATAATTTTATTATCCCATAATTTTTTTAACAATCGATTGCGTTTTTTTAGTAATTGCTGCTGATTTTTCCCTGGATAAATCAATTTGGGTGAATTAGGCAAAACCGCTAATGTAGCACTTTCAGCCCACGATAATTGATGCGGTTGCACCCCAAAATAACGCCAAGCAGCCATTTCAAGACCTACCACATTTCCTCCAAAAGGTGCGTGTGCTGCATATAATTCTAAAATTCGTTCTTTTGAGTGCCTGAACTCCAAACGAGTGGAAAGAACAAGTTCTATAATTTTTTCAAAATAAGTTCTTTTTGATTTTTTCGAGACAAACGAACCACCTGTTGCGTAATGGTACTTCCTCCTCGCACTACTTTTCCTGCTGCTCTGTTTTGTTTGATTGCCTTGACCATTGCAATAGGGTTAAAACCAGGATGATAATAAAAATGCTCGTCTTCAAAATAGACCACACATTTTTTAAACTTATCAGGAATAGCATCTTGTTCTGGAAACCGCCACTGACCATCAGAAGCAATTTTTGCTCCTAATAATTCACCCGTACTACTTTCAATCACCGTTGAATAAGGTTCAACAAAAAGTATTCGTGGTAATGAAAAATAATAAATAATTAGGACTATAAATCCAATGATGGATTTCTTTTTATTGGAAATGATCCAGTTTTTTATTTGTTTAAAGAAATTTATATTATGAAATTTATTTTTTAAATCCATTTATGATTAAATATTTTCGGATTTTTTTATTTCACAGAGTTACACAAAGGAAACACAAAGTTTCACGAAGCTTTGTGAAACTTTGTGAAAAAACTTTGTGAGACTTTGTGTTACTGTGCTAAATTCAATTTTTACTTCACGATTTGCACCCATTGTCCCTTCGTACGAGCCATAAAACTATTATCATACATAGCTTCACACTGTACACTGGCAAATAATAACTTCCTAAGTAGGAAGCATTAATCAGCATTTTGAATACTCTAGTTTCTCCCGATTTTAATCCGAAGTAATAATTCGCTCTATCATCACGGATATCAATATAATCTGCTAGATTTTCTGTTGCGTTACCAAAATCAGTATAACGCGTATTGACAATTTCAAATCCAGAAGGCAAAATTTGAGTAAGTGCTATGTTCGGCACAAATTCGTTTTTGCCATTTCTAAGCACCACCTCAGCAATAAGTTCTGTTCCTTGAGCAATTTTAGAAACATTTATCGCTTTTCCTTTTCTATCTTTAAATACTACCGAAGCCGTAACATTACTAGAAGCTACTTTTTCTTGTCCCACAGGTAGTATTCCACTATTAATAATTCTAAGGAATAACGTATTGTTTTTATTATTTTTCAAAGTCACTTTACCTATACCTCCTGTCGTGATAATAGTACGCTGCGCAATAGGCTTTGCAGAATTGATAGCAACCGTTTTACCAGCATTTGTCAACTGTACATTAATTCCTTTTCCGCCATTAAATTTAGCAAACTTAGACATGGCATACAATGAATACGCCGTCGTTTGCGTACTCATCCAAGTGTCTGAAGAAAGATTTTTAGCTAAGGTCACCGCCGTTTTAAACGCTTTTTGTTTTTGATTCATCAAAACTAAAGTCTCTAGTGTCATGGCTCGATTTCTATCTGCCGAACCATAACTATAATAATACCCTGAATTTGTATCGTCAATAGTACTATGCAATAACAATTCCGTTGCTGCACTGGTTTGCTGAATAAGCGCATACGTTGCTGCTAAACGAAGTTTAGTTTCATTTGAAATACCTTTTGTTTCACGCAAACGATTCATCGAAGCTAAATCGGCTGCATCAGCAAGTGCCAAAGTGTATAAACGATACGCTTGATTCAAATCGGTATTATAATCATTTTCCATTCGCCATTGCTTCGCTATTTTTTGTTGGTAAGCAATCCATTTTGATTTAAAATTTGCAGGTAAGGCATATCCTTTTTTCTCAGCTTCTAGCATAAAATGTCCTGCATAACTCGTTCCCCAATCATCTGGCGTTGTACCACCTTCCCAATAACTTACACCCCCTGCAACAAGCTGAAAACTGGATAATCTTGCAATCCCTTTGGTCACATTTCGCTGAATAGATTGTTTCCTAGTTGCATCTACATCGATAATATCTGTCAAATACAACTGTGGAAAAACAGAAGAAGTCGTTTGCTCCACACAACCGTGAGGGTATTGAATAAGATAATCTAAACGTCTTCCAAAATCGATTGTAGGAATAGATGAAATTTCAATAACCGCCTTATTACTTCCTGCTACACCAAATGATTTCCAATCCATCGTTTTTTGAGCATTCCCCCTATAAGCGCATCTGATGTAAGCGTAGTCACTGGATTAGGATTCATAACATCTATTTCGACCTCATAAACCGATTTTTCATTTCCAGAAGTTGCTATAACTTGAACTTTTCCAATACCTGTAACATTTCCAACACTCAAATTGAAATAGGCCATTTTTTCATCCGGACTTGCGAAATATACTTTTTGTGTCGCTGGACTCGTCAATTTGACTGCATTGTTTGTTTTTACTTGTACGGTAACATTTTTAATATGCTTTTCTGTTGCAAAAAGCGTTACGGGTAACGTTACTTTTTCCGAAGGAGAAATTTTCCTAGGTAAAGAGGCTAACACCATTAACGGACTTTTCACTGCCGTCACTTTTTCGGCCATACCATAGGCTCCTTTTTCGGCATTCGCAGCCACGATCATAGTCTTTACCGAACCTATATATTTAGGTAGTTTGAACGTATGCGTTTTACTTCCTCCACTTAATCTAAACGGGCCAAAATACATTACTACAGGTTTGAAGCGATTTGCCTTTTTAGCATTTGCTCCGCCTTTTTCGGCATCACCACCAATACTAAAAATCTGATTGATACGACCACCATAAGCCCCTATTACATTATCATAAATATCCCGGTACGAACTCCTAGAGCTTCACGGGTATAGAAACTATCCCAAGCATTTGGCGTTTTAAATCGGGTTAAATCTAAAAGCCCCTCATCAACCACCGCAATCGTATAGGTCATATCCTTACCATTTTCTTCACTAACCTTAACATTTACGGTACTTTCAGGCTTTAAGACTTCTGGCATTTCAATTTTAGGTTTCAAAATCGTTTCTTTATCAACCACACTAATAGGCACCAGACCATACATACGAATAGGCGCATCATTTTTGGTCGAAGCGTGCGGACGCAGCATCGTTATGTTAATATAAACATTAGGAGCCATATCACTAGTAATATCAAGATTTACTTGTGTTTCCCCTTTATCTGTTTTTTCCCAGAATGTTTTTACCACTCGAGAACCATTTTCGATAGAGATCAACGCTCGTCCCCCTTCACTAGATGGGAAGAAGATTTTTGCCGTTTCTCCTACGTTATATTCTTTTTTATTAGTTGAGAAACGTAACATAGTAGCTTCTTTACCATCCGAATTTTTAGAACGTTCCGACCAATAAGGATAATCTAAAAACACTGTATTACCAGTCGCATGACCATCGTTAGGGTCTATAGCTCTAATTAGGTAGCGTCCCCATTCGTCTTCTGGTACAGAAAAGGCTACATTACCTCGCCCAGCACTATCTGTATTAATTCGAAAAGTATCATACGGTGTTGTGGACGTGCCTGTACTATAATTTGACAAATTATCAGACGATTCGTCCCACCACCATCTGGAATCAATTTTATAAACTTTTATCTCTAGTCCTCTTACCGATTTAGGTTGGCCTTTCTCGTTTAGTGTTATAAATTCATAACGATTCTTTTTGCCTGTTTCTAACAAACCATATTTATTAGGCTCGGGTGTTTTTATACCCACATACGTAGGATAAGGAGAATATTTCACTGCGCTCACATCGGTACTTACATCACCTCCATTTTCATAGACTTTTGTAATAAAAGCTGCATTTAACATGCCGGGTGCTTGTCCTTTCAAATTAGGATCTATAGAAAAACTTGCTACACCATTTTGATTAACTTTTCCTGCATACACATTTACTTCTTCTGTAGAAAAAGCACGAGTAGGATCATCAAAAACATAATTAGAATATCCTTCAAAAGTTGTGGTTTGTTGAGTAAACTTGGCTTGTACTTCGGTTTTTAGATCTTTGGCAATAGCGCCGTGCATCCAAGTAACTTTAATTGTGTTATGATTTTTTCTTGTAGCTGAAAGAACTTTTTGATTAAAACTATTTTTAATTTTTAATCTATTCGGTTTAATTGTTTCAATTTTTATACTCTTATAAAAATTGGCTCCTCCTACATTTACTTTGGCTTCCCAGTTTCCTGTTGGAGCATCCGTATTGGTTGCTATATCAAAACGGTAATGATGATCTTCATTGGTCTTATGAATATATTGATAAATAGTTTTACCTGCTGGATCATTGAATCTAAATTTTAGGGGATGATTTACGGGTATTTTATTTGCATTATCATTTAAGATAAATGATAGATGAATAGAATCACCGGGACGCCAAACGCCTCTTTCGCCATAAAGATAACCTTTTAATCCTTTTTGTAACGATTCTCCTGCTACATCAAAATTACTTAATGATAAAGACAGTTCATCATCTAATTTAACATACGTTGTGCTTTTTCCTTGTTTTACTATAGCAAAATAAGCAAATTTCTTTAAGTCAAATTTGGCTATTCCGCTGCCATCGGTTGTTGAAGTGGCTATTTTTTGTTGTTGGTAAGTGTATAAATCTACGGTTGCACCTCCTACAGGATCTGTTGATACAATATCACTTACTGCTATTGTTATACTTTTATTATTTCCTCTTTTAGCTATAACGCCTAAATCGGTAGCTAAAACATTTGTTGATACTTTTGTGTTGTTGTAATAATAATCTGTGCATGGATCTTGACTTTGTAACCATTCGTAGTCTTCTTCATAATAGTAATCATAATCTTCTCCACTATAGTTTACATCATCTTCTTCTACCTCTTCTTCTTCTTCTATTATTTCCTCATTATCTCCTGAACATTTATACAATGCGTCTCTCTTTTTAAATGAAAATTCTACTCTATAGATACAGCCTGGTTCTGATGCTATCATTTTGGATAAATCAAGAGCATAAGTATTCCATTTACTATAATCTAAAAGTTCATTTTGTTTTAATTCAAGGGTGGTTTTGGCAACTGGTTGGCTTACTTTTTTAAGGTTTCTGTTACCGTTCAATTCATTATCTTGTAAGAACTGTAAGATATTGTTTTCATATATTTTATAAATTTTCACGTTTACTTTTTTCAAATTAGCCGCTTCAAAATGGATTTGTAAATGGTTAGAACTTGGCAAAATAGTCCCATTTTTAATTAGTCGAACAGCTGGCTTTATGGATTCAAAATCAATTGTTTTTGCATAATTTTCTTTTAGTTCGTCTCCATAAATATTCTTAATTCCTTGAAAAATTTCAACTAATCGTGATCCGCTTAACGTTTCTTTTGGCGTTTCTTCTTCTTCTGCTGTTTCTTCTTCATACGATTCATCGCTCTCATTTGATACTGGAACAGTTGTTATGGAGTCTACTGCTTGTACTGTTGCTACAGTTGAGTCAATAGCTGTTGCGGTGGTATCTTCCGTTTCTACAACGGTTATTGTTTCTTTTTCAACAGGTGCTGCTATGATTACTTCTTCTTTTTCGGGTTTGTTGTTGTTAAAAAATACTTTTAAAATATTTCCTGTTACTGCATACTTTACGCCCTTTGTATTTTGAATATTTATTAATCCGCTAAAATCTTGGTCTTTTTTTAAGGGGTCTGAAAAATTTATTAGTAATGATTGGTTGTTTTCATCTCCTACTTCAACACGCATTACTTTAAAATCATTTTTTGCGGGAATTGCTAATTTAGATTTTCCTTCGTTTTCTGCTTCTATTGCATCACCATCCCATTCCAATGCTATTTCACTAGCTTGGTCAAAACGCTTAATACCTTCTACTCGGTATTTAAATTCAGTATTGGTGCTTTCGTCTTTATCAAAAGTAATTTCTAAATCATCTCCTTCTTGTGAGCATTCTAACAAATCTTCTATATCGTCAAAATCCGCTACATCGGCAGTCTTTACTGTACCTATTAGATAATACGTTTCTTTATCTGAAGATTGCAACTCATCTGTCTTCACAATAAAATCTTGTTTGATAGTTTTGAAAGAGAATTTGAATTCTTCTAATTCTTTAGGAACCGATTTTATTTTTTCTAGATTTAAAGTCACTTCGTACAATGTATTTTGATCCAATTTATCTTTTGGAACAAAAGCTATTGTATTGGAGGAAAGGGCAACTACTTTTCCCCTTACGCTTGGAGAAATATCAAACAAATCACTATCCAATTCTTGATTAACTTTCCAAGTTGAATTATGAAAAGCTAACTGCACTCGAATATCCGATTTGACGGAAACAAACCCTGATGTAAAAGCATTAATATATCCTTTAAACAGTCCAAAATTAGAATTAAAATCAGATGCTTTTTTAGAACACGAAAACTGAAACAAAAGCACGAAAAACAAAACAAGTAGTCTAGATAATTTCATTATTCTCAAAAATTATTTATTTAGATTAGCAAACGTAAATGTAAGCGATTTAATGTATAAAAATATCACATAAAAATTAATTTCGTTAAACACCTCTAAATGTTAGTTAAATAGTAGTAATTTTGAGGCACTCAAAACAACACATTATTTTTTGATTGAATGAGAACAGATACATTTGCTTTAAGACACATTGGTCCAAGAGAAGAAGACCTTTCACACATGTTTAAAACGATTGGTGCAAAAAATATTGACCAATTATTGTACGAAACTTTTCCAGATGGAATTCGTTTAAAAGAAGACATAAAGCTTGACCCCGCAATGACGGAATATGAGTACTTGACTCATATAACACAGTTAGGTGCTAAAAATAAAGTTTTCAAATCATACATTGGCATGGGCTATCACCCCGCAATCGTTCCTCCTGTTATCCAACGAAACATTTTTGAAAACCCCGGATGGTACACTGCTTATACACCTTATCAGGCCGAAATTGCTCAAGGTAGATTAGAAGCTTTATTGAATTTCCAAACTATGGTCATCGAATTGACTGGAATGGAAATTGCCAATGCTTCTTTATTAGATGAAGGTACAGCTGCGGCTGAAGCAATGGCGTTACTTTTTGACGTTCGCACACGTGATCAAAAGAAAAATAATTCAAACAAATTCTTCGTTTCTGAAGAAATATTACCTCAAACTTTATCTATATTACAAACTAGGGCCACCCCTATAGGTATAGAACTAGTGGTTGGTAATCATGACACTTTTACTTTTTCTTCTGACTTTTTTGGAGCAATCGTACAATACCCGGTCAGTATGGTCAGGTATACGACTATTCACAATTTATAGCTAAAGCTACTGAAAATGAAATTAAGGTAGCTGTTTCTGCTGATATTTTATCGTTAGCCAAACTAACTTCTCCGAGTGAGTTAGGGGCTTCTGTGGTAGTGGGTACGACACAACGTTTTGGAATCCCTATGGGGTATGGTGGTCCTCACGCTGGATTTTTTGCTACAAAAGAGGAATACAAACGCTCTATGCCGGGTAGAATTATTGGTGTATCTATAGATGTAAACGGAAACCGTGCCCTTCGTATGGCATTGGGTACTCGTGAGCAACATATTAAACGTGAAAAAGCTACTTCAAATATCTGTACAGCTCAAGTACTACTTGCTGTTATGGCAGGTATGTATGCGGTTTACCACGGTCCTAAAGGGTTGCAATATATTGCGAACAAAGTGCACGCTTCGGCAGTAACGACTGCTAAAGCATTGGCTTCTTTGGATATTAATCAAGTAAATTCTTCTTTCTTTGATACGCTTTTGGTAAAAGCAGATGCCGAGAAGGTAAAAGAGATTGCAGAGAGAAACGAATTCAATTTCTTTTATCCGAATAAAGATTGTGTAAGTGTTTCTTTTAACGAAACAACGTCTATTGCTGATATTAACACCATTATTGCCATTTTTGCAGAAGCGGCTGGAAAATCAGCTATACATATTACGGAATTAGCTACTGAAACTCATATTCCTGCTAACTTAATTAGAACGTCTACTTTCTTAGAGCACGATGTATTTAACAATCATCACTCTGAAAGTCAGTTGATGCGTTATATCAAAAAATTAGAGCGCAAAGATTTATCGTTAAATCATTCTATGATTTCGTTAGGTTCTTGTACGATGAAATTGAATGCTGCTGCTGAAATGTTACCATTAAGCCAAAGCAACTGGAATAACATTCACCCATTTGCCCCTGCCGACCAAGTTCAAGGGTATTTAACTATGCTTAAAAAACTTGAAGAGCAACTGAATGTGATTACTGGTTTCAAAGGAACTTCTTTACAACCTAACTCTGGTGCTCAAGGAGAATATGCTGGATTAATGGCTATTCGTGCGTATCATGAATCACGTGGCGAAGGACACAGAAATGTGTGTTTAATTCCTTCTTCTGCTCACGGTACGAACCCAGCATCTGCTGCTATGGCGGGTATGAAAATTATTGTAACAAAAACCACACCTGAAGGTAACATTGATGTGGAGGATTTAAGAGCTAGGGCAATTGAACACGCTGCTAATTTGTCGTGTTTGATGGTTACGTATCCTTCGACACACGGGGTTTATGAATCAACGATTATTGAAATCACAAACCTAATTCACGAAAACGGCGGATTAGTATATATGGATGGTGCCAATATGAATGCGCAAGTAGGCTTAACAAACCCTGCTACTATTGGGGCGGATGTATGTCACTTAAACTTACACAAAACATTTGCTATCCCTCACGGTGGCGGTGGTCCCGTGTAGGGCCAATTTGTGTTAACGAAAAATTAGTTGACTTTTTACCTACTAATCCTGTGGTAGCTACTGGTGGTAAACATGCTATTTCGGCTATATCGGCTGCGCCTTATGGTTCGGCTTTAGTATGTTTAATCTCTTACGGTTACATCACGATGTTAGGTGCAGAAGGCTTAAAAGAGGCTACGCAACACGCTATCTTAAATGCGAACTATATGAAAGCACGCTTAGAAGAACATTACCCAGTATTATACTCTGGGGAAATGGGACGTGCTGCACACGAAATGATTTTAGATTGTCGCGCTTTCAAACAACAAGGTATTGAAGTAGGTGATATAGCTAAACGTTTGATGGATTATGGTTTTCACGCGCCTACTGTATCTTTTCCGGTGGCGGGTACTTTGATGGTCGAACCAACCGAATCGGAAGATTTAGCAGAATTGGATCGTTTTTGTGATGCTTTAATCGCAATCCGAAAAGAAATTGCTGAAGCTACGGCAGAAGATTCTAACAACCCATTGAAAAACGCCCCGCATACATTGGCTATGTTAACGGCTGATACTTGGGAATTGCCTTACTCTAGAGAAAAAGCGGCTTATCCGCTAGAATACATTGCAGATAATAAATTCTGGCCTTCTGTTCGTCGTGTAGATGATGCGTATGGCGACAGAAACTTGGTGTGTTCTTGTGCGCCTATTGAGGCGTATATGGAAAGTTAGTTTGCTGAACTTGCTAAAAATCGTTTAACCGATATAAACAAAAATGTCCTACATAATATGTGGGACATTTTTTATTTGTGTTATTTTATAAAAATTTTTCTTTTAAACCCTGATTACGTGTTAGAGATTAAAAAACATACAGATTAGGCAAGAGGCTATAGGCAATAGGCAATAGGCAATAGTGAAGAGGCAATAGTGAAGAGGTAATAGTCAAGAGGCTATAGGCTATAGGCTATAGGTAATAGTGAAGAGGCAATAGTAAAGGGGTAATAAATGACAAAATTGTGAACTTTTAAGACAGCCCTAATTTAATAAAAAAGTACGTTTTTTAGATTTAGAGTTCTTCTTTGTTTGGAATAAATTTCTACCGCATAATTTGGGTTAAACTTCATGGGCGAGATGAAAAGACAAAAAAAGGAAGGATTTTTTTGTGGATAGGGAGCAAAAGCCGTAATCTAGTCGTCATTTGGCTCTTTGCCCCAAGGGAAACGTTTCATTATTAGTATATGATACCATTTAAACTTAAATAAAAAGTAATGTTCTCGATACGTTTTTTTCATTTTAAAAAGAACTCGAACAGACGGTTGAGTCTATAATTGAAATCACCGCTAGTTTGAGCGCGAAGCCAATGTCGTTAAGTTAAGGAAATTTAATTCAAAAATCACTTTTTTATATTGATGATTTTAAAGAAATTATGTGATTTCTCCTTATGTCGAAATGACAAGATTATGAAAATTTTCTTGAATAAATCACCGTTCTGTTTGTCACTCCGACGCAAGGAGGAGTCGCATTATCTAATTCAATTTTTGAGCGTGCTGTGTTGTTTACTTTATGTGATTTCTCCTTATGTCGAAATGACAAGATTATGAAAATTTTCTTGAATAAATCACCCTTCTGTTTGTCACTCCGACGCAAGGAGGAGTCGCTTAATCTAATTCAATTTTTGAGCGTGCTGTGTTGTTTACTTTATGTGATTTCTCCTTACGTCGAAATGACAAGATTATGAAAATTTTCTTGAATAAATCACCGTTCTGTTTGTCACTCCGACGCAAGGAGGAGTCGCTTAATCTAATTCAATTTTTGAGCGTGCTGTGTTATTTACTTTATGTGATTTCTCCTTATGTCGAAATGACAAGATTATAAAAATTTTCTTGAATAAATCACCGTTCTGTTTGTCACTCCGACGAAAGGAGGAGTCGCATAATCTAATTCAATTTTTGAGCGTGCTGTGTTGTTTACTTTATGTGATTTCTCCTTATGTCGAAATGACAAGATTATGAAAATTTTCTTGAATAAATCACCCTTCTGTTTGTCACTCCGACGCAAGGAGGAGTCGCTTAATCTAATTCAATTTTTGAGCGTGCTGTGTTGTTTACTTTATGTGATTTCTCCTTATGTCGAAATGACAAGATTATGAAAATTTTCTTGAATAAATCACCCTTCTGTTTATCACTCCGACGCAAGGAGGAGTCGCTTAATCTAATTCAATTTTTGAGCCTGCTGTGTTGTTTACTTTATGTGATTTCTCCTTATGTCGAAATGACAAGATTATGAAAATTTTATTGAATAAATCACCGTTCTGTTTGTCACTCCGACGAAAGGAGGAGTCGCATAATCTAATTCATTTTTTGAGCGTGCTGTGTTGTTTACTTTATGTGATTTCTCCTTATGTCGAAATGACAAGATTATGAAAATTTTCTTGAATAAATCACCCTTCTGTTTGTCACTCCGACGCAAGGAGGAGTCGCATTATCTAATTCAATTTTTGAGCCTGCTGTGTTGTTTACTTTATGTGATTTCTCCTTGCGTCGGGATGAAACGAGAGGCTTAACTTAATGACATTGAGTGCGAAGCGCATCGAGAACGAACACTCATTTTTGTTGTTTTTGTAGAGATACTATTTTTAAACCCAGATTACGCATTAGACCCGAACGTAGCGAATAGACGAAGTAAATCTATTCTACTTTATTTTTCTTCCAATTCAAGCAGGTACTCCATTTTTAATCATCAAAATAGTTGACTATTTCTTCTTCTAAAATTTTCCGTGAGCACTTGAATTTATTGAAATTTTTGTTTCACAACGAAGTCTAATGCGGAATCTGGGTTAAAAAGAAAATTCTAAGTTTACATGGTATGATTTCGCTCCTATTTTGTAAATGATAAGATTGTCCACTTTTACTCCTGCCCTAATGCCATAAAAAAGAACCTTTTATTAGATATAAGGTTCTTCTTTATTTGTACTAAATTTTTATTTTATTTTCCTTCCAATTCAAGCACGTACTCCCATTTTACTTTTTAAAATAGTTGACTATTTCATTTTCTAAAATTCTCTGTGAATACTTGATTTTATTCGATTTTTTTGTTTCATAACAAAGTCTAATACGGAATCTAGCTTTAAATTACTTGTTTTATTAAACTCATTATATACTCTAAGTCGGAAGTGTCGGTAACGGTTAATTCATAATCACCATTGCCCCAATGGCCTGTTTCTGAAACATCTTTTGCTAATCCTTTTGCATCTTCTAATTGTCCTTTTTAAGATTGATAAAAAACTTCAATCCTTTTTAAGAACAACTACATCGGTTATGTTTTTATCTTTTTAAAGGCGATATATAGTTTTTTGGGAGCCACTTCTATTTCATCGGCAAGGTTTAAGATGGCGTTTTTATAGGTTTCATATAATTCTATAACCTCATCTGAAGCATTGCTCAAATGGTCTTCTTCGGTATACACTTTAATTTCGGCTGTAACGGATTTTATTTTTTCGTTTTGTTGGGTAACAGGTTTGATGCTTTCGGCTGATCTTGTTTTTTTAATAGGGTTAATGCTGATAATATCGTTCTGAAAACGTTTTATTTCCCATAACTCGATTGCTATGTCTTTAAAATTTGTGGCCAATCGTTGATTTTCGGTAAAACTGGGCGATACAAAAACTACGCGTGTTTGTGACCATTCTACTTTGCTACTATGTAAGTTTTTGTTTAACGTTTCATTATAGGTCAGTACAAAATCTGCTTTGTTTTCGAGCATCAAGCTTAAATAGGTAAAGCCTTGATCGACTACGCTTGCATTTTTATCGCGTTTGTATTCGATAATGATAAATGATTCTGCTTGTGGGTCGTAAGCTAGGGTATCAATCCGTTTGCCTTTTATAGTAAATTCGCTTTTTACAAACTCTAAACCTGTTAGTAAGGTTAGGTTTTCTTCAAAAAGATGTTGAATATCTCGTTCTAATTTAAAAGGGTTTTCTTTTAGTTGGGCTAGTTTGGTTTTATTAAGGTTGTAAAGATTCATTTTTTATTTGTTTTTTTATTTAGATTCCTTTGTTGTTACGTAGCAATAGTGTCATTACTTTGTCTTGCCTTCTCGCATGACTGTGTGTTTAGTCATTGCAAGACAGAAAGCCTTTATGTGGCATGATTGCTTCTTGCATTGGTTTAAATTGTATTGGTATTGATAAACGCCATCGCTACCTCTTCATTTTCTTCAATGGCTATTTCTACGGCTTTTTTTGCTATTTCTAGTAGTTGCTCACTTTGTTTTTTGAGTGAAAAACTTTCTTCAATTAATTGTGCTATTTCTTGTTGTTTGGTGTAATCAATTATAGGAACTACCACCTTTTGAATTTCTCCAACTCGCCAATGTAGAATGATTGAACCACCAGCATCACGTTCGGCTTGCATTTGTACTAACTTAGAATTTAAAACCAAAGTCAAATATTCAGGAATTACTTGTTTCTCATCCTTTACTTTTAAATGCAGAATTGCACTAGAAGTGACTCCTTCCAAATTTTCTCTTAAATGATAAGCGGTTCCAACGCTCCCATCTTTAGAAAATAAAATAGTTCCTTTTTTAGGTTTTAACTCATCTATTTTGTCTTGAATTTCATTTACAAAAGTTGACGTTAATTTTTTATTAGGTTCAGACAACCCAAACTTATTATAATCAGAAACTCGGATGAAAGGCAGATCTGCAGCATCATCTGAATAATAATTTGAGCCTGGTTCAATAGATTTATTAATTTTAACTATATTCTGTAAAATATCGTATTTTTGAGATTTTATTTTCTCAACTACTGCTTCATACTTCTTTTGGTAATACTCGGCATCTAACCTGCCTGTAATGCCAAAACTTTCCTTAAAAGATTTCACATTTACATTGGGTTCGATTCCCGTCTTCGCTACGGCAGAGGTTGTGATCCAATCAGGACTCGAACCTGTGACCTCCTGCTTAGAAGGCAGTAGGTCTTCATTAAAACCAATCTCTTGGAGTAATAGGGTTTCGGCTTTGGTATAAAGATTTTTTGATTTATTTAATCCGTCAATGAATTTATGTATTAATTTTTCGATATTTATTTGAAGAAGTTGGCTTGCTTCGTAAATTAATGTCTTTTTAGTTCTTTCTAATGTCAATTGATACTGTATTGTCAATTCTCTATGTCTTTGTAATTGACTAAAACCATATTTTGATCTTAAAAAAGCTAATAAATAATATTTGTTAATTTTTTTTATATTTTGAATTCCTAAAACAGTTCGTGATAATGCTACCATTTCGTGTTCGTATACTATACTTGCATAACTAGGAGTTCCAACTTTTGTAATCACTATATCTCCTTTAAGCAAAATTTTTACACCACTTTGTTTTTCAACAAATTCTAACGGTATTTTTTCAAATGTTTTATCTTGTTCTTTTGTAACAATTGGGAATTTGACACAATCAAGACATCTAATGAAAGGAGTGTCTCCAATTTCATATAATTGAGTTGCAGCTGGATAAAATGCGCTTGCTACAAATTTCCCATAATTCCTTAATTCTTTTGATTTTAATTCTTTTAATCTTTTCTCTACATTTAAATCATCTTTTTCAAAAAATTCAGCATCGAATCTATCTCCTAAATCAATTTTTGAAAGCATTACTTCACTAACCTCCAGCCGTTTCAACAACTCCAAATATCTGGTTTCGTTGAAACGGCTAGCTACTTTCCCACAAAAGACAGTTTCTCTTTTTAGCAAATTCTATAAAAGCTTCGGCTATACCGTCTTGGGTTAGTTCGTCGTGGTTAAATAAATCGTGTTTAACTATTAGGTGCCCGTGTGAGTCTAATAAAAATTCTTCTAGATTTTGTGGTAATTCATTGTAATGATCAACAGGTTCGGCTACTTCATTAACTGTTGTATTGTTACTTGTTTTTGTATTAGGGAAATCTTTTTTCTTTACAAATATTTTTTCGCCACTGTTGTCCTTACTGGGTTCTTGCATGGTAGCAAAAAAAATAGGGTAATCTTCTACTTTTGGGCATAAGGTATCGTCCCATTTTTGTATAAACAATACGGAGGTTTTGGTGCCTGTATGGGGTTTAAACACGTTGCCGTGCAAGCCTACTACGGCTAAAATTCGGCATCGTTCGGCTATAAAATCACGTATGTGTTTGTCGCTACTGTTATTAAAACGCCCTTGTGGTAATACGACGGCCATTCGTCCGCCCGGCTTAAGGAAGTCTAGGTTTCTTTCAATAAATAAAATGTCTCTACCTACGGCATTTTGATATTTCCCTGTGGGTTTTTTGCCTAATTCGTATTTAGATATGATACGAGTTTCTTTTATATCGCCGGCAAAGGGTGGGTTGGCCATCAAGACATCAAACTGAAAATCGTGGCAGTTGTATACTTGTTTTTCTTTTACATATATTTTGCCGTTTTTTTCTTCTTCAAAAGTTTCGGTTTTTACTTTATTGTCTTTTAATAGTTTTCTTAAATTTTTCCAACCATTGCCATATACTTCATCCCAATTTTTATCATTGTAATAATCGTCCCAACGTTCAAAATCTAGCGTGTTTAGGTGCAAAACATTGGTTTGTCCATCGCCCGCAATTAGGTTTAAGGTTCTCGAAACGCGAACGGCTTTTTCGTCAAAGTCAATTGCAAATACGTTGTTTCGAACATAATCTTTTTGTTCGGGTAGTTTTTCTTCGGCTGTAAATAAATGACTTTTATTGAGTCCTCGTTCTTTGAGTTGTTTTTCCCATACGTGAAAAATGGCGTGTACAGGAAAACCACAACTACCCGCAGCGGTATCTATAACGGTTTCTTCTGCCTTGGGGTCTAGCATTTTTACACACATATCAATGACATATCGGGGTGTAAAATACTGGCCTTTTTCGCCTTTACTACTTTTGTTTATTAAATATTCAAAGGCTTCATCAACGACATCTAAGTTGGAATTAAACAATTTGATGCTTTCTAATGAAGAGACACAAATAGCCAAATGTGAGGGGGTTAAACTAATTTTAGAGCTTTCAGAAAAAACACCTTCCCATTTTGCTTTTGCTTTTTCAAACAAGGTTTGAATTTTATTTTTGAGTTCGGTTTCGGTTTCTCCGTAATTTCTAAATTCTAGTGTTCTGGTTTTATTTCGGGTACTTTCTAACTCGTCGTATAACTTGGTGAAAATTAATTGAAAGAGTTCTTCAAAAACATCTACTCCGGCATTTGCTAGTACTTCGTCCTCCATTTCCAGAATTAAATCTTTTAATGATTTACGCTCGTTTACTAATTTGTCTTTTTCAATTAAGTCGTCAATCGTCCATCGTTCGGTTAATACATCGGTTAATTTTTGGGATGCGTTGGGAATTTCAGGGATGTCTTTAAAATAATTGGGGTCTCTTCTGTTATAAAATGATATACTATCGCCATTGCTCCAAATTCCTATAGGGGCACCTGTAGCATTACAGTAGGATTTTAGTTGTTCTTTACCGTCTTTGAGTTTTGGTTTTTTGAGTTCAACCATTATGTATATGGACGTTGAGTTTTGCTTATCAAAAATAACGATATCGGCTCTCTTTTTTTCACGACCAAAACTAACGGCGTATTCTAGTTCCATTCTTTCAAACGGATAGTCGTAATCTTGATTTAAAACCAAAAGATACAATTGTCTAACTACTTCCTCGGGGGTTAATTTTATTTTTTTGTTTCTAACCAAACAATCAATATAGGGAATGGCAGTTCCTTTTTTGTCTTTTTCGAGATAGATTGAATTTTCTAGTTTTGAAATTTTATCTTGTGAAAATTGGGTTAGTTTGTAATTGGTATCTTTAAGTATATCAGTTAGTTTCATTATTTAAGGTGTAGACGGTATTTTTTTTCAAAACTAACTATAAAAAACTACTATTACAATTACCGCATGATAGTTTTTAGTATCTTATTGTATTTGGATACAAAAAAGAGTGCCATTGCTGACTCGCTCATTTGCCTATGGTGAGGTCGCTTTGTGCGCTTTAACTCCTGTTATAAAAGCAGCTACTTCGGTGAGTTTTTTGTTAATTCGCGTTGGGTTTAATTCTTTTTAGGGAGAAGGCAATGGTGAAGAGTGAAGGGTGAAGAGTGGAGAGGCAATAGGCAATAGGCAATAGGCAATAGGCAAGAGGCAAGAGTGAAAGGTGAAGAGTGAAGAGGCAATAGGCAATAGGCAATAGGCAATAGGCAATGGTGAAGGGTGAAGGGTGATTTATTTACTATAAAAATTTATTCGGTGATCTTCCTCAAAAAATCATTTTTTAATGGTTATGGGACCGCTTGGGGTCTTGTTTCAAATTTTAAAAATTACTTGTTTTTTTTGGCTACTTCTTTTTTTCTTTTATTTTTTAAAAAGAGGCTTTATGATATCTCCATTTTTCAAAAAACTGGCTCTCTCATTTTGTTAATTTATTAGATGCTATTTTTAAATAAAAGGATTTATTTAAACTATTCATACAAAAACATAATTTAAAAGCTATTTATTTACATACTTTACAAAAAGAGGATATAAGTAAAATTTACCTCGTATTGAACGATTTGTTTCGCTAAATTAGTCGTTTTCAAAACCCAATACAAAATGAATATTAAGATAACTGGTACAGGAAGCTATATCCCTACTGAAATTGTAAGCAATCTGGATTTTGCTAAACATGTTTTTTTAAATGACGATGGCACGCCTTTTCCTCTACCTAACGAAACCATTGCAGAAAAATTTCATGACATTACTGGAATTGAAGAACGCAGGTACGTTACAAATAATTTATTAACTTCTGACATTGGCACCATAGCGGCTAAACGGGCTATAGAAGATGCTACTATAGATCCCGAGACGTTGGATTATATTATATTTGCTCATAATTTTGGCAATGTAAAAGAGGGTGCAATACAAACTGATATTTTGCCTAGTTTGGCAACTCGTGTAAAACATAATTTACGTATTAAAAATCCTAAATGTGTAGCTTATGACATGCTTTTTGGTTGTCCTGGCTGGATAGAAGGTGTCATTCAAGCAAAAGCATTTATTCAAGCAGGAATGGCCAAAAAATGTTTGGTTATTGGGGCTGAAACTTTATCGCGCGTTGTTGATTTACATGATCGGGATAGCATGATTTATTCGGATGGTGCTGGTGCTACCATTATTGAATCATCAAAAGATGAGGGGGGTATTTTAGCGCATGAATCGGCAAGCTTTACTTACGATGAGGCGTATTATTTATTTTTTGGCAATTCTTTTAATAAAGAGCACGATCCGAATGTTCGTTACATTAAAATGCACGGACGAAAAATTTATGAATTTGCCTTAAACAATGTGCCAAAGGCCATGAAAGAATGTTTGGATAAAAGTGGTCTAGCTATTAATGAGGTAAAGAAAATATTAATTCATCAAGCTAATGAAAAAATGGATGAAGCGATCATTCATCGTTTTTATAAATTATACAAACAAACGCCTCCGGTAGACATTATGCCTATGAGTATTCATAAATTAGGTAATTCTAGCGTCGCAACTGTCCCTACCCTATTTAATCTAATTATTAAAGGAGCAATCAAAAATCAAGAGATTAATAAGGGTGATGTCATTATTTTTGCATCGGTAGGCGCTGGAATGAACATTAATGCTATCGTATATAAGTATTAATTCATTTTGGGCTTGGATTATCCGCTAAAATTTTATTCCGAATAAAAAAGCTTGGCTTCTAAAAAATACTTTTTTTTGTAGTCATTTAAACCCTAATTCGCATTAGACCCGAGCGTAGCGAATAGACGAAGTAAATCTATTCCACTTTATTTTTCTTCTAATTCAGGCATGTACTCTAATTTTATTGATCAAGATAATGGGCTATTTCATCTTCTAAAATTTTTCGTGAGCACTTGAATTTATTGATTTTTTTTGTTTTACAACGAAGTCTAATGCGGAATTCTATCTAACTTAATTTAAGGAATTGATAAAGAAGTAGTTTCGATTCCGTATTTTTTAATCATTTTTTTAATTTGTATCGTTTTTTTATTCTTCATTTCTTGAATATATTCGTCTGTATTTATTGGTATATAATGTTGTTTTTTGACTATCATATTCCAAATTATAACTGCTATTTTTCTTGCTGTTGCTGTAATTGCAGCACCTCTTCCTTTTTAAAAGAAATCCTTTTAAAGAACATAACGAGGTAACCTTCTTTTTTTCTTTCAATTGTATTTGCCGCATTTCTTAATGTCAATGCAAATTTATTTTTCCCTTTTGGAGTTCTGCTACTCAAAACCTTACCTCCACTAATTTTATTATTTGGAGCTAACCTGAGCCAATTCACAAATTGCTTGGAGGTCTTGAATTTATATATATCGGTGCCTATTTCGGCTAAAAAACTAGTAACGGTTCCTGAGCAAACTGATTCTATAGCAAAGAGATCTACTCCAAAAAGTTTTAAACTATATTTCTGTACATCAAATTTGGGTTGGTTTTTCCCTTTATTCTGTTTCTTTACCAATTCGATATCTTCTGATAAAACAATTTCTCTGGTTTGATTTTTCAGCACTTGATCAATACGAGTATCGGTGTTTTTTATTTTATCTTGAATAAGTCTGTAAATATCATAACAATCGGAAAGCTCATGTAGGTATTCATTGTTTATTTTACCTTGTAAAGCGTCGGCTATTTCTTCTTTGCTTTTTTTAACTCGTTTGTCGCAATATTCGGCTAATTTTTCACCTGAAGTTTCACCTGATAGTATCATCTCAATTACTCTTATTCCAGAAACTCCTGTGATGTCACTTATCACAACGTCGAGTCTGAAGTTCATTAAACGTAATGCTTTTTGCATTTTGTTTACAAAGCCTGAACTTTGTTCAATCAAACTAGAACGATGTCTATGAAGTGTTCTTATCTGCAAAGTGGTTTCAGAGGGCAAAAAAGAACCTCGTAATAACCCTAAAGAATGAAGTTTCTGTATCCATTGTGCATCTTTCACATCTGTCTTTGCTTTGAGGTTTTTTGTTTGAGTCCCTTGAACCAAAAGAACTTCAAAACCATTTCCCTGCAAGATCATAAACAAAGATTGCCAATAACTCCCTGTGGACTCCAAAGCAACACTACGAATCTTGTTCTCTTGAAGATAAGCTACCAAAGCGCATAATCCTGATTGATAAACATTAAATTCTCTGATTTGATTTTCATCCTGTCCTATGGCTACAAAATGAGAACGTGACCCAACATCAATTCCTGCAGCATTGGGATTTACAATTTGCATTTTTTCGAAACTTTTCATAAAATATCTTTTTATTAAAATGCGAGGAAATGTAATATCTTTGCTTAAATTATTCTATACGAGATAACATGGTGTTTCATCATTGATTGTCTCAAAGGGCTTCCAAATGGAAGCCTTTTTACATTTCAGCCAAAATCTGGGAGGGGATAAATTCACCATTTTATACATAGGCTTCGCTCGCAAGTACAAGTTAGCTCTCATTTGTCAAAGAACAATACTTTCTTGAAATCTGGGTTAAGGATATTATCAATTGGGTTGCCTTTTTTGTATTATTGTTTTAATCTAATAATTACACTGTAGACTTTTCCTGCTATTAAACCAGCTTCTGCTACAGGTTTTGAATTGAGAGCTAATTTTATGGTTTGTCGTATGTTTTTATCGGAATTCTTAACATCTAACACGATTAATTCATTATCCGAATTCACTGTAAAAAGCACATAAGCGGTGCTTTCCTTTTCTACTTCAATATCTTTTAATGCGTTTTTTGTTACTTCTATTATCACTTTTGTCGCTCTTGGCAAATCTTCATCTACTTTACTTGATTTCGCCATTATTAATTCCGAACTTAATAAAATCGAAACAATTACTAATACATTGATTAATTTTTTCATGATTTCTTTTTCTATTTGTTTATAAGACAAAATTAGGAGAACAAATCACACAAAAAACAGATTTACAAAAACTTAACCTATATTTAATGCCTTCATTTCTTGATATGTAGCAGACCCAATAGGTTTTCTTTTTTGAAATATTGATCATTAAACCCAGATTACGTATTAGAAAAAATAAATTTTACAGCTTATTGAAATATGGGGGCCACAAATGGCCCTGTTGCGTTACCGTGACTATCTACGTTATATATTTGTCCGTTTCCGCCTATAATCACCGTATTACTCCCTCCTGGTCAGGAAAATGAAAAGTATAATGAGGTGTTTTTTCATACTTTTTTAGGAATCTAGTTATTTAATATACTACTCTTCTAAAAAACCTTTAAATAGAGTTTTATCTTCTTTAAGTAATTGATACAACTTAGAAGTATTTAAAGCATTGAATTGCCCTCTTGTTTTCTCAAATATGCTTTTGAAATTTTTATCATCATTTATCAAAATTTGATTAGACAGATCAGAAATGAATTTTGTTTTTAATTTCTCAAATGCATAAAAAAACTCAGTTATCGGATTAGGTAATTCATTTGTATTAGTTTTTGTAAGAAATATATTTTTTGTGCAATCTTTATATTTTAGAATTGAGTAGTTCTTATGATTATAATTTATAGTCAATCTTGAATCTAAACAAATAGAATCAATTGAATTTGTTTTTATAGAAGTAATTAATTGCTTTTTTCCATCATTCTCTAATTTATCTAATTTTTCAATATTAATTGACTTCCAAAGAAAAGAGGATATGATAGTTTTATTTTTCAAAAGCCCCCTCCCATTATAAGAACATGTGTTGTCTTTTGCCATCGTGAAGAATTCAGAGTCATTATTATCGAATTGTTTAGTTTTAAAATATAGCTTATTAACATCTAATATATTTTTCTTTCCTCTAGTAATAGAAATTAAATTGTCTGTTTTCATATCATTTGATTTTGTACCATCAATTAATTGAAATATTTTACAAGACTTAAATATCCATAGAATTTCATTAATGTTAATCTGATTTCCTAATCTGTATATATACCATTGATTGTTTTTTTTAATACAAGACAAATTGGTAGGCATAGTAAAATCAATATTTTCATATTTAAAGATATAGTTAACATAACACATTTCATTACCATCGTACTCATATGAAAATTTATGAAGTAATGTTATAAAATTAGAATCATAATTCAATTTTTTTGTAGCATCAAAGTGTTTTTGTTTTTTGGGTTTATATTCAGTTTTATCAAGAAAAAGACTTTTCAAAGAAATACTATCTGTGGCAAAAAAGTAAGATTGAACCAATTCTTCAGGACTAGAAATAATTGATTTAGGACTACTTAATGGCTTTTTTAAAATATTATTAGATGAATCATAGATAAGAAAATCTACAGGATATTCTTCATCATATTCAATTACTCCTTGAGCAGTAATGAAATTTGAGAATAAAATTAGACAAAGTAATATAGATTTATTTTTTAAAAACATATAATTTGTGAATTATGAAAATTAATACTATTAACAATAAAGAAAAATAAAAATAGAGTGTAAAATAACAGCTCCTAGAGATATATTTTAAGTATCCTGAATCATCCAAAAAAACATTATCATTAATTTTATTTCTTAAAAGAATAATTTTATTTTGATTAAATAAATTAACACGGTATCTTTTTGAAAATAAAAAATTTCTTTTTCTCCCCCTTTTTGGATGTTAAATAAAGGCAAAATTTAAATGTCTCTGGTGTAGTTTTCCCTTCATCAATATTATATCTAACTGAATCGACGTTTAAGGTGTCTACTACTAAATATTTAGATGGAACAGAAATTGCTTTAATATCATCAAATGGATGCATAAAAGAATTACTAGCTATCTTAACTAAAATAATTATTACTGAAATAATAACATTTAAAATGATCAAGATTTTTAAAGTTTTATTAAGTTTCATTACCAAGGTTTAAAATTATATTCATATTTATCAAATGTGTGTGACCATGATAGTGCTCCCAATGAAATGTCTGCTACTGGAACACAACTTAAAACAATTCCATTATCTATTAAAGGACAAGAAATTTGAGAATTCTTAAAATCAACTTTTAATAATTCTACCTTAGCAGTAGATTTTCCAGAAATTTCTACTTCAAAATTTGGGATTTTAAAAACTGCTTTTGGATTTAAACCAATTGCAGTGTCTAATTCTATAGTAGAAGGATCTAAGTACTTCCATATTATTTTAGTATCATTAGAAGATTCAACCCATGTTACTGCTTCCCGTGTAACACCTAACTTTCCTCCAGCATTTGCCTCTATAAACCAATAGATCCCTAATGCCAATTCTATATCTTTACCCCATAACTTTGTTTTTAATTCAGGAGTTGCAAGTCCGAGTACTGGTTTTTCTATTTTACCTTTAACCCCAATATTTAATGTTACTTCATTTTTTATTTCCGTATAATATAATCGATTTTTTTCACTTTCTTTGTTTTTTCTCTCATTCAAATAGTCCACTGAAAATAAAAAACTTAATGGGTCATTTGAATTATTGTAACTTGTCAAGCTAGTATATATTGGTACATTTATATATCTTTTTAATTTATCTATATAGTCTTTAACTTTGTCAATTTTATCAAAATTAAACGCAAATTTATCACTCGTAGTTGCACCATTAACCCATCTAACTTTTACTTCACTCCCATACAATACAGGATAGCCTGCTTTACATTTTACTGTTACATTCTTATCATTAAAAATTTTCTGTGTAAAATCATTTTTTCCAAATCCATCACGCCAAAGTTGGTAATTTAACCACCATTCTATACTCTCATAAGGTATTTCCTCTGAATTTAAATTTGGTGAAATTTCACTGATAAATCTTGCTCTTCTATTCGTTACACCTATATTTTTTACAAAATATAAAGTTTGACCATTAACTGCATAGCGATCAGAATTTTCTAAATCAATTACTTTTATTTTATCTAATTTAAAAGTTTTAGGTATAAGAATTATATCATTAAGAACAAATGGATCAGTATCTGTTTGAGCAGTCGATTTCATTTTATATTTTAATGTATTATCTAAACTGAAATCAACACTAATTTGATCTTTTGATTGAATTTTTTTCTTATATTCTCCAAATGCCCCCTCATATTTATCTTTTGCATTCCCATTTTGACTTTTATAACTAATTTCATAATTAATATCAACTTCTTTAGGAAAATCAATTAATTTAAACTTTTCATCTGTTATGGATGATCTATTGTATGGTATTTTAATCACTTCTCCATTGGAGTATTTCTTATTATTATACAATATTGAATACTTCTTATCCTCATTATTCTTTGAATTATCTGTTTTTGGGCTTTCATTGGTATTAACTCCTGTAGATGAATTCTCTACCACTGGATTATTACCATTTGAATCACTATTCGAATTATTTATATTTTCTGAATTATTATCAGATTGCTCATTTCCAGTTGAGTTTTCTTGTTGCTGACCAACTGTGATTTGACTATTAGTTCCAGATGAATTATTGGTGTCAGAATTTATAATTTCAGTCGAAGTTGATTCAGATCCAAACACCTCTACAATCAAAGGATCCTCCACCACCACATTCGGAGCCTCTGGATTATACGTGGTTTCCACCACACCTTTTATCAATTGGTAATTGGTATTAACCGTAATGTTATTAAACGCAACCGCAATTTTAGTATCGGCAAGATAAGGTACTATAATATAGCCTTTGCCAGTGTATGGATTATTACCAGTCAATTCCAATATTTTTACAGGAAAATCTCCAGCTGTAAACGTTTCTGAAACGATAAGGTTGGTTATAGGGGTTTGGTTGGCTATAGCAATAGTAGGATTCAATCCGCAGGTAAAACTCGTGGTAGCAGTACCCGCTGCAGGCATGCTAAACTGGTTAATCCCCGAATAGGTAAACGTGGCGGTATTGCCCAAAACGACTGGCTCGCAACTGCCTCCCACACGAAATTCATAGCTCACACCAGCTTCTAAATCTGAAAGAGTGGTCTGGGTGTTCATAGTGTACACCTCAAACCATTCGGCTCCCGCTACGTTCGACTTGCGGTATTGCACATGGTATTTAGTGTGACTTTTATCGCCTAACCAACTCACGCGAACACTACGAGCACTTACGGCTTCACTTAATATAAAGGTAGGAGCAGGACAATGACTGGCATACGTAAAATGGTAAATCTCACTATATCCCTCGTTTTTAAACACATTATTAAGCGACAATCCCGAGGTTGACATAGCACGCACACGCCATGCATAGCGTTTGCCCGGCAATAAGTTGGGTTTACTCACATCATACAACAAGGCTGTACTACGCAGTTCCTCTTCATACAATAAGGGACTGGTTAAAAAACCTATTTGTGGATCTATGGTGGGATCCAATATTTCTTTCAGTTCAAACTGATACGAGACATTGGTAGCATTTATTTGTCGAGGGGTCCAAGTAAATAAAATATTCGGAAAATCGCTTACCGCAATACTTTCATTTCTAGAGGGCGTATTGAGTAACGGAGGATCATTGAGCATCAAATACAATTGCGCACAACTTTTTTGCGAAATTTTCTGATTAGTTAAAAAATCATATAACTCAAAACAAACAGTATACAAGCCCTCGGGCAACGCATTAGCATATTGCGAAGGACTCATGCCTTCTAGGTTTTCCAATCGGAATAAGGGTGCCAACTCTAGGTTAGTCAACGTTAGCAATTCACCACCATTTATATATATCGGGTTCATGCCTACCACCACCTCCGAACTCTGCGCCTGAATCCCATTGCCTTGCACATACATTTTAAGTCGCACCTGACGATTGTTGATCCCAATATCAGTGGTATTAACCAATAAGCGCATTCTAACATCCATACTGTTAGCATAGTCTGACAATCGACTGCTATAAGGCACATGAAACACCGGTGTCATCTGTACCGGATACACCTGCGACATACCCAACAATGAGGTGAAAAGTAGGAGTGATGCGAGTAAAACAAGTCGTTTTAGCATAAATGACTAATCAGCTTTCAAAGATACAGTTTTGGGCGTTCCCTTGTTGCATACCTGTTTGTTGTTAAAGACAACGATTTCTAAGCAACAAGGGCGGGCTATTCGCTGTATCTGCTGCTTTTCAAGACAGCAGGATGCCGCTACTATCCCTAACGCTCAACGCAAGAAGACACTTTTTAACTTACAAACAGCTTAGCTTTCTTTTTCTAAGCATCAATATTGCTTCCGTTCTATCCTTCACTACCATTCCTTATAAGGAACACTTTTTTCTAAAAGTGTTGCGGAAGTAGCAGGGCAATGTTCCATGGTCTTTAATTTGGATCCATCCGTCTTTATTAGGCACTCTAACTGTGGCAGGACTTATATCTACTGCCTTTGTTCCATCGTTTAATGCAACACCTTTTGGTGTTTCAATAACTGGAACTGTTGTTATAACAAGGAAATTTACCAACCAAAAAAATCATTATCTATTTCAATCTCACTAATAACTTTTTTAACATCCATTTTTAAAACTTCCTCTTTTGTCGCTCTTTGATTTGTTTTAGTAATTAATGAACATATATATATATTTTGTCCTTTATAATCCTCCCACGTATAATAATAATTATTTTCATCATATTGAGGATTAGATTTAATTTTGTTTAATGCACATTCTATTAAATCCAATAAAGATTTTTTTGTAAAACTTTCAACAAATGCTTTTTGCTCTATAAAAAAACTCAAAAACTCTTCTGTAGTTATAAAAATTTCTGGAACATCTTCAAATAAATAATTTCTTATTCTTGTCTCTTTTTGCTTTATCCAAAATTCAACCATATTTGTATATAAACTATCTATTTCATTAATCTCTCCGCTGATTACTTTCGTGATATCTTCTATATATGAAATATTAGACTTATAAAATTTAATCAATTCATTTAGATCATTTAAAGTGTTTATAGAAATTTCTATTTCTTTATAATATTTTTTAAAAAAATGTACGGAATTATTTTATTTCTGTTATCTAAAATAAAACCTAAATTATAATTTATATTCGGATTCATATTTTTTTAATTAATTTTTGGAAAACTAGAGTTAATACGTATTTTATAATCATTTAAATCTCCATTCAGATACATTTTTATCTCAAAAGTATTTTCAAAATTCAATCTAGAATATGTGTTATCACTATTTATATTGGTAGTTGAATCAATTTTACTTCTAACATATGCTGTTTCTTCGGCAATTCTATCTAAATCCCATATTCTTGGGAACATAGAACTTCTACCACCAATTAATTTTCCAGTATTATCAATATTTTTACCATCAACACCACTTTTCGGGAAAAAATTTCCTGAGTTTTCAGGTATTTCAACTTCGATTTTAGCTGTATATGGCATATTATCATTACTATAATCTCTAATATCCGAAATTCTATATTTACCTTTTGTAGCTGGGTTTGTTGCTGTACCAATTGATACAATAATTGGAGAATTACTATTTGATGGATTTGGCAATCCAGCATTCCCATATAATGGTGGATTTAAAATAACTTCATCAATTTCTTTATGATATCCTTTCACTAATATTTTATAACCATAAGTTTTATTCTCAATACTTAATTCACCGGGAACATGTTTCATAGTAACATATCTAGATGGAATTAAAGATTCAAGAAACTTAATATCTTTTCTAGACTCCAATCTATATTTAACACTATTCCAAACATCAACTAACTCCCCATTATTAGCATTTAATTTTTCAAGAGTTGTAGCTGGAGCATTTCCAAAATCAGATTCAAATTTAGTTTTAGTTGTTAAATTAAAGGCATTGTATTTACTCAACACTTTAGAATATGGAGTTATTTTTGCTATAAAAGTATTAGTCAAATTCGAGTTTAATATTTTTAAAAAATATTCTCCTAAGTTATTTTTCACTAGTACTAAGTCGTCTAGTTTTGCTAAATTATTTTCTATATGTGCAATCCCATTTATTTTAGCTACTTCAACTGCTTGTGCAGTACTTGGTAGCCATTTAACATTACCATTTAATGCTAAGACCCCATTTACCACAGTAAACGAACCAATATTAGAAACATTACTACCATTTTTTACAACAACTCCTAAAGTTTCATTAAGAGTCAAAGTCAAAGTAGATTCTGTAGGTTTAATTGAAGCTGCACAATTTATTCTAAACTCTAAAAGAAGTTGCAAAGTTTTTTTATATTCTGGAGCTGTTGTACATTTTTTAAAATTGATTAAAAAATCATCAAATTTATCTATGAATTTTACTTGATCTACAGTTGATAATTCTCTAAACTTTATATGAGCATTATCTAATACTAATTTTAGATTTTTAATTTTTACTACATTATTTACCTTCGTAACAGTAAAATCAAAAACATTCCTAAATCCCCTATAAGCGTCATATAAATAAAGTAAATTATACAATCCATAAATTGATTTCCAAGTTTCTGAATATTCTTGTCCAAAATTTTCTATAACAGTGTCTTCAAAAACATTCATTCCTATATTTACTGCATGAAAAGTAGTGTTTACAGTTATAGCAAATGCACTTGTTCCTATTATAGATGGTGCTCTTCCGATTGCAAAAACACTTAGTACATTAGCAAGTAATTTTTTACGTGCTGTAACATCACCAACTTCTTGGAAAAGCTCTGCAAAAATGGCTGGGACTGTTATTAGATCATTTTGTTTCAAACCGAAAGCTGGGATGTCCTCTTGAGCTCTAAACACAATCCAATCAAATGGTTCACAAGTAAATTCGTATTTAGTAGGTTCATAATTTAACAGTTCAGATAATTCTAGTTCTATTTTAAAATTTGATGATGAAGACGAGACATCGAAATTTGTTTTTAAACTTGTAAAATATCTATCTTTAAATAACCAAAAAACATTATCCCTAACTGGTTCAGTTCCTTGAAAAACTTCTGGTTTAACAATAGAAACATTTAAAAAATTATCAAACTCAGTTTTTGCATAATTAATATCTGGTACTTCTCCACTTTTATTAAATAATAGACTTATTGCCGAGACGAAATTTGCTTTCGATTCAATATCAATTTCACTCCAAATGTATTTTAGTAAATTATAATTATTTTTCTTTAATGATTGTAAGTATAATTTTTGGGAACTAGCATTTGAATTTAATACGATTGAATTAATTAAATCATTAAAAGCTGTTAAATTATTGCCATCCCAAAAATATACAGAATGGTTATGCATCTCATCAATAAGCTTTCTAAGCAAGTATTCATTATTTTCTAATAATAAATTTGTGAATTGAGGATAGGAATTTAATTCTACACCTCTAATAAGTTTTAAAACAGCTATTTCTCTTATTTCATTTATGTTTTGAGAAACAATTTTTTCTATTATATTTTTAATTTGATCAAAACTTAATTTTTTTATAACACAAAGATTACTTTCATTAATTTTAGTAACTAATTGAATTAAATCATTATTATTGTATAAACTAATTATTTCTTTCTTTTTATCATTTAATTGAGCTATATCTATATTTTTACAGCTTTCTTCATCAAGAACAGTTGATAAATTATTACTATCAGATTCACATTTAACTCTTCCAATAAAATTAATTTTTCCAGTTTCAGTAACCTCATCAACATTAAATCCTTTTTTATCTTTTAGATAAGACCATTTTGCAGTGTATTCTTCATGGTTTCCACATACACCTCGATTCCAGAATAAAGTAATGATTGAATCATCTTTTAGATTATCTACTAAATTGAATCCTGGTAAAACTTCGTTTCCATTTTTGTAGGTATATCTTCCATTCTCAATTATTGCGTTATATGTTTTAGTATTATATTTTACACCATAAACGGCTCCGTTGGGTTGTTGAATACCATTTGTTACATAGGTCGAAGAACCTGAAAATGAAAATGGTTTCCAATCAGGTGTTAAGTGGTAACCAGAAAACTCCCCCTGACTATCCCCCTGAAACCCATAATATTTCAGCGCAGGATTATTAATCTGTGCCCAATCAAGATGTCCTAACTCCGTACCAGAGCCATAATCCATTAAGAAAGGGGTTTTCCCCTTGTCAGCGGCATTAGCAAAAGGATGCTGTAAAGCAAAAACCCCATGCGCCAACTCGTGAGAGGCTGTTTTGAGCCCCCCAACCCCCGAAGGGGGAGTAAAAATGTAACCAAATTGTCCGCCTAACTCCATAAAACCGTCTATCCCTTTATCACTTGGCAGGTTAGAATAAATCAGGTAATACGTTTTAGGATCATAATCAGGCAACGCTTTTATTTTGGCGTTTATGCTTTTTTCCTCATCGGTATAATAATCAAAAACGCCACTTTCGCTAGTGGTTATTTTGTTATCGCCACCACCATCATAAGTCAAGACTGATGCCGTTTTAATGTTAAGCGTTACACCTGCCTTGGTGTACACGTCCTGCATTTGCGAAATTGCTGTACTCGGAATACTATTACTCGAATTTAAGGGGATAAGGGTAACATTAATTGGTTTTTCGCTAATATGTACCAATCTAAAAGCCCCTGCAACCTTATATTTCCCCCTTGTTTAATAACCGCCTGAACTTCTTCTTCGGCATAGGTTTTAGTCCCTTTTAATGTAAGTAGGTAACCATCAGCTGTTTTTTCTTTATCTATCAGTACCCCATGCTGTGTTTTAAAAATAATACTATCCTGTACTATTTTATGATCTGAAATGGCAATTTTAGCTTTTAGCACATCACGCTGACCGTTTACAACAGCCTTGTAGGACAGATAGTCACTACCCACTTTAGCATATTTCTCTTTAATATAACTAGGGGCGGTAGTAGGAGCGGTATCCCAAGCATATTTTGTGCTACTGATAGGTTCAAAACGCACACTAACCCCTTGAGCAGTAAACTGAGATGCTTGTCCATTTGAAGCGACTCCATCAGTATTTTGCGCAGTAGTAGCACCCCCGGAGCTGGCACAAATGGTCCTGTTGCGTTACCTTGACTATCTACATTATATATTTGTCCGTTTCCGCCTGTAATCACCGTATTACTCCCGCCAGGTATGGTTATTTGTTCTCCATTGGCTCCGCCTACAATAATATCGCCATTGGGGTTGGTGGTAATCGTGGTAATTACAAACGGCACGGTTTGAGTCACAATTTGTCCATTATTCCCACCACTTAAATCCTCTACATCACTAATATTAGGCGCTTCAGGATTATACGTGGTTTCTACCACTCCTTTTATCAATTGGTAATTGGTATTAACCGTAATGTTATTAAATGCAACCGCAATTTTAGTATCGGCAAGATAAGGAACTATAATATAGCCTTTGCCATTGTATGGATTATTACCAGTCAATTCCAATATTTTTACAGGAAAATCTCCAGCAGTAAACGTTTCTGAAACGATAAGGTTGGTTATAGGGGTTTGATTGGCTATAGCAATAGTAGGATTCAATCCGCAGGTAAAACTCGTAGTAGCAGTACCTGTAGCAGGCATGCTAAACTGATTAATCCCCGAGTAGGTAAACGTGGCGGTATTGCCCAAAACGGCTGGCTCGCAACTGCCTCCCACACGAAATTCATAGTTCACACCGGCTTCTAAGTCCGAAAGTGTGGTCTGGGTGTTCATGGTGTACACCTCAAACCATTCGGCTCCCGCTACGTTCGACTTGCGGTATTGCACATGGTATTTAGTGTGACTTTTATCGCCTAACCAACTCACGCGAACACTACGGGCACTTACAGCCTCGCTTAATATAAAAGTAGGAGCAGGACAATGACTGGCATACGTAAAATGGTAAATCTCACTATATCCCTCGTTTTTAAACACATTATTAAGCGACAATCCCGAGGTTGACATAGCACGCACCCGCCATGCATAGCGTTTGCCCGGCAATAAGTTGGGTTTACTCACATCATACAACAAGGCTGTACTACGCAGTTCTTCTTCATACAATAAGGGACTGGTTAAAAAACCTATTTGTGGGTCTATGGTAGGATCCAATATTTCTTTCAGTTCAAACTGATACGAGACATTGGTAGCATTTATTTGTCGAGGGGTCCAAGTAAATAAAATATTCGGAAAATCGCTTACCGCAATACTTTCATTTCTAGAAGGCGTATTGAGTAACGGAGGATCGTTGAGCATCAAATACAGTTGAGCACAACTTTTTTGCGAAATTTTCTGATTAGTTAAAAAATCATATAACTCAAAACAAACAGTATACAAGCCCTCGGGCAACGCATTAGCATATTGCGAAGGACTCATGCCTTCTAGGTTTTCCAATCGGAATAAGGGTGCCAACTCTAGGTTAGTCAACGTTAGCAATTCACCACCATTTATATATATCGGGTTCATGCCTACCACCACCTCCGAACTCTGCGCCTGAATCCCGTTGCCTTGCACATACATTTTAAGTCGCACCTGACGATTGTTGATCCCAATATCAGTGGTATTAACCAATAAGCGCATTCTAACATCCATACTGTTAGCATAGTCTGACAATCGACTGCTATAAGGCACATGAAACACCGGTGTCATCTGTACCGGATACACCTGCGACATACCCAACAATGAGGTGAAAAGTAGGAGTGATGCGATAATTTTTTGAACTATTTTCCCCATATTTTTATATTTACTTAACCAAGTGTTTTATACTGTATATTGTATTCTAAATTTCAAGTTTCAAGTTCAAAGTTTCAAATTCTAAACTCTAAATTCTAAATTCTAAACTCTAAATTCTAAACTCTAAATTCTAAACTCTAAATTCTAAAACCTAACCTGATTCTCATTTTTAAATTTATACGTATACTCCGTTGTTTTTTTATTACCGGCAGACGATATTTTAAAGCTACCTCATAAAATCCAAAACGCATAAAAGTATATTCTTTACTTAAAAACTGATACGCTAAACTTGTTGACGTAATAGTCCCATTCACATAATCATTGACCACCTGATCTCTTAAATCCATCCAATCGGATTTATAAAGTAAAGGCAAATTATACTTAAATGGAAAATTTGATTTTAACCATTGCGTATTGGTGTCATTCTCTAAACTTGTCAGATAATAAGTACTTATTGGCAAAGCTTTTGCCGGAGGCAATCCTAGTTCATTCGTGTCACGATTTCGAAGGGTGTAACTGCCTGCTAAAGGGTAGGCTTTATACAAATAAGGAGCCATATCTGTAGTGTAATAGGTGTCATTTAACTTAGAAGTTGCCGTTAATAAAGGGGTTGTTTCACTATACATAGTCCCTTGTAAATCGGTTAAATCAAAAGCTTCTTGGCTATTCAAAGTATTACTCAAATAAATTACATCGGAATAAATCATACCAAAATTATAGTTTTGAGTAGGGGAATGCTCCATTTTTTGCGTAAAAGTTTTGTATTTACTGGTTCCAAAACCATAACTTAAACGTTCAATTTCTCCTTCTTTAGATTGTGATTGTGCTTGGTTTTGAGTAATACTAATGTCATTATCACCTTCCGTTATGCTAGTCGTACTTGTACTAGCTGAGGTAGTGGCAACTGCACCTTTTAAACCACTAATAATAGCAAAACTATATTTTTTATCTTGCTCTATATTAGGTAATGTATAGGAAACCTCATTAGCATTTGTGTCATAGTTAAAAGCCGTAGTCAAACTTGTACCAGAAGGAAGGACTTTCATTTTTACTTGAGTTTCCCAACTAGGATCCTCAAATAAATAATCCTGTCCTCGTTTTAGTTTAATATACCCTTTATCATATTCTTCTTCAAAAAAGTATTTTTGATCGACCACAGGATACGAATATAAAATATTGGTTAACGGAATATAATTAGGCGCACCTCCCGTAGTAAATTCACGTTCTTCTAGTTCTTTAGCCACTTGACCATTTTGCATAACGGTCCTAAAAATTCCATTCTCAAGTTTTTGAAAACTTACTTCAACTTGAACTTTCAAAGGCTTATTAGGAGGTAATATATCAGTTGATATAAAATTGGCTCTATCTTTCATACTAGTCCATTCTATAGTACCAGCAACTTCCTTAGTGCCATCTAAAACCTTAAATTTTTCTAAAATAATTTTATAAGTCTGATCACCATCATCTTCAGGTATCACTATAGGCTCATTAACTTTCATTGCGAAAGTGGCTTGCGGTATAGTGAATACATCGGCTTTTTCTGTCCCTTTTTAGGACTTACGTCGGTTATTAATTTAATACCTCCTAAAGGACTTGCATTTTCAAAGATACATTCCTCTCCTATGGTTAGTTTAAATCGGAAACGTCCTTTTATCAACCCTCCTAAAATATTCATATATCCACCTACATAGCCACGCATCCAAAATGGATTAGGTAATTTAGCTTGCAACAAAACCGCAGCGCCTCCAGATACAATTGGAATTTTCATGTTAATAAACAACAGTTTTACACGTATCCCTAATTCACCTTGTAAATAAGCATAAGACTGCCCGTTGGCATACCAGCCGTTAATCCCTACTTGATCACCCGTGTTGGAACAACGGGCTTCTCCGTAATCTTTCAGCATAATATCAAATCCTATACCTGCTTGAAAACGTGCATAAAACAGCAAGAAACTCAAATCGCCCGTATCAAAATCCAAACTCGCTCCAAAAGCGAAACCACCTCCATTAGCCAACGCATTTTCATCACGCATATAATTGAGAGATTGAGCATCTACTCCTAATATTTGCGCTACTATATCTGGCGGTGGTGGGCTACACGGTAGTTCAGTTCCTGCCATAAAATAACTGGTAGTTTTTAGACTAATTCCAGCAACACCCATCTTCACCCCACAACGATCGTCAGGAGTACCTATGTAGATATACCAATCCTGTGGGTCTTTATGAAAAACTGCCCAACCAGCACGACCTCCAGCTCCTACACCTGCTATAAAATTACCGGGGTATTAATGTAAACATCAAAAGTCCCATGCATCGATTTATTTTGAAAATCAAATTCGATGGCAGCTTCTACATTAATCCCTACTTTGTCTGATATTTCGCCGGGAATAGAGGTTTTGGCTTTGGGTAAAAATTTACTTGCAAAGGAACCGTTTAAACTAGATTCTGATACCCCCATAAAACTACTCATAGCAGCTGGACTCGATGCTACTTTATTCATCAAACCTGAAACACTTTTCAAACCCGGAATTTTAGCCATGATACCCCCTTTTCCAAATATGGCCAAAGTATTAATTCCACCACTGGTATTAAAGGCTATTTCAAATCCTGCTTCACCATCAAAAACTTCCTCTTTACCTATATGAAAATAAATTAAGGCTTTCAAACCTAGTCCTCTTGTTTCATCTGGAATATAACTCAATCCAGAAGGGGAAAACTCTGTAGGTGAAATGCCTTCTTTACGACGCATTTTATAATAGGCTCCTCCTCCAAAACCATTAATCATAAAAGGGGATGGGACTGCGGGCCATTTGGCAGAAGCATCAAAATACCAATACTTAAAGGTGGTTTTTCCAAATATGGCTTTAGCTTTAACTTTTACAACACTGACTACTTCTACATCTAAATCAGCGCTAAACCCATCACCATACGTGGGGTCGTTTTCCATCAGGATAAGCTGACCATTCATCTTAAACCCGCTAAAATCAGCCTTAATATTGATGGCGGATAAATCTAAACCATCATATTTCCACTTCTGTCGAAAATTTTCTTCGTGTAATTTGGCTTTTATACCAATACGCGCTGTAGCTCCTGCTCCTATGCTCTCCATCAAATTCAGCCCCAAATCAAAATCCAAACGTGCTGAGGATTGTTGCATACTAACTCCTATATTGCCTATAGAGACGGGAAAATTACCAAAACTTACGGTACCTGCATATCCCATATACTGTACAGATATCACGGGACTTACAGTTTGTAATTGCAAATTTTGAAAGGTGATGCCTTTAAAATCAACTGTTTTTTTCCACTGCTGGTATCATCAGTATCCGATTTACTGGAACCTATTGATAGGCTACCGTGTAAATTTGCTTTTGGAAGAAAAGTACCGTTTGCTAATTTTAGAACAACGGAACTATTGGGTAATAAAGTCGCTTTGGCTTTCCATAAATCAAAACTTAAAGTATCTTTTGAGATTACCGTTAGTTGTTGCTCTTCTTTCGATATAAAACCTTTGTAGAGTAGCGCTTTCTTATTTACAGTATTTGAATTTGTGTTAGAAGCTGTAGTATTAGTAGATGGTTTTTGTTTGGTTATCGGCAACAAAATTTGTCCATTCAAATTAGCTTTTACAAAATGATTAGCCGCTATTGTAACATCTATATGATCTAATGAATAAGCCCATGATTTCTGATCACTTGTAATTCCTTTTTCTAAAGGGAAAATATTGTCACCATAAAAAGTTCCTGAAACACCAAATTTATCGATGATTAGTTTTGATGCCCCTAAGTGTATACGCTCTTTGGTTTGTTGGGTATCGGTAGTCTTAAATTCCTTGGGCAAACCTACATCAAATGTTTCTACATACACCCCTCGCCAAGCATTGGCGGTAGGCATTAATAAACCGTTCTTCTGATAATAATCAGGAAATTGTACCGTAGGATGATTTTGCAAATCACTTAAATCCAATACTGCATTACTAACTAAAAATTGAAAATTCCCATCATAATTACTACCATTTCGCTTTTCTTTTAGAACAAAGGGTTGCAAGGATACATTGACTAAAATATCATTAAAATTACTCCCCATGATGGAGAACTCACCTTTTACTCTATTAGGCACTTGTTTGGTTACACCATTATAATAGGTTTTAGGAACAGTTGTTCTAGCTTCGTTTACAACGCCATTTTCTAAAGGCAAAATCAAATCTCTTGAAAATTCAACAGCTCCTGAAATTTTCATCTCTTTAAAACCATCACAGTCTATAGTAACATAAGTAAGCTCACTATTTACAGCTCCTGTTTTCATATCAAAACCGCCATAGAGCGAGAGTTGCCATTGGTTATTATTAAAAGGAATATCAATATTTCCTAACAATACTAATTTCGCATCACCTATAATTCCACCTTGATGTGAAAGCTTTATATTATCTGCTCCAAAAAACAATTGCACTGGGGTACCATCGGCTTTGGTTTGTGGTAAATCCACACGACAAAAAACGGTTAGCATGGTATATTCAGGCGTAAAAGTAGCCTTTGTAACTCCTACTGAATATTGTACATTACTTACGGTTTTTCTAATCCCTATAGGTAATTCAACTAATTCTTGATTTGCAAAACTATTTACCCATCGGTCTGTTTTTTCAATCTTAGCAAAACTGGCCTCCGCCATACCCTTAGTATTAGGACTTTGTTGGGCGTAAGCAACAAACATAAAAAAATAGAGTAGCCAGCTGAAAATACTTTGTTTGTTTTTCATGTGGTATAGGTTGAAGTTGTTTTTAGTTTTCAATTGCTAATCGTTTAAAAATTATAACCGTAATTAAAATTAACCGTCAATTCATTCAAATTTTGTTGTGAGCTATTTTTAAACATTTGAATAGCCCCCAATGAAAATATATGCTTTTTAAAAGCAGTATAGTTAGTCATAAGTTTCAATCCTAACACAGAATTGTGTTGTGAACCTGTTATATTGGAGTTGTATAGCAGTCCTAAATTACTATTCATTTTATCTTTCATTAATTTTTTAGAAAGACTTATAGCACCTCCTTGTGCATGACTACTCATGGAACTAACAGTATTTGAGGTGTAATTTAAAGAGGTATTCAATGCCATTTTAATCGGTACAAATTGTAAGGTATGAGTCAAATTGTAATTTTGTACTTGACTGGTTTGCCCTTTTCTAATAATCCCCCTTGTTCATTAGCTTGTCCTGAAATGTTGTAATTGAAATTTAAATTATGGTTCTTTTTCTTACCAAAAGTATAATTCATACCTAAAGTAGCATTTTGAGAAAGTTGTCTAAAATTTAAAGTGTCAGCGGGAGTTAAGTTAGGATTATTGATATAATCAAATTGACTCAAATTTCTATTCGTATACGTTGTAAAATTAGAATAACTCCCTGTAAAGTTAAGTTTACTGTTAGCTTGAAAACTTGCATTTAAAGAACCAACTAATCGTTTGGTGTTTTGTTTTTTCTGCCCAGCTACGTCATCTCTTTGAAAACCTATAGAACTGTTCATTTGCAATTTTTCGCTCAAAAATGCGCGCGATAAATTCATACTTATATTTTCTAAATCATTACTAAAAAATAAAGCACCTAAAGTTTTATAATTTGGATCTACACGCTCGTATGCTATCCCTAATTTTGTCTTCTGGATAGTATAATTTATGTTTGCTTTTACTGCTTTTAATACAGAGGTGTTTTCACGTATCGATAGCTTAGTTGAAATAAAATCGGATTCATTTAAAATTTTGGAACGCAAGTCTTCACTTAGTAAGGATACTGCATATTCAATTGTAAAATCTAAATTTTGAACCAAAGACGAGGAAAAATTTAAACTGCTTACTAAATTCTCTTTTGGGCTAACCTGTTTACTATCAAAATTTTCATGGATTGAGTTAAGATTGTCTTTTGCATAAAAACCTATCCATTCTAGACGGTATTTGGATTGGGTATAGCCTATTTTCATTCCATATCCCATACGTTGGAAAACGGGTACTTTAGTAGCACTTTCATTACTTTCAATAGCTTTGACTAGTTGTCCACCCATCATCGCAAACTTAAAGCGCCCTTTGGGACTCAATTCTAACCCGCCTCCTCGAAAAGGATGCCCACTTAAAGTATATGGGGAAAAATTCATACTCACATCACCAATATAGGCTTTTACCCACTTATACTTAGGCATTAAACTCAATCTGTTAAAATTAAATGGTACAGTATAGCCCAAATTATTACCTTGATTAGTCAGGGTATAAGATAGGGGCATACTAAATGAAAATGCAGAAACACTCATGTTTCCAGATAACAAATAGGTGAATGGCAAACGGTTATTGCTCCCATTTGTTGCAAAAAAAAACACTGTTGGCATTTATTCCTCCAGTCACTTTGAAATTTATTTTCTTAAAATTTTCTATATCAACTTCCTGTCCTTTTCCAGTAGTGATACCTAACAAAAAAATAACAAGAAAAAAACAGTAATTTTTCATGTATTTTATTGTTTCTGTACTTTGATATCACAAACTATATAAGAGTTTGTACCGTTAGTAATCATATTTTTTATTTTAATTGCTCCTTTTCTACCGTCTTTTGTTTTAAATAAAACAATTCTAGGCAACTGCTTTCCAAACCCTTGAGCACCTGCTAGGTTGCTTGTTATTAATAACGGTTGTAATGGACTATCGTTTTGCATGGCATTAAACTGTGATTCACTAAAATTTAGTCCACAATTACATAATTCTTGAGAATTGATAAAAATGGTTTGTTGTGCATTGCTTAACGCTAAAAAACCATAGTTTTGAACCTGATGAGGGGAAATAAAAGCATTTGAATTGAAAGTACTATTTAATCCTTGAAAAGCGATATCTATTAAGCCACTATTCTGTACATTAACCTCATTTGAACTATAGGTCTGCTGTGTGATAGTAGAGAAAAAAGCACCATAACTATTGTTTTGATGAGCTGAATTAATACCTAATTTGACGTCATTGAAAATATATAAATTAGTATTAGGGTATATGGTAATGTTTTTAGTTGTACTTTGATTTGTTTTACCATTACTTGCATTTAAGTTAATGGAATAAGTGCCGGTGTATTAAATGTAATAGTAGGATTATTTAGATTCTGATTATTAATTTGTCCGCCATTTGCCTGCCATATATAATGCGTTGCACTAATACTGCTATTATTCATTTTCAAAGTAACAGGTGCCTGATAATCTGTATCTGCCACTGCTACATCCCATGAAAAGTCACTAACCAATAAAGGAGCAACCTCAACTTGACCATCTATAGTTTGATTTTCAAATCCGTTAGTTATTGTTAAGCTAATTTTATGCTTACCCGGTGTAGTGAAAATGACATGCGGTGGGTGTTGACCCGAGAACGTGGCAGGATTTCCATCTTCAAATTGCCAATTGTAAGTTATACCCTGTCCTGTAGTTAAATTCGAAATTTGAACTTCAACAGGCGAAAAATTATCTTGTATAACACCATAGGTAAATTTAGCATTTAAGGCGTCTTTGATCACTATTGTTTTTTCAATTATCTTAGATTCACCATCACTATTGGTAGCTGTCAACTTAATTTTGTAAGTCCCGGGCTGGTTATATAAAATTTCCCCCGGCTTAGCAACCGTTGATGTGGCTGGATTTCCTCCTTCAAATTCCCATTGAAATGTTTCTGCACCTTGTAGCTTATTATCTATACGAATCAAAACAGGTACTGATTCATCGGCATTGACAAATTGAGTGGTAAAATCACCTTCTATTGGAATAAAAGATTCTTGGTAGCAGGAGATTGTAAGAATTAAAATGATAAATAATACAACTTGTTTAAATTTCATCTTTTAAAATTAAAATTGAATTTCAAAAATTAATAAACAACTTTCACTTTGATTGGATTGCTTTTATAAGGACCACTCTTTACATACACTTCTCCATCAAAATAAGTCTTGTTTGCATCTGTAAAAATTGAAGCTTTAGACAAAGGTGGTATTTTGTATAATAGTTTTGTCTCACTCGAACTTATATCATTATAATCCTGATTATTATTTTCATAAATACCACAACTTAAATTATATTCATTTTTAATGTCTTTAAAGACTAAATAAGTTCCTGTTTGAACATTTGACAATCCATCAAAGGGTAATATCCCTGTAGCAATTTTATATCTAAAATTTATTCCTTCCAATTTTAATTCCTCTCCACTATTAAATACACTTTTGTTAATTGAATTTATTTGTGGCAATTGTTGCTCTAATATCACAATATCCTTTTCATGGTAATTAGCTATTCCGTTGGTGTATTTGATAGAAAAATAATATATCCCCTGAGGAATCGTTTTAGGGATTGTGAATGCTATTGTATTGTTTATAACCTGAAAATTTATTGAATAGCTGACCATTGTTGTCTTATTCTCTAAAAAAACTTGTTTAACAGTGTTTGAATATGGATCATTTGTGATTGAATTGGTCGTATTCTGAAAATATAAATAATCAGGGGTGTCATGGATTATTGAATAGGTAGTACTGTCAACAGATTTCAAACCTCTAAAAACTTTATTTCTAACCAAAAAAACATCGGTGTAAATTTGATTTGTCTTTTTGTTTTTTATAGAAACAGTATAATCTCCATATTCTAGTTTTGGAATTCTCAAATAGATCCTTTGAGCAATTTTATCACCATTTGTCCAACCATACATCGTGGTTTCTATTCTATTAATTCCAGTCGGAAAATCTTCCTTCCCATTTGATAATTTAATTTCCCAATCTTCAATTTTTTTATCAAAATCAATTGCTAAAAAAGTAAGCTCACTTTCATTAATATTTGGTAACAACACATCATTCTCGAATTCAAGGAATCTAAAAATTTTTACTGTTTCGTCTTCTGATTTTTTGCTACAACTTAAAAGTACTAATCCAATTAGTAAGGTATATAATGTTTTCATTGTAAAAGTTTATTTATTAAAAATGGATATTTGACCTTTATTCTTTTTCAAAATCTATATTGGAAAAGAAAGCATGATTATTAGAATAACGAAAATTCACCAATAGATAAAAACTGTCGAACTCTTAATAAAAAAATAAGTCAATTGCCTTTTATATTTTTTTCGCTGTATTTATTGCAAACGAAAAATTGAATTTTAAAAAAAATCACTTTAGTTAATAAAAACTGTCTGAAAAATTGAAAAAAACTTTATTAAATCACTTCTACAATGTCAGAAATAAAAAAGTCACACCCTTTTCAGACAGCCTAAAGTAATTATTTTTTGATGTAGTATTCTACTGTTTTGTCTAAAACACCGTCATTGTTTTTATCCGAATCTGTATAGCTAAGTTCTAATTCCGTAGAAGAAATCTTTTCAACAGTTACAGTTACAGTTTTATTTGGTCTAATAACAGTTAGTTTCTTTGTTCCATTATCATATTCATATGAACTAATTGTTGAAGATGATTCTTTTACACAACTTTCTACTTGATTTACAATTTGAGTGTAATAAGATTCAGTAGTCACTTTTTTTTCCATAGTGAATTCAATAAACCCATTTCTTTCACATGCAGTGGTAATTTTTTCTGATATTTTAGAACCATCTTTACCAGAAGTAACAGTTACATTTTGTTTTTGCCATTTTCCTACTACCGACACTTCTGGAGTTGTTGGAGTTGAATCTTCTTTTTTACTACAAGCTACTAAGGCAATTCCTGCCAACATAAAAATGCTTTTTTTCATTTTAAAATTTTTATAGAATTAATAAATAATAATTTTTTTGACTAAAGTTTCTTTAGCTGTTTCCAATATTAAAGCATAAGTTCCAGCAGCTAGTGAACTATTAAAATCTAAAACATAACTCTTTTGTCCGTTCTCACTTTTCTCCAATATAGGCTGTTGACCATTAATGGGGTAAAGTCGTAATTTAATAGGACTTGATTCCGCTAATTTTACTATGGTTTGAAAATCACCATTACTAGGATTTGGGGTTACTAGAAATTCCGTGATAAATGGTTGCGCTTCATTTCCGATTGTAGGATTTATCAATTTAGGTTCTACATTTATTGTTTTGGAATATAAAGCATAACAATCTCCTTGAGTTTGTTTCAATGAAATAGTATAACTACCTAAACTCGTAAATTTTAAAACAATATACTTTTCATTCTGATTTACTATCGTTACTGTATTAGGTATTTCCCAACTCGTATTTTCACCTAGTGGATTACTTGCGTTTATTAATATTACCTCATCGTTTAAATAGGCTTGTGAAGTCAAGAAAAATTCAGAAGATATAGCTACGTTACTGGTTTTTAAAACGAAACTATCTTGACCTAAACATCCTTTAGAACTTGTAACCTTAGCTGTATAGGTGTCTGCTTGTGTCAAACTAACTTTGGCACTATTAGAACTAAAACCTTGAGTTGAGGTCCAATTATACTGCGCTTGAGGATCTGGGATACTTATATCTAAATCTAGTTGCTGACCATTACACAAAGTCCTATTCCCTCCTAAATTAACCACAATAGGATCCGGATTGTCTAATTTGAAATTCTTATAATAGGTACACCCTTTAGAATCTACTACTGTTAATTGATAATCACCAGAAGTCAAACTTACTATATCTTTTGTATTCCCTCCGGTACTCCAACTATAAGTATAGGGAGGAGTACCACCCGTCACAGTAGTAATTATACTACCATCAACACCATCATGACACGTAGGTGAAGTAACGATTCCATTAATTACAACACCATTGGGCTGATCAATCAACATACTCCCTTGCACAAAACACCCTTTGGCATCAACTACTTTTACAAAATAATTATTAGCGATCAAATTAGTAATTTGTGCTGTAGTGGCTCCCGTTGTCCATTCGTAAGTATAAGGTGGTGTTCCGCCTTTAGGTATTGCTGTAATCCAACCGTTATTTCCTGCACTACAACTAATATCACTTTTTTGGAATTGTAATTCTAATTTTGAAGGCTGTGGCATAAACTGAATGACAGGGGTTTCTTGGCTAATTACATTGTTGACATATATACCCAAACGAATTCCATTTTTATCTTCCACATTAAGCGAATAATTCCCATGGTTTAAATATTGTGCAGTCGCATCCTGATCATTCCAAATTTCCCAACTGCCATCCAACTTTTGTTTACTCCATATATATTTATAAGGTAAACCATTGTTGTCAGAACCTGTAAATGGAACTCCACCAGTAACCGTGGCTTGTAAAATTCCATCTTGCGATTCATCTCGTTGTCCATCAACTGGATTTAAATCAGCTTCATTACCAAACACATTGGTTACATTACAAGAAATACTGCGTAAAACATTTAATTTTACAACGATAGGGTCGGGCTGATTTAAAAACTGAGTAGAATTAGCCACTGTACAACCATCTTTATTCGTTGCACTCGTATAATTTTTATCCCTTACCGTTAGTGTATAAGTATCCGAAGGTATGCCTGTTAAAGTAAGATAATAAACTTTAGCTGTTGCATCATAATAAGGCGTAATATTGGTTTGCAAAACCCCCTTACTATTTTTCCATTCATAAGCATAACTATGATCGTCAAAAGGTGTTCCGCCTTTAATTGCTACTACTAATTGACCATTTGTGCCACCATAAAAAGTAGGTTGTTTGATCGAAGTATACGATAATGAAACAGCTTCTTGGGGTTGCTGTATGGTTTCACTCAATTTTAAAATAGCGCCATTAGGTTGCAAGGCATTACAACCTTTCCAGTCACGGACTTGTATCGTATAAGTCTCTTTGGTAAGTCCCATAAGAGTATGTGAAAACTCTGTGTCAAAACCTTTCCATGTCAAACCGTTATCTAATGAAAAACAATATCTTGATAAACCATTAATACCTTTGCAACCATCTTTGGTATCTTTTTCTAATTTATTACCCCCATTAGCTTCTATTTTAATAACACCATCTTGACCGCCATGGCACCAAATATCGGTTTTAGTGAGTTTGAAGGTTACTACAGGTATTTCATTTATTTCGAATTCAATTTTATGTTTCTCTCCTTGAGTATAAGTCTCGTGTCCATCAATTGCTCCAATCCCAAGATTTAATCTATATTTACCAGCAGGCAGATTTTTTATAGTCATGGATTTTCTGTCATTTGATAAATTCAAATTTGGATTACCAGTTAATGCCCCTGAAGAAGTTTGATCTGCATTAGTCCCAATATTAAACAAATTATATCCTAAAATTTCCGTATCCAATAATGCTCTATCGAAATTTACAATAACACTTCCATCAGTCTCTTTATAACATTTTGGACTAGTTGGAACAACGCTTAATATATGTGGAGCTGACTTTCTATATTTTAAGGCAATAATTTTTCCTTGCTCATTGGCATGTGAAACTTTGGTTGTGACTCTTATGTAGAAATAACTATCTATCAAACTATTTGGGAGAAAATCGCTTGATTTAATTTGTAAAAAATTTTTACCTGAAGTGTTTGCTGGTAAGTCAATCCAAGGTCCAGTAGGAGAAGCTGAATATTGCCAAAAATAATACTTTTTTTCTATATCATTAATTTCTGGAATTATAATACTGTCGTCATCCCCTATAATATTATTTGCAAGATCAGTATTAATTAAATTTATCACTGGGTAGGTGTTTAAATTCAACCAGCCATTAAACCATCTAGCAAAAATTTCAGTATTTTGATACGTAACATCGGCTACTTTTTGGACACCTACACTATGTTCCCAAAGACTCTCAGTATAGCAAGACCCCCAAAAGTCTTCAACTCTATGGTTTGATTTAATTCTAAAACTAGTAATTGGGTCAGTGTCTGTAAATTTTATATTGTGGTTTGAATTAAAAACTTGATAGGTCTTTTGCCACATTGAACCGTCGTTATTTTTAAGATAAAAAGTGCCTCCTGTTTTTTTTTGCAAATACAACCACTCAAGGCCTCCATATCCACATCCGCTTCCTTCTGATCCTTCACCCAGCCACATTGAACTATCTAATGTATAATAAGCATCTCCTGCCAGTTTCAACTGACCATAAATCATATTGAATTTAAAAAATAACAATAAATAAATTATAACTTTCTTCATTGTCTAATATTTTATATTAATACTTTCCGATTTACAAGGATTACCAGATTCCAAGTTTACCAAAAGATGATATTCATACTCTGTATTCATACTTAATTGCGTGTCAGTAATTTCTTGAATAGGCTTGTTTATTTCTTTCCATAATGAAGGGGCTTCTCCTAATTTATTCCTATATATACTCACCCCCTTTATCTTTTCTTTAGATTTTTTAAAACGCCATGTCAGTAGTATTTTTCGCTGTTCTCTATCTACTGTTCCTATTAAATTTTCAATAATAGCAATAGGATTCATATCAATAAATTCAACGGTAACTACTGAATGCTCTAGTGAGGAAGTTAAACCCTCTTTATCTTTGGCTACTATGGCATACTGATAGGTGCTCTTATTTTCTAAATTTTCATCGGTATAACTTTGTAGCGTATCGTTTACTTTCAGAATTTCTGTCCATTCTTTTTCTCCTTGCTTTTTACGGCGCAGATGATGCGAAACCACATCTTCACTATAACTTCGTACCCACTCTAAATGAATTTTTCCTTTACTTACGCTATAATCTTTAAAAATTGGAGCTGTGGGTGGGATACGATCCGGCTTTTCGAGTACCAAAATAGCTGACATCTCAGAAATATTATAGCGCTTGTCTTCTGCCGCCAAACGATAATATACTTTAGGATTCGACATTTTTAAACTTACTTTATCCGTATAACTTGTTCCCTGAAATGGTTTTGTGTAAATATCCACAAACTCTTCATTGACATTATTAGCTTTCAAAATTCTGTACCCTAATAAATCTTTCTCTATATTGGCGTTCCATTTTAATTTAACCACGCCTAAACTGTCAATAGTACCTTCTAAACCTATTGGTTTCATAGGAGGAATGGAATCAATGGGTTGTACCAAAGTACTTTGCGAATTAAGTCTTTTGTTATTTTTTCCAACCACAAAGATTTTAAAGTAATTGGATGGCCCTAAATTTTTATATTCAAATTTACGCGTTTGTGGAGAAAGCAATTCAGTTACTTTTTGATAAGGTCCCTTTTCATCTTCTGAATGGTTGACTTCAAAACCAGCAATATGATTTTCTAAATCATTTGGATAAGACCAATCTAATATAACACTATTGTCTTTAGTAATTTTATAATCATCTATACGTGTGGGTAAAAAAACATCATGGACACCTTTTGCTGTAATAACTTTGCTCAACTGTCCTTTTTCACCAAAAGCACTAATGCCATATAATTTGTAATGATAAGTTTTATCATTTTGAGCTAAAGTATCTACATAATATAATCGTTTAGATTGTACACCTTTTTGCTCATTCATATTTACTATAGGCGCATTGGTTATTGGCGAAAATGCTACTCCATCTTCGGAACGTTCAATTTTATAAGATGTAAATACATCTTTATACGATTCGTAATCCCGGAAATCAATACTTTTTTATCATCAGAAACAGCAATTAAATCATCTATTGCAGGTAGTTTTTTATAATCTTTCATACCCACTAATACAGATGCCGATTTGAACTTACTATTAGGAATACTAATTTGATAGACATAAACTTCATTTCTAACGATAGAATTATCAACAAATCCCCAACCCGCTTTTAATGCGCCTTCAAAACTCATATCGGCAGCAAATAAACCGAAAGTATGACGTTGCTCCATTTCATCGGCTGTCTCAATAATTTTGGAAATAGAATTATTATTTTGTCCACTAATTTGGAATTCCTCACCATATATAGACTGTGCAACAATAGCAGCATAACTGTCTTTCTGGATTAGTTCAGCCCACTGCTCCAAAGGTTGTGGTAATAAAGGATTAACAGTCAATATTTTTTTCTCAGGTTCGGCTATTAATTGATTCCCTTTTTTAACAGTATAACGGGTTAGTATAAATCCTGTTTTAAGAGCTTTTTTCCACTCAGACGCAGAGGTAACTCCCCATCGCAATAAAATTTTGTCTTTCTGTCCGCGTGCAATGATTTTTAAAGGACTTACTTCTTTATTTTGAGCTATAAAACTCATTTGCATAAAAATTAAAAGAATAAAGAAGTATCTATTAAGAGTAATTGACATTTAGTTTTTCATTTTTTTTTGTAAAAGTACACTTTTAAATTATTTATTAAAAAAATTTAAACAATCCAAATAATTCGGTTATTGTTTTTAAATAATTTAAAAATCCCGTCAAAAAAGGCAATTTTTTATTTTTGCCAAGGCAATAAAAGATTAAAAACAAAAGTTGAGGAGGATAATTAAAAAAAGAGAGCTTTGTCAAAATTGAACACTACTTATGAACCCTACAGATCTTTTAAAATTGATACTTCCTGATTTTCTAGTTGATTATTTTGAAATAATTTCAGTTTATAATTCACAAGAAAGCCTGCATCTTTATTTTGAAGAAAAAGCAAAACCTCCAATAGAGTTTGATCACACAGAGTTAGTCTCTAAAGGGTTAACAGTCAATTATCAATCAATACTAAACTACTTTGATAATAGAAGTACTAATGCAGCTGCTGAATCTTTAATGCAAAAATAAAAGCCTTTAGGAGTCAGTTTAGAGGGGTAAGAAATATCGATTTTTTCTTATTCAGATTATCCAATCTTTTTGCTTAATCCCCACCTTTTGTTCTTGATCCGTAATTTTTCATTTATCAAGTTCTTTATTAATGTTATTTTAAATATGTATAAAACCTAATTTTATTCAAAGATTAACAACACCAAAAGGTTAGTTTTTAGATGAAAAATAATAAGAAATATATGACATAATGAATATAATTATTCCGCCAATAAGTAGATATTTTCCAAAATGTATAAGAAAAGATAATATTATAACTGTTGATATTGGTTCCAAAGACTTGTTTTTTCTAGTTCTCATAATTACTATAATTTAATTGTTTTATAGTTTATATGAAAAAGATAAAAAGGTAACCCTATTGCTAAAAAAAATTATTCTAGTAGTACAAAACCTGCCCAATAGTATGGGGAATATTTTTCTTTCATTTTGTTTTGGGCTTCATTGAAAGCTTCTTGTATGGATTTGCCATTGAAACATGCTGCATAGAAAATTCCGAATAATTCTGCTGTTTGTACATCAGGAACTTTCCATAAACTCATGATGATATTTTGAACACCTGCCATTTTAAATGCGCGTTGTAAACCGAAAACACCTTCACTACCGTTTATTTGACCTAAACCTGTTTCACAAGCGCTCAATACTACTAATTTACAATTGCTTAAATCAAGATTAGCGATTTCTTTAGCGGTTAAAATACCATCATCTGCATTTGTTTCATTATTGGTTTTTCTCCACGAATTATTTGCTCCAGCAAATAGTAAACCAGAACGCATCATAGGGTCTTCTGATGCTATATAGATTCTTTTTTAGCCTCTATTGGAATGTTTCTGTCTAATTCTGATAATTCCTGTTTTGTATTTTCAAAGAAAAAACCATGAGTTGCTAAATGCAATATGAAAGGATTTACTTTTCCGCTTAATTGCTTTACACTCTCTTCTGTAGCTGCGCTTTCGGTTTTAATTGTAGTTTTGAAGTTATACGTAATTGCTTCTTTATTAATCTTATTTACCTCATCATTGGTGCCGGGTAAATAATTAAATTCCAAAATTCCACTTCTGGTTGCTAAATCATTTAATTCGTTTGAATAAGCTTCTTTATAAACCTCAAGCTGTTTTTTGTTGTAATCAATTCCACCATATAAAACAATCTCAAAATTATCTTTTTATTGATGGTTAATGGTTTATAATCTACCAATGTAGTTGTAGAGCCTAAAAGAATTAACTTGTACTTTTCGCCCAAAGTTTGATTTGTATTTACAGGTAGGGCTTTAAAATTTATTTGGTGCGCCAAACCCGAAGGAGCCAGATAAATCGTATTACTATTCTTTAATTCTGCTTCTAGTGGTTTGTAAAACAAATTGCTGATTTCTTTATCTGAATATTGCTTATTAATTATCTTGGATTGTATTGAATCGTGCGCTTTATTATTCCTTTCTAATAAAACTGCTAGTTGTTTTTCCTCAAACAGATTTACAAACTTTGGAAATTTGCTGTCTTTTTTAATTACAAAAGCACCATACATAATACTGTCAGTCCATTTTTTGTTATAATAATTAAATGAAACTAAGTCTATAACTACTTCGTTTGGTTTTAGTTTTTCTTGAATTTGTTTCCGGGAAGTAGTTAGTTCATTTTGGGGTTTTGCAAAAGTTGAGGAGCTACGGACTAAATCTTTTTCAAGGGATTCTGTAGAAGCTAATAAACTGAGGTAGGCTTCAGATTTTATAGTTGATTGCTCTTCGAGTTTGTTTAACTGTTTTTTGTATTCTATTAAATTATTGTATTTAATTTTAATTTCTGGAACTCCATTTACTTCGATATCTTTTTTGATTCTTTTTTGATTTCGTAAGGTTAAGTTTTTCAGTAGAAGATTGTAATTGTATGTATAACTATTAAAATCTGTTACAATGTTATAATTGTTTTTAGTTAAAGTTGACAATTCAAAATTTAACAAATTTGAGTAAGACTTATTAACGCTATTCAATAATTGATGTTCAGATAATATATCTAAAATGTTAAATATGTTTTGTTTTCTTTTATAATCAAATTTTTTGTAATATTCTAAAAATAATGAATCATAATGATTATTATTCGATAGTAATTTTAAAAAATTATAATATGTCCTGTAAGAAATGAAATGTTTTGATTCCATAACTTTAATCAAATTTACAACGCTATTAAGTGTTGTTGTATAATTGGAAATATCGTTACTACTTGAATAAACTTCTAAAAGGCCAAAGTATATATTGAATTCCAAATCATCTATAATGTTTTTATTTCTATTCTTTAGAGCCTTTTCATAATGTAATAGAGAGTTTTTTAAGTCATTTTTATAGAAATAAATATGAGCGATTGAACAATAAATACTTGCACAAAAATTGGAATTATAATTGTAAGTTGGATTTTCTTCTGATAGTTCTATAACTTTATTTAGGGCATTAATAGCTTTATTAAACTCTTTATTACTCAAATAAATATTTGACCATCTCATTGAAAATATAATCATTAAATGCTTATCACTACTTAGAATATCATTATTATTAAATATAGAAGTTGCTTCATTCAAATATTGATACATTTTTTTTTCATCGCCAATACTTGAATAAAAAAAAGTCGACTTTAGTAAAAGATCTAGACTTTCTCTTGATTCATTGCCAAATTTTTTTTTGCACAGACTTATACTATTTATCAAATATTTTTCAGCATTTTTAAAGTCATCTTGAGATAAATATATATGATGCAATCCTTTGTTGGCATTAATATTATAGGTAATATTAGAGCTAATCTCTATGGTTTTTTTATAGTAATATTCAGCTTTCTTAAAGTCATTAGTTGTACTATAAATTTCACCTAACTCCAAAATAGCTTCATGTTCTTCGTCTTTTAAAGAAATATTTTTTCTAGCAATATCAATAATGCTTAAAAACAATTTTTCTGATTCGGTATATTTTTTTTGTAAGCTATATAATCTAGCTAATTCATAACAGACTTTTAAATATTCTTTACTATAAATAGTGTATGTTTTCAGTACTAATTCTTGTGCCTCAATATAAAACGCTTTAGATTTGTCAAAATCAAATTGTTCTAAATAAAATATAGCAATTGTTTTTAATGTAAAAATATATTCATCTATTAATAAATCTGATAAATTTAGTTTTTGAAGCCTATGTGATTCTAAATATTTTTTTTGTGCTAAATCTATCTTCTTGTTCTTTTTGTAAAAGGTAGCTATATACCTTAAATTCAATTGGTATTCAATACTGTTAACGCCTTTTGTTTCTTTTAAAACTTGACTTAAATCAAAAAGAGTTTTTTCAGACATTGAAAAATTATTCAAATCATCATATAACATAGATTTCTTATAAAGATAATCTGTGTATTTAACGTTGTTAGTTCCAAATAAATTTTTATGAATGAGTATAAGTTCATTTAAATATTCTAGAGCTTTATCGTATTTTTTATTTTGAATGTTTATAGAATATAGTTTTTCTAAAATTATAGTTGCAGTTTGATTAATGTTACCATATTCTATATTAGCAATTTTTAAACATTCATTAAATTTTTCTTCGGATTTAACTAAATTTTGATCAATAAGATATGATAAAGCTAACATATACATATTGTTAAAATTATCTGAATCAGTTGATATATGAGTCGTATGTTTTTCATTAAATCTTATGACATTTTGATATTCTTTTTATCAAAATATATCTTTGTACTATCTATTTGAGATATTGTATATTGAAAAAACAAACCAAAAAAGATTAATGATGTAAACTTCATATTACCAATTTATTATTTGATTAGAGAAAAACTTAGAATATTTAGTAGGAGCTAATTCACAATAGCTATATTCACCTTTGAACCCAAAAAATTCTATAGCTAAATCAATATCTTCTGAAAGTCTATTTATTAGTTTCCAAGCTTTACTTAAAGAAGTGCCTCCTTTGAAAACTAGGTGTTGTGCTATTTCCATTTGAAAGATAATTTCTAATGAGCGACTTACCCACCAATCTTTTTCAACAGCAAAAGGCTTCATTCCCATTTGAGTTGCAATGGCGTTAAAAACCGCTTCTTTTTCTGTTTTGCCTACTTTATAGAAATCTATTTTTGCCATTTACTACTGCTTATATTATTTTAAATTGAAACAAAGAACTCGCCTTTATTTTATTTATTGATGTTTAAGGCGAGTTTCATTATTTTTTGAATCCAAACTGGAGCCAATGCTATATCGTGTAATAAGTCTTTTGTGTTTTCTTTTTCAACAAACCAATAATTTTGATTTCTTCTTCTGTGGTTACCTTACCATTTCCAATTTCTTTCAATGCTTGAATGACTAATCGACTAATTTTTCCTTTTGCCAGTAAGTTTTTAGGTGTAGTTTTTTTAAATTTTATCTTTCTTTTACCTACTTTTATTTCTCTTGGAGAGCCATCTGTAAGTAATACAATATTCATAGGTACTTGTGTACTCAATCCTAGTGCATTAAGTGCATAGCTCCCTGTAGGTATGGTTCTTATTCTGTCTCTTTTAGCAATGGCTTCGGCTACTTCTTCTGCTGTAGGAACTAATGGCCCTATCAATTTGCTAATTTTTGGGCGAACATAAATACCCTGTGCTACACGAACAATTATTTGTTTATTTTCTAACCTATCCAACGCTTTTCGCACAGCATCGGACGAACCATAACCCATATAATCGTCAGGAATAATTAAAACTCCTTTTTGTCTGCTTTTTATAGATTTTTCTATTTGTTTTTCAATGCTTTGAGTCATTTTAAAACTGTATTATTTGTCACAAATATAGCAAAAATTTGTGACAGAAAAATTAAGATTATTATATTAATGATTTCTTAATTAATTAAAGGCTTGTGAAAACATTATTTTTCTATTTCCCGCCAAATGGCATCTGCTTTTGATTCGTTATCTGCATGATAAAAGGCAATTGCTAGAATTCGTTTTGCTTCGTTTGTATTTTGTTGTTCTTTTGATAATTCTTTTATTTTACCAATAGCGGCTTCTGGATTATCTAACAAATCGAAAACACAAGCAAGATTAACAAATGCCATAGTATAGTTAGGGTCTAAACTGATTGCTTTTTCAAAGTCTTTTTGAGCCGATTTTAAAAGTTGCATCATTTTGGCTAGGTCAGCTTCAGCACCTCTAGTTCCATTATAATTTAAACGGCTCGAGTTGTCCAGCTCTAAAGGATATAGAAAACGTTTTGGAAATTTGTGTTCTTCCAATGTTAACACTTTTAAATCTAAGGCGCTTAAGGTTTTAATTACTCCTAAATTATTGTAATTTTCACGTGATGGAAAATAAGTGTTGATTTCTTCCAATAGTTGCATTGCTTCATCATACTTTTTTGCTTCTTTTAACTGAATTGATTTTTGAAAAGCAAGATAGAGCTCACTAGTTTTTTGTTTCACGGCAATTGCCATTTGTTTTCTTTCTGCTTTTGAAGGATAACCTGGATTAGTTTCAGGTAATTGATATTGTTTGTAGATACCCTCTATAGTTTTTTCATAGCAATCAAAAGGATTGTAGCCTGCAATGGCTGCATAGAAAAACCCTTGATAATCGGCTTGAGTTTCTCTACTTATTTTATCGGACTTAGAAACCGTTTTTAATTTTTGAGCTAATTCAGCATTATTTTTTCTAACTACAAATGCAAAATCAGCACAAAAAGTATGGTCGTTATAGTAATGTGCTAATTCATGACTTAAAACTACGGCTAATGCATTTGTACTATCCTTACCAAAAGAACGACAGAGATCATAAAACTTACCATCTACCATAATAGTTGGCTGAGGTGAAGTTGTGTACAAAGCTGGTGTTGTTTTGATAGTATCTTTATTTAAAAAGGCTAATTTTGGAGCTGCTTTAGAATTGCCATAAGCCAATACTAAGTTTTTGAAAACAGATTCAATTTGTTTTTCTGTATGAGTTTGACCCATAGAGAAAAAAGAAATAAAAGCAAGTATTAATGTCGTGCTTAGTTTCAAATTATTTTGAAGATTTCTATTCATTTTCAAAAATGATTTTTTCTAATTCTTCTCTAACTTTATTATCTTTTACTTTTTCTAATTCAAGTGGAATTTCTGTTTTTTGTAATTTATAAAAATCGGATTTATCGTAAAAATAAAGTGAACCGTCAGCTGTTGTTAAAATAGATTCTTTACGATTTAAGGCTTTTTTGTAAACCGAAAGCGAAATCCCATCAAAAATATATTTATTATTTAATCCCGTTAATTTTTTATATTCTTCTATATATTCGGGGTTGTTATCTCTTTTTAAAGCCTCCTTTAAACCTTCAATTTTTTTACTGTAATCGATATAGTTAATTTTAAATCCTTTTTTGTTGTTTGAATCTGAATATCCTAATGCGCTCTGACTTGACAACACCGAAACAGCTGTGTCTTTAGCTGCTACAGAAGTTGATTTATCCTTAACTATTTCTTGTATTGGGTCTGTCTTGTCTAAATTCTTAACAGAATCCAAAGGTTTTTGATTATCCTTTGGAGTTACAACAAAATCTGTATCAGGTTGCTTTATTTCAGAATTTGAAAAGTAAACCCAAGTACCGATAGCCACAACAAAACAAGAGGCAACAGCATACTTAACCCATGTTAAAGAAAACACTTTAGAAGTAGTGGATTTTTTCGACACTGTAACTAATGATGTTGCCGCAGCGACATGAGAAAAATCGGTTAGTTCTTCATCCCATTGTTTGAATTTTTTTTTAAGGTTTTCTCTTTCGGTCTTTTTAATTGCAGCTTCTAAATCATTTTCAGGAATTTCAAATGTTACTTTTTCATAAGCTTTGGGTAATTCCTCTTTAATGCGTTCACGTTCTAATTTTGTTATTACACCTTTAACGGTTTTAAAATAGTTAACCTGTTCTAAAAAAAGCTTATCGTTTTTCGTTAATAAAATATTAATAGCTTCGTCGCTACCTTCTAAAACATGAAGTTCAGCAAGTTCCTTAATGAAAGTAGTATGAATTGATGTTAGTTTTTTAATTACTTTCTCTGGATCATTTAATTGTAATTCATATACAACTTTGAAACTAGGTTTAGCATCATTTTCGTAAAGTAAAATCGCTGCAGTAAATGCTTTCCAGAAATCATCATTCAAATTTAATTGATTGAAATTATTGTCCTTTTCCAATACTGGAAGCACTAATGATTTTATTATTTGTTCTGATTTCTTCATGTTTAGTTACTCAACTCATTGAACGCTAATTTCTCTAATCTTTTCTGGCATTTTGCTTTTTGTTGCTTTGTATTATCAGCATTAGAATAGCCAAAAACTTCCGTTAATTCGATCATACTTTTTTTATGATACCAAAACAACGTTAATAACTCATAGCAATGTCCGCCAGTTTCTTTTATTTTTAACAATGCTTTTTCAATTGCTTGAAAATAAGGTTCGTTAGTATTTTCAACTTCATCTAAAGAATCCTTAATATTTGGAATAGTATGATCTATATCTTGTATTTCATTATTATCTGCAAACTGGATGGTTAAATTTTTCTTTTTTGAGTGGTTTAATAGTTGATTTTTACAGACTGCATTAATATAGGTTTGAAATGAACAGTTTAAATCAAATTTATCATCAATTATTTTTTCATATAAAACGATTATTGCATCTTGATAAATATCTTCTAATTCAAATTCGTTAAATTGAGGAGCATACTTTTTTAGAAAACGAATGCTGTTATTTTTACATTTTTTATAAACAATGCTTAGATTGTCACTATCTTCTTTTATTTTAGATAATAAATCCTTGTCAGTAATCTGTATTAAGCTTAAAAGTTTATTCATTGTAGCGATTTAGTTTGTTTTTAAAATCGCTACAATTTAATAAATTTTGAGAAAATCACCTTTTAATTTTTTGTTTACGCCATTGCCATGGTGGTATGGAATTACATTGTTGCCATAAACCAACTTTTAATTTACGAGCTTGAATTTCCAATTTTGCATAGTCATTATTAGAGGAGTATTTTTTAAAGTGCCAAGCTAATCCATTTTTAACTAATTCTTTGTTGATGTTTATGTTATCACAAAACACCTCAGCAATCAATCTATTGTAATGGTCTCTTTTATCATTACTCACTATTTTTACCATTTTACCAAAACAAAGATCAGATGCTTTCCACTTAGCATTTTTCCCATAAGGTTGGTTTTTTTCAGGACAATCAATGTGATTTAAACGGATTGTTATTTCGGAATTGTTATACAATACTTTGAACGTATCGCCATCTTTGACTCCAACAACTTTTGCTTGAAAAGTTGTTGGAATTTGCGTTTGGCATAATGACCAATTATGGGTAAAAATTGTAAAGAATAGAATAGCTGCTATTTTCATTGCTTGATGAATTGGTTAATTGTATTTACTGTTATATCTGTTGCCTGTTCGCGATGTACCAGTTTGATATTTCTAGCATTCATTCTTTGTAACCAATCGGTCCAGTAGGCTTTTAAAATTTCGAAATCTTTACCTTTTCCTTTTTTTCGTTCGTTTACTTCGCAAATTAATATTTCAGAATTTGATAAATCTACGTTTACATTTGGAATGTTTAATCCTAAGATTGAAATCAATTCGTTTGTATTTCCAATATTTAAAGATTTGTATAACTGAGGTGCCAATTTTGTATAGGCTGCACTTTCTTCGGGTTCTAAATATCCATCTGTAATAATAACAATTTTATTTACGTAGTTATCAAATAGCGTATTCTTTTTAATTCTGCTTTCTAAGTATCTTTTGAAATAAAATACATAATCTGCACCCAGTGGTTTCTGAACTGCTGAATTGTACATTTTTTCTATCCCCAAATTAAATTGGTCAGTTTTATCAGCTGTAAAATACAATCGATTACTTTTTCCTTTATGATTTGATAAGTCAAATTGTAGATTATTTGCTATAGCGTTAAATTTTCCCTTAGCTTGTTCTACATCTGTTACATCAATTATCAACTTGTCTTTTGAATCCTGTTTTAGCATTGAAATTTCAACAAATGATTTCCAGATGCTTGAAAGAATAATTTTGTCATTAGCCACTTGATTTGGATTGTTAATTTCATCTAAAATTCTTCTTGATAAATCGGGAACTACAATTACATTTACGTTAGTTTTTGCAGTGGGTAACCACTCTAAACAATGTTTGATTTCTTTTTCATCTAAATTGAAAGTACTCAACTTTTTACGAAGCTCATCTTGAAATTCAACGGCAATACATTTATTTCCGTTTTCATCAGTTTCTAACAAATCGAATTTATATTTGTCAAAAATTGATTTTACTTCATTCACATTTGTACTAATTTGAATTTCATCGATAGCAGTATTCAATTTAGAAGGCATTGAGATTAGACTAATGAAAAGAATAAAAAACACTAATACTGCGATTAATATGTAAATTGGTTTTTTACTTTTAACTTTATTTGCTCTTTTTGTTTCCATAACTTAACTGATTACTCGTTTAGATTTTCAATTTTGAAATTCATCCAATTTGTTTGTACTCTAATTGCTTCATTATTTAATTTTAAAGCATCATCCGAATTGAAATTTCCATTGGTAAAATATTGCCAACCTCCCATAAATTCTCCGATTGCTGCTTTTAAAGTTGAAATGTTAATTGGGATGTCTCCAGCTTCATAACCACTTATGTTTTTTTCTTTGTCTTCAATTTTCGCATTGCATGATAAAATATCACTTTCGGCCTTAGCTATTCTCGATAAAATAAGGTTTAATTCATTTTTCTTTTCTTGAATTCTATCGCTAATGTTACTAAGCATTATTTTGGTTTTTTCATTTTCTGTTTTTAAATAGGAATGGCTTAACACATAGTTTAATAAGAATCCCCAAATGACATAAACTACAAACCCTAATATCAATACTAAGTAAAAATTAATATCCGAAAATATCATATTGAAATTCCACAATTCATTTGTACGACCAGCATTAAACTCATTGTTGTGTACTCCTTCGGCAATTTTATAACCAATGAAAGCATCGGCAATAAATGTTATAAAGAGCAATACCGAAATCAAAGCAAATTTTTGTGGTTTTCCTTTTTTAACCAATTCTTTATTTTCTTCTAATGCATTATGAATTAAAAATCCTAATCCTAAAAAAATCACTGGAAAAAGGATTATCAAAGCAAAAACCCCACCGCCTCGATTCAAAGCATCTGAAAAAACATTTGCATTTATGAAACCTAAACTTCCTTGCTTTATTCCATAAAAAGAAGAATAACCGGAAGAAGAGTAAAGGACAAACAAGTAAAGTGTAAGTAGAATTGTTATGAAAGCTCCAATGATAAAGGAAGTTGTATCACCTAATTCGCCTTCACCATTTTTTATGTCAATTCTATCTAATTCAAGTTCTTGAATTTCGTTTTCTTTATCAATTTTATTAGCGCTGTAAGCTGTGATTTCTGCTTGAAGATCATTTTTTCTGGTTTTTTCCAATATTACTTCTTCTCGCAATCTTGAAATTCTATTTTTAACACCAGTTTCGTCTAACTTTTGATCTTCTAAGAACTTGTCATATACTTTGTTTAAATAGCCATCAATACTTTCAGGATTTGATTTTGAATTTGTTGCTGATTGAAAGCCATACTGGGTTAATGTAATTTTATCGGAAGTTATACTTTCTTGCATATCGATTAATTTAAAATATTAAAAAAGATTTATTTTATGTAAGTTTTATTGCCATTGCTATTAATATAGTAAGTACCACCTCTAGGTCCAGTATAAATGGTTTGAGATGCATAAGTCTGCGTGTTAGTTTCAGCTGAAGAATAGGATGCTAAAAAATTAGCAGAACTATTACTATTATAACTATTATATGTTGGAGTTGTGTATGATGGAGTTGTATAAGCAGGTATTGTATATGAAGATGTTGCTTGTTTTGAATGAGAGTATACTGTAGAAGTATATTCTAGAGAATCATAAGATTTGGCCTTGAAATTAGAATAACGAGATGTGTTGTAAGAATATGACACACTCCTAGGTCTTGTACCGTGTTTACCAGTATGCGGATTAATATTACCTCTTGTTGTCCAATTATCATTAACAGTATGGTTTTTTTCCGTTCTATAGTGCCCCTTGACATAGGTTCCATTGCTTCTGTAATAGCCATCAACCCATACTTGTGACTGCGCAAAGGATAAAAATGATGTTAAAAACAAAGTGATTAAAAAGAATACATTTTTCATGATATAAGTTTTTATGTTAAAAATTAATTTATATCTATTTATATTCTTTATTTAAAAAGGTAACCCTATTACTAATGTTTTATGAATATTTATTTTTAAGAAGTGTTGTATATTATTAGTATACAGCGTTTTGATTTCACAAAAAAAAAGCGTCAATAGTATTGACGCTTGATTCCTATAAATAAATTTCCTCTCGTTTTTAGAATGCGATTGAGAGTATAGTATAATTTTGTTTAACTACGATGTCTAATGCGGATTATAGTTTGAAATTAGTTATTTTGGATTTTCTATAAATAAGTTAGTACGTTTTTTTACTAATTCTTTATAGCTCAATTTTGCATCTTCATTTAAAAAGGAATTATCAATTAATTGAATGGCTTTAGGTAACCATTTATGTAGTTTTTTGTAAACAGAATTTATCTGTTTTTCGTTCAATTTCAAGAGATCTCCAAATCTATCAAAGTATTTTTTATTAAAATTTTTCTTTTTACCTCCAAATTTCAATGCAGTATCTTCATCGTCTTTTGGTAAAATAATTTTTACGTTCAACAAATCATAAGCTGGGGATAATACCCATCCTATGTCTGATAACCACATTGAAAAGTTTTTCAAATGCATATCATTATTACCTATGATAAAATTGAAAAGTGTTAGTTCAAAATACCTCAATTTATCCAATAAGGTGTTCACGGATAATTCGCCTATAGTTTTTCCAAGTAATTCGGTTGTTCCTAAATATTTGTCTTCTAATTCAAGGATTTGTAAGAAATCAATCATATGAATTTTCTGACCTGCTTTTTTTCTATCAATTCTTTTAGTAATATAGCACAATTCGCCAGAAGCTAAACGAATCATATTAGAAGGCACTACATCAATTTTTAGCAATTCAGCTAATTTCATTGAGAGATGTTCATTTTCTGGCATCTGTGGGTATTGAGAATTTTGTGGTTTTAGGATATAGTTACCATCTAAGGCATCCATAATGGTTAAACGACCATCGTGTCCATTTTCTAAGGTTGATTTTATCCATCCTAGCGATAATTTAGGTTGCACACCAGGCACGGTTACTGATAATGCTACAGCATCCCTTGCTAATTGTTCCATTTCTTCTAAACGATATGGAAGAGCAGGGGCTAAGGAAGTGCCATAAAAAGCTTTGATACATTTATCGTGATAATCAAGATTAGTAATAGTAACTATTTCTTGATAACAATAGAGGCATTTAGACATCTTGATTTTCATTAATAGGGTGAATACTGACAGCTCCAATTGTATTTTGACAGCAGGCTAAAAGAAGTCCCATACGGTCATTTTTATTTATTTTCCAACTTTCGGAGGCAATATTTAGCAACCACCCCTCTGGAATTAAACCATCAAAAAAAGGGAATAATCTTTTACTTCTGTACGCCCGCCTTTGTACTGGCATATTGAAAGTTATAAATAAATCGGGAAAGTTTTCAATGTAATTTTCATCGTACACAAATTCATATTCTCCGCTATCTAACTCTTTTAAAATGCCCGATTGAATGTTGTTATATTTAACTATAGCTTGTCTCATGATTATTTTTCGCTAATGGGACCTAAAACATGTCCAAACATTTTCAATACCTGATTTACTTTTGATAGACTCAAGTTTTCTTTGCCTTGTTCAATTTTTCGAATAACCGTTAAAGCTACCCCCGCCTTTGTTGCAAACTCTTCCTGAGTAAGTCCAGCTTGTTTACGTCTCTTTTTAATAAAATCTGCAATCAAATCCATTTTTATATGCTTTTGAATATAAAAATAATAAAAAACATTCAATTATATGTAAATAGATATAAAAATATTAAAACAAGCTTGATTATATGTTTTTACATATAAAGATGAATAAACATTAAAAGCTATATGCAATTGCGTATAATTGATTTTTTTTATGGGTAAGTGGTATTGTCTTTATTTTGATTTTAAGAAAAGGTGTTCATTATATACTGTATTTGTGGGTATAAATGCTATTATTGTTACCGTTAAAGTAATGTTTATTTCACTGTTCCTTCTCGACAGACCCTTAGGTTATTATAGTAATTTCAAGGTTGAAAAGGGTTGATTTTAATATTGAGTAAATTCAATAAATAAAAAGATAGGGCTTCAAGCTTGGCTAATCTATATGTTTTTATTTCTCTAAATAACTTTCGATTTTTTTAAAAGCGTCTTCATCAAATTCATATCCCCAAGATTCTTTATAGATTAAGAATTCTTCTTTATTTTTAAGCTGTTGTATACAGTTCACTAATGTTTGAGCAAAATCGGAAATCGAGGAATCTATCGCAAAAATTAGACAATCGTTTATATTTGGAATTTCTTCATAAAAATAAATTTCTTTTGCGCTAAAGCCAAGACGTATCCAATCTAGTACATCGTATTGATTTTCCCAAATTAAAATTTTCAATTTATCATTTTCTTTAATAATTACCCGGGTTATTAATTGACCTTCACAATCATGTATGACGTGAAAAAGGTTGTCTAATTTTAGGAAAGGATTTACTTCAATGGGGTGTCCCGTTATAAGTTTTGAAAAATTTATTAGCAAATCATTTACTGGGTCGCAGACATAGCTAACCATATAGTCAATACTTTTTGTGTTTGTTGTTAAAGTAATATCCATCCAACCCGCGTCTATTTCTCCAATTGAAATAACTAATTTGGAAGGGTTGAATATTATATTGTCCAATAAATCCATACTAAAAATGTAATTAAATTATGGTGTGTTGAAAAATAAATCAACGTAAATTAGTGTCTGTTTTTTTTTTAAAATTCTTCAATTTTAGCAATTTTTGAAAGGTTTTAATTCTTTTAGAACCTTTAACTCGGAACTTTAAATATCCAAATTGTAAAATTTAATAAATAGGTGCAAGTTTATTAAAGGGTTTATCATAAAAACCTTGCCTTTAATAATAAAAATCAACTTCTGATCTATTGTTTTTTACGAAGATTTGAGTTTTTAGGAGCAACTGATTTACTTATCCATAATTATTATATCAAATGTCTTACTTTAATTTTCTTATATTTTTTACCTAATCCCATTAAAATGGCATCGTTATTTTTGATGATGAGTTCTCCTTTTTGAAGGCTGGCGATTGCTTGTTTTATTTCTACTAATTCACTTCCCGATACTCCATACATGTCTTTTAGTACGCCATCATTGATGGATTGTTGTTTCATTATTAATGGATATTGTGCGTTTGCGTAGAAATCAAAGAATTTACTTTTATATGCATCCATGTTTTGGGTTGCAAGTATGATACTCATGCCTTTGTTACGACCTACAGCTATTAAATCGCGAAGTGGTTTGTTATCAAAGCCTAACATGTAATGTGCTTCATCAATTATGGTGAAGTGACGTAGCTCTACTTTTTCTTTGTCATTGGCTTGTACAGGTAGGTTTTCATATATAGCATTTAGTTTCGAAACTATAAAATATACTATGGCTTTACCAATTGGGCCATCGTTTGGAAATTTGTCCATTTTTACAATGAAGCTATTTCCGATTAAGTCGATACGATCTTCGTTTGAAAACAAATTGGAACGTTCTAATTGACTCAATACCGCTTTTACACTGTCAGTTTTTTCTCTGTCTTTTTCGGGTTGAAGTTCTGTATAGCTTTCGATTATTTGAGTAAAGTTGATTGGTTTCCCTTTAGTGTCTTTATATGCATTAATTATTGCTGATGACAATCTTTCACTCATATTAGCACTAATAGTTGCCCTGTCTATTGATAACAAAGCATTGGCTAATTCTGTAGAGTATAAGTTGATTTCATTTTGTGTTTTGCCTACAAAATTTTTGAAAGGTGTAATAGGTAAAGGTTCTACCATTGGGTCTAAAATAGCCGAACGGTCTACTTCAAAATGACGTAACCAATCGTTGTTTGCCATGTCTGAAAACTCGCCTTTGTAGTCAAAGAATAGGAAGTTTACTGGATAATTACTTTCTACAGATAGTGAACGCATTTCGTTCATTAATACTGCTAATAAATTTGATTTACCAGAACCTGTTGTTCCTGCTACCAAAATTTGTGTATTGGTTACATTTTTACTATTCATATCTAAATAGGCATTGATGTCGCCATCATAACTACCGATATTTAAATTTAAGAATGGAATTTGACCTGCTTTTATAGACGCTGCAGTACTTACTTTTAACCAATCATGTAAAGTATCACCTTTCATCAGAATGTCAAAACCTCTAAAGATTTCTGCGTTTACAACTTTACTTTTTGAGATGTTATCTTCCCAATTGATATCTAAATCGTGATATCTTAACTTGATTAATGATGCTAGTATTCCGTTTAAATTGTGAACTGTAAATAGTGTTGGGTGAATACTATTTGAAGACATTTGCATGTTCAAATCGTCTTTTGTTCTTTTTTCTGTGTCGGACAAACCTGCGATTAAACACATACGCATCAATTTAGCATTACCTTTAGGAGTAACGTTTTTATGATTGTCTGTATAGTGTTTTAAATTTATATATTTTTCTAAACGTTCACGCAAATCATTCATTTTTGAATTTAGTGCTTCCGCTTGTCTTAAACCTGTTTCTATTGCTGCCATAACTTCCTAGTATTAATTTGGGAAATACCCTTCAACTACTTCTGTTAATTGATTTTCTTTATCGCGAACTAATGTGAATTTTTTTGCAATAAAATTTTCAATTTTTTCTAAATCGATATGTTTTCTTATTTCGCTATCGGTACTTAACAAAATAGTTTGATGTGACAACTTAGGGAAATAGTTTTCTAGAAGTGAAGCTCTACTACTTTCATCTAAATATCCCATTACTGTATCAATCATTACAGGTGGATTATAATCTCCGAAATAGTGTAGTGATTTCAAAAGTACCGGATAATAATTTGTTTAGATGCTGCATTTAATTCCTCTAAATAGATTTCGTTACCTGCTTTGTGGTAAATTTTGAATGAAAGATTACTTAAATCTTCCGACAGTTCAACACGATCAATTTGATTTTCATAAGCCACTAATGTTGTGTTTAAGTCATTTTTCATTGCTTCTTCAATGCGTGACTTTTTGTTAACCAATAATGCGTTTGAGACTTTTGTAAATAATGGTCCTAATTTTTTAAGTATTTCTAATTTTGGATTAGGAACTTCTTCATCTGATAAATCGAATTTTTTGATTTTAGTATCTAGTTTTTCAATATCGGATTTATAGCCTTTGATGGTTTCTTTGTGCTCTTTTATTTTGAGCTCGTTTGCCTCGAAGCTTTGAATGATTTCGTCACCACCGTCAACATCACTTTTTCTTAAATCTAACAACTGAATTTTTAAATTTGGTAAAGTAGCTAGTTCTTTTTCCAAACTTTCTTTTTGCTGTTCTATTATGGTAAATTGATTGATACTAGACCAACCCAGTAATTGTTCCAAATTAGTTACATCGTTTTTATCGATAAAATCATAATCGGCTTTGATATTGCCTTGATTTGATTTTTTTATGATGTATTCTTTAAGTAATCCTTTTTGTTCGTTTGTTAGTTCTGATTCTATTAAATTGTTTTCTTTTAAGAATGCTATTACTTTTTCTGAAATTTTAGTAACATGCTCTGGTTCAATAAAATCATTATTGTTTTTTTGACTTTTTTCAGCTAAAACTAACTCGATTTCGTTTTGAATGATGGAAATGAGTTTAGGTATAAATACCTGAATTTCTATATCATTTAAGAATCTTTCCGATTGTTCTATAAATAATGTCTCTCTGTTGAGAATGTCTTCTATTTTTCTTTCTACTAGTTGTATTTGTTCTTTGATATTTGCTTGTAGATTTTTACCTTCTTTAGCACTTTCATAAAACTCCTTTTGACTTAATGAATAGCTTAACGCACGTTCGTAATGCGTGTTAGTTGCTACTATTAATTCTTCAATTTTCTTCTTTTCTTCTAATAGATTTTTGTATTGATTGCGTTCTTCTTCAATTTCAATACCTTGTGCAATGTAGTCTTGTGTTAAAATATTAGTTGCATTGCCTAATTGAATGTATTTATTGAACCCCATTACGTTTTCAATATTTTCTTTGATGACTCTGTTAAGGTATTCGTCTTTTAATAAATTACCTGCTTCCATAGCATCAAACAAGAAATATTTACTCAATTCTTGTGGCAGATTGGCTTTGATGATTTTATTTACTTCGGCTTCTTTTTTTACTCTTTCTGCATGAGGCGTTGCTGTACCATATTGAAACACATCGCCATTAAGATTTAGTGTTACTGCTTCAACTGGGCTGTTTTGTGCATTGATGGTATATAAACGCTTGATGATGTATTTATAATCATTATGAAGCACTTTACCCGTGAAGTGAATTTCAAGTTCTATTTTATTAGAACTATTTCCTTCATTTTTTGCTCTTTCTCCAGCGTTTTGTAATTTGTTGAAGTATTCAAAGTCTTTCACTTTTAAACCGTAAAGTGCATAGTAAATGGCTTGAAACAAGGTGGTTTTACCACCACCATTTTCACCACCAATTAAAATAATAGGTTGCTCTTCGTTTACCGTTAAGTCTAAATCGAGTTCGCGATAGGTTTTAAAGTTTTTGGCAATAATTCTGGTAATTAGCATAATCCTTATATTTTGTTTAACGCCTTTTCGATGATTTTCTCAATCTTTTTGCTTTCAATATCTTCGTTATTTATTTTTAGGTTGTGGAATTCTTTTAATATATTTTCTTGTAACCATTCAAAATCTAAGCCTTGTTCTTCTGTTAGATTTTGAATGATATCCATATCTTCTTTACGGATTCCGTAGTGTATGAATGCTGTATCTAAACCTTTGTTTATCATAAACTTATATTTTTAACTTTAGATTCTTGTTAGCTTTTTGCTGTTTTTTTAACATGAACTTTTGAACGTGTTAACTTTTTCCGTTTTTTTTAACATGAGTTTCTAAACCCCATAACAATTTAAATTATAGTGATTAGTATATAAATGTTATTCTTTTGCGTTAACAGGGTCAAATCTATCCCAACCGTTCGTATCTTTTGTATTGGTGATTTTGTTTTTACAATACCACCAAGTTGTTGTTCCATTATTATCTTTAGGAATTAATATTCCTCCAATTGTTTTATGGCCTTTTTCATTTCTTTCAGCAATAAAATCTATTAGTGCATTGTGTTTTAAGTGTGCTTTTTCAGGCTCACTCCCCAAAGATTTTGTGTCAAACAAATAAGTTACACCTGTTTTACTTAGTATCACAAAATCAACATAAAAAAGACTTTGTTTTCCATTATTGTCAATGTATGGAACTGCAAAGTGTTCTTTTGCTTTTTCTCCATTTTTATACCACCAATGTAGATTTTCTTTTTGTACCTCTAAATAGGTAGCAAATCTAACCTCGGGGAAGAAGCTCTTTTGTATTCATAAAAAGGTTCTAATGCATGTTTTTCTACACTCTCTTTTTCATCATACAATTCATTATAAATTCTTTCAACAGGAACTTCCCATTTGTAATTTTGAATATCTTTTGTGGCTTTGTTTGCTTTTTTCTTCTTGCATTTCTTGATAACGCTCCTTTGCTTTTTCAATTAACTCGATGAAAATAGGTTGGTTATCGTTATACAACATTATTTTAATAGCATCATACTCGATGATACCAAAATAATCTTCAAAGAAATATTTCATAGCTCCTTCTAAAACAGGAGTACTATCGACCGCTGCATAAGGAGCCGTTAATGAACGACAAAAATCTCTAAACAAACGCGCTAATTCACTAGGCGTTTTGGCAAAACGAGCTGTTTCTGTAACTAATTGTGTTTCTACTTCACCAGTTAGTAATACATTTTCAGGAATTACAATTTCTATGGTATTGATATCCGTGTTGATGAATCGCTTTTTTAGTAATTGCTTATTGGTTTCGAAAAAATGGTCTGAACCTATTTCTCTTTTTAATTCCCAATTTAATTCTGCAATTTCATACAAGGCAGTTCTAAATTTTGCCCCTAAACGATTTCTAACAATACGAGTATTGATGTAAGTAGAATCTAAATAAACTGGTATGTAGTTTTCAATTCTACGAGCCTTGTTCATGGTGATATAACTCATGTCATCTTGAACTATTTCTATTTGATTTTTACTTAAATTGGTAAAAACATATCCTTGATTTAATAATGGATTAGGATAATGCTTCTGTTCCGGCATACGCAAAATTCTACCTACCGTTTGAATCGTGAATGTGGTACTTTTTAATTCTCTAAAAATTAAAAGAACACCTGCACGAGGACAATCCCAACCTAAAGCTATGGCTTGTTTGAATAATAATACTTCCACCATATTATCTGGTTTTTCAATATCGGCTACATTGTCTTTTCTGCCTGATAACCAAACGGCTAGTTTATTATTGCTAACAGTAATATTGTAGTTGTATTCTAAATTTTGTAACACCACATCGATATATTTTTCATCATCGGCTGTGTTGTTATCACTAGAATCGTTTGGTAATTGGATTAACAATAAAGGATTGATTTTTACACCTAAATTTTCATAGGCTTGACGTAATGCTGACCTTTTTGCTAATGCTTGCTCTAATAAAATTTCTTCTAATGAACGCCCTTGTTGTTGTATGGTATCTAAAGCTGGATTTAAAATGATTCCTTCTTTAATCATTTCTTCTGCAATAACGTCTTGACGCTCTACCAAAGTTCTGTAATCACTATTTGTTGTAGGTGTTGCCGATACTCTAATTTCTACTTTTGGATATATTTTTTGTAATACTTCATTGGCACGTTTTGCTGTTTTTGTATTCGCAAACATGTGTTCTTCGTCTATAATGACAATGATTTCTGTATCGTTTAATTTGGCTTTGTTAATGAAACTATAAAGATTTTTATTGGTTTCATTTTCTTTAATCATCGTGTTTTTCTCTTTATTGATGCTTTCCCAATTTACAAACAACACTTCGTTTGGTAGTAATTCATCGTTAGAAACATCTTCAAAGAAAATAGGTTTTATGGAACGCATTTCGGCAAAAAAGCCTTTCATAGCGTTGTAACTTTGAATGTATAATTTGTTAGGCGCTATCCAAATAAAAGCCGCTTTACGTTTTTCTAATTCATAACGTTCTGGTAATTCTTCACAAAACTTGTTTAGCAATGATGCCATCATTACAGTTTTGCCAGAACCTGTGGGTGCTTTGAAAATTAAATTTTGTCTTGCACCGAGTCTTTTTAATAATTTATATAGGTTTTTCGTAAGGTCGTTTACGGCTTCTTCTTGGTATTTTTTTAAATGTATCATAAATTATTTACTTCCAAAATTGTTCTTGTTTCCAGTTCTTTGGAAAACCCATTTCTTTTTCTTGTGCCAAAGGGCAATTACTCATTAATGCTACTAAATTTGCTTTAAAGTTATGATTTGGACTAATATTGTTTAGTATATACATAATATTACAAAGTATAGCATAGGTTTTATTTGTGTAAAAAGTTTTGTTTTCTACATATGGATAAAGTGTCTTTCTTGGAATGGTTATTTCTGGTAACCTACGGTTCCAAACTCTACCATGGTGTGCACAAGTATTTCTTAAAATACTAAAACAATACATCCAGTTGCATAATACATCTACATCTTTTAAACCATAATAAGTTGCTACACTAGTTTTAGTAGCATCTTTTTTTAAATTCTTAAATAGTTTGGAAAGTAATCCCATACTGCTAACCTCAAGACTCATCCAGCTTGGCGGACTTGTAGGTTTTGTATATTTATTTTTGTAATGTTTTATAAACGTTTCATTACTACGGTCTATTTCTTTTTCTAAACTGGCTATATGTTCAGCAAAGTACACTGGGTTGTTATACAATTCTGGTTTTAAATGCCAATGACTTCCATGAACCAAAGCATATTGATAGATAATTTGTGTTCTGAAGGATACCTCAATTTTTTCGATAGCATTAAAAATCAACAAGCGTAATTGTCTATCAAAAACGTATAAATGAATGATTTCTTCAAATGAAATTTTCTTTTTAAAGGGATGGTTTTCTGCTTCGTTATCTTGAAATGGATAGGTATAGGCACGTAAACGATAATAACTGATGTTAGACAAATAGTGTGATGCTTTTTCTGGATTAGCAATTTCAAGCCCTCTCGCTTGTAATTTTTCTATTTGTTCGGTAATGGTGATGGGTGCTTTTTTATACTGCATGGCTTATAGGATTTAAGGATACAGTATAAAAATCGAAAACCTGCCAAAGTGTGCATCGTAGAGAGGCATGGCAGGTATTATTACCAGCAAAAATACAACTATTTTTTATGTATTTGTAATATAAATTCATTTTTTTAAGAATTTAACATTTTAATGGGCGTCTTGATTGAACAAATTTTCTTCTTCGCCTACTGCATCTTCCTCTAACACAGGAACAACTTCACGTTTCTTTTTAGGCAACACATTTTGATACGCTTTGTAAATAGCATCTGGTAAGGCACAAAGGGTAATTAAGGGCAACACCTCTTCAAAGTCTTCTGTGAAAGGATATTGTCCATGGCTAAATACATATACTTTTACAGGGTTGTCGTTTGTTTTTTGAGTATGCAACGCTTCAATGATTTCGAAACTATCTTCAATACGCACTTCATCATAGATTACAATAAATTGTGCCGTTTTACTAGTAAAAGCTTTGAACCATTTTTCCTTTGAAGGAAACGCTGTATAACAATCTTCTTTGATACATAACAGTTCTGTAGCTAAATAGGTTAATTCGCGTTTGTTTTTCAAAGAGGTATCACGACTCACAAACTCGCTTTTATAATAACGTAGATTGTTATTTTTTAACCCCTCTACAGCAACTCCTTTGGCATTGGTATAACCTTGAATTACGCGTTTATTGCGTTCATAAGTAACTTCTTCACAAATGTTATTTTCGTTGTTGGTTACTAAAATGCACTGACGATTCCCACCATCTTCGAAATTGAGTGCCATTGTTGCATGAAGTGTTGTACCTGAGCCTGCAAAAAAATCAAGAATTATTTTTGGATTTGGATGAATATTCTTGAGAAGATATTGTGAAGCTGAAGTTACTTTTGGATATGGAAAATTTATATTCAAATCTTTCATCAGAGCTTCATCTGAAGCTCCATTATTGTATATGGAAGGGATAACTTCTGATAAATTTTCTTTTAGTAAATATTTTTTTCGAGGCTGTGTATTTTCATCTTTCCCAAATATAATTAATCCATCTTTTAATAATTTATCCATTGTTCTGTCTGGATTCCTCCAACCTTTAGCAGGAACAGGACAAGATTTATTTGTTACAGGATGAATTAATGGTCTATGAGATCGTGTTTCGGGCTTATCAGGTGCTGCCATAGAAACACTTTGATAAACATTGCCATTTTCATCAATAAATTGGTAGGCTTTTTCACCACCTGAAAAATCTTGTTTAGAAATCCAAGATTGAAATTCAGTATTTACTAATTCTAAATCGTAGGTCACTTCAAAATCTTTAATTATTTCCTTTGAATAATTAAAAGGCTTTATTACTTCTTTTATTGATTCTGGTATTTGTTTTTTACCTATTTTTAAAAATAGTGTTTTAGCCTTATTCAATATCGTTAATGCGTTTGGTTTTGATCTGGTTAGAATATTTTCTAAATTTTTAAAATTCTCTTTGTTTTTCGCGTAAATCAAAACATATTCGTGCATTGTCGCGACACCTGCGACTTCTCCTTTTGGGTTCAATTTGTTCCAAATAATTACTCCAAGAAAATCATTATTAGAGAATATTTCCGTTTCAAGTAGTAAGTTTAGTGCATCAAATTCATTTTCATCAATATGACATATAAAAACACCTTCCTCTGTTAATAACCTTTTTGCAATTTTTAATCTTTTAGAAATAAAATTTAACCAAGTAGAATGTTTGAACGGGTCTTCTTTTAAAATCCACTTATCATTATATCTAAATTCGTTTTCTTTTCCGGTATTGTATGGTGGGTCAATGTATATTACATCAATTTTATTTTCGTGAGTAAAAGTCAAAGCTGTCAAAGCATGAAGGTTATCTCCTTCTATCAATACATGATTTGGACTATCATCATTTCCGCTTACGATTGCTTTTTCTTTTACTTCTTTTAAAACAGGAAGATTTTCTCGTAGTTGTTCCTCAACTTGTTCTGGATTGTCTTCCCAAACTAAACCGTATTTCTTTTTAGTATTTACTAAATTGATTAGGTAAGCACGTTCGTCTTGCGAAATGCCATCGAGTTGTTTTATTTTTGAGATAAGGTCTTGTTTGTTCATGTTTAATTCCAAATAATTTTAATGATATCGGCTAGTAGTCTGTGTCGTTCTTCTAATTCTTCTGGACCGAAAACTTCCATAGGTCTTATATTTAGATTGTATTTTCTCATTAAAAGTTGCAAATCAATATTAGAGTGGTACGTATCTGGATGAAGCGTAGAATTCCAATACAACGTTTGAACATAGGTTCTTAATTTATCTTCATAAAGCTCATTTCCACTTGATTGATTCGTATTTCCTCTTAATAAAAGTAAACCACCCAAGCGGTTTCGTTCTCTTTCAAACACTTCTGTATCATTATTAAATATGGCTAAATTTTGTTCGTTATAAGAAAGTATATGTTCAATGTGGTAGCCATTTACGTAGCCATTATTTCTAATTAAATTTTCAAAATTTTGTTGCATTTCAGCACCAGTTTCATGAGAAATAAAATGTTCTATTCTTGAAAAGAAATATCTGTTGAAACGAGTTGGTAAGTCTGCATAACCAACATCTTTAAAATAATTGTAATTGAATATCTCTGTTATTGTTGTATTCTTAATATCTGATAAAGCTTTTAAAATATTAGTTTTAAAAACTCCTTTAATTTCATTTGCAGATTTTTCTCTAATATCATTGCTTATAGCATATAATAAATCGGCAATTAAATTGTTAACATATGCTTTTTGTAAATGTAGCATTGCAAACATTTTGTCATATTCATAGCCAATAATCCTTATTTTTTCATCTTCTTCAGTGTCATTCAATTTACAAGCACTTAATATCAATAAATAGTGACCAGCTAAATCATTCAATTGATTGTAAAATAAATGTTCAAAGCTCGGTTCAAAATAAGAACGAAGACGTTTTATTTTACAATATAGATTCGTAAAGTATATAAAATCATTTTGAAGAAACTTTTTAGTATTGGCAGCATTTCTATTTAGTTTAAAATATTCTTCAACTTCTCCAGTAAAAAGAACTCTATGATAATTTTTAGAAGTGTATTTCTCTGCAATACCTCTAGAAGAAACAATTTTTGAACGAATATAGGTTTCAAAGAAATTATCAATTTCATCAAAGTCAGAAGCTGAATTTGCTACACCAACTAAGTTAATTTGAGTTTCCCATATTTTGTTTAATCCTAAAAGTTCTAGTTCTTGTTTATCAACTTGTCCTAATAGTTTTCCTTTTAATATTTCATGTGGTTTTAGTCTTACACCTCTATCATTGATTACTTCAAAAACCATAGGTACATCAGTTTGCATTACCTCAAGTTTAACAATTTCAAGTTTTTTAAGCATATAAAATGCAAAGGTTTCAAACTTATGTTTTGTTTTTAAATCATTTTCTAACCAATTTTTAATAACCTTGGAATTATCAACCATGTTTTTAGCAGTAACTCCAGATTCAGTTGGAATTTCATTAAAAGGAAGACCTTTTAATAGTCCTTCCAATGTTAGCAAATGATTTTGATGTTGCAACCAAAAGTTTTTCTTTGCGCCAGAAGTTCCGTGAATTCTGTCTTTAATCCATTGACTAAATTCACTTTCTAAAGAGTTACTTATATGATATAATTGAATTAAAATCAATGTTAAGGTTGTAAATCTTTGCTGACCATCAACTAAAAACACTTTTCCACTTATGGTGTTGGTAACATAAGTGTTAAGGAAGTAAAAGCCTATTCTATCTCCTGCAAGCTCTGAATCAACTGAATCATCAATTTTTTGATAATCTTGATTGAATTTATAGAAAATATCATCCAATAATCTCTCTACAGGTTCTCTATTCCATTTGTATTGCCTCTGGTAAAAATCAATATAGTATGTTGTTGCTGAAAAAACTTGTTCAATATTTTGTGGAATTGGTGAAATGGCCATAATTTTTTAATCTTATTTCTTTTATTTATTAGAGTTGATTTATTACTAAAATTTTCTGTTGTTTAGAATATTTTAATTATATTTTTTTTTGTCTTCTAAATCATCAAACAAAAAAGTTTGAATATACTAATAATCAAATACTGTAATGTGACTGATTCAATTTTCATTTTTAATTTTTTTTAATGGTGAATCACTATCATAAGGAACTTTACCCGATGGTACAACTTTAGAAGCAGGGTTTAAATGTGTTTCTTGATCATCAAAGAAAATATGAGCTCCAAAAGCTTCTAAAATTTTATCTTTAGATAAGCCACCTAAAAAATACACCTCGTCTACATATACATTCCACTTGCGTAGGGTTTTAATAACTCTTTTGTGTGAAGGAGCATTTCTAGCTGTTACTATTGCCAATCGTAAAGGTGAATACTCTATTCTCATTGGAAGGTGCTCTTGAATTTTTGAAAGCTTGATTAATAATTTAGCAAAAGGACCTTCATTCAACGGGTCATCTTCATGTTCTTTTTCATATTGATGAAATGAATCCATGCCTTCAGTTTTATAACGTAATTCAGATTCATCTGAAAACAAAACGGCATCTGCATCAAAAGCAATTTTTACTCTGGCATCTTTAGGAGTAAAAGAGGTAGGAGGTGCATATAATAAGGCTGCAGCACTTTGCTTACTATCAATCACCGCTTGGACATCTATGGCATCTTTTGATAAAAATAAATCTACATCATAAGCATCTATATAGGGAGCCAAAGGTTCTCCACCAGTTAAGGCAACTCTAGTAATAGGTAACTTATATTTTTCAATGGAATTCAAAACCCGCATTCCAGTCTCAGGACTGTTTCGTGACATCACAACCACTTCAACAATTTGTTTTTCTGCAATTTTATTAAGTTCTAATAAACTTTGTACTAAATAAAAAGCTGTTCCGAGGCTCTAAAATTTCATCTTCATGCTGTAATTGATAATCTCTAAAAGCTTCGATGCCTTGTGTGTCAAAAATTTGATTTTCAGTTTCAAGATTAAATAATGCTCTTGTAGATACCCCAATTACAAGTATTTCAGCAAAGTTTAGTGACATTTAGTTTTTTTACAATATTACAAAATTGATTATTATATAAAAAGTCTAAGTAATGGGTTTTAAAATAAATAATTTATTACTAACTTAATGGTTAAAGCATGTTGTTTTCGCTTTTTTGTGTTATTTATAAAACATTTTTTTTTCGAATTCAGCAATGATTTAGTTTCTATGTAAGAAAATATTTTTGTCACCTTTTTATCCACTGATTTCGTATCAAAACACACCAAATTAAACATTTCCCGCATGCGACTCCGTAGGCGATTTACGTAAAAATTTTCAATTTAAGATGCTGAGAGGTTTGTGGTTAGGTGGGTTATTGAGTTGTTGAAAACAAAATCTTCACAACGGGAAATTAGAATTTCAGCCATGACATTGCAATCGTTACCAAAATGTTTGATTTGTTGTTCGACGCCTAAATCGTCAAAGCAATATCCAGATAGACGGTTTTGGAGTGGTGCTTTTAGGGTGTAGGCTTGGAGCGCTTCGAAGCCATTTTTAGCAAATTCGAAGGAGACTTCACGACAGGTTTTTAGTTTGTAATCATTTTTGGGTTTCATGAATGGTTTTACTAAATACATTAGAGACGTTTTCCCGCATCCAATTTTTCCAGACAATAAAATCCCTTTGTTGAGCGAAATATTCAATCTACGGGCTTCTTTTTGGTCTTGAATCGCATAAATGATTAAGATGTAGATAGTTGGTTGGTCTAATTTGTCGATTTTGAATTTTTGACCATAACGAATTTTCCCTTGTTGTTCGATGTAGCTTAGGCAGGTTGGAAAGTGATAGATTTTGGTGTTGTTATGGATGGTGTAGGTGTCGGATAGCGTGAGTTGTTTCATTGTTTTGAGTTTAAAAGTTTATGAGTTTATGAGTTTATGTGGGGGCGGGTTAGAGCGGTTCCGCATAGTTTTTATCTTGGTTGGTGTTGAGGTGGTTGGGTTTTAAGTTTCCGTTTTGGGTGGTTTTATAATTTTGGCTGTTGAGCATCCAGTTACGAGCGGCGGCATGCCAATCTTTCATTTTTGTTTTTCCACCTACAAGCCAACCGTTGCTTTGGAAATAGTTATAAAATTTTTCTGCTTCGAGACGGGTACTGGATTTGGCGATAAAATATTCAAACACCCTGTCCCAATTTGGCGGGATATTTTTGGACTCAGGATTTCGGGAGCGGTTTGGTTTATCTTCGTTTAGAATTTCGAGTTCGGGAAAAAGTCCGGGCGTTTGATTTTGGGCGGTTTGTTTTTTTATGCGGTTAGTGGTTTTAGAAGATTGAATTTCTTGTTCATTTTTTGGCTCGCTTGATTGGTCAAATGCAAAAACATTTGACTGTTTACAATGTTTATTTAATGTTTTAATATGTTTATTATTATATATACTATATAGGCGTTCGAGAGGTTGTTCAGGAGGTTGATTAGTAGGTTGGTCAATAGGTTTTTCATTTTTTGAAATCGAGTTGTTTAGTTTTTGAACCCCTTTTTTAGAGGGATTCAACACATTTTCTAAAGGAATAATTTCGATTTCGGTACGCGTATAGGAACTGTAAGAAGGTGTGTAAATAATGAGTTCTTTTTCTTCTAGAATTTTGATGCATTTGTGATAAGTAGCTGTAGAGCTAATTTTGCTTGCTAACATGATTTCCTCACGTGAAGCGTGGATGGGCGACTTGAAACGGTTGTGATTCCAGATTTGGAAGATGGCTAAATAGACACTGATAACCGAAGGATTGATTTGGTCGTCGAACTTGATTTTTTCGAAGAAACCTGATAGGTGTTTGATGTAGTTCATTTTTAAGTTATGAATTATGAGTTATGAGTGAGTTACTTCTAGTCTTGATAGGGATGCTGTGTATTGGGGTGCGTTTTTTAAGGGGCTTTTGAGTTTAATATACCACATACATCGGCTATTTCTTTTAGATAGGCGTTCATTTTTTGATTGGAAAGTATGGGTAATAATTTGTCTTGATTTAGGCACACTGGGTCTTGGTGGTATTTTTGAATAATGGATTCTGCAATGGGTAATAAGGGTATTCTGGAAGGTGTTTCTGTTTTTTGTCGGTTTTTGAATATCCATTTGGCTCCATCTATTCCTGTGGTGATGTTGTTCTTGGTTAGTTGTTGTACGTCGATATAGGCTAGTCCTGTGAAACAGGAGAATAGAAAAATGTCACGAACGAGTTCTAGTCGTGAAGATGGGAAGGTTTTGTGGAGTAATGTGTTTAATTCTTCTTCAGTGAGAATTGTTCTATTTACTGTTTTTACTTTTTGGGTGTAAAATCTAAATGGGTCGGATTTTATCCAACCATTTAAAAGAGCTATTCTTATGATTTTTCCAAAAATCATTAAATATTTTACGGTAGAGTTGTTGTTGCATTTTCTTACTGTTCTAAGATAGTAATCAAAATTATTGATAGTTTCTATGTCTATATCGCTTACTGGTATATCTGAGATTTTGTATCTAAACTTGAGAAACTCAACGAAATGACTATGGGTTGTTTTAAATTGTTTGAGTGTTGACAAGGAATATTTAACTTCTAAAAGCAGTTCCATTTGCTTGTTATGCTCGTTAAATATTTCATTTAGCATTTTTGAATTATCATCAAGGTTAAGCAATCGATTTCTAACTGTTTCGACTGTTATTAATTTTGATTCTAGGATTAGATTTTTTGAGTTTCAAAAACTTTACTTTCAAAAATTTTTAGGTATTCATTAATTGAACGAGCTTCTTCTGAATTGCCTTTGATTCTTTTTAAAGTGGAGGACCATTTTGATATTTCTACAAATTTATTTGTAGAGGTTTCAAATCTGTTGCCATTTACTGTTACTCTTAAATAAATGGGAACTTCACCTTTTGAGTTTACTTTTGTGTTTTTCACAAAAAATAAAGTACTAATTTTCGCATTCATAATTGGTCACCTTTTAGATATAAAAAATTACTTTATAAGGCACAAAAAATCAAGATGTTTATTCTTTGAACAGCCTGATTTTACTACTGCTTCGGCTGATTTAGGTGTCCCATTTTAAAAATTTAAAATGGGACACCGAACTAGCCCCTTTTGAAATGTGATTTTTTGAATCTTTTGGTATTAGAATAAAAGGAAAAAGCCTATAAAATCAGTGTTTTATAGGCTTTTGCATTAAAATGAATGATAAATTGTGGAGTCGGAGAGAATCGAACTCTCGTCCAAACAAGCAATCAAAGAGCTTTCTACATGCTTAGTTTTCACTTAATTTTTCGACTGAAAGCAAGGTTGAAAACGACCACTCTCAGCTTAGCTTTATCCGTGTCAAAAAGGATTTAAAGCTTTACCTTTTCTAGGGTTACTTTTACGGTTCTCCTTAACCAACCGCCGTAAACCAAGGCTTTTGAGGAAAATCTAGCTTTCCTACCTTGTAGGAACTAGGCAAATCGTACTATAATTCGGATTAAGCAGCTAAAGCGTAATTATTTTCGCCGTGTAATGTTCGTATAGCAGATATTTACGAGCCTACCATACTTGGCTCGGCATGCTTACTAATTAATTCCACTCGCTGTCAAAACCAGTCGACCCCAATTAGTCCCACAAAATTAAGAACTTTTCATAAACTACAAAATAATTCTAAAACAAATTATTCTACTATTTCATCTCCTTTTTTATGTATATGAAAAGGATAATCTCCAAAAAGACCTGTTGCTAACTTCATATAATAGGCCTTACGAGTATACTTATTAGATAAAGCAATCAAGGTAACTTTTTCTTTTTTAATGTAATATAAGCAGATGTATTACCATGCCACCATCCATTATGATAAAACATTTGTTTGCCATCTTTCCACTCTAGCATTCGAATTCCTAACCCATAATTTCGAATTCCTCTGGCCTCATAACTATATCCTTTATAAACTTCTGTCAAGAGTTTTTTATTTAAAAAATCAGGATCATACGTTGCTTTATCAAACTTTAACAAATCGCGAGGTGTAGCATATATATTCTTATCTCCATAAATATCATCTAAATGGTTTAAAGGATATTTTATATAATGCCCTTTATAGGAGCAACTTGCTGTATCAGCATGCTTACTTAAATCAAAAACGTAAGTATTTTTCATCCCTAATGGTTGAAATATCATTTTACTCATCGCTGTACGATAATCCATTTTTGATACTTTTTCAATAATTAATGCTAACAAAGCATAATTAGTATTACAATAACTAAATCGGGTATCAGGTTTAAACTCTAACCCTATTTTTCCATTTTGCATAATTGTAACTAAATCATTATTATGCAAAATTTTACCCCTTTGCCAAACTCCTTTATCTTCTATAAAATAACTATAATTCCTCAAACCACTTCTATGATTTAATAACATACGGACGGTTATGTCTTTATACGGAAATCCTTCTAAAATAGCACTTACTTTTTCATCTAACTTTAACATATTAGAATCTATCAATAACAATACAGCTGTAGCTGTTAAAACTTTACTTACAGATGCTATATGAAGAGGTGTTTCTGCTGTTATAGGTCTTTTTTCTTCAAAATTACTCATTCCGCTATATCGTTCATATAAGATTTTCCCATTTTTAGCAACTAAAACACCTCCCGAAAAATCATTACTAAAAAATTCTTTATCATACAGATAATCCATACTATCTTGAATCTTTTGTAATTCTTTTGAATCTATACCAGATGTAGCCATTTCAAAAGGTTTCATCGTATAAATTTTACCTATTTTATACTCTTCCTTATTTTTTACTTTCGTTTTTTTATTTGTACAAGCAAATAAAAAAAACACAACTATTATAGTGGACGCACAAATATTAAATAACCTCATAACTATTTTTTATAAAGAAATTTCCATTTTAAAATTATCAATCCCCAAAACCTTCTTTCATTAATTTCACACAAAATGGGCGGCAAATATAACCAAACCTCTATACTTTTCATAAAAACAACTCATCTTTAAAATTGCACAATATCTTTTAAACGTTATATTTGCAACAAAATTAAACTCTTAAGTTATAAAACCATCCTTTAAAACTACTAAACAGATGAAATTTGGCATTATCAAAGAGAGAAAAAACCCACCCGATAGACGTGTTGTTTTTTCACCACAAGAATTACTAAGAGTAAAAGAAGTCTTTCCAGAAGCCAATTTTGAAGTTGAAACTTCTGATATTCGTATCTTTAAAGATGAAGAATATAGCAAATTAGGCATTTCTATAGATACCGATTTAACAGATTGCGACATATTAATAGGTGTAAAAGAAGTACCTGTTGAAGCGTTAATCCCTAATAAAACTTACTTCTTTTTTTCTCACACTATAAAAAAGCAACCTTATAATCGAAAACTACTAGTTGCTTGTTTAGAAAAAAATATCCGACTAATAGATCACGAAACGATAGTAGACACAAACAACAAACGTTTAATTGGGTTTGGACGCTATGCGGGTATAGTAGGCGCTTATAATGGCATTAGAGCATTTGGCTTAAAATACGATTTATACAACATTGCAAAAGCAGAAACCTTAAAAGATCAACAAGATTTAATAGACCGATTAAAAAGGATTACACTTCCTCCAATTAAAATAGTCTTAACAGGTCATGGCAAAGTAGGCCTAGGTGCTAAAGAAATGCTAGACGCAATGAAGATGAAACAAGTTAGCATTGACGACTTTTTAACTAAATCTTACGATCGTCCTGTATACACCCATATAGACTTAGAGGACTACAATCGTCGAAAAGACGGAAGCCCTTTTAACAAAAAGGATTTTTATACACATCCTGAAGAGTATATTTCTAATTTTGAACGTTTTACTAAAGTCGCTGACATCTTCATGGCGGGTCATTTTTATGGCAATAACGCCCCTTATATACTCACAAAAGAAATGCTAAAAGCTACTGACAATAAAATAAAGGTAGTTGCCGACATATCCTGTGATGTAAATGGCCCTGTAGCTTGTACGCTTAGAGCATCAACAATTGCCGAACCTATTTATGGTTATTTACCGAACGAACATCGTGAGATTCATTTTGAAGATCCGCGCGCTATAGCCGTAATGGCTGTTGACAATCTTCCGTGCGAACTCCCTAAAGATGCAAGTGAAGGATTTGGAAAAACCTTTTTAGAGTATGTCATTCCATCATTTTACAACAATGATGCTGATCAAATATTAGAAAGAGCTACTATTTGCAAAAATGGCAAGCTAACGCCTAAATTTGAATATCTACAAGATTATATAGAAGGAAAAGAATAAAAACGCAGCAAGAAAGAGTATTTAAAAAGCAGTAAAATAAACACCTAGCATCTCCATTCAAAGACAAGCGAAATTAAATTATATTCTATAATTTAATTTCGCTTGCTTATTTCAAGTCTCTCTCCAATCGAAGTAAAAGATTACAATCTTTCAGATATCTTTTTCAACAAATTTTCTAGTTATTTTTCAAAATCACTTTTAATCTAAAATGGCTTCACCTGATTTACGATAGATATATTGTCCATAAATATGTCTTTTAGCAAATCGGTTAGGAGATTCAGCATTAATCATTTTGATATAAACGTTTTTTGGAACTCCAAGGTATTCATAAGTCATACCATTAAGATAGGTTACAAACAAAACTTGTTTTTCCAAATAAAAATCAACTATAGGAAAATTAGCAACCATTTCTTGATACTCAGGAAAATTTTTATCCCGTGTCTCATTAGCTATGCTAACCAAAAAATGATATGCATTAATAATTTCCTTACTTTTTTCTTCTGCTAAAACACGTCCTTCTTCATCATTAGCAAATTTATCGGGATGTATTTCTTTCATCGCATTTCGATAAATAGTCTTTAATTCCTTTAGACTAACATTCTTATCTACTTCCAATAATTTGCGATACTCTACTACTCTTTTCATATTTTTTTACAATAAAAAAGCCACTCTTTTCCGAATGACTTAACTAGAAACAAGAACAGGACTCGAACCTGTACCTTTTTTTAAAGGATATGAACCTCGAATTCGTCTTTAAAGATAACTTTTTACAAACGCTCTTTTCTTTCTTGTCTTTACCTTACGAAACCCTTTTTAACCTAAAAGACATAATAAAAGGCTAAATCCATTTTAGAAGACAAAACTTTCAATCAATATAGTACATCAAAAGCTCTCTTCTCTTTCTTAACACTTATCCTTAGATAAAATACAGCTTAGTAATAGTGCGTATTTTATATTTTCTTAAAAATCAGCAGCAAAGATACTGAAAAACTTTATTTAATATAAAAATTCAACTATCAAACGTTTTCAGCTTCAATTAGAAACAATATTATCAACCTCATAAAGACTCACCCTGATTATATTTTAAAAACTTACCCCAAATAAAAATCACTTTAAATCTAAAAGAGTACGTCATTTTTCATCCTCTATTAGATTATTTTTAAAAGACCGAAAATATTATTTCAAACAAAAGAAGACTCGAATGTAGCGAATAGATAAAAAAACAACTCCTCCTACCACAGAAGCAACAAACTACATATTATTACTATTTTTTTAAACACTCACATCTAAAAAAACACACATTCATATCCCCTTTCCTTCACCCTAACCTCAATTTTTTATTTCAAAACGAAGTCTAATTCGTAATCTAGATTAAAAAAATCACAGGCTAAAACACAAACTCTTATAGCGTTTTTCCATAGAGTTTTACTATATTAAATCTATTTGAATTATTTTTACCCCATCAACTCAAATCTAAAGCTAATGAAAAGCTCCAAAGGCTCTAACGAATTCCATATTTCAAAAAAACTTCGTTTTATAGAAAATTTACACATTGTTTTTTGGCTAATTAAAGATATGTGTTGGTGTTTAGAATTTAAAAATTTAGGTATAATAATGGCTATTCCAACCGTTAGCATTAGTCTTTATTTTATTTTTAAAAACAAAGCTGACCTTTCAGAACTATATCACAATATTGCTGTGTTTCTTTGGATTATAGCCAATACTTGGTGGATGTCATCTGAGTTTTTCAAATTTGATGAAAAAATATTGATATTAGATTTAAAAGGGCGTTCTCTTGCTGCATTTCCTTTTGGATTAGGTATTTTATTGCTACTTATTTTTTACATTTTCATTTACCCTAAAAAGAAACAAAGCAACTAAATTCATTGGTTCTTTTCTCACAATACAATACTTCCAATATACCTTTTTCAGATTTTCATCCAAAACCCCAATTCAAAACCCATAAATCAACTCAAATTTCGCATTAGACTCGAAGTAAATAAGCAAAATATCTATTCCTCTTTATTTTTCTTCAAATTCAAGCACATACTCTAATTTTAATCATCAAAAAAGCGCCTTATATCTTTTTCTATAATTTTCGTAAGCAGTTGAATTTATTGATTTTTTTGTTTCAAAACTAAGTCTAATCTAAAATCTGAGATTTTACAGGATAAACTGAATTTCTTTTAAAAGGTATTAAAAAATAACCCCTTCATGAATGAAGGGGTTATTTAGTAGCGGGAACAGGACTCGAACCTGTGACCTTCGGGTTATGAGCCCGACGAGCTGCCTACTGCTCTATCCCGCGCTGTGCGATTTGTATTTTATAGTTTTTTTAAACTTAGTAGCGGGAACAGGACTCGAACCTGTGACCTTCGGGTTATGAGCCCGACGAGCTGCCTACTGCTCTATCCCGCGCTGTGCGATTGTATTTTATAGTTTTTTTTTCAAAACTTAGTAGCGGGAACAGGACTCGAACCTGTGACCTTCGGGTTATGAGCCCGACGAGCTGCCTACTGCTCTATCCCGCGCTATTTCGAGTGCAAATATACAACGTTTATTGAGATCTACAAGCACTTTTATCATTTTTAATTCATTTTATTTTTAAACAACTCCAAATCAATGATTTAATTTTAAAATATCGGAAATAAACTCATCTATTTGTTCAAAAGTAACATTGGGCATACAAATAATATGCGAATATCCTTTCTCTGTTGCTAATTGCCATTTTGCACGAACTTCAATAGAAGGTGACGGAAATACTACTGTAATTGCATTTGGGTTACGCCAAGCTTTTACTCCCATTTCATTTAATCGTTGCTCTGTATAAGCTGCTACTTTTAAACTATGTTGCGTACGAGAAGCAAAACCTTGAATACCTAATTTTTTAATTGCATACCATAAAAACAATGGACTATGTCCGTTTCTAGAACCTGTAATCGTAGCATCTGATGATCCTATATAAGCTATTTTCTTCGCTATCCTGTCTCTGTTTTCTTTTTTAACCACAACTACTCCCGAAGGCATTGGCGAACCAATAAATTTATGTCCACTTACCGAAATACTATCACATCCATCTACAAAATCAAAAGCAGGACGTGGCTCTACAAACGGAGCAAATCCTCCTGCCAAAGCTGCATCAGCATGTATATAGTGTTTTTCAATGGCCATATCTCCTATTATTTCTTTAATTGTTGGAATATGATCTTTTGCTTCTGTCATCGTTGTACCTATATTGGCTACGATCACAACAGGACGATGTCTATTATAACGAATAGCTTCTTTTAAATCGCTATAATCTATCTCTCCATTTTCTTGTGAACGCACAATAACATATTCCATATTGAGGAGTGTTACATTTTTTTGAATGCTATAATGCGTATCTTCAGAAAAATAAACCATAGCATTAGGATATAGTTCCCTTGCAACATATAATCCATACAAATTCCCTTCTGATCCACCATTTGTTACATACCCCCAAACGTTTTCTGGATTAGCCCTGAATAACTCTGCAAAAAAGCGAACCACTTCGCGCTCCATTTCACGTGAATCTACTTGATAAGTTGATTTTACAAATGGATCTCCTAAATTGTTCATTGGGAATTGCAAAAAGGAAGTAGTTCGGAATAATCAAAATCTTTCGAAACGGGATATCCTAAAAAATACTTTGTACGGTCTTCTACTTGGGACAATAATTGTTGTAACTGTTCTGAAACTGCTAAATCGGGACTACTCATCTTTACTTTTTTTGAACAAAAATAACATTATTAGAATATTATTTTGTAAAAATACAAATATTTAGTTTTTAAATCTATTTTTAATTTATTTTTCAAATTTTAAAACTAAAAACAAAATTAAAATTAAAACAACACTTCATAATTTTCTAACAAAAAGAAACCCAAATTAATCTTATTGCTTGGATTAATTTGGGTTTTTAAATTTGAGTATATTTCTTATTGTATTAATCGCACTGGTACTCTTTTATTTTAGTGCTTTATATAAAATTTCTACAGGATGTTCCGCCATTCTTCCTGTTCCATCTGCAATCTGATGACGGCAACTTGTCCCTGAGGCTGAAATAATAGTTTCTTTTGCTTCTTGTCGAATTGTTGGAAACAGCACGAGTTCTCCTATATTCATCGAAATTTGGTAATGTTCTTTTTCATATCCAAATGAACCTGCCATACCACAACAACCGCTCGGGATATTTAAAACCGTGTAATTCTTTGGTAATGACAATATTTGTTTTAATGGAACTAAAGAGGAAAGAGCTTTTTGGAAACAGTGTCCGTGCATACGAACACGCTCTTCTTTATCTGTAAAACTTTCAGAAGTAATTTTTCCTTTTTCTATTTCTTGTGCTAAAAATTCTTCAATTAAAAAAGTGCGTTTAGCCATTTGCTTTGCTTTATCTTTTAACTCACCTCGACATAAATCAGGATACTCATCTCTAAAAGTTAAAATAGCAGATGGCTCTATCCCTACTAAAACGGCATTTTGAGGCAGTAAATCATCTATTTTTTTTATATTTTTCTCTGCTATTTCGCGGGCAATTTTGATCATTCCTTTTGACAAATAAGTTCTTCCGCTCATTCCTATTTCTAGAACTATAACTTTATATCCTAATTTATTTAATAACTTAACAGCTGTTTGTCCAATCGTTACATCAAAGTAATTCAGGAATTCATCATTATACAAATAAACATTTCCATTTACAAAAGTCCCTTCTTGATTAAATTGAGTAATCCATTTTTCAAAGGTTATTTTGTGCATTTCAGGTAGTGATCGTTTTGTTGCAAACCCTGTTGTTTTTTTTATTAATGTTCCTAAAAAACCTTTGGTCGATAAATTGTATAAGAAAGGAGTGTTTTCAAATAACTTATTTACTCGTGGTGTATGGCCAATTAGTTTGGAACGAAATTTTATTCCGTTTTTATCATGATATTGCTGTAAAGCTTCTGCTTTTAGTTTTGCCATATCGACATTAGAAGGACATTCTGACTTACAACCTTTACAACTCAAACAAAGGTCTAGAACATCTATTATTTCTTCATGATCAAATGGATTCGTTTTTTTAGAATGTGTGATGGTTTCACGTAAAATATTAGCTCTTGCTCTTGTGGTATGTTTTTCGTTACGAGTTGCCATATAACTAGGACACATGGTTCCTCCACTTTTTTCTGTTTTACGACAATCTCCAGACCCATTACACATTTCCGCTGAACGTACAAAGCCATTTAAATCTGAAAAGTCAAAATAAGTTTGAGGCATTGGGGTTAATTGTCCTGCTTGATAACGTAATGAAGTATCCATAGGAGGTGTATTAACAATTTTATTCGGATTAAATACATTCCAAGGATCCCAAGTATTTTTTACTTGAATAAACATTTGATAAATTTCATGTCCTAACATGAGTGGAATAAATTCACCTCGTAAACGTCCATCTCCATGTTCTCCACTTAATGAACCTTTGTATTTTTTTACCAAATGTGCTATATCGGTTGCTATAGTGCGAAACATAGCGGTTCCTTCTTTTGTTTTTAGATCTATAATGGGACGTAAATGTAATTCTCCTGTAGCGGCGTGTGCATAATGTACGCAGTATAAATTTCTACTTTCTAAAATTTGGTTAAATTCTTCAATAAAATCAGGTAAGTCTTCTACAGCTACTGCTGTGTCTTCAATTACAGCTACTGCTTTTGCATCTCCTGGAATATTGGACAATAATCCTAAACCTGCTTTACGAAGATTCCAGACTTTATTTGTATCTTCTCCATAAACGATTGGAAAATGGTAACCTAAGCCAGCGGCTTTCATTTGTTTTTCCATTTTTTGAGCTGCTTCTTGAATTTCTTCTATTGTATCACGAAGAAATTCTACTACTAGAATAGCTTTCGGATCTCCTTGAACAAAGAAACGGTTTTTACTTTGTTCGATATTTTCTTTTGTACAATCTAAAATATAATGATCTATTAATTCTATACTGTCGGGATTGTATTCTAAAGCTATTAAATTAGCTTTTAAGGATTCATTAATACTATTACAATGCACACATACTAAACCAGCTTTGGGCTTTAGTGCATCTACTAAATTCAATTTTATTTCTGTTGAAAAAAACAAAGTTCCTTCTGAACCTGCTATAAGCTTACAGAAATTAAATTTTTCTTGAAAATTTCCAAAGGGTGCTGTATCTGCCAATAGATCTAAAGCATATCCCGTATTACGTCTTGGAATTGTTTTTTTAGGATAATTAGTATTAAATAGCTCTTGATTGACTGGATTGGATAATATTTCTTTTGCTTGTAAATAAATGTTTTGTTCTAATTCACTTACTACATTTATACCTTGGCATTTTGCATCAAATTCTTCATTTGTTAATTCGCCAAAAGTAACTTCATTTCCGTCTGCTAAAAAGCCTTTAATTTCTAACAAATGCTCTCGAGTAGAGCCATATATAACGGATCGAGCGCCACAAGCGTTATTACCTACCATTCCACCAATCATACAGCGATTGCTGGTGGAGGTTTCTGGACCAAAGAATAAACCATAATTTTTCAGATGTAAATTCAGCTCATCTCGGATTACTCCGGGTTCTACCCAAGCGGATTTTTCTTCTTTATTTACACTTAAAATAGATGTGAATTTTTGAGATATATCTACTACAATACCTTGTCCTACTACTTGTCCTGCTAATGAGGTTCCTGCTGCACGAGGTATAACACTTAATTGGTTGGCACGAGCAAAATCAATTATTTTTTTATATCTTCTTTTGATTCTGGGACTGCTACAGCCATGGGCATTTCACGGTACGCACTAGCATCTGTGGCGTATAGTGTACGCATAGTTTTATCATGGTATAACTTTCCTTTTAACGATTGTGCTAAAACATCTAATTTCATGCTTACTTTTACATTTTTTTAAAGAGAGACTTTTATTTTCTTTATATTTATTTATATTTTCAGATACTGGGGTGTTTAAACTTTTTAAGCCACTTTATCTAATACAAAATCCTATATCGTATTGTATTGGGAATGTTTTTTAATTGTTTTTCTAAATTTGGATCGTAAAAGCTATCTACATCTGTAATTACGTATCCTATTTGTTCATTTGTTTTTAAATATTGCCCTAAGATATTACAATTTGCATTAGACAGTATGGTATTAATTTGAGCTAAAATACCTTTTACATTTTCATGTATGTGCATTATTCTATGTGCATTATCAAATTCAGGCAATTGAATTTCAGGCAGGTTAACACTTCCAAAGGTGGTACCTGTATTGATGTATTGTATTATTTTTTGCGACACATAATTTCCTATATCGTGTTGTGCTTCTTCTGTACTTCCTCCAATGTGTGGTGTTAATATAACATTTTCTCTTCCGCGCAAAGAGGAAAAAAATTTTTCATCATTACTTTTAGGCTCATAAGGAAACACATCTATAGCGGCTCCTCTTATTTTATTGTTGTCTAAATTAGCAATTAGCGCATCCATATCTACTATATGTCCTCGTGACAAGTTTAGAAAGACTACGCCTTTTTTCATGATTTCAAATGCTTTTGCTCCAATTAGTTCTTTATTTTCTTCTCTTCCATCAACATGCAACGTTACTACATCTGCAAGTGCTAACAATTCTTGTAGTGATGTACATTTTTTAGCATTTCCTAAAGCTAATTTATCTACTACATCATAGAAATACACTTGCATTCCTAAAGCTTCTGCTAAAATAGAAAGTTGAGAACCAATACTACCATACCCTACGATACCTAATTTTTTTCCTCTGATTTCAACACTTCCATTAGCTGACTTATCCCAAATACCTTGGTGCATTTTTTGACTTTTTTCAAAAGTAGCACGCATTAACATAATCATCTCTCCAATAGCTAACTCTACTACTGAACGCGTATTACTGTAAGGTGCATTAAAAACAGCTATTCCTTTTTGATTACAAACTGGCAGATCTACTTGATTTGTTCCTATACAAAAAGTACCTATTGCATGTAATTTATGTGCTTTTTCTAAAACACGAGCTGAAACGGTTGTTTTGGAACGAATTCCTAATATTGAAACTTCTTTGATTTGATTACATAACTCCTCTTCAGAAAGGGACTCTTTTAAAGTTGTTACTTGATAACCTTCTCTTTCAAATTGAGCTACTGCATCAGGGTGAATATTTTCTAACAATAAAACTTGTATTCTGTTTTTAGGGTACGAAACGGATGCTTTATAGGATAAATCGTATAATATTTCATCTAAAGATGGTGCTATTTTTTCTGCTAGATCTAATACAACTTGACGACGCACATTTTCTGTAAATGCGTAAAATTTTGAAACAACTCCATATTGTAATGCTTCATAATCTGTATAACCATCACCAATCATAATGACTTCGCCTTCAAGATTGAGAGATTGTATCTTCAGGGCTTTCCCTTTATTTTCACATAATTCATCTTTTTCATCAAATCCTACTATATTTCCTTGATGATCAAAAGCAAAACTATTGGCTAGTACATTTTCGGATTTTATCCCAAACTCTTGAACAATAGGTACTATAATTTCTTTAAATCCGTTTGAAATAATATATATATTTTCACTATGAAGTTTAAAAAACTTTTTATTGCGAATAACTGAAATAGAAATTTTATCTTTTAACCTTTTGATTAATTCTTCTAAATCATCACGATGTGCTTGTAATAATTGGATTCGTTTAGACAATGATTCTTTTAAAGTAAGCTTCCCTTCCATTCCTTGATTGGTTATTTCTTGAATGGTTTTTAAAACGGTTTCGGCTATTGCTGTTTTTCCATGAACAATTGTACATAACTCATCGAGTGCTTCTACTTGTATAAAAGTACTATCGAAATCAAAAATAAAGGTTTTGTGTTGTGTCATAACAGATTCGTATGTTTTAATAATTTAAAATAAAACAATAAAAGCTTTATTTTGCTACAGAAACTATCTGTATTAATTCAGATAAAATCAAGGGGTTCGCTTTTTTAAGGACTTCGGAATTAATATTTAAATAATTTAAAATTTGTTCCGTTGCTTTATCTTTTTATCAGATAATCGAATTCCTTTATTTTTTCTTTTATCTTTTATCAGTAATTGATTATATTCTGATGCAATATAAAAATTTTGATTTTCATATACTATTTTTCTAAAATCATACCATACTGTCAACCAATCTTTTGCGTCTTCTACAGCTTGATAAACATCAAAAAAATCCGCATTAACTAGATCAAAGGCAAGATAGGAGTTGTGTTCATTATGAGTTTCTATGAATACTTTTTCTCCATTTTTTCCATGAATGATGTAAGGTTTTACATTTATATCTAATGGTTTAAAATAAAGGTGTTGTTTTCCTATTTTAAAATCGGATTGATCGTTAAACCCCGGTATTTTATCAAAGGTTCCTATTCCTACTATTTCTTTATGTTTACATAAAAAGTACTCAGCGCTTTTGTTCACATATCGCATTTGTTTTTTTTTGTTCTGATTTGGATGGATCAACCATATTTTGTTCATAAATAAAATGTCCTAACGCGTAATTATGTTGAAAAGCTTTTGTAACTAAAAGATTTAAAGCATCTTCTTTTTGAAGTGTATCATATATATAAACGGTTCCATCTCTTACTATTAAACGATTAAACTGTAGAGCTTCTACAAGTCTAAAATAATCAGGATGATCAAAGAAATTATCGTTTTTGTTGTACAATAAGAAGTTATAAAGTTAGCATCTAAATCAAATAGAATGTATTTAGTATAATTTAGCAAACCGTTTTTAAAGTCTAAACTTCCTGTTTTTTCTTCAAAAAAGCCTACTTTTTCTCCATTAACAAATAAGTTATTTTCTGTAATTTGAATTTTTTTGTTATTTGTATTTTCTTCTACTGGTTTCATTTCGAATGATTCTAGTTTCAATCGCTCTTCATCTATTGTAAAAAGGCGTTCTAAATCGAGTCCTTTTTGACTCAATACATGGTACTGACATAGCATTTTAATAAATTCTTTGGATCGGCTAAAGGATTCTTCTAAAACAGAACATTTCTTTGCGTTTGAATAATTGGGATTAGTTAACTCAAATTGAATTTCATTGGATTCTTTACAATTTCTACAAGGTATCATTTTAGCATGAAGCATCAGATTGTTGTTCAGGTCATATAAATCGTATTTGAAGCGATTAGATATCACTTTTAATTGGAGGACAGGAACACCGTCTATAGCTACTCTATCATTTTCAATTTGAATAGTTTGAGCAAATGTTGTTAAGGAAATAAATAATAGGAGAATTTTATTAACCATACAGAATCATTTTATTAAGATTTATTTTAAAACAAAAAAAGTCCTCTTATTTACATAAGAGAACTCTGTATTAATTTTTATTTAAAAACTTATTTGGTTCCATTCTGAAGTTTCACATCTGTACTTTCAAAAATTTTATCTGCTGAAGCAGCTATAAAACCTGAATACAATTCACCATTAGCCATTGGATAACGCAGTGCGAACTCATAGTAGCAAGAAGGAATTTCTCTAGTTCCTTCGTCAAAATTTACAGTATATAAATCAGCTAATGTACTTGATTGCTCTAGTAATTCAGCTGGTGTACCTTTAATTTCGCCACCAGAAGTATTTAATTTCCAACCTTTATCTTTCAAAAATTGGTTTAAAGATTCTAAAGTTGGGAATTTAGTTAAAGCATTTACGTTAATTGTAAAGTGATTAGCGCAGAAACCATAAATATACATCCAAGCAGCATATTCAGACTCTTCTAACAAAGCAGAGTAAGTTCCATAGGAAGAATTAGCCCATACAGCTCCGCTCAAAATTAAGTCTTCTTTTTCAAATACCGATTGGTCACAAGTATCTAAAATTTCCTTCACCGTTTTTTGTAAAGTGTCCGAACATTTAGCTAACTCTAATTGTGATATAAATACACGTGGTGCATTTTTATCTGTAGCATGTTCATAGTGTTTAGCAAATAATTTTTTAGATTCAAAAATATATTCACCTTTTGGTTCATAACCTGCTTTTAAAAATGGTTTTTCTAAAACCGAAATATCGACACGTTTATCATCGTATGTACGAATAGCAATATGATCATTTCCTATTACTTCTCCTTCAGCAGCTAATAATGCGTGAATTTTTTCAGCGGATGGGGTAATAGCTATGTATTGCGCCCATAATTTTGATAATAATTGATCTTTATCCATGGTGTTGTTTTCTTTTTAATGTGACACAAAATTAGTGTTTTTATAAGTATATTTACAACATCAAAGTAAATTTATTAAAATTTGACATAAATACAGTTATATTTGTGTCAAATTAATATTTTAAAAAGAATAAAAAACAAGCAAAAAATCAATATTCTATTTTTCTTATTTTCTTAATATATTCATTTCAAAAAAGATTAAAGTGTCACAAGGTTTAAACAAAATAATAGATTATATTAACAAAAAAATTATTCAAAAACTAAGTTTAGATGGTCGTTTTGCTTATTCTGAATTAGCCAAAGAATTAAATATTTCAAACTCTTTAGTTCATCAACGAATTAAGAAAATGCAGGAAGCAGGTATCATAAAGGGTTTTTCTATAAAACTGGATGCAAAAGCCATGGGCTATGAAACGATTACTTATACAGGGATTGCTACAAAGGAAGCACGTTATTCCTATTCGATTGCTGAAAAACTAAAGGAAATTCCAGAAGTAGTCGAGTGTCATTTTGTGTCAGGAAAATATGCTTTATTTTTAAAAATTGTAGCGACTAACAATGAGGAGTTCAGAAAAATTCTGTATGAAAAAATTCATATCATTGAAGGTGTAGGAAGCACTGATTCGTTCATTTCTTTTGGTTCTGCATTTGAAAAAGAAGTCCCTATACTCTAATGATTAATCATTTGAATTTCTTTTTGAGGACTCTTTTGCTTTTCAATTTTCATTCATTTTTATAACGATTAAAAAAGACATGTAATAAAAAGATTTAGAACAAACTACTATCAGCTCTCTATCTAGGAAATAAAAGAGTTCTTGTCAACTATTTTTATACATTTTGACTCATTACTTCATAAAAGTAAACAGGCCGATCCTTTTACCGATTTTGAATTTAATTCAAATTTCGCATTAGAGTTGAACAAAGTGAATTGACGGAGCCTAAAATCTATTCCATTTTATTGTTTTTCCAATTCAAGTATGTGCTCTAATTTCAATCCCAAATTCCGCATTAGACTTCATGCGCGAGATGAAAAGACAAAAAAAGGAACAAAAAAAATTTCTTGTAGATAGGGAGCAAAAGCCATCATCTAGTCGTAGTTTGTCACTTCGACCCAAGGGAAAAATTACATTATTTAGTGTATATGATTTCGCTCCTGTTTTATAAATGACGATAAGAGTACGAGTAATTTTTTATAGTAAATAAATCACTGTTCTGTTTGTCACTATTGCCTCTCCACTATTGCCTCTCCACTATTGCCTCTTTACTATTAACTCTCCACTATTACCTCTCCACTATTGCCTCTTTACTATTGCCTCTTTACTATTGCCTCTTCACTATTGCCTCTTCACTATTGCCTCTTCACTATTGCCTCTCCACTATTGCCTCTCCACTATTGCCTCTCCACTATTGCCTCTCCACTATTGCCTCTCCACTATTGCCTCTCCACTATTGCCTCTCCACTATTGCCTCTCCACTATTAACTCTCCACTATTGCCTCTTCACTATTACCTCTTCACTATTACCTCTTTACTCTTCACTTGTGTAAAAATTTCTGTTTTATTACTTCTGCTATATAGCGCAAAAGAGCTAAAATATGGAACAAAAAATTCTATTTTCACTTTAACCAAAAAGTTTAAATCACTTCTTTTAAAAAATCTATTTTGGTAATTTCTTTCAACGTATCTAGTAATAAAATCTTATTCAAAACGACACATAAATTATTAAAATCCTACTTTTTCTGTTTTTTATTTGATGTTCTGATCTCTTTTTCTTAAATTCTTCAATATTTTTTTATCATCATAATGATCATTTTTATATTTTTACGAAGGTAACGCTTACTAAAACTACCGAAAGTTTAATTTAATAAAAATTTGACAAGGTTACATTTTTAACATAATATAGAGTAGTTCTTATCTTATCTATTATTTTTTTAATAAAAACAAAAACTTATCTTGTTCCACTATTATTTTTTGAGATAGTGAAACATTAGCTGAATTTGATAATAATTTTTCGATCTTAAACAACAAAAAAATGAAAAAAATATTCATAACATTAATTGTCTTAGTACTAGTCGTTTTTATTTTTAATCGTTTTTATAAAACGGATTGCTCTATCCCATCAAAAAATTATTATGTATCGCCAAATGGTAATGATGCGAATCCTCGAACGATGAGTTCGCCTTGGAAAACAATTCAACATAGTTTAAATAACATGTCTGCTAATAGTACATTGTATGTTGACAGTGGTATTTATAATGAAAAAATTCAAATTCCAATTAATCATATTACGATTAAAAACCAAAAGTCTAAGATTCCTATAATTGATGCAACGGGGATTACTAAGCAAAATTCTATAATTGCTATTTTAAATAAGAATTCTATTACGATAGATGGTTTGGAGTTAAGAAATAATATTCAAAATGATGCACAAGGTATTTTAATAGAGGGTTTATGTAATGCTATAACTATTAAAAATTGTATAATTCACGATATTCATTTTTCTTCCAATCCAAAGACTCCAGTAAACGCGTCAACCAATGCACAAGGAATTATTGTTTACGGTACCAACCCTACTAGGGCAATACGTGATTTGGTAATAGAAAATAATAAGTTGTTTAATTGTAGACTTGGATATAGCGAAGGGATTGCTATTAATGGTAATGTTAAAAATTTCAAAGTCATAGATAATAACATTCATGATTTAACGAATATTGGTATTGACTTAATCGGATATGAAGGCACATGTCCTTTACCTAAAAACGATCAAGCAAGAAATGGTTTAATCAAAAATAACATTATTTATAATTGTATTTCGCCTTCTGCTACGTCTGGTGGAATTTATATAGATGGAGGTAAAAACATTATCATTGAAAACAATGAATCTCATCATAATGGATATGGTATTGAAATTGGTTGTGAGCATATTGGCAAAACGACTGACTCTGTTATAATTCGTAATAACATATTCTACAATAACCAAATTTATGCCATTGCATTAGGAGGTTTTGATTACCCAAATGGGTCTGGTAAGGTTACTAATTCTACTATTACAAATAATACTTGTTTTTCAAACGGTTTGGCTAGCTCTGATAATGGAGAGTTGTATTTATCTTATAGTGAAAACTCTACTATAGAAAATAATATTTTTTATACTAATTCAAATAATAATTTAGTTTATGCTGAATCAAATCAACCTGATTTAAATTTTAATTATAATATTTTTTATTGTCCTGATGGGATTAATCATTTGTATGCTAATTGGAACGGATCAAGTTATACGGGATATTTAACATTTGTAACAGGAACGTCATCTAATTTAAATTCTAGATTTACTAATCCTAATTTTACTAAAACAGACATTTCTCCTCCATGTTTTAATTTATTATCAAGTTCTCTAAACAATTAATAAGGATTGTTTTTATCACTATAATAAATGAATGGATAAACTATATACTAATCTTCCATTTTGTATTCGAAATTTGTTCAATATAAAAAACCAAATTCCGCATTAGACCCGAGCGTAGCGAATAGACGAAGTAAATCTATTTCACTTTATTTTTCTTCAAATTCAAGCAAGTGCTCGAATTTTATGCCTCGAAATAGTTGAGTATTTCATCTTCTAAAATTCTCCGTGAACACTTGAATTTATTGAAAAATTTTGTTTCACAACGAAATCTAATGCGGAATTTGGGTTTCAAAAATTGCTTTTTATTAGATATTAAATTGTATAAACTATCACGTGGCAAAAATTTGTGAACAGTAATAAAAGATTAACATTTATTTATAAAAAATCATCTTATATTTAGACGATTATTTTTTTATTTTGGAATCAATTACCTTTACTATACACCAAACCATTTTGGATCTTCCTAACACATGGGATATCATTGCTAAAGAGAATGCTTTTTTACAAACACCTTATCTATCTGTTTTAGAGGAATCTTCTCCTATTAATATGCAGTGTTTTTACATTGCTATTTATAAAAACAAGGAGCATATTGGTGTTATTTTAGCTCAATACATCCAATCACAGCAATTATCTTCTTTTGGTGATCGGGATAAATGCCTTAGAGTTTATACTCGAAATTTTTTACTGCGTCATTTTGCTTCTAATGTATTATTTATTGGTAATAATATGATTACTGGACAAAATGGGTATGCGTTTAGCAAGGAAATGGATTTTTTTTCATTAGTAAAATTCTTCAAGAATGTGCTGAGAATTTAATAACTCATTTAAAAGAGCAGGGAATTACGATACATATTGTTACTTTTAAGGATTATTATGAAGATTTTAGCCATGAGTTAAAAAATCATTTTTCCAACAATATGTTTGAATTTAATATTCAACCGAATATGATTTTTGAATTAAATCCAGAATGGAAAACGAAAGAGGATTATATGGCTGCTCTTTCTAAGAAATACCGAGACCAATACAAACGATCTCATAAAAAATTTAACGGTATTATTACTCAAGAATTAGCTTTAGATGAGATTAAAAAACATGAAGAACGTATATACGATCTCTATCTTCATGTAGCAAAGAATGCTCCTTTTAATACTTTTTTCTTATCTAAACATCATTTTTATACTTTTAAGAAACAATGTGGTGATCGTTTTAAACTGATAGGCTATTTTTTAAATGCTAATTTAATTGGTTTTCACACATTGCTTTTAAATGGCGATTTACTGGAAACTTATTTTTTAGGATATGATGAATATGTCCAAAAAGAAAATATGTTGTATTTAAATATGCTGTACAACATGACGGAATTTGGCATTGAAAATAGGTTTACAAAAATTATCTTTGGTAGAACCGCTTTGGAGATCAAAAGTTCTATAGGCGCAAAACCTGTTATAATGTCTGGTTTTATTTATCATAGAAATAAAATCATCAATCGTTTTATTCCTAAAATTTTTACTCGTTTAGAGCCTGAAATCTCATGGCAGCCGCGTCATCCTTTTAAATAATTTTGGTTACAAGTAAGCAATATTCTGAGTTATAAAAGAATATTGCTTACGAAGTACTAAAAACTAAGATTCTAATTCTATTTGTACATTTTCCCAATCTTCCATTAGTTTTTCTAGTTCTTTTTTCTTGTTTTCATAAACGGTAAAAAGGACGTATCTTGTGATAATTTCTCATAGTTTTCAGCTAATGCAAGATCATCTTTTTGAATTTTTCTTTCTAATTCTTGAATTTGACTTTCTATCTTTGATAATTTATTTTGTAATGCTTTTTTAGCTTTTTGTTCTTCATAACTCAAATTTTTAGTTGGAAGATTAAGATTTGATTCAGGTTTAACTTCATCTCTTTTCTCTACTTCGCGAAAATTATCTACATTGCGTTGTTCTAAGAAAAAATTAATATCGCCTAAATATTCTTTAATTTTTTGATCTTTGAATTCATATACTGTATTGGCCATTCCTTGCAAAAAGTCACGATCATGAGAAACTAATAATAAAGTCCCTTCAAACTTTTGAAGCGCGGCTTTTAATACGTTTTTAGACTTAATATCTAAATGATTGGTAGGTTCATCCATTACTAACACATTAAAGGGCTGTAACAACAATTTACATAGTGCTAAACGATTTCTTTCTCCTCCTGAAAGTACCTTTACTTTTTTTTCCACGTCATCTCCGCGAAATAAAAAAGCACCTAGCATATCACGTACTTTAGAACGATTAGAATCTGTAGCCGCATCTATCATGGTATCTAAAAGTGTTTTTTCACCATCTAAATACTCCGCTTGGTTTTGAGCAAAATATCCTAATTGTACATTATGACCTAATTTAATCATTCCTTCAAAAGGAAACTCCTTAACAATTGCTTTTATAAAAGTAGATTTCCCTTGTCCATTTTGTCCTACAAAGGCAATTTTACTTCCTCTTTCTATGTTTAAAGAAATATCTTTTAGAATTGTTTTTTCGCCATAGGATTTTGTAACCTTTTCGGCTTCTACTACCACACGACCCGGCACTACTGAAACAGGAAATGAAATACTCATAACGGAGTTATCGTCTTCATCTACTTCAATAACCTCCATTTTATCTAATTTTTTAATAAGTGATTGCGCCATGGAGGCTTTAGTTGCTTTAGCTCGAAATTTTTCGATTAATTTTTCTGTTTCTTCTACTTTTTTGAGTTGGTTTTTTTGTGTTTGCAGTTGTTTTTCACGAATTTCTTCTCTTAGTTCTAAATATTGTGTATAGGGTTTATTGTAGTCATATATTTTTCCTAATGAAATTTCAATTGTTCTATTGGTAACATTATCTAAAAACATTTTATCATGCGATACGATAACGACTACTCCTGGAAAAGTTTTTAGGAAATTTTCTAACCAAATGATACTTTCTATATCTAAATGGTTGGTAGGCTCATCTAGTAATAAGATATCATTGGTTTGTAATAATAATTTAGCTAATTCGATACGCATGCGCCAACCTCCAGAAAAGGTATCTGTTTGACTGTTAAAATCTTCTCTTTTAAAACCAAGTCCTAACAGGACTCTTTCTGCCTGCCCCACATAACTATATCCGCCTAGTATTTCATAACGATGTTGTAGATCACTTAATTTTTCAATTAATTCTGCATAAGATTCTGTTTCATAATCGGTACGGGTAGTTAATTCTTGATTAATTCTGTCTATTTCAAATTCTACTCGTTTAATATCTTCAAAAGCCATATAGGCTTCTTCTAATACTGTTCTTCCTTTCACAAAATCAATATCTTGACGTAAAAAGCCAATTTGCACATCTTTCTCAGTTGCAATATCTCCAGAATCAGGTTTAAAATCTCCTGAAAGAATTTTTAACAGAGTAGACTTTCCTGCTCCATTTTTTCCTACTAATCCAACGCGATCACCTGCGCCTAATCGAAAGGTTACTTCTTCGAATAGAAAGGTTCCTCCGAAAGAAATTGATAAATTGTGAATATTTAGCATAAAATGTTAATTAAAATATATATTCAAAAGCGTAAAAAAACTACCTTTGATAAAAAATTTTTGCAAATGTTAAAAAAGGATTGAAAATCAATAGCATTTTAACAGGAAGTTGTCCTAAATGTCAACAAGAAAGCATGTATAAGTCAAGCAACCTGTTTAACCCGAAGTATACAATCAAAATGAATGAACATTGCTCTCACTGTGGATTACAGTATTCAATGGAACCTTCATTTTTTTATGGTTCCATGTATGTCAGTTACGCCTTAGGTGTTGCATTTGGTGTAGCTGCATTTATCATTTGTTATGTATTCTTAAAAACTAGCTTAAAAACAGCCTTTATTGGTATAAGTTTAACACTTATTCTTTTTATGCCTGTTATTATGAGACTTTCTAGAAATATCTGGATTAGCTTTTTTGTTTCTTATGATAAAAATTGGCAATTAGATTCCAAAAAGTAATCATTTATGAAGCTGTCCTAAGAGATCTAAACTTAGGATTGAAGTACAAACTAAATACTAAGTTGTTATTTTTAGGACAGCTTCTTTTTTAAAATATATACTTATATCCCAACCCAAAGGTATTAAAATTATATTGAGACTTAAAATTAATATCTGCGGATACTTTTAGATAACTCTTTTTAGCATTTTGTAATGGGAATTCATTCTGAAATTTATGAAACTACTTTCAAAAGAATCAAAATAATAGGCTCCTGAAGTATGTAATTTAAATTTACTATAATCATCTCCAAAATTAGCTTCTATACCTGCTCCTCCGAAATATCTATTTTTAATTAGATAAACGGGGCTAACTTTTACTCTTTCACTGATATTAGAAAACTGACAAAAGGCTTCCAAATAGGGAATTACTTTAAAGTTTTTTTCTCTGTTTGATGCTGTTTTTATTTTCGAACTTAATGTAATATTAACATTTGAAAGTTTAGGGTAATAATCTGTTATAACATAAGAATCTACTTCTAAAAATTTAAAATACTTATTATAAGCTCCATTCCATTGTAGTTGATATACATTTTCTTTATAGGCTTCCAAAAAGTTGGCGGGAATATATTCTAAATTGGTACTTAGATTGTATTTATTAGTTACCATATTAATACCCCCTTTTGCGTTATAATAAAATTTTCCACTCCAATCTTTTTCAAGACCTAATCCATAAGTATAAAAAAACTTATTAATCTGATCTGATTGTTTCTTTTTGAACTCATAAGCAAATTCTAATATGGTAGACACATTATTAGATGTTTGATCTACACTATATAATTCTTTATGTTTAACAAAAAAGTCATGAGAATTTCGTTTTTTATCATAGTGGCTGTATTTTAGATAATTCTGAAAATTGGTTTTCTTACCTACAAAATAGCTCAAAGTTGAATGCGCATCCAGATAATCACCATACAAATCTTTTAGTTTCATTTGAATTTTTTCTTTATTTATAGGTGTGAAAATGGTAGGATATTTACGTATTAATTCTTCCTGTGTTTCTATATCAAAGTAAATTATTTGTTCATTTAAATGTTCTTTTATTTCTTCAAATATTTTTTGATCTTTTATTTGTAGTAATACGCCACAGGCATCATCATATTTTCCTAAAACTTCATAAATCTGAAACATTTTTTGTTTCATCGATTCATCGTTTGGATTTTGGCTTATATATTTACGATAGTACTGTTCAAGTTCTACATATTGTCTTAATTCAAACATCCATGACAAACGAGTATCTGCACTTATTAACGATGTAAACTCAGACCAATTGATGGCATTTTGATAATCTTCATTTTCGTTAACATAACTCCAACTGATATCTGAAACTAAGTTTTCATTAAAATAAGAGGTAGCAGGGTCTAATGTATTTAAATATTGAAAAGCTTCCTCTTTTGCATATACGAGGGCGTGATAAACGTATGCTTCTTGATTTTCGCAATTAGGTTCTAATTGAAATATTTTAAACAATACTTTTTTTATCTCATCATAATCTTCTGAAGGGGTAATAATCGACAAATATTCTTTTAGTACTGCTAATTTTTCATTATTCCATTGGTATTGATTACATATCCATTTTGTATGTAGTTCTTCAGATGAATATCCTAATATGTTGGATAATTCAAATGAATAATTAATATTATGTTTAGAAGGATATTTGTCGCAATGTTTTTCTAGTAATACCCAAACTTCATCACCTTTACCATCCCAAGACATATACGTCGCATATTTATTCCATACGGCATAATTAATTTTAGGTTGACTCAGCATTAAGGCTAATAATTTTCGTTTTTCTTCTTCGAGTTTTTTAAAATAATCTTCTGCACCTAATTTACCTGATAAAAAAAGTCCTCTATTTTTTTCAAATAGGTTGTATTCTTCTAGTACTTTATTATAAATTTGTTCCTCATCCATTATTTTTTTCTCTAAGGTAAATGATAATTTATTACCTGAATTAAGGGATACTAATTTACCTCCCATAAAATCTGTGATGGTATAATTTTTGGACTGACTGGCTAATTCTTCTTTATTCTTTTGACTTAATTCATCAAAATATACGCCCCAAGTATTTCCTTTTTCTGTAAACAAATCCGTTTCTTCTCGAACTGTGTATTTTTCACCTATTATTAAGTGTTGGTATTTAGATTCTCTCCATTTCATTACAATAGGAGCTGCATCTTTTACTGTATAAAACTCACTTTGTGGTTTTATTTCTTTAAATTCTGTTAAGAAATCATCAAAACAACTATATAATGTTTTTTTTCCTTTCTTCCAATTTAATCCGAGATCATTCCTTAGTTCATAGTTATATTTTTTCTTTTTCTTTTCTTTTGTATTACCTATTTGAAAAACATCATCTGGATGGACAAAATGAGTCCAAATTCCTGTATATAAATAAGTTGAGAAAATATTATAATATTTTTCATCATTAAAATAAAATCCACTGGACACCCTTGGGTAATCAAATAAATCTTTGTGATATGGTTCAAAATCAAACTCTCTATCTCCTCCCTCTTTTTTATCTCCTAAATACAAACTCGAAAAATATTTTAGAGAAGGCATTCCTCTTTTTAATTCGGCTATACCATAAGAATCTATATAATTGGAAGGGGGTACATAAGTTACCGGAAAATCTCCAAAATCATTAACTAGCCATTTTTTCTTAGTTGCTTTTAATGAAAAGAATATATCTTCAGGGTCTTTCCATTCTTCTTTTAATAGTGAAAAGTGATTGTAACCATGAAATCCTAACTCATGATTATCATTTAGTAGATCATGTGTTAAATAATTGGAGGTTCCTTTTTTAGTATTTCCTTTTTCTTTCATCTTGGCAAAATCCCATTGTTTAAAAGAAAAGGGGGCATGTCTTATATCGTCATAATCAAAAGCAAGTAGTGCGGTATATTTAATATTAAATTTTTGGGCTATTTTTTTCATATCAGGCCACCATCTTTTATATACGAATTCATTCATTGTCATATTGTATTCAGACTTGATTGGCTCCTGTTTGGAATCGTATAATGGGGAAGGAAAGTCATCTAAAAAGATGGTACTAGTATTAGCTAAAGGATAGGGTATGCCTGACAATCCTCGTAAAAGAAAAGCAAATAGTAATCCTCTATCTCTTTTTTCAAATGTTTTAGATGAGTTACAACAAATTACCTTACCCATACCTATATTATTTTCTATTAATATAGGCATCGTCATTTGGTTATCTGACCATATCCCTATATTTAGATCTTTTCTAAAATTAGATTTAGCAAAAGCAAAATGTTTGGTATCACTATATAAGTTTATTTGTCTCTTACCACCTAAAGGAATGGTGTTCAAACAGATACCTTTTGAAACGATATCATAACTCAAATCTGAATCATAACGCATTCCCCAAAAGAATATAAAACGTTGGTCATCTCCTATATTAGGAAAAATTAAAGTTCCTCCCGTACTGACAAACTTCAATAAAACAGGTATCGTTTGATTATTTAATCTTTTTGTATCATTAATAATAAGTACTCTGGCAGAGTTTTCAATTTTTAGTTGTTCATTAAATCTATCTACTATTTTAAAATTAAAAGGTATTTTGGTATAATCACATAACTTTCTAAAATGCTCATAATAGGTCATGGCCAAATCGTCCTTAGAATCTAATATATATTCTACGATAGGTTTTTTGCTCAGATTTGACAATTCATACGGCGATAACAAATCTTGCTGTTGCTTATCTCTTAGATAATCATTTTTTAATCTATAAAGGGAATCAAGACTATTACAACTAAAGAATAATGAAGAGAATAAGCAAAACACCAAAATTTTAAAAAACCATATTGGAAATTTGACTTGAAAACGGTTTGTTAATAATTTCATATACCTCTAATTGATTACTATCAAATATTTTTTTAATTTTTCTCTCTCTCAATTTTAAACGTCTGAATCTGTCTAGTATTTGAACATTTAATTCTTTATATTCGGGATTATTGTACTTAAAAACAAAGATACTTGAGGGTAAGATAAATTCTGGATGTTTAAAAAGGAATTTATTTCTTTTTATATTTTTCGCATAAATATAATCAACTTTCATATAATGCGCGGCAAGAAAATCTTTATAAGGTATAAAATAACGTCTTCCGCTACTTAAATTAAAATATTCATCTTTATTTACTACTGCATAAGTCCTGTCTAAATAATTTCTTAGAATCATTTCATTAACGCTTAATATATTTTGGTGTAATTTGTTGGTCTCATTCATTGGCAAAAACAACACACTCTTTTGCAAATAAGCCAGAATAAAAACAGAAAAAAGAATAACAGATCCTCCTTGGTATATAGGATATCTATTTTTTGAAAAAATTTTAATAAAGTCTAATACAATTGCAATATTTATTCCCATCAATATTGGAATAAAAACAGATAAAACTTTAAGTAATAAATCATTATCTATCCATTTGTTATCTATTTGTGTTAATAAATAAATAGCGGTTACAAACAAAAAGACGAGTACTTTTTTTCGCCATCCTTTTTTAAGAAAATAGCAGACAATAGGTTAAGAATAAAACCAACTACAAATATAATTTGATAATAAAATATTAATCTATCTATTTCTATTTTTATAAAAGGATTTGAAAAAGATAATTCTACATCAATTAAGGTTCTTCTTAAAATATTAGAGAAGCTTTCATGGTGCGTAATTAAAAACGTTTTATAAATAAAAATAATAATAACGAGTGAAAGAATATACATCTGAAGCACTACTAAGGATCTATTTTTTTTGAAATAAACGATTACCAGAAAAAGTACTAAAAAAGGTAATAATAAAAGGAAGGCGTATAAATCTAATAAGCCTATCGCTATAAAGGCTAATAAGAATTTAAAATATTGTTCTGCTTTTGTATAAGGTAATGTCTTTAGTTTAGTCATATAAATAACTAATGGCAATATCAATGTAAAAGAAAGCAAAGGGAACAACTCTGATAAAAATTTGTAATATCAGAGGGTAAGAATGTAAATCCTAAGATGTAATAAATTGTTACGAATATTGGTATAATAATCATAGATTTTGTTATTTTCTGGATGAACCAAAAAACAACAATAGTCATTGACAATAGTTGAAAAATAGAATATACATAAATGCTTATTTCTATGGAGGAATTCGTTATATGAGAAAGAAAGCTAACAAAGGCATAAACTCCTTCTGGGTTTATTTCTTCTGTAAACCACTTATTCATATCTTTTGCTTTTACTTTTTCAAGTGTATCAAACCAATTACTCGAAAAAAGATAATGATCAAACTTTATAAAATAAAAAGATATAATGCAAATAGAAAATAATAGAAAAAGTAAAGAAGAGATAATATAAACATTTCTTCTTTCTAATTTTAAATGGGCATTTGATAGAACAACCTTCCAATTAAATTCTTTATTTTCTACTTTTTTTAATACTAAAAGTAAACGTCTTTTAAACTTATTAACGATTATAGTAGGAAGTATTACTGGATTTCCTATACGCAAATAATCAAATAATCCAACAACCAAAAGTAAGCCTGTTACAACTAGACCATCGTATATTCCTAAATTAATTGTTATAAATAGGATGACTATGAGTAAACTGAAATACTCAAAATATTTTCTAATGATGCAGTCTAATAAATAATTAAAATCACGGCGTAACAATACGTATTTACGTGTTGCAAATAAAATAATTAAAACAATGATTAAAATTTTTAGTATTCCTACCCCTATGGCTGTGTAAACGTTCATACTAATCTTTTATTTTTTGCAAGGATATTTCTGATATACTATAAGTTATATTTTCCGTTTTAATTCTTTTTCTTATTTGTTTAATTTGGGTTTCATCAACTGCATATTCCAATAATAAAGGTTTTATTTTATATTTATTCATTGCTTTTTTTAGGTTTCCTAAACGTTCTGAAAAACTTTCATTATTTCTTATTAAATATCTTTTTTCTTTAAAATCATAATCTGTATATATTGATTCTATTAAGACATAATCTACTTGACCATGCAATAATTTCACTAAATCTAATCCCGCATTTTGCACTAAGACTTTATTAGGATATTCTTTTTTAATGGCTCTTACAAATGCAACTAAATCATCTTGAAGATTATACTGTACTCCATGTTCTGTAAAGTTATCTATGTTATCTAAAAAAAGCCCGTCATATCCCATGTAAAAAATATTTTGTATACGGCTTTTAAGAACTTTTTGAATTTTTGATGATCCAATATCTAGATAATAGCTATTCCAATCTGTGTTTTTTTCGCTTACAACGCTTCTTAGTAACTTATAATCCCTAGCATCTTCATTAATTTCTCCAAGACTTATATAAGCAACTACTTTTTTATTATTTCTTTTTAAATAAGAAACTTCATTGTATGTAAAATGAGCGGACTCTACGATTAATAAATCATAACCTGAAACTTTTGTTACATCAAATTTCCCATAACAGACCAAAAACTTAATCTTCGAATGAGAATTCAAAGAAAAACAAAGAAACAACATGATAAGCTTAAAATGACGCATAATAATAATAATCCATTTTTTAAAAAATTTATATAAATGATATGATGTAAATAACATAAAGAATACATTTCCTACTAAAAATCCTACAACACTAAGATCGTAAGAAAAAAATCTACTAAAAAACAGTCCGAAAACTAAATTAATTACAAAGGAATACAAAATACTTTTAAGAGGAATTTGTGGTTGTCCTAATGTAAAAAAATGCAAAACATTTAGGACGGAACATGAAAAGAAAAAATACCCCAAAGAACCTATAATGCAAACCTGTCTATTAATACTATTCAATTTTATTTCAAAAAAAGCATCATATCCATGAGGAGAATATAATATAAATAATTCTATTATAAAAGCAACACCGCTTGTAATGAGTAATAATAAAAAATTCCCTAAATAATTATCTATAAATCCTTTCCCATAATTTTGTATGCTACTGAGGGTAACTTCTGACTGTAATCTATCTAATAATTTTGCAAACCGAACGATTCCAAATTCAAACACACCTGCTACTAAAAGGTAAGTAAGTAAGGCTATATCCATTCCTATTTCATAATCTTTTTCAAAAAATATGAAATACAAGAATCGTTCTTTTTCGTGTACTGACCAAGCTATAATCCTATCTAAAAAAACATATAAAAAGAACAACATCCCGTAAAAAAAATACACATAGTTATTATATACAACAAATTCTCTTTTTACATCTTTTACTGTATAACTTGGGTCATACGCGTTATGTTTCTTGAAAAATCGCACCAAATATAACCATAAAATCAAAACTACAAAGCCTAATCCTATCCAATGGGTAAAATAAATGTACAATGGAGTAAAAACTTTTAATCCTAATGAAAAAGCGGAACCTACTATTATGACAACTGGAATTATGATTCTTTCTTTAAAAACGTATAAGGGTGCTATCATGAGTAACATAGAACCTATGAAGAGGGAATATATCCCACTTAAAATAGCCATTTGAAACGCGAAAAATTCTAACAAAAATGATAACAAAACAAATACAGCATTTACAAAAAATAAAAGTTTAAGACCAAATTTAATTAGATAAACAGTCGTTTGAAAAACCATTTTATTGTTTTTATGATTCCAATAAAAAGATATTTGTTTACTAATAACTGTCACAACTCCTCCTGTAAGGACTAAACTGGTTATAACTCCAATAACGACAGAAGTAGACTGTAAGATATTAAAATCTGAATATACCCATAAAGAATAACCAAAAACGACTACGCAAAAAACCTGAAAAAATATAGGGAAGACATAAAATATTCCTATCAAATAATCTTTAAAAAAATCTTTAATATCTTCTTTTGTCAATTTTATTGACATGATATTACTTTTTTCAAGAGGTATTTTATTGCTATATCTTTCTAAAATCTTTTTATATACTATTTGTGAAAGATTGGATATAGAGGAAAAACCATAATCATTCTGCACATCTATTTCTCGTATTCCAAAAGATTCAATTATTGCTTGTGTAACATTTACACTCATAGGCTTACCTACTCGTTTTTGAACTAAAAAAACGAGTTGTTCTACTTTATCATTTTTAACCTCTTCTTCCATCATCTTCTCATTTGTAATAGTTCTTCGTATATTTCTTCGTATTGATCAATAAACTTATCAATTGTAAATAATTCTTCTACTCTTTTTCTACAAGCAATCTTCATTTTTTCTCTTAAAACATGATCTTGTAAAAGTTTTAAAACAGCTTTTCCTATATCATCTGGATCTTTGGGTTTACATAATATTCCACAATCTTCATTTAAAGCTTCTGCTACTCCTCCTACATCAGTAGATACGACAGGTATACCACAGCTCATTGATTCAATAATTGTATAGGGAAATCCTTCAGAAATAGAAGTTAAAATAGAAATATCTCCTTCACAAAATACGACTTCAGGTTTAGGATTAGGTCCTAAAAAGAAAAAATTCTTTTGAAGCCCTAATTCATCTATCAACTTCAAACATTTTGAAGTATATTCGGGAACAGCATCATTTTCTCCATGTATTCTATACTGCACATTAGGTAATACATCGGCCACTACTCTACAAGATCTAATCATTGTTAAAATATCTTTTAACTCAAAAATTCGAGCCATTGCAACTACAGTTGGAATACCTTCAAATTCTTTAGGTTTTTCAAGAGGTTTAAAACGTAAATGATCAATACCATTATAAACTACCCTTAATTTACTTTGTTCTGCTCCATACATTAATTCCCATTTAAAATTAAATTTATTAACAGACATAATTATATCGGACTGATGGTATGAGGCTCTGGCAGAACATTCGGACAAACGAATTAAAAAATCTTTTAGAAAGTAGGAGCTATTAGATTGACTAATAGCTAAAATTCTTTCGCGTATATAAACACCATGCTCGGTTAATAGGATAGGAGTACCGTACAGATATTTTTGTATTATAGCTGGTAAAACAATAAAACTAGAAATTGTTAAGTGTATAATTTCAGTTTTAGGAAAATCAATAGAAATAGGTAATAAAAAATGATAAATCCAACGCATTGCATAGGTTAAATCTAAAAGAGAAATATCCTTTATACCATAATGTTCCGTATATAACATTAGCTCTTCTTTAAAGACATTCCAAATTTTTTCATTTTTAAATACAAGCTTGTAATCATTCTCTTGAAAAAAATACCACATTCCAACAAAAACTTCTATCAATTCATCTGCATCAATATGTTCGGAATAAATACAACCTAAAAGGCGTTTAAAAATGGGTATAAATTTTTTTTCAAGATCATCTAAAAAAGAAATTCTTTTTTAAAATAAAGTCATAATATGTATCATCAAATCGAATAACTTCTTTAGGCTCTAATGCGTACCAAATAGGTACCTGAACGACTTCTAAGATAGAGTCATTTAATGAATATTTAGGCTTCGTTTCATAGAAAGCATTTACTGAATAAATCTTAAAATTAAATTTATTGATTTTATTACATAGTATATGCGCCCAAGTTGACACTCCTCCTCCATGAAAAGGATAAGTTCCCTCTAAAGCCATAAGGATACTTGATTTGGACATAAAAAAGTTTAGTTTGTTTTCAGGCTATGAAAATAATTTTTTTTTACGAAATCTTTCTGTAGAAATATTTCTATCTAATTCTATTCCTTTTTCTATAAAATTGAATAAATTATGTGCTAACCAAGGACCTAACATAACTCCTCTAGTACCTAACCCATTTAAAATATGTAATCTTTTATGATCTGGATGAGTGCCTACCAAAGGCCTTCTATCTTTTACTGTTGGTCTAATTCCTGCAAAATGTTTAACAATTTCAAAATCACAATCAATCAATTCTTTCAAATCATTAACTAATTCTATTTTACCTTCTTCTGTGGGAATATCTGTTTTATCGTTCCAATTATATGTAGCTCCTACTTTAAATAAATCATTACCTATTGGTAAGATGAATATACTTGATTTTAAAATTACATCTAGCTTTAAATCGGGTGCTTTAATTATTAACAACTCTCCCTTTGTCCCATCTAGAGGAAGGTGATTAAAATAGGGATTATTTACAAGACCATATCCTTCTGCAAAAACAATATTCTTATATTTTTTTTCTTTATATTCTATAAATTCTTTAGAGAATTCTATAGAATTATAATCAAACCGTTCGTTAATAAAACTATTTTCAGTTTTTAAATAAGCAATATAGGCATCTATTAATATAGAAATTTCAACATATCCTGTACATACAACTTCTCCAAAACCAAAATTAGAAACGATTGACTCGTATTTTTTATGAATAATTTTTGAAGAAAGAAAGGGGGTTAAATTTGGTTTATCGCAAGCTTGAAACCAGTTATTTTGTTCTTCAATTGAAGCAAATTTTCTAAAAACAGGAATAGGAAATACAAAATTTGATTTTAATTTATTTTGAAGTGTATTTAAAAAAGGTAAACTAAAATCTATTTGTTCTTTTGCTTTCCAAACTTCACTAAATCTTTTTAGGATAACAGGATTATAAAGTCCTCCTGCAATCCTAGAAGAATTGGTAGAATAATCTTCTAAAATCATTACTGATTTCCCTTCACTTTTTGCTATTTCCGCAAAACTAATACCAGCTATACCTGAACCAATAATTAAATAATCAATCATAACACAAAGATAGAAAAACTCTTACTCTAAGAATACGTTTTCTTTATTTATATATTCTATAGTGATATAACAAATTATTTATAGTGTAACAAATTGTATATAAATTAAATTTAATACCCTAATTATTATTTTAATTCGATTTTCAACACATCATTCTATTGTTGTTTAACTTAAATTCTGTATTAGACTTAAACGAAGTGAATTGATAAAACCAAACTATTTACTTTATTTTTCTTCCAATTCAAGCATGTAATCCCGTTTCAATCTCAAAATAGTTTCTTATTTCTTCTTCTAAAATTTTTCCGTGAGCACTTAATTTTATTAAAATTTACGTTTCACAACAAAGTCTAATGCTAATCAAGGTTTAATATATCCTAAACTTCATGTAATAAAATAAATTTAGAAAATTCACATTTACTATCAAGATTTGTCAAAATAAATAAGAAAGACTCCTACTATAAAAGCAGGAGTCTTTCTTATGTAATTGGAGAGATTTATATTAATAAGTCCACATATCTTGTTCAAAATCACGGATCTTATCTCTTACTCTTTGTGCTTCTATTAGTTGCATTAAAGAGTTATCTTTCATGTATTTAGATATATCACGGTCATTATAAATATTTTCTTCTTTATAAATAACTGAGTTAAATCTTCTAGAATTTAATATACGATCAAAAGATATAGGCATAGAAGTATTTTTTTCATTAAAAGCTTTAGCTTCATGCAGTATTTCTCTTGCATTTGGATAAAAAATCCAAAATAAATCGATATAATCCTTTTCTTCTTCTGATTTACCCATGGTATAAACATCTGGTATAACTGGACAAATTCCTAAGATTCGGTAACGCAGATCCGATTGTCTTTTATCAAAATACCATAATCCTACTATTTTATAATCAGAAACATCAATAGAAGCTAGATCTGTTTTATTGATATACTCAGGAGAAATGAATTTTGAAGCAGGAATCACTTTCGTTTCAACACCTACTTTTTTACGTTTCTTCCCTGTACCTTCATACACTGGAACTTCTACTGTTCTACTTCTATAAGCATTGATATCTGAGTTCATCTCTTCACGACCTGCATCAGTAGTGTCAATTTTAGTAAGTGAAGCCGCAATATCCTTTAATGTCTTCTTCTCTCTAAAATAGCTATCACCATACACTTCGGTAATTTTACCTGATTTTATTCCTTTTACTAAAACATCATAAAGTGATCGACGATCAGAACCTATACTTATTGTATCAATCGGATAATACAAAGAAAAGTTAATACGCTCATCTAAGTCAATTATTTCCCATACTTTTTTGGACATCAAGATATCTCTGTCGTCTACATAACCATAGTCTAAAGGTTTGTCATTATCCTTAGTTTGTTGAGCTGCAGATTTCAAACCAATTTCTTGAGGTTTTTTTGCATTCAACAAATTTGATTGAGCGAAAGTTGATATACTTCCACTAACAAAAAGTGTTAATACTAAATTTCTCCAATTCATACTTTTATATTTGAGGCGTTTAAAAATTAAACGAAATTTATGGAATTATTATTGTACTTCATAAGTACAAGATGATACACGTTTAGCAACTTGTTCTATTCCTGAAAAAGATGCTTTTATTTCAGAAATCACAACTACATCACCTCTTTGTGCTTTTTGAATAGCACCTTTGCTCTAGCATCCATTTTGTTACCTGTAACTACTATTGTTGGTTGACCGGGAACTTTAACATTAAATTGTGTAACGCGTACATCTACTGGAAAATCAAAATCTTCCATTTCTGCAGTTACAGTACACACTTCTAGGTTAGATTTAGAACCTTTTGCTGAAATTTCCCCACGAACCTTTCCTGTAGGGGCTGGTAATCCTTTTATACGGAATTCTTTCTTATCGGAAACAACTTTACCATCTGGTAATTTAGCGTTTACATTAATCATTAATGATGTACCGGGACCTGGTTTTAAAATATATTTACCATTTCCTGTTTTGGTCATACACGGAGCCGATGCGTTTACATTGTTGTCAGCTACACCTGCAAAAGAAATTGAAATTGGATTGGGTACACCACGATATACCACATTCATCTTATCTGCAGAAATAGTAGCTGAATTTGGACGAGGTACTACTACATAAGTTCCAGCAAATTTCAACGGAATTGTCTTACCATCTTCTAAGAATGTAAATTGTCCATTGATATTTTGCTCTCCTACTCCACCTGCAGTGGTTGAAATAACAGCTTGTCCATTTTCTAAACGCCCGGTCCTTGAAAAGAGGTTGGCTTTGTATTTTCATCATAACGACCTAATACAACCTTTCCTTTTACTTGCTCTCCTTGGAAATACGCGTTCTTTTCTAATACTACAATTGCTTGGTAGTTGCTATAAGAAGCCGCTTGTACAGCAGCTTTACCTAAAGCCGCACTAATTACATCTGATTCCGCTTTTTTAGCATCGTTTTGCCAAGCTGACAACTTAGCTAAAGATGCGATTGATGGAAAGCCTTTAAAATGATAATTTAAAAACTTATCTTTTGACCCGTCTGTTTTTACTACATCCTTAGTATCAAATTTACTTAAAACTTCGTTTAATATATGTGCATATTTTTTCTCAGAACCTAATGCACTTTTTAAATCTGATCTATATGTTTCAATAGCATCAATAACTGATTTACCTTTAGCGGTGTAGTTTTCTCCTTGAAACCATGATTCATCTAGTTTATCACCTTTATCCATAGACTCATAAGGTAATTTACCATTTTCTAGTTCAACATCTTTTGTAAGATCTGCCTTTATACCATCTATGAATGAATAAAACTTATTTGAAGCAGCTTCTACTTTATGTGCTGTTGCTGCTGCCATTGCAAATTCTCCTTTAGCTTCAGCTGCTTTTTGATCTAAAGAAGCTAACATTTGCTGATTAGTAGATTTTGCTGATTGATTAGACCCTTCAAACCTTTCGTTCATTAAACCAAATGCTGAAAGAACCTCTTTTGACATATTCATTGCCAACATAGCGACGAAAACCAAATACATAAGGTTCACCATCTTCTGTCTAGGACTTAAATTACCTCCTGCCATTCTTTTAAAATTTTTTAGTTATTAAATAATTATATAAAAAGACAAGAAGATTATCCTCTATTACTCATAGCAGACAACATACCACCATATACGCTGTTTAGTGTAGCGATATTTGTTGTCATAGATTGCATTTGTTCTTTTAATTTGGCTGCGTTTTCTGCAATTTCTTGATTTGCTTCTGCATTACGTGAAGCACTTTCTAATTGAGATTTGTACAAGTTATTTAAAGATGCCATATTATTGGCTGCTGCTAACATTTCGTCTGCATATTTCTTTTGTCCTGCAATAGCATCTACAGTCGGTGCCATATTTTTAGCTGCTCCTTCAAAATTTTTGATACTATTTCCTAAACTAGCCATTAATTCACCATCAATTTTGGCTTCCTTCAACATAGCGTCTAATTTTTGAGACAGTACTCCTTGTGCTTCAACTGGCTCTTCTTTTCTTGCTTTTTTAGCAGTTGGCTGCCCTCCTGCTAATTCAGGATAAACTAAAGTCCAATCCAACTCTTGAGCAGGTGTTTCAAATGCAGATAAACCGAAAATTAAAGCTTCTGTTCCTAAACCAGCAATAAGCATAGCACTTGCTCCTGGCCAGTGCATTAATTTAAATAAAGCTCCAACGATTACTACTGCCGCACCAAACCCGTATGCGAAGTTCATTACTTTAGGTGATAAAATTGCCATAATAATAAATTTTAGTTAAGTTAATAATTTATGTTTGGTATATAAAAAAATAGAATTTAAAAATCTTTAATTTTGATTATTTTCCTGTTGATTCTGTTCCCATATAATCTTGGATAGTACGGAAACCTATATAACTTCTAGCTGAATCTGCGTATTCAAAATCACGAGTACTAACTTGTAAAAAGTATGCTACATCTTTCCAAGAACCTCCACGTGTTACTTTACGCATATTTTTTTGTTCAGAAACATTTGGATTCATTGTTGATAAGAATTCATAGGCTGTAGGATCGTAAGATGAATCTGTCCACTCTGCTACGTTACCTGCCATATTATACAATCCATAATCATTAGGTTCATAAGCATCTACCTCAACGGTATATAGTGCCTGATCAGCTGCATAGTCTCCTCTAGAAGGTTTAAAATTAGCTAAATAACAACCTCTATCATTTTTAGCATAAGGACCTCCCCAAGGGTAAGTACCTGATTCTAGACCTCCACGTGCTGCATATTCCCACTCTGCTTCTGTTGGCAAACGATAAGAACTTACATTGTCCTTATGCGATCTTTTTCTTGCCCCATTATGATATAAAGTTCTCCATGCACAAAATGCCTTTGCTTGTTTCCATGAAACACCTACTACTGGATAATCACCATAAGCTTGATGCCAAAAATAATCATTATGCATAGGTTCATTATAAGAGTAAGCAAAATCTTTAATCCATACTGTTGTATCTGGATAAATAGTTACTTCTTCTTGCTTAATAAACTCTTTACGCTTACCCACTTTCGCTTTGGCAGCTGCTTGGATATCCATCCAAGTGTATTTAAATTTTAAATTTTCAGAACGCAATGTTCTTAAACCATTGTAAGCTTCTGCTGCAGGAATGTACATAGAATCCATTACTTCTGTATAATACGCATCAGGATACTCGCTTGTTTTCCACTTGATTGGAATTTTTTTATTTAATTTTCTTCCTGAATATGGATCATCTCCTGTACCAATACTATTGTAATTATCATACATATACTTGTCGTAAACTGACATTTTAGTTGTATCAGCATCTAGGAACGCATAATCTGCTATGCTACCACCTTTTGATGATTTCTTTCCATCATTTTTTTGACCTAACTCATCAGCCGCTATTGCCAACTTAGTTCTAACAATAGAATCTCTCACCCAATGCACGAATTGGCGATACTCACTATTTGATATCTCCGTTTCATCCATATAAAATGAACGTACCGTTACTGTTTTTGTTGGCGCGTCTTGAATGTTAGCTAAATCATCATCTGATTTACCCATGATAAAAGAACCCCCCGGAACCAATGTCATCCCATAAGGTTTTTCAGGATGCCAAGCTTTCCCCTTGACACCAACAAGCTGGCCATTGTCTTTTGAACCGCAGCTGTATAAAAACATAACAAGTACTGCTGATAAAATGAACTTCTTCATATAAATTTGGGTTATGTATGTATTCACTTCTACTTTAAGAATGTAAACCTATTTATTTATTTCCTAATTACCAAAAAAACGTTAAAAAACTTACAAAAAAAAATTCTACAATAAATTTTTACGTTGTGCTTTCCACCATCTTTCTGGAACGACTCCTTCACAAGCATCTAAATAATCATCATAGGTACAAGGTAGTAACGTATTTTTTTTAAGTTTATTGTAAGAATTTGACAAAAAAGGTATTTCTATCCACCAACGACCTGTTTTATCACTCTTATAAAAAACAAGTTCTTCTTCTAAAGGCACTATGTATTTGATAAAATTACTTTTTGTTCCAAAAGGATATTCATTAGAACGGTAATGATAGCCTTCTATAAAGTACCATATCACTTGCGCTATCAAAACGGATTCAGAATTTGTATATCCATGATTAAAGACGCCAAAAGAGCTTACCTTATCACTAATTCCTGCATATCTTGAAAAAGCACAAATTTCTTTTCCTGAAAAGCCATTAGGCATAAAATCTTTAAAATTTCCTGAATTGGAAGACATAACAGAGTTCATATCTATGGAAACTAAATCGGCATCTCTCAAAACAGGCTCTGTAATGGTGGGATCATGCGCTACTTCTCCTAACCTGTAAGCATCAAAATATAATTTTTGTATTAAATCGATTTCTTCTTGTGAGTTAAAATATGTTTGATACCCAATATTACTATAATTAAATAAATTATTAGGTTCATCAACTATCATTTTAGTTAAATAAGAACCCGCTAGGAATCCGTTATCTCTAGCAAAATCAAATTGACTATCAATTGTAACAACATTAACCATTTGTTCTAAACGATCATAACCACGATACATAGCATACGTTAAGTCTTGTGATCCTCCTATAACTATTGGAATAATATTATTCTTTACTAGTTGTTCTACTACTTCTCTCAGAACAAAATAAGTATCCTCTAGTGTTTCCCCTCCTACGATATCGCCTAAATCAACGATATTAGCATTCCAATTACCGGGATATAACGCATACAAAGATTTTCTTATTGAGGACAAATCAAGATTTCTGTTTTCCTTTTCATTCCCTCTTTCTTCTAATACTCCAACAATAGCTATTGACACTTCTCTTAGGTCTGGAAATTCTTCAGCTGTATTAAACTGTATTTTCCTGCCTAAAGTAGCTTCAGAAAAGCCGTAAAGATCAATTAACAAATCTACATCTAAAGGTTTTAAAAAATCAAACACCATTATTTACTTTTTTTGACAGTTGTTTTTTTAGGTGTTGCTTTTTTAGCGGGTGTCTTTTTACAGGTGCTTTTTCTTGAATCATTTCCTGTACTTTTTCTAATGTTAATTGTGAAGCATCAATATCTTTACTTAACTCAATTTTAATCTTCCCTTTCAGAATAACAGAACGTCCCCATCTGGCTTTTTCAACTCGAATTCCTTCGGACTCCCAATTGTGGATTAATTTTTCACTTTCTTTTTTAATTTATCTTCTATTAATTCTATGATATCAGAATTAGATAATTGATCAAAATTATATTTTTTATTAACATTAATAAATATGCCATTCCATTTAATAAATGGTCCAAAACGTCCTACTCCTTTTTGGACATCCATTCCTTGGTATTGTCCTATAGGTGCATCTGCTTTGTTTTTTTCATCTATTAATTGTTTGGCTCTTTCTAAGGTCACATCCAAAGGATCTTCTCCTTTTGGTAATGATATAAAAGTTTTTCCAAATCTTACATAAGGCCCAAACCTTCCATTATTCACTTCCACTTCTTCTTCATTATACTCTCCTAACATCTTTGGCAGTAAAAAAAGATTTAATGCTTCTTCTAAAGTAACAGTTCCTATGTTTTGTTCTGCTCGTAAACTAGCAAATTGTTTTTCTTCATCATCTGCGTTTCCTATTTGCACCATGGGACCAAATTTCCCTAAACGAACTGAAACTTGTTTACCTGTTTTAGGATCTATTCCTAGGATTCTTTCTCCGCTTTCGCGTTCAGCATTTTTTTCTACATTTTGAACATTCGGATGAAAATGTTTATAAAAATCATCCATCATATTTTCCCATTCTTTATTCCCTACTGCTATTTCATCAAAATCTTGTTCTACTTTTGCTGTAAAATTGTAATCTAGAATGGTTTCAAAATTTTTTACTAAAAAATCATTTACGATTGTTCCAATATCCGTTGGTACTAATTTTCCTTTATCAGAACCCACATTTTCAATTAAGATTTCTGATTTTACTTCATTATTTCTTAAAATGAGTTGACTATATTTTCTTTCAGCTCCTTCAAAATTACCTTTTTCAACATAATTCCTATTTATAATTGTTGAAATAGTCGGCGCATACGTAGAGGGACGTCCGATCCCCAGTTCTTCTAATTTTTTCACTAAGGAAGCTTCTGTATAACGAGCAGCTGGTCTTGAAAAACGTTCTGTAGCTGTTATATAATTATTTTTTAAATTTTCATTTATTTTAAGAGCTGGCAACATCCCTTCTTCCTTTTCATCTTCGTCATCATTTCCTTCTAAGTATACTTTTAGAAACCCTTCAAACTTAATAACTTCTCCTGTTGCTCCAAAAATTTCTTTATGATTACTAGCTTCAATTTTCACATTAGTACGTTCTAATTGCGCATCGCTCATTTGAGAGGCAATAGTACGTTTCCATATTAAATCGTACAAACGAGATTGGTCTCTATCTAACTGTACTGTATGGCGTGACATATCAGTAGGTCGAATTGCTTCGTGGGCTTCTTGCGCTCCTTTGGATTTAGTTGCATAATGACGTGGCTGACTAAATTCTTTTCCGTAGTAATTAGAAATTTCTGCTTGTGCGGCACCCATTGCTTCTTGAGAAAGATTTACACTATCGGTTCTCATATAAGTAATCAACCCCGCTTCATACAAACGTTGTGCTACCTGCATCGTTATACCTACTGGCATATATAATTTACGGGCTGCTTCTTGTTGCAAAGTAGATGTTGTAAAAGGAGCGGCTGGTGATTTTTTTGTTGGTTTAGTTTCTAAATCAGCAACTTTGTAATGCGAACCAATATTTTGTTGTAAAAATTTTTGCGCTTCATCTTTAGAACTAAAATTCTTAGACACTTTTGCTTTAAAAGTTTTTCCAGCTTCATTAACGAACTCTGCTGTAATACTATAAGAAGCCTCTGTCTTAAAATTTTGTATTTCTCGTTCCCGTTCTACTATCAAACGCACAGAAACCGACTGTACACGACCAGCAGAAAGTCCACTTTTTACTTTTTTCCAAAGCACCGGAGATAATTCATATCCTACTAAACGATCTAACACACGACGAGCTTGCTGTGCATTTACTAGATTATAATTAATCCCACGCGGATTTTCAATTGCTTTCTGAATTGCTGTTTTAGTAATTTCATGAAAAACAATTCGTTTAGTCTTTGTTTTATCTAATTTTAATTCTTCCGCCAAGTGCCACGCTATAGCCTCTCCCTCGCGGTCTTCATCGGATGCTAACCAGACCATTTCAGCGGTTTTAGACAAATCTTTTAGTTTTTTTACTAAAGTTTTTTTATCAGAAGAAACTTCATATTTAGGCTTGAACCTATTCTCTACATCTACTCCCATTTCTTTAGATGGTAAATCAGCAATATGTCCAAAACTTGATTCTACCTGAAAATCTTTTCCTAAAAACTTCTCTATAGTTTTCGCCTTTGCGGGCGACTCTACGATTACTAAATTCTTTGCCATTTGTAACGTTTATTTCTTCGGCAAAAGTAGAAGTTTTTTTTGAAATCCAATTTTTATGTAATTATATATTGTACAAACATTTTTTACAACATCTATAAGGCAACTAATTATCAGAGCCATCCGAATCTGTAAAAAATACATTTTATCAAAAATTATCGAAGAAACTTTTAGTTAAACAAATATGACATCTTGTCAGAATACAAAATTTAGTATTATCTTTGCTGACTCAAAAATACGAATGGCATTTTTATGGAAAAGGTAATTGACGAAAACAAACAAGGAACAAGCCTGATTTTAGAACAAAATCAGAAAAACAAAAAAAAGATGTTCATAGAAAGTTATGGATGTCAAATGAACTTTTCAGATAGTGAAATTGTAGCCTCCATTCTAACAGAACAAGGTTATAACACTACACAAAATCTAGAAGAAGCTGATTTAGTATTAGTAAATACTTGCTCTATACGAGACAAGGCAGAACAAACCGTTCGTAAACGTTTGGAACAATATAATGCTATAAAAAAAATCAATCCTACTATGAAAGTAGGTGTTTTGGGTTGTATGGCGGAACGTTTAAAGGAAAAATTCTTAGAAGAAGAAAAAATCGTAGATCTTGTTGTAGGACCTGATGCTTATAAAGACATTCCTAACTTATTAAGTGAAGTAGAAGAAGGTCGCGATGCAATTAATGTTATATTATCAAAAGAAGAAACTTACGGCGATATTCAACCTGTTCGTTTAAACAGTAATGGAGTAAACGCTTTTGTATCTATTACAAGAGGATGTGATAATATGTGTACTTTTTGTGTGGTTCCTTTTACTCGTGGTCGTGAGCGCAGTCGTGAACCACAAAGTATTATTGAAGAAATTCAAGATTTATGGAATAAAGGATACAAAGAAGTTACTTTATTAGGCCAGAATGTTGATAGTTATTTATGGTACGGAGGCGGATTGAAAAAAGACTTCGTTAAAGCCAGCGAAATACAAAAAGCAACAGCAGTTGACTTTGCACAGTTATTAGATATGTGTGCAACGCAATATCCAAAAATGCGTTTCCGTTTCTCGACTTCAAACCCGCAAGACATGCATATTGAAGTGATTGAAACCATGGCAAAACACCATAACATTTGTAAATACATTCACTTACCAGTTCAATCGGGCAGCACACGTATATTACAAGAAATGAATCGACAACATACACGTGAAGAATATTTAACTTTAGTTGATAAAATTTACGAAATCATTCCAGAAATTTCATTATCGCAGGATATGATTTCAGGTTTCCCTACTGAAACGGAGGAAGACCACCAAGACACATTAAGTTTGATGGAGCATTGTAAATATGACTTCGGATTCATGTTTGCTTATTCTGAAAGACACGGAACTTTAGCGGCTCGTAAAATGGAGGATGATGTTCCTGAAGAGGTTAAAAAACGTCGTTTGAATGAAATCATCGATTTACAACAAAAATTAGGGCTACAACGCACACAACGATTCATTGGACAAACGGTAGAAGTTTTAGTTGAAAAAGACTCTAAGCGCTCTAACCAACATTGGAGCGGAAGAAACTCACAAAACACCGTGGTTGTATTTCCTAAAGAAATTTACAAACCCGGTGATTTCGTTTTAGTAAAAGTAACCGATTGTACCGCAGCTACACTTATAGGTGAAGCCGTGGGATATTCAGAAATTATGCAGTAGCTAATAGCTAAAAGCCACAAATTTCACAAATTCACACAAATTATGGAGTTCTACAAGCAAGAAGAAAACTACAAGATAATTGGCATTTGCATGGAAGTTCATAGAATTTTAGGACCGAGCCTTTTAGAAATTGTATATAAAGATGCTTTAGAAATTGAATTTAGAGAAAATAATATTCCCTTTGAAAGAGAAAAAGAATTCACAATTGATTACAAAGGAATCATTTTGCCTCATAAATTTTATGCAGATTTCATAGTTTTTGATGAAATAATTTTAGAAATTAAATCCGCAAAAGAAATTAATAACGAACATATTGCACAGACTCTCAATTATATGAAACTTGCCGAAACACAACTTGGTATTATCGCAAATTTTCAAAACAAATCACTTGTTCACAAGAGATTAATACTTTAAAATTTGTGTGAATTTGTGGCTATTAAATTATGGAAAACGTTCAAAATATAAAACAACGATTCGAAATCATCGGTAACGACCCGAAACTTAACCGTGCACTTGAAAAAGCCATTCAAGTGGCACCCACGGATATTTCGGTATTGGTTACAGGGGAAAGCGGTGTGGGTAAAGAAAGTATTCCTAAAATCATACATGCTCTATCTCACCGAAAACATGGAAAATATATTGCTGTAAACTGCGGTGCTATTCCCGAAGGCACCATAGATTCTGAATTATTTGGCCATGAAAAAGGAGCATTTACCGGTGCTACCAATACACGTGAAGGCTATTTTGAGGTAGCTGATGGCGGAACTATTTTCCTCGATGAAGTAGGAGAACTTCCTCTTACAACTCAGGTTCGATTGTTACGTGTTTTAGAAAATGGCGAATTTATTAAAGTAGGATCCTCTCAAGTTCAAAAAACCAATGTAAGAATTGTAGCGGCCACCAATGTTAATATGCAAGAAGCTATTTCTAAAAGTAAATTCAGAGAAGATCTCTATTATAGATTAAGCACCGTTGAAATAAGCTTACCTGCTTTACGCGAACGAAAAGAAGATATTCATTTATTGTTTAGGAAATTTGCTTCTGATTTTGCTCAAAAATACAAAATGCCTCCTATCAAGTTAGAGGAGAATGCTGTACAATATTTACTAAAATACAGATGGGGCGGTAATATTCGTCAATTACGAAACGTGGCAGAACAAATATCCGTTCTAGAAGCCAATCGAGATATTTCAGCTAGCACCCTAATATCTTACATTCCTAGTGAAGGAAATAACTTACCTCAAGTTGTAGGTCAAAAATCTGACAGTGATTTTTCATCTGAAAGAGAAATTTTGTACAAAATTCTTTTTGACATGAAAGCGGACTTAAATGATCTTAAAAAATTAACTTTAGAACTGATGCAAAATGGAAGTTCGAAAGTACAAGAAGCCAATAAAAATCTGATTCAACGTATATATGGTCAAAAAGAAGAAACCAATTCATACTTTGAAGAAGAAACAAGACTTCAAAAGATTCCTAACACACCGCATATACAAGAAGAATTTGACGATGACGACGATTCTAACTATATTTTTGCAGACACTATTGAAGAGGAAGAAGACTCATTACGCTTAGATCAAAAAGAAATAGAATTAATTAAAAAAGCACTAGAACGAAATAAAGGAAAAAGAAAAGCAGCAGCTGACGAATTGGGTATATCAGAAAGAACACTGTATCGAAAAATCAAACAATTTGATTTATAAATTTCGAATTTTAGCTAAATCGTTAAAACAAAAACTCTATTTTTGAAAATAGATATTCATTATCAAAATGGTAAAATGGCTATAAACGGACTCTTTGTGTAATATAAATCTATTCATTTAACATCTAAACAAATTAACATTAAGTCTAATAAATATGAATGATTAATCAACATATATAAACCAAGTCAAACAAGCAAAGCAAACCATCTGTTAATGTTATAAGAATCAATTCTAAATATATGAAACCATTTAAACATATACTTTCACTTTTTTCCTTACTAATACTCTCTTCTTGTGGCCTCTATAATTTTACAGGCACAGGTAAAATAGATGCTAAAACGTTTCAAGTAAACACTTTTCAAAATGTTTCAGAACTTATTGAACCGGGAATAGAAAGAAAATTTACTCTACGACTACAGGATTTAATTCAAAACCAAACCAATTTAAATCTAACCAATACAAATGGTGACTTAATATATGAAGGAGAAATAGTTGATTATCGTATTAGCCCAATGACCGCTACCGCTAATCTAACAGCGGCACAAAATAGACTTTTGATTACTATTAATCTCCGCTTTTCAAACAAAAACAAATCAGAAGAAAATTTTGAAAAACGATTTTCTTTTTTTTATGATTATCCGGCAGCAGAACAATTAACAGGAGGCAAATTACAAACAGCCTTAGACGAAATATTTGAAAGAATCACACAAGATATGTTTAACGAAACCTTAGCTAAATGGTAGTTTATGAACACAATAGAACTTACCTCTTTATTAAACAATCCTAACACAATCACTCATACACAATGTAGTGAGTTAGAATCTGTACTTAAAGAATACCCCTATTTTCAAAGTGCAAGAAGCTTATATTTAAAAGGGTTACACATCCAAAATAATTTTAAATACAATACGGCTTTAAAACTTACAGCTGCTCATACTACTGACAGAACCGTACTATTTGATTTTATAACTAATAAAAATTTTGCACAAGAACTACATCTTACAGAAAATGCCTTATCATACGAGGAAGAAACTACAATACCTGAAAAGATAGCAAAACCAGCTCTTGAAACAGAGGAGCCCTCTATAAAAGAAGACATTCAATTAGCGCCTGATTTTTCAACAGCAGATGATTATACAAATCTAGAACTTGAAACACAAAATACTGTTTCCGATGAAGAGAAATTAGAACAATCTGTATTAAATTCAATTATGATTGCTAATGAAATAATAGAGGAAACAAACGATAACAAGACTACAGAAGAATCTATTTCATTAGAAAACCCATTGGAAAAATCTATTTTATCTTCTATCTCAGAATCCAATCAGCACAATGAAACTAAATTGGAGTTGGATCAATACAATTCTAACAAGATTGAAACGCCTTCTTCTATTACTCCTTCCATTAGAGAAAGAGTATCTTGGTTAGAGGATACTATAGATTCAGATCAAAAACAAGAAATAATAGAAGAAAACAATCTAATTGAACCTATTATCATATTAGATGATAATAAGACGCTTTCATTTCAAGAATGGCTGCTTTTATCTAAAACCAACCCAATTGAAAGACCTGAAAACATTCCCTTTATAGAAAATCAAGAATTGGTTTCAAAAGAAAAAGATCAAGATAATCAAATTATAATATCTAACAACTCTTTCGTAACAAATGACAATTCTAATGCAACAGAAAAAAAAGAGGACAATTCTAATTCTAAAATGGATTTAATTGATAAATTCATTCATAATAACCCTAAAATCTCACCTCCAAAAGACAATATTGCTGTTCCAAGTTATATAGCTAAAAAAAGCGATAGTCCTTATTTAATGACTGAAACTTTAGCAAAAATCTATTTAGAACAAAAAAAATACACAAAAGCTATACAAGCTTATGAAATTTTAATTTTGAAATATCCAGAAAAAAGTAGTTTATTTGCAGACAGAATTTTAGATATAAAAGATTTACAACAAAATAACAATAGATAAACAATGAGTACATTTACAATTTTCTTAGTATTAATCACTATAGTTTGTTTTTTATTAGTGGTGGTAATTATGGTACAAAATCCTAAGGGAGGAGGATTATCTTCAACTTTTGGAAGTTCGCAAATGATGGGTGGTGTTCAAAAAACAACAGATTTTTTAGACAAATCAACTTGGTATTTAGCTGGAGCCTTATTAGTACTTATCTTATTATCTAACTTAAGTTTTAATGGTACTAATAGTGACACTGGTTCTAAGCTAATTGATGAATCAGCTACTCCAGTTGCAATCCCAGCAGCATCAAGTACTGATAGTAAAGCTGCAACTCCAGCTACTCCTACTAAACCTGCTACAGAAGAAAAAAAATAATTTTCAATACTTTTTTAAAATGCCAGCCTGTCAGCGCTGGCATTTTTATTTTAACCAATTTTGACAGCTTTTACAGCTTGGCATAATTTCTGCAAAAATAGCTCCAGAATTTAATAACAATTAAAAACCCAAAAATAATTATGGCATTAAACATTAAACCACTTTCAGACCGCGTTATTGTGGAGCCAGCTGCCGCAGAAACACAAACAGCTTCTGGCATCATCATCCCTGATACAGCTAAAGAAAAACCTCAAAAAGGAATTGTGGTAGCTGTAGGAAACGGAAAAAAAGACCAACCTATGACGGTACAAGTTGGCGATACGGTTCTTTACGGCAAATATGCTGGAACTGATCTAAAATTTGAAAGCAAAGATTATTTAATCATGCGCGAGGAAGATATACTTGCAATTATCTAACAGCTTTAAGCCTTAAGCCTTAAGCAAATGAGAGATTTCAAAAAATACGATGTTTGGTAACTGAGTCATAGTTTTACTCTAAAAATTTATAAGGTAACTTCGACTTTTCCAAAAGAAGAATTATACGGCTTGTCAAGTCAAATAAGAAGATCTAGTTCTTCAATACCAACCAATATTGCAGAAGGTAGTGGAAGAAACTCAGATAAGGAATTCAATCAATTCCTTAATATTGCTTTAGGTTCTGCTTGCGAAACAGAATATCAGCTTATACTATCGAAAGATTTGGGTTATATCTCATTAGATAACTTTAATGAATTGGACAAACAAATCAATCATATTAAAAGTAAAATTTACAATTTAAAAAGAGCTTTAAGTGATACACTTTAGGCTCTAGGCTCTAAGCAAATAAAATTAATCACAATCACAGTAAAATAAGCATAAAGCTTATGGCTTATAGCTTATAACTAAAACAAATAAAATTAATCACAATCACAGTAAAATAAGCATAAAGCTTATGGCTTATAACTAAAACAAATAAAAAATGGCAAAAGATATAAAATTCGATATTGAAGCACGCGACGGTTTAAAGCGTGGTGTTGATGCATTAGCAAATGCAGTAAAAGTAACTTTAGGCCCTAAAGGTCGTAATGTAATCATTTCTAAATCGTTTGGTGCGCCTCACGTGACTAAAGATGGTGTTTCTGTGGCTAAAGAAGTGGAATTAAAAGACACTTTAGAAAACATGGGAGCGCAAATGGTAAAAGAGGTAGCTTCTAAAACCAATGATTTAGCAGGTGACGGAACTACAACGGCTACTGTTTTAGCACAAGCTATCGTTAAAGAAGGTTTGAAAAACGTAGCTGCGGGTGCGAATCCAATGGATTTAAAACGTGGTATTGACAAAGCGGTTGAGGCTATTGTTACCGACTTAGGAAAACAAGCTAAAGAAGTAGGTTCTTCTACAGATAAAATCAAACAAGTGGCTTCTATTTCGGCTAATAACGATGAAGTAATTGGTGATTTAATTGCTACTGCTTTTGGTAAAGTAGGTAAAGAAGGGGTTATCACAGTTGAAGAAGCAAAAGGTACAGATACTTACGTGGATGTAGTAGAAGGTATGCAATTTGACAGAGGGTATTTATCTCCTTACTTCGTTACCAATACTGAAAAAATGGAGGTAGAATTAGAAAGACCTTACATTTTATTATACGACAAAAAAGTATCTTCTTTAAAAGAATTATTACCCATTCTTGAACCCGTAGCGCAATCTTCAAAACCATTATTAATCATTGCTGAAGATGTAGATGGTGAAGCGTTATCAACATTGGTAGTAAACAAATTACGTGGTGCTTTAAAAATCGCAGCGGTAAAAGCACCGGGTTTTGGTGACCGTAGAAAAGCGATGTTAGAAGATATTGCTATCTTAACAGGTGGTACGGTAATTTCTGAAGAAAGTGGTTACACTTTAGAAAACGCTACCTTGGAAATGTTAGGTACAGCTGAAAAAGTGTCTATCGATAAAGACAATACAACGATTGTAAACGGTGCTGGTGACAACGAAATGATTAAAAATCGTGTGAACCAAATTAAAGCACAAATGGAATCGACTACTTCTGACTATGACCGTGAAAAGTTACAAGAGCGTTTGGCTAAATTAGCAGGTGGTGTTGCTGTATTGTACGTAGGCGCTGCTTCTGAAGTGGAAATGAAAGAGAAAAAAGACCGTGTAGATGATGCTTTACATGCAACTCGTGCTGCCGTAGAAGAAGGTATCGTTGCTGGTGGTGGTGTTGCTTTATTAAGAGCAAAAGCTGCTTTAGCTGACATTAAAGCTGAAAATGCAGACGAAGCTACAGGTATCCAAATCGTAGCTCGTGCTATCGAAGCGCCTTTACGTACTATCGTTGAGAATGCTGGTTTAGAAGGTTCTGTAATTGTTGCTAAAGTTGCTGAAGGTAAAGAAAACTTTGGTTACAACGCTAAAACAGATGAGTATGTAGATATGTTAGAAGCGGGTATCATTGACCCTAAAAAAGTAACTCGTGTAGCGTTAGAAAACGCAGCATCGGTTTCTGGAATGATTTTAACTACTGAGTGCGCTTTAATCGATATTAAGGAAGAAGCTCCAGCTGGTGGAATGCCAATGGGTGGTGGTATGCCCGGAATGATGTAATCATTTTTATAGACAAAACACAAAGCCGCTCTTTCGAGTGGCTTTGTTTGTTTAAAAATCATATTATTTAATTCTTCTCGCGTTTTCGTCAATCTCCTTCCCTTTAAACTCTTCTTTTTAATTTTTCCAAAAGAATATTTTATTGCTATAGAAAATAAATTAGAATCTGTATAATAAACCCCTTTTGATGTAATATTATTAATAGTTAAGTTTTCATTATAAGTAACTTTTCTAAAAATATCATTATAACTTAGGGTACAATCAAATTGCTTGAAAAAAGTTTTAGAAATAGCCAAATCGAAAGTAACCAACCCATTTCTATCGAAAACACCTTCCTTTCTTGATGTCATTCCCCAACTTGTCAATGACATTTCAACTTCTTTTGGAAGTTTAAAAATATGATTCGTATAAAAATACAAATAAGGTTTAGATTCATTTACAACTGAAAGGGCATCTTCAACTTTGTTAAGAATTCCGCTTAGAATAGTGGTTGAAGACCATTTTTTATATTCAAAAGGTAGTACAAGTTCAAGATTAAACCCTGATTCTTTTTGAAAATTTTCGGTCTGAAATCTAAGCAAATTTTGATTTTTATTATAATCAACAGCAAAATAGACAGGATTTTTTATAAAATTATAACTCATTTTCAGAGTTTTATCTTTGAACTGATAACCAAGAGTTAACGCATCCGTAATTGTTGGATCTATATTTATATTATTATTCCAAACAAGATATGGATTTATATAAGTTGATAATTGACTTGCTAAAGAGAAATTAGGTCTTGTAATACTTTTAGCATAATTAAAACTAACAGTGTTTGTACTATCAATAGCGAATTGAACATCAAGTTTTGGAAAAAAATTAGTGTAGTTTTTATCAATTAACAAATCTTTTTCTGATGCATTTTTTCCTTTAGCATTAGTATTTTCCATTCTTATGCCAAAAGAATAATTGATCTTTTTATATTCCCCTGACAAATTAGAATAAAAAGCCATATTAGCTTCTTTATAATTATAGTCTGTTCCTGAAACCGAACTAGTGTTCAAATTTTCTATTCTAGATAGGGTTCTAGGATTTGCTTTCAGATATAATCCTCCTAATTCTAATTTCATTTTATTTTTAAACTCTTTTTCAAAATCAAAACGAGTAGAATATACTTCTATAGCTACATTTTGATTTCTATTTTGTGTTAACTCAAATTGAGTTTGATTATAGTTGTTTGAAATCAAACTTTTAATTTCTTGAGCAAAATTTGAATACTGACAACCAAAAAACAATTTACCATTAATACTCTTGATTTTATGATTGTAGTTTAAAAACCCATTTGCAAAATTTCTATCTTCATTATTAACATTTATAGTATTGATTGAATTTACATCCAAACCCTGCTGATTATACGTATCTGTAACGATATCAAAATTATCTTTTTGGCTTCTTCTGCTCACATTCATTGAAAAGTAATCATCTTCATTAATCTTATAAAAAAAACCTCCACCATAAATAAATTGAGGTCTATTTGTAATTGCGGTGACCCAATACTTTGATTTTATATCATAATCTGGAATAGTAAAATCATTTCCATTTTTTTCCCAAACTTTTAATTGATTGTAATTAAAATTGATTTTGCATTCAAACCTACCCTTCTTAATTCCTGAATTAATTCCGAAATAATTATTAAATCTTCTTTGAAACGAAGCATTTTCAGTCACATTAATTTTAAAACCGTCTCTTTTACTAATTCTTCTAGCGATCAAAATTACAACCCTACCATTTGCTTCATATTTTGAAGAAGGATTTTCTATAATTTCGACTGTTTTTATATCTTCTACAGATAATGAGTTCAAATCATTTATTTCTGCCCTTTGATTATCGATATAGATAAGTGGACTTCCTTTTCCAACAACTGTAATTGACTCTTTATTTGAACTTACTTGAATTTTAGGAAGCTTTGCTAATAAATCGATAGAATTAGGCACGGCATTAAAAATAGAATTAGCAACATCAATTTTGATATTGCCATTTTTATTTTCAATGGCTATTTTTTCTTTCACTATTTTAATTTCTTCCAATTTTTTCGTCTCTTCTTGACTAAAAAGAGGTTGAAATGATAGGAACAATGCTATAACAAAAAACAAATTCTTACTCATAGTTTTAAATTTGTCACAAAATTGATTCAATATTTTTCTATGAGAGTTAATGGAGCGTTAATGCAAGGTTAAAATCGAAAAATCAGATTATTTAGTTTATTTTTGAAAATGTTTTGAGACCTATGAAGCAAAAAATTAACCTTTTAATTGTTTTTTCATCCATAATATTAATTGTCTTAATTGCAATGCAATACTATTTGGTTAAAACTTCCTATGAATACAAAGTGGAACAATTTCATATGGAAGTCAAAGAAAAAATTTCTAAAATTACAAACGACTTTACTGACATAGATTCAAGTCTAGTACAAAACAGTGAGTCGCATAACTCAACTCTTTTAAAAAACTACATCAGTAACAAAAACTTCAAATATCACTTTAAAGAAAAATTCTTAGCTAATCCACAACGTAGTTTATTAACCGCTTTATTAGAGAAAAAAATTAACCTTGAATTTCCCAAAAACAAAATTCAATTTGCTGTCATTTCTAATAAATGTATTGTTCTTAAGTCTAATCAAAAAACTGACACAATATTTTCTAAAGAAGCAAGTATTCAAAACATCTCATTTGGAAATCTTACTTCACTAAAAGATGCTTTCCCTGTGCGTAACTATGTTGCAACAACTAATGGCAACTATAATCACAAGCTACTTTCTGAATACACTTTATTTGTTTCGGTAAAAAATTGGGAGTTTATAATCCTAAGAAGGATGGCTACCATCTTAGTATTTTCAATACTTTGTATCGTCATTTTAATCTCATTGTTTGTCATTACTCTAAAAGCTCTAATCAAACAAAAAAAAGTAAGTGATGTTAAAACCGACTTTATCAACAATATCACACACGAATTAAAAACACCCTTAACTACATTATCTGTTTCCACGAAAATGTTAGAACGAAAAGAGATACAGGAAAACAAAGAAATTTTGAATTCTCTTTTGCAAACAATCAATCGTCAAAATGTTCGTTTACAAAACCTCATTGATCAAGTGTTATCCAATTCGTTAGGATATGAAGAAATTGAGCTTCAGAAAGAGAACTTAAAAATAAATTCTTTTGTACAAACTATTATTTCTGATTTCCATCTTACCTATCCGAATATCATTATTAATTCAAATATAAATACAAAAGAAACCACGCTGTTTTTAGATAAATTCCATCTAACTACAGCCCTAAACAATGTCTTAGAAAATGCAGTAAAATATGGTTGCAAAAACATAACAATAACAACCTCTCTTAAAAATGGAATTTTCAACATAAGTATTACAGATGACGGAATTGGAATTGCTAAGGATAAACAATTGCTATTATTTGAAAAGTTCTATAGAGTAGAACAAGGTAACCTGCATAACACAAAAGGTCTTGGTTTAGGCTTATATTATGTAGATCAAATCATAAAGGCTCATAAAGGCACAATAAACGTTGTAAGCGAATTAGGGAGAGGAGCTTCATTTACAATCGCTATTCCTTGTACATAATATGAAGAGAATCCTTTTAGCCGAAGACGATTTTGATTTTGCTAATGTTCTAAAACAATATTTAGAACTCTATTCCTTTGAAGTTACTTGTGCCAATGATGGACAAGCAGCACTAGATTTACTAAAAAATGGAACCTTTGATATTTGTATCTTAGATGTAATGATGCCCAAAATGGACGGATTCACTTTGGCCGATAAAATCATTACAATAAATCCAGAAATACCATTCGTATTTTTAACTGCAAGAAATCAAAATGAAGATAAAATCAAAGGATTAAAACTGGGAGCCGATGATTATATTGTAAAACCATTTGAAGTAGAAGAATTGGTTTTAAGACTAACAAACATTCTCAAAAGAACTAGTAAAAAAGAAACATCTGAAGTAAAAAGAGACATACTCAAAATAGGAAATTATTCATTTTTAGTCAATCGATTTGAATTAAAACTAGATAATAAAACGCAACAACTTACTGAGAAGGAAGCTTCATTATTGCTATATCTTTTTGAAAATAGAAACCAATTACTGAAAAGAGAACAAATTTTAAATGCTGTTTGGGGAAACGATGATTTCTTTTCAGGCAGAAGTATGGATGTTTTTATTAGCCGACTTAGAAAATATTTTAAAGACGATTCATCAATAAAAATTGAAAGTATTCGGAATATCGGGTTAGAATTTAAAGTTTTGTAAATAGAAAAACTACTTTAATAAAAAACACTAATTTATGCATTACAAACTAATCTTACTATTAATAAGCTTTACTTTTATTTCTTGCAAATCAGACTTTAAAAAAAAGAAGGTAGTAAAAACCAAGCATTACGAACTAACCATAGCTCCGCACTCAAAAGCAACATTGATTTTGTTCCCTTGCTTCCCTTGCGATATCGAACACACCAAAAGCGAAGCGAAATTTTTAAAAGATTTGGATAAAGAAGGCATCTCAACGCTTTTAATGGATTTCAACCAAAAACTCTATTTATCAGAAGCTGAGAAAAAAACGTACTCGCAAATGTTAAATCAAATTTTTAACGAAAATCAATTGGATAAAAATCATATTTATATGGGTGGTTTTTCAAGTGGCGGTAATGTTTCTTTTATCCTTTCCAATTATCTTATAGCTACAAAAAATGCCTTAAAACCTCAAGGTGTTTTCGCAGTCGATTCGCCTCTTGATGTAGAACGATTGTATCAAAATGCTAAAATCGACCTTAAAAGAAATGTAAATAACGAAGCAATCGAGGAAGGTAAGTTTATAATACAACTGCTTGAAGAAGAATTAGGTAAACCAGAGCAGAATATAGCTAAATACGAGAATTCCTCACCGTACACTATATCCACGCATACGACCAACAACATTTTTCATTTAAAAGATATCAAAATACGCTTTTACTACGAACCTGCACTAGCCTACCATAAGAAAGATTCAGGTAGAGAATATGAAGAATTAAATGCTTATCAATTAGCGGAAACACACAAAGCCTTAGAAAATTTAGGTTCAAAAAAATCAGAATGCATTAGTACTAAAAACCGAGGTTATCGTGCTGATGGCACAAGAAACCCGCATCACCGGAATTTGGTCGAAAGACAAGATTTGATAAACTGGATATTGGATAGAAAATAAACAACTAAACATATAACCCAAAAATGAAAGACTTAAATTATTTCATTGACAAATATAAAGAGCAATTAAACAAAGGCGATATCCAAGAAGCCTATGTAGGACTTGTTAAATATATCACTGGACTTAGAAACTATTTATCAAACAACATCGGAGACACCTATTCTTTCGGTAGTATTTTTCAAGGTTATATGGACTACACCTATTTTTATTACACAAACGACTTTTTAAAGGAACGAAAACTAAAAATGGGACTTGTATTGAATCATCCTAAAATGCAATTTGAAATTTGGTTATTAGGACGAACGATTCCAATTCAAGAAAAACATTGGGAATATTTCAAATTAACTAAATGGAATAAAAACAGAATAACGAAACCACAGTATTCCATTCTTGAAGCGATTTTAATTGACAAACCAAACTTTAACGACCTAGAAAAACTAACTAAACAAATAGAAGAAAAATTAATCTCTATTACTGATGAAATAATTGAGGATATAAATTCAAATACATAGATATAGATTCAAAAAACATTGACATTGAGATTGATAACAAACTCCAACTTCTAAACTTCTGATTTTTTATGTAGATTTGAGTTTTACAACAAGTATATAAGAAATTTCAATTTTCATACAAAGATTTACGATGCGTATATAGGAAATTACGGTGCACATATAAAGATTTACGATGCGTATATAGAAAATTACGGTACGCATATAAAGATTTACGGTGCGTATATAGGAAATCACGGTACGTATATAAAGATTTACGGTGTGCATATAAACTTTTACGGTGCCTATATAGAAAATCACGATGTGCATATAATGATTTACGATGTGTATATAGAAAATTACGGTACGTATATAAAGATTTACGATGTCCGTATAAAGATTTACGGTGCGTATATAGGAAATTACGGTACATATATAAAGATTTACGATACGTATATAGAGAATTACGGTGCGCATATGAAGTTATGCGATTAGTAATACCTTTAAACTTCATAGGAGAAATTCTCATTTACTTTCAACACCCCTATAGTCGCCTCAAGGGGACAATCCTAGGTGTATGCCTTAGGCAGTATTAGTAACATTTCTTAAGATATAATTGTATTATTTATTTAAAAACTTAAAACAACACGAATTCCACCAATTTACACGAATTTCAATCACTTAAACAATTCATTTTTAAATTAAACACCCCTATAGTCCCCTCAAGGGGACAATCCTAGGTGTATACCTTAGGCAGTACTATACGTATTTCGTAAGATATTCATCTGATATAGAGCACACGGGAGAGGATTTTAAAAACCTAACAGGTACTTTTAGACCTGTTAGGGTTCGAAAGGAACGGGCATACTCACGATAAGAATACGATGGATGGTGTTTAAAAAACCTAACAGGTACTTTTAGACCTGTTAGGTAAAAAAACAAAACTCTAGCATTTGATTGCTAGAGTTTTTAATAAGTTATCGATAAATGTTTGTCTACTTAATTGTTAATCTTGTTCTCTAAATTGTAATTTCACAAGGGCTTTATAATAGGGTTGTGCGGCTTCACCTAGGGATTTGACATAAGCTTTTACTTCCTTTATCGTTTTTAGGGCGTTATCAGGATTGGTATATAAGATTTTGTTTCTATCCATACGTGCTGTGATTAACGCATTGGCTGTAGTGTTTACGTTTTTACTTAAAGCATCTAATTGTTGTTGTAATGTTTTTAGGTTTTGTGTTTTCAGTTCTTCTTCGTTGGGTGCAAATTCTGGATGTATATTTAACTGCTCTATTAAAACAGAAAGGTTCGCAATACGACTGTCAAAACTTTGTTGCAGGGTTGAAATGGTTTTGGTTTCTGCGGTTTCAGGATTTACTTTTTTGGCTTTTACATCACCACGAATTTTCTTTACTAGAGTTTGGATATTTTCTTTATCGGGCTGCGAAATGGCAATAGATTTGACAAAATTATTAATTCGAGTGGTTAATTTACTTACAGGTTCCATGGCTATTTCACGTGCTGCTACTGCGTTTTTGTAGGCTGGAATTTTGGTATTTAGTCCTAGTATAGTCGCTTCTACCTCTTGTTTTATTTCTAAAAGCTTATCAATCCCCAATTGCGGATTAGAAGGATTATAGAGTGCACCCATTTCTTGAAGAATTTGAATGGCAGCGCCAAAATTTGCGATGTTCTTAGCGTGTCCCGTTTCGGAAGTTGAGTTTTTGTTTGTTGTTGTCATGATAATTTGTTTAAGAATTACTACATAATTAGTGATTTTTTTTGAAAGAGGAAAAAATAGTTTTGGGTGATGGATGAGGGGTGAAAGTAAGCTAGTGTTGTGTGCGATGTATTCGTTTTAGCGAAGCAAGTAAATTAAGTTAGCACCTAGGTGTTTAACTTTAAACACTACTTTATAAATCGTTGGTAGCCCAGATATAAAACAGACCAAAGTTTGCAAAAAATCATCAATTGATTAGATACATTATCAGTTTAGATTTTCTATTTTTGGAATACGAAACAATTTTAATTAGCGAAATGCGCTTTTGTATTGTTTCGATGAAATCAATAAACAGACTTGTGATAGGGTTCGCCTATTTATGAGTTGTGCGTCACTTTAGAACAAATCCAAATGATTAGAAAGAAACAAAGAGTTCCTCAACACATAATGGAGGACGAATCCTATGAAATTATTAAAAGTCAAATTCCTAAACATTGGGTTGTAAGAGAATTTAACAGACCAGATTATGGTATTGATTTAGTAATTGAACTTTTTGAAATAGTGGACAACAATATTGCTGAGACACTTGGTGAGTTCATTTATGTTCAAGTAAAATCAGTTAAAGAATTAGAATTTAAAAAAGAGACTATTTATGAAGTTAGCAATGTTGCAAAAGGGATGTGGATAGAGAACAGAAAATCTCATACTAAACTTGATGTAGTAAAATATCCTTTTGACACAACATCTATTTTTACCATTCAATCTCTTGGAGGTAGTGTTCCAGTGCTTTTATTTGTTGTGGATATCAAAAACAGAGAGACTTATTTTGTTTGCGTAAACGACTACATTGACAAAATCATTTTACCGCAGAATCCAAAATATACAGAACAAGGTTCGTTAACATTTAATATACCAGCTTTTAACAAACTATCGAACGTTGACATATCCATCAACGCGCTTAAATTCTACGGAAAAAGAGTAAAACTTCTTGCTGCTTTTTCAAAATTTTCTTTTCAAAAAAATGAAATCAAACACATTTTTGGTTACAAAGATTATCCTGTTTTGACATATCGAGACGAAAAAGAAAAATGGAAACAATATGAACAGGGTGAGATAAAAACGCAACTTCTATATTTCATTTCTCAAATAGAAGACTTGGATATTTGGCGACATAATGAGTGGCAGGTATTACCACTATCTAAAATGGACTTAGAAACAGTTAAAAATCTATTAAAAGAAAATGAAGTAGATTGGGGAACTGTAAAAGATAAGGTAATTGTTTTATGGCATCAATTAACAAACTTAGGAAATATATATGAGGATATTTGTCGAGAATGGTTCCTTCCAAAAATTATCAGCCTAATGACATCCTATCCGACAATGCCAGAGATAATAAATGAAGAATAAAAGCGAACGCACAACAAGCAGTTTGGCAATATGGCGGTTAAAGGCTTATTTAATGTTTGTTTTATACTTGTAAACTATTATCTTTAAGAAAACTAAACGCTTACTTGTTCCGCCACATCGCCAAGCTGGCAGGACGTTAGTGGCTATTTTAACACACAATCATATAACAAACAATAATTACATTTATATATGCCAGTTTTAACATTAATTGGAACCTTTATAGGTGATAAGTTTAAACCTCTATTTGAAAGTTTAGCTAAAGAATTTGGAGAAGAAGTAAAACAAGTAATAAATAATAATATTCTAGAGTATCAGGTTGAAGAATATAATAGAAATTATTGTACCAAAACATTATTACACAGGGTTGAACCAAAGAAATTGACTGAGTTTTATCAACCTCTATTTATAAAATCTTGTGACAGAGAATACAAATTTAGGCGTAATCAGGACAAAGAAAATAGAATTGCTACAGATTCAATTAAAAATTTATTTTCCAAACAACAATGTATCACTCTAATAGGAAACGCTGGAAGTGGAAAGAGCACAATAATCAAGTATTTATTTTTAAATTCAATTGACTTAGATTTTAAAATACCTATAAAAGTTGAATTAAGATATTTAAACGATTACAATGGTAATATTATTGAGTTTATTAAAGAAAAAATTTTAAAACTAAATCGACTAGCAACAAATGACAGAATTGTAGAAAGAATGATGAATTCTGGGGATTTTGTTTTCTTTTTAGATGGTTATGATGAAATTTCTTCAACTAAAAAAGAAAAAATTACTAAAGAAATAGACGACTTAGTTAAAGTATATAATAAAAATTATTATTTATTGACTTCAAGACCTTATACTGAAATTGAATTATTGCCATTATTCCACAACTATGAGGTTTGCGAATTGTCTGATGAGGATATTAATCAGTTCATTAAAAAACAAATCCCAAAATCTGAAAAAGAGTTATGCGACAAGATTATTGAAGCTGTAAATAGCCAAGATAACCTATCATATAAAAGTTTTTTAAGCAATCCCCTATTGCTTTCTATGTTTATATTAACTTTTCAATCTTATTCTAGCATACCTCAAAAAAGGAGTGAATTTTATAGTCAAGTTTTTGATGCTCTTTTTTCAGTGCATGATAGCATGTCTAAACTTGCTTTCGTAAGAGAAAAGCAAAGTGGTTTATCAAAAGAACAAATAATTGAAGTGTTAAAGTTATTTTCATTTATCTCTTATTTCGATGAAAAATTTATTTTTAGCGGTATATATCTTAACGAAAAATTTAATTTCATTAAGGAAAAAAAGAAAAATCTAAACTTTGAAAATACAAAACTTATTAATGATCTACAAGTAGCAATAAATATCCTAAATAAAGAAGGTACTGATTATACTTTTCCTCACAGGTCGCTTCAAGAATATTTCACAGCCATTTATATTTTTTCACTAAACGATACAAATAAAAAAATTGTTTATAATAAAATAATTAATTCATTAACACATAAAAATAGATTTTTACATTCATCAAAGGATAACTTTTATCTTCTTTTATCCGAATTAGACCAAATAAATGTTATCAAATATGCTCTAATTCCTTATTTTGAAAATTTTATAAAAACAAAGAACATCAATAAGTACAAACACAAAACTATTATTGACACATTTCTAAATTTAAACCAGATATTTGATTCCTTTGAGTATGTATTAAAGTGTGATGATTTTAAAAATGCGAATGAGCTTTTCAACGAAAAATTCAACATCTATGGAGAAGAAATAAATAAAGAAAATATAAAAGACGAAAAATTACTTGAGAAAAAATTTAATGAGAGACTGGAAAAGCTAGCTTATAACGATATAAAGCCATTTCTAGTTGAATATAAAACTAAACTTGAAATAATAAAAAATAATCTTGAAGAATATTTAATTAATGAAAATAATAGTGATAATGATATAGTTTCAATAATATAAAAAAACAGCCACTAACAGGTGTTTGGCAAGATTGCGAATTTTGTAGTAAATTCACATTTACATTTCGCAATAAATTTCATATTAAGCAGAAAATTATCGGCTCCGAAGTCCGCAACTACACCACAAAACGTAAAATTCAACTATGAGAAAACTTTGTTTACAATTAATCGTTTTAATTAATTTGATCGCTTGTAACAGAAGTGAAAAGACTCGAATTTTGGAAGACAAACTCGTCGTTGAATATTTAAAGAAAAATGGAGATAAATTAGTTAAACCTCGAGAGGTCTTTCATTGGATATACTTTAAAACAGAATTAGAAGCAAAACACTTTGTCAAAGAAACAGAAAGTAAAGATTTTGTTTTTGTTTCCAAAAGAAAGGTTGCTGATAATTTTCCAATTCAAATAGAAATCAAAAGAATAGATAAAATTGATATTAAAAGTGTAAATAAGTATAGTTTGTACTTATTAAAAATAGCTGAAAAATATAATGGAGAGTATGATGGATGGGAAACAAGTATCGAAAAAAATTAAACATATTCTCACCTAAACTTTAAGTACAAAGCCCCAAAATAAAACATCACTTAAACCCTCCCCTACCACTCTACAAACTCCGATTTCGCTGATTCCTAATTAGCCTATCAAAATAAAATTTCAAATAAAAACCCCGACCTTACGATCGGGGTTGTTTTATTAATCAAGTTTCGGCTTGCCTTTATTTAGGTCGAAAAGCGCTATCAATACGGGAAATTAAATCCTTCCCAAGCTCTAGAGTAATCCACCACTCAACAACTGCAATCACAGTTTTTTGCTTAACACACTTTTTTAGGACAGTATCTATTTCTAAAAAAACAGCTGTTTTACAACACCTGTTTTCTTATAATTTTATTAAAAATACGATACCCCAATACCGAACGTAAGGTACTCATAGCATTGGCATCAAAGCCTACGGTATAACGTGTGAATTTTACGCGGGGTTTATTGGCTATGGAAAAAAGGTTTCTACGATGTCGTTTATTAAATTGGTGTTTTTCGATTGTTTTTTTAGCAATAAGCCCGAAATTTTATCCATCATGGCGTCATAAACTGCAACGCCTGTGTTTTCACTTTTCACCACGTTTTTTTGAAATGCTGTGGGGGCATTCCCAAATTGTACGGTGCTCACGCCTATTCCAAAATTCATCAACTCATACGACATACATTCGGAGAAACTTTCTACAGCACTTTTAGTGGAATGGTAAAAACTTCCTAATGGCAAATTAACCAATCCAGCTATAGAAGTCACATTGATAAAATGTCCAAAGCCTTGTTGTCTGAACACGGGTATGAATGCACGGCATACTTTTACACATCCCAGCCAATTGATATCCACGATTTTGTCAATTTCTTCATCTTTAGAGAACTCAACAAAAGAACGGTAGCCAACTCCAGCATTATTCAGTATGACATCAATAACCGCATGGTTTTTTAAAATAGCTTCTTTCGCTGTAGCGATACTTTCGGATGAGGTCACATCTAAAATATAACTGCTTACATTGGGTAATTGCACTGTTTCTTTGCCCTGGTCAAAACAAGTCATAGTAGCTATAACATGCCAGCCATTTTCAGAAAAATAACGTGCCGTACTAGCGCCAATACCGCTAGAAGCACCTGTAATTAATATGGTTTTCAATTTTAGTTTCGTTTATCAATAAAAGTTATGGGTTTACGACTCATGGGTGGAAAAATGATTTTTTGTATTACTTCCATAGGCAATACTTCCAACTTAGGCGCTACGCGTAGTTTGGCTCTAAAATGGTCTTTCACCTCGGTTAGAAATCTGTCGCTGGTGTCTTTTGAAGCAATTTTAATCACAATTTCATCCGTTCCTAGCTCGTTGGTAGAAATTTCAAATACGTGGGCTTGAATAGGCTCAAAACAAGTCATCAAATCATGCATTGCGGGTGGATACAAGGTAGTTCCTTTGTATTTTATCATGTGCTCCTTTCTACCTACAACAGGTCCAACACGATAGGTTTGGCGTCCGCAAGCACACGCAGAGGTATGCAACTGTACCACATCGCCTGTTTTAAAACGCAACAACGGCATTCCTTCTACTCCCAAAGTAGTAATCACTAATTCGCCCGCTTTGCCAGAAGCTACAGGCTGATTATTGGCATCTAAAACTTCGGTAATAATCAACTCTGGATGGTGATGTCCTCCTTGTTGTTGACTACATTCGGTAAATGCGGTGCTCATTTCGGTAGACGCATAGGTAGAATACAAGGCAATAGGCCATTGTTCTTGTATTTTTTGAGTCAGTAAACTGGGAGAAAAGTCTTGATTACGCAAGGATTCTCCTATACAAATCACCCCTTTTATACTTGAATTTTTATAATCAATACCGTGTTTTTCGGCATATTCAATCATTTTTAATAAGAAAGAAGGTACGGCAATTAGAAACTTAGGTTGGTATTTTAAAATAGAATCCCATTGCAATTCCGGAATACCAGCACCTACTCGGATGATACCCGCTTTCAATTTTCGCAATCCTAGAAAATAAGCTAATCCAGCCATAAAACGACGGTCCATAGTAGTCATTAATTGCACTACATCGCCTTCCTGCACACCCGCACAAGCAAAAGAAATCGCTTCGTTATAAGCCAAACGTTCCAAATCGGCATCGGTCAAACCAAAAGTCACAGGACTTCCTAAAGTCCCAGAAGTGGTCGCATAATCAATAATTTGATGTTTGGGCACACAAAAGAAATCGTCATTATTTTGTTGCAAATCGGTTTTGGAAGTAACAGGCAATTGCTGTAAATCTTCCAAAGTTTGAATGCTGTCAATATTTATGTTTTGCTCCAAAAACATACGCTGATAATACGGCGAATGGGCTTGGAGATATACCAGTAACTCACGTAATTTTTGCTCTTGAAATACTTTGATTTCATGTGCGGATGCTTTTTCTATTTCGGGTATCATGGTAATTTCTTTTTGTTTTATGCCAATATTTTTCTACTTCCTTACGATCGGGCAAGGTAGTAATTTCTAACTGCATTGCCTTTTGAAAAGCTTCTGCTGCTTCTTTGTATTTTTTTATAGTATACCAATACTTCCCTAATTTGAAATGTACACTCCATAAGTTCGGATTGGTTTGACTGTATTGCGTTATAAAATCGACCGAAAGGTTTTCTTTTTTTCTAAGGCGTTATCCATGTCGCGGTCTAATTTCCTAAAAATTTCATAATTTTTAAAGGCTTCTGATTGTATAAAATCGTCCGCTTCCATTTTTAATGTCGTAACTTCTGAAAGTTTGGGTTCTTTTGCATCAAAAACGGTATTCAAATCATACGCTACAAAAGCCCCTAGTTGATACGGATTAGAGGAAACCCACATCAGGCGACTTTCTGGTTTAAAAATGACCGCATGATGTGCTAATAGCTGATTGATGGCTTTTTCATTACCGTAACCAATTTTAGCTTCTTTCAATCCTTCTTTGTTTCGAAGAATTCCAGTCATTTTTTCTGGATTCAACTTATCTTGTTGTAGCAACAACTCTTGCATACGCTCCATGCGATATTGCGAATGGCTCTCACGAATGTGTGCCTGATTGCGTTTGTCAGAAAAATACGATTTACTCTGAAAATGATTCGTACACAACAATTGGTTGGTATTCGCTACTTCATACACGCCAAAATTCTTGGGTGATACTTCAATAATAACCCCTTTTTTATCTTTTGCACTCCCTATCATAATGGATTCCGATACAAACACAGGGCGTTTTTTAGCGATAGCTATAGCTTCCTCAATGGTAGAAGCGTATTGCAAAATTTCTCTGGTTAATAATGAAATAGGTGTTTTAGCTAGCAATGGCATTTTGGATTTACTTGCATTGATGGTAACCGTTAAACCTTCTTTATTCATTCCTGATAAAACGCCTATCATTCCAGCCCATGCCACGGAAGCATACGGAATTCCTTTATCAGGCTTAACAAAAGTGATTAATTTGTCTTGAGCAAAATCATCACCTGCATAAAAATCTAAATTTCTTCCAATCAGCAATTCGCCATCGGCACTTTTATCACCCCAAACGGCTAAAGAAGTACACCCCACTAAGGCTAAATCTTGCATAACATGCCCGATATCATGCGCACCGTGTAAATACAAACTTCTTAAAAAGGGCGGTGCAATGTAATTGTATTTTGCGTCGGTATACAGGGACAAACCGTAGATTTCGGTTTTGAACTCCTCAGTAACATTAAGATATAACTTACGATTGTACCACTTTAATATATTTCGTAACAACCATTGTTTGGTTTTAGAAGGAACCATTTCGGCTACTTTAGAAAAAAAGATTCGTTCTTGTTTTTTTACTAAAGGTTCTGCCAAAGCGCCGGTTAACATTCCTCTTTCTGAGGCTGAACCCGACACATGGAGTTCCCATATTTTTTTATCATTTTTAACTAAAAAGCCATTGGCATGTGTAACCAAAGTATCTGAAATTTTAGACACTACAGGTTGTTGCATTGGAATTTCCAAAGGCAGATGATGAATCGATTTTGAAATCCCACAGGCATTCAAAATCAACATTGATAAGACACCTATATACTTCCCTATTTTATCCATTTGCTATTTCTTGATTAATTTTATTAATCAAATAAGCTCCGCCTACAATTTCGGAACAAGTAGCCACAGCACCAATGGTAACTCCTAAAACACCGTGCATATTGATGCTTTGTCCTGTTAAAAACAAGTTTTCAATTTTAGTTTTTGGAGAAATAAAGGTCAACATGGGGTTATTAGAATCTTTTACATAACCGTATAAATTACCGTTATGTCCCCCAATATAATCACGATAAGATAAAGGTGTAGAGGCATGAATGGACCTAATACATGAACGGATATTGGGGAATTTCTTCTCTATTTCTTTTAGAAAAACTTCTATTTTCTCCTTTTTGAAAGTTTCATAAGCTTCCCCTCTAGATTCTTCTTCCGAAACGGTATTGTGTGTATCAGCCCACTGAGCCACTTCTTCAAAACGCATATAAGTAATGGCTGTTAAGCTTTCGGCCCATAGTTGGTCAGCTGATGACACATTCATAGACAACATATAACTTTCTGGCCATGATTCTTGCGTATATTCCCCAGCTTGCCAAATACGACTTGCCTCTTTGAAATGATAATAATTATGATTGATGTAGGAAAATGTCTCAGGTTTAAACACAACATAAATACTAAAAGGCGCAATTTGTACTTCTAATTCTTGTATACGCTTAAAATAGGATTTACGAAAATGTTGTTCGCCTATTAATTTTAAAGTCGTCTTGGGTTCAATGTTGGAGATAAAAACAGCTCCAAAATATTCTTCTCCATTTTTTGTTAAAGCAGAAGCTAATTTTCCTTCTGAAAGGGTAAATCCATTAACTTCTCTATGTTTGAAAACATCGCCTCCATATTTACGGATAACTTTTATCAGTTGTTTGGTTATCTGACTTCCTCCGTTAATACAACGCCAAGCACTTTGCATATAGGAGTTTACGGATAAGGCATGCACATAAAAAGGCGTTTTATCTGGTACACCTGCATATAAGAAATTGGAACCCGCTAATACTGCTTTTAGTTTCTCATCTTGCGTTAATTGATCAAAATAATTTTGCGCATTGATAGCTAAAATCTCTTGTTGGTATCCTTCGCCCATTTTCAAATTATACAATGGAAACGAGTCGCAAGTATATTGCAGTTGCTTGCAATATTTTTCTAAAGCTTCTTTTTGAGTAGGGAAAAAGGTAGTAATTGCTTCGTAAAATTAGCGTAGCCTTGTGCATGCGGATATTCATTAGAATCGCCATCAAAAGTAATTAAATCGTACCCATCAGGGTTCATCAATTTCAGCTTGAGTTGGTCAATGATTTCAATATATTTAAAATAGCTATGCAAATTTTGACCTTCTGCCAAACCGCCTATATAATGAATCCCCGTATCGAAAATAGTTTTATCACGCACAAAAGTTTGTAAATTCCCTCCGTATTGGTTGTTTTTTTCCAATACGCATACTTTTTTTCCTTCTTTAGCAAGAATGATGGCAGAAACCAATCCACCTAGTCCACTTCCTACTATGACTACATCATACTTCCTTTCCATTTATCGTTTTAAAACTATAAGATTCGCTTTTTGATATGCACTAATAAAACCTTGATTTTCTAACACTGAAACATATTTTGAAGCTTGAAATAAAACTACTTCATCCACTTGACTAGCGAAAGCAACTATTTTATCATTTTCAAAAATTTCTGTAGCAACTAAGAGCACTTCATAAGGTTTAATTTCATCTTCATTAACCAAACATTTAATATGACGTTTGGCAGTAAGATAATGCGTTGATGCTATCGCACGTTTTTCTTCATTTGAATATAGCGCTTGAACTTTTCGCTTGGGATGTTGCAAAGTCAACACAGCATTCAATTGACCATAGTCATCTGCCAAATGCAAGATTTTAGCATCGTCTTTTATCAAGGTAAAAAACTCAAAATAATCATTTTTATACTTTTCAAAATCCGATTTTACAGCGGAATAAATCTCTTCTTCTTTATATAAGTAACCATCAACCACTTTTCTTTGAAAGAAATTCGCATCTTCCAATTCTTGACGTACTTTGAAAAATTCATTTCTAAAAAACTTATTTATCTTTTTAGTTCTTGCGGAATAATCCGCTCCAAAACTACGGTCTTCATACGAAATATAATCGCCCACTACTACCGTCAAACTCTCATTGTGAATCATAAAATCACCTTTAGGAGAGGTTTCGGCACTACCATGTATATATACGGGTAGAATATCTAATTTGAATTCTTCCGCTAAGAAAAAAGCGCCTTTATGAAAACGTTTTACCACATTGTCATCAGAACGTGTTCCTTCGGGAAAAATCATTAACGAATACCCTTCTTCCATTTTTTTACGCAAATGGTCTACGCCTCCTTCAATACCTTGCGATACGGGATAATAGCCCATGGCTCTAACGGCTCTTCCGAAAATTAGCGAATTATACACCCAATCGTTTACTAAATAAACAATTTTATGCGTTAACATTCCGAATACTAGCGTATCTAATACAGAAACATGGTTTGCTATTACAATGGCTTGTTTGCTAAAATCTATTTTGTGTGAATTAATTACTTTTTTCTTAACAATTGGATTCATTTTTAGAACGGATCTAAAAAAACAAGCCATTCCTTTTCTAAATAAAAGTGTTTTTGCTTCTTTATTTCCGGTGTAATTCCTATTAAAAACCTACCTATTATAGAAAATACAATCCCACCTAAAGCATAATAGGTTAATGCAATAATGGATATAATTACGGTAAAAAGTCGAACTGGAATATTGCCTTTTTGTTGACGTTTAAAAAACAACCATTTGAAAACTATAGGATAAAAAACAAAGGTAATTAGCAAAGCACTAATAACGCCTAACAAAGACACTGAAGAAATGGAAACCAATGCGGGATGCTTCGCAAAAATTAAAGCACCAATGGCTAAAATAGTAGTTAATGCAGCCAGTATGATAGAAATACGATAAGCTGGCATTTCATCTTTTCCTGTGGTATATTCTTTTTGAAGTGCACTGGTCATGAATAGGGTAAAATCAACACCATGCCCAAAAATAAGCGTACAAACTATGGTACTAAAAATATTCAATTGAATGCCGAATAGTGCCATTAATCCCGCCGTAACTAAACCTGTTGCTGTGATAGGCAACAAACTGGCCAATACCAATTCGATACGTTTGAAAAATACAAAAAGGATTAGGATAACAGCAATGAACGAATAATTGACTAGGTTTTGAAAATCATCTCTTAGCTTACCTAAAAATGTTTCATTCAACTGCTGACGGTCAATAGCCACCACATTTGCAAAACTATCTATCGCTTTTACAAAATCAACTTTTCGATTTTCATCCAGCTTAACAATACTGGCGATTGTATACCAATTCTTCGTATTTGACACGTATTCGTCGGACAAATCGGGAATGGCTTGTTTTAAATTCTGCAACTGTAAAGGTTGTATATCTGAACGAATCAAATCATAAAAGGCTTGATGTGTTTCCGGTTTAAATCCGAAAGCTTTTCCTTGTTGAACAAGCTGGTTTTGCACATTTTGACATTTTCCTGCTGTCCAAAATGATTTCCATTGTGCTATTTTTTGATTTTGTTCCGCCTCAGAAGGTAATAAACCGGCAAGAGAACTATAATTATTGATTTTCTTAGCTTGCTTTTGTTGGATTAAAAAAGCATTTAATTTAGCATTAGCTTCAACAGCTTCTTTTTCAGAATTACCATACGCCACAACATAAATGGCTTTTGAAGTTAAACTGGTTGAAGCTTCTAACTTGGCCTCTGCTTCTTTAATATCCGATGGAATGAAATTTAAATCGCCTAAGTTGTTATTAAAAGTGACTTTATTAAATGTAAAACAACTTATAATCAAGACTACGAAAGTGCCAATAACCAAGAATTTATTACGCTCAAAAGGAATTTTAGAAAGTTTATCCAAAATACCTGCATGTGCTAAACCATCCTTTTTAGGTTTGTATAAATGAGGAATAATTATCAATGAAAACAAGGCAGAAACCATCACGCTGATGGAGGCAAATATCCCTAAATCTTTAAGTGCATCTGACTTTACAAACAACAGACAAAGAAATGCAACCGCCGTAGTCGAACTACTCATGATGAGTGGCTTGGCGGTATCTTTATACAGTTGCTTTACATCGGCATTATGTCGATAATGTGTCATGATATGCAAAGCATAATCTATGGTTACACCTAGTAAAACGGCACCAACACTCAATGAAATAGCCGAAATAGTTTCGCGAATAAAGTACAAACTTGCCACAGCAAATAAGACTCCAAAAACGGTAGGAATAAAAATAATGATGGGAATGGTAACTTTTCTAAAAAGAATATTAGAATGAACATTAAAGTCCCCATAGATAATAAAACCGTCGTAATAATATCCGATTTGATTTGATTGGCATTGGCTACAGCAATAACAGGCGAACCAAAATAAGACAAGGTTGTTTTATTTTTAAAACCTGCATTAATAGCTGATTGAATAGCTTTAAGTTGCGCTACAAATTGGGTGTTTTTTTCGGTTTCACTACCGCCGTACTTCGGATTAATGAACAACAACAACTTAGAACGGTCGCTCGTTAACAAATAACCGTCTTTCATGATAAACTCATCACCAATAGAGAGTTGTTGCATTTTTTTAATCCAATAAAGCTGATTCCTAATGGGTCGTTGATAATAAAATCACGTGTAATCATACCCGAAGGACTTATGAGCGATTTATAGTTTCCTTCAACTCTATTTTTGATTACTACCGTTTGGATTTTTTGTCCAATAGCTTGATAGTCTTTTTCATCTAGAAACAAGGGTAAATTTTGATACACAAAATCAAAAATCCCTTTTATATTTTCTTGGGCAACAGCTCCCTGAACTCCTTTCACATAAGGTTGCACGGCTTGCAGGCTATCCATAAATACGCTTGCTGTTTCCGTCAAATCATCTTCTGTGCCTTTAGGGGTACGTTCAATGATAACCGTAATTTTATCTGCAAATTTTAATTGTTTGATAATTTTTGAAGTAACATCGGCTTTATCATTCTTTGGTAAAACCCGTGTAATATCTTCTTCAAATTTGATTTGACAGGCAAAGAATGTTAATATAACCAACAATACTATTGGCAACAAGAAAGCCAGAATCCGATTCCTCTGAACGAATTCATGAATTTTAATAAAAAAAAAATACATTTATTTACACCCTATTATTTTCCCGATGCGAAAGTACTAAATAACTTCCAACCCCGAAAATAATTGCCATACTGATTGCAAGGATAAAACTCCCCACAAGATATTGAAAAAGATGTTCTTTAATTTGAGAAAAATCGAAAGTATCTGCTAAGGTAAAAGGTGCTTCTTTTTCTACAAATAAACTGCCCACTTTTAGTGAACCATAGACTACTAAAGGAATCATAGGCGGAATACTCACATTGGAAAACGCAAAGGCAAGTGGCTTATTCAATCGCAATAAAACGGCTGTGGTAATAACGATTGCGGTTTGGAAACCCCAAAAAGGGGCAATTCCACAAAAAACACCTAATGCAATCGATTGCGATTTGGTTAAAGCTGAATCTTGAGTAGCAAACAAATCTTCTCTTAGAAATGTTTTAAAACTTTTTTTTTTTAAAGTTTCTAATGAAATCTCGAGGTTTAATGTATAAGAAAAGTAATATTACCAGAACGGTATTTAAAATACTGATGCGGGTAAAATCTTTAAATGGTCTAAAATGTGACACCCTTTCAGCTGGGTCATAAAGCACTTGAATAGGGATATTTTTGACCGCTACGCCATTCCATGCTGTACGTACAATGATTTCGATTTCAAATTCAAATTTATTGGTAAAAAACTTTTTAGGAATCGCATGCAAAGGATATAAACGATAGCCAGACTGGGTGTCATTTAACTTAATTCCTGTTTCAAACCAAAACCAAAAACTAGAAAAACGATTACCAAAGCTACTTTTTTTAGGCACCGAATCATGTTCCATATTTCGGCTACCAATTAACAAAACATCTTCATCCGATTCTTCTAAAGCCTTTACAAAAACTTTCATATCTTCTGGAAAATGTTGCCCATCAGAATCAATAGTGATAGCATGGTCAAATCCTAATTCCAAAGCTTTCTTAAAACCTACTTGTAAGGCATTTCCTTTCCCTTTATTTACGGGCAAATGTACTTGTATCGTTTTATCAGCATAAGTTGCTAAAATTTCAGGCGTGGTATCTGTAGCACCATCATTAACTACAATTACTTTTGAAGTAATAGCCAAAACACCATCCAATACACGCTTTAAAGTTTTGTGATTATTATAAGTTGGAATAACAACACAGCATTTTACATTATTAATACGTTCAGACCAAGATAAATTAGTAACCATTTTAATTTAGTTTAGATTTTTCAGTGTCTGTAAATACTTTAGATTGGGTTATATAACGCTGTATATACTCTTTTAAAGCTGTATTTTGTTTGTTAAAATTCTGTACTATTATTTTCTTATCTTCTTCAATATTCTCTTTATATTTTAAAAATTTAGGTGTATGTTCTTGAATACTGAGTCTAATTAAACGGATTTCGACATTGTTTCCTTCTTTAGTTATTGCTTGTTCTACTGCCTTTACTCCTAACATGAATTGTTCTTTCCTTTCTTCTTTATTGGTAGCAAAACGTGATTTTAATAAAGTAGCGGCTCCTTTATAAGCGATTAAAACAGGGCTATCTCCAGTTGTTTTTTGCGTTAATTCATAAAACTTTTCAGTATTATTTTTTGATTTGGAGGCATATTCATATTGGTTACGTAAATCTGAAAAATGCTGAAAAGAAAGCAATACGCTACATAAACAAAGTGCTAAAAAAGTTTTCATAATGTATAATTTAAAAAAACGACTTAATTTAGTTTGCAAAAATACAAACTAAAATTAAGTCGTTTGAAATTATTTTTTAAGCTTTACGATAGGTGTTGGTTAATTTTAAAGCAACCGTATCACCAAATTTGGTCGTATTTTTAACTTTAACATCCGATGCTATATTGCCTGACAAATCTAACTCTAGCGTTAATTCGGGATTAGTTTCAGGATTAATGATTGCCATAAACTTAACATTACTTGACGCTGTCATTTGTAAAGATACGCCTAAAATTTCCTGAGTAATTTCCTTAATAATTTGCATCATACAAACTCCCGGGGTCACAGGATTTCTGGAAAATGCCCCTTAAAGATTTGATGAGCTGGATTTAAAATTACTTTTGCCAGATATTTATTTTCTGCTAACTGATCTAGCTCGTTAACGTTATAAAAATCGTTTAAAAGCATTGATTATTTTATATCAAATTTATAATATGCCCCAAAAGAGAAAAGTGCATTTGAGTGATTTTCTGTTCTTGAATAACTTGAAGTTGTAGTAGAAGTTGTAGTATATGAGTAATGTGTTGTTTGAACAACAGGTACCACCCCTACTTTGAATCTAGCTTCTACACCAAAGTTTTTAGTAATATCATAACCCGCTCCCATAGAAAGGGTTAAATCTACATCATTTTCAACTTTAAAATTTTTACTAGTCATAAAGTCTAATCCCTGGTCCTACATGTAGGTTAAATTTTCTGAAATTAAACTTATTTATAACTTGTGCTCCAAAGTAAGAAACATTCAAGTCTCCATACTCCATTGTGTTCGTTTTTGAATTATAAACTACTTTCGCACTAGCTCCTTGAGCTGAATAATTAAGTTCTGGTTGTAATGTATAAAGTTTATTAAACTTTAACGCTACTCCAAAACCTAAATAAAAATTAGCTTTTGTTGAAAAAAGATTATCACTTTCACTTTTAATAAATCGTCCTGTATTTGCATCGTAACCATACGAATATTGATAACCTGTATCGCCATTTGTAAAACGCGAAACATTTAATCCTCCACGAACTATAGGATTAAAAGTTACTTGGGCTTGAACTCCGCTTACCCCTGCAATAAATAAAGCTAATGCTACAAATACTCTTTTCATATTCTTCATTTTATTATTTGTTTTAAATTTATTTTTATATTAAAGTTATAATGTTCTAAAAAAATTTGATCCGAAAAATCAGCGTTTTTTGTATCAAAAATTATTGACAATCTTGCTTTTCTTTTTGTGGATTGAACTATTTTTATTAGTTGATTACTGTCCTTTTTAAAGTAAAAATAGTTATGTATTGCATTTTGTTTTGTTTCTAACACTCGTATTTCATCTTTTTCCCTTTCTGTTTTTGCTAGATACTTTTCTTGAACTAATAATTTAAGATCGTTTGCTAATATTTTTAATATGATTTTTTTGTTTAAATCCTCTATTACATAGTTTGTTTTTACTTCTTGTTCTCCGATAGTAAAATCTAATAATTTATTTCCAAAATCAGTAGTCATCACTACTCTGTGGGAATTTTGGTTTATTTTCTTTATTATGAATAAACCACTTAAAGTATTTCCATACGCTTCTATCTGAGCTTTGTATATATAATCTAATTCAGGATTTGCAAAGTATGGATTTAGAATTATTTGTTCTTTATGCTCTAATACTGAATTTTCTAAAGGTTCATATATTTTACAACCTTGCAAAAATACGCCTAATATACTAGTTATCAAAAACCTCGTCGTTAAACTTTGCATTTATTTGTTTACTTTTAAATACTATTTTTGTAAAGTCATCTGATGGTTCTATTAATTTTACTTGAGAAACGCTTGGATCATCTTTTGGAAACGTTAACTCAATTTGTTTGATGTATTTCTTCACTTGATTGGCTTTGGACAACAACTTAACAATGTAATTATCGTTCGTTTTAAAATAAGTAATAGCAAATTCTTTATCATCAAACATATTCCCGCTCACGCTACCAATAATCATCTTATTGATTTTCTCAAAAAGTTTCCCATCTACAGTACTTTTCTTCCCTTGGTCGTTAATAAAAACTTTATTGTTTTTAAAAACGATACTGTATTGATACGGTTTGTTGTATTGCCAGTTTAACAAATTAGGCAATTTGAAATACATTTTCCCTGAACTTTCAATATCTTTTGATAAGAAATCCAAGTGTTTGTATTGTACAAAGTCCGTTTTAATTGTTTTAATATTTTTATTTTCTTTTTCTACTAGGTTCTTAAATTTTGTAATTTCAGAATCTGTCATTTTTTGTTCTTGCGCCCAAAAGGAAACAAAAAACAAACAAGCCAATAGTGTGAGTGTATTTTTTTTATCATTATATTTTCTATAATTATTTTTTTTCAAATTCCTCTACCGTAATTGTTTTGTATTTATTTTTTCGCAATAATAACAATAATCGTGCCAAAACATTTACCGTTTTTTGAGAAATATCGTGAAGTAATATAATTTTTCCTTTTTTTAAATTGGAAGTGATCCTCTCAAAAATTAAATTTTCATCTGAAATAACCGTATCCAACGATCGGATATTCCATCCTATAACTTTATAGTTTTTTTCTTTTACTGCCTTAGCAATGTGTGGATTTGTTACTCCAAAAGGCGGACGAAAATAACGATTACTTTTCCCCGTTATTTTCTCAAGTAAAGCATCTGTCTGTTCAAATTCATCCAACAAACGTTTTTTGCTAAAAAATCCCATTTGATTAGAATGTGAATAGGTATGATTGGCAATTTGATGTCCTTCATCTACAATCCTTTTAGCAATTTCTGGATAAAGAGCTATTTGTTTTCCAATGCAAAAAAAAGTCGCTTTAGCGTCATATTTCGCTAACAAGTCCAATACCAAAGGTGTAAACTCGGTTGGTCCATCGTCAAAAGTTAACGCAATTGCATTTTCATTGGTTTTAAAACTCGAAAAGGCAGGTAAAAAATAATTCATTCTAATATCAAATGCACCCCAAGCGGTAAAACCCGTATGTATCAAAAACAGCAATACATAAGCCCACCACGGCATTTGCCAATATAAAAACAAAGGCAAAAGAAGTAGCGTAATTAAACTTATGTATTTATGTCTTAACATTGCGACAATACAACCAAACTATGGTCTCTTCCTTGATATTGGTTATACAATAACACTTTTTTCAATGCAGTAGGCTTGATAGCATTCCATTGTAAAATTTCAGGAACATTTTGATTTTTCACTACATGCGATGCCACCCATAATCCAAATGCTGATGCTGTGTTATATTCACCAGAAATATGTTTGTAATACAATTGTGCTGTATTAGCGAATAATGAGGTTACTTCATCATAGTACCCATCAAAATTCACATCACCATTATACCCTAAAATTATAGCATCAATTTCCGAACTATCCATTTGTTGTTCTGCTAAAAAAGAAGTTACAAAATCTTGAACTTCCGCTTTATCCAAAACATTTTTCATACTTATAGCATCCAACTTAGCATAAGTAGTGTCTTTAGCTACATTATCTAAAGCAAAAAAAGTGGCCCCTTCACTAAAAACAACACCCGCTGTAGTAGCATTTTTCACTTGAAAAGGTTGCTCATTTTCTTTTTGATTACATCTACTAATTTGAACAATTCCAATGTATGAGCAGAAGTTTCATCAACCCCACCAATTAAAACCGATGATGCCTCACCTGTTTCCACTTGCATTTTACCGTCCAACAAGGCAGTTTCAAAAGAAACCGCTCCATTTACATAGGTAAAATTGTAACTCTTACATTGTAATCCCAATGCAATTTGTCCGGCTACTGTATTGTGAGTCGATTGAATAAAAGAAGTTGGTGTAAGAAATTGCTCTTGGTTATCAATAATTGCTTTCAAGAACTTTTCTGAATCTTCCACACAACCCATTCCTGTCCCCGTAATAATAGCTTCTGGGTAAGTTAATTCCGCCTCCGCTAATGCTTTATTGGAAGCAAAAATTCCCATTTTAACCCCTTTTGCCATACGACGAATCATGGCTGGAGGAATCATTTCTTTATACGAAGGTTGTTGGGCAAAACGCACATTTTGAGTTTCATCAATAGCTATTTCGGAAAGAAAATCACCTTCAAAAGTTTTTTGAGATGAAACCGAACCCACACCGTTTATATAACAAGCTTTCATGTTGTTTTTTAGTTTTTTGAAAAAATCAAGGTTGAACAATTTCCTCCAAATCCAAATGAATTAGACAATACATAGTCTATTTCTTTATCTTGAACCTCTGTCTGTGGGATTAAATCAAACTCTTGCATTGGTGTTTTGAAATTTAAATTCGGGAACACTTTTCCGTTTTGCATAGCCAAAACACTGTAGACTGCTTCAATAGCAGCTGCTGCAGCTAAAGTATGTCCTGTAAATGCTTTAGTTGAACTAAACTCAGGAATCGCATACCCTTCGAAAGCACGGATAATCGCTCTTCCTTCCGATAAATCGTTATTTGGTGTAGCTGTTCCATGCGCATTGATATAATCAATCGCATCAGGCGTTATATCTGCCATTTTAAAAGCTTTTTGCATCGCCAAGAAAGCGCCTTCTCCATTTTCAGAAGATGCCGTTTGATGGTAAGCATCATTCGCATTTCCAAAACCTTTTAAATAAGCTAATACTTTTTTTCCCTCTTGAGCTACAAGCTTATCAGACTCTAACACGATAAAGGCGGCTGCTTCCCCAAGATTCAACCCTTTACGATTGTCATCAAAAGGCGTATTAAATGTGTCTGAAAGTATCATTAAGGTTTTAAAACCGTTTATTGTAAACTTAGACATCGCATCTGTACCGCCCACAATCACTCTATCCAACTGTCCAGAAGCAATCATTCTGGCGCCTAACATTATAGCATTTGCAGCAGAAGAACAGGCTGTACTCACTGTTGACACAAACCCTTTTAATCCAATATAGTCGGCAATCTTGTGTGATGAATCACCTGCGTCATGCGCACTAATATATTTTTGAATTTCTGGATTTTCGAAATATTCATAATAATAACGTTCCGTCATATCCATTCCTCCTACACTAGTAGCCGAAATCAAACCTGTGCGATACGCGTTTATATCTTTAATTTGAGCATCTTCTACAGCTTTTTGAGCTGCATAAGCACCTAATAAAGCGGTACGTGAAAAATTATTAGATTCAGGTAAACCTAACAAGTTAACCAATTCTTGGTTACTCAATTTAATTTCCCCTACTTTAATAACATCTTTATGAGTCGTCTCAAAATTTTCAATTTCGGAAACTCCCGTTTGTTTATTAATTAATGACTCATAATTTTCTGCTACAGTTTTACCTATCGCAGAAATAATCCCCATACCTGTTATAGCAATTTTCATCTAGATGAAAGTTTATATTAGTATTCCTTGTGGTAGCACTTAAAAAGGCTGTTTCAAAAACCAGTTTAAAAACAGCCTTTTTTTATTGGTTCATTTTTTTAGAATTGCCTTTTATTTTGTTCTATTTTTAGCAATAAAGTCAGCCATAGTTTCAACTGAAGCGAAGATCGTTTTACCTTCTTTAGGATCTGTTAATTTGATACCGTATTCTTTATCTAATAAAACAATTAATTCTAAAGCGTCGATTGAATCCAATCCTAAACCATCTCCAAAAAGAGCATCAGTATCTTGGATATCTTCTACAGTTACATCTTCCAAATTTAATACTTCAATAATCTTCGCTTTTAGTTCTTGTTTTAATGCTTCCATAACTTAATTAAAAATTTGATTTATATTCTCAATATGGTGTGCTACACCTATTTTTTGTTTATCTACTAAATACACTACTGCTTTGTAGTTATCTTGAAACAACTCGACCCAGCCACATAAAACTTTATCTGCTTTATCCGTTTTGAGTAATTGTTCTGTATATGTGTGCATAAAAGGTGCATTATACGCATCGAACACAAAGAATGCGTTTTCTGAGTTTAATTTATGCTTAATACTTACTTCACCAATACAAATATTTGCCAAGGTATACACAAAAACGGCAGGGCTTGGAAAATAATTTTCTTTATCCGCAATCGAATCTTGATGTTTCACATCGGTATCCAAACTTGCGGATTGGTTGGCAAATATAACCGCTATATTATTTTCTTGCTCGTTTTTAACGGTATCTTTCAATACCATCTCAGAGGCTAAAAAAGCAAGTTTACTCAAATTATCCATTTTAAAAAATTTAGGATAACTTACTTCAAACTGTTTGTAAATACGTTTTGAAAAATCAGCAAATGATTCCTCTTCGCACGCCATTACTTTTTGACCATCCATATACAAACCTTCATTACTGAGGGTGCAAACTTTTTGTATGTTGTATTTTGCTTCCAAAATTACTGTATTTTTTTAAAAACTACTGCCGTATTACATCCACCAAAACCAGAAGCTGTTTTTAATAGCGTATTAATTTCTACTTTATCGGCATGCGTAATCACTCGAATGGGTTGACTAACGCCACACGTTTCATAACCTTTAGATACTATCAATTGGTTTTGTCTGGCACTTTCTAAAACCATCACCGTTTCTAATAAACCCGAAGCCCCTAATGTATGACCGTAATATCCTTTCATACTATTTACTGGCTTATCCTGCAATCCCAAACGATTAAAAGCTATAGCTTCCATTTCATCATTATAAGGCGTAGCCGTTCCATGTGCTGAAATGGTATCGATATGATTTGCTTCTACTCCTGCCTCTTTCAAAGCCGATTGAATACTTCTGTACAAACCTTCTCCTGTTCTTGAAGGACCTGAAATATGATTGGCATCATTTACAGCACCTTCACCCAATATTTCAAAATCATTTGATTTAATTTCCTCTTCAAAAGAAGTTACATAAACAGCTGCAACGGCTTCACCTAAAGTAACCCCTGTTCGATTAGCATCATAAGGTTTACAAGGTGCATCGCTCATAGCTTGAAAAGAATTAAATCCAGAAAGCACGAATTCTGTTACTTCATCGCCAGCAATTACATAAGCATTATCATACAAATCACCTTGAATTAAACGTTTTGCAACCGAAACTGCTAAAATTCCAGAAACACAAGCATTTGATACCACAATAGGCTCAGTAGAAAATCCAAAGTGATGCGCTACTTTTTTTGCCAACGTTGCTAATTGTGCTTGCTCTATAGTTGCTGATTTATTTTCTAATTGAATAATATCGCCTTTGGTAGTTGAAAAAATAAATGCCGTACGTTCATTAATTTTTGAGGTATCAATAATTGGCTCTAAAACTTGAACCAATAATTTTTCCATTTTTGACCAACCCTCGGCATTAGATAAAATCATATCATTAGGTATAATAGAAGCATAAAAATCTTCTAACATTCCCATACGACTATGTTTTGCAATACCTGATGCACCTTCTTGAATCGCATTCCAGTTTTGACTTACTGAATTGCCAAGTGGTGTAATACAATTGGATTTTGTAATATAACAGCGTTTCATCTTATTCAATTAATCCACATTTACGTTTCCATGCCTCAAAAAAAGGTGGAAGACTTAACGATAAATCCCCATTGCTATCTAAAAAAACTTGTACAGTTTCACCCGTACAGACTACTTGATTATCATTATCAAATATTTTGTATCTAAAAATCATTTTAGCAGCGGGAGTATCTACAAAAGTAGTTTCAATTCTAGCTACATCGCCATAACGTAAAGACAATTTATGCTCACAAGACGATTTTACTATTGGTGTTGTATACCCATTAGCTTGAACATCGAGATATGAAATCCCATGTTGACGTCCAAAGGCTTCTCTACCATCTTCAAAATAGGTAATATAATAGCCATGCCATACGATACCCAAAGGGTCCGTTTCATTAAATCGAACACGAATATCGTGCGCTACCATTAATTCTGGTATTTCTTTACACAGCTCTTTTCTTTTTATCATAGGTAATTGCAATCGTGATAGTTAAAACAAAAAATAGCACCAATAAAATCAAGTTGGGCAAAATTGTGACAATACCCGCATTACGTAATAAAACATCGTAAAAGGCATTTAATCCCCAATTCATTGGTGAAATATGTGCTATATACTGCATGATTTTTGGCATAGCAAAAACAGGAACCCAAACACCACCCACAGCAGCCAATATAACCACCGAAGTTGCTCCAAAAGGGGCGGATTGTTCTTGTGTTGTAGCCACTGTTCCTAGAAGAATTCCAAAACCAATAGCTGCTAGTCCTGCTCCTATAGCCACTAAATTCATTAAAAGGAATCGTCCGCTAATATCCAATTGAGGTAATCCTAAATAAGGAAAGACATACAATCCTACTAACATCATTAACCAAAACTGGATAATACATATTAATAAGTAAGTAATGGTTTTCCCTAAGATAACGGTACTGTAAGAAACAGGATTTGTTATTAAACGGATAAATGTTCCTTGGCTCTTTTCTTTCACAATATTAATAGACAAAGGGACAACGATAAAAAAGATGGCAAACAAAGTCCACGCGGGTACATTATGCTGTACCGAATTTGGTATTACTTCTTTGTTATCAATTTTCGGAACAATTTCTTTATAATTTATAAAACTTTTTTGTTCAAAAAGTTCCCCATCTGTTTCTCCCATTTGCTCTTGAAAAGAAGCATAAATAGTTTTATTTTCAATCGTAGCTACCATTTTATCGATAGCGTTTTTGATACCATTTTTAAAACTTAATTGAGATGCTGGGTCAAAATATAATTTGATTTCCTTTGAAGCAATAGTTTGGGCTGAAGGTATACTTTCTTCTGCTGCTACCCCAAAGCTACTCATGATTTTTTCAACATTCTGATTTACTTTGGCTTGTAAATCGGTACTTAATTTTTCTGGAACTACTATGGCTAATTGGTATTTACCCGAAAAAACTAAATCTTTAGCAACATTTTCAGTTAATTTTTTACCATTAGACGTTGTAATTACTTCTAAAGAACCGCTTTTATTCAGATTTTCAATAATAGTTTTAGAAATATCCCCATTGTCTTGGTCTACTAATAAAACAGGAATTTTTGCATCGGATACGGATTTAAATGCGCCATCTTGAATTAAAGTTATCGTGATGATTAGTACCAAAGGCATTACAAATAGAATGACTAAACCACCCAAATCACGTTTAAGCAATAATACTTCTTTATATATGGACATCCAAAGTTTATGCATTGTCTCTTAATTCTTTTCCAGTTAAAGCAATAAAAACATCTTCCAAATTATGTGCATTCGGCGTGTTTTGAATCAATTCTGTAGGAGTTCCTTCGGCAAAAATAGTACCTCTATCAATAATCGCTATTTTGTTACAGAAATCCTGTGCTTCTGTTAAATGATGTGAGGTATAAACTATAGTAGTTCCTTGTGCATTTAACTCTTTCAAAAAGTCTATTATTACATTTTTTGATTGTACATCAACACCTACAGTGGGTTCATCTAAAAACAAGACTTTAGGATTATGCAAAATTCCTGCAATCAGGTTCACTCTACGTTTCATTCCTCCTGAAAAAGTTTCAACAGGTTTATGAGCAAACTTTAACAAACCTAAATAATCTAATAATTCATCTACTTTGGTGCGTAATTCTTTCCCTTTCAAACCTAACATACTACCAAAATACAACAGATTTTCACGAGCTGTCAAGGTAGGATATAAAGCATACTCTTGAGGTACTACTCCTATACGTTGCTTAATTAAATTAGCATCTGTAGCATAGGTTAAACCATCGATACTAAAAGTCCCAGAGGTAGGTTTGACTAAACCACAAAGCATCGAAATTAAAGTAGTTTTTCCAGCTCCATTAGGACCTAACAATCCGAAGATATCATTTTGGGCTATAGCTAAATTCAAATCGTTTACTGAAAAGAAATCAGCTCCTTTATATTGCTTATAAAGCTTGGTAATATGTATAATATGATTATCCATGAATTACACTGCTTTTTTTTAGTTTTTTGAAAAAATGCTCTTCCAATTGTGCTAACTGTTCTAGCTCTGTAGCCAAAGTATTATACACATCATTTTGGTTACTTCTGTTTTTGTACACACGAGCCGCCATAACAGCAAAGTCTCTCCAGCGGTCTCCAATTTCAGTCATTTCTTTAGACAATTCTAACAATGACTCATTTTTTAATATCACAGAAGCTTCTTGCAAGAAAGCCGCATATATAAAACGGAAACCACCACCACCCGTTCCTATCTCTTCTTGCATACGCACCATTTGAGCTAAATAATGGTTCGCTACTTTTACGCCACGTTTTGATGGCCAAATGCGAATATGTTTCGCTAAACGTCTCATTCCCGCAACACCAATTAAAGGTAGCGGCGCTAACATATCTTTACAGGTATTCTTTATGCCTTTTACAATTGCTTTTTCTAATTGCAATTGACTAGGAATATTCACTGGAAAATACATGTGCCCTTTTGGAGCTAAAGCTCCTTTAGCAAAACGTACTTTTTCTAATTCCTTTTCGGTCAAAGTTGTTACGGTTTGCATTACAGGGTCACTGATTAAATAAGTTCCATTTTCTTTTCCATATACCACAAGATTATGGGCGTTGAAATGAAAACGGTATTCATCAGGGAAATAAGTAAGATTATAAACACCTACTTGTAGTCCTGTAGGCATATTATTTTTTAAATTAGCATCTAAAGCTAGTTGCGCTTTTTCAGCAGATGCAAAACGTTGTCTCTTTACTGTAATTCCTAAACGTTTTGCTGCTTTATTGAAAATACTTCCGGGCATTGGGCGGTAGCTGATAGCTGGCGCGTGATTCACCTTCAATAAAGGAAAATAGAAGAAAAACAAACCTGAACCAATACCGAAAACCATAGGTTCACTTAAATTGATTCCGTTAAACTTTAATAAGTTTGATGCGACACCGTTTTCACAATGTGCAGACTGATGGTGTGTAAAATTAATCTCCATTATATCCCTCTAAAATTTTTCAATTCATCTATCGTTATTTCAAATGCATCGGCATAACGCTGTAATTGTTTTTCCGTCAGTTTTTTAAAAACGTTTGGTTTTCCATGACGCTTTACACGCCAAGTCCACATAGAAACATAACCTGCTAAGGTTACCCAATCCATTTTGTGAACTTCCATAAAATATACAATAGGGCTCACTAAACCATTTTTAACTTGTTCATTAGCCCATTGCACACGCTCTTTTATATCTTGCATAGAATGCTCCAATGCAATCGTTTTAGGTTCCCAACCACTGCTTAAAGCGGTAGTATATTGACCATCTTTATCAACTGCATAACAAAGCTCTTTCATATTATTTTTGGAAAGATTACTTTGGTCTTGAGGCACTTCTTCTTTTTTCATTTTTTAATTCGTTTCTTGAATAAACAAATTCAATTCTGCTTCTAACACTAATTTATCCGCTATAAATGTTTTACATTCCATAGTACAAATACAATAATTATCGCTATCAAAACGTGATTTCAATACGGATTCTGTAATTATAGTTTCACCCACTTTAGGCAATCCAAAAAGTGACACTTTTTTAATTCCACTAATGAAACCGATTACCTTAACATCTTCTTTAATTTGCTGATTTTCGTCTACAAAAAAAGTTTGCCCTACAATAGATGAACAGGTTTGCGCCGCATTTTCAACCATACCTGCTTCTGCAAAAAAACCATCCGTAACAAAAATATTGTCTGCTTTTATCTCAAAGATCGTTTTAACAGTCGTTTCGGACAAATTCAAAATATAGTCCACCATAAGCATAGGTGCTCGATGAGGCAAAAAATTTTGAATTTCAATAAGTTCTTCTGTATTATTCATTTGCTCCAGCAATTACCGTTTTCATTTTTCCTGTAGCAATAATTTCTCCTTCAATAGTAGCGGTCATTTCAACCAGCGTCACGCCCATAAATTCCTGCAAAATAGCAACTTGCGTTGTAATAAATTCACCTAGTTTAGGCAATCTATTGATTTGAATACCATTAATAGAACCTATGTATCCTGTAGGAGCTGGTTCATTTTTCAAATAGTATTGGTATCCGGTATAAATAGCAACGGATTGTGCCATGTGTTCAATCAAGCCTGATTCTTGAAATATACCTTCTGAAGTAAAAATATTTTCAGCAACCACAGTTAATCCTGCTACTACGCTTCCTTCTTCAAACGACACTAATGTATCGACCATGACAAAAGGGAACTTTTGTGGAATTAATTGTTCCACGAAAGTTTTATCTACTATTGGAAATACTTGTTGTGTCATTAGCAAACTGTTAAATAAGCATACGAGTATGAAAACCTACCACTTTCAGGCACCGACAATAATATTTTGTCCCCTTTTTTCAAACGGTCTGAATTCATTAATTCTTCTAACATTAAATAGATAGATGCTGAACCTACATTTCCAACGTTACTCAAATTCATAAACCAATTTTCCATTGGTACACCTACACCTACTTTTTCTAATTCTGCGGCCAGACCTTTCACAAAATAATGTGAAGATACATGTGGCAAGAAATAATCAATTTCTGTAGCACTTACTTTATTTTTATCAAGAGCATTTTTCATACTCTCAGCACCTTTAATTAAGATTTGCGCGTCTAATAATTTCACATCTTGTTTGATTGAAAAAACGGACTGTTTCAACCATTCATTGGCAGAATAGTCACTCCAAGGCTTAATCGAGCCATCTTCTCTTTTATCACCACCCGCATACATACAAGCTTCCAATTCATGGGCATACGAATACGATTCCATCCATTCTACCTTCAACGAACGTTCGCCTCTTGGTTGATTTTCTAAAAGAAATGCACCTGCTCCATCAGACAACATCCAACGTAAGAAATCTTTTTTGAAAGCAATGATAGGTTGCTCTTCTAAAGATTTTAAGTTTACAACTTCATTCTCAAAACGGTCAGCTAACATCCAAGTTGATACACGCTCAGAACCTGTTGCAATTGCATTAGCAGTATTTCCTGATTTTACAGACATATAGGCAAACTTCATTGCAATCATACCGGCATTACAAACTCCTGACGAAGAATTCAATTCAACAGGTTTGTTTTGTAACAATCCATGTACCATAGCTGCATGCGATGGTAACAAATGGTCAGGGGTAGAAGTACCACAAGATAACAATTCGATATTTTGCGCATCAAAATCCGCATCAAACAACGATTCGATCGCTTTTTGAGTTAAATCTGCATTGGAATGTGTTGGCACACCATTATTATCTATTGCATAATAACGTGAAGTAATTCCGTTATTACGCAAAATAATGCGTCTTGCTTTAGAGGTTTTATTGTCAATTAATCCCAAATAAGATTCCATCTCCTCATTGGCAATGGGATTATTTGGTAAAAATTTTCCAGAACGAGTAATGTAAACGTCAAACATATATTTATACTCCTTGATAATAGGCTTTTAGTTTTTTAATTTTATTATTGATAAATGGGCGTTTTAAAAGATATATCAAATACACCAAAGGTGAGATACACCAAATTGCAACAAACAGATAATAGTTAAATACCTTTAACCAAAAAGGTCTTGATTTCGTTTTCTTGATGATAAGATTAGCCCAAATCTTAAACATTTTATTTGCTTTTGTATCCATTTCGATTAAAAATGGACGCACTTCTACTGCATTATGTGCTACTAATTCATTCTGAAGCGGTATACTTTTATCTTTTAGATAATTTATAATCACCTTTCCAAATTTTGTAGCTTCCTTTATTTCAGATTCTGATACACTGGTTTTGGAAAAATACCTAAATATTTTTCTTTCTTCCCTGTGAACATCCACTGAACAATTGTAATTACACTAATGTGGTTGATATTTCGATCTACCAGTACAATATTCCCTGTAAGTTTTGCACCCAATTCCTGTAATTGCTTTTTCACTTTTTCTTGTGCTAATGCCCACATATTTCTGGCACCAATTACGGTAACCACTTCGGTGTCTTTAAAAAGTTGTTTTGCTATGGCACTCTTCAAAAAAGAATTCATTGGAATGGAAGGACTCAAATACCAAACTTGATAACCTAAAATTATCAAATCATATTTTTGATGTAGCACTTCGTTTTGAGGGTCTTTTAATTCGGAAGGAATTTGCAAAAAGACTCCGGGAAAGCGTCAAAAAATGCAGCTTTATCCCATGGAAAAGGAAAACTCTTGTCAATAGAAATAGTATAATAACTTACCTCAATATCACTTTCACCTACAAGTGGTGCAGCTATATTTTGGGTAATTTGAGTTAACTGACCGGATTGACTAAATTGTACTACTAAAACTTTTTTCATTTGTTTTTTTTAACTACTGCAGTTTTTTCCAGAAATCGAAATAATTAAACCATTGCAAAGGGTATTTTTCTAAAATACTTTCTACACTTTGCGTATAGGCTTTTAGTAACCCTTTTTCATCTCTACGTTTCACATCCGCCACGCGCGCATACAAATGATAATGTAAATTGGCTTCTTTCATCACATATACAAAAACAACGGGTGCTTGTAAACGTGAGGCAATTAAAAAAGGACCTGCAGGGAAAAGTGCTTTTTCACCTAATAATGCTTCTTCAAAACATTTATTCCCTTCAAAATAGCGGTCACCTGTAAAACAAATCAATTCGTTATTAGACAAAGCTTGATTAATTTCAAAAATATGAGATAAATCTTCGCGAACGATAATAAACTTAATAGATGGTTTTTTGGTTACTGTTTCCAAATATTGTTTGATTACAGAATGTTCCAAATCGGTCGTGACCAAGTTGATTTGACAATCGAAATCAATTTCACCAAAAAAATGCTCAGCGATTTCAAAATTACCTACATGGGCACTAATTAAAACGCCCCCTTTCTTTTCTGCTAATAATTTTTTAAGATTTTCGATACCGTCAAACTCGTAGGTAAACTTATTTCTTAATCCAGCTGAAATAGCCGTTTTATCAATGAGCGTTTGCCCAAAAACGAAATAACTAACATAGATATTAAAAAATGCTTTTAGTCGGTTTTGCTTTTGACGCTGGTGCAAATAATAAAATATGGCTCTATTAGTCTTAAACTGTGTTAGAAAATAATAAAAAGCTACGAAAACGAGAACGCTGTATGCCATTCTGATTCCTAGCTTTTTAATACAAAAAACAAAAATTTTGTATCCTAATAGAGTGCCTTTGGATTTACCATCCCATTGACTCATTGTACTTTATTTTTGTGCTATTTTTGTTTCAATTAAATTGTAAAAATCTTGGAAAGTTACGATGCCTGCAAAATCAGCTTCCACTAATTTCACACCAAAACTTGATTCAATCGAAACTACTAAATCTACATAATCTAAACTATCTAATCCTAATGTTTCTTTTAAATTAGCATCGGCTGTAATGGCATCTCCATCTACCTCAAATTCATCTACAAGAATTTCATTAATTTTTTCTAAAATAACTGCTGCTTCCATTTTACTCTTTAAATTTCTTAACTATTACGGCAGAATTTGTTCCACCGAATCCAAAAGAATTTGACAAATATAGGTCAAATTTTTGATTAACTGTTTCTTTGACGATATTTAACTTAGCGGAATCCTCATCTGGTTCATCAAAATTAATATTCGGCGCGATAAAATCATTTTGCATCATTAGGGTTGAATATATCAATTCACTTGCCCCTGCCATCCAACATTCGTGCCCTGTCATCGATTTTGTAGAACTCACATAAGGTTTACTTCCAAACACTTCATAAATAGCTTTTGCTTCATTTGCATCACCTAAAGGTGTAGAAGTCGCATGGGCATTAATGTAAGTAATTTCATCAGGTGAAACTCCAGCTTGTTCTAATGCTCTGCGCATGGCTGTAGAAGGCCCATCTACATTAGGCGTAGAAATATGTCCTCCATTTGATGAAAAGCCGTACCCTACTACTTCTGCAATAATAGGAGCACCTCGTTTTACAGCTGACTCATAACTTTCCAAAATCAAGGTTGCGCCACCTCCGCTTGGCACAAGTCCATCACGATTTTTATCAAAAGGGCGAGACGCTTTAGTTGGGTCATTTTCTCTAGGAGAGAAAACGCCTAATCCGTCAAAGCTAGCCATCCCGTATTTATTTATTTCTTGAGCTCCCCCACAAATAATAATATCTTGTAACCCACTTTTTATCAAATGAAATCCAAGACCTACAGAGTGCGAACCACTAGCACAAGCTGCGCTAATTGTCATATTTACACCTCTCAATCTGAATATGGTAGCAAGATTCATGGTTACGGTTGAATTCATCGATTTAAAAATAGCGCCTGAACCAATTAAAGCCGTATCTTTCTTTTCTCTTACAATATCCGTTGCATCAATTACGGCTTTCGATACACTATCGTTACCATAAAGGATTCCTACTTCATTGTTATCAAAAAAAGCATCATCAATTTTAGCTTGTTTCAGCGCTTCGATAGTAGCCATATACGCATACTCCGTTTCTTGCCCAATACTAATGCGTTGACGTCTGTTTAGAAGTGCTTTCAACTCTGGATTTGGCACCATACCTGTTAATGCAGATTGGAAACCAAATTCTTTTCTTTCCTCATCAAAAACAATTCCTGATTTACCTTGATACAAAGATTCCTTAACTTCTTCTAAAGAAGTACCCAAACAAGAATAAATCCCCATACCAGTAATTACCACCCTTCTTCCCATCTTATTACAAGTACTTATTATGAATAGATTCCACCATTTATATTTACCACTTCTCCCGTGATATACCCAGCATTTTTAGAAGTTAAAAAGCTAACCAATGCTGCGACTTCTTCTGCTTCCCCAAAACGATTGGCAGGAATCATTTTTACCAATTCTTTTTCATCTAAATCACCTGTCATATCGGTACGAATAAAACCGGGCGCTACGGCATTTACCGTAATATTTCGTTTCGCTACTTCTTGTGCTAATGCTTTAGTAGCAGCAACTACAGCTCCTTTAGCAGCAGAATAGTTGGTTTGCCCAGTGTTCCTTTTACCCCAGATACAGAAACCATATTAACGATACGTCCATATTTGTTTCGCAACATTTTTTGAATAAAGAAATTAGTTACATTATAAAAACCATTTAAACTGGTATTAATCACATTGTTCCAATCTTCTGGAGTCATCCACATAAACAATCCATCACGAGTAATACCCGCATTGTTTACAATTACTTCCACAATTGCATTCGGATTAGCCTCTTGCCATTGCGTTAATACCGAAGTAACTTCAGCGTGGTTCCCTACATTGAATTTTATAATTTCGCCTGTAGCTCCTAAGGCTTCTACTTCTTGTAAAGTTGCTAAAGCTGCTTCTTGGTTGCCTTGATAATTAATTAAAATATGATAGTTCTTTTCTGATGCTAATTTTTTACAAATCGCACTTCCAATGCCTCTTGATCCTCCCGTAATTAATGCACACTTCATGCCTTTTTATTTAAAAAATATCCTTATTATATGGTTTTAGTTAAATATATTAACTTTTTATTATTTTAGAAAATGACTTTATCCAATCGTTAATTTTATGCGAGTCTTCCTTTTATTGCATTAAATAATCTTTCACTTGCTGCACATAAGGATACATTACCATATCATCTTTAAAAGCAGGCACTATAGCACGCACTTCGTCATAAAACTTACGCGTTTCCGTAGAAATCTGCCCTGCGTATCCTAAAGCATCTATTGCTTGAACAATAGTAATCATTTCGATAGCCAAAACTTCAAAAGCATTTTCTATGACTTTTCCTGCCATAACTGCTGCATTCGTCCCCATAGAAACGATGTCTTGGTTATCGTTATTATTGGGAATACTATGTACATACATAGGGTTTGATAACGTTTGAGATTCAGCAGTAGTTGAAACCGCTGTAAACTGAACTCCTTGCATTCCAAAGTTGAAACCTAAAGTACCAAGATTAACAAATGGTGGCAACAATTCGTTAATTTTTGAATTCAATAAATAGTTCAACTGTCTTTCTGCTAACATCGTCATTTTAGCTACCACAATTTTCAACTTATCCATTTCCAATGAAATATAATCGCCATGGAAATTACCTCCGTGATATACGTGTTTGTTTTTTACATCGATAATCGGATTATCGTTTGCTGAATTTATTTCATCTTCTAACACTTTCGCTGTGTTGTTGATGGTATCTAAAACGGGACCTAAAATTTGAGGCACGCAACGCAATGAATAATACTCTTGAACTTTTTCTTTGAAAACTTCCTCAGTATTTTCACCGCTATACAAATGCTCATCACGTTTACGTACTAAGGTACTATCACTTAAATGCTCGCGCATCATTTTAGCGATTTCTTGTTGTCCGAAGTGGTGCTTTGTATTATTCAATTCGGCTGATAGATGGTCGTCATACGCTTGAACGATTTCATTAATCGCACTTGATATTCTTACCGACCAATCCAACGCTTTTTGTGCATTATACACATTAACGATACCGATTCCTGTCATTACAGAAGTTCCGTTCATCAATGCCAAGCCTTCACGTAACTCAACTTTAATAGGCTGCAAGCCTTCTATTTCTAAAACCTCTTTAGTCGCTCTTCTTTCTCCTTTATAAAAAACTTCACCTTCACCAATCAATGTAAGTGCTAAATGAGCTAATTGTACTAAATCACCGCTTGCTCCTACTCCACCGTGTTCAAAAATTAGAGGTGTAATATCCTTATTAATAAATTCTTTCATCAAGGCAATTACAGAGGGATGCACCCCTGAATTCCCTAGAGAAAGCGTATTCAATCTAGCCAAAATAGCAGACTTTACATTTACAGGACTTAAAGGCTTACCCGTACCTGAAGCGTGACTTCTAATTAAGTTATATTGTAATTGTAAACGGTCTTCATCCTTTATGCGGTATTGCGCCATGGGTCCGAAACCTGTATTTACTCCGTATATAACTTTATTTCCTGAAAATTCTTTTAAGAAATCAAAACTCTCTTCTACTCTATTTAAAACTTCGTTACTAATTTCTACTTTTTGTTTTTTAAACACTATAGAAATAAATTCTTCTAGTTTTAAATATTCGTGTATCACTGCCATTTCAATATTTTTATATGATTGATTGAATATCTTTTTTTATTTGATATTATGTCTTTACTTTTGAAGCCACAAAGTTAATATATTCTGAAAAAGAAAAAAGGAAAAAGAAAAACATGAAACAAGAATTTGTTGATGTATTGGTAATTGGAGCAGGCCCTTCTGGCTGTGTATCGGCATCATATTTGCATAACAATGGTACTCGTGTAAAAGTGGTTGAAAAAACAAAGTTTCCAAGACTGGTCGTAGGCGAAAGTTTAATTCCTAGAGTAATGGATCATTTTTACGAAGCGGGGTTATTTCCTGCTTTAGACGCTATGAATTTTGAAAAAAATTAGGGGCTCGTTTTATTAGGGGAGAAGAAATTTGTGTTTTTGATTTTAGCATCAAACATGGCGAAGGATGGGATTGGACATGGCAAGTACCTCGTGCTGATTTTGATAATACGTTAGCTCAAGAAGTTATTAAAAAGGAATTGATTTAGAATTTGAGACGGAAGTTTTAGCTGTAAAATTTAATGGTTCCGACTCGATTACGACTGTTAAAGATAAGAATGGGGAAATGAAGGAAATTCATGCGAAATTTATCATTGATTCTAGTGGTTATGGGCGCGTACTTCCTCGTTTACTAGATTTGGATACGCCTTCTAAATTAGACCCACATTCCTCTATTTTTACCCATGTAAAAGATGTTAATAGACCAGAAGGAGTAGAAGGTACCATGATCTCTTTCGACATTTTAGAAACTGAAGTATGGCTATGGGTTATTCCGTTTTCAAATGGAAATACCAGCTTAGGTGTTGTAGGCCCTACCTCTTTTATTAATGCACTTTCTGAAAATAACGATACTGCTGAAGCATTGAAAAATGCCATTCAAAAATCAGACTATTACATCAAACGTTTTGGTGGTGTGGATTTCTTGTTTGAACCCGTTAAATTAGAAAATTATTCGCGTTCTGTAAAAAGTATGTATGGCGAAGGTTTTGCTTTAACAGGAAATAGCTCTGAATTCTTAGACCCTGTTTTCTCGTCTGGTGTTGCTTTTGCTACAGAATCGGGCATGCTATCTGCTAAATTGGTTCATCGTCAGTTAAACGGTGAAAAAATTGATTGGGAAGTAGAATTTACGCAATATATGCGTTCAGGAATTGGGGTGTTTACAACGTATGTTAAGGAGTGGTATACAGGTAATTTACAAACTTTGTTTTTCCACCAACCTGAAAATCCAGAAGTTAAGAAGAAAATCTGTGCTGTTTTAGCTGGGTATGTTTGGGATGAAACCAATCCTTTTGTTAAAAAACACGATAGTGTGATTAAAAATATGGCGCATTTATTAAAAATGGAGCAAGAGCAAAAAGAAACCCAAGTTTAAAACTTGGGTTTCTTTTTGAAACAAATTTAAATTTTTATTTAGTTTCTTTATTCATTCTTGTATATTCATAAATTAAGAAACTTAAATAATCCCATTTCACTGAGTCTAATGGATAACTCTTCATAAACTCCGCATTATCCCCGAATAAATCATTATACGTTTCTTTAAATTCATCTTTATGTAACCAAATCATTTTTTCTCCTTTTTTGATATAATATGATTTAATTACTCCTCCTCCCATTCTCATACCACCTATAGCTACTGCCTGGGTTTCACTAGCATTAGGATCTCCATAAACTTCTATAGAGCTATTAAAAGTAGGATTTATTAGTTGCATTAAATATTCTTTTTGTTCTTTCTTATTTTTTAAAGAAACTAATTGATTTTTATAAAAAACGGTTTCTTTGTCTATAACTTTTTATGATCTTTTCTACTCAAACTGCGAATATTTGTAAAATTTTTCATAGCTTTTCGAAACTTTTCTGTACCGCTCGGAGACAAATATAACTCCGAAATTTTTGAAGCATCAAAAGTCTCTACTTTTCCAGTAACACTGTCTTTAACTTCAACTTCCTTTATTTGGCCTTTTTTTCTATTAATATCTTCAAAATAACCAATGATTGAACGACCATCTTTTAAAATGATCGTTGAAGTCTTTTTATTATTAACGGAAACAAAAGTTTCTTCAAAAAGAACAGTTTCCATTTCTTTGATTTTTTCTTTTTCGTATTTGATTGTTTGTCCAATTATAACATTTGTTATAAATAACAAGGACAATCCCATTATTTTTTTCATAATTATTTAAATTCAGGAGGTAAATATACTAATTTAAACCAACTTTAATCATAATATCTTCTTTAAGTTTTTTACACACTTCAAGCATAAAAGCCTTTTCTGCTGTTTTTACTATACGATTTGTTGCAAACAGATATATTTTAAAATGCACTGCCCCCAAAAAGTTAAATACTATTTGGGGGCAGTACAAAATTGAAAAGCCTTATTATTATGATTAAAAGAATCCGTTTTAGTTTACATGGGGCATAATAATTATACGATTGTACTTTGTTTAACTCTGTTAAAAATCCAAAATATAATAGGAAAGACGAGTAAGGTAAGTACAGTTGCAGTAATCAAACCTCCAATAATTACAATTGCTAAAGGTTTTTGACTTTCGGATCCTATACCTGTGCTTATAGCTGCGGGCAATAACCCTATAGATGCCATTAAGGCAGTCATAACGACAGGTCTTGTACGCATTTTCACACCTTGTAAAATAGCTTCTTCAATGGTCATTCTCTCTCTTATATTTTGATGAAATTCAGCTATTAATATTACGCCATTTTGAATACAAATTCCAAATAAAGCTATAAAACCGACACCTCCTGAAATTCCAAAATTCATCCCTGTAATATGCAGTGCTAAAATTCCTCCGATAATTGCAAAAGGTACATTTGCTAAGACTAGTAAGGAATCTTTTATATTTCCAAACATGATAAATAACAAAACAAATATTCCTATTAAACTTATAGGTACCATTTGACCCAGACGAGTTGTAGCTCTTACTTGATTTTCAAATTCTCCTGTCCATCCTATACTATATCCTGTAGGCAGTTTTAACTTTGACACATTTTGTTGTGCTTCGGCAATTGTACTTCCTAGATCACGATCTCTTACTGAAAATTTAACTCCAATAAAACGTTTTGTATTGTCTCTATAGATGAATGCTGGGCCTGTAATTTTTCTAATTGTAGCAAATTCTTTAATTGGGATTTTACTACCATTAATTGTTGGAACAAGTAGATTACTCATATCTTTTTCATCTTTACGGTATTCTTTTAGGTAGCGAACTCGCACATCAAATTTTCTTTCTCCTTCATATTTTTCTGTTGCTGTTTTTCCTCCAAAAGCCATTTCTAATACTGCTTGAGCATCCGAAATTTTCACGCCATAAGCTGCCATTTTATCGCGATCTAAAATCACGCTTACTTCTGGCTGTCCTACATTACGTAAAATACCTACATCTTTTATTCCTTTTACATTCTTAATATTGGTTATTACTTGATTTGCTAGTTTATCTAATTCTTCTAAATTTTCACCATATATTTTAACGGCATTAGAGGCGTTAATTCCTGCTACACTTTCTGCTACGTTATCAATAATTGGTTGTGAATAATTAAATCCTATCCCTTGATATTGTGATAACTTTTTATCCATTTCTCGAACCAAATCATCCATTGAAATTTCTCGCTTCCAATCCTCTTTTGGCTTTAGGTTTACTTGCATTTGTACGTAATAAAATCCACTTGGATCTGTACCATCATTACTACGTCCTACTTGACTTAAAACCCCATTTACTTCAGGGAATTTTTGTAATTCTTTGCGTAATACTGCCGTTTTTTTAACTGTTTCTGTTAGACTTTGACTCATTGGAAATTTAGCTTCTACCCACAATGCTCCTTCATTAAGTTGTGGTAAAAATTCTGTCCCCATAAATTGAGCAGAAAAAAGCACAATTGCTATTAGTGTTCCCGATGTTATTAAGGTAATTCGTTTATGAGCGAAGGTCCAATTAAAACCTTTTTGAACCAAATTATCCCAAAAATTAACAAAAGGATTGTGTTTTTCTTTCACATTTTTATTCAAAAAGATATGACATAATACAGGTACTAGTGTCAGAGTAAAAATTAGAGCTCCTAATAACGCAAAACCTAGTGTATAGGCTAAAGGAGAAAACATTTTCCCTTCCACCTTTTGAAAAGCAAAAATGGGAAGTAAGGCCGTTATAATAATAAGTTTTGAGAAGAAAATAGCTTTTCCTAATGTGGTCCCTGTTTGTTTAATAATTTTTCCTTTGGCAAACTTATTAAATTTGTCCATTCCTTTTTATGAGCAAGGTGGTCTAGGGTAACAAAAATTCCTTCGACCATAACGACGGCTCCATCAATAATAATTCCGAAATCGACGGCTCCAAGAGAGAGTAAATTAGCACTCATCCCTTTTAATTTCAAACATAAAAACGCAAATAAAAGAGATAATGGAATAATAATTGAAACAGTAAGGGTCGTTCGCCAGTCGGCCATAAAAAGAAATACTATAACGGTTACAAAGATGATTCCTTCAAACATGTTGTGCATGACGGTTTCGGTTGTAAAATTCATTAGATTATCTCTGTCGTAGAATGTTATCATCTTTACATCTTTAGGTAAAATAGACGTATTTAATTCTTCTATTTTAGCTTTTACGCGCTCTAGGACTTCTTTTGGGTTTTCACCTTTACGCATCACGATAATTCCTTCTACCGCATCATCGTTATTATTTAAGCCTACTTGACCTACACGAGGCATGGCACTTTCATGAACATCAGCAAGATTTTTAACTAAAATAGGATTACCTCCCGCATCGTCTACTATAATATTTTCTATATCTTGAATACTTCCTAATAGCCCTACACCTCGAACCACATAGGCTTGGCTATTTTTTTCAATAACATCTCCTCCTACATTAATATTACTTTCGGTTACGGCTTCATACACTTGCAGAGGGGTTACGCCATATTTGGCTAATCTGTTAGGGTCTACACTTATTTCGTATGTTTTTTCTTGTCCTCCAAAAGCTACTAAATCAGCTACGCCGAGAACGGCTCTTAATTGCCTATCAATTACCCAATTTTGTAGTGTTAATAATTCTTTACTATCGCGATTTTTACTTTGAAGTGTATATCTAAAAATTTCGCCTGTAGGACCATACGGGGGTTGTACATCTGGTGATACTCCTTCGGGTAAAGAAACATTTCGCAGCTGATTATTAACTTGTTGTCTTGCAAAAAAATCGTCTACATCATCTTCAAAAATAATTTTAATTACGGACAAACCAAACATGGTAATACTACGAACGCTTGTTTTCTTTTGTACCGAATTCATGGAAATTTCGATAGGGGTTGTTACAAAACGTTCAATTTCTTCTGCACTACGACCATTCCATTCTGTTACTATAATAATTTGTGTATTAGTAACGTCTGGGAAGGCTTCTATAGGCATATTTTTAAAGGCAACAAAACCTGAAATGACAAGCACTGTTACCCAAAAAAAAGTAAATGACTTATTCTTTAGAGAAAAAGCTATTATATTTTTTATGAATTTGTTCATAATTTATTTTTTAAATTCGACAATGTACTCTAATTGAAAAAACATTTATAGGTCCTTGTCTATCTGCATTATAACCGAGGATTTAATATAAATTGATAAGTTCCTGTTAGATACATTTGATTTTTTACTAGCTCTGCTGCATAATAGGTTTCTACAATATGTTCTGGAGTATAATTTAAATAACCATCTCCTAACATAAATCCTTTTCCTCCCGCTTTTAGATAATTTTGATGAGGTTTGGACAATCCGTTAATTAAATAAGCCAGTCCGAATACATCGTTTTTGCGATTCCAACGATTTCCGTTTAAGACTCCTCCTAAACTAAAACTTTTATCAATTTCTGTAAATGCCCAAGTTTCATATTTTCCATCATTCCAACTTAAACGAGCAAAAACACCAAAATCATCGGCTAATTCTTGTTCAGCATTCAAACCAAAACCAAACTTGGTACCGCCATAAGTCCGTACATTTTTTGTATCTGGACTAAAGGGATTTAGTGCAATACTTTTTTGATAATCACCCATATAAGTAGCATTAAAAAGGTAAGTGCTCTTATAGCTCCGAGCCTATTATTTAATTTAAATTTATAGGTATATTCTAAATTGTGGGATGATGATTTTGGATAATTCCAATTCATATCATTACCGTTAGCTGCTAAAGGCAATAAGGCTGTACCGTATCGTAATTCATGTTTAGGTGTTACATATTCTAATACAATCGCAGGTGTATAACCCCGTGTGTTGGCGGCATAATCCCAAGCGCCATTAGCCATTAATCCCCAGTTCATAAACTGCGTACGCGCATCATGGCTATAGCGGTTATCATCAAAAAAGTCGGCAAGACTTACCTTTCCAATTGTAAAGGCTAGATAATTGTTGGGTATATATTCATCTAACTGGTTAAAATCACTGTGATTATGAAAATAATTTTGAATATCTTTTTTGTGTTCACCTCTGTTCAAATCGAATATTTGTTTGAAAAACATTCTCGCTACATAAATTTTTGGTTCGGGATTACCTATTCTAAAGGTTTCGCCATTTGTAGCCCCTCCTAAACCTAAAGCTTCACTAAGCCCAGAACCTCCTGCTATTTCAGGGTTAAGGTAAATACTTGCTCCTTTCCATAATTTTGCACCTAAATAAAGGGTACCTGTCATAGAGGTTTTGCTTTCATTAGTTAGGGTTAAACTATTATCTCCTGAATAAGGAGCATTAAAACCAGCCTTTGTCTGATTAATAACTGTTGTTTGTGCATGAATGGTAAATCCTTTTCTATGATTTATCGTGTCGTTAACTTGTGAAAGACTTTTTAGGGCAGATAGAAATACTGTAATGTAAATTATTTTTTTCATTAGTCGTTTAAAGCATCATAAATTAATAATTGGTTATTGGTAATAACCTTTTCTCCTTCATTTAATCCTCCTGAAATAAAGGTTACATCGCCTACTTGTCTAAATACCTCAACTTGACGTGTTTCAATATTAGAACGGGATTTAAAAATCATCACAAAATTTTTACTTTTATCAAATATAACGGCATTAGAAGGTACTGCTAACATATAATCATTTTCTTTGTAAGACAGGATTATATTGGCACGCATTTCTGGTTTTAATAAAAATTTAGGATTATCTAAAACAATTTGAGCACTCATGGCTTTAGTATCTGGATTAATGATATTAAAAATTTTATCTACTTTTCCATAAAATTTTTTATCTGGATAGCTTAAGGTAGTAACCTCTGCTTTTTCTCCTACTTTTACCAATTCTATATCACTCTCATTAATATTGGCAATGGCCCATACTTTACTAATTTGTGCTATATCAAATATATTATCTGTTTTGTCATCGCGTAACAAGGTATTTTCATTGATGGATTTTTGGGTTATAAATCCTGTTATAGGGGCACGAACTTCAAAAATGGATCCAGCATGTACTTGATAAATTGCGTTGGTTTCTTGTGCTCTTTTTAACTGTGCTAATGCTTTATTGTAAGCACTCTTTGCTTCTAAGACATCTCGTTCTGTATTTAGTTTGCCTTCATACATTTCTTGTGCGGCTTTTAGATTACTTTTTGCCACAACTACTTCATTTTTAGCATCGTCGTAATCTTTTTGAAAACCTGCTACTGAGGTACTTTTGATTGTTGCTAATAGCTGTCCTTTTTGAACGTAATCTCCTAGTTGTACATATACTTTTGTTACGTTTCCTCCTACCACTGGATATACTTCGATATATTTATTGTTATCGGCCGTTATTTTTCCAAAAAACTGGATTTCGTTTTTTAATTGTTCTTTTTTACATCTATTGTTTTTGTAGATGTTAGCATTTTATCTGTAAGAGAAAAAGATTCTTTTACTTCTTCTTTTTTCTCTTCTTTACATGAGCCGAGCGTCATAAAAAAAATACTGGTTATCATTGCAGTAAATACATTGCAAAATTTCATATCTCTTATTGTTTAAAAATTTGGCTATTTGTTATATAATTAATTTCTAGACCTGAAATTACCCATTGTTTTTTAATCTCGTTTTGTTGAATTACGGCTTCATTATAACTTTCTAAAAAGTCCGTAAATTCAAGAAGGTTAATATTTCTTTTTGAAAATTAGATAAGATACCTTCGTAAACTTTTTCTAAATCTTGTTTCATATCTGAAGTAATCCCTTTGTATTGTTGCATTTGTTGTTGCCATATCAAGTAGGCTACATCTAAACTATTTTCAAGTTCTTGTTTCTTGTATGCTAAGTTGGTCTTACTTTGCTCCAATTGTGCTTTAGCTACCGCTACGTTTCCTTTATTTTGTCTCCAAAGAGGTAAAGGAAGCGCAAACGTTAAATTTACTTGATTTTTAAATGCTCCTCCTGCTTGATCATAAGAACCTCCTAAAGTAATATCTGGTGTGTTTAAAGACCTTTGCCATTTTACATATAATTCTTGGCTTTCCATCATTTTTTTTTGTCCATAAATAGTCAGGATTATTTTCGATTAGTTTTTTCTTCATTTCTTCTTTAGAAAGCAAGGTTGTAGCATAAGTATCTAACAACTCTTTTTCATTTACTACGGGTTCGATTATTTCAGTAATTCCTGTTATTAATGATAACGTTTGTTGATTTGAAATAATATCTTTTGTAATGGAAACCTTCTCATTTTTTAGTCCTAAAACAAGTGTTTGTAAACGTACCACATCTTTTAAGGAAACGTTTCCTTTTTTTGCTTGTTCATTATAAGCTCCTAATAAAGATTCTAATTTTTCAATTTGTTCATTAAGTACTTTTATTTTTTGGCTATCGAAGTAAACACTTGAAAAGTTTTGAGCTAATTGATATTTTAAACTTAACAATACCTGTTCAAATTGTAACTCCGCAAGCTGAGAGTTTGATTTTGCAAAAGCTATTTCATTTTGCTTTTTACCTCCCATATAGATTAATTGCTGAATAGCAAATCCTTTCTGACCTGTTGTACCTGCGTCAAAAAAGATACCTTTTTCTGGGTTATAAAAATTTAATTCACCTGACACTATGGGCTGTTGCCAAACTTTTGCTTGTATAATTTGTGCCTTGGATGCTTCAAGATTATATTGTTGAGCAATTAGCTGTAAATTATTTTTTTTTAAAGCTATTTCGCATTCTTTTAGATTGAGTGCTTTTTGTGAATAAATAGGATTTACAATAAGGCATAAAAAAAGCCTTTTAATACTTTTTTAAACATTTTTTTTTATTTTTTCAAAATGTAAGTTACTTGATTTATAGCAATAAATAACTTAAATATATCTTATTTATTGTACCAATCAAAATTTGTAAGGTAGGAAATTCTAAGCGTAGGGTTATTTTCTTGAATAGTATTTCCTAAATTCCAATTATTTTGATGGATATAATTTAATTGTATTTGATGGTGTTCATTTAGGTTATAACCAAATCCTGCTATTACTCTATTTTGTTGCACTAACGTTTTTGCTTCTTTTACGCCTATATTTATAAACACCTCATTCCCTATATTTAAAAACATTTTAGACTTACCGTCAGCATCTTTTATTAAAGGATGATTAAGAATGAACATATAACGTAAGCGATTTCTATAATCATAATGATCTATTTCATAATCTCCATCTGTTTTTTTTTAAAGGAATTCCTACTAAACGGTATTCATCACGTAAACGATTTGTAAATTTAAAATCACCACTATTTGCTGTATGGGTAACCTGTATCCAGATATGATCTTCTGGAATATTTGTTTTGTTTATAGAATATTCTCCATATACATAGGTATTGTAATGTGAATAACCAATACTTCCCACAAAGCTTTTATTAAACTGATAATCAAGGGATGGTCGAATAAAATATTGTTGTTTTTCATCAAATCCGTTAGCATAGCGCATAGTGGCTTCTAAGGTAAAGGATACTTTTTTGTTTAACTTATTTTTACCCAAATAATGAAACCAAATATCATTATTGTGATTTATTACTTGAGCTTGCGTAGTAGTTTCTATGATTAGGAATAGGAGCATTAATAATACTCCTATTCTTTTAATATTAAATTTCATTATATTTTTAAATTTTAAATTATTTTAAAATTACTTAGCTATTTGTCCTGCTAATCTATGACTAGACAGTGCCTTATGATTTTCTAGTCCTTTAATGATTACCTTACTATTATCATGTGTTTCATAATCATGTTTAAAGTGCTCCAAGCTTTCCATAACGGAGTGATCTACTAATTTTGTGTCTTTTAAATCAATTGTTATGGTAAAACCTGTTGGTATTTCTTCTAATTTCCTTTTAATGCCAAGGAAGTTAGTAAAAATAGCTGCTTTACTAATTTTTACATAATAGTTATCTCCTTGAAAAGAAACTTCTGTAGGCGCTTTAAAGAAGGACGACAAAGGCGTTCCGTTAATTATATGTATTATCATTTTTAATAACATACCCACACCTATACCTACCAACAAATCTGTAGCCAGAGTAAATACGATAGTTGTTAAAAAAATTGCTAATTGTTCTTTTCCTATTTCAAAGGTGTGAATAAATTCTTTTGGATGCGCTAATTTATATCCTACACCTATCAACATAGCTGCTAAAGCGGGCTTAGGGATCAAATCACTAAATTTAACTGCCAAAAGTAAAAAAATTAAAATAAAAAATCCATGAAAAAAGTTAGCCCAACGTGTTTTCCCTCCATTATTTACATTGGCAGAAGAACGAGCTACTTCAGAAATCATTGGTAATCCTCCTAATATTCCGGCTATTATATTACCTACGCCAACTGCTATTAAATCTTTATTATAATCTGATTTACGCTTAAAAGGATCCATCATATCAATAGCTTTCACTGTAAGTAAAGCTTCTAAACTTCCTACGAGAGCAAACATTACAACATATTTTATAAAAACTCCTATTTGTGATAAGCCTCCAAAACTAACGTTCACAGCTAAAGTATCTAATAATCCTTTACCAAAATGTACTAAATACTTAGGAGCTCCTTTATCATCTAAAATATTTTGTAAACCTAGTACAAATGAAAGTGGTATTGCTACGACTAATACAACTAAAGCAGCTGGTATTTTTTTAGTAATGGTTGTTTTATCATTGGCCATCCAAAAACGATTAATAAACTTACTACACCTACCAGCATAGCTGTCATATTAGGATTTGTTATAGTATGTGGGATGGCACTTAATAATTCCAATGGTTCAACCATAGGTTTCCCTTCTTCTGTTAATGGGTTTTGTCCTAACAAAACATGTATTTGTTTACTAATAATTATCAATCCAATAGCAGCTAACATCCCGTGGACTGCTGACAGAGGAAAGAAATCACTCAGTTTACCGAATTTCAAAACACCAAACAAAACTTGTAATACACCTGCTATTACAATTGCCCCTAAAGCGTATTTCCATCCTTGTTCCCCTCCGCCAAATTCTGCTACTGCACCCGCCACAATAACGATCAATCCTGCAGCTGGTCCTTTAATAGTTAATTTAGAGCCTGCTATTAAGGATACAAAAAGACCTCCAACCATAGCGGTCACAAGACCATATATAGGCTGAAAATCAGATGCTTGAGCAATTCCCATACTTAATGGTAATGCTAATAAAAACACTAAAAATCCTGACAAGGCATCAGAAGAAAAGTTTTCTTTTAATCCTGCTAATCCATCAGCTGGAATATTTAATTTATTTTTGCTCATAATGATGTTATTTTTTTTTCTAAGAAGATTTATAAGGTAATTCATGATAGGTTTTAATATGTGGTCCTAAAAACAAGCGCGTATAAATACGAATACTGGCAATTCCAGAAACCACAAAACTACTCGCTATAAAAAGGCCAATACAACCTGGTTACTTTCTATGTGACTAAATAAAAGGTCTTCACCTATAAAAGTAGTTGTAATAGGAAAGCCTGTTACGCCAAGAGCAGCAACTAAGAAAAACAAAGCAAACTTAGGATGTTCATATACATGTCCTAAATATTGATTTAATGACGTTTCATTTTCTATTTTACTTAATTTAACGAGTGCTATATAGCCGAGTATTCCGGCAATTATTATTCCTGTGAGATATAACGAAACTTCGTAAAAATCTACTTTTTCATTAAATAAAATAGCTAATACTATCCAAAAATGATTAAATATGATTAATACCCAAGCTACGAAAGGGCTTTTCCGTTCAGAAAATGATTTAAAGACGGATATTAAACCTATAAAGGCAAAAAAATCGGGTAGTCTGTTATTTATTTGTTCTGGTAAATTGGTTTGTCTATTTAGTAACAAAATTCCTCCTATATAAATTGGTACAAAAAGAATAAAAGTTCTTTTTAGATTCAAAAAATTCAATAGTTTTCCAATAGATTTGAGAGGTTTCCAAAGAAAAAAGTTTACTATTTTTTCTAAATTAAATTCTTTTACACTTAAAATATAAAGAGCATATTCCAATCGTTTAGGCAAAGAATCTTCAAATGTATGTTCTATTGGTTCATAATGATAAAATTGTTCTCTTATTAAGTAACTTACAACAGAAGGCGATACTAAAAGCTGATAAGTTCTTAAAAAGGCATTACCAGCAAAATGAAGTAGAGCCAAAGTTTCAAAACCAAGTGCTATTTCTAAAAAAATCAATCCTATTTGAGAAATAGAGCTATAAGCAATTTGACTTTTTACAGAGGATTGCACACGTGCCATGAAAGTAGCTAGGAAACTTGTTAATACCCCCATTAAACCAATTGCTATTCGTAACGATGTTTGGTGTTCCCAGAAAGGATGAGTACGTAACATCAGAAATACTCCTAAATGCACTGATAAAGAGCCATAAAAAATAGCACTTGAAGGCGTTGGTCCTTCCATGGCGCGAGGCAACCGGGAAGAAAAAGGGACTTGAGCTGATTTAACAGCTGCCGCACATACTAAACACAATCCTATAAAAACGCCAATAAAGGAATGGGTTTGAAGATGTTCACTTATTAACTCATAATTATGCATTTTCATGAAAGTAATATTTTCATGAAATAAATGATGACTTGCCCACATAGCCAATAATAAACCAACGTCTCCAATACGATAGATAGAAAATACCTTAAACGCATTTTTTACGGGTAAATAACGCTCTCTGTAAAATGCTATTAATAAGAAGGATGAAATACCTATAATTTCCCAACCTATAAATAAGGTTTCAAAATTTCCTGACAATACAGCTAGATTATAACCAAAAAGAAAAATAAAACGGTCATAAAGAAACGCTTATATCCTTTTTCTCGATGTAGATAATAACGACTATAGATTGTAACCATTGAAATTAATAAAGCTCCTACAAATAGGTAAACGGCTGTTACTTTATCAAAAAGAAATCAATAAAAAACTCATAATGATTTGTTTTTACTAAACTAACTTCAAAAAGATTAAAGGGTTTTGCTCCTTTTATCACCCAATAAAACAAAAATACAGTCAATGTAAATAATTGAATTATAACGGTACTTAATACGGTCCAAGACAACCATGATTCCTTTTTTTCTGGCAACCAAAAACTAATAAAGAAACCAGCAAAAGGAATTAACACAAATGCTATTAAAATTTCATTCCACATATCCTTACTTCTTATTATTTAATAATACCTACTTTTAAATTATCCATACTGGTTTGTGTATACTGAAGTGTGTTATCAATATTCTCCAGCGTAACCTTTATGGGTTTATACAACTCAAAGTTTCCTTTAACAAATCGGAAAAGTTGCTTGGTTTCTGGATGAAATACGACTAGATTAACCCATTCATTATAAAACCATTCATAAGTGGCCATATTTTTGGTAATGGCATACTTTACTACTTCTGGAAAATGTTCTACTATTACTAGTAATCTAACTGGATCATGTACTTCTATCATTTGATTAGGTAATCCGAGTCGTAAATCGCCATCAATTCCGTTAGCAACACCTATTAATCCCATAACATTATGAGGTAATTTTGATCCTGCTCCCAACTTATGATTATCTACTCTAGAGAAATAATATTCTAAGTTGATTCCTCCTCCTACTGGAGCTACGGCATTTAATATTCCTGCTAAATAATCTCCTTTAGGATCTACCTGATAATCAAAAGAGTTAAGAAAAGAACGTCTATCTAAAAATAACTGTTCGGATACTGTCCTTCTTCCTACTATACACAAGGCATTAGTGGCATGATTTAGTTCTGGTCTTGGTTCAAACAAAGAAACTGATCGAAGTTTTACGGATTCATGTACTTTTTTTAAATTATCTGATTTGGTTATAATTTCGAAGCGACGAGAACGCTCGACAGCATTTTTGTCTAAAGCTATTTCAAAGGTTTTCTTGTTATTGAGGTGAATATTTAAATTAATTTGACTTAATACCTTTTCATCATAAAATTCAATTTCGTCACGAGTTGTATCATGTAATGCTGGTAAAAATTGAGTTGTATCTGGTATATTAATTCCTTTTTTTGATAAAAGAGTTCGCACTTCGGGATGATTAGCTGCAAAACATAATACTTTAGCATTTACAGAACTGGGTCTTCCACTACAAGCACCACAGTCATAACCTGCAAAATGAGTATTATTTACACTGGTAGCACCATGTCCTACTACGTATACTATAGAAGCAAAATCTTTTACTAATCCTATAGATCTGCATAACCCTTCTACACGAGTAGCCATTTCTTCTATTGTAAATCCTACTTGTAGATTTCCTTCTTGTAAACCATTTTCATTTTCAATGACTAATTGTGACTTCTTATTTAGGTGTTTAAATGAAGCTGATGTTGCGGGTGTAATGGTAGGCTTAAAAATATTTACAAATAATTTAAACGCAGATGTAAAACCTAACGACTGACTTATTAGCCATCCGAATAACAAAGAATGCGTACCTTTATGATAATGAAGATCTGTAGCATGTTTTTTCTTTCTTGGTAATTCTTTTACCAAATATTTTGGTGTTATTGGAGCCGGGCATAGTTTGGTAAAGAATTTTCCTTCTATAGGCTGGTAGAAAAATTCAAAATTAAAAAATGCTGCTGTACCAAAAGTTTGAGCATTGGGATCTTCTTCTTCTATGTATCGTCTAAGAGAACATTCTCTATCATCCATACAAAACATGGCCTGAAAACTAATTTGTTTTTTAGGTTGTGTTTCTGTATTGGTTTGTTGGATTCCTAATAATGCTTGATTATAAAAACTCCATTCAAAAGCTTCTTGCCATATAGACAATACTTCAAAATATTCGGAATATTGCGGAATGGAAAAGATTTCTTCTGGTACTTGTTGTAGATCGTAAGCAATTGGTTTCCATTTTTCTCCAAATTTTTGATCTAAAAGATCAATTTCTAATAACAATTCAAACTTTATAAGTTCTTGTAATGTAATATTTTTCTTGGCTAGTAATGAAGTTGGATTTTGCTCTAATGTTGCTACCATTCCACTCCAACCAGGATGCGAAAACTGTTGATCAAACAAATAGTGTGTATAATAAGCTTCATTACCTACAACGAGATGTAGCAATTCTTCTATACTTACATCTTCTTGCAACAATTTTTTTGCTCTTGATGTCTTGAAAAAGCCTGTAATACCGTTTTTATCTAGCTCTTTTATAGAAGTTAAAAAACCTTTGTTATGTACTGGAAAAGACCACACTGAAATTCCTTGATCTAAATAACTACAGAGTACTCTAAATAAAATACCATGTGTTGCCTTGTCTAAATTCATTGCATAACGCTCTTTCCACAAAGAACGGATACGACCTATTCTAGAAGATAAAGATTCATCATATTTTTCATGTAACACTTTGTGCTGCCATAATTCATACGAGTATTCCAGTTTACGGTCATATATTACTTTTTTCAGAATTTCTTTTGGAATTTCACCGTTAGTATATTTAGTTCTGAACTCTGTTAATGGTAGATAGGTCTTATATCCAAATACTACAGATGCTTGATGCAGCGCATCAAAAAAGGATTGTTTTTGAAAAGCATGTAGCGTATTATGGTGCACAAAGTCTTTTAATGGATTTTGTGCAGGTAAATAATGTGATAGCTCGTGAAGCACATCATGCTCCACAAATCGCGAATTTGTTAGATTCATTTTTAGGAAATATTTAATTAATACCCAATTTAGGGATGTAAAAACATCTTAAAGGACATTAATTAAGACAAATGGAATTTCCAATTGCAGTATAAAATATACAGTGGTTTTTTATAGGAAACGCCTAAAGATACAGCTGACTTAGCAACTACTTTCTCAGAAGTAAGTGGCGCAAGTAGGTCTTGAAAATATTGAAATACAGCAAGTAGATGTCCGTCTTCTAAGTCATCTTCATCATCTATATCAAGTTCAGCCAGTTCTTCGTCTTCATCTGCGGTTTGTTGCACAGTTAAAGCCTTCCCTTGCTTTACTTTGGTTTTTTCAATCTTAAAAGTATGAGTAGATAAGGCTTGAGCAAAAGAAATACTATTGGCACTTAAAGAAAAAAACAATAAAAAAGCTAAAAGCAAAGAGTAGAATCCTTTGCTTCCAGTGGTATTTTTAGTATTTAATTCTTTTCTAGTCATATAGGGAGCAAATTTACAAAAGTCTTTTTAATAATTTATTTTTTTGAGAAAATTATATGGGGAATTTAAGTAAACCTAACAGGTCTTAAAGACCTGTTAGGTTTCGAAGCCATTTTTTTACAAGCTATCGATATCATGATTCACACTTTTAAAAAGTTCATAGTCGAGATATAAAACCGAAAAAAGTTTGCGAAAAATCATCAGTCCGTTAGATACATAATATGCTCAGATTTTCTATTTTTGGAAATAGAAACAATTTTAGTTAGCTAAATACGCTTTTGTATTGTTTCAATCAAATCAATAAACAAACTTGTGGTTAGACTGGCTATTTATGAGGTGTGTTAAATTATTTGTAAAATCTAAGAAATTGAGACTTTAATATTGAATGAATCTTTTGGGTCTAATTCAACCAAAGTATTTGCTTTTTTTTCAGACTTATATATTGATAAACATTCTTTTAATTCTTCTCTACCTATATTATCTTTTCCGTCAGTACCTGTTTTTGCAAAAATATTTAAAAATATTACTTCAGAAGTTCTACTATCAGCTATAAGAAGTATTCTAAAACCAGAACTTTTACCTTTATTTTGCTCTGAATTTACTATCCTAATTTTTAAGATTTTAGCAATTCCAGAATCTTTCAAAACGTATTTTTTAGCAAAAATATCTTCAAAAGACAAGCCAGAAAATTCATCTGTCAAATCAAACTTTATTGTATTATAACTATTGGAAAGCTTTTTAAACGATTCTTGAAAGACGGAAATAGATTGAAATTTCAGCATATAAAAAATTATTATTCCGCAAAAAAATCATCAGAAATAAATTCTTCATCAGAAAGTATAAAATCATTAATATCATTTATATACTCTACTATTTGTGCAGTTTCAGCTTCTAACTGTATTACTGATTCACTATAAGAACTATCGGACACTTTTATTTTATTAACAAACAAGTCTAGTGAACTATGTAGAGAATGCAAAGCCAACTTTAACTCTTCTGCTTCCTGCTTGTCTGAAGGAAATTTTTTTTCTACAAGATTATTTACAAGAGATAATATTCCTATCAATTGATTAAAAACCTCAGTATTTTGAGAAATAACATCTAAATGTTCATCTGAACCAAGAGTAATTTTACTTCTAGATTCTTTATTGAATTTTTCACTCAAATTATAAGCATGCTTAACATTTTCGCTCAAATTATTGTGGTCTAGTGTTATCATGATTAAAAATTATTTAATAACAAATATAAATTAAAAAAAAGACTTTTCAATAATTTAGGCCATAATTAACACTCTTATAACTTCGCATAACAGCATAATTTCTTTAAATTCAAAGTATCAATAATAACCACTTTTTACTTTTTTAAAACTTCCAAAAGTTTGCGAAAAATCATCAGTCCGTTAGATACATAATATATTCAGATTTTCTATTTTTGGAATTAGAAACAATTTTAGTTAGCGAAATACGCTTTTGTATTGTTTCGATGAAATCAATAAACAAACTTGGGATTGAGACTGGCTATTAATAAGTTACCTGCAAGCGTAGCTGACAGTATAAAAAGACAACTGACAATGAAAAAAACAATAATATTTGTTGATTTATTAGTTTTGATAATGTGTAACGATATTATAGCTCAAAACAATATATCTAAAGGCTCTACAAAAAACTCAAAGTTTGAGAAATTAGAAACAGCCGAAGAATACTTTGAACGTGCAAACAATTCTACAAAAGCAAAAATGTTTTCTCTTGACAGCACTACAGTTACTAAAGCGTCAGACTACTACTTAATGGCTATAAAACTCAAACCTAAATATTGGCAAGCAAGACGAAATTATGCAAGACTGATGATTTATTTGAAAAAATATGATATAGCTATCGGACAACTAAATGAAGCACTTAAGATTGCAAAATCTAAAGAAAACCCTGACTTAAACGTAATGCGAGGAGAATCTTTTTATGAAAAAGGATTATACGAAAAGGCCATAATGGACTATGACGTAGCTATAAAGTCCATTGGAAATATTGATTACGTTTTATTGTGCAAAGCAAAGGCTCAATGGAAACTTGGACAAATTGACAATGCTTGTTTAAATTACAAAAAGGCAATAAAATTGACATCAAGTATTGCAGAAAAAAAAGAATTTATAACTTGCGACTGATGAAAACGCCAGCAGGTGACATACAGTTTGACTATTTGTTGAATTTCTGTAAGTCAGTTTCTATAAGTTGAATTTTATCGATATTATTTAGGTTCGAAATTAAAGAAGTAAAGTGATCTCCTCTTTCAGAATCAGATATTTTTATTTCTTTAAGGACATAATTTTCGAAGTTTCTTTGATTAAACATCGAAGAGAATAATTTACTTCTAAATTCTTGAGGCAACATTGTTTCTTTTCTATTAGCTCTCATTTTAATTGGAGCAGTATCACAGTAATAATACAAAACAACATTATGCTCTTTTAAATAATCATCAATTATATCTGCAAACTTGTTTAAAGTTTTAATTGAGTTATTTTCAACATCATTACTCATTAAAGTAATTGAAACATCTACAATTGGGATATCATATTCGATTCCATTAGCAGAAAATTCGATAAAACTTACAAGATATTCATAACCTTCTTCTGTGACAAAAGGAATTTCTTTCTCCAACTCCAAAATGAAAAATTATTTAGATTTAGGGAAATATGTGTCTTTTTTTGCAATTAATTTTGCTTTGTTTTCTTCTTTTGTAGCACGAAGCTTTCTAAAGAATTCAAGTACTTCTTTAGTTGGAGTTTCTATATGTAGTGTTTGTGCTTTCATAATTAACTGATACAAAAGTAATTATTGTTTTTGAATATACAACAAATTTTGTTCCAAAACTCTTTGATTACTATTTATCGATTAGTTAGGATATAATCTCACACAACTACTCAATATGCGCCTTTTTCTTCAAAATTTTCCATAACACAGGCACTGTGGTAAAACCAACAATACCAATTACGATAAACTCGATGTAATGTTTCAGGTCGATTCCGAAGCTATCTAAGAACAGCGCGTGTAAATAATGCCCTGCAAAAATCATGGAAAATGCCCATAGGAACGAACCTACTATATTGTAAAACATGAATTTCTTTTTATCCATTTCTACAATACCCGCTACTACGGGTGCAAACGTACGTACGATAGGTAGAAAACGCGCAAATACAATGGCGCGATTTCCGTATTTGTCGAAAAACTCTTTGGCTTGGTACAAATATTTTTTCTTAAAAAGAAAGTGTCTTTTTGATTGTAAAGGTAATTCCCGCTTTTGGCACCAAACCAATAGCCTGTCATATTGCCTAAAACGCCCATCATTCCAACTAAGGCGGCAAAAACGGTTACGTTTAAAAAATCATTTCCTAACGAAATTTGACTCATCAAGGTTTCGCTATAAATACCTGCCAAAAACAACAAACTGTCTCCGGTGCAAGAAAAAGCCTGCTAATAAACCAGTTTCGGCAAAAACGATAAACAATACTACAATTAATCCAATTTTGATTCCTCCGAATTCTAATAAGATATAAAACTCTGGGTTTAATAATTGCAACCAATTAAAATCTTTCATCAATACTGATTTTATTTTTAACAAAAAGGCGAAGGTACTCATTTTGGTACAATCGCCTTTTATAAATTAATTTAATTTATTCTTAAAATTTAAATATCCAATTGATACATTTCATGTAAATCAGAATTACAAGAGAAATTTACTTTTAAATCAGTTACATAACCAGAGTTTAAACCATATACCCAACCGTGTAAAAACAATTCTTGTCCGTTTTTCCAAGCCGATTGCACGATAGAGGTCTTGGCTAAGTTTAACACTTGTTCTTTTACATTCAGTTCGACAAACGTATTCAATCGCTCTTCTTCATTGGTTATCGTATTCAATCGTTCTTTATTAAAACGGTAAATATCTTTAATATGACGAATCCAATTGTCGATAACCCCATAGGAGCCATTACCCATCGCGGCTTTTACGCCACCACAGCCGTAATGACCACAAACAATGATGTGTTTTACTTTCAGCACATTCACTGCATAATCTAACACACTTAACATATTCATATCAGTATGCACCACCATATTGGCAATATTTCGATGCACAAATACTTCTCCAGCTTTAGTCCCTGTAATTTCATTAGCTGGCACACGACTATCGGAACAGCCTATCCACAACAAAGGTGGATTTTGACCTTGCGCCAAATCTTTAAAAAAGTTAGGGTCTTGGTTCAATTTTTCCTCGACCCATTTTTTATTATTGTCGAGTAGTTTTTTATAGAAATCTCCCATTTTTACTTAATTAATTCTTTTAGATTAAAGTTAATATCTGATTTTATAAATGTACAATCTTCATAAAATTCAACTAACCCTGTTTCTATATTGTACATTCCCCCTACAATTCCTATCATTCCATTTTCAACCATCTGTTCTAAAATATAACTTCTTTGTAAGATTGATTTTACCGTTCTCTTTACATTAATTTGTGCTACATTTTCTACAAAGTGGCTATTACTAGAGGTTCTATTGTCTTTTGTCATTTGTTCTTCATATACTGCTGGTTGTAATTTCGAGAGTAATTCTGTTAGATTTCCCATTTCTATATGATCACAAGCTCCTTTTACGGCGCCACATTTAGTATGTCCTAGTACTACTATTAGTTTAGAACCTGCTACTTTACAAGCAAATTCCATACTTCCTAAAATATCTGTATTGATTACATTACCTGCAATTCTTACTGAAAAAACATCGCCTAATCCTTGATCAAAAATTAATTCTGCCGAAGTACGACTATCTATACAACTCAAAATGGTTGCAAAAGGCCATTGTCCGTCTCGTGTATCATTAACCTGTTCTAACAAATCTCTATGAATTTTCAGGTTATTTACAAATCGTTCGTTTCCTTCTTTCAATATTTCCAGAGCATTCTTTGGACTTATTTGTGACTGTAATTCTTTATTTAGAGTTCTCATTATGTTTCATTTAGTTGTGTGTTCTACATAAATATGTTTTTCTTCTTCTCCTGTATTTTCTAACTCATACGCTTCTTTAAAGCCTATTAGTTTTACATTAATATTTTCTTCTTTGGCTCTAATTTTTTTAAATTCTTTTATTAAATCCAGAACATCATGTGCTATATACACTGTATCTGACGCATTAATAACGACAGATGAGTTTCCGGGAATAGAGGACAATGTTAATTTAATAGCGGCTTTATTTAAAAAAGAAACTTCCTGAGCTAAGTCTATATGAATACAATCTCCTTCTTTATAATTTTCTTTTCTAAAATTATAAGCACGTTGCATATTTCCTTTTAAGATAAAAATCACGCTTATTATTAAACCCAATGCTACTCCTTTTAGTAAATCCGTAAATACCACTCCAATCATAGTTGCAATAAAAGGAATGAACTGATATTTGCCTCGTTCGTAAAAATGTTTGATTATTTTAGGATTAGCCAATTTATATCCTACTAATAGTAAAACGGCCGCTAAAGTAGCTAATGGTATTTTATTCAAGATAGAAGGTATAGCTACTGCACAAAAAATTAACAAAACACCATGAAAAATAGCAGCCATTTTCGTTTCACTACCTGCATTAGCATTCGCTGTAGTACGAACTACAACAGATGTCATAGGCAAACCTCCCAAAAGAGCACTTACTAAATTACCAATTCCTTGCGCTTTTAATTCATTGTTAGTATCTGTATATCTTTTATGTTTATCCATTCTATCTGCTGCCTCAATACATAATAAAGTCTCTATAGAAGCAACCACCGCGATTGTAACACCCACAATCCAGACTTTTTGATTTGAAATTTGTGAAAAATCAGGCATTGTAAAACTCTCTTGAAACGCTACAAATGATTTTGGAACAGGTAATTTTACTAAATGACCATCTAAAACAGCTAGAGAAGAACCCAGTCCTACAAAAACTTGATTTAGGATAATACCTATTACCACGGCAACTAAGGCTGACGGAACTAGTTTCAAATCTTTCAAAATAGGTATCTTAGGCCATAAAACTAAAATAGATAAAGATATAATGGTAATTAGAGTAGCTCCCAAATGTATATTTCCTACAACCGAAAACAGTTCTGAAAAGGTATTTTCTCCATCGGGTTGCAAAAAAGCTAAATCGCCTTCGTAATCCTTATCATAACCAAAGGCATGAGGTAATTGTTTTAAAAATATAATAACTCCTATACCGGCTAACATTCCTTCAATTACATTATTAGGAAAATAATTAGATATAGCTCCTGCTTTTAGAAATCCTAAAATTATTTGAATAATGCCTGCTATAAAAACAGCTAATAAAAAAACATTAAAGCCTCCTAAATCTGAAATTGCAGTTAAAACAATTGCGGTGAGTCCAGCCGCAGGTCCAGAAACGGACAAATGTGACTTACTAAGGTATCCTACTACTATACCTCCTACTACTCCTGAAATAATTCCTGCAAAAAGAGGAGCTCCTGAAGCCAATGCAATAATACCTAAACACAAAGGTAAAGCCACTAAGAAAACCACTAGTCCTGCGGGTAAATCAGAACCAAGGTTTCCAAAAATATTTACTTTTTTGTCATCCCATATTTAATTTAAATCCATAAAAATACAAGCCTCGTTTGTGCTTGCTTACTTTATATGTTTTAAACTATTTTAGGAGGCATATCACGAAGTAATAAGTGTACTAAATAATCTTTTAGCACATAAATATGATTGTTTCTATTTTCTTTTTGGGTAGAAATATTAATTCGTTAATAGGAAAATCAAAAATAAATTCTGCCTTGTATTCTTTAAAATCTTTTGTTTCCTTAGAATCTTCTGTATCTTCTTCAAGCAGTAACCACGAAACTTTGCTCTCTTTTTCATCATTTATCAAAACTATGATACTTGGCATGAATTGAAAAGAAAGAAAAGACAATAATAATATGCTTGTTAAAAACTTCATCGAACGAAGTTAAGCTTTTAATATTTGATTACAAATAATGATGTGTTTTTTTTAACACATCATCCATTCCATTGATTTCCTTTAAACTCAGATTCAGCATTAGATTTCGTGGTGAAGAGGAAAAGTTACTAAAATAAAAATACACAGATTTTTTTGCTGATGTAGGGCAAAAGCCATAATTCGAAGAAGCCTTTGTTACTTCGCCAAAGGAAAAAGTTGCATTATCAATATTCTACGATCTCTCCTTTAGTATAAATGATAAAATTGGAACCTTTTAAGATAATTTGATTGAGGGTAAAAAGTGTACTTTTTATATTCAAAGTTCTTTTATTTGTAATAAATTTCTACTGTATAATCTGAGCTTAAAAGGTGCTATTCTATTCGTTTTATAGATGTAGGAATAAAACAAAAAACAGATATCAAGTATTTAACTCAATATCTGTTTTAAATATTTTTTAGATCTTATTAAGTATACTCTACACTAGGAACATCTCCTTTGTAGATCGTTTAACTTTTTTATTTTACAATATACACTCTTCTATTATTTAATGGCTGAATATTTCTAAAGTTAGGGTGTTTATAAATGGATTTGTAAAAATTAAATTGAGTAGAAGAGATTTCTTGTTTGGATTTGAATACAAACCAAGTAACGGGTCCTCCATTTGTCATATTGGAATTTGTTCCAAAATTTGGTGTTGTAAGAGATCCTGTATAGGAATATATTTTACTCATGTCTTCTGGTAGTATTTCAGCAATAGACAGTGTAATATTAGGCATATTTACTTGACCTGCTTCTTTAGGAGAGTTTTCAAATAATTTTTGAATGGTTGAATTGGCAGATCCTAATTCAACTAAAACACCTAAAACAGCATAAGAGTTATCTACTGATTTGTTTACAAGGTGAATTTCCATTTTACTATATACTCCATCAATCTTATGTTCACTATTGTAATGAAAGTGGATATTTACTAAATTGTATTTTTTCTTACTAATTGTAATATAATTATTATCTGTATCTGTATTGTTCAGATTAATTTTTAACTCTTCATTACCATTATTTGTAACATTACTTAAGAGCATTTTTCCATAATGAATCTCCAAATCATTTTTATTAACTGAAGTTAAATTTGAAGTTGGAATATCAATAGGTGTTTGAGCAGCTATTACAAATGGAGGGAAATTAGAAGTAAAAATGGGTGTGCTAATCAAATCCGAAGGAAATCGAGTTAAACTGGTTGAAGTACCTCCTTCTTTACCTGAATCAATAATATGATCATCTTTATCAACACTACATGAAATGAATAGTGCTGATAAAGAAATAGCCATAATAGATGACATACTTAATTTTCGAACAGACTTTTCAAAATGTGATAAATAAAACTTTTTTGTTTTCATTTTAATATAATTTTAGTTTTTATGTAGTTGTTTAATCTATTCATTTTAGTACTTTAATATTTTTAACACGAGCCCTTAATCTTTATTCTTTCTTAGCTAATGATTTCAAATAGCATTTAGACTTAAGGCTATTTGCTTTATAGTACATATCGTACTATCAAATATCTTTATTTCACTTTTAATCCAAAATTTAAAATCATTTTTTAGCTTTACTAATTACCTGCAAAACAAGAGCGTAACTTTTTACCCAAATTACGCTTTAACTATTTATTAGAAACAGAAACGAATTTAATTTTCATTAAAACAAAAACGTAAAAATAAAACTATTTGCAAATAAAAAAGATATTTTATATTTTTTTAAACAAATTTTAACAAAAAAATTAAAAATAAATACACAACAGTAAACTTAATTATACAAAAGCAACCAATACAGTTTAAAATTTATCTTCGCTTAATTAATGATTTTTATTTTTTAAAATTAAATAAGCACCGCTTTTATTAAACACCTTATTTTTCTGACTATATTTATAATTATCTTATCCTGTCTAATGAAACAACATTCTAAACTTAATAAACAAGATTATACACTACTAATCCTTTCTTATCCCAAAAATGACCTTTGTAACGCATTATTATTTCAGAAAAAAATTATATTCCAATAGTTTTTAAAGACATTTTCTATTTAGTAGTTAACAATATTATTTAATTACGTTCATACTGGCAACAACCATGAAGTTTCTCATAATCTTCTTTATTTGCTTTTACATTTTTAGTATCATGCCCTATTTTCCCTATGGCTCTTTCTATATCTAGCAAAGTCGTTTTTTCTTCATTTATAACTAAATGCAACATTTTTTCTTCAATGTTATATTGCGCCATTTTGACTCCGGAAACTGAAAAAGCGGCTTTTTCAATTCGTTTTTTACACATTTCACAATTACCATTTACTTCTATATTGTACTTTGCATTTTTATTTTTTTTGTCTTGACCAAAAGTTAAAAATCCAATCAATAATGTTAAAATTAAAATTATCTTTTTCATATCTTTCTATTTATTTTAGATCTTATTATCTAACCCAAGCTACTTTTATTTGATTATTATTTCACTTTAAAACGCAAACCAGCATAAGCCATTTGCCCAAAAACTGGAGCATATACTACAGATGTGTCAAAATTTATCCCAAACGGATTTTCAGAACCTACGATAGCTTTTTTTTGTTTATAATTTCCTAAATTTTCAATCCCTGTATACACTTCGAATAGCGTAGAAAAAACATGTGTTACCTGTGTATTCATCACAACAAAATCAGGCGAAAATAGCGGTAATTGTAAATTTGTATTGGGTAATTGTTGTTTACCAGTCCAATTTAAAGTAAAATCAAAACGCCATTGTTTGCCTCTTTCTTTTCTATTGATTGTATATTCTATATTAGAAAAGAAACGATGTCTTGCTTGCAAAGGTCGTTGGTATTGCCCTGTATAATATTCCGTTTTAATATCATAAAACTTATAAGCGGAACGCAAATTCAGGCTTTTAAGAATTTCAATAGTAAACTCTAATTGAAAACTGTTAGCAAATGAGTTTCCTTTTAGGTTATAAAAATTAACATCTTGATACGATTCTAAAACGTCTACCACTACTTGATTTTTGAAATCAGTCCGATAAAAATCTATTGAAGCATCCGCATCCATTCCTAAAAGTTTAAATTTTTGCAAAAAACCGATACCATAATTCCAAGCTATTTCTGGATCTAAACCATAAACATTACCTGAATTATTCAAAATATTAATTTTCCTATTACTAGCAAAAAGAACTTGATTTTCTGCAAAAATATTTGCAACACGTTTCCCTTTTCCTACGGAAGCTCTAAGAACTGCATTTTTCCGGGGATTATAACGAGTATGAATACGAGGAGTTACAAAAAAACCTAAACGATTATGATGATCTGCACGTCCTCCTATGATAATACTAAAATCATCCATATTATCGTAAGTATATTCAAAAAATGCTCCTATAGAATTATCCTTTCTGCTTAGATCTTGTTTTAAAACAAATTCATTATAATCATCTAAAGTAAAATTTAACCCTGTAGCAAACTTATTCTTAGTATTATGAATAATCGAATTAAAGATTAGATTAGAATAAAAACTCTTTTGCTTAATATCATAAGTCCGTAATCCAAAATATGAATTTTGATTATGTATAGTCAATGCGCTCTGGAAACCAACACTCTGGTAAGGAGCTTCTTTCCAAACGTATCCTATTTTAGACGAAAAATCGATACGATCTGTTTTAATTTCAGTCCCCCAAGCATTTTCTGTTAATCTGTCTTTTATGGGGTTAAAAATTAATTGTCCAGATTGTTTTTCATCTTTCATATAACGAAAATTCAAAAAACTCACCCAACCTGTTTCGGGATTAGCATATTGCCAACGATTCATTATATTTACTTGATTCCCCAACGGATTATCTAAAAAACCATCATTGTTCATATCCATTTTGGACACACGCATATTACCGTGCATTAATAAAGTCGTAGCCCATTTAGTCCCTTTTTTTTCTGTAAGATGCGCATTAAATTCAAAACGAGAATCAGTAGCACCATACAAATTCAAATAAAACGGTATTTCTTTTATAGGTTTTAACAATTCCGTATTTATCTGACCTGAAATACTTTCGTAACCATTAACCACACTTCCGGCTCCTTTCGTAATTTGAATACTTTCTATCCAAGTCCTCGGCGTAAAAGACATTCCATACACTTGTGAAGCGCCTCGAACTGATGGTATATTTTCTTCGGTGATTATCAAATATGGAGATGTCAAACCTAACATTTTTATTTGTTTAGTACCCGTTAACGCATCTGAATAATAAACATCAATAGTAGGATTTGTTTCAAAACTTTCAGCCAGATTACAACAAGCTGCTTTTAGCAATTCTTTACTAGATAAAACAGTTGTATTAGTTGTCTTTAACAACGATTTTTCTAATTTATCACGCTTAGATTGGACTGTTATCGTTTTTAAACTATCCACCTTTTGCCCAAATAGCAAAGCGCTAATGAGCATTAATATATACGTATAAGTAGTTTTCATTTTTTAATTAATTAGTAAAACATTCTTTTAGGAAAAACCCTCTAAACCAAATGTGACTAATTAATTTAAGCGTAAAATAACAATCGAGAATATAATTTGTAAAATGGTGGTGCATGAGTATTACAGTGATAAGCAGGTAAATTATTTACCATAACCCCATTCACTATACGTTCATTAAATACGAGCTCAAATCCTTCTTTTGTTATAAAAACAGGTGATTCAAACTGAATTGATTTTATTAAAATTTTTTCAGAAGTACTCTCCTTAATTTCTACTTTTTTGTCTTTACAACAAGAATCTTCTACTTCTTTTTTATCTCCACAACAGCCCGAAGAATTATTTTTTTTAAGGCTCTCAACAGAAATAGCGGCTATTACCTCTCCACAATAGTGTACATTAATTGCCAATCCTGTATTCGAAACCAACACAAGCAATGCCAAAGTAATATGTATAAAATTGCGAAATTTCATCTTTACAAAGATAATTTATTTTTTTTCGAGTTCAATCCTAAAGAATCAATTGAATTTTGTATTTTCTTTTTGGCAATAAAAAGCGGGGATAAATAAAATTAAAAATAAAGGTTGAATTAAAAATCGACGAATATAAAACAACGTCATCCTATAACTTTCATCAAAAAACTGTAAAACAAAAAAAATAAAAAGAATTAAAAAAAACAAAAAGAACAAATAAAGAATAATAGCTATTTTAATCATTCCAATTTCTCTAAATAATACAAATAAAAAGATTAGACTTAAGAATGTATTCAAAAAATAACGTAACAACCAATTAAACAACAACTTAACCAAGTTATAATCTGGATATAGCTGCTGTTGAAATTCTCCTTTAAAATATTCAATAAATGGATCATAAAACCAATCAGATTCATAATTCCTTACAAGTATTAAACCTGTAATAGATAAAACACCTATTACAAACCTATCTTTATTTTTTAGTAATTTTTGAAACATATTCCGAATATTTTTTCACCCAATATAACCAAAGTACGAACACTATACCATAAATAATGACAGGAAATAAAATCCCATGTAAAAAATGTCCGTATTGCGGATAAAGATTATATAAAACAACAAGTAATACAATTCGTAAAATATTCAAAACATATATAAACAAACTTCCTAACAGCGCAAAACCGAATGTTTGATTAAAATTAGTTGAAAAGGCTATTACAAAAGCATTAAATAGAATAATAATACTTATTGAATTACAGCCTTCAATTATACGAGCTAGGTATTGCTTGTTTACATACAACTGATATTGTTCATTCAGAGCATCTTCTACAAGATTAACCTTTAGACCTAAATAAACCAGAATTTTTTCCGTTGCATACGATACATTTTCAGTAAATCCATCGACTTGATTCACAAAACCAGACAAATACAATCTGTAAAGTACTGTAAGTACTAAATAAGACAAAAAAACTTTCCTAAAAAAAGGAAAAAGGGGCGGTAGTGTTTTAAAAGTGTCTTCAAAAAATTATTTTTTAACAAATTTATATAATTTAAAAAAAACAAGTATTTTACATTTGTAAAAAAATCTAAAAGATCATGCAATTCGAAAATCTAAAACCTCAAATTATATCTATTATAAATGACAGTTCATCCTCTAGAGATAAAAAATTAACCCGTATTTGTCAGTTATTACAAGACACTATTTCCTATTATAATTGGGTTGGCTTTTATTTTGCCAATCATGAAACACGTACTTTACATTTAGGCCCGTATGTAGGTGCAGAAACGGACCATACTGTTATTCCCTTTGGAAAAGGCATCTGCGGACAAGTGGCAGAATCAAATACTAATTTTGTAGTTCCAGATGTACAAGCACAGGACAATTATATAGCTTGTAGCTTTACTGTAAAATCTGAAATTGTAGTTCCTTTATTTGTAAACGGTGTAAATATTGGACAAATAGATATTGATAGTCATGTCCTAGATCCTTTTACGGAAGCAGATGAGCATTTTTTAGAGTTTGTTAATTCAGAAGTTGCGAAACTTTTTTAAAATAATTTATAATTCATAATTTATAATTCATAATTATTTTTACCTTTGTGCCCGTATTGGGAAAATCTCAATCTACATAATAATCATTTAAATAATATTAGCATGTATTTATCAAAAGAAAAAAAAGTTGAAATCTTCACTCAACACGGAGGAAAAGCTGAAAACACAGGTTCAGCAGAAGGACAAGTAGCTTTATTTACTTTCAGAATTAATCACTTAACAGAGCACTTAAAAAGAAATCGTCATGATTACAACACTGAGCGCTCGTTAGTAAAGTTAGTAGGAAAAAGAAGATCTCTTCTTGACTATCTAAAAAACAAGGATATCAACAGATATCGTGCGATTATCAAAGAATTGAACATCAGAAAATAATCCAGATAAAAAGAGGTGCTCGCGCGCCTCTTTTTATTTTTAAATATTTTACAACAAAAGTTTGGTTTTTCATTGGGTTTCAAACAACTACACAACAACACAACAACAACAACACAACTAGAACCCATTGTTTAATTTTACAAAAAAAGATTTTATGATCCCAAAAGTATTTCAAGAAGTTATCGATTTAGGAGATGGAAGAACCATCACAATCGAAACAGGGAAATTAGCCAAACAAGCCGATGGGTCTGTAGTTGTGCGAATGGGCGATGCTATGCTTTTAGCAACGGCTGTTTCTGCTAGAACAGCTAACCCCGGGTGTAGACTTTTTACCGCTAACAGTAGATTATCGTGAAAAATTTGCAGCAGCAGGCCGTTTCCCGGGAGGTTTCTTCAAGAGAGAAGCACGCCCTAGTGATAGTGAAGTATTAACAATGCGCTTAGTTGATCGTGTTTTACGTCCTTTATTCCCTGACGATTATCATGCTGAAACTCAAATCATGATTCAATTAATGTCTCATGATGAAAATGTTATGCCAGATGCCTTAACAGGTTTAGCCGCTTCAGCATCATTAGCTGTTTCAGATATCCCTTTTTATAACTTTATTTCAGAAGTACGTGTAGGACGAATAGATGGTAAACTAATTATCAATCCTAACAAGACACAACTTGAAAGTTCCGATATCGATATGATGATTGGTGCTTCCAAAGACTCTGTTTGTATGGTAGAAGGCGAAATGAAAGAAATTTCAGAAGCTGAAATGATAGAAGCTATAAAATTTGCTCACGAAGCTATAAAAGTTCAAATTGAAGCACAAGAAAAGTTACGTGCAGCTATTGGCACCTTAACATATCGTGAATACGAACCTGAAAAAAATGACGAAGCCGTATACAACAAAGTAAAAGAAGCTTCTTACAACCAATTTTACGCAGTAGCCCAAGAAGCATCTGCCAAACAAGAAAGAGGTGAAAAATTTGCCGCTATTGCAGAAGAAATAAAAGCTTTATACTCTGATGAAGAGTATGCCGAAAATGAAGATTTAAAAGAGTTAGTAAGCCGATACATATACAAAACACAAAAGGCAGCCGTTCGTAATGTAATCCTTGAACAAGGAATCCGTTTAGACGGCCGTAAGACAACCGAAATCCGTCCTATTTGGTCCGAAATCGATTATTTACCATCTGCTCATGGTTCTGCTATTTTTACACGAGGAGAAACACAAGCTCTAGCTACCGTAACATTAGGCACCTCTAGAGAAGCAAACATTATCGACTTACCTTCAGAACAAGGAGAAGAACGTTTTTACTTACACTATAACTTCCCTCCTTTCTCAACCGGCGAAGCCAAACCTTTAAGAGGCACTTCACGTCGTGAAATAGGACACGGAAACCTAGCTCAACGCGCCCTTAAAAACATGATCCCTTCTGATTGCCCTTACACGATCCGTGTTGTATCAGAAGTCTTAGAATCAAATGGTTCTTCCTCTATGGCAACCGTATGCTCAGGAACATTAGCACTAATGGACGCTGGTGTACAAATGGTAAAACCCGTTTCTGGCATTGCTATGGGATTAATTACAGATGGAGAAAAATTTGCTGTCCTATCAGACATTTTAGGTGATGAAGATCACTTAGGCGACATGGATTTTAAAGTAACAGGTACAGCCGACGGTATTACAGCTTGCCAAATGGACATTAAAATAGAAGGATTACGCTATGACATTATGGAACAAGCATTAGCACAAGCCCGTGATGGCCGTATGCACATCTTAAACAAAATCATTGAAACAATATCAGAACCAAGAACTAGCGTTAAACCTAAAGCTCCTAAAATCATCATGAGCTCAATACCTGCTAGTATGATTGGAGCATTTATTGGTCCGAGGCGGTAAAAACATTCAAGAACTACAAAAAGTCACCGAAACCACCATTGTACTAACAGAAGAAGGAGATAAAGGCATTGTTGAAATTCTAGGCACTAATCAAAAAGGAATAGAGGCTGTGTTAGCTAAAATTGAAGCTATGGTATTCAAACCACAATTAGGCGAAGCTTATGAGGTAAAAGTAACCAAAATGTTAGATTTTGGTGCTGTTGTAGAATACACTAAAGCCCCCGGAAACGAAGTTTTACTCCATGTATCAGAATTAGCTTGGGAACGCACCGAAAAACCTAGCGATGTAATAAATTTAGGCGATGTATTTATGATTAAATATTTAGGTATTGACCCTAAAAACAAAAAGAAAAAGTTTCAAGAAAACAATTACTTCCTCGCCCTCCTCGCGAAGAAAAAAAAGAAGATAAAAAAACAAACCCACAAGGTTAATTAATTTTATTAATTCAAATAGATGAAACCTCGATTTTTTTTCGAGGTTTTTTATTTTTTCTGTAACTTTTCACCCCTTCTTTACGTATAACCATTAGAACTTTTAAAAAGCAAGGAGATTTTTAAATGAGACAGCTCAAAATTACTAAGCAGGTAACTAACCGTGAAACTGCTTCCCTAGACAAATACCTACAAGAAATTGGCAAAGTAGATTTAATTACTGCAGATGAAGAAGTAGAATTAGCTCAACGCATCAAGGCTGGCGATCAAAGAGCCTTAGAAAAATTAACAAAAGCGAACTTACGTTTCGTAGTATCCGTAGCAAAACAATATCAAAATCAAGGATTAACCCTACCCGATTTAATTAACGAGGGAAATTTAGGTTTAATTAAAGCAGCCCAGCGCTTTGACGAAACACGTGGTTTTAAATTTATTTCATACGCTGTATGGTGGATTCGCCAATCTATCCTACAAGCTTTAGCAGAACAATCGCGTATTGTACGTTTGCCTCTAAACAAAATTGGTTCTATCAATAAAATCAATAAAATGTACGCTTTATTAGAGCAATCTAACGAGCGCGCTCCATCCGCTGAAGAAATAGCAGCTGAATTGGATATGACCGTAAACGACGTAAAAGAATCAATGAAAAACTCAGGTCGCCATCTATCTATGGATGCTCCTTTAGTAGAAGGTGAAGATTCTAATTTATATGACGTACTACGCTCCGGAGAATCACCTAATCCAGATAGAGAACTGATTCATGAATCATTACGAACCGAAATCGAACGCTCATTAGAAACATTAACTCCTCGTGAAGCCGATGTCGTTCGTTTATACTTCGGATTAGGCGATCAACACCCTATGACTTTAGAAGAAATTGGCGAAACTTTTGATTTAACTCGCGAACGTGTTCGTCAAATTAAGGAAAAAGCCATTAGAAGATTAAAGCATACTTCTAGAAGTAAAATCCTAAAAACATATCTCGGATAAGCTATTTTTTTATAAAAAAATGTTAACTTTACACTTTTTAAGTTTATAATTAAACATTTATATTACCGTAACAACAGTCTAAGACTGTTCGTTTTTTGATTGATGATTGAAACTCCGGCTGATTACCGGAGTTTTATTTTCTCCTCACTTTCGCTCATTTTTACCCCATATTCCGTATTAGACTTTGTTGTGAAACAAAAAACAATAATAATTCAAATGCTCACGGAAAATCTTAGAAAAAATAGGGATACTTTTTCAAAAAAACTATTGTACTTGATCCGGATTATGAAACTTCTCCTTCCGTAGGAGTAACAAACAAATGAGATCCTTATACATTCTTTCACCTTTATTCCATGTCTATTCGATAATATAAAAACAATCTTACAAAGATTCAAATCATCAATAAATATATTTCCTAAACATAATTATATTACAAATTGTCTTTAATGTGTATAACTTATAATGCAAGATTTACAACATTATAAAGAAAGGGAATAAAAAAAGAAAGCTGAGCTAAAAAAGGCAAAAAAAAGACTATTAATACCCAATAAAAGGACTTAGAAGGACTTACCTCTCTTTAAAAAAAAATTTAATTATTTTATTGTAGTGGCCTTATTGGGATTCGAACCCAAATCGTCAGAACCGGAATCTGATATTCTATCCAATTGAACTATAAAGCCAATATAATCACTAATATTAAATTAAGGATTTTTATCTATATATCTAATAATAGAGATCTAGTAAAAATCCTTAATCATTTTTCTCGTTTTAAGCTAGGAGCTTTTTTACAATATTAGAAATCGTTTTTCCATCTGCTTGTCCTGCTAATACCTTAGAAGCCTGCCCCATTACTTGCCCCATAGCTGCCATTCCTGAAAAACCTCCTTCTGCAATAATTTCAGCAACTGCAGTTTCTACTTCTTCTTCTGACAATTGAGCAGGTAAAAACTTTTCGATAACAGCTACTTGTGCTAATTCGGGTTCAGCTAAATCTGAACGATTTTGTTCTATATAAATAGCCGCTGAATCTTTACGCTGCTTAACTAAACGTTGTAATAACTTTATTTCATCATCAGCTGAAATCTCTTCCTTAGCTCCACTTTCTGTCTGCGCTAATAGAATAGCTGACTTAATCGCTCTTAAAGCCTCTAATGCTACTGAATCTTTAGCCTTCATAGCATTTTTCATTTCGTCCATAATTTTTGCTGATAAACTCATAAGGATTTTATATTAGATATTTTTTTATAATTAGTTTAAACATTTTATTTCACTTTGAAAACAAAAAAGTAAATTTTTACGAGATGCGAAATTAAAAAAATTACCCGAAAAATCATTACATTTTTCGGGTAAGATAGTATACTTTTTTTATTTTAATTAATCTACATTATCATGTAAAAAGAATTATTAGAACGCAATTGTATTTCGTCATTATTATCTAAACCTAAAGACATTCTTGACTGATTATTTTGAATTGGGTTGTTTGTTACATCCAACCCCATTCTTTTATAAGCTGGTACTTTTTCATATTCTTCTACACGAGATGCGTTGTTATGAAATTTGTAATTAAATTCTTTCATTTTGCGACGACGTTCTTCTGCTCTTAATCGCAATGATTCTTCAATAGACATTTCTACTGGAGAAATTTCATTAGAAACTGAAGCTAGATTTTGTTCTATTATCGGTTCCTCTGTTTGCTTCATTGTAATATTTAGTTCTTCTGGAATCTTTTCTATTACAGGTTCTGCTTTTTTGGTTTGAAAAAATGGGTTTTCATTTTCCATATATTCTTCCAAAGAGTGGCGAATAATTCCGTCTTGTGACACTTCTGTCATGGACACAAATTGAACAGCCTGATTTACTTTTATGTCTTTTATTTCATCTGTTAATTCAAAAACATTTTTTTCAGTAGTTGCAGAAGGAGGTGTTACCATCTCTTTTCTAGCTACTGGTAAATCGAAAGTAAATGCCATAGGTTCTTGAGCAGAAATTACTTCGGGTGCTACTACTTCCATAGCTTTAGCCTCTGGACTTGTGATAAAAAATTCATTTGCTACAACTTGTTTAGGCGGAACTATTTCAAAAGTAACGTTTAAATTTTTAATAAATTCAGAAGTTGGAACTAAATCTAAATTTGAAATTACTGATTGATTCACAACTGATTGTTGTGTCACAGACTGCTGCACCACTGGTTGATGAAAATCAGTTGGCGCAGAAACAGGAGATATTAGACCATCAGATGTTTCATCCTCTAAATTATACACTACTCTTGAATCTACAGGCGGTGTAGGAATAACTGGAGTTACAGGTATAACGGGCTCAGAAGGTGTAATAACCGTATTAAAATCAAAACCTTGTGCTTCAAATTTTTGGGTTAAATTTTGCACTAATTTTTGTTCGTCTTCTAAAGCATGAATTATTTTCCTAGGCTCTGTATTTACAAAACCTGCCTGTTGTTCTATACAAAACCCTGTTGCAATAACGGTTACTGAAATTTTATCTCCAAGTTCTTCATCTTCTCCAACTCCCATGATTATATTAGCATTATAACCTGCTTCTTCTTGAATATAGTCATTGATTTCTCCTATTTCATCAATAGTAATTTCATTAGCACCTGAAACGATAAGCAACAAAACGTTTTTAGCACCTGTAATTTTATTATCATTTAACAATGGCGAATCTAAAGCGGCTACAATAGCTTCTTTTGCTCTGTGTTCTCCTTCTGCTGTAGCAGATCCCATAATAGCTGTGCCACTATTAGACAAAACTGTTTTAGCATCTTTTAAGTCAATATTTTGAGTATAGTGATGGGTAATTACCTCTGCAATACCTCTTGACGCTGTAGCTAAAACTTCATCAGCTTTAGAAAATCCAGCTTTAAAACCTAAATTACCGTATACTTCACGAAGTTTGTTATTGTTAATAACAATCAACGAATCTACTTGTTTTCTTAATTTTTCAACACCTAATAAAGCTTGTTCTGAACGAACTTTGCCTTCAAACTGAAAAGGAATTGTTACGATACCAACAGTTAAGATGTCTTTTTCTTTAGCTAATTGAGCAATTACTGGCGCAGCACCTGTACCAGTACCCCCTCCCATACCTGCTGTTATAAAGACCATCTTAGTATTTGTGTCTAACATTTTCTCAATATCCTCTATACTTTCTAAAGCTGCTTGATGCCCTACTTCAGGGTTTGCTCCAGCACCTAATCCTTCAGTTAGGTTAGCACCTAACTGAATACGATGTGGCACATTACTATTTTGCAAAGCTTGAGAATCTGTATTACACACAATGAAATCAACACCTTTGATTCCTTGTTTATACATGTGATTAATAGCATTACTACCACCACCACCAACACCAATTACTTTTATCACATTGGTTTGCGTTTTAGGCAAATCAAATGATATACTTCCAAATCCTGAGTTGCTTTCCATACTATTTGGTATTTATTTTTTCTTGTGTTACGATTGACAATAAACGATTACTCGGCATTATCTAAAAAATCTTTAATTTTATCTATGTATTTATCAAAAAGGAACGACGAATCGTTTTTTCAGTTGACTTTGATTCAGGGATTTGGGCTTCCTCAATTTCCTTTTTCAACTCCTCTTCTATCTTTTTTTGTTCTTCTTCTGTTGGTTTTTGAACCAAAATAGGCTCTGGTATATAATCTTCTTTAAGAATAGCACTCATGGTATTATTACGAATACTATTCATGACTAAACCTACCGCTGTGGCATACAATGGACTTGAAATCTCTTCACCTGAACTACCTGCTAGATGTTCGTTTGGATAACCTATCCGAGTATCCATACCTGTTATATACTCGACTAATTGTTTAATATGTTTTAACTGAGATCCGCCTCCTGTTAATACAATTCCTGCAATTAATTTTTTTCTTGGATCATCATGACCGTATGATCTAATTTCACTATAAATTTGCTCTACAATTTCCACGACACGAGCGTGGATTATTTTAGAAAGATTTTTCAATGAAATTTCTTTTGGTTCGCGTCCTCTCAATCCGGTATAGATACGATTTCATTGTCTTTATTTTCTCCCGGCCAAGCGGAACCAAATTTTGTTTTTAACAGTTCGGCTTGTTTTTCAATGATTGAGCAACCTTCTTTTATATCTTCTGTTATAACATTACCTCCAAATGGAACAACTGCTGTATGACGAATAATTCCATCTTTAAAAATAGCTAAATCTGTTGTACCTCCTCCAATATCTATTAGAGCTACGCCAGCTTCTTTTTCTTCTTGACTTAAAACAGCATCGGCCGAAGCTAACGGTTCTAATGTTAACCCCGACAAATCTAGACCTGCACTTTTTATACAACGGCCTACATTTCGGATGGAAGATGCTTGTCCTAATACAACATGAAAACTAGCTTCTAAACGACCTCCGTACATTCCTATGGGTTCTTTTATCCCTTCTTGTCCATCAATTTTAAATTCTTGAGGCAATACGTGAATAATTTCTTCACCGGCAACATTGGTAATTTTTGAACTTGTCCGATAAGTAAATTAATATCTTTTTCACTAATTACTTCTTCGGCATTAGGTCTTGATATATAGTCACTATGCTGAATACTACGGATATGTTGTCCTGCAATACCCACCACTACATCTTTTATTTTGTAACCTGAATCTTTTTCTGCTAGGGAAACAGCTTCTTGTATAGACTGGATGGTTTGAGTAATATTATTTACTACCCCACGAGCCACACCGAGACTTTTAGACTTCCCTACACCTAAAATTTCAAGCTTACCATATTCATTTTTCTTACCTAACATAGCTACAATTTTAGTTGTACCTATATCAAGTCCTACTGCTATATTATCTCTTTCCATACTCTTTTATTTTGTGCATACTACTTGTTTGATAAATTTTAGATTGATCGTTTTATACGAACCTAAAATTGTATCCTGCACTGCTTTTTGAAAAAAAGCTTTATAGTTATTAAATTTTCGTTCCATGTAAATGGTTCTTCCAAAAATCACGTCATAACCATAGTTTCTATTTTTCATTATTATGCTCCCATCTGATTTTATTTGCATTCCTATGATGTTTTTTTCAAAAATTCATCATCATGAATCATCTTTAGTAACGTTACAAAATCCTTACTACAGGAATTCTGCGTGGCACCATAAACTAATGGCACACGTGCACTAAAATTACCTGACAAGGGCATTTTACCTCCTTTATAATCAATATAATAAGAGTCGTTATTATTAAAAACTCGAGCGATTGGGGTTTTTTGAGTAACTACAGTTTTAAGCTTTCCATCTACACTTACATAAACTTCGGCTTTCTCAACCAGTTTATGTTTGTTTATAGAAGCTTCTATAGCATTCAAATCTAATTCTTCTTTTGCCACTGAAAAAGAGCCTCCAAAATTTTCTATCAACAAGTTATTAACGATTTCAGGCGTTAAAAAAGGGTTATTTTTATCCACAATTTCCACTTGTGGTTTGGTGATTTTTCTGGATTCATTTCTTTTTAGAGCAAAAGAATACAGAAAAATTACAATCCCAAAAATGACTATTAATTGAATATTTGTCAACCAATTTTTACGCATCTAATGCTTTTTTTATCAGAGGAACCATTTCGCCTACATCTCCTGCCCCTATAGTAACTATTATTGGGGCATCTGATGCTTCTAAAAGACCTATTAGTTCTTCTTTTTGTACTAATCTTTTATTTTTATTTTCAATTTTATCTAACAACCATTGCGAGGTAATACCGGCATGGGTAGTTCTCTCGCTGGATAAATTTCCATTAAGAGCAGTTCATCAAATTGTCCTAAGCTTTTAGCAAAATCGTCTGCAAAATCTTTAGTCCTACTAAATAAATGTGGCTGAAATACAGCCAACACTTTTTTGTTTGGATATAATTCTCGTACCGCCTGATGTACCGCATTGATTTCGGTCGGATGATGTGCATAATCGTCTATATACACAAAATCAGGTTTCCTGATTTGGAATGAAAAACGACGTTTTACTCCTTTAAATGTAGCTAATGCCTTAACAATAGATTCTACAGGTGTGCCATAAGTACGAGCCATAGCTAAAGCTAATAAAGCGTTTGTTAAATTATGCTTTCCGGTAATCCAAATTTCACATCTTTAATTTCTTCAGTTGGTGTTTTTACATCAAAAACATACCATCCGTCAATGATCTTTACATTATGCGCTACAAACTGAGAGTCATCATTTGCTCCTACCGTTACCCCTTTTAAAGATAAACCATTGATTACAAATAAATTAGACTTATCTTCTACTTTTTCGGCAAATTCATTAAATGAAGCTTTTATAGAGGCATCATCTCCATAAATATCTAAATGATCTGCGTCCATTGATGTTACGCAAGCTATATTTGGGTGCAAATGTAAAAAAGATCTATCAAATTCATCTGCTTCAACGACAGTAATTGTTTTTCCTGAACCAATTAAATTGGAATTATAGTTTTCTACTATACCTCCTAAAAAGGCTGTTATGTCTAATCCGCTTTCGTAAAGTATGTGACCTAAAATACTTGAGGTAGTGGTTTTTCCATGAGTCCCTGCTACGGCAAAACAAAAAGTATCCTTTGTAATAATACCTAAAACTTCTGCTCGTTTTTTTATAGTAAATCCTTTTTCTTTAAAGTAATCCCATTCTGAAAGTTGTTTAATAGCAGGTGTATAAACTACTAGTGTGTTTTCAGGCGTACAAAAATCTGGAATATGAGCAATATTATCGTCAAAATGAATAGTAATACCGCTTGTCATTAAATCATTTGTTAGTATGGTAGGTGTTTTATCATACCCCATTACTTCTTTTCCTATATTCTTAAAGTAACGAGCTAAGGCACTCATTCCAATACCTCCTACTCCTATAAAATAAACGTTATGTATTTGATTTAGATTCATCTTTAATTTCAATCTCTTTTTATTACTGTTGATCTTTGATCATTGTTGCTTGTAATTCTTTTTTTATTTAACCCACTTTATTATTTCATCTACAATTTGTTTTGTTGCGTTGGGCAATGCTAAAGCTTTTATATTTTTACTTAATTTTTCTTGTTTTTCGTTATCATTAAAAAGTGATTGAAAAACTGCTTTAAACTGATTTTCTAATTCACTTTCTTTTAACACAATAGCTCCTTGTTTTTCAACGATGGCTTGTGCGTTTTTAGTTTGATGATCTTCTGCTACATTAGGTGACGGAATAAATATTACGGGTTTACCTATCAAACATAATTCAGAAACAGATGAAGCTCCTGAACGAGAAATTACGAAATCGGCGGCGGCATATACCAAATCCATTCTATCAATATAGGAGAGTATCTTCACTCCTTTTTTATCACCAAAGTGTTTGTATTCTTCAAAATACAATTTACCACATTGCCATATTATTTGAATATCTTTTTCTAATAACCAATCTATTTCTTTTGCTATTAATTGATTAATCCTTCTGGCACCTAAACTACCTCCTAAGATTATTAAGTTTTTTTTAGAAGGATCTAAGTTAAAATAAGCTAAAGCTTCTTCTTTTTACTATCAACAGAGATTAAATCTTGACGAACTGGATTTCCTGTAAGCAATATATTTTGTTTTGGAAAAAATCGTTCCAAATTTTCATAAGCCACACAAATTTTTTGGGCTTTTTTACTTAATAATTTATTCGTAATTCCCGGATATGAATTTTGTTCTTGAATTATTGTTGGAATTCCTAGCATAGAAGCCACTTTTAGTACAGCTCCACTAGCAAAACCTCCTGTACCGATAACTACATCTGGCTTAAAATTTCTTATAATTCCAAATGATTTGATCAAACTTGATACTAATTTTAATGGAAACAGGGCATTTTGCAACGTTAGTTTTCTTTGGATTCCTGCAATCCACAATCCTTTTATTGAATAACCTGCTTGAGGTACTTTTTGCATTTCCATTTTATCATGAGCTCCTACAAATAAAATAGCAGCTTGTGGATAACGTGATTTAATTTCGTTCGCAATAGCTATAGCAGGATAAATATGTCCTCCTGTTCCTCCTCCGCTGATTATGAATTTTGGATTTTGCTTCATTCTTATTTATTTAAAATGGGATTCATGGGATTGTTTTTATCTTCAATAGAAAAATCTTCGTTTATTTCGGTATCTATTTTATTTTGTTCTTTAATTTCTCTATCTATGATTCGTTGTAAAGCGGCTTCTCTTTCTTCTTTTTCTTCTTTTTCTTGTTCTATTTCTTCTTCTTTTTTGGTTACATTCAATATAATCCCAATGGCTGCACATGTCATCCATATTGAAGTACCACCACTACTGATGAGTGGTAAGGTTTGTCCTGTAGTAGGTAATAATTCAACTGCCACTCCCATATTGATAAAGGCTTGAAAGATAATTGGAAAACCTAATCCTGCTACTATGAGTTTACCAAATAGTGTGGGGGCTTTATAGGATGCTATTACAAAACGAACAAACAGCATAAGATATAAGAAAATAATAGCAAAACCACCTATTAATCCGAATTCTTCAATAATGATCGCAAAGATAAAATCTGAAGATGATTGTGGAAGAAAGTTACGTTGTACGCTTTTACCGGACCTAACCCGTAGATCCCTCCCGTTGCTATAGCTGTTTTGGCTTTTTCAATTTGATAATCTTCATCTGGATCTGATTTGTCTGATATAAAGTTTTCAATGCGACTCATCCAAGTATCTACACGATTTGGAAAAGCATCTGGAAAGGCTTTAACTAAAATAATAAAAAAAAGTGCGGCAGCAATTCCCATACCTATAATTATGGCACTATTTTTTATGGGATATTGTCCTACGAAGGTAATCATTAAGACCATAGAAAAAATAAGTGCTGCTGTAGAAAAGTTGGCTGGAAATATTAAGCCTACAGTTACAAATACAGGAATCCACAAAGAAATGAATGATTTTTGGAAGGTCATTTCTTCGATATCTGTTTTAGACAAATAGCGCGCTACATACATATACAAGACCATAGCTGCTAAAGCAGATGGCTGAAATGAGATACCTCCGGGTAGTTGTATCCATCTACTTGCATTAGCCCCATCAATTACAGTTCCTTTGAATAAGGTATAAAGTAACATTAGCCATACAAAAGGTAATAAAACCAATGATAGATTTCTAAAATAGTGATAGGGTACTTTATGAGAACCGTACATAATAGCAAAACCTAATCCTAGGTGCATAAAATGTTTGAGTAGATAGCCTAAGGTATTTCCTGTACCTCTACCCAGATAAGCTAAATTACTACTTGCGCTATATACGGGCATAAAGGAAAATAAGGCCAATAGTGCAACAAATGCCCAAATGACTTTATCTCCTTTTAGATTATGTAGTAATTTTTTCATATTTTGTATTTAGGTTTAAAAGACTAGGTTTTATACTCTAAAACCTAAATCTTATAAATTTTGAACGGCTTGCTTAAATTGGCGTCCTCTATCTTCATAATTTTCAAACAAATCAAAACTTGCACAAGCAGGTGATAATAAAACGGTGTCCCCTTTTTCTGCTAAACGGTAAGCTTGTTTTACTGCTTCTGCCATTGAATCTGTTTCTATCATTTCATCTACAATACTTCCAAACGACTCCATTATTTTTTTATTATCTACTCCTAAACAAATAATTGCTTTTACTTTTTCGTTTACTAATGGCAAAAGTTCTGTATAATCATTTCCTTTATCAACCCCTCCAACGATCCATACGGTTGGTGTAGACATGCTATCTAGCGCAAAAAATGTAGCATTTACATTGGTTGCTTTAGAATCATTTATATATTGTACATTATTAATTTTTAATACTTTTTCTAAACGATGTTCAACTGCTTGAAAGTCTGACAAACTTTCTCGTATAGTTGATTTTCTAATTTTTAATAACTGTGCAACTGTTGCTGCTGCCATAGCGTTTTTTACATTATGTTTTCCTTCTAAAGATATTTCGTTGATTGGCATATCAAATATTTCGTTTGTTATATTGAATTTTATCGTATCATTTTCTAAATAGGCTCCAAAGTCTAACTTTTTAGAAATGGAGAAGGGTATTAATTTTGCTTTGGTTGTATTTTGAAGTAACCAATTATTTATAGCTTCGTCATCTGCATCATAAATCAAATAATCTTCTTCTGTTTGATTCATTGTGATTCTAAACTTTGAAGCGATATAATTTTCGTATTTATACTCATATCGATCTAAATGATCTGGACTTATGTTTGTTATGATTGCTATATGTGGTTTGTATGTTTCAACGCCATCTAGCTGAAAACTACTTAGTTCTAAAACATAGGTATCAAATTTATCATCGGCTACTTGCCAAGCAAAACTTTTTCCTATATTACCAGCAAGACCTACATTTATTCCGCCTTGTTTTAGAAGGTGATAAGTTAACATGGTTGTAGTTGTTTTACCATTACTACCTGTTATTCCTACTGTTAGAAGATTGGTAAACTGATTTGTAAACTCAATTTCAGAAAGTACGGGTATTTTTTTTCTATTATTTTTTTTACAATAGGAGCTTTGTCTGGAATACCGGGGCTTTTCATTACCACATCTGCATTTAAGATGAGTTCTTCTGTGTGCCTTTCGTCTTCAAACTTAATTTTATGAAGTAATAGTATTTCTTTATAAGTATCTTTCATTTTTCCAAAATCAGAAACAAATACTTCGTATCCTTTTTTCTTCCCGAGAATTGCGGTACCTACACCACTTTCTCCTCCTCCTAAAACAACTAGTCTCATGATTATCTTAATTTTAAAGTTACAATAGAAACAATAGTTAATAAAATTCCTACAATCCAAAAACGGGTTACTATTTTGCTTTCATGGTATCCTTTTTTTTGATAATGATGATGCAAAGGAGACATTAAGAAAATACGACGTCCTTCGCCATATTTTCTTTTGGTGTATTTAAAATAAGTTACTTGTAATACTACTGATAGATTTTCTGCTAAAAATATTCCACAAATAACGGGGATTAACATTTCTTTACGAACGGCTATTGCTAATACAGCTATTACTCCTCCTATGGTTAAACTTCCTGTATCTCCCATAAAAACGGCAGCTGGAAAACTATTATACCATAAAAAGCCTACTAATGATCCTATAAAGGCAGCTATAAAAACGGTCATTTCTCCGGAATGAGGGATAAACATTATATTTAGGTATTTAGAAAAAATAATATTACCTGAAACAAATGTAAATACCCCTAATGCTATTACTGATATAGCGGAAGTACCAGCAGCTAATCCGTCAATACCATCCGTAAGATTAGCTCCATTTGAAACAGCTGTAATAATAAAGATAACCACTGGTATAAAAATTAACCAAGCATAGTTTTCATAACCTTCTCCCATAAAGGATAAAACTTCTGCATAATCAAACTCATTATTTTTAAAAAAAGGGATTGTAGTAGCTGTTGATTTTTCTTCTACCATCATGGGTTTGATCGTATTCTGAGAAGCGTCAATTTCTATTTTGGTATGTGCCATTTCTTTACGAATGGTTACTTGTGGGTGAAAATACAAAACGGATCCTACAAACAATCCTAGCCCTACTTGACCTATAACTTTAAAAATTCCCTTTAATCCTTCTTTATCTTTTTTGAATACCTTGATATAATCATCTAAAAAACCTATCAATCCCATCCATAGCATAGAGATGATTAACAATATAACATAAATATTATCTAATCTTGCAAATAGTAAAACAGGAATTAGGGTAGAGAATATAATAATAATCCCCCCATTGTTGGTGTTCCTGCTTTTTGAGTTTGGCCTTCTAAACCTAATTCGCGAACGGTTTCACCAATTTGCAAACGTCTCAGGTAGCTTATTACTTTTTTCCCATAAATAGTTGACAATAACAGTGACATAATAATTGCCAATGCTGATCGAAAAGTAATGTATTGAAAAACACCTGTTCCGGGCACATCTTGAACTTTATCTAAATATTCAAATAAGTAGTATAACATACTTTATAAGGTTTTGGATTTTGGATTTTGATTTTGGATTTCTTTTTAAATCACCAATCAGCTTTCTAAATCAATTATTATTTATTTAATTGTTCTAATAATTCTTTTACTATTTTCATATCATCAAAATCATGACGTATTCCATTGATTTCTTGATATGTTTCATGTCCTTTGCCGGCTATTAAAATTATATCGCCTTTTTCAGCCATTTGACAAGCTGTTTTTATAGCTTGTTTACGATCTTTTATGGCTAAATATTTTTTAAAATTTTCTGCACTAATTCCAGCTTCCATTTCTTCTATAATAACCTCGGGACTTTCGGTACGAGGGTTATCGGAAGTTAAAATTGCTTTTGAACTCATTTCTGTGGCAATTCGTGCCATGATAGGACGTTTTGTTCTATCTCTATCACCTCCACAACCTACAATAGTAATTAGTTGTTCATTTTTTGTACGAATATCATTAATGGTATTCAATACGTTTTCTAGAGCATCTGGTGTATGTGCATAATCTACTATGGCTGTAATTTTTTCTTTGGAAACAATAAACTGAAATCTACCAGAAACGCTTTCTAATTCGGATAATAACCGTAAGGCTTCTATTTTATCTATTCCGAGCTCTACGGCTACGCCATAGATAGCAAGTAAGTTGTAAGCATTAAAAGTACCTATCAAGCGAGTCCAAACATCGTGTTCATTAACTTTTAATTGAAGTCCAGACAATTGATTTTCTAATATAACGGCCTTATAATCTGCATAGGTTTTTAAAGCATAGGTTTTTTTCCTTGCTTGTGTATTTTGTAACATTACAGTTCCGTTTTTGTCATCAATATTAGTTAATGCAAAAGCAGTTTTGGGTAAATGGTCGAAAAAGGTTTTTTTAACGTCTCGGTATTCCGCAAATGTAGGATGATAATCTAGGTGATCATGGGACAAATTGGTAAAAACACCTCCTGCAAAAAGTAAACCTTCGGTTCGTTTTTGATGTACTCCATGAGAACTTACTTCCATAAAGCAATATTCACATCCTTCTTGGATCATTTCATTTAAAAAATAATTAATAGTTAATGAATCGGGTGTTGTATGGGTTGCTTTATATTCTATTGTATCAACCATAATTTTAACGGTTGATAGCAATCCTACTTTATATCCTGCTTTTTTAAACATTTGATATAAGAGGGATGCTATTGTGGTTTTACCATTTGTGCCTGTAACGCCAACTAAAGTTAACTTATGTGATGGTGTTCCATAATAATTATTTGCTAATTGGGCTAAAGCACTATTTGTATCTATTACTTTTACATAGGTTATATTTTGCAAACAAGTTTGAGGCAATTCTTCACAAATTATTACACTAGCTCCTAAACTAATTGCTTTGTCAATATACTGATGCCCATCAGACAATGTTCCTCGTATTGCTACAAAAACATCATCTGTTCCGATTTTACGAGAATCGAACTGAATTTGATTTACAGTTATGGAAGTAGATCCCAAAACTGTCTCTATAGTTACTTTGTATAATAAATCTTTTAAATTCATTTTTTTCCTATTATCTTTTAATTGGAAGACAAAATGTTATATGTTTTGTTTACGACAATTCTAAAACTATAATTGCATTTTTTCTAATAAATTCTCCTGCTTGAATGGACTGTTTTTTTACTTTGCCAAATCCACTTATCCTTACTTTCATACCTAAATTTTCTAACAAAGCTACTGCGTCCATTCCCGGCATTCCTTTTGTATTGGGTACGTATAAAGGTTTTTTGTTTAGTTTTTCATTGTAAGCTAAATAACTTTTTTCTTGTTTATTAACTTTTTTCTTTAATGATTTTATTTCATCTGTAGAAGGAACATCTGTAAAAACTTTTTGCGCAATTCTTTTAAAAACAGGACCTGCTACATCAGCACCATAATAATTATTACTAGACGTATTAGGTTTATGAATAACGACTATACACGAATATTGTGGATCTTCTGCTGGAAAATAACCGGCAAAAGAAGAAGCATAATACATTTGTGTATCGCCTTTGTGGTAATCTATTTGAGCTGTTCCTGTTTTTCCTGCCATAGAAAAGTCTTTAGAATATAGCTTAGATGCTGTTCCTCGTTTAACAACATTTTTCAACATAGCTTTTACTTTTGAAAGCGTGGTATTTGAACAAATCTTAGCATTAATCACTTCTGTATCAAACTTTTTCACAACCTTATTCCACTCTTTTACTTCTTGAACGAATTTAGGTTTAACCATGACTCCATTATTAGCTACCGCATTATACAATGTAAGTGTTTGTAAAGGGGTTACCGAAACACCATATCCAAAAGCCATCCAAGGAAGAGAAATACCACTCCAATTTCCTTTTCCCGGTTGTGGGATTCTGGGTTTTCCTTCGCCTTTAAAAGGCAAACCTAAAGACGTATTTAATCCTAAATAATTAATATGATCTACAAATTGTTGTGGATTATCTTTATAATTTTCATAAACGGCCTGAACTAAAACAGTATTAGAAGAGAGTTCAAAACCTCTAGCAAATGAAATTTTCCCATATCCTCCTTCATGAGAGTCTTTTACTTTTCTACCTCTGTATACTACTACTCCACCGTAGGTGTTATAAATTTTACTGGTATCAATTTTTTTATCTTCTAATAATGCTAAAACATCAAGTAACTTAAAGGTGGAACCTGGCTCATGTGATTCTGCAACAGCATAGTTAATCGTTTCGTAATATGATCCATCTTTAGCTCTTCCTAAATTTGAAATAGCTTTAACATCTCCCGTTTTGGTTTCCATAACCACAGCACAACCGTGCTCTGCTTCATATAGTTCTAGTTGTTTGAGTAATGCGTGATGTGCAATATCTTGTATATATACATCAATAGTAGATACTATATCATAACCATCTATAGGTTCTACTTCATTATTATCTCGAATAGGTTTCCATTGTCCTTTGGCTATTTTTTGTTTTAGAACCTGACCATCTTTTCCTTTTAAATATTTACCGAAAGCACCTTCAATCCCTACACGAGTCAGACTTCCCCCGTCATTAAAACGTTCATAGCCTATTGTTCTTTCAGCAATTTTACCTATTGGATGTTCTCTTACGGTTTGTTGTTCTATGATAATTCCTCCTTTATAAGCTCCTAAGTTTAACAAAGGAAATTTTTTAATTTTTGCATGTTCTGTATAACTTAATTTACGAGCAACCAACATATAGCGGTTTTTATTGGCTCTTGCTTTTCTAAAATCGTTTAATAAAGAACTACTTGATTTTTTTAGCATTGGTGCTAAAGAATCAGCAAGTGGCTTAACATGTTTATTAAAATTTTCTTGAGAAGGAGCCAACGCATCAAAACGAATTGTATACTCAGGAATAGAAGTTGCTAAAAGGCTACCATCTGATGAATAAACATTTCCTCTATTAGCTGGAATTACAAAGTTTTTGATAGTACGTTCTTTGGCTAATTGTCTATAATAAGTCCCTTCAACCCATTGAATATTGCTTAGTTTTACAGCAACAGCGGATGATATTACCAATATAAGTAATGCCACCCCATAAATACGATTTAATATATTTCTATTTATTACTGCCATAGCTTTTCCCAAGCTGTTTTTTCTTTTGCTACTTTTATTTTTTTAGGAGGAACCGATGATGGTACGATGTTTAATATCGCCATTTGAGCTGCCACATTGGATTCCATTTTTATTTTCATTAATTCGGATCTTCTGTCTACAAATTCAGATCGTAGCTCTTTTACTTCATTATTTAATTCTGCTATACGAAAAACTTTCTTCTCATAACTATGTGTATTGGCAATCATTATAATGGCTAACACTAATAAAAAGAGTATAAAAATCCAATTCTTAGCAGCATCTTCATTTAAAAGATACCGAGCTTTTAATATATTAAAAATTTTGTTTTTCATATTTCATCATGATGCTAAGGCAACATTGATTCTTATAATTTTTCGGCAATACGAAGTTTTGCACTTCGAGCTCTGTTGTTTATTTTTATTTCTTCATTCGTCGGAACAATGAGTTTACCAATAGCTTTCATAGGTACTTCAAATCTTCCAAACATATCTCGTTCTGGCTCTCCTTCAAACATTCCATTTTTAACAAATCGTTTCACTAGACGATCTTCTAAAGAATGGTAAGAAATAACACTTAATCTTCCTCCTACATTTAAGACATCTAACGATTGCTCTAAAAACTCTTTTAAGACATCCATTTCTTGATTTACTTCAATACGTATGGCTTGATAAATTTGAGCTAGAATTTTATTCGCTTTATGACTTGGTAAGTGTTTTCCTAAAACTTGCTTTAAATCTTCTGTATTAACAATTCTTTCTGTATCTCTCGCTTCTATAATCGTCCTAGCTAAAGCTGGAGCATTTTTAAGTTCTCCATACTCTAAAAAAATACGACGTAAATTCGCATCATCGTATTCGTTCACTACAGTGTAGGCGCTCAATTCATTTTTTTGATTCATTCTCATATCGAGAGCGCCATCAAAACGAGTAGAAAAACCGCGTTCAGGCACATCAAATTGGTGAGAGGAAACTCCTAAATCAGCTAAAATCCCATCTACCTTTCGAATATTCTGAAAACGTAAAAAATTTCTGATATACCTAAAATTTTCTTTAATTAAAACAAATCTTGGATCTGGTATTGCATTAGCCCAAGCATCTTCGTCTTGATCAAAAGCAAACAATTTCCCATTAGGCCCCAACCGAGATAATATTTCCCTTGAATGACCTCCTCCTCCAAAAGTTACATCTACATACACTCCATCCGGTTTGATATTCAAACCATCAACTGTCTCCCTTAATAAAACCGGATTATGATATTCCATCGTCATCAAAATTTAAATCTCCCATTACTTCTTCAGCTAAATCCGCAAAATCCATCACTGAATCATCAATAGCTTTTTCATATAACTCTTTATCCCAAATTTCTAATATAGTCACTGCCGAAGACAAAACAACGTTATTCGTAATATTTGCAAAAACCGCTAAATCTTTAGGAATTAACAAACGTCCTGTAGCATCAATCTCCACTACTTTAACTCCTGCTGTAAATCGACGAATAAAATCATTGTTCTTTTTTACAAAACGATTCAACTTATTGATTTTTTGCATCATAACATTCCATTCACTCATCGGATACAACTCTAAACATTGTTGAAAAACAGAACGTTTTAACACAAACCCTTCCTGCAAAGAAGTCGCCAATTGCCCTTTCAAGGCAACCGGTAACATCAACCTGCCTTTCGCATCTGCTTTACATTCATATGTTCCAACAATGGTATTCAAGGAGTTACACTTTGTACTGTACAAATACAAAGATAGGAATATTTTTACCACATTTTACCACAAAATACCACTTTGTTGATAAGTTTTGATTTTATAAGAAATACACCACAAAACCCCAAGAACCTCCTCTTTCTTCTTTTCCTACCTTTAACTCTCAAAGAAGACGACCTTAATCTGTTTAAAAATCAAATTCTCTTTATTTTATTTTGAACCGCCATTTTAAAGTTTTTTAACCCCAAACCCACTTTTTTTATTATTAATACACATTTTCAAAACATCTTCATACCTTATATATACAGTATTAAGTAAATCATTTTTTTCATTATAAATAAACACTCAACTTAAATGACTAATTATGATTACACCCAAAATCTCTCCTATTTTCTTTTTTTGTACTCATTGCAAAAGCACTTCAGCAGTTGAATATAAAATCAGGCAAAACACTTTCCTTTATTTAACCCAATTTCCAGATTAGAAAAATATTTAACTTATTTTCTTTCTAAACGAAGCCTAATATAAAATCTAGATTCAGATCAATTAACGCCTTCATAAATCACTTTTTAAAAGACTTTTATACACAAAACTTATTTATTTTCAATTTAGAAACAGATGAACACCCCCAGTATTTCCATTCAATTACACCTTCGTTCTTTCTTAACAAATTAGCACTCATAAAAGTAAAACCATTATTATTTACAATCTAAATAAAAATTTTATCTTTGTAACCTTATGACGCAAATTACATCTGACAATAATAGCCATCAAGAAACAGTAAAAAATGTTTTTACTAGTTACTTAGAAAAAAATGGGCATCGAAAGACACCTGAACGATATGCAATTCTTCAGGAGATATACGACAGTTCAGAACATTTTGATATAGAAAATCTTTATATTAAAATGAAAAACAAAAATTATCGCGTATCACGAGCTACACTTTATAACACCATTGAATTGTTATTAGATTGCGGTTTAGTTCGCAAACACCAATTTGGTCAAAATCAAGCGCATTATGAAAAATCTTACTTTGACAAACAACATGATCATATTATTATGACTGATACAGGCGAAGTAATTGAATTTTGCGACCCAAGAATACAAACCATCAAACAAACTATGGAAGATTTATTTGGAATTGAGATCCAAAATCATTCTCTATATTTCTACGCTACTAAAAAGAAAAATTCTTAAAAATTACAAACAACAACACAATGACTGTAGACTTACTACTAGGATTACAATGGGGCGATGAAGGCAAAGGAAAAATTGTCGATGTACTAACCTCTAAATACGATATAATAGCGCGATTTCAAGGAGGTCCTAATGCAGGACACACTTGAGTTTGACGGAATAAAACACGTTTTACGTACAATCCCATCTGGTATTTTTCATAAAAACGCAATAAATATCATTGGTAATGGTGTTGTTATAGACCCTGTTGTCTTTCAAAAAGAAATAGAAGGACTTGAAAAGTTCAATATGAACATTGAGTCAAAATTATTGATTTCAAGAAAAGCACATCTTATTTTACCAACCCATCGCTTATTAGATGCTGCTTCTGAAACAGCTAAAGGAAAAGCTAAAATTGGCTCAACTCTAAAGGGTATTGGACCAACTTATATGGACAAAACAGGACGTAACGGCCTAAGGGTTGGAGACATTGAAATGTCTGATTTCATTGAAAAATATCGTTCTTTGGCAAATAAGCATGAGGAAATGATTAAGTTTTACGATGTAAATATTCAATACAACCTTCCCGAAATGGAAAAAGAATTTTTTGAAGCCATAGAGGGCTTAAAAAAATTAACTTTTATTGATAGCGAAGAATTTTTAGCAAAAGCTCAAAAAGAAGGTAAGTCTATTCTTTGCGAGGGGGCACAAGGCTCCTTATTAGATGTTGACTTTGGAACTTATCCTTTCGTAACTTCATCTAACACTACTGCTGCCGGAGCTTGTACAGGCTTAGGCATTGCCCCTAACAAAATAAAAGAGGTATTTGGTATTTTCAAAGCCTATACCACTCGTGTTGGATCTGGACCATTCCCTACAGAGGATTTTGGAACAGATGGCGAAACAATGGCTAAAGTAGGCAATGAATTTGGCTCTGTAACAGGACGCGCTAGACGCTGTGGATGGCTGGATTTAGTAGCTTTAAAATATGCTATTCAAATAAATGGTGTAACTCAATTGATGATGATGAAGGGCGATGTCCTTTCTGGTTTTGAAACACTGAAAGTTTGCACCGCTTATAACTATAAAGGTGAAACTATAAAACATCTCCCTTTTTCTATTGAAGAAGAAAATCTAACCCCTGTTTATACCGAATTTAAAGGTTGGAAGGCTGATCTAACAGACATGAGTTCTTTTGAAGAACTCCCTATTGAGCTAAAAGACTATATTCATTTCATTGAAAAAGAGCTAGAAGTTCCTATTATGATTATATCTGTTGGACCTGACAGAAAACAAACAATTATCAAATCATAATATAGAAATCAATTTATACAATAAGATACCGCCCCAAAAAAGCTAAACACTATTTGGGGCATTTTTATAAAAAGAAAATCAAATACAATTACGCGTTCAAATTAAAACCTGTTAAACTATTTTCATTCCAAATTTCAATAGATTTAGATTAGAAAACAGCCTCAACTTCTTTCTTTCACCTATCCTTTTAAGATCTCCGATTACTTTATCCATAAAAAAATAATAAAAATAATTTTTTCATTTTTAACCACTATATTTGTCATATAAAAACGAATTAATAAAGTGGAGCACTTAATAGAAGACGGTAAATACAAATATTTCGAAGCAGGAGAAGGGACTCCAATTGTAATTTTACATGGATTAATGGGAGGTCTTAGTAATTTTGGAGGAGTTGCTCAATATTTCCCTAACAAAGGATACAAAGTAGTAATTCCTGAATTACCTTTATATACCCAAAATATATTAAAAACCAATGTAAAAGCATTTGCTGTATACCTTAAAAATTTCATCAATTATAAAGGTTATGATAGAGTTGTCCTTGTAGGTAACTCATTAGGAGGGCATATAGCCTTATATTTCACAAAACTTTTCCCCGAAAAAGTATCAGGATTAGTAATTACAGGTAGCTCAGGTTTATATGAAAGTGCGATGGGAGAAAGCTATCCTAAACGTGGAGATTATGAGTACATCAAAAAAAAGTCAGAAGACGTATTTTACAATCCTGCTGTTGCTACAAAAGAAATTGTTGATGAAGTATATGCTACGGTTAACGATCGTATTAAACTTTTAAAAACACTTACCATTGCCAAGAGCGCCATACGTCACAACATGGCCAAAGACTTACCAAAAATGCACGTTCCAACAGGAATTATATGGGGTAGACAGGACAAAGTAACGCCTCCAGAAGTAGCAGAAGAATTTCACAAATTACTCCCCAATTCTACTTTATATTGGATAGACCAATGTGGTCATGCTGCTATGATGGAACATCCTGATGAGTTTAATAGGATTTTGGAAGAATGGTTAAAAACAAAAGCAGAACATAAATAATTAACAAAGGGATCTTTCAAAAAAATAGACATCCCTTTTTACGTAAAAGCCCAAGAGTCTTATCAAAACAAATAAGACACAAAAACATAGTTTGTCATAATCAAAACAAAAAACGAAATATTAAATAGACACTCTCATATTTTATATCTATGAAAATTAATACAGCTGAATTTATCATAAGTAACTCTCTTGTAAGCAAATGTCCTCAGGAGCGTTTACCTGAATACGCTTTCATAGGAAGATCTAACGTAGGGAAATCCTCCTTAATAAACATGCTAACTAATCATAAAAACTTAGCAAAAACTTCCTCTAGACCGGGTAAAACCCAGCTAATTAATCATTTTAAAATTAATAATAACTGGTTTTTAGTTGATTTACCGAGGATATGGATACGCAAGAGTTTCTAAAAAAACAAAGGAAGTTTTCCAGAAATTCATTACTGATTATTTTGAAAAACGAGCTCAATTGGTTTGTGCCTTTATCTTAATAGATATTCGCCATGAAGCTCAAAAAATAGACTTAGAATTCATTACATATCTTGGCGAGACGGGCGTTCCTTTTTGTATTATTTTCACAAAAGCAGATAAAATAAGTAAGGGCAAAGCAGAACAAAACGTTGCAGCTTATCGAAAATCATTACTAGCTAACAATTGGGAAGAAATGCCTCAACATTTTATAACTTCCTCATTAGATGCAGTTGGACGCGACGGTATTTTAGATTTTATAGACAATGTAAATCAAGAAATTTTCAAAAACAATGATCATTTTGTCTAACAAAAAGAGACTATCTAAAAAGTAATAAATAAATTGTATAATATTTTTAACTTATTACTTCAATGATGACAGGAGAAATCACATTATCTGTATATGTGATTTTTCTCGCCGATGAAATAACAGAATTACAACCTTTACCAGACAGTCTCTTTTTATTGTACTACTTAAATGATTTAAGTTCCATTTTAAAAAACCCAGTATCTTCGTAAACATTCCCTATATCATCATTCCAAAAAATATAAGAGTCATTAATAGCTGTTGTTGTAGAAAACTTAAAAACTTTACAATGAAATGTACCAGCGGGTACCTTAATAACAGAATCTAAATCTATAACTTTATGTGTTACAACCGCTTTATCAGCTCTAACATGTTTCCATTCTTCATTTAACTGAACATTCTTTTTATAGCTTTTTGCAAAATAATCTTTATTATTATCTGAATCAACCAAAAGAAAATCTCCTTCTTGTTTCATTAAATCAACACTAGAGCGCACTAATTCACCTAAGTCATTGTAAAAATTTCTTGTAACTAGAAATCCTTCTCCATTACAACTTCCAAAAGTCATTTTCATTGTTCCTGATTTCTTTCCAAATGTAAAAAGATCAAACACTACTTCCTTGCCCGTTTTCAAAAAAGGTATTGAAGACTCACAACTTCCTTTAGTATCAGACATCACATCCTTGTTATCTTCTTTATTACAAGAAACTAAAATCAAACATGCACATAAAAAAGATAATTTTCTACTTACCATTTCTAACATTTTAAATTTATACATTTTATTTTTTCAACTCTAACTTTTCAGCAAAATACTCCAAAAATCACGCATTGTTGCACTCATTTTTTCATCAGCCGTTGCACGTTCAAAAGTATCCGCCATAGCCACCAAAGTTTGATGAAAAAATATCTTCATTTCATCTACAGGCATATCCTTTGTCCACAAATCAATACGCATTGTTTCTTTTGCGTTACTATCCCATATATTTAACATAAGAGCTTTGGCTTCTTGTTCTTCTATTCCACCGTCTTTTGCAGTCCAATGTAATTTTTCTGGAACATGATTTTCATCTAATGAAATCTTAAAATTAATATCGGATGTTTTAGTTATTGGCATTTTATTTTTTATGTTTTAAAATTTATATGAACTATATTTTTGCTAGGAATTTTCCTTTAAATATTTTACCACACTCTGAGTTAACAATTAATTCTTTACAGGTTTATATTTAGATTTTTTAAAAAGTTCTTTAGCATCTACAACAAGCATTTTTTCTAAAGAAACCTCATTTTGTTCCATGTAAGCACGAACAATTTGCCATCCAATCCACGCACCTATACGAGCAGGTGTTTGATTATCACTTTCGAGTCCAAATTTAGAAAAAGGTCCCGGTGCTATTAATTTTTGAACTAGCATAGGATTTGTATCATATAACATTTTTTGTTCTATCATAAATCGCCAGATAGTTTCATCATTCTCTTCGCACCACTTTAACTCTTCTGTTGTATAAGCTATTTTGTCTTCATCAGGAGTTGTAGGCAACAAGACATCTTTTAAGTACAATTTTTTTCCTTCATAAATCATTTGCGATAAAAAATCGCGATCTATAGGAGGTTTAACCTTATACAAAGCAAACGCATCTACCACATCTGGCATCATTTGTACCGCTTCAAATCTCTTTTTCAAAAACTCAGGATATTCGTAAAAACGATGTGATTTACCTAAATACAGTTCCAAAGAAATAATTAAAACATTTTTATCTGGAGCATAAATTACTTTATAATCGGGATCCATATCCTGAATGACAGTATATACTTTAGGTATTTTTGTTTTAGGAAAATAATATTTTATATATTTAAATAGTGTTTCGATATTCTTCTTTTCAACATCAAAATTATCATATCGTTTTTCTACTTCATCATACAATGCTCTCCATTGTGGATGTACCATTTTTTCAGCTAAAAACCGTTCATCAACTTGAGGAGGAAAGAAAAAAGGGTATTTTTCTTTTAAAATAGGTAAATCAGATGGTTTTGCTTCAAAAAAAGCTTTATCATAACGATCTACCACAACATTTAGTTCCATTTCTTCCGCTTGTTCTTGTACTTTTGCATTTTTTTTGCAAGACAAAGCAGAAAGAGCTAAAACAGCTAACGCAATATATTTCCTCATTTTCCTACTAATTCTATTAAGATAACCAAAAAACGGTTTATAAGTAATTTTATTATTTTTGCAAATATACATCCCTTTTTAATACAATCATCGTTATGCAAAAAATAAGCACTTTAAATGCAGAAAAAGTAAATAAACATATTGTAAACTGGTTAAAAGAATACGCTATAAAAGCTGGAGTAAAAGGCTTTGTAGTTGGTATTTCTGGCGGAATAGACTCCGCTTTAACGTCTACATTATGTGCGCAAACTGGTCTTACAACCTTATGTGTAGAAATGCCTATACATCAAGCAGAAAGCCATGTAAACAGGGCATACGAACATATTAATATGCTAAAACAAAAATTTTCAAATGTATTGGATACTCAAATTAATATGACCCCCATTTTTGAAAGTTTCAAAAACGAAGTACCTATATCAGAAAATGAGGACAAACTTCATTTAGCCTTCGCCAATACTCGTTCACGTTTACGAATGGTATCTTTATACTACCTTGCTGGTTTAAACAACTTATTAGTAGCCGGAACTGGCAATAAGGTAGAGGATTTTGGAGTAGGCTTTTTTACTAAATACGGGGATGGAGGCGTAGACATTAGTCCTATAGCAGACTTGCTAAAAAGTGATGTTCGTACTTTAGCATCTTATGTGGGAGTACCTGAATCTATACTAAATGCAAAACCTACAGATGGACTATTTGGCGATGATCGAAGCGACGAAGATCAACTAGGTGCCAATTATGATGAATTAGAATGGGCCATGAAACAATTAGAAAATGGGAAAAACAGCAATGATTTTGAAGGGAGAGAGAAAGAAGTCTTTAAAATTTATTTACGATTAAACACTATTAATCAACATAAAATGAATCCAATACCTGTATGTATAATTCCTAATGAACTTAAATAGGAAATTTGAAAATATTTTTTGCCCTCATGTACTTTGATATAAAAAATTTCAAGGTATAACTCCAAATATTCCAAAAAAAGCAAAGCTATCCTTTTTTTTTTTTTACTTTTTGAAATAGTGCTAATAAAAAATATTACCCTTTTTTTAGAGTAAAAGACTCTAAAAAAAGGGGGTTAAATTCAAAAATAAAAAAGCCTTAAACTTTGATTTTATTGATACATTTTATTTCTGAGTGCACCTAAATAATTTCTACAAAAGTGTAAAACTTTTTCTACAACTGATAATCAAGCCTTTATCTTTTTATTTGTAATTTTGTACTTACACAATTTTAAACAAATAATGTATGATAAAGATAGGTCTTGCGGATAATCATCCTGTAGTTCATTATGGTATTAAATCATATTTCAAAGAACATTCTGATATTACATTAGTAGGAATCGTGGATAACTTTGAAATGATTGAAGAAATGTTGAAACGTAAAGAAGTAGATATTTTGATCATGGATATGGAGCTAAATGGGTTAAATAGTATTAATGATATTAAAAATTTATTAGAAAATCACAGGAAACTTAAGATCATTTTATTTTCTAATTTAAATGAACAGGTATACGCTCCTAATGCTATAAAAGCAGGAACTTCAGCATTTGTTGAAAAGTCAGAAAAACTAGAAAATTTAGCCTCAACAATTATAAAAGTCAACAGAGGAACTGTGGTATTTAGTGATGTGGTAAAACGTAATATAGCTTTAATTTCAAAACAAAATAAGTCAGAACAACTATACAGAAAACTATCTAGTAGAGAAATAGAAGTATTACGTTATCTATCAAACGGTAAAAAAAATAAAGAAATTGCCGAATCTTTAAATTTAAATGAAAAAACTATAAGCACATATAAACTCCGTTTATTAGCAAAATTAAATGTAACGAATCTTGTAGATCTTGTTAATAAAGCCAAAATATTAGAAATTGTTTAGTTTTAAAATATGAACTTTTAGAATAACTTTTTGAACGATCACAAAAAACCTAAAAAAACTCTTATTCATACATTTGTTATTAATTAAAAATAACTATTATGAAAAAGAGTTTTTTATTTTCCTCTCTTATAGGAACTGCATTATTAATAGGATGTTCAAAAGATAATAACACGACAATCCCTAGTAATGAAATTACATTCTCAACAGGAAAATTAGCCTTACAATTTGGTCATCCTGAAAGCATTCTTTTTGACGGCAAAGAATATTTCTACATTTCAGATATTGGGGCTCAATTAGCTCCTCACGTAAAAGATGGAGACGGAATGATAACCAAAGTAGATTTAAACGGTAAGTTAATTTCAAAAAACATCAGTAAAACTATTTTAAATGCTCCAAAAGGCAGTGCTTTAATAGACAATGTATTATGGGTAAACGATATAGATGAATTAAAAGGAATAAATATCAATACAGGAGAACTTGTTGATCGAATTTCTTTTACAGATCTTGGAATAGACCTAACACAACAAGGAGGCACAGGATTAAACGATCTTGTTAAAGGAAATGACAACAATACGTTATATGCAAGCATTACAAATAACGGTGGTATTTATAAGATTAATTTAAAAGAAAAAACTAAGGAAAAAATAGGCGAAAATGGTTTTGTAAATGGCTTGTTTTTAACAGACAATACATTATGGAATTGCGCCTTTAAAAATGGATTATCATTAAAAAAATTAGATTTAAACTCCAAAAATAATACGGATGTCACAAATGGTCCAAGTGCTTTGGGAGGACTAGACGGCATCGCTCTAATTAACAATGAAGTATATCTTTCAGATTGGGGGAAAGATTACAATGGATCGAATGAAGTAGGATTTATTTTTAAATACAACCCAATGACACAAAAAAGTGAAGTAATAGATCTTTCTAACAAAATAGGTAAAAAATATCTGAATGGTCCAGCAGACATCAGCAGTTATAACAACTACTTGTTCATACCTGCAATGGGAGAAGGAGCTATTTATATTGTTAAATTTTAAATTCCTCAACAAATAATGAAAAATATCTGAAAAGCTCAAAAATTTCATCATTTATTTTATATTATGAATCCTTTTCTAAAGATAAACTGGATCATTTTATTTAAACAGACTAAGCAAATGTTTTAATAAATTATATATTTCTATTGAAAAAAATAACAAGATGAAATTTTTACTTTTCGGATATTCCTTTATAAAAACTAAGAATAACGAGACATCACACGTCCTAGCTTACTGGAAAAATTACCCACCAATTTGGAATAATCCATTACCATATATAAAATTTCAGAATTATCAGCCTGAGGATCGGGTGATAATTGTCCTTTAACTTCTTCTATAATTTTATTTACTAAAAACCATCTCAAACTTAAGATTGTTTCTGTTGCATACTGACCAATTGTTTGATCTTTTAATTTTACATAAATAAGTTTAACCTCCCAATTATGGAGGCTCATCTTTTCATCCTCCATCAAAATAGAAGTTACTTCTTGAGCTAATTCGGGTGTTAATTGCATCAAAAAATGTTCAATTTCTAATTTCTCATTTTGATGATAATAATTCATTACGTCATTATAGATAGCTCTAAAAAGAGGATTTGCCAATTCTACTTCATCTTCCTGTAAACTCAAATAAATTCGCTGGTATACTTTATACTTATTAATTTCTTTTATTTCTTTTAATTCACCTTCTGGAGTAGCTTTGTATAAAAAATCTGTAAATTCTTCTTCTGCTCCCCCATAAAGTAAAAGGATTTCTATAATCTTACGTTCTAATTGATATTGAACATCTACTTTTGTTTTAGCTGATTGTTCTTCATTTTTTACAACTGTAAATGCTTTTTGTTCTTGTTTTAATTTCTTCCCAGATTCCGCAATGTCTTTTTGAACCAATTGTGCTAATGTATTAAATAATACTTCCTCCGAAATATCCATGATACGAGAACATTCTTTAATATATACTTCTCGTTTAATTCGATCGGGTATTTTAGCAATACTAATCACCATATCTCGAATTAGATCTGCTTTTTTTATCGGATCATTTTTAGCTTCTTTCATCAAAAGTGATGCTTTAAACTGAATAAAATCCATGGCATTCTGATCAAGATAACGCAATAAATCATCATGAGAAGTTTTTCTAGCAAAACTATCTGGATCATCTCCATCTGGAAAAGTACAAACTTTCACATTCATACCTTCCTCCAAAATTAAGTCAATACCTCTAATAGAAGCTCTTAAACCTGCTGCATCTCCATCAAAAAGAACTGTGACATTTTTTGTCAAACGATTAATCAAACGAATTTGATCTGGAGTTAAGGCAGTACCAGATGAAGCTACTACATTTTCTATACCTGCTTGGTGCATTTGAATAACATCTGTATATCCTTCACATAAGTAACAATTATCTTGTTTGGCTATGGCTTGTTTTGCATAATAAATACCATATAGGACTTTAGATTTATGATAAATTTCACTTTCTGGAGAATTAACGTATTTAGCAACTTTCTTATCATTCGTTAAAATACGTCCACCAAAACCAAGAACACGTCCAGACATACTTTGAATAGGAAACATAACACGTCCTTTAAAACGATCAAAATGCCTTCCATCTTCCTTAGCTATAGTTAACCCTGTTTTTTCTAAAAATTCTAATTTATACCCTTTTCCGAGAGCTTCTTTTGTAAAAATATCCCAAGCTTCAGGTGAAAAACCTAAACCAAATTTTTCAATAGTTTCTAAAGTAAATCCACGTTCTTTAAAGTACGAAAGTCCTATTGCCTGACCTTCATCTGTATGAAGTAGAGCATTTTGAAAAAATTTTTGAGCAAATTCAGAAACTAAGTACATACTTTCTTTTTCATTAGCTACCGCTACTTCTTCAGTAGATTGCTCTGTTTCTTCAATTTCTATGTTATATTTTTTTGCTAAATATCGAATCGCTTCTGGATATGAAAAATGCTCATGTTCCATTAGAAATGTCACAGCATTTCCTCCTTTACCTGAACTAAAGTCTTTCCATATTTGTTTTACTGGTGAGACCATAAAAGAAGGTGATTTTTCATCCGAAAAAGGACTAAGTCCTTTTAAATTTGTACCCGCTCTTTTTAGCTGAACAAAGTCACCTATAACCTCCTCCACTCGAGCCGTTTCAAAAACGGTTTCTATTGTATTTTTAGAAATCACAATTAATCTTTAAAAAAATTCAAATATACAAACTTTAAAAACCTTTTAAATAGAAAAAGGAATGATCTAAAAAAAGGCACTTTTAATATTTACCCCAGATTCCACATTAGACTTCATTATAAAACAAAATTACTAAATCTAAAAAAACAACTTTCTTTTTATTCTCCGTTTAACAAACTCTGTCTGCGATAAAAAATTTCGATATATTTTTATACTTTTTGTTCTTTTCCTTTTTGTTACACAAGACCTATCATCTAATCTGGGTTTAACTTACGCTAAAAAAACAAGAGAAGCCACACAACTTTTAATTGTGTGATTTCTCTTACTGATCAAAAATATGATTACTCGCTTTTACAATCCCTTCTTATTTCAACCTGAAATCGGGTTTTTTTCGTACATCATTACTTTTAAACATATTGATATTACTAATTTTTGTAACACTATTTACTTTATCTTTTGACGTAAACCAATCCGTTTGTCCTTCTGCTTTAACTAAATTTTCGTTGGTAATAATTTCAGTACAATTATTGATAATAGAGTTTACTATTTTTAATTGTTTGTAATTTTCTCTCTCCAAATATTTATCATCCATAGCAAATACACTAGCAAAACCTGAAATTACACATTTATTAATTTCAACAAATGAATCTGTTTTTACTGAAATAGCTTCTTTTACTAGCCCCATCGCATTATCCTCATTACTAACCATTGTCACGTTATTAAGTTTAACAACCGTTTTCTTACGAGTAGGGTCAAAATTTTCTAATTTATCATAAGTATCTATTTCCATAACTCTCGAACGAGTATTATCTGAAATATAAGGATTACGGATAGCTATTGAATTACTTATAGAACAGGTTGCTCCCATAGAAAAATCAAAATCATCATCTGCATTTTGAAATGAAATAATATTATTTATATCAAAGACACCGCCTACAATTTCTAATCCATCATCCTTGGCCATACTAATTTGCACATATTCTATCTTCGTTTTTTTTCCTACCCCTCCTAATGTTAAACCATTTAACATTGTTTTTTCATTTAATTTTTTTCCTGCAAATTCTATACGTACATATTTTAGAATACCTGAATCACTGTTTTCATTATTCCCTCCAAAAAGATTATATTTAGGATTTGGATCATAAATAGAAGAAACGATCCCTCCGTAACGATTAACAGGTGCATCACCATAAATTATAATACCTCCCCAATCGCCTGATTTTCTATCAGAGGTTCCTTTATTCGATGTAAAAACAATAGGATCTGTTTCTGTACCTTCCGCTTTTATTTTAGATCCTTTAGTGATGATTAAAGTTCCATTAGAATCCGAATCACCTCTCATAACTACCCCTGGCTCTAAAGTAAGAGTTGCTCCATTAACAACATATACAGATCCCATTATTTGGTAAGTTCCTTTTTTAAGAGTTGTATCCACTCCTATCTCGCCGTTTAATATTCGGCTAGGTGCTGCGTAATCCTGCGTTTTAGGCTTAAAATTAGTCCAATTATTAAACCAGTTAAAGTCGCCGTAAATTCCTTGCACATTTTGTGCTTGTCCTGAAACAAAAACTAACAATAGTATAGTCAATAACTTTTTTCTCATTGTTTTGGGGTTTGGTTTATAAAAATTAGCACAAAACTACTTTTTAGTTTGTTAATAAACAACCTTCTATTAACAAATAACTGTTAAAAAATGATAAAAAATGTTTTATCTATAAAATATTATCAATAATTACACCAAAACACATCCAATTAATTATTTTTTTCTTTCAATCACATAATTTACCATTAAGACTAAGGCGCTTTTATAATCTGATTCAGGAAAGTCAGCAAGCAACATCAGTGCTTCCTGTTGAAATTCAATCATTTTTTTTTCAGCATATAGAAGACCGTTATTTTGTTTAACAAATGCTATAACTTCTTTCACACGCTTTTTATCTTTATTATGATTTTTTATAGAATTAATTAACCATTTTTTTTCTTTCGGAGTACATGTATTAAGAACATAAATGAGTGGAAGTGTCATTTTTTGCTCTTTAATATCAATTCCTGTTGGTTTTCCTATAGCTTCTTCTGAATAATCAAAAAGATCGTCTTTTATTTGAAAAGCCATCCCTATAAGTTCTCCAAATTTACGCATTCTTTCTATTAATTCAGCATCATCTGGTTTAATAGAGCAAGCGGCCAAAGAACAACAGGCAGCAATGAGGGTAGCTGTTTTTTGCCTAATAATTTCGTAGTAAATTTCTTCTGTTATATCTAATCGACGTGCTTTTTCAATCTGAAGTAATTCTCCTTCACTCATTTCTCGAACTGCAACTGAAATAATTTTGAGTAAATCAAAATCACCATTATCAATAGAAAGTAACAATCCTTTTGACAATAAATAATCTCCTACTAAAACTGCAATTTTATTTTTCCACAAAGCATTTATAGAGAAAAAACCACGACGACGATTACTATCATCTACTACATCATCATGAACTAAAGTAGCCGTATGAATAAGTTCTATTACCAATGCTCCTCTGTAGGTTCTTTCTAAAACAGTTCCTTTAGAGATCATTTTAGCTGTAAGAAAAACAAACATAGGCCGCATTTGTTTCCCTTTCCTATTAACAATATAATAGGTAATCCTATTTAACAACGCTACCTTAGAAGACATTGAGGAATGAAATTTTTTTTCAAAAATTTCCATTTCCTGAAGTATTGGCTGTTTTATTTGAGAAGTAATATCCATCAGGGTTTCAAAGGTAAAACAATTTCATATATGAAAAAAAACTTTTTTACGCTATCAATTTAAACCTTTTTTTATTATTTTAGTCCAACCCATAAACCTTAAAACCATTTGATTATGAGAACTAAAAATTTTATTATTGCTTTATGCAGCACTTTTGCATTACTGATCAGTTGTAATAAAGATGAAAATGAAAATTTATACACACCTGAGATTACCAAAGATGACATGTCTGCTTCTGTAAAAACAGATGCCTTTGTTGAAGATCTTTCAACAGTAGTCCTTGAACAACTAGGAGAACTTAATTTAGCAGCCAGAATGATGTCTACAGAAAGACAAACTCCTTCTTGTGCTGTTGTAAGTATAACCCCACAAGCCCCTTATACTTCTGGACAAACAATTAGCAAAACAATTGATTTTGGTTCAACAGGTTGTTCTATGCCAAATGGCAATACGTTAAAAGGTAAAATAATCATTAAATTTACTTACCAACCTAAAGCCACCTCTCACACAATTACTTATACTTTCGAAAATTTTTCTCACAACAATGTAAAAGTAGAAGGAACAAGAACCATTACAATTACAAGAGGTACCTCAGCAGCAAATCCTAATGAACATTTAATATTTAAAATTGACTTAAACTTAACTGTTACTTTAGAAAATGGTAAGATCTTAAAAATAACAGGAACTAAAACCAGAGAAATTATTCAAGGACAAAACACTCCTGAGTTATCAGATAATGTTTATCAAATTACAGGAAACTGGGAAACTGTTTTCCCAAGTGGAACTGTAAGATTAGCTGAAATCACTTCTCCTTTAATCGTAAAATCAAATTGTTTTTATATTACGAAAGGTATTATTTCTTATACAAAATTAGACAAAACAGCAGCTGTTTTAGATTTCGGAAATGGAGAATGCGATGATAAGGCTACATTGACAGTCAATGGTCAAAATTACATTATTTTCCTTGGAAAATAGTTCGTTTTATTAACCCTATCAAAAGAGAGATTATTTTCATTACAATAATCTCTCTTTTTTGATCCATTAAAATTCAAAAACGCCTTTCAGTAACAGCTCAAAGAGGTACTATTGACATGCTTCATTATTCATTTAAATTACTTACACAGCATTTTCATACTACTAGAACACCAATCTTCCCCAGCGATCGCCTTAATATTCTCAGTCTTACTTGTTGAATAATAATATAAAAACGAACCTCCCTTTTTCACTAAAATCATTAGTTTTGTTTTCAAATTACAGTTACGCTATGTCAATAGAAGTTCAAAATATATCTAAAAATTACGGTTCCCAAAAAGCATTAGATTCCATTTCATTTTCGGTTAATAAAGGAGAAATTGTGGGTTTCCTAGGTCCTAATGGTGCGGGAAAATCGACATTAATGAAAATCCTTACCACATTTATCAGCGCCGATGGTGGCACCGCTAAAGTCAATGGATTTGATGTAACTACGGATGCTCTTGCCGTTCAAAAATCGGTAGGATATTTACCCGAACACAATCCTTTGTATTTGGATTTGTACGTAAGAGAATATTTGACTTTTAATGCCGATGTATATAAAGTTGCCAAAAGTCGCATTGATGAAGTCATCGCTTTAACGGGATTAACCCCAGAAGCACATAAGAAAATTGGCGCATTATCAAAGGGTTATCGTCAGCGTGTGGGACTGGCTACGGCTTTATTACACAATCCTGATGTATTGATTTTAGACGAACCTACTACAGGTTTAGACCCAAATCAATTGGTTGAAATTCGTGATTTGATTAAAAACATAGGCAAAGACAAAACAGTTTTTCTTTCTACGCATATTATGCAAGAAGTGGAAGCGATTTGCGACCGTGTCATCATCATCAACAAAGGGAAGATAGTAACCGATAACAATATTGAAAACTTAATTTCTGAGGTTGCCGAGCAAGTAATTGAGGTGGAATTTGACCAACCCATTACAGCAACACAACTGGAAACATTGGCTGATTTGACCCAATCTTCTAACAACGGAAACACTTGGGAATTGACTTTTACTACTAACGAAGACCGCAGAACTCAGGTGTTTGATTTTGCTCAAGCCAATGGTTTAAAAATTCTGCAACTTTCTTTGAAGAGTAAGAACTTGGAGCGTGTGTTTAGGGAGAAGACGAAATAAATCTTCAAAACTTTTTGTATTTTTGAATATAACATCACAAAATGAATGTATTAGAAAGTCATACTACCGAGATTCTCAACCTTTGTAAAGCGCATAAGGTAAAGACTTTGTATGCTTTTGGCTCTGTATTGACTGATAAATTTAACACCGAAAGTGATATTGATTTAGTTGTCGATTTCCTACCGTTAGATGTACTCGATTATGGAGACAATTACTATGATTTGAAGTTTTCATTAGAAAACACCTTCAAAAGAAATGTCGATTTATTAGAAGAGAAAGCTATTAAAAACCCTTATTTTTTAAAAACATTAAATCAGCATAAAAAATTGATTTATGGATAACCAAATAAAGGCTTAGCTTTACGATATCTTAAACGCAATCAATGAAATTGAGAGTTTCTTTATTGACACGCCTAATTTTTTTGAGGTATACCAAAACGACTTACGTACCAAAAGAGCTGTAGAACGTAACATCGATATCATAGGCGAAGCAATGAATCGCATTTTGAAGCTTGAACCAACTATAACTATTTCTAACTCAAGAAAAATTGTTGATGTTAGAAACCGAATTATTCACGGTTACGACTCAGTTTCTGATGATGTCATTTGGGGAATTGTTATTAAAAACTTACCTATTTTACAGGTTGAAGTTGAAGAATTGCTGAACGAGTAAATGTAATATTTTATTTGATGGATAAAAATTCAGCGTGTCTGTTTATAAGGAATAATTCGAAAGAATTGATATTTTTAAATTTATGAAACGAAACTATAAAAACATCTTTACACCAATTTTCATTATATTCCTATTTATTGAAATTTGCTTTTATTTTTCAGAATATGACTTGACAACTTATTTAGCCATACCGATTTCAATTGCAACCTCAATTACAAGCATACTTTTAATTAACAAAAATTTTCAAAATAAAAAACTAAAAATTTCCTTATCGATTATAGTACTTTTTTTTACAATGTTGTTTTTCTTATGGGAGATTATTTTGGCTAGCCTTACAAGTGCCAATGAAATTAGTCAAACTTGGTATATCGATAAGTATCGAATTCAATCTATAACAAGGTCATTTGAAGGCCCAAAACCTAGCTTCTATTCTTTAACTGAGCAATATTTCTTTGGGACAATTCATAAGGACATAGACATAACGTTCCCTGAAAACCTCACCAAAATTGGAAATAAATGCATTTTGAAATTTGACGAAGTAAATCTATCTTTTGACTTATGCAATTTAAAACAAGAAACTATACCCACTAGATAATGTGAACCTTCAAAATATTACTAAAACACCTCCCCTGCAATAGCCTTAATATTCTCAGCCATCCCCATAGAATAATAATGCAAAAAGGTACTCCTGATTTTACTAACTCTTACTTTGCTGGATATACTATAGAAGTATTGTGCTTGATTTCTCCAAAGGCAATAGATTAATGTTTCAACTTTTTACATATGTAAAAATATGCTTATCAGTAAAAATTTTACTAAACCGATAATAAAACTAGCTAAAACCTTCAACACAGAAAGAGCTTAATAATTTATTTTCGTTAAATCTTAAATTAACACTTGCACTAATTAAGAAAATTGCATTTTTATTAAATAAGACATATCTTTAATTAAAATTTTTACTGATGAAGAATTTTAAATCTGGAATCTATATTAAGCAGAACTCTTATAAAAGTTTTCAGCCAGAAAAGATAAACAAGGAATGGACTATTGAAAACATGGAACTTCTAAACTTATTAAGTCAAGCTGACAGACAATTAGGAAGACTAGATATGTATTCAGAATATATCCCTAATATCGACCTTTTTATAAGTATGCACGTCTTAAAAGAAGCAACTCAGTCTAGTAAAATTGAAGGAACTGAAACAAATATTGAGGAAGCTCTTTTAAACAAAGAAGACATACGAGAAGAGAAACGAGATGACTGGGAAGAAGTACAAAACTATATTTCAGCCTTAAATTCTGCCATAACAAAACTAGAAAAACTTCCATTTTCATCACGTCTACTAAAAGAAACTCATCAAATTTTACTACAAGGCGTTAGAGGAAAACATAAACTACCGGGTGAGTTTAGAACAAGTCAAAATTGGATAGGAGGTGCTAGTATAAACGATGCTTCATTTGTACCACCAAACCATACTTTGGTGAACGACTACATGAGTGACTTGGAAAAATTTGCTCATAATGATGATTATTATTTTCCTGAGCTTTTGAAAATTGCTTTGATACATTATCAATTTGAAACTATTCATCCATTTCTTGATGGCAATGGCAGGGTTGGAAGACTAATGATAACATTATATCTAGTTGAAAAAGGTATTTTAAAAAAACCGATACTTTATCTATCTGATTTCTTTGAAAAAAACAGAACACTATATTATGACAATCTTACAAAGGTAAGAGACAAAAATGACATTATTCAATGGTTTAAATTTTTCCTAGTTGGCATAATTGAAACTGCAAAAAAAGGAATATCAACCTTTGACAGTATCTTGAAATTACAAAAAGAAGTAGACCTAAAAATTCAAAAATTAGGAAGTAGAGCAAACAAAGCAAATACGCTTCTAAATTATTTATATCAACACCCAATGATTGAAGCACAAAAAGCAAGAGAAATCACGGGTCTTTCATCACCATCCGTTTACAAACTTTTAGAAGAATTAGAAAATTTACAAATAATAAAAGAAATTACTGGTTCAAAAAGAGGTAAACTATATCTCTTTAAAGATTACACCCAGTTATTCCAATAAACCTATACTACTTCTAAATCGGTTAGACGAGATTAATTCTTCAGTTTCGTCTAACCAATTACTAAAACACCTCCCCTGCAATCGCCTTAATATTCTCGGCCTTTCCCATAGAATAATAATGCAAAAAAGGCACTCCTGATTTCACTAACTCCTTACTTTGCTGAATACACCATTCAATACCGATTTGTTTTACTGCTTCATTATCTTTGGCTTTTACCACAGCCATAATCAAATCGTCTGGCAAATCGACTTTAAAGCGATGCGGAATCAAATTCAGTTGTTTTTTGGTTGCAATGGGTTTTAATCACGGGATAATAGGCACTGTGATACCTGCATTTCTGCATTTTTCGACGTATTCAAAAAACTTTTGATTGTCAAAAAACATCTGGGTAATGATATAGTCCGCGCCATTTTTTATTTTTTGCTTCATAAAATAAATGTCGCTATCCATACTTGGTGCTTCCATATGTTTTTCGGGATAACCTGCAACACCTATACAAAAATCAGTTGCATTGGTATTCTGCAAATCGTCATCTAAATAAATCCCTTTATTCAAATTACTAATTTGGGTTACCAATTCTGAGGCATAGGCATTTCCTTCTTTTTCGGCTTTGAAATAAATTTCACTTTTTACCGCATCGCCTCGTAAAGCTACCACATTATCAATCCCTAGGAAATCTAAGTCGATTAGAAGGTTTTCTGTATCTTCTTTTGTAAATCCACCACATAAAATATGGGGTATCGCATCGACATTATATTTATTTTGAATCCCAGCACAAATACCCACTGTTCCTGGACGTTTTTTTACAATTTTCTTTTGCAACAAACCGTTTGACAACTCTTTAAATTCGTATTCTTCACGATGATACGTCACGTCTATAAACGGCGGATTGAATTCCATTAATGGGTCAATCCCATCAAATATACATTGGATGTTTTGCCCTTTTAAAGGCGGTAATATTTCGAAGGAAAATTGCGTTTTCCCGTTTGCTTTTTCTATATGTTCGGTTACTTTCATAAGAGCCTCCCCCGTCCCCTCCAAAGGAGGGGTGACTGAAGTGGGTAATCAGTTTTACGTTAATACAATTATAGGTTTCAGGTTCCTCCCCTTAGGGGAGATGGAGGGGGCCAACCACTTCATTGCTTCTTCTACTGAAATTCCACGGCGTTTCGCATAATCGGCTACTTGGTCTGGTTTTATTTTTCCTAATCCGAAGTATTTACTTTGTGGGTTAGCAAAATAATATCCTGAAACGGAGGAAGCTGGCCACATTGCCATACTTTCGGTTAGTTTGACTCCTATTTGATTTTCCACGTCTAACAATTTCCAGATAACTGGCTTTTCTAAATGGTCTGGACACGCTGGATATCCGGCGCGGGACGTATTCCTTTGTAGCTTTCTTTTATTAATTCTTCGTTGGTTAATTTTTCATCTGAAGCATAACCCCAAATTTCTTTACGCACTTTTTCGTGTAAATATTCTGCAAAAGCTTCTGCTAAACGGTCGCCTAGTGCTTTTACTAAAATCGAATTGTAATCGTCTAAATTTGTTTCGTATTCTTTTGCTTTTTCATCCACGCCAAAACCTGTAGTTACACAAAAACAACCTATATAATCTTGTTTACCTGTTTCTTTTGGCGCTATAAAATCGGCTAAAGCGATGTTAGGAGCACCTGCTGTTTTCACACTCTGTTGACGTAAAGTCAAAAAGAGCCCCCCAGCCCCCACACGAGCAGAAGCGAACTGGCGAAGCAAAGGGGGAACGACCAACTTTACGGATAAACGTTGTCTAATTTTTTTCAATAGTTTCGAATAAATTGGTTAGAACTTCCTTATTCGTAAATCTAATCACTTCAAATCCTTTCGATTCCAACCATTCAGTCCTCAATTTATCGTGTTCTATTTGCTCTTGAAGATTATGAATTGCTCCATCCACTTCAACTATCAAGTTCTTCTCTAAACAAACAAAATCTACAATATATTGGCCAATGATATGTTGTCTTCTAAACTTAAAGCCATCTATTCCTTTATTAGACAACACTTTCCAAAGTATATTTTCAGCATCAGTTGGTTGATTACGCATTTCCTTAGCTCTAACTTTTAATTCTTCATAAAGTACTGGATTTGCAGTTTCCCAAAATTGCTTGGACACAACGTTTGGAGTTCCCCCTTGGGGGCTAGGGGGCTCACTTCGATATCATCATCATTCACGGTATTAGCAGGAAAAATCCCTAGAATTCCTTTGGCGATAAACCATTTTTCAGAAATGATTTTTTCCAACATACTCTGGGCATCCAAAAACAAATTAGAAGCTTGTTCGCCCACTACTTCATCGGTGAGAATGGCTGGATATTTACCATATAATTCCCACGACTGAAAAAACGGTGTCCAATCGATATAACTTACCAATTCTGACAACGCTACTTCAACTATTTTTGTCCCAATAAAATTTGGTTTTACTGGTTTATAAGCATCCCAATCGATTAAGAATTTATTTTTACGTGCTTCTTCAATGGAAAGAAAATTCTTTTCTCTACTTCTATTCAAATAACCTTCGCGCAAGGTATTATACTCTTCACGCAATGATTTTGCAAAATCTAACTTTACCTCTTCCTGCAATAAATTAGAAGCAACCGTCACCGCTCTTGACGCATCATTGACGTGTACCACGGTCGACTGATATTCAGGTGCAATTTTCACAGCTGTATGTGCACGCGACGTGGTTGCACCACCTATCATTACTGGAATTTTAATATTTAATCTATCTAATTCTTTGGCTAGATATACCATTTCATCTAAGGAAGGCGTGATTAAACCACTTAATCCTATAATATCTACCTTTTCTTTGACAGCTGTTTCTATAATTTTTCTGGTGGCACCATTACCCCCAAATCAATTATTTCAAAATTATTACAAGCTAAAACAACTGAAACTATATTTTTCCCTATATCGTGCACATCGCCTTTTACGGTTGCCATTAAAATCTTGCCGGACTTGCCTGCCCCCGAAGGGGGAGCTACCAACTGTGCGTTCAATTCGTTGCGAATAATTTCGATGGTGTCAAAAAGATGATTTAAAACTTGGTTGTTTTCAAATCGAATGACTTTGAAACCATTTTTTTCAAGCCATTCTGTTCTTAATTTATCGTGTTCTATCTGTTCTGGCTGATTATGTACAGAACCGTCAACTTCAATTACTAATCTTTTTTCTAAACAAACAAAATCGACTATATACTCGCCAATTATATGTTGTCTTCTAAACTTATATTCATCAATACCCTTAGCAGAAAGTACATTCCAAAGCATTTTTTCTGCTTCTGTTGGATTATTACGCATTGCTTTTGCACTTTCTTTGAGTTTCGCGTATAGTGTTGGACTTGCAGTTTTCCACGACTGTTTGTCAACTCCCCCTTCGGGGGTTGGGGGGCTGATGTACGGCATTAAATAAGCCACCGCTTTTTTCATTACTCGAGCGGACTTTACGACTTGAGGCAAAAACATTTTTCCAGAGCCAAATAAGTCCCCTACTACGTTCATTCCATTCATCAAATGATTTTCTATCACTTCAATTGGTCGAGTTACTTGTTGGCGCGCTTCTTCAACATCTATTTCGATAAATTCATCTAATCCTTTTACCAAAGAATGTGTTAACCGTTCCTGGACTGAACCATTTCTCCAAACAGCCTCTCCCCCAGCCCCTCTCCGAAGGAGAGGGGAGCCGTTGCCTTTAATACGTTCCGCATACTCTATTAATCTTTCGGTTGCGTCATCGCGTCTATCAAGAAGTACATCTTCAACATATTCTAACAATTCCTTGTCAATTTCATCATAAATCTCGAGCATTTCAGGATTTACTATTCCCATCGTCATACCGTGATTGATGGCGTGATATAAAAATGCCGAATGCATGGCTTCGCGCACTTTGTCATTTCCTCTAAATGAAAATGAAACATTACTCACCCCACCCGAAATATTTGCATACGGAAGATTTTCGCGAATCCATTTAGTAGCTAAAAAGAAATCAATTGCATTGCGTCTATGTTCTTCCATTCCTGTAGCCACGGGAAAGATATTGGGGTCAAAAATGATATCTTCCGCAGGAAAACCTACTTTTTCTACCAAAATATCATAGGAACGCTTACATATTTCAATACGACGTTGATATGTATCCGCCTGTCCAACCTCATCAAAAGCCATTACAATTACTGATGCTCCGTAACGTTTGATTAATTTTGCGTGATGGATAAACGTTTCTTCTCCCTCTTTTAACGAAATAGAATTCACAACACCTTTACCTTGAATCACCTTAAGACCTGCTTCAATAATTTCCCATTTAGAACTATCTATCATTACGGGAACTCTTGCGATATCAGGTTCAGATGCAATTAAATTAAGGAATTTGGTCATTGCGTATACACCATCCAGCATCCCTTCATCCATATTCACATCAATGATTTGCGCACCACCTTCAACTTGAGCTCGTGCAATATCTAGTGCTTCATCATATTTTTCTTCTTTTATTAGTCGAAGAAATTTACGAGACCCTGTAACATTAGTACGTTCGCCTACATTTATAAATAGCGCTCGACCAGCCTCCCCAACCCCTCCAAAGGAGGGGCTTACTGATGCGTCAACACTAACCGCAGTTTCCTTCACTTTATTATTCAACTCCCCTTGATATACTTTAAGTGGTTCAAGACCTGAGAGTGTCAATGCTTTTTTAGGCGGTGCTACAACTCCCCTTTTGGGGGTTAGGGGGGCAACTGCTTCTGCAATTAATCTTATATGTTCTGGAGTTGTTCCACAACAACCACCGATAATATTGACTAAATTTTCTTGCAAATATTCTCTTATGAGTTGTTGCATTTCCTCTGCGGTTTGGTCGTATTGTCCAAATGCATTAGGCAAACCTGCATTAGGATGTGCAGAGATATTTAATTGTGTATTGTGTGCTAATCTTTTCAGATAGGGCTTTAACTGGTCGGCTCCTAAAGCACAGTTAAAACCAACACTCAACAATGGAATATGTTGGATTGAAATTAAAAAAGCTTCCACGGTTTGCCCCGACAATGTTCTTCCTGAAGCATCTGTAATTGTACCAGAAACCATTACAGGTATATCTAATTTACGTTCTTCCTTTACTTCTTCTATCGCAAACAAGCACGCTTTAGCATTCAGTGTGTCAAAAATGGTTTCTACTAATAATAAATCGGCACCACCATCAATTAAAGCTTCTACTTGCTGACGATACGCTAATTTTAACTCATCAAAAGTAACTGCTCTATAACTCCGGGTCATTTACATCGGGCGACATAGACGCTGTTCTATTAGTTGGTCCAATGGAACCCGCAACAAATCTAGGTTTATCAGTAAACTCATCTGCTACTTCGCGAGCAATTTTAGCCGATTGATAATTAAGTTCATAAACCAAATCTTCCATATGATAATCCGCCATTCCGATGGTAGTTCCTGAAAACGTATTGGTTTCCACTATATCGGCACCCGCTTGAAAATACAAACGATGCACTTCTTTTACCGCTTCAGGTTGTGTCAGAGACAATAAATCATTGTTCCCTTTTAATGGGTGCGGAAAATCTTTAAAGCGTTCGCCTCTAAAATCTTCCTCCTCAAACTTATAACGTTGCAACATCGTTCCCATAGCTCCATCGAGTACTAGGATACGTTGCTTTAAAATTTCTTGAATGAGCCCACTTGCTCTTGAAGAGGTTGCCCCTTTTTGATTTATATCACTCATTGACATTACATTTCTTATCATTCAAAACGAATACTATCCGCTTGAAAACTTTATTTTACAAAATGGTTTAAGGAATTGTGCTTCCAAAAAAATTGGAAATTTTACACAAAAAAACGTTATCAAAAAGGGGAGCGAAAAACTCAAAAAGTTATCTTTTCTATATATTAAAAAGTAATTGATATACAGATAGAATGTAGCACCTTTCCACAAGGGAGGTTGCTAAGCGTTCGTTGGGTCTATTCCCTCCCGCTTTCGTGATAACAACAATAAACTTATGAACAGGGCAAAGATAATTCACAAAATGTAAATTTGAAAATTTTTCAGAAATTTACTAATTATTTTTGAATTACATTTTATTTTTTCTGTAAAAACTAAAATACATAAAAATATTTTCTTATACCAAAACTTGACAGTGATTATTTACCACTGGGTTTTATGAATTAAATCTAATTATAAAAGAAAAAAGAACACGAATTATTATGCAGGCAAAAGCCTTTTAAACTCTTAAACTTAAACAAACACAAATCCACATGTTGTAGGTAATTGTACGAGAACCGAAGCGTTAAAAGCAGAAAAATTATCCTTTGGAATAAAATTTGTAGTATATTTGATATATTAAATTTTTGTGATATGAATATTTTTAAATTAAAACCAAATCCAAAAATTAAAGTTACTTCTAATGGAGGTTTTTATATTAAGTCGGAAGATATTTTTTCAGACAGAGAAAAAACAAAAAGACAGTTAGATGCTTTAAAAAAGATTGTAAAGGAATATAAGGTTAAAGGTTAATGATAAAGTTTGACCTACTACTTCTACCTTTAGTCGGTGGGTATGTTTTTCTTATAACATTCTACTTGACTAAATTTTACCATCAAAGAATTGACAGGCAAAGATTAATATTCAACTCTGTTATTGCTGGCTTATTAATATCTATTTTTGGCTTATACTTAAATGAGATTTTAAAGCTTGAATGTTTTGTGTGTTTTAGAAAATTTTTTAAATTCCTAATCCCTTTAAAATATGAAGGTTTAACGGTGCCTTTTTATATTTTCTTAATCTCCTACCCTATAGCAAAAATAGCAAATAGGATATTTCCAGATAATTTTGCATTATATTGGATTATTCAGAAATGGGGAGATGATTATGAAAAACTATTTTGGGATTCTGTTGGAGATGAGAATAATCTTCTGATGATAACCACAAAGTCCAATAAAGTCTATGTTGGTTATTTATCTAATGTTTCAGAACCTTTAAAAAACTCACACATAACAATTATACCTAGTATGAGTGGTTACAGAGATAAAGAAACCCAAGTTTTTAAGATAACAACAGATTACATAGACACTTTAGAGAATTATTTCAAAGAAAATAAAGCTAATAAGTTAGAGGATGTTATTGGGATGACTCTACCAACATCAGAAATAATTATTGTGTCTAAATTCATACCTGAATTGTTTAAAGGCTTTAAAGAGAAAGAAGAAGTAGAAAACACTAAACCCCAAACAGAGCTTGAAAAGTCAAAACGAGGGAGAAAAACAAATCCTGAAAAATAACAACCACCTACAACAGTAGTTTTGCTAGATACGGAGTTTCGGATCAATTTAAAGTAAATTTTGTACTTGCGGAGTGCAGTAAAAACACTAACAATCAGTGCTTTTCGAGCTCCTCACCTCGCAAAGCCACAAAACGAATTCTAAAACTAAAAATCTAAGAAAACTCAGATGGTCACAGATAAACACAGATGAAAAAAATACAACTGAAATGTGGATAATTTAAACAAATATTTTTGTAGTCAACTGCCTTTTAAACCTATAAACTCATAAACTTTTAATCACTCAAACTTTAAATCTCCACCAATTCCCTTACTTTCAATTGCTCAGCAACTTTAAGCACATCAGTTAAAACCCCGCGGGCAGTAACTTGCTTTCCTGCTCCTGCTCCTTGAATTACTATAGGTATAGCTCCATACGAATCGGAATAAATTTCTATCAAATTATCTGCTCCGCGTAATTGTCCTAAAGCTGAACTCGTAGGAACTGAAACTAATTTGACCGAGAGTTCTTTTTGCTCTATATCAAAATCACCCACATAACGCAATACATGTTCGTCTTGCTGTAGTAATTTTTGATTCTCAAAAGGAGCATCTAAAAGCTTCTTGGATTTATGATAACTTTTCACAGGCAATGAAACTAATTCTTCAGTCAATAGCGATTGTATTTTTATGTCTGAAAACTCAAAGTCATATCCTAATTCACGAGCCAAAATCAGAAGTTTACGCGCCACATCATTTCCATTCAAATCTTCACGCGAATCGGGTTCCGTCAAACCTTGAGTTTCGGCATCTTTTAAAATACTCGAAAAAGAAGTATCCTCAACACCAAAACGATTAAAAATATAACTGATAGTACCTGAAAAAACACCTCGTATTTTAGTGATTTTTTCTCCAGCCAAATGCAAATCTTGAATTGTTTGTACTACTGGCAACCCCGCTCCAACATTCGTTTCATACAAAAATAACTTATCAAACTTCTTCAATTGACGACGCAATTCTTTATAAAAATCAAAATGAATCGTATTCGCTTTTTTATTTGCCGAAACAATATGGAATCCATTTTGAACCAATGGAATATAATGCTTTATTATATCTGAACTCGCTGTAGCATCAACTACAATTAAGTTTTCCAATTCATTTTCTATAACATAATCAAAAATACTATCCAAATGAAAAGGCACAGCATTACTAGAAAAATCGGCTTCCCATTGATTGCGGACGCCTTCTTTTTCATAAAACGCCACCGTGGAATTGGTGATTACTGGCACACGTAAATCGATATTACGTTGTTTTAGAAAAAATTGCTGACTTTCTAATATTTGTTGGATTAATGTACTTCCTACATTTCCTATCCCAAATAAAATTACATTAACTCTGATAACTGACATTTTTAGTTGTTTTAAAATTAAAAATTGGCCATAAAATTTGCCCTAACTGTTCGTATTCTATTAAAAAAGCATCATGCCCATGCACTGAATTTAGGGTATGAAGAAAAAGTGCCTTATATTGTTTACAAAAACGACGGTGCAAATTTTCGTTTTCATACGCCACAAATAGACCATCCGAATCTACAGCTACCTGATGAATGACTGCAGTAGTTTCATTAAAAAAAAGCTGTAGAGCCATTTCATCTACAGATTTACCAATGGTTCGTAACAAATGATTCATCAATTTATAAGCTGAAAGCGAAAACCGTGTTTGCAACGATTGTCCGTGGAAATCCAGCCAGTTTTCCACAGCGTAAGCACCATTAACATATTCTTGTTGAAATTTCAAATCGATTGACAACGGACTTCGATACAGCATCATGGCGTGTTTTCGAGCATCCTCAATAGGTTGGCACGAATGATTTAAAATATCATCTTGAATTTTCACATTTGCTATCAACCAATCATTTGCTTTATAATTAGAAGCAATAGGTATCACATATTGCATTGCTTTAGGTTTCAAAAAAGCCATTTCCCATACAATTCCTCCTCCAAGACTTCCACCTATAAGCGCAAAAACGTTTTTAACCCCCAAGTATTCTAGTCCTTCCCAAAAAAGTTTTGCAATATCTCTAGTCGTAAAATCCGTATAATTTTCAATTAAACTCCCTCCTTCAAATCCATTTCCTATGATATTAAAAGCAACGATTGTGAAATGCTGGGTATCTATAGTTTTACCATCTCCAATCAAAGCCTTCCACCAGCCTTTTTCGCCAGCTACATTTGAATTCCCCGTCAAAGCGTGATTTACAACCACAACGGGAGCAGTTCCTAAAGGTTGCCCAAAAGTTTGATAGGCCAAATTCAGAAAAGGGATTCTTTTTTCATTTTCTAATTTGAAATTAAAAACGTCTATTTTTTGAAGTTTACTCATTGTTCTTATGAAATTATACTTTCTAAAATTCAATATTGATTGTTAAAAAAAAGTCCTTTTGGAGCTATTACCAAAAGGACTTACAAACACAAACAAACCAAGATTTAAGTCTTTATATACTGATAATAGCTAGGTGATGCACAACAGCACATCATATAATAACAACACATCATTTTTCTAATTGTCAACATTTTTTTCTTTTAAATTGTATTCAACAAAAAACCTCTGCTTTTGCAGAGGTTTATAGCTAATTATTTAGATTTGATTATGCCATACTTACCTCTGCGGAAACTTCCACATCATAAAAACCATATTGCAAATCGTTGTAATCATTTTATTTTTCTTTTACTTTTTCAACAGGACAAACTTAGATACTTTTTCTTTTAAAATAAAATTTTTAGATTATTTTTCTAAATTTTATTATTACATATATTATAAGTAGAATTTAAATTTAAAAACATTTTACAAAAGCGTTTAAAAAACTAAAAAAGGGATTGGAGTAGAATATATCAATTTCAACAAGATTCTATATTAAACTCATAACTTTCAATCATAAGCCGAGAATTCTTATTTCATCTAAATTCTTTTCACAAAAAGTTCAGCAAAACGAAAAACTAAATCTTTAGAGATTTGACTTAGAAAATCGTTCCTCCAATTCACAATATCTTCTCTTAAAAACTCTATTTCAATTTGCAAAAAGATTCAATTTCAAACCTAGATATCTCACATTTGTAAATACAACTCCCAACAAAACTTTCATCTGAACAGTTATTCTGTGCAAGCGGAACATATAATTTAACTTTCTCTAATTGTTCAAAATCTCTAAAAATTCTAACTGAATACTCAAGTATTTTTTTGAAAGCATAATATTCAGAACGAACAAAACCTTCCTTAAAATAAATTTCTCTTTTAACATAGTTTGATTTAACCTCATCAAAATAACCAGAATTATGCTTATTCCTTTTAAAAAATTCAGATTTCGACAACTGTAAACCATAGATTTTTTGGTTAAAAAAATAATCTATAGTCAATTCGACTTGTTTCATTTCATTTAATTTTAACACATCTAGTCTTAAATTTGAATTTTTCACTCTGTTTTTAGCAGCCGGTGAATATCCTTTATTTGTTACCATGAAACCAAAGTTAGCCTTAACATCCTCCATCATACCAATAAAACTCTCAACAACTTTTACATCTATATTTTTTTTATAGTATTTACAATCAACTATTCCCAATACCCTATTACCTGCCAAATCACCTCGTATTGCAAAATCAATTTGTCTTTCAACTTTACTATATATACCGTAAATAGAATCATCATAATCAATCTCACATTCTGGATAGATTTCTTTTAGAAAATCAAATATTTGTATTTCATATTCCTTCCACATAAAACGAAAATAATTTTACTCAATAACAAGGTTCACTAAAATTGGCAATTCAACAGAATTATTCAGTAACACATCTTCTCCATTGTCTTTTTCAACAATCAATACAATATTGTCATTTTTACTCGCTATACTATCAATACTAGCTCTTCCAAAACCAACATCTAAATGAATAACTTTTTTCGAAACTATTTCTCCTTTATAAGAAAATATAATTTTAACATTTTTCTGTTGAATATCATCTTTTAGGGAAACTGTACAATCTGAAACCAACCTTCCTGTCAAAGCAATTTTATCATTAATTAAAAAAGACTCTACTATTTGAAATTGTTCAATTTTTGACATAATCATTAAACCATAACAAACCTTTATAATCCCAAAGATACAGATAACATTCAAACAATACCATTCACTTATTTAAATTAAAATCCTTTCTTTACTTAGTAAAAAAATCTAGCACATGCGCTTTCGAAATCATTGTTTTAATACTCCAAATAGTAACTAACAGGGCTACTAAAAACAAAGCTTTACGTTGGGGCACTTTGCCAACCAACTTGGCTGCGAGTGGTGCTGCAATGGAACCTCCTATGATTAATCCTGCAATAATAAACCAATGACTTACTCCCATAGAAACAAAAAGGTAATGGCAGCGGCTAGGGTAACAAAAAACTCGGCTAAACTCACTGTTCCAACTACATATTTTGATTTCTTTCCTAATGACATTAACGTTGAAGTTACTATAGGCCCCCAACCTCCTCCTGCAAAAGAATCTAGAAATCCGCCAGAAAATCCTAACACTCCTGTAGCGACACTTTTTTTACGTTCCAGTGGTTTTTTACGTAACGCTAATCGAAATAAATTAAGCCCCATGATTAAGGTGTAAATCGATAGTAATAAGTAAGTTTCTTTTTCGTACTTATCCCCTAAATAGACTAACAATAAAGCACCTCCTATAGCGCCTACTACTCCGGTATGGCTAACCAGAATAATAGTTTTTTGTTTACGTTCCCAAATCTATAGTGGGAAAATCCGCTGATACCACTGGAAAACATTTCGGCGGTATGAATACTACCACTGATGGCTTTTGGACTGATTCCAAAGAGCATCATACTTGCAGAACAAGTTAATCCGTAGCCCAAACCTACAGCACCATCGACTAATTGCGCAACGAAACCTACAGCTAACATGATATAAAAAGCAGTGGGTATTTGGCTCGTAAAATCAAGCATTTGATCAATGGAGACTATCCCTGAGAAACCATAACCTACAAAAACAGCAAAAAACACAATGGATAATTGAAAAGCTAATTGCTGGTATTTTTTATTTGTTTTTTTCCTTTTTAGGACTTAGTGCTTCTGTGGCTTGGTTTAACACCTCTAATTTTTCTTGAAAATCGCCTTTAACAGAATCACGTAAGGTATTTAAACTATCTAAATTTTCGTCTATCGAATCAGGAATAATATCGGTAAAAAACTCTCGCATTCTACGAGCTAATACAGGCGATTTCCCATTGGTTGAAATCGCAATTTTCATATTGCCTTTATTCACAATTGAACCTAAATAAAAGTCACATAAATCGGGTTGATCTGCTGCATTGACTAAAATTTGCTTTTGATTGGCTAATTTTTTAATATTTTTATTTACTTCTGTATCGTTAGTAGTCGTAATGACAAAATCAATATCTTCTAAATCTGATTCCTGAAAGGCTCTTTCTTCAAATTGGATAGAAGGTTCGTTTTTGAGTTTTAATAATGTCGTATCAAAAATTTCTTTTCCTACTAATTTAATAGAAATATTAGGGTTTTGTTTTAACAATGTTTCTGTTTTTTCTAAGGCAACATTACCTCCACCTACAATAAGGAATCGTTTGCTTTCGGTTTTTAAAAAAACGGGGAAAAGTGTGCTATTATCCATAATTGTTATTTACTTAAATCAATATTGTGAAAAATAGAAAAACGAATGATATTTCTATCATAAAACTCGTTACCTGTAGTTTTTTGTTGAAACCAGTTCATGTAACCCAGCTCTATTGAAAAATTCTTGTCAAATTTATAATTTAATGCGGTGTATATTCTATTTTGGTCAAAAACATTTTTAATAATTTTGCTTCCTGCATTAAACATTACCTCATCTTTAATTTTGAAGATTAATTTTTCTTCCTTTTCTTTTTTAACCAATGGAAAGTCAAATCCTAACTGGTATCTAAATCGGAAATTAGAAAATATAAATCCTCCTTTTAATTCGTTATTCTCCGTTTGATGAAAAAATCTTGCTTCTAGTTTATATCGATGATTAATAGAAAAGAAACTGTATTTTTTCTTGGAATTAAATCCGATGTCAGGACGTAATTCAGGGACTATCAATTTACTTTTTGATTCGGGGTTATTGGGGCTTTGTAAAAACAACACCATCCCTACTGAACCATTAATATTATCAATTAGCTTTCTATCTAAATTAGACCTGAACACCAATTGATGTTGTGCCGCTGGATTGTAAAATTGTCTTTCTTGTATCTCTGAATGTAATGTCCAATTGGAATTAAATTTTAATTGGTTGTAATATCCATACCACAATAACTGCTGGCTTTCGACTTTCTTTTGTGCGAAAGTGAGGCTGGATAAGAGTAGGAGTAAAAGAGTTTTTTTTTCATTTTTATCTTTTAGACCTAACAGGTTTTGAAAACCTGTTAGGTCTGTCATCATTAATTTAATATCACTCGGTTAGCGTAATCCCCAAAGGTTTCTCCCTCTTGTTTTTCTAGAATATAGCGTCCTAATAACACATCTATTTCTGCTAAAATTTGCGCTTCGGTTTGTTTTTCTTTATATAGCTTATTTAATCGTAATCCATAACGATCGCCTCCCAACATAAAGTTATATTGCTCGGGACCTGTACCTATGAAACCAAGTTCAGCTACATACGGACGACCACAACCATTAGGACAGCCTGTCATACGTATGGTTAGTTCATCTTCTGATAAACCGTGTTTTGCTAAAAGTGGTTCAATTTTAGTTACTAAAACAGGTAAATAACGTTGAGCTTCGGCAAGCGCTAACGGACAAGTAGGCATTGCCACACACGCCATCGAACTTTTACGAATGTTACTTACGTTTTTCTCTATGTCGTATTTAGTTAATAAAGCTTCAACTTTTGCTTTGTTTTTCGTTGAAATTTCGCCTAACAGTAGATTTTGATTACCTGTAAAAATGAAATTATTTATATTCAACTGTGCCAATTCATACAAAAAGGCTTTTTGCTCTGGTTTAACTACACCGTGCTCTACAAATAGCGTATAATACCATTGCTTGTCGGCACTTTGTTCCCAACCGTAACGATCATTACGTTCGGTGAAGGTATAAGGACGCGCTGGTTCTAGTTGGAATCCGATGCGTTTTTCTAATTCGGCTTTGAAACCTTCCACCGTCATTTTATCGACAGTATATTTTAAACGAGATAATTTACGTTCTACTCGATTTCCAAAATCACGTTGTACTGTTAATACTTCATACACCGCTTTTAAAGTTTTTTCTTCGGTATCTGTAAAGCCTAACACATCACCTAAACGTGGATATGTTGAAGCGTTCCCGTGGGTTGTTCCTAAACCACCACCCACTACAATATTGAATCCTTTTAATTCGTTGTTTTCGATAATGGCAATGAGTCCCAAATCGTTTGTAAATAAATCGACATCGTTACTAGGCGGAATCGCAATAGCTATTTTGAATTTACGTGGTAAGTATCTGTTTTCATACAACGGATCTGCTTCTGCCGAACGCTCATAAATTTTTTCTCCGTCGATAAATACTTCGTAATACGCTTGTGTTTTTGGCAACAAAAGAGTTGAAATTTTATCGGCATACGCGTGAATTTGTGCGTGCAACGGAGACAATTGCGGATGCGAACTAGCAATTACATTTCGGTTTACGTCGCCACACGCTGCAATAGAATCTAGTTGTGCTAGATTGAATCCTTGAATCGTTGGGCGTAATTCGTGTTTTAGTAATCCGTGTAACTGTACCGTTTGGCGAGTTGTAATTTTTAAGGTTCCTGTTCCGTACTGTTCTGATATATTATGTAAGGCGATCCATTTTTCGGCATTGATAATTCCGCCTGGAATACGCAAACGAATCATAAAGGAGTATAATTTATCCAATTTTTTCGCTGCTCTTTCAGCACGTCTGTCTCTATCATCTTGCACATACATTCCGTGAAACTTTACCAATGTTTCATCGTCTGGTCGTACATTTCCGGTGTGGTTATCAATATCGATACTTTCTTTTAGCGTACCTCTTAATCCGTCGCTATTGATTTTTATATATTCTACTGGTGATAATTTGTCGCTCATCTTTTTTTTATTAGCCCCCTAACCCCCAAAGGGGGAATAAGGATTATGAATAATTTTTCTGCGTTTCTAGGCTCCCCTCCTTTGGAGGGGTCGGGGGAGGCTCTAATACACGTCCTTTTGATATTTTCCTTGTTCTTCTAATTGGTCTAATACTTCTTTTGCTTTTTCAACCGAGATATTTCGTTGGGAAGCGATTACTTCAATAATTGTGTTTTCGACATCTTTACTCATTGGGTCTTTTTGTCCGCAGATGTAAATAGAAGCGCCGTTTTCTAACCATTCGTTAAACTGGCTTGCATTTTCTTTGATGCGATCTTGTACGTAAATTTTACGCTCTTGATCTCTAGAGAAAGCTGTACTTAATTTGGTTAACACTCCAGTAGATAACCATTCTTGAATTTCGGTTTGGTAATAAAAATCGAAAGCAAAATGTTGCTCCCCAAAGAATAACCAGTTTTTCCCTTCGGCACCAGTAGCATCACGTTGTGCTAAGAAGCTTCTAAAAGGTGCAATACCTGTTCCTGGACCAATTAAAATAATATCGGCATCCTCAGCAGGTAAACGGAAATTATTGTTTTTATGGATATAGAAATCATAATCGGTATCCAAAGGATAATCGGCTAAAAACTGAGAAGTCAATCCTGTTTTTACACTATCCTCCACTTTAAAACTATTTAGGTTCACCGTTAAATGCACTTGTCCGTCGTGTGCTTCGGCAGCAGAAGAAATTGAATACAAACGAGGCGCAATAGGATGCAATACAGCTACCACTTCTTCCAAAGTACCCTTTTTAGGTTGGTATTTTTGGATAATATCTACTAAATCGGCTTTTTCTTCTGTAATTTCGATATCAAGAATTTTCGCTACACTTTCTAACGATTTTTTAGATAAACCACGAATATTTTTATCCTGAAGAGTTGCAACATCGGTTACTTTGAAATAAGAAGCTATGTTTTGTAACTCAGCTTCGTTATTTTTCGGAATTACTCCTAAAGCATCTCCGGGTTCGTAAATTACTTCTTCATTAGGTGTTATTTCGATATGATAGGTTTCTTTATTCGAACCTCTGTCATTCAATACGATTTTATGCGAAATTTGTCCAGTAAAATGCTGCTTGTGCGAAGTTGCTGCTACCGCTGATTTTACTAACGCTGGTGTTGCAGTTGTTTTAGCTCCAAAAGCATTTTGCAAATCGGTTTCCCAAATTGGAATTAAACTCGCATAATCCACATCAGCCTTAACCAATGGCAGTAAACGTGTTGCCCCTTTTTCGGCTAAAACGGCATCTAATAATACACCTGCATTACAAAATAAAGGATAGGAAGAATCGCCCAAACCGAAAACCGCAAACGACAATTTATCTAACTTACCATTGAATGCTTTGATAGCTTCGTAAAAACCAACGGCATTTTGCGGAAATTCGCCTTCGCCTTGTGTACTTACCACAAATAAAACGTGAGTTTCTTTTTGGAGTTTTGCCAAATCAAATTGGGCTACATCCACACTTTTTGCTTGGATTTTATTCTTTTTAAAAATCGCTTGAATTTGAGTAGCTACTTTTTTAGAATTACCCGTTTCGGTACCATAAACAATTAGTGGTTTTACGGCAATAGCAGTAGTTTGAACTGGAGGAATTACACCCGTGGCTTGAATTCCGAAATTCTTTGCTAAATATCCTGCTAGATATCCTTTAGCATAAATCAGTTCTTCATTGGTAGCATTTTGAACCAATTTTTCTAATAAATTATTTTTAGTTTCAGATAGCATTTTGATAGATTGTTTTATGATTATCGAAATAAGATTCGGTGTTGTTTTTTTCAGCGAACCAAGCATATTGCTGGTGCAGTGCTACCACTTTACCTACCACAATTAGCGTTGGCACATATTCAAATTCAGGTAACGGTTTTGTGGTAATATCCTCAAAACTAAACACCTTCGTTTTTTGATTCGGTGTGGTGGCTTGTTGGATGACAGCGACTCCTTTTTCATGATCGATATTTTGTTCGATTAATTTTTGTGCCAACACCTTTAGTTTTTGCCCACTCATATAAAACACCAGCGTATCACTCGTCGTTGCCCAATCAGTCCATTGTTGACTTTCCACATTTTCTAACTCATACAAAGTCAAGAATCGAAGTCCGCGAGAATACCCCCTAGCTGTTAAAGGCATACCTGTATAAGCAGCGGCGCCAAAAGCAGCAGAAACCCCGGGGATAATTTCATACGGAATTTCATTAGCTACTAATACTTGTAATTCGTCCAAAATATTCGAAAACAAGGTCGAATCGCCCCCTTTTAAACGAAGTACTAATTTTCCTTGTTGGGCAAAAAGCACGATCAATTCGTTGATATCTTGTTGCGGTGTCCAAACCCCTTTAGAACATTGTTTGCCCACATACACAATTTCGGCATCTTTACGTGCATATTCCTCAATAAGTTCAGGCGAAACGAGTCGGTCAGTTAAGACTACATCTGCCTTTTGCAAGTATTTCAAAGCTTTTAAACTGATCAGCTCGGGGTCACCGGGACCTGCTCCTGCTAAGATTACTTTTCCTATATGTTTTATACTTCTTTCCATTTTTTTAGGCATGAGTTATCCCTGTCGAGCCAATTTTGACCCGATGGAGAATGTTTTTTTAGACCTAACAGGTTTTGGAAACCTGTTAGGTTTTTTCGTTAATTTTTATTGATTAAAACAATCCTTCAATCGAAAGGTATCGTTCGCCTGTATCGTAATTAAAGGTTAATATGGTAGCGTCATCTGGTAATGTGGCTGCTTTTTTAGCTACTGCGGCTAAAGAGGCGCCTGTTGAAATTCCAACCAAAATCCCTTCGTTTTTTGCTATGTTTCGGGCATATTCAAAAGCATCGTCTTTACTTACTTGAATTACTTCGTCAATTAAACCTGCTTGATAAATTTCAGGTACAAAACCAGCTCCTATTCCTTGTAATGGGTGTGGTGATGGACTACCACCGCTTAAAACAGGAGATAATTCAGGTTCTACCGCAATTACTTTTAGGTTAGGGAATTTTTCTTTAAGCATAGAAGCAACTCCTATTATATGTCCGCCAGTACCTACCCCTGTCATGATATAATCTAATCCATCAGGAAAATCGACCATAATTTCTTGCGCAGTTGTACGCTTGTGTACCTCAACATTCGCTTGGTTATTAAATTGTGAAGGTGACCAAGCGTTTGGCGTAGTAGCAACCAATTCGGCAGCACGCTCAATAGCGCCTTTCATTCCTTTTTCGCGAGGAGTTAAATCGAATGAAGCTCCGTAAATTTCCATTAATTTTCTACGTTCTACACTCATTGATTCTGGCATTACGAGAATGACTTTATATCCTTTTACAGCTGCTACTAATGCTAAACCAATTCCTGTATTCCCAGAAGTAGGTTCTATAATTACGCTGTCTGGTTTTAATACTCCTTTTGCTTCTGCATCTTCGATCATTCCTAATGCAACACGATCTTTGATACTGCTCCCTGGATTGTTTCTTTCTAATTTTATGAAGACGTTTTTGTTACCGTATAATTTATTGATTTTAACAACAGGAGTATTTCCTATGGTTTCTAAAATAGTATTTGCTTTCATTTCACTAAGTATTTTTTTTAAGGAGTTCGATACTGTCTCCTTTCAGGCTCGAATCCTATTACCTTATCACTAATTACTTTCCTCTTTTGTCTTTTCTACTATTGCCTTTTTCTTAAATCACGTAATTAAGCGGTTCTGAGAATTCGCTTTTTAATTTAATTTTAATTTCACTTTTATGGTACACCAAAGTATTTTCTGGCACTGATTGGGTTAACCAAACGTTACCTCCTATTACCGTTTTTTTCCTACTACTGTACTTCCACCAAGTATTGTAGCATTCGCGTAAATGGTTACATCATCTTCGATTGTTGGATGTCTTTTTACCGAATTAGCTTCTTTTGAAACGGATAAAGCGCCCAACGTTACACCTTGATAAATTTTTACATTTTTTCCTATTTTAGTAGTTTCCCCTATTACAATTCCTGTTCCGTGGTCGATAAAGAAATTTTCGCCAATTTCTGCTCCTGGATGGATATCAATACCTGTTCGACTGTGCATATATTCTGAAATTACTCGAGGAATTACAGGTACATTTAATTTCCAAAATACATTAGCAATCCGATAGACTGTTATGGCAAAAAAACCGGGATAAGCGACAAGTACCTCTTCTTTTGACTTAGCTGCTGGATCAAAATTAACAATGGTTTCCAGATCATTTAAAAGAACGTAGTGTAAATCTTCTATTTGTTCGAAAAAAAAGTTAGCATAGACCACAATTTGATTGGTATCTTCTACTGTTTTGGCTAGGATATTTTGTAATTCTATTTGAAGCAACTTTTCTTTATTTTGAAAAAACCGATAATTATTGTATTCTTGATTGATATCAAACAACCAATTAATGAGTTCATCAACCCATTTTTCAACTTGATTTTTGTTGATTGGATTTTTTGCTCTTTCTTGATTTTTAATATAAATTGAGTACGACATATTATAAGAACATTAAAGCACCAACGGTGTTGTAAGTGGTTTCATCAATAAGAATGGCATTTCCTGTTTTTGAATTTTGAGTAAATGAGTCGATAAACAAGTACTGATTGGTGCGTAAACTAATTTGGGCAATATCATTTAGTTTAACCGTATCTCCTTCTGTAAATTGCCATTCGTTTATATTCCATTTGCGATTTACTTGTTGTACTTTTACACGAACCGTTTTAAAGCGATGTTGTAATAGATAGGTTTTGCCCACTTGTAAGTCGGTGTTATCCAACCACGATACCCAAGTATCTATTTGGTTGGTTTCTTTAGGTAGTTGATTATTTAAAACTATGGTGTCTCCACGGCTAATATCAATATTGGCACTAAAATGTAATACTATATTATCTCCCGCTGTTACTTGCTCCATCTTTTTTTGATTTTTCTCAATTTTAACAATCGTAGTTTCAATATTAGCTGGAAATATTTTAACCTTATCGCCTACCTTATAAGTTCCACTTAACACAGGTCCTGCATACCCTCTATAATCATGATTTTCTTCATCTTTAGGACGGATCACCCATTGCACTTGAAAACGAGCGGGTAAATCATCCGTTGAATCGATTTCTACACTTTCTAACGTTTCTAAAATGGATTTCCCTTTATACCAAGGCGTATTTTCAGAAGTATTTACCACATTATCACCCACTAATGCACTTACTGGGATGTATTGAATTTCATTGTAATTCAATTCGTTTTTTATCTTTTCAAAATCTTTTTGAATTTGATTGAATGTTTCTTCAGAATAACTTACTAAATCAATTTTATTAATTGCGATAATGGCTTTTTTAATTCCCATTAAGGAACCAATACTCGCGTGACGTTTCGTTTGCTCTGTAATTCCTTTACGAGCATCGACTAAAATGATAATTAAATCGGAGTTTGATGCTCCCGTAATCATATTTCGTGTGTATTGCTCGTGTCCTGGTGCATCTGCAATGATAAATTTTCTTTTTGATGTGGAAAAATATTTATAGGCTACATCAATAGTAATTCCTTGCTCTCTTTCGGCACGAAGTCCGTCAGTGATTAACGACAAATCGATGTCAACTCCTTCTTGCTTGGTTTGTTTTTGTAGAACCCCTAATTGGTCTGTATGTATACTATCAGAATCGTATAAAAGTCTACCTATTAAAGTGCTTTTACCATCATCTACATTTCCTGCTGTTATAAATCGTAATGTGTTCATTTTATTTCTTTTTAGGCATTAGCCAAAAGGCAAAAGCCATTAGTTCTTAAAAATATCCTTGCTTTTTTCTGTCTTCCATAGCGGCTTCTGAGAGTTGGTCGTCCAGTCTAGTTTGTCCTCTTTCGCTGATTCTGGTTTGAATAATATCATCAATAATATCATCAATGGTTGCTGCTTGTGATGGAACGGCTGCGGTACACGTCATATCGCCTACGGTTCTGTATCTTACTCGCTCAACCACTACTTGATCTCCAGCTTGTGGCTGAATAAATGCTGAGGTTGCCACCAATTTGTCTTGGTGGACGATACATTCTCTATCGTGGGCAAAATATAAATTAGGCAATTCGATATTGTATTTTTTAATGTAGTTCCACACGTCTAATTCGGTCCAGTTACTAATAGGGAATACTCTTACGTTATGTCCTTTTTGAATTTTTCCGTTTAAGATGTTCCACAGTTCAGGCCTTTGTAATTTAGGATCCCAAGCTCCAAAATCATCACGAACCGAGAAAATTCTTTCTTTAGCTCTTGCTTTTTCTTCATCACGACGGGCACCACCTATACAGGCATCAAATTCATTTTCTTGTATGGTATCCAATAAACTGTAGGTTTGCAAAGCATTACGTGATGGAAAACGACCTGCAGTTTCTTTTAAATTGTATTTTTTGATACTGTCTTCTACGCTACCTACGATAAGTTTTTCTCCAATTTGAGCTACTAGTTTATCTCTAAACTCTATAGCTTCAGGAAAATTGTGACCTGTATCGATATGTACTAACGGAAAAGGAAATTTTCCTGGTCTAAATGCTTTTAAAGCTAAGTGTATTAATACAATTGAATCCTTTCCTCCAGAGAATAACAAAGCAGGTTTTTCAAACTGAGCGGCTGTTTCACGAAGGATGTAAATAGCTTCGTTCTCTAATTGTTCTAAGTAATCTATATTTTTTTCCATTTTTATTTATCTCAAATTTTTCACGTAGACTTTTACAAAATTAAGCACTAAGTTACGCAAAGATTTTAACCATAAAACACGAAGTCTCACTAAGTTTTTTAACCGCAAAGTGCGCAATCATTTACGCAAAGGTGAATGGTTAAGTTTTTAAGTTCAATCATCTATTTTCTTTTGGCTAATGGCTTTCCACTTTTTCTAAATTCTGATTTCTAATTTTACTTATGTAATCCGCATTCTTTTTTGATTGATCTTCCCACCACCAACGTCCAGCTCTGAAGTCCTCTCCTTCTTTGATGGCTCTGGTACACGGCGCGCAACCTATACTTACATAGCCTTTGTCGTGTAGCGTGTTGTAAGGAACACCATTTTGTTTTAAATAACTAACTACTTCTTCTAGTGTCCAGTTTAGTAGCGGATTGTACTTATATAGTTTAAAATTTTGATCCCATTCTAATAATGGTACGTTTTGACGGTTTTGTGACTGCTCAGCTCGTAGTCCCGTTATCCAAAGGTTGGCTCCTTCTAAAGCTCTGTTTAACGGTTCTACTTTACGGATGTGGCAGCATTCTTTTCTGTTTTCTACGCTCATATAAAACCCATTGATTCCTTTTTCATTTACATATTTTTCTAAAGTAGATGCTTGAGGATAATAGGCTTTTATTTGGTTTCCATATTGTAAATTGACTTTATCCCAAACGTTATATGTTTCTGCAAACAATCTACCTGTATCCAAAGTAAATACTTCTATATTTTTTAATTTATTGGTAAAAATTTCATTTGTAATTACTTGATCTTCTATACCAAAACTGGTTGAAAAAATAATTTTACCTGTAAAATTTTCGCTTAAAAAACGAAGGCTTTGCCCCAAGTTATTCGAATATTTTAAAAAGTTTTTTATTTGTTCTGTCATCATGCTTTTTTTAAAATAAGAAGACCTCTTGAAATTCAAAAGGTCTGCATCATTATATAAATATTAAAATTATTTTTACACATACCTCCTTATGTCATTTACAACAACTAGCCGTAATTATGATGATTGTATTTAAGTATGTATTTTCCATTTTTTATTGTTTAAAATTTATTTATAAAAAAACTCCTCATAAAATGAGGAGTTCGTTTTTATTATATCGTATATTAAGTATATATACAACGACACACTCCTCAAGATTTTGAGTAGCACATACAACAGTTGTTATTTTTAATACTTTTTTTCATACGTTTATGTTTTATTTACATTGAGAGAAATGATTACCTCTTTCTTACTTATTTTTTTATGTTACTTTGATTTAACATTAATTTCTAAATTGCTCAATGAATGTATTTGTATGTTCAAATACTGGTTTACAATAATTTTACAATTGCACGACAAATATAACACGTTATTTTGTAAGTTAAAAGAGTATTTTTTATTTCCATAATCTTTAAAGCTATAACAAATATTTAGCTATATTTTATCTACAAACAAGGCAATTTTACGAAAAAAAAGTCTATTCTTCTGGTTTATCTCCTGTATAATAGTTTTTTTGTCTTTCTAATCCGTAATTTAATTTGTCTATATCAGGACTCGATTCTTGAATTTCTTTATAAAGTTCTTCATAATCTTTTGAGTGTAAACTACTGGGTACTACGTGCGTATCGAAGTTTAGTTCAATTTTATTATTGGGAATAAAATTTCCGTATATATAAATTTGATGTTGCACATAGCCTGTATTTTTGTTTGTATCATATTCAAAGTGTAAATAGCCTGTAGATTGTGGTACTATATTTTTTATATTGGAATCATCTGCTATGATACATCCACATGAAGTTTGAATTTCTTTTATTTCTAATAAGTTTTTCCCTGTATTTTTAACAGGAAATACGATATGTAGTTTTTCTCCTTGGACAACTGGAAAATAATGTCTTTGAGGGTCTTTTACCTCTATAGTTGTGCTCTGTCCTTCTTTTTCGCAACTTATAAAAAATAATAGGGGTAAAATGGCTATTAAATTCTTTTGAAATAAATGGGGCATTAAAAAATTAAAATAATTGTATTTCATCACAGGCTGTCTTTCTATTTTTGGTATCGGTTATTGTTTTTATTACTATATTGTCATTCTTAAGAATGGTTATTTTTGTTGTATAAATGCCTTTTCTTTTTTCTTGTTTAGATCCGGGACTTTCTGTTAATTCAGCCCATAAAACGCCATTTTTATAAACTTGAACTTTTATAGGAAGAAAGATTTTTAGATCAGGATTATTGAGAAAGTTTACTTTTAGGGTGGCATTCTCAATTTCTATACTGGGAAGTCTAATGGCTAAATCTTCTTGGCTAGTTAAAAGCCATCCATAATGATAATCGGAAATTAATCCAACTGAATTATCATTTAGGACATTTATATTGGGATAATCTTCATCTAATTTGGAGAGTGCTTCAAGTTTTTTACTAAACAATTTGTTTAGAGGGTATTTATTTTTTATGATTTCTTCTTCAAATTCTTTTAAAAAAGCTTGAATAGAGCCGTTTTCTTCTTTAAAATTTTTAAGATCTTGGTAGTTTATATGTTGTTTTAATCTGTTGTACACTTCTATTATTTGGGGTTTTATACTCATTGTATTGTTTTCTATTGTATAATACCCATTTTCAGTATTTCCGTTTTCTAATGAGAGTTTTAAATATGTAAAGCTTAGAGCAACTAGTAGCTCTCTTATTTTTATTCTTTCTTTTGTTTGTTGAGTGGCGTTTGCTAGCTTGTTTAGTTTTTCATAAAAATGAAAAAAATGTAACGGGTTTAAATTTTTAATTCCTTTGTCATAAATAGAACATGAAAGGTTTTGTTTCTCGGCTAGTTTTTCAAAATCTAGATAATATTCTGACAGAAATTCATGATTTTGAGGAAACTCTTGTTTAAAATAGTTTTTTATTAGGTCTTCTATTTTTAGATTATAGTCTATAAGTAATGAAGAAACTACAAATGTTTTTAATTCTTGAAAACTGGTATAATCATAACCACTTCCGTTAACAAACACCCCTTTTATGCCTATTTCATTAAAGTACTCTAATTGTTTTTTAAAGCGATAAAAAAAGGGGTATGGGGTTAGATAATCATCAAAATTGGATGCGTAATCCCATAAATAGATTTTATTTACTTTTTCTTTCCATTTCAGGCATTTTTCTTCAAATTTTTTCACTTCTGGTTTCTTTTCAAAGTGTACATTTTTTGGAAAATCAATAGTACTAATCATTACTCCTACATTTTTTGAAGTTTTTTTAATTGGTGGAATTTCTGTTGTACGATAGGATGTAGTAAAGAAATTATATTTGGGGAATTCTTTTGCTAATTTTTCAATTAAATAGATAACGGAAGGAGTAGCATTTGAAATGGTATTCCCTAAGTTTTTGCATTTGGAGTCTAAACAAACGAAATCGTTATCGTTTGGAATAATCATAAAGGCGTAATTTTTATGGGGATTGAGTCCAAAGTTATCTATTATATAATTTTTTAAAAATTTATATGTTGCATCAGAAGAAAAACATATTTGTGATTTATTTCTTTTGTTTTCTACTAGAGCAAATGTTTGAGAGCTATTTTCTTCAATTAATAGTTTTCCTAAGTTATGCCCCCAAATTCCCCAATCATTTTCAACATTATTACAATTATAACGTATATCGGATTCTGTTTGTAAGACAGGATTAAAATGAGGTTCTCTGTACTCAAATGGAAAACGAACCGTATTTTCTTTTATTGATATAATAGCGGGTAATAGGTCTTGGGTTATGATTCTATCATCTTGAATACTTAATTTTTTTAGAAATTGATTAAACAACCATTTTAAATTTTTTTCGGAATTTGCGATGAGTTGAATTTCTTTATTTTCTTGTACTTTTATTTGATAATCGAATAGGTTTTCTGAAGACAAAATTACTTTTATCAGGAGTCCTTCTAGATTTTTATTTTTAGAAATTATTTCGGGTTTTGAGGTTCTTTTTTTAAATTCATTATAAAAATAGTCTTTTTCTAATTTTTTTAATTTGGTTTGATGTTCAAATAGAATCTTATATTGATCAGAGTATAATTTAACATCTTCCAAATCGGCATGCGCCTTTAAGGAACAACCAGAAGACACGAAAAGAAAACGATTGCTAAACAAAGTTTAACAATAGTGGAATTGGAAGAAAATATTTCTTTAATCATGTAATATAAAAATAGTTATTAAAATGAAATTTGGGTTTGAAAGTAGAGATTATACATGTTTGTATAGTTTTTTTCGGATATTTTTATTGTATTCCAACTCCCTAAAAGTCCGACTGTAAAATTTGAATTTATCATATATTTAGGTCCAGCTCCTACCATTGTATTAAAAGCATTCCATGTATTATATAAATTAAAATTTAGTGATTGCAGATCGGAAACTGTTCCTATTGAACCCTCTACTTGTAGACAACTTCTTTTTTCATTAAAGACATAAAATCTAGCGTCTGTACTACAGTTATAAAACATTGTATTATCTATAGAAAAGACACCTGCTTTTATATTCCACCAAGCAGACGACCAATCTTTTGACAAACCTAAAATTCCTTGAATCATGTTAATCTGACTAGGTAATTGTCTAAAACCTAATCCTAATTCGATCTCATAATCGTTACCGAATGCTTTATACAAGGACAATTGGGTCTGGATTTTAGAAAAATATTTTGTTCCATATCCTGCATTTAATCTGATGTATATTTTGTGATTAAACGGATGGTACCATTCTATTATAGATTGGGTTCCTGTTCCTTCTTCTCTACCCGAATAATTTAAACGAAAAGTATAGGTGTTTTTATTTCCTTTATGGTTATATTCCATCGTAGATATAGAGGAATATTCTTGACTTCCTTGAATTCTACTTCTTAAATGATAGATTCCTATTTCGTCTTTAAAAGTTTTATTTTCTAATATTTGTAAATGTCTTTTAAAGTCTGACAGTTCCATTAAGGATGGTTCGTATTGTTTTTGATAGTAATAAGCGGAGTCAAAAACTTTTTTTGTTTCTAATAACAACCCTTTATCATACTTTAGTTCTTTATTGTCTTTATCAAAGAGTAGTGCTGAATTTACTAATTCTAATGCTGCATCATGTTGTTTATCCTTAAGTAATTCTTTTGTTTTAAAATGTACATTTTCTGAATATATATTAACCAATGGTTTATTCCGTGGAAATTTTTTCAAAAGAGGTAAAGCTACTGTCATGGCATTATCATATTCTTTTTGGGCGGTATATGATTCTGCTAATTTTACTTTAAACTTCAGATTGTCTGGATATTGTGTTGTTGCCTGTTTTGCAGCATCTAGCATAGCTGTATTATCTTTCATTTGATATGAAAGACTGATTGCGTATTGTAAACCTAGCTTGCTAGCAGGTTTTACTTCTAGTATTTTCTTTACAACTTGATATGCTTCCTCTATATTTTGTTCTTCTAGTGCTTTTTTTACAAATGCTAATCCTTCTTCTTCAAAACCGTTTGCGTATATAGTCTTTTTCGGTTCATTTGATTTTTCTATCAGTTGTAAGTACATATCAAAGGCATTGGTGTAATCCTCTGATGCAACTAATGCGTTTATTTTTTTTAAATTTCTAGAATCATCATTTGGTTTTTCTCTTAGAAAATCATTGATTATAGCAAGGGCTTTATCATACAATCCTGTTTTAAGATAACATTGAAACAATCCTAATTTTGCGGGTTCATAATAATCATTTTGTTTCTTTTGATTTGAAATTTTTTGTAGTAATTCGATTGCTTCAAGATGATTTCCCTCTAGCATAAATTGTTTAGCTGTATTATATTGAAATGCTATAAAATCATCTCTAACATCAGAATCATTTGGGAATTTTGAGTATAATTTTTGTAATAACTGATTAGACTTTGATTCATTTCCTAGTTGTTTGTAAACAAAATATTCTTTTGACAAAATTTCTTTTGTCTCTCCTTTTACTTTTTTAGCTTTTGATATAAAGTCGAGTGCATCATTATAATATCCTTTACTTATAGAGTTGTTTAAAAGATAAGCTAATGCTTCTTCGTCTTTGGCGTTTTTTTCTAATATTTTACCATATAATGTATAAGGGTCGTGATTACTTTGAATTCTTGCCGACTCTATGACTAATTCATCATAACTTTTTTGAAGTTGGGGATCATTTTTTTTGGCCATTTTTCTTTTTAGGAACTCTAATGCTTCTGCATTTCTATTCATTTCTGATAAAATGGCTACTTTTTTTGTTATATACAGTCTGTTTTCTGGAAATTTTTGAATTCCTTTTTCTGCATACAAAAGTGCTTTTTCTTTATCTCCAGCTGTTAATAAACTGTTTATAATATCTACATAAATATCGGCTTGTTTATTGTCTATTTTTGCTAATTCTTCGGCTAAAGTAACGGCTTCATTTAACTTTCCTTCTTTTTTAAGGCGTATTATCTCCTGTTGTGTGTTGTATATGTAATCTTTTTGAACACTTTCGTCTTCTGGATATATCTGATTTAAGCGTTTTAGCATTCTACTGGTTTCTGTAATATTTCCTTGTAGCCTGTATATTTCTATTTTTTTTATCCATAATTGCTTCCAATATGGGTTTACTTCTAATAGTTCATTTATATAACATATAGCACTTGAATAGTGTTTGGAGTTCATTTCTACATTTACGAGTAGGTGTTTTGCATCAAAATTTGTTTTATCGTATTGCAAAGATTTGACTAATTGATAACGTGCGTTTTGATAATCTTTTTAACATAGTAATATCTACCCAGAAGCATTCTGAGATTGGAATCTGTTTCATCTTGTTTTAATCCTTCTTCAATGATTTCTTTTGCTTTTTGCCACTCTTGTTTTTTAAAATATTTTTTTGCCATAATGGAATAATCTTCCATTGTATCTTGTGCATTTAAAAAACTTATTGAAAATATGAAAACGAATAATAGGAGGTAATTTTTTGATAACATTTTTAGTAATACATTTATTCCACTTCTTGATTTTCTACAGCAGGAGTTGTTGTTTTGTTTTGGGCAAAACCTTGACGAGTCATTTGCCCCCATTCAAATTTTTTACGTGATAAGAAATCTACATATCCTTTTAAACTATAAAAAACGATAAGTGGATGATAGATAAAAGGTTCTATTAGTGTAAAAAAACAAAGTTTTAAATATTCACCAAAGGTTCTGTATTGTTCTTGTACTAATCTATCCAAATAAATCGTTATTAAGGAAAGGCATATTCCAAAGAGATAAACAAATGTTAGCATAATACTTGCTGTGTAAAAATTTATTCCTTTGGCTATTAATAGATATACGGTATATAGATATCCAACTAATTCTATAAGGGGTGCTGAAAACTCAAAAAATAAAGTATAGGGTAGAGTAATCATTCCTAGTTGTTTATATTTTGGATTAAACAGGTATTTTCTATGCACTGTGAAAATCTGTAATAAGCCACGAGCCCATCGCGTTCTTTGTCTATTCAATATTTTAATATTGGGCGGTCCTTCTGTCCAGCAACAAGTATCTGGTATTTGAACAATTTTATAATCTTTGTTAAAATTGCACATATAGCCTATTATACGAGTTGTTAAATCCATATCTTCCGCATGTGATGACGGATCATATCCTCCAGCAGCAATAACTACTGATTTATCAAACATACCTAATCCTCCTGATATATTACCTATTGCATTTATTCTAGACCAGCCCATTTTTCCAATTAAATAGCTTCTTAAATATTCAACTTCTTGAAAAAGGGGGATTATTCTATTAGGTACTTTAACTTGGGTAACTACTCCATTTTGAACAACGCAACTATTGGCCATACGCAGGGTAGCACCTACTCCAATAACTTGTGTTTTATTGATCAAAATAGGTTTAATCATTTTGATAAGTGCATCACGAGACAAAATACAATCTACATCTGTGCATAAAAAATAGGGATAACTAGACGCATTTATACCAGCATTAGACGCATCCGCTTTTGTTCCTCCATTTACTTTATCTACCACTGTTAACTTTGAATAGGCTGGGTTTGTAGATTTTAAAATTCTTTTTAAAGGTTTGGTTTTTATTTTTTCTACATAAGCAAAAGGTGTTTCAACTAACTCAAAGTTTTCTATCAGCAATTCTAATGTACTATCTTTACTACCATCATTAACGATAACTACTTCAAATTTTGGATAATTTAGGGTCATCATGGAGTGTACATTATCAATGATGGTCATTTCTTCATTATATGCGGGTGCCACAATGGAAATTCCTGGGGCAAAAGGGGTCTTCAAGAAATTTTCATCCATTTCTTTACTTTGATTTTCTTTATACTTTTTTATTTCTTTATAACCATAAATAATGAGTATAAAGTATATTATTGTAAGCATGGAAGCATAAAGAAAAATTATACCTTGAAAAATATCAGTCATATTATTAGTTGTAGTTTCCGTCGTTTTTTGACGTACTGTTATTATTTAAGAATAAAAGGTTTACACTTTTATTAGTGGATTTTTAATGTGTTCAAAGATTAAATTTTCAAAACCATCATCAATTTTAGATTCCATTTCATTAATCAGATTTACTCCGTCATTATCATAGTTATAGATAGCGCGTCCTATTGTAATTTTTAAGCTTGTATCAAATGTTTTATAAAAAGCTGATTTTAGGAACTCTAATCCTTTGTCTGGTTTTGTTTCTGTAACTGTTTTTATAATACTGTGCTGAACTGATATCGGTTCAAAATCATAGTTTGCAATTAGAGCATCTTCTATATTATTATTTTGAAGGACTCCTATGGCTTCAATCAAAGCTTTTCGAACTTTAGAATTGGTAGTTTATGTTAAAAGTGTTAGTAAAAACGGAAGATTATCTTGTTGTTTATAAAAAGATGTTTCGTATATGAAAAAACATTTTAAGTCAATATTTTCCGTCCTAGTAATCCACTGTGCAAAGTTAGGTATAAATTCTTTGGATCTTTTTAACAGAATTTCGTGTATTTGAATTTTATCCCATTCTGTAAATTCACTATCAAAATCCTCATTAAAAAAACGAAATGGATCATGTTTACTTAAATAAATATAGGCTTTTCTTGCCTTTTTACGTAATGCTTCATTTTTATCATAAACTAATGAAATAATAACGGATTCGGATATAGTCAATCTTAATTTTATAATCTGAGAAAGACCTTCTAATTTGGTCTTAAGATCTCCTTTTAATAATCTTTCTTCCCAGAAAGACTTTAAATCAAAAAAGTATAAAATTTCATTAAAATTATGTAAATCCGACACTTCGTCCTCATCTATTAATTCAATAATAGTTTCAGTAATTAATAACTTGTGTGATTTTTTAAATTCATTTTTATTTTCAAAAACAAGTTTAATATCTTCTAATGTATATTCTTTAGGGGAATAAACTATTTCTTTTATTTTTTGTAAATAAATTAGGTTCAGTGTCTTTTTTTGAATTGCCACTGATTTTTTTTCTCAACTTAAATACATCAGTTTAAAAAAGTTATAGTATATGTAAAAATAAAAACAATACTTAAAACTATAGCTAATTGTAATACAGGAGATAATTCTGAAATTGAAAAATAACAATCTTTTAAAACAAAAATAATTTTATCCATGTAATCCGGGTTACCGCTTTTTTATTATACTTAAATCAAACAAAACACTATGAGCGTTATATTGGATCACCTGAACAACGTTTATTAAAAGGATATATTTTTTAACAACCTTTATTTAACTTTAATTTAACTCTTTATTAACTTACATCTGTAAACACTTCTTTAAATTTAACAAGTATTTCCTGAATTTGTTCTAATCCAACTGAAACACGTAATAGCTCAGACTCTAACTTATTTATTAACAAATAGTTCCTTCCCTTTTCTGTTTGTAATAAATCATAGTGTGCTAAATACACATAAGGCATTACTAAAGTAAATTCTGTTCCTAAACTGGGTCCTTTAGGCATTTCTAAAAAGTCATAGAAGTTGGAAAGACTTTTATTAAATACTATCGATATTAATCCCCGGAATTTTATCCGAAGTAGCTATTTTTTTATAATTTTCATACGATTTATCACTTTTAACGCTTAAGACTTGCTTGATTTCAGGTTGATTTGAAAAAAAATCAATCAAGATTTGTGTCGATAAAGAGATATTTTCTATTCTTTCTCTATATCGCAATATTTCAAATCCTAATCTTTCTATTTCTCCTTTAAAGGGCTTTATTACGTATTGTTTAACCTGATATAGCAAGTCTAAATTTTTAGACACAATTGCCCCCATCAACAGGTCTCCATTTCCACAAGCAAATTTTGAAAGACTTTCAACCGCAATATCACAATATTGTAATACATTAAAATTAAATGGTGTAATAAGCGTAACATCTAATAATAATTTTATATTATATTTTTGACATATAGAATAAAGTTTTTGTACATCGACACAATCTAACTTAGGATTGGAAACTACTTCTGTTACTAACAACGAAATACTTTTATAATTTTTCTTTAACCAAAGTTCTAATTTTTCTAAATCATAAACATCTACTTGCCAATAATTATTATCTCCTCTTTTTTGAATTATTTCCATTGTATCTAAATACAACCAACCTAATTGCACAATGCCTTTTTTTTCTTCTAAAATATTTTTTTGAATAATAGCTTCACAAACTGAAAATACAGCATTAGCCCCTGAATTAGTTAAAACAATATGTTCGTGAGTTACGTTATATGCTTGAGTTAAAATTTTATAGATATTTTTATTGGCTTCGGATAATTTTTTTCTTTCTTCTTTATATAATTGACTAATCAGACCTAAATCAAATAATATTTTTTCTGCTTGCCGAGAACTTATAATTAGACCTGCATTTCGGATATAATCATTTATTATTTTCAATAATTTATCATCTGATTTTATCAATAAGAAAACACCATTTGATAACTCAATAAAATTTAATTTCACATTAAGCATTTCACACAAAATAGTATACGCTTTTAGGGAAGAAATAGGCACAACTAAATAATTTTCAGGTATTTGTTTTTCTTTTTTAATATAATCAACTAGTTGCTGAACTAATCTATTTCTAAAAAACCGAGGATATCCCGATTTCATTTTCTCTAGTATTTCTTTATCTGCTTCTTCATACTTAATCACATCACAAATAGTTGGTAAGCTAACTGAAACGGCATGAGGATTATCAAACGGTATTGATGTACCACAAGGAATATGTTTTAAATAATCATACATTTTTAATGAATTTTTAAAGTTATTTAAATAATCGCTTGCTTTATATCTTCTATTAGATCTTTTGTATTTTCTAAACCTACAGAAAATCGCACCGTAGCACTGGTTAAACCAATTTGGGCTAAATCCTCTTCTGAATAGGTTGCATGACTCATTTTAGCAGGAATTTCTACACGAGAATCGACTGTACCAAACGAAACTTTTTCTCCAAATAACTTTGTTTTTTTGATTACGGATTCAGCAATGCATTTATTTTGAAAATCCACAGTTAAAACGGCGGGAATAATTTTCATTTGTTTTCTAGCCAATTTATATTGTGGATGTGATACAGCCCCGGGAATTTGACTGATTTTACTTCCGAAAACTCCTGTAATTGATTTGCTAATTGCAAAGCGCTTTTTTCTTGCGCTTTCATTCGATATACTAAAGAGGGTAATCCTAAGGAAACCAAAAAAACATCAAAAGGCGATTGTGCTCTTCCTTGAGCATTAGCAAAATAATGCAATCTTTCAAACCAGTCTTCTGACTTAGCTACAATGGCTCCCGCCACCACGCTACCATGCCCCGAAACATACTTGGTTGCCGAAAAAACTGAAAAATCAGCACCAAGACACAAAGGTTGTTGTGAAGCAAAAGTTGCCATACTATTATCCACCGCAAAAACACAACTGTATTTTTTAGATAGCCATCCTATTTTTTGAATATCTATAATTTTAAGTCCTGGATTGGTAGGGGATTCACATAACATCAATTTTATGGCTTTTGATGCCAGTATAGACTCTACTTCTTCTTGATTCGTAAAATCAGCAAACTCCACCTTAATATTACTTTTTTCAAGAAGAATATGCAACAAACGATACGTACCTCCATAGCAATCTCTTTCTACTAAAACCACATCACCTGACCGAAGGACCGTTTCAAACAACAACGCAAGCGCACTAATTCCGGTATTGGTACAAATACAACCAAAACCGTTTTCTGCTTTAGCAAAGATGGTTTCTAAAGCATTGCGTGTAGGATTATCTGTTCGGGAATAATCATACAAAAAATCAGAATTCTGCTGGCGTTTATAATCAAATGTGGCTGTATTATAAATAGGCAAATGAGTAGCACCATAAGCATCCTTAATTCCGCTATATTGTGTAAGATTAGCCAATAAAGTTTCTATTTTCATTTTTTATTTTATAAAAATTAATTCAAAAAAAACCTCTGCTTTTTGCAGAGGCACCGTTGCGTTTCTTAAATTTTAGACAATAGTAACTCTGGAGAAACTGGTTCTCATCATACACATCTTATATTTAGGCAAGTACTTTTTCATCTAAAAATCAAAACAAGGCAAAACTAGATCAATATTCTTTAAAAGTAAAATAAACAGTTTATTTTTCTAAATTTTATTACAAAAACACATTTTAAACAAAATAAAATCTAAACAAAAAGATTGAAATAAAACTAAAAACTAGAAAACAATAAAATTTCAAATCAACAATTTATCCAAAAAAAAGTTAATAATTATTTAGAATTCAAATTCCTTTCATACATTTGCATACGTTTATAAGAGGAAAAATTTGAACTGATTGCAACCTCTTTCTGAAAAAGTTTGGGTATCAAAAGACGCTTAACTTCTTCAGGATAAAAAATGCTAAAGCAGTAACACTACTCTTTAGGCAATCGCTGCAAACTATTTCCTCACTAATTTCACAAAATAAAAACTAATATATGGCATATTTATTTACGTCAGAATCAGTGAGTGAAGGACACCCTGATAAAATAGCTGATCAAATCAGCGACGCATTGATTGATAACTTTTTAGCTTTTGACCCTTCTTCCAAAGTCGCTTGTGAAACATTGGTTACTACAGGACAAGTAATTTTAGCTGGAGAAGTAAAATCAAAAACTTATTTAGATGTTCAAAGTATTGCTCGCGAAGTAATCAAAAAAATTGGTTATACCAAAAGCGAATACATGTTTGAAGCCAATTCTTGTGGCGTTTTATCCGCTATCCACGAACAATCAGATGACATTAATCGTGGTGTAGACAGAATTACAGCTGAGGCTGATTTTGAAACAAAAGCAAATGCGCAAGGTGCTGGTGATCAAGGCATCATGTTTGGTTATGCAACTAACGAAACGGAAGACTATATGCCTTTAGCCTTAGACTTGTCGCACAAATTATTACAAGAATTAGCCGATTTACGTAGAGAAAATTCAGCCATTACATACTTACGTCCAGATGCAAAGTCACAAGTTACTTTAGAATACGATGATAATAACAAACCTGCTCGTATTGACGCTATCGTAATTTCTACACAACATGATGATTTTGCTGAAGAAGCTGAAATGTTAGCTAAAATCAAAAAAGACATCATTGAAATTTTGGTTCCAAGAATCATTGCTAAATACCCACAATATGCCCATTTATTCAACGATTCAATTGAATACCATATCAACCCAACAGGAAAATTCGTAATTGGAGGTCCTCACGGAGATACAGGTTTAACAGGTAGAAAAATTATCGTAGATACTTATGGTGGTAAAGGAGCTCACGGTGGTGGTGCATTCTCTGGAAAGGACCCTTCAAAGGTAGACCGTTCTGCTGCGTACGCTACACGTCATATAGCTAAAAACTTAGTAGCTGCAGGGGTAGCAGATGAAGTTTTAGTACAAGTTTCTTACGCTATTGGAGTAGCTAAACCTTGTAATGTATATATAAACACTTATGGAACAGCTAAAAATGGCTTAACAGATGTTCAAATTTCTGAAAAAGTAAATGAATTATTTGACTTAAGACCTTATGCCATTGAACAACACTTAAAATTAAGAACACCTATATATAGCGAAACGGCTGCTTATGGACACATGGGACGCAAAAATGAAACGGTAAAAAAACGTTTTATTTCTCCTTCTGGCGAAACCAAAGAGGTGGAAGTTGAATTATTTACTTGGGAAAAATTAGACTTTGTAGATAAAATTAAAACGACTTTTAACTTATAATAGCACATAAAAACAAAAACGGCCTTGTCATTTTAATTGCAAGGCTGTTTTTATTTTCATATCTTTCTAATATGAAAAAACTGCTATATACTTTATTACTACTGCTTACCCTTTTTACATCTGCTCAAACTTATAACATTATCCCTTCCCTAGCAAGCTCTAAATCAATTGAAGCTGATGAGTATATTGGCGAAGATAACACAGGTTTCTTATATTTTATCAAAAACAATACCCTCTTCAAAACAAAAAACGCTGAAAAATACCAATACAAAAACATTTCATTAGGCAAAATTACCAGAGTTGACTTACAAAACCCTTTACGAATCTTGCTTTTTTTTGAAAACTTCAACATCGTTATTGCATTAGATAACCAATTAAATGAGGTACAAAAATTAGATTTTAATAACATAGACAACACCATTACTTTAAGTGCCGCTGGAACATCTGCCTTAAACAACTATTGGATTTTTAATCAAAATAATCAACAACTATTACGCTATAATTACACAAAAAACACAACACAGCCAATTGGCGTAACTTTTGAAAAACCAATTAAGGATTACTTTTGTTCTTACAACGAATTTTTATGGATAGACACAACAAACCATCTTTATCAATGCAACTTTTTTGGAAAGAGAACATTCATAACCCAAATTCCTGAATATGACAAAATTGCCCTAGACAGTGAAAAGAACATAATATATCAAAAAAATGGAACTCTTTTTCTTTATGCTATTCAAACACAAAAAACCTATCTTATTGAAAATATTAAAAATTCAATCATAAGTTTTCACTACAAAAACCAAAATTTAGCTATTTTTACAGCTCAAGAAATTACCAATTATAAAATTATTTTACCCTAATGCATATAGCAGTTGCTGGAAATATAGGAGCTGGAAAAACCACTTTAACCAGACTTCTATCTAAACATTTCAAGTGGGAACCTCATTTTGAAGATGTAGATGAAAATCCTTATTTAGATGATTTTTACCATTCTATGGACAGATGGAGTTTTAATCTTCAGATTTACTTTTTAAATAGCCGTTTTCGTCAAATTTTGAAAATTAGGGAAAGCGGTAAGAAGATCATTCAAGATCGAACTATCTACGAAGATGCTCATATCTTTGCTCCTAATTTACATGCTATGGGATTAATGAGTAATCGCGATTTTGAAAACTATACATCTTTATTTGAATTAATGGAAAACCTAGTAGGACCACCCGACTTATTAATTTACCTAAGAAGTTCAATCCCGAACCTTGTAGGTCAAATTCACAAACGCGGACGTGATTACGAAAATTCCATTTCTATTGATTATTTAAGTAGGCTAAATGAGCGCTATGAAGCATGGATACAAACTTACAAAAAGGGAAATTTGTTAATAATTGATGTTGACAACATTAATTTCGTTGATAACCCCGAAGACTTAGGAATGATTATCAACAAAATTGACGCAGAAATTAATGGCTTATTTTAACGGAATACATTCTCTTTCAAAATAAAAATAGTCCTTTTAAAAACAACAAAAACCAGAATGAAAAATCTGAATTTCATTCTGGTTTTTCTATTTATTATCATTCTTTTTTACCCTAGATTACACATTAGATTATCGTTGCAATAATACGCAGTAAATTTGTAATCTTGAATTTAGGTTTACACTAAAATAACAATACAAAAAACAACTTATTTTCTTCAATACGCCGTTATTTTAATTGAAAAACAATTGTCAGCACACAATAGTACCAGCTATTAAACTTGTTCTTATGACTCTGCTAACAAAAATAATTAAGGAACGATTAAAAAATCAAATCCGAATATACTTTTCAATGGTAAAGGAATGCGGATGTTTTTCATCTTGAGGATGAAAAGTAGACTCTTTTAACTCCCATTTATTTTGCTCAATATAAGGAAAATAGGTATCCGCCTCCAAAAAACACGCATGTACTCGTGTTAATTCAATTTCATCTGCTAAATCAATAAACTGTTTATAAACCTCTCCTCCTCCAATGATGTATACATTTTGATCTACAGGACAGGTTTTCAGTGCTTCTTTAACGGAATTAACCAAAATACATTCTTTTGGAACAAAATATGTTTTTGATCTAGTTATAATAACATGGGTTCTGTTAGGAAGAGGCTTCGGAAAACTCTCAAAAGTTTTTCGCCCCATAATAATATAATGTCCAGTTGTTAACGATTTAAAATGCTTAAAATCATCTGGCAAATGCCAAAGTAAGCTATTATCTTTACCTAGTTCATTTTTTTGCCCAGCAGCAGCAATTAATATAATTTTTTTAGGCATTTTTTTGAATATCTTTTTGAAGTTGTTCCAGTTTGCGTTGTTGTTTGAAAACTAATTTTTCAATTTGTTCTCGTTCCCATTTTTTATTCATAAATCGTTCCGTTATAAAAACCCGAATAAAGTGCAAAACAAAGAAAAAGAACCAAATCATCACAATCCAAAGAGACCAATTAGAATCAGGAAAGGTATTTAATATATAATGGGCAAATAATAAAAACAAACTAGCTGTAAACCATATCATAAAATGAACATACAAGCGTTTTTTTTGTTTAATTCGCAGGCGGGCATATTCATATAATTCATGTTGATTAATATCCATTTATCTTTTTTTAAATTGCAACTTGACCTTTAATATGCGGATGTGGATCGTAATCTTCTAAAGTAAAATCTTCCCATTTAAAATCAAAAATATTTTTAACATTAGGGTTTAAGATCATTTTAGGTAATACACGAGGCTCTCGAGTTAATTGTAGTTGTAATTGTTCTATATGATTATTATAAATATGTACATCTCCAAAAGTATGAATAAAATCGCCCACTTGTAAATTGCATACTTGCGCAATCATCATGGTTAACAAAGCGTATGATGCAATATTAAAGGGAACTCCTAAAAAGACATCGGCACTTCTTTGGTATAGCTGACAAGACAACTTACCGTCTGCTACATAAAACTGAAAAAAGGCGTGACAAGGAGGTAAGGCGGCTTTTCCGTTAGCAACATTTTCAGTAAATGTTTTTTTATCATCAGGCAAAGCGGAGGGATTCCATGCAGAAACTAACATTCTCCTACTATTTGGATTATGCTTTAATGTTTCTATTAACTCTGTTATTTGATCTATTTCTTCATTATTCCAATTACGCCATTGATGGCCATATACAGGCCCTAAATCACCTTTTTGATCTGCCCATTCATCCCATATCCGCACTCCATTTTGTTTAAGGTATTGAATATTGGTATCGCCTTTTAAAAACCAAAGAAGTTCATAAATTATAGATTTCAGATGTAGTTTTTTTGTGGTTACGATAGGAAATCCTTCATTTAAATCAAAACGCATTTGATAACCAAAAACACTTTTAGTTCCTGTTCCTGTTCTATCTCCTTTTTGATTTCCGTTATCTAAAACGTGTTTAACTAAATCTAAATATTGTTTCATCTTTGAATTTATTGAACTTTTATTATCTTAACCCATATCGACTAACAAGCTAATAAAGAAGTCTTTTTTACAATTCTCTCTTATTGATCTCATCTCGAATTTTAGCCGCTTTTTCATAATCTTCATCTTGAACCGCTTCTTCCATAAGATCATTTAATTCCGCTAAGCTTAACTTGGAATAAGTCGAAGTATTCTCCTCTTGTTCTGGGACTTGATGAGCTTCAGTTGCCGAAAGTACATCTTCATCAGCTACTATATTTTCATCTGAAGAGGTATTTAAATAAATACCTGCTTTATCTAAAATATTCTTATACGTAAAAATTGGAGCATCAAATCGCAACGCCAATGCTATAGCATCAGAAGTTCTAGCATCAATAATTTCCTCAATTTTATCGCGCTCACAGATCATACTTGAGTAAAAAACACCATCTACTAATTTGTGTATAATTACTTGTTTAACAATTATATCAAATCGATCTGCAAAATTTTTAAACAAATCATGGGTAAGAGGTCTTGGAGGACGGATTTCTTTTTCTAAAGCTATTGCAATTGATTGTGCTTCAAAAGCCCCTATGACAATAGGTAATTTCCGATCTCCTTCTACTTCATTTAAAATCAAGGCATACGCTCCATTTTGTGTTTGGCTATATGAAATCCCTTTTATAGATAGTCTGACTAAACTCATTTTTTTTGGCTGTGAATATATCTTGCAAAGTAACAAAAAACTTTGTACTGTTAATAAAAAAAGAGCCATAATATGGCTCTTTTAAAAATATTTTAAGGGAAAAAATTATGAATTTTGAGCTTTAAATGCTTTTAATTTTTCAATTAAAGTAGGAACCACTTGAAAAGCATCTCCCACAACACCATAATCTGCAACTTTAAAGAAAGGTGCTTCTGGATCAGAATTAATTGCAACTTTTACTTTAGAGGAGTTAACTCCTGCAATGTGCTGAATTGCGCCTGAAATACCAACAGCAATATATAAATTAGTTGCAACTGGTTTTCCAGTTTGCCCAACGTGTTCGCTATGAGGTCTCCATCCTAAATCAGAAACAGGTTTCGAACATGCAGTTGCAGCACCTAAAACACTTGCTAACTCTTCAATCATCCCCCAATTTTCTGGTCCTTTTAAACCACGACCACCTGAAACGACTACATCTGCATCTGCAATAGTCACTTTTCCTGATCCTTTTTCTACGGACTGTGTTTGTACACCAAAATCGGCATCCGAAATAGCTGGAGTAAAATCTTCAGCGTTAGCAGCGCTAGCTATTTCTAGCAATCCAAAACTATTTTTTGCTATAGCTAATACTTTTACATCAGTATCAATTTGTGTAATATTAAATGCTTTGTTTGAAAAAGCATTTCTTTTTACTTGAAATGGAGAAGTACTTACTGGCAAAGCCACTACGTTAGAAGCATATCCCGCATTTAGATTTACTGCTACAAGTGGAGCTAAATATAATGAATCTGTAGTAGAAGATAACACTACAACTTTAGAACTTTCTTTTTCTGCAGCTTGTTTGATAACATCTGCATAAACTTTAGCGTTAAAATTATTTAATTTATCATTAGATACCGTTAATACTTTATCAACACCGTATTTTCCTAATTCCGAAACATCTCCTGCATTAATTGTTAGGGCTGTTACGGTAGTACCTGTAGAGTCTGCTATTTTCTTTGCGTATGAAGCTAATTCAAATGCTACTTTTTTGAATTTACCTTCCGCTGATTCTGCGTATATTAAGATTGACATAATTTTTATTATTTTTTTACATTGAATTATATATTTTAAATGATGTATAATCTCATTTAAAATTTAAAATTAGATAACTTTAGCTTCGTTGTGTAATAAGTTAATAAGTTCATCCAAATTATCAGGACTCACTAATTTTACTTCTTGTTTTGGTGCTGGTTTTTCAAATTTCACTGCTTTTGTTGCAACATCTGCTCCTAGTGGTTCAACTACATTAAGAGGTTTTGTTCTAGCAGTCATAATTCCACGCATATTAGGAATACGTAAATCTTTTTCTTCTACTAATCCTTTTTGACCTCCTACAATAAGAGGCAATGTTGTTGTAACAACTTCTTTTCCTCCATCAATTTCGCGAGCTGCTGTTACGGTATTTCCTTCCACTTTCAAATCTATACATGAATTAATGAAATTATAACCCAATAAGCCAGCAGTCATACCGAGAACCATTCCGCCATTATAATCCAATGATTCTTTTCCCGCGATTATTAAATCAAAACCACCCTTTTTAATTACTTCTGCTAATTGTTTCGCTACAAACAAACCATCTGTAGGGTTTGCATTTACACGAATTGCATCATTTGCTCCAATAGCTAACGCTTTTCTTAAAGTAGGTTCTGTATCAGCTTCTCCAACATTTACTACAGTAACTGTAGCACCTTGTTGCTCTTGAAACATCACAGCCCTAGTCAATCCAAATTCATCATTTGGATTAATTACATATTGCACACCATTGGTATCAAATTCTGAATCACCATTGGTAAAATTGATTTTTGAAGTAGTATCAGGTACGTGACTGATGCAAACTAATATTTTCATTGCTAATCAAATTGGTTTAAAAAATTATAGAATTACAAATATAATTAAAATATAGATACAATTATTATGCGTGCATAATAATTTTTTATCATTTTTTAATTAGTTTCTCTTTTAATTTAGTGGATGATGCTTTAAAATTTTATATTTTTGCGATTCATTTTATAGAATCTAAGAACATTTTATGAGAACGATACAGTTTAGAGAAGCCATTTGTGAAGCGATGAGTGAGGAAATGCGTCGCGATGAGTCGGTGTATTTAATGGGAGAAGAAGTGGCTGAATATAACGGAGCTTATAAAGCTTCAAAAGGAATGTTGGACGAATTTGGATCTAGACGCGTTATAGACACACCAATTGCCGAGATGGGATTTTCAGGCATAGCAGTAGGTAGCGCAATGAACGGTTGTCGTCCAATTGTAGAATACATGACATTTAATTTCTGCCTTGTTGGGGGTATTGATCAGGTTATTAATAATGCTGCCAAAATGAGACAAATGAGTGCTGGACAATTTCCAATGCCAATGGTTTTCCGAGGACCTTCTGCTTCAGCTGGACAGTTAGCGGCTACCCACTCACAAGCTTTTGAAAATTGGTTTGCCAATTGCCCTGGATTAAAAGTTATTGTTCCTTCTACCCCTTATGATGCAAAAGGACTTTTAAAATCAGCTATCCGTGACAATGACCCTGTTATTTTCATGGAATCAGAACAAATGTACGGTGATAAAGGAGAAGTACCAGAAGGAGAATACACTATTCCTATTGGAGTGGCAGATATTAAACGCGAAGGTAAAGATGTTACTATTGTATCATTTGGTAAAATTATTAAAGAAGCCTATATTGCTGCGGATGAACTAGCTAAAGAAGGAATTTCTGCTGAAATTATTGATTTACGCACAGTTCGCCCTATGGATTATGACACTATTTTAAACTCTATTAAAAAAACAAATAGATTAGTAGTTTTAGAAGAAGCTTGGCCTTTTGCTTCCGTAGCTTCTGAAATTACATATATCGTTCAAGAAAGAGCATTTGACTACTTAGATGCTCCTATTCAAAGAATTACTACTGCTGACACACCAGCTCCTTACTCACCAACTTTATTAAAAGAATGGTTACCAAACGCGCAGGATGTGATGAAAGCCGTTAGGAAAGTATTGTATAAATAATAACTATATATATGCTATTTATTATAAAGCTCCATCTTTGATAAAATGATGGAGCTTTATTCTTAAGTATATACCAATTTTCAAGAATATGCAAAAAAAGGTTAGTTTTTTTATAATATTGTTTTTTACATTATTTACAAATGCGCAAACAAAAATTAGCGGTATAGTGTATGATGATCAAAATCTACCATTACCGTTTGCAAATATTTACTTCAAAGGAAACAAAACAGGTATTTCTTCGGATGTAAATGGTGTTTTCCACATTGAATCTCCAAACGATTACAAAGCAATTATTGTTAAATACGCAGGTTTTGAAGATACAGAAGTGGAATTAAAAACAGCCAGCATAAGCAATCTAAAAATTGTTATGTCTACAACTAAACAACTAAAAGAAGTTGTTGTGGTAGCTAAACCTAAAAAACATTTAAAAAAGGAAGAAAACCCTGCTTATAAAATCTTACAGCAAATTTGGAAAAACAAAAAGAAAAATGGTTTACTCTCTTCCAAATCATACCAATATACGCGATACACATCAATAGCAAATGGATTAAGCAATTTAGACAGTGTCTTCCTAAAAAGAGTTTTAGGCAACCATTACGATAGTGTTATAAAAATTGCTGAACAAAAAAGAATCAAACAAATTATATTATCCCTACTTACTTAAAAGAAACAAATGAAAAAGTCTACGGTAATAATATAAGCAATAAATTTAAAGAGGTCATAGAAGGTGAACGCACTACAGGTCTAGCGGACAAAGGATTCATGATGGAAAAAATAGGTAATTTCATTAAACCTTTTGACGTATACGACGACGACGTAGTGATACTTAACAAAGTTTTTATGAGTCCTCTATCAGTAAGGGGATATAGTCAATATGAATATGTTTTAAAAGATAGCATTCAAGACGGTAATAAGAAAATTTATGAAATTTTTTATTTCCCTAGAAATAATCAAGATTTACTTTTCCAAGGATCCTTTAAAGTGAGCGATAAAAACTTTGCTATTACTGAAGTCTACCTTCGTAATAATCCTAAAGTAAATTTAAATTTTGTAAGAAACCTTTCTATTGAAAAAATTTATAACATACAGGATAATGACATCTACTTACCTGAACGCGAAACCTATGAAGGTGATTTTACATTTTTCTCTAAAGAAGATGGAGAAAAAGGCATGTACTTGAAAAAAAACATTCTTTATTCAGACTATATTTTCAATCAAGAACTAGCTCCTCACTTTTATGATCAAACAGAAGTACAAACATTAGCCAATCAATTTGAAAAAGGAGATGATTACTGGAAACAACTCACCACTCGTGAAGCGGGAATAAACAATACAAGAAAAATCATTACAGACTTAGGAAACAACAAAAGAATAAGACGCGTTACCAACTTAATCACCATACTTACCTCTGGTTATTTTACCGTTTTTAAAAACATACAATACGGTTCTTTGTACCAAACTTTTTCAAACAATAATATCGAAGGTCTTCGACTAAAAGCGGGCTTTAGAACATTTACAAGTCCGAATGACTTATTTAGAGTAAATGGATACATGGCTTATGGCACATTAGATCATGCTATAAAATTCGGACTTAGTACCCGTTACTTATTTAACAGCAATCCCCGTATTACGTTAGGGGCAGGTTTTTTAAAAGACAATTTACAACTAAGTAGTGTAGGACTAGAAGAATCAGAACTTATTGCCACAGGTCCCAGTACAAATGTAATTATAGCAAGAGGAGAAAATTACAGCCTAACAAATGTTGAAAAAAGCGTTTTAAGCACTGATTATCAACCTCACAACAACTTAAAATTCAATTTAAGTTTCGTTCATCGTTTCATGAAATCTGCCAATGTTAACCGATTCTCATTAGCTTATGATTACAACGGAGAAATTAAGAACACACTAACTGATTTTGCCATTACTTGCGGTCTTTTTTACACCCCTAAACGAGATGTTTACGGTTTTGGAGTAGACCAAACCTATACAGGTCGACTATACAGTACGTTTGCTCTTAAATACACACATGGTATAAAAGGAGCATTTAATGGACAATATAATTATGATAAAATTCAGTTATTATATGAGAAACCTTTACAACTAAGCAACTTTGGCGTTTTACGAACAACCTTAGAAGGAGCTAAAGTTTTCCAAAAATTACCCTTAAATTTATTAACGCCAATTGTTGTAAATCAAGCTTACTCTATTTCTCCTAATTCATTTTCATTATTAGACTATTATGATTTAGTTACAGATCAATATTTTTCTTTGCGACTTGAACATCATTTTAACGGTTATCTATTTAACAGAATACCTTTGCTAAAAAAACTAAAATTAAGAGAAGTATTATTTTACAAAACTATTTGGGGGAGCATTTCACAAAGCAACAAATCAATTAATCATTCATCAATAAACTACAATGCACCAACCAATGGCTATTCCGAATATGGTTTTGGTATTGAAAATATTGGTCTAGGAAATTTCAAACCTATTCGTGTAGATTTTATTTGGCGTTCAGCATTTACAGATATCAATAGCAATATTCCGCCTACTTTTGGTGTGCGTTTTGGTTTCTTCCCTGAATTCTAAATAAAAAAGTTAAATATTTAAAAGAAAAGGATTCTATTTTTGGGCAAATCACAAGTCAATATGGTTTGCCCTTAACTAATCCCTTTCTTCTCCCCCTAAAGAATATAAAAAATAGTTCCTTTAAATAGTAAAACAACTATTTTCTATCCATTCCGCAAAACTTACTTATAAATAACGAAGCCTAAAAAAAATTAAACTTACTAAATATTTCAAAAAACATTAGATACAAAACGCGGAAAAGATGATTTTATATACCCAAAACGAGTCCACTTATAAAATTCATACATCGTTTTTGTCTAACACATTATTATTTTCAAAAACGAAATAAAAATCACATATTAATACTAACCGACTCGTTTTCAACATCAAGATAAACAACATATATCTAAAAACTAGCCTTTCCAATTTCCATATTCAAAATTTTAACGTACCTTTGCACCCTCAAAATTAAATATATAAAATAATGACTACTGATAAAATCACTACGTTTGACGTATTAGTCGAAATCCCTAGAGGAAGCCGTAACAAATATGAATATGATTTTGATTTAAAAAGAATGCGTTTTGATCGCATGTTATATTCTTCTATGATGTATCCAGCCGATTATGGTTTTATTCCTGAAACTTTAGCTTTAGATGGAGATCCGCTAGATGTTCTGGTTTTGGTTACTAAACCAACATTCCCGAGCTGTGTCGTAGAAGTAAAACCTATTGGGGTTTTTAACATGGCAGATGACAAAGGATCAGATGAAAAAATTATTTGTGTTCCTATTTCTGACCCTATCTGGAATAAATTAAATAATTTATCAGACATAAATCCACATTTACTAAAGGAAATTGAACACTTTTTCGAGGTTTATAAAGACCTAGAAAACAAAGAAGTAGATGTTCAAGGATGGGGTGATATTACGGAAGCTCAAAAACTTATAAAAGAATGTATTGAACGATTTAATGCCTTAGAAAATAAACCAGAAGGATTATTTAGCATAAAATAATTTCTCTTTCCTTTTATAAAAGGAAAAATAAGTTCCTAACTATACAATTCAAAAGCGGTATTTTTCAAATATCGCTTTTTTTATTAGCCTTAAACACTGTTTTCGACAAACTTGTAAATAAACACCTATAATAAATCTTCAAATATTAAAAGTAAAATTATCCCCCCTTTATATATTTTCACTTTTAAAATAATATCTATAAAACATCTTAAAAAAATAGCCCCCTTTAAGTTTTTAGTTTAAACCCAAATTTTGGCTGAAATATAAAAAAGCTTCCATTTAGAAGCCCTTTGAGACAATCAATAATCAAACACCATCTTATCTCGTATAGAATAATTTTAGCTAAGTTAGATAGAATTATACAACTCCTCCTTCCCAGAGTGACAAACAAAACAGTGATTTATTTACTATAAAAATGATTCGTAATCTTGTCATTTATAAAATAGAAGCAAAATCACATACCTTAAACAATGTAATTTCTCCCTTGATTCGAAGTAACAAACTACAACCGGATTACGGCTTTTGCTCCCTATCTACAAGATTTTTTTGTTCCTTTTTGTCTATCCATCTCACGTATGAAGTCTAATACCAAATTCTAGTTAAAAAACACTAGTAACCACAACTCCTTTTTATTATTTACCAATACATTTTTCTTTTTTTTATTCAAAAAACAAAGTGAAGTTATTTTTTTAACAAAACATTTGTTTTTTCTTTAAAAATACAATATATTTGACTTAGTTATATTTCCATAAATGGTTATTATTATTAAAAAACAAATATACTATGATACCACACAAACAAAACAATTTACCTACATACTTACAAAAACCTAACACCCCCAAATCATTCCTTATATTATTTTTAGGTATCTACATCCCTTGTATTTTTTATTTTTTTTAAATCTTTATAAATATGTCATTTAAATCTAAACTAGTAGTAGCAGGAAAAGAGTACACCGTATTAAACGTAAATTACGGGTTATTTCAAGAAACAGACGCAACAGGTAGACCTTCTACCGTAACAAGAGGAGGTAAAATTGAGTTAACTATTGAAGGAACAGCAGACACTTCGTTCTTTGAGTGGATGACCAACTCTTTTGAAAGAAAAGACGGTAGTGTAAAATTCTTTAAAAGAGATAGCGATGCTGTTTTAAAAGAATTAAAATTCTCAGAAGCTTATGTTGTAAAATTCAGAGAAAACTTCGACTCAACTGGCGTAAACCCATTAACCGAAACCTTTACTATTTCAGCTAAAAAAATTGAATTAGGATCAGGCGCTTACCAAAACGAATGGGTATAACAACACCTAAGAGGCTGTCCTAAAAGGTCACAATCTTATCATTTCAATTAAAGGAAAAACCAAGAGTTTTGCCCAAATAGGAGAAGCAAATCACATATTACTGTGACTTCTCCTATGGTCGAAGTGACAACTAAAGATTGATTTTTCACTTTTCAGACAGCCTCTTTTTTAACCCAGATTCCGGATTAGACTTCGTTGTGAAACAAAATTTTTCAATAAATTCAAGTGCTCACGGAAAATTTTAGAAGAAGAAATAGTCAACTATTTTGATGATTAAAATTTGAGTACGTGCTTGAATTTGAAGAAAAATAAAGTGGAATAGATTTACTTCGTCTATTCGCTACGCTCGGGTCTAATGCGTAATCTGGGTTTAATTCCTTCTTTTAAAAACACTATAAAAATTTAAGACATGTCATTTTTAGCCAAATTAGAATTAGACGGTAACACCTATAATATCTTAAACTGCGATTATAATTTCACACAAGAAATAGATGCAACAGGAAAACCACAAGGCATGCCCCAAGGAGGTGAAATCAACATCCGTATAGAAAGCAACGGCAAAACCAACCTACTACAGTGGATGCTAGACCATAGTCAAACCAAAAACGGTACCATTATTTTCTTTCGTAGAGACGCTATGAGCAAATTACAAGAACTAAAATTTGAAAAAGCCTTTTGTGTATCCTTTTCCGAGTTCTTTGATTCCCAAAACAACCAACCCTTACAAATAGCCATGCGACTCATAGCCAAACGTTTTACACTAAACGATACCACCCATGAAAAAAAATGGAAAGACTAACAAAACCAAACAACTAAAAAACACAGACCATGGAAACCTATAACAGCGATTATGGCAGACTCAATCATCCTGATGATCTAGCTAAATACGCCTCCGTTGGCACTTTTAAAGACTTTTTAGCCGATAAATCAAGCCCCTTAGTTTACTGTACCCTAACAGTAGAGGGCAAATCCTTTTTAGAAAAATCCCATTTTGATCTAACACTTGACCAAAAAACCAACGAACACGACACCTTTACTATTGCAACCCGTGCCGATTCCCTAGACAACCAAGAAGCATACATCATGGAAAACTCTAAAAGTTATCTAGGCAAAACCATACACATCCACCTACATCGATTTGGTGAAATAAAACAAACCTTTACAGGCATTATAACCCATCTGAACCTTTTAAAAAAAAATGGATACAGTCAGTTATACATTACAGGACACGCACCGACCATTATGCTAGAACAAGGCTTAGAATGCCAAAGTTTTGAAAACAAAACCCTAGAACAAATCATACAAGAAATAACCGCCGAATATCCAAAAGACAACTTCAACCTAATTACCAAAAACGGCAACACCCAACATGTAATCCCTTACACCGTACAATACAACCAAACCGATTACCAGTTCCTAAAACAATTGGCCATACGCTATGGCGAGTACCTGTATTATGACGGACAAAGCTTGGTATTAGGCAATAAAGTAGGCCCTAAAATAATTGTATTAGAAGAAAACATAGACCTAATACATGTATCTTTTGAACTATCGGTAAAACCACAACAATTTACCTACACCACCTACTATACAGAATCAGGAGACAACCTACAACGAGATAGCGCCTTTGCTCAATTACAAAGTAAATTTAACCCCTACCAACTCGCAGCCCTTAAAGCTTCAAAAGACGTATTTCATAAAAAACCCAACAAACTCTACAATCAAACCGGAATTAGTAGCAAAACAGACCAAGAACTACAAGATGCCGTAAGAAAACAAAAAGAGCTACGCGAAAGCCTTATGGTGGTAAAAGGCAAAAGTAAAGATCCCCAACTCAAACAAGGCGATCTAACCAAGCTAATTGATATTAACGACAAACCGATGGAAACCTATCGGATCATAGAAATCAAACACTTTCATGATGGTAACCAGTACTACAACGAATTTGTAGCCATACCCGATTTGTGGACACCTCCTTATTTTGACGATAGTGCTTATCCTAATTGCGAAGAACAAACCGCACGGGTAGTAGACAACAACGACCCTATGGGCATGGGACGTGTACGGGTACAATTTCCATGGCAAGAAAGAAAAAACCAAAAAACCCCTTGGATTAGGTTAATACAACCCCACTCAGGAGCAGGCAAAGGCTTTCATTTTATCCCCGAAATAGGCGAGGAAGTACTGGTTGGTTTTGAAAGTGGCAACGCCGAAAAACCTTTTGTACTAGGCACTCATTATAACGGTGCCGCAACCAGTGGGTATCATACTAGCGGGAATGATGTAAAAGCCATTCATACCCGTAGTGGAACTAAAATTATTCTAAACGATGCCCAAGGCTCTGTTTTTATAGAGGATCCTAGCGGTAACACTTGGACGATGGACGGTCATGGGAATATTAATGTAAATGCGCCAAAGAATTTCATAGTAAATGCAGGCGAAGATATGATTATTAACGTGGGTAAAAACATGACAACCTCCGTTGGAATGAATATATCTGAAAGTGCAGGAATGAATAAAAATGAAACCATTGGGGCCATGAAAAACACTACCGTTGCAATGGATATGATGACCATGGTAACAGGAAAGTTGACGGAGATTATTGAAGGTGATGTGCATAGTGAAACTAAAAGCGGTAAAACTTCTGTAAATTCAGGAAAAGGAATGCAAACCTCTAGTAACGGAAGTATTAATAAGCATTCAGATAAAGAAATCCAAAATAATTCAGCTGAAAAATCTAAACAACATTAATAATGAGTAGAACTAGAATTGTTGGAGGAAAAATTACAGAAATTGTTGGTGGTGAATATAATATATATTCCACAGGCAATATAATTTATAATTCTCAAAAAGAAGTTACCGAAACAGCTAAAGAGGGCATAAAATATGGCAGCCCTGAGAGTCCTCCTTTAGGACCTAAACCAGAAATCAAACCTAAATGTTTAGTCTATTTTAGACCGCACGATAATTATGACGGTGAGTTTGGTTTTGATTGGCTTCGAACTGGCGATACCAAAAAGAAAGGAGATACTTGGTTTGGTAATATTATGGGAAAATATTATGAAAGCGATAATGTAACCATTTTTAAAGACACTAATCACTGGAATACCAATTTTAAAAAAGATCTTCGAATGTATGATCGTTTACTTCGAGATTATACCCTTTTTAACATTCCTTGGAAACAAAAAAAAGGAAAAAATGCTTTTATTTACCCAACACCAATTATCACATTATTAGAAGGTAAAACTGCAACTTTCAATTTAAAAATAGAAATAGAAGAATTACCCAAAAAATTAACATTGGAGTTTAAAGAAAAGGAAGCTTCAAAACATTTATCACTAAATGTACAACAAATTGGTGGTCTAAGTATAGGCAAACATACCAAATCGAATTTTTTAAAAATAACGTGCAATAAAGCTTTTGACACTACACAAACCTTGTATATAAAAGCAGATGGTGAAATTTGTGGCGCTTTAAAAATACACCCCAATACTCCTAAATTCAAAAAGAAGATTAATGTAGTATTTGTAAATGTGTGGACAGACATTAATGGAGTTGATGTTAAAGGAAAAGCAGTTGCTGGAGGTAAAGATTTTTTTAAAAAAATGCTTGAATCAAGCGTTAGTGATTCCAAATTTAGTAGTTGAGACACAAGATTTAGATTGTACAGGCAACTTACTATGGAATACTTTTAGAAATAAATTTTGTACCTATGGACAAATTAATAAAAACAAAAAAGGGTATAAAGTAACTAAAGATAGTGGACTTAAAAGTTATCTAGAACAACAATTAAAAGATCAATTTGGCAATAAATATAAAGGCTATTATACTGTGTTTTTTATAGGCGAAAAAGCAGACTGGAATGGTTTCTCCTATTTCAATAGTACATTTGGAGTTTATTTTGATGGCCATAACAGAGGTACACTAGCCCACGAATTAATGCACGCTATGACTCTAGCACACACATTTGATGGGTTATCAGCTTCAGCTAAATTTACTTACCAAGCTAGAACTACTGATAATATTATGGATTATAGTCATCAATTAACTCCTCCTATTGATCGAAAAATAATCTATCACTGGCAATGGAAACTTTTAAATTCCAAAATTTTATAACGATGAGAACATTTTTAAAAATTTTACTTTTAACTCTCCTAATAAGCTTAGTAACTTGTAAAGGACAAACTAAAAATACTATGGTAGAAAAATTTGATTTTGAAGTGTATAAAAAAACAGAATATGGTGAAAATAGATATTTAAAAAATGATGGGTTTGAAATAATTGAAATGGCTTTTATGAAAGATAAAAAAGGTTTTCAAAGAGAATTTGAACCAAAACCGTCTTTTAAAAAAATCTACAAAAGGTTTTATGGTAATGGAAATCTAAATAGTAAAGAAACCTACATAGGTGAAAATGTTAAAATAGGCATTTCTGAATATTATGATGAAGACGGTACTTTAGATAAAAAAGTAAATGAAGACGAAAAATTCGGCAAAATTAAATATACCGATTGTTTAGCCTTTTTAGAGAAAAAAGGCTACATCGATTTAAAAACAGGTAAAGGAAGAGAAGATAAAGATGGCAGACCACTTTTCGAATTTTATTTCAATGATGAAGATGGGCATAAATCTTGGGTAATTTCTATTATCAAAGGAAAGCCTAATAATGCCATACCTACCGGTCCAGGGGAACCACTAGATGCTTTGCCTTTAGATTTTATAATGGATGGAGAAACAGGAAAAGTGACTGAAGAAAAGTAAAGTTTAGGCTTTTATCTTAAATTAGATAAAAGCCTTTATTATAAATTAATAAGTTTTTCAGATTACCGCTGAAAAATGGAAACTTTTAAATTCCAAAATTTTATAACGATGAGAACATTTTTAAAAATTTTACTTTTAACTCTCCTAATAAGCTTAGTAACTTGTAAAGGACAAACTAAAAATACTATGGTAGAAAAATTTGATTTTGAAGTGTATAAAAAAACAGAATTTGGATGGAAAAATTACGAAAAACCAAATGGGTTTGAAGTTTTTGATATTGGTTTTGATAAAGAAAAAGGTGGGTCATTAAGAGAGAGAGCTCCAAAACCTTATTTTTATGTTGTTTACAAAGAATTTTACGCTAATAGCAATTTAAAAAAGAAAGAAACCTACATAGGTGAAAATGTTAAAATAGGCATTTCTGAATATTATGATGAAGACGGTACTTTAGATAAAAAAGTAAATGAAGACGAAAAATTCGGCAAAATTAAATATACCGATTGTTTAGCTTTTTTAGAAAAAAAGGACTATATCGATTTAAAAACAGGAAAAGGAAGAGAAAACGAAAATCAAAGTCCTGTTTTTGAATTAGATTATAGTGAGTCTGATAATTTATGGTACATTACAGTTGTTGAAGGAAAAGTTATAAAAACACCACCAGACAATAGTATTGGCGAACCAAGTGGCTGGTTACCTTTAGTTTTTAAAATGGATGGCGAAACTGGAAAAGTAACAGAAGAAAAATAAATAATTAGGTTTCCAAAAATAACTGGAAGCCTTTTTAATGATATTTCACAGCATACATTTGATAGACTTTCTGTTACTGCAAAATTTACCTATATGGCAGGTCAAACAGATAATATAATGGATTATTCCCATCAGCCACAATTTGGTAATATCAGAATGAAAATAATTTACCATTGGCAATGGAAACTTTTAAATTCCAAAATTTTATAACGATGAGAACATTCTTAAAAATTTTACTTTTAACTCTCCTAATAAGCTTAGTAACTTGTAAAGGACAAACTAAAAATACTATGGTAGAAAAATTTGATTTTGATGAATATTCTAAAAGAACATCAGCGGTACATATTTTCCACAAAAATGATACTATATATGAAATGGTTTACAACCCTAAAAGAGGTGGCCATATGTATATAACATTGCCAAACCCCTCTTTTTTTAAAATATATAAAGAATTTTATGTCAATGGGAATTTAAAAAAGAAAGAAACCTATATAGGAGAAAATGTTAAAATAGGCATTTCTGAATATTATGATGAAGATGGTAATTTATATAAAAAGATAAATGAAGATGAAAAATTTGGTAAAATTAAATATACCGATTGTTTAGCTTTTTTAGAAAAAAAGGACTATATCGATTTAAAAACAGGAAAAGGAAGAGAAAACGAAAATCAAAGTCCTGTTTTTGAATTAGATTATAGTGAGTCTGATAATTTATGGTACATTACAGTTGTTGAAGGAAAAGTTATAAAAACACCACCAGACAATAGTATTGGCGAACCAAGTGGCTGGTTACCATTAGATTTTATAATGGATGGCGAAACTGGAAAAGTAACAGAGGAAAAATAAATAATTAGGCTTCCAAAAATAACTGGAAGCCTTTTTAATGATATTTCACAGCATACATTTGATAGACTTTCTGTTACTGCAAAATTTACTTATATGGCTGGTCAAACAGATAATATAATGGATTATTCCCATCAGCCACAATTTGGTAATATCAGAAGGAAAATAATTTACTATTGGCAATGGAAACTTTTAAATTCCAAAATTTTATAACGATGAGGACATTTTTAAAAATTTTACTTTTAACTCTCCTAATAAGCTTAGTAACTTGTATAGGACAAACTAAAAATACTATGAGTGAAAAATTTGATTTTGAAGTGTATAAAAAAACAGAATATGGTGAAAATAGATATTTAAAAAATGATGGGTTTGAAATAATTGAAATGGCTTTTATGAAAGATAAAAAAGGTTTTCAAAGAGAATTTGAACCAAAACCGTCTTTTAAAAAAATCTACAAAAGGTTTTATGGTAATGGAAATCTAAATAGTAAAGAAACCTACATAGGTGAAAATGTTAAAATAGGCATTTCTGAATATTATGATGAAGACGGTACTTTAGATAAAAAAGTAAATGAAGACGAAAAATTCGGCAAAATTAAATATACCGATTGTTTAGCTTTTTTAGAAAAAAAGGACTATATCGATTTAAAAACAGGTAAAGGAAGAGAAAACGAAAATCAAAGTCCTGTTTTTGAATTAGATTATAGTGAGTCTGATAATTTATGGTACATTACAGTTGTTGAAGGAAAAGTTATAAAAACACCACCAGACAATAGTATTGGCGAACCAAGTGGCTGGTTACCTTTAGTTTTTAAAATGGATGGCGAAACTGGAAAAGTAACAGAGGAAAAATAAATAATTAGGCTTCCAAAAATAACTGGAAGCCTTCTTAATGATATTTCAGCTTACGTTTGACGGACTTCTGTTACTGCAAAATTTACTATTTGGCAGGTCAAACAGATAATATTATAGTCATCAATTAACTCCTCCCATTGATCGAAAAGTAATCTATCACTGGCAATGGAAAGTATTAAACTCCAAAATTTTATAATATGAAGGCATTCTTAAAAATTTTACTTTTAACTCTCCTAACAAGCCTATTTGCTTGTAAAGGACAAAATAAAAACAAAATGATAGAGAAATTAGATATAAAAGAATTAGAAAAAGAGGGTACAAAAACACCAATAAATAATACGGAATATTCGTATGAACTTAAGAAACAATTTAATGATGGTTCTTCGTATAATTTGTCTGGAAGTAAAACAGAAGGAGGATATGTTAAAAAGAAAAACTCCCAAATCCATCATTTCTTAAAATTTATAAAGAATTTTATGTGAATGGTAATCTCAAACGTAAAGAAACTTACATAGGAGAAAATGTTAAAATAGGCATTTCTGAATATTATGATGAAGATGGTACTTTAGATAAAAAGATAAATGAAGATGAAAAATTTGGTAAAATTAAATATACAGATTGTTTAGCCTTTTTAGAGAAAAAAGGCTACATCGATTTAAAAACAGGTAAAGGAAGAGAAGATAAAGATGGCAGACCACTTTTCGAATTTTATTTCAATGATGAAGAGGGGCATAAATCTTGGGTAATTTCTATTATCAAAGGAAAGCCCAATAATGCGATACCTACTAGTCTGGGAGAGCCATTAGATGCTTTACCATTAGATTTTATAATGGATGGCGAAACAGGAAAAGTAACAGAAGAAAAATAAATAATTAGGCTTCCAAAAATAACTGGAAGCCTTTTTAATGATATTTCACAGTATACATTTGATGGATTTTCTGTTACTGCAAAATTCACCTATATGGCAGATCAAGACAACATTATGAATTTTCAGATATTGCCTTACCTGTATTCACAACCTATCAGTGGCAATGGAAAATTGTAAAATCAAATGTACAGTAAGATGAGAAAAAGTATTTGCTTAAATCAAACTAATCCCCAAAAAAAATATGTGAGCCATTTGTTTTGCGAACCAATAAACAAAACCGATGCTTGGTAAAGACATAATTATATCAATTTTTTGTTTAATAGATGATATTTTACAAGGAATTGACCATAAAGAAGACATTAGAAGACGTGTTAGTGATAGTGAAATTATTTTAACCCTGATTACACGTTAGAGATTTTAAAAAAATATATTTTATTGATTGTTAGTACTATATAAAATTACGAACTAGAATTATCAAACAAATAAACCTTCTATTTCAGTAAGTTATAAAATTTATTTTTTCTAATGCGTAATCTGGATTAAACATTTATCTGTACTCAGAAAATTGGGATCCTCTCCATAAAGGCACTTCTTATTTTATCGAAAATAAAGAAGACCCTAGAAGTTTTTCTAGCAAAGAAATATCTAACTATCAAGACGAAGATGGAATTGCAACATTTGGTTTTGTGAAATGTAAAAATGATTCAATAAAAAAATAGGAATCATTCGATATTATGACAAATACGGTGACTTTTACAAACCAGACACAATTATAGGTAAATGTAAATAAATGCTTGAATATTATTTTTAGTCAAATTCCTACTGTATAGAATTTCGAGATTCGTATCTACCATAATATTTATGAGAATATAAACGACCTCATATCCTAAATTTGAAATCTAATTTTAGGAAAAGACATCTATTTATCAACCAGCAAGTTTATTCTTCATTCAAAATTAAATTTTATATTTGCTCCAAATATTTTTTTATGTCCATTAGCACAAAACCTTATAAAAATTCCGACTCAAGCAAAAAGAACAAGTCTCTAAAATGTTTGATACGATTTCTCATGAATACGACCGTTTAAACCGTGTGATATCATTTGGCATAGACGTGCAATGGCGAAAAAAAATTGTAAAACTAGTAGGCTCTATACAACCTAAAAAAATATTAGACATTGCCACTGGAACAGGTGATTTAGCCATATTAATGAAAGATACGCAGGCTCAAAAAATAATAGGCTTAGATATTTCTTCAGGAATGTTAGAGGTTGGACGAGAAAAGATAAATAAAAAAGGATTATCTAACCAAATTGAACTCATACTTGGAGATTCTGAAAATATTCCTTTTGAAGACAATAGTTTTGACGCTATAACGGTAAGTTTTGGTATTCGAAACTTTGAAAATTTAGAAAAAGGCCTTTCTGAAATTCATCGAGTATTAAAACCAAAAGGAATCTTTGTGATTTTAGAAACCTCAGTACCTGAAAAATTCCCTTTTAAACAAGGCTATTATTTTTATACTCAAATGATCATGCCTCTAATTGGAAAATTTTTCTCTAAAGATAAGGTAGCTTATCGCTATTTAGCAGATTCAGCATCTATTTTTCCTTACGGAGAGGCTTTAAACAATATTTTACAAAAAATTGGGTTTATAAATGTAAAGCACGCTCCACAAACTATGGGCGTTGCAACAATTTATTCTGCTTCAAAAAAATAAAAAATGAAAAAATATTTAATATTACTATTATTTACACTACCCTTTTTGGGTCAATCCCCCTTTACCAAACACATGTTTGCTAAAAAACCATTGATAAATCTAGCTAATTTTGACAAACAACGAATTCATTTTGGTTTTTTTCTAGGTTTCAATAATTATGATTTTAAAATCAACAAAAAAAACAATGGTCAAGATATCCTTGTAGAAAGCCAAACAGGTTTTAATGTTGGTCTAATAACAAACTTACGATTACATGAATATATTGATTTACGATTTGAACCTGGCTTAAATTATGGACAAAGAAATCTTCACTTTCCGAATATGAAAGAAACACGGGATGAGCTCAGAGAAGTTAAATCAACTTATATACACTTCCCCCTTCTTTTAAAATTTTCATCAAAACGTACAGGCAACATAAAACCCTACGTTATAGGCGGTATTTCTAGATCTATTAATTTATCTAGTAATGCAGAATCTACAGATGATAACGCTGCTAATCGCTTTAGAATGATCAAACAAACCAATAACTACGAGCTAGGAGCCGGTATTGATATTTATCTTGAGTATTTCAAATTTTCTCCTTCCATAAGAGGTGTTTTCGGATTTAATAACGAAATGATTCCTGATAATAACCCCAAGAGTCCTTGGACTGGTAATATTGACAGTATGAATACTCGAGGTATTTTCATAAACTTTGCTTTTCATTAAGTTCCTCTCCTAAATTCACTTAAAACTATTGCAGTAGCCGTGGCTACATTTAAACTTTCTGTTTTTTGTAAATTACCAAATTGAGGTATTGCAATTTTAGAAGTAACTAAATTTTCTATCTTTTTAGAAATACCATTTGCTTCATTCCCAAAAAGAATGATCCCCTCCTTAGAAAGAGATTCCTCATATATGTTTTTACCATTCATAAAGGTACCATAAATAGGCTGTTTTGTATCCTTTAAAAACATTTCTAAATCAACATAATGGATCGTAACCCTTCCAATAGAGCCCATAGTTGCTTGTATAACTTTAGGATTATATAAATCTACTGTTTCTTTAGTACATACTATCTGAGAAATTCCAAACCAATCACAAAGTCTAATGATTGTTCCTAAATTCCCTGGATCTCTAATATCTTCTAATGCAACTATAAGCCCCTCATCTTTCAATACGCAATCTTTTGGAATTTTAAACAATGCCAAACAATTATTAGCTGTAGTTAAAGCACTCATTTTATTCAACTCAACAGTCGACACTACTGTTTTGAACTTAGCGGGTAAATCGTCTAGTAAATTTTCTGTCATATACAAATGCTCCAACTCAAATTTAGATGCTAAAAGTTCTTGAATGACCTTTATTCCTTCCGCTAAAAATAAGCCATATTCTTTCCTGTATTTTTTTTGATGCAAACTAGAAACAAGTTTTATTTGGTTTTTGCTAAGCATAAATGTATTTTTGAATTAATTTTTTTGATTTGAGCAAAATTCCAACAAAAATATCAATAATTATTCTATTAGCAGTACTTTATACTGCATGTAGCACAGTGAAAAAAGTTCCTACTAATAAATATTTATTAGTTAAGAATACTTTAGAAGTTGACGGCGCCAAATTCAAAACCAATGAAGATGGAATTATTGAGCAAATAAACCAGCAACCTAACACCTCTATATTAGGTTTTAATTTTAGATTGCATTTATATAATTTAGCAAAAGAACATACAGACTCTTTGTTCAAAAAAAATATATTAGATAACCCAAAAAAATACAAAAGACTATCTAAATGGCTATCCGAAAAACAAGTTCATAGACTTGGTAAATCTTTTGTTTATTCAGGTATTCATAATTTTCTTAAAAAAACAGGAGAGCCACCAGTACTTATCGATTCTCTTAAAACAATCAGAAATGCAAAAAACATAGAGGCCTCGGTATCAAAACCAAGGTTATTTACGTGCTAAATCTTCTTATAAAATAAAATATTTACCAAACAAAAAAGCCCACATTGAATATTTTGTAAAAAAGGGCAAACCTTATATTTTAGACACAATTCATACAGATATAGCAAACAAATCAATTGATTCCTTATATAAAAAAGTAGCTATAAAATCATCTATTAAACAAGGCAAACAATATAAAGAAAGTAATTTTAGTAATGAAATAAATAGACTAACTCAATACTTTAAAAACAACGGAATATACGATTTCCAACAACAAGACATTGAATTTGAAATTGATACAGCAAATTACAAAACACCTGTAACAATAAAAATAACAGATCGCAAAATAAAAAAAGGCGATTCAATAATAACAAAACCTTATGAGATAAGAAAAATAGGCAAAATAAATATTAATATAGTCAATAAGCCTAAAAAAGGTTTCTTTATAAAAGAGGTAAAAGATAGTATTAACTACAAAAATTATCATTTTTATAGTAATGAAAAAATAAGACATAGAGCAAAAGCAATAACAAACGCTATTTTTACACAAAAAGATAGTGTTTTTAGTGATCTTAACAGAACACAAACATTACGTTCTTTAAGCAATTTAAGAGTATTTAACTTTCCTAATATTACTTTTACAGAAAATCCTAAAGACAAAACGCTTACAACTGAAATTACACTTATTCCAAAAGAACGTTTTAGTTTTAGAGTTAGTGGCGATTTTACTCATTCTAATATTCAGGATTTTGGTATTACAGGAAACACTTCTGTCCTTATAAACAATATATTTAGAGGCGCTGAAATTTTAGAAATAGGAATTAAAGGAAATTTAGGATCTTCTAAAGACTTTGCTAATCCAAAAAAATTATTTTTCAACATTCAAGAATATGGAGCTGATTTAAAGTTATCATTCCCTAGAATATTTTTCCCTCTTAATACAAAAAACATTATCCCTAAATATATGTTCCCTAGCACACTTATAAGTGCAGGATTCTCTAAGCAACTAAACATAGGCTTAGACAAGGAAAGCATTACAGGTGCTATCAATTATAGTTGGACTCCCTCTTCTAAAACCAATTTTAAATTAGATTTAACCAATTTACAGTATATAAAAAACATCAATATAAATAATTACTTTAATGTTTACACATCGAGTTACGATCAACTCAACCAACTAGCTAAAATATACAACCTCTATCCTGAACTATTAGATGATCAAAATAACTTATCAATAGAAAAAGATGGTGCCGATCTATTTATAAGAAATGCTTTAGAAGGAGTTTATCCAAAATTAAATAATAATGAACAAGATTTCCGAACTATTCAAAGTATTTCCGAAAGGAAAAAAAGATTAACTGAAAACAATTTAATTTTATCCAGTAACATCAGTTATAACAAAACGTCTCAAACAGATATTTCAGACAAAGATTTTTATAGTATTCGAACTAAATTAGAATCAACAGGTAACATTATGTCTCTTATAGCGGACATAACTAAAAGACCTCGAAATACTAATGGAAATCGTAACATACTAGGTCTTGAATATTCGCAATACATAAAGGGAGAGCTAGAATACATCAAACATTGGGACTTAAAAAATGAAATATCAATAGCATTTAGAGCTTTTGGAGGACTGGCTATCCCCTACGGAAATTCAAATTCTATTCCTTTTACACGAAGTTATTTTGCAGGAGGTGCTAATGACAACAGAGCCCGGCAATCCTATAGTTTAGGTCCTGGAAATTCAAATACTATAAATGATTTTAACGAAGCTAATATGAAACTTTCCTTTAATGGCGAAATCAGATTCAACATTTTAGGTCAACATCACGGCGCTTTATTTGCCGATTGTGGCAATATTTGGAATGCTAATATTGGAAAAGCATACGAAATAGATGAAAAGAAAGTTTTTAATCATTTCAGCTCATTAGAAGGTTTAGCCTTAGGAACAGGAATTGGTTACCGTTATGACTTTAACTTTTTTGTATTAAGACTAGATTGGGGATTCAAAACATATTCGCCAACCTTAGATAAAGGAAGTCGCTGGTTTACTGATTTTAATGTAAATAAATCTCAATTTAATATAGGCATTAATTATCCTTTCTAAATAAATTTGTAATTTTGTCCATCTTTTAAAAAAACAAACAAATGACACACAATATAAAATCAGGTGTAGCAACTGGAGATCAAGTTCAAGAAATTTTCAATTACGCAAAACAAAAAGGATTTGCATTACCCGCAGTAAATGTAGTAGGATCAAGCACTATTAATGGTGCCATTGAAACGGCAGCAAAACTAAAGGCACCTGTAATTATTCAATTTTCTAACGGCGGAGCTGCTTATAATGCAGGAAAAGGCCTTTCTAATGAAGGTCAAAAAGCCGCTATTTTAGGAGCTGTAGCTGGAGCCAAACATATCCACACTTTAGCAGAAGCTTATGGAGCAACCGTTATACTACATACAGATCATTGCGCTAAAAACTTGTTACCTTGGATTGACGGCTTATTAGATGCTTCTGAAAAACATTTTGCCGAAACGGGGAAACCCTTGTTTTCTTCCCACATGATCGACTTATCAGAAGAACCATTAGCCGAAAACATCGAAATTTGCAAAGAATACTTGTCTAGAATGAGCAAAATGGGAATGACTCTTGAAATAGAATTAGGCATTACAGGAGGTGAAGAAGATGGCGTAGACAATTCACATGTAGACAGCTCAAAACTTTATACACAACCAGAAGAGGTAGCCTATGCCTATGAAGAACTGATGAAAATATCGTCTCGCTTTACAATTGCTGCTGCCTTTGGAAACGTACATGGTGTATACAAACCCGGAAATGTAAAATTAACGCCAAAAATTCTTAAAAACTCACAAGAATACGTTCAAAATAAATTTAATACAGAACACAATCCAGTTGATTTTGTTTTTCACGGCGGATCAGGTTCTACTCTTGAAGAAATAAGAGAAGCTATTTCTTATGGCGTAATCAAAATGAATATTGATACTGACTTACAATTTGCATTTACTGAAGGAGTACGTGATTACATGAACTCTAAAATTGACTATTTAAGAACTCAAATTGGTAATCCAGAAGGAGCTGATGCTCCTAATAAAAAACATTACGACCCTCGTAAATGGGTTCGCGAAGGCGAAATAACTTTTAATAAAAGATTAGAGCAGGCTTTTGCCGATTTAAATAACGTAAATACTCTTTAATTATGAGTTATAATTTATAAACAAAGTAAAAGTTAAACTCATAAATTATAACTTTAAATTCATAACTAACTAATTATGGCTTGGTTTAAACGAAAAGAAAAAGGAATTACTACTCCTACTGAGGCAAAAATGGATGTGCCTAAAGGTTTATGGTACAAATCCCCTACAGGAAAGATTGTAGACGCTGATGAGTTAGCTAGAAACTTATGGGTAAGCCCTGAAGACGATTTTCATGTACGCATAGGAAGTGCTGAATATTTTCAAATATTATTTGATGACAATCAATTTACAGAGTTAGATGCTAACATGACTGCAAAAGACCCTTTAAATTTCGTAGATTCAAAGAAATATTCGGATCGTTTAGTTGATACTATTAAAAAAACCCAACTCAAAGACGCAGTACGTACAGGCGTAGGAAAATCAAAAGGAAAAGACTTAGTAGTTTGTTGTATGGACTTTGCTTTTATTGGAGGATCTATGGGAGCTGTTGTTGGTGAAAAAATTGCACGTGGTATTGATTATTCAATCAAAAATAAAGTTCCTTTCGTTATGATTTCAAAATCAGGAGGAGCACGTATGATGGAAGCAGCTTATTCACTTATGCAATTAGCCAAAACATCTGCTAAATTAGCTCAATTAGCAGATGCTAAAATACCTTATATTTCATTATGTACGGATCCTACAACTGGAGGAACTACTGCATCTTATGCCATGTTAGGAGATATTAATATAGCTGAACCCGGAGCTCTAATAGGCTTTGCGGGGCCTCGAGTAGTACGAGACACTACAGGCAAAGATCTACCTGAAGGATTTCAAACAGCTGAATTTGTTCTTGATCATGGATTCTTAGACTTTATTTCACACAGAAAAGATCTTAAAAACAAAATCAATCTTTACATTGATTTAATTATGAACCAAGAAGTAAGATAAATAATACTATTCAATACTCAAACTACCCCAAAAAAGTTAAATACTCTTTTGGGGTAGTTTTATAATTTAAAAGCCAACATGATCACAAATGAACCTATTTTGGATTAAAAGTATTACGAATAAAAGAACTTCCTTTTCATCTTCATCTCAAAAAGTTCACAACACATTTACATCTTCTACATACCGCTCCTAATGGCTTCTACGGGATCTAATTTTGAAGCAGAAATCGCAGGCAATATCCCCGCAACTAAACCAATAATGACCGCTAAAATTGTACCACAAATAATATTTGAAAAACTTAAAACAAAATCAAAATCTAATATTTGAGTCAAACCTAAAGCAACTAAACCAACTAATACTATTCCTATTATACCACCAATTAAACACAAAACAATAGCTTCAAATAAAAATTGTAACAAAATAAAACGATTTTTAGCACCTAATGACTTCTGTATACCTATTAAATTTGTTCGCTCTTTTACAGATACAAACATAATATTGGCAATACCAAAACCTCCAACTAATAAAGAAAAACCTGCTATAATCCAACCTATCAAATTCATCTGAGAAATTAGCCCATCCAACATATCTGTAGCGCCTTTTAAAAAATTCAAAAAGAAATTATTTGGCTCCCCATAACTTAAACCTCTATAATTTCGCATCTTTTGAACAACTTCATCTTTTACTTCAGTTTCGCTTAAACCTTCAACTGGCTTTATAATAATAACAGGCATAAACTTAGCATTATTATCACCATAAAGAGTACGAACTTTATTTAAATTAACATATACGCTACCATCTGGATTCTCACCAAAATTAATCATGCGATTCCCTACTTTTTTTAAGACACCAAAAACCTTAAAACGCTGGCCATATAATCTAATTTCTTTTCCAACAGCTGACATACCCTCAAAAAGCGTTTGAGCAATTTCAGCTCCAATAACCACTCCATTAACTCCTGAGTTAGATTCTTGTTCATTAAAAAAACGCCCTTCTAAAAAATCTAATTTATTAATCTCTATGTATTCATAAGTACAAGGAAGCACTCCAACATTACTCATAGATCGTCCTCCAAATTTTAAACTTTCTCGATTTGTAAAATACTGATAACAAATGGATTCAATTTTAGTCGTATTATCTTTTAAAAAACGATATTCATCATAGGTTACTTTGGGAAATTGTTCTATCTTCCAATCAGGAACATCTGTTGGCGAAAAAGAGTACTTAAACAAATACACAGCACTATTATCCAAACTACTTACATCCCTTTTGATTTTTCGATCTAATGAGTCTACTGCAGACAAAATAGCTATGATAGAAAAAATCCCAATAGTAACTCCTAACAAAGAGAGCAGCGTTCGCAACTTATTATTACGTAACGCATTCATAGCAAAGCCAAAGCTTTCTTGAAACAATCGCAGGTATATAACCATAACTTTTTCTTTAATTGGTACCAACTTATTCCCTTTTGTTACAATTCTAAAATCTTATTTTGAATAGCTCTTAAAAAAAACTACTTTTGCCCTTTAATAACAACAACACAATGAATACTACTAAAACCATTCAATCGGCATTGATTTCAGTGTTCGACAAAACAGGACTTGAACCTATTGTAAAAAAACTTCACGAACAAAAAGTTACAATTTATTCTACAGGAGGAACAGAAGAATTTATTTTAAATTTAGGAATTCCTGTTATACCTGTGGAAGAAGTTACAGACTACCCTTCTATCTTAGGAGGTCGTGTTAAAACTTTACATCCAAAAGTTTTTGGAGGAATCTTAAATCGCCAAGACAATGAAAATGATGTAACACAAATGCAAGAATATGCAATACCGCAAATTGACTTGGTAATAGTAGACCTATATCCTTTTGAAAAAACGGTTGCTTCAGGAGCAAGTGAAGCCGATATAATTGAAAAAATAGATATTGGCGGTATTTCTTTAATAAGAGCAGGCGCAAAAAACTTTCAAGACACGGTTATCATCCCTTCTGTTAACGAATATACCTTGTTATTAGATCTTATTACAAGTCAAAACGGAAAAACCACTTTAGAACAACGCAAACTTTTTGCTAGTAAAGCCTTTAATATCTCATCACATTATGATTCAGCGATTTTTAATTACTTCAACAAAAATATTGAAGAACCTATTTTAAAAATTAGCGAAACCAAAGGAGAAATTCTTCGTTACGGAGAAAACCCTCACCAAAAAGGCTTTTTCTTTGGCGACTTAAACAAAATGTTTAACAAGTTACATGGGAAAGAATTGTCATATAACAATTTATTAGATGTTGATGCTGCAGTAAATCTAATGAGTGAATTTAAAAATGAAGCTCCTACATTCGCTATCCTAAAACACAATAATGCTTGCGGCATAGCTACTCGTACAACCATGAAAGAAGCTTATTTGGATGCTTTAGCGGGCGACCCTACTTCTGCTTTTGGAGGTGTGCTAATAGCTAACCACACCATTGATTTAACAACGGCAAACGAAATCAACAAACTATTCTGTGAAGTCATTATAGCCCCCGCTTATGATAATGAAGCAATAGAAATACTAAAAGAAAAGAAAAACAGGATTATATTAGTCCAAAATTCAGTTGATTTACCAAAAACTACTATAAGAACTTGCTTAAATGGCACTTTAGTTCAAGAAAAAGATCTAATAACAGATTCTAAAGAAATTTTAAAAACAGCCACCTCTTTATCACCTACAGAACAAGAAACAGAAGATTTACTATTTGCCTCAAAAATCTGCAAACATACCAAATCAAATACGATTGTTTTAGTTAAAAACAGACAATTATACGCTTCAGGTACAGGACAAACTTCTCGTGTAGATGCTTTACGTCAAGCAATAGAAAAAGCAAAATCATTTAACTTTGACTTACAAGGTGCCGTGATGGCAAGTGATGCGTTTTTCCCTTTTCCTGATTGTGTTGAAATTGCCCATAAAGCAGGTATTACATCTGTAATTCAACCGGGAGGCTCTATAAAAGATGAATTAAGCATAAACTACTGCAACGAAAACCAAATAGCTATGGTTTTCACAGGAGTCAGACACTTTAAACATTAAAATAAAACACTTTTACGACCCCTTGTTCAATTGATTTAACAAGGGGTTTTTTATTCAATCATTAATTTTAACTTTTCACTAACAATATATATAAACATAAATACTCGTTATTTTCTCAATATAACTTATTTTTGCATCGCCCTAAAATACCTCAAAATACTATTTACAATAGAAGTTGTCTAAAACTATTTCTAATGTAACCGTTTTACCTACCCAGTAATCAAAAAAAATTCTTTATATCTTATAGTTATAAAAACAAATCATAAGAATTAAAACAGGAAACGGCACAAAAAACAAAATATTACATAACATTTATCTAAATAAATTCAAAAGGATTTATCAAAATAAAAATACCATGATAAAAAAAACCTTATTTAGCTTTTTATTATTCACAACTTATAGCAACATAATTGCACAAAACACCTTCCCTACTTCTGGCAATGTTGGTATTGGTACATTAACCCCTTCTCAAAAATTTGAGGTCAATGGAAATATTATTTTTGATAATCAATCATCTGTGTATACACATATAAAAATTGGCCATAATGCTAATGACAATATCATTACTGACAATACAAAAGAGAAACACTATGGTGGAGGTTATTTTTTTAGAGTACATAACGAAGCAACAATACCACACAAATACATAGACGCTTTATTAATAGGCGAAAATGGTAATGTAGGAATTGGCGGCAAATCATCAAATAATAAACTTGAAGTTCACGGAAACACATCTATAGGAGGAGCTGATTTAAAATTAGGAATGGGTGACGGTCAAGATCAAGGTAAAATATTAAACCAAAGAGCTTTAGTACATGGAAGTAATGATGAATTATGGGTTAATTACATGAGTGATTTTGAAGGAGGTACAAGAATAGGTCAAAACGCAATAATACGAAACAATGGAGACACTGCCTTACAAGGCAAACTTGAAGCAAAGGAAATAAAGGTAACAACTACTCCTACGGCAGATTTTGTATTTGAAGAAAATTACAATCTTCCAAAATTAGAAGACGTTGAAAAACACATTCAAACAAAAAAACATTTACCCGAAATAGCCTCTGCAAAACAAATGAAAGAAGAAGGAGTAAACATTGGAGAATTTCAAATAAAACTTCTTCAAAAAATTGAAGAGCTAACACTTTATTCTATTGAACAAAACAAAAAAATTGAAGAACAAAACAAAAAAATAACAAACTTAGAAAAATTAATAACTATCAAAAACAAATAGTTTTCATTTTTTTCTTACGCCTCATATAAAATCCTACAATAAAAATATTCACTTTTAAATATTAAAACAGATCCATATGATATTAATTGACAAAGAATTTCCTAGCATTTCGGTAAAAACAATTCAAAAAAACAAGGGCGTTGCAGAAGTAAATTTATTTGAACTAGCAAAAAAGAAAATAAAAAAATATTATTGTTTTTTTATCCAAAAGACTTCACATACGTATGTCCGACTGAATTATTTGCTTTTCAAGAAATATCAAAAGAACTTGAAGAAAGAAATGTTCTATTATTTGGCGCATCATGCGACACTGTCGAAACACATGATGCTTGGTTACAAACAGATGCTGCTGATGGGGGAATCAAAGGAATTACTTACCCTTTAATTTCTGACTCTAACAGAAATCTCTCTAATATATTAGGGATATTAGACGGAAAAAAAAGCACTGAAAACGACCATGAAATCATAATTAATGACAATATTAGCTACAGAGCCACTTATCTAATTAACGAAAATGGTATTGTATTTCACCAAAGCTTAAACAATATGTCTTTAGGTAGAAATGTACTAGAATTTATGAGATTAATAGAAGGTTATACAAACATACAAGAAACAGGAGAAGTTTGCCCTGCTAACTGGGAAAAGGGAAAAGAAACTTTCAAAAATGATAGAATTAGTACAGCAAAATACTTATCAAGACTATTAAGCAAACAATTTTCGAACTAAACACAAAAATTGCGTTAAATTTTTTTAACGCAATTTTTATTTTCATATTAACCAAAATATTTTCATACTTTTGCAACTTAGTATATTACTATAAAAACTAAGTAACCCTTTAAAGGAAATATGGGATTTTTTGATTTTATGACTGAGGACATTGCAATTGACCTTGGTACCGCAAATACGTTAATAATACACAACGATAAAGTTGTTATCGATAGCCCTTCCATAGTAGCACGTGATCGCATATCTGGCAAAATCATTGCCGTAGGCAAGGAAGCGAATATGATGCAAGGTAAAACTCACGAAAATATAAAAACAATCCGTCCATTAAAAGATGGTGTAATTGCTGATTTTGATGCTTCTGAACAAATGATCAAAATGCTTATCAGAAGTATTCCTGCGTTACAAAAAAAATTATTCACTCCTGCTCTACGCATGGTTATTTGTATTCCTTCAGGTATAACAGAAGTAGAAATGCGCGCAGTAAAAGAATCCGCAGAACGTGTAAATGGTAAAGAAGTGTATCTAATACATGAACCAATGGCAGCTGCCATTGGTATTGATTAGACATCATGCAACCAAAAGGAAACATGATTGTAGATATAGGAGGTGGTACAACTGAAATTGCTGTAATAGCTCTAGGAGGTATTGTTTGTGATAAATCCGTTAAAATTGCTGGTGATGTATTTACAAATGACATTATCTATTATATGCGTACACAGCATAACTTATTCGTTGGAGAAACTACAGCTGAGAAAATAAAAATTGAAATAGGAGCTGCTATAGAAAACTTGGATTCACCTCCTGATGACATGTCCGTTCAAGGACGCGATCTATTAACAGGAAAACCTAAGCAGGTAGAGGTTTCATATCGTGAAATAGCAAAAGCTTTAGACAAATCTATACAGCGTATTGAAGATGCTATTATGGAAACCTTATCGCAAACACCTCCTGAATTAGCGGCGGATATATACAATACAGGTATTTACTTAGCAGGAGGAGGCTCTATGCTAAGAGGTTTAGATAAACGTATTTCTCAAAAGACAGATTTACCTGTTTTTATTGCAGAAGATCCTTTAAGAGCTGTTGTTAGAGGAACAGGGATGACCCTTAAAAACTTAAATAGATTCCGTAGCATTTTAATAAAATAAGATTTTAAAAATCTTATTTTATTAAAATCACGACCTAGTATAACAACCTTTACTATTTTTTACGATGCAGCAAATTCTAAATTTCATTATAAAAAACAGCACACGATTGCTGTTTTTGCTGCTTTTAGCAATTTCGTTAACTCTTACCATTCAATCTCACTCTTACCACAGAAGTCAAATAGTTAATTCCGCCAATGTAGTTACAGGAAGTGTATACGAAAAAGTAAATGAAATAGAAACCTACTTCAGCTTACAAAATCAAAATAACAAATTGGCAAAAGAAAATGCTTACCTAAGAGAACTACTCTTCAATAAAAAAGATAGTATTTTCCCTCTACCAAAAGACTCTGTTAAAGGATACGACAAATTAGAAGTAATACAATCTAAAGTCGTTAACAATTCATACAATAAAACAGAAAACTATTTAACCATTAATTCTGGGTCAATAAAAGGTATAAAACCTGACATGGGAGTAATTAGCAATGAAGGCATAGTAGGCGTTATTGAAAAAACTTCGCCTAATTATTCAACAGTAATCAGCGTACTAAACCTAAAGTCTAAAATAAATGCTAAAGTTAAAAGAACGAATCACTTTGGCTCTTTAATTTGGAAAGCAAAAAACGCTGGTTATGCTCAACTCGTTGAAATACCTCGCCCGGCAAGTGTAAAAAAAGGAGATACTATCGTAACAGGAGGACGTTCAACCATATTCCCAGAAAATATCCCCGTAGGCATTATTGATCGTATTTACATGGACACAGAAACTAATTATTACACCTTAGATATTCGTTTATTTACAGACATGACCAATCTAAATCATGTGTATATAATTAAAAACAAAGATGCTGCTGAAATTAACAAACTGGAAACTGAAACAGTAAAAAAAGATGAATAGTACTCTTATATCAAATATCGTTCGTTTTATACTGCTAGTTGCGGTTCAGGTAATTATTTTTAACAAAATAAATTTGTTTGGTTTTATAAACCCATTTCCTTATATCTTATTCATCCTTTTATACCCTGTTAACACCAATCAAGCAGGACTATTAATAAGCAGTTTTTTTTTAGGACTTTCTGTAGATTATTTTGAGAACTCAGGAGGTATTCATGCTACAGCTTGTTTGATATTAGCTTATTTGAGACCTAGTTTTTTCAAATTCGCATTTGGGTTAAGTTATGAATACCAAACAATACGAATAAATGATCGCTTATCACCTGAACGATTTACTTTTATTCTGATCTCAATAATAACGCATCACGTAGTTCTTTTTACACTTGAATTTTTTAAATTCGTATTTATGCTAGATGCCCTTATTCGAACGCTTTTTGCTTCGCTATTTACACTAATAGTAAGCATCATATTTATTTATTTATTTAAGCCTAGTAAACGTTAAAAAATGAGAAAGCTCCTTTTACCGGTATGATTATAGTTTCTGCTATTCTAATCATAGCAAGGCTTTTTTATTTACAAGTAATAGATGATGAGTTAAAACTAAAATCAGAAAACATCTCTATCAAGATTAAATATGATTACCCCGAAAGAGGGTATATATATGACCGTAATGCTAATTTATTAGTAGCTAACCAACCTTCATACGACATTATGATTGTACCCAGAGAGGTTAAAAAACTAGATACTACTGAATTTTGCAAATTATTAAATATAACCAAACAAGACTTTTTAAAACGTCTAGAAAAAGCAGTAGTTTACTCCCCTCTTCTCCCTTCCGTTTTTATGGGACAATTGAATAAAATGGAATATGCTGCTTTTCAAGAAAAAGAACGCAAATTTGACGGCTTTTATATCCAAAAACGCTCTTTACGAGATTATCAATTTCATCATGGAGCTAATATTTTTGGATTCATTACACAAGCTAACGAAGCTACCATTTCTAAAAATCCTTATTATAAAAGCGGTGACTTATTAGGCAAACAGGGAGTAGAAGAAATGTACGAAGAAATCCTCAGAGGTCAAAAAGGAGTAAAACATATTCAACGTGATCGTTTTAATCGTGAAATTGGTCTTTATAAGGAAGGAAAATATGATACAATTGCTATTCAAGGTAAAGACATTACTTTAACCATTGATTCAAAACTACAGGAGTACGGTGAATTATTAATGAAAAACAAAAGAGGAGGCATTATTGCAATTGAACCTAAAACAGGAGAAATTTTGTGCTTAGTTACAGCTCCTACTTATGACCCTAGTATATTAGTAGGTCGCCAACGTTCTAAAAACTATACTAAACTATATAATGATTCATTAGCAAAACCTTTATACGACAGAAGTTTACTCGCCGAATACCCTCCGGGATCTCCTTTTAAAATATTAACAGCTCTAGTTGGTCTTCAATCTGGCGCAATAAATACAGAAACAACTGTAGGTTGTCATCACGGTTTTAGTTATGGTCGTAGATTTATGCGTTGTCATTGTGGAGGTGGTTTCAGAAAATTACACATGGGTATAGCTAAATCTTGTAATGCCTATTTCGGAACAGCTTATTTAAAAACACTAGGTATGTTTCCGAATGCTTCTAAAGGAGTTGACTATTGGAGTGATCATATAAAAAGTTTCGGATTAGGTCAATTTATGGGATATGATTTACCTACAGGAAGAAAAGGCAATATCCCCACTTCTAAAACATACGAACGTTACTATCCCAATGGCAGCTTAAAATCAACCATGATTGTTTCTAACTCTATTGGACAAGGAGAGATACTCATGACCCCTATCCAACTAGCTAACATGATGGCAACCATTGCTAATAAAGGCTATTATTATACCCCTCATATTATAAAAAAAAATTAAAGGGCAATCAATTGACCCTAAATTTAGAACAAAACACGTCACCACTATAAACAAAAAACATTTCCCTCCAGTAATAGAAGGACTAGCGGAGGTGTTTAAAACAGGAACAGCCTATTTTTTAGGCGTAGAAGGTATTGAAATATGTGGTAAAACAGGAACCGCAGAAAATTTCACACGAATAAATGGGAAAAAAGTACAGTTAGAAGACCACTCTATTTTTGTTGCTTTTGCCCCTAAAAACAACCCTAAAATTGCCATAGCTGTTTTTGTTGAAAACGGAGGTTTTGGAGCTACTATTGCAGGCCCGATTACTTCTCTTATGATTGAGAAATATCTAAAAGGAAAGGTTACAAATAAATTTAGAGAAGAAAACATTATAAATAGAAGTCTTCAACATCAATATAATAAATTTACCAGAAAATATATTGACTCAATGTACCGAATTAGGTTGCGCAAAGACTCTTTAAACAGGGTTAGAGCCAAACAAAAATTAGATTCATTAGAAAAAAATACGAACTCAGCTATAAAAACAAATTAATGAGAAATCAAAGTGTTGGAAAAAACATTGACTGGATTACAGTATTAATTTATGTCCTATTAGTATTAATTGGATGGGCTAACATCTATTCAGCTGATGTAACTCCTGATTCCAATTACATTTTTGACATTAAACAAAATTATGGTAAACAATTAATTTTTATCTCTTTTACTATTTTAGTAATCATAGTAGTACTTTCTATTGAAGCGAAATTTTATGAGCGGTTTTCGAGTGTACTCTACGGGATTTCATTACTATCCCTAATTGGGTTATTTATTGCTGGTAAAACAATTGCTGGACAAAGATGTTGGTATGCTATTGGTTCTTTTACACTACAACCTTCCGAATTTGCTAAATCCACAACTGCTTTAGCATTAGCAAAATTTTTAAGTGATAGTCAAATCAATTTGAAGAACTTCAACCATCAGTTATTAGGACTTGCTATCCTTTTTATCCCTATAGGCCTTATCATGCTACAACCAGATGCAGGTAGTGCTCTTATATTTATCACCATGATTTTTGTACTTAACAGAGAAGGCTTACCTTCTTGGTATCTATGGACTGGTGTTGGAGCAGTTGTACTTTTTATCATGTCTTTATTACTAAAACCACAATATGTAGTCCTTATTTCACTAATAGGTGTCACCTTACACTTCTACAAATCAAAGCCCGTAAAAAGAAATATAGTGGCCAGTTCAATCGTCTTTTTATTAATGACAAGTTTTAGTATTTCTGTCAACTATGTATTTGAAAATGTATTTCAACAACATCATCGAGATCGTTTTAACATACTTTTGGGAAAAGAAGTTGATTTAGCCGGAATAGGTTACAACACCAATCAATCCGAAATAGCCATTGGATCAGGTGGCTTATTAGGGAAAGGCTGGTTAGAAGGCACTCAAACCAAAGGTAATTTTGTACCTGAACAACATACGGACTATATCTTTACAACTGTTGGAGAAGAATGGGGTTTTCTAGGCTCCACTCTCGTAGTCTTGTTATTTGCAGGATTATTATTACGTATATTATATTTAGCAGAAAACCAACGCACAAAATTTAGCCGAATTTACGGATATGGTGTCGCATCTGTTTTATTTACTCATTATTTTGTAAATATTGCCATGGTAATTGGAATTTTCCCTACAATTGGTGTTCCTCTTCCCTTTCTTTCGTATGGAGGATCTAGCCTATGGGCTTTTACTATTTTACTGTTCATTTTCCTAAAAATGGATGCTAATAAAGTAAACGAGTGGTAGTTTTCTTTAAAAACACCACTCGTTATAATTTTGATTACTTTCTAGTTTATCCTCTATAGCGTCGGAGAGTTTAGAGAAGAAATCAATCCCTGTTAATTCTTCTATTTCATCTATTGAAACAACAAATTCATAAAGCGGGCGATCTGAATCTTGATGAGGTATTAAAAAAGCAATCGCTTGATACCTATCATTCCTTTTATTCAATAATACTTTATAAAAAAAATCTGGAACGGTTACTTTTTCTCTCCCAATATGTTTCAATTTACCAGACAAAACACCTCCTGTAACAACATATAATCCATCATATTTTTTAGCCCAATAGCGTGCTTTTTGTTCTAATCGATTCCAAATTCCTCCATTAAAATTACTTTTTTGGGGTGCTATATTAGAAGTATAAAACGTTTCCTCAAAAGCTTCCTTTGAAAATTTTCGATCTCCCGCAGGGCATAAATGTCCCCTTTCATATCCTGAACTAATATAATTTTTCCAATTAGCAGATTCCTCTTCAACCATTGGATCATTTACAAAATGAGGTCGTTTATATTTTATATACACAATATCCTTGCGATTTAGCCAATACGCTACCCATTCAGCCTGTTCATCTTTTTCACTATATGAGAGAGTATAGTATTTATGATGTATTATCTGACCTGTTTTAGATAGAGGTAATAAAAAATTAAAATCAATTTTTGAATATATAGGGTTATTTTCTTTAATCTCTTTTTGTTTTTACAACTTGAAACAATTAATTCTAGGAATATAAAAAGAATAAAAATAGGCATCTTCATATTTTTTAAAATAATATTTGTAAATTTAGTAACCCCAAACAAAAAGTACGATCTAATTTTTAAAAAATCATTATGAACTTAAAATTTATTTATTCATTAGTTTTCATCCTTAGCTATATAGGAATAGAAGCACAAGAAAACAAATTATCTGAAATAGAAAAACAATTAATAATTAAAAAACAGGATTCTATTGCTAAAATTAAAATCAGTCAAAAAGAAGCCGAAAAAGAAGCCAAAAGAGTAGCAAAAGAAAAAGAAAAAGCTTTAAAAGAAGAAAAAGCTTTAAAAGAAGCAGAAGCAGATCGGGTTAAAGAGGAAAGACGTCGAATAGAACAATTAGAAAAGGATAAGAAAAAAATGGAAAAACAGCTTCAAAAAGCTGAAAAAGAGCGTAAAATGATAGAAGATGCAAAAAAGACCTAGCAAAAGCACGCGATAAACAAGAAGATATTTACCAAAACATTGAAAAAGAACAAAAAAAAGTTTGACAAGCTCAACCAAAAAGGGAAATTAGCTCCTGTAGATATAGAAAAATGGAATAAAAAAATAGAAAAAATGCGCGAAAAAGCAGCTAATCAAGATAAAAAAGTAAAAAAAGCTGAACGTGAATTAGAAAAACTATAAAATCATATCCTTATAAGATAGTATTACAGTATACCCTTTATCTCGAAAATACGATAAAGGGTTTTCTTTTGAAACAACCAATACAAAATCACCTCCCCAAGCACCTAAACTTTTAACTACTCCTTTAAAATCTGCAAAAAGATTTTCCTGAACAGTTTGCGTATCCAAAATCTTACTCATTTCTTTTTCATGTAATTGTAATGATTTAGAAAATTCTTCCATTCTATTGGTCTTTAGTACTTGTTGAGTTAACTCATTAATAAAAGGAATTACCTCTTGTATATTTTCTTGTTTTTTATAATAATTTGCTATTGCAGCGCGACTGTTTTGCTTTTTATTTAAATAAACAAAATAAAGTTGATTAGCAAAATGAGGATCAAAATTTACCTGAATAATCTGAGGCTCTTCATTTATCAGTTGATACACAATAGGTGTATTGTATTGGGCACAAGCTACATCATAACCGCTACCTCCGAAACTATTTTTAAGCAAAGTAAAAGCATCAATATCCAACCATTGTGCAATATTATTTATTAGTGTTGACGAAGTTCCTAAACCCCAATCTTTTGGAAAGCTTAATACTGTTTTTACTTTATAACCTAATTTTCCCTTTAAAAATTCTTTATTTAATAAGTATCCTTCATGGAGGATTTCAATTAATGTTGATTTTATTTTATTTTCTTCGAACTTTTTTTTATTTACAACATCATCAAAACTAAAAGTAGCTTCAAACCAAACACTCCCATCACGATCATAACTAACCCATTCAAAAGTGTTTGATGGTCCTTCTTCAACAATTAAATTCTGACCAAACTTGGTCGGTAACCCTAAAGCCTGAGCACCATCTAGAACCACATATTCACCCGTAATCAGTAATTTCCCGTTACTATAAAAAGTTTGTTTCATTGTTACCCTTACTTTGTAAAATTTTATTTTTACTTTCTAATTTCAACTAAATAATCTACTACTGCACTGTGCGAAACCGTATTTTTTTCAAAGTACTTTATTACTTTTTTACGTTCTTCCTCATTTGCATTAAACTGATTCAAGATATTCATCAAGTGCATTTTCATGTGTCCTTGTTGAATCCCTGTAGTGGTTAAACTACGTAATGCAGCGAAATTTTGAGCTAAACCAGCAACTGCCACTATTTGCATTAATTCTTTAGCAGATGGTTTTTCTAACATTTCTAGAGCTATTTTTACTAAGGGGTGCAGAGTAGTTAATCCTCCTACTGTACCCAATGCTAAAGGAATTTCCATCCAGAAAGTAAAAATTCCGTTTTCTATTTTGGCATGAGACAAACTAGAATACTTTCCTTCTTTTGAAGCATAAGCATGAACTCCTGCTTCTACTGCTCTAAAATCATTTCCTGTAGCAATTACTACAGCATCTATTCCGTTCATAATCCCTTTATTATGTGTAACAGCACGATACGGTTCTATTTCAGCTATACGAACTGCTTGTACAAATTTTTCTGCAAATTCTTGTGGGTTTTCAATGTTTTTTTCAGCTAATTCTTCTACTTTACAAGAAACTTCTGCTCGAACTAAACAATTAGGAACGTAATTAGACAAAATACTCATCACAATTGCAATGTCTTTTTCCTCTTCTGAAAATATCTGAAATGTTTGTGCCTCAATTTTTAATGTTTTAGCAAATTGTTCTAAACATGAATTAATAAAATTCGCTCCCATTGAATCTTTTGTTTCAAAAGTAGCATGCAACTGAAAATAATTTTCTAAATCAGACGTCTTATCACGAAGTTGGATATCTAAAATTCCTCCTCCCCTTTTTTGCATATTTTTGGTAAGGCTTTCTGTTTCTGTAAAAAATTTTGATTTGATAGTCTTAAAAAAAGTTTCTAATTTTTGTTTGTCTCCTTTATAAATAAAATGAACCTGTCCAATCTTTTCTGTATCTATAATAGTCGTTTTGAACCCACCACGATCTGACCAAAATTTAGCTGATTTACTAGCAGCGGCTACTACACTACTTTCTTCTACTGCAAAAGGAATCGTATAACTTTTTCCATTAATAATAAAATTAGGTGCTACCCCTAAAGGTAAATAAAAATTGGTAATGGTATTTTCAATAAACTCATCATGTAACTTTTGCAAACTTGTATCATTATTCCAATACTGTTTTATAATATTCTTTGCTTCTTCTACATTTGAAAAATGGGTTTTAACTATCCAATTGATTTTTTCTTCCTTTGATAATTTTGAAAATCCGCTAACTGCTTTAATCATTTTATTTTTTACTATTTTTATTTTAATCCTATCAAGAAGTTATTTATTCTAACAACCTTTCATTGATATTCTTTTGATGCTTAATTAAATATTTTCAACAAACAGTACTTTAAATCACTTGTAAAAGATCATTTTCTAAAACTCTAAATCGTTATTTATAAAATTTTAATTATCCTATTCTTCAATATTCTGAAATTTAGTTTTATTATTTTCTTTTTTAACTGTTTATAAAATAAGCCATTGCAAACTCATCATATTACTCTAAACAAAAAAGACTAAGTTTTATATTTTTTTAAACCTTATTCCGTATTATTCTATGATACTAAATTCATTTTTTAATGACTCCTTTCGATTAACAAAAGTAAACATTTTACACAATAAAGCGACAGTTAATCGGAGTCCTTATGTAGTACAAATTAGTTTTTAACAAAAAAATACGTTATTATTTAGTTTTTTTTTACTAAAATTGGGCAATTTTTTACATCAACTAAAAAATGAAAAACAAAATTACATCCGTCTTATTCCTGTTTTTAGTATCATTTTCAACGATAGCTCAAAAACAAATATCTTTAGAAGAAATTTGGTCTGGAGCTTTTAGAGCTCAAAGTATGACTGCTTTAGAAGCCATGAAAAACACGAATCAATATACTGTTTTAGATTCTGATCGTACTTCTAAATCCTCACAAATTAACTTGTATGACTTTGCTACTTTGAGTAAAATAGCCACGTTAATTGACAGTAAAGATTTCAAACAATTAGAAGGAATTGACTCTTATACTTTTAGTAAAGACGAAAAAAACTACTAATTGCAAATAATAGTGAGCAGATCTTCCGTCATTCTTTTGTTGCTGATTTTTTTATTTATGATACCTCTACAAAATCATTAACTAAATTGGCAGATTATAAAGTACAAGAGCCTACCTTTTCTCCTGATGGCTCAAAAATAGCCTATGCCTATCAGAATAACTTATATGTTTATGATATAGCTTCAAAAAAGCATATACAAATTACAACTGATGGCAAAAAAAATAGCATTATTAATGGTGTAACAGATTGGGTATATGAAGAAGAATTTTCATTTGTAAAGGCGTATGACTGGAATTTAGGTTCTGATAAAATCGGTTTTATTCGTTTTGACGAAACAGATGTTCCTCAGTTTTCGATGGACTTATACAATGACGGTTTGTATCCGCTACAATCTGTCTTTAAATATCCTAAAGCAGGTGAAAAGAATGCAGTAGCATCTTTGCATATTTATGATTTAAAAACAGGGAATACTCAAAAAATAAAATTAGATCATTATACGGATTTTTACATTGCTCGCATAAAATGGACTAATGAAGCGAACACATTAAGTGTCCAAATTTTAAATCGTCATCAAAATAATTTAGATTTATTATTTGTTGATGGAAATTCTGGATTAGCTAAAGTTATCCTTAATGAAAAAGATAAGGCATATATAGATGTAACGGATAATTTAACTTTCTTAAAAGATAATAGTTTTATTTGGACCTCCGAAAAAGATGGATATAATCATATTTATCATTACGACAAAAGGGGGATTTAAAAAAACAGATAACAAAAGGAGCATGGGAAGTAACGAATTATTATGGTTATGACGAAAAAAATGAAATAATTTACTACCAATCAGTTGAAAATGGCTCAATCAATCGCGATGTATACGCAATAAAAATTGATGGAAATGCAAAAAAACGTTTAACAAGCCAAACAGGAACAAATACGGCCACTTTTAGCCCAAACTTTCAATACTTTATTAATTCTTATTCAAGTGCTAAAAATGCACCTAAATACACTCTTAATGATTCCAAAACAGGAAAAGAAATTAAAATAATCGCTTCTAACGAAAAACTAGAAGAAAAACTAATCAACTATAGTTTGCCTTCAAAAGATTTTTTTGAACTAACAACAGAAAAAGGAAACAAACTAAATGCTTGGATGATTAAACCCAAAGATTTTGATACTGCAAAAAAATACCCTGTATTCATGTTTCAATATTCTGGACCAGGGCTCACAACAAGTAGCTAACAGATGGAATAATAATGACGATTACTGGTTTAAAATGTTAACACAACAAGGTTACATTGTCGTTTGTGTAGATGGACGAGGCACTGGTTTTAAAGGAGCTGAATTTAAGAAATGTACTTACAAAGAGTTAGGAAAATATGAAGTAATAGACCAAATAGATGCCGCAAAAGTAATCGGTAATTATTCTTACGTAGATAAAACGAGAATTGGTATCTTTGGCTGGTCATTTGGAGGTTTTATGGCATCTAATTGTATTTTTCAAGGAGCTGATATCTTTAAAACAGCTATAGCAGTTGCACCTGTAACTTCTTGGAGGTTTTATGATAGTATTTATACAGAACGCTATATGCAAACACCTCAAGAGAATGCAGAAGGTTATGACAGTAATTCACCTATTACTCATGTAAACAAATTAAAAGGAAACTTTTTATTAATTCATGGAACGGCTGACGATAATGTACATGTACAAAACACTATGAAAATGATAGAAGCTTTAGTACAAGCTAACAAACAATTTGACTGGGCTATTTATCCTGATAAAAATCATGGTATTTACGGTGGAAAAACACGCTTGCAGTTGTATACTAAAATGACAAACTTTATTAAAGAAAAATTATAGAGTAAATAAATTATACTTGTCAGCTTTTAAAAGATTAGCAAAGATAAAACAATAACCAAAACCAAAATTAAATAAATTTAAAATGAGCGAAACAGCAAAACAAGGACATCCTAAAGGACTGTATTTCTTGTTCTTTACAGAAATGTGGGAACGATTCAGTTACTACGGAATGAGAGCAATTTTCATTCTATTTATGACAAAAATCTTATTAATGAAAGATGCAGAAGCATCTGAAATTTACGGAAGTTATACTGGTCTTGTCTATTTAACGCCTCTTTTAGGGGGATATCTTTGTGATAAGTTCCTAGGAAATAGAAGAAGTATCATGATTGGTGGGTTATTAATGGCTATTGGTCAATTTTTCATGTTTTTAAGTGCCACAACAGGTGCTAACGGAGGAGTTGCATTAATGTGGTTAGGTCTTACTGCCATTATTATTGGAAATGGTTTCTTCAAACCAAATATTTCAACAATGGTAGGTCAATTATACCCTACCAATGACCGTCGTATTGACAGTGCTTTTACTATATTTTATATGGGAATTAACTTAGGTGCATTTTTCTCCCCATTAGTATGTGGTTCTATGGATTTCAAATGGGGATTCTTAGCAGCTTGTATAGGAATGTTTATGAGTTTAATCTTCTTTGCTCTATTTCAAAAGAAATTTTTAGTTTCTGAAGAAGGCAAAGAAATAGGTCTACCTGTTAAACAACTAGATTTAAAAAACATATTATACATAATAGGATCTATTGGTATCGTATTTTTTATGCTTAACTTCAAGCAATTATTTAGCACGGACACAGACGTTATTGGATATTTCATTTATGGTTCAATGGTGGTAATGCCGCTAATCATTTTAACAGACAAAAGCTTAACTAGTATCGAGAGAAATCGAATTTTAGTAATCTTTATTTTAGCTTTCTTCGTAATCTTTTTTTGGGGAGCTTTTGAACAGGCTGGCGCATCTTTAACTTTATTTGCTGACAGACAAACTAACCGTAACTTATTTGGATGGGAAATGCCTGCTTCTTATTTTCAATCTGTAAATCCTTTAGCTGTAATTTTATTAGCTCCCATTATGTCAATAGTATGGGGCTTTTTATACAAACGCAATGCAGAACCTTCCTCTCCTAAAAAAATGGCATTAGGACTTGCGCTAGTGGCTTTAGGTTACGGTGTAATTGCTATAGCAGTTAAGGGGCTTGGAATGGATGAAAAAGTATCTATGTGGTGGTTAATTGGTTTATACATTATTCATTCAATTGGCGAATTATGCCTTTCTCCTATTGGTTTATCTATGGTATCTAAATTGGCTCCTTTACGATTATCTTCTTTATTAATGGGAACTTGGTTTTTAGCAAATGCTGCTGCAAATAAGTTTGCAGGTACTCTATCTTCATTAATACCACCATCACCTGAAGCAGGATCAACTGCACCTTTAGTATATCCTTCATTCTTAGGATTTCAAATTACTAATTTATATGAGTTCTTTATGTTATTCATCATTATGACAGGCGTAGCAGCAGGTATTTTATTTATTTTAAGTTCTTGGTTACAAAAAATGATGCAAGAAGACCACAAAGAAGAGATTGACTTATCAGTAGAAAATAGATAATTCATTAAATATTTTATATCTTTCAAGCCTGTAACAAAAATGTTACAGGCTTTTTAAATACTAATTCACATGAAAAATAAACACCCTAAAGGATTATTATTTTTGTTTTTTACTGAAATGTGGGAACGTTTTGGTTATTATCTTATCATTGGAATTTTTGTCTTATACATGATTGATCCTACTACTACAGGAGGATTGGCTTTTAGTGACAAACAAGCAGATGACATATTTGGTAGTTTTATAGCATTAACCTACTTAACCCCTTTTTTGGGAGGTTATATGGCTGATCGCTATTTAGGTTATTTCAAATCCGTTTATCTAGGAGGTTCTCTGATGGGGCTAGGATATATAGGACTAGGTTTTCACAACCTAACTGTTTTTTATATTTCAATGGCTTTAATTGTTATTGGAAATGGTTTCTTTAAACCAAGTATTTCTACCCTTGTTGGGAACTTATATACAGATGAAAAATATGCTGCAAATAAAGATGCAGGATATAATATTTTCTATATGGGTATAAATATAGGAGCATTCTTATGTAATATTATAGCTGCTTTCATGCGCAATCAATACGGATGGAGTGCTGCTTTTATAACAGCTGGTATAGGCATGTTTTTAGGTTTGATTATTTTTACTTTAGGAAGAAAACATTTAGAAGATGCTAATATTACGAAACCTGTTCAAGAAGGTGACATATCATTAGCCAGTATTTTAGGAAAAGTGTTTCTACCAGCTATTATATGTGGAGCTATAGGCTGGATGATTCCTGGCAATATTTTTAAATCAGATTCTACGGATGCCTTTATCTTTGCCTGCATTCCCGTTATTATCTTCTATGTTCGTTTATATCTAAAAGCTAATTCCGAAGACAAACGTCCTTTAGGTGCTCTACTAGCCATTTTTGCTGTTGGTATGTTATTTTGGGCCGTATTTAAACAAAATGGAACGGCTTTAACCCGTTGGGCAAATTATTATACAGATAGACAAGTTACAGGTTCTACAGAAAATTTTCTATCTTCTATTTATCTAGTAGATCAAAAAGATTTTACCACAAAAGAAGTTCAAAAATACGATCATCAATTTCAAGCAGAGAAAAATGAAAATGGAGAACCTATTAAAACACAAGGTAAAGATGTCTATTTTCAAAATGAAACGCCAGAAAAATTGGCTAACCTAACAACTAATCCAACACAAAAAGTTTCTCTTATTAATACGGAATTATTTCAATCCGTAAATCCGGGATGGATCATTCTTCTTACTCCAGTAGTAGTGGGCTTTTTTATTATGTTACGTCGTAAAAACAGAGAACCAAGTACTCCTTCTAAAATTGTATTGGGCTTATTTATATCAGGTCTTTCCTGTTTAGTTATGGTAGCTGCTGTATATGCTGGAAATAATGGTTCTATTAAAGTATCTCCTTTATGGTTAGTGGCTACTTATGGTGTTATCACAATTGGCGAGCTTTGTTTATCTCCTATGGGATTATCTATTGTTTCTAAATTAGCTCCACCAAGACTTACAGCCTTAATGATGGGAGGTTTCTTCTTATCTATTTCAATTGGAAACAAACTTTCTGGTGTATTAGCTAGTATGTGGTACGATTACGAGAATAAAGCCAATTTTTTTATTGTAAACATGTTATTATTATTATTTGCAACCGCATTAGGTTTATCTATCCTAAAAAGATTGAACAGCGTTATGAAAGAAAAAGGAATGAATTAATTTTAATCTTATCATTATGTCAACAACAACAATAGAAGAAATTCAAAATTTTAAAGGTAAATACCCTAAACAGTTATGGTATTTGTTCACCGTAGAAATGTGGGAACGTTTTTGTTTTTACGGCATGCGAGGAGTACTTACTTTTTTTATGGTCGATCAATTATTACTTCAAGATCATGCTGCCAATTTACAATATGGTGCTATTCAAGCTTTTGTGTACGCTTTTACCTTTATTGGAGGAATTTTTGCAGATAAAATTCTAGGTTTTAAAAAATCTCTTTTCTTTGGAGGTATCGTCATGATTTTAGGCAATTTACTTATTGCTTTCGCTCCACAGCAAATGTTTTATTATGGTATTGCTTTTTCTATTATAGGAACAGGTTTTTTTAAGCCCAATATTTCTTCTATGGTAGGCGCGTTATATGATGAAAAAGACCCTAGAAGAGATGCAGGGTATGGTATGTTTTATGCAGGAATAAATATTGGCGGTCTTTTAGGTGGTGCATTATGTATTTATTTAGGTAAATATCATTCATGGACTTTATGCTTTTTAGCCGCTGCTATTGTTATGATTGTTGGTTTGATTACTTTTTTATTCACAAAAAAACATTTAGGTCCTATTGGCGATTCTCCTCTAACAACATTACCAAAAGATAAAAGAAGAATAAGAGAAATAGCTGTATATGTAGGCTCATTATTAAGCATCCCTTTTATTCATGGTATGGTAATTAATACTGACTATACAGATTATTTTATGTATACCATTGGAATTGTAGCTATTACGTATTTTGTATATGAATTAATAAAACTTAGGGATTCGAGTTCTCAAAAAAAAATTGATTGCGGCTTTTTCCTTTATATTTTTCTATTTCCTTTTTAACGCAATCTATGAACAAAGTGGAGGTTCTTTATCTTTATTTGCTAAAGATAATTTAAACAATAATTTACTTGGTTTTACAATAGATCCCAATGTGGTAAACAATAGTTCTAATACTTTTTTGTTATTGTTTTAAGTCCGCTTATCGGATTGTTGTGGTTAGGATTAGCAAAAAGAAAACGAGAACCCAATACACTAATTAAGTTTGGCATTGGTTTTTTATTTCTTTCAGCTTCATTTTATCTTTTCTATTCAACAAAATTTTTTGCCCACTCTAATGGTCTTACCTCACTAAATGTATTTACTTTTGCGTACTTTATTACCACTATAGGAGAACTCTGTTTGGGACCAATAGGTATGTCTATTATTACAAAATTATCACCCAAAAGATTATTTGGTATGATGATGGGATTATGGTTTTTAGCTAGTGCATTTGGACAATTAGCTGCTGGAAAGTTAGGTGCTGAAATTTCGCAATCTAATACCGGAACTACGCTACTTTCAAAACTCCAGTCTTATACTGATGGATATTATACATTAGCCTTATACGCTTTAATAGCAGGTTTAATTTTAATCGTAATTTCACCATTAATTAAAAAATTAATGCAAGAAGTGAGATAATTTCACAAATTCGGCATTATTTTTGAGATTAGGAATCTAAAAAAATAAACATGAATAAAACTTTACTCATATTACTCTTCACCATAAGCAGTTTTGGTTTATACGCTCAAGATATCAACTGGTTATCTCTTGATGACGCTTTAGCAAAACAAAAAAGAATGCCTAAACCTATTTTTTTAAATGTTTATACGGACTGGCATGCTCCTTGCAAAATGATGGACAAGGGCACTTTTCAAGATGCAGATGTTGTAGAATATATTAACCGAAATTTTTATGCCGTTAAATTTAATGCAGAAGGAAATTCTAGAGTAAATTATTTAGGAAATTATTTTGACAACCCTAATTATGATCCCGAAAGAAAAGGACGTAATAGCACACATGAATTAACTAAATACTTAAAAGTTCCGAGCTATCCAACCCTTTATATATTAGATACTCGCGGTAACATAAAAGAAGTAATTGAAGGGGCTAAAGATCCTACCGAATTATTACATATTTTAAAAAGTTAATAATGTCATCTATGCCGTAGCTCTCCTGTATAGTACAAAAAAGCCTTTTTTTCTTTAATCAAAAAAAATCAAACCGCTTCTATACAAAATCGTTGTTAACGCGCTTTTCATTAGACAAACATATTAATAATTAAAAGACAACTTGATATAAAGTTCTATTAACAAATTCTATCTTTATGCTGGAAAATAAATTTTTAACATTATGAAAATAACAAAAATACTCTTAACAACTCTCTTATCATTCTTCATCATGAGTTTTGTTTTAAAAACGACAGAAGATAAAAATTTAGAATGGCATACTGATGTAAAAAAAGCAGTAGCATTAGCAAAAAAACAGGACAAACCGTTGTTCTTCTTTTTTACTGGTAGCGATTGGTGCGGATGGTGTATTCGCTTACAAAAAGAAGTATTTAAAACCCCAGAATTTGAAAAATGGGCAAAAGAAAATGTAATTTTAGTAGAATTAGATTTTCCAAGAAGAACAGAACAAGCAACTGAATTAAAAACTCAAAACACACAATTACAACAATTATTTCAAGTTCAAGGATACCCTACGGTATGGTTTGTACAAGCACAAGAAAAAGAAGGAAAAATAAATTTCCAACAATTGGGCAGTACAGGTTATGTAGCTGGCGGTCCAGCGGTATGGATAGATGGAGCCAATAAAATACTTAAAAATTATAGCTCTAACAAAAAACAAAAAAAATAATTCTTACTCAATTATACAGGATCCCTTTTCAAACGTGTTATGAAAAGGGATTTTTCTTTTTAGGCATGTAGCCTTAAAAAACTTCACATAACTTTTAAAATTAGAACCATCTGAAATAATCATTTTAGGTCTATATTGTCTTATCATTCGCTCTAAATTTATTTTAGGAGAATTGGATAAAATCAAAAAATCAACATTTGTTTTATCTAACACAAAATCATTAGAATCAACAAGCAATACTTTTTTACCTGAAATCCAAAAAACATGTTGTTCTTTATCTATATGGAATATTTCATTAAATCCTTGAACTTGATAATCATGCAAAACATGTTCTAAATGACGACCTTTACCTATTGCATTATTGGTATACACTAATGTTTTCCCTCTCTTACTAATCGCAATCATTCTTTGTTTAGGGACATGAAAAACAATAAGTTTTTCTTCGTTCAAATCTTTTATTTTTTTTAAAATCAGGATCGTTTGAAACAGTAATAAAAAACTACATACAGTTATTATTGTCTTAAATCTCGGTTTTTGTAGCCAAATAAAGAGAAATATACTTATTATATAACTGACTAACATTAATTCAAAAGTAAAAGGGATTCCCTTCCATATAAATTCTTCAAAAGAAGCAATCCATTTTATCACAAAATTCATCAGTTGAATTATTTTTACCAAAATCCAAACAAACACATCTACTACACAATTAAAATAAGCGAATAACACAACCAATACACCTAAAGGCATTATAATATATTCTAAAAGAGGTATTACCAAAAGATTTGCAATAAAAAACAAACCCGGAATTTGATGAAAGTAATATAAACTTAAGGGTAAAGTTCCTATTTGAGCTACTAAAGAGACCACAAATAATTTCCAAAAAAATAATACAATCTTATTTTTAGGACTCCATAATCCAATGACAATAGGCTGCATACTCACAATAGAAAGAACCGCTAAATAACTCAGTTGAAATCCGATATCAAAAAGAAAAGCTGGTTGCACAATTAGAATCAGAAATACAGAAGCAGCAAGCGTATTATATATATTAATTTCTTTTTTAAAGCTTACTCCAATTGCTAGCATACTAAACATAACAGTAGAGCGTACTACAGAAGCAGCTAAACCTGCAACAAAAGCAAATCCCCACAATCCTAATAAAACAAAAAACAGTTTCAATAAATCATATCTTTTATCTCTCAAAAAAACAGCCAATATGAAATCTAGTATAAGATAAAGAATCCCCACATGTAGACCTGACACCGAAAGTATATGTATAATACCTGCATCTTGGTAAACTCTTGTCAAATGTTCATCTACCTCTTGTTGCTGGCCTATAACCAATGCTGTTAAAACAGCCAGCTCTTTTTCAGGAAACCCATTCTTTTGTAGTCTATTTATAATTCGATCTCGAAATAAAGCTGCGTAATATCGAATAGATCTTACAGGGGGACTTATACTTTTTAAATCTTCTTTTTTAACACATAATTGACCGTATATGTTTTTTGTTTTAAGATAAGAGGCATAATCAAATTGTCCTAAATTATTAACTGTTTGTATAGGATATATAACTCCTTTCATCAATAACACAGAACCTATCGTTAACTCTATAGCATTTTGTTTTTCTTTAATTATATTTAGGATTACTTTTCCTGAATTGTTTTTTTGATTTATTGATTGAATAGAAACTATATATCGTTTTTTATTAGGAGTACTTTTTAAACGTTCATAAATTATTCCTTTTATATAAACTTTTTTACCCCAATTTTGATAATGTGTAAAATGACTTGATCTACAAGTGTCTTCATGTAGCATAGAAATCAAAATTCCACTAATAGTAAAAATTAATGAAATAAGAATTGACATTCCTAATTGTCCTATTTGCTTTCTAAAAAAAGTAATAGAAAAAATCAAACCAATTGAAATTAGGAAACCCCAGATGAAAATGATGGAAAAGAAGGAAAATGTAAAAAAATGAAACAACACAATTCCCAGTATAAACCAAAAAACCGATTTTATTAGTGGGAATTGATAGAGTTTCATTTCAAATAATAGTTAATTTTTATCTAGGACACAATCGCTGTTTCGTTTTTTGACAACTTAACTTTCTTTTTAAAAAATTATAAAAGCTATCTTTCATTCATATTCTGTACAATTAGTCGAGCTGTATTCGCACTAGCACCGCTTCCTCCTAAAACAACTTCTAATTCTTCATAAGATCTTAACATTTTTTCTCGACCATTGCCTTCCAATATTTTTTCTAGTTCTTCTTTAATTCTACTTGAATTACATTCATCTTGTATTAATTCTGACACCACAGGAAGATCCATAATCAAGTTTACTAAAGATATATATTTTAACGTAATAATACGCTTTGCAATTTGATAAGAAATCGCGTTTCCTTTATACAAAACCACTTCTGGAACTTTTAACAGTGCTGTTTCTAAGGTAGCTGTTCCCGATGTTACTAAAGCAGCATGAGAAATACTTAACAGATCATAAGTCCTATTTGAAATAAATTGAACCGATTTACCATCTAAGAATTTTTCATAAAAAGAAAATTCTTGACTAGGCGCTCCCGCTATTACAAATTGATAATCTGGAAAATACGGAACTATGCTTAACATTTCAGAGAGCATTTTAGTAATTTCTTGTTTCCTACTTCCGGTAATAATGCAATAATTGGTTTAGAGGACAAATTAAACTCTTCTCTCAATGAAATTGCCTTTGTATGTTTTTTATTTTTAATAGCATCTAAAAGCGGATGTCCTACAAAATGAACTTTATAATTATGTTTTTTTTCATAAAATTCTTTTTCAAAAGGTAATATTACATACATTTGGTCAACATCTCTTTTTATAGCATGAATTCTATTTTCTTTCCAAGCCCATATTTGTGGTGAAATGTAGTAATGTGTAGCAATACCTAAACTTTTTGCCCACTTAGCAATCCGCATATTAAATCCTGGATAATCAATAAAGATAATAGCATCTGGTGCAAAATTCAGTATATCTTCTTTACAAAATTTAAGATTTTTAAATATTGTATTCAAGTTCATTACAACCTCTACGAATCCCATAAAAGCCAAATCACGATAATGTTTTACTAAAACACCTCCCGATTCTTGCATTAAATCGCCTCCCCAAAAACGGATATCAGCCTTAGGATCTTCCTTATAAAGAGCCTTCATTAAATTAGCTCCGTGCAAATCTCCCGAAGCTTCACCTGCTATAATATAATATTTCATCTATACAAAAAGTGTAATAATAGCTAAAATAATAGTTGATAACACTACACCTCTAGCCATTAATTCTTTATTTAATTTTAATAACCCAAAAAAAATCACCATATTTAGCATCGCTCCTAAAGTGATTATTTTACCTAGAAAACCTAAAGATTTCATTTGAGTAATTCCATCAATAAAATTATAATTCGTAAAAAGTTTAAAAAATAAAAAAACACCTATCAAAGCGGCTAAAAAACCAAGAATTGTTCCTTTTATTAACTCTAACTTATTCATCCCATTTCCAATTATTAAGTTCTTGAATGGCATGATAAGCTGTTAAATCAAATTGAATAGGTACAATAGATACATATCCATTAGCTAATGCCCATTCATCTGTATCCTTTCCTATATCTTCACAAATAAATTCACCTGCTAACCAATAATAATCTTTTCCAAAAGGCGATTGCCTTTTATCAAACTTTTCAACCCATTTAGCCTTTGCTTGACGGCCTATTTTGATACCTTTTATATCAGAAGCAGGTAATTTGGGAAAATTAACATTTAACACAACCCCTTTAGGTAATCCATTTTGTAAAACCTGTTCAATAATTTTTGTTATATAGGGCTTAAGAGCACTAAAATCAGCATTCCACGAAAAATCACACAAAGAAAAGCCAATAGAAGGGATTCCTTCAATTCCAGCTTCTATAACGGCACTCATCGTACCTGAATAAATAACATTAATAGCAGAATTAGACCCATGATTAATTCCTGATACACAAAGATCAATAGGTTCATTTATTATCTCATTTTTTGCCATCTTAACGCAATCTGAAGGAGTTCCTGATGTTGTATATTCTAATACTTCCGCATCATCAGCCGATATCTTATTTAAGTACAATGTACTATTTACAGTAATAGCATGTCCCATTCCGCTTTGAGGACTATCGGGAGCTACAACTACTACATTTCCAATCTCTTTAACTATTTCTACTAAATTTCGTATGCCGGAGCTGTAATCCCATCGTCATTCGTTACTAATATAAGTGGTTTTTTCATTTAAATAATACATAAAAAAGTCTTGCTAAAATAAGGAATTTAAATTGTTCTAACTAATTTTGTAGCTTTAACAAAAAATTATAGCCTCAACATTATTTTAGCATATTTTTTTATGTATTTTAGTATTTAGATATGGATACAATCTGGACATTTATGAAAAAGAACTACAAATTATTACTGCTCACAGTAGCAGTATCAGCTGTATTATGGAGTTTTAAACCAACATTTAAAACTGAAGACCCAGAAAAGGATCGAGTTCTACTAGACGCGATTGTAAGCGTTTTAGAAGTTTACCACTACACCCCTGCTACTATCAACGATAATTTTTCAAAAAATGTATTCGAAAATTTCATTGATGCCTTAGATCCTTCTAAACGTTTTTTTATTGAATCAGACATTCGAGAATTTAAAAATTTTGAGTATCAAATCGACGACATGATACAAGCTCGAAACCTGAGTTTTTTTAATCTCGTATACGAAAGACTTCAAAAAAGAATGAACGAAGCTAAAGTTATTTACAGAGCATTAAATGACAAACCTTTTAATTTCAACCTAGATGAATCTATAGACATAGACTCAGATAAAATTGAATTTTCAAAAAATTATAATGAATTAAAAAACAGATGGCGTTTACAAATCAAACTTTCTACTCTAGCATCTGTTGTAGATAAACAAAAACTAGAGGATGAAAAAAAAGCAAAAGATCCCAACTATTCAAGCAAAACATTTGATCAACTAGAAAAAGAATCAAGAGAAGCTGCTATAAAAAATCTAGATGAATATTTTGATTTTGTTAGTGATTTAGATCGCGAAGATTGGTTTGAAGTTTACTTAAATTCAATTGTAACACAATTTGATCCACATACTTTCTATTTTGCTCCAGAAGAAAAAGAAAAGTTCGACATAAGCATGAGCGGCAAATTAGAAGGTATTGGTGCCAAACTACAAAAAAGAATGATAATACTGAAATTTCAGAATTAATTTCTGGAGGTCCCGCATGGAAAAACAAAGAGTTAGAACCGAGGTGACATTGTATTAAAAGTAGCCCAAGGAAATAATGAACCAGTAGATGTTGTGGGAATGCGTCTTGATGATGTAGTCAAAAAGATAAAAGGTCCAAAAGGAACAGAAGTTCGTCTAACGGTAAAAAAGACAGATGGAACAATAAAAGTAATACGTTTAATACGTGACATTGTTGAAATAGAAGAAACATACGCTAAGTCAAGTATACTTGAAAAAAATGGAAGAAAATTTGGACTAATTCATTTACCAAAATTTTATATTGATTTTGAAAACGATGATAATCGTGATGCCGCTAAAGATGTAGAAGCAGAAGTCCTAAAACTTAAAAAAGCAGGAGTGGAAGGCATTGTTATGGATCTGCGCGACAATGGAGGAGGTTCCCTAAAAACAGTTGTAGATATAACAGGTCTATTTATTGATCAAGGACCTGTAGTACAAGTTAAATCGTCTGGACATAAAAAAGATGTTTTATCTGATCATAATACCAAAGTTCAATGGAATGGCCCATTAGTAGTCCTACAAAATAATTTTTCAGCCTCAGCATCAGAAATATTTGCAGCCGCTATCCAAGATTATAAAAGAGGGATTATTTTAGGAAGTAAACAATCTTTTGGAAAAGGAACTGTTCAAAATGTTTTCGATCTAAATCAATTAAAAACAAAATTTAATCTCAACTTTAATATGGGAGCCTTAAAAACCACTACTCAAAAGTTTTACAGAGTAAACGGTGGCTCTACTCAATTAGAAGGCGTTACAAGTGATGTTGTTTTTCCTGATCGGTATACTTATATAAAGATAGGAGAAAGAGACGAAAAGAAAGCTTTACAATGGGACAAAATAGACCCTGCCAATTACCAAGTAACAAACAGTATAAGCAATTTTGCTAGTGTTGTAGCAAACAGTCAAAAAAGAGTTATAGAAAATCCACAATTTAAGTTAATAGACCAAAATGCCAAATGGATAAATGAAAGAAAAGACGAAAGCATGGTTAATCTTAAAATGGATAAATTCATTACGGAACAAAAAAATATAGAAGAAGCCACCAAAAAATTTAAAGATATTACAAAATACAAAAACAATTTAGGTATTAATAATATAACAGATGAAAATGAGCTAATAAAAAAAGATCCTATTTTTGCACAAAAGCGTAAAGACTGGTTTGACGCTATTTCTAAAGATGCCTACATAGATGAAGCGATTAACGTTTTAAGTGAAATTAAAAGTCCTTCATTTACAAACAAAACATCTCCTACAAAAAAAAACAAATTAGTTGTAAAATCGTAAAAAATCATATAAGCAAAGAGGTCGCCTTAGGGCGACCTCTTTGCTTATATAAAAATCCAAAATACAGTCTAAAACATTTTCAAAAACACATTCTTTCAATAATAATCTTTATATCCTTATTCCTTTTAGCTTAATATATAAAACTATCTATTCACATAATCTTTTCCTTAACTTAAGCATTAACCATTTTTACAACATTTAAAAATATAAATTCTTATACAACAAAAAAACTTAAGTTACATAAGTAAATTGATTAGAAATCATTTAAAAAGAACTTCAAAACGTATTATATAATATTGTTTCTATTTCTATACGTCTATATTTTTATTTAACCCAGATTTCAAGAAAGTATTATTCTTTGACAAATGAGAGCTAACTTGCACTTACGAGCAAAGCCTATGTAAAAAATGATGAATTTATCCCCTCCAAATTTTGGCTGAAATGTAAAAAGGCTTCCAAATGGAAGCCCTTTGAGACAATCAATGATCAAACATCATGTTATCTCGTATAGAATAATTTTAGCTAAGATATTACATTTCCTCGCATTTTAATAAAAAGAAAATTTATGAAAAGTTTCGAAAAAATGCGAATTGTAAATCCCAATGTGGCAGCAATTAATGTCGGATCACGTTCTCATTTTGTAGCCATAGGACAAGATAAAATCAAATTAGAGATTTTAATTTTTATCAATTACTTAAAATAAGTTAGATAGAATTACGCATTAGACTTCGTTGTGAAACAAAATTTTTCAATAAATTCAAGTGCTCACGGAAAATTTTAGAAGAAGAAATAGTGAACTATTTTGATGATTAAAATTTAAGTACATAATTAAATTAGAAAAAAATAAAGTAGAATAAGTTTTCTTCGCCAATTCACTTCATTAGAGTCTAATCCGAAATTTGAGTTAAATGAATAATCTAAAATACAGACAAGAAAAGACTATCTATCATACGTTAGAAAAAGTTAAAATAAGGAATAATAAAAAACTACTAGAAAACAAAAAAGATCATTTTTTACTCAAATTATTCTTTTCAGTTTTTTCACAGACTACAATACCTTCTTATTTCATAAAAAAAGACTAAAATAATAAATCACACGAATCATATTACTAGAGGCAAGATATTGAAAAACAAAAAATTAACAAAAGATTAATAAAAAAACTGTTAATAGAACTCCATTTACAAGTTTCCTTTTTCATAAGGATTTATATTTTTAGCTTTGCTAAAAATAATAGAAAAATAAATTTGTTAAAAAAACAATATAAAATAAAAAATTAAACACTTTTAGTTTTAAATTATCAAAACTTCACGCTTTTAAACCCCTTAACATTTTATTAAAACTATAACACTGTATATTTGTAAAACAGATAACAAGGAAGTTATTTAAAACTTAAAAACGGGAGGAACTAAGAAATTTAGTAAAATCATGATGATTACCTCCAAAATTATCTTTTTTTTACAAATCTATTTTTTAGAGAGCCCCTTTACAGAAATCAACTTCCTTTAAAATTACTTATTATTAATTTAATTTCAAAAAAAATGAAAAAAATTTTTTAACATTAGTAGTAGTTTCTTCATTATTTTCATGTTCAAAAGATGAAGTAAACGAACCAAAATCAGTTGAATCAGTAAAAATAAATTCACAAAGAGTAAGTGAAGAAGTATTTGGCAAAGTTTATTATAATCAAGAAGGAGATCTAAAATTAAGAATCATGAGAAGTGTTAGAGACCCTAAAAAAATAAGTTTAGTATCTGCTCAAGACAGTAAGGATTATTTTCTTCTTAGAGATGCTGAAGCATTATTTGTTCCAGCCAGTCCAAAAATTGATGCGTATTTTTTATCTAAGGCTTATTTCATTAATACTGCTGAGAGAACTCCATTTATTAAAAAATTCAACAATATATTGGTATTAGCTGCTAGTAATGGCACAGCTGCAAGATTAGATATAGCAAAAGATTTATCTTATGTTGAATTGAAGGGCGAAACTGACGCAATTAAATTCACAAAGTTATAGTTAATTAATTTCAAAAATTAACATACTTTATTCAATTATAACTTAAAAAACAACAAGTTATAATCCCATCTAGGAAACCTCTAAGAACTTTATTATTAAGAACAAAAGTCCTTGGAGGTTTTTTATATATTATTTAGATTGTCTATTAAACCCAGATTACGGATTAGACTTCGTTGTGAAACAAAATTTTTCAATAAATTCAAGTGCTCACGGAAAATTTAGAAGAAGAAATAGTGAACTATTTTGATGATTAAAATTTGAGTACGTGCTTGAATTTGAAGAAAAATAAAGTGGAATAGATTTACTTCGTCTATTCGCTACGCTCGGGTCTAATGCGTAATCTGGGTTAAATATATAGTTCTATTTGATCAATTCCATAAGCAATAGAAATTTCTAAAATTTATTGATTTTACAAAAGTCAAATTTTAGACATAAAAACTAATGCTGAATCTGGATTTAAGAAATACTCACAAAATAAGCAAACAAAAGAGTTTCTATCTAATAATAGAAAATAATATTAATAGGATATTGGGCATCCTCTATTCCTTTTGAATCAGTATAAACTTAATAAAATACCTAAAAAATCAAATAATAAAAACTCTTAATTACGCGATAATCTTTCTGATGAAGATAAAAGAACAAAAGAAAAATACATAGATTTTTTCTTTTGAAGACAAGGTTATCACTACATTGGGAATACAAATAAAGCTTTTAAAATTCAAAGTCAATAAAAGCCTTATATAAAAAAAGGATACCTATTCAGATATCCTTTTTTCAATATTATAAAATCTTATTAATTAAACTGTGCTCTATTATCTTCTATCTTAGCATCACGCTTTAACAAATAAAATAATCTGCCAGCTGAAGAACCTTTTATCTGTCCTTCTAAACGTGCTATGACATCTTTAAAGTCTTTTGAAGGAACCGCTTTTTTAGTGCTTTTTACTTTTATTTTGAAAACACCAGAATTACCTGCAATAGTTGACGACACTACTCCTGTTTTTAAAGAAAAAGCAGCCCCTACCACTTTAGGCTCTGGACCTATTGACTCGATAAAAGATCCTGCTGCTGATACATCTTTTGCTTCTTTAACTGGCGAACCTGTTGCCTTAGCTACTGCATCTAAAGTATTGCCTTTCATCTTTTCTTCAATCATTTTTGCTTTTTTCTCGTTTTTCAACTTATATCCAAAAGTATTTTTTGCTTCTTCTATAGACATTAATCCTGAATCATTAATTGATTTTAATTTTACTATAACATGTGCATTTGGAGTTTGAAAACGCTTAACATCATCTTTATTTCCTGAAAATGCCCAACGCACTATTTCTCTTTGAGAACCTACTCCGGAATATTTTCATCTAAAGCAAATACTCTTGCAGCTGGAGCAACTGTTAATTTTTCTGCTTTTACTGCTGCATCAAAACCTTTTTCATTTGCTAAAATTTCAAATTTAGATGCTTTAGTAAATGCTTCATCGCTTGTAGCCTCTGAAGGCACAATTTTTTGTGCTATAGTAGCTAAACGGATTCCGTCTTGTTTATCTGTTACTTGAATTATATGGTATCCAAATTCTGTTTCTACAATACCAATCTTACCTACTGGGTTTCCAAATACAAAGTTTTCAAAATTTTTAGTCATTTGCCCTTTTGAGAAATATCCTAAATCACCTCCTTGTTGTTTAGAGTTATCATCTGAATTAGTCATTGCTAACATTGCAAAAGATCCCTGGATTAGCTTGCACTTGCGCTAACAAAACTGCTGCTTTAGCTTTTGCTTCTTCTTTTGTTCTATTGGCTTGTGGACCTGCTGAACCTTTAAAAGACAATAAGATATGACTTGCTTTAGCGTTAACTCCTGCCTTTTTACCCATAGATTTAGAAATACAGTAGTATTCACCAAAAATATAAGGCCCATAAGTTGTCCCGGGAGCTGTATTAAACAAAGCTTCTGCATGATCTACTGGCAAATCTTTTTAGCTATATAAGTAGAATCATATTTAATGTCTGAATTTGTATTTACAAACTCAATTACGTTTGACGTGTTACGGAAACCTGCTAAAGTATCATTTTTACCTGTTTTAGCATTGTATACTACTGAGGCATTCATTAAAGCATTTACTTTATCTTTAACTGCTTTTTCATCAGCTACTGAAGGTTTATCCTCAATTACGACGTACTCTAATTCACGAGAAGGTTCTGCCTTGTACTTCTTCTTATTTTTTTTCATATAAGAGATGATTTCATCATCCGTTAATTCAACCTTTTTATCTTCTACAGTTGAATAAGGAACAGACACTAAATCGAAAGTAACTTTATTATTTTCTAATTCGTAGTTAAACTTACCTTCTGCTTGTGTTGTATAATAAGATCCTTTAATCATTGAATTATACATTTGTTCTTTAGCAAATTGCGCTACAGATTTTTCATAATTCAACCATTGATTCCATGATTCAGGTTGTTTCTTCATTGAGTTTAAAAACTCATTGAATTTTGCTTTATCAAATTTACCAGCTGCATTTAAAAACTGTGGGTTTTGTGAAAATTGAGGATCCTCTTTAATCACATTAATCAATTGGTCATCGCCAATTCTTAACCCTGTTCTTTCAAACTGATTTTCTAATAAAACTCTTCTAATTTCTTGTTCCCAAATACTATTACCCGCTTGTGTAAAAGAAACGCCTTGTTGACTTTTTTGTAAAGCATCTACTTTATTTCTAAAATCTTCAAAAGTGATATCTACACCGTTAATAGTACCTGCATTTCTCGAATTGAATATAGAAGTCCCATTTTCAATTAAGGCACCTATTACGAATGCAAATAATGACAAACCTACAATACCGGCTACCAATAGAGAACGCTGTCTAATTTTTGATAAAACTGCCATTTTATATCTTAATTTTTTAATTCAGTTGGCGAAAATACAACTATCTATGAAATAATAAAATAAGTTCGCTTTTATTTTAGCTTAAAGTTTGTTTTTTTCTAATTATTATCTTTCTTCTCAAATTTTTTTGCAAAATTTCTTCTAAAGAAAAACATAGCAATAGCGCCTAATCCTAAGAAAAAACTTAAATAAAACGTATCATTATTTGAGTTTTTTTAGAAAAAGCATCATAAAACAAAAAAGCTGCCGCTACCAAATAAGCGTATTGGGTATATTTCATATACTTCATAAATTCAATATTTTTTTTACAATAATTAAAAAAATCTAATCTTTTGTTTACTATGGTTATTTATTTATGTCATTCTCTTTTTATAATCTATTTTTGAAGATCACAAATTATAGGTTCCTTGTATATTTTGGGTATCTAGGAAATGAAAATCTTTACTAAAATCAATTCCTATTCCATTAATTACACTTCCATCATTAATAAATTTAAATGGTTTTTGGGTAAAAAACCACTCATTTTTTTGATCATAATACAGTTGTTCTGTTTCTAAACGTTTCCCATCATGAGTTGTAATAATAACGTTTTGACTTAATTCTATTAAATTTGTTTTGTTGTAGATTATAGCATATTGAGAGGTTACCAAACTCTTATTTCCCTTTTCATCATAAACAGCTAAATTTAATCCATCGGGAAACTCATTAAATGGAAACTCTGCCGTGGTATAATCCAGCATTTTAGGCGAAATTAAAACGGCTTTAATTCGTCCAGAATCAGTATATTTAAGATTAAAGTCTTCAACTTCTCCTATGGGATTAATTGATGTAATTCCTATTTTTCGAACTTCATTTATACTGTTTTCACAAGACATAAAAAAAAGTGAAGCCATTGAAGATAGCAACACTTTTAATATTCCTTTTTTTGAAAAAGATTAATCATATTTACGTTTTACAAACCATCTATCATTAAACGAAAACCCTACAGAAAAATTCATATAATTTTCCTTCACAAGACCTGCTGCTGTTGTTCCTTTTTGTCCGTATTCAAATCCTATGTTAACATTAGAAAAAGTACCTCCTAACGGCAAACCTAGTCCTAATGTTAAAGCTTTATCCTTTATAGATTCTCCTTGAGCTAAGATACCAATATTTTCATAACGAAGTCCTCCTCTGTACACTACTCGATTTAAGTAACCTGAAAACGCATTGTACTTAGGGATATAATATCCTCCTAGAGCAATCTTTGCTTTCCCTTCTCCTGTTAATGCTTTATTGTCATCCAATCCTATATCTCCTTTTGTAGCAAATGAAGATTCAAAACCTATAGCCCATTTTTTGTCTATTCCAAAAGTAGATCCAAATGTAAACTGGCTGCGATTATTTCTAAACGATTTTTTTTGTTCTGCACCAAAACTAATTTCAGCCCCAGTAACAGTATAAATTAGCCCTTTGTTTTTCACTTCTTCTACTCTTAATCCTAATGGTAGATCAACTGTTCCTGATGTAACAAAGTCATATTGGGCAATTTTCGTTTTATAAAATGCTCCTAATCTCACATTGCCTCCTCTAACTTCATACTTTGATCGTTCAAATGTTGCATTTGCATCAACATCATGAACAAATAGTATATTTTTTTGAATTATCCCAAAATCATAATCAAACTCTACACCTAGACTAAACTTAGGTCTAAGTTTGTAGCCCAATGATACGTAAGCTCTATTCATTCCTCCTAAGCCTTCCAAATTACGCATATCTGTTCCTTCTTTAGAATTTATTTTATACCCTACATAGGAATTAGCGTATAGCCCTACTCCTACTCCTAACTTATTCGTTAGAGGAAAAGCAGCTGTAAGATAATCAAAAGTAACTCTATTTGCTTTTTCTTCTATACTTGTATTTTTAAGTTTTACTGATGAAAAAGCCCCTCCCATAGATAATGCTGTCAATTTTATAGCCGATAAACTTGCTGGATTTTGAAAGTTAATATGGATACTATCCATAACATTACCCATTCCTGCCATTGAACGATTTTCAACTGAATTGGCAAACTTAGTCTCACCAAGACCATAAGACGAATAAAATGAAGACGAACCCGTTTGAGCAACATTCTGTAATGTAAAAAGGAAAAAAATTCCTAAAATTATTTTTCTAAACATTGTATTTGGTATTGGTATATACGATTCAAACTTTCCAATAAAAAGTTTGAATTGGCAAATATGGTATTTTTTAATCGTTTAGCCAAAAAATTAGCATCACCTCCCGTTAAAATTATGATAAAATTTCCTTTTGTTCTGATTAACGCATCAATATAGCCATCTATTTCAAATTGCAAACCATTAACAACACCAGAATGCATAGAATTAATAGTTGAGTTTCCTATTAATCCTGCTGGCTCTTTTAATTCCAACAAAGGTAATTTAGCTGTGTAATGGTGCATAGATTCATAACGAAGTCTTAAACCCGGAGAAATAGCCCCTCCATAATAAACATTTTGCGCATCTACAAAATCATACGTAACACAAGTTCCTACATCAATAATTAATCTATTTTGGGATGGAAACTGCAAAACGGCACCTGCTGCCAAAACCATACGATCTATTCCAAGTGTAGTAGGTGTTGCATATTGATTATCAAAAGGAAACTTGGTTTCTCTAGAAATCTGTAAGATATTATACTTTTTTTGGAGCCATTCTATTTGTTCTTCTTCTAATTTACCAACCGATGAGAGAACTAAATTCTGGCACAAAGGATATTTATTTAAAATTTTTTCCATTTCTGGTAAAAAATTTTCAAGTAAAAAAAAAAAAACCTAAAAACATATCTTTCTCTATAACAGCTACTTTAACTCTTGTATTTCCGACATCTATTGTTAAAACCATCCTATTTTTAATTAATGAGCAAAGATATAAATAGATTTTTTTAAAAAAATATTTTGGAGAAATGAAAAAAGGTTCTATATTTGCATCCGCATTCGAGAAGCAATAACGCTTCAAGAAATGGTACCTTAGCTCAGTTGGTAGAGCAACGGACTGAAAATCCGTGTGTCCCTGGTTCGATTCCTGGAGGTACCACAAATCAATAAATGATTAACGTTCAAAAAAAGAAATGGTACCTTAGCTCAGTTGGTAGAGCAACGGACTGAAAATCCGTGTGTCCCTGGTTCGATTCCCGGAGGTACCACATTAAAACCACTAATTATAATTAGTGGTTTTTTTATTTTAAAACAAATCCTTATAAAGAATCAAGAAAATCAAATTCTTTTTATTTTAGCATTATAAAGTGACTCCTGCCTCAAATAAAACAAAATAAATCAAATTGAAAAAGACAAAATAGTATCTATAAAAGATATTAGATAACCCTGTTTTTAAAGCGAAACCTTAAAAACAGGGATTAAATTCAAATTTAAGTGGCTCTGAGCCTTGATTTTATTGACAGATTATCATCTCTAAACAAACTCCGTTAATCCTAACAACATAAGGGATGATAATGAAACTTTTTTATTGCTCTAATAATAAAGATTGGATAAAAAATGTTTCTTCAAAATAACTTTAACTTTCCTTTCAATTATAAATTAACTTTCATAAACTCTTCCGCCTTATCTACCATATTATAACTTCCACAAAAGAAAGGGACTCTTTGGTGTAATTCAGTAGGTTTAATCTCCATGATTCTATTGTAACCATCAGATGCTTTTCCGCCAGCTTGTTCTGTTATAAATGCCATAGGATTGCATTCATACAAAAGCCTTAGTTTCCCCTTAGGTGCTTTTGAACTAGGAGGATACATATAAATACCTCCTTTAATCATGTTTCTATGAAAATCAGCAACTAAACTTCCAATATAACGAGAAGTATAAGGACGATCGCCTTCTTCTTTTTGGCAGTATTTTAAATAATCTTTTACCCCTTGCGGAAAATGAATATAATTTCCTTCATTAATTGAATAAATCTTACCGTCTTTTGAAAATTGCATATTAGGATGCGAAAGATAAAAAGTACCTATTGCAGGATTTAATGTGAAGCCATTTACACCATTTCCTGTAGTATATACAAGCATTGTAGAAGTTCCATAAATAACATATCCTGCAGCCACTTGATTAATTCACGGTTGCAAAAAATCTTCTAATTGAACGGGAGTCCCTACTGGTGTAATTCTTCTGTATACAGAAAAAATAGTTCCAACAGATACATTTACATCTATATTGGAGGAGCCATCTAGAGGATCCATTAAAACGACGTATTTGTCATTATGACTATTATCAGCTCCTGAAATAGTAATAAAATCATCATTTTCTTCACTAGCAATACCACAAACAATTTCTCTGTTAATTAAAGTTTGGATAAAGACTTCATTTGCATATACATCTAGCTTTTGTTGATCTTCTCCTTGAATATTTGTTTCGCCTGCAGCGCCTACAATATCTACAAGACCAGCCTGTGTTACCTTATGATTAACAACCTTAGCAGCTAAGCGTATAGAGTTGATAATCCTTGATAGCTCGCCTGAAGAATATTGAAAATCATTTTGTTTTTCTATTATAAACTCACCAAGAGTTCTGTTGCGTTCTTCCATATTTTTATGCAGTTAGTATTGCAAAGATGGCATTTATTTTTTAAAAATAAAGTAACTAAAATAATGTAAGTGTAATGTTTAATTAAAATAAGCGGGCACTAAAAGAATCATGATTCGATCTTTTCAAATATTTCATTAAATATAACTTATCACGATGTGTTTTTGTTTTAAAAATTGTAGAAAATTTTTATTCTGTGAAGTTGTTTAAAATAAATTATACTTCTCTTATCTTTGTTCGTGTCTGTATTGAAGGTAACTAAATAAATTTAAAAAAGATGAAAAAAATACAATTGGCAGTAAGTTTATTGACTTTAATGCCTTTCGCGATGAATGCGCAAATTAATTTGGGCGAAAAAGCACTAGGTGCTTTGCAAAAAGGAGTAGCAAGTTTTACATTTTCTGATGAAGATGCAGTCCAATTATCCAAAGCTTCTATTGAAAAAATGGATAAAGAAAACCCTATTGCGGGACCTAAAGATCCTTATACATTACGATTAAATAAGCTTTTTGGTAAACATAAAACAGAAAGTGGTGTAACACTTAACTTTAAAGTTTATAAAGTGAAAGACGTAAACGCTTTTGCTTGTGCTGATGGAAGTGTACGTGTTTTTCAAGGTTTATTAGATGCAATGGACGACAATGAAGTATTGGCGGTTATAGGACATGAAATAGGTCACGTTGTTAATCATGATACAAGAGATGCCATTCGTGCTGCTTATCAAAAAGAAGCCTTAGTAGATGCTGTAGGATCACAAGTAAAAGGAGTGGCTGCAATAAGTGAAAGTGCTTTAGGAAAAATAGGAAGCGCAATTATAGATAGTCGTCATAGTCAAAAACAAGAATCAGAGGCCGATATGTTTTCGTATGACTTCATGAAAAAACATGGCTATAATGTAAATGCCGTAGAATCTGCCTTTACTGTATTGGCCGGTTTAAGTCAAGGAGCTGATGCTGGTTTTATGTCAAAAATTATGAGTTCACATCCAGACCCTAAAGATCGCGCAGAAAAAGCAAAGCAAAGAGCGGAATCAGAAGGACTTTACAAACCTTATGTTCGTCAGTTAAAAAAAACAGCTACACCCACTAAGAAGAAAAAATAATGAAAGAGTTTACCATTCGTAGAGGCACGGCACAAGATATGAAACAAGTATTGCTTCTTATAAAAGAACTAGCATTATTTGAAAAAGAACCAGAAGCCGTAGTGATAACAGAAGAAGATTTAATTCGAGATGGTTTTGGAACTAATCCTTTGTTTCATACTTTTTTAGCTGAATCAGAAGGAGTAATAGTTGGCGTAGCACTCTATTACTATCGTTATTCTACTTGGAAAGGAAAAACAATTCATTTAGAAGATTTAATTGTTACACAAAATAAACGAGGGACAGGTATCGGAATAGCCTTGTATAAAGAAATTATGAAACAAGGTGATTTGGATGGAGTCAGACGTATTGAATGGAATGTTTTAGATTGGAATACAAACGCTATTGCTTTTTATGAAAAATCAGGAGCAAAAGTATTAAATGACTGGCGCGTTGTTCAAATGAATGAACAGGGATTAAAAGAATTTTTAAACAATAAATAATCAGTCTCAAGATTTAAATAATAAATATCTTGTATCTTGAAAAAAATAGTGATATGAAAATATTCAAATTTGGTGGTGCCTCTGTTAAGGATGCAGCGAGCGTAAAAAATGTTTTTGATGTACTTCAAAAAGTAGGATATGAAGAAGTTTTATTAGTAGTATCTGCTATGGGTAAAACAACTAATGCCTTAGAAGAAGTTATAAAAAATTATTTTGAAAAATCGCCTCATTTAAATGCTTCTATTCAGGAAATTAAGAAATATCATCATCAAATTTTATTAGATTTATTTGATAATGAAAATCACGAAGTCTTCTATGATATTAATGAACATTTTGCAGATTTTGAATATTTTTTAAGAAGTAATAAATCACCAAATTATAGTTTTGTTTATGATCAAATTGTAAGTTTTGGCGAAATTATTTCTACTGCGATTATATCGCATTATATGAATTTTAAAGGAATTCAATCTCAATGGTTAGATGTTCGTAATTATATCAAAACAGACACCAATTATCGTGATGCAAATGTTGATTGGGAAAAAACACAAAAAGCTATTTCTAAAATAGCTAAAAAGAAACAATTATTTGTTACACAAGGTTTTTTAGGTTCTGATGAAAACGGTTTTACAACCACTTTAGGTCGAGAAGGATCCGATTATACAGCCGCCATTTTTGCTTATTGTTTGAATGCAGAAAGTGTTACCATTTGGAAAGATGTTCCGGGCGTTATGAATGCCGATCCTCGTTATTTTGAAAACACTAATTTACTTCATCAAATTTCGTACAGGGAGGCTATAGAATTAGCCTTTTATGGTGCCAGTGTCATTCATCCTAAAACCTTGCAACCCTTACAGCGAAAAGAAATTCCTTTATATGTTAAATCATTTATTAATCCATTATTAGCAGGAACCAGCGTAGCAAAAGGACAAGACCTAGAACCTAAGATGCCTTGCTTTATAGTAAAGAAAGAGCAGATACTACTTTCATTATCTTCAATAGATTTTTCTTTTATCATGGAAGAAAATATCAGTGAAATTTTTGCATTACTTCATAAATACAAACTAAAAGTAAGTCTTATACAAAATTCAGCTATTAGCTTTTCAGTTTGTGTAGAAGATAAATACAATCATTTTCAAGAAATAGTAAAAGTACTTTCAAAAAAATTTAAAGTTACATACAACGAAAACGTTGCATTGTACACTGTAAGACATTTTGATCAAAACGCTATTCATACAGTAGAAAAAGACAAAACCGTTTTAGTGAGACAAATGAGTCGTGAAACCTTACAAGTCGTTACAAAAGCGCAATAAATTTTCTAGCAACCTCTCTCTTTTCTGGGTTAACAAACGGAATGCAATAAAAATAATGGACTATTCTCCAACAAAACAAACGCATTCCACTCATTCCCTAAATAGATAGAAATAAGCAAAAACAATCGAGCTATGTGATGGTCTTCATCTATTGAAGTCCATCGCTTATAGCTTTTAGTGCAATAGTATTTCAATAATTGCAATATCTTTGACTGATCTGAGTTAATAAAATATGTTGCAAAGTCAAATTCGTTTCCTAATCTACTTTATGTGTTTTCCTCTCGTGTTGAAAGCACAGGAAACTTTGTACAAACATAAAAAAATGCCCGTAGCAAAACAGGCAATATCTATAGATAGTACTAGCATTAATCCTTCTCATTTTATTTTGTATGATAAAAACAATAAGAAAATAGATTCTACTTTGTATAAGGTAGATTTTGAAAAAGCTACAATTCAATTAGATTCTTCTCTAAAAAAATTAGATAGTATTTATATTGATTACCTAAAATATCCAAGTTTTCTTACTCGAAGTTATTCCTTTTATAACACCAAAAGACTCGTATCTTCTACTGATTCAGGTATTTTTTATAAAACAGAAAGTCATCTTGTAAACACATTCAAACCTTTTGAAGGATTAGATACATCAGGAAGTATTACTCGTGGGCTAAGTATAGGTAATAATCAAAATGCAACAGTTAATTCTAATTTAGATTTACAAATAATAGGCAAGTTATCAGATAAAGTAAGCATAAGAGCCTCTTTACAAGATAATAATATTCCCTTGCAAAACGGAGGCTATTCACAGAGATTAGACGAGTTTGATCAAATTTTTGTAGAGCTCTTTTCAGATAAATGGTCTTTGCGTGGGGGTGATTTATTTTTAGAAAACAGGAAATCTCGTTTCTTAAATTTTAACAAAAAAGTACAGGGCGTTTCTGCTCGTGTTAATTTGGGCGTTTCTCCTATTAATACAGAATTAGCTCTTTCAGGAGCTGTTGTTCGAGGACAGTATGCAAAAAGTACTTTTATAGGACAAGAAGGGAATCAAGGGCCTTATAAACTTCGCGGACCCAATGGGGAGTTATATGTACTCGTTATATCAGGATCTGAACGAGTGTATGTAAACGGAAATTTACTAGAAAGAGGAGAAAATAATCAATATACAATAGATTATAATGCAGGCGAACTGACTTTTACTTCCTTGTTTCCAATTAATTCAGAAATGCGAATTGTGGTGGAATATCAATTCTCAGAAAGAAGTTTTACCCGTTTTGTTACTTATGGAGGTGCTATCCATCAAGGAAACAAATGGCATTTAGGCGGTTTTGTATATTCAGAAAATGATGTTAAAAATCAACCACTTCAACAAAATCTATCTTCTGATCAAATTAAAATTTTAACAGATGCAGGGGATGATCCAATCTTAATGAATGCCCCTTCGGCTACTATAGAACCTTATACAGATAAGAAAATTTTATATAAAAAAATTTCTACAGGAACGACTATCATATACACATTTTCGAATGATCCAAAAGAAGTACTCTATCAAGTAAAATTTTCTTTAGTCGGAAAAAATAAAGGAGACTATATCGTAAAAGCTACTGTTGCTAATGGACGAATTTATGAATACAAGCCCCCTCTTGGAGGAATAAAACAAGGAGAATATGAACCTATTATACGATTAATAGCCCCTTCAAAATTACAAATAGCTACAATTTTAGGTGGTTATAAAGCTTCAGAAAAAACAGGAATAGACTTTGAATTGGCGGTCAGTAATCATGATTTGAATTTGTTTTCAGATTTAGACGATCAAAACAATAAAGGAATAGCGGGGAAATTTAATATTCGCCAAAAAATAATTTCTAAAAGAAACTGGGGGCTTACCTCTATAAATGATTTACAATTTATTCAAAAAGAATACAAAGCTATAGAGCGTTTGTTTGCAATTGAATTTGATAGAGATTGGAATTTAAAAGAGTCAATAGGTAGTCAACGATTCATTTCATCTGCTTTGCAGTTAGATTGGTCAAAAAAAAACAAGAGGGAAATACCAATTTGAAAACTTAGTTTTTTCAGAAAGCTTTACTGGCACAAGACATCTTTTTTTCAGGGATTCATCAAACCTCAAAATGGTTTATAAAAGAACAAGGAAGTTTGATGAATAGCCAAAGTAAGGAATTTAGATCCCAATTCTTGCGAAATCAATTGTATTTAAAATATAAATTTTACAAAAATTGGATTGGTGGTAGTCAACGATTAGAAGATAATCAAGAAACTATAAAATCAACCATGAAATTAACCAAACTAAGTCAACGTTTTACAGAATGGGGAGCATTTTTAGGCAGAGGTGATTCAACTAAAGTATACGCTGAAACAGGTATTCTTTATCGTTTAAATGACTCTTTACAATCAACCGTATTAAAACGGGTAAATCGTTCATCTTCCTATTATTTAAATTCTAAACTAATTCAGAATAACCAAACCGATTTATCGATTTTTATTAATTATCGTACATTAAAGTTTGAAGGCAATAAGAAAAATGAATCCTCTTTAAATTCAAGATTACTTTATAATCAGCGTTTTTTTAATGATTTTATTCAATACGGATTAAGTTACGAAACACTCTCAGGAAGTATTCCTCAACAAGAATTTAATTTTATAGAAGTAGAACCCTCAAAAGGGGTTTATGCTTGGAATGACTATAATAAAAATGGCATTCAAGAACTACAAGAATTTGAAATAGCACAATTTCCTGATCAGGCAAAGTATATAAAAGTATTTTTACCCAATCAAAATTTTATCAAAACACATCAAAACAAATTTTCTCAGTCTATAACACTAAATCCTTTTTATTGGACAGATAAAAAAGGATTTCAAAAAATTCTGTCTTTCTTTTATAACCAAACAAGTTTTTTAATAGACAAAAAAGTAAAAAAAGAAGGAGAACGATTTGATTTCAATCCTTTTGAAAGTTCAAAAGATCAGTTATTAGGACTTACCTCTAATATACGAAATAGTTTGTTTTACAATAAAGGAAAACAAAATCATTCTGTTGTATATAATTTTATAACCAACGAAATAAAAAGTTTATTAGTAGCAGATGAAATAAAAAACACTAATATCAGTCACCAATTATCCTATACCCATTTATTAAAAAAATATTGGTTACTTAATATTAGTGGGAGTATTTCTGAAAACAAGGTACATTCCGCCAGTTATTTAAGTAAGAATTTTCAACTTATAGAAAAACAATTTGAAACAAAAATAGGGTATTTATTTTCAAAAAATACAAGTATTAATTTGTTTTACGAAATTCAGAAAAAAAGCAATAAAATAGGAATGTTTGAAAGTTTATATCAAGATCGTTGGGGATTTTCATTTAATGTTGCAACGCTAAAAGGCTTTATATTAAATGGAGAATTGGTTTATATTAACAATCGTTTTGAAGGCAATTCTTTTTCTCCTGTAGGTTTTCAAATGCTAGAAGGCTTACAAGTCAATAAAAATTTAACTTGGCGTGCACTACTCCAAAAAAATCTTACGCAATATTTAGACATTAATTTAAATTATCAAGGAAGAAAAAGTGAGACTTCTCAAACTATACATACAGGTAATATTCAATTACGGGCTTTCTTTTAACAAAGTTTATCGCGAAATTTAGGTTTAACTTCGTTCAGCCACTTTGTTCTAACTGAACAAAGTAAGCTGACGAAGAAAACAGATATCGTTTTAATCATGAGGTAACAATTTAAATAGTAAATTGTTTCTTCTAAAAGAGTCTCATTCAAAAAAGATTAATTAATAATAAGCTTATTGTTATAAATTTTATCACTTGTTTCAATTCTATAAAAATAAACACCTGCTTTTATAGAACTATCTAAACTAATTTTATTGTCATAAACCAGTTTTTTTACTATTAATTTCCCATTACTATCATAAAGAGTAAATATCAATTCAGTATGAATACCATCAATTACTAATGGTTCGCCCACTACTGTTGGATTAGGATAAACAGTTAATATTTTTTGAGAATCCGTTTGATTTGTTTCTAAAAGGATTGAAGAATATGTACTACTAGCACTAGTTCCTGCTACATACAGTTGGTTAGATTGATTTATAGAGGTTCCAGAAAAACTTATGGTTTGACCATTTAAAGCGGTAGCTATTCCATTTTGTGTCCAACTAGATTGTAAATGTCCGTTACTAATTCTTTTAAAAAGAATAAGACTGGAAAGATTAGTAGCAGAAATACTAGATACAGGAGTTAAATCTATAGAAGAAAGTCCTGAAAAGGATGAATTAGTTCCATAATTATCTAAAATCCAGTATTCATTACCATTTGACTCAGTCGTAGGAGTTTCATTAGGGGAAACATTTAGTTTAGATACCACAACTTTTCCATTAGGAACTTGTCCTGTAAAGTTAAGACTAGCATTAACTGATGAAAAGTTATAGATACCCGTGTTATTTATTGATAATAATTGACTACTACCTACGCCTATTGGAGCCGTTGATGTTGGAAAGGATATTGTGTTAGAAACCGTTAAATTATTAGCGTTTACTTTGTCATAAACCAATCCATTATTTATAGTGTTATTAAATTGATAATAGGCAATTAAATTAGGATCGGTTACAGCAGGCCTAATCAAGTGTCTATTTAAATAAATTTCATCATCCGTTAGAGCTCTATTCCAGAAAGTAAATTCTTCCATCTGTCCTTTAAAAGTCCTATCATTTCTACCATAGTCTTTCCCTAAAATGATTTTATTTAAGATAGTGGCTCCAAAAGCACCTGTTATAGACCAGCTTTTATCATTTACAAAGAGGGTTATTTTAGTAGGTGTAATTCTAAAAGCAACAAAACTCCACTGATCAGCAGGAGCATATAATCCTGTTGCATAATTGTAATATCCACCATTAAAATGAAAACCTATTTCATTATTAGAACTTCTAAAATTTAATAGCGTTCTTTGTTTATCTCCGAAACAAGCAATTCCAGCCCAAGAAACTTGTGTGCCATTTGGTTTTATCCAACCAGAAAAAGTTAAATCGGTTGTGGATCCATAACTCATGTCGTTAGAAAAAATAGATTGAGTATCCGAGTTCATTTCTAAGACCTGTTTTGACGGACTTTCTATAGCACAACTAGAAGGCAAAACTTCTATCATGTTTTCTACCGTTTTTGTACTGGTACGACCATCCGCATCTGTTATAGTTAGTGTAACATTATAACGACCGAGTGTAGCGTATGTTACTAAAGGATTACGAATAGAGGTAGAGGAAACACTATTTGCGCCGAGGAAAACTCCAATCCCATTTAGCACCTGTGTGATTTAGAACTGAGTAATCATCAAATTGAATTACAGTTCTACTACAATCAATGGATTGATTAGAAACCATCGGTTGTGCCACAGGTACACTTTTTTCAAAAAGAGGCGATTTCCAAAAACCACGTCTAGAACTAATTCTTACTTCACTACTTTTATAAAAAGGTTTTATTCCTATTAAACGCAGACCAAGTGGTAGTCCTGTATTAAACAATTCCCAATCGGTCATACTAGAATTCCTATAGTAAATTTTATTAGTACCAGCTACCGCATAATAAACCCCATCATTTGTTCCTAATTGAGGAGCTATATAATAACAACCTAAATTTTGAATAGTAGGAGTTGTTAGATTGATCCAAGTGTTTCCTAAATCTAATGATTTGAACGCTTTTCCAGTTCCACCACCAAATCCTATGAAAAGTGTATTATTTTCATTCATACTAAAATATAATCGACCATCTGTGTTAGGAAGATTTATTAGAGTCCAATTAAGTCCACCATCTAAGGTCTTCCATAGTTTAGCTATAGAACCTGATCTATGAACTACAAAAATTATATTAGGATCTAATCTAGAAACTTCTACCGCATATACTTTATCTGTACTAACTCCAAATTCTTTAAGCAATGTAAAAGAGCTTCCGCCATCTAAACTTTTCCATAATTTATTATCCTTTGTTAAGTATAAATGATTATAATATCTAGGATCATACGTTATTTGCCCCCTTACGTCAGGAAAAACGGATTCATTCGGAAACATACTTAATCCGTTGGTCCATTGTACAGGAGTGGCAAAATCTTTGGATATTTTATACGCTGAAATATCAGAGTGATATACTTTTAAGTTATCTCCTAAAGCAACATAACCGGTTGAAGATTCGCCTCCTCCCAATGAAATAAATTTTCCATCGCCATAATTAGCATGATATACTGCATTTCCATTATGATAACGACCCGAGGTTACTACGTCTTCATTCCATCCTTGACCAAATCCCCAATTATCAGAGGATATAATTCCTTTATTTAATCCTTTAATGATGTTTAAATTACTATCATATAAGTCAACCCCACCATCTGTAGCTACAAATACATCATTGCCATTTATTAAAATATCCTGATGATCGGGATGGCGATAATAAGAAGGACAATTATCACAAGCGTATCCTCCCCATCGTGTGTATGTTTTTCCTCCGTTTTCACTTTTAAAAAGATTAAGCATGCCAATTAAAAATTTATTAGGATCTGTATCCGACACGTCTATTGCCAAATTATAAAATCCTTGGTCGTAAGTACCTCCATTCGTTCCAAAACTAGAAAAACACCAATGATCAGCACTATAAGGCCCTCCGAGATTATTATTAGGTACGCCATCATTGTTTTGATCATACGGTAAAGTCCAACTGTCTCCCGTGTTATCACTTCTGTATACACCTATAAAATTAGCGTCTGTTGCTTGGTTTTCTACATTACCTAGCATAATTACATATATTCTATTTCCATCTGCTTTTGTAAGTCCCATTCGAGCTCCCCCTATAGAACTTGTTGCAGTAGGAACAAACCATCCTTGGCTTTTCAGAGAAAAAGTATTACCTGCATCAGTAGATTTATAAAATTCAGTTAATTTTAGTGTATTGTTTGATTTTAACAAAAATACAGTATTTGGATCGTCAACCTTAAATTTTACATCCCAACAGCTTTCTGTAAAAACTTGTGTCCAAGTTGTTCCTCCATTAGTTGATTTGTATAACCCCTTATTACCAGCAGCAAAAACCAATTGGTTGTTTTGTGGACTAATGGCAAATTCATAAATTCCTAAACCACTAACGTTCAGTACTGAATTCCAAGAATATCCCCCGTCAGCTGATTTATATATTCTGGAACTCGAAGCTACAAAAACATTATTTTCATTAGTAGGGTCAATTTCAACACATGAGGTATCATCATTAAAGTAATCCCCGCCAACTAAAAACCAATTTTCTCCTTTATCGTTACTTTTAAATGTACCACTTGTTTCTGTAACACAAAATAAGACATTAGGATTTGAAATAGATTGCGCAACAGAATACACATTGGCTTGATGTGACTCTGTTTTCGTACCGCCATTATTATACGTATTTATAGGCCCTATAGGAGTCCAACTAGAAGTACTTATAATTCTATTACGAATCTCTTTTTTATTTTTTTCAGTCATATTATCTCTGGGGATAATATCTCCTTTTTCATTTATCCAGTTATTAGTATAAACGTAATTAATGAAATGTTTATAGTTTTGAGTGTGTATTGTTTTAATGAAATCATGCTTTTGATAATAAAGATTGTATTCTTTTTCTATTTCATAAAGATTAGGATTTTCTCCATACATAAGCTGTACCCATTTGGGATCCTCTTTTTGTATAGGAATTAAAGATTTAAATAAATGTGGAAATTTAGGTTTGGGTTCATAAAAAGTAGAATTTTGAGAATAGCCTATGTTGGCCAAAATCAAAAATAAAATAAGATACAGTTTTTGTTTCATAAGTACTTGTAGATTTGAAAGGGTTAAAAGTTTTGTTTTTTTGCAAACCAAAAATATTTTTAATTTGCTTTGATACAAATTTAATAAAAAGTTAAGTTTTTGTTAAAAATATTTTTTATATATTGCTTATGAATATAAAACAGGTGTTTATGAAAAAAATAATGTTATTATGTTTGATATTTGTATTATCAAACACATTTGCTCAGGAAACAGAGAGTAAAACTAAAAAGTCAAACAAATCTGAGACTACAAAATTAGAAAAAACAAAAAAAGAAGTAATTCAAGCAAAAAATGAAACGGAATTAACAAAAAAAGAAAACAAAGCCTCCGTAAAAGAAAAAGCAAAAGAGGAAACCAAACAAAAGAGCACAAAAAAGAAAAGGAAATAAAGGTTTCTAAACCTACTAAAAAAGAAAGAGAAACAATAGAAAAAGTAAGTTCTAGTTCTAAAGATAAAATGGTAGGAAAATACAAAGATCGTCCAGTATATGAAGGTCCTAGAGGCGGTAAATATTACATTAATAAAAATGGAAATAAAACCTATCTAGATGATGACCAAGTAAAATAAAAAATAGAAAATGTTCAAAAGCAACCACTTAATAGTTATTCCGTATTTCAACCTAAAAGGAATTTCATTGTTAAGTTATGTCATTTTTTTATTAAAATCTTCTTTTAATCAATTGAATTAAAGGATCTAAACAAAGTCAAATGATAAAATCATTCGCTTTTGAACATTTTCTTTTTAAAATAGATCTATAGTTTTTTTCGATAAATTAAATTTATTTAGTTTCTATGTTTAATTTTGCAATGTTTAACTTGATGAATTCAGATTGTTGGGTATTGTAAAGATGAAAAGAAATGTAATTTATTTAGGAATAATACTCTTTCTATTAATAGCTTGCCATAAAAAAGCTCAAAAAGTAATTGTACCTAAAAAAATTATAACCTGCTTAGATTCTAAAATAACTCAAAATGCAATAGTCTATCAAGTTAATATAAAAAATTATTCCGCGGAAGGAAGCTTTAACGCTTTTGCTAAAGATATTCCTAAGTTAAAAGCAATAGGAATTAAAATTATTTGGTTAATGCCTGTTCAAGAAATGGGCCATTTTAAAAGAAATATTACAAATATCACTACGCCTAAAAAAATAGAGGATACTGTAACCAAACAAATTTTAAAAGGGAATCCCTACGTCATTAAAAATTATAAAAAAATAGACCCTAATTATGGCTCAGACACGGATCTTAAAAAAATAATAAAAACAGCGCATACTAATGGTATGTACGTAGTTTTAGATTGGGTAGCCAATCATACTGCTTGGAACCATGATTGGATTACGTCACATCCTGATTTTTATCTGAAAAATAAAAAAGAAATTCTCCTTACTCCTTATCATTGGATAAACGTTGCAAAATTAAATTATACTTCTTCTGATTTACATTTTACAATGATAAATGAAATGAAGTATTGGATACAACAATTTGATATAGATGGTTTTCGTTGTCAAGTAGCTTCAGAAGTTCCTACCTTTTTTTGGGAACGAGCTGTAAAAGAACTCCGAAAAATAAAACCCATTTTAATGATAGCCGAAGCAGAAAAAGAAAGTTTATTAAAAAACGCTTTTGACATACAATATGCTTGGGAAGCACACCATATTTTAAATAGCATTGCCCAATCCAAGATGAATGTCCTAGATCTTGATCGTTATTTAGAAAAAGAAGAAAATAACTTTCCAAAAGACAAAATGCGTTTGCATTTCATCACAAATTATGATGAAAATATTTGGAATGGTACAGAATACAAAAGAATGGGACAAGCTGTAGAAGTTATGACAGTACTAACTTATATATTAAATGGGATTCCATTAATTTATAATGGTCAAGAATATGATTCTCACAAACAATTCCCTCCTTACAAGAAAGATACATTATTGCATACAGAAGGAAGAATGATGCCTATTTATAAAAAATTAGGTACGCTAAAAAAAGCATACCCCTTTTTAAATACAGGAAAAGAATCTGCTACTTCTATTCGGATTCATACAAATAACGATCGTGTTTTTTGGATGTGTAAAAGAGAAAAAAAGAATAGAAAACTTTTCTTTATAGCAAATTTATCTTCTGAAAAACAAAATTTCAAATGGCCTATCACAGGATGTTTTAAAGATTTTTTTGAAAATAAATTAATAGAAATTAAAAATACATCAGCATCTACTTTTCAACCTTGGCAATATAAAATTTTAATAAGTCCATAAAAATCACAAAATTTAATTTACCCTTTTTGTATGCTAAAAATAGGCCATAGAGGAGCAAAAGGTCATAAAGCCGAAAACACAATCGAATCTTTTTTGAAAGCTTTTGAATTGGGAGCAGATGGTATTGAATTAGATGTACATCTTTCATCTAATGGTCAAGCAGTGGTAATACATGATCCAACCATAGATAGAACCATTAAGAACGCATCAGGATATGTAAAAAATTTCACCACAAAAGATTGTAAAAAAATGGGGATCCCCTCATTAGTAGAAGTCTTTCATATATTACCAAAAAATGCGTTTCTTAATATTGAAATAAAAGAAGTATTGGCAACAAAAGTTATAGCAGAAAAAATAGAAGAATGGGTAAGATTAGATAAAATCCAATATAAAAATGTCCTCGTTTCTTCTTTTTATTGGGAAGCATTAGAACAAATAAAAAAAATAAATCCCAATATCATTTTAGGCGTATTAGCAGATACAAATGCGTATCAAGCATTTGAATTTGCAAAAAAATAGGCGCTCATTCTATTAATTTATGGTTTCAATTACTAACAAGCGATTTGATACAATTAGCCCACGATCATCAAATTCAGGTTCATGCTTATACTGTAAATTCTTCAGAAGATATTATTTTTGTCAAAAAAATGGGAGTCGATGCCATTATTACCGATTACCCCGATAGAATATGATAGCAAATTACGATATAGTAGTAATAGGAGGAGGAGCCTCTGGTTTTTTTTCGGCAATTAATATAGCCGAAAAATTTCCACAATTAAAAATAGCTATTTTAGAAAGAGGAAAAGACGTACTATCCAAAGTCCGTATTTCAGGAGGAGGCCGTTGTAATGTAACCCATGCCTGTTTTGTTCCTAATGAATTAGTTAAGTTTTATCCTCGTGGTGAAAAAGAATTAAAAGGCCCTTTTAATCAGTTTTGCAGTGGCGATACAATTGAATGGTTTGAAAAACATGGAGTCACTTTAAAAATAGAAGAAGATGGCAGAATGTTTCCCATAACAGACAGTTCACAAACTATTATTGATTGTTTTTTATCAACCACTAAAAAATTAAAAATAGAAATATTTACAAATCATAGTGTACAAGAAATTTTTCAAGGAGAAGATTATTGGAAAATAACCACCAATCAGCAAGCATTCAAAACAACAAAAGTAATTATGACTACAGGTAGTAATCCTAAAATTTGGGACTTACTCCAAAAGTTAGGCCATACAATTATAAATCCAGTCCCTTCTTTATTTACTTTTAATATAAAGGATGAGCGAATTAAAGATCTAATGGGAGTATCAGCTCATGCCGCAGTAAAAATAAAAGGAACTAAACTTAAAGCATCAGGTCCGCTACTAATAACGCATTGGGGATTAAGTGGTCCCGGAATATTACGACTCTCAGCTTGGGGAGCAAGAAATTTATTCGAATTAAATTATCGTTTCGTTTTACAAGTAAATTGGTTAAATGATTTAGATTTTGATACCGTTCTGGAAGATTTAAAAGAAATTAAAGAACAAAATTTAAAACGATTAATAAATAAATTTTGCCCTTTTGACTTCCCAAAAGATTATGGGAAAGTTTGTTAAAGGCATCGTATATCCAACCTGACACCAAATGGGCTGATTTATCTAAAAAACAATTAACAAACTTAGTACAACAACTTACCCAAGCTGAATTTATAGTAAATGGTAAAAGCACTTTTAAAGAAGAGTTTGTAACCGCAGGAGGAATTGATTTGAAAGAAGTAAATTTTAAAACAATGGAAAGCAAACACCTTAAAAATCTTTATTTTGCTGGAGAAATTCTTAATATAGACGCTATAACAGGCGGATTTAATTTTCAAAATGCTTGGACAGGCGGATTTATTATTGCTAAAAATTTAGAATTCTAGTTTGTATATAAAATGTATCTTTGCCTCCTAAAAAATCGAAATATGTTTTCTGAAAAAGATTTTGTTGTATCGGATTATTCCATCACATTCACCGAGGGAGATAGTCAGTGGAGTGCTCCAAGTAATATAGCATTAGTAAAATATTGGGGGAAAATAGGGAAACAATTACCCGCTAATCCATCTATAAGTTTTACGCTTAATAATTGTAAAACGATCACAAAACTTTCCTTCGTAAAAAAGCAAAATACCGATACCTTTTCTTTTGATTTCTTTTTGAAGGAAATCCTAAAGAAACATTTAAACCCAAGATTCAAAATTTTTTGGAAAGAATATTAGATTATTGTCCCTATTTAAAAGAATTTCATTTTATCATAAACACCTCTAATACATTTCCTCATAGCTCAGGTATTGCTTCTTCTGCATCAGGAATGGCGGCATTAGCTATGAATATTATGAGCCTAGAAAAATTAATCAATCCCTCTATGCCAGATGAGTACTTTTTTCAAAAAGCCTCTTTTCTAGCAAGATTAGGATCAGGGAGTGCTTGTAGAAGTATAAAAGGTAAAACAATAATTTGGGGAGAACATACTGATACACCCAGTAGCTCAAACTTATACGGTATAGAATTAGAAGATTTACATCCTATTTTTCATAACTATCAAGATACCATATTACTAGTAGATAAAGGAGAAAAACAAGTATCCAGTACAGTAGGACATGATTTAATGCACGGACATCCGTTTGCCACACAACGTTTTGCACAAGCACACCAAAATCTAACCCGCATTAAAGAAACCCTCACAAAAGGTCATCTAGATGATTTTATAAAAATAGTAGAAAGCGAAGCACTCACATTACATGCTATGATGATGACTTCTATGCCTTATTTTATTCTAATGAAACCCAATACATTAGAAATCATTAATAAGATTTGGAATTTTAGAATAATTACTCAAATTCCTGTTTGTTTTACACTCGATGCAGGAGCTAACGTACATATACTGTACCCAATAAACGTAAAAGATCAAGTTTTAGAATTTATTAACAATGAATTAATTATATATTGTCAAAATCGTCAATATATTTGCGATCAAATAGGTATAGGTGCAGTATTAATATAATTCGTATCTTTACAAACACTCTATACAAACAAATAAATCCTTGTTTAGGGAATTATAATGAATTTAGAAAACAATAAAAACAGATCATTTTTTAAGATCTATTAAAATAAATCTGATTAAGATTTTTAGAAGTCTAATTATAAAAAAGATACATATCAAATAAAAAGAACGTTTTTTATAATAAAGATCAAACATTTAGTTCAAGATCCTTAAAAACAAAACGTTAACAAACAATAAAAAGCACAGTTGCGATAAAAATATTTTATAAATACTTATAGAATAAAATTCTATAGCCACTATTTTTAATATAGGACAAACCCAATAAATAAAAAAATAGCCAATATGAAAGGACCCCCTTTTTTACTCAAAGATTTTATTGTTCGGTGAATACGGAATTATTAAAGACTCAAAAGGATTAGCTATTCCTTATAATTTTTATAATGGTGCCCTTAAGATAGATGCGAGTTCATCCGAAGAAGCCTTACAGTCCAATAAAAGTTTAAAGAAATTTACTTTCTATTTAAAAGAATTAGCAGAGGAACAACCTGATTTAGTAACTTTTAACATCACGGCATTAGAACAAGATGTTTTAAATGGAATGTATTTTGATTCAAGTATTCCACAAGGATATGGAGTAGGAAGTAGTGGCGCATTAGTAGCAGCTATTTATGATAAATATGCAAACAATAAAATAACCGTTTTAGAAAATCTAACACGAGAAAAATTATTACTACTCAAAACCATTTTTTCACAAATGGAGTCTTTCTTTCATGGCAAAAGTTCAGGCCTAGATCCTCTTAATAGCTATTTAAGCTTACCTATATTAATTAATTCAAAAGACAACATAGAGGCAACAGGCATACCCAATCAAAGTATTACAGGAAAAGGAGCTGTTTTTTTATTAGATTCAGGAATAGTAGGAGAAACAGCCCCCATGGTAAGTATTTTTATGGAAAAACTAAAAGAAGAAGGTTTCCGTAAAATGTTAAAATCTCAATTCATAAAATATACAGATGCTTGCGTTGAAAACTTCCTAAAAGGAGATGTAAAGTCACTTTTCACCAATACAAAAGAACTTTCAAAAGTAGTTTTAAACAACTTTAAACCCATGATTCCAGAACAGTTTCATAATGTTTGGCAAAAAGGAATTGAAACCAATGATTATTATTTAAAATTATGTGGTTCGGGAGGAGGAGGATACATCCTTGGTTTTACAGAAGATCTAGAAAAAGCAAAATCAGCTTTAAAAGATTATAAGTTAGAAATCGTTTATCAATTTTAGTTTAATATTAAGTTAGGAGTAAATAAACCTAAACTTTTAGCGATTCAATATTCAAACAAAATAAATGTTAACGCGTAAAACAAAATTTTTTTATTAAAAATCGTAAGTCTCATTTCCGTTGTTCGGGGGTATAATATAGCCATCATTATCCTGGCGCAATATTTTGCATCTATATTTATTCTAGCACCCGAAAAAAGAGCCTTAGACGTTGTGCTAGATTGGCGTTTATTCTTTTTAGTTTTTGTTTCCGCTTTAGTAATAGCTTCAGGCTATATAATCAATAATTTTTATGATTCAGAAAAAGATTTGATTAATAGACCCAATAAGTCCATGTTAGATCGATTGGTAAGTCAAAAAACAAAATTACAAGTATATTTTGGATTAAACTTTTTAGCAACAGCCATTGCTTTTATCATTTCTTGGCGCGCTTCTTTTTTTATGCCGTCTATATATTCCTAATTTGGTTTTATTCTCATAAACTAAAACGTTATTCGATTATTGGCAATCTAACAGCTTCTTTACTTACAGTACTTCCCTTTTTTGGAATCCTACTCTATTTTAAAAATTTTTACGCAGTCATCTTTGCCCACGCCTCTTTCTTATTACTATTGATTTTAATTAGAGAAATAATTAAAGATCTTGAAAATATAAAAGGTGATTTTGCTACTAATTATCAAACAATCCCCGTGCGATATGGTGAAAAGATATCAAAATATGTCATTACAATATTAGCCTTATTAACTATTATCCCCATTTATATTTTAATTGAAAAATTTAATGTAGGATATATGGAAATTTATTTTTACATAAGCATGATTGTTTTAATCATTTTTGTCCTACAACTATGGAAATCTTCAAAACATTCAGATTATATACATTTACATACTATAATGAAAATTTTAATTGTAACAGGTGTTTTTAGCATTATTTTAATAGATCCTTTAGTTATAGTACATAGTAAAATTTTATTTAACAGTTAAATATTTTTATTATACAATTTAAATTTCTAATTTACTGACTATCTTTGCACAAAAAATAATAGTTGCAATGATAAAAGGAAGAGGAAATAATAAAAGATCGAATACTAAACCTACTTTTGGTAAACGAGAAGGAGGGAATGCTAAACCTAATTTTAAAAAATCAAATTTAACAAATGGTAAGCCCAAATTCGAACGTAAACCCAAACTAGTTACTTCATTAGAAGAAGAAGAAATTCGCTTAAATAAATATATTTCTAATTCAGGAATTTGTTCACGACGTGATGCCGATATTTATATCCAATCTGGTAATGTAAGAGTAAATGGAGAAGTTGTAACAGAAATGGGATACAAAGTAAAAACAGGCGATGTCGTAAATTTTGATGGAAGTGTCGTAACCCCAGAAAAAAAAGAATACATACTATTAAACAAACCTAAAGGATTTACTACTTCAAAAGAAGAAGATTTAAATGCTAACAATGTTCTGGATTTAGTACGTGGCGCTACTAAAGCCAAATTACAACCTGTTGGACGTATGGATAAAACTACTACAGGATTGCTATTATTCACAAATGATACCGATATGGTACGCAAATTCACACAACCCAATCAGCGTTCCCCTAAAATTTATCAAGTTACATTAGACCGTAATCTAAAATATGAAGACTTAGAAAAAATCCAAAAAGGATTATACATCAATGAACATAAAATAATGGTAGATGAGGTATCTTATATCGAAAATGCACCCAAATCAGAAGTTGGATTACAAATAAAAACGGCCAATGTAAAAATTGTACGTTCTCTATTCGAATCATTAGAATACAATGTTTTAAAAGTAGACCGTGTTGCATTTGCAGGCTTGACAAAAAGAATCTACCTCGTGGAAATTGGAGATTTTTAACCAATCAAGAAATAATTAATTTAAAAAATATATAAGTTAAAGCCTCTAAAAGAGGCTTTTTGAATAAATGTATGTTACAGTATATCAAAAAGTTTAAATGGCTAATTACAGGATGCTTCTTTATTGTTTTAACAATAATTAGTTTACCTTTCTTATTCCCCGATTTTATTACTCAAAAAGTAAAAGAGTATGCTAATCAACACATAAAAGGAAATATCAACTTCTCAGATGCTCAACTTTCCATTATTGAACATTTTCCAGCATTAACACTTTCTTTTGAAGATTTTCAACTAACAGGAGCTGCCCCATTTGAACAAATTAATCTGATTAAATCAGACGAAATAGCATTTGGTATTGATGTTCAAGAACTTTTAAAAGGAAAAATACACATTAATAAATTATTTTTAGATAATGCAGAAATTAATGTATTAGTTGACAAAAAAGGACATGCAAACTACAATGTATACGAAAGCAAACCAAATAATCAAACAAAAAAGAAGAAGACACCTCTATTGAATTAAAACAAATTGCTATCAACAATGCACATATAAAATACAATGATGCCTCAGCACAAGTAATGGTAGACGCATTAGGTTTTGATTATTTTGGCAATGGAAGTCTAAAAAATAAAATTTTCGAAATTAAAACAAAAGCCAGTATCGAAGCTTTTGATTTCACTTTTAAAGGGGAAGAATACCTAAAAAACAAAAAAGTAGATGCCGATTTAGTAACCAAAGTTAACACACAATCTTTAGCTTTCGTTTTTCAGCAAGATAACTTAATGATTAATAAATTGCCCGTAGATTTTACAGGTAATTTTGACTTCTTGCCCAATGGTTATAGAATGAACTTTTTAATTAAAACCGAAAATAGCAATTTAGAAGACATTTTTACAGCCTTACCCCCTAAGCTAATTACTTGGATGGAAAAAACGACCCTAAAAGGAACAACAGATGCCGTTTTATCCCTGAAAGGTGATTTCATAACAGATCAAAACAAAAAACCCAATATGAAACTTGATTTGAATCTAAAAAATGGATTCATTCAATACGATGGTGCTCCCTTTCCTTTAGAAAAATTCAATACCGATTTACATATTCAATTACCTCAACTAAATCCAGAACTATTATCTGTTAAAATCCCTGTAATCCATTTTGACATTGGAAAAGGACATTTAAATGGAAAACTTGAAACAGTAGGACTTTCCAAGCCTAATATAAAAGCTAATTTAGACACCGATCTAGATTTGAATTATTTAAATCAAGCAATTGGATTTTTACCTGATTATCAGCTAAAAGGAAATTTAAAAACACATTTAAACATACAAGGAGTACTTGATACGAAACAAAACAAATTACCCTTAACAAAGGCCTTTTGCTATTTAAAAGATGGCTATTTAAAAACGCCTTTTTATCCTAAACCTATAGAAAAAATAAATGCTATTGTTGATCTAAATATAAAAAAGAACTTACAAACCACACAGGTAATATTAAAACCTTTACGTTTCTTTTTTGAAGGACAACCTTTAACCATTAAAGCTAATATTAGCGATATGACCAATGCTAAATACCAAGTTAGTGCCAATGGAGGAATTAATTTTGGAAAAATTTACAAAGTATTTGGTACAAAAGGACATACTATTGAAGGTTTTGCTCAAGGGGCTGTTTACTTAAAAGGAAAACAGAGCGATGCTCAACTAGGACATTATAATAAATTAATAAATAAAGGAAAATTTTATTTGAGTAATGTAAGAACTACCTCAGAATATCTTCCTTTACCATTTTATATCACAAAAGGAATCTTTACTTTTAACAATGATCAATTACAATTTACCAACTTTAATGCGAAATATGGTCACAGTAACTTAAAATTTAATGGATATGTACAAAATATCGTAAACTTTTTAACCCAAGACAAAGGAGTCCTAAAAGGACAATTTCAGCTTCAAGCCCCTTATTTAAACGTGAATGAATGGATGATGCCTGTAAACAATAAATTAAAAAGTAACACTTCAACCAAAGAAACAATAAAAGGAGTCGTTATGCTACCTAAAAATTTAGATTTAAATTTTGATGCGTCAGTAGATCGAATTTTATTTGATGACTTAAACATAAAATGCCTACAAGGCAAAACAAAGCTTAAAAATGGCGAAATTACCATTGCAAATGGTTCTTGTTTAGTAATTGATAGCCCCGTTATATTTGCAGGTAACTATAAAGCAAAAAACACCAAAAGAGCGCAATTTGGAATGGATCTATCAGTAGAAGAATTTGATGTAAAAAAAGCTTATAAAGAAATTAAATTATTTAGAGAAATGGCAACAGCTGCTGCCAATGCAGAAGGAATTATTTCTTTAAAATATCAACTAAAAGGCATTTTAAATGACGATATGTTTCCTATTTTTCCTTCTCTACAAGGAGGAGGTGTTGTAGGAGTCAAAAAGGTAAAATTAAATGGGTTTAAATTACTTAAAGCGGTAAGTAACTCAACAGGACACAGCGGTATTGATTCTGGCGAAGTAAATGATTTTGAAATTAAAACATGTATCCAGAACAACTTAATGGAAATAGATCGTTTTAAATTTAAAATAGCAGGATTTCGTCCACGTATAGAAGGAACCACCAGTTTAGACGGTAAGCTCGCTTTAAAAATGCGCTTAGGATTGCCGCCAATGGGTATAATAGGTATTCCCCTAAAAATAGAAGGAACCAAAGACAAACCCAAAGTAAGAATCGGATCCAAAGTAAATCAATTAGAAAATGAACAATATAAAGAAGAAGGGGAGTAAAATCCTCTTTTTTTTTATTACAATCACAACTAATTTTAAACCCTGATTACATCCCATCAACTAAATCAAGTTATAATGAATCATTTTGGCAAATGTAACACTACATACTTTATCCAACACTAGCTTCTATCGGGATAACAAAAAGCAGTCTATTTATTTTTTAAAAAAATAATCGTCTAGCTTGTCACTTCGACATAAGGAAGAGTCCCATCAACTAAAATCAAGTTATAATGAATTATTTTGATAAATGTAACACTATATACTTTATCCGATACCTTACTTTTATTGGGATAACAAAAAGTCAACTAAATAATAAGTTTTCAAACTTGATTCAGTACAAAGGTAGCTATAAAATCTTTTGAAGCTAAAAACAACCGCTTTTAGAAGCCAGTTTAGAGAAGTCAGCAATACAAACTTCGTCTTATTCAAACTACGAAATATCTTACCTAGCCCAACTTTTAAACTTGATCCGTTTAATTATGAATTTGCCTAATCATTTTAAGCAAAAAAAAAGCTTCTTATTAAATAAGAAGCTTTGTACTCAAGGCGGGACTTGAACCCGCACGAACTAATGTTCACTGGATTTTAAGTCCAGCGTGTCTACCAATTCCACCACTCGAGCGTAACCATTCTAGTAATAGAGCGAAAAACGGGGTTCGAACCCGCGACCTCAACCTTGGCAAGGTTGCGCTCTACCAACTGAGCTATTTTCGCAAGTTTAAGTAATATTATATAATATAAACATTTAAAAAACTTTCATTGAAAGCTTTGTACTCAAGGCGGGACTTGAACCCGCACGAACTAATGTTCACTGGATTTTAAGTCCAGCGTGTCTACCAATTCCACCACTCGAGCGTATTTATTAAAAGCTTATATTGTTATGAACGTATTTATTTATATTGTTATTTAAAACGCCTTAATAAATAAGGCACTTTGTACTCAAGGCGGGACTTGAACCCGCACGAACTAATGTTCACTGGATTTTAAGTCCAGCGTGTCTACCAATTCCACCACTCGAGCGTAACCATTCTAGTAATAGAGCGAAAAACGGGGTTCGAACCCGCGACCTCAACCTTGGCAAGGTTGCGCTCTACCAACTGAGCTATTTTCGCATTTCCTTAAAGAACATTGCCTTACTTCCGTATTGCGAGTGCAAATATACAACAAGAATCAGTATTTGCAAGTACTTGAATAAAAAAAAACAAAACTTTTTTTCAAATATTTCAATTTCAATTCTTTAAAGAACTATTTTTTACTAAGCATTCTTTTAATTTCATTTAACTTCATCAACGCTTCTACTGGAGTGAGCGTATTAATGTCTAAATTCAAAATCTCTTCTTTTATTTCTTCCAACAAAGGATTATCTAAATTAAAAAAGCTTAATTGCATTTCTTCTTGACTAGTTAAATCTTCTTTTGACACTTTCCCATTTAAAACCTCCGCGGAATGTTTTTTTCTAATTTTTTTAAAATTTTACCTGCCCTTTGTATCACTGTTTGAGGCATACCTGCCATTTTTGCTACATGAATACCAAAACTATGAGCACTTCCACCTTTTTCTAATTTACGGATAAACAACACATTATCTTTTAATTCTTTTACAGATACATTATAATTCTGAATTCGAGTAAACATTTCTGTCATTTCATTTAATTCATGATAATGCGTTGCAAATAATGTTTTGGGTTGCGCAGGATTTTCATGCAAAAACTCTGCAATAGCCCACGCAATAGAAACTCCGTCATAAGTACTAGTTCCTCTCCCTATTTCATCTAACAACACCAAGCTTCTATTGGAAACATTATTTAGAATGGATGCTGTTTCGTTCATTTCCACCATAAAAGTTGATTCTCCCATTGATATATTATCACTAGCCCCTACTCTGGTAAATATTTTATCTACCACTCCCATAGTAACAGCTTCTGCTGGCACAAAACTCCCCATTTGCGCTAACAGAACAATAAGAGCCGTCTGCCTTAATATAGCAGACTTACCTGACATGTTAGGCCCCGTAATCATAATAATTTGCTGCGTATCACGATCAAGATACACATCATTGGCTATATAGGGTACTCCTATAGGCAGTTGCTTTTCAATAACAGGATGGCGTCCATTTTTTATATCTAATTCATACGTATCATTCATTTTTGGACATACATATTTATTTTCAATCGCTTGCTGTGCAAAAGAAGTTAAGCAATCTAATTGAGCAATTAAATTAGCGTTATGCTGAACTGGTTTTACATAAGTGGCAACCCACGCTACTAATTGCTCAAACAGAGACACCTCTAACTGATGAATTTTTTCTTCTGCTCCTAATATTTTAGATTCATATTCTTTTAGTTCTTCTGTTATATATCGTTCTGCATTTACCAATGTTTGCTTACGAATCCATTCAGAAGGCACTTTATCTTTGTGTGTATTTCGAACCTCTATATAATACCCAAAGACATTATTAAAAGAAATCTTCAATGAAGGAATACCTGTTTTTTCGGATTCTCTTTTTTCTATCGCTTCTAAAAACTCCTTCCCTGTATTCGAAATGTTTCGCAATTCATCTAATTCTGCATTTATCCCTACCCCAATAGCATTTCCTTTATTAATTGCTACGGGTGCATCCGGATTTAGTGTATTTGCAATTTTTTCTCTTAATAACTCACACGCATGCAAACTATCCCCTATCACTTTTACGGCTTCTTGTGTACTTTTCAAAGCCAGTTCTTTAATAGGTTCTATGGCGTCTAAAGAGGATTTCAAATATATCAATTCTCTTGGAGAAACTCTTCCTGCTGCTACTTTAGAGATCAAACGCTCTAAATCTGATATTTGTTTTATTTGATATTGAACTTGACACAATAGATCTTGATTATCTTTAAAATAACCTACTACCTCATGACGCCCTTTAATTTTATTCACATCTTTTAACGGAAGTGCTAACCAGCGTTTTAACAAACGTCCTCCCATAGGAGAAAGAGTACGATCTATTACATCTAATAATGTTACGGCATTAGGATTATAGCTATGATATAGCTCTAAGTTACGAATTGTAAAACGATCCATCCAAACATAAGCATCTTCTGCAATACGATGAATAGAGGTTATATGTTGAATTTTATTATGTTGTGTTTCGGACAAATAATACAAAATAGCTCCTGAAGCAATAACGCCGTGCTCTAACTCTTCTATTCCAAATCCTTTTAAAGAATTTGTTTGAAAATGATTAATCAAACTTTCCGTTGCATAATCTTGCTTATACACCCAATCTTCTAGATAAAAGGCATGAAAGTTTTCACCAAAAATGGTTGTAAAATCTTTTTTATTTTGTTTAGGAACTAAGATTTCGCTTGGATTAAAATTCTGTAATAATTTATCTATATAATCAGAATTTCCCTCAGAAGTTAAAAACTCTCCTGTTGAGACATCTAAAAAAGCAACCCCTAATTGTTTCTTACCAAAATAAAGAGAAGCTAAAAAGTTATTAGATTTAGACACTAATACCTCATCATTCATAGATACCCCAGGAGTTACCAACTCTGTCACACCACGTTTAACAATCGTTTTGGTCATTTTAGGATCTTCTAGCTGATCACAAATAGCCACACGTAAACCCGCTTTTACTAATTTTGGCAAATATGTATTTAGCGAATGATGTGGAAATCCTGCCAGAGCTGTTTCACTTTCTGTACCACTTCCTCTTTTGGTTAGAGTAATTCCTAAAATACGAGCGGTACGAACAGCATCCTCTCCAAAGGTTTCATAAAAATCGCCTACTCTAAACAACAAACAAGCATCTGGATATTTAGCCTTAATCTCATTATACTGCTTCATTAGAGGGGTTTCCTTAGGTGTTTTAGCTTTTACTGACAAAACGTTAAATTTTTTGATTAATCGCGACGAATTTACTTATTTTGGCGTAATATTTGATCAAATATTTTTACATTTGTGTATAACTAATTACAAGTCAATTATGAAAAAGGCAATACTAACAGTAGCAACTATCGTATTTTTAGGAAATTTATCAGCTACTGCTCAAGAAAAAGCAAAAAAAGCAGCTTCAAAAGCAAAAATGGAAGTAGCTAAAAAAGTTGAAGAAACAAAATTTGAAATTACGAAAGTAGCTGGTCCTGGAATGTATGTAGAAAAAGAGACTATAGACTATGGTACAATTGAACAAGGTGCAGATGGAAAAAGAGAATTCGTTATTGTAAATAATGGTAACGAACCTTTGATCATTTCAAACGCTCAAGGTTCTTGTGGCTGTACCGTTCCTTCATTCCCTAAAGAACCGATTGCTCCAGGGGCAAAAGCTGTAATTGGTGTTAAATATGATACAAACCGTGTAGGCGCTATCAACAAATCAGTAACAGTTACTACAAATATGAAAGATAATCCTATAAAAGTATTACACATTACAGGTAATATTACAGCTAAACCTGCACCAACTAGCCCTTTAGATGCTAAACCAACAGGTCCAACTGCACAATAATCAAAATTTAAGATTTCATAGAAGGTGTTTGAAAAATCAAAATGCAACATCTTATCTATCACTTCGACCATAGGAGAAATCACATATCAGTATCATGTGATTTCTCCCTATGATCGGGATGACATCCTTGTAACCTTTTAAAACACCTCCTTTTTTATACTCTTTCTAATATCCTATTAGAATAATCATTTATTTCCTATTCAATATTAATCCAAATTCCGCATTAGGTTTGAACAAAGTAAATTGGCAAAACAAATCTATTTCACTTTATTTTTCTTCCAATTCAAGCAGACACTCAAACTTTACAGATTAAAATTTTGTATTCTATTTTATTCTAAAATTTCCCACAAACACCTTCTTTATTATTTCACAAAAATATGCCATACAAAAGACGTAATATTATATTACGGTTGATCATTTCAATAATTAGGAAAAGTTATATTATCAGCACTATCCGGATGTTATTCACCTATTTACTTCGTTGAAAGCGCTCTTTAATTGAAATAATAAGGTCTAATCTTTAAAGCAACCCAATTCAGGTCAAAAAATGAAATATTTTTTAAACTCAAAGTCTTTTTATTTACAACAAATTTTCAACCCAGATTTTGCATTAGACTTCGTTGTGAAACAAAATTTTTCAATAAATTCAAGTGCTCACGGAAAATTTTAGAAGAAGAAATAATGAACTATTTTGATGATTAAAATTTGAGTACGTGCTTGAATTGGAAGAAAAATAAAGTGGAATAGATTTACTTCGTCTATTCGCTACGCTCGGGTCTAATGCAAAATCTGGGTTTAATGCAAAATCTGGGGTAAAAATGATAGTACTTATTATTGAAAGAAATGTAAATTTGCCAGATGAGAAAGATAGAAAATAGCGAATTAGATCGCAAAACAATAGAAGAGTTTAAAGAAGCTCAAAAAACACCTCTGATTATTATATTAGATGACATCCGAAGCCTACATAATATTGGCTCTGTATTTAGAACTAGTGATGCTTTTTTAGTTGAAAAAATTTATTTATGCGGAATTACGGCTACACCTCCCAATAAAGAAATTCATAAAACCGCTTTAGGAGCAACCGAAACCGTTTGTTGGGAATATCACAAAGAGGTATTAGAGGTTATTGAAACCCTTAAAAAGGAAGAGGTAGAAGTATACGCTGTTGAACAAGTTGAAAATGCTATATTCCTTGATCAATTTAAACCTGAACCTACTAAAAAATATGCTTTGATTTTTGGAAATGAAGTTTTTGGAGTAAATCAAGATGCTGTAAAACTTTGCGACGGAGCTATTGAAATACCTCAATTGGGCACAAAGCACTCTTTAAATATCTCTGTAAGCACGGGTATTGTTGTTTGGGATTTATTTTGCAAATTAAACCAATAAAAAAAGACTGTCCGAAAAAATCCGATATTTATTTCGACAAAGGAAAAAATGAAGTGATTGACAATAGCTTTTTTTTCTAGCATAAAACTAACAATATTACTATTAATTTGTTTTTTTCGGACAGCGCTCGCCATCGTATTAGCAATTTAATTTTTCTTGTATTTTTCGCAAAATCGTTACATAATCTTCCTGTCTCTTTACAAAATCAAGATCTGAGACGTCTATTACTAAAACATTTAATCCTAATTGGGTTTTTATATAGTCTAAATACCCTTTGTTAATCTTGTCTAAATATTCCGCTGGTATTTCTTGTTCATAACTACGTCCTCTTTTTTTAATATTTTTCAACAATCTATCTGTATTTTGATATAGATATACGTATAGATCTGGTTTAGGCATTTCTTTATAAATAATATCAAATAAAGTCTTATACAAACGAAACTCATCTCCTTGTAAAGTAACCTTTGCAAAAATTAAGGATTTAAAAATATGATAATCAGCCACCACAAAATCTGCAAAAAGATCAAACTGAGACAAATCGTCTGCTAACTGTTGATAACGATCCGCTAGAAATGACATTTCTAAGGGAAAGGCATAGCGCCCTTGGTCTTTGTAAAATTTTGGCAAAAAGGGATTATCTGCAAAACGTTCTAAAACTAACTTAGCATTAAAATCAGCTGCTATCTTAGAAGCTAAAGTAGTTTTACCTGCTCCAATATTTCCTTCTATGGCAATATAGTTTAATTTATCTACATCAAACTGTTTAATAGGAGCTGTTAATTCTGCCATTACGTCACAAGAGCTAGTATCTGGACAATCTAACAACAGGCGATCTACGCTTTTAGACAAAACAGGATGTACCCATTCTACTCCAAGATCTTTCATAGGATATAACACAAAACGTCTGTTTTGCATGTGAGGATGTGGAATTATCAAATTATCAGCATTTAAAATCAAATCATCAAATGCCACAATATCTATATCAATAATACGGGGTTCGTATCCTATTTCTTTTTTTCTCTGACGCCCCATATCTTTTTCTATACCTCCAATTTTCCTTAAGACTTGTTCTGGTGTAAAAGAAGTATGAATAAGTACGGCACAATTATAAAAAGCAGCACTCTCAAACCCCCAAGCAGGTGTTTCATATAACTTAGAAACCTGTAAAACTAATCCAATTTTATCATGAATGAGTTGTATACAAGTCGTTATATGACTCAGTTTATCTCCTTGATTACTTCCTAAAGATAGTATTACTTTTTTTTGTATTCCCATGCTTGGCAAAGTAACTAAAAAGATTTGGAGAATAGAAGTATATTTGCATGTGTGTTAATAACTTATTTTTGCATGTAACTTTTTTAATATTTTATACACTAATTTATAAAAAACAAAACAATGAATTTTTTAAAGAATGTATTGGCAAGTATAATTGGCCTTTTTATATTTTGTATCATTTGCTTTTTTAGCATTATTATACTAGGTTCCTTAGTAGCTGGCGGAAAAGAGAAAATTGAAATCAAAGACAACTCCGTTTTGATCTTAAATTTAGAAAAAATAACAGATGATTACGCCGGAAAATTTAATTATGAGGACATGCCTTTTCTAAACGAAAAGGAAAAGGAGAAGGTCTTATAGACATATTAAAAGCAATTAAGGAAGCTAAGGAAGATAGTAGAATAAGAGGTATTTCTATTTTAAACAACACACTTCATTTGGGTGTTGCACAAACTAAAGCTCTTAGAGATGAACTAGAAAATTTTAGAAAATCAGGAAAATTTGTTTTAGCATACGGAAATACGTATTCGCAAAAAGAATATTATCTAAACTCTGTTGCGAGCACAGTTTATTTAAATCCTGTTGGAGAATTAGAGTTCAAAGGGTTATCAAGTGAGGTAATGTATTTTAAAGATTTTCAAGATAAAACAGGAATTAAAATGGAAGTTATCCGACACGGAAAATACAAAAGTGCGGTTGAGCCCTTTTTAACAAATAGTATGAGTCCTGAAAATCGCGAGCAAATTAGTCTTTTTTTAAATTCTATTTGGAATGCTGTTGTCGAAGACATATCTAAATCAAGAAGTATTTCCGTTACAGACTTAAATCTAATCGCTACGGATTTATTAGCACGCACTCCTGAATTAGCCAAAAATAGTAAGCTAGTAGACATAGTAGCCTATGAAGATGTATACCATCAAGACATCAAAAAGAGATTAAAAGTAGCACAAAATGAAGACTATAATACTGTAAACATTCTTGATTATTCAAAAGAGCTAGCTGATAAGGAAGAATTTGCCTTAGGAGAAAAGATTGCTATTATTTATGCTCAAGGCGAAATAGGCTCAGGGGAAGGTGATCTAAATACGGTGGGCGAAGGTTCTATGAAAAGATCATTAAAAGAGGCTCGAGGAGGATCAAGATATAAAGGCAATTGTACTACGCATTAATAGTCCGGAGGAAGTGCTTTAACATCCGATCTGATATGGAGAGAAATCGAATTAACCAAAAAAGTAAAACCAGTCGTTGTATCTATGGGAAATCTGGCGGCTTCAGGAGGTTATTATATAGCTTGTAATGCCCATAAAATTTTTGCAGAAGCAAGCACTATAACAGGTTCTATTGGTGTTTTTGGAATGTTACCTAATTTATCTGAAATCAGCAATCGTTATGGCATTAATACAGAAACAGTGGAAACACATAAAAACGCATCAGGCTATAGTGTTTTTGAACCAATAGATGCAGACTTTAAAAACTTCACACAAGAGGGGGTAGAAACCATTTATAAAACGTTTGTAAACCGCGTAGCTAAGGGACGTAAAATGAATTTTACTCAAGTAGATGCTATAGCACAAGGTCGTGTTTGGAGCGGTACCGATGCTCTTAAGATTGGATTAGTAGATAAAATTGGTGGATTAGATGATGCGATAGCCTACGCTGCTACTATTTCAAAAGCAAAAGACTATAGCACCATATCGTATCCTGAATTTGAAAAAAACTTTATTGATGAATTAGAAAAGAATGGATTTATGAGTTTCTTTAAAACACGCGAAGTTTTATTAAAAGAACAAATTGGTGAAGAAGGATTGGAAATGATAAATCAAATAAAACGAATGAATAATCGAAAAGGAATGCAGTTGATAATTCCTTACGAATTAAAAATAAATTAGCCTCTAATACAAAAATCCGTTTTCACATGAAAGCGGATTTTTTTATGTATTTTTGTAAATAAACTAAAAAGTTTTACAAGATAAAATTTCAAAAAGATTACAAAATGAAAAAGAAAATTTTTATAGGTATTGGAGCCTCTCTCTTTATTATAATAGGGGGTTTAGCCTGCATTCCATTATTTTTTAAAGATACAATAAAAAACAAAATTCAAGAAACCATTAATGAAAATCTAAATGCAAAAGTTGCCTTTGCAGATGCCGATATAAGTTTATTCAAAAGTTTCCCTAAAGCTACTATTTCCTTAGAAAAATTCATTATAATTAACCATGCTCCTTTTGAAGGTGACACCCTCGTTGCCTTTGACGAATTAAACCTTAAAATGTCTGTAACGGAACTTTGGAAGGACAAAAAGAACCTATGTCACTAGAAGCCATTAGCATTAAAAATGGATTAGCAAATATCCTTTTTAATAAAGAAGGTAAAGGAAATTTTGATATTGCAAAAAAAACGAACGAGCCTAGTACTAGTAACGAAAAAAAGGAACCTTTTTCAATGAATATCCAAAACTATGCTGTTGAAAACTTCCGTTTTAAATTCTATGATGAGCGTTCTAAAATCAAAATGGTTTTAGACAGTATACATCATAATGGAAAAGGGGATTTTGGCTCTCAAAAATTAGATTTAGAAACACAATCTATCGCCAAAGTGTCTCTTGACATGGATAAAATGAACTACATGAACAATGTAGTTATTACCTTAGATGCTGTTTTAGGAATAGACTTATCTGCTAATAAGTATACCTTTAAGGAAAATAAAGCTAAAATAAATGAACTCCCTCTTGAGTTCAATGGTTTTATACAAATGCTTCCTGAAGAACAACTTTATGACTTAACTTTTAAAACCCCCACCTCTTCTTTCAAGAATTTCTTAGGCCTTGTACCTGCACAATATGCAGGCAATCTAGAAACAGTAAAAACATCTGGCGATTTTACAATAAATGGAAAAGTTAAAGGAAAATTAAAAGAAAATATAATTCCTACTTTTAATATTGCTATAGCATCTAACAATGCTTCATTCCAGTATCCTCAACTCCCAAAATCAGTACGAAATATCATAATTGATACTAAAATAATTAACGATAGTGGCGCTTTAAGTGATACGTATGTAAATCTAGACCAATTATCTTTTCAGATAGATCAAGACGTTTTTAATGCCAAAGCTTCTATAAAAAATGTAGCAACCACCCCACAGGTTAACGCGGCTTTAAAAGGAACTATTAATCTTGGCAATTTTACAAAAGCATATCCTATAAAAATAGACAAACCGCTTTCTGGAATTTTGAAAGCAAATGTAACAACAGATTTCAATATGCAAGCTGTTGAAAAAAAGGAGTATGAAAAAATCAAAAATGCAGGTACTCTACATTTAACTGGTTTTAACTATACAGGCCCTGAAATGGCTAAACCTGTACAAATAAAACTAGCTGAAGTAAACTTTACAAATAGCCAAATTAAACTGAATCAATTGGACATGAAGACAGGTAATTCAGATTTAAAAGTAAGCGGTATATTAGAAAATTTTTATGGTTTTTTATTTAGAAAACAGACCTTAAAAGGTAATTTTAATATGGGATCAAACCAATTATATGTTGCTGATTTCATGGCTCCTGCTCCAACAAATTCAACAAACAAAACGGGTTCTAACACTTCTAGTAACGGAGAAAGTTCTTCTACTAAAAAGACAAAAAAAGAAGCCGTTAAAATACCTGCTTTCCTTGATTGTACAATTAGTGCCAAAGCAAACACAGTCGTATATGACAACTTGACACTCAAAAATGTATCAGGTAAGATGATGATTAAAAACGAAGCGATTTCCTTGCAAAACGTTAGAACAGATCTTTTTAATGGTATTATAGGTTTTAACGGACTTGTATCTACAAAAGGCAGTACTCCAACCTTTAATATGAATTTAAATTTAGATAAGGTTGATATAGGACAATCTTTTACTCAATTAAATTTACTAAAGGCAATTGCTCCTATAGCTGGTGCTATAACAGGAAAACTGAACTCCACTATCAAGTTAAACGGTAATTTAGATCCTATTGAATTAACACCAAACATTCAGACCCTAACAGGAGACCTACTAGGCCAATTACTTTCAACTTCAATAAACGCTAATAATTCACAAATGCTAACTGCACTGAGTTCTCAATTAAAGTTCTTAGATATCAAAAAAATCAATTTAAATGACATTAAAGCTAATTTGGCATTTGACAAAGGACGTGTAGTCGTAAAGCCTTTTAAAATAAAATACCAAGATATAGTAGCAGAAGTAGGAGGTACACATGGTTTTGACCAAAATATGAATTACAATATTAAGTTAGATGTACCCGCAAAATATTTAGGAGGTGATGTTAATAAATTATTAGCCAAACTAAGTCCTAATGAAGCTTCAAAAATTGAAAGCGTTCCTATTAGCGCATTGATGACTGGTAATTTCAAATCACCAAAAGTAACTACAGACTTAAAACAAGCAAGTACTAACTTAGCCCTACAAATTGCTAAATCACAAAAAGATAAATATTTAAACCAAGGTGTTGATGCCTTAGGCAGTATTTTAGGAGGTAACAAAAAAGGGAAAGATTCTACAAATACTAAAGATCCTAAAAAGAAGCTATCAAAAATACTGCTAACCAAGTTTTAGAGGGGCTTTTTGGTAGAAAAAAATAATATTTTATCTTTCAAAAAAAAGAAAGAGGCTATTGAAAAGATCTCTATATTGTCATTTTCAAACCAAGAGAGAAGTCATATAATTTAACCATCTGACTTCTCTTAATTTGAGAAATATTAATCATAGAGTTATTCCTTTCCAACAGTCTCTTTTTTTATACTATATAATTGAAAAATATATTACAGGTCAATCTTTACTACATAGCCTTCGTAGGTTCTAACATTAAAAACAGTATTATCTTCAAACAACAGATATTGTCCTTTAATTCCTTTTAAAACACCTGTATAATGGGGTGTTTTTTCTAAATTTAAACTCACCACTTTTTTAGGATACTCTAAAACAGGGTACTCAAATTTATATAATTCTTCTGCAACAGGCTTATAATATTCTTGTACTTCTTGCGGCAATATGGTCTGTAAATTATTACGTTCAGTCATTAAATCTACTTTAGGCACTTCGTTTTTCAACATACGTTGCCAGTTTGTTTTATCTGCGTATATTTTTTTCAGCGCCACTTCCGTAACTCCTGCTAAATAGCGATTAGGAACTTCAACAATAGGAACAGCTTCTATAGCTCCTTGGTCTATCCATCGAGTAGGAACCTGTGATTTTCTTGTTACTCCTACTTTTACTTCACTAGATAAAGCCAAATAGACTATATGAGGTTGTAATTGTACTTTTTTTTCATATTCTAAATCTCGATCTTCTATATCTAAATGAGCTTTACTCAACTCAGGTTTCATAATCCAATCTCCAGCTGAAGCACTTGCCGTAAAACAATCATAACAAAAACCTTGTCTAAAAACTTTTTTTTCTTTCCCACACTCTAAACACTGATAACCAAGATGTAAAAAGGTCATTGATTTACCTAATAATTGATTAAGATTTAAAAAAGAGTTTTCAAGAACTAGATAATATTCAATAGGACGAACAAACTCTGTTTGCATTTTAGTAAGAACACCTTGAAAAGTCATAGTAGATTTTTGATTTTAGACATTAGATAATCTTTTTTTTTCTATTTTAGCGTAAAGTTATAATTCAAAATTCAAAATTCAAAATTCACGATTATAATGCCTTTATCTATTATACATTCTATTGCCTCTTGGGTTTTAAAACAACGTATTCATCAGATAGAACTTTTTTTAAAATATCCAAATGAAGTACAAGAAGAACTGCTGATAAATTTGATTCGTCAATCAGAAAACACTGTAATAGGTAAAACTTATGATTTCCAATCTATAAAAACATATCACACTTTTCAAGAAAGAGTTCCTGTTTCATGTTATGAGGATTTAGAACCCTTAATTGAACGTACACGTAAAGGAGAACAAAATGTTTTTTGGCATCAGCCTATTAAATGGTTTGCAAAATCGAGTGGTACAACGAACGCAAAAAGTAAATTTATACCTGTAAGTAATGAAGCTCTTGAAAATTGTCATTATAAAGGCAGCAAGGACTTACTTTGCATGTACCTTAATAACAATGAGGACTCTCAGCTTTTTAAAGGAAAAAGTCTTCGTTTAGGAGGTAGTAAACAATTATATGAGGATAATAACACTTTTTTTGGAGACTTATCAGCTATTCTTATAGACAATATGCCTTTTTGGGCTGAATTTAGTAGTACACCATCCAACAGAACCTCCTTAATGAGTGAATGGGAAACGAAACTTCTAGCAATTGTTAATGAAACTAAGAGCGAAAACGTGACTAGTTTTGCTGGTGTTCCATCTTGGATGATGGTCTTACTTAACAAACTGATGGAGGAAACGGGTAAATCAAATTTATTTGACATTTGGCCTAACCTAGAAGTTTATTTTCACGGAGGTGTAAGTTTTGACCCTTATCGCGATCAGTACAAAAAAATACTTCCAAAATCTAATTTTAAATATTACGAAATATACAATGCTTCTGAAGGTTTTTTTGCCATTCAGGATCTTAATCATTCTAACGATTTATTGCTAATGCTTGATTATGGTATTTTTTATGAATTTATACCAATGGATACATACGGCACTCCTAATCAAAAAACGGTTCGTTTAGTAGATGTAGAACTTCATAAAAACTATGCTATTTTAATTACTACTAATTCAGGTTTATGGCGTTATTTAATAGGAGACACTGTTCGATTTACTTCTTTATCTCCTTATAGAGTTCGTATTACAGGTCGAACCAAACATTACATTAATGTATTTGGAGAAGAATTAATGATTGAAAATACAGATAAAGCACTAGCCAAAACATGTCAACTAACCAATTGTGAAGTAAAAGATTATACCGTTGCTCCTATTTTTATGAACGGAAAAGAAAAAGGAGCTCATGAATGGATTATTGAGTTTAAAACTCAACCTAAATGTATTGAGGAGTTTAGTCATATTTTAGACAAAACTATACAATCATTAAACTCTGATTATGAAGCTAAACGCTACAACAATATGACTCTAAACCCTTTAAAGATAAACATTGCACGTGAAAATCTATTTTATGATTGGCTAAAAGAAAAAGGAAAATTAGGTGGTCAGAACAAAGTTCCTCGTTTATCAAACTCTCGCGAATACATAGATAGTCTTTTACAAACGTTATAAACCCGAGAATATTAAAACATTGGATATTTTGTAAAAATTCACAAGGCTAGTCATTTAAAAAAATTATCTAAAAGTTGTTAATCCAACAGACTTATTAGTTGCATAAAGGCTGTCCAAAAAACTTAACTTACATCTTTTCTTGCTATAAGTTTATTTTTTGGACAGCTTATTTTTTTATGAAGCTATTTCTAAACGTTTAAGTAAATTCTTATTAAGAGTTATTTCTACGTACTCTTTATCTACGTTTAATTGCTTTTCATCTGAACTAGGTATTTCATACATAGCATCTGTTAGAATGGCTTCGCATAACGAACGTAAACCACGTGCACCTAACTTGTATTCTAATGCTTTATCTACGATATAATCTAGTGCTTCATCTGTAATATTAAACGTTATATCATCCATAGCAAATAACTTGGTATATTGCTTAATAAGAGCATTCTTAGGTTCTGTTAAGATCGCACGTAAAGTAGCTTTATCCAAAGGATCCATGTGAGTCAATACGGGTAGACGACCAATTATTTCGGGTATTAATCCAAAATCTTTAATATCTTTTGGAATTATATATTGTAATAAATTGGTTTCATCTATCTTATCTGTTTCTTTGGATGCACCAAATCCCATTGCTTGACGATTTAATCTTTTTGATATAATACGTTCTACTCCATCAAAAGCACCTCCCGCTATAAATAGGATATCCTTAGTATTAACTTCTACAAATTTTTGATCAGGATGCTTACGTCCTCCTTTAGGAGGAACATTAACCACGGTTCCTTCTAACAACTTCAACATAGCTTGCTGAACTCCTTCTCCTGAAACATCTCGTGTAATAGATGGATTATCACTCTTACGAGCAATTTTATCAATTTCATCTATAAATACAATACCGCGTTCTGCTTTTGCAACATCATAGTCTGCAGCCTGTAACAAACGGGTTAAAATACTTTCAACATCTTCTCCTACGTAACCGGCTTCGGTTAATACTGTTGCATCTACTATTGCAAGTGGTACGTCCAACATTTTTGCAATTGTTTTAGCTACTAATGTTTTTCCTGTACCTGTTTGTCCCACCATAATAATGTTTGATTTTTCAATTTCAACATCATCTCCATGATCTAACTGAATTAAACGTTTGTAGTGGTTATATACTGCAACGGAAATAACTTTTTTGGTTTGTTCTTGCCCTATAACATATTTATCTAAAAAGGCTCTAATTTCTTTTGGTTTTTGTAAAACTAAATCCGTTTCTCTTGATAAGCCAGTTGTTTTTAATTCTTGTAAAACAATCCCATGTGCTTGCTCTATACAATGATCACATATATGTGCGTCAATACCTGCAATTAGTAAATTGGTTTCGGGTTTTCTCCTTCCGCAGAAGGAACATTCTAAAATTTCTTTTGCCATTATTTAAGTCAAATGTCATAAAGTTTAAGGTTAAAAAATTGATTTTAAACTTTAGACGAAAAAATTATCTTCTTAATACTTCATCAATCATTCCGTATTCTTTTGCTTCATCAGCTTTCATCCAATAGTCACGTTCAGAATCTTTGTATACTTTTTCAAAAGGTTGTTTTGAGTGATGCGAAATGATTTGATACAATTCATCTTTCAATTTCAACATTTCTTTTAAGTTTATTTCCATATCGGTTGCTACTCCTTGTGCTCCTCCAGAAGGCTGATGAATCATGACTCTTGAATGAGGTAAAGCAGAACGTTTTCCTTCTGCACCTGCACATAAAAGGACTGCCCCCATAGATGCTGCCATACCTGTACAAATAGTTGCTACATCTGGCTTTACAAACTGCATTGTATCATAAATACCTAAACCTGCGTATACACTTCCACCGGAGAGTTAATATATATTTGAATATCTTTAGAAGCATCTACACTTTCTAAAAACAACAATTGTGCTTGAATAATATTGGCCATGTAATCGTCAACTCCTGTTCCCATAAAAATGATTCGATCCATCATTAAACGAGAAAAAACATCTAATTGCGAAATATTTAATTGACGTTCTTCAATTACATAAGGCGTCATACTACCTACTATTTTATCATAGTACATACTATTTACTCCATGGTGCTTCGTAGCATATTTTTTAAATTCTTTACCGTAATTCATTTATTATTAGTTTAAAAGTTTAAATGTTTAAAGTTATTATTCTTTAAACAGGTTAAACGAATTGCAATTTTTAGACCTTTTTATTTTTAATGACAGTTTGTCAATAAAAAAGCGTCAAATAAAATATTTGACGCTCAAACTTACGTATTTTTTTATGATTTTTCTTGAAGAAAATCTAAAAAGTTTACAAAAGTAAATTCTTTATTTTTATTGTTTTAAAAATACAAATTTCAAGAAAAAACATCTAAATTTTCACGTATTAGATTTCACCATACATAGCTTTGATGAATTCATCATAAGTTACTTCTTTAGTCGATGCGTTTAATTTTTCTTTAAATACGTTTAATAATCTTTCGCTCATTACTTGTTCTGACAAACGACGAACTTCATCTTGATTGGTCATTACACGACTTACTATATTATCTACATCTTCTTGTGAAGGATCTAACTGTCCGAATTGTGCCATTTGTTTTTTGATGATATCACTAGCATATTCTTTTAAATCTTCAAAAGTTACTTGTAAATTATTAGTCGTAATAATTTTACTTTCAATTAACTGATAACGCAATCCGTTTTCAGAACGAGCGTACTCAACTTCTGCTTGTTCAGTTGTTAAAGGGGTTTCTCCAACTGTTTGAATCCATCTTTTTAAGAATTCCGCTGGCAATTCAACTTGATGATTATTGATTAAGTATTCTGTTGCATCATTATAAAACTTTTGATCTGCTTGTTGTGCAAAAGTTTTTTCTGCGTCTTCTTTTATTTTTGTTTTTAGATCTTCAACTGAAGTTACATTTCCTTCTCCAAATAATTTATCAAATAATTCTTGATTTAATTCAGCTGGCTCAGTTGTGGTAACTTCTTCAATTTTAAAGTCTACTGTAATATCTAAACCGTGAACATCATCATGACCTAACCCTAAGTAATCCATTAGTTTATGGTCATCATTAAACAAACCTTTTGTAGGAACTGCTACTACATCTCCTGCTTTTTTACCAATGAAAGATGCAGCAACTTCTTTATTTTCAAAAATATCTAACGTAATTTGAGCTGCTTTGTTGATGTTTTTTTCTTCATTTACAAAAGTACCACGAATGTCATCTTCTTGCGCTATTACTTCCTTAGAAGACATTTTTCCAAATTGCTTTTGAATTCTAACAACTTGCTCATCTAGCAACTTGTCATCAGCTATAATATTATAGTATGTTAAGTCTTTAGATCCTTCTAATTTTACATCAAATTCAGGTGCTAAACCCAATTCGAATTCAAATTTAAAATCTTCTGAATCCCAGTTAAACTCTTCTGTAAACTTAGGAAGTGGATTACCTAAAATATCTAACTTTTCTTCTACTAAAAATTTATTTAAACTTTCTTGTATTAATTTATTTACCTCTTCAGCTAAAACTGCTTTACCGTATTGTTTTTGTACTAAAGACATAGGTACTTGACCTTTACGGAAACCCGGTATGTTTGCATTTTTGCGGTAGTTCTGCAAAACTTTCTCTACCTTTTCAGCATAATCATTCTTTGCAACTTCTACAGTTACCACTGCGTTTAACGCATCAATATTGGTTTTTGTAATATTCATTATATATGTTTTTTACGTACTAAAATTGGGTGGCAAAATTACATAATTTATACCACCCAACAAATTTTATTTTATTAAAATCAACTTACTAATTTTTAGTCTTTTATAAACTTATAAAGAACCCATTGTGAAACAGACATAAAGATACTAAAAATAAAGGCTGCAGCAAATGATTTAACTTTTAATCCATCTACTAATATGCTACACAAAAGAACCATTACAGCATTAATAATCAACAAGAATATTCCTAACGTAAAAACAGTAATAGGCAAGGTAAAGAAAACCAATATAGGTTTTAAAAAGGTATTTAATAATCCTAATACAACGGCTACAACGACGGCCGTTGTAATCTTATCAACTACTACTCCTTCTATCAAATAAGAAAGTACCATAACAATTAACGTTGAGATCAACAATCTTTGTAATAATTTCATTTTATATAATTTTAAGATATTAATTCAGGGGTTATTTTTCGTGATTAAAGTTTTATTTTTTTTACAAAGTTAATCAGTATTTTAGTTCCAAGGGGGAACCTATCAAAACAGCCAACGTTTTTTCTAAAAAATCTTTTGGATTTTCTGCATGTAGCCAATGTCCTGCATTGGTTATGTTTTGTATTTCTGCATTTGGAAAATGATGGTAAATAGTTTCAAAATCAGCATCCAAAACATAATCGGACTTATCGCCTCGCAGAAATAATGTTTTTTTATCAAAATGATTTTCAAATGGTAGTGCTTCACCAATTACGGAAGGTTTGTCTGTAAATACTTTTAAATTAAATCGGAAACCCAACTGCCCGGCTCTACCCAATATAGATTTTTCAATAAAAACTGTCTCGTTCCAAGATCCGCTATATACTGAGCAATTATTGTTTCTACATTTGCGCGAGATGGTTGTACTGAAAAATCAACAGCATTTAAAGCTTGCAAAATAACTTGATGGTGTGGCGCATAGTATTTAGGTCCTATATCAGCAACTATTAACTTATCTACTAATTCTGGATAAGCTGTTGCTAACAACATAGCAACCTTCCCTCCCATTGAGTGCCCTATTACTGAGATAGTCGATAAATTATTTTGCCTACAATAGTTTACAACATCCTCCACCATAAAATCATAGCCCCAATCGGTAGTATGAAAACTTTTTCCATGATTACGCATATCTAAAGCGTGTATTTCAAAACCTTGCTCTGCATATTGAACGGCTAAAGTTTTCCAGTTATCTGACATTCCCAAAAAACCATGAATTATTACTAATTGTCCTTTTATATTTGAAGTTGGTTTTATTATATTGCTATGTAATATCGTTTTCATTTTTTTAACACCTCTATAGATTTTGTATTTTTTTTCTCAAATTAAATTTTACATCCTCATCCCATTCTTCTTTTAGTATGCTTAGTTTAATAGCATCTATAATATTTCCATCAGCATCTTTACTATAATTTCGCAATACCCCTTCTTCTTTACACCCTATACTTTTCATTGCATTAATACTTCTTTCGTTTTTACTATTAGCAGCAAATCCCACACGAATCATTCTTAAATTGTCAAAGGCTAATTCTAAAAGAAGATACTTGCAATTTTTATTTAGCCCTGTACCTTGAAATGCTTTACCATACCATGTAAAACCTATATCTAAACGCTTAAATTCATTTGAAATATCATAAAATCTTGTCATTCCCGCATATTGATTGGATTTTTTATCGAAGACAATAAATGGATAATCCTTCTTTTCTTCAAACTGTTGCATTGCATTATTAAAATAGCGTTCAAAGTTTTCTTCTCCATTTCCTCCATTAATATTGTATTTCCAAATTTCAGGTTCGTTGACAGCGTATTTTTTTAGAACCGTTTTATCTAACATTTCTAAAGGTCTTAGAATCACAAAATCATTTTCTAAGATGTATTTTTTTGTAAAATCTATACTCATTTTTTCAGCATTTAGCAAAAAACAAACTTGATCTGTATTTTAAATATTTATTTTGAAAGATCTAAAAAACACTAAATTTATTATTATTTTGATCATTTTAGCTTTCTTAAATACATATTTACCACATTTTCTAAACCTAAATATAATGATTCAGAAATTAAAGCGTGACCAATAGACACTTCTAGCAATCCCGGAATATTTTGATTAAAAAATGCAATATTATCCAAACTTAAATCATGTCCCGCATTTATCCCTAATCCTAATTCATTGGCTAACTTGGCCGATGTTACGTAGGGCAAAATACTATCTTTATTCCCTAAACTATACTGATGCGCAAAGTTTTCTGTATACAATTCAATTCTGTCGGTTCCCGTTTCTTTAGCACCTTCTATCATTTCTAATATTGGATCAACAAAAATAGAGGTTCTAATACCATTTTGTTTAAATTCTTTAACTACTTCTTTCAAATAAGCTTGATGCAAAACGGTGTTCCAACCAGCATTCGATGTCAAAGCACCAATTGCATCAGGCACTAAAGTTACCTGAGTAGGTTTGCATTCTAAAACTAAATCAATAAAATTATGTTGTGGATTTCCTTCAATATTGTATTCTGTATACACGACTTCTTTTAAATCGCGTGCATCTTGATAACGGATATGTCGTTCATCTGGACGTGGATGTATCGTTATACCCTGCGCACCAAACTCCTGAATCCGTTTAGCCGCTTCTACCACATTGGGCGTATTTCCTCCTCTAGAATTACGCAACGTAGCTATTTTGTTTATATTGACACTCAGTTTGCAGTTGTTTTGAATCATTTAAAACTATATTTTAATAAAACGAAACAAAAATACAAACTTACCCACGGGTCTTATACATTTTTTTAATTATTTTGCAATTAAATAATAACTCAAAAACATGTTTAAACGATATTCTTAATTCATGAATACACTTATAGATTATATCAATCAAGACTTTTCTCCGTTAGATATTAATGAGGAGGTTGCAACTGCGCAAGATTTTTTTACTGATTATCCTTTTTCACATTTTCCTATAACCGAAAATGGTATTTTTGTTGGCAATGTAGCAGCAGAAGATGTAAACGGTTTTGATTTTAGCAAAAGTCTAGCAGAATATCGCTATACTTTTGAAACTTTCTTTACTAGGAGTAATTCTGTATTATTAGATGTATTAGATGATTTTGCTAAAAATGAGACCAACATCATACCTGTACTAGACTTAAACAATCAATACATAGGGTATTACGAATTAGAGGATGTGATACACATTTTTAACGAAACCCCTTTCCTACGCGAATTAGGTGGCATTATAATTATAGAAAAAGGGATAAATGATTATTCCTTTAGTCAAATTACCCAAATAGTAGAAGGCAACAATGGTAAATTACTAGGTCTTTTCATTTCTAATTCTGACACAGAAAAAATTCAAATTACATTAAAATTAGGAGAAGGAAGCCTTAATCAAATTATTCAAACGTTCCGCCGTTATGATTACGAAATCATATCTGAACATCAAGAAGATGAACATTTAAAAATACTAAAAGAACGTTCAGACTATTTAGACAAATACCTAAACATGTAAAAACTCATTCTCTATTTTCTAATATACAAATATTAATGTCATTTCACCGCAATAGTAACAAACCATGAAAGTAGCCATCTACGGTCAATATTACCAAAACACAACTGCTCCCATAATAGAAAGGTTAATCCATTTTCTAAAAGCAAACGCGATAGCCTTTACTATTGAAGCTAATTTTTTAAAAATTCTTCAAGAAAATCAAATTATCATAAATTCTGTAAAAACTTTTAAAACACATGCTGATTTAGATGCTTCTTATCAAATGGTATTAAGTGTAGGAGGAGACGGAACTTTTCTTAGAGCAGCTACATTCGTTAGAGATTCTGGAATTCCTATTTTAGGAATAAATGCGGGCAGACTAGGTTTTTTAGCCAATGTTCAACAAGAAAATATTGAAAAATTCCTAACACTTGTACTAGAAAAAAAATACACTATTTCAGAAAGAACACTTATTAGTGTAACTTGTTCGCCTGAATTGAGTACTTTAGAAGATATAAATTTTGCGATGAACGAAATTACAGTAAGTCGTAAAGACACTACTTCTATGATAACCATAGAAACATACCTTAATGACGAATATTTAACATCATATTGGGCTGATGGATTAATTATATCTACTCCCACTGGTTCTACAGGTTATTCTTTAAGCTGTGGAGGTCCTATTTTAGCCCCTGAAACAGAAAGCTTTGTCATTACACCAATTGCCCCTCACAATTTAAATGCGAGACCAATGGTCATACCGGACTCTACAATCTTAAAATTAAAAGTAACAGGAAGAGAAGAAAACTATTTAGTTTCGTTAGATTCAAGAATTAATTCCGTTAAAAATGAAAGTATATTAACCCTAAAAAAAACGCCTTTTAAAATTAAAATGGTAGAAATCACAGAAGAAACTTTTTTAAAAACACTACGAAAAAAACTATTGTTTGGAGAAGATAGAAGAAATTAACCCCATATTCCGCACTGACTTCCTCATAAAACAAAGTTTTCAAAAAAATCCGATCTCACGAAAAATTTTTAAAGGAAGAAAGAGTCAACTATTTTGATGATCAAGATTGAAGTAAATGTTTAAATTTAAAAAATAAAGTAGAATAGATTGATTTCGCCAATTTACTTCGTTCAAGTCTAACACAGAATTTAAGTTAAAATATAAAATACTAGCTAACCAACTTTTTCGTTTAAGAATAAACATGTTTACAAATTAAAACTAACAAATCGACAATTCACTTTGTAGAGTGTTCATAATTACTATATTTGCAACCTATTATAAAAATGAAAAAGTTAACACACATTCTCCTATTTCTTTTGGCTTTTAGTCAGAACCACGCTCAATTACACGAAATCGGTGTATTGGGAGGAGGTAGTAACTATATTGGTGATATTGGAAGTACATACTTCATATCCCCCAAGGACCCTGCCTTTGGACTGATTTATAAGTGGAACAAGAGCAAAAGACATGCTTGGCGTTTTTCTGCTATGAGTAGTACTATTAGTGGTAATGATTTTAATTCCGATAATATTGCAAGAAAAGAACGAAACTACTCTTTTCAGAATAAAATAACCGAATTATCTGCTGGTTTAGAATTTAATTTTTTCGACTTCAATCTACACGAGAACGGTTTTATCATTACGCCTTATATTCATTCTGGTCTAAATTATTTTAACTATCAAAATTTGTATTTTAAAAATAATACGGCTATTTCTAAACAAAACTCTTGGGCTTTTTCAATTCCTATGACAGTGGGTATAAAAATGAAATTAACCAATAAAATTATCTTAGGATTAGAAACCCGTTTTAATTACTCTTTTATAGATGATTTAGACGGTAGTTCACCAAAAGACAATGCTTTACATCTTTCTTTTGGGAATACAAACAGTAATGATTGGTACAATTTTACTGGAGCAACTCTAACCTATACTTTCGGACAAAATCCTTGTTACTGTAGAAATTAATGAATTTAATAGAAAAAAATAAACCGAGACAATCTACCCCAACATCTTGCCATTATTATGGACGGAAACGGTCGTTGGGCAAAACAAAAAGGCATGTTACGCGTTTTTGGGCATGAGAATGGCACAAAATCTGTACGTGTAACAATAGAAACTTGTGTTAAATTAGGAATAAAAAACCTAACTCTTTACACTTTTTCTACTGAAAATTGGAATCGTCCAAAATTAGAAGTGGAAACCTTAATGAAAATACTAATCTCTTCTTTAAGGAAAGAATTGGATACGTTCATCAAAAACAACATCAAATTAAACAGTATAGGTAATTTAGATTCACTTCCTAAGAATGTACAAAAAGAATTATTAGAAGTAATTGAAAAAACCAAAAACAATACCCAAATGACACTCACTTTAGCCTTAAGTTATGGCTCTCGTGAAGAAATCTTAAATGCTGTTAAAAAAATATCCGATAAAGTTAAAAATAATATAATTTCAATTGAAAATATTGACGAATCAATTTTTAATAATCATCTTTACACACATGATTTACCAGAAGTAGATTTAGTCATACGAACAAGTGGCGAACATAGAATTAGTAATTTTTTACTTTGGCAAATAGCCTATGCAGAATTTTACTTTACTGATGTTTTATGGCCTGATTTTAGTGAACAAGATTTATATGAAGCCCTCATTAGCTATCAAAAAGAGAACGTAGATTTGGAAAAACAAGTGAGCAAGTTAAATAATTTTACACCCGTTAAAAGCTGCATGAAGCTTCTAATTTTGCTTGTATTTACAAGCGTTACTATGAACGTACAAGCACAGGAAAGATTAACTATTGAAAATGGTAAATCTTATGTACTCAAAAAGGTAAATGTAACAGGAAAAGTTACCTACAACGAACAAACAATTGTTACGTTTGCAGGTTTAACAAAAGGGCAAACCTTAACCGTACCAGAGAGGAAATCAGTAACTCCATAAAAAAATTATGGAAGTTAGGATTATACAATAATGTTAATTTTTATGTAGATAAAATAGAAGGTGACAGCATTTCACTAGAACTAAATCTAAACGAATTACCTAAACTTAACAATGTTAAAATTGTTGGAGTTAAAAAAAGCGCGCAAGAATCTTTAATTAAAGACAATGGTCTTACTAGCGAAAAAATTGTAAATGAAAACCTTTTAACAACAACAAAATACTATATTGAAAATAAATACAAAAAAGAAGGCTATTTCAACACAAAGGTAAACATAAGTACTCCTGAAGATACAACTACTATAAACCACGTAAATATGGTAATAAATGTAGACCGAGGAAAAAAAGTAAGAATAAAAGATATTGAGTTAATTGGTAATAATGAATTAAAAAAAGGAATTTTACTTCGTTCAATGAAAGACACTCGTCATTTAAGCTTTATGAATTTCTTAAAGCTTAAATCCATGAAATTCAAAAAGGATAAATACAAAAATGACTTGAGTTTATTAATTGATAAATACAAAGAAAACGGTTATCGTGATGCGCGAATAAAATCAGATACTGTTGTATATGATTCTAAAAACAATAAGGTAAAAATTAAAATTAACCTAGAAGAAGGAAAAAAATACTACTTCGGAAACATTAATTTCACAGGAAATACCGTATACAGTGATCAAGTTTTATCAAAATATCTAGGAATTAGTAAAGGAGATGTATACAACAGTGTCCTACTAGACAAAAGAATTGCAGATAAAACACAACCTGACGGAGAAGACATTACCAATTTATACCAAAATAATGGTTACTTATTTTCAAACATCAATCCTGTAGAAGTTAAAACAGATAACAATCAAATAGATCTAGACATTAGAATCGTTGAAGGTCCTTTAGCATATTTTAACAAAATATCTGTTGTGGGTAATGACAAAACAAACGACAAAGTAATATACCGTGAATTAAGAACAAAACCGAGGAGAGGTTTATAGCAAAGAAAATTTAGTTCGTACTATCCGAGAAATTGGTCAGTTAGGCTTTTTTGATGCAGAGGCCATAAAACCAGATTTTGAAAATGTAGATCCAGCAGGTGGTACTGTAGACATTAAATACCATGTTGCGGAAAAAGGAGCCAGTCAAATCGAACTACAAGGAGGTTACGGAGGCGGTGGCTTTATCGGTACTTTAGGTTTATCATTTAATAACTTTGCTATAAGCAACATTTTTAAGAAAAGTGCTTATAAACCTCTTCCTATGGGAGATGGACAGAAATTATCTTTACGTCTACAAGCTAGTTCATATTTTCAAACTTATAGTTTTTCATTTGCGGAACCATGGTTTGGAGGTAAAAAGCCTGTTCAATTTTCTGGTTCATTATCATACAGTAAACAATTTTCAAACAATTTTGTTAATAATAGAGTTGATAGATCCAGAAATTTCAACATCTTTACAGCTACTGTAGGTATTGCAAAAAGACTACAATTTCCAGATGATTATTTTGTCCTTTCTCAAGCTGTTAGTTACCAACATTATGACCTAAACAATTACAACATAGGTTTATTTACATTCGGTAATGGTACTTCTAGAAATCTTTCTTACACTATTGGCTTAACTCGTAATAATAAAGGGGTAAATCCTATATTTCCTACGTACGGTTCTGAATTTAGTATAACAGCTAAACTCACTCCTCCTTATTCTTATTTTAACGGAGTAGATTATCAAAACTTAGGAAATTTACCTGAGAACAAATTATATGCGAGTAATTCATCTGAAACATATAACGCAGGAGATCCATTAATTAACAACAACGGCGTATTAACCAAAGCTAATTCTATCGAAGAAGCTTCTGCTGATCCTTCTAAAGTAGATCAACAAAAATTTAACTGGCTTGAATATTACAAGATTAAAGTAAAAGCAGAATGGTTTTCTAAAGTATATGAAAAACTAACACTTCGTACATTGGGTGAATTTGGTTTCATGGGAGCTTACAATAATAAACGAGGCTTAGTCCCTTTTGAACGTTTTTATTTAGGCGGCGATGGTTTGGCTAACTTTGCTATGGATGGTAGAGAAACAATCCAATTAAGAGGTTATCCTAATAACTCATTAACCCCTACTATTACACAAGGAGAAAGAGCAGGTCAACAAATAGGAGGTACTGCATTTAATAAGTTTTCACTAGAATTACGTTATCCTATTACCCTAAAACAAACAGCGTCTATATATATGATGGCTTTTGTAGAGGGAGGAGCTGCTTTTGAAGGTTTCAAATCGTATAATCCTTTTGCTATAAAACGTTCTGCCGGTGTCGGTCTAAGAGTTTTCATGCCAGCCTTTGGACTTTTAGGAATCGATTTTGCTCATGGTTTTGACCCCATAAATCCAAGGCGGTCCTAAATCAGGATGGCAAACACATTTTATCATAGGACAACAATTTTAATTATATTTGGCGTTATATGATCATATAACGCCAAGCATATTAAGATTATATAGCTTGTCAAAACTTTAAAAAATATGAAAAGATTCTTCTTATTATTAGGCTTAATTACCATAACCAATATAAAAGCTCAAAACAAAGCAGGTATCAAGATTGGTTATATAGACATGGAATATATCCTAGAAAACACACCTGATTATAAGGAAGCTTCTTCTCAATTAGAAGAAAAAGCTCAAAAATGGAAACAGGATATCGAAACTAAAAAAATGCAATTAACAAACTAAAGGAAACATTAAAAAGCGAAAGTGCTTTACTAACAAAGGAGTTAATTAAAGAAAGAGAAGAAGAAATTAAATTTCAGGAAAATCAATTACTAGACTACCAACAAAAACGTTTTGGTTCAAGAGGTGATTTAGCTTTACAAAAAGAAGCAATCTTAAAACCCGTACAAGATCAAGTTTTTAATGCTGTTCAAGATTTAGCCGAAAAAAAACAATACGATTATATCTTTGATAAATCTTCTGCTCAATTAACAATGCTTTTTTCAGCAAAAAGATTTGATATAAGTGACTTAGTCGTTAGAATTATAACCCGAGCTGAAAAAAGAGAGGAACTAAACAAAAAGCAACAAAAAGCACTAGAAGAAAAAGAGGCAAAAGAAGATGAAATTGCTGAAAACACAAATCTAGCAGAACGCAAAAAGATACTCGATGAAAAAAAGTCACGTCGTGAACAAATATTAGAAGCTAGACGTTCTGAAACTGAAAAAAAACGTAGAGATTACGAAGAAAAAAGAAAAAAACAGTTAGAAGAACAGGAAGCCAAAAAAACTGGCATAACTATTGATTCATCAAAGAACAATAGTTCTCAGAATAACACAGTAAATACGCAATCCGTTAATTTCAACAAGAGAGAAGACAAAAAAACAAGTCAAGACTCTACACGAATTATACGTGAAGCCGCAAGACAAGAGTTAATAGAAAAAAACAAAAAAACGCTTGAAGAAAGAAAAAAGCTTTAGAAGAAAAAAGGAAAAAAATTCTTGAAGATAAAGAAGCGCAACGCAAAGCTCAAGAAGAAAAAAAGAGTACTAATTAATTTTTAACTATACTAAATACTTAGATGATGAAACAATTGAAATCTTTATTAATTGCGACTGTAATGTTTTTGGGAATGAGCGAAATGAATGCGCAATCAAAAACAGCTCATATTGACGTTCAGCAATTACTTTCAAAAATGCCCGAAATGACGACTGCTAAAGCACAATTAGAAACTTTAAGTAAAAGTTTAGATGCTGAGTATTCAAAAATGGTAACAGAATACCAAACTAAAATGAAAAAATACGAAAGCGAAGCTCAAACTGCTGGTGATGCTGAAAACGAAAAAAGAGCTAAAGAAATGCAAGATATGGGACAAAGAATCCAACAGTATCGCGATAACGCTCAAAAACAAATTTCTGACAAAGAAACTGAAATCGTAAAGCCTATCATGGAAAAAGCAAAAGCTGCTGTAATAAAAGTAGCTCGTGCTAAAGGTTTCCAATATGTAATGGATTCTTCAGCTTTAATATTAGCAGACGGGCCAAACTTATTTGAAGATGTGAAAAAGAATTAAAATTCTAATTTTATCAAAATATTTTTTTTTAAAAAACTGTCTTGTCATTTTCTTCAAGGCAGTTTTTTTTTATTTTTGTTTTTATGAGTAATACAAACCCTATAGGACTTTTTGATTCAGGAATCGGTGGCACTTCAATATGGAAAGAAGTACATTCTTTATTACCTAATGAAAATACCATTTATCTTGCTGATAGCAAAAATGCTCCTTATGGCAAAAAAACAAAAGAAGAAATCATTAACCTCTGCTTTAAGAACGTTGATTTTTTACTACAAAAAAAATGTAAACTAATTATAGTGGCTTGTAATACCGCTACCACTAATGCTATAAAAGAAATGCGATCTAAATATGATATTCCTTTTATCGGCATTGAACCTGCCATAAAACCCGCAGCAACCCTTAGTGAAACCAAAACCATTGGTATTTTAGCTACAAAAGGCACTTTAAATAGTGAACTCTTTAATCGTCAATTAGAAAATTATACCAATATTAGAATCATGGAACAAGTAGGACACGGCTTAGTTGAACTCATAGAAGATGGTAAAATTCAATCTAAAGAAATGAAAAAACTACTAACTTCTTATTTAACCCCAATGATTGAGGCAGGAATAGACTATTTAGTACTAGGATGTAGTCATTATCCTTATTTAATTCCAGAAATAAAAAAAATAATCCCCGATTCTATCAAAATTATTGATTCAGGATTAGCTGTTGCCAAACAAACAAAATCTATTTTAGAACAATATCAAATAATCAATAACCAAAACAAAAAGAGCACCACTATTTTCTATTCAAATAGTGATGCCCGTGTTTTAAAATCAATTATTGGTTTTAATACAAATGTTTTAGAATTAGACTTTTAGTAGCATTTAAGCAATAAACTTTGTGGTGAACAAAGTAAAAGAAGATAAAAAACACATCCTCTTTTTTACCACAAACTTCGTTTTACTACATTGTTGAAATAAGAAGTCTTCTATTGTTATAAATTTCCAAAGTAAAATATAGTTTTTGGTTTATTCTTTAAACCAACTTGAATACATAACATAATTATTAGAAATGCGTTCTATTTCACCTGCAAAATCACTCTGATTCATATCTTTTACTTTTTTAGCAGGAATTCCTGCATAAATTGTTCCTGATTCAACAACTGTGTTTTGTGTTACTACAGAACCCGCTGCTACAATTGAATTACTTTCAACAACACAACCATCCATAACAATAGCTCCCATACCTATTAACACATTATCTTTTATTGTACAACCATGCACAATAGCTTTATGACCAATTGAAACATTATTTCCAATTTCTGTAGGATGTTTCAAATAAGTACAGTGTATTACTGCTCCATCTTGAATATTTACTTTATTTCCAATTCGAATAGAGTGTACGTCTCCTCTAACTACAGCATTAAACCATACACTACATTCTTTTCCAAAAATTACATCACCTACAATCGTAGCATTTTCTGCAACATAACAATCTTCAGGAATTAAAGGCATTTTACCATTAACTGTTTTTACTAACATATTTATATACAAAAAAGGGAGGCTAAAAGGAAACATCGATATTTAGTTTGTTACGCTAAAGAAAAATATCATAATCACATCATTTGATATCATTTACAAAATCTCTTCTTTTAAGTTTATTTTTTATTGACTAAAACAAAACAACAAACAAAATTAAAAATAGCTTTATTCCCTTTTAAAACATCCCTATATTAATTTACAGAAGGACAATTGCAATCGAATTTTTCACGTTTACATCCAAAATCAAAACCTAAAGTTAACTGATGAAAACCGCCTTTATCAAATTTCGCATCGCCTATGATATAGCTATAAGTATAAGCTAACATAAACTTTTTATAATTAGTTCCTACAATAGGCGTAACATATTGTAAACGTTGTTTTTCTACAGCTTCATTTTTTATATACTGCGTACCATCAAAACTATTTCTATAAGACAGCCCTGCCCAAAGCTTACCAAAATTCATATTTTTATACGCTTTAATATTTAGGTCTACGATTCTTTCTTTAGTCAGTTCAGTAAACTGAAACATAATGGAAGGTTCGTATAATATACGATCGCGATTACCCAATACATACCCTGAATTAAAAACATATTTTCTCAAATTACTGGATTCAACATCAGTATAAATATTTCTACTTTTAAAAACGGCATTTTTTACAGTTGCATGTATATAAAAATCAAGAAAATTATAAGAAGCCCCAAAATCAATATTATAATAGCTTGCACTTTGTACTCCTCCTCCAATAATAGGGTCAAAAGTAGTCCCAAATTCCGTTTCATCTAACTGCAACTGATTAACCCCAACATTCACACCAAAAGATAAACGATTTAAATCTATATCATTCCTAGAAAATCGGATATGATGAGCGTAAGTAGCTTTCAGTCCTCTATTTGAATGATTGCCATTACGATCATTAAACAAAATAAGTCCAACACCTGATTTTGCTTCTTCATCCACACTTCCATTAACACTCAAAGTTTGCAAAGCAGGTGCTTTATCATTTCCAAACCATTGCTGTCTTCCTGTAGCTCTAATTTTTGCACAATTGGCGGCTCCAGCCATTGATGGATGTATAAGATAATAGTTATCCGTTAAATAATCGGAATATACAGGTATATCCACCTGACTATACAAAGACAAACTCATGAATGTCAAAACAAGTAATAAGTACTTCATATTTATTTTTGAATATAAACTTCAAAGTTAAACTATTTTAGAGTATTGAAGAAGGCAATGTAATACAAATCGATATTTTCGTTAAATTTCTTATAACTTTCAGCAATCCCTTTCTATTATGCTAAACTTCTTTAGTAAATTTGCATATCAAAATTTCTCTTAGTTGGAGAATAAATTACACTTTATACACATGAAATTAATTACTATAAAAGAAACTACGAATCCTTCTATCTTAAAATTTGAATTTTCTTATTTTATTTGCCCTAATCAAAGTTTTGAGTTCAAAAATGTAGACGAATGTACCGATTCACCTTTAGCTAAACAACTATTCTATTTGCCTTTTGTAAAAACGGTATATATTTCAGGAAATTTTATTGCTATAGAAAAATTTAGCATAGTAGAATGGGATGATGTTAAGCATGATGTAGCAGAACAACTCGAAAATTATGTAAATGCGGGAGGCCCTGTCATTATTGAAAAAGAAATTAAAAAGATTGCCGTAACTGTTTATGCTGAAAGCACGCCTAATCCTACTGTAATGAAATTTGTTGCAAGTAGAATGCTAACTAAACAAATCGTAGAATGCAAAAACATAGATGAAACAATAGCTTCACCACTTGCTAAAGCGTTGTTTAGTTTTCCTTATGTAAAGGAAGTTTTTATTGATGAAAACTATGTATCGGTTACAAAATATGCTGTAAGTGAATGGCAAGACATAACAAACGAATTGCGAACTTTTATAAAAGAATTTATAGAAAATGGAAAAATAGCGGTAGATGAAACTAAAATTACAATTTCACAGAAACAAGAAAAACAACAAATAGCGGATTTTGATAATTTAGATACTACTTCTCAAAAAATAATCAATATTATTGAAGAATATATAAAACCTGCGGTAGCTTCTGATGGAGGAAATATTTTATTTGATTCTTATACTGAGGGAGACAAAAAAGTAAAAGTAATTCTTCAAGGAGCTTGTAGTGGTTGTCCTTCTTCTACTTTTACTTTAAAGAATGGCATTGAAAATATGTTAAAAGAAATGCTTCATGATTCAGAAATAACTGTTGAAGCTCTTAATGGCTAAACTCTGATAAACTATTAAAAATGGCATACATTGCATATAGTACTGATATAAATAAAAATTTTACCCTAAATTTAATTCTAAGGAAAACATGAAAAACAAGAAGGTGTCTCAAAAGTCAAAATTAAACGTATAATCGATCATTTGAACGACAGGAGAAGTCGCATTATTAGTACCATGTGATTTTTTCACCTATTCGAGCAAAGCTATCGGGTTCCCCTATGATCGAAATAACAAGATTGTGCCCTTTTAAGACACCTTTTTTGTCTTGTAATTTTCAAATATTTACAATAAAAAAATCACAATAGAGATAGTATATCTTTATAAAATTATATAAAAACTCTTACATATAAATAACCGCTTAAACTCCAATTTAAGGAGTATACTTTATAATAAAGATAAAATATATGAGATTTTTACTGTAGCTATAATTATACTGGAATAAAAAACAAACAACATCTCTTTTTTAGATTCTAAATTATTTTTATCTGCAATAAAACTATTTTTTATTTTAGTTTATCCTACTATAAATTTGGAGTTGAATTTTTTCGAAAAACAGTTATTCTGTTTTTCTATTTTTACAAACAAAATAAGTTAATCTTCAAACATTTATTAAAATGATTAATATAGATACTTTAGAAACGGTAAAAGAATATGTTATTACTTATTCTGTTAACATATTAACGGCTGGCTTAATATTTATTGTCGGAATATGGCTTTCTAAGTTTATTACAAAAACAACCAAAAAAATTCTAATTAGCCGTAACATAGAAATTACACTTGTTGAATTTTTAGAAGATTTGATTTATTGGACTATAAGAGGATTGGTTTTTATAGCCGTGATTTCTAAGTTAGGTGTCGAAACTTCTTCTTTTGTTGCCATTTTAGGAGCAGCAGGATTAGCTGTAGGTTTATCTTTACAGGGATCTCTTTCTAATTTTTCAGGAGGCATTTTAATTATTTTATTTAAGCCTTTTAAGGTGGGAGATAAGATAGAAGTACAAGGAGAAATAGGTAAAGTAGAAGACATTCATATTTTTTCTACTAAATTAATAACTGGAAATAATCAAGTAGTTTACATTCCCAATGGAATGCTTTCAAATGGTAAAATAAAAAATCATTCTCAAAAAAACACCTCTAGAAATGATTTCACTTTTATTTTCCCTATAGATCAGAATATTAAAAATACACAATCAAAATTAGAAACATTAGCTCAAAATCATCCCTTAATCTTGAAAGATCCTAAACCTGAAATTTTTATAGCAAATATAGAACTCGAAACATTTAGCCTTTTAATTCGTGCTTGGACACAAAACAGTGATGGTGTAGCAGTAAAATCAGATCTATTGAATTCACTTTATAATTAACTGTTGTAGTGAATCCGAAAAATATTTTAAAAAATCACTCAATATTTAGTTTATCACTATCAAGTCGAAGAATTTTCATTATAAAAGTTCTTTAGGCAAGTTGAAAAATAAAATATATCCTATCCGAGGATTAAAAACCTCCTTGATTCTAAATTTAACCCCAGATTCCGCATTAGAAATTTATTCCACTTTATTTTCTTCAAAGTCAAATGTGGAATCTGAGTTAAAAAATCATCGTTTAGTTTTTTACTCTGACATAAGGAGGAATCCCATAATCTAAATCAAACTATAATGCGTCATTTTTGATAAGGATAACGCTGCGTACTTTATCTACCTCCTTTTTCTATCGGGATAACAAAATAAGTTATAACTTTTCTTTGAGAATTTAACCAAGATTACGCATTAGACCCGAGCGTAGCGAATAGACGAAGTAAATCTATTCCACTTTATTTTTCTTCAAATTCAAGCACGTACTCAAATTTTAATCATCAAAATAGTTCACTATTTCTTCTTCTAAAATTTTCCGTGAGCACTTGAATTTATTGAAAATTTTTGTTTCACAACGAAGTCTAATGCGGAATCTGGGTTGAAAAAGAGGCTGTCTGAAAAGTGAAAAATCAATCTTTAGTTGTCACTTCGACCATAGGAGAAGTCACAGTAATATGTGATTTGCTTCTCCTATTTGGGCAAAACTCTTGGTTTTCCTTTAATCGAAATGATAAGATTGTGACCTTTTAGGACAGCCTCTTAGGTGTTGTTATACCCATTCGTTTTGGTAAGCGCCTGATCCTAATTCAATTTTTTTAGCTGAAATAGTAAAGGTTTCGGTTAATGGGTTTACCCCAGTTGAGTCGAAGTTTTCTCTGAATTTTACAACATAAGCTTCTGAGAATTTTAATTCTTTTAAAACAGCATCGCTATCTCTTTTAAAGAATTTTACACTACCGTCTTTTCTTTCAAAAGAGTTGGTCATCCACTCAAAGAACGAAGTGTCTGCTGTTCCTTCAATAGTTAACTCAATTTTACCTCCTCTTGTTACGGTAGAAGGTCTACCTGTTGCGTCTGTTTCTTGAAATAACCCGTAATTTACGTTTAATACGGTGTACTCTTTTCCTGCTACTACTAGTTTAGATTTAAATGACATATTTATAAAGATTTAAAAAAAATAAAAAATACAAAATACAAGGGATGTAGATACCTAAAAATAATATAAGGAATGATTGGGGGGGTGTTAGGTTTTTGTAAGTATGTAGGTAAATTGTTTTGTTTGTGTGGTATCATCGTATATTTATTTTTTAATAATAATAACCATTTATGGAAATACAACTAAGTCAAATATACTGTATTTTTCAAGAAAAAACAAATGTTTTGTTAAAAAAATAACTTCACTTTGTTTTTTTGAATAAAAAAAAGAAAAATGTATTGGTAAATAATAAAAAGGAGTTGTGGTTACTAGTGTTTTTTTAACTAGAATTTGGTATTAGACTTCATACGCGAGATGAAAAGACAAAAAGGGAACAAAAAAATCTTGTAGATAGGGAACAAAAGCGTAATCCAGTTGTAGTTTGTTACTTCGAATCAAGGGAGAAATTCATTGTTTAAGGTATGTGATTTTGCTTCTATTTTATAAATGACAAGATTATCAATTTTTAAAATAACTCAATTAAGCCGAAAAAAGACACTTCTTTAGATTCAAAGTCCTTATTTATTTCTAATACATGATTTTTGGGTTAAAATATCCTCCGTCTTAAACGGAGGAATATTAATTCACTATCTATTGATATATAAATAACCTGCTTTTTCTTTGGTTACACCACTCTTATTTTCATATTTAAAAATATAATAATATGTTCCTTCTGGCAATTGTTCTGACTTTTCAATTGTAACTCTTCCCGATGATATGCCTCGGAATGCTCGATCGTTATTGTTATAACTTTTTACCTGATATACTAATACTCCCCAACGGTTGTAAACTTCTACAGAATTATTAGGAAACTTATCTACTCCGTCTATAAAGAATACATCGTTATCTCCATCTCCATTAGGAGTCATGTGGTTGTAAATAACAAACTCTTCATTGTTCGATGGATCAACTTTTACCGTTACTGTAGCAGTATCACAAATAGTGTTAAATGGTGTTAACAAACAAATTTTATAAGGTATAATATAAGTTCCAGAAGGTGTTCCAGAAGGGACTATTACGTTACCATTTAAATCAATGTATGGATTTTTTTGACCTGTCCAAGCAGTTGTTGTTAATGTTATGTTATTTAAATTAGCTTGATTTCCGTCAGCTAAATCGGATCCATTTCCATTATTTGTAAATATATTTCCTAATGTCTCTCCTTGGCTACCGTTTTGAGAAGAAAAGATGTCGTTTTGGGCATTAATAGTAGGAGTACCCACTACTACATCTGAATTAACATTGCTACAGTTTTTAGGGTTGTTAACTTCACAAATGGTGTAGTTAACGGTGTATGTTCCAGCAGGGGTGTTAGCTGGTATAGATACTGTTCCGTTTGGATTTACGATTAGCCCAGAGCCTATAGGAACTGTACTTGCCGTAATTTGAACATTACCGAGGAGCCGTTCCTACTGTTACCAATGCTCCGTTAAGTGTATCATTGGCAGTCAGAGGAGCCGTTGTGCCTCCTGATAGACCGTTTATAGGGGTTGTTGTTTCTGTTATCGCTATAATTTGAGGAGTACCCACTACTACATCTGAATTAACATTGCTACAGTTTTTAGGGTTGTTAACTTCACAAATGGTGTAGTTAACGGTGTATGTTCCAGCAGGGGTGTTAGCTGGTATAGATACTGTTCCGTTTGGATTTACAATTAGCCCAGAGCCTATAGGAACTGTACTTGCCGTAATTTGAACATTACCGAGAGCCGTTCCTACTGTTACCAATGCTCCGTTAAGTGTATCATTGGCAGTCAGAGGAGCCGTTGTGCCTCCTGATAGACCGTTTATAGGGGTTGTTGTTTCTGTTATCGCTATAATTTGAGGAGTACCCACTACTACATCTGAATTAACATTGCTACAGTTTTTAGGGTTGTTAACTTCACAAATGGTGTAGTTAACGGTGTATGTTCCAGCAGGGGTGTTAGCTGGTATAGATACTGTTCCGTTTGGATTTACGATTAGCCCAGAGCCTATAGGAACTGTACTTGCCGTAATTTGAACATTACCGGGAGCCGTTCCTACTGTTACCAATGCTCCGTTAAGTGTATCATTGGCAGTCAGAGGAGCCGTTGTGCCTCCTGATAGACCGTTTATAGGGGTTGTTGTTTCTGTTATCGCTATAATTTGAGGAGTACCCACTACTACATCTGAATTAACATTGCTACAGTTTTTAGGGTTGTTAACTTCACAAATGGTGTAGTTAACGGTGTATGTTCCAGCAGGGGTGTTAGCTGGTATAGATACTGTTCCGTTTGGATTTACAATTAGCCCAGAGCCTATAGGAACTGTACTTGCCGTAATTTGAACATTACCGGGAGCCGTTCCTACTGTTACCAATGCTCCGTTAAGTGTATCATTGGCAGTCAGAGGAGCCGTTGTGCCTCCTGATAGACCGTTTATAGGGGTTGTTGTTTCTGTTATCGCTATAATTTGAGGAGTACCCACTACTACATCTGAATTAACATTGCTACAGTTTTTAGGGTTGTTAACTTCACAAATGGTGTAGTTAACGGTGTATGTTCCAGCAGGGGTGTTAGCTGGTATAGATACTGTTCCGTTTGGATTTACAATTAGCCCAGAGCCTATAGGAACTGTACTTGCCGTAATTTGAACATTACCGAGGAGCCGTTCCTACTGTTACCAATGCTCCGTTAAGTGTATCATTGGCAGTCAGAGGAGCCGTTGTGCCTCCTGATAGACCGTTTATAGGGGTTGTTGTTTCTGTTATCGCTATAATTTGAGGAGTACCCACTACTACATCTGAATTAACATTGCTACAGTTTTTAGGGTTGTTAACTTCACAAATGGTGTAGTTAACGGTGTATGTTCCAGCAGGGGTGTTAGCTGGTATAGATACTGTTCCGTTTGGATTTACAATTAGCCCAGAGCCTATAGGAACTGTACTTGCCGTAATTTGAACATTACCGAGGAGCCGTTCCTACTGTTACCAATGCTCCGTTAAGTGTATCATTGGCAGTCAGAGGAGCCGTTGTGCCTCCTGATAGACCGTTTATAGGGGTTGTTGTTTCTGTTATCGCTATAATTTGAGGAGTACCCACTACTACATCTGAATTAACATTGCTACAGTTTTTAGGGTTGTTAACTTCACAAATGGTGTAGTTAACGGTGTATGTTCCAGCAGGGGTGTTAGCTGGTATAGATACTGTTCCGTTTGGATTTACAATTAGCCCAGAGCCTATAGGAACTGTACTTGCCGTAATTTGAACATTACCGGGAGCCGTTCCTACTGTTACCAATGCTCCGTTAAGTGTATCATTGGCAGTCAGAGGAGCCGTTGTGCCTCCTGATAGACCGTTTATAGGGGTTGTTGTTTCTGTTATCGCTATAATTTGAGGAGTACCCACTACTACATCTGAATTAACATTGCTACAGTTTTTAGGGTTGTTAACTTCACAAATGGTGTAGTTAACGGTGTATGTTCCAGCAGGGGTGTTAGCTGGTATAGATACTGTTCCGTTTGGATTTACGATTAGCCCAGAGCCTATAGGAACTGTACTTGCCGTAATTTGAACATTACCGAGGAGCCGTTCCTACTGTTACCAATGCTCCGTTAAGTGTATCATTGGCAGTCAGAGGAGCCGTTGTGCCTCCAGATAGACCGTTTATAGGGGTTGTTGTTTCTGTTATCGCTATAATTTGAGGAGTACCCACTACTACATCTGAATTAACATTGCTACAGTTTTTAGGGTTGTTAACTTCACAAATGGTGTAGTTAACGGTGTATGTTCCAGCAGGGGTGTTAGCTGGTATAGATACTGTTCCGTTTGGATTTACGATTAGCCCAGAGCCTATAGGAACTGTACTTGCCGTAATTTGAACATTACCGGGAGCCGTTCCTACTGTTACCAATGCTCCGTTAAGTGTATCATTGGCAGTCAGAGGAGCCGTTGTGCCTCCAGATAGACCGTTTATAGGGGTTGTTGTTTCTGTTATCGCTATAATTTGAGGAGTACCCACTACTACATCTGAATTAACATTGCTACAGTTTTTAGGGTTGTTAACTTCACAAATGGTGTAGTTAACGGTGTATGTTCCAGCAGGGGTGTTAGCTGGTATAGATACTGTTCCGTTTGGATTTACAATTAGCCCAGAGCCTATAGGAACTGTACTTGCCGTAATTTGAACATTACCGAGGAGCCGTTCCTACTGTTACCAATGCTCCGTTAAGTGTATCATTGGCAGTCAGAGGAGCCGTTGTGCCTCCTGATAGACCGTTTATAGGGGTTGTTGTTTCTGTTATCGCTATAATTTGAGGAGTACCCACTACTACATCTGAATTAACATTGCTACAGTTTTTAGGGTTGTTAACTTCACAAATGGTGTAGTTAACGGTGTATGTTCCAGCAGGGGTGTTAGCTGGTATAGATACTGTTCCGTTTGGATTTACAATTAGCCCAGAGCCTATAGGAACTGTACTTGCCGTAATTTGAACATTACCGAGAGCCGTTCCTACTGTTACCAATGCTCCGTTAAGTGTATCATTGGCAGTCAGAGGAGCCGTTGTGCCTCCTGATAGACCGTTTATAGGGGTTGTTGTTTCTGTTATCGCTATAATTTGAGGAGTACCCACTACTACATCTGAATTAACATTGCTACAGTTTTTAGGGTTGTTAACTTCACAAATGGTGTAGTTAACGGTGTATGTTCCAGCAGGGGTGTTAGCTGGTATAGATACTGTTCCGTTTGGATTTACAATTAGCCCAGAGCCTATAGGAACTGTACTTGCCGTAATTTGAACATTACCGGGAGCCGTTCCTACTGTTACCAATGCTCCGTTAAGTGTATCATTGGCAGTCAGAGGAGCCGTTGTGCCTCCAGATAGACCGTTTATAGGGGTTGTTGTTTCATCTACTGCACATATTTGATTATATACTGTTATAGCAGATGATGAAGGTGAAATACAACCATTAGAATTAGTAACTGTGAAGGTATAAGTATTACCGGATTTAGTCCTGTAAAATTTACACTAGTTCCAGTACCATTTAAAGTAAGGCCACTTGGTGATGCTATAATAGTCCATGGATCTGATGTTGATAAACCATTTAAAATAACACTTCCTGTTGAAGTGATACAGCTTGGTTGTGTAACAGCCCCCGCTAATGGCGCATTAGGCGTTGCAGGTTGCGCATTGATAGTCACCTGCGCACTTACAGCAGAGGTACAGCCCACCGCATTGGTTTCCGTAAAAGTATAAGTCCCCGCATTGGCCGTAACAATCCCCGTTGGCGAGATATTCAAAACCGCAGGACTGAAAGTATAAAGACTAGTGGTATTGTAACCCACAATTTGAAAACTACCCGAAGCATTAGAACAAGTAGGTTGGGTAACAGCCCCCGCTAATGGCGCATTAGGCGTTACAGGTTGCGCATTGATAGTCACCTGCGCACTTACAGCAGAGGTACAGCCCACCGCATTGGTTTCCGTAAAAGTATAAGTCCCCGCATTGGCCGTAACAATCCCCGTTGGCGAGATATTCAAAACCGCAGGACTGAAAGTATAAAGACTAGTGGTATTGTAGCCCACAATTTGAAAACTACCCGAAGCATTAGAACAAGTAGGTTGTGTAACAGCCCCCGCTAATGGCGCATTAGGCGTTGCAGGTTGCGCATTGATAGTCACCTGCGCACTTACAGCAGAGGTACAGCCCACCGCATTGGTTTCCGTAAAAGTATAAGTCCCCGCATTGGCCGTAACAATCCCCGTTGGCGAGATATTCAAAACCGCAGGACTGAAAGTATAAAGACTAGTGGTATTGTAGCCCACAATTTGAAAACTACCCGAAGCATTAGAACAAGTAGGTTGTGTAACAGCCCCCGCTAATGGCGCATTAGGCGTTGCAGGTTGCGCATTGATAGTCACCTGCGCACTTACAGCAGAGGTACAGCCCACCGCATTGGTTTCCGTAAAAGTATAAGTCCCCGCATTGGCCGTAACAATCCCCGTTGGCGAGATATTCAAAACCGCAGGACTGAAAGTATAAAGACTAGTGGTATTGTAGCCCACAATTTGAAAACTACCCGAAGCATTAGAACAAGTAGGTTGTGTAACAGCCCCCGCTAATGGCGCATTAGGCGTTGCAGGTTGCGCATTGATAGTCACCTGCGCACTTACAGCAGAGGTACAGCCCACCGCATTGGTTTCCGTAAAAGTATAAGTACCCGCATTGGCCGTAACAATCCCCGTTGGCGAGATATTCAAAACCGCAGGACTGAAAGTATAAAGACTAGTGGTATTGTAACCCACAATTTGAAAACTACCCGAAGCATTAGAACAAGTAGGTTGTGTAACAGCCCCCGCTAATGGCGCATTAGGCGTTACAGGTTGCGCATTGATAGTCACCTGCGCACTTACAGCAGAGGTACAGCCCACCGCATTGGTTTCCGTAAAAGTATAAGTACCCGCATTGGCCGTAACAATCCCCGTTGGCGAGATATTCAAAACCGCAGGACTGAAAGTATAAAGACTAGTGGTATTGTAACCCACAATTTGAAAACTACCCGAAGCATTAGAACAAGTAGGTTGTGTAACAGCCCCCGCTAATGGCGCATTAGGCGTTACAGGTTGCGCATTGATAGTCACCTGCGCACTTACAGCAGAGGTACAGCCCACCGCATTGGTTTCCGTAAAAGTATAAGTACCCGCATTGGCCGTAACAATCCCCGTTGGCGAGATATTCAAAACCGCAGGACTGAAAGTATAAAGACTAGTGGTATTGTAGCCCACAATTTGAAAACTACCCGAAGCATTAGTACAAGTAGGTTGTGTAACAGCCCCCGCTAATGGCGCATTAGGCGTTGCAGGTTGCGCATTGATAGTCACCTGCGCACTTACAGCAGAGGTACAGCCCACCGCATTGGTTTCCGTAAAAGTATAAGTACCCGCATTGGCCGTAACAATCCCCGTTGGCGAGATATTCAAAACCGCAGGACTGAAAGTATAAAGACTAGTGGTATTGTAGCCCACAATTTGAAAACTACCCGAAGCATTAGAACAAGTAGGTTGGGTAACAGCCCCCGCTAATGGTGCATTAGGCGTTACAGGTTGCGCATTGATAGTCACCTGCGCACTTACAGCAGAGGTACAGCCCACCGCATTGGTTTCCGTAAAAGTATAAGTACCCGCATTAGCCGTAACAATCCCCGTTGGCGAGATATTCAAAACCGCAGGACTGAAAGTATAAAGACTAGTGGTATTGTAGCCCACAATTTGAAAACTACCCGAAGCATTAGTACAAGTAGGTTGGGTAACAGCCCCCGCTAATGGTGCATTAGGCGTTGCAGGTTGCGCATTGATAGTCACCTGCGCACTTACAGCAGAGGTACAGCCCACCGCATTGGTTTCCGTAAAAGTATAAGTACCCGCATTGGCCGTAACAATCCCCGTTGGCGAGATATTCAAAACCGCAGGACTGAAAGTATAAAGACTAGTGGTATTGTAGCCCACAATTTGAAAACTACCCGAAGCATTAGTACAAGTAGGTTGTGTAACAGCCCCCGCTAATGGCGCATTAGGCGTTGCAGGTTGCGCATTGATAGTCACCTGCGCACTTACAGCAGAGGTACAGCCCACCGCATTGGTTTCCGTAAAAGTATAAGTACCCGCATTGGCCGTAACAATCCCCGTTGGCGAGATATTCAAAACCGCAGGACTGAAAGTATAAAGACTAGTGGTATTGTAGCCCACAATTTGAAAACTACCCGAAGCATTAGAACAAGTAGGTTGGGTAACAGCCCCCGCTAATGGTGCATTAGGCGTTACAGGTTGCGCATTGATAGTCACCTGCGCACTTACAGCAGAGGTACAGCCCACCGCATTGGTTTCCGTAAAAGTATAAGTCCCCGCATTGGCCGTAACAATCCCTGTTGGCGAGATATTCAAAATCGCAGGACTGAAAGTATAAAGACTAGTGGTATTGTAGCCCACAATTTGAAAACTACCCGAAGCATTAGAACAAGTAGGTTGGGTAACAGCCCCCGCTAATGGCGCATTAGGCGTTACAGGTTGCGCATTGATAGTCACCTGCGCACTTACAGCAGAGGTACAGCCCACCGCATTGGTTTCCGTAAAAGTATAAGTCCCCGCATTAGCCGTAACAATCCCCGTTGGCGAGATATTCAAAACCGCAGGACTGAAAGTATAAAGACTAGTGGTATTGTAGCCCACAATTTGAAAACTACCCGAAGCATTAGAACAAGTAGGTTGGGTAACAGCCCCCGCTAATGGCGCATTAGGCGTTACAGGTTGCGCATTGATAGTCACCTGCGCACTTACAGCAGAGGTACAGCCCACCGCATTGGTTTCCGTAAAAGTATAAGTACCCGCATTGGCCGTAACAATCCCCGTTGGCGAGATATTCAAAACCGCAGGACTGAAAGTATAAAGACTAGTGGTATTGTAACCCACAATTTGAAAACTACCCGAAGCATTAGAACAAGTAGGTTGTGTAACAGCCCCCGCTAATGGCGCATTAGGCGTTACAGGTTGCGCATTGATAGTCACCTGCGCACTTACAGCAGAGGTACAGCCCACCGCATTGGTTTCCGTAAAAGTATAAGTCCCCGCATTGGCCGTAACAATCCCCGTTGGCGAGATATTCAAAACCGCAGGACTGAAAGTATAAAGACTAGTGGTATTGTAACCCACAATTTGAAAACTACCCGAAGCATTAGAACAAGTAGGTTGTGTAACAGCCCCCGCTAATGGCGCATTAGGCGTTACAGGTTGCGCATTGATAGTCACCTGCGCACTTACAGCAGAGGTACAGCCCACCGCATTGGTTTCCGTAAAAGTATAAGTCCCCGCATTGGCCGTAACAATCCCCGTTGGCGAGATATTCAAAACCGCAGGACTGAAAGTATAAAGACTAGTGGTATTGTAACCCACAATTTGAAAACTACCCGAAGCATTAGTACAAGTAGGTTGTGTAACAGCCCCCGCTAATGGCGCATTAGGCGTTGCAGGTTGCGCATTGATAGTCACCTGCGCACTTACAGCAGAGGTACAGCCCACCGCATTGGTTTCCGTAAAAGTATAAGTACCCGCATTGGCCGTAACAATCCCCGTTGGCGAGATATTCAAAACCGCAGGACTGAAAGTATAAAGACTAGTGGTATTGTAACCCACAATTTGAAAACTACCCGAAGCATTAGAACAAGTAGGTTGGGTAACAGCCCCCGCTAATGGCGCATTAGGCGTTACAGGTTGCGCATTGATAGTCACCTGCGCACTTACAGCAGAGGTACAGCCCACCGCATTGGTTTCCGTAAAAGTATAAGTCCCCGCATTGGCCGTAACAATCCCCGTTGGCGAGATATTCAAAACCGCAGGACTGAAAGTATAAAGACTAGTGGTATTGTAACCCACAATTTGAAAACTACCCGAAGCATTAGAACAAGTAGGTTGTGTAACAGCCCCCGCTAATGGTGCATTAGGCGTTGCAGGTTGCGCATTGATAGTCACCTGCGCACTTACAGCAGAGGTACAGCCCACCGCATTGGTTTCCGTAAAAGTATAAGTACCCGCATTGGCCGTAACAATCCCCGTTGGCGAGATATTCAAAACCGCAGGACTGAAAGTATAAAGACTAGTGGTATTGTAACCCACAATTTGAAAACTACCCGAAGCATTAGAACAAGTAGGTTGGGTAACAGCCCCCGCTAATGGTGCATTAGGCGTTACAGGTTGCGCATTGATAGTCACCTGCGCACTTACAGCAGAGGTACAGCCCACCGCATTGGTTTCCGTAAAAGTATAAGTCCCCGCATTGGCCGTAACAATCCCCGTTGGCGAGATATTCAAAACCGCAGGACTGAAAGTATAAAGACTAGTGGTATTGTAGCCCACAATTTGAAAACTACCCGAAGCATTAGAACAAGTAGGTTGGGTAACAGCCCCCGCTAATGGTGCATTAGGCGTTACAGGTTGCGCATTGATAGTCACCTGCGCACTTACAGCAGAGGTACAGCCCACCGCATTGGTTTCCGTAAAAGTATAAGTCCCCGCATTGGCCGTAACAATCCCCGTTGGCGAGATATTCAAAACCGCAGGACTGAAAGTATAAAGACTAGTGGTATTGTAACCCACAATTTGAAAACTACCCGAAGCATTAGTACAAGTAGGTTGTGTAACAGCCCCCGCTAATGGCGCATTAGGCGTTGCAGGTTGCGCATTGATAGTCACCTGCGCACTTACAGCAGAGGTACAGCCCACCGCATTGGTTTCCGTAAAAGTATAAGTACCCGCATTGGCCGTAACAATCCCCGTTGGCGAGATATTCAAAACCGCAGGACTGAAAGTATAAAGACTAGTGGTATTGTAACCCACAATTTGAAAACTACCCGAAGCATTAGAACAAGTAGGTTGGGTAACAGCCCCCGCTAATGGCGCATTAGGCGTTACAGGTTGCGCATTGATAGTCACCTGCGCACTTACAGCAGAGGTACAGCCCACCGCATTGGTTTCCGTAAAAGTATAAGTCCCCGCATTGGCCGTAACAATCCCCGTTGGCGAGATATTCAAAACCGCAGGACTGAAAGTATAAAGACTAGTGGTATTGTAACCCACAATTTGAAAACTACCCGAAGCATTAGAACAAGTAGGTTGTGTAACAGCCCCCGCTAATGGTGCATTAGGCGTTGCAGGTTGCGCATTGATAGTCACCTGCGCACTTACAGCAGAGGTACAGCCCACCGCATTGGTTTCCGTAAAAGTATAAGTACCCGCATTGGCCGTAACAATCCCCGTTGGCGAGATATTCAAAACCGCAGGACTGAAAGTATAAAGACTAGTGGTATTGTAACCCACAATTTGAAAACTACCCGAAGCATTAGAACAAGTAGGTTGGGTAACAGCCCCCGCTAATGGTGCATTAGGCGTTGCAGGTTGCGCATTGATAGTCACCTGCGCACTTACAGCAGAGGTACAGCCCACCGCATTGGTTTCCGTAAAAGTATAAGTACCCGCATTGGCCGTAACAATCCCCGTTGGCGAGATATTCAAAACCGCAGGACTGAAAGTATAAAGACTAGTGGTATTGTAACCCACAATTTGAAAACTACCCGAAGCATTAGAACAAGTAGGTTGGGTAACAGCCCCCGCTAATGGTGCATTAGGCGTTACAGGTTGCGCATTGATAGTCACCTGCGCACTTACAGCAGAGGTACAGCCCACCGCATTGGTTTCCGTAAAAGTATAAGTCCCCGCATTGGCCGTAACAATCCCCGTTGGCGAGATATTCAAAACCGCAGGACTGAAAGTATAAAGACTAGTGGTATTGTAGCCCACAATTTGAAAACTACCCGAAGCATTAGAACAAGTAGGTTGGGTAACAGCCCCCGCTAATGGTGCATTAGGCGTTGCAGGTTGCGCATTGATAGTCACCTGCGCACTTACAGCAGAGGTACAGCCCACCGCATTGGTTTCCGTAAAAGTATAAGTACCCGCATTGGCCGTAACAATCCCCGTTGGCGAGATATTCAAAACCGCAGGACTGAAAGTATAAAGACTAGTGGTATTGTAACCCACAATTTGAAAACTACCCGAAGCATTAGAACAAGTAGGTTGGGTAACAGCCCCCGCTAATGGTGCATTAGGCGTTACAGGTTGCGCATTGATAGTCACCTGCGCACTTACAGCAGAGGTACAGCCCACCGCATTGGTTTCCGTAAAAGTATAAGTCCCCGCATTGGCCGTAACAATCCCCGTTGGCGAGATATTCAAAACCGCAGGACTGAAAGTATAAAGACTAGTGGTATTGTAGCCCACAATTTGAAAACTACCCGAAGCATTAGAACAAGTAGGTTGGGTAACAGCCCCCGCTAATGGTGCATTAGGCGTTACAGGTTGCGCATTGATAGTCACCTGCGCACTTACAGCAGAGGTACAGCTATTAGAATTAGTGACAGTAAAAGTATAGGTGTTATTTCCTGTTAGGCCACTAAAAATTGCATTAGTTCCAGAACCTGTTATGCTAGTGCCACCGGGTGAAGCTGTAACAGTCCATGTACCAGATGCAGGTAAATTGTTAAAACTAACACTTCCTGTAGAAACATTGCAACTAGGTTGTGTTATATTTGATATAATAGGAGCTGTTGGTAATGGGTTGACTATTACATTCGTTGAATCTGATATAGTACAGCCTCCGGTGTTGTAACGACAAGTGTGTAGATACCATTATGGTTAGTGTTACTATTTACAATTATTGGGTTTTGTTGATTTGATGTAAAACCATTTGGTCCAGTCCAGTTATAACTAAGCATCCCAGAAATAGAAGAGAAGATTATAGGTGAACCAACGCAGGAAGTAAGAGGGTTAGTAGTTAATGTTGTTTTTGTAATATTTACCCAATGATCTTCAACTTCTCCATCAGCAGCAAAACCAGAAGGAGAAAGGTTTGGTGTTGTTGATAGCCTTAATCTAGCATAATAGCTATTACCAGAAGTTAGTCCGCTTATTGGATTTAAAGGAACGCTTACGTTTCCATTTGTTCCTGAAGGAATTGATACGTTGGTGTTTTCATTATTGTCAAAAATACCATTTGAATTAGCATCTATCCATAAATTTAAATAAGCTACGCTAGCAGTAGTGTTTTTAACAAATACAGTTCCTGTACATGTAGACCAATTGATGTCTTGTATACCATCTTCATCATCGATTCCAGTAATGTCATCTGTGTTCGGAATATTGCCAGCTGTTACAGGATTATAAGAGCTTTCAACATCAATGTTGTTTCCCAGTACTAGGTTGGGACTGACAAAAGATCCTCGTTGTGTGTCAAGTACGTTAGTTGTTGTGCTTAAAATGTTTTGACTGGGAGAGGTAAAGGTTCCACCTTGTATTGAATTGTTTACTATATGAGTGGCTTTACCGTATGAATTAGGCGCATCCGAATAATCAAGATCTTCTATAAAACCGATACCAAAATGCTGACCTCCTCCTCCTTTAACTTGAGCATCTATATAGGGGACATCTTCAGCAATTAATATTGCATCTCCTCTACTATCGCCACTTCCGGGGTTTGTAACTCTAATGGTTCTTCCTGAATTTGATACATCGAGTCTGATAGATGAGTTAGTCCAGTTATCATTTCTGATGTATTTGTCTAAGTATCTTACAGTTCCTGATGGTACTGTAAGCTGATAATATTCATTTGTATTGGCTAAGGTTTCTGTTCCTCCTATGACAAAGGCGGCCACATTACCCGATATGCCATTTGGATAATTGGCTGTTATGGTAATTCTGAAAGTAGAAGTACAGGCATTGCATCCATTATTTATACCTACAATATTGCCTGCTCCAGTATTTCCTCCAATATTTCCATAACCACTTGGGAAGTTGTTTCCAAAATAATCATAAGAGTTACTAGATTTTGGTGTACCCGTAACGTTTGATATTGTGGCTTGATAAATAACTCCAGCAGCAGAAGTAAACGTTCTTGTAGATCCGTTAATGATTAAATCACCACTAGTGCCGTCTTTATTGAGATCCCAGTTTAACCAAAATATACGATCCTTGTAAAGACCGCTACCAGTTGTTGCTTTACCTGCGTCGGGAACTTGTGAAAAGGTTACATTGGTAAAAAGGCAATTTAAAAATAGTGATATAAAAGATATTAATATTTGAAAAAGAGGCGTTTTCATTTTTTATTATATTTTATATGGTAAATTTAGATGTTTTTTTTCTTTTTTTCTATAGAAAAGCTTCTACGTGCTATTTTGAATAAAAATAAAGTCTTTTTTTTTAAGTTTATTTATATAAAAGGTTAATTTTTTTGGTTAAAATTAAAATGAATTAGATTTTTATACTTTTGAACTAAAACGTATCTTTGTCGCGATTTTAAATTTTTTTACTTTGAGTACTACTCATAAAATATCTTTATTGCTAAAAACTTTTTTGTTTGATTTTAAGGAAATTACAAAGGCAGGTTTGGCTGTTAGTGTGGTTTTTTCTTCCGTAGCTGGTTTTATGCTTGGGGTAGAGGAAATTAATCAGGCTACGATGATTACCCTCGTTATGTTAGCAATAGGAGGATATTGTATGGTAGGAGCGTCCAATGCTTATAATCAAATTATTGAAAAGGATTTGGATGCTTTGATGGATCGTACAAAAAATAGACCAATTCCGTCAGGAAGAATGAGTGTGAATAAAGCTTTTTTTATAGCCACTCTTTTAGCTATTTTAGGTGTTGTTATTTTGTATAATATTAATGAGAAATCGGCGATGTTTGGTGCTATTTCTATTTTTTTATATACAAGTGTTTATACACCTATGAAGACAAAAACCCCTTTATCTGTTTTTGTGGGAGCTTTTCCGAGGGGCAATTCCTTTTATGTTAGGTTGGGTTGCGGCTACAAATGAGTTTGGTATTGAGGCTGGAACATTGTTTTTAATTCAGTTTTTTTGGCAATTTCCTCATTTTTGGTCTATAGGTTGGTTTTTATTTGATGATTATAAAAAGGGGGTTTTTTTATGTTGCCAACGGGAAATCGAGATAAATCAACAGCTATTCAGACGATTCTGTATACGATTTGGTTAGTGGTAGCTTCTGTTTTGCCTAGTTTTGGTTATACAGGACAGCTGTATTTGTCTAGTTTGTCAGCATTTTTTGTTTTAGCTATGGGGATTTGGATGTTGTTGTATGCTATTAGGTTGTATCAGCAGCAAACAGCAAAAGCGGCTAAGAGTTTAATGTTAGTGAGTGTAACGTATATCTCGCTATTGCAGATAGTGTATGTTTTAGATAAATTTTTAAGATAATGGAAATTATTATAGAAGAGGAAAAACAAAAACAAGTTCGTTCCTACAAATTGATTTTATTGTTTGGTATGCTTAGTATGTTTATGATGTTTGCAGGACTTACTAGTGCTTATTTGGTCAGTGCCTCTCGTAAAGATTGGGTACACGATATGATTTTACCTCCTGCTTTTACAATTAGTACCATTGTAATCATTATGAGTAGTATAACAATTCATTTGGCTAAATTATCTATACGTAAAAACAATCGTTCTAAAACTTCTATGTATTTAGGATTAACTTTGTTTTTAGGTTTGATGTTTGTTTTCTTTCAATTTGCTGGATTTAGTCAAATTATAAGGATGGGTTATTATTTTACAGGAAGTGAGAGTACTGTAACGACTTCTTTTTGTATATGTTGACTTTATTGCATTTGGTTCATCTTTTTGCGGGTGTAATTTCGTTATTAATTATAATTTATAATCATTATAAACAAAAGTATAATTCTACTCAAACCGCTGGAATAGAGCTTGGTGCGATGTTTTGGCATTTTTTAGATTTTCTTTGGGTGTATTTGTTTCTGTTTTTATATTTCGTATAAAAAATAAAAAATGTAAATTTGACAACTTTTTAAAATGAATTCTATGGCAACGACAGTTACTACAAGTACTGAAGGTAAAGTTTGGGGCGGCGGAAACGAGCCTATGAAAGCAAGCTATGGTAAAATGATGATGTGGTTCTTCATCGTTTCGGATGCTTTAACTTTCTCTGGATTCCTTGCTTCTTACGGTTTTTCAAGATTTAAATTTATTGAAACTTGGCCTTTGGCCGATGAAGTGTTTACTCACTTCCCATTCATGCATGGAGTACCGGCTCCAATGTATTATGTAGCATTGATGACTTTTATCTTAATTTTTTCATCTGTAACTATGGTGTTGGCTGTTGATGCTGGTCACCAAATGAAAAAAGATAAAGTAGCAATCTATATGTTCCTTACTATTATTGGAGGTTTGATCTTCGTTGGTTCTCAAGCTTGGGAATGGAAGAACTTTATCAAAGGTGAGTATGGTGCTGTAGAAACTAAAGGAGGATCAATTTTACAATTTGTTGATAAAAATGGTAAACGCGTAGCTTTACATGAGTTTGCGCTCAATTTGCCAGAAGAGAGAACACAACATACGCGTAATCAAGGTTTATGGTTTGTTGGAGAGTCTCCGTTGACTTCTGTTTCTGTTACAGAGGTAGTAGAAGGATTTAAAGCAAATCCTGATTTGTTAATCCGTTCGGAAAAAGTTAATCAAGAAACGAAACAAAAAATTGTTTTAACTCGTGAAGAATCTTTAAAAAGATTAGAAGGAGCAAAATCGGTAGTTGAAGGAGCTAACATGGTGCAAAATGAATATGGAAATAAGTTATTTGCTGATTTCTTTTTCTTTATTACAGGATTTCACGGTTTCCACGTATTTTCAGGTGTGGTTATTAATATCATTATCTTCTTTAATGTACTTTTAGGTACTTATGAAAGAAGAGGTACTTATGAAATGGTTGAGAAGGTAGGTTTATACTGGCACTTTGTAGATTTAGTTTGGGTGTTTGTATTTACATTCTTCTACTTAGTATAATAAAAAAGGTAAGATTATGGGACACGCACACGAATCGAACGCGGGAAAAATTTGGAAAGTTTTCGGAATACTTTCTGTTATAACAATTATAGAAGTTGTTTTAGGTATTTACAAGCCTCGTTCACTTTATTTTACAGCTATTTTAGGAACTAATTTACTTAATTGGATCTTCATTATCTTAACAGTAGCTAAAGCATACGGGATTATGTGGTCATTTATGCACCTTGAAGGAGAAGTTTCTTCTTTTCGTTGGTCTATAGTAGCGCCATTAGTATTCTTAATCATATATATAGTTTTTATCTTATTAATAGAGGCTAATTATGTATTTGAGGTGTTCAAAAATTCAACCATAAAGTGGAATTTTTAACAACATATTAATTCATAAAGAATCCCGATTTACGTCGGGATTTTTTTATTTTTGTAATCTCTCTAAATTATTTTGTATGAAGAAAAAAGTAATACTTATAATATTGTTGGTTTTACCAATTGTTATTTATCTGATTTTTGCTTCGGCTACTCATAATCAATTATTTTTACCTATTATTTCAAAGAATAATCTGGATTTACCCAAATGGGAATCATTAGATAAAAAATCTATAACATTGAAAAATAAAATAACAGTTATGGGGTTTTTAGGAAGTGATATTAAAAGTATTCAAGGGAATGCTTTTAATTTTAATCAAAAGATTTATGATAAGTATGTAGGGTTTAAAGATTTTCAAGTCGTTTTTTTAGCCGTTGATGGAAGTCAAAATCAAGTAAAAGAATTATTTGAAAAATTAAAGGGCTTTACAGAAAATATGTCTGCTTATCATGTAGTTTTTGCTTCTAAATCTCAAATTCAAGCATATTACGATTCTTTTAAGTTAAAGGGAAAATTAAATGAAGATTGTGCTACTTCAGAAGTGTTTATCTTAGATAAAGATATAAATCACAGAGGGCGTATAGGTAAAAATAAGGAAGGGGTAGAAGAATACCGAGAAAGTTATAATACTACTTCTGCTGCTGATTTACATAATGAAATGACAGATGATATAAAAATATTGTTACGTGAATATCGTTTGGCTCTTAAGAGGAATCAGAATAAAGAGAATTTTCGATTACATGAAAAAAATAATATCACAAGAAATTTTAACCATGAAAAATAAATCATATATAGGTCTTAGCTTTATTGTTTTAATCTTTGGAATTTTTTTATTCCAAAGATTGTCAAACGTATTAAGGAGGGAGAAGTCGTAAAGGGAGATCGTTTGAGTACACTAGTAGATCAAGGTGCAGGTAAAAGTGATTTGTTTACAGTGGGAGCTGCACCTAAATTTTCTCTAATGAATCAGAATGGGAAAACGATTTCAAATGAAAGCTATAAAGGGAAAGTTTTTGTATTAGAGTTTTTCTTTACTACTTGTCCGACCATTTGTCCTATCATGAATCGTAATATGAAATTAATACAAGATAGTTTTGCTTCCAATGCTAATTTTGGTATTGCATCTATTACGATTAACCCTGAAACAGATACTCAAAAAGTTTTAAAAGATCATGCAGAAAGTTTGAATTTAAAAGGAATGAACTGGCATTTTCTAACGGGGAATCAAAAAGAAATATATGATTTAGCACAAAAAGGGTTTAATCTATATGTCGGACAAAATAAAAAAGTAAAAGGAGGATTTGAACACTCTGGAATGTTTGCCTTAATTGATAAAGAAGGAAATATACGTTGCAGTAAAGATAATTATGGAAATCCTATAGTATATTATGATGGATTAAAAGCTGATGGGATAAAACAGATCAAGAAGGATATATCAAAATTGTTAGCGGAATAAAAAATCAATAATTTCATAAAAGCAGTATGGAAAATAGTTTAAAAAAGAAATATAATATAATCATTACCATTTTGTCAGTTACTATTCCTTTAGTGGTAGCTGTTTTGTTTAAAGTTAAATTAAAGGATTTTGGATTTAATGTAAAACCTCTAACTTTTTTGCCTCCTATTTATGCAACGATTAATGGTTTAACAGCTATTCTTTTGATTGGGGCGGTAATTGCTATAAAAAAGGAAATCGTTTATTGCATGAACGATTAATTAAATTTGCAATAGTTTGTTCTGTAGCTTTTTTAGGGATGTATGTAGCCTATCACATGACTGCCGAATCGACACCTTATGGCGGTGTTGGCATCATGAAAGCACTCTATTTTTTTATTTTAATTACACATATTGTTTTGTCAATAGGTATCATTCCGCTTGTTTTGATAACATACGTTAGAGCGTTGTTAGGTAGTTTTGATCGTCATAAGTTAATAGCTAAATGGGCATTTCCTTTATGGTTATACGTAGCGGTAACAGGTGTTGTAGTGTATTTAATGATTTCTCCCTATTATGCAAACTAAAGAAAATAATAAAAATGTGAAGATAATAAGTGTTTTGTTTTTTGTTCTTTGCTTCTTATTATCTATAGAGTTTAAAGCACAATGCGCCATGTGTCGTGCCTCATTGGAAAGTACAGGAAATGTAGAACAGGCACAAGCGGTAAATGATGGTATAGTATATCTAATGGCAATTCCTTACATCTTAGTTGGTTTAGCAAGTTATTATGTTTATAAAATGTATAAAAAAAGAAAAGTTAGTGGTGTATCACTAACTTTTCTTTTACTTGATAAAAGCTAATTATTATTGTAAACCGTTTACCTCTACTTTTAAATTACCTGTTATGGTTAAGAATCCTAGGATAGATTCATTCGTAAGTTGTACTTTGTCAAAATCAATATGGGTTAATTTACCATTAATATAAATACCTTGTAAAGGGGAATAGTTATTTAAATATTGCATTATGCTTTTCTTTCCTTCTTCTAAATTTGAGGCAATCGAGTATCTACAATTAGCTTTTAGTTTTTGAATAATAGCACTTTGAAATAGCCAATTAGCTGTTTTAATCAGTTTACTTTTAGTTTCTAAGGCATAATCTAAATCGTCAAAATAAAATTCTTTTTTTTCTGTATCGTACTTGGGAAATCCAGACAAATAAATACGTCCATTTAAGCTACCTAAAAGATCAAGAGCAATGATCATTTTTCCTTGTTTATGCCAAATGGAAACATTTTGGATGCTAATTTTTCGATTTCCAGAACTGAATTCCTTTCCTTTAAAGTTGTTATTTATTAATCTTGAAGCATCATTATAAGTAGATAATGCAACTAATGAAGCTGTTATTTTATTAGGTAATTGTTGAGTGGTCTTTAATATGAGTTTGTTTTTATCAAATAAATTTTGCGGTTTTTGTCCAACTAAAGATTCTATTTGGCATTTTAGACCTATGTTTAGATGAATCTTATTGTTATTTAAAACAATTTGAGTAGAATGAATTTCTTGCGGATTAATACGTAACCAAGTTTCGTAATTTTTATTCATTTCTATAGGTTCACTTGCTTTTTGCATTAGATCATAAATTTGTTTTTTAAAATCTAATGATTTACCAATAGCATCATCTAAACTCTTTTCTATTTTGCTTTTAAAATATTTTAAAGTAGGATTTATTAAATATGTAATTTTAATATCTTTACCTGCTATACTTACGGTGGGGCTTTCATTCCATTCAATGTTTTGTAATTCAGTTTGGGTGTTTACTTGCCAATTAATGAGATTAACATTGCTGAGTAAACTGACGGTTGCATTTAGATTAAATTCACGAGTATCATAAAGATCCATTCCTAAAACTGAAGTTCCATATTTTACTTTTGCCCAAATTTTTAAAGGAACCATAGTTTGTAATTTTTGATCTTTTTCATTCATGGTAATAGGAGTGTTTTTCCAAATTTTGATCATGATTTTATCATCCTCTAAATTATTGTCTTCGTAGATTAATCCTGTTAAGGCTTTATTCGTTTGATTTTCTATATCTTTTACTGTAAGTTGAATGGGAAAATTCAGATAAGATGAATAAGTTGGGAAATTTACTGGTAAAGCTTTATCGGGTTCTGGTTGCATTAATTCTATTTTTTGAGTTGAGGAGCAATTGCTTAATAATAAACTAATGATTATAGTAAAAAAATAGTAGGTTAGTTTTTTCATGTAGTGATGATTTTGTTGCAAAAATAAAATTATTTTTAATGCGTTTGTAACAAAGTGTTGCTTTGATAGTCTAATGAATTGTATGTAAAGATTTGAAGAGACTGAAATAATGAAAAAAACACCTAATATACTTATCTTCTTAATATTCATAGGGTTTAGTGTTAAAGGACAAGAACGCAAATGGAGTTTAAAAGAATGTGTTAGCCACGCATTGGTAAATAACATAGCTATACAACAATCTTCCTTAGATACGGATATTGCAGCAGTAAATAAAAAAATAGCATTTGCGAGATTTTTACCCTCTATAAATGGGAATTTATCTCATTCTTGGAATATAGGTTTGAATCAGAATATAACTACAGGTATATTAGAAAATCAAACGACACAATTTACTTCAGCTGGGGTAACTATGGGGATAGATATTTATAGAGGATTACAAAATCAAAATCAACTACGAAAATCAAATCTGTCAAAAATAGCATCAGAATATCAATTAACAAAAATAAAAGAAGATATTTCTTTAAATATAATTAATGCCTATTTACAAATTTTATTTAATAAAGAAAGCTTAAAAGTACAAAGAGAACAATTAATACTCAATACAGAACAAAAAAAGAGAACAACAGAATTAGTGAATGCAGGGGTTGTTCCCAAAGGAGATCTGTTGGATGTAAATGCTACAATTGCAACTCATAATCAAAGATTAGTTAATGCAGAAAATGCTTTGCTCATTTCTAAATTAAGTTTAGCACAGTTGTTACAAATCAAAGAGTATGATGTCTTTGATATTGCAGATGAAGAAGTTGAAGCTAAATTAAGTGCGGTTTTAGCAGAAACACCTAATGTTATTTTTAATAAAGCCAAGCAAACCCGAGTAGGACTAAAATTGGCACAAACCAATTTAGAAATTGCACAAAAAGATATTGATATAGCAAAAGGAGCTTATCAACCAAGTTTACAGGGTTTTTATAATTTAAATACTCGTGTATCATACGCTAAAACAATTAAAGGATTTGGAATAGATTCGCAGAATCCAACCAAAAAAATAGGTTTTGTAGAATCAACAGGTGACTTGGTTTCTACTGTTAATACAGTACCCGTATTAGGTCAAGCCAATCCATTTCTTGAACAAATAAATGACAATAAAGGCCATAGTTTTGGATTGCAATTGAGTATTCCGATTTTTAATGGTTTTGCTGTAAAAAATAATATAAATCGTTCTAAAATCGTTTTTCAAAAATCTAAATTAGCTTTAGAACAACAAATGTTAGATCTTGAGCGCACCGTTTATACAGCTTATACAGATACTAGAGGAGCACAGAAAGCTTATGAAGCAGCCCTAGTAGTTTTAGAAGCAAGACAAAAAACTGTTGATTATGCAAAAGAACGTTATGAAGTAGGTTTAATGAATGTTTTTGATTACAATCAATCACAAACACAGTTAATTAATGCGCAATCAGAATTATTGCGAACCAAATATGATTATATTTTTAGAACCAAAATTTTAGAATTTTATTTCGGAATTCCCATTTTTTAAAATCTAAGACGCGAATGGGAATAAATAAAATGAAAAGATTTGATAGATTTATAAAAAGATTTCTTTCTCTTATACAAAACGGTAAACCAAATGAAAACAAAAACTAAATATATACTTGTTAGTGGGATTGTAATTGTAATAATAGTATTAATAGGTTTGAAAAAAAAAGGGGTATTAGGTAATAATACTACTGTTGTTGAAGTAGAATGGCAAGAAGTTAAACAACGAACCATTGTAGAAATGGTGTCCGCTACAGGTAAAATTCAGCCCGAAACAGAAGTTAAAATTTCCTCTGAAATTTCAGGTGAAATAATAGCATTACCTGTTAAAGAAGGACAAATGGTTCAAAAAGGTGATTTACTGGCTAAAATTAATCCGCAATTATATTTACAAGGGGTAAATAGGACACAGGCAGGACTTTCTAATACTAAAGCTAATTTGTCACAAATAGAAGCACAATATAAAGAAGCAAAAGCAAGTTATGAACGAAACAAAAAGTTATATGAAAAAGGAATTATTTCAGGTGCAGAGTGGGATAAGTCTTTGGCTGTTTTTGAAGGAGCAAAAGCAGCTAGGCAAGCAGCTTCTTTTAATGTAGAAAGTGCTACAGCAACCGTTAATGAATCACGAGAAAGTTTACGTAAATCTACTATTTATGCCCCTATGTCTGGTACTGTTTCTAAACTAGGAGTTGAGCTTGGAGAGCGTGTATTAGGAACACAACAAATGACAGGAACTGAGTTAATGCGTGTGGCCAATCTTGATAATATGGAAGTGGAAGTAGATGTTAATGAAAATGATATCGTAAAAATTGAAATAGGAGATGAAGCCAATGTTCAAGTTGATGCTTACCTTAAAAAAATATTTAGAGGAATCGTAACAAGTATTTCTAATTCCGCTAATTCAACTACTTCAGCAGATCAAGTAACTAATTTTAAAGTAAAAGTTAGAATACTAAAAGAGTCGTATGCTGAATTAATGATAGGAAAAACAAATAATTATGCTCCTTTTCGTCCGGGTATGACCGCTACAGTTGATATCATTACAACTCGAAAAGAAAAAGTTGTAGCAGTTCCTATAAGTGCTGTAGTGATGCGAACAGATACAACATCTTTAAGAAAGTCATATCTAGAAAATGAAGAAGATGATTTTGAAGCAAAAGAAGAAAAACCTGCTAAAGAAGAAAAACGCCATGAATGTGTATTTGTTAAAAGAGGAGATAAAGTATATTTAAAAGTTATAAAGACAGGAATTCAAGATGATAATTATATAGAAGTGCTTTCTGGATTAAAAAAGGGGAAACGATTGTAACAGGTCCCTATACTACCGTTACAAAAGAATTAAACCCAAAGCGATCATGTGAAAAAAATAACTGAAAATAAAAAAGATAATAATAATTGATAAAAAATAAAATATTATAAAGATTGTTTGCTGTTTGACAGGATTGAGCCATTTTTTTAGATGAATCAGTCCTGTTTTTTTATGATTGTTGTACTTTTGTATCCTATATAATTACCTATGACTTATATTTTACACTTAGAAACCGCTACTCGTAATTGTTCTGTATCCTTAGCTAAAGAAGGAGAATTGCTTGCAGTTCGTGAAATTGCAGAATCAGGATATACCCATGCCGAAAAGTTACATGTATTTATAGAAGAGGTTTTGGATAAAGCTCAAATAAAAATAAATGATTTGGTAGCAATAGCTGTTAGTCAAGGTCCCGGTTCTTATACAGGTCTTAGAATAGGCGTTTCCGCAGCTAAAGGTTTGTGTTATGCTTTAAATATTCCGCTAATAGCAGTAGATACTTTGGAAACTTTAGCAAGACAAATAAAGGTGTCAGAAGGAATGATTATTCCTATGATAGATGCTAGACGTATGGAGTGTTATACAGCCGTTTTTTCTAATCAGTATGAGTTGCAACGAAAAGTGGAATCGCAAATTATTGATTCCAATGTCTTTTCTGTGTTTCAAGAAAAAATACATCTATTGGGAGACGGTGCTTTTAAATGTAAGGAAGTCCTTAATACAGCACAATTTATTTATCATGAGCAAGCTATTTTTCCATCTTCAAAAGAAATGGTAGGAATAGCTTATCAAAAATTTTTGAACCAAGATTTTGTAGATGTAGCCTATTTTGAGCCTTTTTATCTAAAGGAATTCATGCTAAATACAAAATAAGAATAGAACGTACATTACAAAAAGAACAGTCTAAAAAGGATTTGCATTTCTTATTAAAGTAAAATAATAAAGATCAAATTGAGAAAAGCAAAGATCCATTTTTTTTATGCTTTAATGAAGGTGATTTTAAACACAGATTCCGCATTAGACTTCGTTGTGAAACAAAAATTTTCAATAAATTCAAGTGCTCACGGAAAATTTTAGAAGAAGAAATAGTGAACTATTTTGATGATTAAAATTTGAGTACGTGCTTGAATTTGAAGAAAAATAAAGTGGAATAGATTTACTTCGTCTATTCGCTACGCTCGGGTCTAATGCGTAATTCTATCTAACTTAATTTAAGGAATTGATAAAGAAGTAGTTTCGATTCCGTATTTTTTAATCATTTTTTTAATTTGTATCGTTTTTTTATTCTTCATTTCTTGAATATATTGGTCTGTATTTATTGGTATATAATGTTGTTTTTTGACTATCATATTCCAAATTATAACTGCTATTTTTCTTGCTGTTGCTGTAATTGCAGCACCTCTTCCTTTTTAAAAGAAATCCTTTTAAAGAACATAACGAGGTAACCTTCTTTTTTTCTTTCAATTGTATTTGCCGCATTTCTTAATGTCAATGCAAATTTATTTTTCCCTTTTGGAGTTCTGCTACTCAAAACCTTACCTCCACTAATTTTATTATTTGGAGCTAACCTGAGCCAATTCACAAATTGCTTGGAGGTCTTGAATTTATATATATCGGTGCCTATTTCGGCTAAAAAACTAGTAACGGTTCCTGAGCAAACTGATTCTATAGCAAAGAGATCTACTCCAAAAAGTTTTAAACTATATTTCTGTACATCAAATTTGGGTTGGTTTTTCCCTTTATTCTGTTTCTTTACCAATTCGATATCTTCTGATAAAACAATTTCTCTGGTTTGATTTTTTCAGCACTTGATCAATACGAGTATCGGTGTTTTTTATTTTATCTTGAATAAGTCTGTAAATATCATAACAATCGGAAAGCTCATGTAGGTATTCATTGTTTATTTTACCTTGTAAAGCGTCGGCTATTTCTTCTTTGCTTTTTTTAACTCGTTTGTCGCAATATTCAGCTAATTTTTCACCTGAAGTTTCACCTGATAGTATCATCTCAATTACTCTTATTCCAGAAACTCCTGTGATGTCACTTATCACAACGTCGAGTCTGAAGTTCATTAAACGTAATGCTTTTTGCATTTTGTTTACAAAGCCTGAACTTTGTTCAATCAAACTAGAACGATGTCTATGAAGTGTTCTTATCTGCAAAGTGCTTTCAGAGGGCAAAAAGAACCTCGTAATAGCCCTAAAGAATGAAGTTTCTGTATCCATTGTGCATCTTTCACATCTGTCTTTGCTTTGAGGTTTTTTGTTTGAGTCCCTTGAACCAAAAGAACTTCAAAACCATTTCCCTGCAAGATCATAAACAAAGATTGCCAATAACTCCCTGTGGACTCCAAAGCAACACTACGAATCTTGTTCTCTTGAAGATAAGCTACCAAAGCGCATAATCCTGATTGATAAACATTAAATTCTCTAATTTGATTTTCATCCTGTCCTATGGCTACAAAATGAGAACGTGACCCAACATCAATTCCTGCAGCATTGGGATTTACAATTTGCATTTTTTCGAAACTTTTCATAAAATATCTTTTTATTAAAATGCGAGGAAATGTAATATCTTTGCTTAAATTATTCTATACGAGATAACATGGTGTTTCATCATTGATTGTCTCAAAGGGCTTCCAAATGGAAGCCTTTTTACATTTCAGCCAAAATCTGGGAGGGGATAAATTCACCATTTTATACATAGGCTTCGCTCGCAAGTACAAGTTAGCTCTCATTTGTCAAAGAACAATACTTTCTTGAAATCTGGGTTAAATAATATAATTTCTCCCTTGAGTCGAAGTGACAAACTACGACTGGATTACGCTTTTGCTTCCTATCTACAAGAATTTTTTGTTCCTTTTTTATCTTTCATCTCGTACATGAAGTCTAATGCGGAATCTGGGTAAAAAAAGAAAATTGACTAAGCAATTAATCTTTGAATTCAAAAAGAGAACGCAAATATTTTTATATAAAATTTACTTCAAATAGAGTTATTACAATTATTTTCTAATATAAAAAATGATTGTAATTTTAGGAATGTTTTAGTAATCAAAATACCAATTGAATACGTCGGAACGCAAACCTAAAGAAAACCAAGTCGTGTTTTCACTAAAAACTTGAGAGGTGTTTACTGTTGGTTTAAATGAGCGATATATAAAATTAGCAAACAGTTTTAGATTAGTACTTGGATTTAATAAATATCCAACATTTAGGTCTGCAATTATTATTTTAGTTTTATTTCCTTGTCCGACAACAACTCCTTTATCAGCGGAACGATCTAAATCATAATCTTTGTATATATTAGAACCATAATTTTTTTTTATCTGTTACGGTATCATAATCGAAACCTCGTAAACCAAAATTAAATTTGGCTTCGGAAAACAATCGTCCTCTTGTGTAACGAGCAATTGCTACAATTTCATTTATATTTGATCCCCAATTATGTCCCATATTTTGATTATTATGACCATAATTGGTAATTACTTCACTATGTGAATATACATAAGGTCGAACAATATTTATTTCTGTTTGTAAATATAAATTTTTCAAACCAAAAGCATTATAATATTTTGCTCCTAACTGATAAGCCATCTTATTTCGCCAACTATTTTCTCCTCTAAAAACATCTCCCACAGCAAATTCATCAATAAATAGTTGTCCATAGGTATTAAAACGACTGGTCCATTTATATTTAGCTGTCAAACCTATGGCTGCATTACCGCTTTTAGAGGAAGAAGTAAATTCTACAGAACGATAAAATATAATTGGATTTACAAAGTTTAAATCAAATCCTCTATTATTTGTATTAGACCAGACAACAGATTCAAAAAAACCGAGATTTAAACGTTTCGATGCGTTCCAACTCAAATAATGATTGGCCATATATTTAGTTGCATAAGTTTTTTCTGTTGTTACTTCTGGACGCACATCTTTTAACCACATATAAGTATTGGTATATTTAATTTTCCAAAAACTTGTATTGATTTTTACAAATGGATAGGGACTTGCTGCATCTCCTTCTAACAAAGAGCGATAACCATCTCCTATAAAATTACGGCTATATCCTAATTGAATATTTAGATGATCGGAAGATGAATAGGAAATAATTGCCTCAGCAGATGGAAAATCAAATTGATTTCCTCTAAAATCCTTAGCAATTCCTGTTCCCGAATTATTGCGGGATTACCTCCTGATGGTTTTTGAGAAATAGCTAAACGATTATAATAATCAGCAAAAAAGCCTTGGCTTTCAAAAATAGAGGAAGTAAAGCTTAAATTTTCTCCTAGTCCGCCTTGTAATTGTATAGCTCGTGTATTATTATAAGTATATCCTGCTTTTTCTGGTGATGTTTTACCTAAACGTAAATCCCAAATAGGATTCATGGTAAACCAATAATCTTTACCTTGAATGGCTACTAGATTTTCATTAAAAAGTTTGCGACCCCACCAATTTTTTTTATCTATTAAGAGTTTTTGATTGGTTTTATCGAAATCATAATAGCGTGCTACTTCTTTATATGTCAAGGGTTTTGATGCTGTATGGCTATTACTTCCTATTTGATTCATATAACCATCAAAATTAGCATAATAACTATGTGAAAACGGAATATTTAAATTGCTTTTAAACTGTGGATTATTGAATTTTTTATATTCTGCTTCTATATTTTGTAATTCTGTTGGATTTTCCTGAAAGTTTTCTACAATATCTTTTTCTTTCTTTTTCTCTAATGATTTTCCTTTTAAAAAAGGGTAAACCATTGTAAATGTAAACTTAGAATAGGTTGGTATACCATTATAAGTGGCAGGAACTATAATAGGCAAAGAATTAAAAACTCTTTTGGTTTCTGCAATTAGTTCAGGATACAAAGCATCAACATAAATTATTTTAAAATGTCCTTCGGTATCTACTTCAAACAGTGTAATTATTTTTCCTGAATAATTATCTGTTGTTAATTCTGAAGGCATTTTAAAATTTTTATATACAAAATCTTCTAATTGAAAATGAAAACATTTTTCTAGTTCTGATTCTGATTTCTGAACACATTGAGGAAAAACGGGAAAGATTTCATGCTTTGTTTCTTGAGCTAAACATGAATTCATTATAAACAAAAGAGTTAATAAAATTCTCATCTATAAATTTGATTAATAAGTACCTGTAGTAGATAATCCTTCAACTATAGCTTTAGCGGAAGAGGTTCCTATTCTTTTTACTCCTAATTCAATCATTTCTTTTGCTTCATCTATATTTCTAACTCCTCCAGCTGCTTTTACAGGAAGTGGAGAGGAATTTTCTAACATTAGTTTGATTGTATGAACTGTTGCTCCATTGGGTTTTCCATCAGTTGTGGGATAAAAACCGGTAGAGGACTTTACAAAAACTCTATGAAAGTCTGATTCATCAAATTTTTCGACGATAGTATTACGAATTAAACTAGAAATTTGAATAATATTTTCATCTGTTAAAGCGGCTACTTCAATAATAAATTTGACTGCTTTATTATTGGAAAGGCCTAATTGGGTACACAAAGTGATTTCTTCTTTTATAAGTTCTGTTTCTCCTTTTTTGAAAGCTTCATAGTTTACAACGTAATCTAATTCATCTACTCCGTCACGAATTGCTTCTTTAGCTTCTTCTATTTTTGAATGTACTGAAGCGGCTCCAAAAGGAAAATCAATAACTGTACCGATGAGTACTTCTGAATTTTGTTCATCAATTATTTTTCTGGCTGTACTTACATACTCTGGACGAATCATCACTAATTTAAAGCGATCATTTATAGCTTCTTTTATAGTTTGTATAACTTTATCTGTATTGTCTTCATAAGTAAGTCCTGCTTGTTCTGCCTTTTTTAAGTAAGTAGAATCTAAATATTCTCTAACATCCATATTTATTTATTTTTTGATAAAAATAAAAAATCTTGATCAAGCACAAACTGCTTTTAATCATTTTATTTCTTAAAAAAACGATAGAAGAAAACAGCGGAACTTGTAGCACCTAAACTATTTGCTATAATGTCTTCAATTTCAGCGGAACGATTTGTTGTTAAAAACTCTTGTCCTATTTCAATTAAGACGCTAATTAGTATAGCAATCAATATTAAAATCATCATTTTTTTTAGATTTAAACCTCTATTTTTTAATAGGTATCTAGCCCATAAAAAAACAAAGACAAAGTAGAATGTAAAATGTACTACTTTGTCTTCATTTGGAAAAGTATATTTAGGATTTAGTGCTGGTGCTTTAAAACTTAAAAAAAGGATTAAACAAGTCCAACACAAAGCCAACCAAATAGTTGTTTTTTTAGGCTCCAATAAGATCTTTATAATCTTCACTTGACAACAATCCTTCTATCTCAGCAATTTCTGAAATTTTTACTTTAATCATCCAAGCAGCACCATAAGGATCTGAATTTACTAATTCAGGATTCGACTCTAATTCTTCATTAAACTCCATAATTTCTCCTGATAATGGTAAAAATAAATCTGAAACTGTTTTTACGGCTTCTACTGTTCCAAAAACTTCATCTTTAGCAAGTGTTTGGTCTAAAGTATCAACCTCTACGTATACAATATCACCTAGCTCTTTTTGAGCAAAATCTGTGATTCCTACTGTAGCAATATCACCTTCAATACTCACCCATTCGTGATCTTTAGTGTACTTTAAATTAGTTGGTATGTTCATTGTTTTTTATTATTTATGATACAAAAATATAATTATTAAAATAATATCAAAATCATATTCTTAAAAAATTAATTACCTAATGTGTAACGCAAAGTAAAACCTGCTCTAATATTGGTAATAGGAAAAGAAGTTGATATGACGGCTCTATTAAAATTATAATCAAAATAAAACAAAGTGGTTAAATTGGTAGAAAATTTATAATCTCCAGAAAGTTTAGCTGTTATAATATTTTGCCCTCCTCCTAATTGATTATTATTATAATCTATATTTCTCACTATAGTTTTATTGTTTCTAAAAGAGATATCCCCTCGTAAATTAATATCGCTTTTAACAACACCTGTATTGTTATCTGCCAGTCGTGAACGAATTGTTACATCTTTAATACGGTATCCAATACCTAGTATGTATTCCTGTCCTTTTAACTCAGTAAGCAAATTATTATCAAAACTTAAAGAAAGTGTTCGATCTTTTTTCATTTCTGCTATAAATTTTAACGAGTTTTTCATTTGAATATCTAGTCGTAATAAAGGGCTAAACTGTTCTGTTAGGTTTACATTTCCAATAAGAGTAGAACTGTAATAATTTCCAGATACATCAACTCCATTTGGATTTTTATCGTATTCAAAATTTGAACGATATGAATTTAGGGTATAAGCTGATTTATAGCTGTGTTGTATACTAAAACTTCTAAAACGATCTTTAAAGAATTTGTAGCGCATTAAACCTGTATATTTTAGATTCCAATTTGGCAAAGGCAACAATCTGTTAAAGTTTAAAGGAACATTAGATGAACTTCTAAAATCCGAAGTATAGGCTGCTAAGAAAGCAGGTAATAATACTTGCTGACTATTTTTACCGTATCCTTTAGGAAATCCATCTATGTCAAGTTGAGATGGATCATATAAAGGATCATAAGATGCGCGTTGTTGAGCTAAACGTTGGGCTACTTCTTTTCTTCCATTTCTAAATGCTTCAAAAGCGTTAGATCCATTTTCATCACTTGTTGCAAACGCTGTACCTATCATTAGTGTACTAACTGAAAAATTTCCTGTTTGATAAGGTGATAATGAATTATAGTTACCGTCTTTTACTATAAATTGTTCACTGTAATTACTAGAAATAGTACGGTCTGCTACTAAATCAATTGTTAAATCAGCAAATGGTTCTAGCTTTGCGTTTGCTTGTATTTGTTTGGTATTTACTTTTGTGAAATTTTGGTTAAACTTATCATAATTAGTCAACCAACCGTTTTTAGCGGCTTCAAAACGCACTTCATCTTGCATTCCAAAAACAAAACCTAAAGAAGGTCTTGAGGAACCTAAAAATCCTATGGAAGGCAGATACCCGGGTAATAAAGTTCCGTTAGTTTCTGAATAATTCACTTGTACATTTTTAATAGCTGTAGCAACACCTATTAAACCGTCTAAAAATACGTTTTGTTTTAGTACTTTTTCCTTTGGTTTTGCCACAATTTTTTCTCCGTGTTTAGGAGCTGTTATGGGCACAACAGGCTTAGCAGGTTGTTTACTCCTTTCGGAAAACTTAACTAATCCAATATATTTATAAAAATTGGTTAGTGAAAAGCTTGTATTTAGTTTATGTGTATTAGCATTTTGTATTGTATTACCTAAATCATAGACCAATGTTGGATTTGCTAATTTATCTGGATAAAAATTTCGCATAGCATCGGATCCTCTATTCCAAGAATAATTTCCTGTATAAGTATAATCTGATTTTATAAAAGAAAAAACGGGGATTTTTTCTATAGGCAAAGTATAATTAGCGGTAATTTGTTGATTATGTTGATTGGGTTCTCCTACATTCCAGAAATCATCCCAAACGGTATATTCTGGTTTTTGAGAATCTCCATTTTGATTAAGTAAATTGGTTCTAACAATATTACCTGTTGTAGCTGTATAATTTATCTTAAACGAACGTGTTAAATTAAAATTAAAACCATAATTATAATTAAATAGGTAGTTTTTACGATACAGAGGTTCAACACCTGCTACGATACTTTGATCTACTTGACGAAATTGTTGTCTATTGAATTGACGAAGAATGGATGAACTAAAGTTTATATTAGATGGTAGCAAATTAAAATTAAAATCACTCAACCATTTCCAATAAGTACTTTTTTTCATGAAGGCTGTTTGTTTAAAAGGCTCAACGGTTTTGCTTTTAAACGCATAGGCATAATCAGCTGTCGTGCGTATTTGTTGATCTAAAACATTTTGAACTTCAAAATCACGATGTTTCATCTCATTATAGGAATACGATAGCGTTAGGTTCTCTACATCATAAATATGGGGTTTTTGTTCGGGTGATCGTTCTTTTTTACTCCGATGAAATTAATACTTCTTCTCTTAGTAAAATTTTCAGATCTTTTTCTTACAGCGTCTTTTTCTTCTTCTGTTTGCGCTGCTGCTAAAACGTCTTTTAACTTTAAGTCTTGGTATAATGGATCATATTCTGGTGTAATAGTTTGTTCCCCTATTGCATAATTAAATGGTAAATTAACACCCCATTTTTTAGGCAATAACTTGCCTAAACTAACATTTGTTACAACATCATATTGCCACATATCTTCTCGACTTCTTTCATTTGGTTTTTGTTCTATAGATCCAAAACCAATGGTTCCCATACGTCCAGTGGCGGATAATGTTAAAAAATCGGCCATATTGGTATCTAAGCTTGCAACTGCTGCCATACCTCCAGATTCATCCATTTCCGCTAAACGCAATTCGTTAAACCAAACTTCTCCTCTAACTTTTGAAGTAGTTACCCCTCCTTTAGGATTTTTAAGTCCTACCATTAGTGTACGTACATAACCAATATTTGGATTTCCTTTTACACGAATTTTGATACCAGCAGTCGCACCACTATCATACACTGTAGCTTCTCTAACATACGATTTATCTACAAGATCAATAAATTGAGGATCTGCTTTAAAACTCTCTAATTTTAATTTCCCTAATGCTGAAAGTGCTAAATTAATTTCATTTTCAGTAGGCCAAATAGTTTCTGTTCCTGTATTTCCAAAAGGAGTTATTTTTAATGGAACTTCAATTTCATAAAAGTTATTGGTAAAATCATTTCCAAAACGAACAAAGGCACTTAATTCTTTATCTTTTAAATCGTCCGATTTAAGTAAGGATTCTGAATGTAAAAACATTTTCAAGCGTTTGTATTGACGCATATCAACGCTAACGTTTTTAAATACCGCTTTTGCATCGCCATCTACTAATCCTTTGGATTCATCATTTGCAGAACCTACGCGCAGTACTAATGATTGCTCGTTTTGATTAATTATTGTATTATTATTATTAATTTGTTCTCTTTTTACATTCGGTGGTAAAACATACGGTATTGGACTTCGCTGTGCATTTTCCTCTATATTAATACTTTGCACTTCAAAATTAGTATTAGGATCTGTTATGTTTGTTAATTGCCCTGCATAGCGTCTCCAATCACCCCTAACTAGATCTAAAGCTCCGAAACGCAAAGTAATTTGATTACTAAACCCGTTAACTAACATACGCATAAAACGAATTGATCGGGTATCTGAAATACCTCCTATAGCCACTCCTTCTGTTATCGGAATTTTGTATTGTATCCAACGTACACTGGTTTTTTGTCCTCCTCCTAAATCGCGGTCATCATCTATACGCTCGCTTACTACATATTTATCCCCTGGTTTTACATTGGGTTTTATATCAATTTCAAATTTATAATACCCTTCTACTGTATTCATGGTATTATCTCTGTTAATATCCTCAACATCCGGAATTGTAGAATTTCCCCTATTGCTATCTGTAACATCAACAGGTGAATTCATTTCTGTTCCATTGTATTTTTTGTATCGAGTAACAATTCCTCCTGAAGTATTTAAATAATACTGATAGTTATCCATTGCGGGATCTTCTTGATTAGCAAAATCAGGAAATTTTATTCGTTCTTCGGCATCATTTAAGCCATTAAGTCCCACGTCTTGTAATATTCTATTGTTATTATTTGAATCAAAAGTATATATAAGCGATTGATTGGCAGGAACTTTACCCCATTGAGAAGGTAAGGTTTTTTGATCAGAACCTAATCCGGCAATCCATTTTCGTACATTTTTTTACCATCTTTTAAAACGTCTTCCGATACATCCCCTAAGTGAATTGTAATTTTTCCTGTATTAGCAGGAGATACTCCATTAATATTTTTATAATAGGGATCTAATACCCAAAATTGAATATATTCAACGTTCGCTTGTTCAAAATTAGTGGTGGTAATGGGACGCATAATACCTGCAAAAGATTTTGTAGGATCAGGCATTTGATTATTTAGTGCTGCTGGATTAAAATTATAGGGTCCTCTTTCTTTCGGATAATAAGTTAAATCTAAAGTATTTACAACTCTAGAATCACCTATAGCAATACTAGTTTGTGGATATAGTTCGTCTAGATAAACACGTCTTGTATCGTATGCTAAAACATCATTATCACTAATTCCTGCTGGTCTTTGATTTGTATAAAATATAGGGTCTATGCTATACCAAGATAATTTAGCTCTGTTAAAACCATAGCTCAAATTATTGGCACTTGATTTATCTTGAAATTCATCAGGAACGCTGGCTAAACTCCATGATTGGGGAGCACGCATATCAATGGTGGATTGGGATCCTTCGAAATCATCTACATAAACGGTAGATTCGCCATTAAAGCGATCAATTTTGGAAGTGCCCGGCATTAAATAGGCTAATTCACCTCTAAAGGACAAATTAGACGGCACATCTGTATCTATGTTAGGTAATTTATTAACTAATCTTGTAAAAAAGGGTACTTCAGTTGAAAAGTTACCATTAATACCAAACATTGTATTATTTACTGATTCTTGTCCATAATTTGTCTTTTGTGTAAAAGGACGTTCGGACATATTAATTAGAGTTCCATTAATTTGAAATTTATCAGAAAATTTATGCTCGATATTAAATCCCATATAACGTCTTGTTTGCTGCCCAAAGACTGAGTTATTTTCAACTGATACTTGAATGGGAGTACCAGAAGCTTGTAATGAAGGGTCTAAAATTTGTACACGCCCTGCTTGATAATTTACGGTATAATCGACTCCTTCTTGTAAAACTCTTCCTCCTGCTGTTACGACAACAGATCCTCTAGGTACATTTATAGCACCTAGAGAAATTCCATCTCCTCCTGTTGATTTAAATTTACCTTTTAATTGGAACTTGTTTTTTTCACTGTTTTGTAAGGCTGCTGCTTGTGTTTTTCTATATAGACTGGTGTAAACATATTTTTTTTGATTCGAGTTGTAGGAACTTTCATCGTTATATTTTTCAGTAACATTATTAGAAACTAATTTTTCAAATAAAGATTTCCCAAAAGGTTCTACTTTAGTAAATATAATACGGGCATTTTGTGTATCTATTGTTAATCCCGTAAAAAATCAAAAAAGCCATCTCCACCATTAGGATCATTATAAAAATCTAATTTATCCAAATCAAATACTTTTAGAAGGGGTTGATTGGATATATCACCTCTTAAAGGTAAAGGAGTACCTAGGGTAATATAATTTATAGGTGAAGGGTCTGTATATAATATATTAAATTTAAAATCTGTTTTTTCTAGTTGATAGGCTCCCGGAATTTGATAAACGTTTTTCATCATTAAATTCCAAATGGGTTTATCTACATTATTTAAGTTGGGTTTTAATAATTTTAGAACTAAGGCTTTGGTAACAGGTATATCATTTGTACCTACCGTGGAAGAAGTAACGCCATCATTACCAAATTCTCCAACTTGATAAACTTTATCTCCTTCTGTATATTGGTAAGCAACAGCTAGTACTTCATCATTCGTTAATCGTTGATTTAACGAAATATATCCAAGTTGTGGATGATATGTATATTCATTGGAATTTAATTTACGTGCGTTTTCTAATTTAGAATAGTCAACCCCTTCTCTTGTATTTAAACCATTGAAACCAGTTGAAACATTTGAAACATCTCGTATAGCATCATTTAACAAACTCCCTACTCCTCCTATCTTTTTAGGATTAAAGGCATTATTAGCGTTATCTACAGGTGTATCGGGTAAGGTTTTAAAAAAATCAGTTGGAATTGGATTTAATCCTATTATTTCATCATTGGATAGTTTAGTACTTTGAGCTTCTCCCAAATCAGCAAGTGCTACTATATTTCGAAGATTATTTCCTTCTACTCCTGTATTAATTCTATTTTGTCTATTGGTAACCCAAACTTCTAAACGAGTGATTTGTATTCTTGAATTAATTACGGGATAAGTTTCTAATGCTCGATCATAATTGTTTCTGAAAAATTGTGATAAAAAGAAATGACGATCGGCATCATAATCTAACGCAAACATATCAAAATTTTGAATGAGTCCTCCTCCTTGTGCCGTTACGGTTCTGGTTTGTGATTTTTGTTCAGAAAAGACACCTGTAAAGGTCGTTTTACCAAATTTTAGTTCTGTTTTAAAACCAAATAAGCTCTGGGCTCCTCTGATTAAACTATTGCTCAATGGCATACTAACATTTCCTACTTCTATTTTTTGAAGAATATCATCTTCTGTAGGTGTATATTGCAACTTAATTAAGTTTTGAAAAGCAAAAGTTGATTCTGTATCATAATTAACATTAACGCGAAGACGAGTTCCTACTTGCCCCATTAAACTCATGCTAATACGTTGATCAAAATCAAAATTAAAATTGCTTCTATTTCGTGGTGAGAAGGCAGGATTATCTTGTTTAGAGTAACGCATACCAAGATCTATTTCTACACTTCCTGTTGGTTTAATATCAATTGTATTACTTCCAAAAATAGATTCAAAGAGTCCTGAACGGATATAATATCGAGGTAATAAATCTCTTTTCTTTTCTTCTGAATTTTTCTTTTGTCCTGCTACTGCATCTACTTTTTCTTTGAAATATTTTCGAATGGCTTCTTTTTGTATCAATTTTTGATACTCATCAGGGGTTAATACAATAGGATAGTCTATTGTAAATCCTTCAAAAGATTTTGTATAGATGTAACGATCTGTTACAGGATCGTATGTATAAGCTTCTAGAATACTTTTAGGATCTGGCAATTCCATCTTTCCTTTTTGATATCCTTTTAACGTATCTTTTACTTCTTGCGAATAGAGGCTATTTAAAACAAAGAAAAACAGTATATAGAAACTGTTTTTAAATAATAAATTAAATGGGGGAGAAAAATTATCTTTCAATGTTTATAAATTTTTTAAAGCTTGTTTTATAATATTTTCTACAGTAGCTTCTGGTGTAGAGGCAATAATTTTTTCAACTACTTTTTCGGCAGATTTTCTAACAAAACCAAGCACTTCTAAAGCAGATAACGCTTCATCTTTATTTGTATTGTTTGGAATCAATGAAACTTCATCTATTTCATAGATTTTTAACACTTTATCTTTTAATTCAATTATGGCTCTTTGAGCTGTTTTAATACCAATTCCTTTTATAGATTGGATGGTTGCTACGTTTTCAGAGGCTAAGGCATTTATAATTTGTTTGGGTTCTAATGAAGAAAGCATCGTTCTTGCTGTATTAGCACCAATACCTGATACAGAAATAAGTAATTTAAAGATTTCTCTTTCTGATTTTTCTATAAATCCATATAAAGAATGACTATCTTCTTTTATCTGTAAGTAGGTATATAGTTTTATAAAATCATTGGATGGCAATAAACCGTATGTATGTAAAGATATATGAACTAAATACCCTACCCCGTTACAGTCAATTACAACGTCGGTAGGGTTTTTTTCTACTAATTTTCCTTGTATGTGTGCAATCATGCTTCTTTTATTATTCCTTCCAAATATAGTAATTTTATTGAGTGGAATTATTTAATGATAAGCGTATTAAGAAATTCAGAGGTTTATTTTTGAACTCTGTGTCTTTTCTCTTTTTCTTGAGCATCTATAACTGCTATGGTTGCCATGTTAACCATCTCTTCAACACTAGCTCCTAACTGAAAAATATGTACTGGTTTATCTAAACCTAACATTATAGGTCCTATTGACTCTACCTTATATAGTTCTTTCAACATTTTATAGGTAATATTGGCTGATTCTAGATTAGGAAACACAAGGGTATTTACTTTTTGTCCTGCTAATTTAGAGAATGGGAATTTACTCTTCAACATTTCAGGATTTAATGCAAAATCTGTTTGAATTTCACCATCTACAATTAAATCGGGATGATGTGTGTGTAAATAAGCTACTGCTTCACGTACTTTAGAAGCACTCTCATCTTTTGAAGAACCAAAGTTAGAAAAAGACACCATGGCCATTACAGGTTCCATTCCAAACAGTTTAATTGTTCGAGCTGTCATAAGTGCAATTTTAGCTAAATCTTCTGCGGTTGGATTAGGATTAATGGCTGTATCTGCTAGGAACATAGGCCCTCTTGCAGTCATCATTAAATTAGTGGTTGCAATTCTACTTACACCAGCTCCTTTCCCTATCAACTCCATTATAGGCTTTACTACCGATGGATAACTTCTTGAATACCCCGTAACTAAGGCATCTGCCTCTCCTTCATTAATCATCATAGCGGCAAAATAGTTACGTTCACGCATCCATTTTTGAGCATCTAAAAGTGTAATTCCTCTTCTACGACGGGTTTCCCAATATTTTTGAGCAAATCTATTTTTACGTTCTTCTTCTTCTTTTGTTTTGGGATCAATAATTTCAACTTCTGCATCAAAACCTAATTCTTCTTTCAACTCTAGGATAATTTCTTTATTCCCTAACAAAATAGGCATCCCAATTCCTTCTTCAAATACAATTTGTGCTGCCTTTAACACATCTAAATGGTCTGCCTCTGCAAAAACCACTTTTTTAGGATTTGTTTTAGCACGGTTAGCTAACATACGTACCATTTTGTTATCAGATCCTAATCTATCTAATAATTCATTTCGGTATTTATCCCAATCTGTTATAGGTTGTTGTGCCACTCCACTATCTATTGCTGCTTTTGCTACGGCTGGAGCAACCTCGGCTATTAATCGTGGATCAAATGGTTTTGGAATAATATAATCACGACCAAAGACTAATTTAGTTTCTCCATAAGCAACATTCACTTGTTCAGGTACAGGTTGCTTGGCTAAACAGGCTAATGCTTTTACTGCTGCCATTTTCATGGCTTCGTTTATTTTAGTTGCTCTAACATCTAGTGCTCCACGGAAAATATAGGGAAATCCTAAAACGTTATTAACCTGATTTGGATAATCGGAACGTCCTGTTGCCATAATAATATCTTCTCGGGTACTGATAGCTAGATTATAATCTATTTCAGGTACTGGATTAGCCATAGCAAAAACGATTGGATTTTCAGCCATGGTTAATAACATTTCGGGTTTTAGGACATTTCCTGCTGATAATCCTAAAAACATATCGGCTCCTACAATAACTTCTGCTAAGGTTTGAGCAGACATATCTTTAGCATATTTCCTTTGAAGATTAGAAATATCTTCTCTACTTGACACTAATAATCCGTTTACATCAAACATAAAGATATTTTCAACCTTTACTCCTAATGCCACGTACAAATTAGCACAAGCCAATGCAGCTGAACCAGCCCCAGATACTACTAATTTAATTTTACTAATATCTTTGTTTGCTAATTCTAGCGCGTTTAATAATGCTGCTGATGAAATGATAGCGGTTCCGTGTTGATCATCGTGCATCACGGGTATATTTAGTTCTTCTACTAAACGTCTTTCTATTTCAAAAGATTCAGGAGCTTTTATGTCTTCTAAATTAATTCCTCCAAAAGTAGGAGCTATTGCTTTTACTGTATCTACAAACTTGTCAATATCCGTAGCATCTACTTCTATATCAAAAACATCTATATCAGAAAAAATTTTAAACAATAAAGCTTTCCCTTCCATAACGGGTTTGGATGCTTCTGGTCCTATATCGCCAAGACCTAAAACAGCGGTACCATTAGAAATTACAGCTACTAGATTCCCTTTTGCTGTATATTTATATACTTTATCTATGTCTTTAGAAATTTCAATACAAGGTTCGGCCCACACCGGAGAATATGCTAAAGACAAATCACGTTGGGTAGCATATTTTTTAGTCGGAACCACTTTAATTTTACCGGAGCTGTGGTTTTGCATGGTACAATAGAGCTTCTCTTCTTTTTTATCGTCTGACATATTTTTTTGCCTTTTAATGAACTGGCAAAGATAAGTGTTGAAAGAAAAGAATGAAATTTTTTAACTAAATTAATCATCTAAAAATAGAATATTCCTTTTTAATCCATTGATTTTAGTTCGCTTAACGGCTGAATTTTTAAATATTTTTTTAAACACATCTTCTGTAATTTCTCTCCAATCTTCCTTAGTAAAATGTATTAAATCTGGATTAGGTGTAAAGGCATCTATTGCATTCGGTTTTGCAAAACGATTCCATGGGCATACGTCCTGACATACATCACATCCAAACATCCAATCATCAAATTTGCCTTTCATTTCTTGTGGTATTTGATCTTTTAATTCAATTGTAAAGTAGGAAATACATTTACTACCATCGACTACATAGGGTTGTATGATAGCTTTTGTAGGGCAAGCATCTATACAGGCGGTACATTTACCACAATGATCTGTTGTTGGCAAATCATATTCTAACTCTAAATCTAAAATAATTTCAGCAATGAAATAGAAAGAACCTACTTGTTTTGTAATCAAGTTACTATTTTTCCCTATCCATCCTAAACCACTTTTAGCAGCCCACGCTTTATCTAATACGGGGGCTGAATCTACAAATACACGTCCATCCACTTCTCCTATTTCTGTTTGAATAAAGCGAAGTAAGTCTTTTAGTTTATCTTTTATTACAAAATGATAATCTTCACCATAGGCGTACTTAGAGATTTTGTACGAATCTTGATTTTGAATTTCAGACGGGTAATAATTAAGTACTAAAGAAATAACACTTTTAGCCCCTTCAACTAATAACCTAGGATCTAATCGTTTGTCAAAATGGTTTTCCATATACCCCATTTGGCCGTTCATCCCTTTTTTCAACCATTTTTCTAAACGAGGTGCTTCTTCTTTTAAAAAATCAGCTTTAGAAATCCCACAGGAAAGAAATCCGAGTCGTAACGACTCGGATTTTATTAACTGGGTATATTTTTCTTTATTATTAATCAAGCCAATATTTTTGAAAAAATTTACTAGAATAACTCTCCTTGTGACCCCATACGAGTACGACCAAGATGTTTATATGCCTTTTCTGTTACCTCACGTCCTCTCGGGGTTCTAACTATGAATCCTTCTTGAATCAAAAATGGTTCATACACTTCTTCTATCGTTTCGCCACTATCGGATACCGCAGTTGCTAATGTACTGATTCCAACTGGACCTCCTTTAAACTTATCAATAATAGTGGTTAGAATTTTATTATCCATTTCATCTAAACCATGTGCATCCACGTTTAAAGCTTTTAAAGAATATCGAGCTATTTCTATATCTATAGTTCCATTTCCTTTAATTTGAGCAAAATCACGTACTCTTCTTAATAAAGCATTGGCAATACGAGGTGTTCCTCTACTACGCCCAGCTACTTCAATAGCTGCCTCCATAGAAATAGGCGTTCCTAAAATAGAAGCACTACGTTGGACAATGGTTGTTAATAATTCTGTATTGTAATATTGTAATCTTGATTGAATTCCGAAACGGGCTCTCATAGGAGAGGTGAGTAAACCTGAACGAGTAGTAGCTCCTACTAAAGTAAAAGGATTTAAACCTATCTGCACAGATCGCGCGTTGGGTCCACTTTCGATCATGATATCTATTTTATAATCTTCCATGGCGGAATACAAATATTCCTCTACCACTGGACTTAAACGATGTATTTCATCTATAAATAATATATCACGTTCTTCTAAGTTTGTTAACAATCCTGCCAGATCACCCGGCTTATCCAAAACAGGTCCTGAGGTAATTTTTATTCCAACTCCCAGTTCATTAGCCAATATGTTGGCTAATGTTGTTTTTCCTAATCCGGTGGTCCATGAAAAAGAGTATGATCTAAAGCATCTCCTCTAAGATTAGCTGCTTTAACAAATACTTTCAAATTTTCTAATACCTGATCCTGACCAGCAAAATCTTCAAAACTTAACGGGCGTAAGGCACGCTCAACATCCATCTCTTGCGGTGTAAAACGTTCTTTATTAGGATTCAAATTTTCATTCATTATGCAAAGATAAAAGTTTGTTTCGTGAATTATGCACTAGCACTTCAATAAATAAAAAAACATATATTAGCAAATCAAACCAAAAACTATGGAAAAACAAACACAAGAATTTAAAAAAGAATTAGGTTTACTAGACGGAACACTACTAGTAGTAGGTTCTATGATTGGTTCGGGTATATTTATTGTAAGTGCTGATATTGCTCGTAATATTGGCAGTGCTGGATGGTTAATAACTATATGGATTATTTCTGCACTTATAACTATGACAGCTGCCGTTAGTTATGGCGAACTTAGCGCTATGTATCCAGAAGCAGGAGGACAATATGTTTATTTAAAAGAGGCTTATAACAAATTGATTGCATTTCTGTACGGATGGAGTTTTTTTGCGGTCATACAAACAGGAACTATAGCAGCTGTAGGCGTTGCCTTTTCTAAATTTACGGCCTATCTTATTCCAGCATTTAGCGAAAATAATTTTATTATTAACCTCCCTAATTTCAAGCTAAGCGCTGCACAAATTGTTTCTATCATTACCATTATAATTCTTACTTATATCAATAGCAAAGGGGTTAAAAACGGAAAAATAATTCAAAAAATATTTACTATTACAAAAATTGCATCCTTATTTGGGCTCATCGTATTTGGATTCATATTGGCTGCTAAAAGTGACATTTGGAATAACAATTGGAATACTAGTTGGACAGCTCAGTCCTTTAATAAAGAAACTAACACTTGGACAATTCTGAGCGGATATACTTTATTATCTGCTATTGCAGCTTCTATGGTAGGTTCTTTATTTTCAAGTGATGCTTGGAATGGTGTAACTTTTATTTCTGGTGAAATAAAAAATCCTGAACGAAATGTAGGATTAAGTCTCTTCTTAGGAACTTTAATTGTAAGTATAATTTACATATTAGCAAATGTAATGTATTTAGCCGTTATGCCATTGAACGCCATTGCCTTTGCTCCTTCAGACCGAGTGGCTGTGGTTGCATCAGAGCATATTTTTGGCACAACAGGGACTTTTATTATCGCAATTATGATCATGATTTCTACTTTTGGTTGTAATAATGGATTAATCATGGCGGGATCAAGGGTGTATTATACGATGGCAAAAGATGGTTTATTTTTTAAAAAGGCTGCTGAATTAAATAGCGCAGCTGTTCCCGGCTGGGGATTATGGATTCAATGTATTTGGGCCTCTTTACTTTGTTTAACAGGCAAATATGGTGATTTGTTAGATTTTGTAATGATTATAGTTATTATTTTTTATATTTTGACGATTCTAGGGATTTTTATCTTAAGAAAGAAAAAGCCTGAATTAAAAAGGCCCTATAAAGCTTTTGGTTACCCTATTTTACCTGCACTTTATATTATTGTTTCTTTGGCTATTTGTATCATGCTTTTAATAGATAAAACAAGTACTTGTGGATGGGGAGTATTAATTATGTTAGGAGGAATTCCTATTTATTATATAACGAAAGGAAAAGAGAAATAAGAGATTATAATTGGCTATAAAATAAACAAAAGATCTTTACAAGAAATTAAATTATAAATAAGGTGTTCTATTTTCGAACTATATATTTTCATAAGATTTTTTATTCTGCTATTTTTTCAAGAAAAGAAGTAGTGGTATACAATAAAAAAACCTCGATAAATCGAGGTTTTTTTATTGTATACATATTGTATTATTTCAATTTCTTTTTAACTTCTACGGTAGTGAATCCTTCAATTACGTCATATTCTTGAATATCGTTGTAACCTTTAATCTGCATACCGCAATCGTATCCTTTAGAAACTTCTTTCACATCGTCTTTGAAACGTTTTAAGGCTATCAAATCACCTGTATAAATTACAACTCCTTCGCGGATTAGGCGGATTTTATTGGATCTAAAAATCTTACCATCTGTAACCATACATCCTGCAATGGTACCCACTTTCGAAATTTTGAATAATTCACGTATTTCGGCAGTACCCGTAATTTCTTCTTTAAACTCAGGAGATAACATACCTTCCATTGCATCACGTAAATCATCAATTGCAGCATAGATGATAGAATAATGACGAATATCTATCTCTTCTTTTTCTGCTAATGATTTAGCATTTCCTTGTGGTCGTACGTTAAACCCTATAATAATTGCATCGGAAGCAGAAGCTAACATTACATCTGACTCGGTAATAGCACCCACTCCTTTGTGAATAATATTGATCTGAATTTCTTCTGTTGACAATTTAGAGAATGAATCTGATAATGCTTCCACTGATCCATCTACGTCTCCTTTTAAAATAATATTTAATTCTTTGAATTGACCTAATGCAATACGACGTCCAATTTCATCTAATGTAATATGGCGTTGTGTTCTTACAGATTGCTCACGTAATAGCTGAGTACGTTTAGCGGCAATTTGTTTTGCTTCTCTTTCATCTTCAAATACATTAAACTTATCTCCAGCTGTAGGAGCTCCATCCAAACCTAATATGGATACTGGTGTTGAAGGCCCTGCTTCTTTTACATTATGACCACGTTCATCTTGCATAGCACGAATTTTACCGTGGTGCTTACCAGCTAACACATAATCACCAATTTTAAGAGTTCCTGCTTGTACTAAAATTGTAGATACATAACCGCGTCCTTTATCTAAGAATGCTTCTACAACCGTTCCTACTGCTGGTTTATCAGGGTTTGCTTTTAATTCTAGTATCTCGGCTTCTAATAATACTTTTTCAAGTAATTCTTTTACACCAATACCCATCTTAGCAGAAATATCATGAGACTGGTATTTACCTCCCCATTCTTCAACAAGGAAGTTCATGGCTGCTAATTTTTCTTTAATTTTATCAGGATTAGCTGTTGGCTTATCAATTTTGTTAATTGCGAAAATTATTGGCACACCCGCTGCTTGTGCATGGCTAATTGCTTCCTTAGTTTGTGGCATGATATCATCATCAGCTGCCACTACAATAATCGCAATATCTGTTACTTGAGCACCACGAGCTCGCATTGCAGTAAAAGCTTCGTGACCTGGCGTATCAAGGAATGTAATTTCTTGACCGCTTTCTAATTCTACTCCGTAAGCACCAATATGCTGTGTAATACCTCCTGACTCACCTGCAATTACATTTGTTTTACGGATATAATCTAATAGTGATGTTTTACCATGATCTACGTGACCCATTACGGTTACAATTGGAGCACGTTGTTTTAAATCTTCTGGCTTATCTTCTACAATTTCAATTGCTTCTTCAATATCAGCAGTAGTAAACTGTACTTCATATCCAAATTCATCTGCCACAATCGTTAACGTTTCAGCATCTAAACGCTGATTCATGGTTACCATGATTCCCAAGGACATACATGTTCCGATAACCTTCGTAATTGGGACATCCATCATAGTTGCAATTTCACCCACTGTTACGAATTCTGTAACCTTAAGAACTTTGCTTCCCTCTTCTTTTGCTGCTAACTCAGCCTCATTACGTTCTCTATGAGAATCTCGTTTATCACGGCGATACTTAGCTGCTTTTGATTTATTTCCTTTTCCTTGTAATCTTTCAAGAGTTTCTTTAATCTGATTTTTTACTTCTTCTTCTGTTGGTTCAACTTTTACAACAGGTGCTTTTTTATTGAATTTGTTTCCACCTTTGTTTCCATTGTGGTTTCCTCCGTGATTACCTCTATTCCCCTGCCCGTTGTTATTATTATTGTTATTATTGTTATTACCGTCTTGTTTATTAGACTGGTTAGGCTTAGAAGGAATTCGATTACGTTTTTTCTTATTGGCATCATTCCCTCCTTGATGGTTATTATTCCCACCTTGGTTAGGTCTTGAATCTTCTTTTTTCTTTTTAGGTTTTTCAAATTGAGAAAGGTCAATTTTTTGACCTGTAAAAGTAGCACCTGATAGTTTTTGATATTGAGTTTCATAGCGTTCTTCTACTACTTGACCTGCTTCAACTGAAGGACTTGTTGCAGGCTTTTCAGCTTTAGTTTCTACTTTTGGCTCAACTACGGGTTTTATTACTTTCACTTGTGGTTTTTCTATTTGTTTTTCTACCACTTTTTCTACCTTTTTTTCAACAGGAGGCACCACCACAGGTTTAACCTTAATTTCTACTGGTTTTTCCTGTTTTGGTTCAATTTTTACCACAACCTTTTCTTCTTCTACTACTGTAGGTTTTGAAATTTCTTTTTCAACGGGCTCTACTTCTACTTTTGGTGTTTCGATTTCAGGTTTTGCAACAGGCTTAGGATTTAAGTCTATCTTTCCTACTTTTTTAGGCCCTGACAAAGCCGCTGCTTTGGCTTTGATAACATCCTGACGCGCACGTTCTTCTTCAAGGCGTTTTTGCTCTAATTCGTGTTCACGCTCTAAACGTAACGCTTCTTTTTCTTTACGTTTTTCTTCGCCTACTTCTTTAGATGCGTCTTTGTTACCTTTATCTCCAGCAAATTGATTAGATAGAATACCATATATCTCCTCTGTGATTTTGGTATTTGGATTAGATTCTATTATAAAACCTTTATCCTTTAAAAAATCAACAGCTCGCTCAAGAGATATATTAAATTCTCTTAATACTTTGTTTATTCTTATTGTTCCTTCAGACATAAATTTTATTTATGGTTTTTTTTATTTTTTTGTGGATTAAAAAGCGATTAATCTTCAAATTCTTCTTTTAAAATCTTGATTACATCAAGAATAGTTTCTTCTTCTAAATCCGTACGACGTACTAAATCTTCTACATCTTGACTTAAAATACTACGTGCTGTGTCTAGCCCTACTTTTGCAAACTCGTCTATGATCCAACCATCAATTTCGTCTGCAAACTCTGTTAATTCAACATCATCTTCATCTTCTTGTGCACTTCCTTCTCGAATTACATCTAATTCATAACCCGTTAACATCCCTGCTAGTTTGATGTTTTGACCACCCCGACCAATTGCTTTTGATACTTCTTCTAATTTTAGATATACCTCAGCTGTTTTCTTTTCTTCATCAATTTTAATTGAAGAAACTTTTGCAGGACTTAATGCTCTAGTAATAAATAACTGTGTATTGTTGGTATAATTAATTACATCAATATTTTCATTTCCTAATTCACGAACTATTCCGTGAATACGAGAACCTTTCATACCTACACAAGCACCTACTGGATCGATTCTATCATCATAAGAATCTACCGCTACTTTTGCTTTTTCTCCGGTATACGAACTACTTTTTTAATTGTAATTAAACCATCAAACACTTCTGGAATTTCTTGTTCAAATAGTTTTTCTAAGAATTTTTCAGAAGTTCTAGACATGATGATTTGTGGTTTGTTCCCCTTTAGTTCAACATTTTCTATAACTCCGCGAACATTATCACCTTTTCTAAAAAAATCAGATTGTATTTGTTTTTCTTTTGGCAATACAATTTCATTTCCTTCATCATCAACTAATATTACAGCTTTGGGGCGTACGTGATGTACCTCTGCGGTATAAATATCACCGATTAAATCTTTGAATTGTTTATACAAATTGGTACTATCATGTTCGTGAATTTTAGAAATTAAATTCTGACGTAAAGCTAAAATGGCTCTTCTTCCTAGATCTATTAATTTTACTTCTTCCGATACTTCTTCTCCAATTTCAAAATCTGGTTCTATTCTACGAGCTTCTGTCAGCGTAATTTCCTCATTTTCGAAATCTAAATCCTCATCTGCTACAATAACACGACGTCTCCAAATCTCCATATCGCCTTTGTCAGGATTGATAATAATATCAAAATTTTCATCGGATCCGTATTTTTTCTTCAATGCACTTCTAAACACATCTTCCAAAATAGCCATTAATGTAACACGATCGATAGATTTATTATCTTTAAATTCTGAAAACGATTCGATTAATGCTAAATTCTCCATACAACTCTTTGATTTTTTTTTAAAATATAATTGTAACTACTGCCTCCACAATATTGCCATATTGTATTTTTTCATTGTGAACAACAGTTTCTTTTCCTTTTCCTATTTTTTTTTGGTTCACGTGCAGTCCACTCTAAAGTAACCACCTCATCATCGGCTTCTACTAAAAGCGCTTCATACACTTTCTCTGCCGTTCTGAGCTTTACGGTACGCCCTACATTCTTCTTAAATTGACGAATTCTTGTTAAGGGAGCCGATACACCAGCGGAAGCCACCTCTAAAGCAAAATCTTGTTCCTCTCTATCAAGGTTGTTTTCAATAGCTCTGCTTATATTCACGCAATCTTGTAATTGCACTCCATTATCGCCATCTAAAGTTACGATAATTTTATTACTATCAGTTATAGTTAAATCAATTAAAAAAAGATCTGGAAAATCTTCCAAAGTTTGATTTAATAACTGCCCTACTTTTTCTTTAAATGTCATTGGTATAAAAAGAGGCACGCGATGCGTGCCTCATTATTTAATGTTTAACTTCTAAATAACGGCACAAATATACATTTTTTTTTTTATTTTACTAACTGATTGATTTTTATTAAAAACTTTCTTACCTTTATCTGTGAGATTAAGAAAAACAAACCATTAAACAATAACCCCATTATGAAACGAATTTTAGTTCCTACCGATTTTTCTCAACATGCAGAGTATGCTCTTAAAGTTGCCGCACAATTTGCAAGAAAGCATAATGCCGAAATATATCTAATTCACTTATTAGAACTACCGGACAAGGAAATGATACAGTTACTCATGGTCATGATATTCCTGAAATCGTCTTTTTCAAAAATGCGATAACAAACAGAATGGATGATTTAATGGATGAAGAATATTTAGACGGAATAGAAACTTCTAAAATAATCCAAATAGACCAGCCTTTTGAAGGCATCATGAAAACCATACAAAACAATACGTTTGACCTTATCATCATGGGATCACATGGAGCAAATGGTATTAAAGAAATGTTCGTAGGATCAAATACAGAAAAAATTGTTAGAAACTCTTCCATTCCTGTTCTAGTCATCAAGGAAGATGATCCTGACTTCAAAGTAAACCATTTTATATTTGCTTCAGACTTTTTAGATGAAATCAAGAAACCTTTTGAGTGTATCGTTCGCCTTACCAATGAATTCGATGCCACTTTACATCTTGTAAACATAAACACGCCTAATAATTTTCGTTCTACACAAGATGCCAGAAAATTAATGAACGACTTTGTTAGCGGATTTAAGATCGACAAATATGAAACACATATATACAACGATGTTAATGTGGAAGCAGGCATCTTAAACATAGCTAATGATCTAAATGCTGATTTAATAGGTATGTGTACACATGGAAGAAAAGGATTAGCTCATTTTTTTAATGGCAGTATAAGTGAAAGCCTAGTAAATCACGCAAAAAAACCCGTAATAACTTTTAAAATATAATAAAAAGATAATTTACACAAAACACAATCTTTTATAATGAGGCTGTCCTAAACTTTTTGAACAGCCTCATTGTAAAAACAAAAAATTCCTTCCATTCCCCCTCTTCATCCTCCTTTTTATTTGCAATAAATTCCTAACGCATAATATTAATCTGGGTTTAATCATCAAAATAGCCTCCTTTTTCTTAATTCTAAAATTTCACACAAACAATTGAAATAAAAGAGTTAATTTATTCTCACAAAATCTATAAGAGACAATCTGAGTTCAAATCAATCCTATATAACTCTTGAAAAAACTACAAAATAAACTTACCCCCTAAATTCATCTATTCTATTACTTCCTTTTTTCTACATCGCAAAACAATTTCGTATATTTAACTCCAATTTATCTTTTTAATCATATAAAACCCAGAACTTTTATTTTTTTTAACACACTAAAAATCAACAAAATATCTTCTTTACACTAAAGCAACATCATCATAAAACTGAATAATAAAATAAAATCATTAATAAAAAATTTGTAAGTTTGAAACTCTTTAATCCTACTATTATATGCAAGAATTTTGGTTATACTTTGAAATCGGTCTAAAACATGTATTAAACATCAAGGCTTATGACCATATATTATTCCTAATTGGAATGACCATTCCTTACTCATTTAATGATTGGAAAAAATGGTTAACCTTAGTTAGTTTATTCACCCTAGGCCATTCTATTTCTCTTATACTTTCTGTATTTGGCATTATTTATATAAAAGAAAATTTAGTTGAATTTTTAATCCCTATCACAATATTAATTGTAGCTCTTTTTAATTTATTTACAGCTGGTAAAAGCTCAAAAAAGAAAGCATAACATTAGTTGCTATTGTAACACTACTGTTCGGTATAATACATGGCTTAGGCTTTTCTAACTATTTTAAAACATTGTTACCGGGCAGTAAATCTGACAAAATATTACCCCTTGCGGAATTTGCTTTAGGAATTGAGAGTGCACAAATAATAGTTGTTTTTGTTGTTTTAATAATTTCATTTATAATCCAATCCGTTTTTCGTTTTTCAAAAAGAGATTGGACTTTAGTTATGTCATCCTTCATAATAGGAGTTGTAACCCCACTAATCATACAAAGCCCTATTTGGCACAGATAAAATGGAAAATAAATTGAATAAATATGACACTGCTTACTTACGTTTAGCAAGAGAATGGAGCAAACTTTCTTATTGTAAAAGAAAACAGGTAGGAGCCATAATAGTAAGAGATCGAATGATTATATCGGACGGATATAATGGAACTCCTTCTGGCTTCGACAATTGTTGCGAGGACGAATACAACCTAACACACTGGTATGTTCTTCATGCAGAGGCAAACGCAATACTAAAGGTTGCCAACTCGACTCAATCTTGTAATCAAGCAACCCTTTATATCACGCTTTCTCCTTGCAAAGAATGTTCTAAATTAATTCATCAAGCAGGTATAAAAAGAGTTGTTTACCATGAGAAATACAAAGATGACTCTGGTTTAGTTTTTCTAGAGAAAGCAGGTGTTGTAGTGCAACAAATTCAAAATTTAGACTCGGAATCGGAATAAAAAAACACCTTTACAAACTCAACAAAACAGGAAGCTCTTTCATTTTTTCTTAATCCCATCATGACTATGGGTTTCTATACCTTGATTCCAAAGAACCAGTATTTCTGTTGCCACTGCTGCCCCACTTCCAGCAGCTATTGCTAATTGACTTCTGTGTCCTGAAAGTGTTCCACACACATAGACCCCTTCTTTTACTTTATAATCAATATTTTTTAATTGAATTCGTTTCTTTTCTGGTAATGATTTCTGATGTGGCACAACATATTCGTTTAACCCTTGAATATCAAATAAATTAGATGCCCCTACTCCTACTACAACCATTTGAGCTCTGAAAATATTTTTATTTGTAACAACTTCTAAACCATTTTCAATAGACAAAACCTTCAAAACTTTTTCATCTTCAATTTGTACAATATGTTTGTATGTATCTCGTAATCGTTCTAATGATTCAAGCAATAAATCAGCACCTAATGTACCTGCTGGAATACCATACGCATTATAAAAAACAGCATCTTGTAATGATGATGCTTTTTGATGAGTCAGAATCCCTATTCTTTTTCCTTTAACAAAGTCTTTATTTTGAGCAGAACCCAAAACCATAGCACAAGATACACCTGATGCACCACCCCCAATAATTAATACATCAAACATTACGAATGTCTTTTCAACTTATTTTCAATTGACTTTGAAAGATTAAAAATTAGTAAAATAACAACAGCACACAATACCGCTAATATTCCTATCAGAGCCACCAAACTATCTCCATTAAACAAATCTTCGGGATTAAGCATTGCGACATTAACACCAATTAATACAAGCCCTAAAACTAAAATTATATATGTAAAAACTTTCATTAATCTTTTTTTAAGAAACAAAATTACTATTTTTCAACCTAAACAAACAAGCCTTTAACATTAGCAGCAAATAATTTAACAGCTATTGCTAATAACACAACTCCAAAAACCTTTCTAACGACTCCTAAACCAGTTGGTCCCAATAATTGTTCTATTTTACCCGATAATTTCAAAACAATATATACAATGATTATATTAAATAGAATGGCTACCACGATATTTATGGATTGATATTCTGAACGCAAAGATAACAACGTAGTCATAGTACCCGCTCCCGCAATCAACGGAAAAGCCAAAGGAACAATACTAGCTGTCTTGGGCTCCTCATCCTTATAAATACTAATCCCTAATATCATTTCTAATGCTAGAAAAAACAATACGATAGATCCTGCAACCGCAAAAGATTTTACATCCACACCGATAAATTTCAGCATACCTTCTCCCACGAAAAGAAACATAATCATAATCAACCCCGACACAAAACTAGCGCGTTCAGCATGGATATGTCCTATTTTGTTTCGTAAATCTACAATTATCGGGATAGACCCCATAATATCAATAACTGCAAATAAAACCATACCTACAGTTAATACTTCTTTCCAATCAAAATTCATAACTTATTTCGTTTAACAAATATTTTCGAATATACTAATTTCAAACAATTAACAAAACGGTAAACCTAATTATTGTTTCTTATTTGTAATTTTGCACCACTCAAAACAAAATCACATGTTTCAAATTGGTAAAACAATCGTCTCAGAAGACATTTTAGAAAAAGAATTCGTATGTAACCTAACCGCTTGTAAAGGCGCATGTTGTATTGATGGAGATTCTGGAGCTCCTTTACTGGAAGACGAATTACCCATTTTGGAAAACATTTATCCTAAAATCAAACACCTTTTAAGACCAGAAGGTCTTGAAGCTATTGAGAAACAAGGGACTTGGGTAAAAGACAAAGATAATGAACTAGGAACCCCTTTAATAGACAATAAAGATTGTGCTTATGTTATTTTTAAAGAAGGTAACGCTTTGTGCGGAATAGAAGAAGCGTATAATCAAGGACTAGTTGATTGGAAAAAACCTGTTTCTTGTCATCTTTACCCTATCAGAATAAAAGATTTTACAAGTTTCCAAGCAGTTAATTATGATCGTTGGGACATTTGCTCAGATGCCTGTTCTCTAGGAAAAGAGCTTAAAGTACCCATTTATAAATTTGTCAAAGAAGCCTTAGTAAGAAGATTCGGAACGGAATGGTATGAAGAACTTGAAACTGTAGCAAAAGAGTACTACAAATAACACCTCCTAAAAGCATTACTAATGATTTTTTTAAAACTAAAAATCATTAGTAAAAAGGTTTTAAAATCATCCTATAGAAATACAAAAAAAGAAATTTATTTTTCTTGCTTTATAATATAGTTATTAACAATGCGTTTATAACAAATACATGAATTAGCACCCTAAAAAAACAAGCTAATCCTATCTCTTAAAACCCTTATAAAATAAAGGATTTAAAGATTTTAAAAAAATACAATTATTTGATTTACAATAATTTAACTTTTTAATAAAGAATAACTTACAATCATCTCATTTGTTAAAAACTCCAATGAAATGTGAATAACTATTCTTTCTTTTTTGAGTCTAAATTTGAATCTTTGCAGTCCCCAATTACGCATAATTATTTGAATCAATTTTAAACTATAATTCCAGATATAGATATGGCTACTATTGAACCCATTTTACAAGAAAATAAAGACCGTTTCGTAATCTTCCCTATCAAACATCATGATATTTGGGAATGGTATAAAAAAATGGAAGCAAGTTTCTGGACGGCAGAAGAAATAGACTTACATCAAGATTTAACAGATTGGAATACCAAACTAAATGAAGATGAAAAATATTTCATTAAACATATTTTGGCTTTTTTTGCAGCATCTGATGGAATCGTAAATGAAAACCTTGCAGAAAATTTTGTAAATGAAGTACAATATCCAGAGGCTAAATTCTTTTATGGTTTTCAAATTATGATGGAGAATATTCATAGTGAAACATACTCCTTATTAATTGACACCTATGTAAAAGATGATACGGAGAAAGATCAATTGTTTCATGCTATTGAAGTTTTTCCTGCTATCAGAAAAAAAGCACAATGGGCACTACGCTGGATTGAATCCGATTCTTTTGCTGAGAGATTAATAGCCTTTGCAGCAGTAGAAGGCATCTTTTTTTCTGGTGCATTTTGTTCTATCTATTGGTTAAAAAAACGTGGATTAATGCCCGGATTAACTTTTTCAAATGAATTAATCTCCCGTGACGAAGGTGTACACTGTGATTTTGCAGTACATTTACACAACCATCATTTAGTAAACAAAGTATCCAAAGAAAGAATCACAGAAATTATAGTAGATGCTTTAAATATAGAACGTGAATTTATAACCGAGTCACTCCCTGTTTCGCTAATAGGAATGAATGCTATCTTAATGATTCAGTACTTAGAATTTGTAGCAGATAGATTATTAATAGAATTAGGCTGTGCAAAGGTTTTTAACGCTACAAATCCTTTTGATTTTATGGATATGATTTCCTTACAAGGAAAAACCAATTTTTTCGAAAAACGTGTGGCAGAATATCAAAAAGCAGGTGTAATGAATAATGAAGAAGAGGCTAATAAATTTTCTTTAGATGCTGATTTTTAAAATATATCTAACAAAAAACTAACTTTTATCGAACTTAAAAACACCCATTGTAAAAGTCGGGAGACTGGTGTTTTAAAAAAATTATTATTAACAAGAAAACAAAGAAGGGATTTTTTGTTTTCAAAAAAACAAAACTATGTACGTAGTAAAAAGAGATGGGCATAAAGAACCCGTAATGTTTGACAAAATTACAGACAGAATTAAAAAGTTATGCTATGGTTTAAATGATATGGTAGATGCCGTAAAGGTTGCCATGCGAGTTATTGAGGGACTATATGATGGTGTAACAACTTCTGAATTAGACAATTTAGCAGCTGAAACAGCAGCTGCTATGACCGTTACACATCCTGATTACGCACAACTAGCGGCTAGAATTGCCATTTCTAACTTACATAAAAACACAAAAAAATCGTTTTCTGAAACAATGAACGATATGTTTCAGTATGTAAGTCCACGTACAGGAAAAGAAGCCCCTCTTATTTCAGACGAAGTACATAAAGTAATTATGGAAAATGCCGCTTTTTTAGATTCTCATGTAATCTATAATCGTGATTTTAACTATGATTATTTTGGTTTCAAAACCTTAGAACGCTCCTATCTTCTTAAAATAAATGGCAAGATAGTAGAACGCCCACAACACATGTTAATGCGTGTTTCCGTTGGAATTCACTTAAACGATTTAGAATCCGTAATCGAAACATACGAATTGATGTCTAAAAAGTTTTTTACACATGCTACTCCAACACTTTTTAACTCTGGAACACCGAAACCTCAAATGTCTTCTTGTTTTCTTTTAGCCATGCAAGATGATAGCATTGATGGCATTTATGATACACTCAAACAAACCGCCAAGATTTCACAATCTGCTGGAGGTATAGGTTTATCTATCCACAATGTTCGTGCAACTGGTTCCTATATACGTGGTACAAATGGCACTTCTAACGGAATTGTACCCATGCTACGTGTTTTTAACGATACCGCTCGTTATGTAGATCAAGGCGGCGGAAAACGCAAAGGAAGCTTTGCTGTTTATATTGAAACATGGCATGCTGATATTATGGATTTCTTAGATCTTAAGAAAAACCATGGTAAAGAAGAAATGCGTGCACGTGATCTATTCTATGCTATGTGGACTTCTGATTTGTTTATGAAACGAGTAGAAGCTGATGAAAAATGGACTTTAATGTGTCCTAACGAATGTCCCGCTTATATGATGTATATGGAGACGAATTTGAAACTTTATACACGCAATACGAAAATGAAGATCGTGGTCGTAAAACAATTAAAGCTCGTGAATTATGGGATAAAATTCTAGAATCACAGATTGAAACGGGAACTCCATACATGTTATATAAAGATGCAGCCAATCGTAAATCTAATCAAAAAAATTTAGGAACTATCCGTTCTTCTAATTTATGTACAGAAATTATGGAATACACCTCTGCTGATGAAATAGCAGTGTGCAACTTAGCTTCTTTATCATTACCTATGTTTGTAGAAAATGGAGAATTTAACCATACCTTACTATACCAAGTAACGAAACGAGTAACTCGCAATTTAAATAAAGTAATTGATCGTAATTATTATCCTGTAAAAGAAGCTGAAAACTCAAACATGCGTCATCGTCCAGTAGGGTTAGGTGTACAAGGACTAGCAGATACTTTCATCCTATTACGCATGCCTTTTACAAGTGATAAAGCTAAAAAATTGAATCAAGAAATCTTCGAAACAATGTATTTTGCAGCGGTTGAAGCCTCTATGGAAATGGCAAAAGAAGAAGGTCCGTATTCAACATTTGTAGGTTCTCCTATTTCACAAGGAGAATTTCAATACAACCTTTGGGGTATAAAAGATGAAGAATTATCGGGTCGTTGGGATTGGCCTTCTTTAAGAAAGGAAGTAGTGGAACATGGTGTTCGTAACTCTTTATTAATGGCACCAATGCCAACAGCCTCTACATCACAAATTCTCGGAAATAACGAAGCCTTTGAGCCCTATACCTCAAATATCTATACGCGCCGTGTACTCTCTGGCGAATTTATTGTGGTAAATAAGCACTTATTAGAAGATTTAGTTAAATGCGGATTATGGAATGAAGAGCTAAAACAAGAAATTATGCGCCATAATGGCTCCGTACAAAACATTGACCGTATACCTCAAGAGTTAAAAGATTTATACAAAACCGTTTGGGAATTATCCATGAAAGACATTATTGACATGTCTCGACAACGTGGTTATTTCGTTGACCAATCTCAATCATTAAATCTATTTATGGAAGGCGCTACCTTTGCTAAACTAACCTCTATGCACTTCTATGCTTGGAAATCAGGTTTAAAAACTGGTATGTACTATTTACGAACCAAAGCAGCCGTAGATGCTATTAAATTTACATTAAATAATGAAAAGAAAACAGAATCTTTAACCATATCTGCAGAAAAAACAGAACTAACTAATTCTGAAGCAGAAATGACTACGGAAGAATTTAGAGCAATGATTGAACGCTCTCGTAATGCCGAACCAGAAGATTGTGAAATGTGTGGATCTTAATGATTCAAAAAAACATTTAAAGAACAGCTATTTTAAAAAATAGCTGTTTTTTTATTTCCCCACTTCCCTTATACAACTAAATTTTACTTTTAGTATCTTTACATACTTTTTAATCTAAAATTTGAATACTATTATAATATACAAAAGCATTCATGAAACGAATCTACACGACATCTGATAATCCTGACTTTAAACACTTAACACGTTTATTCGATGAATATTTAGTAGATATTGACGGGGATCAAAAAGATTTTTTTCACATCATAACAATAAATACTTAAAACATGTCTTAGTAGTTTATGAGAATGAAGAAGCTGTAGGTTGTGGTGCTTTCAAAGAATATGATACTGTAACTGCCGAAATAAAAAGAATGTTTGTACATCCTGAAAAACGCGGAAAAGGAATAGCTACTTTTATTCTTAACGAAATAGAAAAATGGGCAAACGAATATGGTTATCACAACTTCATTTTAGAAACTTCTCCTAAACTTGAAAACGCAATTGCTCTTTATAAAAAATCAGGTTATAACTTAATCCCTAACTTCGGCCAGTATATAGGTATAGAAAACAGTATTTGCATGAAGAAAGAAAAGTAAAATCAATACATTATGAAAATCAACAGTCTATTAAAAATATATTTAAAAAAGCATCACTATTATTAATAAATTTAAAACAGAATTAAAATTTCACTTTCAAAAATCAATAGAAAAGAAATAAAAACATATCAATTATAATTCAATAAATATATCCTATTTTTTAAAGAATTTTATTTGACATTAAAAATATTGTGTTTTGGTATTAAGAGATACAGGATTTGCATACAATTTAATACTTTATCTAAAAGTTAAAAATTAATAAGACCTTAGAAATCCAGAAGATTTTCAAAAAAGATAAAGAAATACAAATTCTTCTTCTTTCAATATTTCTTATGGAAATCGTTATATTTTGAAAAAATGGAATCAAAAACTTTCCATACCTCACAATTTTAAAAAATTTAAACCTAACAGAATACCTAAAAAATAGCCCTATGATGAACTGGGAACAACTTTTATCTTTAAAAAAACAAGGTGACACAAACAAACGATTACGCAAAGAACAAGACGAAACAAGACTTGGTTTTGAAGTTGATTATGATCGCGTAATATTTTCAGCCGCTTTTAGAAGTTTACAGGATAAAACACAGGTTATTCCATTATCAAAAACTGATTTCGTACACACACGATTAACACATAGTCTGGAAGTATCAGTTGTAGGACGCTCACTAGGGCGATTAGTTGGTAAAAAAATACTTGAAAAGTACCCTTCTTTACAAGAAGTACACGGCTACCAACCTAATGATTTTGGCGCTATTGTTGCTGCCGCAGCTTTGGCACATGATATAGGAAATCCTCCTTTTGGTCATTCAGGGGAAAAAGCTATTGGAGAATATTTTTCTATTGGTAATGGACAGAAATTTAAAGATGAGTTGACAGATAAGGAATGGCAAGATTTAATAGACTTTGAAGGAAATGCCAATGGTTTTTCAGTACTAACCAGCTCCCGACCAGGCGTAGAAGGTGGTTTAAGGCTGACTTATGCTACTTTGGGTGCTTTCATGAAATACCCTAAAGAAAGTTTACCTAAAAAACCTACCTCAAATATATCTGATAAAAAATATGGGTTTTTCCAGCAAGACAAATCTTTTTTTAAAGAAGTCGCTGAAGAATTAGGATTAATTTCAAACAAATCAGGTCATGATATTAGATACGAACGCCATCCATTAGCTTATCTTGTTGAAGCAGCAGATGATATTTGTTATACTATTATTGATTTTGAAGACGGAATTAATTTAGGTTTAGTTTCTGAAGATTATGCTTTAGAATATTTAATTAAACTAGTAAAAGATTCAATAGATACTTCAAAATACAACGCATTAACCACAAAAGAAGACCGAATTAGTTATTTACGAGCGTTAGCAATAGGTAGCTTAATTAACGACGCTGTTCATGTATTTATTGAAAACGAAGAATTAATACTCCAAGGCACATTTCCTTATTCTTTAACTGACAAATCAAAGTACAAAGCTCAAATGAATGATATTATTAATTTAAGTATTAAAAATATTTATCAGAGTAGAGAGGTAATCGAAAAAGAAATAAACGGTTATCAAATTATTAACAACCTGTTAGACAAGTTTATTACTGCATACAACAATAAGTTTGAGGGAAATGAAACTAATTTTGACAAGCTTTTATTAAAAATATTACCCGAAAAACACCATATAGAAAAAGAAAGTCTGTATGAACGCTTATTACATATTTGTCATTTCGTTTCTATGCTTACAGACAGTAATGCCTTACTTTATAACAAAATGATTTCAACAAAAAACTAAATTATCAATTATAATCAAATCTAAAAATCTCACTATTTACTTAATCAAAACATTCATATATGGTAAAAAAATCCTCTTTTTATTATTTTTATTTCCTAAAACTTCCTTCAGTCAAAACAATCTTGACTTAATTAAAAAACATTTAAAGGAAAATTCTCCTAAATCAAAAATGAGTCAAACGGAAATAGATCATTTAATTATTTCCGATGAATTTATCACAACAAGCAATAATACGGTTTGTCACGTAAAACAAACACAAAATGGCATACCTATCTATAATGTTGATTCCAATTTTTTAATAGATAAAGCAGGAAGAGTTTCAGGTAATTTAAAATCCGTCCCTCTTCTTGAAAATAAAACAAAAAATAGATTTCAAAAAATAGATTTTAAAACTGCTTTAGCGCATGCTTTTGCATCAACAAATGACATTATACAAGAATACCGCTTTAACAAACTAGAAAACAATAAATTTAGATTAGAAAATTCTCTTAACAAAGAAGACGATGTAAATGGTCAATTAGTCTATTTTTTAACTAATAAAAATGAACTCAAGCTTGCCTACTTTTTTGAATACTATTCAGGAAATGATGAAAAAAATTTATGGCATATTTTCGTAGATTCTGAAACAGGAAATATTATTAAAAAATCAAACAAAACCTTAAAATGTTCATTTCATAAAGAAAACAATCATACTACAAACAACCCTTTATTCTTATTTAAACCGGACAATTTTTCGAAATTAGCTTTATTAACACCGGCACAACAAACTACAATGTTATACCATGGAACTATGAAAGCCCCAACCATTATAGAGAAGCATTTCCTACCAATATAGAAGGTAGAACAATGGTTACAAACCCTGAATCAACTACAGCATTAGCTCCACTTACTGCTGCTGCTTCCCCTAATGGATGGCACAATAACAATTCAACTATTGGCAGTACAACAAATACTACTAATTTTCAGTACACAAGAGGAAATAATGTATTTGCTTATTCCGACATTAACAATTCTGAACCATCAATCTCCTCTATTAATACTTATACCAATTCATCTTTCGGCACATATCCTAATTTAACTTTTGATTATCCTTACTCAGGCTTATCTAACGCACCTCTAAACGAAATTAATGCTGCTACTACCAATCTTTTTTACATGAATAACATCATGCACGATCTATGGTATCAATACGGCTTTGATGAAATAAATAAAAACTTTCAAGACAAAAATTATGGTCGTGGAGGAAAACAAGGAGACTTTGTTCTAGCTCAATCACAAGATAATTCTCAAAGTAGACTACCTAGTTACAATAATGCCAACTTTTCAACACCTATAGACGGAAGTAATCCTAAGATGCAAATGTATTTATGGCAACACATTGCTCCCATAAAAGTACAAATCACAAGTGGAACATTATTAAACAAAACATATAATGCTATGGATAATAATTTCGATACAGGACATATTGAATTACCTATAACACCTACTAATATGTCTGGCGAACTTATCCTACTTAATGACGCTACCAGTCCTGATGTGAATGACGGATGCTCTGCCGCAACAAACACCTTAACGAACAAGATAGCAGTAGTTAGACGTGGTAATTGTAATTTTTCTTCAAAGGCTATAGCCGCTCAAAATGCAGGAGCAAAAGCCTTAATAGTGGTCAATAACTCCATCATTCCCTTAGAACTTGGCGGAGGAGATATTGCTATTAAAATCCCCGTTATTGGTTTATCCAAAACAGATGGAGATGAATTAATTCAAGCTTTAAAAACAGAAAACAATATTAACACAATTCTTGAAAATAAGAATTACGTTTATGCTGATGGCGATTTTGACAATGGAATTATTGCGCACGAATACGGACACGGAATTTCCACAAGACTTTCAGGTAATTGCTTGGACAGCTCAGAACAAATGGGAGAAGGTTGGTCTGATTGGTTTTGGTTAATGATGCAAATAAAAGAAGGAGATAAAGGAAATGACAAAAAAAGTACAGGAACTTTTACTAATAACCAACCAACTAACGGCAAAGGTATCAGAAAATACCCTTATACTACCGATATGAATAGTAATCCTTACACATACGCTCATTTAAACAAAATGTGGTATCTAGATCCAGCAGATGCAACGGAAAAAATTAACGTTCATGCTATAGGAACTGTTTGGGCAACTATTTTATGGGACTTGACTTGGGCTTATATCAACAAATATGGTTATGACCCTAATATTTATAATGGAAAAGGAGGAAATAATAAAGTAATGAAAATAGTACTTGATGGTATCAAAATTGATGGTTGTTCCCCTAGTTTTATAACAGGTCGGGATGCTATTTTAGCAGCAGATCAAGCAGCAACAGGCGGTCAAGATTATGAATTAATTTGGAGAGTCTTCGCTAGAAGAGGAGTAGGCTATAGTGCTTCATCAGGCGCAAGCAATATTGGAGTTGCAGGAATAAAGGACAATCCAACTTCTTTACAAACAGACTTACCTCCTAATATTGCATTAAGCAATGAGGATTTTATTTCCAACAATTTAGTCAACGTTTATCCAAATCCTTCAAACGGTTTGATTAATATTTCTTTTGATCGAACTCCTAATCATTTTACATTAAAAATCAATGATATTAATGGACGAATCGTGTATACTGAAGAAATAACAAACAATACTCGTGATGTACAAACAATAAATTTAGATTCTTTACAAAAAGGTTTTTATATTCTTAGTTTAAAAAGTTCTACTATAAACTTTACTCAAAAAATCCTTTTAGAGTAACGTAAATTCATCACAAAAAAACTGTCTAAAAAGTTTAAAACTAATATTTTTTTGGGGTTATTTTCCAAAATCCTACTTATTTTAAAAAAATAACCCCAAAACTTTCTAGACAGTTTTTTTATCTAAATAAACTGTAAATAAATTACTTAATCCTTCTACATCAATTCCACATATCTTATGCAATTCATTAATAGTCCCTTGTTCTATAAATTCGTCCTCAACTCCGCATCTTTTTATAGAAAGTAAATATCCATTATCTATAAAAAATGAATTTATAAGCGTTCCGAAACCTCCCTTAAGACATCCTTCTTCAACAGTAATGATTTCTTTGTAATTTTGCCCTATTTCATGTAAAAGCACCTCATCTAAAGGCTTAATAAAAGGAAAATGATAATGAGAAAAATGATCCGATTCTACACTTTCTAAAGCTTTTATTACATTATTACCAATAGTTCCTGTAGAAAAAATAGCCACTTTCTTTCCTTTACGTAATCGTTTTGCTTTTCCAATTTTTATTTTTTCAAATGGTAATTGCCATTTTTGAATAAAACCTCTACCTCTTGGATAACGAATACTTACGGGTCTATCAAGACTTAATTGAAAAGTATACATCATATTGCGGAGTTCTACTTCATTAAGCGGTGCTGTAACTATAAAATCAGGAATACAACTTAAATAAGCAATATCATATAAACCATGATGAGTAGCACCATCCTCCCCCCACAAAACCAGCTCTATCAAGACAAAAAATAACAGGCAATTTTTGTAAAGCTACATCATGAATCATCTGATCATAAGCTCTTTGTAAGAAAGTAGAATATACATTACAAAAAACAATCATTCCTTGCGTAGCCATACCCGCAGAGAAAGTTACAGCATGTTGCTCTGCAATTCCAACATCAAAAGCACGATCTGGAAATGCTTCCATCATAAACTTCATGGAACTCCCTGATGGCATTGCTGGAGTTACCCCTATAATTTTGTTATTTTTTTGAGCTAACTCAACCAAAGTTTTACCAAAAACGTCCTGAAATTTAAAAGGTAATCCTTCTTCCTCTTTTGGGTATATTTTCCCTGTTTCAGGATCAAATTTACCTGGAGCATGATATTTCACTTGGTTTTCCTCTGCTAATTGTAATCCTTTTCCTTTTGTTGTAATTACATGTAAAAATTTAGGTCCTTTTATTTTTTTTAGTCGATTTAATTCCGTTATCAATAATTCTATATCATGTCCATCAATAGGGCCTGAATAATTAAAATTTAACGCTTTAAAAATATTATTTTCAGTATGTAATTTTCCTTCTTTAAAAGATGTTAGATATTCCTTTAAAGCTCCCACGCTTGGATCAATACCTATCGCATTATCATTAAGTATGACTAAGATATTAGCATCTGTATCACCCGCATGATTCAATGCTTCAAAAGCCATTCCTGATACTATAGAAGCATCACCAATAACCGCAATATGTTGTTTATCCAAATCATTATTTAATTTAGATGCCATTGCCATTCCCAAAATTGCAGAAATAGAAGTAGAAGAATGACCTACACCAAAGGCATCGTATTGACTTTCTGAACGTTTAGGAAATCCTGAAATACCTTTTAAATCTCGATTAGTACCAAACACGTCTCTCCTTCCCGTTAAAATCTTATGTCCGTAGGCCTGATGTCCTACATCCCAAACTAACAAATCGTAAGGTGTTTTAAAAACATAATGCAAAGCAATTGTCAGTTCAATAACTCCCAAGCTTGCTCCTAAATGCCCTTCTTTCTGAGAAATAATCGTTATAATAAAATCACGCAATTCTTTTGCTAATATAGGCAATTCCGAAATTTTTATTTTTTTTAAATCACGGGGAGAATTTATTGAATCTAATATCTTACTTTCCATAAAAGACAAAATTAATCAAAACTATTTATTTATTACGATTTTATGCTGTATCATTCCTGAATATATCTTCATTCTAATAACCTCCTTACGTTCTCTTTTTACATCCTTTTTTTAATAAATTAAAGAACATTTAGAACAAATAAAAATTTCTTATAAATACAAACCATTACAGAAGAACTTTTTATTAAAAGACACCAAGAATTATGGCATAAAAAATGTAAACTTTTGAATTACTTACTCTAATCTGAAACGTTCATTTTTTTACTTGAGTTACAAGATAAAACAAATTGATTACCCTTTTAAATCCATTAAAACTTAAAAGTTCTTAATCATATCATCTTATTCTCTCCTGTTTTTATTTAAAAACAATAAATGTTCATTTTTAAACTTATAAGCCCCCCAGTCAGTATTGAAGTATATCAAGACAAAATCATTCAAAAATTGTACATTTGTTTTATGGAAAATATTTTTACAGATGAGTACTTCATGAAAAAAGCCTTACAGGAAGCGGAAACGGCATTTCAACAAGGTGAAATTCCTGTAGGTGCTGTAATTGTAATAGATAATAGAATAATTGCTCGAAGCCACAATTTAACAGAAATGCTGAATGATGTAACAGCACATGCTGAAATGCAAGCAATAACTGCTTCTGCTAACTTTTTAGGCGGAAAGTATTTAAAAGACTGTACTTTGTACGTCACCTTAGAACCCTGTCAAATGTGTGCAGGTGCGTTATATTGGAGCCAAATTTCAAAAATTGTATACGGAGCAACCGATGAACAAAGAGGATATAGAGCGATGGGAGCTCAATTACACCCTAAAACCAAAGTAATATCTGGAATTATGCAAAACGAGTGTACGCATTTGATGAAAGACTTTTTTAAACAAAGAAGATCAAAATCTACAAAGGATTAAGCTTAAAGTTTTATTAGAAATAAAAGGGCTTTAAATCTAAAAAAACACATCACTTTTTATCCTCAATTGGCATATCCTAAAAGGTTGTAATCTTTTCATTTCGTCCAAATGAAACTCGAATAAAACGAATAGTTGGAGTAAACCTATTCCACTTTATTTTTCTTCAAATTTAGTTTTAAACCCAGATTCCGCATTAGACTTCGTTGTGAAACAAATTTTTTCAATAAATTCAAGTGCTCACGGAAAATTTTAGAAGAAGAAATAGTGAACTATTTTGATGATTAAAATTTGAGACGTGATTGAATTTGAAGAAAAATAAAGTGGAATAGATTTCGGGTTAGAATCAGATTTCACTTCTTATTCTTTTAAAAAAAATTCAAAAAACACAGTCTATTGGTCTATTTTTTATTTTCAAAATAATAAAAAACCGCCCCTAAAAGGAGCGGTGTAACATTCCGGTAATCTAAAATAATATATATTATTCGATAACAACTACATTAGTAGCCACTTTACCTTTACGTCCGTCTTCTTCGTTGTACGAAACTTTTTGTCCTTCTTTAAGCTCTTTACCACCTGTTGCAGTAATGTGAACGAAGATGTCTGATCCAGTTTCGTCGTTTGTAATGAATCCAAAACCTTTAGACTCTACAAAAAATTTCACTTTGCCTGTTAGCATTCTAAAAAAAATAAAAAATTAATAATTATCAAAGATAGACTTTTTGTCGAGATATCAAAGTCTTATATTCAAAAGTTTATGGATTTATTTTTTGAGATTGTATTATATGTCGTTCATCATGATTTATTAGAAAACGAAAAACATCCCCTAACTGCATAGTCAACCAACGAGCAATACTTATTCTTATTCTTTCTCTTTCAATATCTATTTTTTCGGCTTTTTCTAGTAAATTCAACAGTCGTTTTTGTTGGTCTAAAAATTTATCAATTGTTGATTTATCCAAGAGAGAGTCTAAAGGATTTTTATCATTGAAGGTTTTCATTTTATTTACCTTAATATTTGGCAGCATACTATTTGCCATATAATTACCTAACCAACCGGATTTATAAGTAGATTTGGCAATAGATTGACTATTAGAGATAACTTTTTCAATTTCTGGCAAATAATATTCTCCATATAAATTCAAATGTTCTAAACATTCTAAAACATTCCAAGAAGAGCGTGAATTTCGACACTGTAAAAACCCTAAATCTTTTTCTTTTAGTGTAATTACATAATCCACATGGCTTTGTACTTGCTCTTTTAATTCCTTTAACAATAATTGTGTTGTTATTTTCATAGCAATAGTATAATTACCACAAATTTCCCTCTTATTATTTTATTTTTTCTTGACACACATCAAGACTTTTTAATCTTGATAAAGTTTCTGGAGACATACGAAGATAATTGGCAATAAGTTTATGAGGAATTACCTGAAATACTAGTGGATTACGTTCCTGAACACGTTCTAATCGTTTTTTAGCAGAAACTGTAAGTAAATCTATTTCCCGTTCTAACTGTTGTAAAACTAAATTTTCTAATAACGCGTTCCAAATCTTTAAATTTTCCGTATTGGTATACATTAACGTTTTGAACTTATTTTTATTTATCTTTAAAACCGTTGTTTTTTTAATTGCTTGAATCGAAAAAACAGTTGGTTTTTCAGACAAAAAACTATCTAAACAGGTAATAAAATCGCCTTGATAGCCAAAACGAATAATTTGCTCTTCAATATCAAAGACGGAAATTTTTATGCTTCCTTCTTTTATAAAATAGAGATGAGAATCTACACTTCCATTTACCACCAAGTATTGATTTCTTTTCAATAGTAAGGTTTCTTCAAATAACTGGTGTTTTTTTAAAAGTGCAATTAACAGATTTTTCATATCTTAATACAGATGCGATTTCATTTCTCCTGAATTACTTTTGGGTTGTTCAATAATTACTTCATCTCCTTTTTCTTTTTTATATCGAATAAATTCAAGATTGGCTATACCTGCTTCAGGATAGGTTTGTTTTTGTTTATGAAAAATTACTTCACGCATTCCTTTTGAATCTATATTAAGCACCTTCCATCCATTTACAATTTTAGCTTTTGCTATTACAGGTGTTCCAACTAATCCAAAATTCCCTTTTACTCTTAAATTTGAATCTAAGATCAAGGCATCGCAACCTCCATTTCCACAGGAATTATTAAAAAAAATAAAATAATCCTTTTTCTTATCATTATTCAAATCAATTTCACGCAAGACAAACTTTCTTTTTCCTCTTTGTTCTTTTTCGTATTCGGGACTTGATCCATATTTTTTCACCAATTCAATTTCACGTTTTTGTAAAAATTCAGTGATTTTAGTCACTATTTTTTTATCTTGAGCAAAAGAATTTGCAGTACATAATAAAACTATCGTTAAGGAGGCTATTCTCTTTTTCACCTTTTAAAAAATATTACAAATTAAAAAAGGAAGAACTTAGTTTCTTCCTTCCTATAAATCTACGAATAAATTTCTTATAATTCGGTTGTGGTTGCAATAAATAATTCATTCAATTGTTTTTTATCCAATACTGATGGAGCATCAATCATAACATCTCGTCCTGAATTATTTTTAGGAAACGCTATAAAATCACGAATAGTTTCTTGACCTCCTAGAATAGCTACCAAGCGATCTAAACCAAAGGCTAAACCGCCGTGTGGTGGCGCACCATACTGAAAGGCATTCATTAAGAATCCGAATTGATTTTCAGCTTCTTCTTTTGAGAATCCAAGTAATTCAAACATCTTTGCTTGCAAATCTTTATCATGAATACGTATTGAACCTCCTCCTATCTCATTCCCGTTTAGCACCATATCATAAGCATTGGCTCTAATTCTTCCTGGTTCTGTTCCTATCAAATGAATATCTTCTGGTTTTGGTGACGTAAATGGATGGTGCATTGCATGGTAACGCCCACTTTCTTCATCCCATTCCAACAAAGGGAAATCGACTACCCACAATGGTGCAAACTCGTTGGGCTTACGTAATCCCATTTGATTTCCTAATTCCATACGTAAAGCACTTAATTGCGCACGTGTTTTATTAGCTGGTCCTGATAACACAAAAATAATATCTCCGAGGATTCGCTTTTGTGGCTTCAGCCCATTTTTTTAAATCTTCTTGATCATAAAATTTATCTACTGATGATTTAAAAGAACCATTCGTTTCATACTTACAATATACCATACCAGAAGCTCCTACTTGCGGACGTTTAACCCACTCTATCCAAGCGTCGATTTCTTTACGTGTTAAGGAAGCTCCTGCTGGCACAGCAATACCCACTACCAACTCTGCTGTATTAAAAACACTAAACTCCTTATTTTGTGCTACAGCATTTAACTCACCAAATTCCATTCCAAAACGGATATCTGGCTTGTCATTTCCGTAGGTTTTCATGGCATAATCGTATGTAATTCTTGGAAACTTATCTACTTCTATTCCTTTTACTTCTTTTTAACAAATGACGAGTTAAACCTTCAAACATATTTAAAATATCTTCTTGTTCAACAAAAGCCATTTCGCAATCAATTTGAGTAAACTCAGGTTGACGATCAGCACGTAAATCTTCATCTCGAAAACATTTTACGATTTGAAAATACTTATCCATTCCCCCTACCATCAATAATTGCTTAAAAGTTTGAGGAGACTGCGGTAAAGCATAAAATTGTCCTGGATTCATACGCGAAGGCACGACAAAGTCACGCGCCCCTTCAGGAGTTGATTTAATTAAATAAGGTGTTTCTACCTCACAAAAACCTTGGTTTGAAAGATAGTTTCTTACTTCCATAGTTACGCGATGACGAAATAGCAAACTGTTTTTTACGGGATTACGACGAATATCTAGATAACGATATTTCATACGTAATTCTTCTCCTCCATCTGTTTCATCTTCAATCGTAAAAGGGGGTAACTGTGCTTGATTTAAAACAATTAATTCTTTTACTAAAATTTCGATATCACCCGTAGCTATATTAGCGTTTTTAGATTCACGTTCTATTACAGTTCCTTTTACCTGAACGACAAATTCACGACCTAAAGTTCTGGCTAATTCCATCACCTTTTTATCTGTACGACTTTCATCAAAAATGAGTTGTGTAATGCCGTAACGATCACGCAAATCAACCCATATCATAAAACCTTTATCACGTGATTTTTGAACCCATCCAGCAAGGGTAACTTCTGTATTTATATATGACGTATTTAATTCGCCACAATTATGACTTCTAAACATTTTTATAAAATTTGAATACAAAAATACTATTTTAAACCTCATTTGCAATGAAGAGGACAAAGATATAAAGGATAATAAAATGCAAAATATTATCTTAGATCTGTTTATCTCTCTTCCCATCATTGGAGTAACATAATCAGAAAAACAAAAAATCCACGTCTTGAAATCTCTCGTTTCTTTCGGTATGGTAAACGAAGGACTTATTGATCAAACTCACCGTTTCTTTAAAAGTTCCAAAAGAAGTTAAGGAAACGGATCCTTTTTAAACTTGCCCTCATAGAAAAGTATACTAAAATAAAAAAAGCTCCCCTAAACGGAAAGCTTTTCATTGGTCTAACTACTAAACCATTCCGATTTTACTCGGAACTAAACAACACAACTAATTTTAAAATCTTATTTTGGGCAAAAAAGCGCTCCGAAGAGCGCTTCTAAAAATTTCCCAATTTCGCGGTCTGGACGGGACTCGAACCCGCGACCCCATGCGTGACAGGCATGTATTCTAACCAACTGAACTACCAAACCTTGTGCGTTATTGCGGTGCAAATATACGACTGTTTTTTTGTTTTGCAAGAAAAAAAAGTACTTTTTTTTGTTCTTTTTAAAAACTTTCAAACAAACCCTTGTTTTTCAACCAAATAGGACATCATTATTTTATCAAATTTTTCCCCAACAGAAACGGGAACGTACTTAATTTTATACATTGAACAGGTATTGGTTATTTTTTCAAAATAAGACTTCATTCTTTTTTGATATTGCTCACTTATTCCTTCTCCAAATAAATTCACTTCTTCATTGGTTTCTAAATCTATAAACTTCCGAGGTTGATTATCAAAACTGAGGTTAAACTCTGTTTTATAATCTACCACATGAAATACTACTACTTTATGCTTATTATACTTAAGATGTTGTAATGCTTTAAACAAACGTTCCTCATCTTCTGATTGAAACATATCTGTAAAAAGGATTACCATAGAACGTTTATTTAATTTTTCTGCTATCTGATGTAAATAAGTAATCGTATCTGTTTTCTTATAAGCGCGTTCCTCTTGCAAAAGTCGTTCTAATTTATCCAATAGCATTCTATGATGTCGTTCACTCCCTTTTTCTGGAGCATAATATTCATAATGATCTGAATAAACACTTAATCCTACAGCATCTCGTTGTCTTTTTAATAAATTCATTAGAACAGCAGAGGCTAAAACTGAGAAACCAACTTTATTTTCATAAAACATTTGATTTTTAGTTAGCAAAGGATAGTGCATAGAAGAAGAGTTATCAAGAATTAAATGACAACGTAAATTTGTTTCTTCTTCATATCGTTTAGTATACAGACGATCTGTTTTGGCATACAATTTCCAATCAATATGCTTTGTACTTTCCCCCGAGTTATATATTTTATGTTCAGCGAATTCAGCTGAAAAACCATGAAAAGGCGACTTGTGCATACCTGAAATAAAGCCTTCTACTATCTGATTAGCTAAAAGTTCTAGATGTTGAAAACTAGAAATAGTTTTAATTTGAGATTCTAAATTCATAACTCAAATATACAGAATATGACATAAAAAAGGCCTAACATACGTTAGACCTTTTACAACTCACTTATATTTTTATTACAATAAAGCATCTATTGCTTTAGCATAAGTATCTTTAGGAGCTACACCTACCTGACGTCCCACTACTTCACCATTTTGAAAAATCAAAACAGTAGGAATATTACGAACACCGTACTTTGCAGCAAATTCTTGATTGGCATCTACATCCACCTTCCCTATTACTGCTTTCCCTTCATATTCCGTTGCAATTTCATCAATAACGGGTCCCACCATACGACAAGGTCCGCACCAAGCCGCCCAAAAATCCACTAAAACTGGTTTGTCTGATTGTAATACTACCTCATCAAATGTAGCATCTGTAATTGCTAATGCCATGTTCTTTTTTTTAAATTGTTACACAAATTTACTATTTTATTTCAATTACAAACACACTTCTATATTAATAATCAAAATAGCTTTATAAGCAAAACAAATAACTAAAATCAAAGAGTCGCTTAAAAGCGACTCTTTGATTCTTTTTAACACATAACGATTAAAAATTATAACGCATACCTAATGACAAACCAATACCACTGATACCCACATACGAACTTAACTCATCTTTAGGTCTTGATGAATCAAAGCCTGTTGGATTTGTTTCTACATTATTAGAGCTCGCATTTAACTGGCTGATATAATTTGTATGAGATTCTGAATAAGACAAATTAGATAATTGATTTACTCCTTCTACTACATATTCTGTAGTTTCTTTTGTTTTTCCGTGTACAGTAAAGTTTCTGTATTCAACTTCAGCATAAGCTGATAATTTTGGAGCTATTTTATAAGACGTACCAACAGAAGCCATAAAACCAAGTGTAGGATTAGGCTTTACTACGTCTGTTCTTTCTGAATTTTTATATTTTGAAAAAGCAGGATTTGAAGCATAAACCGATGATATAGTAGACTTTGTAGACGATTTTATCGTTAAATCACCAAATACAGGCAGAATAACCCCCACTTTAGTATAAGGTTCAAAATTACCCACTTCTCCTAAATACAACACAACTGAAGGAGATAAATCCAATGCTCTAATTTTCCCACTTACGACAGCATCAAAATTACCAATAGATGAAACAGGGGTTTTAATAGAACATGTCTTTCAGCCATAGTTCTAGAAGCTCCCATATAGTAATGCACTCCCATTTCAACTCCCAAACGCTCTGAAAAACGAAATCCCGCAACAAGATTGGTTCTTGAACCTTCACCAAAAGACCCTGTAATAGATTCTTTAGAAACTAAACTTGATGAAACACCACGGACTAACAGTTACTAATGTTGATTCATTTGTTGCAGCTAAACCACTTACCACAGGAAATTCAGTTCCAACAGTTTGAATAAAGTAAGAGCCTCCTGCTTTCAAATAAAATCCTCTTTTTGAATCTTGAGCATTAGTAGCCAACGATAGAACTACTGCTCCTAGCAACATAAATTTTCTAATCATTTCTTTAACAATTAATTGAGTTAATTATATATTTTGGAATTTCCAAAAAAATGCGTTGTGATATTACAAAAAAAACCACAAACAAATGTTATTTATTAGCAAATATATTCTAAAAAACGGTTTATAAAAACAATTTATTTAAAAAACACTAAACAAAAAAACAAAATTGTTTTAAATAACTAACAATCATTTAGATTACAAAATTAAATCTCCGATACATAAAACAAAAACAATACAGACATCTATCTTGAAATAGGCATTTTATAAAAACCCCCTTCTTTTCCACTTATAGTAGTTCCTGAACTAGAAGTTGCCATAAACATAAAGGTTCCCGAAATAGTTGTTCCGGTATTTTCAGTAATAACAATCTGTCCACCAGTGTTAGCTGTACGACTAATTTTGAGTTGCGCATCATTGTTTCCCCCATTTACAGTTACTAAATCCCCTCCTTTATAATCTTTACCTGGATTTGCTAAGGTAACTTCAGAGATCATACCTTGCGAATCAACTTCGATATTCACCTTTAATCCTGTTCCCGATCCTCCTGAAACACTTACAATTCTAGCACCTAAATAACCCGTACCTCTTTTTACAATTTCCATTTGACTAACAGGTCCTTTAACTAGTGCTGTAGAAAAGCTCTCCGTCCCTTGACTTACTCCTTTATACACAACAATTCCATCTTGATTAGTTGTTCCTAAAGGATAAACACCTTCTTTAGTACTGTTAGTCTGAATTTTTAAATTATGGGTAGAGGAACTTCCTTCCAAAACCAACCCTCCCGAAGCATCTATCTTAGCACTCTTACTATTTGCTTTCCACAAACTATTTCCTATAGCAACCTGAAATGCGGGATTATTAAAAGCAACATCGTCTTGACAAGAAATCCCAAACAATGAAACCAAAAAAAGACACGTAATATTTTTCATCTTCAATTTTATAAAAAGCAAAAATAACAGATATTAGCTCAATATACGCCGCTCAAATTCTAAAAAGAAAACAAAATATCATTTAGCGTTTTAAAAAACAAAATAATCCGTATATTTGCAGCCTTAAATAACCGAGGTCGGGAACCTCAATTTAATCCAAACAATTATGCCAGTTAGAATTAGATTACAAAGACATGGTAAAAAAGGAAAACCTTTTTACTGGATTGTAGCGGCGGATTCACGCTCAAAGAGAGATGGTAAATTCTTAGAAAAAATAGGAACTTACAATCCAAACACTAACCCTGCAACTATCGACTTAAATGTTGACAAAGCGGTAACATGGTTATTCAACGGTGCTCAACCGACTGATACTGCAAGAGCAATTCTTTCTTACAAAGGTGCTTTATTAAAACACCATTTAGAAGGTGGTGTTCGTAAAGGCGCTTTAACTCCTGAACAAGCAGAAGCTAAATTCACAGCTTGGGTAGAAGAAAAAGCAACTAAAGTAAATGCTAAAAAAGATGGCTTAGCTAAATCTAAAGCTGAAGCTAAAGCTGAAGCTTTTAAAGCTGAAAAAGAAGCTAACGAAAAACGCATGGCAGCTCAAGCTGAAGCAGCTAAAACAGCAGCTGTTGAGGAAGCACCAGTTGTAGAAGAGAGTAACAACGAAGAAACAGAAGCTTAATTATAATTTAGCGATCTATGCGTAAAGACGATTGTTTCTATTTGGGTAAAATCGCTAAAAAATTTAGTTTCAAGGGCGAGGTCTTAATCTATTTAGATACAGATGAACCCGAAATGTATGAAGAATTGGAATCGGTCTTTGTTGCTCACAACAAAGACTTGGTTCCTTTTTTTATTAAAAAATCACAGCTCCACAAAGCCTCTTTTCTAAAAGTAAAATTTGAAGATATAGATTCAGAAGCAGCAGCTGACGAAATAATAGGCAAAGAAGTTTATCTTCCTCTATCTATGTTACCCCGTTTAGAAGGCAATAAATTTTACTATCACGAAATAATAGGATACAAAGTTTTAGATCAACGCTTAGGATATATTGGCAATATAGTAGCCATTAACGATAGTGCTGCTCAAGCTCTTTTTGAAATAAAGAAAGAAGAGATTGAAATTTTAGTTCCTATGATAGACGAATTTATTGTAGAAGTAAATCGAGAGGATAAAACCATTGTTCTAAACACTCCAAAAGGACTAGTTGACCTTTATTTAAAACAAGAATAACTATTCGACAATATTTTTATATTCGAAGATTGTAGCAAAGCTACAGTCTTTTTTTATACCATATCCAATCATGTTTCAGTTCAAACAATTTGCTATTCAACAAGACCGTTGTGCTATGAAAGTTGGCACGGATGGTGTCCTACTAGGCGCTTGGACTCCTCTTATAAATAACCCCTATTCCATTTTAGATATAGGCAGCGGCAGCGGTTTAATAGCTCTCATGTTAGCACAAAGATCCCAAGCTGAACAAATAGATGCAATAGAAATAGATGATGAGGCTTACGAACAATGTGTTGACAACTTTGAACAATCTCCTTGGAATGATCGTCTTTATTGTTATCATGCAGGATTAGATGAGTTTGTAGATGAAATAGATGAAGTATACGATTTAATCGTATCAAACCCTCCATTTTACACCACTAATTATAAAAGTAATAAAGAATCACGCGACAGAGCTCGTTTTGAAGATTCACTCCCTTTTGAAGAGTTGATTGAAGCCGTTGACTTTTTTCTTTCAGAGCAAGGTATTTTTACTCTTATTATTCCTTTTACTGAAGAAGATAAAATCAAAGATTTATGTAATGAACGCTCTTTATTTCCTTTACGAATTACAAGAGTCAAAGGAAACCCTGAATCTGAAATAAAGAGGAGCTTAATGAGTTTTACAAGAATTGCGCAAACTCCTATAATAGATGAATTAACAATAGAGTACTCTAGACATAATTATACGGAAGACTATATTAAACTCACTCAAGATTTCTACTTAAAGATGTAACTTACAATCTCATTATATAAAAAAGAGATTATCTCTTATTTTGATAATCTCTTTTTTCATTTTTTTTACAAAGTACCTCTCAACATTTGTTCTCTTTCGATAGACTCAAACAAAGCTTTGAAATTACCTGCTCCAAATCCTTTTGCTCCCATTCTTTGAATAATTTCAAAAAACAATGTGGGACGATCTTCAACTGGTCTAGTAAATATTTGCAACAAATACCCTTCTTCATCTGCATCAATCATGATTCCTAATTTTTGCAACTCATTAATATCTTCTTTAAATTTAGACATGTGATCTTTTAAACGTTCAGGAATTGCATCATAGTAGGCTTGTGGTGGAGTAGTTAAAAACTCTACCCCTCTTGCACGCATATCAGCAACTGTTTTAATAATATCATCAGTAGCTACCGCAATATGCTGCACTCCTTCTCCTTCATAAAAATCTAAATACTCTTCAATTTGGGAGCGCTTTTTACCATTGGCAGGCTCATTAATAGGAAACTTAATTCTACCATTTCCATTTGACATAACTTTAGACATTAAGGCCGAATATTCCGTAGTTATTTGTTTATCATCAAAAGATAGAAAATTTACAAACCCCATTACATCTTCAAACCATTTTACTGCTTCATTCATACGATTCCAACCTGTATTCCCAACCATGTGATCAATATATTTTAACCCCACAGATTCTGGATTATAATCGGATTTCCATTCATTGTATCCCGGCATAAATACTCCGTTGTAATTTTTCCTTTCTACAAAAACAAAAACTGTTTCACCGTAAGCTCCATAAATTCCTGCTCTTACGACTTCTCCGTTTTCATCTTTTTCAACAATTGGATCAAAATAAGGCTTTGCTCCTCTTTTTGTAGTTTCTTCAAATGCAGAACGAGCATCTTCTACCCAAAGAGCAATTACTTTAACACCATCTCCATGCTTCTTAACATGTTCCCCGATAGGCGAATCACTATTTAAAGCTGTTGTTAATACTAAACGAATTTTATCCTGTTTTAGGACATAAGATGCACGGTCTTTTACTCCTGTTTCTAACCCAGCATAAGCCAACGACTGGAAACCGAAGGCTGTCTTGTAAAAATGGGCTGCCTGTTTTGCATTTCCTACATATAACTCTACGTAATCTGTCCCTAAAAGAGGAAGGAAGTCTTGCGCTCCTTCAAATATTTTTTCTAAACCGTATTCTACAGATTGTAATTCTTGTGACATAATTTTTCTATTAAGATTGAAATATTAAAATGCTATTTTCATTAAATAAGTTATGAAACGATGATAATACTTCTTTTGTTTATTTTATTTTTATTTTTTAGACTTTCAATCCAACCAAGATTGATAATACTTATCATCTGCAATTTGCATGGCTTCTTCTGTAATCATCAAAGGTTTAAAAGTATCAACCATTACAGCCAATTCTAATGTTTCTTTTTTACCTATACTTCTTTCGGCTGCTCCGAGGATGTGGCCCATGTGGTATACCTGCTGGATGTAAGGATACATGCCCTACCTCTATATCATTGCGACTCATAAAGTCACCATCGACATAATACAAGACTTCATCCGAATCTATATTACTATGATTGTAAGGTGCTGGAATTGATTCTGGATGATAATCATATAATCTTGGTACAAATGAACAAATTACAAAAGCATCTGTTTCAAATGTTTGATGTATTGGAGGAGGTAAGTGTATACGTCCTGTTATAGGTTCAAAATCATGAATAGAAAAGGCATAAGGATAATTATATCCATCGTATCCAACAACATCAAATGGATGTGAAGCATAAACTACATCAAAAATCTCATCTTTTTTCTTGATTTTAATTAAAAAATCTCCTTTTTCATTATAACTTTCTAACTCTTCTGGTCTACGAATATCCCGTTCACAAAAAGGAGAATGCTCTAATAATTGTCCGAACCAATTTCTATATCTTTTTGGTGTATATACTGGTCTTTTAGATTCTACAATAAACAATCTATTATCCTCTGTTGCAAAATCAATTTTGTAAATCACACCTCTCGGAATGACTAAGTAGTCTCCATACTTAAAATCGAGATTACCCAACATTGTTCTTAACGTACCTGTCCCTTTGTGAATAAAGATCACTTCATCAGAATCGGTATTTTTATAAAAATAACCAGTAGTAGATTTCCTAGGAGCGGCCAAAACAATATGACAATCTGAATTTGTTAAGATTATTTTTCTACTTTCTAAAAAATCATCTTTCGGCATTATTTGAAAACCGCGTAAACGATATGATTGTATATTGTTTGTTTTAGCAATTTTAGGAGCTACTGAATACTGATTTTTTATTTCTTTTACCATTGTAGGCCTGTACTCATGATACATATTGGTTGACATACCATCAAAACCAATAGTTCCAAAAAGTTGCTCATAATATAAATCGCCATTTTCTTTGCGGAATTGAATATGACGTTTGTGGGGAATTTTTCCTAATTTGTGATATATAGGCATTGCATAAAATGTGTTAATTAGACCATTTTTAAAAACTTTTTTAATTATATCAAATCTCTTAAATAATTAAAACTAACTTCACATTAAAATCATTCAGGACTTCTTTTGATAAGAAATTTCAAATGAATTAATAAATCTTCAAATATAGACTTCATATTATACAAATTTCGGAAAAAAAGTGGTAAAAAAAAATTAATTATAAACCCTAAGTATTCCGTTTAAATTCTCAACATTGTATCTTTTTAAAGGATATTGTTTTCTTCCGTCTCCTGTATATAAACTAAACTCACTATTATCACAGCCACATTGTGCATTAATCCCTTTGATATTTAATTTTGAACAACTGGTCGGATATTGAATAGGACAGCTTGCTTCCCATGCAACATAATCATTTGTTCCTCCTGTTTTCATCACAATAACCCCCTGAATACCTACACCCGGAATCATAATCAACAAAGGATCTCCGGGATAATTAAGTTTATTATAAGAAGGAAGCGCTAAATTTATATCAATTGAAAAACTATTATTTATCAAATAAGGATTCGCATTATTAATAGTATTATTTTTATCGCAAGCTAGAGTCAAAACTAAGATCATTATTAAAAAATATTTTTTCATGCTTTTTATTTGATTTTTTTGCAACAAATTTAAATTATTTACATTTGTATAACGTTGAATCAATCAATTAAATTACTAACTGAATAAAAAATAGTATCTTTGCGAGAAATCCCGCTACAATGGGATTTTTTCTATTTATACAATACAATGATGTTATGAGTAAAGTATCTTATTATACAGCTGAAGGATTAAAAAAATTAAAAGAAGAACTAGAATATTTAAAATCTGTAGAACGCCCTAAAGCATCTGAAGCCATTGCTGAAGCTCGCGACAAAGGAGATTTGTCAGAAAATGCGGAATACGACGCTGCTAAAGAAGCACAAGGTCTTTTAGAAATGAAAATTTCTAAAATGGAGGAGCTATATGCTAATGCCCGATTAATTGACGAATCTCAACTAGACTTATCAAAAGTTCTAGTTTTATCTAACGTTAAAATAAAAAACCAAGCAAATGGAATGGAATTAACGTATCAATTAGTTGCTGAAAGCGAAGCGAATTTAAAGAAAAATAAAATTTCCGTTACCTCTCCTATAGGAAAAGGTTTGTTAGGAAAATCTGTAGGCGAGATTGCCGAAATTAAAGTACCAAATGGTGTTTTAAAATTTGAAGTTTTAGAAATTACTAGAGACTAATTATATATTCAATGGCTTCTATTTTTACAAAAATTATAAACGGTGAAATTCCTTGCTATAAAATAGCAGAAGATAAAGATTATTTAGCATTTTTAGATGTAAACCCAAATGCTAAAGGACACACTCTTTGTATCCCTAAAAAGAAATAGATAAGATTTTTGAAATGGATAATGAGCTCTATTTAGGCTTAATGGATTTTTCAAAAAAAGTGGCTACTGCAATTGCGAAAGCAATTCCTTGTAAACGAGTAGGAATGACTGTAATCGGTTTAGAGGTCCCTCATACCCATGTACACTTAATACCATTAAACACGATGGATGATGCTCGTTTTACTCACAAAGTAAAACTATCGGATGAAGAATTTCAAGTAATTGCTCAAGCTATTACAAAGCAATTATAATTTTAACACCTGTAAATTCAAAAAAATGAGTTCAGAAAAAGAGGCAAAACTAAAGGCTTTACAGCTTACTTTAGATAAATTAGATAAAGCATACGGAAAAGGTACCGTAATGAAAATGGGGGATAAAGCTATAGAAGAGGTAGAAGTTATTTCTTCGGGATCCCTAGGAGTAGATTTAGCACTAGGTGTTGGTGGTTATCCTAAAGGTCGTATTATAGAAATATTTGGCCCTGAATCATCAGGAAAAACTACCCTTACACTACATGCAATTGCAGAAGCTCAAAAAGCAGGTGGAATTGCGGCTTTTATAGATGCCGAACACGCATTTGATCGATTTTATGCAGAAAAATTAGGTATTGATATTGACAATTTGATAATTTCACAACCTGATAATGGCGAACAAGCCTTAGAAATTGCTGAAAGCTTAATTCGATCTGGAGCTGTCGATATTGTGGTAATAGACTCTGTTGCTGCGCTTACTCCAAAAAGCGAAATTGAAGGCGATATGGGCGATTCTAAGATGGGATTACATGCCCGTTTAATGTCACAAGCATTACGTAAATTAACAGCCACTATTAGCAAAACTAATTGTACTGTTTTTTTCATCAATCAGCTTCGTGATAAAATAGGGGTAATGTTTGGTAATCCCGAAACTACAACTGGTGGTAATGCCCTTAAATTTTACGCATCGGTACGTTTAGACATCCGTCGTTCTTCTCAAATTAAGGATGGTGAAAATGTATTAGGAAATCGCACTAAAGTCAAAATAGTTAAAAACAAGGTAGCACCTCCTTTTAAAACAGCAGAATTTGATATTATGTATGGCGAAGGAGTTTCAAAAACAGGAGAGATATTAGACTTAGCTGTTGAATTTGAAGTGATTAAAAAATCAGGATCTTGGTTTAGTTACGGAGAAACAAAATTAGGTCAAGGTCGTGACTCTGTTAAATCATTAATAAAAGATAATCCAGAATTAGCAGAAGAACTAGAAATCAAAATTAAAGAATTAATTAAAAATTTAGAAAATTAATCCAAAATAGTTGCAATTAAATTTTGCAACTATTTTTTTTTTTATATATATTTACTATATATGAAAAGAAGAAACAAACAAAACCGTCATCTATTAATCATATTACTGACAGCAAAGTCTATTTTTGCTGTTACACCAGCGCCTCCTCCACCAGTGAAAAGAGCGGTTCCCCCTGGTTCCTTTCCTATAGATGACCATTTACCAATTTTAATTCTTTCAGCAATATTATTATCATTTTATTTTTTCAGAAAGAGTACAAAAAAAGCTCCTAAAAATTAGGAGCTTTTTTTATTTCTTATTTGAAACAGCTAAATTACGTTCTATCTCATGTCCTGGTCTAGACCATTTAGGTTTTTCTCCTAAAGATTGAAACTCAGAGTCGCACGCTTCTACTGTTTTGGGCTGCATTAACTTAATAAAAGGTTTTTGAGGGTTCAACCCTAGTAACTCGAACATTTTCATATCTTCATTCACATCTGGGTTGGGTGTAGTCAACAATTTATCTCCCGCAAAAATTGAGTTTGCACCTGCAAAGAAACACATTGCTTGTCCCTCTCTGGACATTTGAGTTCTACCTGCCGAAAGCCTAACTTGCGTTTCAGGCATAACAATTCTGGTTGTAGCTACCATTCTAATCATTTCCCAAATTTCAACTGGTTTTTCGTTTTCCATAGGAGTTCCTTCTACTGCTACTAAAGCATTAATTGGAACGGATTCGGGTTGTGGATTTAGAGTAGACAAAGCAACTAACATACCTGCTCTATCTTCTATACTTTCTCCCATACCTATTATACCTCCGCTACAAACGGTTACATTTGTTTTACGTACATTTTCAATTGTTTTGATACGATCTTCAAAACCTCGTGTTGAAATTACTTCTTTATAATATTCTTCGGAAGTATCTAAGTTATGGTTGTAAGCATACAAACCTGCTTCTGCTAGTCGTTGTGCTTGATTTTCAGTAAGCATACCTAATGTACAACATACCTCCATATCTAGCTTGTTAATAGTACGAACCATTTCTAAAACTTGATCAAATTCAGGACCGTCTTTTACGTTTCTCCATGCAGCTCCCATGCAAACCCTAGAAGAGCCTGATTCTTTTGCTCTTAAGGCTTGTGCTTTTACTTGATTAACAGTCATCAGGTCATTTCCTTCAACATCTGTATGATAACGTGCTGCTTGAGGACAATAACCGCAATCTTCTGGACATCCCCCTGTTTTTATAGACAGAAGTGTTGAAACTTGCACCGTATTAGGATCATGCTTTTCTCTATGAATAGTAGCTGCTTGATAAAGCAAGTCCATCAATGGCTGATTGTATATTTCGATAATTTCTTCTTTACTCCAATTATGTCTTGTAATACTCATAAATAGATTATTTAGGGGTCAAAAATACACAATTCGTTTAATATAAAGGGTGTAATAAATTAACTTTTATGTTATGCAAATAAATTAATTTGACTCTATTTGCAATTAGGTTCTGAATATTAAACTTGTCGTTATAGAAAAATTCTTATTATCATTATTAAATATACGATCTTTTGAATTATATGTTTTGGCTTCAAAACGGAATTTTAATTTTTCGGTTAGATCATAATCTAAATTAGATGAAAAACCCAATACTTGAAAACCATTTGGTGTTCCTGTTGGTACTATAATTTGATATTTATCACTATAATATTCTGCTCTAAAAGCTGCTATGGTTTTTTTATTAATTTGACTTTTTGCCATTAATATAGGGCCATACCAAGTGCCATAATTTGTATTATTATATTTATCTGATCCAATATCAAAACCAGCTATTAACCCAAATTTTTCGGATGGTTCGTATTGCATATACACATTATGAAAAGTTCTAATCGCTTTTATACTATCGGGCTTATCTGTACCAATAAAATTACTGTAATTAAAAAATATTTTTTTATTAGGCTTAAAAGTTATTTGCCCTCCAAAAGACGGTCTTTGAACAAAATCTGGCCTTTTTATTCTTTGCCAACCATTCAGATATAAAGCTGCTAAATAAAATTTTTCATTTGGTGATTGATAAGACACTCTAACCCCTGCTTCATAATAAGGAGATCCCTCTGTAATTAAGCTTCTTGTTAATGTCCAACAATCACCTCCAACAGCACTTCCAAAGCCTATATGAGAAGGCAAGACACCAACATCTAACCACAAATTACGTTTTTTAGATAGTCTTGCTCCTACATTTGCTTCATAAACAAACTGTGCCCAAGTAGGCTCAGCACTTAAATTGTAAGTCGCATAATTTCCTCCCATTAATCCTAAATTAGCTCTAATGTTTTGATCTTTATAATTTAGTTTTAATAATAGCAAATTGAAGTTAACTTCGTTATGTCTTTTATGACTGTATACGAAATTAGGTTTTTCATGATTGTCGGGCTTTAAAAAATCGTAACTATAATACAATTCTCCATAAGCACTAACTGTCATTTTTTTTAAAGTATCGTTTTGAGAAAAAACCTTTGATATTGGGGAAAAAAGGAAAAGAAAACTATATATTTTTATTAGTTTTGATTTAGTAATTTTTTGTATCATATATAAAATCAAAATATATTATTAATTTCTTAAAATAATTTTTTATTAGTTCTATATTTCAAATTTTAGAAATCAATTATACTAATAAAAAATTGGCATTAAACACTTAGTCATTACATTTTAATTTACTAAAGAAACAGGTAAAGATATTTCGAGATACTTGGAATAAAGGATCTATGATAAATTGTTTTCTTTACACAATTTCTAGAGCGTAAATTTTAATCTGCTTTAAAATATTTGTAAACAAAACCTGCTAATAAAGAAGCTACTATAGGAACTATAACAAAAAGCCAAAGTTGAGAAATAGCCCAATCACCAACAAATATTGCTTGACTAATACTTCTTGCAGGATTTACAGAGGTATTTGTAACAGGTATACTTATTAAATGAATCAAAGTTAGAGCTAAACCTATTGCTATTCCTGCAAAACCTGAATTAGCTCTTGAATCTGTAGCTCCTAAAATTATCAACAAAAACATAAAAGTCATAACAAACTCTGTCACTATAGCTGCAACCATGTTGTACTTTCCTCGGTGAATGTTCTCCATAACCATTGGCAGCAAAATCACCAATAACGCCACCATTTCCTGTTACAATTACATACAAAACTCCCGCAGCAAATATTGCACCTGCTATTTGAGAAACAACATAAGGCAAAATCTCTTTTGCATTAATTCTACCTCCAGCCCAAAGACCAATTGTTACAGCTGGATTTAAATGAGCCCCAGAAATATGCCCAAATGAATATGCAATAGTCAAGACTGTTAACCCAAAAGCAAAAGAAACTCCTGTTAACCCTACTCCAACAGTTCCGAAATTTGCAGCTAACATTGCGGTTCCACATCCTCCTAAAACCAACCAAAATGTACCAATAAATTCTGCTATATTTTTTTCATAATACTATATAAACCCCCTACTCATTTGGCTTTTCGGTTACGCCTCGTTTTTTTTTGGTGTCTGATCTCCAATTAAATTAAACTAATTTGTTGTAATATCAATAACTGCAGTTTTAATAAAACGGCACAAAAGTAGTTATAATTTAGTATATCAATCAAACAAAAGATAACACTGAGTGAAGAATTGTATTTTTAAGAGAATATGAGGGGATATTTTAACAAAAAGACATTGTTGTTTAATTTTTTATAAGAAAAGTTTGCCTTTTATCTTCTTCTAATTGTTTTTTTAGTGATTCAAGAGAATCAAATTTTTGTTCTTTTCTAAGATAATGATGTAAAATAACGGTTACATTCTCTCCGTAAAACTCAAAATGACAATCTAACAAATGTACTTCTATAGTAACATACTGTCCGTTAATAGTAGGTCGACTTCCTATATTCATCATTCCTTTATAGATTTGTTTTTTTAAAAACACCTCTACAACATAAACTCCTTCTTTTGGTATTAATTTTAAAGGAGAATCTACTTGAATATTAGCTGTTGGAAAACCTATCGTTCTTCCTATTTGATTGCCTTTAATTACCTGCCCTCTAAAAGTATATGGATTACCCAAATATTGATTAGCTAATGCGATAGAACCTTCTTTAATACATTGCCTTATTTTAGTAGAACTAATCGTAATTTCATTTAGTTCTTCGGCGGATATTTGTTCTACCTCAAAATTATATTTTTCGCCAAATCGAATTAAATCATGGATATCGGAGGAACGATTTTTTCCAAATTTATGATCATATCCTATAATAATTTTTTGAATATTTAATTTATCAACTAAAATGGTCTTAACAAATTCTTCGCCAGACAAGGCTGACAAGGCCTGATTAAACTCTAAAAAGAGCAAATTATCTACCTGTAATTTTTCTAATAGTTCTATTTTTTCCTTATTCGTACTAAGGAGCTGAACAGGAGAATCTGTTTTTAAAAAAGTTCTTGGATGGTTAGAAAAGGTAATAACAACGGTTTCGTTGGATTGATTAGCATTAGATTGAAGTTTTCGAATGATTTTTTGATGCCCCAAATGTACTCCATCAAAAGTTCCTATGGTTACGATAGTCTTTTTATGGAATTGAACATTTGATAAATCGCTAATTACTTTCACCTTTTGTGATTTTGGTGAGCAAATTTAATGAAATAATAGAGAGAGGGGTTATTCTCTCTCTATTTTTTTATAAAAATTACGGCATCTGAATTAGTTTCTGTTACAATTTGAAACAAATACAACCCTGATGACAAATGACTAACTGCTTCAGGTTTTACAATATTTTTTTCTACTTTAAATTCTTTTATTAATTTACCTGTTAAATCAAAAATTTTACCTATTCCTTCTCGTCCTATTTTACTGCCAAACAAATAGTTTAATTCATCTCCAACGGGATTTGGTTCTAGGATGATTTGGTTCTCTAAATATTTAACACTAAATCCTTTCGTGCTCGATTTAGAAAACTTTCCTTCTCTAATAATAATATTATCTTTATAACCAATCTGATAATACCCTTCTCCATTATCACAGCATAGTCCGTCTCCTTTTTCATCTTTTATATTAAAAGTATAACATTCTTTATCATTTAAATTCCATGTTTCTTGAATAGAAATGGGGTCATTATTGTTATAAGGTCCTCCTGAACGTATTATTTTTCCTGAGTTATTTAACAATTCCCAAGTAATGTCTTCTCCTTTATTATCTAATTGTAAATCAAATTTTACTTCATCATAAAAGAATACTTCTGGTTGAGCTGTGTTTATTATTTTTACTTTGGCAAAATTATTTGTACTTCTTGTATCATTCACTCCATTAACTGCTACGATTTCTACATTTAGTATATCATTTTCATTTCCTATTTCTGGAATGGACATTAAAGCGTATTGATTGGGTTTTAATATTCCTTTCCAATTAATATCTTTTGTAGCTTGATTATTAAAATGGTATTTTACTAAAACACTATTGATATCATTAATTCCTTGATTGATAATGGAAAATTTCCTAGGTTCATTGACACATAAATTGGTAAAACCTGTGTATTGTTTTTCAATTTTTATTTCAGCATCATTTACTAACAGTAATACAGGATTTTCTTTATCAGAGTTTACAATAGTTTTTCTTCTTGGTGAATTAGCTAATACTGTTTGTATTCGGTCTTTTTGATTTTGGGTAAAGATATTCATACAGTTATCATCTGTGTAATCCATATAGTTTTGCACCATTTCATTTTCTGTCCCAGTACAACTCAAAATTAAAGGGCAACCTGTATTTGAAGTATGCGCTTGTGGGGTATCTGCACAAAAATCATCCCCACACTCTAAATCTCCCCATATATGTCGTAATCCTAGCCAATGTCCTATTTCATGTGTAGTTGTCCTTCCTTTATCGTACCTAGAACTACCGTATATACCATTTGGATAAATTTCTACAGAGCCAAAATTCAAATAATTTACAGCTATTCCATCGGTGGCTTCAGTACCCATTTCATACGAACCCGGAACATTTGCATTACTCGGAAATTGTGCTTGCCCTAATAATTGAGCGTTTACAAAATCAACTACCCAAATATTTAAATATAAAGAAGAATCCCATACTGTTTCTGGTTTTAAGATTAAATCTATGTCTCCTAATTTTTTCTCCGTATTTTCAGTCCATTTAGCATGATTATAATAAACACGATCAATACCATTGGTCGGATTTCCTGAAGGATCAACTTGTGCTAAAGCAAATTGAATTTGTAAATCCGCTCCGTTGGGGTGTGTATTATACCCCGGTGTATTTAATTTTTTTCTAAAATCATTATTTAACACCTCTATTTGCGAGATAACTTGTTTATCATCAATATTGGGTGCTTGACCTACATTTTGTCCAGAATGTACAATATGTACTACTACTGGTATAGTAATAATACCATTAAATGTAGATCTATTATTCTTTTGTTTCTCTATTAATGGATTTAACCATTTTTCAAACTGAACTAGATTTGCTCTTTTAGGATTATTTTTTTGTAAATATTTCTCATATTCTACAGTAGAACATCGAACTACTTTTCCTTCTTGATTGTTCTGTCCTTTGGAAACAAAAGATATAAGAAATACAAAAAGAGAAGCTATAATATAATTTATTTTCATAATTAACTGACTACTGTTTATAAAAGTACGAACTTATTATATTTTATCTAAGCAATTTTAAAATTCATTTGCATATTTTCCATTTCTCGCAATAATTCTGAAGAAATCTTTACTTTTATTTTACGACTTGGCATGGATAACATATTTTTTATAATAATTTCTTCTTTATCTTCTGGAATTTCCATCTCAACCTCTCCTTCTTCTAGATCTTCTACTTGATTATCTTCAGCGGGAGCACTTTCAATTTGTAGCTGTCGTTTAATCTTTTCCAACTCCATTACTTCAAAGGTTACCTGATGATCTCCTTTATTTTCAATAAATAAATTATATAATTTATTTATCAGATCTTCTTTTATTTCATATATAGAAAACAAAATGGTCATTTTTTTAGCGTAAGTAGGCAAAACATCTGCCAGCATTTTTCCATCCATAAATTGGATTCTAGGATCTGATTTTTTACCTGTTTCACGGTTTGTCCATCCTTCTTTAACATTTAGCTTAAAATAAACAAATTGATTTTGAACTAAATAATGACGGAATCTTAAATATTCTTCGTCAAAAATCCTAAATTCATAGGTTTCATCGTATCCCTCTAAATTAAATGTTGCCCAACCTTTACCATTTTTAGCTGTCCTGTGTTGAACATTACTAACCATCCCTCCTAAAGAAATATTTTTACCTACTAATTGTTCTAAATAAGATAAGTGTTCTAAACGAGTATTACAGAAATATTTCATTTCATATTTATAGTCATCAAGAGGATGACCTGAAATATAAATCCCTACTACCTCTTTTTCTCTTGCTAATTTTTCCATGGTATGCCATTCTTCGCAAGGAGGAACGGTTGGTTCTGGTATTTGAACTTCGGTAGTATCACCAAATAAACTTACTTGAGAAGAGTTTTCGTTTTCTTGCATCTTGGCTCCATACTTCATGGCTTTTTCTAAAAACCAAATAGCATCTCCTTCATGATGAAAATATTGGGCTCTGTGCGTATTTTCAAAGCAATCGAATCCTCCTGAAAGGGCAAGATTTTCAAATGCTTTTTTATTTGCCGCTCTTAAATCTATTCGTTTGGCTAAATCAAATATTGATTTATATTTTCCTTCTTTTCTATTTTCTATAATCGTATTTACAGCTCCTTCTCCAACTCCTTTTATAGCTCCCATACCAAAACGAATGGCATAATTTTCGTTTACTGTGAATTTATAAAAAGATTCATTTACATCAGGCCCCAAAACTTCCAGCCCCATCCTTCTGCATTCTTCCATAAAAAAAGAAACTTGTTTAATATCATTCATGTTATTAGAAAGAACGGCTGCCATATACTCAGCTGGATAATGGGCTTTAAGATAAGCTGTCTGATAAGCTACCCAAGCATAACAAGTAGAGTGTGATTTATTAAATGCGTAACTTGCAAAGGCTTCCCAGTCAGTCCATATTTTATCTAATTTCTTAGCATCATGACCATTAGCCATTGCTTGATCTATAAACTTAGATTTCATTTTATCTAGGACGTCTTTTTGCTTTTTACCCATTGCTTTACGAAGAACGTCGGCATCACCTTTAGAAAAATTTGCTAGCTTTTGAGAAAGAAGCATTACTTGCTCTTGGTATACGGTAATCCCATAAGTTTCTGCTAAATACTCTTCACAAGCATCTAAATCGTAGGTTATTTCCTCATCTCCATTTTTTTCTTCTCACAAAAGAAGGGATATACTCTAAGGGACCCGGACGATACAAGGCATTCATAGCGATTAAGTCTGCAAAAACAGTTGGCTTTAGGTCCTTCATATATTTTTGCATTCCAGGGCGATTCGTATTGAAATACACCTACAGTTTCTCCCCTTTGAAAAAGCTCATATGTTTTAACATCGTCTATAGGAAAATTATCGGGATCTAACTCTATATCTAAACGATACTTTACTAATTTAACGGTATCTTTTATTAAGGTCAGGGTCTTCAGACCCAAGAAGTCCATTTTTAACAACCCCGCACTTTCGGCTACTGAGTTATCAAACTGGGTTACATATAAATCAGAATCTTTAGCAGTGGTTACAGGAACGAAATTTGTTATATCATCTGGTGTAATTATAACACCACAGGCATGTATACCTGTATTTCGCATAGATCCTTCGAGCACTTTGGCTTGCTGAATAGTTTCTCCTGCTAAATCACCTTCATTTGCTATACTAATTAATTCTTTGATTCGATCAAATTCTTCGGAGGATTTGAGTGCTTTTTTTACATCTCCTTCTTCTTCTTTTAAAAATCGAGCCAAGTTCCATTTAGAAGGCATCATAGCAGGTATTAGCTTGGCAATTTTATCGGCTTCAAATAAGGGTAAATCTAATACTCTTGCCGTATCTCTTATGGCAGATTTTGTTGCCATTTTACCGTATGTAATAATTTGTGCTACTTGATTGGCTCCATATTTATCAATAACGTATTGCATTACATCTCCCCTTCCTTCGTCATCAAAATCAATATCAATATCGGGCATGGATACACGATCAGGATTTAAGAATCTTTCAAAAAGCAAATCGTACTTAATAGGATCTATATTCGTTATTCCTAAACAGTATGCAACGGCAGAACCTGCTGCAGAACCACGACCGAGGACCAACGGAAACTCCCATATTTCTAGCAGCTGCAATAAAATCTTGAACAATTAAGAAATAACCAGGATATCCTGTTTTTTCAATTGTCAATAACTCAAAGTCCAAACGTTCTTTTATTTCCGCTGTTTTTGTTGGGTCAATTGATTCATCTGCAATTTCAGGGTATCTTTTTCTGGCTCCTTCGTATGTAAGATAACGTAAATATTTATTTTCTCCTCGTTTACCTCCATCTTGATTGTCTTCTGTAACTAAAAATTCTTCTGGGATATCAAATTTGGGCAGTAATACATCCCGATATAAGGAATAAATTTCTACTTTATCAATAATTTCTTGAATATTTACAATAGCTTCAGGTAAATCGGCAAAAAGATATTTCATTTCTTCTTGCGTTTTAAAATAATATTCTTGATTAGGAAGTCCGTATCGATAACCGCGACCTCTCCCTATAGGTGTAGCTTGTTTTTCACCATCCTTTACACATAATAAGATGTCATGAGCATTAGCGTCTTCTTTGGCTACGTAATAAGTATTATTAGTTGCTATCAATTTTACTTGATGCTTATGTGCAAATTGTATTAATGTTTGATTTACTCTATTTTCATCTTCTTGATTATGACGCATTATTTCCAGATAAAAATCATCTCCAAACTGCGATTTCCACCATAAAAGTGCTTCTTCTGCCTGATTTTCACCTATATTTAGTATTTTACTGGAAATTTCCCCATATAAATTACCTGACAAAACGATAACATCTTCTTTGTATTGCTCCACGATATTTCGATCTATACGCGGCACATAATAAAAACCATCTGTATAGGCTATGGAAGCCATTTTAGCTAAATTATGATAGCCTTTCTTATTTTTTGCTAAAAAAACTACTTGATATCCGTTATCTTTTACCGATTTGTCTTTGTGATTATTACAAACAAAGAATTCTCCTCCTACAATTGGCTTTATTTCAACTTCAGAGGGCATTTCTCCTTTTTCTATACTGATTTCATTTTTTGCTTTGGCTGATTTATTATGATTTAGAACAGCACTTACAAACTGAAATGCCCCCATCATATTTCCAACATCTGTCATAGCTACTGCTGGCATTTTGTTTTTAGCTGCTGCATTAACAATCGCGGGTATCGAAATTGTGGATTGTAGTATTGAAAATTGGGTATGGTTATGCAAATGTGTGTATACAGCATTTTCTAAATTTTTAATTGCTTCTGCTGAAACCGTTACATTTCCTTCTTGCTGTATATCACTTAATCTCTTTCGAATTTCATCTGAGGCAGATTTTAAATTAATATGCTTTAAACCAATCAATTTAATTTCTTGAGGATTATTTTGACGAAAACGCATATAATAATCTTCAGGTACATCTAACTCCTCTTCTGTAAAAATTTCTCTTTTAACAAGTTCAAGAAAACAACGTGTAGTAGCTTCCACATCCGCAGTAGCGTTATGAGCTTCTGCAAAAGGCTCGCCAAACAAAAATTGGTGTAGTTCGGTAAGTGTGGGTAACTTATACCTACCTCCACGTCCTCCCGGCAATTTAAGCAATTCAGCTGTGGCTTCAGTACAAGTATCTAAAACAGGCATTTGTGATAATGAGGAAGTAACGCCTCCTCTATAAAACTCACATCCCATTATATTAACATCAAATCCTACATTTTGACCTACGATATATTTTGCTTTTGAAAGAGCTATATTAAATTTTGCTAATACTTCCTGCAAACTAACCCCTTGTTCCATGGCTAATTCTGTAGAAATCCCATGAATCCTTTCTGCATCATACGGAATATTAAATCCTTCTGGTTTTACTAAATAATCTTGATGTTCTATGAGTTGCCCCATTTCATCATGTAATTGCCAAGCTATTTGTATACAACGTGGCCAATTGTCTGTATCCGTAATAGGGGCAGACCAACTACGTGGCAAACCTGTAGTTTCGGTGTCAAAAATCAAATACATAAATGTAAATATTCTAAAATTTTAATGACTATATTCTCTAAGCATTTTGCAAAATTTTAATCTGAGAAGAGAATTTCCAAAAATACATTTTAAGAAGGAAGAAATCAAGTTATTTGACAAAAGGAGAATTATTAATATGACATTGAACTTAATAAAAAAGAAAAAAGCTTTTATTCTTGATCCTAAGAAATATCGATTTTTTCTTATTCAGATTGTCCAATCTTTTTGCTTAATCCCCAACTTTTATTCTTGATCCTTTTAAACTTGACCTTGTTTATTGAGTAATAATAAAAAAGCCTTACATTTCTGTAAGGCTTGATTTTACTTGTGGTCCCACCTGGGCTCGAACCAGGGGACCACCTGATTATGAGTCAGGTGCTCTAACCAACTGAGCTATAGGACCAATTTACTTAGTAAATCTTTTAGCAGCTCAGAGTTGCTCTCTGTTTGCGGTTGCAATATTAAGACATTTTTTTAATTCTACAAAATTATTTTGAAATTTCTTGACACAATTCTATCAAAACACCATTGGTACTCTTAGGATGCAAGAAAGCAACTAACTTATTATCAGCTCCTTTCTTAGGATTTTCATTTAAAACAATAAATCCATTTTTTTTTAATCTTTCTATTTCTTCCACTATATTTTCCACATCAAAAGCTATATGATGAATACCTTCACCCTTCTTTTCAATGAATTTAGCAATAGGACTTTCTGAATTAGTAGCTTCTAAAAGTTCTATTTTATTAGGTCCGTTCATAAAGAAAGACGTTTTAACACCTTCACTTTCTACAAATTCTTCCTTATAAGCAGGCTTTCCAAAAAGCAATTCAAAAACTTTATTTGACTCTTCTAAATTCTTTACCGCTATCCCTATGTGTTCTATTTTTCTCATTATTATTGTTTTTATTTAGACAAATATATCATTTGACAAACTGAAAATAGCAACACTATTTACAAAAAATTGTATGTTTGCATCATGGAGACTAATAGACAAAAAAAAATAGGAAACGTTTTACAAAAAGATTTGGTGGATATTTTACAGGGGGAGGTTCGTAAAAACGGTATTTCAAATCTTGTTATATCTGTTTCAAAAGTAAGCGTAACAACGGACTTATCAATTGCTAAAGTTTTTCTTAGTATCTTCCCACAAGAAAAAGCAAAAGAAATACTAGATGCTGTAAGATCAAACACCCCACTTATCAAACATGATTTAGCACAACGTGTAAAACTACAGTTGCGCCGTGTCCCTAACCTGCTCTTTTACATAGATGATAGTTTAGATTATATTGAAAAAATAGATGACGCATTATCAGGAAAAGACAATCCAATAGAAAACCCTAATTTATTATATAAAAGAAAGAAATCTTAAGCATTTGTACTTCCCTTTTTACATAGCACAACGATATTTACGCACTGCTAGCAAAAACAATGCAATAAACATTATTAGCCGTATAGCTTCAGTAGGAATCGTAATTGGCTCTATGTCATTATTTGTCGTATTGTCTGTTTTTAGTGGATTAAAAGAATTTAGTTTATCTTTCAGCAACAATTTTGATCCTGATTTAAAGATCTTTCCAAAAAAAGGAAAGACGATCACAATTAGTTCTTTACAACTCGATGAATTAAAAAAATTAAACGAAATTAAATTCTATAGTAATGTAATTGAAGAAAAAGTTCTTTTTGTGTACAAAGGAAAAGAGCAAGTGGCTGAAATTAAAGGCGTAGACAATCAGTTTAATCAAGTTAATAAAATCCAGAAAGCCATCTATCAAGGACAATGGCTAATACCTGAAACACCTCAAGTTGTTATAGGAAATGGCATTGCTAGTAAATTATCATTAGGTCTCTTTGACCTAAACAATACGCTCCAAATATACGCCCCTAGACCGGGCAAAGGATCTATTACAAATCCTGAAACCGCTTTTAACAAATCCAATCTCATCCCCATAGGCATTTATTCTATTAACGATGATTTAGACACGAAGTACGTCTTTACAGATCTTCAATTAACTCAAGACCTGCTAGAATATAAAAAAAATCAAGTATCTGCTATAGAAATAAAGATGGATACCTTAGCTAATGAAGGCGTTCTTACTAGTAAATTATCTAAAATATTCAACCATCAAATCGTCATAAAAAACAGAACGCAACTCAATGACAGTCTACACAAAATGTTAAATACTGAAAATACAGCTATTTATCTAATCTTTACCTTGGTAATCATTATGACCCTTTTTACTCTAGCTGGAGCTATTATCATGATGATTCTTGAGAAAAAGAGTAATTTAAAAACACTTTTAAACCTAGGAACTACTATCCAAAATATTCAATTAATATTTTTATTACAAGGAACTCTAATAACCTTTTTAGGAGGAATAATAGGCATTACTACGGGATTTATTTTAGTTTTCATTCAAGATCGATTCAGTTTAATAAAGATAACCGAATCACTTCCTTATCCTGTTAAAATAGAAAGTGAGAATATACTAATTGTTTTTGGCACAATCACCATTTTAGGCTTTATGGCATCTCTTATAGCAGGCAGTAGAGTAACTAAAAAATTATTGAACAACAATCTTTAATACTATCTTTTTCACATTTTCAAATCGTTCAAGAATTATTTTATAAACGTTTTCAAAATAGTCCGAATACGTTTTTAAGCTTATTCTTATTTTCTTTTAAAAAAACCTCATTAAAACTTATAATCATCATTCTTTAAAAAATATTAAAATCCAATAATTTTAAAAATAAAAACATGACAAATAAGTTTCTTTTAGATTTAACTCTAATTAGAGTTTAAACTCAAACTCTACATTAGAAACAAAAACGCCTTTAAATCCTAAGAAAGCAGACTATTTTTATCCTCGATCTAATAAAACAAGGTCTACGGCAAAAAAATCGTATATTTTTACATTCTCTATCCTTTCATCTTCATTACCAAGCCTATCACGTAATCAGGGTTTGAATTTATTTAAGAAAATATTTATCCTATTCATAACATTTATCAGTTGCTAGATAAAAATCTTTATATATTTTTGTTGAATCTCGTTTTTAAAAAACACGATTTTAATAAAATTTTTATCATCTTTATTTTTCACAATAAAAACAAACGATATGAAACCAGATTTATTTCAATCACCTGATTATTATCAATTAGACGATCTACTAACAGAGGAGCATAAATTAGTACGCGATGCAGCCCGTACATGGGTAAAAAAGGAAATATCACCTATAATTGAAGAATATGCACAGCGTGCGGAGTTTCCCTAATCAAATCATTAAAGGATTGGGTGAAATAGGTGGATTTGGCCCTTATATACCAGTTGAATATGGCGGTGCAGGATTAGATCAAATTTCATACGGTTTGATAATGCAGGAAATTGAGAGAGGAGATTCGGGTGTACGTTCTACTTCATCCGTACAGTCTTCTTTAGTAATGTATCCTATTTGGAAATACGGATCCGAAGAACAACGACAAAAATATTTACCAAAATTAGCTACAGGTGAATGGATGGGATGCTTTGGTTTAACAGAACCTGATCACGGATCAAATCCAGGAGGTATGGTTACTCATTTTAAAGATATGGGAGATCATTATCTTTTAAATGGTGCCAAAATGTGGATTTCTAATGCTCCTTTTGCTCAAATTGCAGTAGTTTGGGCAAAAAATGAAGAAGGGCGCATTCATGGATTAATTGTTGAACGTGGAATGGAAGGTTTTAGCACGCCAGAAACACACAATAAATGGTCATTACGAGCCTCTTCAACAGGAGAACTTATATTTGACAATGTAAAAGTTCCTAAAGAAAACTTATTACCCGGAAAATCTGGTTTAGGAGCTCCTCTTGGTTGCCTTGATTCTGCTCGTTATGGAATTGCATGGGGTGCAATTGGTGCCGCTATGGATTGTTATGATACCGCTTTACGCTATTCTAAAGAACGCATTCAGTTTGACAAACCAATAGGCGCAACACAATTACAACAAAAGAAATTAGCGGAAATGATTACCGAAATCACAAAAGCTCAACTTCTTACTTGGAGACTGGGGGTTTTACGCAATGAAGGCAAAGCTACATCAGCCCAAATTTCTATGGCAAAAAGAAATAATGTAGATATGGCGCTAACTATAGCTCGTGACGCGCGCCAAATGTTAGGCGGAATGGGTATTACAGGGGAATATTCGATTATGCGACACATGATGAATTTAGAATCGGTAGTAACATACGAAGGAACTCATGATATCCATTTGTTAATTACAGGTATGGATGTAACAGGATTTCCTGCTTTTAAATAATATGCCAATAAATAAAAATGATATAAATGCCTCTCCTTTTAGAGAGGCATTTATTATTTTTGCTAAAATTTATTAAAACAATGAGTATAACATCTATTCATAAAAACATCCAATCGCAAAAGGATATACTACTAAATCATCCTTTATATCCCAAAATTAAAACATTAGAATCCCTTAATATTTTCCTTGAACACCATATTTATGCTGTGTGGGATTTCATGTCTTTATTAAAAGCTTTACAAAATCAATTAACCTGTACTAAGACTCCTTGGAAGGCTTCTCCTAATCCTGAAACTCGTTATTTAATAAATGAAATTGTTTTAGCAGAAGAATCTGACTTGGCTTTGGATGGCAAACGTTTAAGTCACTACGAAATGTATTTAGAAGCTATGCAAGACTGCGGCGCTTCTATTAATGAAATCAAAAGTTTCTTAAAAAACACAGATGAAACTCAAAATATCTTTATAAGTATTAATCAAAGTGAACTAGGAAAGGCCGTAAAAGATTTTTTAACCTTTACCTTTAAAGTTATTGAAAAAGGACAAGCTCATGAAATAGCAAGTGCATTTACCTTTGGAAGAGAAGACTTAATTCCTAGCATGTTTACTGCTATTTTAAAAAATTTTAAAGAATCATTTCCTGAAAAAGATTTCTCTAAATTAATTTATTATTTCGAACGTCATATCGAACTTGATGCAGATGAGCATGGCCCTATGGCAATGAAGATGATCGAGTATTTGGCAAATGATAATCAAGAAAAATGGAATGAAATGGAGAAAATTGCAATTGAGGCTCTAGAAAAACGAATCGCTTTATGGGATGCAATTGAAAAAGCAATTGACTCTATATAATAAAAGAAATAAAACTGCCCGAAAAAATCTTATATAGGTAAAAAATAATTAAACGCTATTTTTTTCGGGCAGAATAATCATTATTCAGCTGGTGCCAATTCAATTTCTAATCCATTAATTTCAGGAGTTATTAAAATCTGACATCCTAAACGACTATTTTCTTTTACATTTAAGGCTTCCCATAGCATTGCCTCTTCATCTGGATTTTTTTCAGGTAATTCTTCTACCTCATTTAAGATATAACACTGACAGGAAGCACACATGGCCATTCCACCACAAATCCCTATAGTTCCTTCTGGTGCTAATTCATAAGCACGAACTAACTCCATAATATTCATATTCATATCCGTTGGCGCTTGTACCTCATGAATTACCCCTTCTCTATCCTTTATTTTTATTACAATATCTAAAGACATATTTTTTTATTACAAAAATAGCGATATTTACAGAAAAACATTAAATTTGGCAAAACTTTGGGGGATTAGCTCATTTGGCTAGAGCGCTACGCTGGCAGCGTAGAGGCGACCGGTTCGAATCCGGTATTCTCCACTAAATTAACCAAAACCAAAAACCAAGGACGTCTCGTTAGAGGCGTTTTTTTTATCTCACAATAGAATGAAAAAAAGTCAACTACTTATTTTACTTTTATTTTGTTTTTTAAAGACTTACTCTCAAGAAATTATCACAACTCTTCCTGACACTATAACACATTGGAAAAAACAAAACAAAATTGCTTTAGAAGTCAATCAAATAAGCTTTATTAACTGGAATGCTGGTGGTAACAATTCTATAGCGGGTTTACTTAAAGGTGATTTTAAAAGAATTTTTCAACATAAAAATATAAAATGGCATAATGAGCTCTCATTCCGTTATGGTATAAACAAGCAAGATGGTCATGAAATAAGAAAAACAGAGGATGTTTTTCTTATTAACTCAACTTTAGGTTTTAAAAAGATAGTATTTCCAACTGGCATTATTCCGCTAAATTAAATTTCAACACTCAATTCACAAATGGATACAAGCATCCTAATTTTGACAAACCAATTTCCAGTCTTTTTGCTCCTGCTTATTTATTTATAGGTTTTGGTACGGAATATATCAATAAAGAACAAAATTTTAAAATATACTTATCACCTTTAACTGAAAAATCTACTTTTGTATTTAATACTGATTTAGCAAATGAAGGCGCTTTTGGTGTTGAAAAAGGAAAAAAATATCGAAATGAAATTGGAGCACTTATAACAGCTTTTCATAGAGATGAAATATACCAAAACATTTACCTAGAGAACAAAATAAATCTTTACACGGACTACTTAAATAATTTTGGCAATATAGATATAAACTGGCAATTACAATTCGATTTTATTATAAACAAATATGTTTCTGCTAATATTAATGCTAACTTATTATATGATGACGATGTAAAAACTAAAAATGAAATAAATGGACAATTAATTACTTCTGGAGCCAAAATACAATTCAAGCAAATAATTGGTATTGGATTAAATTATTCTTTTTAGAAAAGATCTTTACAAGAATTAAGTAAATGGGGGTAATAAAACTTAGATCATATCAACTTACAATAACAAATTCTTTATAATGCAAGAGGTGAAGAGATTATACCTTTTTATTAACTTTAAATTGAAATAGGTACTCATTTTTGCTCATAGTATAGTAAAACTACACTTGTAGTAAAAGATAAAGTACCTTATTTTTTACCATTTTCTTTATTTTCAAATTCTTTTCTTGTAAATTATTACAAAACTATCGTTGTCTTATAACGATTAATTTTCTTTTTTCAAATTTCACTTCTAATGAATCTCGGTATATTTTTTTTAATTAAAACCCCATTACAATCTGCATTTAGTCGGGTTTTAAACAAGTGATTATTTATTCTTACCAAAATGAGTTCTTCTTCATTTCCTTGTGATTTTATATAGCCATAAAATTTTACATCTGGAAAAGGCGTTTCTTCAATTATTTTAACAGGTTTAACAGGTTTTGGTATTTCTTTTTTAGGTTTAGGTAAACTATTGTTTACGAATGGTTTCGTATTTTCTATTTTAGGTTCGTTTCTTGATTTTAAAAAGGATCTATAGAAAGGCTACTTAACAAAAATGTATCCTTTTCAATTTTGGCGGGCAACTTTGTTAAGATATTATTTTGATAGTTAATTTCCGTTTGTTTAGCTTGAAAAAAATGACTTATGTATTTATATATTACGGTCCCCCATAGACCTAGAACTCCTATTAATAAGATAATATTTATTTTTTTTTTCATCATTAATTTATCAATAAACTATTGGCTTTACTATATCCTAATCCAACATTTCCTGCTTTATCTTTACTTTTTACTCTCCAAAAATAAGTTCCTGTACTGGTCATTTTTTTTTGATAACTTGTTATAGTGGTAATTTGACTTTCAAAATTTTTAGTAAAATCAATATCCGTTGCAAACTCTATTATATAGGAATCAATTGGAGATTTAATAACACCTGCATCCGAATCTAATTTCCAACTAAAATCTATGGTTGTATTTACTTTACGTGAATCAGAATTATTGGGTAATAAGTTTTGTGGTGCATTGGGAGGTGTCGTATCCAATGAAAATGCAGCTTTACTAAATTCAGTAGCTGAAGTTGTATTTATCGCTTTAATCCTCCATTCATAAAGAGCATCTGATTTAAGAATACTGGCATCTAAAGCATAAGTTGATGATGTAATGCCTTCTTTAGAAAGTAATAACAAATTTCCATTTGTCATGTCGTATAATTCTAAAGTATAACTTGTGGCAATTTTAATGGGATCCCAAATTAGAGTTAAATTATTTCTATTTGTAAAGAATCCATTTGAAGGGCTCTTTAAAATTACGAGTTGGTTTTCTAAGCTGGTCGGTAATTTTACATCAAAAGAAATAGGAACGGTATAGTTAGACTGATAGCCTGCGTTTTCACCTCTAATTTTAAACTTATAATTTCTCGGTTGTAGTGAGAGTTTTAAAGCCGTTTTGGATGTTAAGGTATCTTTTATGATCAACGCTTTTTTATCCTCAATTTGCAAATGGTATTTATTGGCTCCTTTTAGGGCTTCCCATTGAAAAACCACAATATTGCTTTCTATAAATGTTCCTTCTTTAGGTGATAAAACATTTAGCGTATCGGTCGTAATATCTTTTTCTAAGATATCCTCACATGCTATCATGCTAATTGCTAAAAATAAAAACAATATGCTGTTAAATACCTTCATAATTTTGAAATATAAGTTTTAAATGTAATTTTTCTTCTTTTTCATTTTTCTTTTCAGTGAAAAAATGCAGACTAACAAGCTTTGAACTTTCAAATAGATTCTCAAAGTCATACACTGTTTTTAATAGCTGATTGGTATTACCTGATAATATGATGCTGTTGGTAATAGCTGAAAAATGTTCATCTTTAAAATAATGTATAGGTTTTATCCCATCTATAGCTACTTCTGGATGATTCTTTGCTACGAAATCAATAATTTCTTGTTGTACTATTTCTTTTTCTTTTTGACTTTTACCTATTAGGAGATCCAATTTGGTAACTTCTTCATTCAACTTGCTTAAACCTGAAGTTTTAGAGTCAATTTCTAATGATTTTTCATTTAGCGACTTGTATTCTGCATAAGAAGCTATAAGTTGACTAAATGAACGCTTATAAGCTGTAATAGCTAGTAAGCAAAACACTACTAGTAGTGCTTTAAATTTTTGCTTAAAAGTATACTGATTAAACATGATTCAATATTATTTTAATCTCAAATTGTGACTTGTTTTTTTTATCTTTTTTAAGATTAACTATTTCAAATTTCCGCATCCAGTTGAGTTTTTTTAGATCGGTTAACCAGTTATTAAAAACACCTTCTTTATAAGTTTGTCCCTTAATAACAATTGTATTAGGAGTCATCAGTATTTTTTTATCAATCCTAATTTCCTTATCTATTGGAGCATAATTTAACTCATTGAGTTTTATATCATGGGGTATTGTTTGTAGTATATCAAAAGTATAATGTGATATAAATTTATTGGATATTAGTCCTGATTCATTTAAAATCATAAACTGTTGTTCTCTTCGTTTTTCTAATTTTTTAATTTGTTTGTATGATTGATTTGAGTAAATGACTTCCATATTAAGATCTGCAATCTTTCCGTTAAAATACTGAATAACCGTATAACTTATGGAAAGTAGTATAAAAAATGATACTAGCATAGTTAGACCTAGCTTATTAAACGCTTTTTCATAAATTATTTCTTCTAGTTTAATTTTATTTTCAGTTTTAGTAATCACCTCTGGTTGCAAGAAAAAGTGTATAGCACTTGCATAAAGGGGTAAATGTGAGCTTAACAGATTATCTTCTCCCACTTGAATGGAAGTTGTTGTATCATTTTTGACAAAACTTTCTAGTTCATTTTCTTCAAAAATTAATTCTAATTCACCTGCTTTAATCGTGGTATTTTTGATATGATTTTTCAAAAAAGCAACTGGAAAAGCTCCGATATACACATCTAATATTTGAAATTGATTGGCATGAAAAAAATGAATAGTTTCTTCAACTAAAGCATTTCTGCAAAAACTTATAAATCCTACTGCTTCATTTTGAAAGGTCGTATGATATATACTATTAAAATCGACCGTTTTTAACCAATTAACATCTGCTTCATTCTGATTATCTATTTTTTTGTTTAATATTCCTTTACCATCTATGGACAATACAATGGGTGTTTTGGTATCAATTGCTTTTAAAAATTTTTCAAAACTATCAAACGTTCTAGCAGCTACTATATTGAGTTTATTCCCTTTTTTAAGAACTGTCAATACATAAAATATGTCCGCCTGTTCTTTTTGACAAGACCGACGACATTTATTTTATTGAATTTAATTATTTTACTTAAATATTGTAACATTAGTATACAACAGTTGGTTTAATGAATATATGAAGCTTAGCATCGCTTTTCGATTTTTTTCGGCTACTAGTGAACCATTTTAGAATGGGGATTCTAGAAATTAATGGAACTCCTGTACCTGAATTTTCTTTTTTCAATTCATCAAGTCCTCCTAATAAAATCATCTCTCCATTTTTAACTCGTACTAAAGATTCAAATTTTTGGGTTGCTTTACCGGAGGAGCATTTTCACCAGCCCTACCCAAGAATGAACTTTTTTCAACTGCAATATTTAGCGTCACGTTTTCATCTGTTGAAACAAAAGGCTTAATAGATACGCTCAAATTAGCATCCGTTGGTTTCCAAGTGCCTGATTGCAAAATATTGTTTCCTATGTTATTATTACTCAAAATTTGATTGTTTTGCTCAAAATAATAGCTAGTTTCGCCAATGGCTAACTTAGCTTCATGTCCACTAATAGTAGCTATTTTAGGGGTTGATTCTACTTTTAGTATAGAGTTGTTTTCTAACAATTTTAAATTAGCATAAAAACTCTCTGTTACCTTTCCTATTTTGAATAAACCAAAACCATTAAAAGCATTAATTAAACTATTTATTGAAGAGCTATTTAAAGACATGTCCGCAGTAGGATATAAAGTACCCGAAGTACCAATAGGAGTTTGTCCTTTTCCTAAAAGCCCTGCTTTAAAACCAGTTTGAATATCATATCCTTTATTATATTGTGCTATAATTACTTCTATTTGTACCATCGGTACCACTTTATCTATTTGCTTTAAATAAAGACGTAGTTCATCAATAGCTTTTTTAGAACCTGAAAGAATTAAACTGTTTAATTCTACAAATTCTTTAATTTCTAGTTTTTCTGCAAAAACTCTGGGCAAAGACTGTTGTACGCTTTCGATAGACCGGTTTTCTAACTGAATAATTTCTGTAGCTCTAAGACCTTCTGTAGCGTGTTCACCTATTAAATATAAATTATCCTGTTTTTTAAAGGTATATTTTTTTCCTTTAAAAACATGTTCTAATAAGTCATCAAAACTAATATGTTCGGCTGATAAACTTGCTTTCTCATTTTCAGGTTTATTATATAAAAAATAATTAATATGTAATTTTTCAGCTGCTTCCGTTAAAATATCATTTACATCGGCAACATCTGCATTTACATTTAAAAAACCCGATTTATCCAATGTTATATCATAATATCCGAGGATTCCCTCGATTGGCTTTAGCTTGTCTATTTTTATTAGAACTATTAGTAGAATAAGAATTTAGATTATTAGGTTCTTTGTTTTTTTCTAAGAAGAAGAAACCATTTTCATCTTTTGAAACAACTAAATCATTTGATTTAGACATCATCTGTATTACTTGTTCAAAAGGTCTATTGAGTATATAAGAAGATACTTTTAAATTCTTAATATCGGGAGCCAAAACTACATTTTTACCTGATTTATCAATAATGGTTTTTGCTACAGCAGGTAAGGAGTCATTTTCTAATCGCAATGAAAGAAAATCATTTTCCTTGTTATAACTTACATCAATAAGTTTAGGTTGCTTTTTTTCAACTACTTTAATCTCTTTTCTCTTTTTAAAAACGACAATATTGTTTAAAAAACCAACTTCTAAATCATACTTTTGTACTAAATGCAAGAATACATCTTTAACGGTTACATCATAAAAGTTATTTACTACCGTTTGATTTAAGTCAGTATCTACATCAATATTAAGTTGATGTTCTTCAGCAATCGAAGCTATAAAGTCATGCAAAGAAAGACCAGAAACATTAATTTTCAAGGCTTCATTTATTCCTTTTTTTTGTTTTGCTAGTTCATCAAACTTATAACTTAACTGATTAATATCCTGTTGAGCAAAAGTTGAAAGAGATAAAACAAAACCTAAAAGGGAGTAAATAATTTTTTTAAACATTTTTATTGTGCAATTAAAATTGGATAAATTTCATCTAAAGAGGTTTCACCTTTGGCTAGTAGATCAAAAGCTTTATGCGCTAAAGTTTGATATTTGTTATTATTATCAAACATTTCAGCCATTTGATTATGTTTTATAGCCGTGGCCAATTTATTATCAACATTTACTACTTCATAAATAGCAGTTCTACCTTTATAACCTGTATGAAAGCATTGGTTACAACCTGTAGTTTTATAATGTTTTTCAATAGGATATGGGAATTGAAAACTTAGAGGAAAATCATCTAAGTTAACGACAATTTCTGATTTACAGTTTTCGCAAAGTTTTCGCACTAATCGTTGCGCAACAGATAGGTTTAAAGTCTCCGAAATTAGATAAGCGGGTACTCCCATATCTAACAAACGTGACATGGTACCTAAAGCAGAATTAGTATGTATGGTAGATAAAACCAAATGCCCTGTAAGTGAAGCTCTAATAGCCATAAGGGCTGTTTCAGAATCTCGAATTTCGCCCAGCATGATTACATCTGGGTCTTGGCGCAAAAAGGACTTTAATGCTGAGGCAAAGGTAAGCCCTATATCTTCTTTGAGTTGTACTTGATTGATTCCTTTAAGTGTATACTCTATTGGATCTTCAACGGTAACAATATTGCGTTTAGTATCGTTTAATAATTTTAAAGTAGCGTATAAAGTGGTCGTTTTTCCAGAACCTGTAGGGCCACTAATTAAAATTATACCATTAGGCTTTTTTACCGCTTGAAGATATTTTTCTAGTTCATCATCTTTAAAGCCTAACGCATATAGGTCGATATTTGAAGCATCCTGTCCCAATAAACGCATTACTATTTTTTTCACCAAAAAGGGTGGGTAAAATAGACACTCTAATATCAAAATTTTGATTTGTAATACGCCCATCTTGTGGCAATCGTTTTTCTGTAATATTAAGCTTTGCTTTTATTTTTACTTTATTAACAAGTTCTAAATAGTTTTCTTTTTCTATCTTGTATCTTTCTATAAGTTGTCCGTCAATTCGCAAACGAATTCGTGCATTATCTTCGTATACTTCAAAATGAATATCACTACTTTTTAGTGCCTTTGCTTCTTCTAATAAAGATTCTAAAAAATCATTTTTTTCTACATCAAAATTCCTCTTTTTAGTATCTATACGTTCTTTTCTATAATAAATAGACAATGCCTTGCTAATAGCATTAGTTGTGGAATCAAAAAGCTTGACATTTTTACCTGTTAAAAGTTCTAACTCTTCTTGGGTATTTAAATTGTTATTTTTAGTATCTATATATAATTCTAATAGATCCTCATTGGTTTGTTTTGGAATAACACGATAATGATTAGCCAATTCGCCTGAAATAGCTAAAAGACTTTCGGTATCTACCAGTAAAGTATCTTCCATACCTAACATAATAATAGGAAAAAGGGTTCTAGAAAATTTTTAACAATCAATATAAATCCTAATAATATGGACGAAAAACCAGCTAATGGAATAGACTTAATCTCTTTTTTCTTTAAGAATAAAAAATAAAGTATTATAGCAAATAACATACTAGTAATAAGGAATACTAAATATTTTTTCAATTCAAACAATGGCGTAATGGATACAAAAAATAACACATCTCCTAAGCCAAAATACGCTTGTAGTGGATTTGCAAAATTTTTATGTCTTATTCTCATATAAAGAACCATGGCACCAAAAATAAAAAGGAAAAAGCAAATGTTAACTAGTGCGCTTTTTTAAAATTAAGTTCAACGGGAAATGCAAAAGTAAGCTACCTACTATAAGAATTAAAATAGGTAACAAAATATGTAGGGCTCTATATTTCAAATCTTGATAAAAAATAAAACCGAGTATACTTAAGAGTACAACCTGTAAAAACAAATCCACTTTTATTCTTTCGTAACTTCAGTTAGCACTTTCGTATTGTTAATTTCCCAAGTATTAAAAGCACCATCACCATCCATATCCGATACCGCGGTGGCTCTAGCCGAGAAACTCTCATTTGATGATTCCACAATTTCAACACGGTAAATAGCTTGACCTCCTTCATCCACCGTTTTTTCTTGTTCAAAACCTAATTCTTCCAGACTGCTTGAAAATTTAGAATATCTATAAAAATAACTTTTTTCTAAACCATATATCTGATTTAACATAGCTTGTGCTTCAATAGATTTGGCTTGACTGATAACGGAAGTCTGATTGGGTAATACCATCAGCAGTAAGATTCCAATAATACAAAGTACAATGAGTATTTCTGTTAAAGAGTACGCCTTGACCATCAAGTATTTATTGAAATCTAAAAACTTATTTTTCATAGGTTTAAGAGAAATTTCGGGCGCAAAAATAGGAATTGTATTTGAGAAAACAGTGTTTTTTCTATTTAAAGTGATTGTAATATTCTATAAAAATATTTAGAAGGTGTATACTACTTAGAAAAAAATATAAAATTTAGCTACTTTTACACGCTTAATCAATACTAAATCAGTTAAATTTTTATTTTAAAAAGATCTTCAATGACAATCAATTCCTTTCTTAAAGAAATATTAGCAGCATTCTTTTTTATTTACTTTGAATATTTTTTCGCAGGATTTTCGTGAAATTCAAAAGCAAAATGCAAGAGCTACAGGTTATGCTATTATAGCTTCAAAAAATCCAAATGTCCGTTTTTCTGTACTCGTAATCCCTTGGGATAAGCAAAAAACTTTAGAAGAAAATGCCAATATTCAAATTAATTCATCATGGCATGCTCAATGTGCCATTAAAGGAAATTTTTTTGACCAAGTATTTGATGGAAGTAATTTTACAAACTACAGCTCTGTAGTTACAAGTCAAGAAGAATTTGATTTATATAAAAATACAGGCTCAGAATGGTGGATTGCATGTAGTACACTACCGGCATTCAGTAGTGGTATTGGAGAATCATTCTCTAAAGAACATACCATAACCGATTATTCTCCTTTATTAAAATTAAAAAGATCTACTGATCAAGGAGGATACATACAAGGAATTCAAACACAGTTAAAAAACGGAATTCCCAATTGGTTTTTTGGAAACTTACATGCTGATAAATGGATTGTTTCTAAAGGAGATTTTCAAAACGCAAAATTAGCTGTATCAGAAAACGGGAATGTGGGTATAGGTACTGATAATCCATTATCAAAACTTGATGTCTTTGGAGATATCTCTTTAAATTATCAACATGGTGCTTCGCCAATTTTTAGAGCTCCATTTGGAAGTCCTGATGCAGGAGCAATAGACTTTGGAAATGGTACCGGTTGGAAATTCCATATTCGCAGAAGAAATGATAACGCAAAACTAATTACATTCATAGATAACGGTAGTATGGGTTTAGGAACGGAATCGCCTACTGAAAAATTAGATGTTCGTGGAGATATAAAATTTGGAAGTATTTTAAGAACTGATAAAAGAATGCATATTACTGGTGGTGAAAGCTTATACCTTTTGAATAAAGGAGGTGTAATAATATCTAAATCATGGGAAGGTAATGGAAATTTAAATGTAGAAGGGAATACTGTCCTTAGTGGGAATGTAGGGATTGGTCTTTCTAACCCTCTAGGTAAATTCCATGTAGGCGATGATACAACATCTGGCATCATTTTAAATAATAAGATTGGAAGTGTAGTATCTCAAATTCCAGCTCAAATTGCATGGGCAGAGTCAGGAAATTTAGGACAAGCAGGTGATTTAATTATTAGTCCTCGAACCGACATTTCTGGTTCGGTTAAATTCTTTACATATAATGGTAAAGATATCGCCGAAAGATTCAAAATATCAGGAAAAGGCGATGCTTCTCTTCAAGGGAAATTAGAAGCTAAAGAATTAAAAATAACTACAACACCAACAGCAGACTTTGTATTTGCTGAGAATTATAATTTACCAAAACTAGAAGAGGTTGAAAAACACCTAAAAGAAAAAAAACATTTACCTGAAATTGCCTCCGCAAAAGAAATGGAAAAAGAAGGGGTTAATGTGGGAGAATTTCAAATTAAATTATTGCAAAAAATAGAAGAGCTAACACTTTATGTGATTGAACAAAATAAGAAAATAAAAGAACTCGAAACTCGGTTAAAAAGCAATTAACATAATATACTATTTATTATGAAACGTGTAAGATGAGAAGTCAGACTCTAATTCCACTAATAAGTTTACAAGTTAAAAATGGAAGCTTGGATTTTTAAACCTAAACTTTTGTAGGCACATTCAAAACTGGGGTTTTTCATTTAAAAACTCATATAAAACAACACGTTTAAACAACTTTCAACACGAAATACCACTTCTTGATGATTTCGATAGTTTTTACAAGGAAAACGTGTCTTATCATGATGCTTTCAACCCTATTTCCGAACCAAATAGACGTAAAAAATAAAAAGACCGAAATTGAAAATCAATTTCGGTCTTTTTTATCCATTTTTAAGCTGATGTGGTTTTACTTCTGAATGTATTTTTGCATAAAAAATCAACTGATTTATATCATCTGTATGACTGATTCGGAAATAAATTTAAGATTCAAAACCCTTTACTTCTGAATTCACCTCCATTTTAGAGCAAAAACTTTAAAAATAGAGATTTTTATTTTTTATTTAATATTGTTTGCAATTGTTTTTTTAGTTCTTGAATTTCTTTATTTTGTTGAATTAAATACAACGTAAGTTCTTCTATTTTTTCTTGTTGTATTTTAGTTATTTCACCTAATTCTAAACCTTTTTCTGTAATTTCTTGAGCAGACGGTACGTTAGGTAAATGTTTATTTTTATTTATAAACGTCTCTACTTCATTCAAACTACGTAATTTATAATCTTTAGTAAAAACATAATCAGCCCAAGTATTGTATACTTTAACTTCTTCTGCTCTTATACGTCCTTTAACGGAAAGTTTATATTCTTTATTGCCATCAACAGGATCTACAAATTTATCTGTTCCTATACCAATATGTGTATCCACAAAAACATCACTATCAAATTTAGAAGAACCTGTTTTAACCCAAAAAGTATGTGCAATAGGCCAAGCTTGTGTCCCTCCTAATATTACGTGAGTATCTTTTTAGGCATTTCCAGAAATACAAAATCAGCACCATTATTAGAAACCGCAAAACAATCTTTTGCGTAGCATCGGTAAATTTAAAATACCCATACCCTCCTTGTCTTGCCTGAACAATAAAACGACTAGCATCAGCTCTATCAGTTAAACTAAACCAAAAGGAAGATTCATTTGGATTTATATTAGATTTAGGAAAATCAAATAATTGAAGTGTCCTATCAGCTCCTGAAGTACTTACTGGGTAGCCCGCATTTATAATTCTACATTTATTATTTCTATCATTTATATCAGTAAACGTTTGACCATCTGGAAAACTTCCTGCAACCTCTAGTTTTGAATATGAAATAGCTGTTCCTATTCCGATATTTCCAGATTTTGCATCAATATTTAGCATAGAAGAACCATTTGAAGAACTTATAAAGTTTAGTTTTTTACCATCCATATTTACTGTTCTATCCCCTTGAATTTTACCATCACTACCATAAATATCCGAATAGGTAGCTCCTGAACCAGCTATTGGAGTTAATATTACATTTCCTTGACTGTCTACTGTTAAAGCTTTACCATTGGGTTGTTCCATTGAACTTGTACTTTTTAACTGTGTAAACTTAAGCCCTGAAACCCCATCTATTTCACTATCTACTTCTAATTTTGCTTTTGGACTCGTTATCCCTAAAGTTGGGACATCTTTTACTTCAGATAAAGGTTTTTGAACAAAAACTTCAGTATTACCCCCATCATTTTTTGATACCATTTTTGAGGCATTTGATTTTGTTTGTAAAGTTTTATTGTTGTTATTATAAACCTGTGCTTGTGTATAAAAAAAAGACATTATGACTATAAGTATACATACATGTTTTTTGTTTTTCATTCTTTAATTTTTTATTTTTTGCAAAAATACTATAAATAATTTATTGACCACAGAATTTAAATTATAATCACATTGCATTAACTATAGAATACAAAAGCAAGGAATTTCATTTTAAACTCCCAATAATTCCAACCACTTTGTATTAAGTAAAAATATTTCTTCTGTCACGAATTTTAAATAACTGTACATATAAGTTTGGTTTTATGACGAAATCTATTGGTTCATCAAGATACGCCTGTTTTATTTTTTAAACCCAGATTACGTGATAGGTTTTATGACAGATATAAAAAAGTAAATAAAACTTTTTTCCAAATATTAAACCTTAAAAACAAAAAACGTAACATATAGCCTATCATTTATCTCTTTGACCAGAATAATTTCTGTTCATTTCGAAATTCAGTTAATATTTTTAATAATACCGTTTAAACTTCCTTTTTATTTCTAATAAATTCCCAACACAGAATCGGGGTTTATAATAATACTGTAAAGGAGAACTAGGGAGAATCAAAAAAATTACAAAGACTTAAACATAACATTATTTACAAAAGTGCTATTTATAAGATATTATTTATTTAGATATGTTGGAAATGATACTAAAAAAGTTTGAAGGAAATGAATAGGTTTGTTAAATAAAAACTACTCCATTCAAAAAAAATGATGACATCATCTGTTAAATTATTAGAATCACCAAAAGAGCTAAGCGAATCAATTAACCCTAGCACTTTACATCCTCATTACAGAGAAAACAGCAATCTAATATAAAAAATAGTACTCTATACGAGGAACAAAAAGAAATTCTTTATTTGCCATTAAATACGCTCATCGTGTTTCCGATACCTGCTAACGCAAAGGATTCAACTGCTGCGGCAGACTGTTCTAAACGCTCATCTAATTTTTCTTTTTCCTGTTCATCCCATTCACCTAATACATAATCGACTTGTTTTCCCTTTTTGAAATCATCACTTATCCCAAAACGGAATCGTGGGTAATCAGTTGAGTTAAGTAATAATTGTATATTTTTTAATCCGTTATGTCCTCCATCGCTTCCTTTTGGCTTTATACGTAAAGTACCAAAAGATAGGTTTAAATCATCCGTAATGATAAGAATATTTTCTTTATCAATATTTTCTTTATCCATCCAGTATTGAACTGCTTTTCCGCTTAAATTCATATAGGTATTAGGTTTTAATAAAAATAAGGTTTTCCCTTTTAGTTTTATTTCAGCCATTGTACCCAGTTTTACGGTATTAAATTCTACCTTATGCTTTTTGGCTAAAAAATCAAGCACTTTAAAACCTATGTTATGACGTGTATTAACATACTCGGCACCAATATTTCCTAAACCTACTATTAAAAATTTTTTCATCTAAATGATATCAAAATATTTATCTATAAAGAGAGTATAACGAATAAAAAAGTGCTCACAGTTGTGAGCACTTTTGCAAAATATTTTAAGGAAATTATTTTTTCTTTCCTTTTGCCCCTTTTTCTGCTTTTGCAGCTTCTTGAGCAGCTTTCATAGCAGCACGTGAAATTCTTACTTGACATACTACCGTATTATCTGGGTGTAAAAACTTGTACGCATCTGTGTGTAATTTAGTAATATATAATTTATTACCCATTTCTAATTCAGAAATATCTGTTTCGATAAAATCTGGTAAGTTAGCTGGTAAAGCTTTCACTTTCAATTTACGTTGGTTAAGACGTAATACACCACCTGCCATAACTCCTTTAGAATTACCTACAACTTTCACTGGAATTTCCATTGTAACCTCTTTGTTTTCAAACAACTGATAGAAGTCAATATGTAAGATTTTATCTGACACTGGGTGAAACTGAATGTCTTGTAATACAGCATTAAAAGTTTTACCGTTTTCTAATTCAACCACAACAGTGTGTGCATTAGGAGTGTAAACCAAGTTTTTAAACGCTTTTTCTTCAGCAGCGAAGTGTACTGGTTGATCTCCTCCGTATAACACGCAAGGAATCATTCCAGCATTACGTAAGGCTTTAGTAGATACTTTACCCACGCTTTCTCTTTCTGATCCTTTAATTGTAATTGATTTCATTTAAAAAAATATAAAAATTAATAATATAATTTACATAATAAATTTGCTACTTATTGAATTATTGGAGTGTACCATTCGCATTACATCTGCAAATAATTCAGTACAACTTACCACTTTTATTTTTGCTGATTCTTTCTTTAATGGTATTGAATCCGTTACGATTAATTCTGTTAGACTAGAATTTTCTATTCTTTCTATTGCATTACCAGATAAAATAGCATGAGTGCAAATAGCACGTACACTCAACGCCCCTTTTTCTAACATTAAATCAGCTGCTTTAGCTAATGTACCTCCTGTATCTATCATGTCATCAACAAGGATAACATTTCGCCCTTTTACTTCACCAATTAACTCCATTGATTCAATAATATTGGCTGCTTTTCTTTGTTTATAACAAATTACCACATCTGAGCTTAGAAACTTAGAATAAGCATAGGCTCTCTTTGATCCTCCCATATCAGGAGAAGCAATTGTTAAATTTTCTAAACCTAATGATTGAACATAAGGCAAGAAGATCGTTGAAGCAAACAAGTGATCAACTGGTTTCTCAAAAAAGCCCTGAATCTGATCTGCATGCAAATCCATGGTCATGATTCGAGTAGCTCCTGCACTTTCGAGTAACTTAGCGACCAACTTTGCTCCTATAGGAACTCTTGGTTTGTCTTTTCTATCTTGTCGAGCCCAACCAAAATAAGGTATTACTGCCGTTATGTGTCTTGCTGAAGCTCTTTTAGCAGCGTCAATCATTAGCAAAAGTTCCATTAAATTATCAGAACTTGGAAATGTTGAACACACAATAAAGACTCTTAATCCTCTTATTGATTCCTCAAAAGAAGGCTGAAATTCACCATCACTATAATGGGAAAATGTTACTTTCCCTAGTTTTACGCCGTATTTTTCGGCAATTTTTTCAGCTAGGTATACACTTTGTGAACAAGCAAAAATTTTTGCTTCTGGTTCTAAATGTGGCATTAGGTTACTTTTTTTATATTAGCTAAACTAATTTTTTAAAATTAATTTAGTTAATTGTAGTTAGTTATGTGTTGTGTTGCTTTTAATGCGTTGCAAATTTAGAAATTAAAATCAACTTGAAAACATAATTTTCGATATTTTTTTATGATTATTCATTTTTTTGTTTACATTTGCACTCACAATCATCAGATGCCCGGATGGCGGAATTGGTAGACGCGCACGACTCAAACTCGTGTACTTAGGTGTGTGGGTTCGATTCCCACTCCGGGTACGAATTAAAATCCTTAACAATCTATAATCTTAGAAAGTTAAGGATTTTTTGTTTGACAACTTGAATGATTTTTGTATTGTAAAACAGGATCAAGAAAATAAAGTTGGGGATTAAGCAAAAAGATTGGACAATCTGAATAAGAAAAAATCGATATTTCTTACCCCTCTAGACTGACTTCTAAAGGCTTTTATTTTTGCATTAAAAGATTCAGCAGCTGCATTAGTACTTCTATTATCAAAATAGTTTATACCATTTTAGTTTTGAAATTACCTAAACCAAAACTCACTAGAAAATACGCGAATCAAGAGATATTACACGATATTATTATACCCCGTAGTGCATTATTGAATTAGATTAATTTTTAAATTATTGATATTTCTATTGAATACGAATCTGTTTAAATATTGTATAGTTGTTAGTGTTGTTATTTTCGAAAGAATTCTTGTTTTAAATCCTTGGAAAGACTTAGCGTAATTTCTTTTTATCATGAATTGGTCGCATAATTGAGAGAATAAAGTTTCTATTCGTTTTCTGAATTTTTTGAACTGATAAAACTGAGGTTTATTCTTTTTGGTGTATCTAATTGTATATTAACCTCGTTAAACAAATCAAGCTGAATGGTTTGAGAGAGATAGCCTCTTCGCCAAGTAATACACAGTCTAATAGTTGAGATTTTATATCTTTTAGATAATGAATATCATGAACAGAAGCAGGTGTTAAATCGAAACTCTAAAAAACACCTTCAATAGAACAAACTGCATGTAATTTGTAGCCGTAATAATGTAATTTTTGAGAAGCACAAAACCCTTTATTTGGTCGTGCATAATCTTCTTCTTTGCATATTTTACTTCTTGAAGAACGGGCTATTTTACAAACTTCCAAGGGCATACTATCAACCACAAAATAATTTTCAAATTCATTAAACTTTTCAACCATTTTTATTCTGATTTTTTCGATATAAGGAAACAACTGTCGTTTTCTTCTATTGTATAGACTTCGCTCGATTTTTAAACCAATCTCAAGCCCTTGAATTTCTCTAAAAAGCTGATGTTCAGAATCTATAGATTTAAATTCAGCCAAAACTATTAAAATAATCACCTCAATATCAGATAATTTTGGTTTTATGGGTTTGAAATAGAAATTCTCAGTTTTCTTTAATTTTCGTAAGTTGCCTGTAAGTTACTCATGATTGTAATCGACTGGTAATCATTACAATTTAATATTTTTTAGTATTTTGAGCAACTTATTTTTATAATGCACTACGGGTTAAAGTAGAAGTTATAGCATTTTACAATAGCCCAAAGAATGATGGTTTTCTACAAATAAAATCTTGCTGAATGCTTTCTTCCGCTGTTAAAAAAGCATTTTTTGACGGAAAGTTAGATTGCAGTGCCGGTGTAAACGACTTATTTTATTCAAATCGACGCAGGACAAAAGTTGATTTTGAAAATCAAAATTGGAACTATAATGCTAAGGATGATACCCGCCGTTTAGTTGTAAGTATTAACTATAACTTTGGAAAAATTAAAGTTACTGAAAGAAAAACAACTGGCAACGAAGAAGAAAAAAAACGACTCAACAAGTAATAAAGTAAAAAAGACGAATTATGATAAAGAGATATATAAACTTAGATAGCGAACAAGAAAGTAGTGTAAAAAGCTTAATAAAGGAGTGTGAAGAGTATGACAATTCAGTTATTCCTGTTCAATTTGATCATAGTTTGAACTATTTTTCAGAAATGAATTCCTGGTTCCTCTACTTTGAGGAAGAAGAACTGATAGGTATGATATCTATATTCAATCCGCTATCAGAAATTGCCGAAATATCAGGTTGTGTTAAACCTAATAAAAGGAATAAAGGGAAATTCAATGAATTAATTGTTTCCTCCTATAATGAATTGAGCGTCTATAATATAAAATCGGTTTTGTTTGTTGTTGATAATGATTCAAAAGCGGGTATGGGAATTGCTGAAAAGTTGAATTTAAAATGCGATCATATTGAGTACCTGATGAAATATGAACAATTTAAAGAAAAATACAACTCATCAATTCAGTTTCGTGATGCTAATTTCAATGATGTAGATGATTTTATAAGGATCAATTCAGAACTTTTTCATGAAACTCATGAAGAATCAGAAAAAATGATAATGTCTTGCTTGCAATCAAATGAGAGAAAACAGTATATGGCAGAGATTGATAATACAATTATCGGGATTTGTACATTGTTTTATTCCGATAATAAGGTGATTATATATGGATTAGGTATCAGTGAAGTTTATCAGGGGAAAGGGCATGGGCATGATCTTATCAATTCAGTTTTTAATCTGCTGAAGAATAAGAATTATGAATTGGAATTAGAAGTGGATAGCTTGAATGAGAAGGCATATAACTTATACAAAAAAGTAGGTTTTAAAGAAACTAGAGTCGTAAATTATTATGAAAAAGAATGTATAGGATGATAAAATATCACCAAACGAATAATGAATTCATTTATTACCGAAAAAAGATTGAACATGAATAAGGAACAACTGCCACAATTATTTTTAATGCACTATGCAGGAGGAAGCTCCTATTCTTTAAATTTTCTAAAGAAAAAATTGGAATATTTTTTTGACATAATTAGTCTTGAATTACCCGGAAGAGGCGACAGAATGGAAGAAGAATTAATTAAAAACCGAGATGAAGCTGTAGAGGACCAATTGAGGCAATTTAATAAATTCCGAAGACTAAATACCCCAGTTGCAATTTATGGGCATAGTATGGGTGCTCTTTTGGGATTTGAATTAGTAAAAAAATTGAGAAACAAAATAGTAAGGTTTCTTGTTTGATTGTTACGGGTTGTACTGGTCCCGGGATTTTTGAAGGAGAATTTCGCTATAATTTGCCCAAAGATAAATTTATTATGGCTCTGAAAGAATTGGGAGGAATTCCTGACGAAGTTTATGAGTCGGAAGAATTGTTTGACTTCTTTGAGCCAATTTTGAGGGCAGATTTTGAGATAGTTGAACAGGAATACGAAAGCATTTCAGAAGGAAAAATTAATTGCCCTATTTTTTGTGTAATGGGATCAGAAGAAAAAAATGCATCTAATATCTCTAATTGGAAAAACTATACCCATTCCAATTTTGAGCATCAGCAATTCTGCGGGAATCATTTTTTTATTAATCAGCATTCAGAAAAATTGACAGACTTTATAGAAAAAGCATATCATGCATCTTTGGATTTAGAATTAAATGGAGTAAGAAGAGGAAATGAGTGCATCATTAGATTTTAATTTTTAAAAAATATGTTTTGACTCATATTTATTATGCTTACATATCTGAAGAATATCATGAAAATTTCTTAAAAAATGAGTTGGTAAAATTCCCAACAGTTTTTCAAGAAAAAATTAAGGAATACAGAAAATGGCAAGATGCTCAATTATCACTTTCTGGTAGAGTATTATTGCTTCAAGGGATTCAAGAGGTTTATAATTTGGATTATTCAGATAAAGAGGTTTGTTATACAAAATTCAATAAGCCTTATTTTCTTAACGATTCCATTCACTTCAATATTTCACATTCAGGTGATATAGTGATTTGTGCTATCGCTAAAGAGAATGAAGTAGGTATTGATATTGAAAAGATATCCAATATCGAAATAGTAGATTTTGAAAAACAATTTACTACAAATGAATGGGCGAAGATTATAAATTCTAATGCACGAGAAGAAACTTTTTTTGAATTTTGGGCACAAAAAGAAGCAGTTATAAAAGCACACGGTTATGGTTTAACGATTCCTTTACAATCCTTTGAGATTTTAGATAATAAAACAATAATAAATGAGGAAATATATCACTTAAAAGAGCTGAAAATAGACGAGGAATACAAGTGCTTTATTTCTACAAAACAGTTTAGCAACACTTCAATTATTAAAAAGTAAACAATATAAAATGAAAAAAATAATTAAACTTTTTTTACTATTAAATCTATTTATTATACCTCTGTTTTCACAAAATAGTGCGGTAAAACTGGAAAAAACTACAACTTTTTTTCCAGAACAAGAAGAAATTATACCATTTAGACTTAAAATATACTGGATTAAAAAGGAAGTTCTCGATACGTTTTTTTTTATTTTAAAAAGAACTCGAACAGACGGTTGAGTCTATAATTGAAATGATCATTAGTTTGAGCGCGAAGCCAATGTCATTAAGTTAAGGAAATTTAATTCAAAAATCACTTTGTTATATTGATGATTTTAAAAAGATTATGTGATTTCTCCTTATGTCGAAATGACAAGATTATGAAAATTTTCTTGAATAAATCACCCTTCTGTTTGTCACTCCGACGCAAGGAGGAGTCGCTTAATCTAATTCAATTTTTGAGCCTGCTGTGTTGTTTACTTTATGTGATTTCTCCTTATGTCGAAATGACAAGATTATAAAAATTTTCTTGAATAAATCACCGTTCTGTTTGTCACTCCGACGCAAGGAGGAGTCGCTTAATCTAATTCATTTTTTGAGCGTGCTGTGTTGTTTACTTTATGTGATCCCTCCTTCCGTCGGGATGAAACGAGAGGCTTAACTTAATGACATTGAGTGCGAAGCGCATCGAGAACGAACACTCATTTTTGTTGTTTTTGTAGAGGTACTATTTTTAAACCCAGATTTCAAGAAAGTATTGTTCTTTGACAAATGAGAGCTAACTTGTACTTGCGAGCGAAGCCTATGTATAAAATGGTGAATTTATCCCCTCCCAGATTTTGGCTGAAATGTAAAAAGGCTTCCATTTGGAAGCCCTTTGAGACAATCAATGATGAAACACCATGTTATCTCGTATAGAATAATTTAAGCAAAGATATTACATTTCCTCGCATTTTAATAAAAAAATATTTTATGAAAAGTTTCGAAAAAATGCAAATTGTAAATCCCAATGCTGCAGGAATTGATGTTGGGTCACGTTCTCATTTTGTAGCCATAGGACAGGATGAAAATCAAATTAGAGAATTTAATGTTTATCAATCAGGATTATGCGCTTTGGTAGCTTATCTTCAAGAGAACAAGATTCGTAGTGTTGCTTTGGAGTCCACAGGGAGTTATTGGCAATCTTTGTTTATGATCTTGCAGGGAAATGGTTTTGAAGTTCTTTTGGTTCAAGGGACTCAAACAAAAAACCTCAAAGCAAAGACAGATGTGAAAGATGCACAATGGATACAGAAACTTCATTCTTTAGGGCTATTACGAGGTTCTTTTTGCCCTCTGAAACCACTTTGCAGATAAGAACACTTCATAGACATCGTTCTAGTTTGATTGAACAAAGTTCAGGCTTTGTAAACAAAATGCAAAAAGCATTACGTTTAATGAACTTCAGACTCGACGTTGTGATAAGTGACATCACAGGAGTTTCTGGAATAAGAGTAATTGAGATGATACTATCAGGTGAAACTTCAGGTGAAAAATTAGCTGAATATTGCGACAAACGAGTTAAAAAAAGCAAAGAAGAAATAGCCGACGCTTTACAAGGTAAAATAAACAATGAATACCTACATGAGCTTTCCGATTGTTATGATATTTACAGACTTATTCAAGATAAAATAAAAAACACCGACACTCGTATTGATCAAGTGCTGAAAAAATCAAACCAGAGAAATTGTTTTATCAGAAGATATCGAATTGGTAAAGAAACAGAATAAAGGGAAAAACCAACCCAAATTTGATGTACAGAAATATAGTTTAAAACTTTTTGGAGTAGATCTCTTTGCTATAGAATCAGTTTGCTCAGGAACCGTTACTAGTTTTTTAGCCGAAATAGGCACCGATATATATAAATTCAAGACCTCCAAGCAATTTGTGAATTGGCTCAGGTTAGCTCCAAATAATAAAATTAGTGGAGGTAAGGTTTTGAGTAGCAGAACTCCAAAAGGGAAAAATAAATTTGCATTGACATTAAGAAATGCGGCAAATACAATTGAAAGAAAAAAAGAAGGTTACCTCGTTATGTTCTTTAAAAGGATTTCTTTTAAAAAAGGAAGAGGTGCTGCAATTACAGCAACAGCAAGAAAAATAGCAGTTATAATTTGGAATATGATAGTCAAAAAACAACATTATATACCAATAAATACAAACGAATATATTCAAGAAATGAAGAATAAAAAAACGATACAAATTAAAAAAATGATTAAAAAATACGGAATCGAAACTACTTCTTTATCAATTCCTTAAATTAAGTTAGATAGAATTACGCATTAGACCCGAGCGTAGCGAATAGACGAAGTAATATCATTTAAGGTTCAAATTTACTGTAATAATATCGTGTAATATCTCTTGATTCGTATATTCTGTAGTGAGTTTTGGTTTAGGTAATTTTAAAACTAAAATGGTATTATTTTTTTTGCTCCATAATTAAAAATCGAACCAAAAAATAATATAAAATCATTAGGAGGGCTAACTCCAGAAGAAGTTGTGCTTTTATTAGGTAGTAGTTGTGTACAATGGGCAATAATGAGATAAGCGAAAGAAATTTACCATTACGCGTTAAAATAAACTTATTAAGCTTTTTCGTATACCAAAATGAAAAATCGTACAACAAAAGGGTTGCAAAAATCATTGCACATGAAACACCATTAATACCCCTAAAAAGCGTACTTTTTTATTGAATTGGGGTTTAACTTGTTATCCTATCTTTTTACATCACAAAACTCCCAACATTTGATTATTTCTTATCCGCCCCAAACACCTACTACTTTGTATTTTGTAAGGGGTATTTCTTCTGTTGCGCATTTTACCAGAATTTTCATATCGTCGTACATAAAGGTTGGTTTTATTACGACCTCTAGGGGCTTTTCGGGATATTTTGCCTTTAATTTCCCAAACACTTGCAACATCTCTCGATCATTAAAAACGATTTCGGTGCTGTATTTGGTAAATATAAAATTGCATGTATAAGGAATCCCTTTTATCATATACTCTTGTTTATCTAATATTTTTTGTAATACCTCATCTGCTTCTGCATTGTAATACAAATAATAATTATGGGTAAATTTATCTTTTTCATCATAGGATTTAAGTACAAAACGGTACTTGTATTTTTCTCTGTACTGATCCCACAAACCATACGGGATGCCTTTTTGTTTTATTTCCGTTTTGATACTATCGGGAACGGTTACTTTATACAAAGTATCAAAAAATTCTTGTTGACTTTCTGTTTTATCTACAAAACCTAAAAAATCATTTTTATCTACAACGGTTTCTTTTGCTTGCAAACGACAAATTTCGACACGATTATTACTTCCTGATAACCAAACCACGATACAACCGCCCGGAGCTGCTCCTACCGTTAGAACATCATACGTTTGATGAACAATAGCTCCCTTATGCGTCATACGATCATAGCCTTTTTTAAATTCTGCCAAAATTTTATCAGCAGGTAGGGCTGCTTCTACCGTATAAAACTTTTTTTCGGCATAAGCCACATAGGTAAGGTTTAAATAATACGGGATAGCGTTTCCTCCCATACCGCCTTGTTTTCCTTCTCCTTCCCAACCTCCTTCATTGGTTCCTGATCGAGGCATTCCGCAAATGAGTTTTTTGTTTTGATCTAACAGACAACCTATGTGTACTTCCGTAGGATATTCTTCAGGCGAACATACTGTTACTGCGTAAGAAAAATTCTCTTGTGTCATTTTATCATGTTTTTCATTTGTGTGTTTGCATCCTGCTAATACTAGGACAAACAAAAGGATAAAGAGTTTTTTTAGTTTAGTATACATTTCTTTTACCGTTTAACTTGTTATCATATCTTTTTTACATCACAAAACTCCAAACATTTGGTTATTTCTTATCCGCCCCAAACACCTACTACTTTGTATTTTGTAAGGGGTATTTCTTCTGTTGCGCATTTTACCAGAATTTTCATATCGTCGTACATAAAGGTTGGTTTTATTACGACCTCTAGGGGCTTTTCGGGATATTTTGCCTTTAATTTCCCAAACACTTGCAACATCTCTCGATCATTAAAAATGATTTCCGTAAAATATTTTTTAAAATAAAGATTTGCATTATATGGAATAGAAGATTTTTCATATTGTGCTGCTTCTTGGGGATTATAAGCAATAAAATTAGACTCTCCATTATAATTAATTATATAATAACCTGTAAGATAATCTTTTTCATCATAAGATTTAAGTACAAAACGGTACTTGTATTTTTCTCTGTACTGATCCCACAAACCATACGGTATGCCTTTTTGTTTTATTTCCGTTTTGATACTATCGGGAACGGCTATATCATACATGGTATCAAAAAAACCTTGTTGAGTTCTTTGATGAGGATTATCATAAAAATCGTTTCGATCTACAAAGACTTCTTTTGCTTGCAAACGACAAATTTCAGTACGATGATGATTACCTGATAACCAAACCACGATACAACCGCCCGGAGCTGCTCCTACCGTTAGAACATCATACGTACTAGGTTCCATTTTATAATGTTCTTGACCATCTATAATTTCTTTTTGATTGCTTTCTATTAAAAAACCTTTTTTAAATTCTGCCAAAATTTTATCAGCAGGTAGGGCTGCTTCTACCGTATAAAACTTTTTTTCGGCATAAGCCACATAGGTAAGGTTTAAATAATACGGGATAGAACTTCCCCCCATACCGCCTTGTTTTCCTTCTCCTTCCCAACCTCCTTCATTGGTTCCTGATCGAGGTATTCCGCAAATGAGTTTTTTGTTTTGGTCTAACAAATACCCTATATGCACTTCCGTAGGATATTCTTTAGGTGAAGTAACCCCTACTCCGTAAGAAAAATTCTCTTGTGTCATTTTATCATGTTTTTCATTTGTGTGTTTGCATCCTGCTAATACTAGGACAAACAAAAGGATAAAGAGTTTTTTTAGTTTAGTATACATTTCTTTTACCGTTTAACTTGTTATCATATCTTTTTTACATCACAAAACTCCAAACATTTGGTTATTTCTTATCCGCCCCAAACACCTACTACTTTGTATTTTGTAAGGGGTATTTCTTCTGTTGCACATTTTACCAGAATTTTCATATCGTCGTACATAAAGGTTGGTTTTATTACGACCTCTAGGGGCTTTTCGGGATATTTTGCCTTTAATTTTCCAAACACTTGCAACATCTCTCGATCATTAAAAACGATTTCGGTGCTGTATTTGGTAAATATAAAATTGCATGTATAAGGAATCCCTTTTATCATATACTCTTGTTTATCTAATATTTTTTGTAATACCTCATCTGCTTCTGCATTGTAATACAAATAATAATTATGGGTAAATTTATCTTTTTCATCATAGGATTTAAGTACAAAACGGTACTTGTATTTTTCTCTGTACTGATCCCACAAACCATACGGTATGCCTTTTTGTTTTATTTCCGTTTTGATACTATCGGGAACGGCTATATCATACATGGTATCAAAAAAACCTTGTTGAGTTCTTTGATGAGGATTATCATAAAAATCGTTTCGATCTACATAGACTTCTTTTGCTTGCAAACGACAAATTTCGACACGATTATTACTTCCTGATAACCAAACTACGATACAACCGCCCGGAGCTGCTCCTACCGTTAGAACATCATACGTTTGATGAACAATAGCTCCCTTATGCGTCATACGATCATAGCCTTTTTTAAATTCTGCCAAAATTTTATCAGCAGGTAGGGCTGCTTCTACCGTATAAAACTTTTTTTCGGCATAAGCCACATAGGTAAGGTTTAAATAATACGGGATAGAACTTCCTCCCATACCGCCTTTTGATCCATCTCCATGCCATCCTCCTTGTTCCATACCAGATCGAGGCATTCCGCAAATGAGTTTTTTGTTTTGGTCTAACAGACAACCTATGTGTACTTCCGTAGGATATTCTTCAGGCGAACATACTGTTACCGCGTAAGAAAAATTCTCTTGTGTCATTTTATCATGTTTTTCATTTGTGTGTTTGCATCCTGCTAATACTAGGACAAACAAAAGGATAAAGAGTTTTTTTAGTTTAGTATACATTTCTTTTACCGTTTAACTTGTTATCATATCTTTTTTACATCACAAAACTCCAAACATTTGATTATTTCTTATCCGCCCCAAACACCTACTACTTTGTATTTTGTAAGGGGTATTTCTTCTGTTGCACATTTTACCAAAATTTTCATATCGTCGTACATAAAGGTTGGTTTTATTACGACCTCTAGGGGCTTTTCGGGATATTTTGCCTTTAATTTCCCAAACACTTGCAACATCTCTCGATCATTAAAAACGATTTCGGTGCTGTATTTGGTAAATATAAAATTGCATGTATAAGGAATCCCTTTTATCATATACTCTTGTTTATCTAATATTTTTTGTAATACCTCATCTGCTTCTGCATTGTAATACAAATAATAATTATGGGTAAATTTATCTTTTTCATCATAGGATTTAAGTACAAAACGGTACTTGTATTTTTCTCTGTACTGATCCCACAAACCATACGGGATGCCTTTTTGTTTTATTTCCGTTTTGATACTATCGGGAACGGTTACTTTATACAAAGTATCAAAAAATTCTTGTTGACTTTCTGTTTTATCTACAAAACCTAAAAAATCATTTTTATCTACAACGGTTTCTTTTGCTTGCAAACGACAAATTTCGACACGATTATTACTTCCTGATAACCAAACCACGATACAACCGCCCGGAGCTGCTCCTACCGTTAGAACATCATACGTTTCATGAACAATAGCTCCCTTATGCGTCATACGATCATAGCCTTTTTTAAATTCTGCCAAAATTTTATCAGCAGGTAGGACTGCTTCTACCGTATAAAACTTTTTTTCGGCATAAGCCACATAGGTAAGGTTTAAATAATACGGGATAGAACTTCCCCCCATACCGCCTTGTTTTCCTTTATAAGTCCAACCACCTCCATTGGTTCCTGATCGAGGCATTCCGCAAACGAGTTTTTTGTTTTGATCTAACAAATACCCTATATGTACTTCCGTGGGATATTCTGTAGGTGAAGTAACCCCTACTCCGTAAGAAAAATTTTCTTGTGTCATTTTATCGTGTTTTTTATTTGTGTGTTTGCATCCTGCTAATACTAGGACAAACAAAAGGATAAAGAGTTTTTTTAGTTTAGTATACATTTCTTTTTCTTTTACCATTTACTATATTTGGGTAATCTTTTTGTACCAAAACATCTACACCTGCACTACCATAAGTAGCGTTCCAGTGCAAATAGTGGTTACGTAAGAATTTAATATCCTTGTTTATTTCTTCTTGTTTTTGTTTTTCACGTTCTTCGCGTGCGCTATTATACAAAGCTGCTTTGGGGTCGTTTGTTTCATACACTATAGGAGGTTCTTTGTATTCTATAAAGCCAAAAGGCATCCCCCCATTAAACGTATAGTCTTCTAGCTTTTTTTTGATCCGTTCTAAAAAAGCTATATTTCCAACTATATGATTTCCTAAAGTATGTGCTTTCGGATTATTATAGGTGTTTTCATAAAATCTTTTAAAAATTAATAACTTGTCTAGTTGAATCGGGACGTTTTTTATACCACAAATTTTTGCCATAATATGCAGAGGGATATAGCTGTACTGATTGCTAAGCCTCTTTCTGTTGCCCTCTAAATAATATTTATTTTGAGTCAAATTTAAAACATCTATCAGCTCAGACTTAACAAAAAGTTCATCTTCTTGAAACCAGCCTTGTCTGATGAGTTCTTGTTTTAATTCTAGTAAAGAAAAAGGATCATTTTTTGCATCAATTCTTTTAGGATTATCGGGTCTACCTTCTTCATAAGCCCCCCCACATCGCAATGTACTCCCGGGTAGATGAGCTCTATTCCTCCTTTTTACCACTTTCAGGATGGGTTTTAGTAACGGATGAAATATCTGTCAAACTAAAGTTGGCACGATGCTCATCTGCTGCTACCATGTGTACAACATAATTGGCTTTGTTTACATTGTCCAATCCTAGGTCTTTTATATCATTATCCTGAAATAGCCCATGATGTGGAACAGTGTCATAAATTCCTACAAAACGAACCTTAACTTGTGTTTGTGCATCTAAAATCCCGTTTTCTTGAAGTAGTTGCCCTAGGAGCCCAAAATGGGGCATGGTTTTATATTCATAAGAAAGAGGTAATTTATTGTTTTGTAGGTCTAATACCAATGTATCTCGCTTTTTTCTATGGTAAACAGTCGGATTGTAGGGAGGGTGCGTTACTACATGTACAAAATGCCGTGCGGCAGCGGCACCACGGCTAAAACCAAATACATCAAAGGTTATTGTACCTATTTTTTGATCCGATTTTATGTTTTTTAATTCTTTTACAACGTCTAGAATGGCTTTTTTTACATTATCCATAATACCTGAACTGCCCATACCAAAAGCAGGCCCTTCTATAAAGTCGTTGTCTTTATAATCCTCTGGCAACAAGGTTTTCCCTTGGCTCTTAGGCGCTGTATTGGTACCTATACCGCTTATATAAATTGGATATCTTTTTTCTATTTCATTAGGTTCATAATTCTTATACAATATGGCGGGATTGGATAGGTCGTTTTCGTAGCTACTTTGCATTCCATTAGGATCGCCATGGTCTTGATAAATATCTACAGCTTGAGATTGGCTTACTCCTAAACCACTGGTATTGACTACTTTTTTTCCTTCTGCATACTGTCTTAGTTCTGTATCATACATATTGTTTAGAGTACCATCTAAAAAAACACCAAAAGTAAAATGAACTGCTTTTTTCCTTTGCTTCTCTTTGCTTTCAACTTGTCCTACTTTGGCTGGATTATTCCCCATATAGGGTTGTACCATTTGTCTTAGTTCATTTTTAACCTTTAGTTGTATTTTATCCTTTATTTGGTTTAACTTGTTATAATAGCGTATTTGTGCATAAAACAAATGTACCTTATCATTTATATAGTCACTATTATTGAGTTTTTTTTGATAGAGGCTCATATTGACAAGCTCTAAGTAAGCGTAACCGTTCTTTGTAACGCCTTTCGTATAGTATTTTCCCATATTCCGAGAGCTATCACCATGACCGTCTAGGTATTCATCTTCAAAAATCGTTACTTCCAGAAGGTCTCCTTCTGGAATATTTTCAGTTTTTATGACTAAAGAAACTTTATCTAAGTAAGCTATTTCTCGTTCTGCTATTTTTTTCACCATTTACATCTCTCCAATAAAAATCGACTATTTTAGGCATTCCTGCTAAGGGGTGTATTTCGGTGGTTACATCTTCTATTTTATTGGTTTCAGGATTTCTTACTTTGGCAATTAGCTTAAAGGTATTTCCTGCTGTATTAATTCCGAATTTAAGAATCCCTGTCCCATTTTCGGTAATCAATTTAGTTTGATGGTATACTTGCCAAAGAATTACAAACATTAGTCCTCCATCGTTATCAAGTACTGTATAGGTGTAGTTTTTGTTAGTATATGGTCGTATATCGCCTATTATTTTCATTTGTTTATTTTCTATAGTGTTACATAAGTATCGTCCTCTTGTTCAGGATCAGTATCTTCATCTAAAAAATCGACAAAAGGACATAGTTCTACTATTACTTCGGGTTTTACATTTTTTATATTTTGTTGAGATACTTCAGCAGTTTGTCCGTGGTTTGTAATGGTTATACAGTCTTTTCCTCCTATAGGGCAAGTCGCTTTATTGTCTTCTAACAAAGCATGTCCTTTATTAATATCTAATGTTATTTTTTTGTAATAACCACTCCATTCTGTTACTACAGCTTGACAAGGATTATTATTCATCTTTGAGCAAGAGCCAAAGGTGTTTTTTTCAAAAGTTTTACCAATGTCTTTATGGGTTGCCATAAGTTTTTGAGTCCCTTTATGATCGTTAATATAATGTTTATTTTGGGTCAATACTTTTAATTTATCGGGTGCTGTTCCAAAATTACATTGGCATGTAGCTCCTTGGCAAACAAGATGTTTTTCGCTCATAAAAATGGGTTTAATATTGTTCGTAACATTCAAAATTAATTTGACGGATGGTATTATGGTGTTTTAAATCAACTTTTCCGCAAATAGAAAAAATGCTATTATCTTGAGCATTTAGTGTATAAACAAATTCTAGATTTCCTTTTTCTTCTGTAAATTCTGTACTATGAATGGTATTATCTTTTTGCATTTCAGTAGCTATACTGTGTCCTTTTGCATAAATTCTAAATTTATTGGTTTCGGAAATGGTTTCTTCTATCTGAAGTGTTATTTCATACAAAACTTTTGGTTTTTTGATCATTAAAGGTTTCGTATAGTGAAAAAAATACAGAACAAAAAACCAACTATCAAGAATACCGCGCTGTGTTTGTCCTCGGTATTGTAATCGATCGTTTATTTTTTTAAATAAATTTTCGATCACTTTTCCTTTGTAATAATTTTCTAATAGTATTTTTTTAGCTTTCCATCTTTTTTGTATATCCGAAAAATTAGCTATTACTTTAAGTTTAGCATTATCATACAGTTCGAGTTCTAAAGGGTAAAAAATACGACCTATTTCATCTACTATTTGTTCTAACATCAGTTCTGGTCTTCGGTAATTAATATAAACAGGATGTCTGTCAATAATGATAGTATCGAGTGCTGTTTTCTGAAGCTTTATTTGATAATGAATTGTACTTATTTCTTCATCATTTGTTGTGATACGCTGTATGATTCCATATTTTTTGTTAAACATCGGGGGTACATACAGCGTGTTGATTTTGTTATAAAAAGGTTTGCTCTTTTGTTTTTGAGCATAAAAATCAATAGGAACTCCTGAAAATAGGGATATAAATATTGACTACATGGGGTTGTATTTCGGATTCTATTAGATCTTCTAATGGACAATATAGATTGTGAAACCATCTAAGTGCTTCAGGTACTAAATTAAGCTTATTAGCTAATTGTGTTAGTTGTATACTGTTAGGTTTTATCTTATAAATCTGAAATTTTTGATTCATTTTATTAGCTTATAGTTTCCAATTGATCGGCTTCTTTTTTGTCTTTTCCACCAATTCTTTTATCATCTTGATCTCTATCGTACTGATAGGCCACATCATGGGTTTCGTCCTTTTTTTCATCGGCATCTAGTATAATTTCATCTGTTCTCATACATACTATAACGGCGTTTTCTGTAATGGCATTCATATAAAGAGTTCGCGTAGGATCTATATATCTAGCGGATTCATACCATTTCGTTTGAAAAAAGAAGACCCAACTGTATAATCCTTTTTGTCTTGAATAGCAATAGGTTCTTGTTCATGTTTTGTATTATAATCTAGAACAAAGTTGTAAAACAAACGACCAAAATCAAGTCTAGTAGGTCCTTTAGCTCTGTATTGTTTATATTTTTCATCACCGTTATCTCTTTTAATCAAAAAGGTAATAACAACTAAGTCTTTCATTTCAGAATCACTTACCCCTGCTATTTCTATATAGTTAACAGGAAATTGCCAAGTTCTATAAACTTTGGCAGGTATAATCATACCAAGATTAAAAGTATCATAAATTAGTTGGGGAATAAAAAATAAAATAAAATGGGTAGCCATTAGATATAATAAATCAGGACCATTTAAGAATGTATGGGTTATAGCAAAGCTAAAAAATGAATATGTAACGGTTATAAGGGTAAAGAAATACACAAACCAAACTTCACTTTTTTCAAATCTATTAAAATAATTTTTATATAAATATACTTGTAGTATGCCTAGAAATAATGAAGATACTTGATAGAAAATAAAGCAATTCATAGCATTATTACTTAATAGGTTGTTAAATCCTAAAAAGGGAATGATAACATAAATTAGGGCAACCGATAACTCATAAATTATAAATTTGGTTTTATATTTTTCTTTAAAACCAGGTGTCTTTTGAATAAAAATCATGGTTAGTATTGTACAAACAGCTATTGCAATAATAATTGCTGACAATAATTTTAGTTCGATAAGATTGATAAAATATTTTCTCATTTGTTAAATAATTGTGTTGTATCCAAGAATTGTGTTTTGGTTTGTAAATTCAAAATTTTGTTGGTCCTTAGGGATTAATATATTTGTTTGAAGATCTGTTTCCATAGGAAAGAAATATTCATAATAGAGGTCTAAAAATTTCTTTATTTTACCTTCTAATATGTAGTCTAGGAAAGAAGAATTTTTAAGAGGGCCTATTTGTACTTCTAGGTGTAGAGAATAATCATCGTATTCTATCCCTGATATAAAATCTATACCTAATTGCGCCTCTCCCAATGATATAGCTAATTTTTTATCTGAATATTGCTGGGATCCTTTATTAATTATAGAAACTTTTTCATCAAGGAAGAAAGATAATAATTTGGTAGCTAAATTTATATTACCAACTATTTGATAAGTATAGGGTAAAAAATGTATTAACTTAGAAGCTAGATGCTCTGGTATTTCTTTATCAATACCCCAAAATTCATAAAATAAGTCGGAAACGGAAGGATTATTTAACTCGGAAAGAAAGAGTGATTCAAAATTTTCAAGTGAAACACCGTGTGCAAAAAACTCATTTTCAAATGGTTGAAAAAAAGTTCGAGCCCTTTTTTGTTCTTTTTTTGCGTTTGATATTCACTAATCATTTTACTAACCCCTTTATCAGGGTATTCGTTTTTAGACTGATGAAATATACCTTCTGGAAGTAAGTCATAAAGACCATCGCGTGATAGGGTAAAATTTAAATACTCTGTTTTATCTAAATTAAAATCTTTAATATCAACTTCTAATATATCACGTCTATAAGTTCTAGAAAACTGACTTTCTTTTTGAACGATGAATTGATTATCTGAAATGATGTTATTATTTAATAGATCATTTACTATTACTTCGGCTCGTATATCTGATTTAATGCTTTTAACTAAATCCAAGATTTCACTTAAATGATTCATACCGCTTATTTTTTTGATTTAATTAATCTTCCTGCAGAAACGAATCGTAACTGAAAATATTTATCGTTAAAATTATAAATATCAAGTCCATCAGCTGTACAAGCTATGATTCTATCATTTTTTAGATAAATACCTACATCTGAAATAGGGTGATCTTTATCATATCTAAAAAATATTAAATCTCCTTCTTGTAAATAGGTTCTCCCTGTAAAAAGTTGTATGAGTTTAGACCTAAACATACCTGCCGGATCTTTAGGCAGTACTTCATCATAAACCTCGCTATAAAGAGTTTGTGCAAAAAAGAACAATCAGCCCCTTTTTTAAAATCTAAAACTCCTTTTTGGTAGGGAGTCCCCACCCATTTATCTACATGCGAATACAATTCATAATTTTTTATTTCTTTAGGCATTACGCCTAAAATTATAGAATATTTTTCTTTTAGTTTTAAATCTTCATCTTTTAGATGATCTTCATTATCATCTATAATTACTTCATTTGTTAGCTTACTTAATTCACTTTTTTTTTTGTTTTATAACTTCTTGAAATGAATATTGATAAGGGATGTATTTTAAGTACTGCTTTGACGAGCAGGAGCACAAAAGGCAGGCAATCAGTATCTTTTTGATATTTGCAATTATTTTCATCAGATCTTTTTCACAAAAATAAAAATTTTTAAATAAAAAAACTATATTTGTAACAGGTTGTTCAAACAAATATTTATTCCCAATTAGAGTGAAACGATTTTTTAACAAATTTAATTATTTAACCAAAATAGATATAAGAATCTTTTTAGGTTTTGCATTTTTAATTCTTTTAGGTTTTGGAATATTTTTATTTAAATATTCTCGACATATAGATTGTAATAATGGTAATTTTTTAATTACAGCTGATGAGTTTAAACCTGATGAGGTAGTAGAGTTTTTTGACAATACGAAAGGAGCTTCAAGCTGGGAATGGAATTTTGGAGATAGTACAGCGGTTGATAACCGACAAAGAACATTTCACAAATACAAAAAAGAAGGTGATTATGTCGTTAAACTAATCGTAAATGGTAGTTGTTATTACGAAAGACTAGTCAGAATAACAAACGTTGGACAACAAACAGGCTATTTACCCTTAATAAAAGCTCCAAACGTAGCTTTCTTAGGGGAAGTTGTTCGTTTTAGTGCCCAAAAAAACGGGGGAGAATCTTGGGAATGGAGTTTTGGGGAAACTACATCTTTAGATGCTGTGGGACAAAATGTATCCTACAAATTTAAAACAACAGGAGAAAAGAAAATAACCTTAATCGTTAATGGAGACTTAGAACATATTGCCACTAAAATAATTTATGTTGCACCTAAAGTTATTGTTGCCAAACAAAAAATAGATATGGAAACGTATGAATACGAAAAGCCCCATTCTACTTTTTCTCTTCCGAGAGGGCTGGCTAAAAAAGATCCTCTAGAAGATATGTTAGGCTATATTCCTGTTTCTCCAAAGCATGATAGTCATAAAGAATTAGCAGAAAAAGTAAAGACAACCGAAATTTCAAATGAACAATTTCAACTATTACTAAAACAAGTAGCTGCACAAGTAAAAACAAAAGATGATTTTAAAGAGTATTTGTGTGGAAATTTTGAAATTCCAGTTGTTGTAAATGATGATAATGTAATGTCTTTTTCAGAATTGTGTAAATCTATTTCAGGAAAACAAATTAAAATAACATTCCTACAACTAAACAGAAATGAAAGCAATAACTGTATTCAAAATATCAATATTAAATATAAAACCAAAAAATGGATGATTTGGGTAAAAGAGTAAAATAATTTATTTTTTAAATAGACAAATAGACAAACTAAGAATGAATCAAGAAATTACATATAATACAGAAGTCAATAAAGCAATAGATATTGCACAAAAAATAGGGCGAGACAATTTAAATTCTTACTTCAATGGAGCGCATCTACTAAAAGCTATTCTGAATAGAGATTTATCATTACTAAAAAAATTAGAATCATTAGGAATGGATGTCTATTATATTGAAGAATGGGCCGAAGTTAAAATTGAAGAATCTCCAAAATCCACCCATCAATATTATTGCGAACCAGACGAAATTATAGATGAAATTTTTGCAGAAGCAGACTCTATACGAGAAGAATTACAAGAAGAAGAAATAACATTACTACATGTAATGGCTGCTATTTCTACGCCCGGTGTTGCATTTAGTTTTGAAAAAATGAAATCATTTCCTATAACAAGAAATGATTTACTTAAAGATGATGTTAAAAACACGTCAAAAGCCCCTTCTACTTTCAATAAAAATGGCTTTTTGCAAAAATATTGTATTGACAAAAATCAAGAAGTTCGATTAAAAAACAAAAAAGAATTATTAATAGGTAGAGATTTAGAAATTAATAATATTACCGAAATACTTTGTAGATACAGCAAACAAAATGTAATTCTACTAGGCGATTCTGGTATCGGGAAAACCACCTTAATAGAAGGTTTTGTACAAAAAGTATTATTAAATCAAGTGCCTGATTTACTATCTAAAATAGAAATTTTTGAACTCGATATGGGAGCCTTAGTTGCAGGTGCATCATATAAAGGTGAAATAGAAGACAGAATAAAAAATATTGCACAAGAGCTTAAATACATTCCAAAATCTATTTTGATAATAGAAGAGTTTCACTCTCTTTTTGGAGGAAATGGTTCTGATGCAAACATAGTAAACTTGTTAAAAAGTGAATTATCAAAAGGACTCACGATCCTAGCAACCTCAACAATAGAAGAATACACTAAAAAAATTGAAAAAGAACAAGCCCTATCAGGTATGTTTGAACTCATCAAATTAGAGGAAAAAGAGGATGAAACACACTTTAGAATGTTAAAACAAACATTACAAGATTATCAAAAACACCACGGAATTACAATAGATGATGCTACTATAAAAGAAGCCATTCGTTTTTCAAAACGACATATGAAAGAAAAAAGTCTGCCTGCTTCCGCAATTGACTTGATAGATCATACCATGTCCGTAATTAAAACTACAGGGGATACTTTTATAAATGAAAGAGAACATTTACTTAACCAAATTGAAAATATTGAGAATAATATTGGTGAAATAGATGAAGCTGAATTAATGTTAAAATCAGAATGGTTTTTAAACGATCTATTAAGCAAAACAAGCTTTCTTTACACCACCTCAAGTCATGACATTTCGATTCAAGATTTACACTTCGAAGGAATTTCTGAAATCCTAAATTTTTGTCGAAAATATATCGAAACACTAGAAAAAATAGCGACTGAAAAAAGAACACATATTACAGAACTTGATCTCGCTTTAATTATTTCACAAAAAACAAATATTCCAATAGGAAAATTAAAAGATGAAGAAAAACAAAAACTAAATGACATGGAAAAAATTCTTGCCAAAAGAGTAGTTGGACAAGATCATGCCATTAGTATTGTTTCAGAAGCCATATTAGAATCTCGTTCAGGACTAAGTAAAGCAGGACAACCCATTGGTTCGTTCTTTTTCTTAGGTCCAACAGGAACAGGAAAAACAGAATTAGCTAAATCATTAGCAGAATTCCTTTTTCAAGACGAAAATGCTATTATTCGGTTTGATATGTCCGAATTTAAAGAAGAACATTCTGCTGCTTTATTGTATGGTGCCCCTCCGGGTTATGTAGGATATGAAGAAGGCGGATTATTAGTCAACAAAATTAGGCAAAAGCCATATTCTATTGTCTTGTTTGATGAAATAGAAAAAGCCCATAGTTCTGTCTTTGATGTCTTCCTTCAATTAATGGACGAAGGAAAACTACATGATAGATTAGGGAAAGAAGGCGATTTTTCTAATGCTATTATATTATTTACGTCCAATATTGGATCCGATTTTATTATCGAATCTTTTCAAAAAGATGAAATACCTACTCATGCAAAATTACTTGAAATCATGAGCAGGTACTTTAGACCCGAATTTTTAGGTCGATTAACAGAATCTATTCCTTTTAGACCTATTAGTAAAGAAAACGCATTAAAAATATTTGAAATTCATTTAAAAAAGGAACTAATAGATTTAGCAAAAAATATCCATATTAATTTAATCGTAAGTCAAGAAGTGAAAGAATTTTTGGCAGAACAAGGATATGATGCAAAATACGGAGCTCGTCCATTAAAAGGAATTATAAGAGGCAAACTAAGAAGACCTTTAGCTAAAAAAATAGTTGCAATGGAATATAATGAAGGCGACACCGTAAAAATTTCTTTAAAAAATGGAGCATTGTTGTGGGAAAAAATCAAATTAAATATAGAGTTAAACTAATAAATTAAGTGTTATGTTATCAAATCATGGAATTGGTGGTAATGAAGTACCATTAGACGCAAACGAAGCAATAAGCGAAATCCCTCAAAACAGAACGATTATTGCACAAAAATTAACAGCAGAAAGTCCTGTAAAGCCAGAACTAGTAGAAGGATTAACAACTATTGAAAAGGTTTTTGATCATTTTAAACCTGAAATAAAAGTTGATTTTGAAAACTTAGATGGCTCTACCAAAATGGAAAATTTAAATTTTAAAAATCTTGGCGATTTTGGAGTAAAAGGAATTACACAACAAAGTAATTTCTTAACTGGTTTAGAAACAGAAAAAGACCAGTATCAAAAAATTATCAAACAACTCAAGAGCAACAAAATTTTAAAAGGAGCATTAGAAGACCCTGAGGCAAAAAAATCATTATTGGATTCATTACAATCACTGATTAAAGAACTAGAAGAAAACAAATAAACAAACTACTAATGGCACAAAATAAAGAAAGTCAACACGTTGACAGTACAGTTTTAGAACAAAAGAAGGGACAAGCTAATTTAGAAAGTAGCTTAGAAAAGTTAGCAAAATTTGGTGGTTTTGATCTATTAGAAACAACCATTGAAGGAGCACAAAATTTAAATCCTGACAGAAAAGCAAGAAGAAAGATTTTTCTTACTGAAAAGGATAAAGAAAAAGAAAGAGAATCTTTAAAGAAAACACTAAAACTTTGGTCTGATGTCCTTTCAGAAGCAACCAGTATAACGGATATCGTTTCTAATTGCGAAGACAAAAGAAAAGAAGCTGAAAATTTGTTAAAGAAAAATTTATCAAGAGCAGTAGAAGTTACCAAAGAATTAGAAACCAACTACCGTACAATAGCTCTGTTTTATAAAAACACAGAAACGGATAAGGTAAAAAATGTTACCGTTATTAATTCTGATTTAGAACAATTAAAAGATTTAGATAATACTCGATTCATTGATACAATTCATGCAGAATTAGTAAATAACTATGATCGCCTAGATTTAAAAAACAATTACGGTATCTTAGTAATTCCGGGCTATTTAGGTTCTAATAAAGTAGTAGAAAAATGGGCTAAAATTGCACATGAAAATAAAGTTATGCTGGTTACAGATTTTGAACACTTAGACGAACCAGATGATGTTATGGAAATGTTTGATCAGGCCTATTTAACAGGAGGAGAAGTTTACCGTTCAAATGTTTTAATGACTTGTAATTGGCTTGTTGGTAGAGGTCGATTTGAAGAAATTCAAGAAACAGAAGATTTATACGTTGCCCCTTCAGCAGCCCTAGCAGGAAAAGTGTACAAAACATTAATGTCACAAGTAACAGCAGGTAAAAAATACGGGGGAATTAATGAAGTAGATGGCGTAAAATTTGACTTGAAAAAAAGTGAAATTGCAAATCTAGAAAGCCTTGGATTAATTCCTATGGTAAATGAGTACGGAAAAGTAATGGCATTTTCTGCCAAAACACTTTTTAATGGCGATAATTTAGGTTTACAAACCTATTCTGTTGTTAGAGTTTTTGATTACGTAACAAAAGTATTAATGGATTTCTTAAATAGAAGAGCCTTTGAAAACTTTACAGCCGTAACTCGCAAAGAAATTATGGGACAAATTGTTCGTTTCTTAGATTCAATCAGTGGTCCGAGAAAACTAATTGAAAACTTTGAAGTAAAAAGATTTGAACAAGATCCTATACAAAAAGATAGAATTCATTTAGACATTCACATGAAGCCTTATTTCCCTGCAAAAAACTTCCTTATAAAAATGGATGGACATAAAGGAGATGATGGAAACGAATGGGATACTGAATATGAACAAAAATAAGAATTAATAAGCCTGTCTCAAAAGTAAAAAAACCATTTAGTTTGTCTTCCTAACCCAAAGGAATCTCATTATAACACCGTGCGATTGACCTTATCTGTTAACACTCTTAAGTCTTCATTTCGTCGACTAGGATGAAATCAGAAAAAGTTAAAATGACAAGCTATCGACTTTTGAGACAGCTTATTATAAGTTAATAAAATACAGCCTAAATTTTAATATAGTTTGGGTATAATAAACTAAAATTTAAGCGGTATTTTTATTAGCATTGATTGGCATTTTTTGAATTAACACAAAAAAGTTTTTCATTTAAAAAAATCAAAAAAACTAAAAGAATGATAGAAAAACTAAATTATTTCCCTGTCAATTGGATTGACGGAATGAAAATAAATAAAAATCACTTTAATTCTGTTCAAAACTTTATTAATGATTCGATAAAGGATGCAGTGGGGTTGCACACATCGTTAATATCTTATGGCTTATTACCTTCTGATAATCCAATCAAATTAAATTTGATGGTAGATAGTCATAAATCATTAAGAGTACAAGTTCAAGAATGTCATGCCATAACACCTAATGGATCTAGAATTGAAATAGACGACAGAAGCGAAACAGTAAATACAAACGCTGCCTATTTAGAAGCTTCTTACGAAATTAAAGGAGATGAAACATTAAAATTATGGGTTTGCATTTCCGTTAATTACTTTAAGAGAGTACCTTTTGGAGATTCTGACCCAGAAGAAAACCCTCCTAGATATCCTTTTACAAAACCCGAATACTTATTAAGCCTTATTCCTGAAAATGGATTAATGAATGAAACAGGCTTAGGAGGAAACTTTTTAATAATAGGAAAAGTTTTAATAAATTCATACGAATCAAAAATAGACAACACTTATATCCCTCCATCTGTATATGTAGGAAGTCATAAACTATTAGAAGAATTATATAACGAAATCAGCCGTTTTTACGGACAGATAGAAGCTTTTTCTATACAAATTGCTCAAAAAATTAATTCAAAAAAACAAGCCAATGAATTAGCGCTAATGATGTTATTAGTAACAGATAAAATATTAGACTATTTAGGTGTAGAAATTAATAAAACAAGATGGCTAGGAAAACATAAATCACCATCTGAAATGTTGTTATCAGTTATTGGTTTAGCTAGAATACTTAAAAACCTCTTTGACTCAAAGTCTGGAGCTGGAAAAGAAGAATTATTAAACTATTTTGCAGATTGGTGTAATATTAATCAAGGATCTTTCGAAAATATTTTCTTAGAACTAATAAATAACAATTATAATCATAATCAAATAGACGTTAGTGTATCCAAAGTTTACAAATTTATAGATGTATTTGAAAATCTATTATCTTCTCTAAGCCGATTAGATTATATAGGCAAGAAACGAGATGGTAATATCTTCGTATCGGAGGTTACAGAAGAAAGAGACAGTCTATTGTATGGAAAAAGAAGTAAAAGTTTTTTAGCAGATTAACCCATGGAAATACTTAATAAAAAAGAACGTTCTAAAGCGTTCGTATCTTTTGTACTATTTTTTGTAATAAGCGTAACTGTTTTTATGTCAGCACTACTGTTTAACACTTATTTCCCGTTCAGAGAAAATGAGTTATTAAAAACAGAAAATTTTAAACTAAAAAAGGAAATCGAAATTCAAAACAAATTTTCTTTTCAATTAGAAAAAGTTAAAACAACAGTAGACTCTATAAATGCACCGAGTCAAAATGATTTCTTTAATGAAAAGCTCGCCCTTTCGTTATTAGCAGAAATGTATAATCAACTACCTAAAGATACATTAAAAAATAAAATAATGTATAATAACACAATTATGGCATTTAAAGATCTGATTGACGCAAAAAAGCAAGTCAAACAATTAGCAACTAACCATAAATTAATGGATAGTTTGAGTACTATAAACAAAACGCTAAAAGATGAATACGACAAAATGAAGCGTGATTTGGAAGTTTGTAGACAAATCTATCAACAAGCAGAATAAACACCTAAAAGCATAACAATGAATATTTTAAAAAAATTATTTCTATGTTTTTACATGATAAGTTTTTATTGTGTTGCTCAAAAAAATGTAAAAAACACAGTAATAGATAGTTGTCACATTACGCAAACTAGACAAAAATTAGATGGCCGTTTTTTTGCCAGTCCCAATCCTATACTTTTAATAGTAAATAATAGTAATGGTATTTTTACTACATTACAATTTGGAAAACGTAAACGTAAAATATTCATGTATTTCAAAGTACATGATAATAGTGTTTGCATTGAAGAAAAAAAGATTTTCGATTTCAACTTTAAAAATGGGGATGTGATACACTTAGAAAATCATTTCCCCATAAATTGTGATGGTATTTTTATTCATCAATTAAGTAGAAGAACTTTTAAAAGACTCACAAGCCTAGAATTAAATAGTATAAAAGTTTTTACTGTTCATAAAAATTATGAAATTTTATTAAACAAATCTCAAAACCAAGAAATAGTAAAGGATTTAATTTGCTTAAAAACTTATAAAATAAAAAAATAATGAGTCCAATACCTCAACTTAATTTATCCTTAGGAATGACCGACAACCCAGGATCCCCTTTTTATGGAGGAAAAGGAGAAATGGGACAAGTTTCAAAAACAGACTCAGAACTTCGAACACATAAAATTTCTTTAACCATTTCGGATTTAGAAGTAGGTAAAATTTCTCTAACCATTAACAACCAAAATGTAGAAATTCCAACTTACAAGATGATTGTTAGTGATGATAAAACAAACGAAACTACCGTTTATCAAGTAACAAGAGATATTTTTAGTTTCGTTAAAAAAAACACCAAAAAAGGGCTTTTGTCTTTTTTTGGATTTAAGAATTTTGACAAAACCTCATCCTTATATGAAAACATTCCGTATGAACCTAACGATGAAATCGAAATACTAAACCTATCAAAATATCGAAATATTTCGCATGATAGCTTAATATATCAGTTTAATAATCCAGAAAAAGTATATCTATTTTCGGGTAATATTAATCAAATCACAATCCCTGAAAATAACCCCTATTTTATCATTGTAGATAATAACGACGGTAAAAGCTTTATTGGTGATATTCTTTATAGAGAAAAATTCCTCAAACTAACACCTAAAGTCGAACTAAAAATAATTAAAAGAAATAAAATTCCAAAAGAAATGGAAGTAAATGAAAATGGAAGTATTCAAAAATTAATTTATCTATAAGCATGATTAGAGGTTCATATTTTAAAATACCGATTGATTTTGACGCAATCATAAGAAAACAAGATGCTATTAACATTAGTATTGATACATCAATAGCGCAACACATTTTTTTAATAGCCACTACCTCTTTTGGCGAATGCAAATTTAATGACAGCTATGGAACCGAAATATGGGAAATGGATTTTGATATTTTAAAAACGGACAACATCCTAAAAGAAACGATTACAAACACATTAAAAAATGCAATTTCAACTTATGAAAAGAGACTCTCTCTAGAAGATGTTGATGTTGTTATATCCGATATAAATATTGGTAGCATAGGTAAAAAAAGAATTAAAAAATGCGTCTCTTTTAGTGTTAAAGGACAAGTTTTTGAAACCAATAGAGCCTTCCTTTTCCAAAGTTCATTTTTTGTTGGTCCCTTATCCTATTAATTTTCTTCCGCAATCTAAAACAAAATCCTATGAATCAAGAACGCATAAAAGATCGTATTTTAAGAAAAGCATCTAGACTATGGGGCTTTAATGAATTACAAACAGAATCATCATTTGATCCTATTGTTGGATTATTACTCACAGCTTGTGCTTCTGAATTAGAAAAACTAAACACTGACCTAGAAGATTCTAGGTCAAGAATAATTGAAAGAGTACTCGACCTAATGTTTCCTGAAGAAGTATCAGGTGTTACGCCTTCCAGTGCTATAGTACAATTATTCCCAACAGAAAATAATGTAAAAATATCAAAATACAATCGGTTTAAAGGAACTAAAAAAATTACCAATATTTATAATCCAACCGAAGTTTTACAAAAAGAAGTCTTTTTGGTCCCACAATAGAAACCACACTAACTACCGCTAAAGTAGCATATTTAGCCTATGGAAATTCCTTAAAAAAAATAGATAATTTCTTTTTAATGATATTATTAGCACCTCCTCTAATAATTTTATTCCTAAAGGTGAATTATGGATTGGTCTAAAATGTTCCGATACTGAAAATATTATAAACCCAACATTTTACGTTAACATCAATAACAGTTACCAAAAAGATCTCTTTTTTTACTATTTACGACAAGCTAAAATACACTTTGGAAATCAAGAATTTACCTTTAACGAAGGTTATAATGCCACTGAAGAAGCTTTTAATTTTGAAAATATTGTTCATAAAAATTACTCTAATCTAGACCAAATAAACAACAGGATAAATAATTTTTATCTACCTCATTTTTTTCACCCTAAGCGGAACCATCAATCAAGCAGAAAAAAACAATTCAGATGCGCTATTCCAAAACTATTTTCCAAATCACAAATTAGAAGAAGAACAATCTATTATATGGCTACGAGTTGAATTAACCGAAATAATAGGAAATGACGTGCTAGAAAACGTGTCAATAACACTCAACTGTCTACCTGTCGTAAACAAAAAAATTTCTAAAGCCTCCCATCGAGTTACAGGTGCCTTAAACATAGTTCCCATAGATTCCGATGAATTTTTCTTAGACTTAGATCATGTTTCTAATGATGAAGGATATCGTTACGATTTAAAAAATTATGATGATAGCAAATCTGGATCCATTACACTCAGACACGGTGGCGTTTCTCGTTTTGATCAAAGAAGAGCCTCCGATCTTTTACAACAGCTACTAGAACTTATCAAAGATGAAACAGCTTCTTTTATGAGTATAGGAAACGATGCTACAAGAGAAACACTAAAACAGATTAATCAAAATGTTGCCGCTTTGTATCAGCTATCCAAAGAAAAACATTTTGAAAGACCCAATAATCCTTACTTAACCGTTAATGCCACCGCTAAAGATGAATCTGGTTTCTTTTGTAATATAGCCTTTTGGACAACCCTAGGAGATGAGGCAAACGATATAAAAATGGGCTCCGTTTTGTCACTAGAAGAAGGGGGTATAATGCTACTAGAAAAAAATATAATGTTAGTAACCCCTACCGTTGGAGGGAGAAAAGGATTATCTACCAAAGATAAAATACTAGAATATAGAAACTCCTTATTAACCCGCGGACGAATAGTAACAATAGCCGATATTAAGGCATACGCCTTAAATCATTTTAAAAATACTATTACAAAAATTGAAATAAAAAAAGGAACCAAAAAGAAAGTTCTACAAAAGAAGGTTTTGCCAGAACAATAGATATATATCTACATAAAAATACAGAGATAACCGATATAATGAAAGAATCAGAATGGCATTATCTATGCGATAGCTTCTTAATTAATTTAAAAAAATCTCTTCTAATGTGTATCCTTATACCCTCAATACCATTTAAATCAACGTATGCGTTTTACTTGGCCTACATATAGCGTTAAAAAAGGTGACACTTTAGAATCAGTAGCAAAAGAATTAGGTATTCGTGTAGAAACCTTAAAATGGCATCATAACAACTATTGTACTTATGAAAACTTATTAAATCATGATATTACACACCAAAAAGAACTTATAATACCCAACGATACTGAAAAAGAGCAAACAAGTATAAATTCCAATACTCTACAAAAACAAAAAAATGTAAACTTTTCATCTAACAATGGATTATTTTATAATCCTATCAATACCTTCTGTAAGTATGGCATTATGATTACAATAAAAGAAGAAGAAGAAGAAAATGAAATAAAATATGAAACCACTGTAAAATGGGTTCAAAAATTCGAAAACTGTCACATTTTTGAAATAAATCCTGTCGGAAAACCATTTGTAAACCAAGAAGAAATAAATAACATAGCTGATACCCTTGCCTACGAAACTGCCAAGGTACTCTATCCTATGCACCTTATGGTAGACGAAAAAGGAAATTGGGAACAAGTCGCAAAATGTACCGTTTATCCCAAACGTTGGAAAATCATAAAAAACAACATACTCCAAAACTTTGAAGGGAACATGGTAGCAGAATATTTTCAGGAAATTGAAAATATTCTAGAAAATCCAGAAAGGATTAATACCTATATGCTAGACGATTATTTTTTACGAACACTCTTCCTTGGCTATTGCTTTGAATACGGAAAAGAATTTCAAACAGAAAAGAAAATAACATTCCCTATTCTAAACAATTACACAGAACCTTCTTATAAAGTACAAGCTGCCATAAATCCTTATCTAAATGAATCTAATTTTATTCATATCACCTATGAAGGAATACTACATGATCCACGCACAAAAAATGAATTTATAAATGAACAACATTACTCATTTATACAAAACGAAGAAGAAGAAAAAGCCTCTGGACACTTTTTTTCTCAAAGCTTTTTTAGATCCTAATACGGCGGTACCCGATTCCATTTATTTAGAATGCAGTATATCGTTAAACAAAACCAAAAAAATAACCGTTCTTATATCTGATATTTCAAATAAAGAAATACCTTATGTTCACAAAAGTTCTAACTTATTAGTAGACGAAAATACAACAAACAACAAGAAAAAAAGGTTTTTGGGGAAATCTTTTTAAACAAACTAAAAAACAAATCAATGTCAGAAAAACATGTAGTGGTACAAGGAGCCAAGTGCCAGTGCCAATATGGGCAAATGCCTGATAAAATAAAAGTTCTTTCACACAAAAAAGAATACGCCAATGATCCTAAAGGTAGTCAAAAACTCATTGTAACAACAAAAGAAATAGGCAGTGCCACCTTAGAAAAAAACACCTTTGGAAACTGTCCTAAAATGGGTAATCCCGCCCCTCCTTGTAAACCCGTTATAACAGAATGGAAAAACTTTTATAAAAAAGTAACTCTTAGCAACGGTGGAAACCTAATTTTAGAAAACAGCAAAGCCGTATGCGCTATAGCTGGCACTCCGTGTATTGAAATTATAGATCATGGGCAACGCACCAATGCCAGTCCACAAAATTTTAAAAATGCCAATAAGGACATCCTTAAACAAATTAATCCCTTGGTAAATCCCTTAAAAATGTACAAAAAAAGTGCTCTACACCGAGAAATAGAAACAGCACACCAATCCCCTAACAATAACTAAATTATGATAGGAGGAATAAAAAAAAATACATTACGCCAAAGGCCTTATTTTTAAAGAAAAATCAATTCCCAACCAAATACTGGTCATTGCACCCGATGAATTCGTTTGGTTTTCTATAGAGTGGATAGAAACAACCCCAGAAAAAGAAAAACAAAGAAATGTCGTTTGGATATGGCAAGAAGGCAATAGAAAAACCGTTTTAAAAAAACAGTTCTCAATAGTGCAATGCTTTATGGTATCAAAATACCCAAAAAACTATGCGGATTTACCTATTTTATTGAAGCTAGTTTGTCTGGCAATAGAAACAACTCCAAAACAAATCATAAAGGCCTACACATTAGCGGATACTGCCCACCACGCATAACTGCTAGTAAATGGGCTGTAAGTAGTGACGGTACTCCCGCAGCCCAACAAAAACAATTTGCTTATGGCGAACGAGTATACCTAAACTTAGATACAGAAGGTATAAACGGTTATAAAAACCTGACCATAGAAATATATGCTCATAAAACACTAGCACCTGATCCGCTTACCAGAACCATTGTAGGAGTTGATGTAACAGATGGCGAAATAAATCTTGAGATAAACAATACCCTTATTTGGTATGGTAAACATTTATTTCCTAAAGAAGTAATGGAATTTTATGTAAAAGTAAAATTACCAAACGGCCGGTACATAAAAGATCATAACGGCGATATTATACACGCCCGATATCTACGTATAAAACCCCAACAAGTTTTTCAAATGCCTGAGCCTCCCAAAAATACTACAGCTCTAAAAGTAGGTAACAATAAAACCAATCTAAAAAATTACCATCCCTGTAAATTAAGCAAAGTACAACTTACAGAAGCAGGAAACCCTTTTATATATTTTTGAAGAAGGCGAAACCTTATTAAAAAAACAACGCACCACCCTAAAAAGAGTATCTCAAAGTGTATACTTTGATTACGATGAGTATCATTTACGAAATGATGCCAGAAAAACACTAGACCTACTCCTAGACTTTTTACTTTATAATCCTTTTTAAATATGATCCTAGAAGGTCATGCAGACGACAGAGGAAGCCTAGATTACAACCAAACCCTATCTGAAAAAGAGCCCATAGCGTAAAAAACTATTTACTTGAAAAAGGATTAAAAGACGAGCGAATAAAAACACGCGGATTTGGCGAAGCACGCAACGCTATAAAAGCCACTACCGAAATCCAACACGCTAAAAATCGTCGTACCATTATAGAATTTAATTATAACGAATACGATAGCAATGCGATAGTTTATCAAACCCTAGCAGGGAGCGCATTAAAACCCAAAAACATAACGCTAACTCTAATAGACCATGACACGGTAAAATGTATGCGTAATCACGATCCCCATCAAAAAGAGATACAAATACAAGTTAATGAAGAAAAAGTTCTAGTAAAAGGTAGCCGGGTAAATATGAGTATAAAAAGTTCTGTACCTCCACATTTTACTGCTACTTATTTATCATACCTAATACAGTACTTAACCCCGGTGCTACCCTAAATTATTCATATTATATCAACTTTCACACCTGCGCTTATTTTGCCGATAAAACCTACCCTAGTTTACAAATGCTTATCTACCCTGACTTGGTTTGGATAGCGAACTTGCAATATAATTTTAAAGAAAAAGGCGATTACTTTTTTCACGATAAAAAACTAGAATTAGAGCAGGGTATAAAAACAGTTTTAGACGAATTTAGAAATTCTTTAATGGGTAAAATACTAAAATACTTACCCACAAGATTTGCGCAAGACTTATTATTTAATTACATAGAGAAAGAAGCAGAAATATACAAATATGGTGCACACGTTATACACGACCGTGATATAGAAAAAGCGGGCGAAGTATTAGTATTAAAAGGCACAGAAGTAAATTTAATTACTCAAACAAAATATACTAGGTATGCCGCTGCTTATGCTATATATGCCATGGTATTACTTACGATAGTTATAGAAATCATTATCACTTACTTAACTAGAGGTAGAAACCTAACAGGAAAAGCAGAGAAAATTCAAAAGGTTTTACGCAAAATAAAAGCCCTTGAAAAAATAGCAGAACGGAAAGGCGGTGTAGATATAGAAATTATCCCGCCAAGTATTGCCATAAATGCAGGGATGTACTACAAACAATTAGCCAACCGCAATATGGCAATGTTCTATGAAGTCAATGTAAAAGCAGACCCAATAGTAGCCGTTGAGATAAAAAAAGAATTTGATTTGCTCGATTTGATGGACAAAGGAATCGATATAGCCAACGCCAAAACGCCTAACGATCCACAAGTACAAGAACAATTAAAGCAAAACGCGCCTAATAACTCCAAAATCAAAAAATACCTTAACGCAGCAGGTTTAAAAGTTACAGGCGAAATAGTCGTAACAGGCGAAATTGGTTTTGAGCATAATGTTATTGTAAATCCGCTTACAAAAGAATTAACTATTATAGATCATTTAAAAAATGGTTTTGTAAATAAGAATGGAGTATTGTTCAAAGAGCAGATTAAATTTGATGCAAAGATTACAGGGAAATATAAAAATGAATTTAAAGTTTTTAATCTTCAAAATAAAATAGAGGGTAATTTAGAAGTTGATATGAAAGGGGCCATAGGGTTAAAAATTAAATATGGATATGAAAATGAACAAGGCCTTTTTTTAAATCAAAAATTATATTTTTCAGGTTTGAAAGGAACATATAAAGGGCAATTTAAAGCTCAAAATAGTAAATATGGTAAATACGAATATCAAACAAATAATGGTAACCCGACACCTTTTACGCTTTTAGAACCTTTTGAACTCGATTTAATAACAATTCAAATGTTTAATCATAACAAAAAAGAATAATAATGAAAAAAGTAATTTTAATTTCAATATTATTATCAACAAATGTAAGTTGTGTAAAAAAAGAAACAAAAATGGTATATTCAGAAGTAAATGCAAACAATATTGTAAATGAAATATGTAAAACTATAAAACATTACGATGAGGAAAAAATCTATACATTAGATTATACGTCAAGTTATAGTTTTTTTGAAGTTTTTATTAATGACTATCCTCTTGATAATGATTTTGATGATTTTTCTTCTAGTTCTGCTTTTGAAATTAATCCATTGATATATAAGAGCGGAAAATATAAAGTAAAATACAAAATGTATCCAGTTGGAAAAGTGTATAATGATATTTACAATGTATTGAGAGATAATAGTTATTTAGAAATTAAATTAGCATCTTATGATTTAAAGAATGAAAGAGCATCAGACGTAATTTATTCTCATTACAAAACCCCAATGAATAAAGTACAAATTAGCGAAAAATACAGCGAGGAAAAATTTGTAGGTGCTGGTAAAACGTATTATGAAGGTAGTTTTGATGTAGATGTACAAGTACCCTACGAGATTCATCCAGCATTTGAAAAAGCTAAGGATTTGCGAAAAATGGATAAAAAAGAGCTTGAAACTAAATTATTGAGTACCTACCAAAAAGTATGGAATATATTTCAAAATAAAGAATATGATAATATTGCTAGAATTTCGTTTGATAGTATGAAAGACGAATTAGTAAGTAAATACGCATCTAAAGAAGATGTTGAATTTTATTGGAATACATTATTAACATCATATAAAAGTGATACTTTTCAAATGCAACCTATTAAGGATTACAAACTAGATTTTTTTGCAGATGGTAAACTAGTTGCTTTGATGCTCACTACTAAAGATAATAACTACAGAGGTAATACAGCATTATGGGCTAAAGTAAAAGATGGTATTGGTACTAGACCGTTATTTTTAAATCGTTATTTCTACATTCCAGAGGGCGAAACAGAGTTTAAAGTGTATTAAAACGCGCCTAATAACTCCAAAATCAAAAAATACCTTAACGCAGCAGGTTTAAAAGTTACAGGTGAAATAGTCGTAACAGGCGAAATTGGTTTTGAGCATAATGTTATTGTAAATCCGCTTACAAAAGAATTAACTATTATAGATCATTTAAAAAATGGTTTTGTAAATAAGAATGAAGTATTGTTCAAAGAGCAGATTAAATTTGATGCAAAGATTACAGGGAAATATAAAAATGAATTTAAAGTTTTTAATCTTCAAAATAAAATAGAAGCAAATTTAAAGATTGAAATTAATGGAACTTTAGGATTAAAAATTTCTTATGGAGTTGATTTTGATGTAAGTAATCCGAATTATAAACCTAAAGGTGTATTTTTTAAACAAACATTGTTTTTTTCAGGAATGAAAGGTGTTTATTATGGAAATTATGGAATGGAAAGTGATATTTTTGGAGAAATCGATGGTGAGACTAATAATGGAAAACCAACTCCTTTTACACTTTTAGAACCATTTGAACTGGACTTAATGACTATACAACTCTTTAATAACCATTAAAATAAATAAGTATGAAAAAAATAATTTTAATAATGACTTTAATTAGTTTGGGAATAAATTGTAAAAAAGAACAGGCTATGCAAAATACTGAAATTAACGAAAATACACTAGTAACTGAAATCATTAAAAACATAAAACATTACCCATCAGAAAAAATCTATACATTAGATTATAAATCAAATTATAGTTTTTTTGAAATTTTTGTTAATGATATACCAGTTGGAAAAGAATTTAAATATTTTTCTTCCAGTTCTGCTTTTGTAATTAATCCAAAAATTTTTAAGTCAGGAAAAGCAATTGTTAAATTTAAAATGTATCCAGTTGGAAAAGTTGATAATGATATTTATAACACATTAATAGACGAATCTTATTTAGATATTACTCTTGCCTCTTATGATTTAAAAAATGAAAATGCATCAGACATTAAATATAATCATTATAAAACTCCAATGGACAAAGTCAAAATCAGCGAGAAGTATAGTCAAGAAAAATTTGTAGGAGCTGGTAAAACCTATTATGAAGGTAGTTTTGAGATAGAGGTAAAAGTGCCTTATGAAATACATCCTGCCTTTGAAAAAGGAAAGGATTTGCGAAAAATGGATAAAAAAGAACTTGAGGCTAAATTATTAAGTGCTTACCAAAAAGTATGGAATATCTATCAAGATAAAGAGTATGATAATATTGCCAAATTATCCTATGAAAATTTAAAAGACCAATTTATTACAAAATATCAAGACGAAAAATCTATTAAAAATATGTGGGAAACATTGCTAAGTGCATATAAGAATGATACTTTTCAAATGCAACCTATCAAGGATTACAGACTAGTTTTTTTTTCAGATGGTAAACTAGTGGCTTTAATGCAAAATACAGAGGATTATAGATATAGAGGTAATACGGCATTATGGGCTAGAGTAAATCACGATGGAGGTATGCGCCCATTATTTTGTAATCGTTATTTCTACATTCCAGAGGGCGAAACAGAGTTTAAAGTGTATTAAAACGCGCCTAATAACTCCAAAATCAAAAAATACCTTAACGCAGCAGGTTTAAAAGTTACAGGTGAAATAGTCGTAACAGGCGAAATTGGTTTTGAGCATAATGTTATTGTAAATCCGCTTACAAAAGAATTAACTATTATAGATCATTTAAAAAATGGTTTTGTAAATAAGAATGAAGTATTGTTCAAAGAGCAGATTAGGTTTTTTGCAAATGTTAGTATAAACCCAGATTCGGCATTAGAAAAAATAAATTTCATAACTTATTAAAATACAATGCGTTATATCTTTACTGGTTCCGACATCAATTCCTGTCACATTGGAATTTACAATTTGCATTTTTTCAAGACCTTCATAAATTTTCTTTTTATTAAAATGCGAGGAAATGCAATATCTTTGCTAAAATTATTCTATATGAGACAATATGGTATTTGATCATTGATTGTCTCAAAGGACTTCCAAATGGAAGCCTTTTTACATTTCAGCCAAAATTTGGGATAAAAAAATGAGCCCGAATATTGGGCTCATTTCTATCAAAATCAGTTATAAATTTAGCTAAAATTTTAATTCAATTTATTTAGACGAATTTTTAGTTCTTTTTATTGAATTACAATCTTTTCGGTTTCTTCAAAATGGTCACCCGACATCTTTAATATATAATTCCCGGGAGTTAAACTTGATAAATCCAACTCATTTGTATTACCATCAACTATAATCGAATTTTCTAAAATTCGTTTACCGGTAATATCAAACACTTCAATTTTTGTTTTACCATAATTATTAGAAGAAGTTAATTTTACATTTCCTTCTGAAACCGTAGGATAAACTTTAATTGTATTTATTTTTTCTACTAATAATTCAGCTGTTTTTGCTCCCAAAGCGGCGGTTAAACTTCCTGAAAAAACACCTCTCCCATAAGTAGCAGCATATACTTTATAAGCATTAGGAGCTGTTGGTGAATTTGCTTGAAGATCTAAATCTGTAACTTTTACATTTCTCATGCCGTTATAAGCTTGCTTCCAATTTAATGCTTGATCACTAGTTGCCGCACTATTAAAATTGCTAACATACCAAACCCCTAAGTCAGTTCCAATCATAACTTCAGCTGTATTAAGAGGATTTTGCAAAATAGCTTTTACAGGTAAATCTGGTAAATTACCATCTAACTGATACCAATTAGTACCTCCATTTGACGTGTACCAAATATTGTTTACACCATAGTTGTGCATTGTTAAGAAGATTTGATTATCATTAACTCCAAATTCTATATCGGACACACTCCCAACAAAGTTCGGAGCACTTATGTTAGACCATACAGGAGCAGATCCATTGGCTCCAGTAACTTTTAGTAATTTACCATTCATAGTACCTATATATAAGGTAGTAGGTGTTCCTTTTCCGGTAGCTAATGCGGTTGCATAACCCGTTAATAAAGCATTTGATAAATTAGTTCGAGATACTTGTGTGTTTCCTTTGATATTAGAATATCTTCTTACTTGATAAGTTCCATTTAAAGTAAAATCAGCATATAAAATATCATTTGTAGAATCTAGAGTCATAGCAGGGTAAAATAAACCTGCACCAGAAGTACTATCATTTAAAGTTTTAGTTGTAGTACTTCCTACATTTCTAAGGATCATGCTATCATTATATACATAGTTTGTAATGTAATATTTATCAGATCCTTGATCAAATAATGGTTTTCCCCCATCACCACCTTGGACTCTAAAAGTATTATTAACTCCAGCAGCAGCTCCTAAAGTAGAATTAGCTGCAGTAGAAGATCCCGAATAATATTGAGAGCCATTATCTTGAGCACCTGCTACAAAAAAATCGCCAGCTACACCTGTAATACCATTTGGCATTACGGCCACTCCTACAAATTGAGTAACGTTAAAACCTGTATTTCTAGCTGTAGCAGGAGTTGTGGTACTAGCAGCATTACTTGTGTAATATACTCCTCCATCATTTCCAAAAAGAGCTACGTTGCTATTACCGGGTTTAAACACCATAGCATGCTGATCAGAATGAACATTGGTAGTCCAATTAGAAATAGTACTCCATGTTACAGCAGGTCCCGTAGCATTAGCTGTTCTATAAAGATCTATACCGCCTACATATAAGATCTTATCATCTACAGGATCTGACTCAATCATCATATCATAAAAAGCCTGTTGTCCTGTAAATCCATAAGTAGTCTCACGTGATTCATTTCCAGCAGGTAATGAGAGAATTGTAGGAGACGTGTTAAACCCATTCGTTGTTAGAGCCAATTGTATCTCTACTTGTGTTGCCGTATTAGGATCATCTTTTAATTGTGATAATACATAAATTTTATCTGGAGTGGTATTAGATGCTTCAATTTCCACACGCTTTCCTCCTCCTTCAGCGACAATTGTATGACGTAAATTAAAAGTATTTCCATTATCTGTTGATTGAAATACTCGACCGCCACCATCGCCATAAGTCCAACTATCAGTAGAAGAAACCCAAATATCACCATCTGCCCCTAATTCAATATCATTAGGACATGTTGGATGTCCCGCTACTGAAGTAGGTAAATTTAATTTAGTCCAAGTACTACCTCCATTGGTAGATTTATATAAACCAAAATTAGATGCGTTAAATAAGGTACCATTTCGAGATTCTGAATATTGTCCGTCTCCCATAGCAGCATAAATTTCAGAAGTCCCTCCATTATTTTTGATAACTAGATCATTTACAAACTGAACACCCGAAACTTCTAAACCAGAAAACTCAAGAGGTCCAGAAGGTTTTATAGTACCTGTTAAATTTGCTAAGTTAGCAATAAGCAAATCGCCATCTTCTTTAGAAATCATAATACTAGGAATTGTTCCTACAATAGCTGCATCTTCTGACATATTAAAAACAGCACCTCCAGCAGCATTATTCATTATAATAACTCCAACTGCACCAGCATTTTGAGCTATTACTGCCTTTGATTCAAAAGAACAAGTTCCTCTTCTTATTAGAACTATTTTACCTGCGTAATTCTGAGTGGTTGCACTACACGCATCATCTGTAGGAGCTACTCCATCATCCATTAAAACGATTGGTGCTGTAAACACATTTTTTATAGCTCCACCTGGCCATGTAGCAGAACCAGTAGAATATGTTCTTATTGTAGCAGCAGCAGAAGGCGCAACAATTTCTAGATTTTGTAAATTCTTCACGGTTGATGATACCGCTCCACCTCCATAAACTCTGGTCCATGTAACGCCTCTATCCGTTGTTTTCCAAATTCCATTTCCATTTACATCTCCAAAAACATACGACTCTCCTGTACCTACATACCAAACATTGGAGTTGTTAGGATCTATCGCTATGTTTTGAACGTTTACATGTTCAGGAAAAGTATCAATTTTTGTCCATGATGAAGTAGAACTAGCAATGTTATTATTTCTCCATAATCCACCACTAACACCTCCTGCTACGACAGTATTTCCTGTAGCATCTCCCCGGATCAAAAATCATGGCTCTTGTACGTCCTCCCACATTGTTTGGTCCACGTTCTATCCAATTATTTGTTGTAGCATCTCCGGTATACGTTGAGCTAAAGCTTGTTGACGTGCTTTTTCTAAATCTTTTCGAATTACTTCAATATTTTCATTAGTCGGTCTACCTAAACTAGGATTCATAGTCAGTAGCCATTCTTGTTCATTATATTTATTAGGCGGAATACCTTCTTCTTTTCTTTGTTGTTTCGATAGATAAAAGGCTCTATTAATTTTGTTATGGGCTAAAAATTGCTCATGCTTTTTTCTGAGGATTTTAGCTTCTTTTTTAGAAAGCTTTTTATCAGGTTGTTTTTCTTTTGATATACTTACATCTCCAAGATGTTGAGAATAGCCTAGAGCCACTCCAAACAAAAGAAAGAAACTGGGCAGTATTCTTTTTTTCATATTTAGTTGTTTTTTGGGTTAATACTTGCCAAATATATAATTATTTGATTTAAAAAATACATAATACTATAAAAAAACACATTTTTAATAAAAACACCAAATTACAATGTAAGATTTTTCAACTTATTAAACCCAGATTACGCATTAGACTTCGTTGCGAAACAAAATTTTTCAATAAATTCAAGTGCTCACGGAAAATTTTAGAAGAAGAAATAGTGAACTATTTTGATGATTAAAATTTGAGTACGTGCTTGAATTGGAAGAAAAATAAAGTGGAATAGATTTACTTCGTCTATTCGCTACGCTCGGGTCTAATGCGTAATTCTATCTAACTTATTTTAAGTAATTGATAAAAATTAAAATCTCTAATTTGATTTTATCTTGTCCTATGGCTACAAAATGAGAACGTGACCCAACATCAATTCCTGCAGCATTGGGATTTACAATTTGCATTTTTTCGAAACTTTTCATAAAATATTTTTTTATTAAAATGCGAGGAAATGTAATATCTTTGCTTAAATTATTCTATACGAGATAACATGGTGTTTCATCATTGATTGTCTCAAAGGGCTTCCAAATGGAAGCCTTTTTACATTTCAGCCAAAATCTGGGAGGGGATAAATTCACCATTTTATACATAAGCTTCGCTCGTAAGTACAAGTTAGCTCTCATTTGTCAAAGAACAATACTTTCTTGAAATCTGGGTTAAAAGGATATGCAAACAGAGGCATTGTTATTGTGCTAATAAAAAAGATTTTAAATCTAAAAAACACTTCTTTTTTTAGGATAATTAATCTATCCTAAAAATTGATAATTTTGTCATTTATACAACAGGAAAAATGACATACTATTGGCAATAGAACTTCTCCCTTGGATCGAAGTGACAAACGCCTCGCCAAATACCTCTAATTTCAACAAAGTCTATGCGTAATGTAGGTTAAAATAAAAATCCCGTTTTTAAGATTTTTTTCTCAAAAACAGGATGGATTCTTCAATATTCATATAAAGCAAACTTATTGATGAATATTTATATTCAAGATATTTAATTAGAGCATTTCATATAAATAGAATCACTCATTAATTCTTTCATAATAAGTCCTCTTGCTTTCTCTTTAATTGTTTTTTTATCATCGTGCCCCATTCCTTTTGTTCTCACAAAAGATAAAAACTTAACTCTCAAACAACCCGGTTTACCACTAAAAAAGTATAAGAAAAGAGATTTTTATTATCATAAAAAACCATAGGTACAATGGTTAATTGGTGATCTATTGCAATATTAAAGGCTCCGCTTTTAAACTCATCTAAAACAACACTTTCATCATCAGGCACCTTACCTTCAGGAAATATACAAATACTCAATCCTTGTTCTATTCGTGCTTTCGCTCTTTCATATACTTCTGATCGACTTCTCATACTTTCTCGATCTACCATAATAGCAGCTCTCTTGTAAAAAAAACCAAATATAGGTATTTTAACTAATTCTTTTTTTCCCACAAAAACAAAAGGATTTTTCACAACAGCCAACATCAACATAATATCTGTCATTGAAGTATGATTTGCTATAAACATATAACTATGTCCTGATAAAACTTCTTCATCTTCTTTTATTTTATAATAAAAACCCATACCATAAAGAACCGTTTTAGCCCACAAACGTGCCATCTTAAAAAAATAAGGATACCACGAGTCTCTAGAAAGAGATAGAGTTAAAAAAGGAGACATAATAAGGATGGGTATTAAAACTAATACATAAAACCATAAACGCCAGATACTCCAAAAAAGAATTTTTAACATTTGCATAACAATGATTATTTACTTTAAATATGAGTTAAAAAAATTACCTTTGCGAAAATATCATTTTTAAAATTATAATGGCAAAAATATTAACTGGAGTACAAAGTACAGGAACTCCTCATTTAGGAAACCTTTTAGGCGCAATTATACCTGCCATAAAAATGGCTAACCAGCCTGAAAACGAATCTTTTTATTTATAGCAGATTTACATTCTGTAACGCAAATAAAGGATGGAACTCTTTTAAAAAACAATACTTATAGCACAGCTGCCGCTTGGTTAGCTTGTGGGTTAGATATTAACAAAGTAACTTTTTATCGCCAAAGTGACGTTCCGCAAGTTACAGAACTAACTTGGTACCTAAGTTGTTTTTTCCCTTTTCAAAGATTAACTCTAGCACACTCATTTAAAGACAAGGCAGATAGACTAGAAGATGTAAACGCAGGTCTATTTACTTATCCGATGCTGATGGCTGCCGATATTTTGGCTTATGATGCAGAAATTGTTCCCGTAGGAAAAGACCAATTACAACATGTAGAAATTACACGTGATGTGGCCTCACGTTTTAATCATCAAATGGGAGAAACTTTCGTTTTACCCCAAGCAAAAACAGAAGAAGATACAATGCTTATTCCCCGGTACGGATGGTGAAAAAAATGAGCAAGTCACGAAATAATACAATTAATATTTTTTTAGACGACAAAGCCTTATTAAAACAAATTAAGGCAATTCAAACAGACAGTACACCACTTGAAGACCCTAAGAATCCTGAAACGTGTAATGTTTTTGCCTTATATAAATTATTAGCAACCGAAGAACAAACAACTCTCCTAAGAGATAAATATTTAGCAGGTAATTTTGGATTTGGACATGCTAAACAAGCACTATATGATTTAATCATTGAGCGTTTTGCCTTTGAAAGAGAACGTTATAATTATTACATGAATAATTTAACCGAGTTAGATAGCGTATTACAAATTGGTGCTGAAAAAGCTTCTGCAATAGCAAATAACGTCATAAAAAGAGTTCGGACAAAACTAGGTTTTGAATAATTTATAAAAAATTATTACTCAAAAGCTTTTTTTGATGAATAAAATTTAAAAACAAACCTTAAAAAAGTCTTAATTTTGATAAAAATTTGTTAAAATCAATTTTCTGTTGCACTTTTTATAAATGATTAACCTATCTTTGTACTATGCTTTTGAGGGGTGGTTCCCTCTGAACTTTATAAATTTTCATGATTTATAGTTTTTTGGTTGGTTAATAACATAAAAACTCAGTCATTTTCTGATTGGGTTTTTTTGTTTTTTATTACTTTTGGAATAAAAATTGTAATGTTTGATATCCAAACTATCAATATATAAAAATGAAAAGAAAACTTCTACTATTCATAGCCGTTTTAGGTTTATCATCATTTCAGATTGCAGAACAAAAAAATGAAGCTTTCGGAGTAGGTGAATGGTTAAAATACAGAATTCACTACGGTATAGTAAATGCGGGCTACGCAACGTTAGAATTAAAAGATGCGATTAGAAATAATCGAAAATGCTTTTACGCTGTAGGACATGGATATACAACAGGAATGTCCCGTTTCTTTTTAAAGTTGAAGACCATTATCAAAGCATTTTCGACCAAGAAACAAACAAACCTTATCAATATCTTCGAAAAATTGATGAAGGAGGATACACTAAAGATCAAGAGGGATTTTTTAATCAAGCTAAAAATTCGATTTTGGTTAAAGATTATAAAAATAAAACAGAAAAAAAGTTTATCCGTTACAGAAAATGTACAAGATATCGTTTCATCATTTTATTATTTAAGAAATCATCCTAAAGCGAGTGGACTAGCAGTAGGTGAATCAATCATTATTGATATGTTTTTTGATGATGAAATTTACAAATTTAAAATGCGTTTTCTAGGTCGAGAAACTATTAGCACAAAATTCGGAGAAGTTAAAACATTAATATTCAGACCACTTGTTCAACACGGTAGAGTTTTCAAGGAAGAAGAAAGCCTAACCGTATGGGTAAGCGATGACGAAAACAAAATACCACTACGAATCAAAGCTAGTTTAGCAGTAGGCTCTTTAAAAGCAGATTTAGATAATTTTAAAGGACTTAAAAACCCTTTTTTAATTGTAAAAAATTAATAAAATGAATGATTATTCTAACTTAGTAGATAAAATTGATCAAAAATACCAATCTTTAGATCAAAAAACAGAAGCCTATTTAGAAGGGCTTCTTTGGTCTAAACCCATTACATACTGGGATTACATACAAACAGACACGCTTTTAAGTCTTCAAAATCAGAGAACTGTATTTCCAGATGAAAATGTATTTATCATGTATCATCAAGTAAACGAACTTTTGTTTAAAATGATCTTATGGGAAATAAAACAGGTTTCGTATGCAGAAAAACTAACAACTCATTTTTTTACAGATAGACTTATGCGTATTAGTCGTTATTTTGACATGCTAACTACCTCTTTTACTATAATGGGAGAAGGCATGGAGGTAGAACAATACATGAAATTTCGCCATACGCTTACCCCTGCAAGCGGTTTTCAAAGCGCTCAATATCGTATGATTGAGTTTTGCTCGACTGATTTAATTAATCTCATTGATTACCGCTATAGATCAACTATTGACAGAAATACTTCTTATACTCATGCTTTTGAACATTTGTATTGGCAAGCTGCTGGCAAAAACTATGAAACAGGTAAAAAATCCTATTTCTTAGAACAGTTTGAAGAAAAATATAAAAAAGAATTCCTTCAAATCATGGAGGAATATAACACTATAAATTTATGGCGTAAGTTCAAACAATTACCCACTGAAGACCAAGAAAACACGAAACTAATTCAAGCCATGCGCCATTACGATTATACCGTAAACATTACTTGGGTAATGGGGCATTATCGTGCGGCTCAAAAATACATAGATAACGGCAAAGGCAATGGCGAAGCAACAGGAGGAAGCGATTGGAAAAAATATATGCACCCACGCTACCAACGCCGTATATTTTTCCCCGAATTATGGTCTGAAGAAGAACTAAAAAACTGGGGAGAACACGTATAGTAAATACGTTCAAAAAACCTACACTAAACTCAATATTTACAATCTCTGAATATAATTTAACTCTTCAATATGAATTTCCCTTCCGTAAACCCTACTAAAACAACTGCTTGGAATAAATTAAAAAAACATTTTACCGAAATACAAGACATTTCTATGCAAGAAATGTTTAGAAATGACACAAAAGAGCAGAAAAATTCCATGTTGAATGGAATCATTTTCTCTTAGATTATTCAAAAAACAGAATTAACGAAACGACATTATCATTATTAATAGAATTAGCAGAAGAATGCTTATTAAAAGAAGCGATAACCTTACAATTTTCTGGAAGTAAAATAAACAAAACTGAAAACCGAGCAGTATTACATACTGCTCTAAGAGCACCTAAAACAGCCGAACTACATTTAGATAATACAAATATCATTCAAGATATATGGGAGGTAAAAGAAAAGATAAAACAATTTTCTGAGGAAATTATTCTTGGAAAAAGAAAAGGATATAGCGGTAAGCCTTTTACAGACATCGTAAATATAGGCATTGGAGGTTCTGATTTGGGACCTGCTATGGTAACGGAAGCCCTATCCTATTACCAAAATCATCTTAAAATTCATTTTATTTCTAATATTGATGGAGACCATTCCTTTGAAATCTTAAAAAACTTAAATCCTGAAACCACTTTATTTATCGTTGTTTCAAAGACATTTACAACACAAGAAACTCTTGCCAATGCTTTTATTGCTAAAAAATGGTTATTAGCACATACTGATGAACAATTTATAAAGAATCATTTTGTAGCAGTTTCAACGGAAATAAAAAAGACAGTAGAATTTGGAATAGATACTAATAATATTTTTCCCATTTGGGATTGGGTAGGAGGTCGTTTTTCATTATGGGGAGCTGTCGGTCTTTCTATTGCCTTATCTATAGGATACGAACAATACGAACAATTATTGTCTGGAGCTTACAAAATGGATCAGCATTTTAAAGATACCCCATTAAATAAAAACATTCCCGTTATTATGGGACTTTTAAGTATTTGGTACAACAATTTCTTTAATGCAGAAACAGAAGCTATTATTCCCTATACGCAATATTTACAAAAATTTGCTCCTTACCTTCAACAAGGTATTATGGAAAGTAATGGAAAAAAAGTAAGTCGTTTAGGTGTTCCTGTAGATTATCAAACAGGTACTATTATTTGGGGAGAACCGAGAACAAATTCTCAACACGCTTTCTTCCAACTTATACACCAAGGCACTAAATTAATCCCTACCGACTTTATAGGATTTAAAAAATCATTACATGGTAATGTAGCGCATCATCAAAAACTCATGGCTAATTTTTTTGCTCAAACGGAAGCATTATTAAATGGAAAGAATGAAAAACAAGTAATAAGTGAACTTGAAAAACGAAATCTAGATAAAGTCAAACAACAAGAATTATTACCATATAAAATATTTGAAGGAAACAAACCAACTAATACTCTTTTAATAAACCAACTTACACCCGAAACATTAGGAAGTTTAATTGCATTATATGAACACAAAATATATGTACAAGGAGTCATCTGGAACATTTTTAGTTATGATCAATGGGGAGTAGAATTAGGTAAAGAACTAGCCCATAAAATTTTAGAAGAATTTAACACCCCCATTTTGAATCACACGATTCTTCCACCCTATTCCTGTTAAATAAATTTATAAAGGAATAAGTTTTTGTAAAAAAAGACAAAAAACAGAGTTGAATGTGATTTTATAAACAAAAAAATCACATTCAACCTATAGTTGTGTTAAAGTTTTTTTAAAAATTAACATTGCCTTAACATTGCCTCATTAAATATGTTTGAATTTTGTACCATCACTTTTAAATCTAAAAACACAACAAATGAAGAACATGAAAAATTGGTTTTTGGCAACTATGATGTTAGCTTGTGCTTCCTTTTTTGCACAAAATAAGATCATGGGAACGATCCAAGATGAAACAGGTGCACTACCCGGTGCAAATGTGGCTCTTGAAGGAACGAGGCAAAATGTATCATCAGCTTTTGATGGTGGGTTTTTAATAGAAACTAAAAACACAAAAGGAAATTTATTAATTACTTATTTAGGTTTTGAACCCAAAAGAGTCGCTTTTACCGTTTCTAATGGAAAAGCAGATCTAGGCATTATAGTATTAAAAGATAAAGGAAATGTATTAGGAGAAGTTGTCATTAAATCTACTGTAGTAGATATTGCAAAAGATCGTAAAACTCCTGTAGCCGTTTCAACAATTAAAGCATCTGAAATCAGAGAAAAATTAGGAACAAAGGAATTTCCTGAAATATTAGCAACTACTCCATCTGTATACGCAACAAAGTCGGGAGGGGGATTTGGTGATTCGCGTGTTAACATTCGTGGTTTTGATCAAAAAAATATTGCCGTTATGATAAATGGTGTACCAGTAAACGATATGGAGAATGGTTTAGTTTTCTGGAGTAACTGGGCTGGTTTATCAGATGTAACAACTGCTATGCAAGTACAAAGAGGATTAGGATCTTCAAAATTAGCAATATCTTCTGTAGGAGGAACAATTAATGTTGTTACTCGAACAGCAGACGCTAAAAAAGGAGGTAGTTTATCAGCAACCATTGCAAATAATGACCATATAAAAACATTGGCATCATATTCAACAGGTAAACTCGAAAACGGGCTATCTGCTTCTTTCTTATTAAGTAGTACACAAGGAAATGGATATGCTAATGGGACTAAGTATTTTGGGCAAAGTTATTTCATTGGTTTGGGATATGATATTAATGAAAAACACAATTTACAATTTACATTCACAGGTGCTCCACAATGGCATAACCAAAGAAGTTTTGCAAATACTATTGCTGATTATATTAAATATGGTTCAAATGGAGAACCTAATATAAAATACAATTCAGATTGGGGTTATTTGAATGGACAAGAATATTCTTGGGTTACTAACTACTATCACAAACCTGTAGCTTCCCTTAATTATGATATTAAATTTAGCGATAAAGTAAAATTATCTTCTGTTTTTTACGGTTCTTGGGGACGTGGGGCAGGTTCAGGCTTTACAGGCAAAACACCTACAACATTTAAGACCGCTAGTGGATTAGTTCCGTTTAATGACTTCGTAGCTTTCAATAGAGGAGAGTATGTAGCATCTAAAGGAGAATCTGTAACTCCAATAACAGGACCCCAAATTTCACCCAATTCAAATGGTTTATATCTAACAGATAGAGCCACAGGCTTTACTAAAAGAGCTAATATAAATTCACACGACTGGTATGGTGCTATTATAAACTTAAATACTAAGTTAAGTAAAACATTAACTTTAGATTTTGGTATAGATGCAAGAACTTATATAGGCTACCATTTCAGAAATTTGGTTGATTTATTAGGAGCAGATGGTTTTAAAGATAATAGAGATATAAACAATCCTAATAGAGTTTTATATCAGACATACTCAGCAAAGCCTTCATTTAACCCTTGGAGCAATGTAAAAGACCAAGAAAGAATTGAATATAATAATGATGGACATGTTAGATGGTATGGTGCATTTACACAATTAGAATATTCAACAGATAAGTTAACAGCTTTTTTTCAAGGAGCAGTATCACAACAAGGATTTAAACGCGTAGATACATTTACATACAAAGTATCAGATCCTTTATATTCAACAGATTACAAAAATATAATAGGCGGAAATATAAAAGGAGGACTAAATTATAATATTAACGAAAAAATGAATATTTTCGTTAATGGAGGTTATTACTCAAAACAACCTTTTTACAACGCTGTTTACCCTAACAACCTTTCTATAGTAGCAGGAAATCTTACAAATGAAAAAATACTAGGATTAGAAGGTGGATATGGTTTTAAATCTTCTATTTTTAATGCTAATTTAAATGTATACTATACTAGTTGGAAAGATCGCTTCCAAAGACAATTAGATTTTGATGTTGCAAATGTAGGAGGCTACTATAACTTCAGCGGTATTCAACAAGTACACAAAGGTATTGAGTTAGAGACAAGCATAAAACCGATTGACAATTTAACAATTAACCTAATGGGTTCTATCGGTGATTGGAGATATAAAAACAATGCTACAAGTGATCGTTTTGATGCTAACAATAATCAAATTACAGGAGGAAAACCAGAAACGTTGTATTTAGACAACCTGAAAGTAGGTGATGTAGCTCAAACTACAGCTAGTGCAGGTGCAACTTATGAAATTCTAAAAGGACTAAAAGTTGATGCTACCTATTTATACACAGACAAACTATATGCTGCTATAAACACTCAAAATTTCACATCTGCTAACAATAAAGGCGCATTACAATTACCTAGTTATGGTTTATTAGATGCTGGTTTTTCGTTTAAAACATATAGAGTAAAAGATAGTAACGACTATTTTAACTTTAGAGTGAATATAAATAATGTCTTAAATACTGTTTATATTTCTGAATCTAGAACTAATATTTTTGCAGATGATCAAGTAGCTAATGCTCCAGCTGGTACAACTTATGCAAATTCAAACCGTTTGTACAAAGGAATAGCTAATGCCAATCAAGTATTCTTTGGTTTTGGTAGAACGTGGAACTTTACGTTTTCCTATAACTTCTAATACACTATATATCTTATAAAAATAAGCCCCCGCCTTTCTTAATTATTGAGAACAATAAATAAGAAAGGCGGTTTTTTTATTATTAGTATTATATTTCACTTATAACTTTAGCATCAAACCCAGATTTCATATAGACTTCGTTATAAAACAAAATATACCAATAAGTTCAAGTGTTCATGAAAAATAGGTTAAATCCTCGGTTGTAATATACATTCATAGCACAGATCCATTCTATATTTGGTAAATACTCTAGGTGAAATAATTTCTATATCTAAACATCCTTTACGTTCTGCTATATTAATTGGTCTTTATAACCCCAAAAGATATAAACAAATAAACCTAAATAAGCAATACAAACAAATAGTTTAATTAGTGTAGAAGTAACAAAACCAATAAATGCACCTAATGCAGCTTTAAATGCTCTTTTATGATTTTGAGAATCAAAAAACAATTCACCCAAGTAAGCTCCTACAAAAGGCCCTACTAAAAAACCAATAGGAGGAATAAAAAGACCAACGATTAGCCCAATATTTGTTCCCAAAACACCATATTTAGATCCGCCAAAACGTTTTGTTCCTTGTGCTGGAATTAAATAATCAAAAATGATAACAATTATAGTGACTAACAGACTTATTCCTAAAATCCAATAATTAAAAGGAATAGCTTTGGTAAGATACAAAAATAACAATCCAACCCAGCTCAAACTTGGCCCGGGTAACGCAGGCAAAACGCTTCCTATAACCCCTATTAAAACACATAAAAAACCAATAATTACCAATGCTAAATCCATAAAATATTTTATTATTTTTGTCCTATAAATGTAAAAACTAAAAAGAATTTGACATAATGAACCTTATAAAAAATAATTTATTAGTATTGATCGCTTCATTTTCTGTAGTGAGCTGTCAATATTTTGAAAAAAAAGAACCAAACAAAGAAGATCTTTTAAAAAAAGAATTGAGTAAAATAAATTGGTATACAGTAGATGAATATCCTTCTATAATGGAATGTGAATCTATAGCAGATAAAGAATTAAGAAAAGAATGCTTTTTTCAAACATTAACCAAAAATATTTATGAAAAAATAACAACCGATACTGTTAAAACATTATTACCCAGACTAGATTCTTTAAAAATACGGGTTGTAATTTATCCTAATTCAAAAGTAGATTTTTCGACAATATTACCATCTAGTGCGGTGGATCCTGAATACACAGATAGTATTTTACGCTCTAAATTGGTTCATTTTCCTGTAATTGAACCTGCTATAAAAAGAGGAATGAAAGTAAAATCAGAATTTTTCATCCCAATTAAATTAAAATAGTTTTTTACTTCATAAAGGTTCTTCCTTTCCAACTATATTGACCAAATAAGGAATAAATTACAACGAATGAACTAAAAAAAGCGTAAAGAAAAATAGAAAGAATTAAAAACCTTAATGGTTTTTCAAAATATTGAGAAGATATTCTAAATAAAACATAATCAACTAAAGACTTAATGGCTAAAACCATAATTAAGAGTTTACCTCCAAAACCAAAAAAAAGAGAACTACAAACGAGTAATATAAGAACAAAATTCATCAAAAAAACAGAAAGTCCTAATTGTTTACTATAAATAGATTGATAATTTCCTGTCTTACTTGCCCATCTGACCCGTTGATAAAATAATCTTTTAAAGGTAGGTTCCGTTTTTGTATAAACGGTGGCTTTTTTATTTTTAAGAAAATAAACTCTTTTTAAATCTTTTTTATTGCTTTCTGAAGTAAAAAAACATCGTCGCCACTAGCAATTTTTTCATTTCCTTCAAAACCTTTTAAATCCTCAAAAAAAGATTTTAGATAACAAAAATTAGCCCCATTACACATAAAAGCTTGACTATTCCCAAAACTACCTATAGTAGTACCTTGTAAACTTAACAAATCTAGATACTGAAAATTTTGTAAAAAATTTTTAATAGGATTAAATAAGACACCTGATGCTACCATTTTAGGTTTATTTTCCTGAATAAAAGCATCATAAATAGTTAACCATTCCTTATTCACTATACAATCTGCATCCGTGGTGATAATCCAATCATTTTGAGCTATAGCAATAGCTGTATTAATAGCGTCTTTTTAGGAGCATCAGATTTTCGAATAGTATCTATCAAAACTATTTTATAATTATAATCTAACACCTCAAATTTAACATCTGAATCATCGTCTACCAAAATAACTTCAAATAAATAACTCGGATAATTTATTTTTTTAAAGGAAGCTAGCAAATTGGGTAAGTTTTCATTCTCATTTCGAAAAGGAACAATTATTGAAAATGTAGTTTTAGGATCGACTTGCTTATATGAAAATTTTTTAACCTTAGTAAAACCAACGCATAACCAAAAAATATTGATGCTATAGCCAACTAAAATTAAATAAATTATCAATATAAAAACATCCATTATTGTTCTTGTTTATTTGATTTTATCAATTTAAAATTTAGCACAAAATAACTTCCTATAACTACAGGTAAAACAGTATTTAAAATCCACATTAAACTACTAATAAAAAGAACAATCCATTCATTCACTTTTAATAACCCAAAGAAAAAAACAGCTACACTTCCCTTTATCGCAAAATCCAAAAATTGAAAGGAAGGCAATGATGATGCTAAAAAATATACCGATGTAATTACACTCATCAGAAGTAAGTAAGGTAAATCAACCCCAAAAAATAAAAACAAAAAATAATATTGATGAGAAAATGTTAAATAGCGCAAAAAACCCAAAAACACATTTTTTTGATGTATCTTTTTAGGAATTGTATTGATTTTATACACCAGTCCTTCTATAGAATATTTTCCTATTTTAATCTTTTTTAAGAATATAATTGTTAGTATTAAAAAGATAGAAAAACCTAAAATAGCAAAAATCATTTTAGAACTTATGACTTCAAAATGCGCATTAAAATACAACAATCCCAGTATGCCAAAAAATACGGTTAAGATTAACTGAACACCATTACAAATAAGATTTAAAAAAATAACCTTGGAAGTTTGACTCTTCTGAAAAAACAAAGCTTTACCTGCATATTCTCCTATTCCGTTAGGTGTAAACAAAGCTAAAGTTAAGGCCCCTAAAACCTGTTTTGTAGATTCAACTAATGAAATAGTCTTTATCTCTTGAACTAAATTTTGCCATTTTAAAATTTCGATAAACCGGTTTAAAACAGATAAAAATAAGATAAAAACAATCGTATACCAAGGTTGTTTTGATAAAATTTGATTTTTAAAACGATTAAAATCTACAGCGGATTGAGTCGACAACTTTTCATATATAAAATAAAAAGCTCCTCCTACAACAATTAGTTTAAGAAGAAGTGTCAAGAATTGTTTAGATTTGTTGGGTATTTTTTGCATTGGAGCAAAGTAACAAAACTTTGAACTTGAAACTTAAAACTTGAAATAAAAAATTTGACAAACGAAAGAATAATTTTAGGTATTGATCCGAGGAACTACTATTATGGGATTTGGATTAATTAAAGTCGTAAATAAAAAAATGGAATTTATTCAATTAAATGAATTACTATTAAACAAGTATGATAATCATTATTTAAAACTCCAAAAAATTTTTGAACGGACTATAGAATTAATAGACACGTATCATCCTGATGAAATTGCCATTGAAGCCCCTTTTTTTGGCAAAAATGTACAATCAATGCTAAAATTAGGACGTGCACAAGGAGTCGCTATGGCAGCGGGCTTATCACGCCAGATACCTATAACGGAATATGAACCTAAAAAAATAAAAATGGCAATTACAGGAAATGGTAATGCCAGTAAAGAACAAGTAGCTAAAATGCTTCAACAGCTTTTAAAATTAAAAGAACTTCCTAAAAATTTAGATTCTACAGATGGTTTAGCCGCCGCAGTATGCCATTTTTTTAACTCTGGAAAAATTGAATTGGGCAAAAGTTATTCTGGTTGGGAAGCATTTGTAAAGCAAAATGAAGAAAGAATAAAAAATAAATAATTTTAGATCGTTTTTCAAACTAATTAACTGTTAATTAAAGTTTTCCTACAATTAAAAATATGTCCGGAATTTACATTCATATACCATTCTGCAAACAAGCATGTCATTATTGTGATTTTCATTTTTCAACTTCATTTAAAAAAAAGGACGAAATGATTGAAGCATTAGTAAAGGAAATCGTCATGCGAAAAATAGAATTTAGAAATGAGGTAGTGGAAACCATTTATTTTGGAGGTGGAACTCCTTCTGTATTAGCAATTAAGGATATACAGCTTTTGATTAATGAAGTTTACAAAAATTATAAAGTTGCTAATAATCCAGAAATCACCTTAGAAGCTAATCCTGATGATTTAGAAAGAAGTCATTTATTTCAGGATTTAAAATCCGTTGGGATCAACCGTCTTTCTATTGGTATACAGTCCTTTCATGAAGCAGATTTACAACTAATGAATCGTGCACATAACGCACATCAAGCAAAAAAAAGTTTAAAATTGGCCACCCAATATTTTGATAATATTTCAGTCGATCTAATATATGGAATTCCGGGGTTAACAAATAAAATGTGGTTAGACAATATTCAAGTCTTATTAGATCTAAATATTCCTCATATTTCCAGTTATGCTTTAACTGTTGAATCCAAAACCGCTTTACAAAAATTTATCCAAGCTGGTAAAATTTCATCTCCAGACGAAGAAATTGCTCACGAACAGTTTTTGTTACTTGTTGACACTTTAGAAAAAAAAGGTTTTATACATTATGAATTATCCAATTTTGGAAAAGAAAATTATTTTTCTAGAAATAATTCAGCCTATTGGTTAGGAAAAAATACCCGGGCATAGGCCCTTCTGCTCATAGCTATAACGGAATTAATCGAAGTTGGAATATAACCAATAATTCACTATACATAAAATCGTTACAAGAAAACAAATTACCAACGGAAATAGAAACTCTTACGTTAACAGATCGTTACAATGAGTATGTAATGACAGGATTACGAACTGTTTGGGGCGTTTCTTTAGAACGAATTAGAAAAGAATTTGGAAATAACTATTTTGAATATCTAATAAAAAATGTACAACCATTCCTAAATAATGAACAATTGATATTAAAAGACAATATCTTAAAAACCACACGCAAAGGAAAATTCTTTTGTGATGGCATAGCAAGTGATTTATTTTTTTTAAATTTGAATAACCACGAGGGACATCTAAAATGAAATTATAAGAAAAGTAGTACTAATTAATTTGTTACCTTACTTCAGGAAGGATTGTATTATTTAGGACTATGCCATTTTTCCCCTTGATTGAAATGACAAAATTAAGATCTTTTTCAATAGCTTTTGTGTAATTTTTGTGCGTTTTATACTAAAATGATTTTAAAAGTAGACCATCTTATTTTCGACTTATCAAAACCCTTTGATATTTCGATCCCATTAAGTAATACCGAGAAAAATCCAATTGCTTGGTACATAGAAAAACCAATAATAGAACCCGTTCGCTTTGATGAGTGGGTTGGTAAAGTCTCCGAGGGCAGTTCAGTTAATTTTAATTCCATCCTTTTCAACCCCCCACGGACATGGTACTCATACGGAATGCTTAGGACATATCACAAGAAATTTTTACAGTATTAATGACTGTTTAAAAGAATTTTTCTTTATAGCCAAAGTAATTACAATACAGCCTGAACCAATGGATGAAGATTTTATTATTACAAAAAAAAGAGTAGAAGACAAACTCATAACTTTAAGTGAAAAAGAAAAAGCTTTTCATCCTTTTCAAGCACTAATAATACGTACTATCCCTAATAATAAAGATAAAAAATCAAAAAAGTACTCAAACACAAATCCTCCTTATCTAACGGAAGAAACGGCGGTTTATTTACGAGAAATAGGCATTAAACACCTGTTAATTGATTTACCTAGTATAGATAGAGAAAATGATGAAGGCAAGTTATTAGCTCATAAAGCATTTTGGAATGTAAAAAATATAAATCAATTAAATCCTGATGCTCGTATGGATTGTACAATTACCGAAATGATTTTTGTTGATAATATAATTACCGATGGTACCTACTTGCTAAATTTACAAATAGCTTCTTTTGAAAATGATGCAAGCCCTAGTAAGCCCATTTTGTATGCTAAAAACCATCCCAAAACACGCTAAAATGTTAGTAGAAGTTTCAACCGATAAATCCAGATTAGACATCTCTTTTATTCACCATTTCTTAAAAGACATTTATTGGTCTGCACCTCGAACGATAGAAGAAGTACAAAAAGCAATAGACTCTTCCTTATGTTTTGGTTTGTATCGCAAAGAAGAACAAATTGGTTTTGCTAGAGTAATCACAGATTATGTGATTTTTGCTTATGTAATGGATGTTTTTATAAACGAAGATTATCGAGGAAACGGATACTCTTCAATATTAATAAAAAGAATGTTAGAAGATCCCCGTTTACAAGAAGTTAAAATTTGGCGTTTAGCAACCCGAGATGCGCACTTTTTATATGAAAAATTTGGTTTTAAAAAACTTGCTTATCCTGAACGAATGATGGAAAAAATAATTCAATAAATGATACAAAATGAATATAGAACAACTTTATGATTTTTGCTTATCCAAAAAAGGCGTTACTGAGCATTTCCCCTTTGACCAAGATATTTTAGTTTTTAAAGTAGGAGGCAAAATATTTTGTTTAACTTCTTTAAACGAGTGGGAAAAAGGAAGCCCTTCTCTAAATCTAAAATGTGATCCTGAAAAAGCACAACAATTACGCGTAGAATATAATGCTATACGACCAAGGTTATCACATGAATAAAAAACACTGGAATACCATTAAATATAAAGACGATGTTTCTGATAAGATGATAGTAGAATTAATTAATCATTCCTATGATTTAGTATTTAAAAGCTTAACTCAAAAAATACAATTAGAAATATCTAATATAAAATCTTAATTTATATCAAATAAGCTATTCAAAATATATTCGGGAATCTGAATTGGATATCAGGATCATAATTTTGAACCAGTTAATCCTAACTTTTTTAAAATATGACATTTTACCTATTTCGTACTTATAAAAGATAAACTTGATTCAATTGGCATCAGTATAAAAAAGGATTCATTTCATTTCGTGCTTCAAACTTTGTGATAAAACAAACATCAAATTACGGCAGTTATCCCCCCATCTGCTAGAAAAAATTTTTGTGTATATTCATTTACTTCACCTTTCATCTTTACCTCGAAGTCAAATGCAGAATTTAGGATATGTTCAAGTACTCACAGAAAATTTTAGAAGAAGAAATAAAGAACTATTTTGATGATTAAAAGGGCATACCTACTTGATTTTTTTAAAAAAAGTAAAATAAATTTGCTTCGCCAATTCACCTCGTTCGAGTCTAATAGAGAATTGGGATTTAAATTACAATCATCCAATCAATTTATAGTCTATTCATCAATATATTTTCCTATTTTTGTAATCTTAATTCAATCTAAATAAACAAGTGAAGATTAACTTATCCCAATTAACGGAAGGTCAAAAGGCAAAAATCGACGATTTTGATATTGACAGTATACCTTTAAAATTATTAGAAATGGGATGTCTTCCCGGTAATGAAGTTCAATTATTACAAGTAGCTCCTCTGGGTGATCCATTATATCTATTAGTTAATGATTCTCATTTAGCTATCCGAAAAGAAACAGCTGATGCTATTCAAGTAACCCTTTTTGATATTGATTAATGAAAGTTGGTAATATTAACATTGCATTAATTGGTAATCCCAATGTGGGAAAAACTTCTGTTTTTAATCAACTTACAGGATTAAATCAACAAGTTGGAAATTACCCGGGGAATTACTGTTGAAAAAAAAGTAGGCATATCTAAATTAGCCTCTAATCTAAAAGCTACAATACTCGATTTACACGGAACCTATAGTTTAAATGCAAGTTCATTAGACGAAAATGTGGTAATTGAATTACTTTTAAACAAAAATGACAAAGACTATCCTGATGTAGCAATAGTAGTAACAGATGTCGAAAATTTAAAACGAAATTTACTACTTTTTACCCAAATAAAAGATTTAGAAATTCCAACTATTTTGGTCATCAATATGGCAGATAGAATGTCATACAAAGGGATTTCATTAGATATTCCTTATCTAGAAAAAACACTCAAAACCAAAATTGCTTTGGTAAGTTCACGAAAAGGAGAAGGAATAGACACGCTGAAAAATTTAATTATTAATTATAAAAACCTACCAATTGAGCCTTGTTTAAACGCTTCTGAAATTGATTTAGAGTATTTTAACGATCTACAAAAGGCCTTTCCGAATCAATTATTATACAAACTATGGTTAGTAATTACACAAGATATAAACTTTATTAACTTAGATCGTAAAGAACTGCCCGATCCTTCATTTACTAAATCAAAAGATCAATTAAAACGTCTTCAACACAAAGAAACGATTAAACGTTATCAATTCATTAATCAAACGCTCAAAATAGGACAAAAGATTGATATTAATCAAGCCAAAGATTTACGTAGCCATCTAGATCGTATTTTAATGCATAAAGTTTGGGGATATTTTATTTTCTTTTTTATCCTAATGCTCATTTTTCAATCTATTTTTGATTGGGCAAGTATTCCTATGGATTTTATAGATAATAGTTTTACTTCTTTGGCTGGTTGGGTAGCAACTAAAATACCAGCAGGTATTTTAACAGATTTAATTACACAAGGCATTATACCGGGAATAGGAGGTATTATTATTTTTATTCCACAAATCGCCTTTCTATTCATGTTTATCTCTATTTTAGAAGAAAGTGGCTATATGAGTCGAGTCGTGTTTATAATGGACAAATTAATGCGTCGATTTGGACTTTCTGGCAAAAGTGTAGTTCCTTTGATTTCTGGTACTGCTTGTGCAATTCCTGCTATCATGGCTACACGAAATATTGAAAATTGGAAAGAACGTTTAATATCTATATTAGTAACACCTTTTACAACCTGCTCAGCAAGGCTACCTGTATATGCTATCATTATTTCCATAATAGTCCCTAATCAGCGCATTTTGTATATTTTTAACATGCAAGGATTGGCTCTAATGGCTATGTATCTAATTGGTTTTTTAATGGCTCTCATTTCTGCTTGGATTTTGCATAAATCATTACACATCCGTTCTAATTCTTATTTTGTTATTGAAATGCCCAATTACAAATTACCTATGTTTAAAAATGTGGGAATTAATGTAATTGAAAAAACAAAATCTTTTGTTTTGGGTGCTGGTAAAATTATTTTGGCATTATCTATTATTTTGTGGTTTTTAGCTTCCTATGGTCCTGGAGAAAACTTTAAGAATGCTGAAAAAATCATAACAGAACAATCTAAATCAACTAAGGATTTAGGAAATCGGATAGCTTCCTATAAACTTGAAAATTCATACATTGGTAAAATAGGTAAAGGAATAGAACCCATAATTAAACCATTAGGTTATGACTGGAAAATAGGAATTGCCATTGTTTCTTCGTTTGCAGCGCGTGAAGTCTTTGTAGGCACTCTTGCTACCATTTATAGCATTGAAGACTCCGAAGATCAGGAAGCTACCGTTAAAAACCGTTTAGCTAAAGAAATAAATCCTCATACAGGAGAAAAATTATTTAATACCGCTACTGGCGTTTCTTTGTTATTGTTTTATGCCTTTGCTATGCAATGTATAAGCACACTGGCTATTACAAAAAAAGAGACAAATAGTTGGACATGGCCTATAATACAATTACTCTTCATGTCTGGATTTGCCTATTTAGTTGCCTTTATTGCATATCAAGTTTTAAAATAGCAGATCATATAACTTTTTATTCAACTCAGGTTACAGGATAGAATACCATGACGATTAAAAAAGTAAAGAAGATAAAAATACAAGGAAATTTTACTCATCAAAATAATACTATCCTATTTTGATGGGTAAAATATGAATACACTCTTTAATAGAAAAAACAAATAGATTTCTAATACTGAATTGAGTAAATCAGTAAAACATGTTTTAAACCCAGAATTATGATACAAGAAATAATTGCTTTTTTGCTACTTATTTTAGCTGTAAGTTACTTATACAAAAAATTCTTTGGCAAAAAAAAACCAAAGAATTCATGTGATACTAATTGTAATTGCCACTAATACCCTAATACTATAGTATAATCCGTTGAACGAATTTGTTTGCCATCTCCTTTTTTAGCTGGTAAAACACTTATGGTTTGTAAAATCTTCTCAGATTTAGGCAAATGGGAACGAAACCATTCTAAAATTTCTTCTTGTTCGTTTGCTCTTACAATAAATTGTTTTTCTTCTTTTATTTGCCCATCTTCACAATACGCAAGTTGTATTGTTACTTCTCCTTCCCAAATACATTTTACTCCCTCTGGACATCTAGAATCATTAAAAACCTTTTGTAACACAATTTTTTTTCCTTTTGTACCCTCAATTTTTTGATCTATTTGAGAAATAGAACGATTGCTTCCGCAACTAACAAAAAGAATTGTAAACAGTAATAGGTTAAAAGTCTTTTTCATAAGAATTATATTCATTTATTCCTTTTTAACAATATACAAAGGGATTGATATCGCATGTCTTAACTTATCAACTGTTGTGCCAAAAAGCATATCCTTATATCCCGTATGCCCATGCGTTCCCATTACTAAAATATCAAATTTATTTGTATTAATAATGTTAGCTATGGCTTTTGTAGGTTTACCAAATCCGAGTTGCCATTCTACCATATATCCCAACTCTATCAAATGATCTTGATACTTATTTAATAATTTCTTATCCATTTTTGTTTCCTGATCTTTTATGTACTGCCCATAAAAAATAGCGCCTACACTTTCTACAATATGTATCAAGGTATAATTAGCTTCCTTTCCTCCTAACTCAATAGCGTGCTTTACAGCTAGCTCATCTGCATTTGAAAAATCTAATGCAATGGCAATATTTTTTCTACTAATGGCATTTGTTGTATTAAGTTTAAGAACACTATTCTGATGAGTCGTATGTTTATACTCATTAAACGTAGGTTTAAAAAAAGGTTTAAATATGATATATAAAAGCAGTACACCAAAACCTATACTAATAGGCACCACAGTTAACCATAGGCTAATTGCATTATTGTACATTTCAAGTACATTTTGTATTTCTCCAAAAACCAATTTCACATTTAAACTTACGATAATTAAAGCAATAATCCATGCCACAACTTGTGTAAACTTATTTATTTCAAAACCATTCATTTTAGCTGGATCACTCACAAAATGAATTAAAGGAATGATTGCAAAACCTAATTGCATACTCAGAATGACTTGACTAAAAATAAGCATCTTTCCTGTTACATCTTCACCAAACATGGTAATGATAATAACAGCAGGTACTATAGCTATTAATCGAGTTAAAATACGCCTTACCCATGGTTGAATACGTAAATTTAGATAGCCTTCCATTACAATTTGTCCCGCTAATGTACCCGTAATAGTTGAACTTTGCCCCGCTGCTATTAGAGCGATAGCAAATAATGAAGCAGCCCATTTTGTACCTAACATCGGTGCTAACAATTGGTGTGCATCTTGTATTTCCGCTACTTCATAAAGTCCATTCTTATAAAATGTAGCTGCTGCTAGAATTAAGATAGCTGCATTAACAAAAAAAGCTAAATTTAGCGCAATAGTAGAATCTATAATATTATACCTAATAGCTTGTTTAATACCCGCTTTAGTTCGTTCAAATTTACGTGTTTGTACTAAAGAAGAATGAAGATATAAATTATGAGGCATAACTGTAGCTCCTATTATTCCTATTGCTATGTACAAAGCTGTTTGATTTGAAATGGACGGAATGAGTCCACTAACAACTTTAGTCATTTCGGGTTCAGCAAACATCATTTCAAAAACAAAACAAGCTCCAATAATGGCAACTAATGTTATAACAAAAGCTTCCATTTTTCTAATTCCTTTATTAATTAAAAAAAGTAATAAGAAGGTATCTAAAACAGTAATCATTACACCTTGCAGCAAAGGCATTCCGAATAGCAAATTAATACCTATGGCCATTCCTAAAACTTCTGCTAAATCGCAAGCTGCAATGGCTATTTCAGCTAATATATATAAAAACAAGTTTACAAGAGGCGAGTACGTTTCACGAGAAGCCTGTGCTAAATCACGCTGCGTTACAATACCTAATCTAGCACTAAGACTTTGTAATAACAAAGCCATTATGTTACTCATAAGTAAGACCCATAATAAACTATACCCAAATTGGCTTCCTCCTGCTAAATCCGTAGCCCAATTACCGGATCCATATATCCAACACTAATTAAATAGGCAGGACCTAAAAAAGCTAAAGTACGTCTAAACCAGGATGTCTTGTTTTGTGTTGACACGCTTTCATGTACTTCTTCTAATGATTTACTCATGATTATTTTAATTTAATAAATAAATTTTCTGCAATTTTATTGGAAATCATTAAATCTCGATTATCTATTTTAATATAAAGGGAGGCATCAAATTCCTCTTTACTTATTATACTAATTGTAGAACCTAATGATATATTTTGCTTATCCAAATATTGTAAAAATTCAGTTGATGAATTTTTAACCCCTACAAAAAGATAATCAATCATTAATTCTGCTTCGCTAAGAAGTAATTTAGGAATCCATTTTATCTCTCCATTTTTATTAGGTATAGGATCTCCATGTGGATCAAAGGTTGGAAAATCTAAAAATTCATCCAATTTATCCGTTAGTTTTTCAGATTTTATATGTTCTAATTCCTCTGCTAATTCATGAACTTCATCCCATGCAAAACCTAATTTATTTACCAAAAAAACCTCCCACAATCGGTGTTTTCTAATAATCATCTTAGCTGTATATAAACCTTTATCAGTTAGAGTAACTCCTTGGTATTTCTGATAATCTACTAATTCTTTTTCCGCTAATTTTTTTAACATATCCGTTACAGAAGAAGCTTTGGTTTCCATCATAAAGGCTATAGCATTCGTATTAACTCCTTTATGCGAAGCTCCGTTTAAATGATATATTACTTTTAGATAATTCTCTTCAGAATGAGTCATTTGTATTTCTTTTACACAAATATAAGTATAAGTTTTGTTTTAAAATAATAAAATTTTTAGATTTGTCTAAAAATAATTTTAAATAAAAATAAAATGAGATTTATATATGTGTTAATTTTTCTCTCTCATTCTATAACCTCTCTTTCTCAAATTCATATAGAAGGAATTGTTCGAACGGAAGACAATATTCCATTGCCTTATATGGAAATACTAATAAATAAAGCGGGATTAATAAAAACAGATTCTCTTGGCTATTTTAAATCTCCTTTATTAGAAAAAGGTCTCTATGAAATAGAAATTACAGAAAAAGGCTTTCAAAAATTTAACAAGAAAATTTATTTAAAAGACAACAACCCTACTCAATTAACCATTTATTTAATCTCTAAAAAGAAAAACACAATGATTTAGACGAAATTGTTATAACAGGCACTTTAAAACCCGTAAGTCGATTAGAAAGCGCAGTTCCTGTTGAAGTATTTAAGCCTACTTTTTTTAAAAAAAATCCTGTTTCTAATATTTTTGAAGGATTACAGAACATAAATGGTGTTCGTCCTCAACTAAACTGTAACGTTTGTAATACTGGAGACATCCACATCAATGGATTAGAAGGACCTTACACATTGGTATTGATAGACGGGATGCCTATTGTCAGCGGACTTTCAACCGTATACGGACTTTCTGGTATACCTAATTCATTAACTGAACGCATAGAAATTATAAAAGGTCCTGCTTCTTCTTTATATGGTAGCGAAGCCATAGGAGGATTAATTAATATCATTACTAAAAACCCAAAAAATGTTTCCAAATTATCTTTCGATGGATTTTCTACTAGTTGGGGTGAAGCCAATTTAGACTTAGGTTTTAAATTTAATTTTAAAAACACGGCTGTATTAACAGGAATCAATTATTTTAATTATTCTAATCCAATAGACAACAATAAAGATAACTTTACAGATGTTACCTTACAAGATCGCATATCAGTCTTTCAAAAATGGAATTTCAATAGAACGTCAAAAAAAGTTTTTTCTATTGCTGGACGTTATTTTTATGAAGATCGATGGGGCGGACAAATGCAATGGAACAAATCTTTTAGAGGAGGCAATCAAGTATACGGCGAAAGTATTTACACAAAACGTTATGAAATATTAGGGCTATACGAACTCCCTATAAATGAAAAAATGAAAATAAATTTTTCCTATACTAATCACAATCAAAACGCAGCTTATGGTACCACAATCTATTTAGCTCAACAAAACATTGGATTCGGACAATTTACATGGGATAAAAACATTAAAAAACACGATTTCCTTTTCGGATTTGCTACACGCTATCAATTTTACGATGACAATACAGTTGTAACCCATCTAGCAGATAAAAACTGGATTTTAAGTACTTTTTTACAAGATGAAATAAAACTTAATAAGCAACATAATATATTATTAGGCATACGATATGATTTTAACAAAAATCATGGAAATATCTTTACACCTAGAGCGGCATACAAATGGAAAATAAACAATAATACCATAACAAGGCTTAATATGGGAACTGGTTTTAGAGTTGTAAATTTATTTGCCGAAGAACATTCTGCTCTAACAGGCGCAAGAGAAATAATCATCGTAGGCAACCTAAAACCTGAACAATCATACAACGCCAATATTAATGTTTTACATAAATGGTATTTAACAAATGGAAGCTTCATCAGCTGGGAAAATACCATTTGGTACACCTATTTCACTAATACCATTTTACCTGATTACGAAACCAATACAAATGCTATTATTTATAAAAATTTAAATGGTTTTGCCGAATCAAAAGGAATAAGCTCCAACTTTGATCTAATTTTAGGCAATGGATTAAAAGCTAGTATAGGTGCTACTTTTATGGATGTATCTAAAAATACAGATGGAATACAAACAAAACCATTATTAACAGAACGTTTTTCAGGAACATGGTCTTTATCATATACCATTCCAAAATGGTCTTTATCATTTGATTATACAGGAAATCTATATGGCCCTATGAAATTGCCTCTATTAGGCAATGCTGATCCAAGAAAACCATATTCATCAACATATAGCATTCAAAATATTCAATGCACGATTAATAAATTTAAAAATAGTGAAATTTATTTAGGAATTAAAAACTTCTTAAATTGGACTCCTAACAAAGGGAATCCTTTTATTATTGCACGTTCAGATGATCCTTTTGACAAAAATGTACAATACGACAAAGGAGGCAATATAATAGCAACTCCTGACAACCCATACGCACTTACATTTGACCCTACTTATGTATATGGTCCTAATCAAGGAATTAGAAGCTTTATAGGAATCCGATATTTCATGAATTAAGGAAAAAATCTTAAACCTAGATTACGCAATAGATTTTGTGATGAAGATAAAAAGAATAAAAAAAAATAAAATAAACGTTTTTTTCGTACTAGATGTATACATTTAAATAACAATAGCTTAATGCACCTCTATTACTTTTCCCTTTCACTAAAATAACAATCTTTTAGGTTAATCCAATTTTTTAAAAACACATATTTTTTAATTGAAATCCTTTTTATTTATAACAAAATTTCAAAGTTTAATCTAAATTAAATCAATATAATCTATTTCTCAATTTAAAAAATTATTATCTAAAAAAGTCCGTTTTTGAATAAAATTACTTCAAAAACGGACTTTAAATTTAAAGAATCTAGATTTTAAAATAGTTACAATCTAATCTTTTATATATCTTTTTCAATACCAAAGAGACTATCCTGCATTATTCACTTTACAAAGCACTAGGAGAATTTCAGCTATTTAAATAGTTTAAAACTTTTTTAACAAACTGTAAAATAGTCTTTTGCTCTACATTCCATTTGTTTTTGATCCACAGTCTTATTATGCAGTCCAAAAAAACTAAAATCTAGAATTGGGTTTCAATCAAAAAAGTTGCAACGACTTTATTTATTTAATTCTGTGAAATATTTATAAAATAAAGGAATCGTTTCAATACCTTTTAAATAATTAAAAATACCATAATGTTCGTTAGGTGAATGAATAGCATCGCTATCTAACCCAAATCCCATCATTATAGTTTTAGATTTTAATTCTTTTTCAAATAAGGCTACAATAGGAATACTACCTCCCGATCGAACAGGAATAGGTTCAACTCCAAATGAATCATTGTAAGCTTTAGCAGCTGCTTGATAACCTATACTATCAATTGGCGTTACATAACCTTGTCCACCATGATGTGGCGTAACTTTAACTTTTACCGCTTTTGGAGCAATACTTTCAAAATGTGTTTGGAATAATTGTGTTATTTCTTCCCAATCTTGATTAGGCACTAAACGCATAGAAATTTTTGCATAGGCTTTACTTGCGATAACGGTTTTAGCACCTTCGCCTGTATAACCACCCCAAATACCATTTACATCCAAAGTAGGACGAATCGAATTACGTTCGTTAGTCGTATATCCTAATTCACCATATTCTTCCGCAATATCTAAAGCTTTATTATAAGCTTGTTGACTAAAAGGACGTTTTGCCATTTGGGTTCTTTCTTCATTTGAAAGTTCTTCCACTTTATCGTAAAAACCGGGTATTGTAATATGATTGTTTTCATCATGCAAAGAGGCAATCATTTTGGTTAAAACATTAATAGGATTAGCAACTGCTCCCCCATATAAACCAGAATGCAAATCGCGGTTTGGTCCAGTTACTTCTACTTCTACATAACTCAACCCTCCTCAATCCTGTTGTAATAGAAGGTTGTTCATTAGAAATCATACCTGTATCTGAAATCAAAATTACATCATTAGCTAATTTATCTTGGTTTCTTTCGACAAACCAACCCAAACTTTTAGAACCTACCTCCTCTTCACCTTCTATCATAAACTTTACATTACAAGGCAAACAGTTATTTTGAATCATATATTCAAAAGCTTTCACGTGCATATACATTTGCCCTTTATCATCGCAAGCACCGCGAGCAAAGATGGCGCCTTCAGGATGTAGTGCTGTTTTCTTGATTACAGGCTCAAAAGGAGGAGAATCCCATAGTTCAATAGGATCCGCAGGTTGTACATCATAATGACCGTATACTAAAACCGTAGGTAAATTTTTGTCTATAATTTTTTCACCATATACAATTGGATAGCCCGGTGTTTCACAAAGTTCAACAAAATCGCATCCTGCTTCTTCCAAACTCTTTTTACCGCATCCGCCGTATCCATTACATCCTGTGCGTATGCGCTATCAGCACTTACTGAAGGTATTTTTAATAATTCAATTAATTCGTTAATAAAACGTTCTTTATTATTTTGAACGTATTGTTTAATATTTTCCATTTTTAGTCCATATAGTAAAAGTCAAATATACAAATTGCTTGATCAAAACAATCTAATGATGTTTTTAAAATTTAGTTTTTAAAAAAAATCACAAAAAAAGTAAATAAATTATTTGTTAATTAAAAAATATGCCTATATTTGCACTCGCAATCAGCAACCAAACAAAACGGTTAAAGATTCCAAAATTCGCGGGTGTGGCGAAATTGGTAGACGTGCCAGACTTAGGATCTGGTGTCGCAAGACGTGTAGGTTCGAGTCCTATCACCCGCACAAAATTAAGACTTAAACAACTTGTATATCAAGAGTTTAGGTCTTTTTTTTTTTTGTTTTTACCCTTAAAATACCCTCTTTTTTGGGATCAAGAACAAAAGTTCCCCACAAATACCTAAATTTATTGTTTTTTTTAACACAGCTAAGTCCCATACAGAATCTAGATTCAATTAGCATTCAAAATCTTATAAAAAACAACCATTATTCAACCCTTTAACTTGTTTGGTATATTTTTTGATAATTTTGACGAGTTTTAGATATTTGTTAAAAATTACAACCCCACAACAAATGACAAACTTTTTTTCAACATTTTAATCGTTTAAGTAATATGAAAACAACTTATCTCTTCATACTCTCCTTCCTATCTTTTATAGCATATTCACAAAAAAAAGCACCTTTTATTATTCAGGAATGTTACTATCAATCTTGGATAGCTGGTATAAAAGGTGGAGGTTCAGGTACCGATTTTCATATTCTATTTCAAAATGAGTTACCAAAAGACTTAGAATTAAGTAAAATTTATTTTCAAAATAAAACAGCTATTCCCCAAAAAATAAACCCAACAGAATATCTATTCAGTTTTAAAGAAGAAGCTAATAGACACCCTAATGAAGAAAATACAGAAGACAAAAAAAATAGCCCTTCTACCACAACACAAAACCCTTTAAAAATTACTTCTAAGCAAGCTATTTTAGAATATTATTATAAAGGAAACAAAGCTATTTTTAAAATTAAAAAAGTAAAAGCAAAAGAAATACTCGCTTATCCATCTGCTAGAACAGATGAAAATGATAAAAATTAATACTTTTGTACATTTAAAATAACACAACCATTTTGGGCATTTATAAAAGTTTATTTAAGCAGACACTAATCTACGGTTTAGCTACGGTATTACCCCGTATGATTAGCTTTTTATTGAACCCCCTATACGTAAAAAAATTACCTAAGTCAGAATTTGCTGATGTATCCATCATTTTTGCTTATCTCATCTTTTTTAACGTAGTCCTTTCCTACGGAATGGAAACGGCCTTTTTAGATTTTATAATCAAGAAGAAAACAAAAAAAACGTTTTTAAAACATCATTAGTGTCACTTTTTTGGTCTTCTATATCTTTTCTGGCATTTTCATTAATCTTTCGAGAAAGCATAGCCCATTTTATCAATGTAAAAAAAGAATATATTACATACACCATTTGGATATTAGTTTTAGATGCACTGGTTGTTATTCCTTTTTCAAAATTACGTGCTGAAAAAAATCAATGCAATATGCCGTCATCAAAATTTTGAATGTTATCATTAACTTCAGTTTAAATATATTTTTCTTACTAATATTACCACGCATCTCGAAAGAAAACCCAATCAGCACATTATATTTTGATCATTTTCAAGTAGGCTATATTTTTATTTCAAATGTTCTAGCTAGCTTATTTACTCTAGGAATGCTATCCAATCATTATATAAAACGAGAAGGTATTTTTGATAAAAAATTATGGCTTAAAATGATCCAATATGGTTTACCTATTCTTTTTCAGGAATTGGATTTGCAATTAACGAGCACTTTGATAAGATTCTATTAGAAAAATTGCACGTTTCTAAATCAGATATTGGAGCCTATTCTGCTTGCTATAAACTAGGAATGTTTATGGTTCTATTTCGTACAGCGTATACTCTAGGGATAGAGCCCTTCTTTTTAGTCATGCTAAAAACCAAGATGCGCCTAAAACCTACGCTACGATAACTAAATATTTTGTAATATCAGGTTCTTTTATTCTACTCTTTGTAATTGTTTTTATAGATCTACTTAAACAACCTTTAGTACCCAATGCCGCTTATTGGGATGCAATAAAAGTTGTACCATTAATTGTTTTAGCTAATTTTTGCTTAGGAATTTACACCAATTTATCTGTATGGTATAAACTAACCGATAAGACCTATATAGGCACTATAATTTCTCTTATAGGAGCCCTTCTAACTTTACTCTTCAACTACTGGCTAATCCCTATTATGAGTTATTACGGTTCAGCTATTGCAACCATTGTAGCATACGCAAGTATGATGTTCATTTCCTATTACCTAGGACAAAAAAGATACCCTATTCCGTATGAAATGAATAAAATTGCAAGCTACATAACAATCGCTATTACATTATCCGCCCTATCATTTTATGTCCCATTTTTACGCCAAAGTTATATTTTTGGAATATTTACCTTAATTTTATTTGGATATTATATTTACAAAAATGAAAAAGAAATTTTTTTAAAGATAATCAACAAATAAATTCGATACTTTTAACAAATCTCCCATTATTAAAATAGTATATAAATAACATGGAAATAAAAATTGTAAATAAGTCAAAACATACACTTCCTCATTATGAAACTGATTTATCAGCAGGAATGGATTTAAGAGCTAATTTGGAAGAGTCTGTTACAATACCCCCACTTGGAAGAGTATTAATTAAAACCGGTTTGTTTATAGAATTACCACAAGGATACGAAGCACAAATAAGACCTAGAAGCGGTTTAGCGCTCAAAAAAGGAATCACTGTTTTAAATTCACCGGTACCATAGATGCTGATTATCGTGGTGAAATAGGTATTATACTAGTTAATTTATCTAATGATTTTTTTGACATTGAAGATGGTGAACGCATTGCTCAGCTAGTAATTGCTAAACATGAACGTATTTTTTGGACTCCTGTTGAAATACTTTCCGACACAGACCGAGGTCAAGGAGGTTTTGGCAGTACAGGAGTAAAATAAAGTGATACCCAATAAAATAATTAAAAAATCGAATATTAAAAATAGTAAATAAATTTTAAAAACTACTCTCCCTGTAGTAATCCTCTTCTGAGGGCAAGGGACTAATCTTATGAAAATTATTGTACCTATGGCAGGTCGTGGCTCACGTTTACGACCTCATACTCTAACCGTTCCTAAACCATTAATTCCTATTGCAGGAAAACCCATCGTACACCGATTAGTAGAAGATATTGCCAAAGTAATCAATCAAGATATTGAAGAAATCGCTTTTATAATTCACGAAAGTTTTGGTAAAAAAGTAGAAGACGAATTAATCACTATAGCTCAAAATCTAGGAGCAAAAGGAACCATCTACTATCAAAACGAAGCATTGGGTACAGGACATGCTATCATGTGTGCAAAAGAATCTCTTTCAGGACCTACCGTTATTGCTTATGCGGACACTCTTTTTAAAGCAGATTTCACTTTAGACACAGCTGCTGATAGCGTTATTTGGGTAAAACAAGTAGAAAACCCAGAAGCCTTTGGCGTAATTAATCTAAACGAATCCAATGAAATCATTGAACTAGTAGAAAAATCGTCTACTTTTGTTTCTGATCTAGCCGTTATTGGAATTTACTATTTTAAAGATATAGCCATCCTAAAAAATGAATTGCAAGCCGTTTTAGACAATAATATCATTCACGGTGGCGAATACCAAATAAATGATGGTATAAAACAAATGATGGATAAAGGAATGAAATTTGTTCCTGGAAAAGTAGAAGAATGGATGGATTGCGGAAATAAAAACGTAACAGTAGAAACCAATAGTAGAATGCTCAATTTCTTACACGCAGATAACGAAAACATGGTAGCTTCTTCTGCTCTTATTGAAAATTCTACTATCATTCCTCCTTGCTTTATCGGAGAAGATGTAGTCTTAAAAAATTCTACTATCGGACCAAATGTATCATTAGGAAAATCAACTCATCTAACAAACGTTACCATCAAAAATAGTTTAGTTCAAACACATGCACATTTACGCAATGCTGATCTAGATAATGCCATGATTGGTAATCATGCCACTTTTGATGGAAACTTCAAAAGCATCAGTATAGGCGACTATTCTACACTAGAATAAAAACATAAAGAGGATGTCCAAAAAGCTGGCAATCTGACCAACAAAAACAACAAACAAAATGTTATTTTTTTACTTTTTGGACAACCTCTACTTTTAAAAACAAAAATATACTATCTTAACAATCCGTTTTTATAGTAAATACAATCCGGTATAATTAAAAGCAATACCTATTTTACCGCTAAAAAGAAAGTCTCAATATATGCATAAGATAATATACCAATTAACCTGTTTTATATTAGCAACCAGTACACATACTCTTTTAGCCCAAGTAAACCCTGAAGAAATAATCTCAGAAAATGACACTTTTCAAGAAGCATTTTATGAATCATTAAAACAAAAAGGAATTGAAAATTATGACAAAGCCATTATTGAGCTAGAAAAATGTTTGCAACTCCAACCTCATAATGCCTTTATTTATCATGAATTAGGCAAGAATTATTATTTAAAAAAAGATTACATTCTCGCTGAAGAAGCCTATAAAAAGGCAACTGAAATAGAGCCAAAAAACAAATGGAACTGGATTGATTTATATGAGGTATATTATCAAACTAAAAATTATAACCAAGGAATATTAACCCTTCAAAAAATCATTCCTTTGGATAAGAAATACAAAGAAGACTTACTGGCTTTATATATGTATACTCGTCAATTTGACAAAGCTTTGTTATTGATTAACGAGTTAGATGAATCTGAAGGAAAATCCGAAAGAAGGAATCAATATAGAGCCGAAATTAATAAGCAAACCAATAATAATGCAGGTCATAAAGCCGATCTAGAAAAAGCAATAGACAACAATCCTTTAAACGAAGAAAACTATCTTTCTTTGATCACCCAATACTCCGAAACTAACCAAGAAGAAAAAGTAAAAGAAGTAATCCAAAAGCTACAAAAAAACATCCCTAACTCTGAGTGGGCTGCTGTATTCCTATTTAAGTATCATATAAATGACGGAAAAGGCACAGAAGCTTTTAATAATCTTGAAACTGTCCTAAAAAATAAAAAAATAGACAAAAAAATTAAAATCAAAATGTTCAATGAATTTTTAATTTTTACTTCTAAAAACCCCGCTTTTGAAAACCAATTATCAAAAGTTACTTCTTATTTTGAAGGCGATCCAGAATTTAATGTATACAAAGAAGTAGGTAAATTTTACTTCAAAAAAAAGCAATGGGATTTAGCTATCCAAAATTTTGAAAAATCAAATACCCTTCAAAAAAATGATATAGAAATAGCCCTATCCCTTCTTATTTGTCAGGAAGAAAAAAAGGACTATCCAATTATGTTAAAAATAGCAACAGATTATTTAGATCTGTTCCCTAATCAACCCGAATTTTATTACTTTGCAGGAAAAGCAAATTTTCAAATAAAAAATTATAAAAAAGCCAACGAATTGTTACAAATCGGTCTAGATTATATAGTAGAAAATCCTATTTTAGAAATCAACTTTCTTAATTTAATAGCGGAAGTTACCATGGCTTTAGGTGAACCTAAAAAAGCAGAAGAATGGCAAAAAAAAGCAATGAGCATTAAAAATAAAACAAAATGATCAAAAAGATTATAAGTACACTAAGCATAGCACTAATAGTCGTTTCCTGTAAAACGAAACAAAATCTTGTTATTCATCAAGAAAACAAAATACCAGTTGTTACAGAAACACTGAAAAATGTCATCAAAAATCATGAAACTCTCAAAAGAAATTTTAAAACCGCTTATATAAAATCAAACATAGACTACAAAGATGAACAACAATCGTCTAACATATCCGCGGATATTCGCATCAAAAAAGATGAAATGATTCTTGTAACAGTCAAAATACTAGGTTTTACTGTAGCCAAAGCACTATTAACTCCTACTTCTGTCAAATATTACCAAAAAATAGGGCAAAAATTTTTTGATGGAAACTATACGATATTAAGCAACTGGTTAGGTACAGAATTAAATTTTCAAAAAGTTCAAAACTTACTTTTAGGAAAATCTATAGATGATCTTTCCTCAGGTCAATATACTATGAAACAAGAAGAGAACAATATAAACTTAATAGAAACAACAACACCTAATTTCATAAAATCCTATTCATTTGATCCCCACTATTTTTGGTTAAACAGTCAAGAAATAAAACAAATAGAACCCGATCAAAAAATGATGGTTCAATATGCAAACTATAATTCAGCTCCAGAAGCTATTTTGCCAATGAAACTTGTTATTTTTGCAATTCAGGGTAATAAAACCACGCAAATTACAATAGAAAATGAATCCGTTAACTACAATGAAGAACTAACGTTTTCATATAGTATACCAGAAGGTTATAAACCCATAAAAATTAATTAAAAGAATTAATAAATTATGCTAAAACATATCTTATCCCTTGTTTTTATTCTTAGTACTACCATGTTCTGGTCTCAGGAAGAAGATAGACAACGCAAATTAGAAGAACAAAAAGCCAGAATTCAAGAAGAAATTCGCCAAAAAGAACGTTTATTAGGAGAACAAAAAAGAAAAGAAAAAGATGTAACCAAAATTGTTGCACAACAAAAAGAAAAAAATAAGCCTGCAACTTAAGCTAATCCGTACAACAGAAAAACAAAAGAAAGTTTTAGGAAACAGCATGTATATTAATCAGATAAAAGTAAATCAATTAAAAAAAGATTTACAAATTCTTAAAGAAGATTATGCTGAAATGATTGAAAAATCATACAAAAGTCGTTCAGAACAAAGCAGGGCTATGTTTATTCTATCAGCCGACAACTTTTTACAAGCTTATAAAAGAGGACAGTATATGAAGCAATATTCTAGCTTCCGAAAAATGCAAGGTGAAGAAATAAAAAGTAAAACAAAAGATCTAGAAAATTACAATACCAAATTAGGAGTACAAAAAAACAAAAAGAAAAATTAATCGCTATAAGCGAAAAAGAAAAAAAGATCTTGAAGTAGAACGTCAAGAACAAGAACGATTGTTAAATAGCATTAAAAAAGATAAAAAGAAAATTATTGCTGAAATTCATAAAAAACAAAAAGAATCCCGCGCTATTGAAAGACAAATAGATCGTTTAATACGAGAAGCAATTGCTGCAGCTAACAAAAAAGCAGGCAATACGACTAATACCACTACTTTTGTATTAACACCCGAAGCAAAAGAGTTAGCAAACGATTTTCGTTCAAATCGAGGTCGATTACCGTGGCCTGTAGAAAAGGGCGCTTTAACTAAACGTTTTGGTCGTCAGCCTCACCCTTTAGAACCGTCAATTATGATTGAAAGTAGTGGAATTGAAATTTCTTCTGAAAGAGGAGCGCAAGCTCGTGCTGTTTTTGGAGGAGAGGTGAGTGATGTACAAATGGCCGCTAACGGCACTGCAACAGTTGTCATTAGACATGGTGATTACATTACTTCCTACTCTAATCTTAGCAGTGTAAACGTGAGTAAAGGTCAAAAAGTAAGCACTAAACAAACCTTAGGAAGTATTCATTACAATAGCTTCACAGGCAAAGCAGTTTTAAAATTCTACATCTATCAAAATACAACAAAACTAAACCCTCAATCGTGGATTAAAGGTTTATAGAAAATACTAAAATCATATTAAATAAAAAGGTTACAATAGAAAAGTTTGTAACTTTGTAAAACAATAACTTTTAACATATAAAGAATATGTATCCAGAAGAAATGGTTAAACCAATGCGCGAAGAGTTAACAAGCAACGGTTTTCAAAATTTATATACAGCAGATGACGTAAAAAACGCCATTACAGCAACAGGTACTACACTGGTAGTTGTAAACTCAGTTTGTGGTTGTGCTGCTCGTAATGCCCGTCCGAGAGCTATAATGAGTTTATCAGGTGAAAAAAAACCAACCCATTTAATTACTGTTTTTGCAGGTGTCGACAAAGAGGCCGTAGACGCTGCTCGTGAACAAATGTTTCCGTTCCCGCCCTCTTCACCAGCAATGGCATTATTTAAAGATGGAGAGTTAGTACACATGTTAGAACGTCATCATATAGAGGGAAGACCAGCGGAAATTATTGCTGAAAACTTAAAAGATGCTTATAGCGAATTTTGTTAAAATCATCCCTTTTTTATTTTTTATAAATGTCATCTAGAAATAAGATATCTAGATGACATTTATTATTTTTGGCTATTACAAATTAAATGAGCACATGCTAAAACTTATTTCTTACCCATTATCGCTCTTATTTGGAGTTCTTTTTTTCTTTGGTTACTTATTTTTCATCCTATACAATGGATTTGTTTAAAACTATTTGGGTACAACGCACACAGAGTAAGCGTAGCCGTTCTTAATGCTTTTTTAGTAAGAACCACTCAAATATTAGGAACTACTTATAAAATAAAAGGAATGGAAAATATACCTAAAAACAAACCGTTAATCATTGTTGCTAATCATCAAAGTTTATACGATATTCCTCCCTTTATCTGGTTCTTACGAAAATGCCATCCTAAATTTATAAGTAAAAAGAGTTAGGCAAAGGTATTCCTAGTGTTTCATTTAACTTACGTCATGGCGGTTCTGCCTTAATTGACAGAAAAGACTCAAAACAAGCTTTACCCGAAATAAAACGCATAGCAGAATATATTAACAAACATAATTATTCCGTCGTGATATTTCCTGAAGGCACAAGAAGTAAAACAGGAATACCTAAACCTTTTTCTATTAATGGTTTAAAAATGCTTTATAAATTTGCTCCCGATGCCTACTTTTTACCTGTAACTATAAATAACTCATGGAAAATGACACGCTATGGCCAATTTCCATTAGGTTTAGGCAGTAATATCGAGCATATCATTCATCCTCCTTTAAAAATATCCGATTATAGTTTTGAAGATTTATTTCAAAAAACAGAAACTATAATCAAAGAACATATAAAATAATTATACTCATCTTATGGAAAAATTAAACAATATCCGCTTGGAAGTCATGCAGTATCTAGAAAAGAGCTTAGATTCTTTCGTAGAAAACTACTTACTACCTGTAGAAAAGATATGGCAACCAAGTGATTTATTACCCAATTCTGAAGGCGAAAATTTCATAGAAGAAGTTACAGAACTTAGAGAAATAGCAAAAGATTTGCCTTATGATTTTTGGGTAGTTTTAGTGGGCGATACCATTACAGAGGAAGCTTTACCAACTTATGAATCATGGTTATTAGATGTTGAAGGAATACAACAAAAAGGACCTACAGGAGATAACGGTTGGGCCAAATGGATTCGTCAATGGACTGGCGAAGAAAATCGTCATGGTGATGCACTTAATAAATATTTGTATCTGTCTGGGCGGGTAAATATGCGAGAAGTAGAAATTACTACACAGCATCTAATAAATGATGGATTTGATCCCGGTACTGATCGTGATCCCTATAAAAACTTTGTGTTTACAAGTTTTCAAGAATTGGCCACCTATATTTCCCACATGAGAGTCTCTAAACTAGCTAAAAATTTTGGAGACAAAAAATTAGCCAAATTATGTAATTTAATTGCAGGTGATGAAATGCGTCATCATTTAGCATATAGTGATTTTGTCAACCGAATTTTCCAAGTAGATCCTAGCGAAATGATGCTGGCATTCCAGTATATGATGAAACAAAAAATTACAATGCCTGCAAATCTTATTCGCGAATCTGGAGAAGCTATAGGCACCGCATTCGAAAAATTTTCTGAATCCGCTCAACGTATTGGAGTTTATACTGCCACTGATTATATCGAAATTATGGAAAAATTAATTCAAAAGTGGGAAATAGACAAAATCACGCATCTTACAGATGAGGCAGAAAAAGCACGTGATTATCTGATGAAACTGCCTGCAAGAATGACTCGACTAGCGGAAAGAATGGTTACTCCTACAGAAGAAAAATTATTTAAATGGGTTCAACCATCTTTAATAGTTTAAAACATCAATCATGAACAGGAGAGGTTCTTAAAAGTAAAAATCAAAATTTAAATCTCCTTTTTGTCAAATCTAAATAAAAGGCCAAATAATGTTAGATCATAAATCAAACAACTTTTAAGACGGCCTTTTTTAATATATATTCCATGGAAATTATAGAAAAAACAATTGATTTTGTAAAACAGCAATTAGCAGAAGCAGAAGGCGGACACGATTGGTTTCATATAGAACGCGTATATAAAAACACCAAGTTAATAACAAAAGAAGAAGAATGTAATGAAACTGTTGTTTATCTAGCCGCTTTATTACACGATATAGCCGATAGTAAATTTCATAACGGTAATGAAACCATTGGTCCTAAAATAGCTGGTGATTTTCTTAGATCACAAAATGTCGATCAGGATATTATTGACCATGTGGTAAAAATCATAGAAAATATTTCTTTTAAAGGAGGAAATTTCACCTCTCCCTTTCATTCTAAGGAGCTTGCTATTGTTCAAGATGCCGATCGTTTAGATGCTATTGGTGCCATCGGAATTGCTCGAACATTTAATTATGGTGGATTTAAAAACAGGAAGCTATACGATCCTAATATTAGACCTAATTTAACCATGAGTAAGGAAGAATATAAAAATACAACATCACCTACTATTAATCATTTTTATGAAAAATTACTTCTTTTAAAGGATAAAATGAATACTACAACGGGAAAAAGAATTGCCTCACAACGCCATTTGTTCATGGAGCAATTTTTAGAACAGTTTTACGATGAATGGAAAGGAATGAAATAAAAATACCTCCTTTTGTGACTATTTAAAAATCAAGGAAAAATCATTCGTTTTAAAAATTATCATTCACAACCTATCTTATTCTTCATTAGGGTTTAGAAATTTATTACGGATAAATAAGGACTTTAAATATACAAACACACCTTAAAACCCCCGTTTTTTAAAGTTTTTATTAAAAAACGGGGTTAAATCAAAATATTAAAATTTTTATTTATGAAGTAGATTTCTTAATCCCAGATTTCGTCGTAAAACAAAATTTTTCAATAAATTCAAGTGTTCACGGAGAATTTTAGAAGACAAAATAGTCAACTATTTCGATGAATAAAATTGGAATACGTGCTTGAATTTGAAGAAAAATAAAGTGGAATAGATTTCTAATGTTGATTTAGGTTAAAACAAACTGTTTTAAAACCTTCCATTATACTTATTATTTCCCTTCAAAAGCAGGTTTACGTTTTTCTAAAAATGCAGTAGTTCCTTCTTTAAAATCAGCAGTAGCAAAACATTCTCCAAACTTCTTAATTTCAACTTCAAAACCATTTACCGCTTCATTATAATTTGCATTTACCGCCTCAATGGCTTTACCTATAGCAACAGGAGAATTACGTTGAATTTTATCAACTATTGCCATGTAAGTAGCAAACAACTCCTCTTGAGGCACTACATGATTTACTAAGCCAAACACTTGGGCTGTTTTAGCATCTATCATACCTGCTGTCATGATCATTTCCATAGCACGTCCTTTACCAACTAACTGTGCCAAACGTTGGGTTCCTCCATAACCGGAATCACACCTAATGAGGTTTCAGGTAATCCCATTTTAGCATTTTCAGAAGCAATTCGGAAATGGCAAGACATTGCAAGTTCTAAACCACCTCCTAAAGCAAATCCATTAATAGCAGCAATTACTGGAGTTTTCATATTTTGAATAAAATCGAAAAGTATCTCTTGTCCTTTTTAGCCAATTCAGCTCCTTCTGCCTCAGAAAAATGAGCAAACTCAGATATATCTGCACCTGCTACAAATGCTTTTTCGCCACTCCCTGTCAGGATAATTGTTCTTATATTTTCATTTGCTTCTAATTCTTTTAACCAATAGTGAAGTTCTTTAATCGTTTCAGAATTTAATGCGTTTAATTTTTCTGGTCGATTAATTGTTACTGTAGCTGTAAATTTCTCGTGTTCTACTAAAATATTTTTTAATTGCATCTTTTTATTTGTTTATGATAGGTAATGTTACTTTAAAAGTAGTTCCTTTATTTAATTCTGACTCAAAAGTAATCTTTCCTTGGTAATTTTCAATTATATTTTTAATTATAGCTAAGCCTAATCCCATACCACTTGTTTTTGTTGTAAATTTAGGTTCAAATATTCGTTCAAAATCTTCAACCGCTATTCCCTTTCCATTATCACACACACTAATAATCGTATTATTTTGTTCTTTTTTACGGATACTGAAACTTTTTTATTTATTTGCCCTTCTGGTATAGCTTGTATGGCATTTTTTACTAAATTGGTAATAATACGGATAAGTTGGGTTCTATCTATTTTGGTAATAATTTCTTTTGTACAAGGATTATATTCTATGTAATCTTCATTAAAAATATCCAATGCCATACTTACTACATCGACTACATTTAGTGTTTCGTTTTGTTGTGCTGGCATAGATGCAAAATTTGAAAAAGCATTAGCAACAGCGCTCATAGTATCAATTTGTTGGATAAGTGTTTTAGAAAAATCAACTACTTTTTGTTTAATATTCGGATCTTGAGGATTAAACCGCATTTCAAAACTCTGAACTGTTAATCGCATAGGAGTTAAAGGATTTTTTATTTCATGTGCTACCTGTTTAGCCATTTCTCTCCATGCACCTTCTCGTTCACTTTGTGCCAATTTATTAGCACTTTCCTCCAACTCATCAATCATTTTATTATACGATTTAATAAGTTTATCTATTTCGGAACTATGTGTTACTAAATCTATTTTTTTGTTCTTTTCTGTAAGGCTAGTTTCTGTAAGTCTACGCGAAATAGTTTCTAACGATTTGGTAATATATCTCGATAGGTAAAAAGCCAACCAAATGGCTAATGAAAACATTCCTAAATATACGCTTCCAAATATGGCTAAAAAATTTTCTATTTCTTGTTTATAATAACTATCATCTTGTTTGTAGGGGAGTCGTATAATGCCAATAGGTTTCTTTTCTATATGATCCATCAAATAGCTATAAGAAAAGTTATACACATCTCCTCTTGCCTCTCCTTCTCCTATAAATCTATTTTTGTCAGCATGCTTAATTTTATCCAACAAATTATCTGAAATATTAATTGTAATCTGTCCTTCTATCATGGGAGCTCTTGAATTAATAAGCATACGTCCTTGTAAATCATAAATATCAATTTCTAAATTATGAATATCTGCTATTTCAAATATTTTTTCTTTAAAAATAGAAGCTAAATTGGCTGTTATTAAAGGATGAGGAGTTGTTTCTAAAACGTATTCTATATGTTGCTTAATCTGTTCTTCTTTTCTTAGTAAACGTTCTTTATGGTATTCCTGACTTTCATATTGAAAATGAAGTATTGATACTAATGCAATCAGTACTGAAGATATTAATGTTATAAATATCAAAGCAAGAAAAATTCTGGCTCTTAAGGAAAGATTTTTACCCCGAAGGAATACATTCATCATTATTTTTTTTCTCGTATATTTTTATAAAACTTATAACCTAACATTAAAAGTATAGAAAAAAGGATGATACCTACCACGCCAAATATCCAATTTATAGCATTTTTTAAAATTACTAAAAAAACGACTGCAAATAAAATAATAGTTGCTCCTTCATTCCACAATCTAAAAAAGGTAGCACTTTTCTTTATTTTATTTTTTTGTAATTGAGTAAAAATCTGATGGCATTTTAAATGGTATACATACAAAATAAAAACAAAAGTTAATTTAACATGCATCCATGCTTGGGTAAGCCATACATTACCAGCCTGTGTAAAAAGCAACATCCAAAAGGCAAAAATACTAGCTAATATAGCACTTGGCCGGGTAATGATATACCATAAGCGATATTCCATTAATTGATATTGCTTAATTAAAATACTTTGTTCTGGCTCTGGTTTTTCCTTAGCCTCGGCATGATATACAAAAAGTCGCACAATATAAAATAATCCCGCAAACCACGTAATTACAAAAATAAGGTGCAATGATTTTATGTAGTTATACAATTCCATTAATTCCAGTTCTTTATCCAACTTGCTACAGTTTGTGCCCAATCATCACGATCATTTAAACAAGCCACTGTTAAAAAATTTTCCCCACCATTTTCTTTAAAACTATGAGCAGCCTCCATCCCTATTTCTTCTAAAGTTTCTAAACAATCCGAAACAAAAGCAGGTGTTACAACGGCTAAATTTTTAATCCCTTTTTGAGCCAATCCGTCAATTGTAGCGTCTGTATAAGGTTGTAACCAAGGATCTCGTCCTAAACGAGATTGAAAAGAGGTACTGTAACTTCCTTCTTCTAACTGTAATAATTCCGCTACTTGTCTGGTTGTTTCATAACATTGATGGCGGTAACAAAATTCATGTGCAGCCGAAGGGGTAACACAACATTTTCCATCAATTGCACAATGTGATTTTGTCACATCTGATTTTTTTATATGTCGCTCTGGTACCCCATGATAAGAAAACAAAATATGATTTGTCTCAAAACCTGTTAAAGCTTCTTGAATAGAAGTTCCTAAATTAGCAATATAGCTTTCTCTTTTATAAAAAGCAGGTATCGTTTTAAAAGTCATTGAAGGGTATTTCCTTTCGCGAATTTCTTCTGCTAAAACTAAAATAGTTTCTGTTGTTGCCATAGCAAATTGAGGATATAAAGGTAAAAGTAGCACTTCTGTTACTCCTTTGTCCTGCAATTGTTGCAACCCAAATTCTATACTAGGATTTCCATAACGCATAGCTATTTCTACTGGATAATCAACTAATTCTTGTACTTTTTTTTGCAAACGCTGAGTTAAAACAATTAAAGGGGAACCCTCTTCCCACCAAATTTTTTTATAAGCTGCTGCTGATTTTTTAGGTCGTGTATTTAATATGATCCCTTTTACTAAAAAAGCTCTTAATAAATAAGGGAGATCAATTACTCTTTCGTCCATTAAAAATTGATCTAAATACTTCTTGACATCTTTTACTTCGGTACTGTCGGGTGAACCTAAATTAACTAATAATACTCCTTTCATTTTTGTTTTTATTTTGAGACTTCAAATTGAAAATTAGATAAAACTTAAAACCATTTATATCTTATTATGTTTAATCTTTTGATCTATTTTTAATTTACTTTTTCTAATAAATATTTTTTAGGCGTAGTGCCAAATTTTTTTTTAAATGCTGCAATAAAATGACTAGCAGTACTATAACCAATTTTTAATCCTACTTCATTTACATTATACGACCCACTGTCTAATAAATTTCGGGCATATTCCATTTTATAATCAAATAAGAAACCATAAACTGTTTCTCCATAAATTTGCTTGAAACCTGTCTTTAGCTTTTTTAAGTTTAAACCTACTTGATCTGCCAATTCTTCTAGACCCGGTGGCTCTGACATGTTGGCAATAATAATTTCCTTTGCTTTTTTAAGTTTTTTTACATTTTCTTCATCTATCAAAAACGGACATTGTTCAATATCTGGATCTTCGTTTTTATTAAAAAATAAACTTAATAATTCATAACCTTTTCCTTTATAATATAAATTTTTAATAGTTGGATTTAAATTATAATGAAACATTTGATTTAAAACAATAGCCATAGAAGGTGTAATATTTTCTTCTCCATAATACTTTCTGTCGCGATTTTCTTCACTTAAAAAGGAATATGATCAGCATCATTAGTAAACAAACCATGAAATTTTTTAATAGAAATTAATATCGATATGATCCATGTTTTGGGTGCAATATCTATATGCAGTGGTAATTCTTTTTCTGGATTATAAAATAGAAGTGATTTTTCACCTTCTAACCCTATAGTATAACTTCCATTATTAAAAATAAATTTGCCTTTTCCTTTTAAACCAAAATGAAATTGAATTAATCCAGTCTTTACTGGACGTTCATACTTAACAACTTCCTCTGTGTCATTTTGAAATCTTAACAAAACAAATTCATCATCCATTTTTATCTCTTCAGTAGCACCCATAGCGACATTTTTTTACACAGGAAATTTTCTTAAACCCGTTTTATTATTTAGAATTATTCTATATAACAAACTTCTAAATAGCCTATTTTACAACAAAAGTAGCATAAATATCGCTAAAAACTCCAATCAACTATCAAAATAACTTATAGCGATACAAAAAGTACTTATAGCGTTATTTTGGAAAAACAAAACTAAATACTTTTGTTTGTAGAAAATTTGATTAGGATTTTAATGACACAGAATATTCCCTCAAAATCTGCCACTTTTTACGCAATTGGTTTAAGCTATCTGAAAGCGGATGCTGAAATGCGAGGAAAGTTTAGTTTGGATGAACAAGCTAAATCCAAATTAATTCAACAAGCCAAAGGAGATGGCTTAGAAAGTTTAATCGTTACTTCTACTTGTAACCGAACAGAGATATATGGGTTTGCACAACACCCCTTTCAATTAATTAGATTACTTTGTGAAAATAGCCAAGGTACTGTTGAGGACTTCCAAAAAGTAGCTTACGTTTATAAGAACAAAGAGGCTATAAATCATTTGTTTCGGGTAGGAACTGGATTAGACAGTCAAATTTTGGGTGATTTTGAAATTATTTCACAAATTAAAAATGCTTTTGTTTTATCAAAAGAACACGAAATGGCTAATGCTTATATGGAGCGTTTAGTAAATTCTGTTATTCAAGCAAGTAAACGTGTAAAAAACGAAACCGAAATATCATCAGGTGCAACTTCTGTTTCTTTTGCATCCGTTCAATATATTTTTAAAACCGTTCCCGACATTTCTGATAAAAATATTTTACTTTTTGGCACAGGTAAAATTGGTCGTAATACTTGCGAAAACTTGGTAAAGCACAGCAAACATGACCATATTACATTAATTAACCGCACAAAAGACAAAGCAGAAAAATTAGCTAAAAAATTAGATCTAATCGTAAAAGATTACGCTGACTTACAAGAAGAAATTCACAAAGCAGACGTTTTAGTTGTTGCCACAGGAGCACAAAATCCAACAGTTGATAAAACCATCTTAAATCTAAAAAAACCATTATTAATTTTAGACCTATCTATTCCTAAAAACGTAAACGAAAACGTTCAGGATATCCCAGAGGTGACTCTAATTCACATGGATCATTTGTCTCAAATTACAGATGAAACATTAGAGAACCGCAAAAAATTCATCCCACAAGCAGAAGCCATCATTGAAGAAATTCAAGATGAATTTATTACGTGGACAAAAGGTCGCAAATATGCCCCCACTATACATGCCTTAAAAGCTAAACTACAATCTATCAAAGAATTAGAAATGGCATATCAACGCAAAAAAATGTCTAATTTTGATGAAGAACAAGCAGAAATTATAAGCAATCGAATTATACAAAAAATAACCAATCATTTTGCTAATCATTTAAAAGATGAAAACACTTTGGTTGATGAAAGTGTTGATTGGATACAACGCGTTTTTCAATTGAGCCCACCAATCCCAAAAGGAAATATTTCTAAAACAGAAACTGTTCATACAGAGGATTTACAATCTTTATAAACACCTAGATGGCTCAAAATTAAAATTCTTCATGAAAAAAAACAAAGACAAAAAAATCCCCTCTTCGGAGGATAAAGATAGGGTAATAAAAATCGGAACTCGTGATAGTGAATTAGCTCTTTGGCAAGCACACACTGTAGAAAAACAACTAAATGATTTAGGCTACAAAACCGAAATTATAGCTGTAAAATCACAAGGTGATATTATACTAGACAAACCTTTATACGAATTGGGAATTACAGGAATTTTTACTAAAACACTAGACGTTGCCATGCTATCTGGTCAAGTAGATATTGCTGTACATTCTATGAAAGATGTACCTACTGCTTTACCACAAGGTATCGTACAGGCTGCCGTTTTAGAAAGAGCCAATACTGTTGATATTTTAGTACACAAAGGGAATACTGATTTTTTCAATACTGACACCTTAATTGCCACAGGAAGTCTACGCCGTCAAGCGCAATGGCTACATAAATATCCACAACACAAAACCGTTGATTTAAGAGGAAATGTAAACACTCGTCTTCAAAAATTAAAAGATAATGATTGGGGAGGTGCTATTTTTGCATCTGCTGGCTTAGAACGTTTAAATCTAAAACCCGAAACAACCATTTCTCTAGACTGGATGATTCCAGCACCTGCACAAGGAGCTATGATGGTAGTAGCAATGGCTGAAGACACCTTTGCAATAGAAGCCCTATCTGAATTAAATCATATCGAAACAGAAATTTGTACCTATATAGAACGTCAATTTTTGCGCACTTTAGAAGGCGGTTGTACAGCTCCTATTGGTGCTTTAGCAACTTATAACGAAAAAACAGATCAAATAGATTTCAATGGTGGTCTATTTTCAATTGATGGTCAAGAAAAAATAGCTATCAAACGCTCTTTTGATATTTCAGAATGGAAAAAATTAGGGCTGAATTGCGCCAAAGAAATCTTAGAGAATGGAGGTAGCGAATTAATGTATACCATAAAAAAACAATTAAAAAAATAAGTCTTCTACCTTTAAATTTATATGATAAAAATATAGTAACTCAACAAATGCTTTTTGTATTTTATATAGACCCTTTTTAGTATAAAAATGAAAATAATACAGCTCTTATCTACTAAAAAATTACCTCCTAATCAGAAGCATCTTTTGTTAAGCTCAAATTTTTCTATCATTGAAGCTGATTTTATTGAAATTAAAACAAAAAAGGTTCCGATAAAAGAATTAGGAGAGGCTCTTATTTTTACAAGTCAAAATGCTGTTCTTGCCATTTTAAATTCTGAAAATATAAAAGATCTAAGAAACAAAAAGATTTTTTGTGTGGGAATAAAAACAAAAAAACTATTAGAAGAAAACCATTTTGTTGTTGAAATTCACACTAATTATGCAGAAGAATTAGCAGACATCATCTCGTTAAACTACCCCTATTTGAATTATACCTTTTTAGTGGTAATTTAAGACAAGATATACTGCCTAAAAAATTAAAAGATTTTGGGATTATTTTCAACGAAATAGAAATATATGAAACTATTTTGGCACCTCAAAAAATTAGCACTAAACTTGATGGTATCTTATTTTATAGCCCATCAGGAGTTAAAAGTTATTTAAAAAACAATAAGATTACAGATGAAATATGCTTTTGTATTGGTACTACCACCGCAAAGGCACTAAAAAACATAACAAAAAATATTATAGTTACAAATCAACCATCTATTGAAAATGTAATTATTCAGTGTTTAAATTATTATAAATTGACTTGCTCCACACAAGAAAGCAATGAAATTACATAATGTTTAGTATATAAAAATTAATTATTTTAAAAAAGATATAAAATGAGCGATTCAAATATTACTCCTTTGGGGGCTAAGGGACTTAAAAATGATCTATTCTTAAGAGCATTAAAAGGAGAAACAGTTGAACGTCCACCTGTATGGATGATGCGTCAAGCAGGAAGATATTTACCAGAATTCCGAGCCTTACGAGATAAGTATGATTTTTTTACTCGTTGCGAAACACCTGAATTAGCCGCTGAAATAACAGTACAACCTATTCGCATAGTAAAACCTGATGCTGCCATTTTGTTCTCAGACATTTTAGTTGTTCCAAGAGCTATGGGGATAGAGGTCGAACTAAAAGACAATATAGGGCCTATTATACCCAATCCTATTCGCTCGATAGAACAAGTAAATCAAGTATACATTCCAGAAATAAAAGATTCCTTAGGCTATGTAATGGAGGCAATCAAATTAACCAAAGAAATGCTAAATAATGAAGTTCCATTAATTGGTTTTGCTGGTTCTCCTTGGACTATTTTTTGTTATGCCGTAGAAGGGAAAGGTTCCAAAAGTTATGATACTGCTAAAGGATTTTGTTTCTCACAACCTGAAGCGGCACACGCATTATTACAAAAAATAACAGATACCACTATTTTATATTTAAAAGAAAAGGTCGCAAATGGTTGTAATGCAATCCAAATTTTTGATTCTTGGGGAGGAATGCTATCACCAACAGATTATCAAGAATTTTCTTGGCAATATATCAATCAAATTGTAGAAGCATTAGCCCCTATAACAGAAGTAATTGTTTTTGGAAAAGGCTGTTGGTTTGCATTAAACCAAATGGCAAAATCTAAAGCATCAGCTCTAGGTGTAGATTGGACTTGTTCTCCTACACATGCACGTTACTTAACAGGAGGAAACATTACATTACAAGGAAATTTTGATCCTTCTCGTCTATTATCACCAATACCCACTATCAAAAAGATGGTACATGAAATGATTAACGAATTTGGAAAGGACAAATATATTGTAAATTTAGGACATGGTATTTTACCTAATATCCCTGTAGATCATGCTAAAGCATTTATAGATGCCGTAAAAGAATATCAAAAATAATAATACAAGGTTATAAATAAAGCTAGCATAATACAAATAATTTACACATTGTTTTAATTTTTATTTTCCCACACTATTATCACATAAAAGAGAGGATAATGGTAGCAAAACAAAAAGAATTAAGCTTTTAAATTATTTAGAATTATTTTAGCTTTATTGCTTTTATTAATAATTCCGTATTATTAGTTTATTTTTGAAAATTATTTACAAACCCATTAGAATCTTTTCCTAAATATTAATTATAAAATACTTCCTAAAATATTTTACAAGACCCATTTAAAAATATGCAAACACGATTTCAATTAAATAACAGATTTAATATATTCATAAAATACCTTACATTCTTTTTGTCATAAATAGCTATTCTCAAACTTCTGTTAAAGGAAATATCACAACAATTTTAGGATTACCTCAAATAGGAATAGAAACAAAAATAGGCAACAAGTTAACCTTTCAAGCAGATGTAATGGCTTCATTATGGGAATCCGTTAATAATGCTCCTCAGAAATTTGTAATCGTAATACCAGAAGTAAGATACCACTTTAATACTCTTGAAAAAGGATTTTATTTAGGAGGACACATTGGCGGTTCTAGCTATAAAATGCAAAAGTGGAACTACCTTAATTCAGGCAGATACCAAGAAGGATATAGCTTATTATTTGGGATGACTGTTGGTTTTAAAGTACCTGTAAACAATGCTTTTTCAATAGATATTTTTATGGGCGGTGGCTCTCAACAAGGATTTTATAAAGGCTATTTTTTAGAAACTGGAGAACGTTACGAAACAGCCAGTAATTTCAACAAAAGTGGCGAATGGCTACCTTATAGAGGAGGCGTTATGATTTGTTATAAATTGGGTAAAAATTAATCCTAACCCCTAATCCTAAATAGAATACAAGACACCTAAATCATATATCTTAAAATAAAAAAATTAATGAAAAATAAATTCTATACTTATATACAAAACCTGCAAGATCATATTTGCAAAGGTTTAGAGGATATAGACGGAAAAGCCAAATTTCGTCAAGATTTATGGGATAGACCCGAAGGAGGTGGGGGACGCACTCGTGTAATTGAAAACGGAGCTGTTTTTGAAAAAGGAGGAGTAAATATTTCCGCCGTTCATGGAACATTACCCGATACTATGCAAAAAATGTTTGGCGTTGGAGAAGCTGATTTTTTTGCCTGTGGACTAAGTCTAGTAATTCATCCTAAAAACCCAATGGTTCCAACTGTTCATGCAAACTGGCGCTATTTTGAAATGTATGATGAAAACGGAAATATTATCAATCAATGGTTTGGTGGAGGACAAGACTTAACACCATATTATTTGTTTGAAGAAGATGCAATTCATTTTCATAAAACATGCAAAGCAGCTTGTGATAAACACAATTCAGAATTTTACGCTCATTATAAAAAGAAATGCGACGAATATTTCTGGAATAGCCACAGAAATGAGGCGCGTGGTATAGGTGGTTTGTTTTTTGATTATTTAAAAACAACTGACACTATGTCTATGGAAAACTGGTACAACTTTGTTACAGAAGTAGGCAACAGTTTTTTAGATGCGTATTTACCAATTGTACAAAAAAGAAAAGATTTACCTTATACAGAAGCTAACCGTACTTGGCAAGAAATTCGTAGAGGACGCTATGTAGAGTTTAATCTTGTTCATGATAAAGGCACTTTATTTGGACTAAAAACAAATGGTAGAATTGAAAGTATATTAATGAGTTTACCTCCTCAAGTACAATGGATATACGATCACCATCCAAAAGAAAATAGCCCAGAAGAAAAATTGATAAAAATTTTGTCAAAACCACTAGATTGGTTAAAATAAATATGCGTAATTGGTTAAAATTCTTAATATTAATATACTATCCTGTTTCTCTTGCTCAAGAAAAAAAAGGAGAAATTGAGCATGCCCTATGGCATAAATATAATCGAGACTACCGCTTGAATTATTTTGATAAAATGATTCTAAAAGTAGATATTAATTCCGATGTAGACAACTTCTACATTCCTAAATTAAACTATACGAATAACAAAAAAAGCATTTTTTCTCCCGACGAAAAACTAAAACTTCGTTTTTCTTTTGATTATAAATTTTTAGGAATTAGTTATTCTTTTTCACCTGATTTTATTCCTGAATTAAACAATCAAAGAGCCAATACAAAAACGCTAGATTTAAGTTTTAAATTTTTTTATTCTGATCGTTTAAGACAAGAAGTAATATACAAAAAAGTAAAAGGATTCACTTTACGAAATCCCGATAATCAAAATCCAATTGAGGTTTTTGACGACCTAGAAATCAATACTATAGGAGGAAAAACCTTTTACATAACCAATAATAATTTTTCATACAGAGCTTACGAATCTCAAACAGAAAGACAAATAAAAAGTGCAGGAAGTTTTATCCCCTCACTCACCTATTTCATAAATAATTTATACACTAATAACCCCAATTCTTTTGAACAAAACTTAGAGCGAATAAAATCAGTCGATTTTATCCTCCAATTAGGTTATATGTATAATTATGTAATTAATAAAACTTGGTTTGCTACTGGAGGATTACATCCGGTATTGGGATTCATGATTCTAAAAACTATTATATGAATAATAACGAATCCATTATTATTGATAACAAAATCAAATGGAACTACAATTTAGATTTAAATTTTTCATTAGGTTATAATCAAGAAAATTTTTTTTCAGGCATTCGAGTTAATTACAAAAACTATCAATATGACAGTAAAGAGGCTGCTGATATAATGAATTCAAAAATAAATGCTGTTTTTTTTATTGGTTATCGCTTTAATGAAGTCAAAAAAGTTAAAAGAGTATTTGAAAAAATAGAAAATAAATTAGGTATATAATAAAAAAATAGAAAATATGTTTCCTATACACAGAGGTAGAAGATTAAGAGTAAACGAAGCCATACGAAATATCGTAAGAGAAACCAGCTTAAGCCCTGCTGATTTCATGTTCCCTATGTTTATAATGGAAGGAGAAAACACTAAAACAGAAATTCCTTCTATGCCGGGCATTTACCGTCGCACACTAGATTTAACGCTAGAAGAGGTAAAAGAATTATACGCATTAGGAATTAGAGCCTTAAATATTTATGTAAAAGTAAATGATAATTTAAAAGACAATACAGGTAAAGAAGCTTGGAATCCTAATGGCTTAATGCAAAATGCTATTCGTGCCATTAAAAAAACATGTCCTGAAATGATTGTAATGCCTGATGTGGCATTAGATCCTTATTCTATCTATGGACATGACGGGATTATAGAAAAAGGAGATGTAACAAACGATGCAACCAACGATGCTTTAGTTAAAATGGCTATTTCACATGCAGAAGCAGGCGCTGACTTTGTTGCTCCAAGCGATATGATGGACGGACGTGTATTACGTTTACGTCAAGGTTTAGATTCCGCTGGTTATCACAATGTAGGTATTATGAGCTATTCTGCTAAATACGCGTCTGCTTTTTATGGTCCTTTTCGTGACGCATTAGATAGCGCACCTAAAGAAGCCGATATAGTGGTCCCAAAAGATAAAAAAACCTACCAAATGGACTATGCAAATCGTATAGAAGCAGTAAAAGAAGCTTTGTGGGATGTAGAAGAAGGAGCTGATATGGTTATGGTAAAACCGGTATTGCTTATTTAGATATTGTTCGCGAAGTAAAAAATGCTGTCAATGTACCCGTTTCAGTATTTCATGTTTCAGGAGAATATGCCATGATAAAAGCGGCATCTGAAAAAGGATGGCTAGATCATGATAAAATCATGATGGAACAATTAATGTGTATCAAACGTGCTGGTGCTACTTTAATTTCTACTTATTTTGCTAAAGAAGCAGCCATACTATTAAACAAATAATCTAATTTGCTGCTTCCAAATGAATTAAGAAATCGTATCTCTTATTTTTTTAGCCTACTTTTACTTAATTTAACATGACAAATCTAAAACGAAATATGAAAAAACTATTAGTACCATTTATTATAATTTTCCTTTCGTGTAAAAAAGAAAATCAAGAAAATTTTGGCACATCAACATCCCAAATGGTTACACAAAAACCTGTTGATTTAGGTAAAGAAATTTTTGAAGGCAAAGGCGTTTGTTATACCTGTCATAAACCCGATATAAAAACAGTTGGTCCCTCTTTAAAAGAAATCGCCAAGTTATACAAGGAAAAAAACGGAAACATAGTTGCCTTTCTTCAAGAAAAAAACCAACCCATTGTAGATCCAAGTCAATATAATACTATGAAAGCTAATTTTGCTATTACCAAAAATCTTCCTGAGGAAGAGTTAAAAGCAATAGAAGCTTACATTTTAAGTTTTTAATAAAATAACCGTCTCATAATCAAAGTGAAGAAGCCACTAACATCCGACTCCTTCACTTTGTTTAAAACAACCAAAAGTTATTTTATCGCCACATAAGACACAAAAACAAACATCCTTAACAAAAAGAGGTTACTCTATATTGCTGAAAGATAAATTTTTGATCGTATGAAAACAGCATTTATTCACTCACCGTTAGGAATTACTAAAATAACAGGAGACCAAGAGGGTATTGTTGGTATTTCAATAATAACAGAAACTTATTTGTCTGAACAAATCCCCGAAGAACTTCTAGAAGCCGTGAATCAACTACAGGAATATTTTAAAGGAAATAGAACAAGTTTTTCATTTACCTTAAATCTAAAAGGCACTGATTTTCAAAAAAAAGTATGGCATGAATTACGTCAAATTCCTTTTGGTAAAACTATTTCTTATCTAGATTTAGCCAAAAAGCTAGGTAATGTCAAGGCTATTCGAGCTGTTGCATCAGCCAATGCTAAAAATCCTATTTGGATCGTGGTTCCTTGCCATCGAGTAATCGGTACCGATGGTTCTCTTACAGGCTACGCAGGTGGATTATGGCGTAAAAAATGGTTGTTAGATCATGAAAATTCTTTAAAGCAACAAACATTATTTTAATCCTCATTTTTTTTCTTTTTAATCGTAAATCTTTACTTTCGTATATACGGTCAAAATGGTTTAATATGCTAGACAAACTTCAAATTGAGAATATTTTATTTTTGGATATAGAAACGGTACCTGAACATGAAAACTTTTCTTCTTTAGACCCCGCACGCCAAGAATTATATGCTCTTAAAACACAATATCAACGAAAAGATGATTTTACCGTAGAAGAATTTTACGATCGAGCAGGCATTTGGGCTGAATTTGGTAAGATTATATGTATTTCAGTCGGCTATTTTTCTTTAAAGAAAGATATACGTCAATTTAGAGTCACCAGTTTTTGGGGTGATGAGATAAGCATTTTAAATGATTTTTCAAATTTATTAAATAATCATTATAGCCACACACAACATTTACTTTGTGGACATAATGCAAAAGAGTTTGATTTTCCTTATATAGCAAGACGAATGATTATTAATAAAGTTCCTATTCCTCAAAAATTAAATCTTTTTGGCAAAAAACCTTGGGAAGTCCCTCATTTGGACACTTTAGAATTATGGAAGTTTGGTGATTACAAGCATTATACATCACTAAAATTATTAACCACCGTCTTAGGCATTCCTTCCCCAAAAGGAGATATAGAAGGTAGTGATGTTGCTAAAGTATATTACCAAGATCAAGATATAGACAGAATTATATCCTATTGCGAAAAAGATGTAATAGCAGTTGCTCAAATCATCCTTCGATTACGAGGAGAGGATTTACTAATAGATGACGAAATTTTTGTTGTATAATACCCTCATAATTCTATATGCTTTACAAAAGAATCCTATTTATAATATTCCTTTCTTTCCTGAGTCATTATTGTAATGCACAGGATCCCATCATCCCTAACTCTGATAAAAAATACCGATTTATTTTTCAGATGGATAATCGTCTTTCTAGCTTAAGAGACAACCAAATTTCTATTTTAGGCGCAAAAATAGGTTTTCAATATAAAAACAAATTTCGATTTGGAGTAGGCACATCCTTTATTTTATCCCCCGTAAAAATCACTTACATTAATAAAAGAACCCAACTAATTAATGACAATAAAGTAAGTCTTTGGTATGGAAGCCTGTTTACTGATTGGATATTTTACAAAAATCCCAAATGGGAATGTTTTCTAACAGAACAAATAGGTTTTGGAAAACCTAGTTTTGTTCGAGAAATAAACGATGATATTGTTCGGAATACTAATATTTCTTTATACGTAAATGAAATTTCTGGACAAGCAAATTATAAAATTTTAAAATGGATAGGATTAGGAGCTGGTATCGGATATCGAAATATTTTAAACTCAAAAGCTGCTTTAAAGACCACTTTTGACGCTCCCATTTATATTGGAAAAATAATACTTTATCCCGAAAATATTTTTTGATTTATTACTTTTACACCCTTCATAAAGTTATTTTACTTATTTTTAAAAAAGAGCTATGGTTTTAAGCAGATTTTGGTTAGCAATTTTTATATCGTCTATATTTTTTATCGTTATAAATCTTTTTAATGGAGGTAGTTATAGTACAGATTATATTTTAAATGGAAAAAAAGACGATCCTATCTTACTATCTGAAAAATATTTAGAGCAAATCCCTAAATTTATAGCAGATAGTATTAAAAAAATCCTGAAAAAACAGTCGTTATCAACAGAGACACTCTTGACTCAGACACTACTTACATTTATAAAAACAAAACCGTTAAGTTATATAGCGGCATCCAAAAAGCAGACGGATTACTTCCCACTTGCAAAAATAGTTTACTAGATCTCATTATTCCGTTAATTGCCTACCTAGCCTTCTTTTGTGGATTAATGGAATTATTAATTATTTCTGGTGCTTCTGAAAAATTAGCTCAAAAACTAAGTCCTTTTTTTGCACAAGTATTCCCTTCAGTTCCCAAAAATCATGAATCTATATCATATATGACACTAAATTTTGCTGCTAATTTTTTAGGTTTAGATTCCGCTGCTACTCCTTTTGGTCTTAAAGCAATGGAAAGTTTACAAACACTAAATCCTAATAAAGATAAGGCCAGTGATGCCCAAATTATGTTTATGTGTCTACATGCAGCAGGTCTTACCCTTATTCCTACTTCCATTATTGGATACAGAGCAGCCGAAAATGCAGCAAATGCCGCAGATGTCATGCTTCCTTGTATCATTACATCATTCATTGGTACAATAGCTGCTTTACTGATAGTTGGTATTCGTCAACGCATCAATTTTAAAAGTATAAGTTTACTAGCCGCTTTAATGGGAACCATAGGAGCCATTATAGGGTTATTATTTTACATCAATACACTGGATTTAATAGAAAAAAACGCTTTTACTGGTAATTTATCTGGATTAATGCTCATAATCATTATAGGATTTACCCTCATATTTTCTTTTATTCATGAAAAGAAATTTACTTTGGCTAATACGACCATTTTTGACACTTTTGTTGATGGCGCACGTAACGGATTAAATACGGGAGTAAAAATATTTCCTTATGTTATGGGAATGCTAGTTGCCATATCTTTTTTTAGAAATAGTGGATTATTTGAAATAGTAAGTAATGGCATTCGATTTTTATTTGGTCAAATAGGAGTCAGTAAAGAAATTACAGACGGACTTCCCGTTGCTCTATTACGACCATTTAGCTCTGGAGGTTCACGTGGTTTTATGATAGATGCCATGCGAAACTCAGGCGTAGATTCTTTTACAGGGCGATTAGTTTGTATTTTTCAATGTAGTGCCGAAACCACATTTTATGTAATAGCCGTATATTTTGGTTCTGTTAATATTAAAAATACACGCTATACTTTAGGAACAATGCTTTTAGTTGATTTTATCTGCGTACTAGCAGCTATTATTGTTGCAACCTTGGTTTTTTTAATCTACTATAAAGTTACTAAAACAAACCATGAGGCTATTTATTTTTTTTAGGATAGCCTCATGGTTTCGTCTATTTTTAACCATTTTACATTTTCCTTCTATTTTACCACACTTTCTTTATCTTATCTCTTTTTTACACCCAGATTACAGGATAAGCTTTATGATGAAGACAAAATACATGGTTTTTTAGTATAATACTAATTTTAACCCTGATTACGCCTTAGAGATTTTAAAAAAACATATTTTACTGATTATTAGTACTATATAAAATTACGAACTAGAATTATCAAACAAATAAACCTTCTATTTCAGTAAGTTATAAAATTTATTTTTTATAATGCGTAATCTGGATTTAATACATTAAGGCAAAAAAGGGCTTTTTAGAATCAAAGCATGTTTATTTGAAATAAATTTCTAAAGGTATGATTTGGATTTAAAAAAAACCTAAGATATTTTTTATTCTATATTAATTTCTAAAAAATAAATGTTTTAGATTAAGGAAAGCTATAATAGAATTTTTAAATTTGCGATTGTTAAAATTTATTAGTATGTTACAAATAGCAGTTATTAGAGAAAACCAAGCAGCCGTAATCAACGCTTTGGCAAAAAAAAAATAGATGCCGCAGCCCTGATAGAAAATGTGGTAGCTCTTGACGAAAAACGTCGTGCTACTCAAGTAGAGTTAGATAATGTATTGGCGGAATCTAATAAATTGTCCAAAGAGATCGGAGCTATGATGAAAGCAGGTGAAAAAGCCAAAGCAGAAATCATTAAGGAAAAAACGACTCAATTACGTGATGAAAGTAAAGAACTAACAGAAACGTTAAATAGTATTACGGAAGAGCTAACCCAACAGCTATATCTGTTACCTAATACTCCCGCTGAAATTGTTCCTGAAGGAAAAACAGCAGACGATAACTTAAATGTTTTTCAAGAAGGTGAAATTCCTAGCTTACATGAAGGCGCTTTACCGCATTGGGAATTAGCTAAAAAATATGATATTATTGATTTTGAGTTAGGGACTAAAATCACAGGTGCTGGTTTTCCTGTTTATAAAGGAAAAGGAGCTAAGTTACAACGTGCTTTAATCAATTACTTCATTGATAAAAATACAGAAGCCGGATATAACGAAGTACAAGTACCTCATCTAATTAATGAAGCATCAGGCTACGGAACAGGACAGTTACCTGATAAAGAAGGACAAATGTACCATGTAGGAATTGATGATTTATATTTAATTCCAACTGCGGAAGTTCCTGTAACCAACTTATACCGCGATGTTATTTTACAAGAAACCGAAATGCCTGTAATGGTAACAGGATATACACCTTGTTTCCGTCGCGAAGCTGGTTCTTATGGCGCACATGTTCGCGGCTTAAATCGTTTGCACCAATTTGATAAAGTAGAAATTGTTCGTATTGAACATCCCGATAATTCTTACCAAGCTTTAGATGGAATGGTGGAACACGTAAAAGAAATTTTACGAGAGTTAAAATTACCATATCGTATTTTACGTTTGTGTGGAGGTGATATGAGTTTTGCCTCAGCATTAACCTATGATTTTGAAGTATTTTCAACAGCACAAGACCGTTGGTTAGAAATATCTTCAGTATCTAACTTTGAAACCTTTCAATCGAACCGCTTAAAATTACGCTTTAAAGGGAAAGATGGAAAAACGCAATTAGCCCATACTCTAAATGGTAGCTCATTAGCTCTACCTCGTGTATTAGCTGGAATTTTAGAAAACTATCAAACACCAGAAGGAATCATAATTCCAGAAGTATTAAGAAAATATACTGGTTTTGATATTATAGACTAAACTATATAGTAATTTATTATAATGTACTAAAGTGACTAAATTATTGTAACTTTAGTACATTGTTTTTTTAGATTAAATGAAGAAAATAATCCAAATACTATTATTTTGGCCTTTATTAGTTGTAGGCCAAGTATACACGGTAACACCACCACCGGAGGAACGCCGCAAGTCAATGTACCTCAAAATAATAATCCCAATGAATACTTGGCTCAAAATTATTTTGACCGTGGCGAGTTTGATAAAGCGGTTCTTATTTATGAAGAATTACTCAAAAAACAACCTAATAATTATCCTTTTTTTCAAAAATTAGTTGCGTGCTATCAACAATTAAAACAATTTGAAAAATCAAATGTGTTAATACAAGAAAAACTAAAAAGAACAAAATACCCCAATTTATATGTAGAGTTAGGATACAATTATCAACTCCAGAAACAACAAGATTTAGCCGAAAAAAATTACAAAATAGCAATCGGTAAAATAAATGAAAACCCTAACAATGTATACAGCATTGCACGGGAGCTAGAACAAAAAGTACTGCTTACACAAGCTGTAGAAGCCTATACATTAGCGCAAAAACTAAATCCCGAAGCTAATTTTAATTATCAAATAGCCCTATTACAGGGACAATTAGGCAATATTGACTCCATGATTGAATCATTAATAGATTATGCCTACAAATTTCCTAACAATCTCGTATTAGTACAAAATCAGCTTAATCGTTTTTTAACAGAGGATCATAGCAAAACCTTTGCAGACACTTTACGAAAATCATTATTGTTACGTACTCAAAAAATCAAGATCTATTTTGGAATGAGTTCATGAGTTGGTTTTTTATCAACCAAAAAGAATACAACAAAGCCTTTATACAAGAAAAAGCAATTTATCGTCGTAATCCTGAAAGCTTTAACAATCTATTTCATCTAGCACGATTAGCTTCACAAGAAAAAGAAACAGATACGGAACGCGAAATCTTAAATTTTATACTCGAATACACTACTCAACCCGATATTCAACTAGAGGTTAATTACAACTTATTAAAAATAGATATTGATCGTGCTAAAAAGAAGAATATCCTTTAATTTTAGACAAACTCAATAAACTTTTAGTTGACTTTGGAACAGGTTCTAATACCGTTAAAATTCAAATTTTAAAAGCACATTTTGAAGCTTTTTACTTAAAACAATTCGAAAACGCTAAAACTTTATTATTCAAATCGCTACAGTTACCTTTAAATCAATATGCTTTAGCCGACGTTAAATTAGAATTGGCCGATATATTACTTCTAGATGAAAAATTTAATCAAGCTATTATTTATTATGCACAAGTTGAAACTGAATTGGAAAATAATGAAATAGCACATGATGCCCTTTTAAAAATGGCAAAAGCAAGTTACTATAAAGGCGACTTTGAATGGGCTAAAAAGCAATTTGAAGTATTAAAATCATCTACTTCTCAACTTATTGCAAATGATGCTATGCAACTTTTTTTTACTTATATCTGATAACACGGTAGAAGACTCAACCCAAATAGCTTTAAAAAAATTTTCAAGAGCTGATTATTTAACTTACCAAAACAAACAAACCGAAGCTTTGGAAGCTTTTAAAAAGATTTTAATAGAACATAAAGGAGAAAGTATTGAAGATGATGTGTTATTAAAAATAGGAGCATTGTACACCAACAGGCAAGAATATACTGAAGCATTAAACAACTATCAACAAATTATTGAAAAGCATTCAGAAGAAATTTATATAGATGAAGCGTTGTTTTTTAGTGCCGAAATTTTTAGAAAACACCTCCAACAACCCGATAAAGCCAAAGAATTATATGAAAAAATTATTCTAAACCATCCCGATAGCATCTACTTTGTAGAAGCGCAACTAAATTATAGGAAACTAAGAGGTGATAGTAATTTATAAAAGAGTGTATAAGCCTTCATCCGTTTTGATTATCTTTGCATAAGTAAACTTCTAGATTTCTAAACATATAACCTCATAATTTTTTTTAAAATGATCATATATAATGTTACTGTAAATATTCATGAAAGTATTCATGACCAATGGTTAAATTGGATGCAAACGAAACATATTGCAGAAGTAATTGGAACGGGTAAATTTACATCCGCTAAAATGGTAAAAGTTTTAGTAGAAGAAGAAATGGGCGGAATAACATACGCCGTTCAATATTTTACAGACAGTAAAGAAACTTTACAACGTTACTATGATGAAGATGCACCTCGTTTACGTGAAGAAGGATTACAGCTTTTTGGCGATAAAATGTTAGCATTTAGGACTGAATTAGAAATCATTTCAGAACATTAAAAGTTGCTATATTTTTTTACTAATAAAAAAAGAACAAATAACTATGCAAAACGTTTTTAAAACAATCAAGAATTAAATACGTCTTTGTGCATATCAAATATCAAAAACAGGTAAATATATTTCTTGTAAAATATAAAACTGAAAATGATAGAAAATTGAAATACGAAAATTTTATAATTCGCTCAACTCAATAGTAATAACTATAGAGCAAGAAAGCTAATGATAAGAAGAGCTTTAAACTTTTAGAAGACATTCAGCAGTTGATTTTGGATTAAATACAAAGCAAAATTTAAGAATGGTAAATTAACAAGTCTAATCTCAATCTGAAATGTTTTACGTGTTAAAAAACGTAAAACTTGAAATAAAAAACAATGGATAAAGTAAGAGCAAAAAAACACCTAGGTCAGCATTTTTTAAATGATGAAAATATTGCTGGAAAAATAGCTGATGCACTCCGCTTACAGGGCTATAATAAAGTATTAGAAATAGGCCCGGGAATGGGAGTTTTAACCAAGTATCTTCTAGAAAAACCCATTGATACTTATGTAATCGAAATAGATACAGAATCAGTAGAATATCTTCAAACACATTATTTAAAACTATCTAATAGAATTCTTTCAGAAGATTTCTTAAAGTTTGATTTAACCAAAATTTTCGGGAATGATTCTTTTGCTGTGATTGGTAATTTCCCTTATAATATTTCTTCCCAAATTGTTTTTAAGGTATTAGAAATGCGCAATCAAATACCTGAATTTGCGGGCATGTTTCAAAAGGAAGTAGCAGAACGTATTTGTGAAAAAAAAGGAAGTAAAGCTTACGGTATTCTTTCTGTATTAACACAAGCCTTTTATGAAACAGAATACCTATTTACTGTTTCAGAATTTGTTTTTACACCTCCTCCTAAAGTAAAGTCAGGTGTTATGCGTATGCGCCGTAAAGAAAATGCTCCGTTACCTTGTAATGAAAAATTATTCTTTAATGTGGTAAAGACAGCTTTTAATCAAAGAAGAAAAACATTACGAAATAGTTTAAAAAGCTTTAATCTTTCGGATAATTTAAGAGAAGATAGTATCTTTGACCTTCGCCCAGAACAAATATCAGTAGAGCAATTCATAGAACTCACTCAAAAAATTGAAGCAGATGGAGTTTAAAATTACCCCAGAATTCATCGCTCAAATAGAGCATTTAGTAAATGAAAACCGTGCACAGGAATTAGAAAACTTGTTGCAGGATATCCACTTTGCAGATATTGCTGAAATTTTAGATGAATTAGATGAATATGGGGCTAATTATGTTTTTAAAATATTAGATTCTGAAAAAACAGCGGATGCTCTTTTAGAGCTAGATGACGAAGTACGTATAAAAATTCTTAAAAATCTTTCTGCTAAAGAAATTGCGGAAGAAATAGACGAATTAGATACAGATGATGCTGCTGATATCATTGCCGAATTACCACAGTCTAAAAAAGAAGAGGTAATTTTAAAATTAGAAGATGTTGAACACGCTAAAGATATAGTAGAATTACTCCGTTACGACGAAGACACCGCAGGTGGTTTAATGGGTAAAGAATTAGTAAAGGTAAATGAAAATTGGAATGTACTAACTTGTGTAAAAGAAATGCGTATGCAAGCAGAACATGTTACACGAGTACACTCCATTTATGTTGTAGATGATGAAGATCGTTTAAAAGGGAGACTTTCTCTAAAAGACTTACTAACCACATCTACCAAAACACCTATTAGCGAAGTATATATCAAAAAAGTAGATTATGTAAAAGTAGATACAATGGATACTGAAGTAGCACGTATCATGCAAAAATATGATTTAGAGGCTATACCCGTTGTAGATGAAATGGGGCGTTTAGTAGGACGTATTACTATTGATGATATAGTAGACGTAATTAAAGAAGAGGCTGATAAAGATTATCAGATGGCGGCAGGTATTTCACAAGATGTTGAGGCAGATGATAGTATTTTAGAGCTTACAAGAGCTCGTTTACCTTGGTTAGTTTTAGCACTTTTAGGAGGTTTTGTAAGTGTTCGTGTTTTAGGCTTATTTGAACCTGCTATGAAAGAACACCCTCAATTATTCTTTTTACTCCTTTAATTGCTGCTATGGGAGGTAATGTAGGGGTACAATCGTCTGCTATCATTGTACAAGGTTTAGCTAACAATTCTATTAGTGGAACTGTTTTACAACGTTTATTAAAAGAACTATCCCTAAGTTTATTAAATGGTTTAATACTTTCTATCATCTTATTATTAGGAAGTTACTATTTATTAGGTTTTGAAATTCATATCGGATTAACGGTTACTACAGCTTTATTATCCGTTATTGTAATTGCTTCATTAATAGGAACTTTCATTCCTATTATTTTAAATAAAAATGGTATTGATCCAGCCCTTGCTACAGGCCCATTTATCACAACAAGTAATGATATTTTAGGCATTTTAATCTATTTTACTATTGCTCGACTTATTTTAGGTTTTTAAACTTCTTATATTTGAAGAAAACTTATAACATTGGAACCTCATAATATTAAAATACTACATATAGATAGTAATCACCCTCTATTAAAAAAACAACTAGAAATAGCTGGTTTTCAAAATCAGGATGATTTTACTTCTTCAAAAGAAGAGATTGAAAAAAAATTCATGAATACCACGGTATTATAATTCGTAGTCGATTTAAAATTGACAAAACATTTCTAGATAAAGCATCTCAATTACAATTTATTGCACGTGTAGGAGCTGGACTTGAAAGTATAGATTGTAATTACGCACAAACTAAAGGTATTCACTTAATAGCTGCTCCCGAAGGAAATCAAAATGCAGTGGGAGAACAAGCTTTAGGAATGCTCCTTTCTCTTTTTAATAATTTAAATAAAGCTGATACAGAAGTTAAATCTGGATTATGGAACCGAGAAGCCAATCGCGGACATGAACTAGATGGTAAAATCGTTGGAATCATAGGTTATGGTAATATGGGAAAATCTTTTGCAAAAAAAACTAAGTGGTTTTGATGTAGAAGTAATTTGTTATGATATTCTTCCTAATGTAGGTAATGAAAATGCAAGGCAAGTTAATCTACAAGAACTTCAAAACAAAGCCGACGTATTAAGTTTACATACGCCTTGGACTCCTGAAACAGATAAAATGGTTAACGCCTCTTTTATTAATGGGTTTAGAAAACCTTTTTGGCTAATTAATACCGCTAGAGGTAAAAGTGTTGTAACTACAGATTTAGTTGATGCTCTTAAAGAAAAGAAAATTTTGGGAGCAGGATTGGATGTATTAGAATATGAAAAACTCTCTTTCGAAACGCTCTTTGAAGAACAAAGATCACCTGCATTTGAATACTTACTGAATGCCTCTAATGTTTTACTAACTCCTCATATTGCAGGTTGGACTTTTGAAAGTAAAGAAAAACTGGCACAAACTATTGTCAATAAGATTAAAACATTATATCAAATTAATAAACTGGAATAATATAGCTATTTTTCTTATTTTATAAGGCATTTAGTATACCGTTTTGATTCATAATTTCTGCTTAAGCTGATTATCATGAATAAATCCTATTTGTTAGGTGAAAAATCTAACAAATAGGATTTTACTTTAGCCCAAATTTCACATTAAACTTCGTGATGAAGATGAAAGATAGAGAAATAAAATAAACGGAAATTTTCTCTCGCAGATGCGGAATATAGGTTTAAAATTTGAGTGTTATTCCTGTTAAAAAATTTCTTCCAGCTTGTGGATAATAAAAATTTTCAGTTATCGCAGAATGATTAGAACCTAGGGGGCGATTATAGTAACTATACGTATAACCGTTTGATTCATATAGTTTGTTGTATACATTATTAATCAACAAATGAAGGTTAATTTCGGCAAAATTTTTAGGTTTTAAAAGATATTGAATACTTAAATTACCATGGTGGTAGCTATTTATTTTTTTATCTTCTGAAGAGGTATTATCTAAGTATTGTTTTCCCACGTATTTTTGGATATAAGCAATACTTAAATTTTTAATAGGATAAAAAGTGGCGGTTGCTCCTCCTATTAAATTAGGTGAAAAAGATATATCTGTATCATCATATCTTGTACTATTTGTTGAATAACTTTCATTACCATTTACATCGTATTCTGTTACAGCAACTAAATAATCAAATGACTTGATTTTGTTTACACTTTTTGTTATATTAAAATCTAATTTAAAGAACTTAGTAGGCTGAATACTCGTTTCTACCTCAATTCCTATGCGGCGACTTTTATTCACATTTTCACGAATTGGATCTCCCACCTCATCTAACGCTCCTGTGAGTACTAATTGATTATTGTAGTGCATATAATATCCATTTAAATTAACTTGTGCTATTTTATTTTTAAATCGATAACCTACTTCGTAATCTAATAATTGTTCTGGCTGAGGCTCAATAGGGTTTTTGGTTAAATCGTTACGATTGGGTTCTTTATTCGCTAGAGCAAAAGATCCATATATAGTATGATTTTTGTGAATAACAAAATTCACACCGGCTTTGGGATTAAAAAAATCATAGGTTTTCTTTACATTTAACCATTTTAAATCACTGCTTACCCCATTTGTTGTGTAATCTACACGACGCGCTTGAATATCAAAAAACAATTGTAGTTTATAAAAAAAAGTATAATCTGCTTTAGCGTATACAGAATAATCCTCTTTTTTACTTAATGACTTATAATAATTCATATTTGCAACTGGAAGATTTAGGTACTTATGCTTAGTCAATTCTCCAAAATGACTTCCATCATATAGATTATATCCGCCACCTAAACTAGTATTAAAATTTTTCGCGTTGTAATTTAATGTATAAATAAGTGTATAAGAGTCATTATCTAACCATTTTCTACGTACTACATCGGATTTAGAACTTCCGTTAGGATAATCCGGAAAATATTTTTTAAGCTTTTGATCTGCTTTAAATTCTTCATAATATCCTTTTCCTTTTGTATAATTTCCAGATAAAGAACCTGATAAACGATCTGTAAATTGATGTGTTAAATGTAGTTGATAATGAATTTGCTCATAATTATCTGTTTGATTTTCGTATGTATAATAATTATATGTTCTTCCTGAATTTAACAAATTATCTACTTCTTGTGGGCTTGGATAATTACGATTAATATAAGCTTGTAGGGCCGTTATATCACCATTAACTACTGCTTCTGGAGTGCCAAACCAAGATTGGTAAGTAATTTCTTTTCCTCCAAATACTAAAGCTTTTATGGCCGTTTGTTTATCAACAAACCCAGCTTCTGCGTAAAAAGATTTTAAATCAGACGATGCACGATCTATGTAACCATTACTCGCTATTTTAGAAAGACGTCCTTCAGCATAAAAACCATTTTTGATCCCAGAACCAAAAGTAATATTATGTTTTCGAGTATTAAACGATCCAATACTATGTGAAGTGGTAGCATATCCCTTTATAGAAGGTGTGAGTGTACGTAAATTTAAACTAGCTCCAAATGCTCCTGCTCCATTAGTAGAAGTCCCCACTCCTCTTTGTAATTGAATATTTTCTACAGAAGTTGTAAAATCAGGCATATTAACCCAAAAGGTACCTTGACTTTCAGCATCATTATAAGGAATTCCGTTAATCGTTACATTTATACGAGTAGCATCACTACCTCTGATTCTTAATCCCGTATAGCCTACGCCTGCTCCTGCATCTGAAGTGGTTACTACAGAAGGCATTTGATCTAATAAAATAGGAAGATCTTGCCCTAAATTATTTCGTTCTAATGTTTCCTTTTTAACATCTGTAAATGCAAATGGTGATTTTTTAGTTAAACGAGTAGAAGCAACTTTAACTTCTTCTAAGGTATTCATCCTAGTAGAATCGGCTACTTTTTTTTCTTGTCCTGATGCCGTAATACTTATTAGAGTAAATGTAATTAGAACAGCATTGGAAAGCAGTTGTTGAAATTGCTTGTGATTGGAATTTTTCATTCGTTACAAATTGTTACGAATAAAAGGGGCCATTATTCATTAGTATTTATAAATAATCCAACTTATAATAAAATACAAGTTGATTTTTGACCTTCCCTTGACAGCATTACCTGTCTAGGTTCATTGGGTATAATCTCAGCCTTGTTCATTTTTTTAAAACAAAGCACCCCTTTTTGAGACTGTGTAAAGATACTTGAATATTTAAAAAATTCAAAGAGGGCAAATCTAAGGTTTATAAAGCCTTAGAATAACTTTAACTAAAAAACAACAACCTGTTGTTATATATAACATTATATTAGTAAAAAATTTAACTTATTTATGAAAAAAACAATACTTGGTATGGCTTTGTTAGCCATTTTACAATCTTGTACTTCAGATTCTTTAACTCCAACGCTTAATGAAAGTACAGAAAGAACATTTTCAAAAGACAGGGTGTCTACTAATGTAACTAAAGATAATTGGATGTCAGCCATTAGATCTAACATTCCTTTATCTAAATTATCTATTCCTGGAACACATGATTCAATGTCTATCAACAATTGGGCATTTAGCAGTAATCAATACGGAAGTATTAAAGATCAATTAGAGGCTGGCGCCGGGATTTTTGATTTACGTTTTAATTATGAAAACGGTCAATTTATGGGATATCACGGAATCATAAAACTTAATATAACATTAGATCAAATAATGTCTCATTTTAATGATTTTCTAAAAGTACATCCTAAGGAAGTAATTATTACTATTTTTAAAAAAGAGAATGGGGGTGACAAATCTATTTGGGTTAATTATTTTAATACTAAAATGAGTGAATATGAATCCAAAGGCTTAGTAAAGAAAAATTGGAATACAAATACTTTATTAGGAGATTGTAGAGGTAAAGTTTTACCTCTATCCAGAGAAACGTATACAAATTCAACTTTTGTACAAGGTTGGTCTGGAGATCCTAATTTTTCTAACGGAACTCTAATAAGCGACGATCATTACAATCCTTTTAAAATTTCTGATTTTTATACGGTTAATACAATATTACCAGCGTCGATTAATTACAAATACGATCGTATTGTTGATAATATCAATCGTTCAAATTCTGATTCTAATTCTATCAATACGTACTTAACTTATTGTTCTGGAGCTAGTGCTTTTGCTTATCCAGTAGCTGTAGCCGATCGAATTAATCCCAAAGTAGCGGATTATATCAAAGGTAATAAGTTAAAATCATGTGGATGGATTTTAATGGATTTTATTAATTCAGAAAAAGGGAATAGATTATCTGAAAATTGTATAGGCGTTTCTATAAACAACTTTTCTAATTAATAAGGTGTGAATAAAACCTCATTTTCGCATTAGACTTGAGGTGAATTATCGAAGCTAAATCTATTTTACTTCATTCTTCAACGAACTCTAATCCGGAATTTAGGAATAAAAAAGAGAGTGTCTAAAGAAGACGCAATCCTATCATTTCGACCAGTAGGAGAAATCACATAATACTGATCATGTGAGTTCTCCTATCGTCGAAGTAACAAACTAGATCTTCATTTGTTACTTTTCAGACAGTTCATATTTTTTTAATTCAAAATTAGTTCCGTCAAAGACTCCATAAGTAAAATACCCGATCCAATCTCCTAAATTAATATATTGAGAGTTATTACCTAAAGCAATTTCCATTGGTAAATGACGATGACCAAAAACAAAGTAATCATAGTGTTTAGCTGTTAATTTTCGCTTAGCATACTGAATTAACCATTCCTTATCTTCTCCTAAAAACTTCACATCTTCCGCTCCTGAAATCATTTTATTTTTTACGGATAGATACTGTGCTAATTTTACTCCTATATCAGGATGCAACCAACGAAACAGCCATTTTGAAAATGGATTGGTAAACACTTTTTTCATGCGTTTGTATCCTTTATCACCGGGACCTAAACCATCTCCATGTCCTATCAAAAAAATTTTATTATTGAAAGTAAACTCTTTAGTTGTGTGGTATACTGGAATATTTAACTCTTTTTCAAAATAGTCATTCATCCACAAGTCATGATTCCCTACAAAAAAATAAATAGGAATACCACTATCTCGAATTTCTGCTAATTTACCCAAAACACGTACAAACCCCTTAGGGACAACGGTTTTATATTCAAACCAAAAATCAAATAAATCACCCAATAGGAAAATAGCTGCTGCATCTTGTTTGATTATATCCAACCATTGTACAAATTTTTGTTCACGAGGAAAACTCATTTCAGGTGTGGGTGCTCCAAGGTGCTGATCGCTGGCAAAATATATTTTTTTGTTAGATTTATGAATAAACATGATTTTAATTTTGTGTAAAAATAGTACTTAATGATACTTTTTTATAGAAAAATAAGCTATAACTGTACTTAATAGCATCCCTATACCTCCTAAAACAAATGGTGCTCCAGCAAAAATAAAGGGAGCTTGCTGTTGGGTGAAATAGTAAAAAACACTAGACATAATGGGAGGTCCTATAATAGATGAGGCACTTATTAAACTTGTTAGAGTTCCTTGAATTTCACCTTGTTCAGATGCTGGTACTTGTTCTGATATAATGGCTTGTAAAGCGGGACCTGCAATACCTCCTAAACAATAGGGAATTAAAAAAGCAAACATCATCCATGTTTCTGTGGCAAAAGCAAATAAAAACATTCCAAATGTATATAATGCCATCCCTACATAAATACTTTTTTCATTGCCTAATTTAGGATTTACCCAACGAATTAATCCTCCTTGCACAAGTGCTACAAGTAATCCAATTACGCCCAATGAAATCCCTACCATTTTCTCATTCCAATTTAACTGGTACATAGCAAAATAGCTCCAATTACTTTGTATAGCATGTGAAGCTGTATGCAATAAAAAAACAGCAAGTATAAGTCCAATAAGTTTTGGATACTTTTTTAAATTTAGAAAAATACCTATAGGATTGGCTCTTTTTAATTCAAATGCTCTTCTATTCGATTTTTCTAATGATTCGGGTAAAATAAAATAACCGTACAAAAAATTAATTAAACAAAGTATAGCTGCTGCATAAAAAGGGATTCGAGCCCCATAATATCCTAGCATTCCTCCAATAACAGGACCAATAATAAAACCTAATCCAAAAGCAGCTCCTATCATTCCAAAATTTTTAGCACGGTTTTCAATAGTACTTATGTCTGCTATATAAGCTGATGCGGTGGTTATGCTTGCTCCTGTAATACCAGCGATTATTCTTCCTATGAATAACCGGGTAATACTTGGTGCAAAAGCTAATAATAAATAATCCAATGAAAAAGCTAGTAATGAAAGGAGCAAAACGGGTCTTCTTCCATATTTATCACTTAACCCGCCTATTAATGGGGCAAATAAAAACTGTGTTAAAGCATAAGAAAAGGTTAACCATCCGCCATACTTTGCAGCTTCGCTAACCGATCCTTTAATGAGTTCTTGAATTAATTTTGGAACTACAGGAATTATAATACCTAATCCTATTACATCTATTAATAGTGTAATAAAAATAAAACTAATAGCTGCTTGTTTTTTGTTTTCTTTCATAGGACAAATTAACAAAATTTTCTCAAATTCTTTTTATATTCGAAATTGTCCTTATCATTATAAATTAATTGATATAATGCAAAATAAATGTAGAATTTCTTTTCTTGTCATTTAAAAGAACATGTTTTTATTACTCAAAAAATGGAAAATTTACCACTTCTCTTTTATCTTAGAGTTTCATTTTATTAATCCTTTCTCTACAATTATCTATTAGTTATACGAATAAAAAAAGAGACTGTTCAAAAGTAAATTGTATTTGCTTTGTTTTATTATTTCATTTGAGTTTACCCAAAAAAGCAAAAGGAGTAAATAGTTAAAATGGAAATAACATATTACATAACTTGCTTTATTTATTGAAATCATAAAATTAGTATTACACAATTACTTTCGGACAGTCTTAATTCATTAATTTAATTCCTTTCTTAATTTTCTATCTCTTAAACGATATTTAATGCGTTTAACTAAATAAAACATTACGGGTACCATAACCAATGTTAAAACAGTTGCATAGGTTAGACCAAAAATAATAGTCCAAGCTAAAGGTCCCCAAAAAATAACATTATCCCCTCCCATATACAAATGTGGGTTAAGATCTGTAATCAATCCAAAGAAATCAAAATTTAATCCAATTGCTAATGGAATTAATCCTAATACGGCAGTTAATGCGGTTAGTAATACAGGTCGTAAACGAGATTTTCCTGATTCAATAATCACTTCTTTTATTTGTTCCAATGTTAAGTCATCATGACTTTGTAATCCGTTATCTGTTACTTTTTTATCCATAAGCAAAACAAAAAAGTCCATTAAAACGATACCATTTTTAACCACAATACCTGCTAATGAAATAATTCCCATCATAGTCATTAGAACAACAAAATCCATTCCAGCTATCACATAACCATAAAAAACACCGCTAAAACTTAATAATACGGTAAACATGATTACTAAAGTTTTGGAAATAGAATTAAATTGTAAAACAATAATAGTTGTAATACCTGCTAATGCTAGGAATAAGGCAAAGAATAGAAAACTTTGATTTTTTCCTTGTTCTTCTTGTACTCCTGAAAACCCATAAGTAATATCACTTGGTAATTTATAGTTTTTTAACTCATTGGCTATAATTTTAGTAATTTCATTCCCGTTGTAACCCGTTAGGATATTGGAGTAAACGGTCATAATTCGTCTATAATTTTTACGTTTTATTTGGTTATATGTTTTTGTTTTTTCAACATTTGATATGGCAGCAATTGGCACTTGCATTATCTGCCCTGTATTCGAGTTTCTATATGTTAAGGGTTGATTAAATAACGTGCTTTCATTTTTACGTTGTTCATTCTGCAAGCGCATTACAATATCATATTTATCATCTCCTTCTTTGTATGTAGAAATTTCTTGTCCATACACGGCACGACGTAATGTAAAACCTGTCATTCCTGTAGAAGCACCTAAGCTACCTGCATTTACTCTATCTATTTTTACAGATAACTCTGGACTTTCTTTGTTTATATCTACTTTTAATTTTTCAACACCGGGTATATTTTTTGTATTTAAAAAATCAATCATTTTGTCTGCTTCTTTTAGCATCAAATCATAATCTGTTCCTGTTAATTCAATACTAATAGGATAGCCTGCGGGTGGTCCTGCTGCATCTTTTTCAACGGTTACAGAAGCTCCTGGAATTGTTCTGATTTTTAATCTGATTTCTTCCATTATATCAGCAGTATTAATACCTCTTCTAAATTTAAACTCAGAGAAATTAATTGTTACTTTTCCTTTATGAGGTGTTTCGGATTGTACTCCTAAATCTATTTGAGGATTAATGGCTCCTACTCCTACTTGAGCTATAATGGAATTAGCTAGAAAATTTTCTTTAGTACTAGGATCTACGTATTTATCTAAAACAGATATTATTTGTTTTTCAACATAATCTGTGGCTTTATTTGTTTTATCTATAGAGGTTCCTTGTGGGTATTCTATATAAGCTATTACTTGGTTTGGAATATTATTAGGAAAGAATAAAACTTTTCTTGGAAAAATACCTACTAATATAAAAGAGAAAAACAACATTATTACAATAATTCCGAATGCTCTCCATGCTTTTTTACCAGTTAAAATTTTTGCCAACATTTCTTTGTATTTCTCTTCCATACGAGGAAAGAAGTTATGTTGAAAATCTTGAGTCCATTGGTATAACTTTTTAAAATACAACCACATTAATGCAATTGCAATTAAAGAAATATGACCTATTGCTCGCGCTATTTTAACATCAAAACAATACCCTATAACTACAAAAACAATCCCTAGGATTAAAAATAATTTGGTATTATTTTTTAGTGATTGAACAGAAATGTTTCGATCTACAATATCCATAGATCCACCTGTCATGGCTGCATTTGTGACCATAGCTACAAATAATGATGCCCCTAATGTTACTGACAAAGTCAATGGAAAATACATCATAAATTTCCCCATAGTTCCCGGCCATAAGGCAAAGGGTAAAAATGCCATTAATGTAGTAGCTGTTGATGAAATAACAGGCCACGCAATTTCACCAATACCAATTTTAGAAGCTTGTACTCTTGGCATTCCTTTTTGCATATTGGCAAATACGTTATCTACTACTACTATCCCATCATCAACTAGCATTCCTAATCCCATTACAAGACCAAATAAAACCATTGTATTCATCGTAACTCCTACTCCTTGAAGAATGGTAAAGGCTATAAATATTGACAAAGGGATAGCGGCACCTACAAATAATGAGTTGCGTAAACCCATTGTAAACATTAAAACAACCATAACCAATATTATCCCAAAAATAATATGATTAGAAAGTTCTTCTACTTTATGTTCTACTTTAGAGGACTGATCATTTGTTAGGCTAATTTCTAGATCTTTAGGCAAAACGGTTTCTTTTGCTTTATTAATAACTTCTTTTACTTTTTCTATAGCAGAAATCATATTTTGTCCAGAACGTTTCTTCACATTCAGCATTACAACTTCTTCTCTTCTTTCTCGTGCAAAAGTGGTTTTTTCTTTTTCTTTAAAAGTAATAGTAGCAATATCTTTTAGGTAAACCGATCCTCCTAGTGTTTTTACAATAATATTTTCTAATTCTAACGGGTTGGTTATTTCTCCTGTAATTCGAATGTTATTACGGATGCCTTGTGAAACAAGATTTCCTCCTGAAAGTGACATATTTTCATATCGAACGGCATTTGCTATATCATCAAAACTTACTTGAGCCGCATTCATTTTATAAACATCTATTGCAATTTCCACTTCTTTGGTATCAACGCCTAGTATATCTACTTTTTTTATTTCAGGAATTCTTTTTATTTCTTCTTCTAGATATTTCCCATATTTTTTTAATTGCTGGGTTGTATAATTTCCTCGAAGATTAATATTTAAAATAGGAATTTCTTCTGATATATTTAGACTAAATACACTTGGTTCTACTTTCCCTCCATTATCTAATACGGGCCAATTTATATTTGCTTTAGAAACATCTACTTTATCTTTAATTAAAGCTTTTCCTTGATCGGTTGTAATATTATCATCAAATTCAACAACAATGATACCATAATCTTGATACGAATCAGAAGTTACTTTATTAACTCCACTAATATTTTTTATTTCATCTTCTAATGGTTTTATTACCAATTTTTCAACGTCTTTTGCAGAATTTCCTGGAAAAATAGAAGATATATAAATCTTATTTTCTATAACTTCTGGAAAATCTTCACGAGGCATCGTTATATAGGCATATATCCCCGTCATGACAATTATTAAGGTAAATATATAAACAGTCACTCGATTGTCTACTGCCCAACTCGATATACTGAATTCTTTTTGCTTGTGTGACATATCAGCCCCCTAACCCCAAAAAAGGGGAATTCCTATTAGGGGTCAATAGGAAAATTAGTTAATATTAAATTGTTTTATATATAATTCATTTTAAGAATTAAAAAGTTAGTTTCATTCCTTCTGAAATCATATTTGCTCCTTCTGAAACCACTACATCCTTTTGATTTAGACCTGAAAGGATTTCGGTGTAATTATTAGCTGTTTGTCCTATTTTAACAATAATTTTTTCAGCAACTTTCTCTCCTTTTTTTCCATTTATAACTTTATAAACATAATTATTTCCTTTTCCATCTTTTTGGATTATGTTTGTTGGTATTGATATTACGGAAGGATTCGAATAATCCATAATTTTTAATTTAGCCACTTGATTGGGTCTTAATAATTCATCTGGATTAGACACATCTATTTTTACTGTAAAGCTTCTATTAGCGGGATTTATTGTTTTTGCAACTTGACATACTTTCCCTACGCTATTCTTATTAATTGAGGCTATATTTACAATTACAGAAGTTCCTTTTTTTACTCTTGGCAAATACATTTCTGGTACTTCTGTTCTAACATACATTTGACTCAAATTTACAATACGCATTAATCCTTGTGGTGTAGCTGATACTACTTGTCCTCTTTCTACAAATACCTCATCTATTACACCATTAAAAGGTGCACGGATAATGGTTTTTGCAATTTGTGCCTTTATTTGATTAATAGATTTTGATAAACTTATCATTTGAGTTTGTGCTTGTAAGTATTGTATTTCAGAACCAATTTTTTGATCCCATAAACGTTTTTGACGTTCATAAGTTGTTTTCGCTAACTCATATTGTGTTTGAACATTTGCTAATTGTTGACTCATACCAGCATCATCTACTCTTCCCAAAATTTGTCCTTTAGCAACTGACTGACCTGCTTTTATGTTTAGATTGACTAAAGTCCCCGGCATTTCAGGCTGGATTAGTACATTTTTTTGTGTATCTACATTACCTTGAATTTCAACATAATGATTAAAAACGGTGTCCTTTACCGTAATGGTTTGTACTAAAGCTTCGTCTTCTTTCTTTTCTAAAGTTGCCAAAGCTTCATCTAATTTTGCTAAATCAGACTGAAGACTAGCTCTTTTATTTTTTATTTCTATTAAATTTTTACTTTCTATTAACGCATCAATTGTGATAGATTTTTCTTTACTTCCACAAGAAACTAAAAGTAAGGTATTCAGGGTAAGTATAAATATTTTTTTCATTTGTGATAGTATATAATTTTAGTTCTTTAATAATAATTTTTCTAAAGCAGCTCTTTTGGTAATAACTTCTACCATAGATTGTAAATAAGCTTGTTGTGAGGCGTATAATTGACGTTGCGCTTCTGTAAATTCAAAACTGGTAGATAAACCTTCTTTAAACTTAACATTTTGTTTATTTTCAATTCTTTCCGATAAACGTAAGGTATTTTTTGCATTACCATATTGTGCCACACTGTATTCAAAATCACTTTTTGCTTTCTGATATTGAAGCTTTAACTTTTGCTCTGTTTCAATTAATTTGGTTTTTGCTTGTTCAAATGTAATTTTTGTCTGATCTGTTTTTGCTTGTCTTCCAAAAGAGGTAAATAATGGGATATTTAAACCAATCGAAAGCGTAGAGTAGTCATACCATTTTTGATTTGCATTAAACATAGTAAAACGACTATCAAAAGTATTCGCTCCAAAATTTATTTGAGCACCTAAAGAGGGTAATGCTTTACTTCTTTCTAATTTTAATAGTAGTCGATTCGTTTCTACTAAATTATTATTAATTTGATAATCTACTGTATTTTTAGTATCAAAGTTTTGTGATAGAACAGCTAAATCTACATTTTGTGATGCTAGTACATCTAATTTTTCTGTCAGTTGAATTGTTTGATCAATTTCTATTCCCATCAAAAGTTTAAGCATATTAGTTGCTATTACTTCCATTCGTTTTGCATAATCTAATGCACTATTAATTTCTGATAATGTAATTTGTAATCGTTCTACGGATTCCTCTTCAACAAATCCATTTTTATATATCTGTTTTGTATCGTTTAATGTTTTTTCAAGTACCTGTCTATTACGTTCTACAATCATGATACTTTCTTGTGCTAACAAAACATCTCCATAAGCTTTAGTGGTTATTTCCCTTATTTCTTGTTCTGTCTTAATTTTAGCGTATTGAGAAATTTTTAGGTATGTTTTAGCTGACTCTAGACCCACTAAATAAGAGCCGTCAAAAATTAATTGACTCAATGTCAACTTCGCATCCATAGAATTATATTGACCAAATTGTAATGCAGTAGGCATTCCATTGATATTAATTACACTGGTAGCAATTTTAAAACTATTTTGATATCCCACATTAGCACTAACATGAGGTAACCCTATGGCTGTTGTTTCCCATTTCTTCTTTTGAGCTATTTCTATATCCCTAGCTGCATTGATCGTGCTATAGTTATTTTTTGTCGCGTGATCTACAGCTTGATTTAAACTAAATGAATAGTTCATTTTTTCTTGTGCAAAAGTTTGCCCTAAAAAAAACACCGTTAATAAAAGTTTATGCCAATTTTTCATCTAATTATTATATTTCAGTAATTGTTTTTCTAACTCTTTTACGCCTTTAGATGTAGCAAGTGCTCTAGTATGATATTCTAAGGCTTCTAATTCTAATTTTAATGTATCACTTTCAAACTGTGTATTTCCATTGATACTAAATATAAGTGTATAATAAAATTGTATATATGTAGGTATATGAACCTCTTTTCTGTAGAGTCCTTCTTTAATTCCTTTCTGAATATTTTGCCCAAACATTTCATTACAATCTTCTATTTCTGTCTCAATTAATTGATTATAAATTTCAGGATAATGCTTTTTTAATTGATATAGAGGTGAATTATCATACGATTGGAACATTTCTTTAAAGATCTTACGTATTTCAAAATTTTCTTCTATGGCATTATAGTTTTTTGCTACAATTTCATCTATCACCCTGTGTACTTTTTCATGAATAACAAAAGTAGATGCTCTTATTAAGGTTTCTTTATTACTAAAAAATTTATAAATTGTTTTCTTAGAAATACACATTTCAGAGGCAATATCATCCATAGTAACACTTTTGAAACCTAATTTCAAAAACATATCAGCTGCCTTAGAAATAATTTTATCTTTCATATACTTAAAATTTATTTTTCAGCGGTAACAAATAGTATCGCTTTTTTAATCAATGGGTGTTTATTTATAATAACCCACTGTTAATAGTAATCTTATACTATGCTGTTTCTTGAATAAATCGTGTAATTTTGGTAACCCATTTCCTAGGGGTAAACCGAACGGTATTTGCTAATAGTGTATTTTTTATTCCATGTATTGCTACGGTATCTCCTCTTAACATGGCTTTGTACCCATAGCAAGCAACTTCTCGTGATGTAGGCAATTTTTTATTTTTGACTAATTTACTATCTTCCATATCTGCCATTGACTGAAATCCACTTTCTGTTGCACCGGGGCATAACGCTGTTATCGTTACACCTGTTCCTTCTACCTCATTAGCTATAGCTTCTGTAAAATGTAAAACGTATGATTTTGTTGCATAATATACCGCCATTAAAGGACCCGGTTGGAAGGCTGCCGTAGATGCCACATTCATAATCTTACCACTCTTACGTTTGACCATATCTTTTAAAAATATATGTGTAAACTGTGTTAGAGCAGTTATGTTTAATTGAATCATTTGATCTATTTTATTCCAATCTGATTTTGTAAACAAACCAAAATCTCCAAAACCAGCATTATTAATCAAATAATCTATGGTTAAACCGTATTTTTTAACCTCATTATAAATATTTAAAGCAGCACCTCTCTTTGCTAAGTCTTCAGAAATAGTGTAAACCCGAATGTTATTTTTAGCTTTTAATTCTATCTTCAAATCATCTAATCTCTGTCCATTTCTAGCTACAAGTACTAAATCATTCCCTTTTTCGGCATGAATTTTAGCTAATTCTAATCCAATACCACTTGAAGCTCCTGTAATTAAAACCGTTTTTTTCATCTCCTCTATTTTTCAAATAATCTAAAAATCATCATCCTATTTTATTATTAAATCTATACTTTTAAAAGTCAGGCAAATATACACAGGAAACTTTAAACACTTAAAAAGTTTCTTTATTTTTTATTTTTTTAACATTTAATTAAACAGGCAGTTCTCAACTTTTAAATTATTTTAGCAAAAAAAATAAAATGCAGGCAATTACTACCTACCAAGATATCATTACAAAACATTTTGAGGACTTATCCATCAAAAAAGACCCTTTAAACTTATACGATCCAATCCAATACATCTTATCTCTAGGAGGAAAAAGAATACGCCCTGTATTGACACTAATGGCTACTGAAATTTTCGATTGTTCTTATAAAAAAGCACTTTCCGCAGCTACAGCGGTAGAAGTTTTTCATAATTTTTCTTTGGTTCATGACGATATAATGGATAACGCTCCCTTAAGAAGAGGACACGAAACAGTTCATGAAAAGTGGAATATTAATACAGGAATACTTTCTGGTGATGCTATGCTTATATTAGCCTATCAATACTTTGAAGATTATGAACCTATCATCTTTAAAGAATTAGCTCAATTATTTAGTAAAACAGCACTTGAAGTCTGCGAAGGACAACAATATGATGTAGATTTTGAAACTAGAAAAAATGTAAGTGTTACAGAATATCTTAAAATGATTGAGTACAAAACAGCTGTACTAGTAGGAGCTGCTCTAAAAATGGGTGCTATAGTAGCCCAAACTTCTTCTGTAAATGCCCACTTAATTTATGAATTTGGTTTAAACTTAGGAATTGCTTTTCAACTTCAAGATGACTATTTAGATGCTTTTGGGGATCCTTTAACCTTTGGAAAACAAATAGGAGGTGACATTATAGAAAACAAAAAAACATATCTTTATATAAAGGCGTTAGAGTTTGCTTCTAAAGAAGAAAAAAATCAATTACAACAGTTGTATTCTATACAATCTGAAAATAATACAGATAAAATTGAAACGATCAAAAAAATATTTAATTCTACAGGTGCTAGTACAGCCACACTAGAAGCCATCAAAGAATATACACTCAAATCTTTTGCCACACTGGAAAAAATAAACATTAGCGAAGAAAAAAAAGTTATTCTAAAAACATTTGGAGAAAACTTAATGAATAGAAATGTTTAACCAATAACTATCTTTAATCCAATAAACAAGTAAAATGCTTTTATCTAAGACCATTTTAATATTGCTTTATTTCTTATTGAAATGGTTTGTTTTTTGATTGAAACGAAAAAATCATAAATACTTTTATTTTATTTCACACCCAAAATTGCCATTAAAAATCTTAGATATTTGTGAAAACATTTTTTAACATAAACTCTTAGCTTAAGTAATACTGATTAAAATTGAACAAGTTTATCGCTCCTCAGAATACTGATTTAATAATTTCAGAAGCTCAAAAAGAAGAATTATACCATAAACTTATTGAACAACTCCGTAAAGATTTTTTATTAGCTAATGAAAATTTAGATATAGCAGATTCCATTACTCCCATTGAGTTAAAAATACAGTTACATAAAAAGGTTTACCTACTAGTACAAAATAAGTTCAACGAGTATTTAAACCTTTTATATATTATTGATGTAAAAGAAGATGAGATAAAAAAACTCGACGGTTTCAATCTAACTGAACTCGCCGAGCAAGTAAGTTATCTTATTCTGAAAAGAGAATGGCAAAAAGTATGGTATAGAAATCGATACTAATACCCTAATTCTTTTTAGTAATTACCCTATTCCACAACTCTTTCCCTTCATGATCAAACAAAGATAGCTTAACTTGTCTATCATCTTTATCACCTGAAAAAGATAACAATCCAAAATTATGTTGTACAAATACACTACCTTCCACACGATTTTTATTATCTTCTTTTAATCCTGAATTAGAAGGATTTGAAGTTAGTGGAGAAACAGTCCAATCATACAGCGCATAATTACTTCCTCTCTTTAACATAGATAATTCTGCAAAATGACGATCTCCTGTTAAAAATAAAACTCCTTTAATTTCATTCTTAGCAATTTCATTAAGTAAATATTCTCTTTCTTGAGGATAGGTTGCATAATTTTCAAATTTTGAAGCTGAATTCAGCACTTGACCTCCCACAACTAAAATTTTAAAAGTAGCTTTAGAAGAAGACAACGCATCTATTAACCATTCTAATTGTTCTTTACCCAGCAGAGTTCTTTCTCCTGTTTTGCGATCATTGGGTGATTTAAAAAAGCGGTTATCCAATAAAAAAAACTGTGCATCGCCCCAATTAAAGGTAGAGTAAATGCCTTGTGTTTGAGCAACATCTAAACCATAAGATTTATTAGCCCAAAAATCTTTGAATGCCTTTTGAGTATGTATTTTATAATTAAAACTTCTATCTCCATCATTAGGACCGAAATCATGATCATCCCAAATAGCATAATTTTGGGTACTCGCTAATAGTGGCTGAATTTCTTTAACACTTCGAGTATGCGTATAACGAAGATAAAGACCTGATAAACTTTCATCAACTTCTCTTAAATAAATATTATCTCCTCCCCACAGCATAATATCTGGTTTTTTAGCAGCTATACTCGTAAAAACATTATAATTACTCCCATAAGGCTTTCTGGTCTATCAACCTCTGGTTGATTAATATAAACACAACTACCAAAAGCAACTGTAAAATCAGGTGCTTTCTCACGCCATTGCCATAATTTCTTAGATTCAAAGGTAGTTGGATATGGTAATTTTATAAGCTTATTATCTAGATATACTTGATACCCATATTTTTTTTCCTGGTTCTAATTTTTCTAGAAGAACGTGACAAGTATATCCTGATTCTTTCTTTGTACTATAAACTTCTGAAAACATTTTTTTTGCAGGATTTGCTAATTCAAAATATTCTAATTTCACATTCGCACTAGTTGTTGTTTGCAACCAAATTACAGCTTCTGTCATTTCACAATAGCCCACCATAGGACCTGATTGTAACATTTCTCTTTGAGCAAATAATGAAAAGACTTGAATCAAAAAGAAAAAAGAAAAATTTTTTTCATCTAAAATAAATTTAACTACAAGGCAATTTATTAATTAATATTTCTTTTAATTTGAAAAATAATATTAAATCAAATTTTGCCTATTGAAGATTGTTTATTACAAAAATAACAAATATTATTTGACTATAGAAATACAACACAATTCATTACGGTTTTACCGTATATTTTGTTAAAACAAAAGAAAAAAATACCCAAAAAAATAGGTTTAATTAACTTAGCCCAAGATTTCCCCTAAATCTACATTATATGAAAAAAACAACTACCTATTTGGATAACTTCAAAGGTTTTTCCAAAGAAATTTGGATTCTTACATTCATCACCTACATTAATAGGGCAGGCGCCATGGTTATGCCTTTTCTTAGCAACTATTTACACAAAGGATTTTCTTTTACACTTCAAGAAGTGGGATGGCTTATGAGTTCTATAGGCATAGGCTCTTTTTAGGAAACTGGATAGGAGGCAAATTAACTGATAAAATAGGCTTTTACACCGTTATTCTTTCTAGTCTATTATTGGTTGGTTTTGGTTTCATTTCATTAATGTTTTTATATGACTTTATAGAAATCAGCATTGGACTATTTATTTTAACAGCGATAGCCGATATGTACAAACCAGCTGTTTATGTGGCCATTGGATGTTTTAGCAATTTTTCTAACAGAACCCGTTCGCTTACCCTCATAAGATTAGCAACTAACTTGGGTATGTTTACAGGCCCTATTATTGGAGGTGTACTCATTGCTAACAACAACTATGATCCTTTATTTTGGATAGATGGTATAAGTTGTATTATAGCAGTAATACTATTTTTGTATTTAATAGATGAAACAAAAATAGACATTTATGCCAAAAGAGTAGAACAACTAAAAGAAAGTACAAATACAAAAAACTCTATATTTAGTGATTCTAATTTTGTCATTTTTCTTTTGGGTTCTTTTATTACTGCTTTATTGTTCTTTCAGCTTTTCACCACATTGCCCGTATATAATTCTTCAAAGTTTAATTTTAGTGAAATGCAAATAGGATTATTATTATCGTTAAATGGATTATTAATATTTCTTTTTGAAATGCCAATCATTGGATATCTTGAAAAAATCAAAATCAAAAACACAAAAATTTTTCAAATAGGAAGTCTATTTATGACTCTCGGATTTTTCTTTTTAATTTTTGCCAATTGGATTTTTTTACTCATGCTGAGTATTGCATTCATCACCTTAGGACAAATTCTAATATTTTCATTTGCTAACTCTTTTGCTTTCAACAAAGCCACTCCCGGTCAAGAAGGAAAATACATGGCACTATATTCTATGAGTTTTAGTTTTGCTCAAATCTTAAGCTCAAAACTCAGTTTCAGCATCATTGAAAACTATAGTTTTAATGCTAATTGGATTTTTATGGTTCTTATTGGTATTTTAGGAATTTATATTTATTTCAAACTAGACAAAAATTTAAATCAAACTCCTCCTTTTAACCAAACTGTAGTATCATGACAACCTCTATAAACAATAAAAGTTTTAAAATTATTATTACCTTATTATCCTTATTATTACTGAGTAGTTTGGTTTACATCTATAAGATGTCTGCTCATTCTAAAGGTATTATCATATCATTACGAAGCGAAAAAGCAGAACTAACTAATGATTTAGAAAAAGTAAAATTAGCACTAGAAAACACCCTTACTAAAGAAGGACACTTAAGTAAAGAATTATTAGAGGAAAGAAAAAAAGTGACTGACCTTTTAGCAAAAATCAAAAATGAAAACTATACTCCATCTCAAATGGCTAAATATCAAATTGAATCAAAAAATTTAGAATTGAGAATAGGCTATCTTATGAATCAAATAGAACGATACAAAAAAAGAATAGATAGTACGGAAAGTGAACTGATTGCTTCTAATACAGAACTGAAAAGCATTAAAAAAACAAATGAAGATTTAAATACAAACAACTTAAATCTAAATAAAAAACTACAAATAGTAGATGAAAAACTAAGTAAAGCCTCTAAGCTTAGTTTTTCTAATCTAGAAATAGCCGCTTTTAGAATAAAATCATCAGGAGAACTCATTCAGACAGATAAAGCCAACAAAACAAACTTAATTAAAATTAGCTTCTTAATTAGTGAAAACGAACTCGTAAATCCTCAGAACAAAACTTTTTATTTTCAGCTATTTGACCCCAACAATGAACTAATAACACATAACGAAATGACTACAACTGGAGAAAGAATAGAAGATTACACAACTATGTCATTCGTTCATTACCAAAATAAGGCCATGAAAATAGAAAAAGGAATTCCCTTAAAAAACCCTATTCCGTGTGTCTATCAATTAAAAATTTATGATGCTGCTAATCTTATATTAAGTAATAGCTTTGAAATCAACTAAAAAGAATCTCAACAATATTTTCTAATTACTCCGTAAATACTCAAAAAACATTAATACACTATATGCTTTTAACTCAAATTCCGGACTAGCCTTCGTTGTGAAACAAAATTTTTCAATACATTCAAGTACTCACGAAAATTTTAAAAGAAGAAATAGCCAACTATTTTCATAATTAAAATTTGGAGTACATACTCAAATTGGAAGAAGAACAAGGCAAAATAAATTTAAGCTTTGCCAATTCACTTCGAGTCTAATCCTAAATTTGGATTTCATTATTTATGTATTAATGTTTTTCACATAAATATCCGAAAAAGACCATGCAATTAATTTCGCATTTTTCCTTCATTAGAACCAACTACACAAAAAACTTTATAATGAAAACAATAAAGAACAAAGAAGATAAAAATACACCGAAATCTTGCCTTCAAATTAAGGATATCTAAAAAAATAACTTAACATATAGTTCCTCAATTCGGAAGGAGCTCCGAAAACTTTGTTCAAACAAACCAAAGTAGTCGCATTAGCAAGATTATGCAATTCATTTCGTTTATTCATTTCATTCAAGTCTTCCTTTGAATAAATTAAGATTACATCCTTTTAGAACAATTTAATTGAGGCCAAAAATACTGTTTTAGATGCTAAATCTATTTTATCTGAAATAAATTTATCCCACAACTTGGTCTAAAATACAACTCTAACAAAAGGCATCCAAGCGGATGTATACAGATCGTTTGAATTTTTAAAAAGAAGATTATAACGCAAACCCATCGTAACATGATTCATCCTATAACCTCCTCCTAAAAACAAAGCCGTATTCCAAAAATCATTTGAACGACGATTTAAAGCAGTCGTATAATCTAAATTCACACGTAATTGTTCTATATCGGCTGATAATTGCAGATATTCAGCTGGACTATACAAAACACTACCTGTTATTCCGTAAATAAAGGAGGTAAAATTTCCAGAATTTTTAACATAACTACTAGTCAGTCCAACTCCGACACCAGTCTTATCATCAAAATTATAATACATAACAGGCGAAACTGAAACATTAGTATAATTATTCCCTATAGAAAGACCTAATCCTCCTCCAAAACGAACACGATCCCAAAAGCGGTTTACAGAAGAATTTGTTTCTAAATTTTGAGCTTGATTAATAGATGAAAACAAAAAAAAACTGAAAAAAATACATTTTTTATCATTAGACTCTAATTTTGGATATATATTTTAAAGAATTAAAAATTAATCATATAAATATACAGTTTTATTGGCTATATTAGTCTAAAAGTTTTTACTTTTGCAATAATTTTTTAACCAAAAATTGTCATTAGACAGCATTATGGATAGGTTTTCCTTTTTAAACGCAGCACATACGGCTTTTTTTGCCGATTTATATGATCAATATTTAGTAAATCCTGACAGTATTGAACCTTCTTGGAGGGCTTTCTTTCAAGGATTTGATTTTGCCAATGAATTTCCAAATGGATTTGAAGGTCAAGCTTCTATTTCAGAAGGAGCTATAAACAACGCTCAGTTAACTGAAAAAATTCAAAAAGAAATAAAAGTACTTCAGCTTATAGAAGCTTATCGTACAAATGGACATCTATTTGCCAGTACAAACCCTGTAAGAGATAGAAGAGTACACAGTCCTAGTCTAGAAATTGAAAACTATGGTTTATCCGCTTCTGATTTACAAACTGTTTTTCAAGCCACAAGTTTCGTAACAGGTAATCCCACTACCTTAGCGGACTTAATCGCTTTATTGAAGAAATTATATTGCCAGTCAATGGCATTCGAATACAAATACATTCGTGACCCAAAAACACAAGCATGGATTGAGCAAAAAATCAATGCTATGGCAAACGATGTAACAACAGATAAGAAAAAAATTATCATTGAAAAATTAAACGAAGCCGTTTCTTTTGAAAGTTTCTTACATACTAAATATGTGGGACAAAAACGTTTCTCTTTAGAAGGTAACGAAGCCGTTGTTCCTGCTTTTGACATCTTAATTGAAGAAGCAGCTGAACTAGGTGTAGAACAATTAGTTTTAGGAATGGCACATCGTGGTCGTCTAAATGTATTAACGAATGTTTTTGACAAAGAGCCTAAAAAGATTTTTAGCGAATTTGACGGTAAAGATTATGCCGATGCAGATCATTTTGATGGTGACGTAAAATACCACTTAGGTATTACTACACCCAAAACAACTCGTAAAGGAAAAGGCATCAACATCAACTTAGTACCTAACCCATCGCACTTAGAAACTGTTGCGGCTGTCGTAGAAGGAATTACACGTTCTAAACAAGACCGTTTCTTCCCAACACAACCTAGTAAAGTATTACCTATCATTGTACACGGTGATGCCGCAGTTTCAGGTCAAGGTATCGTATATGAAGTTGCCCAAATGGTACACTTAGATGGTTACAAAACCGAAGGTACTATTCATGTGGTTATCAACAACCAAGTAGGCTTTACCACTAACTACACCGATTCTCGCTCAACTACTTACTGTACTGACATTGCCAAATTAACCTCATCTCCTGTTATCCACGTAAATGCGGATGATGCAGAAGCGGTAGTAAAAGCAATGCTTTTTGCCCTAGAGTATCGTATGGAATTTGGCTCTGATGTGTATGTCGATATTTTAGGTTACAGAAAATACGGACATAATGAAGGTGATGAACCTCGTTTTACACAACCTGTTTTATATAAATCCCTTTCAAAACATAAAAATGTAAGAGATTTATATGGTGCTAAATTGGTTGAACAAGGTGTTATTTCAGCTTCTTATATAAAAGAAATTGAAGATGCCTACAAAGCTAGATTAGACGAAAATTTAACTGCATCTCGCGAAGAAACCTTAACTGTAATCGAACCGTTTATGCAAGACGAGTGGGTTGGTTTCTCTAAAGCAAATCAAGCTAAAATGCTAGAAAAAGTGGACACAGCTGTAGCAAAAGACACTTTAGATGGTATTGCAAAAATTGTAACCGAATTACCAGAAGGTAAAAAATATATCAGCAAAATACAAAAGCTTATCAACGACAGAAAAGCGATGTATTTTGAAAAAAACCAATTAGACTGGGCTATGGGTGAAATGTTAGCCTATGGTTCATTATTAACAGAAGGCTACAACGTTCGTATTTCCGGTCAGGATGTTGAGCGAGGCACCTTTTCTCACCGTCACGCTGTGGTAAAAACAGAAGATACGGAGGAAGAAGTAATCTTATTAAACGACGTACCTAACAAAAAAGGGTATTTTAATGCTTACAATTCCTTATTATCTGAATACGGTGTAGTTGGTTTTGATTATGGTTATGCTATGGCATCGCCAAAAACATTAACTATTTGGGAAGCACAATTTGGAGATTTCTCTAACGGAGCTCAAATTATGATTGACCAATATATCTCTGCTGCAGAGGACAAATGGAACAACCAAAACGGGTTGGTTATCTTAATGCCTCACGGATATGAAAACCAAGGAGCAGAACACTCTTCAGGACGAATGGAACGCTACTTACAACTTTGTTCAGAACAAAATATGTATGTGGCCGACTGTACTACCCCAGCTAATTTCTTCCACTTATTAAGAAGACAAATGTTGGCAGATTTCCGTAAACCCTTAATGGTTTTTACTCCTAAGAGCTTATTACGTCATCCTGAAGCAGTTTCTTCAATTGAAGAATTCGCTACAGGTTCATTCCAAGAAGTTATCAATGATACACATGTAAATCCAGCTGATGTAAAAACATTAGTTTTCTGTACGGGTAAATTCTATTATGACTTAAAAACAGCAAGAGAAGCACAAGGAAGAAACGATGTAGCTTTAATAAGAATCGAACAATTATTCCCATTACCAGTGGAACAGTTAAAAGCGATTATTGCTTCGTATCCTAATGCAACGGATTATGTTTGGGCACAAGAAGAGCCAAGAAATATGGGAGCTTATGGATTTATGTTAATGAATTTCAACGAAGTGAAATTCCGTGTAGCATCACCTAAAGCGTACAGTGCACCTGCATCAGGAAGTTATACACGTTCTAAAAAACGTCATGCTGATGCTATAGCAATGGTTTTCGACAAAACCTTAATATAATAAAAAATATATTTTTGATAAATAGATAGATAACAACACTTTATAAAATTATAAAAGATGATTTTAGAAATGAAAGTCCCTTCGCCAGGGGAATCAATCAAGGAAGTGGAAATTGCTACTTGGTTAGTACAAGACGGAGATTATGTAGAAAAAGACCAGGGCGATTGCTGAGGTTGATTCAGATAAGGCAACATTAGAATTACCGGCTGAAATGAGCGGAATCATCACGCTTAAAGCTGAAGAAGGTGACACAGTAGCTGTAGGTGCAGTAGTATGTTTAATTGATACGAGTGCAGCTAAACCAGAAGGTGGTGCAGCTCCAATAGCTGAGAAAAAGGCAGAAGCGCCAAAAACAGAAGCGCCAAAGTCAGCTCCAGCACCTACAACAACGTATGCAACAGGTTCAGCTTCGCCAGCAGCTAAAAAAATATTAGCAGAAAAAGATATTGACCCTACAACAGTTACAGGTACTGGTAAAGCAGGTCGTATAACTACCGAAGATGCTTTAAACGCAAAAGCTTCTATGGGTACACCTACAGGTGGCTCTCGTGGTTCTCAAAGAACAAAATTATCTATGTTACGTCGTAAAGTAGCAGAGCGTTTGGTTTCAGCCAAAAATGAAACCGCTATGCTAACTACTTTCAACGAAGTAGATATGAGTGCTATATACGCCTTACGCGATGAGTACAAGGAAGAATTCAAAGCAAAACACCAAATGGGATTAGGCTTTATGTCTTTCTTTACCAAAGCCGTTACTCGCGCATTACAACTATTCCCTGATGTAAACTCAATGATTGACGGACAAGAAAAAGTGTCTTTCGATTTTTGTGATATTTCAGTAGCCGTTTCAGGACCAAAAGGTTTAATGGTTCCTGTAGTTCGTAACGCTGAAAACTTAACTTTCCGTGGTGTTGAAGCTGAAATCAAGCGTTTAGCTATTCGTGCACGTGATGGACAAATCACTGTTGATGAAATGACAGGAGGAACATTTACTATCTCTAATGGCGGTGTATTTGGTTCTATGTTGTCTACACCTATCATCAACCCTCCACAATCAGGAATCTTAGGAATGCACAATGTAGTAGACAGAGCAATTGTTAAAAACGGACAAATCGTTATTGCTCCTGTAATGTTCGTTGCTTTATCTTACGACCACCGTATCATCGACGGACGTGAGTCTGTAGGTTTCTTATGTGCTGTTAAAGAAGCTTTAGAAAACCCAGCAGAAATTTTAATGGGAGGCAATCCAAGAAAAGCATTGGAATTATAATTATTGATTGAAAAAAAGCAATCTTAAATACAAGTCCCAAACTTCAAAATAGTTTGGGATTTTTTGATTGATTACACAGAAAACTCACAAATCATAAGTACTACCAAGAAACCTTAAACCCAGATTACGCATTAGACTTCGTTGTGAAACAAAATTTTTCAATAAATTCAAGTGCTCACAGAAAATTTTAGAAGAAGAAATAGTGAACTATTTTGATAATTAAAATTTGAGTACGTGCTTGAATTTGAAGAAAAATAAAGTGGAATAGATTTCTAATGCGTAATCTGGGTTAAAACCTTGTAAAAACAAAGAAACAACCCTTTTCTTACTTCCATAGTAAACAGAGTTTCATAATCAATACTACAAATTTTCTGATTCTATCTACTTGCTTCAAACTCTTCTTTTTTTCACATAAACAAGACAACTGAAGAAGTTAAAATATTACTTTCTTTTATTAGAACCTTCTCACAAAAAAACAACACTCTAATCCCTTTTTATAGCAAAAAAAATCAATCAAAAAAACAATACTTTTTTTACTTCCAATCTATTACCTATGAATTCCCTTTTAGTTTGTACCTTTGCTTCGTAAATTAAAAAGTTATGATTGAAGATAAAATGTCTCAAAAGACAAACATTAGTCAATTGGGAGAATTTGGTTTAATAGAACATTTAACTAAACATTTCAACATTACCAATGCGTCTACCCTAAAAGGAATCGGAGATGATGCTGCTGTATTAGATTTTGGTTCTAAACAAACAGTAGTTTCAACTGATTTATTAATTGAGGGTGTCCATTTTGACTTAGCCTACATGCCTTTAAAACATCTTGGCTACAAATCCGTAGTAGTTAATTTATCCGACATCTACGCTATGAATGCAAAGGCAACTCAAATTACGGTATCTATTGCAGTATCCAATCGTTTCAGTTTAGAAGCATTAGAAGCATTATATGCAGGCATTTCTTTAGCCGCTAAACAATATGGAGTAGATGTAATAGGCGGCGATACTACTTCCTCTCAAAAAGGCATGATTATATCTATCACAGCCTTAGGTGAAGCAGAAGAAAAAGAGATTACATACAGGAATGGTGCAAAACCAAATGACTTACTTGTCGTATCAGGTGACTTAGGAGCCGCTTATATGGGATTACAAGTATTAGAAAGAGAAAAACAAGTTTTTTTAGTTAACCCTAATAACCAACCTGATTTAGATGTATATTCTTATTTGATTGAACGTCAGCTAAAACCAGAAGCTAGAAAAGATATACCTGAAATCTTAAAAGCATTAAACATAAAACCTTCTTCTATGATTGATATTTCTGATGGCCTATCTTCTGAAATTTTACATTTATGCAAACAATCTCAAGTTGGCTGTAATGTATATGAAGAAAAACTTCCATTAGATCCTCAATTTATTAACGTATGTGAAGAATTTAATTTAGATAGTACCACAATAGCACTAAATGGAGGAGAAGACTATGAATTATTGTTTACAATAAAAATGGATGATTATGACAAACTAAAAGGAAATCCGAACTTTACCGTTATAGGACATATAGCTCCTCCAGAAGAAGGTATTCATTTAGTTACTCGTGCTAATACAAAAATTGAATTAAAAGCAAGAGGATGGAATGCCTTATCAGAATGATTCCTTAATGCTTAAACACAAATTCCTTTGCTTTTTTAATGTTTTTAAAATTAATCCAGCGTACTTTTTACTATCTAAAATAGGAAGATTCTGATTGCATTAATAGTTCTAGATCTATCGCTTCGGGACTTTGCTTTCAGGTGGAAAATAGAAGCATAGAAGTCCAATTTATACTAAAATTTAATTCAAAAAATTTTAGTTAATTTAGCTCCTCAGCCCATCTGAAGTAAAACTCTTTTTAGCGATAGGTTTTATTTCTGTCCAAGTATTCGGTTTCGTAATTTCATAAATGGTTTTTCTATTATCAAATATAGTAAATAAGCAAAACTTATACACGCTACCGTAGAGATTAAAAGCATCCAATTTCTATCAATATTAAAGCCCTCAAAAACCTTATGTGTCATAACAATTACGCCTTTGTGTGTCAAATATATTGCATAAGAAAGTGTTGCAATAAATGTTGTTATTTTTGACTTCCATTTGTATAAAAAACTTGTCGGACTTAATGCTCCAATGACCATCAATCCATAACCAATTGCAATTAGTGGAAAACCGAAAACTGAAGCATTAAAAGTCATTTGGTCTTCACACAAAAAATAAGCACTTGTCAAAACAATCAAACTTAAACCGACGAATAGATTTCCATATATTGATATTTTGTTCCAAAAAATTGTCAGAAACTGATAAATTCCAGCTATTGAAACACCAATTAAAAATCCGTCTAAACGATTATAAGTTGGGTAGTAAATATATTTGTACCAATACATAAAATTTATTTCGTCTTCAATTTTCGGAAGATATAGTTGATTAAAACTGTATGTTCTGATTGCAAAACCCAATAGAAAAAAGATAATGAGCAACCAATATGATTTCTTTATAAGATTGGTAATTTGTAGTAAAATTAAGACGAATGGTAATAATAAATAAAAATGTTCTTCCACACAAAGCGACCAAGCATGCGAAAATGTTCCAAAATCATTTAAGTTTAATCCAAAATTTTGAGTAAAAGTGAGAAATTTCCACAATGGAGGCAACCTTTCTTTTTCACGAAAAAGGGAAAGCAAAAATAAAGTCCAACAGTGACTAAAAAAGCAGGAATAGTTCTAAAAAATCGCTTTAGAAAAAACTGTTTAAATAAAATATTTTGTTCTTGTTTAATTTGAGCAAAAAGTTGAGAGGAAATCAAAAAGCCACTCAAGACAAAAAACAAATCTACTCCTGTCCAACCAAATTTTACAAATCTAGATAACCATTCGGGCTGCTCATCACTTAATATGAAATAATGAAAAAGAAAAACAAATAAAATAGCAAAAGTTCTTAAATGGTCTAGTCCGTATAATTTTGGTTGAATATTTTTGCCCAATTTCTCGTTGTTTTAATATATGGTGGTTGTTAACACTTTGGTTGAATAAACTTTATTACTAACTATTCCATTTCTCTTAAATAGTGATTATATCCGAAGTCAATAGACAATACAAATTCATTACGGATAGATGATCTGAATCTAAATAATAGATTATTTTTTACTATAAAGCTAGTAAAACTACTTCTATAAAAAGGTTTCTTCTCATTTTATCTTCATCGTAAAGTCTAACGAGTAATCCGATTAAATTAATCTTATAAAACAAAATACCCTCATAGTATGTAACTTTTGAGGGTATTCCAATATTTATTGAAAATAAATTTATTTCATTTTTAATAACCAATTACGCATTGAAACTTCATGGCTAATAATACTTCTTAAATCAGCAATAGCTACACGATCTTGTTGCATAGAATCTCGATGACGTATTGTAACTGTTTTATCTTCTAATGTCTGATGATCTACTGTGATACAAAACGGTGTACCTAATGCGTCTTGACGACGATAACGGCGACCTACAGCATCTTTTTCATCATAGGCTACATTGAAATCCCATTTTAAGTCTTCAATAATTTCTTTTGCTAACTCGGGTAAACCATCTTTTTTAACTAATGGTAACACCGCAGCTTTTGTAGGTGCTAAAACACTTGGCAAACGCAAAACTGTACGAGTAGAACCATCCTCTAATGTTTCTTCTTGTAATGATTTTGAGAAGACCGCTAAAAACATTCTATCTAAACCTACAGAAGTTTCTACTACATAAGGTACATAACTTGCATTTTCTTCATTATCAAAATACTGTAATTTTTTTCCTGAATGTTGTTCGTGTGCTTTTAAATCAAAATCAGTACGAGAATGAATACCTTCTAACTCTTTAAATCCAAACGGGAAATTAAATTCGATATCTGCAGCAGCATTAGCATAATGTGCTAATTTTTCATGGTCATGAAAACGGTAATTTTCGGCTCCTAAACCAAGTGATTTATGCCATCTTAAACGGGTTTCTTTCCAATATTCATACCATTTCATTTCTTCACCTGGTTTTACAAAAAACTGCATTTCCATTTGTTCAAATTCACGCATACGGAAAATAAACTGGCGCGCTACAATTTCATTACGAAATGCTTTACCTGTTTGAGCAATACCAAAAGGGACTTTCATTCGTCCTGTTTTCTGAACGTTTAAAAAGTTTACAAATATACCTTGTGCTGTTTCTGGACGTAAATACAAATCCATAGCGGTATCAGCAGAGGCTCCTAATTTAGTACCAAACATCAAGTTAAACTGGCGTACTTCTGTCCAATTCTTTGAGCCTGACTCTGGACATGCAATACCTAATTCTTCTATCAAGGCTTTAACATCTGCCAAATCACCTGTATCCAAACCACGAGCCATACGTTCTAAGATTTCTTTTTTCTTAGACAAATATTCAATTACTCTAGAGTTAGTAGCAACAAACTGGGCTTCATCAAACGTTTCTCCAAAACGGGATTTGGCTTTTTCAATTTCTTTTTGTGCTTTTTGATTTAATTTCTCACAATAATCTTCAATTAAAACATCTGCACGATATCTTTTTTAGAATCTTTATTATCTATTAATGGATCATTAAAAGCATCTACGTGACCTGAAGCTTTCCAAGTAGTAGGATGCATAAAAATAGCCGCATCTATCCCTACAATATTCTCGTGCATTTGCACCATTGATTTCCACCAATAGTCACGAATATTCTTTTTAACTCTACCCCGTTTTGAGCATAATCGTATACAGCGCTCAAACCATCATAAATTTCGCTTGACGGAAATATAAATCCGTATTCTTTTGCGTGCGAAATAACATTCTTAAATAAATCGTCTTGTTTTGCCATAGTATTGCAAAAATAAAAAAACGGATTTAAAAAATCCGTTTTCTTCCCTTATATAATCAACAATTTTAAAAAAGTTATTTAAGTATAAATCCTATATCCCCTATCAGATCAATATCTTAAGAAATATTCTATTATTAATATTTATCTCGGTTCTACTAGAGATATAAACTTATCTAACCTTTGCTATCTAACTTAGTTATCTAACTAAATATTTTTAATCATTTTTGCTTTTAAAAAGTAAAAAAAGACTTACCCTTCTTTTTCTTTAACTTACAAATTTTCTACTAGACAATTTTTATCTCATCATTATTTTTTATGTATATCTTTTCCTAAGAAGTTGTGTCAATAATTTCGCATTTTCAGCCCAATTACAATCGAATCTCACTTTCATCTGATTTTTTAGAACAAAATCATCTTTAAATACAATCAAATAATTGATTTACAATTAGAACTATTAAAATGAAGATGATTTCTTTTTATTTTCACCAGTTCATTTTGAAGCTCTGTTTGCTTATCAACTAATTCTTTATTTTTTCTTACTTCTGCATCAAATCGAAATAATATCTCACTCAAATCATTAGTATAAGTTGTTCGATCTAAAACTTTTTCTTCTTGAAGTTTTAAATTCTCTTCTACAACTTGATAGCATTTAACGCTCAATGAAACTGCTACAGAAAGCAGTCCCACAGAAACCATTTTATAGGCTGTTAACGAATCCCTTAACAACATTTTAATTTCACTTTGTTACTAATCAAATGTATTTTAATAATTTTATTACAGAAAAAAAAATCGACGAAATGCTTAAAAAACTGATTAATATATTTTTCCCTGATTTGTGTTTGGGATGCCAAAATTTATTAGGTAATAATGAACAAGTCATTTGTATTGAATGTCGACATGAGTTACCTTTAACTTATCATTGGAACAAGATCAATAATGATGCGTTTACTAAATTTTATGGAAGAATAAATTTAGAACATGTTTCCTCTATGTTTTATTATCACAAAACGGGAATAGGTCAACAACTCATTCATAATTTAAAGTACAAAGGACATACTGAAATAGGATCTTTATTAGGCAAATGGCATGCTGAATACTTACAGCATCTTGCTGTTTTTAGGACAATAGATTACATAGTTCCTGTACCTCTGCATTCTAAAAAATTAAAAGAACGAGGATATAACCAAGTTGATACCTATTGCAAAAGTTTATCTGAAACATTAGAAATCCCTATCAATAAAAATCTATTATTCCGAGAAGAATACAGTATAAGTCAGTCTAAAAAAAAATTAATGGAACGAAATAAAGTAGAAAAAAATCACTTTATTAGTAAATTCGAACATCTTGAACAACCCGTACATTTTCTTTTAGTTGATGATGTTTTAACTACAGGAGCCACACTAGAAGCCTGTGCTAAAGCTTTACAACAATCGGATAAAATAAAAATTAGCATAGTCACTATGGCTTTTTCACATTCTTAAATAAATGTTGTTATTTTGTAGTCCTAATAAATTTAATCGTTAGCCGTTATCTAAACGAGCATAAAATTAATCCTAATGAAAAATAAGTCATTTATTTTATTATTATTCTTTACTTTAAATCTAATTAGTTGTGCTAAAAGAGGCTCTATAACAGGAGGAGATAAGGATGTAACACCTCCTAAAATGATTAGTAGCTATCCTAAAAATTTTTCAACTAATTTTAATGAAAAAAGTATTCGAGTTACTTTTAATGAATATATAAAAATTAACGATTTACAAAAAAACCTCATCATATCACCTCCTTTAAAGAATCAACCCAACATTCAACCACAAGGAGGGGTAAGCAAACAATTAACAATAAAATTCAATGAAGAATTAATTCCAAACACAACATACAGCCTTAATTTTGGCGAAAGCATTGTAGATAATAATGAAGGTAATAAGTTAAAAAATTTCAAATATGTTTTTTCAACAGGAAAAGATTTAGATTCATTATCTATACAAGGTATATTAAAAGATGCTTACGAAAAAGCCGTACCAAAATTTGTAAATGTAATGCTATATGAAGTAAATGAAAAATATAACGACTCAACGATTTACAAACAAACACCTCGTTATATCACTAATACTTTAGATAGTACAACCACATTTAAAATTGAAAATATTAAAGCGGGTCAATATAAATTAATAGCTCTAAAAGAGAATATTTCTAATTATAAATACGATCCTAAAAAAGATAAGATAGGTTTTTATAATCAAGTTATTAATGTTCCTGACAATTCAATATTTGAATTAGAGTTATATCAAGAGCAGCCAAAATTTAAATCTAAAAGACCAACACAAGCATCTGGTAATCGTATTTTATTAGGTTATGAAGGAAAACCGGAAAATATACAAATTAAGGCACAGCAGAAAGGAAACAAAATACCAGTACGCATTTCAAAATTTCAGGATAAGGATTCCTTACAAATTTGGACTCCTTATATTAAAAATGATTCTATTGAGTTAGAATTATTAAAAGACAAACATCAAGAACGTTATACAGTCAAATTTAAGCCTTATAAAAAGGACACATTACATTTTGACTCTAAAATTACTTATTTACATTTAAAAAGAACTTTATAATTAAATCATCAACTCCTATTGAAAAATGGGATATTAACAAGATCTTATTAACAAAAGGGGATAAAACAAAAGTTCCATTTAAAGTAGTATACGAAGATTATACGCAACATTTTGAATTGGATTTTGAAAAGGGAGAAAACGAAAAGTATGATTTAAAATTATTACAGGGCAATAGAGGATTATATAGGCAATAAAAGTAAAGATACTATTAAATTTAATTTTTCAACAAAAGGGATTACTGATTATGGAAATTTAAAAATAAAACTTAAAAACAAAAACAATACTCCTCTCATAGTAGAACTCACCAATGAGAAGGGAAAAGTTTTTTATACAAAATCTATTACTAATTCTTCTAAAGAAGTTGATTTTTTGTTAATAGAACCTGAAAAGTATTATGTCCGTATTATTTATGATCTTAATAACAACGGACAATGGGATGCAGGTTCTTTTTTAGAGAACAGACAACCAGAAGAGGTTTTCCAATTTCCAACTGTACTTGATGTTCGAGCAAACTGGGATGTAAATCAAGAAATTGATTTAAGAAAATAATCTGGATGTTTTGATTTATAATAATTTCAGATAATCTTACATTTTTAATAAAGCAAAATGTCTGAAGGCTATTAATCTTTTCACTTTTGTTTAGCTTATTTTTATCGTAAAAAGAAGATTTAAATCAAAGTGAAAAAATGGGGCAAATTATAATAATATTGATTATAAATACCTTTCTATACTTGAGTAAAACGGGTGATTATTTTTTTTCACGAAATACGCTATTATTATATCTTGTACAATAACTCTTCATCTATTATAAAAATTACTATACATTATTATTTCTAGTCTAGATTTTTATCCCATTCAAATAATTTGAGCTTTAGTCTTTGTTTTTCAACTATATCTTCACATAGCCTTGATTATCTAAGGGAATTTTCTTTAATTGCTCCCAATCTGAAAAACCTCGTTTTTCAAAATGAGGTAAATCTTTAAATGTTTTCCAATTACCTCCCCAATTCCAACCGTGTTTGGCAAAAATTTTCACACATTCATACCAATCTGCAACACCATCATTATCCCAATCTTTTACGGTATCCCATGATGCTACTTTTCCATCGATAATCAAACAAATATCAACAGCAAATCCATAATTATGAATGGATTGTCCTCCTTTTGCATTCGTTACCTTTCTACCGGGTTTTGTTCTACCTAAGGCGTATAATTCATCTTGTTCTTTAAATGTTCGCAAACCTTGTGTAATTCTGACTTGCGCTCTTCCTGTTAATGATTGATTACATTCCTCTATAATTATTGAAACCTCATCGCGTACTGAGGGATGAAGTTTTTGGATTCTTTCTTTGGTTATTTTGTCCATTTTTTACATTTGTAATTAAAGTTTAAATATAAAAGAAAATAATCTTAAATACAAATTTTAAAAGAAAAAAATCAACAATTATTAGAAAAAAATCAAATCAAACAATTAATATTTTATTTTAACTCAAATCCCACATTAGACTCAAACGAAGTAAATTGGCGAAGTCTAAACATATTCCTTTATGTTTCTTCCCATTTAAGTATCTACTCCAATTATAGGTTTCAAAATAGTTTTTATTTCTTATTCTAAAATTTTCTGTGAGTATTTGAATTTATTGTTTTTTTATTTCATAACGACATCTAATATTGAATCCGTATTATTTTAATTTATTTGTTTCTCTAGTAAAATTGAATAAATCAGGTCTTTAAAGATAATTATAGAGTGATGATTCTTTTCAAAAGCCATATCATCTAAGAATATAATGGGGCTCTTTATTTTGTTTTCCTTTAAAAAATTTCTGCCCTTGATTTAGATTCTTTAAATAAAAAACTACAATCTTAAAATTGCAGTTTTTTAAATATCTAAATTACTTATAATCAAACCTATCTTCATCTGGATACCAGTAGAGATCCAAACTTTTACCAATTGTTCCGTTCTCATAGGCTTTAATTTCTTCTTCTAATATGGTTGAAGTGCTGAAATTAACAACTCTACCAGTTTCTTTTTCGACTAAAAAAGGTGCGTTACCCACTAACGATTTATTAAAATTACCCGTATCTATATAATCTTTAGATTGATAAGAGTATATATTACCATAAGGTTTCTTATAAATTCCTTCTATAATTACATCAATAGTCTTGGTCCCTTTTCTTTTTTCTAAATATCGTTCTGCTACCTTTAACATTTCTTGATCTGTTAACATATTATTATTTTTTATTGGTTTATTATCTTACTTTTAAATATCTAAATTCTTTATAACCTCTTTTAATAAAATTTGTATAAGCAGTTCTTTGTGTAGATATTACATATTCTCCTGTTTGTCCATCAAACAAATGTAATTCACCTCCCTTTTTCATTCCTTCAAAATAATGTCCCACTGTACTTCCTGTTATTTTATTTTTTTCTTTAACACCATAAATAACAGTCATTTCTCCCTCTTTCATTAATTCTTTCATTCTAGGAATTGTTGATGGCATAAAACTACCCCCTCCAAATTTCGCAGCAACTTCATCAAAACCTTGCATCAAAGAAGGTTCTGCCAATTTTATTTTTCCTGTTTTGAGAAATACTATAACAGATTCTATTGTATTTCCATAATTAAGCTTACCAATTTGAATAATTTCATCACCAATCGCTTTATGATTGAAATAAGCGATGGCTTCTTTTATATGTTCAAGAGGATTAACAATTTTTATTTTTGATAAATTTTCAAATCCTTCTACAAACTATTGGACTTTAACAGGGTTTTTGGTTTCAACAATCGATTTTCCAAAATTATTTCCTCCTACAAATTCCTCTAAGAAATCTTTAAGGCCTTTACTTTTAACTCCTTCAAAGAACCTTTCTACTCTTTTTACAAAACTAGTTCTTTCCCCTTTTATTACTAATTCCCCTTTATAAACAAGCGCATATTCTGTAACTATTCTGTCAGCGTTTTTAACTTCACCTGCTACAAGTATTGCACCGTATTGGTTAAGCTCTTGTAACTTAGCTGTGTTGAGCAAACCATTACTTATGGAAACAAGCTCTACATTTTCTGAAACAAAGTGTAAAAGGTATTTACAATCTTAAATAAAAAAACTGCAACTTTTATATTGCAGTTTTTAAAAATATCAATATTAGAATAGTAACAAGTCTTACTTCTAAAATAGATAACTTAAATTGAGGGTGTATTTAGAAGTTTATAAGCATCTTTCTGAGGAAAATTCAAAACTTGAGATTTATTAAATATAATACTATCTATTCCATTAGGAGTTTCTTCATTGTATATTAAAATATTTGGTACTTCAGACATTATTTCCTTTAGAAAAGCAATGAGTATTTTATCTTCATAACTATACTCAATACTTATCATAATACCATAATTATTAATGCCATAAAGATTGTTAAATGTATCGTTGTAGTCAGATTTACAGCTAATTCTAACGCTTAAATAATCACTTGAATTTTCCTTAAACAAACCAATATCAGTAATATCATATTCTTCTGAGTACGATTTTCCAACTTGATAAACTAACTTCTTTGCAATTTTTTCAATTATGCTAATTAATTCTGTCGTTTTTAAATATTCTTTACTTATGATATGAATTGTATTTCCCATTATCTTAAATTTTTAATCTGTTGTAAATCTGTTATAATAATCACACCCTTTCTTTGCAGAGCTTTAAAAACAGGATGTGTAATATCAATTGCATTATCTTTAAATGATTTTATTGCCAAAACACATTTTCTGCCATTAAGATTTATATATTTTTCATTTTTTGGATTCAAATATTTATCAAATTGGTCAAAATAATCTTTTGATTTAATATTCTTAGAAACACTCTCTTTACATTCTATGATATATTTTGAAGTTCCTACATCAATATCTCCTGCATCTTTAAATTTTTTGCCGTTTTTAATTATTTTATAGATATTACCAAAATCTGTAACCTTATCAAAATTACTTAATTCTCTTGCGACTTCTGCTTCCCATAGTTTTCCTCCTGTACTTTTTAGCCCAGCTTGAATAGCTTTTTCAATATCTTTTTCTATCACTCTTGACCACCTTAACTCTGTATTTGCTAAATTAAATGCTGTCCAATGTTTTAAATCTGTAGTTAGCTTAGGTTTTAGTTTCCATAAATCATCTAGAGCTTCTACTAATTTACTCCCACTAGCATTCCAAACATCCCTTAAAGTTTCTCGAACTTCCTTAGCTGTTCCACTCGCAATTTCTTCTCCTTTATAAATTACAGCATTACCTTTTATTTTTCCATCAAAACCAATTCCTTTTATAAATGTGGCATTGGCTTGTTGTAAACGAGTGATTTAGATTCTTTAAATAAAAAAACTGCAATTTTTATATTGCAGTTTTTAAAAATATCTAAATTACTTATAATCAAACCTATCTTCATCAGGATACCAATAGCGTGTTAAAGCTGGTGTTATCGTCCCATTCTCATAAGATTTAAGCTGATTTTCAATAGTTCCTAAAGTCCCAAATCTAACAACCCTCCCTGACTTTTTTTCAACTAAAAACGGACCATTTCCAACCAATTGTTTATTTGGATTTGCTGTAAGAAGGTATTCTTTAGCATCAAATAAATAAATATTCCCATACGGTTTTTTAATTATTTCATCAGGATAAATTAGCATTTCTATATCATTATCTCTCTCTAATCTTTGTAAATAACGTTCTGCTATTTGCAGCATTTGTTCATCTGTTAACATATATACTATTTTAAAATTAATTTCTATCTAACCAATAAATATTCAAACCAACCATCATGTTGATGATATCTATTTCTAATAAAATTTTCGAGTCTAGCTCTTGATGATTGCCCTAAAATAACCATTTCTGCTGTTTGACCATCACATAAATGTAATTTTTCTCCTCTTTTGAAACCTACAAAAAAATGACCCCAAGATTTATATTCAGACGTACCTTTGAATGTAGTTTTACCATAAACACCTCGTATTATAATAATTTGCCCATCCTTGATCAACTGCTCCATTCTAGTAATTGATGCAGGTTGAAAAGTACCCCCGCCAAATTTTGAAGCCATTTTTTCTGTTCCCCACATAAGAGTTTCTATTGCGCTTTCAATTTTTCCTGTTTTAATAAATTTAACTAGAAGTTCTGTAGTTAATCCACAATTTTCAGTCCCAATTTGTAATATTCTATTGTCAACTACTTTATGATTAATAAAAGCTATTACATCTTCAACATAATCATATGTGTCAACTATTTTTATACTTTTTAATCTAGCCAATGCATCTATAAATTCTTGTACTTTTACAGGATCAGATGTGGCTATTTTAGATGGAATAGATGCGTTACCACCTAAATGCTCTAAATATTCTTCAACTCCTTTATTTTTTGCTTTTTCAAAGAACCTCTTTACTCTTTTAGCAAAAGTAGTTTTTTCGCCTATAATAATTACTTCGTCTTTATAAACAAGCGCATATTCTGTAACTATTTTGTCAGCATTTTTAACTTCACCAGCTACAAGTATTGCACCGTATTGATTAAGTTCTTGTAACTTACCTGTATTGAGCAAACCATTACTTATGGAAACAAGCTCTACATTTTCTGTAACAAAGCGTAAGGTGTTTTTTGTAAAATTAGCAATATTTTTTTCTATTACCACTTTAAAAATAAAAGCGCGTACAAAATGTTTAAATTCGGCTTTTGCGGTGCCATTTAGGATTTTCATTCCTCCTTTAAAAACGCTATTTAGTAATACAGGTCCTGCTGTAGTGGCTCCACCTACTAGGTAGATTTTACTCCAAGTTTCGACAAATTCTTTAGAAAGTTGGTCTTCGGCTAAGGCAAAAATAGTATCGGCAGTGGCAAGTGTAATATCTGCGGCGGCTGCTAAAGCGATGAGTGGCGATGCAGAGCCTAATGAGGCTATAGAAACTGCTATCGTAAATACATTTACGCCTATACGAACTGCTTTCATAATATGCGCTAATTCATCCCGTGAAGCCGTATCGTGTAAGAATATAGCAGGTACTACCATGACTGTTTTTTGAGCTACATTGTAAACTTGTACCATTTGCATTGGGTCGTAATACGCGCCTTTTTCTAAATCTTCGTCGTAGGTGACAGGATAGAACCAAGAGTTTGCTATAGGAATCATACCTACTAACTTAGTTCTTTCTTGTTTTAAAAAGTATTGCGTATCATTAAAATCTAAGGCTCCTAAAGCAGACGTATTTATAGTATATCCATCACCTAAATAAAACGTTTTGGTTGGTGGTTCAATAGCCACTTTTTCAGAATCCATAACGGCATAACACAGACTGGTTAAAAAGGAAGCAAAAATGGTTTTATTTGTTTGTTTTACACCTTCCCAAATAGAAGTACTGTCTAAACCATGATAGGCTTTCTTGACAAATTCAGGGTTTTCTTTAAAAAAGTGATACAAATCTACCCATTTGTCGAGTGTGTTGAATCCGCGTAATACATTAATAAAAGCACAGCTTCCGTCTATATATCCGCTAAACCATCCCTCAATATCATAACTTAAAATAGTTTTTAAATAGTTAATTAACTTATCACTTTTAAAATTTTCGGCTATCCAATAGGGCGCATTTTCAAAAAGAAATACAATTTCGTCTTCGTTTTTGGCTTTTTGTATGGCATCAACGAACTTGGTTTTGATTTTATTCTTGATAAATTCAAATTGGCTAGGGTCTATGGCATTTACTAAATAGGCAAAATCGGTTAAATTTTCAGACTGAAATACAATACCACGATATTGGTCATTCACGGTAAAATCGTTTGGGTTTGGAGTTGCTGTTACTTTATTTCTAAATTTAGCTGTATTAACATAGTATAATGATAATTGCGCAAAAATCAATTTTGATTTGGCATCGATTTGAATAGAAAAACCCCAATCATAATCAATAGCATCGATTCGTTTGTTTAAACGGGCTTGCAAAAAGGAGGTATTTGTTTTTCCGTACTCATCTTTATAAGTAAAAGGAATGTTGTTATTAATGATTTTCATTCTTTGGATAGTGCCGCCTTCTCCATCTCTTGTGGAGTATGTTTGTACTGTTGGTGCTCTTTCAAAATCTTTCCAATTAAAAATACATTGAGGATTTGTGCTTACTTTTTTAATAAACCTTATTAATGAGGAAAAATCAACTCCTTCATTGGATTTATTTCCATAAAATTCAGCGCTATATCCTTCGTTTGAAGACCTTGGATTTACGGTGCCGATGGTGTTTTTAGGCAAACGTAAGGCTGTGGGTTTTGTTGCTTTAGGCTGATTCATTTTTCTTTTGTGGATTTTGTTAAATGAAATTCTAGCGATGCTTTGCGCATCACTAGAATTCTTGAATATCATTAATTTTTAGGCAATGTACTCTCTTTTCCTATTTTAATTGCTAGCGAAATATCTCGACTTACAAAACTCGATTTACTTTCCAACTCGCTAGGATTTTCACAATTAGCTGGGTCAGTTTCTGGGAAAATTGGTAAAGGTTGCTCTACTGCTAAGCCAGTTGACTTATCTTGTAAAATGGTCAATGTAGTAGGTAATTTCGTAATCCAGTATTTTCCTTGTGGCTTTCCTACTGGGGCACGCATTTCATCTACAATACTCATGTATAGTGGATCACCAATTACGGGTACTTCGCCACCGTTCCAAATTTTTCCTGTGGTCATAAAAAATTGTACGGCATCTTCAAAACCGGTTTTACGGTTACGATGATTCTGGCTAATCCTGCTTGTAAAAAACTTCTAAATAAAGGATCGACTGAATTAGAAACATACATTTCTTGCCATTGTTCTCTTTTTCCCCAATAGTAAGGATAAAAAGTATAATCCATAATTTGCCATTCAAACGCCTGTTCCATGAATTTTGCCAATGCGGTATATTTGTCAAGATCTTTATCTAAAAGTACTTGAAAGTTTTCCATTCTATCGCCTGTAGTAAAAGGGACTCCTAAAGTGTCCAAATAATCTTGTAATAAATAAGCTATACAGTTGTGTTTTAGTACATCCTGTTCCATAAAGCGATAAAAATTACTCATTTTTTCTTTCGCTTCTTTTTCTTTTTCTTTTGTTCTTCGTCTAATTTGATTTGTTCTTCTTGAAATTTTTTATAAGCTTCTTCATATGCTTTGATAATTGCATTGAAATTTTCGGTTTGCCAAGCTTCTAATTTGTTAGGATTTATTTTTAAATTAAAATACATATTGTATTCAATTTGTCCTAAGTTATAACCTGAATTTTTTAAGCTAAAAGTATCAGACAGATGAAGGTTATCAATTGTTATTGTTCCTGATATTTCTTCAAACCAAAATTCTTTGTTAATACCATTACTAAAATCTAAATTAATTCTACTGGAAGATCCTGATCCTTTTCTCCAATAACTAAAATCAATTTTCACTGATTTAGCTACATATCCATCGTTTATTTTTACATTTCTTTGAACTACAGGACAATTACCTTCATTATAAAAACTTTCTACAAAAGGATAATGTTGTACATCTGATTCTTTTAAAGGGGTTAGCTCTACTTTATATATTTTAGCCCAATATTCTAATAATTTTCTTGTTGCTTCTTTTCCACTTTCCATTTTTAGTTCTCCCCTTGCACTTCTAGGATCTACAGGTGTTGTAAGTATTTGTCCTTTAGAAACCATAAATGCTAAACGATGCAGTCTTGCTGGTTCTGGTACCATAAATTCAAACATGGTCCTTTTACCATAATTATAAATTTGATTTTTATATTTAATATCGATCCATCTGTATATACCTGAAATGTGTTTGGGTTTAGCCATTTCTGGGTTGTTAGTTTCTGTTACTTTTCCTCTATTATCAAATTCATGTACGTTTGTTTCTGTATATTCTTTGATAATTTTTTGAACACGTTCTTCTGAAACTCTGCTCACGACTTTTTCCATTGCTTTTTCGGTGATTTCACGGGACTTCATAACCGCTTGACGAACACTGTCTTGCTGAGCTGAATTGTTAGCATAACCGCCTGTCATTTCAAAATTATAAGCGCCTGAATTATAACTAAATCGTGTATTTGAGGTTATATTTTGTTCTTTCTTAATTTCTTTTGCAATTTCAGTTTGCATATCAGCTCTTGATGTTTTAGAGGTATCTGATAATTTTTCCGATTCCTGATATTTTGAGGTTGTATCTGTAATTTCAGCGTAATCTCTAGCAACGGATGATTTATGTCGTAACTCACTAGCCATGACGTTTTCAATGTTTGAAACTAATCCCGCACATAGGCATGAACGCTTTGAACTACTTTTAGGTAATCTGCAATACCAACTCTTTTTATACCGAAATTATTTCTTTTAGAGGAAATACTTTCTTTATAAAGAGGAGTTAACATGCCTACTTTTTCGTCATCCGATGTAAGCTTGTCTATTTGAGCATAATATTCTTTACTATCTGAAAAAATAAGTTCTACTCTAAAATTAGCTATAGATCTAAATTTCCTAACTAAAATGGGCGGAAATACCATTCTTTGTTCTTTCCCTTGAATATTGGTATAAATTTCCTCAAAATGTCCTAAATCAGTGTCTGCAATAATTTTAGCTTTTACAATGATTGAATCAAATTCATCAGTATCAAATAAAAAGCTTACAAAAGAACCAGAATCTCCTAAACCAACTGTTGCTGAATATGCCAAAGGCATACTTTTATTACTGTTACGCAGTGGGATTGTTGCTCCTTCTAGATTTATATATTGCTCTTGAACTAATGGTGTATTGTCTAAGATAATTTGCTCAATATTTACTATTTTATCTTGAATTTTCACTAATATATCTTCTATAGTTTTTAGTGAGTCATCTAATTGATATATATTTTCTGCTAATTGTATTTCTCTACTCAATACATTTTCTGGCTTTAACACAGTCTTTTGATTTAAAAAAACAGAAGGTTCTGAATTTGTAAAAGATCCTATTAAAGTATCAAATGATTCCGAAGATAATTTAGAGTTAAATACTATTAAATCGATTTCCTTTTTATACTCAAATTCATGAGGAATAATTTCTATTATTTTTAATTTATCGTATAGGGGCTGTAATTCCTCATCTGAAGCTTTTGCCTCAATTAATTTATTAATTTCAAACGATACTAAACTTTGTTCTTGAAATTTCAATTTATTTTGCTCTGCGTAATTATTATATGATTTTTTATACGCTTCTTCCCTTTCTTTAAAATAGTCTTGTTGAATGGATTTGAGTTCTAAATCTAATTTTTTAAGTTCCTCTTTTTATGAATAGCGGTTTGAATTGTTAAATTGTTTTGTGCATTTAGTCGTAATTGTGCTTGATCAACTCTTGATAACCTAGGATCATTCGTTCCTCCATTTGTTTCTTTAGCTGTTTCTTCATTTAAAAACAATTCTTTTGGAATTACAATTTTTCCATTCAAACTATTTTTTACAGGATCTTCACCGTTTATTTTTATAAATTCTTCGTTAACTTCTATATTTTGTGCATAGCCTGTGTGGATAGCTTTTAGTATATCGCAAATAGCTTCTTTTACATAAAAGTTTTTTTGGGTTATAATTTGATAAATTAAATTATCCCAAAGTCTTGTTAATGTACTAATGGCTTCTCTCGTTAATCCTTTATTAGAATCCATCATTTGTGTGTAATAATAATTGGTTCTTTCCCAATCTTGATCTGTAATTTCTTCTCTTTTTGTAATTTTTCTACCGATAGATAACAAATACTTATAATTTTCATCTTCAAATTCTTTTTCGGAATTAAAAAGAGTGAATTTAAATTCTCTTTTTTCAATAAAGTCTTCTATTGCTTTAATTTTTGAGGTGTTTGGTGGACAATTCATTATCACTTCATCAAAGATTCCTTTTGCTACTTTAGGTCTTTGTATAAAGCTTAAATTGTTAGGTTTAGTTTCGGTTAATTGTGGGTTTCTTAAACTCACCATTCTAAAAAGCGTTTGCGACGCATTGTCTGTTGTACTCATTCTTTATTATTTAAAATTACTATTTGGTTATTATTTTTTGTTTTTGATTAATAAATCGGGTATAGGCACACTATATCATTTGTTTTTTATTAATTTTCTTACGATTTCATCTAGTTTTTCTCTATTTTCGTCTACATAGTACATTCCTGCTTGTATGAGTTCGTAAATGTTTTTTTCCGTGGTATTATCCATTTCGGGAGAAGCATTTCGTAGTAAAGGGGCTAAGCGATAATAATTTTTACAGTTACGCGTACCTAACACTTCATACATTTTGGTTAAATGATAATTAACCGTTTCAGCATTTGACGATAATAAAATATCAATTAATGGTCCAATCCATTTTATTTTGCCTGCATCTTGAAACTTTTCAAAAGCATAGGGTTTTAACACCTCTCCTGTTCCAATAGAAATGATTATCAAATCTTTAACCTCTGGATAATCTACTTTATTTGGATTACTAAGAATTTTTGAAAAAGGAATTTTACTAGCTTCGGCAAAAGCGCACAAAGCAGGATTATTAGCATAAACGCCTCCATCAATTAATGTAAATTCCTGACCATATAATGATTTTATTTTAGCTGGTTCAAAATAGGTGGGAGCTGCGCTTGTTGCTCTGCAAACATCTTTTACATAAAAATTTTCTAAAGGTGTATGCGCTTCATGACTACAAAAAAACTTGGCTTTTCTCCTATTAATATCGTAAGATGTAATAAGACATGGTTTTATCAGCTTTTTTAATTCTATATTTCCAAAAATAATATCTAGTTGTTTTTCAATATTTTTTTGAGATATCTTTTCATTAAATAAACCAAAGGGATTAAAAATCTCTTCCCAAAATGAGGTGTTAAATATTTTTTCACCTTTTTTTTGATATAAATCCATTGCTTTATTTACAGAAAATAATGCTTGGTTACTATTATCTGGATGCAAAAGGAAACAAGCTAATAATCCACCTGTACTACTACCTGCTATTAAATCAAAATAATCTCCGATTTTCGCATTAGGGTTATCTTCTTTTTGTAATTGTTCTTCTATATATTTAAGAATAACACAAGTAATTATACCTCTTATCCCACCTCCATCTAAGCTTAAAACTCTTATTTTATTAGCCATTTTTCTATCGTTTGTCTTTTAGTTTCAAAAATGATCACAAGAATTTCTATTGAAATAATACCAATTTCAAGAACTATCCTTGTATTTTATTTGCTTCATATTGTTTAAAAAAATAATCCTACAATCTATTTTAGATGAAAATATTCACAACACATTGACTATAATCATTCAACAATACAAATATACAAGATTATTTTCTAACTAACAAATAATTATTAGATTTTTTTCTTTTTAAATAAGAAATAAATCCCTTTTAAGATATTTTATAAGATTTTAAACTACTAATTATTGAAAATTTTCATATTTTTACACCGAATTTTACATTTATTATATGGTTTCAGAACGATTAGGACAATATTTGGATAGAAAAGGCATTAGTTTTTATGCTTTTGAAAATAGTCTAAGTGCTGGCAGAGGAAGTATTTCTAAGGCGGTAAAAGAAGGAAAGAGCATCGGCTCTAGTATGCTAGAAAATATTCTTTCATTATATAGTGACTTAAATCCTACTTGGTTATTAACTGGAGAAGGAAATATGTTAAAAGAAGAGGAAGACTTTATTTTAAATAAATCCATTCAAGCTTTTCCTTTAAAAACAGATAATGCTCTTCATTATCAGCAAATCCCTTTGTACGATATTGAAGCCACAGCTGGCCTAGTTCCTTTATTTTCTGAATCTTCAAATAATGTTCCTTTAGATTATATTTCTATTCCTAATTTACCTAAATGTGATGGTGCTATTTATGTAACAGGAGATAGTATGTATCCTTTATTAAAAAGTGGCGACATTGTATTGTATAAGGAAATAAATGATATTCAAAATGAAATTTTTTGGGGAGAAATGTATTTATTGAGTATTGAAATGAGTGGTGAAGAATTTGTAATGGTTAAATACATTCAAAAATCAGAAAATATAAATTTTGTAAAATTAGTGAGTCAAAACAAACATCACCAAGACAAAGAAGTAGAAATAAGTAAAATAAGAGCTCTCGCATTAATTAAAGCAAGTATACGAATTAATTCTATGAATTAATCTGACAGAATAGGAGCAATATATCTTTAACCCATATTTCGCACCAGACTCGAGCCGAAAGAGAATTGCAAAGCCTAATCAATGCCACTTTATTTCTGTTTATGACAGATTCTAATGCGTAATTTGGTTTTAACCCAGATTACGCATTAGACCCGAACGTAGCGAATAAACGAAGTAAATCTATTGCCCTTTATTTTTATTCAAATTCAAGCACGTACTCAAATTTTAATCATCAAAATAGTTCACTATTTCTTCTTCTAAAATTTTCCGTGAGCACTTGAATTTATTGAAAATTTTTATTTCACAACGAAGTCTAATGCGGAATTCTATCTAACTTAATTTAAGGAATTGATAAAGAAGTAGTTTCGATTCCGTATTTTTTAATCATTTTTTTAATTTGTATCGTTTTTTTATTCTTCATTTCTTGAATATATTGGTCTGTATTTATTGGTATATAATGTTGTTTTTTGACTATCATATTCCAAATTATAACTGCTATTTTTCTTGCTGTTGCTGTAATTGCAGCACCTCTTCCTTTTTAAAAGAAATCCTTTTAAAGAACATAACGAGGTAACCTTCTTTTTTTCTTTCAATTGTATTTGCCGCATTTCTTAATGTCAATGCAAATTTATTTTTCCCTTTTGGAGTTCTGCTACTCAAAACCTTACCTCCACTAATTTTATTATTTGGAGCTAACCTGAGCCAATTCACAAATTGCTTGGAGGTCTTGAATTTATATATATCGGTGCCTATTTCGGCTAAAAAACTAGTAACGGTTCCTGAGCAAACTGATTCTATAGCAAAGAGATCTACTCCAAAAAGTTTTAAACTATATTTCTGTACATCAAATTTGGGTTGGTTTTTCCCTTTATTCTGTTTCTTTACCAATTCGATATCTTCTGATAAAACAATTTCTCTGGTTTGATTTTTTCAGCACTTGATCAATACGAGTATCGGTGTTTTTTATTTTATCTTGAATAAGTCTGTAAATATCATAACAATCGGAAAGCTCATGTAGGTATTCATTGTTTATTTTACCTTGCAAAGCGTCGGCTATTTCTTCTTTGCTTTTTTTAACTCGTTTGTCGCAATATTCAGCTAATTTTTCACCTGAAGTTTCACCTGATAGTATCATCTCAATTACTCTTATTCCAGAAACTCCTGTGATGTCACTTATCACAACGTCGAGTCTGAAGTTCATTAAACGTAATGCTTTTTGCATTTTGTTTACAAAGCTTGAACTTTGTTCAATCAAACTAGAACGATGTCTATGAAGTGTTCTTATCTGCAAAGTGCTTTCAGAGGGCAAAAAGAACCTCGTAATAGCCCTAAAGAATGAAGTTTCTGTATCCATTGTGCATCTTTCACATCTGTCTTTGCTTTGAGGTTTTTTGTTTGAGTCCCTTGAACCAAAAGAACTTCAAAACCATTTCCCTGCAAGATCATAAACAAAGATTGCCAATAACTCCCTGTGGACTCCAAAGCAACACTACGAATCTTGTTCTCTTGAAGATAAGCTACCAAAGCGCATAATCCTGATTGATAAACATTAAATTCTCTAATTTGATTTTCATCCTGTCCTATGGCTACAAAATGAGAACGTGACCCAACATCAATTCCTGCAGCATTGGGATTTACAATTTGCATTTTTTCGAAACTTTTCATAAAATATTTTTTTATTAAAATGCGAGGAAATGTAATATCTTTGCTTAAATTATTCTATACGAGATAACATGGTGTTTCATCATTGATTGTCTCAAAGGGCTTCCAAATGGAAGCCTTTTTACATTTCAGCCAAAATCTGGGAGGGGATAAATTCACCATTTTATACATAGGCTTCGCTGCTAAGTACAAGTTAGCTCTCATTTGTCAAAGAACAATACTTTCTTGAAATCTGGGTTTAAAGAAATATAATTTTCAAAATAAACATTCAAAGAAAAGTAAAATTATATGGTTCTTTTTTGATTTTTACTTCTTGAAATAGTAGTATCTAAAAAGTATTAAATACTGTCTTCTGATTAGCAAATAATGTTAAAAGAATCTTTATCATTCAAAAAATTCAACCGAGTACGCATTTCCAACAGCGCTTCTTTATCAAGGGTAACCAATTGAACTGAAGCAGTTTCATTAGGCGTTACTAAGTAGTTCCCTAGATAATCTACTACTTGCGAATGCCCTACGTATTCTAACTGACTGCCATCGGTACCTACACGATTTACGCCGATAACATAGGATAAATTTTCAACGGCACGAGCTGGTAACAATATATCCCACGCTTGAATACGTGGTTTGGGCCAACTTGCTACATAAATAAGCAGGTCGTAATTTTCGACGTTTCTAGCAAAAACAGGGAAACGCAAATCGTAACAAATCTGAAGACAAATTTTCCATTTTTTGTAGTCCACTATCACCTTTTCTTTACCGCCTGTAAAAACAGCTTCTTCTTTTGCCAAAGTAAATAAATGGCGTTTATTGTAATACGTTAAAGAACCATCCGGATACACAAATAGCATACGATTGTAATAATTCCCAGCTTCTTCAATGACTACACTACCTGTAATAGCACAAGATTTTTGAATGGCTAGTTTTTGCAACCATTGTACAGTTGCCCCTTCCATAGTTTCCGCTACAGCGGACGGATTCATTGTAAAACCAGTGGTAAACATTTCGGGTAACACAATCAAATCAACGGGCTCTGAAATGGCGTTGATTTCGTTTTCAAAATGTGTGCGATTAGCTTGTGGGTTTTCCCAAACCAAATCGGCTTGTATGATAGCAATTTTCATTTCCAAAACTTATAATTCATTAGGTTGAACCCATTGGATTCCTGTTCCTTTAAAATAATTCAAAATATGTGGCACAGCAATTTGTGCTTTTTCATGTACATCGTGAAAAAGTAGAATTCCTCTACGCCATAACAGCATTAAACTAATTTGTCTATCGGCTACTTCCCTAGCTGTAATGTGCGCATTCCAATCTTGAGAATCGATATTCCACAAAACAACTTTAGACTGACTTGCGCCTAAACTTTTGGCTAATTCTTCTGTTCTTTGTCCATAAGGAGGACGAAAATACACGGGTTTATCCGAGTCCGTCAGTTGTTGAATTAAACCGCTCGTAAAATTAAGCGAAGTCTTCCAATCAACGAGTTTTTGATGAGATACATGGGTTTTCCCATGCGAGGCTAACAAATGACCTTGATACAGATTTTGAATTTGTTTATCAGTCTGCATCCTTTTTTGTAGCGCATCGCCAAGAACAAAGAAAACACCTTTCTGATGTTGCTCATTTAGCACTTTGATCATCTTATCGGTATTTCCATTTTTTATCGTTGGACCATCATCAAACGTTAATAAAAATTGTTTTTCTGACAAATTAAAACCATTGATTTCGTTTTTAGAAAGCAAGCCTATTTCACTTGTAATCCTTGGGTATAACGATGCCAAACGACATTGCTCATAAAGGTATTTATCATAAAAATCCAAACTGGCATGATACCAAGCTTTCAACGCGGAAGGCATTTTTGGTTCAGGATTAATCTTGGCAACATCTTCCCATTTATTAATTTCATTAATTCCAATCAAATCTTGAAGCGAAGCTTTAGTCAATGATTTAAAATTAGAAAGAATAATTTGCTTTGTTTTTGTTTCCCACTCTCGAACCGAAGACACCGATACCTTTTTTAAATCGAGTTTTTGTTGCAACTCTGTTTCATTAAGTCCTTCGTAAGCTTTGAAGGCTTTGGAAAAGGCAATCATTTCACACTTAGATGCGACATCAAAATTATGTGCACTATTAATAGGATAGGGCCATAAAGCCCTATCTATTTTTGCAATTTTATCAGGTCCATTACTTGCAAAGCAAAATTGCATTGCAAACAGGAAGCCAATAACTAAGGATATTTTAAAATTATAAACGTTGTTGTACTCTGCTAATCGCTTTGTCATATACTGGATTTTCTTTATGCTGTTTGGCTAATTTATAATTTTCTAAAGCCTCTTGAAAATGGTTTTTTGCTTCATAAATACGCGCAATATTATAGTACGAACCCGCTTTTACAGTATTTGCAGTAGTTCCGCTGGCTAAAGAAATTGCTTTACGATTTGCCCATAAAGCTTCTGCTTCTTTGCCTGATTTTTGAAATACCAATCCTAAATTACCATAAAACAACCCTTCATTTGGGTTTAACTCAATAGCATCTTGATAAAAGTTAATAGCACTTTCGTAATTACCCGCATGGTACTCTTGTTCGCCTTTTTTATTGATTTGTTTGGCAGTCAAAGCATCTGCAGAGGTAACAACCGATTGTTGTTCCGATGGACGATATTCACGTAAAATTGTACGCACTCCTTCCCAAGAAGAAGCTTCTCTGTAGTCGTTAATATCCGCTAGATTTCCATTTTCATCAATCATAAAAGGAATCCAAACCGTACCCATTTTACCCGCCTGCGGTGTATAGGTTTTGATTAAAGTATTACCAATATACACATACACTTTTGCTCTACTGATAGTAGCCAAGTTGCTATTAGCTGTTTTATCTTTATCAGAAAAATTATGCACTGCATACACATACTTTTTCCCCTGTAACTTCTTAGTAATCGTTATGGTTTCAGGACCATAACTATCCGTATCATCTACATCTAATTTAGCATTTACAGCATCCATTTGGTAATAACATACGTAACCACCTTGATAGGACAAATGCGAATCGATATCTAGAGGTCTTTGCCCCCAACTCAATACGATACGCATCCCGTCTAACTCGGTCATAAAAGGGCTAATGGCATAGGTCAGACCACCACATGGACATTTAGAAACCAGAGTAGAATAGCCTTCTTTTTTAATAATAATGGTTAAATCGTTGGTATTACGAAATTCTTCAGGAATCATTACTTTTCCAGAAGCGTTCGTCGTACGAGTCAATGAAGTTTCTCCATTTTTTTGGAAGATAACCTGTGCATTAGGTATAACTTTGTCTTTTATTACGGCACTTAAAACAAGAATTTCATTTGTGTTTTGAGCCAATATAGTTTGCACTAAAAAAGAAGCGCAAAGCTTAGAAGTTTTTTCATGTTTAGTTTAATTAATTTTTGGATTCAAAGTTAGACAATTGTTGGTCAAAAAGTTCAAAAGGATTTACTTTATCAAAGGCTAGTTTAAGCGGTTCAAATTCCTTCACTTCAGTCTCAGAAGGCATGTCCTCTTTCATTGTATTCACTTGGGTCATTTCTATTTTACCTGTTAACACTTCATAATATCCCACGGTTTGTCCGCCTGCACCTGCGTGAAAACTCTCCATAGATTTCAAAAACAATTCACCATTTTCAAACTGAAAAATAAAATCGTAGTTCCCAGAAGGTCCTAGACCACTAAAATTGATTTGCAATTCATTTTTTGAAATAGTAATGTCTTCATATTCAAAATTTGTCATAACATCTTCTGAATTTGAATTTGGAAAAATCGTATCGGATTGCATAAACAAATCCAACCCTTTCTGTTTATTTCCCAAAAAGACTAAAGTGCGTCTTGGAGCTGTATCATCATCACTATTTTTAAGAACATAGGCATAATCTTTTATTCCATCTTGATTCAAATCGCCATCACATTCGTATTGAATCTCGAAACCCTCAGGAATATACTCTTGAATTACACTGGGTGTTTTCTCTGGACTCGGATTCGTTTTCTCTAACTTAGGCTTAGAAGTGGGTTTATCTGCAATAGGTTTATCATTTTTACAGCTAACAAACAAAAGATAAAGTATTAAAACAATAAAAATAGTTTGTTTCATTTGTTTAAATATTATCAAGATTTATGGAAATAGAACTAATTTATCATTAGGCAAGTCGTATTCATATAAATCGTCTTTTTCAGCATCATAATACAACCATTGAATTTTAGTCATACGCCCTTCAAAAGAAGTACCTAACCCTAAAACCGTGTATGTTTTTCCATCGCGCTCTTGTTGCTCTATAGAATATTCTAAAGGAGAATTATCTGCAATATGTAATTTTAATAATTCATTTTTTGAATTAGCTACATAATACTCGACTAGTTCATAAAGATGTTTAAAATAACCGTCGGAATATTCATTTTCATTATACCAATGATACTTGAAATCGAGTTTATAAGTTTTGCGAAAACGAGCCAATTTCCCCTCTTTTATTTTCTTAAAAGAAACCAACCATTCTGCTAATTCAGGTGTTTCACCATCACCAGCTATATGAATAGTATCCATTTTCCATTCAATAGCAACTTTATCACCACGTACCAAACTCCTATCATCATTTTTATCGTTAATAAAAGAAAACGACTCATTATTTTTTCGGAGATTAATCAGCCTATAGTCGCCATCATCATTGTAATTAACAAATTCAAAAACATCTGAAAACAGTTTCGTTTTTGAAGTATTGTTGTTGGCCAATGTTTTAGTAGGGGAAATTGTATTTTTAGAAGTTGTTTTATCCTTACAACTCCAAAGGGAGATACCCAGTACAATACTGAGTGTGAGTTTTAGAAATCGCATTTATATTTAGTTTAGTTTTAAGCTGGATTTATTTTGAAATATTGGTTTCTAAAAAAGCTTTTACTTTATCAACACTATAACCTTTCCCTTCTTCCAAAGAGCCCGTTTCTTGAATATGAACCAATTTACCATCGGCATTTAAAATCATAAAAACAGGATAACCGTGTTTTTCGCCCGGATTACTACCGTATTGACTAAAGAACTTTTCATTCTTATTTTTGGTTGACCAATTCAAATGATAATAGATATAATTCGTATCGACCAATTGTTTTAATGTTTCATTTTTATTAATAAAATCATTCAGACGTAAGCACCAAATACACCAGTTCCCTCCTACTTGAATGAGGATTTTTTATGCTCCGTTTTTGCCGTTTTTAAAAGTTCAGCGACTTTTATAGAGGCATCTTCTTCTTCATGATAGGGTTTTGCTAAAACAGCTTTTTCTTGTTCTACTTTCTTTTTAGCTTCAGCTTTTTCGTCAGCAGTTTGAGCGAAATTCGCTTGAGCAATTAAGAGTAAGCAAAGTACTAACTTTTTCATTATCAAAAAATTTTAGGTGAATATACTAAAAAAGAAAACCCTTTCAGCCAAGTTAGACTGAAAGGGTTATAAACTTATGTTAAAGCTATTATTTTAAACTTGCTTTTAAGTATTCACTGTTCATACGAGCGATATTTTCTAATGAAATACCTTTTGGACATTCGATTTCACATGCACCTGTGTTTGTACAGTTACCGAATCCTTCTTCATCCATTTGACGTACCATGTTTAATACACGTTGCGTAGCTTCCACTTTACCTTGTGGTAATAAAGCATATTGTGAAACTTTTGCTCCTACGAATAACATAGCAGAACCGTTTTTACAAGTAGCCACACACGCACCACATCCAATACACGCTGCTGCTTCGAATGATTTGTCTGCGTCAACTTTAGGAACTGGAATTGCGTTTGCATCAATTGTATTACCAGAAGTGTTTACAGATACGAAACCACCCGCTTGTTGAATACGGTCAAAAGATGTTCTATCAACCACTAAGTCTTTAATTACAGGGAAAGCTTTACTTCTCCATGGTTCTACATAAATCGTATCACCATCGTTGAACATACGCATGTGTAACTGACACGTAGTAATTCCTGTATCTGGTCCATGAGCACGACCGTTGATAAACATAGAACACATACCACAAATACCTTCACGACAATCGTGGTCAAATGCTACAGGTTCTTTCTTTTCTGCAATCAATTGTTCATTCAATTGGTCCATCATTTCTAAGAATGAACTGTCAGTAGATACATTGTTTAATGAATAATCTACCATTTGTCCTTTGTCAGAAGCTTTTTTCTGACGCCAAACTTTTAATTTTATATTGATGGTTTTCTTTGATGCCATAATCTTATTTTTTTTTAAGCCATTAGCCAAATAGGCAAAAGGCATTAGTTTTTAGTGGATTCTAACTTATTAATAAATGAATTAATCATTTTAGATTCTTCTTCTATTTGCAACATTAACTGATTAAAACAATCATTCTTTTTTATAAAATTTAGACGATTGGCTATTATCAATTCTGTTTCGATTTCAAAAAGGGAACCACGTGCAATATTTACAAAATGTATATAACTCTGCGTTGAACTTCTACCATATCCTTCAGCAATATTTGATGGGATAGAAACTGAAGCTCTTTTTAACTGACTAGTTAGAGCATACATTTCTTCTTTAGGAAAATCTTCAACCAGCTCATAGATACTAACTACTATATCAATACCCTTTTGCCAAATTAATAAATCTTTATAAGACCTGATATCCCCCATAACTAATGCCTAATGGCTATTGTCTTTTTACTTATAATTACGAGCTGCAATCTTAATATATTCGTATTTCAACTCTTCTTTGTGTAATACCGATTTGTTGATGTCTTCACCTTGGTATTCCCAAGCTCCTACGAATGCGAAGTTTTCGTCATCACGTAAGGTTTCACCTTCAGCATCTTGGTATTCTTCACGGAAGTGACCACCACATGACTCTTTACGTTGTAAAGCATCCATAGCCATCAATTGACCTAACTCCATGAAGTCAGCAACACGTAATACTTTTTCTAATTCCGTATTCATTTCATCAGCAGCACTGGAACATATACATCAGCATAGAACTCTTTACGTAAAGCATCAATTTCAGCAATAGCCTCAGTTAATCCTTTTTCATTACGTCCCATACCTACTTTGTTCCACATGATGTTTCCTAAACGTTTGTGGAAATGGTCAACTGATTTAGAACCATTGTTGTTTAAGAAAGCATTAATTTGGTCTCTAACGTTTTTCTCAGCTTGTACGAATTCTGGTAAATCAGTAGAAATTTTACCTGTACGAATTTCATCAGCTAAGTAGTTAGAAACGGTATAAGGTAATACGAAATAACCATCGGCTAAACCTTGCATTAAAGCAGAAGCTCCTAAACGGTTAGCTCCGTGGTCAGAGAAGTTCGCTTCACCTGCTACGAAACATCCGAGGAATTGATGATTGTAAGTTATAATCAACCCATACACCACCCATTGTATAGTGAACTGCTGGGTAAATTTTCATTGGTGTTTCATAAGGGTTTTCGTCTGTAATTTTTTGGTACATGGTAAATAAGTTACCATATTTTTCTTCTAACCAAGCTTTACCTAAAGTAACAATTTCTTCTTGAGAAGGATTGTGATTACCTTTAGCATAAGCAGCTTGCTTACCTTTAGCAATTACTTCAGATGCGAAATCTAAGTAAACCCCTTCGTTAGTATCATTAGATTCGATACCAAAACCAGCATCACAACGCTCTTTCGCTGCACGAGAAGCTACGTCACGAGGTACTAAGTTACCGAAAGCTGGGTATCTTCTTTCTAAGAAATAATCTCTGTCTTCTTCAGCAATTTGAACTGGTTTCAATTTACCTTCACGGATAGCTACTGCATCTTCTATCTTTTTAGGAACCCAAATACGACCTGAGTTACGTAATGACTCAGACATTAACGTTAATTTCGATTGGTTTGTTCCGTGTACTGGGATACAAGTAGGGTGAATTTGTACATAACAAGGATTTGCAAAATGCGCTCCTTGCTTGTGGATTTTCCAAGCAGCCGTTACGTTACTTCCCATCGCATTGGTTGATAAGAAATATACGTTACCATATCCACCTGAAGCAATGATTACTGCGTGAGCAGAATGTCTTTCAATTTCACCCGTAATTAAGTTACGAGCAATGATACCGCGAGCTTTACCATCCACTTTAACTAATTCTAACATCTCGTGACGGTTGTACATTTTTACACGTCCTAAACCGATTTGACGAGATAAAGCAGAATAAGCACCTAGTAATAATTGCTGACCTGTTTGACCTGCTGCGTAGAATGTACGTTGTACTTGCGTACCACCGAATGAACGGTTATCTAACATACCGCCGTATTCGCGAGCAAATGGTACACCTTGTGCCACACATTGGTCGATGATGTTACCTGAAACCTCAGCTAAACGGTGTACGTTAGCCTCACGAGCACGGTAGTCACCACCTTTGATAGTATCATAGAATAAACGGTAAACTGAGTCACCGTCATTTTGATAGTTCTTAGCTGCATTCACCCCTCCTTGTGCTGCGATAGAGTGCGCACGACGTGGTGAATCTTGGAAACAAAATGCTTTTACATTATATCCCATTTCTCCTAATGAAGCAGCAGCCGAAGCACCTGCTAAACCTGTACCAACTACGATAACATCGATTTTTGGACGGTTGTTTGGAGCCACTAATTTTAAATTATTTTTATGATTCGTCCATTTCTGAGAAATGTGACCTTCAGGTATTTTAGAATCTAACTTCATATCTTTATATAGTAAGCTGATTATTTAACAAAGTGAATATAAACTGGGATGATCGCAAACAATAAAGGAACGATGATTGCAAATAATTTCCCAAAAGTTTTGATAGCTGGCGTAAATCCGTTATTGATTCCTAATGATTGAAATGCACTTTGGAAACCATGTAACAAGTGAAATGCTAATACACCCATAGCTAATACGTATAAAATAGTTGCGATTAAGCCAAAAGATGGATTTTTAAAGAACTCAATCGTGATTTTGTGTAAATCTTTATACCCTTCCCCTACTTTGATATTGGCCATTTTATTGTAAATATCTTTACCATTCTTAATTTCCATCCCTTGTTGTTCTAACATCATTTTGTCAGCAGGGAAGAATTGTCCTGGTTGCGTACCGATAATGTAATCTGCTTTTTGCCCCATTTGCTCCACTGTAATGGTTTGTAATGGCATTTGTGAAAAGTGCATTTTAGCCCAAAAATTAACCATGTGTGTAATAATGAAAACTAAAATCAAAGTTCCTAAAACCGCCATGTTTCTTGAAGCTAAAGAGCTGCTATTTTGAGGACTACTCATAGCATAAGCTACTGGACGCGCTTTTTTGTTTTGGATTGTTAACATAATCCCATCCACAGCGTGGAATAAGATTGAAATGTAAGTTACGTACGAAAGTAATTTTACTGCTGGATTGGTAGTCATGAATAACGCATACTGATTAAACTGTAACGCATCGCCAAAGATTAACTGTAAGTTACCCGCTAAATGACCAGCCAAAAACAAGCATAAAAATAAACCTGTAAGAGCCATCCAGTATTTTTTTGCAATAGATGACTTTAGAAGTGCAGATTTTGCCATAGTATTAGATTGATTGTATAGTTTTATAAAAAATCAAGCAAAAATAAAGGAAATTAGGGGTAATTACAACCTAGTAAATGTTATTTATAATGAATATAAAAAGGAACTTTTTAAAAAAAAGGTATTTAGAGCTACGTATTCTAAACCATTCATTTACTTGGAAGTTACAATTTCCATGATCGTTTCTTCTTTTATTCCCTCTGACTCTAATACTAATTGATATTTGGAAATGGGTAAATAAAAACGATTGTTTTTTGCTTTTTCTATTTTTATTTTCGGCTCTTTTTTCCTCCAATTTTCAACTATAGATTCTGATAATTCGAAATTATAATCTACTTTGTTTAATCCTGTTACCGCTTCCATTTCTTGTAAAAAAACAGTTTGATTGGAGCTGTTTTTTAATTTTAATCTAATCTTCCTCGTTTTGTTTGAGTAAAACCAAAATTCTGTTTTAGGTTCAAAGGATTTTGCCCAAATACTCCAAGCATTTCCCCAATATTCATTTTTTATAATGGGCTTTATTGTATAAAGTACAATATCTTTTTTTAGCATTTCTGTATTTATTTGTTGTACTTTTTCCACATTTACTTTGTAAAGTGAACGTCCATGTGTTCCTACAATTAAATCATTGGCTTTTTTTTGTAAAACTAAATCATGCACGGCTACTTTAGGCATACCTGATGTAAAATCTTGCCAGGGTTAATCCTTTATCTAAAGAAACATATAAACCATTGTCTGTACCCACATATAGTATATTTTCATTTTTATGATCTTCTATAATGACATTTACTGGACTATTAGGTATATTAGAAGCAATAGATTGCCATGTTTGTCCATAATCATCTGAAATGTAAATCATAGTGGTAAAAATATCGTTTCTATATCCATTTAAGGCTACATATACCCTTTCTTTTTTATGAACTGAAGCTATTATTCTTGATACCCAAAAATCTTGTGGTAAGGAATCGGATATTTTATTCCAATTAGCTCCTCCATCTTTTGATATATGTATTAAACCATCATCACTACCTGTGTAAAGTAATCCAAATTGTAGTTTACTTTCTGATAAAGTGGTAATAGTTCCAAAAGTTACATTTCCTTTTTAGTTCCTTTTGTTAAATCGGGTGAAATAATTTCCCATGTATCACCTTGATTCATTGAACGATGTAAGAAATTGGAACCTATATATGCTATATCTTGATTATGAGAAGACAATAAAATTGGGGTTTGCCAATTAAAACGGTATGCTATTTCTTCTTTCTTAGATTTAGGAGTTATAGTAACTGATTTGTTCTTGGCTCTATCAATTCTTTGGTAATATCCGAATTGGGAACCTGTAATGACAATGTGGGGGTTTCGGTTATCAATCTGGACTTGCATTCCATCACCTCCAGATAGGAACTGATAAGGGTATTGTCCTTCTTGTTGCCAATCCAAAGAATGTGTATAATTACTGGGCCCTACCCAAACGCCGTTATCTTGTAGTCCTCCGTATACATTATAAGGTTCTTGTTCATCTACATTTACAGAGTAAAATTGACCTACTGCTTGATTATTACATTTAACCCAATTTTTGCCTGCATCGTATGAAATGTTTATTCCTCCATCATTCCCGTTTATAATATGATTAGGATTGTGTGGATTTATCCAAACTACATGATGATCTGCGTGCGTATTCTCTCCTTGTATGGATTTAAATGTCTTTCCTCCGTCTTCTGATGTTACTAAAGGTACACCTCCTATAAAAATTTTGTTTTGGTTATTTTTATCTACTGCAATATTTGCAAAATAGTAACCGTAAGTATAAAATAAATCATCTATATATTTTTGGTTTGTTTTTACCCATAACTTCCCTCCATCTTCTGTTTTATATACTTCAGCTCCTATTACATCTACTTCAAGTGGTGTTTCATTAGGATCTTTAGTTTTTAATTTTGCAATATTAGGTCGTTTGTTTTGATTGTCTAAAATGGCGTATACAATATTTTCATTGTAAGATGCTAATCCTATACGTCCTATTCCTTCATTATGAGGAAAACCACTATCATTATTAGTCACACAATTCCAAGTAGCACCTCCATCTGTACTTTTGTAAATTCCTGAAGAAATACCATTTCCTAAAAAATGCCATGCTTTTCTATCACGTTGCCAAACAGAAGCATATTGAATAGAAAAATTATTTGGTGTATAAGTCAGATCAATAGCACCTGATTCTTCATTTACAAATAAAGTTTGTTTCCATGTTTTTCCTCCATCTATTGTTTTAAAAACACCTCTTTCTTGATTTTGGGTATACAAATGTCCTAGAACACCTACTATAATTTCATCTAAATTATTGGGATTTACAATAATTTTACTAATGTGATGTGAATCTTTTAATCCTATGTTTTGCCAAGTTTTACCTCTATCAGTAGATTTCAATAAGCCTATACCTGCATAAGAAGAACGAGATGAATTAACCTCTCCTGTACCTAACCAGATGGTTCCTGAATTCCAATCAACTGCTAGTGATCCGCAATTTTGTGTAGGAGCTGAATCGGAAACGGGTTCAAATGAGTTTCCATTATTATTTGTATACCAAAGCCCTCCTGAGGCGTAGGCTACATAAAATTCTGTTGGTTTTTGGGGATTAACGGCAATATCTACAACACGACCGCTCATTATTGTTGGTCCAATATTTTGAAAAATTAGTGATTTAAACCACGATGTCTTTTCTAATTTTTCTTTTTCCTGTAATGCTTTTTGAACTTCACTATCATTAGTTTGCGCATAAATACAAGCTGATATAAATACAAAAAGGGAGTATAAAATTTCATTTTTTTTGATTGATTGAAAGTTTGTATAAAAATAATACAATAAACCTTTATAAATTTACAACTTTAAGAAGTTTAACTTTTATAGTCTATGGTTAAAACTAATAAACTACTGAGCACAAATAATATTGATTTTTCAGATGTCATACAACAATTCCGAAGTCATTTTAAACCATTGTATTTAAAAAAAAATTCGTTTTTTGTAAAACAAAACGAAGTATGTCAATATTTTTGTTACATTAATTCAGGTATTTTACAACATGCTATAGCAATAAATAATGAAGAAAAAACAACTTATTTATCACTAAAAAACACTTTTACTGCCTCATTAAAAAGTTTTTTAACACAAACACGTTCTCGAAAACACATTAAAGCTCTTGTAAATACGGAACTGTTGGTCTTATCCTTAGAGGATTTTATAAGATTAAAACATGAAAATCCAGATTTTAATCAATTTTATTACGATTTAATCGAACGACAAAGTTGTTTGATTGATGATTATCGGATTGATTTATTGGCTTTAACTCCTGAAGAACGATATAAAAAACTTTTAGAAAATGAACCTAAATTATTAAATGAAGTTCCTTTACATTATCTAGCTTCTTTTTAGGAATCTCAAATAGACACATGAGTAGAATAAGAAAAAACAGTTTACAATCACAATAGTACAATATTCTAATTTTACAATTCATATTGAATTTAAAAATTACGCCATTTGGCTACTTATAAATAAAAACGGTTTAAGTACTTTTGGCTATCTAAAAAAATATTCCAATGAAATACTTACCAATAAACCGAGAGCTATACATCAAAAACCGTAAAAACTTTATGGCTCAAATGAAGCCAAACGGAGTAGCTATTTTTAATTCAAATGATATTTACCCTGTAAGTGCTGATAGTACTTTACCATTTGCTCAACATCGTGATATACTTTTCTTATCGGGTGTGGATCAAGAAGAAAGTATCTTGTTATTATTTCCAGATGCCCCTTATGAACACTTAAAGGAAGTTTTGTTTTTAAGAGAAACGAATGAGCATATTGCTATTTGGGAAGGAGAAAAATTAACAAAAGAACGTGCTTTTGAAATTTCAGGTATTAAATCCGTGTATTGGCTACAAGATTTCCATAAGGTTTTAAAAGAAGCTATGATGTATGCCGATACCATGTATATCAATACAAACGAACATTATCGTGCAAGTGTTGAAACAGAAACACGTGAAGATCGTTTTATCAAATGGTGGAAAAATGAATATCCAGCACATAAGGTTGAGAAATCAAATCCTATTTTACAAAGATTGCGTTCTCTAAAAGATTCTATTGAATTAGAATTAATTCAAACTGCTTGTAATATTACAGAAAAAGGATTCCGTCGTGTATTAGGATTTGTAAAACCAGGGCGTAACGGAATATGAAATTGAAGCAGAGTTTGCTCACGAGTTTTTACGAAACCGTTCTAAAGGTTTTGCTTACACACCAATTATTGCTTCGGGAACTAATGCAAATGTATTGCATTATATAGAAAACAATCAAGTTTGTAAAGATGGTGATTTATTATTATTAGATGTTGGTGCGGAATACGCTAACTATTCTTCAGACTTATCTCGTACAATTCCTGTAAATGGCCGTTTTACTGAAAGACAAAAAGCGGTGTACAATGCTGTTTTAAAAGTAAAAAATGAAGCAACTAAATTATTAGTACCGGTGCTTTATGGAAAGAATATCATATAGAAGTGGGTAAAATAATGACTTCTGAACTATTAGGCTTAGGCTTACTAGATAAAGCAGACATACAAAATGAAAATCCAGATTGGCCTGCCTATAAAAAGTATTTTATGCACGGCACTTCGCATCACATGGGATTAGATACACATGATTATGGTTTATTACACGAACCAATGCAAGCAAATATGGTATTTACCGTTGAACCCGGAATTTATATTCCAGCGGAAGGTTTTGGTATTCGTCTAGAAGATGATGTGGTTATTCAATCATCAGGTGAACCATTCAATTTGATGAAAAATATTCCTATTGAAGTAGATGAAATTGAAAGCTTAATGAATGCTTAGTCTTTAATAAATAAACTCTTGATAAAGAGGCCCCAAATAGTCTTCACTTTTTTGGGGCTTTTATATATTTAGTAAAACAAAAAAGTAATAGAAATGAAAAAAATCGGAACTATACTGCTGCATTTAATACTCTTTTCCTTGAACGCTCAAGAAAAATTAACGCAAGATTTAGCTTTAAAGTTAAGTAAAATGCCTTTACATTGTATTAACACTGAATTTCCTAATAAAACAAATCATCTTTCTGATTCTGAAAAAGATGCCATTCTATTACCTAAAGCATTACACCCTTCCTTTTATGGTTGCTTAGACTGGCATAGCAGTGTACACGGACATTGGATGCTAATTAAACTTTTAAAAGATTTTCCAACAATTGAGAACAGAGATGAAATTATTAAAATATTAAACAATTCATTTCAAAAAGATAAAATTCAAATAGAGTCTGAATATTTTGGAAAATATACTGCTTCAAAAGGATTTGAAAGAACGTATGGTTGGGCTTGGCTCTTAAAATTAGATCTGGAATTAAGTACTTGGCACAATGATTTAGGTCAAAAATGGCATCAAGAATTACAACCTCTGACTCAAAAAGTAGTAACACTCTGGAAAGAATACTTACCCAAACAAACTTATCCAAACCGAACAGGCGTTCATCCTAATACTGCTTTTGGACTATGTTTTGCTTATGATTGGGCCCATCATAACAAGGAAACAGATTTTTTAAATTTAATCATCAAAAAAAGTAAGGATTTTTATTTAAAAAACACTCAAATTCCATCACATTTAGAACCAGATGGTTCTGATTTCTTTTCACCAAGTCTACAAGCTGCTGACTTGATGACTAGAATACTTTCTGTAAAAGAATATGAAGTTTGGTTGAAAAAATATTTAACGAAAGAAGGTATTGAAAGACTTTGTCAAACACCAACGGTGAGTGATCGAAATGATTACCAAATAGTACATCTTGATGGTCTATCCTTTAGTCGCGCATGGAATATGAAAAAAATTGCCAAAAAACTACCTAATCATAACAAGCTTAAGTTGAGGTTTAACAAAATTGCCAATCAATTCATTTATAAATCCTTAAAAGTTATTTTTGATGGTGGATATGGTGGAGAACATTGGTTAGCCTCTTTTGCAATTTATGCTCTTTCTTTAGAATAGGTTAAATTATAAGGAGTACTTTGCTACTTTTGCAACATGAATGATATTATTTACAAAAACACCAAAATTGCTTATTCTTGTGACGGCCATGGTTCTACTATAGTTTTACTTCACGGTTTTTTAGAAAATTCAAGTATGTGGCATTTTTACAAAGATGTTTTTTCTAAAGAATATCGTGTTATTTGTATTGATTTGTTAGGCCATGGGCAATCTGATTGTATAGGCTATATTCATACAATGGAGGATATGGCCGAAGCTGTATGGGCTATTTTGTCTCAATTAAGTATTGACAAAGCTACTTTTATAGGGCATTCAATGGGAGGATATGTTTCTTTAGCTTTTGCTGAAAAATACCCTAACATGATGAGTGGTATCGTTTTATTAAATTCTACTGCTTACGCTGATGATCACGAACGCAAAATAAATCGCAATAGAGCTATTAAAATGGCACAACGAGAATACGCTTCATTGGTACAAATTTCTGTAGCAAATTTATTTAGTTCAGAAAATAGAGAACAACTTATTGATGAAATTAACCAAGTAAAATCCGAAGCGCTTAAAACACCTTTACAAGGTTATATAGCCTGTCAGGAAGGGATGAAGGTCAGAAAAGATCGTGTCAAAATTTTACAAACCGCATCATATCCTACATTACTTATTTTAGGCAAAAAAGATGGCATTCTTAACTACAATGAAAGTATTAAGCAATTAGAGGGTACTTCAACTGAATTAATTACTTTACCTGATGGCCACATGAGTCATATCGAAAATAAAGATGTTTTAGGTAATATTTTGATGGATTTTTTTAGTAAATGTTAAACGAGTATTTCTTCAAAAGCTAATTCTGGGTTTAAGATTTCTAAAATTAATTGAATTAATTCCGTTTTAAAATTTTCTAAAATTTCAGAAGTAATATGCGTTTTTAATTCTTTTTCTACTTTAAAACCAAAAGGCATAAACCCTGCTTTCATGTTTTTAAATGATATAATTCCGACTTCCATAGGTAGTTCTTTCAATTCTTGTTGATACATCAGGGCGTAACAAAGTAATTGAATAATTTTTTCATTTTTCAAATCAGTTGTCAAACCCTCCCAAGAAGTTATTTTAAGGCTATTTGCTTCTACTTTTCCTGTTTTATAATCAACAATCCTCACCACATTATTTCGAATCTCTATTCTATCTACATTTCCAGACAGTTTTAGTATATAAGGCAGACGGGGATCTTTAATTTCAACCGACAAAGTAGTTTCTAATTTTAAAACTTTAATTGCATCACCTTGTTGCACACTTGATTTTTCTTGTTTAAGGAAGTTTGAAACATTACGTTTAGCCACTTCATAAGCTAATAAATTTTTCCCTTTTTGAACTTCTCCTTCTTTATAAACTAATTTAAATTGTTTATAAACCTCATCATCTACAAGAGATGCCATTTTTTGTATGGTCTTTTCTGTTAAATATTCATTCAAATAAGGCTTATACAGTTCTTCTAAGGTTTGATGAATAATAGTTCCTAAGGTATTTAACGCTATGTTTTCTTCTACTTCTTCACTTTCTTTTATTGATAAAACGCGTTGAAAATAGAATTGTATAGGATTTCGTATGTAAGCTGTTAGAGCAGATGGAGAAAAACCTTTAACGGAAGCAATTTCATATAATCGCTGCATTACCACTTCTGATTTATCAATTCTGATAGGTTGGTAGGCAATCGTAGGGATTTCGGGTTGCATGGTTTTAAAAACCAACTGATGTTTAGATTGTTTTTCTACTTGTAATTGTGTTATAAATCGACTTTTTTCACCTCCATCTAAACCATCATTTTCTGTATTATAAATCAAAAAGATATTTTTAGCACGTAAAAGTAAATGATAAAAGTGATAGGTATAAATAGCATCTTTTTCTTTAAATGTAGGTAATCCAATTTCTCTTTTTACATCGTATGGTATAAAACTATTAGTAGCTTTTCCAGCAGGAAATTTTCCTTCATTCATAGAAGTAATAATAACCGTTTCAAAATCTAACACACGACTTTCTAATACTCCCATTATTTGTAAACCTGACAAAGGTTCGCCTTCAAAAGAAACTTCTGCTAAATCAATTATTTGTTTATAAATGGAGTATAATGCCGCTGGTGACTGTACAAAATCATTTTTTTCACAATAGGAAATTAGTTTATTAATTACTTTATAGATAGCATATAAAAATGTTTTGGTTATTTTATCTTCTGCTGTATTATCAGAAAGACATTGTTTTATGTGTAATAATATACCTCCTAATCGTTGCGCAATAACCAATGCTTTTTCGTCCCATCTTTCAAACAATAAATTAAATAAATCGGACGGATTAGTATGAAGTACGAGCAAACGTTCCTGCGTAATAAAGGTAAGATTATTCTTTTTATAATTTGAATTAAATCTTTTGCTTTTACAAAGCTCTCAATAATGGGGTTGGATAAAACATCTAATATATCTTTATAATAAAACACATAACTATTAGGATTTCTTTGAATGGCATTTGTATGCATTCTAAAAAGTTTGTTTAATAAAATTTGTATGGGATTATTACGAGCGGAATATCCCATTGTGATATTTAAACTTGAAACACCTTCTGGCAATGAATGCAAGGTGGGAATTAATAAATTTTCATCTCCTAGAACTAAGGCTACTTTGTTAAGTGAATTAGGATCTTCATTTAGTATATTTTGAATTATATTAGATACAATTTTAGATTGCCCGATTGATTTTGAAGAACCGATGATTTCTATCTTTTTTTTCTGAGAAAATTCATCTACTATCCAATCTAAAGGATTGCTTTTATAATGTCCCCATTGATTTTTAAATCTACGAATAAAGAGACCTGCATCATGCTGTGGATCGTTTAAGAAAACTCGGTCTATATCCCAAAGGATTTCTGCTTTATCAATGGCAACTAAATGTTGAATTATTTTTTCTTCTGCTTGATTGAGCGCATTAAAACCTGCAAAAATGATTTTTTTGCTTTTAGTTGCTGTGCAAAAAATTCTAGATTTTGAACTGCTTCTTTGTAAATGAGTCCTTGATATCCAACTCCTTTTGAGAGGAGTGATTCATAATACATTTCATAATAATGGGGTACTTTTTCCCAGAACAAAATTTGCTTATGTATTAATTCTGTTTTTTGATGAGGTTCTAAATTCCAACGTTTGAGTACTTCTATTTCTTTTAGATAAGAAAAGACGTAATGAGGTTTGATCAAATAGCGATCAATCTCATTAAAATCTTGCAGAAGAATTTTAGCCCAATTAGAAAATTGTTCAAAATCTTGTCGTTCGTCTATTGAAGTTATTTCGAGATAGGTATCATAAAAGGCAAATAGAAGTTCAATATTATCTAAAGGACGAATACCAGCTAAATCTTGTACAAATTCTTCAATACTTATAATGATGGGTACAAAAGCATATTGGGAAAAATGTTGCTTTATTTTATCTAATAAAAAAACGCTTGCTCTTTTATTGGGTAAAACTATTACAATATTTTCTAAATCGCTTGAATGTGTATTAAAAAGAAAAAGAGTCAGCTTATCAAGAAAAGTAATCATGGGTTAAAAATAAAAAAACGCCTCGAAAATTGAGGCGTTTTTAAATAATATTATAAAGAAATTATTTTACTAATTTCACTTCAACTCTTCTGTTTAAAGCTTTATTAGCTTTAGTAGTGTTAGGAGCTACTGGTTTAGTATCACCATAACCTTCTGAAGTTAAACGATCAGCAGCAATACCTTTAGACTCTAAGAAAGATTTAACAGCTGCAGCTCTTTCTTTAGATAATTGTAAGTTTTTATCTTTTTTACCTACGTTATCTGTATGACCTTCGATAGAGAATTTAGAACTTGGGTACTCGTTTAAGATAGCTGACATAGCTTCTAAAACTGGGTATGTTTGTTGTTGGAAACTTGCTTTACCTGTATCAAATAAGATTGTTTTAGCGTAGTCATTTAATTTTTTAACTACTTCTTCGCTTACTTCTGGACAACCATTATTAGCTACAGTACCTTTAACTGATGGACATTTATCGTCTTTATCTAAAACGGAGTCACCATCTGTATCTGGCCAAGGACAACCTGCATTATCTCTAGGACCTGCTTGGTTAGGACATTTATCTTTGTTATCCGCTACACCGTCTCCATCAGCATCTGGACAACCTTGTAAGCTAGCTAAACCTTTTACCTCTGGACAAGCATCATCTTTATCAGCAATACCATCTCCATCAGCATCTGGACAACCATTTAATTCTTTTAAACCAGCTACATCTGGACAAGCATCTTCTTTATCTTGGATACCGTCTTTATCTGTATCAGGACAACCGTTAAATTCTTTTAAACCAGCTACATCTGGACAAGCATCGTATTTATCATAGATACCGTCATTATCTGTATCTTTACCTCCGAATTGGAAAGTTAAACCTGCCATATTTTGGAATACTGAAGGAACATTAACTCTATCAGCAAAAGATTTTTTGTATGTAGTACTGAAAGAAAGACCTACTTGTTCTGTTAACCAAAAAGTTAATCCTGCTCCAGCATTTGCATTTCCTCCAGATGATTTTCCGAAGAAAGTGTATCCACCACCTAAGTGTAAAGATGGATCAAACCATTTTACTCCGATTAGGTTTTTAAAGCTATAACCAATTTTACCATCAACTCCATAGTACATTACATCTGGATTCGCAATTTGTATAGATTGGTTTCTATCAACATAGTCATATTTTGTGATTTTGTTAACAGATCCGATTACTCCAAATGACCAGTTTCCTCCTACGTTTCTAGTAACAGATAAATAAGAAACAGATGGAATAATATTTTGGTCTCTGTCAAAATGTCTAAAACCAGCAAATTTATCTAAGAATCCTTCCTTAGAATCAAAAGCTCCCTCTGGTCCAGCACTCGTTCTAGTGTCTACAGAATTCACACCGAATGATATTGCCCATGGATTATCACTGCTCTGTGCGTTAGCACCTAGACCAGCAATCATCATCATAGAAACAAAAAGTTTGTTAACATGTTTCATACTAAATTTTTATTTGATTACAATACGTTATTGTCAGCAAATGTAATAGATAGGTACTTAATTACAAAATCTATTTTAAAAAAATTGCATTCTTTAGTAATTTTTCTACAGTATTATTTTCAATTCTTTACCTACTTTAACAAAAGCATTTATGGCCATATCTAAGTGTTCTTTAGTATGTCCTGCTGATAACTGTACTCGGATACGCGCCTTGTCTTTTGGTACTACTGGATAAAAGAAACCTATTACATAAATACCTTCTTCTAACAATTTATCTGCCATCGTTTGTGACAACTTAGCATCGTATAACATAACGGGTACTATTGCTGAATCTCCATCTATAATATCAAAACCTGCTTTTTTCATTCCTTCTTTAAAATAATGCGTATTCCATTCTAATTGATCACGCAAAGAAGTATCTTTCTCTAATAATTGAAAAACTTTTAAAGAGGCTCCTACAATTGCTGGAGATAATGAATTTGAAAATAAATAAGGTCTTGAACGTTGACGTAAAATCTCTATAATTTCTTTTTAGCAGTTGTATAACCTCCCATAGCACCTCCTAAAGCTTTTCCTAAAGTACCTGTAATAATATCTACTCTTCCCATTACACCTTTAGCTTCTAAAGTACCTTTACCTGTTTGTCCTATAAAACCTGCAGCATGGCATTCATCTACCATAACCATTGCGTCATATTGTTCTGCTAAATCACAAATTTTATCTAAAGGTGCTACTAGCCCATCCATAGAGAAAACACCATCTGTTACAATTAGCTTAAATCTATGTCCTGCTTGGCTGGCTTTTTTTAATTGTTCTTCTAGCTCTATCATATTGTTATTTTCATAACGATAACGGGCCGCTTTACACAAACGCACTCCATCAATAATAGAAGCGTGATTTAAACTATCTGATATAATACAATCTTGTTCACCTAATAGTGGTTCAAAAACACCTCCATTTGCATCAAAAGCAGCTGCATATAAAATAGTATCTTCTGTTCCATAAAATTTAGCAATAGCAGCTTCTAAATCTTTGTGTATATCTTGTGTTCCGCAAATAAAACGAACAGACGACATACCAAAACCATGTGTGTCTAATGCGTCTTTCGCGGCTTGTACAACTTCAGGATGTGATGATAACCCTAAATAATTATTAGCACAAAAGTTAAGCACTGTTTTACCGTTAACCTTTATTTCGGCTCCTTGTGGCGAAGTAATAATTCTTTCTTTTTTATACAATCCATTAGCTTCGATGGTTGCTAATTCTTCTTTTAAAAAATCTTTAATCTTTCCGTACATATTTTTTAAATTCAAAGTTTTAAATACAATATTGTAATCTGTTAGTATTACAAAAAAATTTCTTTTATTTTTGGTTTACAAATTTACCACTTCCACCTTTTCACCAACATAAACCAATGCTTTTTTTTCAATTTGATACCCCATTTCGATTAAAGCTTTTTCATAGTCTAGGAGTTGTTGTATATATTTTGGTTGTGGTGTTCCTGTTTTGTAATCCAATAAAAAAGCCTTATTATCTTTTATAACTATTCTATCTGGCACATGATTGGACTCGCCTTTTTTCAGGATTACTTTTTCATTATACACTACACCATTTTCAGCAAAAAAATCAGATAAATCAGGATGTTCTATTATTTCTGTTAGTGTTATTTTTATTTCATTTTCTTGTGATTTAACAATCAAGCCATTTTCAATTGCTTTAATTAGGGCTAGTTCTATATCATTTTTTGTTTTTATATAGGATAATATTTCATGTAGCGTATTACCAAATTCAATAGCCTCTAATTGTTTACTTCCCCACATCATGGCTTCTCGCTGTGCAATCTTAATGGCTTCTGTAGCAATTGTAGTGGTTACAGGAGGGATGACTTCTACTGGATTTGTTATAATGTGTGGAATGGATATTCTTTCTGAATTACCAAAATAGTATGTCTTCTCTTCTACATTGAATTCTTTCTGATTCTCTACATATTCAATAAAAAAAGAAGCTAAAGTATTGGGTAAATGGCCTTGTTTGTTCCGTTCTTTCCACGAAGAGATAATATATAATTGTTCTTCTGGTCTAGTTAAAGCAACATAAAGAACGTTGATATTATCTAACAAATCTTCTTGCATTTTTTCTTGATACACCTCAGAAGCTTCCGAACCATAGTTTGTGACTTTACTAGATTTATCTATTAGAAATTTCTCAATTTCTTTTGTTTCTTCGGGTGCATCTAACCACATTTTTTCGCGTTTGTTCCTACTATAGTTTTCATCTGCAAAAGGAAAAATGACAACAGGAAATTCGAGACCTTTTGATTTATGTATCGTCATAATACGAATTGCATTAGCTCCTTCTGACGTAGGTACACTTAATTTATGACCATTCTTTTCCCAATAATCAAGAAAATCAGGTATTGAAAATTGATTTTTTACATCTTTTTCTAATATAACATCTAAAAAATATTGCACATAGGCATTATTTTTTTCCACAGGAATACCATTTAAAATCAAATGTTCTACAAGTTCGTATAATGATTTACGACGTATATTTTGAAAATCAATTGTTATTTGAAAATCCATTAACCATTTTTGTAATGTTTCTTCATTTAACTTGTTTATCCCTTCTGCTATAAAATCATGAATGGGCAGTACGGTATTAAATTCTATTGCTAAATAGTACAATGCGGATGCTAATGCTTCTCGATCTTTTGTATTAGTCAGATAACGCATCATATTTAGCAAAAACTGGACTTCAGAGGCGGTTTCTAACAACAAACTTTCGGAAGATATAACAGGTATATCTTGCTGCGTTAAATAGTTAGCTAATAAGACTCCTTTACTATTACTTCTAACTAAAATAACCATTTCATTGTATGAATATCCTTTTTGTTGAATTTCTAAAATACTCTGCCTTGTTTTTTTTAGATATAAATCATCCTGTGAGATTTCATCTTCATCATTATCTAAGTTTACATTGCTTCCTTTTGGCAAAAAATGAATATTAACAAAACCTCCTTTTTTATTCTTTACTTTCTGAAAACTTTTATTTTCATACAAATCTTTATAAGATGCTTCTTCAAACTTAGATGACAGCTGTTTAAAAAAGGCATTATTAAAATGAATGATGTTTTCGCAACTTCTATAATTAGTATCTAGGTCTATTACTTTTTTATCTTTATTACTAAAAGGATTGGCTTGATTAGCTAAGCGAATAAATTGCTCTGCTTTTCCACCTCTCCAACGATAAATAGACTGTTTAGGATCGCCCACTAAGAGCAATGATCCTCGTACTCCTTGCAAATCTTCGCTTGAAAGTGCATTATCTATTAAGGGAATTAAATTTTGCCACTGCATTTCTGATGTATCTTGAAATTCATCTATAAAAAAATGCTTGTATTTTTCGCCTAAACGTTCGTATATAAAGGGTGCTGGTTGATTTTGAATTTGTTCGTTAATTAATTTATTAAACTCTGCAATAGATAAAATTTGTTGATCTTCTTGTATATTTTTTAATTGATTACTAACCGTATTTAGCAATGATAAAGGTGTAATATTTTTCAGAAAAGCATCATACAAATCTTTTTTTTGAAGTTGATTATAAATCCCTTCTAAAACACTCAATAGTTCTGGAACACAAGATTCTATAAGTGTTTTATCTTTGGCTGATTTATTAATTCTTACATCATCCAATTCATGATATGTTTTATTATTTGGATTAAAATTGCCTTCTGCAATGCCTTGTATATGTTTTGGAAAATGTCCTGCTGAAAATGATTTCAAATCAATTCCTTTACTTTCCATCCACTCTAACAATAAAACCGCTTCATTCTTTGTTTCTTGAAGTATTAATTCACATTGCTCTAACAAACGGTTTCGTAATAACACAAAATCTTGAATAGATTTATCTTTTAGTAATGCTATTTCTTCACGATTATTTTCATTCGTAATTAATTTTCCTGTATTAAAAATTTCATTGGATACGTCCCAAGATTTATCATCATCTGTCTTTTCCATTGTAAAATCAACCAATAGCTTGGTTAACTCAGGATCATTACCTGCTTGTGCTACAATAGCATCTACTGCCTCTTGAAGTAAATTATCCGTATCTAGAGACACCTCAAAAGTTATAGGCAAGTTCAAATCAATTGCAAAGGAGCGAATAACTTTATGGGTAAATTTATCAATAGTTGAAATATCAAAAGCAGCATAGTTATGAATTAGATTTTTAATAATTGACTGCGCTTTTGTTGTAATTTGGTTCAGACTTAATCCTGTGTCAACCGCTATGTCTTGCATTAAATCAAGTGTCTTAGCTGCTGGATTATCACTTGTAAAGTCAAAAAGACTGCTTACAATTCTGCTTTTCATTTCATGAACCGCTTTATTGGTAAATGTTATAGCTAGAATATTTCGATACGCATCCTCTTTTGAGGATAATAAAATAATTTTCAAATATTCTTTAACTAGAGTATACGTTTTACCTGCTCCTGCTGATGCGTTATAAATGGTGAAAGCGGAATTTTGTTTAGTCATTAAAAAAAAAATTAGAAGAATATTTTATCTATTTTAAAATTTTACAAGTATATAAAGTAATAAAAAACAAGGGGTTCATTAATCTTTATAGAGAAATAAATTATAACTATTTCTTTATCCAAAGTTAATTGATTAATTTTGAAATCAAATTTATTAATTACTAAAACAATAATATTATGGCATTTGAATTACCGCAATTACCTTACGCGTATGATGCGTTAGAACCTCATATTGATGCGAGAACTATGGAAATCCACCATACAAAACACCATAATGCTTACACAACTAATTTAAATGCCGCTGTTGCAGGTACTGAATTAGAAGGTAAGCCAATAGAAGAAATACTAGAAAATTTAGATATGACAAAAGCTGCTATCCGTAATAATGGAGGTGGTTTTTATAATCACAACTTATTCTGGACTGTGATGTCTCCAAATGGTGGTGGAGAGCCTACAGGTGAATTGGCTGAGGCCATTAATTCAGCTTTTGGAAATTTTGCCGCTTTTAAAGAAGCTTTTACAAAAGCAGGTGCTACACAGTTTGGTTCTGGATGGGCTTGGTTGTGTGTAAAAGAGGGACAATTAGAGGTTTGCGCAACAGCTAATCAAGATAACACGCTAATGCCCCGGTATAGGTTGTGGTGGCACACCTATTTTAGGAATGGATGTTTGGGAACATGCTTATTACCTAAACTACCAAAACCGTCGTCCAGATTATATGGAGGCTTTCTTTAATGTTATTAATTGGGAAGAAGTAACTAGACGTTATAACGAAGCAAAATAAAAGAGGCTGTCTAGAAAGACGCTAATCCTATCATTTTCGACCAAAGGGAAAAATTATTCTGATAATAAGTATTTCCTCTTGGTCGAATTAACAAAATAATCACTAACGTATGTATTACAATTTAAATAGTACTATTTGAATTGTATAATACCAAAAGGAGTTATGCAATAATCTAAAACAATATCAGAAGCACTAATATCCGATACCAACTCCTCTTCAGGATCAAAATAAGAAAGTCCTATTTTTATCGTGTCAGGCTTACAACCTGATAAAAATTGATCATAAAATCCTTTCCCATAACCTACACGGTTGCCTTTTTTATCATACGCTAATAAAGGGACAAAAACTACATTTATTTTAGAAACAGGAACCTCTATACCCTCTATTGGTTCTGGAATACCATAACTATTAATTTGAAAGTGTGTATTATCGGTTAAGAGATAATGTATCATTTCTCTCGTGTTAAAATTAGATTTAGAAACGATTACTTCTTTATCTCTACCGGATAAAATTTGAAGAATAAATTCAGTATTAATTTCTTTTTGTTTTTCTATAGGCAAAAAAAGATGAAAATACGTCTTGTCCCAAATAGGCAAATCCAAACAATGATTCGCTATATTCAAGCTATCATTCATAATTTCATCAAAAGTAAGTGCTTTACGCAATGTTTTATATTTTTCTCTAAGGTCTTTTTTATTCATAAGACAAATGTAAAAGAAAATAAATTAAATTTGTTTGTTTTTCACGTACTAAACCAGACCTATATTATCTTACATGAGCTCTTCACTTGAACTTCAAATTCAAACATTACCCGATCAACGGTGTCTATCAATATTTTGACAAAGAAGGAAAGATTTTATATGTTGGAAAAGCAAAAAACCTAAAAAAGCGAGTTTCTTCCTATTTTACCAAAACACATGATACAGCCCGAATTAATGTTTTGGTAAAAAAAATAGTAGAAATTAAACATATAGTGGTTCCAACTGAAACAGACGCTTTACTATTAGAGAATAATCTAATTAAAAAACTACAACCTCGTTATAATATTAATTTAAAGGATGACAAAACATATCCTTGGATCTGTATTAAAAACGAAGCTTTTCCTAGAATATTTCCTACTAGAAGAATGATTAAAGACGGATCAGAATATTTTGGCCCTTACACTAGTTTTAAAACGGTAAATACTATTTTAGAACTCATCAAAGAACTTTATCCTTTGCGTACTTGCAGTTATGACTTAAGTCAGTCTAATATTCGATCTGAAAAATTTAAAGTTTGCCTTGAATATCATATAGGTAATTGCAAAGGCCCTTGTGAAGGTTACGAAACACAGGCTCATTATCATCAGCAAGTAAATGCTATCAGAGAAATTTTAAAAGGTAATTTTAAAGATTCATTACGGGACTTTAAGAAAATGATGCAGGAATTAGCGATGGACTTGCGATTTGAAGAAGCTCAAAAAATAAAAGAAAAGATAGAAGTTTTAGAAAATTACCAAGCGAAATCTACTATTTTAAATCCTAAAATAACTAATCTTGATGTTTTTTCGATTATTTCCGATGAAACAATGGCTTACATCAATTTTTTACAAATATCACATGGTGCCATTATTCGATCTCACACAATGGACATTAAAAAGAAATTGGAAGAAACGGATTTGGAACTTTTAGAGCTAGGCATTATTGAATTACGCGAACGTTTTCATTTAAACGCTAAAGAAATTATCGTTCCTTTTGAAGTAAATTTAGGTGATAAAATAACCATTACAATTCCTAAATTAGGTGATAAAAAACAAATTTTAGATCTTTCCGAACGCAATGCAAAATATTATCGTTTAGATCAATTAAAACAAATTAAAATAGTAGATCCTGAAAGACACACAAATAGACTAATGGCTCAAATGCAAAAAGATTTACGTTTAGCCGTAGAACCTCGTCATATAGAATGTTTTGATAATTCTAACATACAAGGTACTAATCCTGTTTCTGCTTGCGTTGTATTTAAGAATGGAAAACCTAGCAAAAAGGATTATCGCCATTTTAACATTAAAACAGTAGAAGGACCTAATGATTTTGCTTCTATGGAGGAAGTGGTATACAGAAGATATAAACGTTTATTAGAAGAAGAAGAGCCCTTACCACAACTCATCATAATTGATGGAGGAAAAGGCCAACTCTCTTCTGCTTTAAAAAGCTTAGATGATTTAGGTTTAAGAGGCAAAATTGCCATAATAGGTATTGCTAAAAAATTAGAAGAAATTTTTTATCCAGGGCGATTCTATTCCTTTGTACCTTGACAAAAGATCAGAAACACTTAAAACGATACAATATTTACGGAATGAAGCCCACCGATTTGGTATTACTTTTCACCGAGATAAACGAAGTAAAAATGCTATACAATCAGAATTAGAAACGATTCCCGGAATTGGTGAAAAAACAAGGGAAATTTTACTAAAACATTTCAAAAGCGTAAAAAGAATTAAGGAAGCTACAGAAAAAGAAATCTCTGATATTATAGGACTTTCAAAAGCCAAAAAAATTCACGAATTTTATACTAAAAAATAGCTATATGCTTAATAAAAAATCTACTAATTACTTAGTAATTCTACTTTCGAGTAGCTTTTTATGGTTCCTTATATGCACTATTATCTTTAACGTCCCCATTTTCGCACAAGACCTTAGTAAAAAACCAAAAATTGGTCTTGTTTTAAGTGGAGGTGGCGCTAAAGGCTTGGCTCATATTGGCGCATTAAAAGAAATAGAAAGAGCAGGAATTAAAATAGATTATATAGGCGGTACCAGCATGGGAGCTATTATAGGTGGATTATATGCTTGTGGATATACAGCACATGAACTTGATTCTATTTTTAGCGAAACAGATCCTGATTCTATCTTACGCGACAGAATACCTAGAGACAATCAAACTTTTTACGAAAAATACAACAATGAAGTATATGCCGTAACACTTCCTTTCCAGAAATTTAAAATATCAGTTCCTAAAGGAATCTCAAAAGGTCTTTATAATTTTAACTTAATCAGCAAATTAACCCATCCTTATCGCCATATTACAGATTTTAGCTTATTAAAGATCCCCTTCTTATGTATTACTACAGATCTAGAAACAGGTCAAGAAATAGTTCTAAAAAAAGGAAACCTACCATTAAGTTTATCTGCAAGTGGTGCTTTTCCTTCATTATATTCTCCTGTACAAATAGAAAATCGTTTCTATATAGATGGCGGAGTAACAAACAACTTTCCTGTTGAAGAAGTCAAAAAAATGGGAGCTGATATAATCATAGCTATAGATGTACAGGATAACCTAAAAGACATTGATAATATTAGTGGGGCTACGGGTATATTATCTCAAATATCAAACTTTAGCACATTACAAAATATTGAAAAGAAAAAACAATTAATTGATATTTACATCAAACCAAATATTAATCCCTACTCCGTTATTTCATTCGAAGAAGGTAAAGACATCATACAAACAGGCGTAGATGCCTGTCAACCACATTGGGAAAAATTAAAATCACTAGGTATAATTCATATCCCATCTATTTTAAAAAAGAAAAAGAAAGTATACTAAATATAAATGGTATAGGCATTGAAGGTTCTAAAAACTATACAAGAAGTTACTTTTTGGGAAAATTACGCTTTCTTCCTGAAAACAAAATTACATACAATCAATTGCATTCAGGACTAAACAATCTAAATGCCACACAAAATTTCACATCTATTACGTATGAATTTATACGTAACAACAATAAAGACGATTTAATTATTAATGTGGTTGATAACCCTATTAAAACATATCTCAAATTAGGATTACATTATGATGATGTTTTTAAATCCGGAGTCCTATTTAATATAACCCATAAAAATTTAATTTTCAAAAATGATGTGGGCTCCTTAGATCTAATACTAGGAGATAATACACGATTTAATTTAGATTATTATATTGACAATGGGTATCGTTGGAGTTTTGGATTTAAAAGTAACTACGACCAGTTTAATAGAAATAGCGAAGTAGATTTTAAGGGAAATAAATTAATAAATCATATTCAAAAAAATTCAGTCGAAATTAGTTATAAATCACTATCTAACAAAACGTACCTACAAACAATTTTCGCACAAAAATTTTTAATCGGAGCAGGAATAGAACATAAATACATAAATATAACTTCTAACTCAACAGGTAATCTTCCTTCTCAATTAGATAAAAGCCACTATTTAAGTGCCATAGGATTTATGAGATTTGACTCATTTGATAACAAATATTTCCCTAAATCAGGTTGGTATTTTTTTGGTGATATTAACAGTATTTTTCATTCGTCAAATTACTCTGGTGATTTTGAAAAGGCTTCATTATTTATGGCAGATATGGCATACGTAAAAACTTTTTGGAATCACTTTTCAATAAAAATACAATCCGAAGGAGGTTTTACCATTGGCAAAAAACTTAATAATATTAATGAATTTATATTAGGTGGTTATGGATTTCATCATTTTGGAAATTTCAGACCTTTTTTAGGATATGATTTTTCATCAAAAAGCGGAGACAGTTATGTAAAAGGAAGTTTAAGTTGCGATTATATATTTTACAAAAAGCACCATCTTAATTTTACCGCTAATTTTTCAAATATAGGAAAAAAGATATTTAATGATGGCGAATGGATTACAAAGCCCGACTATACTGGATATGGTATAGGATACGGATTAGAAACGCTTATTGGCCCAATTGAAATTAAACATTCTTGGTCTCCTGAAACCACTAAACATTATACTTTTTTTAGCGTAGGATTTTATTTTTAATTTTTATGTTAAAGATTTCTATAAAATTTATTTTTATTGGTTTATTATTCTTAAAAAAGCTATTTTTGGAACGATATAAACCAAACTTTTAAATTTTATGTCTATTTGGAAAAGAAAATCTATTGATCTTTTATTAGCTGAAGCTTCTGATTCAGAAAAAGGTCTAAAAAGAACGTTGTCTTCGGGTGCATTAGTTGCCTTAGGAATTGGAGCCATTATAGGAGCAGGCCTATTTTCATTAACAGGTATTGCTGCTGCTGAAAATGCAGGTCCTGCAGTAACTCTATCCTTTGTTTTAGCTGCAATTGGTTGTGCTTTTGCTGGACTATGTTATGCAGAATTTGCTTCAATGATTCCTGTTGCAGGAAGTGCATATACTTATTCTTATGCTACTATGGGCGAATTTATGGCTTGGATCATTGGATGGGATTTGGTTTTAGAATACGCATTGGGTGCCGCTACAGTAGGAGTAAGCTGGTCGCGATATTTTTTAGAATTATTAAATAAATTTGGTATTCACCTACCCCATAGTTTGATATGTTCACCTTGGGAAACACTAAAACTAAGCGATGGTACAACAATAGAAGGAGGAATTATTAATCTACCCGCTGTTCTTATCGTTTCATTACTTTCCCTATTGTTAATTAGAGGCACCAAAGAATCTGCCAATCTAAATAATTTTTTAGTAATCCTAAAAGTTACTGTTGTTATACTTTTTATTATATTGGGTTGGAATTATATTAATCCTTCTAATTATAGCCCATACATTCCAGAAAACACTGGAGTTAAAGGTCATTTTGGATGGTCAGGTATAGCCGCAGGTGCTGCAACTGTCTTTTTTGCTTTTATAGGTTTTGACGCTGTATCTACAGCAGCACAGGAAGCAAAAAACCCTCAAAAAGGTATGCCAATAGGCATATTAGGTTCATTAATTGTATGCACAATATTATATGTCCTTTTTGCTCATGTTATGACAGGTTTAGTTCCTTATTATGAATTTGCTGGAGATGCAAAACCTGCTGCAACTGCATTTGCAAAAACACCTTACACTTTCTTACAAACTGGCTTAATAGTTGCGGTACTAGCAGGTTATACTTCTGTTATGCTCGTTATGCTAATGGGGCAAAGTCGTGTATTTTACACCATGAGTAATGATGGTTTATTACCTAAATTTTTTGGCACTATCCACCCTAAATACAGAACACCTTGGAAAACAAACATTTTTTTCCTAGTATTTGTTAGCATTTTTGCAGGTTTTGTTCCTGTATCTGATTTAGGTCACATGGTAAGTATTGGCACCTTATTAGCATTCGTATTAGTTTGTATAGGAGTCTTAGTAATGCGTCAAAAAATGCCTGAAATCCCGAGAGCCTTTAAAACACCATTAGTCCCTTTTGTTCCAATAGCAGGCATCCTAGTTTGTCTTTACTTAATGTATTCACTACCACTTGAAAGCTGGATGCGTTTAATTATTTGGATGGCACTAGGTATTATTATATATTTTATATACGGCAAAAAAAATAGCAAACTCAACAATAAAGAATAACAACTATTTATTTTAAATAAAAGCCTTCTATTTAAAGAGCAAACTTTAACTAGAAGGCTTTATTTTATAGAGAAGTATCATCTAAAAAAATAATCATACCATCTAAGGTGCAAATTTACTATAATAACAACGTGTAATACCTCTTGATTCGTGTATTCTGTAGTGAGTTTGGGTTTAGATAATTTCAAAACAAAAATGGGATACTATTTTTCTCTTGCCAATCCCTCCTTATTGCCCATAACTTAATCCTTACGAGAAAGTCTGGCAATGGATGAAAGATAAAATTGCAATGAAAATTGATGATACTCTAGCCGACTTAAACCAAAAATGGAAGAATTAATCAAAAATATCGGATAATAAAACAATTAAGTCTATAACGGGTTATCCGTTTTACTCAAATACTTTTTTACAGTATTTTTAAACCCAGATTTCAAGAAAGTATTGTTCTTTGACAAATGAGAGCTAACTTGCACTTGCGAGCGAAGCCTATGTATAAAATGGTGAATTTATCCCCTCCCAGATTTTGGCTGAAATGTAAAAAGGCTTCCATTTGGAAGCCCTTTGAGACAATCAATGATGAAACACCATGTTATCTCGTATAGAATAATTTAAGCAAAGATATTACATTTCCTCGCATTTTAATAAAAAAATATTTTATGAAAAGTTTCGAAAAAATGCAAATTGTAAATCCCAATGCTGCAGGAATTGATGTTGGGTCACGTTCTCATTTTGTAGCCATAGGACAGGATGAAAATCAAATTAGAGAATTTAATGTTTATCAATCAGGATTATGCGCTTTGGTAGCTTATCTTCAAGAGAACAAGATTCGTAGTGTTGCTTTGGAGTCCACAGGGAGTTATTGGCAATCTTTGTTTATGATCTTGCAGGGAAATGGTTTTGAAGTTCTTTTGGTTCAAGGGACTCAAACAAAAAACCTCAAAGCAAAGACAGATGTGAAAGATGCACAATGGATACAGAAACTTCATTCTTTAGGGCTATTACGAGGTTCTTTTTGCCCTCTGAAACCACTTTGCAGATAAGAACACTTCATAGACATCGTTCTAGTTTGATTGAACAAAGTTCAGGCTTTGTAAACAAAATGCAAAAAGCATTACGTTTAATGAACTTCAGACTCGACGTTGTGATAAGTGACATCACAGGAGTTTCTGGAATAAGAGTAATTGAGATGATACTATCAGGTGAAACTTCAGGTGAAAAATTAGCTGAATATTGCGACAAACGAGTTAAAAAAAGCAAAGAAGAAATAGCCGACGCTTTACAAGGTAAAATAAACAATGAATACCTACATGAGCTTTCCGATTGTTATGATATTTACAGACTTATTCAAGATAAAATAAAAAACACCGATACTCGTATTGATGAAGTGCTGAAAAATCAAACCAGAGAAATTGTTTTATCAGAAGATATCGAATTGGTAAAGAAACAGAATAAAGGGAAAAACCAACCCAAATTTGATGTACAGAAATATAGTTTAAAACTTTTTGGAGTAGATCTCTTTGCTATAGAATCAGTTTGCTCAGGAACCGTTACTAGTTTTTTAGCCGAAATAGGCACCGATATATATAAATTCAAGACCTCCAAGCAATTTGTGAATTGGCTCAGGTTAGCTCCAAATAATAAAATTAGTGGAGGTAAGGTTTTGAGTAGCAGAACTCCAAAAGGGAAAAATAAATTTGCATTGACATTAAGAAATGCGGCAAATACAATTGAAAGAAAAAAAGAAGGTTACCTCGTTATGTTCTTTAAAAGGATTTCTTTTAAAAAGGAAGAGGTGCTGCAATTACAGCAACAGCAAGAAAAATAGCAGTTATAATTTGGAATATGATAGTCAAAAAACAACATTATATACCAATAAATACAGACCAATATATTCAAGAAATGAAGAATAAAAAAACGATACAAATTAAAAAAATGATTAAAAAATACGGAATCGAAACTACTTCTTTATCAATTCCTTAAATTAAGTTAGATAGAATTACGCATTAGACTTCGTTGTGAAACAAAATTTTTCAATAAATTCAAGTGCTCACGGAAAATTTTAGAAGAAGAAATAGTGAACTATTTTGATGATTAAAATTTGAGTACCTGCTTGAATTGGAAGAAAAATAAAGTGCAATAGATTTACTTCGTCTATTCGCTACGCTCGGGTCTAATGCGTAATCTGGGTTAAAGTTTAAATGGTATTATTTTTTTGCCACATAATCCCAAATTCAGCATTAGAAAGCCTATCGCATAATCTAACTTGAAATTTCTTTTATTTTAGTAAATAAATCCGAAAAAATAAATAAAAAGAAGGCGTCCAAAAAATAAAGAATCAGCGCTTCGTTGATCATGCCTTTATTTTTTTAGGACACCTTCTACAAATAAGTAGGTAGGCAGATTAATTATAACCTTTGTATGGAACCTCTTTTTCTATAAAAACAACACCATATTCTTCTAATTCTTTTAATATAGGTGTATAAACTTCTTTTTTAATAGGTAATTGTACACCTAGTGTTGTAATATTACCATTTAAAATTTGCAACGTTGCCATTGCTACAGGTAGTCCTACTGTCTTAGCCATAGCAGTATAGGTTTGGTCATCCCCCAAACAAACCATAGTAGCATCTATTTGTTTGCGTTCTCCGTTTAATTCATATCCAAATTTATGATACATTACAATCATATCCTTATCATTTGATTGTAATGTCCAAGAATCTGTTAAAATTTTTTCTAATGCTTGTGCTGGTGTAGCATTTTTAATACCCAGTATTTTTTGATTACTGAATAAATCCAACTCCACTAATTTGTCCCACATAACATCGTCTTGATCTATTTTTAGTTGATGGCGTAATTTTATTTCAACAGAATCAGTTGAATGATAAGGTAAAAATAAGTTCACAAACTCACGGTAGCTCATTTTTTCAGAATCATCAATCATATAAGTATCGTCTGTCATACCTAATTGAACAAACATATCCCAAGCTTTAGAATAACCTACGCGGCGAATAGTTCCTCTATAAAGAGTTAAAGCATCATCTAAATTATAAACACTTCTATATTTTAATGAATCGCGATTCGCATAGCCTTCAAAACGACCAAATCCATCAATTTCTAAAAACTCGGTTCTACGAAATAGTTTATTATACGGTATATATTTATAAGTTCCTTCTTGTATAAATTTAGCTGCTCCACCTTGACCTGCTAATACAACATTTCTTGGTGCCCAAGTAAATTTGTAGTTCCAAAGGTTATTATCACTTTCGGGAGCTACCAAACCTCCACAAAATGATTCAAAAAGAATTATTTTACCTCCTTGATCACGAATTTCATCTAACACTTTCATAGCACTCATGTGATCTATGCCGGGATCTAGCCCTACTTCATTCATGAATACTAAACCATTTTCTTTTGCTTGTTCATCTAAAGCTTGCATAGCATCACTAATGTATGAAGCTGTAACCATGTGTTTTTTGTATAGGATACAATCTTTCGCTACTTCCGCGTGCATGTGAGCGGGAAGCATTGAAATTACTATATCTGCTTTTTGAATTTCGGTTTGTCGCTGATTTGTATTATGAATATCTAAGGCAATAGGAGTGGCATTTTTATGGCCTAATGTTTTACGTTGTGCTAATTCCAATGATAAATCACCAATGGTAAGATGTAAATCTTCGCTTTCAGATTTTTCTAAAAGATATTTTATTAAAGAGGAAGCAGAACGACCTGCTCCTATAATTAGTACATTTCTCATTTTGGGTTTGATAAAAGATCACACAAATTTAATGAAATGATATTTTTTTAAAAGCGAAATTTATAAAATAATATGATTTTTTACCATTACTACATTAAATTTGAAAAAAAATACACATAAATGGATAAAAAAATTCTATTAACCGCTTTACTTTTTGGAGCAGTTTCAATTATTTTAGGAGCCTTTGGAGCACATGCTCTTAAAAAAATTTTAAATTCAGATCAATTAGTTTCTTTTGAGGTTGGAGTACGTTATATGATGTATCACGCCTTCTTTTTATTGTTTTTAGGCACCACAAGCATAATCTTACCTGAACAAAAAAATGTGATTTTTAATTTAGTAGTAGGAGGAGTCCTATTTTTTTCCGTATCTATTTTTTTGCTTTCGACACAATCTATTACAGGTTTAAACTTCAAATTTTTAGGCCCTATAACGCCTGTAGGAGGAGTATTGTTAATATCTGCTTGGGTTATCGCATTTTATTACATTTTTACAAAAAAAATGTAAACTATGAGTCTATTTAAATAATATTTATACTTTTGTCGTTAAAATTGAACACACACATCATAAATTTTATGGAAGCATACACACCACCTACGAAAACGATTTCGTTAGATCAATACGGAATTAGTGGCGTTAAAGAAATTGTATATAATCCTACATACGAATTGTTGTATCAGGAAGAATTAAGCCCTGAATTAGAAGGTTACGAAAGAGGGCAGTTAACTGAATTGGGGGCAGTTAATGTAATGACAGGTGAGTTTACAGGTCGTTCTCCTAAAGATAAATATATTGTTAAAGATGCCGTAACAGAAAACACGATTTGGTGGACTTCTGAAAAAGCTGTAAACGATAATAAACCTATCAGTACTGATACTTGGGCTGCTCTAAAACAAAATACAGTTGAGCAATTATCAGGAAAGAGACTTTTTGTAGTTGATACTTTTTGTGGCGCTAATGAAAATACACGATTAAAAGTTCGCTTTATCGTAGAAGTAGCATGGCAGGCACACTTTGTAAAAAATATGTTTATTCGTCCAACCGAAGAAGAGTTAGCAAACTATGGGGAACCTGATTTTGTGGTAATGAACGCTTCAAAACGCGGTTTTGCAGATTATAAAGCACATGGTTTAAATTCTGAAGTATATATTGCCTTTAACTTAACAGAAAAAGTACAATTAATTGGAGGTACTTGGTATGGAGGAGAAATGAAAAAAGGTTTATTTTCAATGATGAACTATTATTTACCTCTTCAAGGAATGGCCTCTATGCACTGCTCTGCAAATAAAGGAAAAGATGGTGATGTAGCCGTATTTTTTGGTTTATCAGGAACAGGAAAAACAACTTTATCTACAGATCCTAAACGTGAATTAATTGGAGACGATGAGCACGGGTGGGACAACGATGGCGTTTTTAACTTTGAAGGAGGTTGTTATGCAAAAACAATTGATCTAAGCAAAGAAAATGAACCCGATATTTTTGGAGCAATTAAACGGGATGCCTTATTAGAAAATGTAACGGTTGATGTTGATGGTAAAATTGATTTCAAAGATGGTTCTGTAACACAAAATACACGTGTTTCATACCCTATTTACCACATTAACAATATAGTAACACCTGTATCTAAAGCAGGACATGCTACTAAAGTAATTTTCTTAACAGCAGATGCTTTTGGTGTAATGCCTCCCGTTTCTAAATTAACTCCTGAACAAACAAAATACTATTTCTTATCAGGATTTACAGCTAAATTAGCCGGTACTGAAAGAGGCGTAACACAACCTGAACCTACTTTTTCAGCGTGTTTTGGCAAGGCTTTCTTATCTTTACATCCTACAAAGTATGGTGAGGAGTTAGTAAAAAAATGGAAGAACATAATGCCAAAGCTTATATGGTAAATACAGGTTGGAATGGAACAGGAAAACGTATTTCTATTAAAGATACACGAGCTATCATTGATGCTATTTTAGACGGTTCTATTGAAAATGCTGAAACAACTGTTGTACCAGTATTTAATTTTGAAGTTCCTACCGCATTACATGATGTTAATTCTGAAATTTTAGATCCTCGTAATACTTATGTTGATGCTTCAGAATGGCAAGCTAAAGCAGAAGATTTAGCAGGAAGATTCATTAAAAACTTTATTCAATACACGGATAATGAAGAAGGAGAAGGTTTAGTAAAAGCAGGCCCTCAGTTATAAATAATAATAAAATAGGCTCTTCGTTTGAAGAGCCTATTTTTATTTTATCACTTTGCATACGCCTGAATAATATCCTCAAAAACAACCAACAAATCTTGAAAATTATCAAATGTAACTAATTTGTTACGATACTCTTTAAAATGAGGAATGCCTTTAAAATAATTGGTATAATGACGGCGCATTTCTACAATTCCAACACGTTCACCTTTCCAGTCTATCGACCAAGTTAAATGGTTTTTAGCTGCTTCTACTCGATCCCTAATAGTTGGAGCGTTTAATAATTCACCCGTGGCAAAATAGTGTTTAATTTCATTAAAAATCCAAGGATAACCAATGGCAGCACGACCAATCATGATACCATCTAATCCGTACGTATTTTTATATTCCAATGCTTTTTCAGGAGAATCGATATCTCCATTTCCAAAAATAGGAATATGAATTCTTGGGTTGTTTTTAACACGTGCTATATGTGACCAATCAGAATGTCCTTTATACATCTGCGCACGTGTACGCCCGTGAATTGTCAATGCTTTAATCCCTACATCTTGCAATCTTTCGGCTACTTCGTCTATATTGATAGAAGCGTCATCCCAACCCAAACGAGTTTTTACAGTTACAGGCAAATGGGTGCTATTCACAACTGCTTTGGTTAAACGTACCATTAAATCGATGTCTTTTAAAACCCCTGCACCCGCACCCTTACAAACTACTTTCTTTACGGGGCAACCAAAATTGATATCTAATAAATCAGGTTGTACAGTTTCAACAATTTTAGCGCTCAGGGCCATAGCTTCCTCGTCACCACCAAAAATTTGGATACCTACGGGGCGCTCGTAATCAAAAATGTCTAATTTCTGACGGCTTTTGATGGCATCCCGAATCAAACCTTCACTCGAAATAAATTCGGAGTACATTAAATCGGCTCCGTGCATTTTACATAAACGACGAAAAGGTGGATCGCTTACATCTTCCATGGGAGCTAATAATAAAGGGAAATCGGGTAATTCTATATTGCCTATCTTAACCATCTGACTACATTTTGGCGCAAAATTACGATAATTAACGCAATAGCAAAAGCATATTCCTAGTTTCGGCTTATCAGTGCTTTGAAAATGACGATTTTAAACTATATTTGCATATTAGTTGCGTTAAGGATTGAAGCGGCATCCTTCAAGAAGCATGGTGAAACCAAATGCCTCTTGAAGATAAAGCGGAAAGCCTGACCTGTCGTAGCGAGGCACGAAGCCGACAGGAAACGCCCAAAAAACTGATACGTCAGTTGTGACAAAATGATATTTAGAACGATGAAGAAAATTAGAAATTTTTGCATTATTGCACATATCGACCATGGTAAGAGTACCTTGGCTGACCGTTTATTGGATGCGACACAAACCGTAACGGCTCGTGAAGCGCAAGCGCAGTTGTTGGATAACATGGATTTGGAGCGCGAGCGTGGTATTACCATTAAGAGTCACGCGATTCAGATGGAATATACCTACAAAGGAGAGCAATATATTTTAAACTTAATTGATACTCCGGACACGTGGATTTCTCTTACGAAGTTTCGCGTTCTATTGCTGCTTGTGAAGGGGCGTTGTTGATTGTAGATGCAGCGCAGAGTATCCAAGCGCAAACGATTTCTAACTTATACCTAGCTTTAGAAAACAACTTGGAAATTATTCCCGTTTTAAATAAAGTAGACCTACCAAGTGCGAATCCTGAAGAGGTGAGTGATGATATCGTAGACTTATTAGGTTGTGATATAGAAGATATTATTCATGCTTCTGGTAAAACAGGTTTTGGGGTTGATAAAATTTTGGAAGCTATCGTGGAGCGTATTCCTGCACCAGAAGGAAATCCTGAAGAACCTTTACAAGCTTTGATTTTCGATTCGCATTACAATCCGTTTCGTGGTATCGAAGTAATTTTCCGTGTGGTTAACGGGGAAATTAAAAAAGGACAGAAAGTAAAATTCATGGCTACGGGCAAGGAATATTTTGCTGATGAAATTGGTACTTTAAAATTAAATCAAGTACCTAAACAAACCGTTTCTACTGGTGATGTAGGCTACCTAATTTCAGGTATTAAAGAAGCTAAAGAAGTTAAAGTAGGTGATACCATTACGGATGCTAAAACGCCTACTACGAATATGATTACAGGTTTCGAAGATGTAAAACCAATGGTATTCGCAGGTATTTATCCTGTAGATACAGAGGATTATGAAGAGTTACGTGCTTCTATGGAGAAATTGCAATTAAATGATGCTTCATTGGTTTTCGCTCCTGAGAGTTCGGCTGCTTTAGGATTTGGTTTCCGTTGTGGTTTCTTAGGAATGTTACACATGGAAATTATTCAAGAGCGTTTGGAGCGTGAGTTTAACATGACCGTTATTACTACTGTTCCCAACGTGTCGTATCTAGCTTATACTAAAAAAGAGCCTACAACACCTATTATTGTAAACAATCCAAGTGATTTACCTGATGCGACTAAATTAGACCGCGTAGAAGAACCTTATATCAAAGCAACTATTATTACCAAAGCGGATTTCGTGGGTAATGTAATGAGTTTGTGTATTGAAAAAAGAGGACAAATCACCAATCAAACATATTTAACTACAGAACGTGTGGAGTTGAATTTTGATATGCCATTGGCTGAGATTGTATTTGACTTTTATGATAGATTAAAAACGGTTTCTAAAGGATATGCTTCGTTTGACTATCATCCAATTGGAATGAGAGAATCCAAGTTAGTAAAAATGGATATTTTACTAAATGCAAACCAATTAGACGCACTTTCTGCCTTGATACATGCGGATAACGCTTATAATATTGGTAAAAAAATGTGTGAAAAATTACGAGAATTAATCCCACGTCAGCAGTTTGAAATTCCAATTCAAGCTTCTATTGGTGCTAAGATTATTGCTAGAGAAACGATTAAAGCACTTAGAAAAGACGTTACAGCAAAATGTTATGGTGGTGATATTTCGAGAAAGCGTAAACTACTTGAAAAACAAAAGGCGGGTAAAAAACGTATGCGTCAAGTAGGTAACGTTGAAATTCCTCAAGAGGCATTTATGGCGGTATTGAAACTAAATGATTAATACGCTCTATTATAAATAAAAAGAGAGAGGCTATCCAAAAAGTTTTGGATAGCCTCTTTGTTTTTACTCTAAACCACATGAAAGGATTCGGGCGGGAGCGGGGTAAAATTAACTCCATTCTTTGTACTCAATATCTATTCTTTCGGGATGCGAAAAATTTATTTTGTACAGTAAATTATTTGAAGAGTAAGCTAAAATTTGATTATTTTCAAATTCAATTTTATAAAATGGATTGGAATCTGTTAAAAAAATTGCCCATAGAAGATTATCGGATAAATCAACACAAGCTATAAACCCTTCGTTACCCATTGAACCTTCACCGCCATAGATTTTGAATTTATTGTCAATAATTATCTCGTTAGAAAATTTTTCAAAATATGTCCAAATGTCATCGTTGTATTTTTCAATACTCTCTACAGTTGTATCACATACAGGTACACAAAAATGTTGTTTTTTATTTTCAGTTGAATAGGAAAAACAATTAAAAATAATAATCGTTCCATCGTTCTTTTGAAGACAATTAATACCAATTAATTGTTCATTCATCCAATGTTCATTCATCTAGTTTTATTTGATTTATACAGTTTAATCACAAGCTATTACAATAGGTTTTGTTTTAGATCCAGTTTTAGGTAATTCTATCTTAGGTAAATCTGGTCTGTTCTTAGGTCTAGAATTTAATTTTTTAGCTAAATTCTTGCCATATGTTCCTCCGCTAGGCATAGGATCTTCGGGTTTAACTCTAATAATAGGCACTTCTGTCAGTCCTGCATTTTGTGCCGCCAACAATCTCCTATTATCAAGAGAAACGAGTTCTCCATCTACTTCAACTACTCTAATTGCACTTGGAGTTTGATGAGTGTCAGGGTATTTCTGCCAATCCCAACTACCATCTTTCATAGCTTTTTCATATGTTTCTGTTTGTCCATTAACATACCCTTGTGAAAAATTCAATAAATTTGGGTTTATCATTTCTGTTAATCCCAAAACATCGACTTTAGTATTTGAATCCTTTACATACCCATACAATGTCGGGTTATTACCGTGTAATCCAATGGGGTCTTGACTGATATAGTTACCTATACTACAATCATAATACCTAAACCTATTATAGTACAGCCCTTCTAATTCCAGATCCTCATACTGTCCGAGTTGTCTAAAAGGGAAATTTAAGATTGTATTTAAAAGAACGTGTAAAAGCTGTCGTAAATGACAGCTTTTTTGTTTTTACTCTAAACCACACGAAAGGATTCGTGCGGGAGCGGTGGAGCTGGATATTTATCTTCTAAATATAATTTAACTAAAAAAGCATGTGAAATTGGTTTTGAAGAAAAAATATCTTCACTTGTTTCATAATCTAATAATAATATCGATTTATCTGTTAAAATTTTTTTGATTTCTGTAATCTCATTTCTTAACTTATTATCTAATACCCATTTATATGAAGGTAGATAAATCATTTTTTTTGAATCTGAATAATTCAAAATATCTTTTGCATTGATTCCTTTCCTATGCCCCTTTATTTTTCCATACTTTCTAACAGTTCGCTTAATATTTTTCATATTTTCTATGTTAAATTTAGTAGGATCAATATCAAATTTTTCAAAAACTTTTAAACCTTGCCAAATTCCCTCAACACTTTTTGAAAATAAATTTTCACTAAAAGGAATAGGGATATTTCCTAATGGATAAAATGGACTAAATTTTACCCAAGGGTTTTGACTCTTTGAGGTTAAATCAATAATTTCAAAGTTTGGATATTTTGTAATTAGTGTTTCTATTTTTTTTCTCTTACTTTCAACAATAATTTTATTATTCATCGTCAAATAATTTATTGGCTAATTCAGATAATTCTATACCATAATCTTCAAACCGTTCAGAATCTTCTTCAGAATAATTTAGATTAGGAACAAAAAAGTAATTGCTAATATCAACAAAAGCCAAAGCCAATTTTTTAGGTACATTATCTCTATCTTTGTAATAATCTATTAGAAAGATAATATTCTTTTTAATTCTTCATATTGAACTTTATCAACTCCTTCCATATTTCTAATAGATACAGGGATAGAAGTCTCACTTAATAAAGCGTTATATACATTTTTTATAGCTTCTTCTTGATTCATAATTTTAATGACATTTTATTTTATCTGCAGGAACATGTCCTTCAACTAATACTTCTTTAGATGATGCAGACATTTTTGCAGAAACGGAGCCTACACCATTAGCTTTTGCTTTTTCAACTGTTGATATATCAATTATGTTTTTATTCCCTTTAACATCAGGAACTACATCATCGGTATCAAAAGAAACCATTCTTTGACCTGGTTCTCTCCATTTTTCTAATGCTGCTGGATCTGTACTTGTCGATATAAATTGAGAACCTTTATTTCTAGAACCAGTAGAAACATGACCATGGGTTGTCATTCCTCTACCAGGTTTTTTGGCACTTAAGCCTTTTGAAGGATCTTCGTCAGGTCTTAATAATCTAAAGACTTCTATTAATCCAAAAATATCAACATAGCTATTACTATCCTTCACATACCCATACAGCGTTGGGTTATTTCCAAGTAGTCCAATGGGGTCTTGAGATATAAAATTCCCACTCTCAGGCTCAAAGTATCTAAACCTGTTGTAACACAAATTTATTTCTTCATCAAAACACTGCCCTTGATAACGGAACGGACAAAAGCCTTGTGTTCCCGTTTCATTTTTGGTACGTCCGTAAATATCTAAAGCACCGCTCCAAACTTCCTCGCCTTGCTGGTCGTACATTATTTTGGGAGTTCCCAAGTGGTCGGATAAGATGGTGTAGTTTTTATCGTTTTTGAGTTTCGCAATTGGCGAAAAATCATACTCGTTAAATACCCAAGTTATAGCCTCATTGGTTAGCGCATCCTTACCCTCAAAAGTTTTCCACTCGTGTAATGGCTTATTTCCATCCCAAACCTAATAAACAAAATTTTAAAGAACGATTAAAAAGCTATCACTAATAACAATGACAGCTCTTGTTTCACTTCATTGTTTCAAAAATAATGTAATTTTTTTCTCTAATGAAAAGTTTGGATAAAGAAAATAATTATATTTTTTTACATTCGCGCCTTTTTCAAAATGCAAATTATTAAACATAGAAACTCCTATCATACCAACACCAAAATTTTTGCTCGTAAAGGATTGTTATCAAAAGAACTGTTAAAGTTAATCCCTTCCAGTAATTTATCGAGATGGTTGAAGGAACCTGAAAATAAATATATCGATTATACTTTAAATGATTTAATTGATGAAGATATTGAGTTGTTTCAAAATCAAAACGAGTTTCCTAGTAGTAAAAAACTTTCCAGAGCTTATATACAACTACTCAAAGGAGCTTATACCATTTTTGACCAAATCAAAGATTTTAATAGAGTCGTCAAAAAAAACAAAGATATAATTGTAAATACTATTGAGAGTATCAAAAATTGGATTCCTGTTCCAGAAGCTATTCAACTTTTTAGGATTTCACGTGCGACTTATCAAAACTATAAAACGCAAGTATTAAACAAATGTGAGGCTTCGTATATTTTTTGGTGTGTAAAACGTTACCCGCAACAACTATTAAATCAAGAAGTTCTTAAGATAAAAGAATATTTTAACAACATTGATTATAAATTTTGGTCAAAGTCTTCTATCTACTATATGGGATTACGCAACAAAGATTTCAATTTTTGTTTAGCCACATTTTATAAGTACAGCAATTTGCTTGGAATTAATAATGGCAGACATTTGCAAAACAAACCTGAATATTCACCATTACAAAGTATAAAACCTAATCAAACTTGGTGTGCTGACATCACAGTTTTTAAAACAGCCAATGGCGTAAAACATTACATCCACTTACTTATAGACCATTACTCTAGAATGATTTTGGGTTGGCATATCGATTTAAAGCCAAGCCCAAAAGCCATTAAAGAATTGTTGGAAAATGCTTTAGAAGAACTCCCCAAACCTACTAGAATAGAGTTTCTAACCGATGGCGGAATAGAAAATGTGAACACAACAGTCGAAGAATACATTAAAAGTATTGAACCCAATATTATTCATAACATTGCTCAAAAGGATATTCCTAGTTCTAACTCTATGATTGAAGCTGTCAATAAAACCCTAAAGTATCAATATCTCTATCAGTCACATATCGAAAACACAGCGCAACTTGATAAAGCATTACTAGAATTTATAAGGAATTACATTTACATTCGTCCTCAACATTCATTGAAAGGAAATACTCCTTTTGAAACTTACAACGGAAAAACTATGTCCATTTCACACTATAATTCCCATTTTGAAGCTCAAAAACAATTTAGAAAAGAGCAGAACACGAAAAGCAGTTGCAAAAATGTAGGAATTAACAAAAAAGAAAACCAACCTCAATCGAAAGTAAATTGAAGTTGATTTTCATTTATAATTTCTATGGTTTAAAAATCACTTATTTGTAACATTTTTATTTCTAACCACTTACCTTATAAGGGACACTTTTTTCTAAAAAGATGGTAGAAATAGCAGCGCTTCTGGTTGCTGTTGGGTCTTTAGGAATAATGTTTCCACCAGAATTTAAACTACTCATATCATTAGAATTTAAAGCTCTAAACCATATATCCTCCCAGCCAAATATATCGACTTCTCTATTACTATCTTGAACATAGGAATATAAATTTAAACCTCCCCAATATTTTAAAGGATCCTGAGAAATATAATTCCCAATAGTACAATCATAATACCTAAACCTATTATAGTACAGCCCTTCTAATTCCAGATCTTCATACTGTCCGAGTTGTCTAAAAGGAATAAAGGATTTTTCTCCTTTTAATTCACGTAAACCTCCGTAAATATCATAATCTGTGCTCCAAACTAAAGAACCGTTTTCGCTATAACATTGTACGGGTCTGCCTATATAATCGGAAATTATACTAAATTGTTCCTCTCCTTGTATTTTAGCACTAGGAACAAAGCTATTTTCCTGATACACCCAAGTTACCAGATCATTAATTGCCTCTTTTTGACTTAAATAAACTTCTCCTAATTCATTAACAGAAGTTTCTGCCTCCTGCCCTTTTGAGTATGTCCACTCATGCAAAAGAACGTTTCCATCCCAAAGGTAACGATTTGTTTTTTCATTACCAATAATCTTTTTTATTCTCCTTGCTAAAGCAACCTATTTAAATGAATCTTCAAGAAAGGATAAAGTGCAGGAAGTAACAAAGAAAGAAAACCAACCTCAATCGAAAGTAAATTGAAGTTGATTTTCATTTATAATTTCTATGGTTTAAAAATCACTTATTTGTAACATTTTTATTTCTAACCACTTACCTTATAAGGGACACTTTTTTCTAAAAAGATGGTAGAAATAGCAGCTCTTTTTTTTAGTTCAATTCAAAAAAGTCCAAAAGAAAATCATTAAAATTATTCCACTTTTTTGTAAAGTCGTTATTTTTCAATTTTTCAATATTACCACCTTCTATCAAAACAACATTGTCATTTTCAATATTGTATAGCAAATAATCATCAAATTCAAAATTGAATAATGATAAATAAAAATTAGGTACTCCTTCTTCTTCTCTTAGGATTTTTATTACACTGTTTTCATAATCTGACAAATCATCAGCTACATTAATAATAAATCCTTCATTACCATTAAATTCGCCTGAATAATTCGCCATTAAATCAATTAAAGCCGAACTTTTGTTGATCCCAGCATCTAAAAGAATTGCTAAAAATTTCTCTTTATATTCTGGTAACAATTCGAATTCATCGTTTTCTTTTAAGTAAGAAACTATTTTACTATCTATCATATTTTTTTATTTACATTTTAACCTTCTTTGTTTTTCCATCTCTGCTCTATGCTTCCAGTACTCTCCTCTATCTTTGTCAAATAATTCTCTGTTGACAGGGTCAAATGGATTAAGTTTACTACCATTTACAGGTGTTACTCTATAAGGATGTAAAGCATTACTATGACCATATTTAGTATGCGTACTTGCTGTTACTTCAAATAAAGGACCGTGAGCTTTTTGTTTAGAATGATGCAGATTAATAGATTTACCATCATTTCCAAGTGGAGCACGACCTTTAGAAGCTAATTCGAGATTTGTTTTACCTGTTTTAGGGTCGACTTTATCCCAATCAATATTTTGCTGATAAACTGTATAAGTATTTCCTGTTCCTGAAGATGGAGCAGTCCACTGAATAGGATTAAAGGTATTTAACCCAAACGGGTCAATCCAACTATTCGAATCGTGTACATACCCATAAAACGTTGGGTTATTTCCTGCCAGTCCAATAGGGTCTTGAGAAATATAATTCCCAATAGTACAATCATAATACCTAAACCTATTATAGTACAGCCCTTCTAATTCCAGATCCTCATACTGTCCGAGTTGTCTAAAAGGAATAAAGGATTTTTCTCCTTTTAATTCACGTAAACCTCCGTAAATATCATAATCTGTGCTCCAAACTAAAGAACCGTTTTCGCTATAACATTGTATGGGTCTGCCTATATAATCGGAAATTATACTAAATTGCGCCTCTCCTTGTATTTTAGCACTAGGAACAAAGCTATTTTCCTGATACACCCAAGTTACCAGATCATTAATTGCCTCTTTTTGACTTAAATAAACTTCTCCTAATTCATTAACAGAAGTTTCTGCCTCCTGCCCTTTTGAGTATGTCCACTCATGCAAAAGAACGTTCCCATCCCAAAGATAACTCTGTACCACTTTTTGCCCCTCTACAACACCCTTTTGAGCCATCGACAGACACGCCTTTTGCCCTTTTGGGTACGAGTTCCAAGAGATCAACAATACCAGTATCAGTAGTTTTAGCAGTTTCATAGTTTCAAAAATAATCTAATTTTTATTTCATGTGAAAAAAAATTTTGATTCTTTTTTATCAATGAAGAAAGGCAAGTAGGAAACAAACTTTGAGTGTTTGCCCTTAGTGAGTTGTTACTTTAGTGATGTGAAGCTTATTTTTTTAAACGATTGCTAGAGGATTAACTTTCATTTGGAACGATTGATTTTATAAAAGCAATCGTTTTAAAAAAGAAGCACTACGGAGCTTGCGCAGTAGTACTAGGCTTCTAGATTAACACCCCCAAGCACCGCAGGGAAGTAAAAAAGGCGTTAGGCACTTAGTGGTATAAAAAGCCGTTTTACTTCCCGAGGAGCGAAGTGGCGGTGTTGCGGCAATGTACCGAAGCCTGCGACAGGGGATGCGGACAAGGAGGCACGACAAGGAGCAATGTGGCGCAGTGTGCTGAAAGCATAGCCCTGTTAGCGGAACTCTGTGTAGCAAATCTATTAACTAGTAGCTTTGCTACACCTTGCAGGGCGTACTGAGAGTAGAGAAAGCAACCGCCAAAAAGCAAGGGGCGACAGATGCAAAGAGTGCAAAACGTAGCCTGCGGAGTTTTTGCTCTCTTGCAGATGTAGTAGCCCCGACAAGCGATGGAAGTGAACGTGTGAAGACTGGGAACGAAGCCAACAAAAAAAGAGCTGCCTTTTTTCTTGGCTGCTCTTTTTATGTTTGCGAGTGGTCTGTGGAACGGAGGCTTTTTCAGCCGACTGGAACAGCCCAGCGCAACAAAGAGAACGACCGGAGGGAGACCGCTTGATTGATTGCTTGTATTAGACTTTATAGGTAATGGTAATATGTAATAGAAAAACAACGAACTAAAATGATCGTTGTTTGCCTTTAAATGTAGTTATTGAAAAGGGTGTAAAAGATTGATTTTATTTTTTAATTCTTCAAAATCAGAAGTTCTATATTGTTGGGTAGTGATACTTTTTTATGCCCCGCAAATACCTGTACAACTCTAAGATCATTTTTTAGTAAAAGATTTTTAATTAAACTCTGCCTTAATTTAGTTGGAGTTATACACTGCTCTTTTGGTCTGTTTTGATTAATGTATAGATTGACTTTAGAGATTTTGAGTGGTTTTCCTCTTAGGTTGGTGAAAAGCAAATCGTGTTCTTTAATTTTTTTATTTTGAATGTGTTCTAGGTATAGATAAATTTGTTGAGCCAGTAGAGGTAAAACTCTGTTGTTTAAATGTATTTCCGCTTTTTGTATATTAATTTGAGAGGGTTTTAAATCAATAAGTTCAGCTACAGTTATGGCTTGATAAATAAAAAGACTAACCATTAACTTTTTTTGATCAGGTGTTTTCTCTAAAAAATTTTCTAATTCTTGTTGAGTGTATAATTGATCTATTTTTACCTTTTTATCTATTTTATCTTTTAGTTTTAAACTTTTACAAGGATGATCTTTTCTTATATTAATTAGTTGTAAGTAATTGTAATAGATTTTAATGGCATATAGATAAGTAGCAATATTACTTGGGGTTTTGTTTAGATCACGTAGTATTTTAATAAATTTTAAAACGTGTTTTAAGTCTGCCTTTTTATGTTCTATAATGTGTTTTTGATATTGGGTTATCCGATATAATATACTAAGATAATTATAAGAACCATAATTTTTTTTTAAATAGTCTTCTAAGGTCATAAGATTAGAAATTAGAGTGTTTTCTTTATAGAATAGTATTTTTTATCAATAATGGCTAATTCTTTGATTGAGCTGTTTTTTTAAGATTATAAAGCAGTTGGAAAAGTTCATAGTTTTGGTGATGTAATGAGCTGATCTTATTTTGTAAAAAGGTTATTTTTTGATTAATTCCTTTAGGATTCATTCCTCTTTCTTTTAGTTTGAGACGTATTATTTTTAGTTCTATTTCCATGGTTTTTAGCTCATAGTAGGTGAGGTTTTTGATGATGCAAAGTTCTAATTTCGAGTTGTTTTTCATAATTTAACAGTTTTAGTTTATAAAAGAGTTTATAAAAGATTATAAAGAAATAATCTGTTTTAGTTGTTGTTGTTTTATTCGGGTATAAAGCGTGGTAGTCTCGATTTGTTGATGACCTAAGAAGAGTTGTACCTGTTCTAAAGAGAGTCCATTTTCTATTAAATGAGTTGCAATAGAATGCCTTAATCCGTGTAATGTTATTTTTTTAGTGATACGTGCTTTTTTACCTAGTTTTTGGATCATTTTTAATGCGGTGTATCGCTTTAATGGAGTGCCAGCAGAGTTAGATAAAAAAGGTTTATTGTTAGAGCAAGAGGTATTGATTAGATACTGTTTTAAATCTTGGTAAGTAGTATTGCTTAAAGGAATGACTCTACGTTTGTTGTTTTTGCCGTTAGTAACAATAATATTTTTTTGAATTAGATTAATATCCTTGGGGGTTATTTTTTCCATTTCAAAGGCTCTAAGTCCACAAGCATAACAAAGATGTAAAATAATTTTTTTCTTTTGTATTGGCTAGTTTATAGAGTTCTTTAATTTCTTGTTGGGATAGTATCTCTCGTATGTTTTTGGGATCCTTTTTGATTTGTAAGCTATAGGCATTAAAAGGATTTTTTTTGATTACCCCTCTTTGTTCTAAAAAGACAAAATATTGATCGATAATGGTAAAATAGTTGTGTATAGAATTACTATGTAACTTTTTATCAATTGTATATTTTATATAATAATCAATGTCTTTTGTTTTAACTAAACCTGCTGGTTTTTTTAAGAGATTTAAGAAATTAGTAATACATCTTAGACGATTATCAATGGCTAAAGAACTGTATCCTAATGTTAGTAATTCTACTTTGTATGATGCTTTATGTTCCATTGTCCTACACTGTTTTTGAAAATTATGCGCCGAATGCTTTTATTGGCTGTTTTACAATGTTTTACGTTTTTTTATCGGCTCATTATAGGTGTATTCTAGGCTCACTTTAGACTCATTTTATTCTTCTTTTAACTTATCTAACATTATTTGTAATTGTTCTTCTGTTAGGGTTTTGAAGTTGTCCCAATGGGCTATTTTGTATTGATTGCCTTTGCCCATTTTACCTAATTTTGATAAATATTCGCAAGAAACTAAATCGGTTAAATACCTGTTTATTTGTGCTTTGCTTAATGTATAATGATCTTTAATGTCAAAACGTGTAAATTTTACATCTTCTCTTTTCTTATCTTCCTTTTTAGCCTTTTTTTCAACAAACTTTTTTAAGGATTCGTAAAAGGTTCTTACTTTCCCCTCGAGTTCATCCATTTTTAAAATAATACTGTCTTTCATTAATAATAAACCGTTTATAACATCCTCTTTTTCTGCGATTAATTGCCCTTGTGGGGTTTTGTTTCGTTGGTATTGATTGAGCAGTACAATTTGATTAATGACTCCCATAACGATATCGTGCATTCGAGTGGGTTTGTGTACGTTCTCGGGCAGTTCCACAAGGTTTGCATAAGGGTTTATGACTTCATAGACTTGTAATAATTTTATACATTCTCTTAAAAAAAACCGAGTTTGTTCCTGTTCCTGTTTGTTGATTTGGCCCTGATAGACTTTGTTTTTATACTCAATGATTCGTTTGGTTTGCTCCTTTGATTCATCTACAGAAAGTACTATAATTCTACTCATATTATCCTCGTAGAGTTCGCCTTTAGTGGTGGCTGATAAACTGGCAAAAGATACTTCTACCTCTTTTATTTTACCGTCTGCATTGCCTTTTTTGTCTTTGATAGAAGTCGAAGAGGATAATTTTTTATTAGAGATCATTTCACGCACCGCCATAAGGGCTTCTTCTTTTAATCCGTCCATATCCTCAAAAACGACGAGTTTATACATAAACTCTCCGTTTTTATAATTGTACAAACTGCTTTCTGTAACCCTAGTTAAGTAAATGACATCTTCAGGAGGTATGAGCGATGCAATTTGTTTGATGGTGTGGGTTTTGCCACTTCCCGAACTTCCTTGATAGAGGATGTGTAGGTTGTAATTCATCTTGTAAGTGGTTGCCGTTACATACTGTAAAAGCCTGTTGTTTTGTTCGCCTACAATGCCTATTTTTCCTAGTAATTCATTGATGTTGTGGAGTAGGTTTTCTTCTTTTAAAAAGTCGAGGGGTTTTATTTTTTGTTCAATATTTAAAGGTTTAAGGTTCAACGTTGGTTTTATTTCTTGCTTCATTTTTTCAACTAATGTCTTATCATTACTGCCTATTGGTTTTCTGGTTTGTAATAACTCGGTAAAGATTTCCTTTTCATAGGCTACTAAAAGGCTGTTGATGTCTTCGCCTTCAGGGGTTTCAACTTTTGTTATTTTGAGTTTTGGGTTTAATTCCTGTAAAGCTTCAGTATATTTCGCTGTCGCCGTGCGACCTGCTTTGTCTCCGTCAAAGAAAAAAATTACTTCTTCTAAGTGTTTTAAATTTTGGATGGCTTGTAAATGTTCTGGAGCAAGTCCGTTTGTACCGTAACAAGAAAGAGCCCCCAGCCCCCAAAGGGGGAGTTAGGGTCGTTGATGATTTGTAATATACTTAAAGCATCGATAGGAGCTTCGGTTAATATGAGTTTTTTAGTTTGGGGTTTTGGATAATGTGGGTATAATCCGTTTCTACCTTTTAAATAAAAGTGTTTAGCCCCCTCCGCCCCCAAAGGAACTATGGAGCGAAAATAAAAAGAGACTATTTCTCCTTTTTCATTACGCAGTGGAAAGACTAAACATTTATTACCAAAAACTTGATACGTAACGGCTTCGCCTGTTTGATTGTTTATTCTATTTAAAGGGCTTAACATTCCTACCTCTAAAGCATTTTGTATCATTTCTTGTTTTGCTAGAACAGGATTTACTTCATTTTCAAATCGTCCAGCGTGATGGAACTGCCCCGAGTTAAAACCTACTGAACCTCTAGTTTCTAAAACGCTGGATAAATTACGGCTATGTAAATACTCTTTGGCGGGTTGACTCATATATACCGATTTTACAAAGGTTTCGTATAACTTTTCTAGGAACAGCCCCCTAGCCCCCAAAGGGGGAATATGGTTTTCTTGACTCATTGTTTTAATAACTTTACTTTGTTGTATAATTTGTGGTGCTGCGACTTGTGCTAACTGGGTGCATTTTTTTAAGGCATCGTGTTTGGATAGTTTTTCAAAGTCTTGTACAAACTGGATTGGGTCGCCTTTTGCCCCGCAAGCGTGGCATTTGTAAAAGTCTTTTTGCAAATTGACTTGTAAAGAAGCGGTTTTATCCTGATGGAAAGGACAACACAACATTTTATTTTTATTGGGCTGTAAATTGTAATAGCTTAATACTTGGCTTAAACTTAAGCGGGATTTTATGTCAGAGATTTGCATTGTGAAAATTGTTGAAAAGTTTTAATTGTGTATAATCAGACACAAATATATACAATCATCCATTAATAGCAAACAATTATTATATTTTTTTACGTACCAAAATACCAGTATATTTGCTTTTTGTTGTATTATAGTACACTTTGATATATAATTATGGTAAAAATTGGTGATAGAATAGCGCTTTTGAGGAAAGTTAAAGGTCTTTCTCAAACTGATTTAGCTAAACAAATAAGTGCTTCTAGAGAAGCAATAGGAAAATACAGAAAGAATGAGGCTTCGCCATCTGTAGAGACAGCAAAGAAGATAGCAGATGTTTTTGAAGTTACTTTAGATTACTTGATTGATGAAAATGCTACAATGACTTTTGATAAACAAACAGTTAATCGAATTAATGATATACAGACTCTTGATGAAGAAAACAAAAGTCATATTTTTGCCATTTTAGATGCCTTTTTAAGAGATGTTAAAACAAGACAAGCTTATTCTAAATAGGGTCTGCTGAAAAACTAACCAAACACAAATTGGTATCATTTTCACTAAAAATAATCAATTTTACTAATTTTTGATAAGTATTAATTCTTTTAGAGCTTGTAAATTGGAGTTTAAAAAAGATAGAACACAAAAAACAAATTGTTAGATGCAAGGTTTTTGAAGGGGATAGTGTAAAAACCTTGCATCTAATAATAAAATTCAACTTCCGAATTGCTGATTTTTAGAGGATTTGAATTTTTCAGCAGACCCTAAATAATGTTTCATTTTACTTAATACAAAAATAAACCCCGCAATTGCAGGGTTTATTTTTGTTTATACTCAAAGTCAGGAGACTTTGAGGAGCGGGACGATTTTAAATTACAATTTTATTCAATATTTTAAATGTATTATTTAATGATTCCAAAGAAAAGGGAATATACATTTTAAATTTATCTTTACTGGTTAGGTTTTCAAAACACTCGTATAAATTATTTCCAACTTTTCTAAAACCTATACCTCTAAAATCAGTTATATAAATATCAAACTCATTTTCATTTTGACTAAAGTTGCTTATATCCCAAAATAGATATAATCCATTATCACTTGAAGCAAAAGGATATAAATTTTTTAAAATTTCTATAGAAGCATCTGGTTCAATATCAAACCAAATATCATCATTTAATACATCTTCTATATATGTGTCTTTTATCTCTTCTGATCTTACAAAAATAGAATCTCCATAATCCCCCATAGGAATATAAATATGAAATTCCTCCAATGTCAAACCATATCCATAATTTAGAACAAAATCTTTATAAGATGAGGGAAAACCTTTCCCATTAATGAAACGAAAGGATTCTAATTTTTTGGCATCACCTAATTCTTTAGGCAAATCATTTGTTACGCTTAAAGTAAATTTATTTTCTAGCATAATTTTATGAACAGCATACTGTTTTTTGTCTTAATCCGTTAGTTACTTCTCCATCAACTATTACTTTCCCATTTTGATCTATACCAAAAATAGTTATTTTGTGTGGTATTAATTCATCACCATTATAAAGAGGTTTAACTTCAACTAAAACAGTATTGCCTGCTTTCACGTGTTTGGTAATTTTATTTTCATATTTAGTCATTCCTGGATGATTAGTACCATCAGTTATTGTTACTAAATTTCTTTTATCAGTCCCACTACCTCCGTGATTATTAGAAATTAAATGTCCTCTTTGTTGATGGTGTGGATGTTCTCCTCCTAACCATCCCGGCGGACTAACTGAAGAAGAGGCAGATGTACCAGTACCTAATGTTGATTGAGTAACTTCTGCAAATCCACCTGTAGGTCTTCCTAAATTATCTAAGGGAAAGTACTCAGGACTAAGCCCGAATGGATCAACTAGTTTATTAGAATCCTTCACATACCCATACATCGTCGGATTATTTCCCGCCAATCCAATCGGGTCTTGACTCAAATACAGTCCCGTACTCGCATCATAATATCGAAATCGATTATAGTAAAGCCCTTCTAATTCGGGGTCTTCGTATTGCCCGAGTTGTCTAAAAGGGATAAAATCTGGAGTTAGTCCAATGTGGGAGTTAAAATTACGAAGTTTTCCATAAATATCGTAGTCAGTTTGCCAAACTAATCGACCTTGTTGGTCATATGATTGTAGGGGTCTACCTAGGTAGTCCGAAATAATACTAAATTGTTCTTCTGCTTGTATTTTAGCACAGGGAACAAAGCTATTTTCTTGGTAAATCCAAGTAACTAAATCCTCTACGGTTTCTTTTTGGCTAAGGTAAACTTCTCCTAGATCGTTAACAGAGCTTTGAGCTTCTTGTCCTTTTTGGTAGGTCCACTGATGCAAAAGAACGTTTCCATCCCAAAGATAACTCTGTACCACTTTTTGCCCCTCTACAACACCCTTTTGAGCCATCGACAGACACGCCTTTTGCCCTTTTGGGTACGAGTTCCAAGAGATCAACAATACCAGTATCAGTAGTTTTAGCAGTTTCATAGTTTCAAAAATAATCTAATTTTTATTTCATGTGAAAAAAATTTTGATTCTTTTTTATCAATGAAGAAAGGCAAGTAGGAAACAAACTTTGAGTGTTTGCCCTTAGTGAGTTGTTACTTTAGTGATGTGAAGCTTATTTTTTTAAACGATTGCTAGAGGATTAACTTTCATTTGGAACGATTGATTTTATAAAAGCAATCGTTTTAAAAAAGAAGCACTACGGAGCTTGCGCAGTAGTACTAGGCTTCTAGATTAACACCCCCAAGCACCGCAGGGAAGTAAAAAAGGCGTTAGGCACTTAGTGGTATAAAAAGCCGTTTTACTTCCCGAGGAGCGAAGTGGCGGTGTTGCGGCAATGTACCGAAGCCTGCGACAGGGGATGCGGACAAGGAGGCACGACAAGGAGCAATGTGGCGCAGTGTGCTGAAAGCATAGCCCTGTTAGCGGAACTCTGTGTAGCAAATCTATTAACTAGTAGCTTTGCTACACCTTGCAGGGCGTACTGAGAGTAGAGAAAGCAACCGCCAAAAAGCAAGGGGCGACAGATGCAAAGAGTGCAAAACGTAGCCTGCGGAGTTTTTGCTCTCTTGCAGATGTAGTAGCCCCGACAAGCGATGGAAGTGAACGTGTGAAGACTGGGAACGAAGCCAACAAAAAAAGAGCTGCCTTTTTTCTTGGCTGCTCTTTTTATGTTTGCGAGTGGTCTGTGGAACGGAGGCTTTTTCAGCCGACTGGAACAGCCCAGCGCAACAAAGAGAACGACCGGAGGGAGACCGCTTGATTGATTGCTTGTATTAGACTTTATAGGTAATGGTAATATGTAATAGAAAAACAACGAACTAAAATGATCGTTGTTTGCCTTTAAATGTAGTTATTGAAAAGGGTGTAAAAGATTGATTTTATTTTTTAATTCTTCAAAATCAGAAGTTCTATATTGTTGGGTAGTGATACTTTTTTATGCCCCGCAAATACCTGTACAACTCTAAGATCATTTTTTAGTAAAAGATTTTTAATTAAACTCTGCCTTAATTTAGTTGGAGTTATACACTGCTCTTTTGGTCTGTTTTGATTAATGTATAGATTGACTTTAGAGATTTTGAGTGGTTTTCCTCTTAGGTTGGTGAAAAGCAAATCGTGTTCTTTAATTTTTTTATTTTGAATGTGTTCTAGGTATAGATAAATTTGTTGAGCCAGTAGAGGTAAAACTCTGTTGTTTAAATGTATTTCCGCTTTTTGTATATTAATTTGAGAGGGTTTTAAATCAATAAGTTCAGCTACAGTTATGGCTTGATAAATAAAAAGACTAACCATTAACTTTTTTTGATCAGGTGTTTTCTCTAAAAAATTTTCTAATTCTTGTTGAGTGTATAATTGATCTATTTTTACCTTTTTATCTATTTTATCTTTTAGTTTTAAACTTTTACAAGGATGATCTTTTCTTATATTAATTAGTTGTAAGTAATTGTAATAGATTTTAATGGCATATAGATAAGTAGCAATATTACTTGGGGTTTTGTTTAGATCACGTAGTATTTTAATAAATTTTAAAACGTGTTTTAAGTCTGCCTTTTTATGTTCTATAATGTGTTTTTGATATTGGGTTATCCGATATAATATACTAAGATAATTATAAGAACCATAATTTTTTTTTAAATAGTCTTCTAAGGTCATAAGATTAGAAATTAGAGTGTTTTCTTTATAGAATAGTATTTTTTATCAATAATGGCTAATTCTTTGATTGAGCTGTTTTTTTAAGATTATAAAGCAGTTGGAAAAGTTCATAGTTTTGGTGATGTAATGAGCTGATCTTATTTTGTAAAAAGGTTATTTTTTGATTAATTCCTTTAGGATTCATTCCTCTTTCTTTTAGTTTGAGACGTATTATTTTTAGTTCTATTTCCATGGTTTTTAGCTCATAGTAGGTGAGGTTTTTGATGATGCAAAGTTCTAATTTCGAGTTGTTTTTCATAATTTAACAGTTTTAGTTTATAAAAGAGTTTATAAAAGATTATAAAGAAATAATCTGTTTTAGTTGTTGTTGTTTTATTCGGGTATAAAGCGTGGTAGTCTCGATTTGTTGATGACCTAAGAAGAGTTGTACCTGTTCTAAAGAGAGTCCATTTTCTATTAAATGAGTTGCAATAGAATGCCTTAATCCGTGTAATGTTATTTTTTTAGTGATACGTGCTTTTTTACCTAGTTTTTGGATCATTTTTAATGCGGTGTATCGCTTTAATGGAGTGCCAGCAGAGTTAGATAAAAAAGGTTTATTGTTAGAGCAAGAGGTATTGATTAGATACTGTTTTAAATCTTGGTAAGTAGTATTGCTTAAAGGAATGACTCTACGTTTGTTGTTTTTGCCGTTAGTAACAATAATATTTTTTTGAATTAGATTAATATCCTTGGGGGTTATTTTTTCCATTTCAAAGGCTCTAAGTCCACAAGCATAACAAAGATGTAAAATAATTTTTTCTTTTGTATTGGCTAGTTTATAGAGTTCTTTAATTTCTTGTTGGGATAGTATCTCTCGTATGTTTTTGGGATCCTTTTTGATTTGTAAGCTATAGGCATTAAAAGGATTTTTTTGATTACCCCTCTTTGTTCTAAAAAGACAAAATATTGATCGATAATGGTAAAATAGTTGTGTATAGAATTACTATGTAACTTTTTATCAATTGTATATTTTATATAATAATCAATGTCTTTTGTTTTAACTAAACCTGCTGGTTTTTTTAAGAGATTTAAGAAATTAGTAATACATCTTAGACGATTATCAATGGCTAAAGAACTGTATCCTAATGTTAGTAATTCTACTTTGTATGATGCTTTATGTTCCATTGTCCTACACTGTTTTTGAAAATTATGCGCCGAATGCTTTTATTGGCTGTTTTACAATGTTTTACGTTTTTTTATCGGCTCATTATAGGTGTATTCTAGGCTCACTTTAGACTCATTTTATTCTTCTTTTAACTTATCTAACATTATTTGTAATTGTTCTTCTGTTAGGGTTTTGAAGTTGTCCCAATGGGCTATTTTGTATTGATTGCCTTTGCCCATTTTACCTAATTTTGATAAATATTCGCAAGAAACTAAATCGGTTAAATACCTGTTTATTTGTGCTTTGCTTAATGTATAATGATCTTTAATGTCAAAACGTGTAAATTTTACATCTTCTCTTTTCTTATCTTCCTTTTTAGCCTTTTTTTCAACAAACTTTTTAAGGATTCGTAAAAGGTTCTTACTTTCCCCTCGAGTTCATCCATTTTTAAAATAATACTGTCTTTCATTAATAATAAACCGTTTATAACATCCTCTTTTTCTGCGATTAATTGCCCTTGTGGGGTTTTGTTTCGTTGGTATTGATTGAGCAGTACAATTTGATTAATGACTCCCATAACGATATCGTGCATTCGAGTGGGTTTGTGTACGTTCTCGGGCAGTTCCACAAGGTTTGCATAAGGGTTTATGACTTCATAGACTTGTAATAATTTTATACATTCTCTTAAAAAAAACCGAGTTTGTTCCTGTTCCTGTTTGTTGATTTGGCCCTGATAGACTTTGTTTTTATACTCAATGATTCGTTTGGTTTGCTCCTTTGATTCATCTACAGAAAGTACTATAATTCTACTCATATTATCCTCGTAGAGTTCGCCTTTAGTGGTGGCTGATAAACTGGCAAAAGATACTTCTACCTCTTTTATTTTACCGTCTGCATTGCCTTTTTTGTCTTTGATAGAAGTCGAAGAGGATAATTTTTTATTAGAGATCATTTCACGCACCGCCATAAGGGCTTCTTCTTTTAATCCGTCCATATCCTCAAAAACGACGAGTTTATACATAAACTCTCCGTTTTTATAATTGTACAAACTGCTTTCTGTAACCCTAGTTAAGTAAATGACATCTTCAGGAGGTATGAGCGATGCAATTTGTTTGATGGTGTGGGTTTTGCCACTTCCCGAACTTCCTTGATAGAGGATGTGTAGGTTGTAATTCATCTTGTAAGTGGTTGCCGTTACATACTGTAAAAGCCTGTTGTTTTGTTCGCCTACAATGCCTATTTTTCCTAGTAATTCATTGATGTTGTGGAGTAGGTTTTCTTCTTTTAAAAAGTCGAGGGGTTTTATTTTTTGTTCAATATTTAAAGGTTTAAGGTTCAACGTTGGTTTTATTTCTTGCTTCATTTTTTCAACTAATGTCTTATCATTACTGCCTATTGGTTTTCTGGTTTGTAATAACTCGGTAAAGATTTCCTTTTCATAGGCTACTAAAAGGCTGTTGATGTCTTCGCCTTCAGGGGTTTCAACTTTTGTTATTTTGAGTTTTGGGTTTAATTCCTGTAAAGCTTCAGTATATTTCGCTGTCGCCGTGCGACCTGCTTTGTCTCCGTCAAAGAAAAAAATTACTTCTTCTAAGTGTTTTAAATTTTGGATGGCTTGTAAATGTTCTGGAGCAAGTCCGTTTGTACCGTAACAAGAAAGAGCCCCCAGCCCCCAAAGGGGGAGTTAGGGTCGTTGATGATTTGTAATATACTTAAAGCATCGATAGGAGCTTCGGTTAATATGAGTTTTTTAGTTTGGGGTTTTGGATAATGTGGGTATAATCCGTTTCTACCTTTTAAATAAAAGTGTTTAGCCCCCTCCGCCCCCAAAGGAACTATGGAGCGAAAATAAAAAGAGACTATTTCTCCTTTTTCATTACGCAGTGGAAAGACTAAACATTTATTACCAAAAACTTGATACGTAACGGCTTCGCCTGTTTGATTGTTTATTCTATTTAAAGGGCTTAACATTCCTACCTCTAAAGCATTTTGTATCATTTCTTGTTTTGCTAGAACAGGATTTACTTCATTTTCAAATCGTCCAGCGTGATGGAACTGCCCCGAGTTAAAACCTACTGAACCTCTAGTTTCTAAAACGCTGGATAAATTACGGCTATGTAAATACTCTTTGGCGGGTTGACTCATATATACCGATTTTACAAAGGTTTCGTATAACTTTTCTAGGAACAGCCCCCTAGCCCCCAAAGGGGGAATATGGTTTTCTTGACTCATTGTTTTAATAACTTTACTTTGTTGTATAATTTGTGGTGCTGCGACTTGTGCTAACTGGGTGCATTTTTTTAAGGCATCGTGTTTGGATAGTTTTTCAAAGTCTTGTACAAACTGGATTGGGTCGCCTTTTGCCCCGCAAGCGTGGCATTTGTAAAAGTCTTTTTGCAAATTGACTTGTAAAGAAGCGGTTTTATCCTGATGGAAAGGACAACACAACATTTTATTTTTATTGGGCTGTAAATTGTAATAGCTTAATACTTGGCTTAAACTTAAGCGGGATTTTATGTCAGAGATTTGCATTGTGAAAATTGTTGAAAAGTTTTAATTGTGTATAATCAGACACAAATATATACAATCATCCATTAATAGCAAACAATTATTATATTTTTTTACGTACCAAAATACCAGTATATTTGCTTTTTGTTGTATTATAGTACACTTTGATATATAATTATGGTAAAAATTGGTGATAGAATAGCGCTTTTGAGGAAAGTTAAAGGTCTTTCTCAAACTGATTTAGCTAAACAAATAAGTGCTTCTAGAGAAGCAATAGGAAAATACGAAAGAAATGAGGCTTCGCCATCTGTAGAGACAGCAAAGAAGATAGCAGATGTTTTTGAAGTTACTTTAGATTACTTGATTGATGAAAATGCTACAATGACTTTTGATAAACAAACAGTTAATCGAATTAATGATATACAGACTCTTGATGAAGAAAACAAAAGTCATATTTTTGCCATTTTAGATGCCTTTTTAAGAGATGTTAAAACAAGACAAGCTTATTCTAAATAGGGTCTGCTGAAAAACTAACCAAACACAAATTGGTATCATTTTCACTAAAAATAATCAATTTTACTAATTTTTGATAAGTATTAATTCTTTTAGAGCTTGTAAATTGGAGTTTAAAAAAGATAGAACACAAAAAACAAATTGTTAGATGCAAGGTTTTTGAAGGGGATAGTGTAAAAACCTTGCATCTAATAATAAAATTCAACTTCCGAATTGCTGATTTTTAGAGGATTTGAATTTTTCAGCAGACCCTAAATAATGTTTCATTTTACTTAATACAAAAATAAACCCCGCAATTGCAGGGTTTATTTTTGTTTATACTCAAAGTCAGGAGACTTTGAGGAGCGGGACGATTTTAAATTACAATTTTATTCAATATTTTAAATGTATTATTTAATGATTCCAAAGAAAAGGGAATATACATTTTAAATTTATCTTTACTGGTTAGGTTTTCAAAACACTCGTATAAATTATTTCCAACTTTTCTAAAACCTATACCTCTAAAATCAGTTATATAAATATCAAACTCATTTTCATTTTGACTAAAGTTGCTTATATCCCAAAATAGATATAATCCATTATCACTTGAAGCAAAAGGATATAAATTTTTTAAAATTTCTATAGAAGCATCTGGTTCAATATCAAACCAAATATCATCATTTAATACATCTTCTATATATGTGTCTTTTATCTCTTCTGATCTTACAAAAATAGAATCTCCATAATCCCCCATAGGAATATAAATATGAAATTCCTCCAATGTCAAACCATATCCATAATTTAGAACAAAATCTTTATAAGATGAGGGAAAACCTTTCCCATTAATGAAACGAAAGGATTCTAATTTTTTGGCATCACCTAATTCTTTAGGCAAATCATTTGTTACGCTTAAAGTAAATTTATTTTCTAGCATAATTTTATGAACAGCATACTGTTTTTTGTCTTAATCCGTTAGTTACTTCTCCATCAACTATTACTTTCCCATTTTGATCTATACCAAAAATAGTTATTTTGTGTGGTATTAATTCATCACCATTATAAAGAGGTTTAACTTCAACTAAAACAGTATTGCCTGCTTTCACGTGTTTGGTAATTTTATTTTCATATTTAGTCATTCCTGGATGATTAGTACCATCAGTTATTGTTACTAAATTTCTTTTATCAGTCCCACTACCTCCGTGATTATTAGAAATTAAATGTCCTCTTTGTTGATGGTGTGGATGTTCTCCTCCTAACCATCCCGGCGGACTAACTGAAGAAGAGGCAGATGTACCAGTACCTAATGTTGATTGAGTAACTTCTGCAAATCCACCTGTAGGTCTTCCTAAATTATCTAAGGGAAAGTACTCAGGACTAAGCCCGAATGGATCAACTAGTTTATTAGAATCCTTCACATACCCATACATCGTCGGATTATTTCCCGCCAATCCAATCGGGTCTTGACTCAAATACAGTCCCGTACTCGCATCATAATATCGAAATCGATTATAGTAAAGCCCTTCTAATTCGGGGTCTTCGTATTGCCCGAGTTGTCTAAAAGGGATAAAATCTGGAGTTAGTCCAATGTGGGAGTTAAAATTACGAAGTTTTCCATAAATATCGTAGTCAGTTTGCCAAACTAATCGACCTTGTTGGTCATATGATTGTAGGGGTCTACCTAGGTAGTCCGAAATAATACTAAATTGTTCTTCTGCTTGTATTTTAGCACAGGGAACAAAGCTATTTTCTTGGTAAATCCAAGTAACTAAATCCTCTACGGTTTCTTTTTGGCTAAGGTAAACTTCTCCTAGATCGTTAACAGAGCTTTGAGCTTCTTGTCCTTTTTGGTAGGTCCACTGATGCAAAAGAACGTTTCCATCCCAAAGATAACTCTGTACCACTTTTTGCCCCTCTACAACACCCTTTTGAGCCATCGACAGACACGCCTTTTGCCCTTTTGGGTACGAGTTCCAAGAGATCAACAATACCAGTATCAGTAGTTTTAGCAGTTTCATAGTTTCAAAAATAATCTAATTTTTATTTCATGTGAAAAAAATTTTGATTCTTTTTTATCAATGAAGAAAGGCAAGTAGGAAACAAACTTTGAGTGTTTGCCCTTAGTGAGTTGTTACTTTAGTGATGTGAAGCTTATTTTTTTAAACGATTGCTAGAGGATTAACTTTCATTTGGAACGATTGATTTTATAAAAGCAATCGTTTTAAAAAAGAAGCACTACGGAGCTTGCGCAGTAGTACTAGGCTTCTAGATTAACACCCCCAAGCACCGCAGGGAAGTAAAAAAGGCGTTAGGCACTTAGTGGTATAAAAAGCCGTTTTACTTCCCGAGGAGCGAAGTGGCGGTGTTGCGGCAATGTACCGAAGCCTGCGACAGGGGATGCGGACAAGGAGGCACGACAAGGAGCAATGTGGCGCAGTGTGCTGAAAGCATAGCCCTGTTAGCGGAACTCTGTGTAGCAAATCTATTAACTAGTAGCTTTGCTACACCTTGCAGGGCGTACTGAGAGTAGAGAAAGCAACCGCCAAAAAGCAAGGGGCGACAGATGCAAAGAGTGCAAAACGTAGCCTGCGGAGTTTTTGCTCTCTTGCAGATGTAGTAGCCCCGACAAGCGATGGAAGTGAACGTGTGAAGACTGGGAACGAAGCCAACAAAAAAAGAGCTGCCTTTTTTCTTGGCTGCTCTTTTTATGTTTGCGAGTGGTCTGTGGAACGGAGGCTTTTTCAGCCGACTGGAACAGCCCAGCGCAACAAAGAGAACGACCGGAGGGAGACCGCTTGATTGATTGCTTGTATTAGACTTTATAGGTAATGGTAATATGTAATAGAAAAACAACGAACTAAAATGATCGTTGTTTGCCTTTAAATGTAGTTATTGAAAAGGGTGTAAAAGATTGATTTTATTTTTTAATTCTTCAAAATCAGAAGTTCTATATTGTTGGGTAGTGATACTTTTTTTATGCCCCGCAAATACCTGTACAACTCTAAGATCATTTTTTAGTAAAAGATTTTTAATTAAACTCTGCCTTAATTTAGTTGGAGTTATACACTGCTCTTTTGGTCTGTTTTGATTAATGTATAGATTGACTTTAGAGATTTTGAGTGGTTTTCCTCTTAGGTTGGTGAAAAGCAAATCGTGTTCTTTAATTTTTTTATTTTGAATGTGTTCTAGGTATAGATAAATTTGTTGAGCCAGTAGAGGTAAAACTCTGTTGTTTAAATGTATTTCCGCTTTTTGTATATTAATTTGAGAGGGTTTTAAATCAATAAGTTCAGCTACAGTTATGGCTTGATAAATAAAAAGACTAACCATTAACTTTTTTTGATCAGGTGTTTTCTCTAAAAAATTTTCTAATTCTTGTTGAGTGTATAATTGATCTATTTTTACCTTTTTATCTATTTTATCTTTTAGTTTTAAACTTTTACAAGGATGATCTTTTCTTATATTAATTAGTTGTAAGTAATTGTAATAGATTTTAATGGCATATAGATAAGTAGCAATATTACTTGGGGTTTTGTTTAGATCACGTAGTATTTTAATAAATTTTAAAACGTGTTTTAAGTCTGCCTTTTTATGTTCTATAATGTGTTTTTGATATTGGGTTATCCGATATAATATACTAAGATAATTATAAGAACCATAATTTTTTTTTAAATAGTCTTCTAAGGTCATAAGATTAGAAATTAGAGTGTTTTCTTTATAGAATAGTATTTTTTATCAATAATGGCTAATTCTTTGATTGAGCTGTTTTTTTAAGATTATAAAGCAGTTGGAAAAGTTCATAGTTTTGGTGATGTAATGAGCTGATCTTATTTTGTAAAAAGGTTATTTTTTGATTAATTCCTTTAGGATTCATTCCTCTTTCTTTTAGTTTGAGACGTATTATTTTTAGTTCTATTTCCATGGTTTTTAGCTCATAGTAGGTGAGGTTTTTGATGATGCAAAGTTCTAATTTCGAGTTGTTTTTCATAATTTAACAGTTTTAGTTTATAAAAGAGTTTATAAAAGATTATAAAGAAATAATCTGTTTTAGTTGTTGTTGTTTTATTCGGGTATAAAGCGTGGTAGTCTCGATTTGTTGATGACCTAAGAAGAGTTGTACCTGTTCTAAAGAGAGTCCATTTTCTATTAAATGAGTTGCAATAGAATGCCTTAATCCGTGTAATGTTATTTTTTTAGTGATACGTGCTTTTTTACCTAGTTTTTGGATCATTTTTAATGCGGTGTATCGCTTTAATGGAGTGCCAGCAGAGTTAGATAAAAAAGGTTTATTGTTAGAGCAAGAGGTATTGATTAGATACTGTTTTAAATCTTGGTAAGTAGTATTGCTTAAAGGAATGACTCTACGTTTGTTGTTTTTGCCGTTAGTAACAATAATATTTTTTTGAATTAGATTAATATCCTTGGGGGTTATTTTTTCCATTTCAAAGGCTCTAAGTCCACAAGCATAACAAAGATGTAAAATAATTTTTTTCTTTTGTATTGGCTAGTTTATAGAGTTCTTTAATTTCTTGTTGGGATAGTATCTCTCGTATGTTTTTGGGATCCTTTTTGATTTGTAAGCTATAGGCATTAAAAGGATTTTTTTTGATTACCCCTCTTTGTTCTAAAAAGACAAAATATTGATCGATAATGGTAAAATAGTTGTGTATAGAATTACTATGTAACTTTTTATCAATTGTATATTTTATATAATAATCAATGTCTTTTGTTTTAACTAAACCTGCTGGTTTTTTTAAGAGATTTAAGAAATTAGTAATACATCTTAGACGATTATCAATGGCTAAAGAACTGTATCCTAATGTTAGTAATTCTACTTTGTATGATGCTTTATGTTCCATTGTCCTACACTGTTTTTGAAAATTATGCGCCGAATGCTTTTATTGGCTGTTTTACAATGTTTTACGTTTTTTTATCGGCTCATTATAGGTGTATTCTAGGCTCACTTTAGACTCATTTTATTCTTCTTTTAACTTATCTAACATTATTTGTAATTGTTCTTCTGTTAGGGTTTTGAAGTTGTCCCAATGGGCTATTTTGTATTGATTGCCTTTGCCCATTTTACCTAATTTTGATAAATATTCGCAAGAAACTAAATCGGTTAAATACCTGTTTATTTGTGCTTTGCTTAATGTATAATGATCTTTAATGTCAAAACGTGTAAATTTTACATCTTCTCTTTTCTTATCTTCCTTTTTAGCCTTTTTTTCAACAAACTTTTTTAAGGATTCGTAAAAGGTTCTTACTTTCCCCTCGAGTTCATCCATTTTTAAAATAATACTGTCTTTCATTAATAATAAACCGTTTATAACATCCTCTTTTTCTGCGATTAATTGCCCTTGTGGGGTTTTGTTTCGTTGGTATTGATTGAGCAGTACAATTTGATTAATGACTCCCATAACGATATCGTGCATTCGAGTGGGTTTGTGTACGTTCTCGGGCAGTTCCACAAGGTTTGCATAAGGGTTTATGACTTCATAGACTTGTAATAATTTTATACATTCTCTTAAAAAAAACCGAGTTTGTTCCTGTTCCTGTTTGTTGATTTGGCCCTGATAGACTTTGTTTTTATACTCAATGATTCGTTTGGTTTGCTCCTTTGATTCATCTACAGAAAGTACTATAATTCTACTCATATTATCCTCGTAGAGTTCGCCTTTAGTGGTGGCTGATAAACTGGCAAAAGATACTTCTACCTCTTTTATTTTACCGTCTGCATTGCCTTTTTTGTCTTTGATAGAAGTCGAAGAGGATAATTTTTTATTAGAGATCATTTCACGCACCGCCATAAGGGCTTCTTCTTTTAATCCGTCCATATCCTCAAAAACGACGAGTTTATACATAAACTCTCCGTTTTTATAATTGTACAAACTGCTTTCTGTAACCCTAGTTAAGTAAATGACATCTTCAGGAGGTATGAGCGATGCAATTTGTTTGATGGTGTGGGTTTTGCCACTTCCCGAACTTCCTTGATAGAGGATGTGTAGGTTGTAATTCATCTTGTAAGTGGTTGCCGTTACATACTGTAAAAGCCTGTTGTTTTGTTCGCCTACAATGCCTATTTTTCCTAGTAATTCATTGATGTTGTGGAGTAGGTTTTCTTCTTTTAAAAAGTCGAGGGGTTTTATTTTTTGTTCAATATTTAAAGGTTTAAGGTTCAACGTTGGTTTTATTTCTTGCTTCATTTTTTCAACTAATGTCTTATCATTACTGCCTATTGGTTTTCTGGTTTGTAATAACTCGGTAAAGATTTCCTTTTCATAGGCTACTAAAAGGCTGTTGATGTCTTCGCCTTCAGGGGTTTCAACTTTTGTTATTTTGAGTTTTGGGTTTAATTCCTGTAAAGCTTCAGTATATTTCGCTGTCGCCGTGCGACCTGCTTTGTCTCCGTCAAAGAAAAAAATTACTTCTTCTAAGTGTTTTAAATTTTGGATGGCTTGTAAATGTTCTGGAGCAAGTCCGTTTGTACCGTAACAAGAAAGAGCCCCCAGCCCCCAAAGGGGGAGTTAGGGTCGTTGATGATTTGTAATATACTTAAAGCATCGATAGGAGCTTCGGTTAATATGAGTTTTTTAGTTTGGGGTTTTGGATAATGTGGGTATAATCCGTTTCTACCTTTTAAATAAAAGTGTTTAGCCCCCTCCGCCCCCAAAGGAACTATGGAGCGAAAATAAAAAGAGACTATTTCTCCTTTTTCATTACGCAGTGGAAAGACTAAACATTTATTACCAAAAACTTGATACGTAACGGCTTCGCCTGTTTGATTGTTTATTCTATTTAAAGGGCTTAACATTCCTACCTCTAAAGCATTTTGTATCATTTCTTGTTTTGCTAGAACAGGATTTACTTCATTTTCAAATCGTCCAGCGTGATGGAACTGCCCCGAGTTAAAACCTACTGAACCTCTAGTTTCTAAAACGCTGGATAAATTACGGCTATGTAAATACTCTTTGGCGGGTTGACTCATATATACCGATTTTACAAAGGTTTCGTATAACTTTTCTAGGAACAGCCCCCTAGCCCCCAAAGGGGGAATATGGTTTTCTTGACTCATTGTTTTAATAACTTTACTTTGTTGTATAATTTGTGGTGCTGCGACTTGTGCTAACTGGGTGCATTTTTTTAAGGCATCGTGTTTGGATAGTTTTTCAAAGTCTTGTACAAACTGGATTGGGTCGCCTTTTGCCCCGCAAGCGTGGCATTTGTAAAAGTCTTTTTGCAAATTGACTTGTAAAGAAGCGGTTTTATCCTGATGGAAAGGACAACACAACATTTTATTTTTATTGGGCTGTAAATTGTAATAGCTTAATACTTGGCTTAAACTTAAGCGGGATTTTATGTCAGAGATTTGCATTGTGAAAATTGTTGAAAAGTTTTAATTGTGTATAATCAGACACAAATATATACAATCATCCATTAATAGCAAACAATTATTATATTTTTTTACGTACCAAAATACCAGTATATTTGCTTTTTGTTGTATTATAGTACACTTTGATATATAATTATGGTAAAAATTGGTGATAGAATAGCGCTTTTGAGGAAAGTTAAAGGTCTTTCTCAAACTGATTTAGCTAAACAAATAAGTGCTTCTAGAGAAGCAATAGGAAAATACGAAAGAAATGAGGCTTCGCCATCTGTAGAGACAGCAAAGAAGATAGCAGATGTTTTTGAAGTTACTTTAGATTACTTGATTGATGAAAATGCTACAATGACTTTTGATAAACAAACAGTTAATCGAATTAATGATATACAGACTCTTGATGAAGAAAACAAAAGTCATATTTTTGCCATTTTAGATGCCTTTTTAAGAGATGTTAAAACAAGACAAGCTTATTCTAAATAGGGTCTGCTGAAAAACTAACCAAACACAAATTGGTATCATTTTCACTAAAAATAATCAATTTTACTAATTTTTGATAAGTATTAATTCTTTTAGAGCTTGTAAATTGGAGTTTAAAAAAGATAGAACACAAAAAACAAATTGTTAGATGCAAGGTTTTTGAAGGGGATAGTGTAAAAACCTTGCATCTAATAATAAAATTCAACTTCCGAATTGCTGATTTTTAGAGGATTTGAATTTTTCAGCAGACCCTAAATAATGTTTCATTTTACTTAATACAAAAATAAACCCCGCAATTGCAGGGTTTATTTTTGTTTATACTCAAAGTCAGGAGACTTTGAGGAGCGGGACGATTTTAAATTACAATTTTATTCAATATTTTAAATGTATTATTTAATGATTCCAAAGAAAAGGGAATATACATTTTAAATTTATCTTTACTGGTTAGGTTTTCAAAACACTCGTATAAATTATTTCCAACTTTTCTAAAACCTATACCTCTAAAATCAGTTATATAAATATCAAACTCATTTTCATTTTGACTAAAGTTGCTTATATCCCAAAATAGATATAATCCATTATCACTTGAAGCAAAAGGATATAAATTTTTTAAAATTTCTATAGAAGCATCTGGTTCAATATCAAACCAAATATCATCATTTAATACATCTTCTATATATGTGTCTTTTATCTCTTCTGATCTTACAAAAATAGAATCTCCATAATCCCCCATAGGAATATAAATATGAAATTCCTCCAATGTCAAACCATATCCATAATTTAGAACAAAATCTTTATAAGATGAGGGAAAACCTTTCCCATTAATGAAACGAAAGGATTCTAATTTTTTGGCATCACCTAATTCTTTAGGCAAATCATTTGTTACGCTTAAAGTAAATTTATTTTCTAGCATAATTTTATGAACAGCATACTGTTTTTTGTCTTAATCCGTTAGTTACTTCTCCATCAACTATTACTTTCCCATTTTGATCTATACCAAAAATAGTTATTTTGTGTGGTATTAATTCATCACCATTATAAAGAGGTTTAACTTCAACTAAAACAGTATTGCCTGCTTTCACGTGTTTGGTAATTTTATTTTCATATTTAGTCATTCCTGGATGATTAGTACCATCAGTTATTGTTACTAAATTTCTTTTATCAGTCCCACTACCTCCGTGATTATTAGAAATTAAATGTCCTCTTTGTTGATGGTGTGGATGTTCTCCTCCTAACCATCCCGGCGGACTAACTGAAGAAGAGGCAGATGTACCAGTACCTAATGTTGATTGAGTAACTTCTGCAAATCCACCTGTAGGTCTTCCTAAATTATCTAAGGGAAAGTACTCAGGACTAAGCCCGAATGGATCAACTAGTTTATTAGAATCCTTCACATACCCATACATCGTCGGATTATTTCCCGCCAATCCAATCGGGTCTTGACTCAAATACAGTCCCGTACTCGCATCATAATATCGAAATCGATTATAGTAAAGCCCTTCTAATTCGGGGTCTTCGTATTGCCCGAGTTGTCTAAAAGGGATAAAATCTGGAGTTAGTCCAATGTGGGAGTTAAAATTACGAAGTTTTCCATAAATATCGTAGTCAGTTTGCCAAACTAATCGACCTTGTTGGTCATATGATTGTAGGGGTCTACCTAGGTAGTCCGAAATAATACTAAATTGTTCTTCTGCTTGTATTTTAGCACAGGGAACAAAGCTATTTTCTTGGTAAATCCAAGTAACTAAATCCTCTACGGTTTCTTTTTGGCTAAGGTAAACTTCTCCTAGATCGTTAACAGAGCTTTGAGCTTCTTGTCCTTTTTGGTAGGTCCACTGATGCAAAAGAACGTTTCCATCCCAAAGGTAACGATTTGTTTTTTCATTACCAATAATCTTTTTTATTCTTCTACCCAAAGCATCGTATTCCATACCAATGACGGTACCATCGGGTTTTTTAACGCTTTTTAGCATCCCGTTGCCATACCAATTGTACTCCCAATCGCCTTGTTGCCATTGTTGGTAGGCAATTTCTTGTTGTTCTTGTTTTTCTTTTAGTTGGGTGTATTCTTGTTTTTCTTTTTCTGTATAAATACGGTCTGTTTGCAAATAATAGGCCAGCTCTCCTCGTTTGGGCTTGTCTTCTGTAATTTCTTCTATAAAGAAAGAAAATTTAGTGGGTTTTTGTTTTTCCTCTTGGCGTTTTTGTATTTGTGTGTGTGCTACATTGCGTTTGCTTTTTAAACGTAGGTTTCCTTCTCCATCGTATACATAATACCAGTTGAGGTCTTTTAGGAGTTTGCCGCCTTTGCCGTATACCCGATCTTTTTGTTCTTTGGTCTTATAAAGGTTGCCTACTTCATCGGGTAGTTTGTAGTCATAACTTCCGTCTTCGTATTGGGCAGAGGCAAGGTTACCAAAACTGTCGTATACGTACTGTATTTGTCCTCCTGTAAGGGCATTAATGGTTTGTTGTAATCGGTGGTTGGCATTCCAGATGTATTGGCGGTGGTAGGTGTCTTTATGACCCCGATGTACTTTTTGGGCAATGGGTCTTCCTGCTGCATCATACTGGTTACTTATGGTTATGCCTCCTGTTATACTGCGTTCTATTTCTTGCCCTAGTGCATTGTATTTTAGTTGGGCTTCCTGAGCTTGTTTTTGCGCTTCTTTTAGAGTATTTGTTTGGGCTGTTATTTTTTCTAAAAGTCCTTTTTTGTTGTAGGTGTTTTGTAAATCGGCACCTAAAGAAGAGGTCATTTTGATACGGTTCCCGTTTCGGTCGTATTCAGAAATGATCGTAAAGCCTTGGTCGTCTTTAAAATCGCTGGTTTGGGTTTCCTTTATCACCCGTCCCATTTTATCACGCTCTAAAAGAATGCTCACATCTTGGTTTTTGGCTTGTAGGAGTTGCCCTAGTTTGTTGTAAGCAAAGCTTTCCCAAGTTCCGTCATTATGATGCGCTCGTATAATGCGTCCTAGCGCATCGTATTGGTATTCGGTCCAGTTGTTATGGGGTCTTTGGGTACGTATTACCCATCCGTTTGCGTTGCGTTGGTATCGTCTGGTTAAAAAATCAAAACCTTCTTCTTGGGTAATGTTTCCTGCTTTGTCTCTTGTAAAACGGTATTTTTCGTTGTGTTCGTTGGTAATGCTGACCAACTGTTCCATTTTATCGTAGTCAAAAAATACTTTGGTTTTGTTTTCTTCGCGCATTTTAAGACTTCCCATAGGGGTATAATCAAATTTTATACTATGGTGTTGGTCGTTGGCTTCAATGATTTCATCATATCCGTTGTAAAGGAGTGTTGTAACGTTGTTGTCTGCTCCTTTTATAGAGGTTATTCGACCTAGTACATCATATATAAATGTTTGTGGGTTTTTACCGGGACTTTGAACACTAAGGACTTCTCCACGGTGATTATAGCGCCATTGGGTCTTATTTTTTTCTTGATCTATAAAACAAATTAAATTGTGTTGTGCATCATATTCTAAAACAGATCGGTTTCCTTCTTTTGATATTTCGCTAATGAGTCCTTGGGCATTGTAGTCAAACTGGGTAATACCGTTATCGGGTTCTATAATACTGTTAAGGAGGTATTTTTGCTTTTTTTTGTAGGTATAGGTTGTTTGATTGCCTTGGGGATCTATGGCAATAGACAGGCGTTGTTCTTTGTCGTAAATATAGTGTGCTACGCTGGTATCAGGGTATACAACAGCGGTTTTGTTTCCAAAATCATCATAGGTATAACCGGTCATGTGTCCTTCTGGGTCTATTTCACGATAGACTTCCATATACTCGGTATATTCGGTAAAATGGCTATTTCCGAGCGGATCGGTAACTTGGGTTACCAGTTGGTTGGGTTCATAGTAATAGGTGGTTACGGCACCGTTAGCATCGGTAACGAGGTTGTATCCTTTTTCAGGAAAATATTCTATCCATCCTTCTTGCCAACCGCCATCGCCCCAAGTGTGGGTGCATTTTGCACCTGTTTTATTGCCGTCGTATTCCCAATAAAAGGTCTGTCCGTTTCGATCGGTTTTTTCGATCATAAGGTGATGGTCGTATTTAATCTGGGTGCTTTTTTGTAAAGCATCTGTAATGCTGACCATGTTTTGATCTTGATCGTAAGAATAGCTTATTAAGGTATCTTCTCCTTTTTCGTGAAGGAGTGTAAGTTGTGTAATTAGGCCTGAATAATCGGTATAGGCTTTTATTTTTCTACCCGCACAGTCTTCTATCATAAAAAGATGGTTGCCTTTTAGGTACAATCGGGTTGTCAGTCCTGCTCTGTCTATAATTTGAGTTAAACGGTATTCATTATAGCCGTTGTAATGATCAAAGATATAGGTGGTAAAGGAGGTGTGATCGAAAGCTTGGAAATGGTTTTCAAAACGGGTTAGGGTTATTTTTTCTTGTCGTAGATAAAAATCGTCTCCCTCTTCTAATAAAGGAAAAGCGACTATTCGGCCGTCTTCTAGTCTTAGACCTAGAGCCTCTTCTTCTGGAAATAACGTTATACAACGGTCGTAATTACAATGTACACCGTGTCCTAACCAGCCATTAAAGGCGGAGTCAGAATACCATTTTCTTTCCCATTTTATGGGGTTTGGCGATTGATTTCAAAATCGGTGCCTTCATAAATTACGGCTCCGTTAATAAGGTTTACGGGTTCAAAACCTGCTTTACAAAGTTGTTTGCTAAGCCAGTTGGGGCCTATAGCGTTTTGTAGTAAATGGTTGAATGCTTTTTTTCCGTATTTCATTAAGGTACTAAAGCCAATGCTGGATAATAGGCCTGCTAACGCACCGCCCCAATCAGGTACATAAGGTCCGCCCACTAGAACAGGGAGGCCTGTAGGAATGGGGATAGAAAAAGAGGTAGGGGCAAATAAAGTGGGGGCAAAAGGAAGCATTTTTTTGCCTATTTTGGTTTTTCCTAAACTAAGAGAAAGGGGCATGCCTATATCATTACAGGTCATTACGGCATATCCTTTGGGGCTTAGTCGGGTTCCGTCTGCATATACGTTTTGTGAGGCGTAAAAGTTCATGCTTTCGTGTCCAATGATCGGGGTCATCAACCAAGGTGGGGTAAAGAGAGGGATGTGCACTAAAGGAATAATGATACCGCTGGTGTCTGAAACGCCTCTTTTAATTCCATTAACATGTACCGTAGCTCCTATAAAAGGAATATAATCGGCCGGATCTATGACTATTCCAATATAGGGATGAAAGGGATTGAAAGGCGGCATCGTTGTAAAATGGATGTCTATACCTATTATGGGGGTAAAGTGATTATCTGCTAATAACATACTCGAAACGTGTTTTTTTATGTGTTTTCATAGATGGGTTGAGTAGAGGAGGTTATTTTTTTGGCATATTCTCGCCACTCTTGACCGTAAATGGATTGCATTCTTTCTTCAATCTGATTTTTTTCAGATGGTGTTATGTTGGCACTGTTTAGTGCAAGGTATTTTTCTGTAATAAATGCAAAATTGATCCCTTTTAATAATTCATCTGATAGAGGGTATCCTTTTTCGAAACTGTTTTGTATGATTTTTTGGTATACAGCGCTACGATCATTTTTAAGGAGTAGTAGGGCGTAAATATGGGCCAAAATCATTTGTTCTATCAGCTGTGCTTTTTCGGCTATTTGAGCTTGTTTAACAAAATTATCTACGGCTTTTTCGGTATTCCCTATCATGCTATAATAGGATGCTTTATAAGAATAGAGTTGTATGAGTGTGCCGGCTAATATTGGTTGGTTTGGGTATTCTTTTTCAGCAATTAGAATGCCTTTGTCTAAGAGTCTGAGGATATGGGGTTCTTCTTTAAACTGAAATAAAAATCCCGCATAAATCAGGTGAGCAGATGCCCAAAAGGAGTGGTCTGCTGTAGATTTTGTTAAAGAAAGCATTTGTTTTCCCCAGTAATGTATTTGTTCTTTGTCTTTTTAGCGGCGCTTTCGCCTAATTCAAAAAGGTATTTCCTGAATTTAACCTGTGGATCGTTGGGGTTTCCTTGGGTGGCTAATTCTTTGTAAGAACGTGTCATATTTTGATCTGGAATATCCATAGTGACAGCTCGGGATTGGAGATTTTCTACCGTTTTTGTATGTTTTTCTTTTCCTTTAAAGTCAATTAGTAGTATGCCATAATCTTGGAGTATGGGGGTCATTAGACTTTTTATAAAAAGATTAAAATCATCATAATCGGATACTTTTTTAGGTACCAGACCTAGGAGGATGAGGTTGTCTTTTTTGGATTCGAATTTTTTAAAACTTATAAGTAGTCGAATGAAAAGATTTTTTAGTTCATTTGAGTTTTTATGGGATAGGGTATGAAATTGATTTTTTAGTTCTTCAAAGTCTTCCCATTTCCATTGAGGGTATTTTTTTAGGTCGTTATCAAACGCGGTTATCCACTCCTTTAGAAGGTCATATAAAAACTGGTTTTCATTTTCAAATGGAATAGAAAACAAAAGGAATGAATCGGGGCTTTTGCCGTGTGCAGATGCTTCTATTTGGATGAATCCGTTAATTAAGATAAAATCTTCTTGATGGCATAGGAATTGAAATAGCCTTGCTTGGGGATTTTTTTTCGCGTATTATCCCATATTTTGGCTATTTTGCTTATCCCAACGGCAATGGGGTTGTGTTCGTTACTTTGCATCTTCTTAGTTCAGATTTACGGTTCCTCCTTTTACATTGGTCATCCCAGAACCATTTACGTTAACTGTTGTAGACTCTATTGCTACTTCTGTTTCGCCATTAATTCCTATTTTAGGGGCTTTTTCTTCAATAAGTGATTCGCTGTTTGTTTTAACGGATGTGGTTCCGGTTATCTCGGCTTCTTTTGTCTCTATTTTTACTTTTATATCGCCGCTAATTACAATGGTACCGTCTTTTGTCATTTTAATTTCAGTTCCTCCGCAGGTAAATGTAATGCTTTCGTTTGCGTTGACGGTGGCGTTTCCAGCGCCATCAAATTTTAGTTCAACACTGCCTTTGTCGGTAAGGTGTACACTGCCGGCATTATCATCCATGTGGAGTTTGTTGCCGCTGGCTGTTTGCAAACCTTTAATATAATTGCCAGAACCGCCTTTGCCAGCACTGGCTTTTCCGTTAAACATAGCACCTAATACAAAGGGTCTTTCGGCATTGCCATTGTCAAAACCTATAATCACTTCTTCACCAACTTCGGGAATGATGTGCATTCCTTTGCCTTTTCCTGCATAAGGGGTTACGACTCTTAACCAAGGGGTTGTTAAGCCTTTTTTCTTTTGCCAAGGAAATTGCACTTTAATCATACCTTGGGGGTTGTCGTTTTGCATAACGATGGCTGATTGTTCTTCGCAAATAGGAAAAGCGTCTTCATCAAAGAATGGGGAAATAAAGATATCGGGTATGCCCACAAATTCATTGTAGTATTCGTTGCCGTCATGATAATGGCAGATTTCGATAATACGGTAGGTTTCCATGGCTTTTGCATTAATATCTGATATTTTGGCTTTGCCTCCCATTCTTAATTTGGGATCACGACTTCGGCCTCTTACTTGCATGGTGTGTTCTCTACTTTCTTTCTGACGACGGGCCATTTCTCTTAAATCTTTTTCTACGGTTTGTTGGGAAGTGGCGTTAAAAAGCATTTCGGATTTTTTTCTGAATACTTTTTCAGAAGCTTCTATGGCTGCTTGTTGAAAAGGGTTTACTTTTCTTTGTACATCGCTTTTCAAGGAGTCTGCGTCTCTTTCTTTTACTTCGGCGGAAATACTGTCGTATGCTAGGTATTTGAATAGTTGAGGTTTAATCATCATTTCAAATTCTATATCTATTAGGTCTATGTTTTCAGCAATTTCTACAGTGTCTTTTATTTCATTTCCAAAAACCAAATGCTGACCATCATAATAAAAATATTCACCGTATCTATGGGCCAATCTTTTAATGAATTGGTAATCGGATTCTTTGTATTGTACGCAATAAGGAATGATGTAATCTGTATTTAGGTTTTTAGTCGATATTGCTACTTCGCCATTATATTCTGCTAGGGCTTGTTTGATGATTTCATCTAGTTTTTTGTTTTCATAACTTTGGCAGTCTTTCCCGTTTTCTAATAGGATACTAGGAGAATAACCTGTAATATAGAGTTTCCCATATCCTCCTCCTTCGTCTTTTTTGTTTCGAATGTTGGCTATTATTCCTGTAAAGGTTTGGGTAATACTTCCAAAACGATGAAAGTGGATGCTTAATTTTTTTCCCAGTATGTTTTTGGAATTTTCCATTACGTATCCTTCAAAACTATCTAAAGAATCATCGGGTGTTATGATTGTAAAGCTGTCATGATCATTGGTCATTTGTCTTAATTCTACAACATAACTATTTTTGGCCAAAAAATCTTTTCCTTCTATATTTAGGGTACAATAAACTAAGGGACTGTCTTTGTCGTTCAAAAAATCATGGAATGTTTTTTTTGAAAAATATTTTTTTATATCATCAGGATGATTTAGACGACCTATGATACCGTCATTATTATTTTGATTATCAAGATCTTCCATTTCATTTGTTTTTTGACGGGTTATATACTGTCCTGCGCTTTTTATGGTGTCTTTGTTTTCAACTAATTTATTGAGTGCAGGATTAGATAATGATTCCGTGGTTTTTTGTGTTATTTCTGATGTAATGACTTCTGTAGATTCTTGTTTAATTTGTTCAACAAGTTGTGTTTTAACTCCGTCTAATTCTTCTTTTATTGGATTTTTTGAATGCGTATCTTTAATTGACATATCCTTAGTTTTTAGCGTTTAAAATGTTATTTAGGATTTTTAAAAATCAGTTATCGCCACTTTTTGTCGTGTGATACACCATTTACATCAAAATTTTTGGCAATAATTCGGATGCTTATTTGTAATGGTTCTGTGCTTTCTGAAGTAAAGTGTTCTTCAAAGAAAATACAATAACCTTTTTCAAATTGTAATTCTTGTAGTTTGCTCATAGCATCTCGGCGATAAAATATTATTTTACCGTTTTTGGCTTTGTTATGATCCAACATCCAGTCTAAAAAGTCAGGATTGCCTGTGCTTTCAAGTCGAATAAATATTTCGCCTCCTTGTGGCATTCCTTGTGGTTTACCTGTGTTATCTATAGATTGGGTAAAATTGTACTTGCATTCTAAAATGTTGTACATATTGCCGTCTAATTCTAATTTAGCTAAAAATGACATAGTGTTACGTTTTTAAAAAATTTCTGTTTTTGTTTGTATTAAGCTGTCTTCTTTGTAGTAATCGGATTGTTTTTCTGTTGTTTTTCCTTCATGATCTATTAGATATTGGTAGTGCCAACCTTCTTTCTTTTTGTTTTTAAATGGTCCTTCCCAAATTAGGTGGTTTGTTTGATCATAGTATTTTATATAACCTGTTCCTTCTTGTCCTAAAGAGGTTTGGTATATTTTTTTTCCTTCTTGTGATAAAACGATGTAATGATTGATGAAATGTCCGTTTAGGTCTGTTTCAAATTTTATATGCAACGATCCTATGGGGTAAAAATCTTGTTGAATACCAACTAAATTATCATTTAAATAATTTCGTTCTTCTATTATTTTTTGCGTTTTGGAGTCAAATGTTCTCGCTTTTATTAGCTTGCCTTTGTTGGAGTAAAGGTATTCTTGGCTTTTATTATTTTGGTTGATTGGATCGAAGTATTTTTGCCATTTTCCTACTTTCATTCCATTCAGAAGAAGGCCTTGTTCAAAAGATTTTGAATCCTGTTCAAATATTCTAATAAAACCATTTTGTTTTACTTGTTGTATACTATCAACTAATAGAGAATCTTTTTTTTGCAAAAAGGCGACATCTGTATAAACTACTGCTTTATACAAGGCTTTTTCTTGTTTACAAGTTGTTAGGCTAAAAAGAATAAGAGATATAATAATGTATAGGATTTCAAGGTCTAAAAAATTTAATGTTATCATTGTTTATTTCTCTACTTGAGGCCCAGCTGCTGGCATCGCATTTTTCGGTTCCATTACCAGAGGCTCCTCTTCCTGCTCCTCTGGAGCAAAATTCGTCGTCTTCGAATAGTTGTCCTCTCCTAACTTGTGTTACAATTTCTACATGTGTTCCTCCAAAAGCGGCTATATCGCCTATTTGCACGTTTTCTTTTTTACGGGTTTAAGTTTTTCTCCATTCCATATTTGTCTGGCAGATAAGTACTTGCCATTAGATAAGATGGTGTAACCTGCCATAAATAAAGATTCCCCTACAAAAAGATTACAGGACCATTTCGCATCTTCTCCGTAAAAAACAACATAATATCCTGATTTCCAATTATCATAAGCTCTTTTTAAAGCGTAATAATCGGCGTCGGTTACTTTTCTGTCTTTATCAAATTGAGCTAATAAGAGTAAATATTTTCTTTGAGTTAGTACAAACCGAGAACTATCCATCCATTTTTTACTGAATCCATTAGGGGTTGATGGAAAATGAAGAGGTTTTCTTTTGGCATTAGCCAATTCTCCATTTTTTGTTAAAAAATAGCCTTTGTTTTCGTAAAAATCTTTATAACTGTTCATTATAACAGAGTCATTGGCTATCTTTTCTGCCTCTCTAGCTACTTTTTCACTCATATTTATTAGATGTTTTTAATGAGATTCTAATTTTAGTTTTGCTTGTAACGGGCTGTAGATGTAAACTGCTATTTAAAAAAAGGGTGTCAGAAAGCGATCATTTAATACTGAATTTATTGTTTTCATGAGCTGAAAAATCAAATGATTTATAATTACATAATTTACTTTTCTAATTTTTTATCTCGCTATTGGTACTTTATGATCTCCTCTTTTTAATCATCGGTGTTTATCTGGTCTTGAATTTGTTTTTCATTCCTGTTCGATGATTTTTCAATTGTTTGTAATAAACCTATTGTTAATAGGGATTTCATAATGGAATAGAAGAGAGGACTAACAAAGTAAAAAAATGATTATAGTCTTTATGACACCCTTTTTTAATATATTAAACCCATTCGTTTTCGTAAGCGCCTGATCCTAATTCAATTTTTCTAGCTGAAATAGTAAAGGTTTCGGTTAATGGGTTTACACCAGTTGAGTCGAAGTTTTCTCTGAATTTTACAACATAAGCTTCTGAGAATTTTAATTCTTTTAAAACAGCATCGCTATCTCTTTTTAAGAATTTTACACTTCCGTCTTTTCTTTCAAAAGAGTTGGTCATCCATTCAAAGAACGAAGTGTCTGCTGTTCCTTCAATGGTTAATTCGATTTTGCCTCCTCTGGTAACAGTAGAAGGTCTGCCTGTTGCGTCTGTTTCTTGAAATAATCCGTAATTTACGTTTAATACGTTGTACTCTTTTCCTGCTACTGATAGTTTAGTTTTAAATGACATGTTATAAAAGTTTAAAGATTACAAAAGATATTGTATGTCTTAAATAGACATAGGAAATACTACAAAAGATGATTTTGAGAATAAGCGCTAGTTTGTATAAAACTATTGCGAAAAGATTATTTTGTGCTTGAAGTATCATTCATATATTTATTTTTAACAATAAAAACCACTTATGGAAACATATATGACTCAAATTTAACAAAATTTATTTAAAAAAACAAAATTATTTATATTTAATTTTAGATGTTGATTTGTTTTGTTTGAAGTAAAAATGCAGGATTTTTCATGAATTTACATTGTTTACTAGGTATTAAAAAAGAGAATGTTTTATTTTTAAAACATTCTTTATTGGTTTTTAGAAAAAATTACAAGTTGTTAGAGCTAATGAAAATTGAGAAAGTATGCTTTTATATTTGGCAAAAGGACTTGAACTTAATATCTTCTAAAGTCCTTTTTTGTCTTTCATCTCGCGCATGAAATCTAATGCGGAATCTGCGTTAAACTCAAATTAGGTCTTAGAAATTTTTTAAAAAACATATTTTATTGATTATTAGTGCTATATAAAACAAGAACTAGAATTAGCAAAAATAGCGCAACGATTTTCACACAAATCTAAAGTGGAGAGGTAATAGGCAAGAGCCAATAGGCAATAGGCAATAGGCAATAGACAATAGTGAAGAGTGAAGAGTGAAGAGTGACAAACAGAATGGTGATTTATTTACTATAAAAAATTATTCGGCGCTCTTGTCATCCTATGTTTGTATAGGTAAGTTCTTTGAATATTTATAAATTTATTTCAACAGAAGAAAGAGAAAGATAAAAGCTAAATTTTGTCATGGGTCAAAAGACTGTTCGCGATGCTAGTTCCTTTCTCTCTCTGCTTTTGAACTTGGACAGTTCATCCCGACCCAAGGAGGGATCACATAAAGTAAACAACATAACACGCTCAAAAGAGGCAAGAGTGGAGAGCCAAAAGCCAATAGGTAATAGGCAAGAGCCAATAGTGAAGAGTGAAGAGTGACAAACAGAATGGTGATTTATTTACTATAAAAAATTGTTCGGCGCTCTTGTCATTCTATGTTTGTATAGGTAAGTTCTTTGAATATTTATAAATTTATTTCAACAGAAGAAAGAGAAAGATAAAAGCTAAATTTTGTCATGGGTCAAAAGACTGTTCGCGATGCTAGTTCCTTTCTCTCTCTGCTTTTGAACTTGGACAGTTCATCCCGACCCAAGGAGGTATCACATAAAGTAAACAACATAACACGCTCAAAAGAGGCAAGAGTGGAGAGGCAAAAGGCAATAGGCAAGAGCCAATAGGCAATAGTGAAGAGTGACAAACAGAATGGTGATTTATTTACTATAAAAAATTGTTCGGCGCTCTTGTCATTTATAAAATAGGATCGAAATCACATACGCTAAATAACGTGAGTTCTATATAAAAAACATTGATTTTTAGTATATTCCATAGAATCTTTGTGCTTCCGTTAGTGCTTTCTTTGTGTTTTTCGTCGTATAGCTATTACACAAAGAATTGCACAAAGTTCCTCAAATAAATACGAAATAACTGTTTATTAGCATGTTAAAAGTTTTATTAAGTCGAACTCACGTTATTTTACTAAAATTTTTTTATACTCTGCTGTATTGTTCAACAGATCCGTTGCTGTTTTTATAATACTATTGTTTTTTGCGTAATATTGATAAAGTCCTTCTTTGTATTGATATCGTTTAATAAGCTCGTCTTTTAATAAATTTATAATTTCAACTTTATTTTTATCTAACGCTACCTCATCTGCTTTTTGCAAAGCTTGTTGTAAAGCTTCGTATTCTGATTTAATTTGCACATCCATTTTTTTCTTTTTAGCTTGTTCTAATACGGCTTTGAGTGCTCGATCTGTGTTTGTATCAAAAGAAAATTTTTGTGTTTTTAAGTAATTTTTAAAATGGATAAAATCAGTATCTCCTAAATTAGGAATTGTATTGCCTAAATTGGGGTTTTTATAATAATATTGATTGGCATAACTAAATATAGCATCTGCTCTTAGCAAGGCATCGGCTATAGTACTTGTTTTACTTTCTTCTAATTCAATATCAGGCAGGATGCCACCACCGTCATATACTGTTCTGCCTTTTCGTGTTTTAAAAGCATTATAATTTTTTGCATCTGTCCGTATGGCTTTACCATTCGCGTCTTTTTTTGAATAGTCTAGCGCTTGTATACAACGCCCTGATGGTGTATAGTACCTAGAAATAGTTACCTTTAATTGTGTTCCGTACGTTAGATCAATAGGGCGCTGTACCAATCCTTTACCAAAACTTCTAGAACCTATTATAACGGCTCTATCTAAATCTTGAAGTGCACCCGAAACGATTTCACTAGCGGAGGCACTTTTGCCATCAACAATTATAGCCAGCGGAATTTCGAGATCTACAGGTTGTTTAGATGTTCTATACACGTTATTGTGTTTTTCTACTTTGGATTTTGTCGTTACAATTATTTCACCGGCAGGGACAAATAAATTACATATATTAACCGCTTCGTGTAAAAGACCTCCCGGATTCCCTCTAAGATCTAATATAATTTGGGTTGCTCCTTGATCTTTTAAGTTTTCTAATGCTTCACGTGTTTCGCTGGAAGCTTTTGCATTAAATTGTGACAGTACTATATAACCTGTTTTGGAGTCAGCCATACCATAGTAAGGAACTGCTTTTACATCTATTTCATCTAAAATTAATGAAGTTGTTTTTAATTCGTCATTTCTTTTATAATGTATCGAAATTTTAGTATTCTTACTCCCCTTAAGAAGTTGGGATACATCTTCTTTAAAATCAGCTAAAAGGACATCATTAATTTTGATAATTTCATCGCCTGCCTTTAAACCTGCTTTATCAGCAGGATATCCTTTATAAGGTTCGCGTATATATGTTTTACCTTCTTTTCGAGTTATCATAGCTCCTATGCCTGTATATTCGCCTGTATTGTTTATTTTGAAACGAACTACATCTGCTTCATTAAAATAGACTGTATAAGGATCTAATTCGGCTAACATGCTCTTTATAGATCTATCCATTAATTCGGCTGGATTGGTTTGGTCAACATAGTTCATGTTAACCGTTTTAAATAAAGTTGTAAAGATTTCAATTTGCTTAGCTATTTCAAAAAAATCTTCTTTAAAACTGGCTCCTAGAAATAAAAAACCTCCTGCAATTGCAGGTATAATATATCTTTTTTTTATAAATAGATTCATAGTATACTGTTTACTAAAATACTTTATAAGGGATGAAAAAATTATAGCTTTTTTATAAAACTATAAAATAAACTCTGTAATATAATATTTTTAATTTAAATTTTAAGATTCTGAATTAGTATTCTAAATTTCCTATATGACGCATTACTCGGATGGTTTTATTTTTCCTTTTTTCAACATAGTTAGAAGATCCAACGGCTTTGTATTTTCTTGGACTAGGAAGTATAGCGGCTATTGAAGCGGCTTCGTATTTGGTAAGACTTTTAGAGCTTTTATGGAACCAATATTGACAAGCGGCTTCTGCACCATAAATGCCATTACCCATTTCGATACTATTTAAATAAACTTCCATAATTCGTTTTTTACCCCAAATTAATTCAATTAGAACGGTGTAATAAGCCTCTAATGCTTTACGTAAATAACTACGCCCTTGCCATAAGAAAACATTTTTAGCTGTTTGCTGTGAAATGGTACTTCCTCCTTTTAATTTTTTTCCTTTTAGGTTTCCTTTGAATGCTTTATTCATAGCAGAAAAATCAAATCCATTATGTTGAAGAAAAAGACCGTCTTCACTAGATATTACGGCTTTTTGTAAATTAAGGGATAGATCATCAATGGGTACCCAATCATGTGAAAAGATAACGTCTTTACCAGCTGCTTTATTTTCTATGGCTCGTATGATCATTAAAGGGGTAAAAGGAACGGGAACATATTTAAATAAAAAGACAAATGCTATTGAAACTATATTAAAATACAGGAAACATTTCCATAAAAATAATTTCACCTTCGTCATGAAATGAGATGATTGGTTTTTAGACTTTGTTTTGGTATTTGTTTTGGTATTCGTATTTTTTTTTGTTGTCATTTATATTAAATCTGCTAATTCTTGTCCTATTAAACTTCCTATTGCAACTCCCATGCCTCCCATTCGTACACCACAACAAACATTTGTTGAAAGAAATTGTACGATTGGTTTTTTATGAGTACCTACTCCCATAATACCACTCCAACGATGCGCAATAGCCACTTTTGTTTGCGGCAAAATTACAGTTTTTAATAATTCTTCCAATTTGTTTTGTATTAAACCTGTTGGGTTTAATGAAGTGGTTGTTTCACCTTCAAAATCTAAATTTCGTCCGCCTCCTAATAAAATCCGATTGTCTATATTTCTAAAATAATAATATCCTTTATCTAAATGAAAAGTACCTTGAATTGCTAAATTGTATATAGGTTCTGTTATCAGTACTTGTGCTCTAGCTGGTTTTACCTCATCCTTTGTTAGGTGTCCTGCAAATCCATTGGTAGCAAAGAGTAGTTTTTTGGTTTTGAATGTATAATCAGACAAAATTACTTCTACTGCATTTCCTAGCTCTATATAATTTTTAACCATTTGATTATTTAAGATCAAGATATTGTTTGTGTGCGCTTTTTTTAGTAATGCTTGCATCATATTGCCTGTATCAATTTGGGCTTCAAATGGATTAAAAACAGTATATTCTTTTATATTTTTAAAATCAAAATGATCTGTTTGTTTTTTAAAAACAGTTGTTTTAAATAAGGGATGAAGAAGATCATTTATAAAAGGGAGCTTATCTAAACATTCTTGATAACTAGTATCCTCTTCTGATAAAAATAATTCATAGCCTCCATAGGGTTTTAGATTAATAGTTGCATCTCCGAGGTTTTTACGTAATAATTGCAATCCATTCCAACGTTTTTGAACTAATTGTATTACTTCTTCTTCTGTATGATTTTTTAGATCATCTAAAATTTCTGATAGTGAACCAAAGCAAGCAAATCCTGCATTTTTTGTGCTGGCACCTTCTGGCAACATTCCTTTTTCTACTATAAGAATTTTACTTTTAGGAAATCGTTCACGTAAGCGTAGAGCTGTGTGTAAGCCTACTATACCACTTCCTACTATGGTAAAATCAATTGCTGTAAACCAATTTTTTATTTCCCAATAACTTAAATACATTTTTTATAACTAATTTGAAAGGTCGTTCCTTTATTAATTTCAGAATGCAAAACTCTTATTTTACCTTTATGATATTCTTCTACTATTCGTTTGGTTAAGGATAATCCAAGCCCCCACCCTCTTTTTTTAGTGGTAAAACCGGGTTCGAATATTTTTTTGAATTGACTTCGCGGAATCCCTTTACCTGTATCTGCTATTTTAATTTTGATATACTCCTCTTGTTCTTCAATGATAATATCTATATCTCCTCTGCCGCGCATGGCATCTATAGCATTCTTTACTAAATTTTCTATAGTCCAACTGTGTAACGTAGGGTTTATTTTAGCAAATGATACGGTTTCTGTTGAAAAAAACTGAAATTTTACTTGTCCTTCAAATCGAGACGCTAAGTAGTCGTATACTAATTTGGTTTCTTCTACAATATTTCTATTTTCTAATTTTGGTTCGGAGCCTATTTTGGAAAAACGTTCTGTTATATTTTGAAGTCTAAGAAGGTCTTTTTCAATTTCAGAAACGATATTTTCATCTATTTGATCGGCTTTCATAATTTCTATCCACCCCATTAAAGATGAAAGAGGGGTCCCTATTTGATGCGCTGTTTCTTTAGCCATACCGGCCCAGAGTTTGTTTTGCGTTGAAATCTTATTCGTTCGGTAATAATTATAAACTAAAGCACCAAATAACAAAATAATCGTAATGAGTGCCATAGGGTAATATTTTAGTTGGCTCAATAAAGCGGAATCCATATAATACAAATAACGACGTTTTCCTTTGTCATATTCAATATTAATTTTATTGTTAGCTTGTTTGAATTGTAAAATAAGATTTTTCTTTTTTTAGGATTCTTTAACAAGGATTCATCAAAATTTGTAAAGCTCAATATACTATCTTTTCCGTCTAATAATATGGTCGGAATCGTTTCATTATTAGTTAGTATTTGTAAAGGTAAGTCTACCTCTGTTTCATCTGTTGCATTTTGTAAGGTTTTTTGAGCGGTTGCCCAAAGTTCCATTTTATGGCGTTCTTCTTTTCTAAAAATCTGCATTAAAGTATAAGTATTCCATAAAATGAGACTTATAATTAGAAAGGAAAAACCTACTAACAGCCAACGAATAGAATTGCTTTTATTGGTAAAATTCATATTTATAGTTAAGAGCCTAAATATAATAAAAGTCTATTTCCTTTACTTTATTTTATAGCTTCTTTTCTTATTTTTGTTTAAAAACCAATTTATAAATGAAAAGTTTCATTCCTGCTGAATTATCTACACCACAAGTTCAGTCCTATTTACAAGGTGCTATTGCACCAAGACCTATTGCCTTTGCTAGTACGATAGATGCAAAAGGAAGGCCTAATTTATCACCTTTCAGTTTTTTTAATGTTTTTAGTGCCAATCCGCCTATTTTAGTTTTTTCTCCAGCCAGAAGAGTCAGAGGAAATACGACCAAACATACTTTAGAAAACGCATTAGAAATGAAAGAGGTTGTAATAAATGTCGTGAATTACGATATTGTGCAACAAATGTCACTTGCTAGTACTGAATATGCAGAAGGCGTAAATGAATTTGAAAAAGCAGGTCTTACTGCCCTACCCTCTGACCTTGTCAAACCATTTCGGGTTGCAGAATCTCCTGTACAATTTGAGTGCAAAGTTAACGAGGTAATTGCATTAGGAAAAGAAGGAGGCGCAGGTAATCTTATCATTTGTGAAGTTGTTAAGATTCATATAGAGGAAGCTATTTTAGATGAAAATGGTATAATTGATCAACACAAAATTGATTTAGTAGCTCGTTTGGGTGGAAATTGGTATTCGCGTTCTAATAGAGGTCTTTTTGAAGTACCAAAACCTTTGATCACTTTAGGCATTGGAGTAGATGCTATTCCTAGTTATATAAAAGAGGATGCTTTCTTTACTGGAAATGATTTAGGTATGCTAGGAAATATAGAAGCATTGCCAAAAGAAGAAGAAATCATTATCTTTGCACAGCAAAATAGTTCATTACAAGAAGCTTTAATTACTAAAGACACTTTAAAAATCAAACAGTTAGCAAAAGAATATTTAAAAAATCAAGACATACTTTCTGCATGGAAAGTCTTGTTAGCAAAATAATTAATACACGTTATCATGGAAGTTACAGGAAGAATTAAAATGATTAACCCAACACAAGAGGTTAGTGCATCTTTTAAGAAGAGAGAGTTAGTAGTTACAACGGAGGAGCAATATCCACAACACATCATGATTGAGTTTACTCAAGCAAAAGTAGATGATTTAAATAACTTTCAAGTGGGAGAACAAGTAAAAGTATCCATTAACTTACGTGGTCGTGAGTGGATTAACCCACAAGGAGAAGCTAAATATTTTAATACCATTCAAGGCTGGAGAATTGAAAGAGTACAACCTATGCAAACAGCTCAACCAGCCATGTCTCAACAAATGCCTCCAATGCCTGCTGCACAAGCTTTTGAGCCAGCACCCAGTTTTAATGAAGAAGAACATGATGACTTACCTTTCTAATTTCAGAATGTAATTTTTAGAACTCAGATATAAGAATGTCATTCGGAACGAAGTGAAAAATCTTTATTGATATTCCTCGTTTTGAATGACTTTTTTTATTGACATAAATATTAAATTTGAATATGTATTTTATAACCAAAGAATTATATTTTCCTCCCGTTGAACAAACTTCAAAAGAAGGCGTATTAGCCGTGGGAGGCGATTTGTCACCAGAAAGATTATTATTGGCTTATAAAAATGGTATTTTTCCTTGGTTTGATGATAACGATCCTATTTTGTGGTGGTGCCCTCCCTTACGCATGGTTTTGTTTCCAGATGCGTTTAAGCCTTCTAAAAGTATGCGAAACATAATGAATAAAGGTATCTTTAAGGTGACTTTTAATCAATCTTTTCGAGAGGTAATGATCAATTGCCAACAAATTTATCGTCCGAGTCAGTATGGTACTTGGATTACAGATGAAATGATAGATTCCTATACGCATTTACACGAAATAGGAAAAGCAATGTCAGTAGAGGTTTGGTTGGATGAGCAGTTAGTGGGAGGATTGTATGGTGTTGATATGGATACTGTTTTTTGTGGAGAAAGCATGTTTTCACATGTAAGTAATGCGTCTAAAATAGCTTTTATTGCATTAGTTGCTCATTTGAAGAAAAATAAATATAAACTATTGGATTGCCAAATCTATAATGATCATTTGGCATCATTGGGGTGTCAGGAAATACCAAGAGAGGCTTTTATTGAAATCTTGAAAAGCAAGTGAAAAGAGGTTATCCAAAAGGGTTTAGGACAACCTCTTTTTAAAACTTTTAGTCTTTCTTTTTCTGTGGTCTGAAAGGGAATGTCCAGCTCAAGAACGGATTTATTTTTCTAGTTTGAATCCAGATTCTTCCTTTTCCCTCAAATCTACATACCAATCCTTCACCCGAAAAGAAAAGTGATTTGTAACCACCTACTCTGGTTACATCATACGTTAGCCCTTCGGTAAAGGCTACAATATGACCTGTATCTATTACATAGCCATCTTCCACATCGATAGGAATGATTCCGCCATAGGAATTAAACCAAAGATCGCCATCGCCAGAACATTTGATTAAGAATAAATTTTCGCCTGAAAAGAAACCTTTTATCAAGCCTTGAAATTTTGATTCAACGGTAATATTTTCTGAGGAAGCTAAAAAAGCACTATTCTGAATATAGATCGTTTCGTTGTTTAGATAAATATGCTCTACGTCACCTGGACAAGCAGGTGCTAATTGAATATCTCCTGATCCATTTTTTGCCGTAAATTCATTGATGAATAATGACTCTCCTGTCAAAAATCTTGAAAAACCACCTTTGAGTGTCGTTTTCATTTCAAGATTAGTATCCATAGTGGCCATTGCGCTTGCTTCCACCTTTAATTTTTCTCCAGCAGGTATATTGATGGTTACAAAACCAAAATCTGGTTTGCAATCCATTTTGAATTTGAATCCTTTATTTTGCGTTTCCATAAATATTATCTTGGTTTAAGTTTAGGCCCTAGTATTGCTCCAAATGTTGACGTATTATGAGATTGTACCCATACGGTTCCTTGACCTTTAAATTTACATACCAATCCTTCTCCTCCTAAAATTGAATTTATCCAGCTTTTACCCGCTTTTGTAAGTGTAAAATTTAGGTGTTCTTCAAAAGCTACAATATGCCCTGTATCTACTATATATTCACCATCAATTTGAATAGGGTAAATAGCGCCAAAAGAATTGACAACTACGGTTCCTTGTCCTTTTACTGCTAACCAAAAAAGTCCTTCTTTAGAAATCAAATTTTTGAATCCTTGAAAACTCATATCGATTGTAATGTCTGGTGAACTCGCTACATAAGATCCTCCTTGTACAATGATACCTTCGCCACGAAGTTCTTTGACCATCATATCTCCAGCTAGTGTTGTACTTAAAAAAACGGTGCCGCCTTCATTTCCTGCTTTGTAATGATTTAAGAAAAAGCTTTCGCCAGATAACATTCTTTTAAGACCTTTTAAAAAACCACCTGATTTTTTTTGTTGTGTTGAGGTAGTCATAGTGATACTTGGACTCATAGCAATCATGGATCCTCCTTCGGCAGTAAACTCTTCTCCGGTTTTAGTTTGATTACCGCAGCGGTAGAACTTGGTCTCATTTGTAAATCAACATCTAAAGTCGTCGATTTTCCCAGTATTTCTGTATATTGTGTATCCATACGTTCAATTATAATTGTCTATTAATCCAAGAAACTAAACCAGATATATTTCTTGTTTGGATATATATTTTTCCTTTTCCTTCTACTCTCGTAACAAAGCCTTCACCGCCAAAGAAGCTACTAAAAATACCGCCTGATAATTGGGGTTTAAGTTTCATTCCTGGCTCATAGGCCACAAGATGTCCTGTATCTACGATATATTCGCCATCAATTTCTTTTTCAAGAATTCCGCCATAAGCACCAAAAATTACTCTTCCAGTTCCAGATACTACTAGTTTAAATAAACCTTCGCCACCAATTAATGAACCTAAACCAGCCCATTTTACGCTTAGTTTAACTCCTTTTTCAGAAGCAATATAAGCACCTCTTTGTATGCAGTAACTTTGGGTACCGTCTAATTCTTTAATTTCTATATCTCCTGGTGTCGTTTGAGTTAAATGTAGCGAAAGTGTTTTACTGGTATTATTCCTAAAATGATTAATGAAAAGACTTTCACCTCCTAAGAATTTTCTCATTAATGCTACCAAAAATCCCCCATTGAACTTAGCATCTAAATCTAGTTCTGCCGACATACTAGACATTGCATCTGATTCTGCAATAATGGTTTCTCCCGGTTCGAGTTCGACCATCACATAAGCAAAAGCAGGTTTTCCTTCTGTTTTAATTTTCATCGTTTATTTTATTTTTAAAAGTTTGGCTTTAAAATCATTAAAAGTGTTAGGTAATACGGGATATGGGGTTTTATCTTCTTTTTGTTTTTCTTTTAATTTTTTAATACGGGTTTTTGTATCAGGATGCGTTGATAGGAAAGATAAATCTATATCTTTAACCGCAGTCGAATCTAAAATTGTTTTTTCTTCTTTTTCTAAAGTTTTGAAGAATGATAGTAATCCAGCTGGATTAATTTTAGCATTTACTAGATATTGCCTTCCTGTTTCATCTGCTTCTATTTCAAAATCTCTACTGTTAGACAAGGAGGCTAATTCGCCGCCCATATTGATAAATGTGCCTGCTATGGCACTTACATCGCCAAGAGTAGCTGATAAAATGGCAAATATCCCTAAATTATTGATGATTCCTCGTAGGTGATGACGTCTAGTAACGTGTGAAAGTTCGTGACTAAGTACGCCCATAACTTCTTCCCAAGATTTAGCATTCTCTATCAATCCTGTTTGAATAATTACTTTGCCACCGGGAAGGGCAAATGCGTTTATAGTGGGGTCTTTAACGAAATATAAATCTACTTCATAACCTTCTTTTTCTATTTGGTTAAATAAAGGTTTAGCAACTTTTATAAATTCATTTTTTAAGGTATCATTTTTTATAAAATGATATTGTAATGATAAGGTATTAAATAGTTTATCACCCGCTTTTTGTTCCCAAGAAATAGGGAGTTGACTGGCAATACCTTCTACCATTTTGTCTTTTAAAACATAAAGAGAACCGATGAAGAATCCAATTATAATTAAAGCTATTATTATTCCTCTAAATGGTCCATTTAAAGCGCTTTTTGATTTTTTGATTTCTTGTTTGAATTTATTATTTGATACTAAGATGCTGTCTTTTAAAATGGATTTATCAGCAGTGTAAATAGAAATAGAATTAATACTTGTATCTAAAAAAAAGATAAATCTATTTGCTGCACCTCCCACAGTAATGGAAAGTGAAGTAAAACCAATATGATACTTTATAACACCTGATTCAAAGAAAATCCCATTCGTTTTAATCTGTAAGTTTCCAGACACTCTTCCGCCTGTAACATCTGGATGTATTAATATTGCTTCGTATGTATTCAATTTTTTGTGTTTTTAGCAAAAATAAAAAAAGAATATATAGTATACATTTTTAAAAGATAATTAAAACGCAAACTTTTGAAACTCCCAGTTAAATGTTGAAAAAACAATCAATTCGTTGGTTAACACAGGTAAACCTATAATCATTTTCAACGTTTCTTGTGCCATCATTGTACCTATAATACCGGGTAACGAACTAATTACACCATTTAATGAACAATCAGGAACATCTTCAGGGTTGGGTGAATCTGGAAATAGATCACGTAGTTGTTTGCTTCCGTTATGATTGAATACTGCTAATTGCCCTTCAAACTTAAAAATACTTCCATAAACCAGCGGCTTTCCTAATTGTACACAAATATCGTTTACTAGGTACCGAGTAGTAAAATTATCGCAACCATCTACAATAATATCAAAGTTTTCAAATAGGGAAGGAGCATTTTCAAGGGTTAGTTTTTGGTTGAATACCTGAATCTCTATTAGTGGGTTTAGTTTTTCAAGCGCCATTTTTGCTTGGTTAACCTTTGGTAAATCAATATCTATCTCGGTATATAGGATTTGGCGATGCAAATTATGCAATGCCACCGTATCAAAATCAATTACACCCAGCGTACCTACACCAGCCGAAGTGAGGTATTGCAAAATGGGACATCCTAAGCCACCCGCACCAATCACGAGCACTTTAGCATTTTTGATTTTTAACTGACCTTCTTCCCCTATTTCAGGAACAAGAAGATGTTTAGAATAACGTAAATAATCTGGTATCGTAAGCATAAATAATATTTCGCTCCTTTTTTTTAAATTGGTTACAGGTTTATTTGTTTCAAGTTCAAAGTTCAGCTTTACCCAACTTCCAACTTGCATCTTCCATCTTTTTCACTTCTAAATTCTATTTTTTTGTTACACAGAGGTTCACAAAGTAAAGCACAAAGTTTCACAGAGACCATTTCTAACTTCCATCTTCCAACTTCCAACTCAACTTCTAAATGCTCTATCCCAGTCCTTCCAAACAGGTTGATAACCCTTTGCACTAATCAACTGCGCAATTTCAGCCACAGGTCGTTCATCACTAATTTCAAATTGTTCCAAAGTTTGTGGATCGACAACATAACCTCCTGGATTGGTCTTAGACCCTGCACTCATTGTGGTAACACCAATAGGAATAATATGATTCCGAAAATGTTCATTTTCACGCGTAGAAATTGAGATTTCAAGATCTTCATTCCAAATACGGTACGCACAAATAAGTTGGAGCAGGTCTTTATCCTCCATTATAAAATTAGGTTCGATAATACCTTCAGCTGGTCGGAGGCGAGGAAAAGAAACCGAATATTTACTTTTCCAATAGGTCTTTTGCAAATAATCAATATGTAAGGCATTGAAAAAGCTATCTACGCGCCAATCTTCAAGTCCTAATAAAACTCCTAATCCTATTTTATGAATACCTGCTTTCCCTACACGGTCAGGCGTTTCTAATCTAAAATCGAAGTTGGATTTTTTTCCTTTAGGATGGTATTGTTTATACACTTCTTTATGATAGGTTTCCTGATATACTAATACAGAATACACACCTGCTTGATGCAATTGTTCGTATTCTTCTTGTGAAAGTGGTTGTACTTCAACAGAAATATTCGCAAAATCGTTTTTAATGACTTCAATAGCATTTAGGAAATAACCAATGTGAACGGTATAATTAGCTTCACCCGTTACCAACAAAACGTGATCATAGCCCATAGCTTTTAGTGCTTCTACTTCCTGCCGAATTTCACTATCTGAAAGTGTTTTTCTTTTGATTTTATTGTCAAGGCTAAATCCGCAGTAGGTACAAATATTTTGGCACTCGTTACTCAAATACATAGGTGCATATAGCTGAATGGTTTTACCAAAGCGTTTTTGCGTGAGTTGATGAGCCAGTTGCGCCATAGATTCTAAATACTCTTGGGCTAGGGGAGATAGAAGCACCAGAAAATCCTCGATGCTTCGTTTAGGTTTACGCAAAACGTTTTGTATATCACGATGCGTTACCGAGGCAATTCGGCTAGCAACGGCTTCCCAAGAATAGTTTTCAAATACAGTTTTAAAGGTCATAATTTTTTCGGACTTATAAAAACGACGTTAACGGACTAGACGCTTCGGCTTGTGCTAGCGGATTGGCTAACTGGGCCTCAAAAGCTCTACGCCCTGCAATAACGGCTTCTTTAAATGCTTGTGCCATAGCCACTGGATTTCCAGCTACGGCAATTGCGGTATTAACTAACACAGCATCGGCACCTAGTTCCATTGCTTTAGCAGCATCAGACGGAGCACCTATACCTGCATCAATAATTACAGGTACTTTACTTTGTTCGATGATAATTTCTAAAAAATCGATAGTTCGTAGTCCTTTGTTACTTCCTATGGGAGAGCCTAAAGGCATCACGGCAGCGGTACCCACTTCTTCCAGTAATTTACATAAAACGGGGTCGGCGTGAATGTAAGGATAGACTTCAAATCCTAGTTTAGCAAGTTCTTCCGTAGCTTTTAAGGTTTCGATGGGGTCAGGAAGTAAATATTTTGGATCAGGATGAATTTCGAGTTTTACAAGATTCGTTTCCATCGCTTCGCGAGCTAATTGGGCTGCGAAAACAGCTTCTTTTGCATTTCTAGCTCCTGAAGTATTGGGTAATAATTGAATATGGGAATGGTTGAGGTGCGAAAGAATCGCATCAGTTTCGGTTTCAAAATCGACTCTTTTTAAGGCTACCGTTACTAATTCTGAACCAGAGGCTAAAATTGCTTCTTCCATTATTTGGCTAGAACCAAATTTTCCAGTGCCAACAAATAATCGGGAGTTAAAAGTGGTATTTCCTATGTTAAGCATACGTATAAAGTGTTTCGTTGAGTTGTTTTACAATTTGACTTGGTTGTGTAGCATTACAAATTAAACCAGAAACGGCTATGCCATACACTCCAATTTCTATTAGTCTAGGAAGGTCATTTTCTTCAATCCCTCCTATCGCAAAAAGAGGCTTTGATAGGTTGACTTTAGGAATTTTGTCAATTATCGATTGGTATCCTTCAAATCCTAAAATGGGACTTAATTTTTCTTTGGTGCTAGTATATCTTAGAGGTCCTAAACCTATATAATCACATTTTTCGGAAATGCGTTGCTGTACATCTTCAAGAGTATTTGCAGTACCACCTATTACTTTAGCATTGCCTAATAAATTTCTAGCTTCTTCAATACTCCCGTCAGTAAGTCCTAAATGTAAACCGTGTGCATCTATGGCTTTAGCAATGGTTTGGTAATCATTAATAGTCAATAAAGCATTGTATTGATCTGTTTCTTTTTTTATTTTTTCTGCCAATCGAAATACTTCTATTTCGGGCACATTTTTATAGCGTAATTGCACCCATTCTATTCCAGCATCAAGCGCTTTTTGAATAGAATATAATTGGGCTTCATTTGAAGTTCCTTGCGAAATAAATTGAATTTTAGGTAACATAGTAGGCTAATAAATGGGTGTTGGTGTTTAATGTTTGTTCTATAAATTGTTTGGCTTTTTTACAACTATCTAGAAGTGATTCCCCTAAAGCCAATTGTGCCGTGATGGCAGAGGATAAAATACAACCCGAACCGTGTTTGGGATATATTTTGTTAGTAGAAGGTCTCAAAATATGCATTTCATCATTTATAATCAAATAATCTGTTCCTAGTTGGGATATATTGTGTCCGCCTTTCCATAAAACCGTACTATGTTGTGCCAATAGTTTAGCTTTTTCTTGTGGAGTAATAGCTTGGGGCACTAGGATATCTAATTCATTATGATTAGGAGTGATGAGGTCAACTTGTTTCAAAATAGTTGGTAAATAATCATCAATAAGTGAAGTAAATTCATAGTTTGCCGTAGCTTTCAAAACAGGATCCCAAACAATTTTAGCTTTTGGCCACAAAAGTTTTATGGTTTTTAGATAAGTATCCAATGTTTCTAAGCTTGGAATAATTCCAATTTTCACTGCTTGTACTTCATATTGTTCCGCAAGATGGTTAAGACTATCAATTACCCAAGAAGCATCTATCCACTCCATTTTGAGAAAGGTGTCTTCCGTTTGAATCGTATTGCCAGTCATCACAGCTAAGCCATATACCTGATGCATTTCAAATGTTTTAACATCAGCAAGAACACCCGCTCCAGCTGAAGGATCAAAGCCCGCTAGGCTGAGTACGAAAGGACGATGTTTTGACATTTTTTCCATTGTTCTATAGGATTAGGATGTAACCAAATGGCACCTAACAAGGCAACACTATCAAAATGCGGAAGCAGTTGACTTATATTTTTTTCTGTAATACCACCCAAAGCTATTAGTTGGGTGTTAAAATTTGTACGTTGAGCAATTTGATGAAGAATCTCAGGATGGTGATAATTAGCTTTTGAAAGGCTAGGAAAGACCGGACTCAAAAAGGCATAATGATATGCTGAATCAAGTTCATTAAATTCTGAAATACTATGCGTCGAGGTGGATAAACTTTTTGTAGTTGGAACAAGAAAACTTCTGTTATGACTAGTTTGATGGATTCCTTTCAACCCGTATTCATTTACTAATTCAGGATAGTAAACGACACAAAAAGGATGAAAAGCGGAGTTAATTTTATCTAGATATGCTTTTGTTTCTTGCAAAGTATAGTTCGGTTTTCTGATGTGAAAATGAGTAAGCCCTGCCTCAAATAGTTGATGCAGGGTTTGGATTTCATTTTCTATAGTATGTTCTGTTGATAGTAGCATCATTTTTTGGTTCACTAAGTTTTTGCGAGCTTAGCGGTTAGGTTCACTAAGTTTCACAAAGTTTTTGCACAGAGTCACACAAAGTTTTTGCGAGCTTAACGGTTAGGTTCACTAAGTCTCACAAAGTTTTTCACTACGTCTCACAAAGCTTTTTTTGCGCCTTTTGCGATTAGCTTCACAAAGTTTCTCAATTTTTTTGCGAGCTTTGCGTAAACCTTTGCGTACTTTGCGGTTAGGTTCACAAATAAAAATTAGACATAAATCTCTTTACCGTTTTCAATAAATTCTTCCGATTTAGCTTTAAGTCCTTCTTCGACAGCAGTATCTCTAATTTCTTGTGAAATTTTCATTGAACAGAATTTAGGACCACACATCGAGCAGAAGTGTGCTACTTTAGCCGCATCTGCAGGAAGTGTTTCGTCGTGGAATTCACGTGCTGTATCAGGATCTAAAGAAAGGTTGAATTGATCTTCCCAACGGAATTCAAATCGGGCTTTGCTTAACGCATTATCACGGTATTGCGCTCCTGGGTGACCTTTTGCTAAATCGGCAGCGTGTGCAGCAATTTTATACGTGATTACGCCATCTTTTACATCTTTTTTATTTGGTAAACCCAAATGTTCTTTTGGTGTAACATAACATAGCATTGCACAGCCAAACCAACCAATCATTGCCGCACCAATCCCCGATGTGATATGGTCGTAACCCGGTGCAATATCTGTAGTTAATGGTCCTAATGTATAAAAAGGAGCCTCGGAACAACATTCTAATTGTTTTTCCATATTTTCCTTAATCAAATGCATAGGTACGTGACCGGGACCTTCAATAAATACTTGCACATCGTGTTTCCAAGCAATTTTTGTCAATTCACCCAAGGTTTCTAATTCGGCAAATTGTGCCGCATCATTGGCATCAGCAATTGAACCGGGACGTAAGCCGTCACCCAAAGAAAAGGCTACGTCATACTGTTTTAATATTTGGCAAATGTCTTCAAAATGTGTGTATAAGAAATTTTCTTTGTGATGAAATAAACACCATTTTGCCATAATAGAACCACCACGAGAAACAATACCAGTTACCCTATTTGCTGTTAAATGAATATAACGCAATAAAACCCCAGCGTGTATGGTAAAATAGGAAACTCCTTGTTCACATTGTTCTATTAAAGTATCACGGAAAATTTCCCAAGTCAAGTCTTCAGCCACCCCTTTTACTTTTTCTAAGGCTTGGTAAATAGGCACAGTCCCTATAGGCACAGGTGAATTTCTAATGATCCATTCGCGGGTTTCGTGTATGTTTTTACCAGTTGATAAATCCATAATGGTATCCGCTCCCCAGCGACAAGCCCAAACGGCTTTTTCAACTTCTTCTTCAATACTAGAAGTCACCGCACTATTACCAATATTAGCATTGATTTTTACTAGAAAATTACGCCCTATAATCATAGGTTCACTTTCTGGATGATTGATATTATTTGGAATTACCGCTCTCCCAGCAGCAACTTCACTACGAACAAATTCGGCTGTAATTTTGCTTTTGGGAGTTCTTGCACCAAAACTTTCCCCAGCGTGCTGATGACACATTGCTTTTTGTGCCGTTTCTAATTGTTCTATACGTTGGTTTTCACGGATAGCAATGTATTCCATTTCAGGCGTGATGATACCTTGTTTTGCGTAGTATAGTTGGGTTACATTAGCACCTTCTTTGGCACGCATAGGTTGGTGCAGATATTCAAAACGCAAATGATCTAATTTTTCATCGGCTAAACGTTGTTTTCCATAATCTGAACTTAATTCATCTAAAATTTCGACATCATTTCTATCTAAAATCCATTGCTCACGCAAACGAGGTAATCCTTTGCGGACATCAATTTCGATAGCAGGATCTGTATAAGCACCAGAAGTATCATAAACCGTTACGGGCGGATTTTGTTCTACTTGTCCGTTTGTCAGTTTGGTATCTGATAATGTTATTTCACGCATAGCGACCTGAATGTCGTGCATTTCTCCTTGAATGTACACCTTTTTCGAATTAGGAAAAGGTGCTCTTGTGATTGTATTTTCCATATATTTTTAGTTTAAAGTTTCAGTCCCGAAGCTTCGTGATAAAGTTTCAGGTTTCAAGTTTCAGGTTTGAGGCTGAGGTCTCATAAAGTAAGTTTACAGAAAGTTTAGTTGAAAACTTTATTAACGAGTAGATTTATTAGACTACAGTTTATAAACTAAAAAAACTTGAAACCTGAAACAAAAATTACCCCCCTTGCGTAGCTTTAATGATGATTATTTTTTGATTAGAGTGTACAGTAGTGTTTTCCCATTGCGATCTAGGGATAACTTGTTGGTCAATAGCGATCGCAATACCTTTTTGTTTATTAGGTAATTCGATATCGAGGAGTTGCTGCACGGTTAGCGCATCATTCTCAAATATTTTTTTTCTTGATTAATTATAAGTTCCATTCCATATTGTTTTAAAACTTTAGGAATGGCTACACGTACAGCTAATAATACTATACAAGAAGTCATTTACTTTTCCCTACGCTAGTATGAACTAGATCAGGTTCAAAGGGTAAAATCTCAGCCTGCTATGCAGACACCCCTAAAGTGTGTAGCAAAGATAGAATAAAATTGTTTTAGGGATAAAAAAATTAAATTTTTATCAGGGCATTCGCTTTTAACCCAAATTACGCATTAGACCCGAGCGTAGCGAATAGACGAAGTAAATCTATTCCACTTTATTTTTCTTCCAATTCAAGCACGTACTCAAATTTTAATCATCAAAATAGTTCACTATTTCTTCTTCTAAAATTTTCCGTGAGCACTTGAATTTATTGAAAAATTTTGTTTCACAACGAAGTCTAATGCGTAATCTGGGTTTAAAACATTTAAAAAAATGGAAGAAATAACCACAGATACACAGATTCTATAATTCCGCTTTGCGGAAATAAATATTAAAAGATTATTTTTTATAGGTTATTTTAATCTGTGCATCTGTGGTTGTTTTTTAAATACGATCCGTAATTTTAGAATAAAATTTGTTTCTAAGAACTTTAAAAACGTAATTCTGCGCACTAAAATACTGATTACTAAAAACTATTCCCTCTTCCAACAATCTTCCACGTGGTCATTTACCATTCCTGTTGCCTGCATGTGTGCATACACAACGGTTGAGCCCACAAACTTGAATCCACGTTTTTTTAGATCTTTACTTAATTTGTCAGATATTTCAGTCGTAGCAGGAACATCATTTAATGTTTTGGGGTTATTGTCTATAGGTTTACCATCAACGAAACCCCAGATGTATTTTGAAAAAGTTCCAAATTCTTCTCTGATTTTAATAAAAGCTTGCGCATTTGTTACTGTTGCTTTTATTTTAAGCTTATTTCTAACAATACCAGAATCTTCTGCTAACAATTCTAATTTTTTTGGACTATATTGTGCTATCTTTTCAAAATCAAAATTATTAAAGGCTTTTCTAAAATTTTCTCTTTTGCTAAGAATGGTATACCAACTTAAACCTGCTTGAAAAGTTTCTAATACTAAAAATTCAAAAATTGTTTCATCATCATAAATTGGGTTACCCCATTCATTATCATGGTAGTTACGATATAAATTATCTTTTTCACACCAGCTACAACGTTTTTTTTTCATATTATGTAATTTTTATTACAAAAAAAGTAATTTTTTATATATAAATTTACGTATTAATGATGTATATCTATTGTACTATAACTTAATATTTTTATTATAAAATAATAATTTCGTAAAACCTAAAAAACACACAAACTATTAACTATTATGAAAGCAGAAATTATCCAAGGCCTATTGAATAGTTATACCTATTCAGAGTATAGAAAATCAGTAGCTGACTTATTAGTTCAAGGGAAGTCTTCAGGTAATGATCAGTCGGAAGATCATTTATATTATAGTCAATTGAATCAAACTCGTATGAATCGTTTAGATAAAACTTTACAGATTCCAGAGGATGTTTTTAATAATATAAATAAAATAAAAAAAGAATATACTTGGTTAGTATTAGCAGAAGGATGGTGTGGTGATGTTGCTCAGATAGCGCCTATTTTGTCTAAAATAAGTTCCGTAACGGATAAAATTAATTTACGTTTTGTATTTAGAGATGCAAATGATCCTTTAATGAATTGTTTTTTAACTAATGATGCGCGTGCCATACCTAAACTCATTATTCTAGATAATGAAGATTATGAATTAAAAGCAACCCGGGGACCTCGACCTGAAGGAGCTACTAATCTTATAAAAAGTTATAAGGCACAATATGGAGTAGTAGATCAAACCGCAAAAAAAGAGTTACAACTTTGGTATCTACATGATAAAGGAAAAAGCACAATGGAGGAGCTGATATCCATCATGATGCGTATAGAAGAATCCGTAAATAAAATCTATAATTAAAATTTTAAAAAATAGTCATCCGAAAAAATAACGTAAATGTTTGTCACTTTCATTATAATAAAAGTGACAAACTGCGTTATGTCATCTTATTTTGATAAATCTTATTCTAATTTTTATAGGAGTGATTAATGTAACGAAATTATTTTTTAAAAGTAAATCCAACATTTTTTACTGGGATTTCTTTGCATTGATTAGTAAACCTAAAATTGGTTGTTAGGAATTAATTCTGAAAAAAAATCAGGTGTTAATGCTTTTTCTACTGAAAAAGAGCCACTTTTTGTACGTCGTAAAAGCAGACAGATGTCCTCCAGATTGTAAGGCCTGACCTAAATCATAAGCTAAAGAACGAATGTAAGTACCTTTACTACAGCTAACTCTAAAATCAATTTCTGGTAATTCTATTCGAGTAATTTCAAATTCGTAAATGGTAGTCTTACGTGCTTCAATTTCTATTTCTTGACCAGCTCGAGCGTGTTCATATAAGCGTTTTCCATCCTTTTTAAGGCAGAAAAAACAGGAGGTTTTTGATTTATTTCGCCTATAAATTGTTTAACTGTTTCTGTTATAAGTAGTGGTGTAATATGATCAATAGGAAAAGTAGCATTTATGGGAGTCTCTAAATCGTAAGAAGGTGTTGTGGCTCCTAATTGTATAGTTCCAGTATATTCTTTAATCTGTCCCATTAGTTCAGGAATCCTTTTAGTATATTTTCCTGTACAAACAATTAGTAATCCTGTAGCTAACGGATCTAACGTTCCTGCATGACCAATTTTGAATTTTTTAGGTAAATCCAAACGATTTTTCAATACGTACTTCAGTTTATTAACAGCCTGAAAGGAACTCCAAGTTAAAGGTTTGTCTATCAGTAAAATTTGTCCGTTTAGTATATCTTCTTTTGTGTACAAAATGTTATTATTTATTAAAAGAAAAATAGATTAATAATAATGTGCCTGCAATAATACGATACCATCCCCAAGGTTTAAAACCGTATTTTTTAATAATACCTATAAAAAGTTTAATAGCTAATACAGCTACTAAAAAGGCTACAATATTTCCTACTACGAACATTGTGATGGTCTCTTTTGACTGTAAAATTAATTCAAATCCTTTCATCTGACTATGTTCATACGTTTTTAAAAATACAGTGTAACAGGTTACAGCTAACATAGTAGGAACGGCTAAAAAGAAAGAAAATTCAGCGGCTACATGACGCGTAAGTCCTTGTTGCATACCTCCAATTATAGAAGCAGCGCTTCTGCTAGTACCGGGCATCATAGCCAAACACTGCCAAAAACCGATGGTTACGGCTTTTTTAATAGAAAGATCTTCTTCTGAAGTAATTTGAGGATTTTGAAAAAAACGATCAATAAATAATAAAATAATACCTCCTAGAATGAGTACAAAAGCAATTGGAACTGGTTTTTCTAAAACAGCCTCTATTTTGTCATCAAAAAGCTTACCCAATATCAGGGCGGGAATAACTGCCGCTGTTAATTTGATATAGAAATTCCATTTAGTAAAATCAAAAATTTTTTCCAATACAAAAAGACGACTGCTAGAATAGCACCAAATTGTATTGAAACTTGAAAGAGTTTTACAAAATCATCTTCTTGAATCCCAAAAAAAGAGCTTGTAAAAATCATGTGAGCGGTAGAGGAAACAGGTAAGTACTCTGTCAAACCTTCTATTATAGCTATAATAATTGCTTTAAGTAAATCCATATTTACATTGAGGATTGGTAAAGTATGAAGGCTTAATTAGTTCGATTAGAGCCCCTTCATAAATTACTGCTTTGTTTTATTTGTCTTGTTTAAAAATGGAATAGATAACCACACCAAAGCCTGCTAAAATAACAGTTGGTGCTAATCTGATTCTTCTAAAACTGAAAATTTCAGGATTAAAAACTGCAGGGTCATCACTACCTCCGCCGGCCATTAGTATAAAACCTAAAACAATAACGGCAATACCTATAAGTAAAAATTTATAATTTACTTTATCAAAAAGAAATTCGTGTTTTTTATTTTCCATAAAAATAATAGCATTCAAATTTTAGATTTCAGGATGAACAGTTTACGTATAAATCCTACAATCTATCATCTAAAAAGATTAATATAAATCGTCTGTTCTTAAATTTAAAAAACGTTGTGTGGCAAAATAAGTACTTAACCAAGTAATTAAAACACCAATTCCAAATACACTTAATAGTATGAAAATTATGGAAACCATATCATTAAATACACCTAAAGTTGGCCAAATATTATCTATGTAAAATAACACACCCAATAGTGCTATGATGGCCACACCAGCTCCTATCATGCCTAATTTTACACTTCTCATTATAAAAGGTTTTCTTATAAAAGCTTTAGTTGCTCCAACCATTTGCATTGTTTTGATAATAAATCGGTTAGCATAGATAGACAAGCGTAAAGAACTATTAATTAATAAAACAGCCACTACCGTTAAAAAACCACTTATTATAAGAATCCACATACTGGCTTTTTTAACATTTTCATTCACCATTTTCACTAATTGTTTATCATAAAAAATATCTGCTACTAAAGGATTTTCTCTTAGTTTACGTTCAATTTTTGCTACGCTATCATTTTCAACATAGTCGGCACGTAAATGAATATCAAAAGAATTTTTTAGAGGATTCATGCCTAAGAATTCCGTAAAATTTTCGCCTAATGTTTTTTCGTGTTCTTTAGCAGCTTGCTCTTTTGATATAAAAACATAATCTTTAGCAAACTTAGCTTCCTTAAGCATTTCGCCATATTTTGTTAAAGTGGTATCCTTAGCATCATCTTTGAAAAAAACAGTCATTGTAATTCCTTCTTTGAAATCATTAGACAATTTTTTGGCATTAACGATGAATAATGCTAACAATCCTAACATAAAAAGTACTAAACCTACACTTAATATCACTGAAAAATACGATGTAATTAATCGGCGTTTTTGAAACTTATCAAAAGATGAACTCATACAGTATATTTATTTGGGGTAAAAATAACAAAGATTTTCTTTATGTAAAGTTAATAATGCGCAAAGTTTCCACTTTCTTATAATAAATGTAAATTTGCACAAATCTTAAATAAAAAGAGTTGAAAAAAATAGCTTTTTACTGTTGTTTGCTATTAAATTGGGGTTTATTTAGTCAAACAAATGATACCTTGATAGCAATCAAAACCGATAAACTTGAAACAAAAGACAAAACACAATCCTATCCAATTGATTTTAACACTAGTCGAATTTATAATAAGCCTCGAATTTTAGACGCTATTACCTTTTTACCAAAAGATTTTATCACGACGAGTAAAGACTTTGTAGCTAAAGATCATGCTTGGTATTTAGGTGGAGCGGTTGCAGGTACTGCTGTTTTAGTTCCTTTTGATCAATCTATTACCAATTCATCGCGTGAATTTTCTGATCGTATAGGATTAAGTTCTAACAATACATACGGTAAGTTTGGTCCCTTACAAAATATTCCTAAGAATTTAGGAGCAGGTCTTTATTTAATTGGGAATGGTACCACTGTTATTTTATTAACTGCTGGATTTACAACTTTTGGTTTACTGAGTAATGATTATAGAGCTTTGTCAACAGCTAGTGGATTGATTGAAAGTTTAGCCTTATCAGGTGTATATGTTCAATTTTTAAAACGCGTTACAGGACGAGAAAGCCCATTTATTGCGCGCGAAAATGGCAACCCCCGGTGGTGATTGGAATCCTTTTCCTAGTTTTTCAGCTTATGCAAAATCTACACCACATTATGATGCTATGCCTTCAGGACATCTCACCACAATTATGTCGGCCTTAACTGTAATTACAACTAATTATCCAGACTATAAATGGATTAAACCTGTTGGATATACGCTAATAGCAGGTATGTGTTTTCAAATGGTTCAAAGTGAAGTACATTGGATTTCTGATTATCCTTTAGCGTTACTGATCGGATATTTTTCAGGTAAAAATATTGCTAAAAGAAGATTTAAAGATGTTAACAATAATATAGGACTACAACTTAATAAACCTAAATATGAAATGAATATAATAGGTTCTAATACACCCCATTTTAAAACATTAGGATTATCCATTACTTTTTAGATAGATTATGAAAAAACAAAAATTGATTTATTTATTATTAGTTAGTTATATCTGTGCCTTTTCTGGTTTTGCACAAATAACAGATACAATACATGAAAAAAACCAAAAGGATATTTTGAGTGTAAAAAAAATGATTATTCCAGCTACATTAATAACATCAGGTATTATCTTACGTACACCTGCTTGGCGTAATCAATTATTAGATTTTAAAAACCAATTATTTGGAGCTTCTTTTAGTACGAAAGTAGACGATTATATACAGTATATTCCTATTATTCAAACCTTAGGAGGTAAAAGCATAGGTATTGAAAGTAAGCACGGATATAAACAAATGATTACCAATCAAATTATTTCGAATGCTATTAGTGCTGCTGTTGTACACGGACTAAAAAATTCTGTTAAAGATTTGCGTCCTGATGGTTCTGCCAATAATTCATTTCCTTCAGGGCATGCAGCAACTGCTTTCACTAATGCTATGATTCAATATTTAGAATATAAAGATTCTAACAAATGGTATGCTGCTTCTGGTTTTTTATTTGCAACGGCTACAGGAGTCTTAAGAGTTGCTAATACGCGTCATTGGCAGGCGATGTTGCTGCGGGCGCAGGAATAGGAATGGCATCTGCCATTGTAGTACATTATTGGAGTCCTTTTAGATGGGATCAAGCAAAAAAAGATAAAAGAATGAGCTATATTGCTTATCCTATTTTAAATGAAAAAGCGTATGGTTTAGGTTTTATTGGAAAGCTTAATTAAAGCTTGTATTATTTTAAAAAAATCATTAGGTATCACTCCAAATAAATAAAAATAAAGATGAAATATTTTCACAACGAAATTGAAGCCAAATGGCAAAAGTACTGGGCAGACCATAAAACATTTGCTGCATCAAATAATTCAGACAAACCTAAATACTACGTACTCGATATGTTTCCATATCCATCAGGAGCTGGATTACATGTAGGACATCCGTTGGGCTATATTGCTTCAGATATTGTCGCACGTTATAAACGTCATCAGGGATACAATGTATTACACCCACAAGGATATGATTCTTTTGGTTTACCAGCAGAACAATATGCCATTCAAACAGGTCAACATCCTGAAAAAACAACACTTGAAAATATTACTCGTTATCGTGAACAATTAGATAAAATTGGTTTTTCATTTGATTGGGAGCGTGAAGTACGTACTTCTAATCCAGATTACTATAAACACACCCAATGGATTTTTATTCAATTATTCAATTCGTGGTATAATAAGAATACAGATAAGGCGGAAGCTATTTCAACTTTAGTTTCTGTTTTTGAAAAAGAAGGAAATAATAAGATAAATGCAGTTTGCGATGATAACATTACTGTGTTTACGGCTAATGAATGGAAATCTTATACATTAGAAGAACAACAAAAAATCTTATTACAATATAGATTAACCTATTTAGCCGAAACTGAGGTAAACTGGTGTCCTGCTTTAGGAACAGTATTAGCCAATGACGAAATTGTAAATGGTGTTTCAGAACGTGGTGGTCACCCAGTAATTCGTAAAAAAATGACCCAATGGTCGATGCGAATTTCGGCGTATGCAGAACGATTATTGCAAGGTTTGGATACCATCGATTGGACAGAATCGTTGAAAGAATCACAACGTAACTGGATTGGAAAATCAGTTGGTGCTTCTGTCTCGTTCAAAGTTCTTCCAACTTCCAACTTCCAACTCCCAGCTACAATTGAAGTATTCACTACTCGCCCTGATACGATTTTCGGGGTGACGTTTATGACATTGGCACCAGAGCACGAATTGGTAGCAAAAATTACCACTCCAAAGCAAAAAGCTGCCGTAGATGCGTATATCGAAGCAACAGCAAAACGTTCAGAAAGAGAACGTATGGCGGATGTGAAAACTATTTCTGGGGTATTTACGGGTGCCTATGCAGAACATCCATTTACTAAAGAACCAATTCCAATTTGGATTGGCGATTATGTATTGGCTGGATATGGAACGGGAGCGGTTATGGCGGTTCCTTGTGGGGATGAACGTGATTATGCGTTTGCAAATTTCTTCAAAGGAGCGAATGGAATGCCAGCTATTAAAAATATTTTCAATCAAGATATTTCTGAAGCAGCTTACGGCGAAAAAGGTGGTTTCGAATTGGTTGATTCTGATTTCTTAAACGGATTGGATTACAAAAACGGAACGAAAAAAGTAATCGAAGAATTAGAAAAAATAGGAGCAGGAAAAGCCAAAGTAAATTACCGTTTACGCGATGCGGTATTCTCACGTCAACGTTATTGGGGAGAACCATTTCCAGTATATTATGTGAATGGCATGCCTCAAATGATTGATTCAAAACATTTACCAATTGTATTGCCAGAAGTAGAAAAATACTTACCAACAGAGGACGGACAACCACCACTTGGTAATGCTAAAGAATGGTATTGGAACCCAACTTTAGGTAAAGTGGTTTCCCCTCCGAAGGAGGGGTCAGGGGAGGCTTATCCTTTAGAACTAAATACCATGCCGGGTTGGGCAGGTTCGTCTTGGTACTGGATGCGTTATATGGATGCTGCTAACGAAAATGAATTTGCAAGTCAAGAAGCTTTACAATATTGGGAAAATGTCGATTTATACATCGGTGGAAGCGAACACGCTACAGGTCACTTATTGTATGCTCGTTTTTGGAACAAATTCTTAAAAGATAGAGGTTTCGCTCCAACGGAAGAACCGTTCAAAAAATTGATTAATCAGGGAATGATTTTAGGGATGAGTGCCTTTGTATATAGAAGTGAGGATTCAAAAACATTCTATTCAAAAGGATTGATTAAAAACAAAAATATATATCCTATTCACGTTGATTTATCTTGCATCAATGATATTACCAATGAATTAGATATAGAAAAATTCAAAGCACATCCTTTATATTCGGATTATGTAAATGCAGAATTCATTTTAGAAGACGGTAAATACATTGTAGGACGCGAAGTCGAAAAAATGTCGAAATCGAAATACAACGTAGTCAATCCAGATGATATTTGTAACGAATACGGAGCAGATACACTACGTTTATATGAAATGTTCTTAGGGCCATTAGAGCAAGCAAAACCTTGGAATACAGCTGGTATTACAGGTGTTTACGGTTTCTTGAAAAAATTATGGAAATTATACCATACAGGTCCAGACGATAGTTTTTACGTTTCTGACGCCCCTCCTTCGGAGGGCTCGGGGGAGGCTTTTAAATCGTTACATAAAACCATTAAAAAAGTAACGGAAGATATTGAGAATTTCTCTTTCAATACTTCGGTGTCACAGTTTATGATTTGTGTGAACGAATTGTCACAGCAAAAATGCAATCACCGTGCCATTCTTGAGCCTTTAGCGGTGTTGGTTTCGCCTTATGCGCCACATATTGCAGAGGAATTATGGAGTGCATTAGGACACGAAGGGTCAATTGCTACCGTTGCTTTTCCTCAATTTGAAGAAAAGTATTTAGTAGAAAGCGAGAAAGAATATCCAGTATCTTTCAATGGGAAAATGCGTTTCACGATTAAGTTACCTTTAGATTTAACCAAGGAGCAAATCGAAGAAATTGTAATGGCAGATGAGCGTACACAAAATCAATTACAAGGTAAAACTCCTAATAAGGTAATTATCGTTCCTGGTAAAATTATTAATTTAGTGGGATAGCTTCTAAAAGCTATTTTAAAATAAAATGCTACTTAGGTTTATAATTAAATAAAAGTTTATATCAAAAAATAGAACCCCGAAAAGCTCAAAAAGAGTTAAAACGGGGTTTTTATTAAATCCAAATTCCATCATGACTCGAACGAAGTGAATTGGAGGAAGCCAATCTATTCCTCTTTATTTTTCTTTCAATTCAAGCACGTACTCCCATTTTAAGTATCAACAGGTTTCCTCTTTCTTCTTCTAAAATTTCCTGTGAGTACTTGAATTTGTTGATTTTTTTGTTTCAAAACGAAGTCTAATACGGAATCTGAATTTAATTCAGATTATGTAATAGATTATATAGTGTGTAAAAAGGCTCACCTATTTTTTATTACTTTCGTTTCAACCCAGTCTTATCAATCATCTTTCCTCTTAATTTTTCAACAAGAGAATAATATTCTTTTTTTTGTTTTATTTAGAAACAAAAGTTAACTTTCGATTTCATTTTTAAACTAATGCGAGTAAATCATTTACAAATTGAAATTGACGGTATAGACAAAGAAATCTTACGTTTTTTAATGGAAGATGCTCGTAAACCTATTTTACAAATTGCGAATAAAATAGGAATTTCGGGAGCTGCTATTCATCAGAGGTTAAGAAAATTAGAAGAGGCCAAGGTTATTTCTGGTTCAAAATTCATTGTTAATACAAAAGTTTTAGGATATAGTACTATGGCATTTGTAGGGATCTATTTAGATCGTGCTGCTCGAAATTCAGAAGCGGTTAAAGAATTAAGTAAAATACCCGAGGTATTAGAATGTCATTATACTACAGGTAATTGGAGTATTTTAATAAAAATGATTTGTCGTGATAATGAACATTTAATGCAATTACTAAATAGTAAAATTCAATCTATAGAAGGGGTTTCTAGAACCGAAACTTTTATATCATTAGATCAACAAATAGAAAGACAAATACAATTATAATTTATTTTTAAAAGAAAACCTTAAAAAGGGATTCAAAAAGTCCGTGATTTTGTTATCCTCGCCACAAGGAAAAATCATATATTGATCATAATTTTCCTATTATCGGATTGACAAACTAAATATTCGATCTTTCCTTTATGAATCTCTCTTTAAGGCTATTTGTTAGTTCAGTTATAAAGATTAATCTCTTCTGCCAAAAACTTGCATTGCCCAATAAAGCATAGAAGCAACCGCACCAATAGCAGCAACTAAATATGTACGAGCTGCCCATTTTAAAGAATCTTCTGCTCCTGCATATTCTTGCTGACTTACCATATTTTTATTTTTTAGCCATGCTAATGCTCGATTACTTGCATCATATTCTACAGGTAATGTAATCAGTGAAAAAGCAGTTGCTATGGTCATTAGGGCTAAACCTATTAGAGCTACAATATATCCTATAGACAACCCTTTTGAGGCAACTCCTAAAATTAACCCTCCCATAATTAACCATTGTGATAACGAAGATGAAACGTTTACCATAGGTACCATTTTAGAGCGCATTGTTAGCCAACTATATGCCGTAGCATGTTGTACAGCATGACCACATTCATGCGCTGCTACAGCTGCCGCAGCTGCATTTCTTTGATTATACACCGCTTCTGATAAATTTACCGTTTTATCTGCGGGATTATAATGATCTGTTAATCGACCGGCGTTGAAATTACTTTTACATCGTAAATACCATGGTCATGCAGCATTTTTTCTGCAATTTCGGCACCACTTAATCCATTTCGTAAATGTACTTTTGAATAATGATCAAATTTATTTTGTAAACGATTACTTACCAACCAGCTTACTAGCGCAATACCTCCAAGTAAAATATAATATCCTATCATAATTTCATTTTTTTGATAAAACTACAAATTTTAAGCCATTTTACATAAATGTCAATTTGACATTTATTTACATATAGTAATAAATGTTATTAACTCTAATTTTTCGTAATAGATAAACATTTATTTTGTTACTCTATAGTATTTTGATACTTTTTATTTTCTCTTTTATCTATTTCAATACTATTTGAGTTTCTTGTAGAGATAGTAATCAATTTTGTCATTAGGAAGAATATATTGACTCATTTTAGTCTCATTTCTTTGAGAAGTTTGATATACTTTTTTACCTTTAGAGTTCCAATCTGACTCAATTGTAAAAGATTTTTTTTAGTAAATCAAAAAATAGAAGGATCAACTGTTGTACTATGAACCCTGACAAAATTTGACTTGATAAACGCGATGGTGATTTTTTGGAGTGACAAACTGGGACTTTGACTTGGATTATAGGAGTCCTCCTTTTGTCTGAGTAACAAATGAGGTGTTAAATTACGCCTTTGTCCCCCAGATCTCCAAGAAAAAATTTCTACGTATTTTTATTTTCTTTGCTTTTTTATCTTCATCATGAATTCGAATGCTAAATTTAGGTTTAAAAGGTTCTTACTAATGAAATAAAGAGGCGTTATATTTGTTGTGTTTTCTTTCTTTTCATCTCAACATGAGGTATAGCGTCTTCTAAATATGTTTCTGAAGTTATTACAAAACCATGGCTTTGGTAAAATTTTACTAGGTATTCTTGTGCTGATATTGTAATGTCTTTCTGATAATAATTTGTTTCAAGAATATCAATAGCTACTTTCATAAGTTCGTGTCCTAACTTAAGACTCCGATGTTTAGGGGAAACTACTACCCTACCTATTGAGGAAGATTCTTGAAAATAATCACCTGGATTAAACAAACGACAATAACTAGCTAATTCATCATCTATATAGCCTAAAACATGAATTGCTTTTGAATCCTTTTTATCAACATCTAAATAAGGACAATTTTGTTCTACTACAAAGACTTCTGATCGTAAATACAATATTTCATATAGTTCATCTATAGAAAGTTCGTTAAAATGCTTTATTTTGAATTTTTGCATAATATATAGTTTATTAAAAATTAAGGACGCTTAAGCGTCCTTGAAATATTATATTTTTATTTTCATTCCCGGTTGTAGATCATTTTCTTTTATGTTGTTCTTTTTTCTTAATTCTGCAACTGTTGTATTATACTTTCTAGAGATTTTGAATAAAGAATCTCCTTTTTGAACTATATATAATTTTTGTTCATCAAATGGTAGTTTCTTTTTTGGTAATTCAACTTTAGCAACAATAGATTTTTCAATTTTTAGTTGTTCCCCTACTTTAACATCTTTTGATGTCTTATCATTCCATTGCATTAGTTCTTCAACGGTTACACCGTGTACTTTAGCAATTTTACTAAAATTATCTCCTTTTTTAACTGTGTATGAATCTGTTTGAACTATAATTTCTTTTTTAGGTTCTACTAATTTTATAATATCGCCTTCATTTACAACACCGCTTTCAACTTGATTCCATTTTTTTAAATCGGATACAAGTAAATGATGTTTTTTGGCTATGCTATAAAGTGTTTCTCCTTGTAAAACAAGGTGTTCATAAACAGGTGTATCAGTACTAACTGTTAATTCATTTTTATCTTTAGTCTCTTTAGTGGCTGCATCTACTATTTTATTTTTTGAAATATTTGAATTTGCTATTGTATTTAATGCAACTGGATTATGATTTTCTGGTTCTTGAACTGCATTTGCTGCAATGCTGTTGTTTTCATCGTATTTGATACGAATTTTAGAACCTTTTAAAAGGTGTATTCCTCTTAATCTATTCCATCTTTTTATATCAGCAATTGCTACATTATATTTTTCAGCTAATTTTTTTGCGTCTTCTCCTTTTCTTACTATGTGTAATTTTTGTAGTAAGGGCTTTTTAGGTTCTATTTTATTAGACGATGCGATGTTTTCTTCTACTTCTTTTTCAGCACCTAATATTTCTTTAATAACTCGAGGTTTGAACTGTCTTATGAAAGGTTTTTCTCTCTTACTTTCTTGGTAATCAATATAAGCATATACTTTGTCTTCATTGGATGCTAAAATGGCTAATTTCTTTTTGGGTAAACAAATAAAATTGCTTTTACCTGTAACATAAGGAATAACCTTCATTTTATAAGAAGGGTTTAAAAATTCAATATCAGACTCTGGCATGTCTAACAAATTAGCTAATTGTTTGAAACTTACTTTTCTTTTTAGAGCAATTGTATCAGTTTCAAAATGTTTTGCAACGGGTTTATAAGGTACTAATCCATGTTCTTTATGATATTCAAAAATATACATAGTTGCTAAGAATGCAGGTACATAACCTTGGGTTTCGCGAGGCAGTTTATGTTTAATATTCCAAAAATTTTGAAGTCCTCCTGAACGGCGTATAGCTTTACTTACATTTCCTGCACCTGAATTATAAGAAGCCAAAACTAGTTCCCAGTCACCAAATATTTTGTACATACTCTGCATATAACGCGCAGCTGCATCAGTAGCTTTAAAGGTGTCTTTACGTTCATCTACGTAGGAATCTATTTTTAATCCATATTGTTTCCCTGTTTCATACATAAATTGCCACAAACCTGTTGCGCCTACTCTAGATACAGCGCTAGATCTTAATGCTGATTCTACTATTGAGAGGTATTTTATTTCTAATGGGACATCGTAACGAGCCATTGCCTCTTCAAATAGAGGGAAATAAAATTGTGATAATCCCATTAAACGTTCATAAGAGCGTTTACGATTTTTTAGAAAATTTTTAACCAAGTTTTCTAATTGTGGATTATATTCAATATTAAAAGGTGATTTCTCGTCTAATAATCGTAATCTTTCTTTGAATAGATCTGTTGGTAAATCAAAATCGACTTTAACATTTAAATCAAGATTTTTTATATCTGAAACGATTCCATCAAAAATATCTTGTGTATTAGATAATTCTTTTATATGTTGATTTTCAATACGATCTAATATTTCATTAACTACAAAGGTGCCTTTAATAGAATCTAAATAGGAATGTTTGTTTGTAGGTTTTAAAATAGAATCTTGTGGAATCTTATCTTGTGCATAAGTTCCAAAAGCAGATACCAGTAAAAATAGATTGAGGGCAAGTTTTTTTCTAATCATCAGCTTTAATTTATTTAAATAGCTTATTTTCAGCTATTTATATTAGATTTACAAACATAAAACCTAATTTTGATTTACAATAATAAAAAATGTTAAAATTCACTTAATTAATTTAAAATAGCAGAAATTCCGGGTAATATTTTACCTTCTAACATTTCTAACATAGCACCACCACCTGTAGAAACATAACTCATTTTAGGTTCGAAACCAAACTGTTTAACAGCCGCAACACTATCGCCACCTCCAACTAATGAAAAAGCGTCATTTTGAGTTGATTCGGCTATATAATTTCCTAACTGAATTGTACCATTTGCGAAATGATCCATTTCAAAAACGCCTAAAGGACCATTCCATAAAATGGTTTTAGAATTTAGGATAACTTCTTTTATTGTTTCTAAGGATTTTGGTCCTACATCCATACCTAGCCATCCATCTGGTATAGAATTAACATTAACTAATTGTGTATCTGCTGTATTAGAAAAAGAATTGGCTGCTAACACGTCTATAGGTAAATGAATTTGAACACCTTTTGATTTTGCTTTTTCAAGAATTTCAAGAGCTAAATCTAACTTATCATCTTCACATAATGAATTACCAATCTGACCACCTAATGCTTTAATAAAGGTAAAAGTCATACCTCCACCAATAATCATGTGGTCAACTTTGTCTAAAATATTTTCAATAACTGTAATTTTTGAAGATACTTTACTTCCGCCTAATACTGCTGTTACAGGTTTTACACTGTTATTTAAAACTTTATTTAAACTTTCTATTTCTTTAGCTAAAAGAGTTCCAAAACATTTTTCATTAGGGAAAAACTGTGCTATTATAGTTGTAGAGGCATGTGCTCTGTGTGCTGTTCCAAAAGCATCATTTACATAAACATCTCCTAAGGATGCTAATTTTTTAGAAAATTCAATATTTCCTTCTTCTTCTTCTTTATAGAAACGTAAATTTTCTAATAATAGAATATCGCCTGCCTTGATATTTGCAGCAGCATTTTGAGCAATAGGTCCGATACAATCTGATGCAAAAATTACAGGTCTCCCCAAAATTTCAGCTATTTTAGATACTATATGTTTTAAAGAAAATTCTTCTTGTTTTCCTTTTGGTCTTCCTAAATGTGATAATAAGATAACTGCTCCTCCTTCATTTATTATTTTTTCAATAGTAGGCTTAGCTGCTTCAATTCGAGTTGCATCTGTAACATTAAAATTTTGATCTAGAGGGACATTAAAATCAACTCTAATAAGTGCTTTTTTATCTTTAAAATTAATATCAGAAATAGTTTTCATTGTGTTGCAATTTTTTATACAAAAATAAAACAAAAAGGCTAAAAAAATGCTAAATCATATAATCTAGCTATTTTTTTAGCCTAAAAATTTTTAAGTTAAACGCTTAGTCTTCTGACAAAGAGTTTTGAGTACAAGGACAATTACTAATTCCTTGAAAGAAATCCCATCCTAAAGTAATCATGTGTGTTCCTGAATTATATTTTACCAATTCATTGGTTGTAACTTGATAAGCATATCCGGCATAAAAACCTCCTTTTTTTAGACCAATCATAGGACCTACTGATAATGGCTTCATGGGTTGATCATTTAGGAAACGATAAGTTGCTCCCAACCAGAAATAACCTGTACGTTGATAATCTATATAACGATATTTAAGATTAATATCTGTTGAAGAACGTCCATCACTTTCAAAATATTGAAAATAAGCGGAAGGTTCTATTTCAGTTCTTGAATCTTTATTCCCTTTAAAAAGGTAACCTGTATAGAGTTGATAGTTGCGCAACTGATTAGGTTCTGGTGAAACAGGAAATTTTTTAAGATCTTTTGGTAATAAATTACTAAAATTCAAATTAATATAGAATTTACTTTTTCTATACAAGAAACCGACATCAAAATTACTATTATTAATAAAACGATCATTATTTACACTACCATCAGCGGTTTGAAAATTTTCAATTTCATGTCTAAAATTATTATAGTTATAAGACATACCAAAAGAAAAATATTGTTTGCTTGGATAATCCAAAATAATGTGGTGTGCAAATGAAAGTTTGGCTCCCATCTGACGACTGTTTCCATTTTTATCATTATAAACATGAAAACCAATACCTGATTGATCTAATATACGCATATCAAAATAGGCAGCTTGGTTATTGGGTGCATCTTTAATTCCTACCCATTGGAAGAAACCATTAACCCGAATCCTTGCATTATCACCTATCCCAGCATAGGTAGGTGATAAAACAAATGGATTATCTGCTAAGTATTGAGTAGCTGCAGGCAAATGTAACTCCTGAGCAATACTTGAGGATATTATAGAAAAAGCTAAAATTGTAAAAGCTTTTTTTGTTTGACTACATAGTGTACTAACCATCATAACTCAAAAGTTAAATTATCTATAAAGAGTGAAATGACCAACAAACTCTTTACCATCATTATTATCTACTTTTATAACATACCAGTAATCACCAGAAGGCAATTCTTTTCCATTATATTTTCCATTCCATCTTGCTCCTACTGGTAATGTAGCAATCAGACGACCGTAACGATCATAAACATGGCTTACTAATCTTGGATAAACTGTAGGGTCAACACAACCGGGTCCCCAATCATCATTTTCTCCATTTCCATCTGGTGTCATCACATCAGGAACACAAATAGGTATATAAGTTAAACGTTTAGCATCTACATCACTACATTCGCTATCATCTGTAACGATTACTCGTATTTGTTCATATTGTTGGTAATAAATAAAGGTATTATTAGATCCTGATTGCATTTGTTCTCCATCTGCAAAGAATGTATATTTATAATTACCTGAACCTCCTGTAGCAACTGCCATTGCTGTATTAAGACCTGAAATACTTAATGTAACATCTAATTCGTTTAAAGGAGTTACCATAAACGGTGTTGGAAGTACATTATTATTTGGACATCCATTTGGTCCTTCTACAAACACAGTATGGTAAGCTGGTGCTAAAAACTGTTTAGTATATTTTGGATCTGTAGACAAGAATATATTGCTAGTTTGTGCAGGTAAATTATCTAAACTAAATTTATAATTACCAACAAAAGCACCTTTTGGATCTAACTTATTTGTTACCACTATTTTAACCATTGGTTTATTAGTTACTGGATTACAAGGATAAGTAACATTAATTACAGGCTCAAAACTATCACCAGAACCTATTGTAATAAAATAAAGTGCTTTACAATTTGTAGCATTAGAATCTTTAATAGCAATAGAATACTTTTTACCATCTAATCCATTAAATACATGAGAATTTACACCATCTAAATTATTAATTGGTTCGTAAATTGAATCATCGACTTCAACTGGTGGGGTTGAATTATCAAAACTTGTTTTATATTCTTTTGTTACAAAATAAGGTCCTGTACCACCTTGAATATTCGTGATATGAATTTCTCCTCTATTTTCACTAGCACATATTTCATCAATACCTGTAACAGTTCCTTTCAGTTCTGCTGGTGCTGTAATACGTACAGATTGTACTGGTGGATGACATGAAGTAGCAACTGTAAACACATTTACTTCATAAGTATCTGGTTTCAGATTACTAATTGTAAAAGTACCCGCAGCTAAATCATTATCACTAACTGTATAAACTTGTTGATGTGTATAAGCACCATCTGCTGAACTAATAGAATATTGTAATTTACGATTATCAATACCTGTTAAGGTTACCACAATTTTTCCATCTCTGTTGTATGAACAAGTTGTTTGAACTGCTTTCAAATCAAATTTTAATTCAGCTGGTGACTTAATTGAAACAGGAGTACTTATAGAAGTACAATTACCGCTTCTAACTTGTATAGTATGATTTCCTACTGGAACATTCGTAAATATACCCGTTGTATTAGAAATATTTGAAGGTAATAATACGTATGTATAATTTCCTTGACCACCGCTTGCATGTGCAACAACTCTAGCTGTATCATACGAACAACTTACCGGATAGGTGCAATAGGATCGATAGTAAATGGTGATAAACTATTAATTGTATATCCATTGGTTTCAACTCCTGCACAACTATTTGTGTCACGAACATAATATTTATAAGTTATACCAGCAGCTAGATTATTTAATCTTAATGGAGAAACAAATGGAGTCCATGGTCCTGATTGAGAATTACTGTATTCAAATACACCTGTACCTCCACTAGCAGTAAGTATTAAACTAGCTTGGCTTGTATCACAAATTTGTGAATTAGCAACTAATGATAAAGACGTTTTAATTTCTTTAGCAGGTAATACATCGAAGAATAACTGCTTAGAAGGACAATTAGAAGCGTCATTTACAATAATATAATAACGTCCGGGTCCTAAATTAGTAAATGTATTAGATGCTTGAGGTCCAGAAGCAACTCCTACAGGATTTACATAATGTAAGGTATAATTATATCCGTTAGGAACATTATAACCACCTGTTACGCCAACTACTTGTACTACTCCATCATTTACACCAAAACAACGTAACTGTACTGGTGCAATAGTAGACGCATCAATAATAGCTGGTTTTGATAGATTAACTATCTCACTTACAGAACAACCATTAGCATCCTTAACCGTTATGGTATAAGCAGAATTACCTGATAATCCTGTAAAGATACCGGAGATAATTGTTGTCCTTCAACTGGCGATATAGTATAAGTATAATTACCCCAACCATTTGCTGCAACTGCGTTAATAGAACCATCATTACCGGTGTACAAGTCAATAATCCTTTAGTAGTAGTAATAGTAAGCGCGTTAATTGGTTCATTAATTATAAAGTTAGAAGAAAAAGTACAATTAGGCTTTTTAACTAAGGTTACATTTAGAGTATAAGTACCAGCAGAAAGTCCATTAATAGGTAGTGGACCTGCATTAATACTATTTCCTACCAAATTGAATCCTGTATTATTATTTGTGATACTATAATTGAACTCTCCTGCTTGGTTTCCATTGCTTAATATTGTATCAACTACAGAAACTTCTGCACTACCTGTAAAGCTACCCTTACAAGTTACATCTTTAATATTTGTTATTTGTATATTAAATGTATTCGGATCTGCTATATAATGTATTCGTTGAACACTACAATTTGTCACAGGATTTGTAACTGTAACCATATAATTACCAATTCCCAAGTTAGTAAAAATACCTGTAGTATTAGTAAGAGATATACCTGTTAGAATATTCGTTACATTGTAGTTATAAACAGGAACTGGTGCTCCGTTAGTCGTAACAGTTACCGTAATATCCTCACCTTTTGTACAAGTAATATCATTATTTACGAAAATATTAGGTCCTGAAATACTAACAAAAGGAATCACATCAGTTGTAACAGTCCCTTTACATCCTTTATCATCATATACGTTTATGGTATATTTTCCACCTGCTATATCCGTTGTTGAATAAGTCTTTTCTGGACCAAAATAAACTTGTTTTCCGTTTAAAATAAACTCATAGTTTACATAATTACCAGAACCACCTGTTACGCCATTAACAGTAATTGAAGCTGCATTAACAGAATTCGTATTTAGTGTACATGCAAACTGATTAACAACTGGAGGTGGTACTGTCATCACATTAGGCTGAGAAATTGTGACTGATTTTGTTTCTTTACAATTTCTACCTGAAGTAATTTCAACAGTATAATTACCCGCTGGTAATCCTGTAAATACATTATTAGTTTGTGCTGGTCTCAATTGTTGAGAAGGGAAAACTAAAGCATAAGTATAAATAGGGTTTCCATTGGAAGGAGCTGGTTTCAAATTTACTGTAATCGTTCCGTTACTATCTCCATTACAAACAGTAGAAGTTGGTACAATAGAATCTACCAATATATCTTCTGGTTTTTCTAATTTAACTGTAATATTTTTAGTACAAGCAGTAGTTAAATCTCTAACAGTAAAAACAGAATCTCCAAATGGTAAACCTGTAAATATACCTGTGCTATTCACTGTAGCTCCATACGTATATTCATAATTACCTGATCCACCAACAGCAATAAGTGTTACTTTACCATCATTAGTATTACAAGTAGGTTGTGCAACAATAGTAGGATTAATATTTAATGGAGGATACACTGTAATTGATTTACTATCAGTACATCCATTAGCATCTTTTATAGTAATCGTGTTATTTCCTATAATTAATCCATTAAAGGTATAAGGTGCAATTACATTTACAAATGAGCTAGTTCCATTAGCATTTGTAATACTATAAGTATAAGGAGCTATTCCATCTACAACACTAGTTGCTGTTATTACATAATCAGTACCATCAGAAGTACATTGATTAGCAGCAAAAACTGGAAGTGTTAGTACAGGATTCGTATCAGTAGGCAGAATAACTGGCACCTGTGCGATACAATTATTGGCATCTTTTACATAAGCTATATAATTACCTCCATCACGATTAAATACGGTAGAAGTTGTCCATCCTACAGAAGCAGCTGTAGGGGCAGGATCAGTAGCTAACGCAACAATATATGAATAGGTAGGAGTACCATTATTACCTAAAACTTTAATAATACCTGCTAGTGGATTACAATTATCATTTTTATCTACAGTAGCTGTTATTGCTAACTGTGTAGGAGTACCTACAGTAGCAGAAGCTGTTGTAATATCACACTTAGGAAAGTTATTTTCCTTAATTTTAACTGTATAAGTACCTGCTGGTAGACCTGATATAGTAAAAGGATTAGTTACTGTATTATCAACTATAATACCATTATGTCCAGCAACTACTGTATTCGTATTATCGTATAAAGTATAAGTATAAGGTCCTGAATAACCTTGAACACTTAATAATAAACTTCCACCAGTAGTGTCACCAAAACATTTTACACTTGCATCAGGTGCTAAAGTAGCGGTTAATGTTTTAAATACATTTATTTGATGTCCTATTTGAATAAAACATCCAGTAGTTGCATCTGTTACTTGGAAAGTATAAGAACCTGCTGCACTAATTGTAAATTGATTAGCATTTGGTCCAGCAACCACATTGGTTGTTCCAAAAGGAATTACTTGGTAAGTATAATTACCCGATCCTCCTGTAGCATTAATACTAATAATTTCATTTTGAGTACAATCAATAGCTTGATTTTTAACTATGGTTGCTCCTAATGGTGTTATAGCATTAATATCAACTTTTGTAGTTCCGATACATCTGTTAGAATCAAACACTCTTACTGTGTAAGAACCACCAGCTGTATTTAGTGTATTAAATACAGTACTAGCGCCTGATTGTAAGACAACACCACCCAGTTCAAATTCATAGGTTGTATATTTTCCTGTACCTCCTGTAACATTTGTAACATTTATTTGTGCGGGATTATAAGCATTCGTAACATTACATGTAAACTGAGTAGCTACGGCCGTTATATTAATAGGTGTTGGCTCATCTACTCTTACGTTTTGAGTAGCCGAACAACCTCTTGCAGAAGTTACTGTGATAACATAATTACCTAAAGGTAAACCTGTAAAAAGGTTCGTATCCTGTAGTCCTACACCGTTTGGATCAGGAGCTATACTATATTTGTATGGTTTATCTGTATTCGTAGCATCTAGATTTACAGTAATACTACCATCATTACTACCAATACACTTAGTATTAGTAACTGTTGCTGCCACAAAAAGAACATCTTTAGCAGGTGCTAAATTTACAGGAACGGTTACTTTACAATTCGTTGTAAGATCTGTTACTTCAAAAGTATAGTTACCGGAGCTAAAGAATTAAAGATACCATTTAAATTAGTTGCTCCAACAGGAACTGTTTGACTGTAACTGTAGTTACCACTTCCATCATTTGCCTTAATAGTAATCGTACCTGTAGCTGTATTACAAGTAGGAACTAAAGTAAAATCACCAATTGCTTTTAAAGGTTTCAAAATTGTAACTGTTACCTTGTTACCACAATCATTTTTATCTTTTACCTCCACAGTATGCACTCCTGAAGAAAGATTAGAAATAGTAAATGGCGCTGTTTGTGCTTGAAAAGCACCACCGTCTACACTGTACACATGAGGTGCAATACCAGAAGTCGTAAGTGCTACATCAATAGCAAAATTACCCTCAGCAGCACATAAATTATTAACCGTTGCAGAAATAACTGGTTCTGAGTCTACAGTAACGGTTATAAAATTAAATTTAATACAACCATTAGCATCTTTTACATATACTATATATTTTCCTCCTTCTAAATTAAACACATTAGGTTTATGGGTTAATGGATCAAAAGAACCAATAAATGCAGCATTTGTCGTTACAGGATCAGCACCATCTATTACCCCAGTTGCACCAGAATCAACAAATACTTGATATAAGTAAGGACCTGTACCACCTGCTGCTGCTGCTGTAATAATACCTGCATTTGGTTTACAATTATCATTTGTACTTGTCAAATTAAGGGTTAAATCTGTTGCAGACTCTTTTATTTCATAAGGACCGAATGTCTTTCCACATCCTGCATTTGCTCCATTGATTTCACGTATTAAGATATTATACGAACCCGGTGCCAAAGGATTAATTGAATATGGATAAACAAAAGGCGAATTAACTATTACAGGAGCTCCGATGTTTACATTGGTAGCCGCATTAACTAATTGATATGAAAACTGAGTAACACCTGCACTTAAATTACTTAAAGTAAATTTAATAGATCCATCAGCAGCACCTCTACACGTTACATTATTAATAATCGTAGATAAAGTAGGATTAATAGACGAAGGTGTCCTGGGGCTGTTTGGAAGTGATAACATCCTGTTGTTGTATCATATACTACTATACTATAAATAGCACCGGAATTAAACCATTAAAAATATGAGAAGCTGCTCCATTATTAGAATTAACAAGAGTAGTTGACCATGGAGCAGCTGGTAAATCAACAATACCAAACTGATAAGTACCGGGACCTATAACTCCTCCTGAAATATCTACTTTTAAGCTTGCACCTGTTGCACAAGTAGCTACACCTGTAAAAGCAAATGTTAAACCTGAAGGTGGACTAGATACAATTTGATTTGGAACTACTTTTGAACAACCATTAGCATCAACTGCCTTTACAGTATAAACACCATAATCAATATTAGGGAAACAAACTGTAGCTGCTAATGGTAAGGAATTAACAACAATCGGAGCCCCTACTTGTACACCTAATGCATTCGTTAATGTAAAGGTAATTGGTAATGTTCCTCCTGTTAAATCTGTATTTATACAAATAGATCCTTTTATATAATCTTTCGTTCCAATATTACAAGTAAGAGGATTTATTTTAACTGTATAATTTAGTAAGGCTGGTTCTGTAATACTGAAAGTTTTAGTATCAGTACAAGATTTTGCATCTGTAACAGTAACAGAATAATTACCAGCAGGTAAACCAGCTGTTTGTGTACCATAATTAGTACCTGTTGTCGTATTTAGAACTGATATAGTATAATTAGGTGTACCGTCTATAACACTCCAAGTAAATGCACCTGTAGCATCACCATGACATTTTACAGTTGGACTAGTAACAGTCAATGATAAATTAGGTAATGAACGTGGTTTTATATCTAATGTATTAGTCTCTATTTGGCAGCCTTTAGCATCTGTAATACGGAATTTATAAGTACCGGGTTTGCTAATAAAACGGGATATGTAAAGGTAGAACCTGTAATAGTACCGACTCCTGTAAAAGCAGCACCATTATAACTTACTTCATACGTACCATACGGCAAATAACCATTTGAAATTGTACCACTAATAACAGCATTTGGTGTAACTGTACAATCGTAGCCTTTGTTTAAAACAATGGTTGCGTTTAATTGGTTATTAATAGTTTGTTGAAATACTGCCGGATTTGTACATCCATAAGCATCTCGTACGGAAATTGTATAAGTACCGGAATTAGCCCATTAAAAGTATGGCTATCAGTAGGTGTATTACTTGGTACAAAAGCCCCTCCATTCAAACTGAAACTATAAGGTGCAACACCTCCTGAAGCAGATACAACTAAAGATGCTTTATTTGTATCGTCATAACAAAAATCAGAAGCTCCTAAAGCAAGCGTAGGATTATTTGGGTTCGTTAAATTAATTGTTTTAATAACTTGACATCCTCCTGCATCCTTAATAGTAACAGTATAGTTGTTGGCTGGCAAATTACTAAATACATTACCTGTTAAAGTACCTGCAACTGGACTAATTGTATAGGTATAACCTCCCCATCCACCAGTAGCATTAACAATAATGCTTCCTTGTTTTGTACAAGTAATAGGATCTTTATCTAATGTTGCATCTAAAGCAACTGTAGGTGTTTTTATCTCAAATAAAGAAGTTATCTTACATTTTGTTGTAGTATTAGTTACTTCAACTGTATAATTTCCTGCTAATAGATTATTTAATACAAAAGGTGATGCAGTCTTCGCACCTACGGAAGGAGTAGGACCTGTTACTACGTATGAATAGCCTGTTCCAAAATTTGATACTGATATTTCAGCAGATCCTTCAGTTCCATTTAAACATTTAATATCTGATAGAACTCTATTAGATATTGACATATCTGGTAATGGATTAATAGTATATTTTTCAGTATATGTACAATCTTTTGCATCAGTAACTACAAAGGTATAGGTACCTGCAGATAGATTAGTAAAAGCACCTGTAGTATTTGTTACGGCCGAAGCTACTGGATCTGTTATGGCATACTCTTTTAGAGGCAAGCTACCTCCTGTAACGGTCACTTGTACGTTAATTGTTTTAGCAGGACAAGTCATAGAAGAAGTAGGAGTAACCGTTAAATCCGTTGGAGGAGTTAATGGAACAACTACGAATGGAGGATTGATTGTAAAAGTACAACCGTTTTTATCTCGTACTACTATAGTATAAGTCCCTGCTTTTAAATTATTAAAAATATTAGATGACTGCCATGTATTACCATTATTATTACTATACTCAACTCCACCTGCACCATTTTCACTTGGTAATACTGTAACCGTAATACTAGCATCATTCTTACAAGTATAATTTGGATTTAATACAGCTGTAGCTTTTAAAATATTAGGTTGAGTAATTGTAATAGTACCTGTAATAGTACATAGTTTAAGATCTCTAATAGTATAATTATACGTTCCTTGTGTCAAACCAGCATAGGTCGTTTGATTAGAAAAACCAGCGTTATTAAAATTAATTTGATAACCACCTGCTCCGCCAGTAGGAGCAAAGGTTACACTTCCATTCGCTCCGCCATTACAAGTTACAGCTACAGTAGAATGATTAGCTACTATAGGTTCTAATTTTTTAACTGTTACAGTGTTGGTAACTACTTGACAATCTTTACTGTCTTTCACTAAAAACTGATATGTTGTATTAGCTGAAACTGGAGGTATTGAATATTTAAATGGCAAACTAGCTATAGGAGTAGGTATGGCTGGCGTGTAATTTACACCTCCATCGGTACTCACTTGATAAGAATAACCGGGATAACCATTTGAAATAGTAAGTGTAATTTCTGCATTTGGATTTAATGGATTACAATCAGCATCTTTTGTTAAAGCAGCTGTTGCTACTAATTGCGCATTAATCTGTTGTACTGATGTAACTGCTGTACAGCCGAAAGTATCTCTTACTGTTACTACATAACTTCCGGTGTTAAGTTTGAAAAAGTAGCGTTATTTTGGAAAGGAATTAAAATAGTTCCTGCATTATTTTCTAATTGATATTGATAACCGGGCGTACCACCTGACGCACTTACTGCTATACTAGCAGCATTAGTTCCATCATAACAAAAATCAGATGTTGCTAGTACTTGTATAGTTGGTTTAGGTGCAACCCCAATAGTAATTGTTTCTGTTTTTATACATCCATTAGCATCTTTTACAGCAACTACATAAGTACCGGAGTGCAACGTTATTGAATTTATTATTTGGTTGATAACTTATAATAGGAACACCTGTAGTAGTTTCTAATTGATACTGATAAGCAGGAGTACCTCCAGTAGCAGTAACTGATACAATAGCTCCAGTAGTACAAGTAGCAGGGGTTATGTTGGTCAGCACTTGTAATTGAGCTGGTACAATTATGGCTTGTGGCAAGTTAAAACTACAACCTGCATTAGCAGCAGTTAAGTCATATTTTACTAATACAAATCCTCGGATATCCTACCGAAGGAACAGGCACTGTAGCAGGAGATGTATTATAAGATGTCCAAGTAGCTCCATTATTCATCGAAACTTGATAACCAGAAACCGTATTGAAATTTTGTGCTGCTATTGTAACTGTAGCATCATTTAATCCTGCGCAACTTACATCTTTATGTCCTGTAATTTGAGCGGTAAAAGCTTGTCCACATGGAATGTTTACAGGAATAGTTTTAGTTGCTATACAAGCTATAGGTAATTGATAAGCTTCTATATCATCTACAGCAAAATCAATACCATTTTCTTGTGCAACTTCTAATCTTAAAACAAAATCAAGTGTTGTATTATTTCCTGGGTTTATAGTTTTGTTATATACTTCCCATTTTTCCGTTTTAGGAATAGGACCTGTAGAACTAGAAGATAAAGCCACACCTGCACTATTTTGTAACTCAACGGTTAAAGAAGCATCAGGTTGTGTATTTCCAATTCTAAGTAAATTTCTAGCATAAAAACGAACTTGAATTGGTTGATTCGGAATAATATCTTTTATTGTTTTTCTATATAAAACAGCATTATTAGGTATAGCATTTCCTGCATCTACTGCTAAATATCTACCGTGTCTTGTGCCTGTAGTATGATCTAAAGGAATAGACCAACCAGAATAAGGATTATTAAGTAAAAACTGTGTAACTGTATATTCACCGTTGCCAAAAAGTTTATTACCATGACATTTTGTTGCTTCAACTTGACGCTCCCAACAGAATGCAGGATTAATACCAGTGAAGATACATCTGGACCCGATCCGAAATCTTCTTTTAATAAATTACTAAAAGTAGGAGGATTCGTTAAATTATAATTTACTGTTATAGTTGAATTTCCACATTGAACATTCTTAAAAATATTAGAATTAGGATCATGAGGCGGATTTAAAGCAGGTGAAATAGAATACGTATACGTATACGCAGTAGAACCATTATTTACTGTAACGGTACTAGTAGCAGAACCATTACAATTAAATGCAGGTGCTGAAACACTAATTGTAGGATCTGGTGGAATAGGATCTAAAGTAACGGTCATTGAAAATATACAATCAACGGCATCTTTAACCTGAACAGTATAAGTACCGGAGGTACTGATGCCTGATTTACGTTAGTCCAACCTTTACCAAAATTATATTGATAAGGAAAAGGTCCCGTAAAAGGCTTTCCTCCTTCTACATTAGTAATGCGTATAATACCTGTTCCGCCTGTAGTATTACATGCTAACGCCATTACACCACCAGAAGCGGTTAATGGTGTTGCTGGTTGAGAAATTGTAATATTGGGTTCTGTTTTTGTACAAACAGCGGTACCTATTGTGTACTGAATTACTGGAGTATAAACGCCGGGGCTAAATTTGTAAATAATGGGTTATTAGTAAAAGGCGCACCACCAGTAATACTGTATCCCAATGTATTTCCATTTGCATTCGTAACATTGAATGTAATGGTACCTGAATTATCGTTATAACATTTTACATCGGTATAACTTACTGTATATTCAGGAGCTGGTATTTTTACTACGTTAATTTGTGTTGTTTGAGTACAGTTATTAGAATCGTATACTGTAATAGTATTAATACCGGACTTGTAACTGGAATAACATTAGTTGTTAAGAATGGAGCTGGTGGGGCACTATTCAAATAGAAAAAGTATGGAGGAGTTCCTCCTGTTGCTGATATTGTAATTTCACCGTCTGCACAAGTCGTTAAAGCTTTTGTTAGAGAAGCATTTAATACTAATTTAGCAGGATTAGCTAAAACAAATGTTCCATCTTTTGTACAACTTGGAGTCGTAACTATCCAATAATAAGGCAAACCGGCGTTAGTTTATCAAAAACATTGTACGCTTCTGTAGTCGTAACAGAATTACCTACAATTAACCCAGAAGCATTTGTTCCTTGATATAAAGTATAAGTATAAGGACCATCTACTCCTGAAACACCTAAATTAACAGATCCTAAATCGCCATTACATTTAGGCTGTGTAACCGTTGCTAAAACGGTTATGTTATTAGCTACTACTCCAATATTTTTAATAGGAATTTGACATGAGCCAGTACTGAATTATCTTTTACATTTATCGTATAATTACCGGGACTAATACTTGAAATACAGGATTAACAGTCCATACTCCCAATGTTCCATTTGGTTGTACTAATTGAAACTGAAATCTACCAGTACTATTAATAGGTTTTATAACTGTTATAGAACCGAGGGCACCACATACAATAGGTAATACTTTAACTTCTGTTTCTGTTAAATTTTTATATACATTAAAGTAAAAAGTTCTTGTACATCCTCCTAAAAAAGTATAAATGAGTCTATATTTCCCTTCATTTAAAACCGTATATTCATTTGATTCAACTATTTTATTCCAACATGAATCCGCTGTAACAGGACAATTAGTTATAGGATTATAAGGACCACAGCCTGTTTTTGTTTCATCATACAATTGCCATTCTACTTTTATGGTTCCCGTAATATTCGGTTGCAATAACTTATTATCATCCTTACCACATAGATAAATACTAGGAATTCTTTCTCCTGAATCAGTACAATTAACAGGCGTGATACTTTGATCATACTTAATTAAAGGATTTTGAAGATCCGATCCATACAGTTTAACATTAAATGTTTGAACAATAGATCTACAAATAGCATCCTTACCTGTTACCGTATAAATACCGGTAAATTTACGGTTACTTCTTGACTTGTCTTATTAGGTGTAAAAGTTGCTCCAGCAGGACCCGTCCAAAGATAATCATCATAATCATTTCCAGCCTTCAGAGTAGTTGTAGTTCCACAATAATAAACTTCTGTATTGAAGTTACACTTTTTATCTAAACCAACAATAAAGTTTGTCGAATTTGTAGAACCTACCAAACAATTAGTATCTATTTGTGAATAACTCGGATCATTGTGATTTTCTACATTATTAATAACCCCCTATATTCAACAAAAGCTTGATTTTTAATTTCATTTGAACAAGCTGTTGTAAACTGATCACAAGAACAAGCTACTTTTACTTTAATTATAATAGAATATTCTGGTGCATCTTTTTTTAGATAGGCTTTAGGTATATAAATAAACAACTCTCTAGGATTGGCAGGGTTTACTTCGTATTTCATTGAAGTATTAAGTGCTGTATTGGTAGATATTACACTTTGTAAAAGTACATTTTGAGGTAAAATATCTTTTAGTAATACATAGTTACTACCATATTTATGAGATGCTAAACCTTGTGCATCATCATTCCCTATATTATCAAAGAATATATTATAATTAATTTCATCACATATATCTACTGTCTGATTTGAAATATCTACACCCGCATTATTTGTCACATTTTTTCTTAATATAATTCTAGGTCCAATAACATCTACAGCAAAAGCTGTAAAAAAAACAAAGTATTGATCACCACTTGTCCCTAGGTTAATAGAAGCTGATGTATCATTGTTTTTAATTACAGAATTACTGGGATTATCTACTTTAAAAATACCAGCATCATACCCTAAAGTATTCCTACTATTAGGCTCTCTATCTGGTAAAAGTCCTGAAGGATTAGTGAAAGTACTATTAAAGAAATTCTGTTTCCTATCATTAACAAAATCATTAATTTTTCTAAAAGGAGGTTGCATTAACACATTATTAATTTTAAAAAAATCACCTGATATCTGCTGATCTCCTTCTAATGCTCCAAATGCCACCCAAGCCCCTACGTTTCCAGTAGGTATGGTCTTAAATCCACTAACATTTACATCTAATTCATTAGTATTATTCAATTTAGTAAAACCATTGAAAGAAGTAATATTTTTAGCTGGTAAATTAGGGTTTTCATATATAACGTACAAATGCCATCCTGCTGAATAACCTCCTTGAACCTTACCTTGTGAACAAACAATATTAGCCACAGTATAATCACCCTGAACATCTCCTCCTTTATTCAACAAATTAGTAACATCAGCATAAGCTGCATACGGCTTATTTGTCTCGAGATCTTCATTATAGATAAGAGTCCCTGCTATATCTTCATAAATAGCAGATCCCGGAAGTTTCAATTTAACTTTTGTAATATCTAAAGTTGTTTTATTATAAATTCCAGCCCAATATAATGCTGCATATTTTATCTTATAACAGGCTTGATAAGCTGTAGGTATTGTTAATTTAGCCCTACTGGAATTGTAAATAGTTCGATTAGCAGTATCCACATTAACATATACCATACTAATCCTATCATTAGGTTCCGTATCATCATATGGTAAATAAGCGTCTTGTGATAAATTATTATTTCCTATTAATAAAATATCGGCATTAAGACCATTTGTCTGATTAACTACAGAAAAAGGTTTGAATTCTTGTGCAAAGGATTGATGAAATCCCAAGCTCCAAAACAATAAAATACATAAGTAATAACTCGATCTCATAGGGCGTTCGTTTATTATTTAAAACTCATAAAGTTATATAATTTTATCTTTTCATGAAATTGTTTTTAGTAACAAATCATATATCACATAAAATAATTATTTTTCTATCTTAATAATTACCATTTTACCATTATAAGGTTTATCTCCTTTATTTTTCATAGCTTCATCTGCTTCATTTATTTCTTCATAATGGTTACTATAAATAAAATAAGTACCTGTACTCACATCATAAAAGAAATCAATATTAGTCTCTCCTGCTAAAATTGCCTTTTTCACAAAAGCATCCCGTCTTGCTTCATCTTTGTGAGTAGCTAATACCATATAAAAACCAGGTTTTTCATTCGTTACATTTTTCACAATTTGCATATTGATCTGGTCACTATCGCCATAATCAAATTCAGTTGGTTTATAAATTTGACCTGTTGATTTTGTACTTGCCTTAATTTGACTCAAGGTAGCACGATCTTTTTGATACTTAGTTGAAGCATCTTCAAAGTTAGCTCGTTTAATACGACGTCTTTTTTCTATTTCAGTTTGAGTCTTGATCTCTTCTAATTTAGTGATTAACTGTCGACTTTCTTCCTCTGATCTAGCTTTATCTTGCTTTAATTTTTCTATTGTTTTAGTATAAGATTGATTAATCGCATCATTTTTATTTGGTATTTTTTTCAACCTTTCTGCTGCTAAATTTTGATACTCAGTAATAAACTGATCTTGTTGTTTTATATTTAATGCTATATCGTTTCTTAATGATTCAATGGCTTTGTTAGCTTGACTCATGCTTTTAAACTCTACTTCTTGAACGGGAGCTACAATTCCTTTTTCAGAATCATCATTTGCTTTACGCATAGCTATTAATTCTTTTTCTTTTTCTGCTACTATACTTTGGAATTTTTTAATTGATTCCGATTGTAATTTTTGAGAATCTTCTATAACACCTGATAAATTATCTATTTCTTTATCTTCTGCTGTTTTTAAAGCCTCTCTACGCGCTAATTCTTCAGCCTCTGCTTTTTCTTTAGCTAAACGTGCTGCTTCTGCTTTTTCTTTGGCTAGACGTTCCGATTCCGCTTTCTCACGTGCTAAAGACTCTGCCTTAGCTTTTGATTCCGCTTCTGCTTTTTCTTTAGCTAGACGTTCTGCTTCTGCTTTTTCTTTGGCTAGACGTTCCGATTCCGCTTTCTCACGTGCTAAAGACTCTGCCTTAGCTTTTGATTCCGCTTCTGCTTTCTCTTTAGCTAGACGTGCTGCTTCTGCTTTCTCACGTGCTAAAGACTCTGCCTTCGCTTTTGATTCCGCTTCTGCTTTTTCTTTAGCTAGACGTTCTGCTTCTGCTTTCTCACGTGCTAAAGACTCTGCCTTGGCTTTTGATTCCGCTTCTGCTTTCTCTTTAGCTAAACGTGCTGCTTCTGCTTTTTCTTTGGCTAGACGTTCCGATTCCGCTTTCTCACGTGCTAAAGACTCTGCCTTCGCTTTTGATTCCGCTTCTGCTTTCTCTTTAGCTAAACGTTCTGCTTCTGCTTTTTCTTTAGCTAGACGTTCTGCCTCTGCTTTCTCACGTGCTAAAGACTCTGCCTTCGCTTTTGATTCCGCTTCTGCTTTTTCTTTAGCTAAACGTGCTGCTTCTGCTTTTTCTTTGGCTAAACGTTCCGATTCCGCTTTCTCACGTGCTAAAGACTCTGCCTTCGCTTTTGATTCCGCTTCTGCTTTTTCTTTAGCTAGACGTTCTGCCTCTGCTTTTTCTTTGGCTAAACGTTCCGATTCCGCTTTCTCACGTGCTAAAGACTCTGCCTTCGCTTTTGATTCCGCTTCTGCTTTTTCTTTAGCTAGACGTTCTGCCTCTGCTTTCTCACGTGCTAAAGAATCTGCCTTCGCTTTTGATTCCGCTTCTGCTTTTTCTTTAGCTAAACGTGCTGCTTCTGCTTTTTCTTTAGCTAAACGTTCCGATTCCGCTTTCTCACGTGCTAAAGACTCTGCCTTAGCTTTTGATTCCGCTTCTGCTTTTTCTTTAGCTAGACGTTCTGCCTCTGCTTTCTCACGTGCTAAAGACTCTGCCTTGGCTTTTGATTCCGATTCTGCTTTCTCTTTAGCTAGACGTGCTGCTTCTGCTTTCTCACGTGCTAAAGAATCTGCCTTCGCTTTTGATTCCGCTTCTGCTTTCTCTTTAGCTAAACGTGCTGCTTCTGCTTTTTCTTTGGCTAAACGTTCTGCCTCTGCTTTCTCACGTGCTAAAGACTCTGCCTTAGCTTTTGATTCCGCTTCTGCTTTTTCTTTAGCTAGACGTTCTGCCTCTGCTTTCTCACGTGCTAAAGACTCTGCCTTGGCTTTTGATTCCGATTCTGCTTTCTCTTTAGCTAGACGTGCTGCTTCTGCTTTCTCACGTGCTAAAGAATCTGCCTTCGCTTTTGATTCCGCTTCTGCTTTCTCTTTAGCTAAACGTGCTGCTTCTGCTTTTTCTTTGGCTAAACGTTCTGCCTCTGCTTTCTCACGTGCTAAAGACTCTGCCTTAGCTTTTGATTCCGCTTCTGCTTTTTCTTTAGCTAGACGTTCTGCCTCTGCTTTCTCACGTGCTAAAGACTCTGTCTTCGCTTTTGATTCCGCTTCTGCTTTTTCTTTAGCTAGACGTGCTGCTTCTTCTTTTTCTTTAGCTAGACGTTCTGCCTCTGCTTTCTCACGTGCTAAAGACTCTGCCTTCGCTTTTGATTCCGCTTCTGCTTTCTCCTTAGCTAAACGTGCTGCTTCTGCTTTCTCTTTTGCTAGACGTTCCGATTCCGCTTTCTCACGTGCTAAAGACTCTGCCTTGGCTTTTGATTCCGCTTCTGCTTTCTCTTTAGCTAAACGTGCTGCTTCTGCTTTTTCTTTGGCTAAACGTTCCGATTCCGCTTTCTCACGTGCTAAAGACTCTGCCTTCGCTTTTGATTCCGCTTCTGCTTTTTCTTTAGCTAAACGTGCTGCTTCTGCTTTTTCTCGTACTAAAGATTCTGTCTTCTTCTTTATTTCATCATTTACTTTTTCTTTTTCTAGACGTGTTGTTTCCGCTTTTTCTTTAGCCAAACGTACTGCATCTGCCTTTTCTTTTGCTATGCGTTCGGATTCTATCTTCTCACGTGCCAGTGCATCTGCTTTTTCTTTTGCTAAACGTTCTTGCTCTGCTTTTAATTTAGCAGCCGCTTCTGCTTTTAATCTCGCTTCATTAGCTAAACGTTCTTGTCGTTGACGTTCTGCTTCTGATAAAGCTTTATTTTTATCTTTTTCAGCTCTTAATCGAGCCTCCATTTCTGCTTTAGCTCTTGCTTCTGCTTCTTCTTTTGCTTTTAGAGCCGCTAAACGGTCTTTTTCTGCTCTTAATCGTGCTTCTTGTTCTTCTTTTGCTTTTGCTTCTGCTAATTCTTTCTCTTTTCTTAAACGTTCTGCTTCTAGACGTGCTTTTTCTTGTTGCTGTTTTAATGCTAACTCAGCAGCTCTTTCTTTAGCCAATTCCTGTGGGTTCTTTTTTTGACAGCCACAGCTTTGTCGTTAGCTTTTGGATTTGTTTTATTACTTGATTTTACAATTGGTTGTTCATCTTCATAATCGCCATAACCTTTTAATTTATATGCCAATGTGAATTCATGGGATAAACCAAAATTAGCAATATTTCCTAAAGGTTTTTCAACTCCATATCCAATAGAAATTCTTTTAGCCAATATAAATCCAATACTTGCATTTATACCATTTAAACTATCATAACCTGCTTGAATCCAACCTGCTTTAGGAGCATTAAAAAGTAATGATGCGCCAAATCCAGTATATCCTATTCCAATTTCTGCTCTACCTAATGCGGAAAATTTTGCTTTTTCTAAAATTCCATCACGGTCTATATAGCCTGTATACATGGCATGTAATCCAAAATTTTTAGCGGGATTTCCCTGAACTAAACCAGATGGATTAAAGTTGTAATAAAACAAATTATTAGCTACTATACCCATATCAAAAAAACCAGTCCCGAAATTAATTCCTGGATTAATTGAAATCAAAGAATACTTGGGCAAATTACTAAGATTAGATTCCTGAACATTTGTTATTATTTTTCCTGAATTAATCCCGCTATTAACATAAGCTAAATTTAGGCCAAAAGTAAGATTAGAGTCCTGAAGAATTTCTGCATTTCTAGCAAAATTTGCTACTATTCCGAATGTAGAATAAATACTTTCATTATTTTGAAATAAACCTATTCCATAAGCATTCAAATCTTGAAATTTACTGGATAAACTAAAAAAATAATCTGTTCTTGAATTATCAAAACCAATCCATTTTCTTTTATTATAGAAACTAATAAAAGACTCGTCTTCTCGAACATGACTAAAGGTAGGGTTGATAATAAATTTATTAAATTTTAAAGAATTCTTAGCTAAAACATCAAATGGTCTAACTCCATTTGTAGGTGTTTGACCACTTAGTTCTACTGTAACTAAACTGATAATGAAAAGGCTAAAATTCTTTAACTTCATAGTTTTTAATATGTAATTTATTTAAGAATGGTTATAGAACCTTTTTTTAAAGGACTACCATTTTTGGAAATAATATAATAATAAATAGGATTAACGTCTTTAAATTCTATAACTGATTTAGGCCAAGAATCATCATAGTTTTTCATTCTGAAAATTTCTTTTCCATAGCTATCTAAAATAAGCACTTCGACAGAATCATTTTTATATTCTGTAGGTATAATCCAAGTATCATTTTCATTATTGCTGTCATTAGGGGTTATTACATTCGGAATATTGATCGATTCTACTCCTTCTATTATTTTAAATTGTATCGTTTTTGTATAGACACAAGTCGGATCATTTTGTTTAACTATTAATTTATAGATACCTTCTTTAAAATTGGTATCATTAGTTACTGTAAAATTGGAAGTAGTATTTATAGGTGCAGTTCCTCCCGGTAAAAACCATTCATAAGATGGGTTTAACGCCGTAGTAGTAGCATTTATAGCAATTCTTTCTGTTTTCTTTAAATAATTTACTGATTTAGCATCTATACCTAGGTTAAAATTGGTCGCTTGAAGTGTAATTGTGTTAGTAGAAGTAGATTCACAAACGGTACCAGGACTAATTACTACTTTATAAGTACCGGATCAGCTGTTTTAAAACTATAAGAAGTGGCTCCCTCAATTTTTACAAAGTTTCCATTTCCTTCGCTATCGCGATACCATTGATAAGCTTGTCCAGCTGTTGTACTTAAAGTGGTTGGATTACTAGGGCAAATAGTTGTACCCAAACTAGATGATATGGAATAAGGAATTGTGTTGTTTGTAAACGATACATTAACATCTTGTGAGTAAGCTATAAATCCAACTGTACTATTACAATTTCCATAATCTATCTGCACGCTATATTTACCCGATTGGGTAACGCTTAATTTGGCTCCTGTTTCATTGGGTATTACAATTCCATCTTTTTTCCATATATATTGTAATGTTTTATATTGTAGTGGTGATGGTGATTTTTCGCTTATAGCTAATATTCCATTTGCTCCACAAATACTTAAGCTACCATTTCCGTCGTCTAAAATATTAATTTTATCGTTATAAATCCAAAAATAAGCATGAAAGGGGAGGGTAGGAGAACTAGTCATGCTTGGAGAACTGGTTTTTATCCTAAGTCTATAAAATTTCCCTGCAGTATTAACACTTTCAGGTACTTTAAAGGTGATTTTTCCTGGACTAGTACTAACTTGTGAAGAAAGAATTGTAATAGGTGTTAATTTAGCAAAATCTCCTTCAGGATCAGACATTTCTAATGTAAAAATGTTTCCTGCATTAAATCCATTAAAATCAAAATTAATTGAATAACTATTAAAGTTAGAAGAAGCACAAATATTCCCAAAGTTTTTAGTAGGAGCATTTACAAAAGTTTGCGCTTTATTTTCTGAGATAAAAGAAAATAAAAAAACTATCAAAAAATATTTGTTAAAAAAATTACAAAATAATGTATGATTCATAAACTTCTAATCTAAATTAAATATGATCTTAAACTAAATAAATCCACTGGTAGATTTACTGCCAATGGATTTAATGTTATAATAATATAATTATAATCTAGAGATAAATTATTTGCCAGCAGTAAATTTACCTACTTTTAATCTAAAGTCTGGAGACTTAGATTCTACTGGGTTAATAAATAACTCAGTATTAGGTGTTTTTTCATATAAGTTTAAAAACTGAGGATTACCATAATAATCTTCTAAATCGTCATTACTAGAAGAATTAGCTAGAAATATATTTCCTTTACAATTATTAAAGAATACCTCAGAGAAACCTATTTTTTTTAGTCCACCAGCTTCTGGATTAATTTCACTATCTAAAATGGTTGCAGGAGCAAATCCTGAGATCAAACTTCTTTTTAGACTTAATGAAGTATTAGCTCCTACAAATACGCCTTCTTTTACTAATCCACTAGCTAAATCTAGATCAAAACTTTCAGAATTATTAACTAGCGTACAATTGGTAGCCACAACATTAGTTGATGGTTTAGAAAAATCTGCTTCTTCTTTTTTATCATAGCCTACAACATTAATACAGCGAGTTCTAGAAGCTCCTGAGTATAAGGAATGTCTAATTACTAAAGAGTTATCTAATTTAACTTGAGCTCCTTGATTAAATTTAAAATCATCCCCAGAAACACGTAAAGTAACCATATTTTTAAGACTTGTATCACCTCCTAAAATTTCTACACCATTTCCAGCAGAAAAGCTGGTCATTACATGTTCTATTACTGTTTTATTACCAACCCCACCTAAAGTTAAAGCATTGTAATTTTTAAATCCTTTTATTTTTTTTCCTGCAAATTCTATTCTTAAAAAGCGTAACACTCCTGAATTAGCCATAGAATTGGTTCCACCGTAAATTGTTTGAGCTGGATCTAAATCATAATTTATAGACGAAACTCCTCCAAATTTATTAATTGGTGCATCATTTAAGATTACAATTCCTCCCCAATCACCTGCTTTTTTTACAGGTTTATTAGAAGTAAACACGATAGGATCCGTTTCTGTTCCATTAGCTTCTAATCTAGCCCCTTTAGATATGATTAGGGATCCACTGGTTTCTGAATCACCTTTTATAATTGTACCTGGTTCAATAGTAAGGGTTACACCTGCTGTTACGTATACAGGTCCCTGTAACAGGTACGTATTTCTTTTTGTAATGTTTTATTGGCTGTGATTTTTCCGTACAAAATTTCAGTAGCCTCGTTATATTCTGTTTTTGAAGGTTTAAAATCTGTCCAGTTATTTAACCAGTTAGAAGATCCTATTATACCTTTTTCTTGCTGTGCACTTGCAGTCATAACTGCAAACAAAGCGATCCATTTTAAGTTAAGCAATTTCTTCATGGGGTGATTTTTATTAGAAACTTAAGCTAATATAGTTCTTTTTTTTATTAATCCTATTTTTTTTTGAATTTTATTCGTACAATTGATTTAATTCTCGTAACATATTTTCATAATAGAGAATAGAGGCTACCAAATTTCCTTTATCAGCATAGGGTACCATCGTTGATTGAAAAGCAATTGTTGAATTAACAAAGGCAACGATATTTTCTTGTTGTTTATCCAAAGCACTATTGTTATCGGAAGTGTCTGGAATACCTACATCTTGCATAGTCATACCGGTTTGTTCGTTAATGCAAGGTAAGGTAATATGTTAACAAGAACTCTGATTCGTTCTTTATACAATTCCAAAAGCTGTCCCTTAGGCATACCATCTAATTCACTTTTCTCATGGAACTTTTTAATTGCCGCACCACTAGTACTGATGATACTTTTTGGCTTTTTTGCTTGAGCGTTTATATTTCCTACTGCAAAAAGCATAAATAAGCTTAAAAAGATAATTTTCTTCATGGTTATTCTTCTAATTTCAGTTATTAAAGTTCTAATTGTTCAAAAATATACTTTTAAATTGAATTAACAATTGTTTATTTGAATTTGTTAATAAATAAAAAAGTAATCTAAAAATAAATGCATTAATTTTTAAACTATAATACCAAAAGCGTGCCAAAAATTCATTTCAACATAAAAAAATATATTCTTTAACTCATATAATTTCGCCAATAGAAACATAAATTACATCAGTACAAATATAATCATTTATTGTTATATTTCACATTTTTATAAAATATAGTTAAAAAAAATATTTTATTAACGGATATAAAACTTTTACAGGGTTTGAATTTTGAGTTTTTAAAAAAAAGTACTGATTTTTTTCTCTTATTTTTAATATTTTGGGATTTTATTTTTTTTAAAAAATATTAGTAAGGTAAGTATTTAAAGAGGTATGATTAGGATTTTTTAACTAATATTTTCTATTAAAATGATTTAGGACTTAATATATATCAAATAAATTGTCGTTAATTAAAGTTTTTCTGATTATAAATTTTATTTATTTTATAAAACTTTATGGTTTAAGTCGTTATTTTTGCTTTTATGTTATTTAAAGAAATAGTAGGACATCAACATGTAAAAAACCATTTATTAACAAGTGCAAGCCACGGAAGAATTCCTCATGCACAATTATTTGTTGGTCCAGAAGGTTGTGGCGTATTAAGAATTGCTATTGCTTATGCTCAGTATATATTATGTCTAAATAAAGGATTTGAAAATCAAGGAGGTATAGATAGTTGTAATATAAAATTTGATCATTTTTCGCATCCTGATTTACATTTTGTTTATCCGACAGTTACGACAGAAGACGTAAAATCAAAGCCTAAAAGTTTAGATTTTTTACCTCTTTGGCGAGATTTTTTAAAGGAAAAACCTTATGGAGGTCTATTTGATTGGTATGATAAATTGGGGGTAGGAAACAAACAAGGTGAAATTAGGGTAGAAGATGCTTCAGAAATTTTAAAATCACTGGCTCTTAAATCATACGAAGGAGGGTATAAAGTTTTGATTATTTGGATGGCTGATAAGATGAATATTGCCGCATCTAATAAATTATTAAAATTACTTGAGGAACCTACTGATAAGACTCTTTTTATCTTAATAACAGAGGACGAAGAGGATTTATTGCAAACAATACGATCAAGATGCCAAGTAATAAATTTTGGAAAACTAAGTGAATCTGCTATTTCTCAGCATTTAATTGAATATGAAGGAATTGATGAAAAAGAAGCTATAAAAATAGCGCATAAATCACAAGGTAACTATAATAAAGCTTTACAATTAAGCCATCATGAAAATGAAGATACTTCATTTGAACAATGGTTTGTTAATTGGGTAAGAGCTGCTTTTAGAGCAAAGGGTAATGCAAGTGCCATACACGATTTAATCAATTGGAGTGAAGAAATTGCTAAACTAGGAAGGGAAAATCAAAAGAAGTTTTTGAGTTATTGCATCGATTTATTTCGTCAAGCTCTTTTATTAAATTATCAGGCTGATGAATTAATTTACTATGAATCAAGCATACAAGGATTTGATTTGAAAAAATTTGCCCCTTTCATAACAGGACGGAATATACAGGAAATATACAAAGAATTGAATGATGCTATTTATCATATAGAACGTAATGGAAATTCTAAAATTATATTAACTGATTTATCTATAAAACTAACACGTTTAATCCATAAAAATTAACATTATGAACAATCATCTAGCTAGTTTACTTATTTTGGCCTTTTTAGCTATTACTTTTCTACAATCAGGATATGATAAATTCATTGATTATCAAGGTAATATAAGTTGGTTAAAAGAGCATTTTAAAAATACTTTTTTGAGGGCAAAGTATCTCTTTCACTAAATATTTTATTAGCATTTGAGATTATAGCTGGTATTCTTTGTGTAGTAGGAGGAATAGAATTATTAGTAAACGGAGGTACTACATTTGGTAAGTATGGAGCCGTTGTTTCATGTGTAACATTATTAATGCTGTTATTTGGCCAAAGAATTGCTAAAGATTATGATGGGGCAAGAACTATCGTTATTTATTTTATACCAGCTGTATTAGTTGTATATATATTACAATAATCTTTTTTGAAAAGAGAAGAGGGGTTCCTACTTTCTGGAACCCCTCTTTTTATTTCTTAACTTCTTTAGCATCCGTTTCTTTTTTGGATTCTATTTTTTTATCTTCAGAAGCATATTTTTCGTTTAGAGCTTTTACTATTTCTTTTGTTATATCATAGCTGTCTTTTGCATATAAAACACTCGCTGCATCACCTGTTCCATATATGTAATCATAACCATTTTTCTTACCGTAATCTTTAATAAAAACTCGCACTTTTTCAACAATTGAATCCCTCTTAGATCCTCCTTCAGCCTGTAATTGTTGTGCTACTGCTTGTTCAGCGTAAGCTAACTGTTGTGAACGTTGTTGTAATTCAGCGTATTTTTGTTGTGCCCAAGCTTGTCCTTTAGCCATTGCGTTTTGTTGAAAATTAGCTTTTTCAGCTTCTAATTTTCTAGCTTCAACTTCTAATTCACGTCCTTTAACTTCTCCCTTGGTTTTAAATTTATCCTGTAATTCTTTGGCTTCAGTATAATCTTCCATGAGTTTTACAGTATCAATATAAGCTGTTTTTACCTCTTTAGCTTCAGGTGTCTTATTACACGCTACTGCGGCAGATAAAACAACCGCCATCATTACAAGCTTTTTCATTCTATTTATGATTTTAATTTTTTGTAAAAGTAAACTTTTATTCTAAAATACTCAATACAAAAAATAAATGAGTTTATAACAAAAAAGTAAGAAAAAATAGACCTTAAAATAAACATAATAAAAAACTATTTATCTAATGATAATAATAATATTTTCTGATAAAAATACGCTTTAATAAATGCGTTTTTAGAAGCTTTTACAAATTAGAGACCTATAATTACACTTAGAGATGCAAAAACCTTTTAAATCTATTTAAAATCGTTTTTAGAGTAAAATATAAAGAATTATAAGGAGTTTATATATAAAGAGGGAGATAGCGCTTATTTTTTTAATAGATAAAGTGATTTTATTTTTAAAATAAATAAAAATGATAACAATATATATATTAATAAATAATAATAATTGTTGCGCTTTTTAAGAAATATTAAATTTTTAATCTCTTTTTCACGTGAAACATTTTTTAAATCTAGTTCAATAAATGAAGTATAGCAATGTTAAGCAATATTTCAGAATTAAAAAATTAGCACAATAAATCTCTTTTAAAAGACTTTTAAAAATAAATCATACAAAGTACCTAATCAATCTATAAAGTGTCTTAAAAGCTTTTGAAATAACTTATAAAAAATAAGTAACAAAAGTGAAGTAAATTCATAATAGATGAAAACTTATCTTCTATAAAATATTTTCTTATACTCTTGTATGTAGTAAAATTGTAGCCAAACTAAAACTTTATATCATTTATCTTCCTTTTATAAAGTTTATCGTTTCATTTGAATTAATACTATATATTTCACGTGAAACAAAATAATTTATAATATTCATTATCTAATTAATTATTCCTTATATAGGATAATTATACTAGTAAATAATATTTTCTAAAATTGAATAAATAAAGTTTATAAAAATTTTGTCTATTTTCTAATCTTCATATTTCACGTGGAACAAATAGCTTGATGAAATTATGAAAGAGAGATTATCTCTCTAAAATTTTCACGTGGAACATTTTCATGAAAAAATTCAATTTTAAAATAAAAAATGAAGTTTTTATTCAAAAAAAATCATTTTTGAACGAAAATAGTATAATAAAAGAGGGAAGAGGGAAGAGGGAAAAGACAAGAGGGAAAAGACAAGAGGGAAAAGACAAGAGGGAAAAGACAAGAGGGAAAAGACAAGAGGGAAAAGACAAGAGGGAAAAGACAAGAGGGAAAAGACAAGAGGGAAAAGACAAGAGGGAAAAGACAAGAGGGAAAAGACAAGAGGGAAAAGACAAGAGGGAAAAGACAAGAGGGAAAAGACAAGAGGGAAAAGACAAGAGGGAAAAGACAAGAGGGAAAAGACAAGAGGGAAAAGACAAGAGTGAAAAGACAAGAGTGAAAAGACAAGAGTGAAAAGACAAGAGTGAAAAGACAAGAGTGAAAAGACAAGAGGGAAAAGACAAGAGGGAAAAGACAAGAGGGAAAAGACAAGAGGGAAAAGACAAGAGGGAAAAGACAAGAGGGAAAAGACAAGAGGGAAAAGACAAGAGGGAAAAGACAAGAGGGAAAAGACAAGAGGGAAAAGACAAGAGGGAAAAGACAAGAGGGAAAAGACAAGAGGGAAAAGACAAGAGGGAAAAGACAAGAGTGAAAAGACAAGAGGGAAAAGACAAGAGGGAAAAGACAAGAGGGAAAAGACAAGAGGGAAAAGACAAGAGGGAAAAGACAAGAGGGAAGAGGGAAGAGGGAAAAGACAAGAGTGAAAAGACAAGAGTGAAAAGACAAGAGTGAAAAGACAAGAGTGAAAAGACAAGAGTGAAAAGACAAGAGTGAAAAGACAAGAGTGAAAAGACAAGAGTGAAAAGACAAGAGTGAAAAGACAAGAGTGAAAAGACAAGAGGGAAAAGACAAGAGGGAAAAGACAAGAGTGAAAAGACAAGAGGGAAAAGACAAGAGGGAAAAGACAAGAGGGAAAAGACAAGAGGGAAAAGACAAGAGGGAAAAGACAAGAGGGAAAAGACAAGAGGGAAAAGACAAGAGTGAAAAGACAAGAGTGAAAAGACAAGAGTGAAAAGACAAGAGTGAAAAGACAAGAGTGAAAAGACAAGAGTGAAAAGACAAGAGGGAAAAGACAAGAGTGAAAAGACAAGAGGGAAAAGACAAGAGGGAAAAGACAAGAGGGAAAAGTCAAAAGGGAAAAGTGAAGAGTGAAGAGGGAAGAGGGAAGAGGGAAGAGGGAAGAGTCAAAAGGGAAGAGTCAAAAGGGAAGAGTCAAAAGGGAAGAGTCAAAAGGGAAGAGTCAAAAGGGAAGAGTCAAAAGTGAAAAGTCAAAAGTGAAAAGTCAAAAGGGAAGAGTCAAAAGTGAAAAGTCAAAAGGGAAAAGTCAAAAGGGAAAAGTCAAAAGGGAAAAGTCAAAAGGGAAGAGTCAAAAGGGAAGAGGTAGGAAATAACTTGATTTTTTGATTTATTAAAGTATACTAAAAAAGCGAATCTAACGATTCGCTTTTTTAGTATGTAATGAATTAATCATTATTTTCTATAATGTATATATGAGAAGAAAATTCTTTTTTATCTCCAGCTTTAATATTTGATTTTAATCCAATCCAAAATGCTTTTAAAAAATTCATTTTACCTGTTTTATACTTTTCTGATAACAGGGAAACATAAAAACTATCAAATATCATTGGATGAATTTGAATAATTTTCATTTTATTTTCTCCGAATAATTTCTCTATACTTTTTTTAGAAAAATGCCATAAATGTCTAGGTACATCGTAAGCAGCCCAAAATTCGCCATAATATTGAGCATCATAAGATTTATAATTAGGTACAGCTATAACTAAGGTTCCGTTAGGTTTCAGTAAACGCTTTAATTCTTTAATCTGTTCTTCTAAATTAGGCACATGCTCTAAAACATGCCACATTGTAATAACATCAATTGTATTATTTTCTATTAACTCTGTGGTATCAACTAATTCAATACCTTTTAATAAGGCCAAATTACGAGCATTTGTATTAGGTTCAAATCCTTTAGTTATCCAACCTGCATTTTTGGCTGTAACTAAAAAATCACCCGTTCCTGCTCCTATATCAAGAATAATTCCTTTTGATTTATGAATACTACTAACCAAAGCTACTTTTTTAATTAAAGCATAAGATTTTATTAAATGATATAAACGCTCAAAGAAAGAACGTTTGCCATCTGTATGTGATATATAATCTTCACTTTCATAATAAGATCCTAATTTTTCTAAAGAAGGTTGAGGATAGGTTTTTAATAATTCTGTTTCGGAATCTAATAATAATTTAAATTTTTCATTAGAAACAGAATGATCTTGTACTTCTATATAACTATTTTGTTCTAAAAAATTCATTTGTATAATAAAACTTTAATTAAAAAAATATTGAGCCACTAAATAGTTCCACGTGAAACAAAATATTTTTTAGATTGATTTCACAAAAAACTATCTTCCCATATAAACCAGCATAACTGAAATATCATTCGGTGATACTCCACTAATACGTGATGCTTGCGATATGGTAACAGGTCGAATTTTTTTTAATTTTTCACGTGCTTCATAAGATAAAGACTTTAACTGATCATAATCGAAATTTTCAGGTATACGAATATTTTCCAAGCGATGTAACTTTTCGGCATTTGCTCGTTCCTTTTCTATATAACCGGAATATTTAACTTGAATTTCGGATTGTTCTATTATTTCTTCATCTAAATCATTAGAAGTAACATAATCTTGAACTTTTTCAAACTTCATCATATCTTCCATTTGGATTTGAGGGCGAGAAAAAATCTTAAACATTTTATCACCTTGCGTAATAGGTGAGCTCAATTTAGATTCTAAAACTGGATTTGCTTCTTTTACAGAAACCGATGTTTCTCTAAAAAAAGCAACCATTTTTTCAGCCTGATCAAACTTATATTCCATTCTCTTCAATCGTTCTACACTAGCTAAACCAATTGCATTTGATTTAGGTGTTAAACGGTAATCTGCATTATCCTGTCTAAGTAAAGTTCTATACTCTGCACGAGAAGTAAACATACGATAAGGCTCTTCTGTTCCTTTAGTTATTAAATCATCAATCAAAACACCTATATAAGCTTCATCTCTTTTTAAAACAAACTCCTCTCTTTCTTGTGCTTTTAAAGCGGCATTTATACCTGCTATTAACCCCTGAGAAGCTGCTTCTTCATATCCTGTAGTTCCATTAATTTGTCCTGCAAAATACAAACCTGAAATCACTTTTGTTTCAAGAGTATGCTTTAATTGAGTAGGAGGGAAGTAATCGTATTCTATTGCATAACCTGCTCTAAAAAAATTTAACCTTTTCAAAACCTTCTACAGAACGCAATGCTCTAAATTGAATATCTTCTGGAAGCGAAGTAGAAAAACCATTTACATAAACCTCTACTGTATTCCATCCTTCTGGCTCTACAAAAAGTTGATGGCGATCTTTATCTGCAAAACGATTAATTTTATCTTCTATCGAAGGACAATAACGAGGTCCTAAAGATTTAATCCTACCATTAAACATCGGAGAACGATCAAAACCTTCTCGTAACAAATCATGCACCAAAGAAGAAGTGTAAGTCATATAACAATCTCGTTGCTTTGTTAAAGGTTTTGTAATATCTGAAAAAGAAAATTTAGCCGGATTTAAATCTCCCGGCTCTACACGCATTTTAGAATAATCTAAAGAACGACCATCTACACGAGGTGGCGTACCCGTTTTCATACGACCAGCTTGAAAACCTAAACGAACTAAATCTTCTGTTATCCCATAAGAAGCACTTTCACCAGCTCTTCCGCCACCAAATTGTTTTTCACCAATATGAATTAAACCATTTAAAAAAGTACCATTAGTTAAAACAACAGTCTTTGCAAAAATAGATATACCAATAGCTGTTTTAACACCTATCACACGTTCTCCTTCTGTAATTAACCCAACAATCATTTCTTGATAAAAATCAAGATTAGGCGTTTGCTCTAACATTAAACGCCATTCTTCTGAAAATCGCATACGATCACTCTGACAACGAGGTGACCACATTGCAGGTCCTTTAGACTGATTTAACATTTTAAACTGTATAGCTGTTTTATCAGACACTATACCTGAATAACCTCCAAGAGCATCAATTTCACGAACAATTTGTCCTTTTGCAATTCCTCCCATAGCTGGATTGCAGGACATTTGAGCAATATTCTGAAGACTCATTGTAATCAACAAAGTCTTAGAACCTAAATTAGCAGCAGCAGCAGCGGCCTCACATCCAGCATGACCTGCGCCAACCACAATTACATCATATTTATCTACAAACATTATATATTTTTAAAATAAATTACTTTATAAAAAATCTTTTCTTTATAGTGTTTCACGTGAAACACTATAAAGAAAAGAAAAGTTCCACGTGAAACAAATTTCATTTGTTTCACGTGGAACTAAAATTAGATATCATGTTTCACGTGAAACATTTTTATTTTTTCATCTTCTTTTAAACGCATCATTTCTTCTTCTTTTGCGCTCTTATCTTTATATCCACAATAATGCAATACTCCATGAATAATAACTCTTTTTAATTCTTCATCAAAAGGCGTATTCAAATCAATAGCATTTTCTTTTACACGTTCTATAGAAATAAAAATATCACCTGATACTACATCCCCTTCAGTGTAATCAAAACTGATAATATCTGTGTAATAATCATGTTCTAAATATTGTTTATTAATCTCTAATAGGTAATCATCATTGCAAAAAATGTAATTAATTTCGTTCAATTCCTTGTTTTCAGATTTAATAACTGCTTCAATCCATTTTGTATAATCAACTTCATTATCTAATAAGAAATCAACTTCGTAATTATAATTTATCATTTTGTTTAAAATATTCTTGAATACGTTTGTTAAATTGCGAGCGCAAAGGTAAGCTTTGTCTGTTTAATATTTCTATACTATTCAAATATTCTTGTAAGTTTTGCGGTAGGCTAGAAGAGGTGTTTTGAAATTCTTTTTATTCGTCGTACCTTCTCTTTTACTGTCTTGATTTTGTTGCTGTGCTGCTTCTTGTAATTTAAGTAATTCATACTTTAAATTCAATGCTTTCTGTACTAACTGTTGATTAAATCCTTTCGTTACTAATTGCTTTTCTAATTGCTTCATCTGGTCTAAAACATTCTGACCTTGTGTACCTAAGCCTTGTTTGTTTAATTCTTTTTCTAAAGCATCGCGTAATTGTTGTTGTTGCTTTAATATATCTATAATACTTTGTGCGTTACCTTCTCCATTTTCTCCTGTCGTATTTTGTTTCCCTTTACCATCTTTAGAATCGGAACCTCCTTGATTATTTGATTTATTACCTCCTGATTCTTTTCCTTCACCACTACCTGATGTCCCTGAAGAACTAGGCTTTTGCGAATTACCTTTACTCATTTTTTTTGCTAATTCTTCTTGTCTCATAATAATATCTGGCAATTGCATGCCTGAACCTTTCCCTTTACCCGGACTAGGACTCCCTTGACCTGATCCAGATGCTGACATAGACATTTGCATATTATTTAAAACATCCGCTAATAGATTAGCTAAAGTATTAGCACTAGCAAATGTATATTGTTGACTAGATATACCTCTAGCAACTTGATTATCTGTAAAATAATCAATTGATTTGTCTATATTATAATAAATATTACCCACTTCTTTTGTTACTTTTTCTCCTATTTTAGGATTACGCAATGACATTGCAAATAAGCTATCATCTACATGTTTAAACTGATTTTTTAAATCTTGTTGTGTTTTAATATGCTTAGAAAATGATGATGATGAACCATTCATACTCTTAAAATTATTCATAAGCCTTTCTTCTGAAAAGGAAAATTCTAACAAGTTATCTACAATTTGACGAAGCATTTTAATATCTTCATTTATTTGTTCTTTATCACCTCCTTGCATATCTTTTTCCATAGATTGTGCCATCTGACGCATTTTACGTGTTGCACTTTTTTGTTTTGCAATAGCTTTAGAATTATTTTTATTTTTTAATTCATTACTTGCATTCTTCATATCACTATCAATACTTTTTTGTTTTTCTTCATCAGAAGGTATTGAAAGAGGTTTTTTTAATTCCTTATTTTCTTTCTCTAAACTATTTAATTCATTTTGTATACGATCAAAAGATGTATTTAATTCATTTTGTTCCTTTTCATTATTCTCTTTACTATTAGATAAATCTTCTTGTTTATCTGCTAGTTTAGCTAATTTATCAACTAATTGTTTTGCTTTCTGCTCAATATAATAGCGCTTTGTCAATTCTACTAACTGCTCTAAACTTTTAGATTGATTCTTAGATTTTTGTTGGAATTTTTCTATCTTATCAAATAAATCTTCATGCTGCATCTTTTCATTTAATTCTTTTAACTCATCTAATAATTTCTTATTTTTTTCTAAATCTTGTTGTACATTATCTAACCGTTTTTCTAATTCTTCTTTTTAGGATCCTTAGAGGTTGGTTTAAACTGATCTAAATTCTCTTTTATTTTTTCAGCGTACTTTTTTAATAATTCTTCTTCTTGTTTTTGACGCTTAATGAAATCATTGATTTTTTGTTGCTCTTTATAATTAAGTTCTTTTTTTTCTTTACCTACTTGTTGTAGTTTTTCCAATTCAGTTTGTTGTTTATCTTGTGATTTTAAAGTTTTAGATAGGCTATTGATATTATCATTTTGTTTTTGTAAAAACTCTTCTTGTTTTTCTTGCTCTGTTGATTCACGATGAGAAAAAACAGAAGTTCTAGCAGTTTTAAATCCATGTAAAACATCGTTGTCAGAAATTTCAAAATAATAGTCATATTCAATTCCTGTTTGAATAGGGAGTGAGCCTGGAAAACTAAATATAAATTTATCATAAACTCCTTGTTTAAAAGACAGTGTTCCCCGTTTTGCCTGATGTGTTTTATCTTTAGGAAAATAAACAATACTTAAATTATGAAATCCATAATCATCCGCTATTTGGCCTATTAAATAAGGCTTTGAAATACGTAAACTATCGGGAGTACTTTCTATTTTAATCGTTGGATATTGATCTTTAATGATATTTAAAGAATATGTAAGCTTTTCAAAGTTTTTTATTGCTTTATTGGAAGTAACTATTTGATATTCTGAATTTTGATTAATTTTTTTAGTCAAAACAAAGTTGTTATTGCGTAAATTAAAGCTATTTAAAGACTTATTCATATTCATAAGAATTGATTCTGTTGATTGAGCTCTAATTCCCCAAGTTATAGTAGTACCTTCTGGTATAACCGCATTACCTGTACCTCTTATTAATTCATTTTTTTTACCTAAATAATCGGGATAGTTCAACAACATTTCAAAATGAGTAATAGCTGGAACTGCTTCCACTTTTAAATTATAATTCTTACTAATTACTTCATTTGATTGTATATAAAATTGAGTATTAGCTAGTGGATTTTCAAAAGTGTATTGAAAAATACCGGAGCTGTATTTTCCATAAAATATTGTTCATTCCCTATGACAATAACTGCTTTATCGGGATTTATTTTTCCTTTAGAAAAAACAGTCAAAGTAAAATCTTTATTTTGCTGTGTAACTAAAGAATCTTTAATATACAATTCAAATGGAGCAGGAGGGGAGAAGTGTTTGTTATAATTAATCACACGATGTATTCCTTGAGCTAAATATTCTTCTTTACCTGAAATCATAAAAAATAAAATGATCAAGAAGGGAATTAAAGCTAACGGGATGTATTTTTTATTTTTATTTAAATCTATTGCATTTGAAAAAGGAATAGGTTGTAAACCTTTTGCCTTTTGATCTATAGAAGCTAACAATAATTCTGATTGATTAATATCATTAGTCAACTGCAAGAAATTAACCAATTTATCATTTACTTCATTAAAATGTTTACCAATTATAAAAGAAGCTTCTTCATAACTTAAACCCTTTTGAAGTCTAAATAATTTAAATAGTGGAATTGCAATAAATCGAATCAATAAAAAAAATTCTACGATAATAAATAACCAAAATAAAATACTTCTTCCTGTAGGTTGTAACCATAGAAAATATTCAATAAAACTTGTAAATAAAAAATAAAATAAACCTAATCCTATAAAAAATAAACTACCACGAAGCAATTCATTCGTGTAATACTTTTTAATAAAACTTTCTAATTTAGCAAATATGAGTTGTTTTGATTCCAAAATTCAATACTTTAATTATAACCTATAAAGTTAATAAAATATCAAATACAATAGCAATACTCTAAATCAAACAAATATGTAAACAGTATAATGTATCTTTGCATTAACATACTGCACATTAATTTTAGTAAAACGATGCTTTATGTAATAAATAACAAAAATCAAGAACAAATGTCAAAGCCAGTTAGAGTGCGTTTTGCACCCAGTCCAACAGGACCTTTACATATAGGCGGTGTAAGAACAGCCTTATTTAATTATTTATTTGCTAAAAAACATAACGGTACTTTCTATTTACGAATAGAAGATACAGACCAAACCCGTTTTGTACCAGTGCCGAAGCTTACATTTTTGAAGCATTAGAATGGTTGGGCATTGCTCCTGATGAAACTGTAGGTAAAAATGAAAAATTTGGACCTTACCGTCAAAGTGAACGTAAGGCAATGTATAAACAATATGCTGACGAATTAATTGAAAAAGGTTGGGCGTATTATGCGTTTGATACTGCTGAAGAATTAGATGCTTTAAGAAAAGCTGCTGAAGCTGAAGGAAGAACATTTATTTATAATCATACTATACGTGAAACCTTACAAAACTCGTTAACTATTTCTGATGAAGAAGTTCAAAAACGTATTAACAATGAGGAAGCTTACGTAGTACGTTTTAAAACACCTGTTAATGAAATTTTAGAATTAAAAGATATCATTCGTGGTGCTATTAAATTTGACACTAATTTGTTAGACGATAAAGTATTGTTTAAAAGCGATGGTATGCCTACTTACCACTTAGCAAATATAGTAGATGACCATTTGATGGAAACATCGCATGTAATTCGTGGAGAAGAATGGTTACCATCCTTACCATTACACGTATTATTATACAAAGCATTTGGATGGGATGCGCCTGAGTTTGCACACTTACCATTGATTTTAAAACCGATAGGTAACGGTAAATTATCAAAACGTGATGGCGATAAAATGGGATTCCCAGTATTTCCATTAGAGTGGAAAACAGAAGAAAGTACATCAATGGGATATCGTGAAAATGGTTTCTTCCCAGAAGCTGTAGTAAATTTCCTTGCTTTATTAGGTTGGAATGATGGTACAGAACAAGAAATTTTTTCTTTAGAAGAATTAATTACTAAATTTGATTTAGCTCGAGTAAATAAATCAGGTGCAAAATTTGACCCAGAAAAAAACAAATGGTTCAATCATCAGTATCTAGTAAACAAAAGTGATAAAGCATTAGCTAATAGTTTTACTAAAGAATTGGATAAAAGAGGTATTTCGACTTCATTAGACTTAGAAAGAATTGTTTCATTAAATAAAGAAAGAGCAAATTTTGTTACTGATTTATGGGATTTAACCGATTACTTCTTTGTTAAGCCAACATCCTATGATGAAAAAGCTTTAAAGAATTGGAAAGAAGAAACCCCTCAATTATTAAAACAATTAATTGTAGTTTTAGAAGATATTACTGATTTTACAAGTATAAATATTGAAAAATTAGTAAAAGAATGGTTGACCACTAATGAAATTGGAATGGGTAAAGTTATGCAACCCTTTCGATTAAGTTTAGTAGGAAAAATGATGGGACCTCATTTGTTTGATATCGTAGAGATTCTTGGAAAAGAAGAAACTATCAAACGTTTAGAAACAGCTATAACTACTATATAAGTGAAAAAGCCAGCAATAAAAATGCTGGCTTTTTTATATGTTTCATTTAAAATTAAATCCAAATATCTTATTAAACTCGAACGAAGTGAATTCGTCAAGCAAATCCATTCTACTTTATTTTTCCTCAAATTCAAGTAAGTACCCATTAATCATCCAAATAGTCTTATTATTTCTTCTAAAATTTTGTTTCACAACGAAATCTAATGTTGAATCTTGGTTAAATGTAACAAAAACGTATTTACTACGTATAAATAAATATTTAACAAACTAATTATTTTTATTATGAGCTTACTATTTTTTGCTTTTATCATTTTTAGTATTACTTTATTTTTATCTTCATTTTTTACAGTCAAACAACAAACGGCTGTAATAATTGAACGTTTTGGTAAATTTCAAAGTATTAGAAACTCCGGTTTACAAATCAAGGTTCCATTAATTGACCGAATTGCGGGTAAAGTTAACTTACGAATCCAACAATTAGATGTAATTATTGAAACACAAACGAAAGATAACGTATTCGTTAAAATGAAAGTTTCAGTACAATTTAAAGTAATTCAAGAGCATGTATATGAAGCTTTTTATAAATTAGAATATCCACATGATCAAATTACAGCATACGTTTTTGACGTAGTGCGCGCCGAAGTTCCTAAATTAATTTTAGATGACGTTTTTGTACGTAAAGATGATATTGCCATTGCGGTAAAAAGAGAATTGAATGAAGCGATGATTGCTTATGGATACGATATTATCAACACTTTAGTAACTGATATTGATCCCGATATTCAAGTAAAAAATGCTATGAATCGAATTAATGCAGCCGAAAGAGAGAAAACAGCAGCACAATTTGAAAGTGAAGCACAGCGTATTAGAATTGTAGCAAAAGCACAAGCAGAGGCAGAAAGTAAAAAACTACAAGGGCAAGGTATAGCAGATCAACGAAGAGAAATTGCTAGAGGTTTAGTAGAATCAGTCAACCAATTGAATGAAGTGGGCATCAATTCACAAGAAGCCTCAGCTTTAATTGTAATTACCCAACATTATGATACCTTACAAGCAATTGGTGCTGATGCAAATTCAAATTTAATTTTATTACCTAATTCTCCACAAGCAGCTACAGACATGTTAAATAATATGGTGGCAAGTTTTACGGCTTCAAATCAAATTGCAGAATCAATGAAAAATACGGGAAGAAAACAAAAAGAAAATCTTAAAAAATTCCCAGAAGAAAATTTTGGAGACAATGATACTCCAAAAATATCTAAAAAATAAAAAAAGTGGTCAAAAGACTACTTTTTTATTTTAAAGCGTTTTAAGAAACTTTTTTATATCAACTAATAAAATCACCTTACTATATTTTAAAAATAGCTTAAAATAAAAATATGGAAGTTATTTTTTTAATTAAAATCTATTATTTAACAATAATTAATAAATAAAAATTATAATAAACATTACTTATTAATATCCTTTTTAATAATAAGTAATAATAATAAAAGCATCCTTTAGAGATGCTTTTATTATTTTAGGTATTCCAAAAATTATTCATCTTTACTTTCAACTTTAGCCCAAGTATCTCTCAGTCCAACTGTTTTGTTGAAAACTAATTTATCAGAAGTGGATTCCTTGTCAACACAAAAATAACCTAAACGTTGAAATTGGAAATGTTCTAAGTCTTTAACAGTTGCTAAACTTGGTTCTAAATAACCTTTAATAATCGAAAGTGAATTAGGATTGATAAATTCTTTAAAATCAACCTCTTTGTTTCCATCAGGATTTTCATGCGTAAATAAACGGTCATAAATACGAACTTCTGCCTCAATAGCATGATTAGCAGAAACCCAATGAATCGTACCCTTTACTTTACGCTTAGAAGCTTCAGTACCACTACCTGAGCGTGAATCTTCATCATAAGTAGCATGAATTTCTATGATATTACCCGCTTCATCTTTTACAACTGATTCAGCTTTAATAATATAAGCATTCTTTAAACGTACTTCACCATCTAATTTTAAACGGAAAAATTTCTTATCTGCTTCTTCTTTAAAGTCTTCTCTTTCAATATATAATACTTTAGAAAAAGGTACTTTTCTGAAAGTCATTACTTCTTCTTCTGGATTATTTTCAGCTTCTAACCACTCTTCTTGTCCTTCTGGATAGTTGGTAATGACCAATTTAACAGGATCTAAAACCGCCATAACACGAGGAGCTGTCTTATTCAAATCCTCACGAACACAGAATTCTAATAAAGAAACATCAATTAAATTGGTACGTTTAGCAATACCGATAGTCTTAGCAAAATTACGGATTGAAGCTGGTGTATAACCACGACGACGCATACCTGAAATGGTACTCATACGTGGGTCATCCCAACCTGTAACATGCCCTTCTTGAACTAGTTGCAATAATTTACGTTTAGAAACTACCGTATGTGACAAGTTTCTGCGAGCAAATTCACGTTGTTTTGGACGTGTTTTTGAACTATCATAAATGTTATCTAAAAACCAATCATATAATTCTCTATGAGGCAAGAATTCTAAGGTACAGAACGAGTGTGAAATTTGTTCCATATAGTCACTTTCACCATGTGCCCAGTCATACATAGGATAGATACACCATTGATTACCAGTACGATGATGATGCTCGTGCATAATACGATACATCAAAGGATCACGCATCAACATATTAGGTGATGCCATGTCAATTTTAGCACGCAAAACATAAGAACCATTAGGGAATTCACCGTTTTTCATACGGTTGAATAAATCTAAATTTTCTGCTACGGAACGATCTCGATTAGGACTATTTACACCTGGCTGTGTTGGTGTACCTTTTTGCTTTGCCATTTCTTCAGATGACAAGTTATCAACATAAGCCTTACCATTTTTAATTAAAACGACAGCCCAATCATATAATTGTTGAAAATAATCCGAAGCATAACATTCCTTATTCCATTGAAAACCAAGCCACTCTACATCACGCTTAATAGCATCTACATATTCTTGCTCTTCTTTAGAAGGATTTGTATCGTCAAAACGAAGATTAACTGGTGCCTTATAATCTAATCCTAAACCAAAATTTAAACAGATAGCACTAGCATGGCCTACATGTAAATAGCCATTGGGTTCCGGTGGAAAACGAAAACGTAATTTATCGTTAGACAAACCATTTTTCAAGTCTTCTTCAATGATTTGTTCTATAAAATTCAGTGATTTTTCAGTATTTGACATCTTAATTTTTATACTTTTGACAAAGATAGAAAAAAGAGTTTATAAGTTTAGATGTTTAGTAGGTTTAGTAGACTGATGTTATCGTTTAAATATAAACTCCTAAACTTAAAAAAAGTAATGGGAATCATAAAATTAAAGAACATCCGTACATTTTCGAATCATGGTTGTTTAATTGAAGAGAGTAAAATAGGGAGTCAATACCGAGTGGATTTAGAAATTGAAGCTGATTTGACTTTATCAGCACAAACCGATAGGCTAGGAGATACGGTAGATTATGTTCATTTAAACAAGATTGTAGTAGAAGAAATGGCTATTCGATCGGAATTATTGGAGCATGTAGCTCAAAGAATTATCGACAGAACGTTAAATGAACTAGAATTAGTGGAAAAAGTTACGGTGGAAGTAGCAAAAATTAACCCTCCTATAGGCGGTGATGTTCAAGAAGTTACTATTTTATTGACAAAAAAAAGATAAACTTTTGGTTTGAATCCTTTTAAAATTTAAACTTTTCACTATATTTGCAATCGCAATGGCGTCGTGGCCGAGCGGCTAGGCACCGGTCTGCAAAACCGTCTACCCCGGTTCGAATCCGGGCGATGCCTCAAAACCTTCCAAGAAATTGGGAGGTTTTTTTTATACTTCAAATCTAAAGTCAACCCTATTGTAAATAAAAAACCACGAATACACGAATAATTTATAAACTAATATTCGTGTATTCGTGGTATTAATCAATACATTTTGAGCATAAAAAAGGTCTGAAAAATCAGACCTTTTAACCTATTTAGCTTGCGGAGAAAGAGGGATTCGAACCCCCGGACCTGTTACAGTCAACAGTTTTCAAGACTGCCGCATTCGACCACTCTGCCATTTCTCCAGTATATCTCGCATTACTTCCGTATTGCGAGTGCAAATATAAGACAGTTTTTTATATTTGCAAACTACTTTTAGTCTCTTGTTCTAAAAAAATATATATTATAATATAAATACCTAAATAATAGAACGTTATAAGCATACAAAAAATTAAACTTTTTTAATTTTTATCATAGGAGTCTTAGAAATAGCTAAATTTAAATCTGATAAAAAGGTAATTTTATGAATTTGAATTAATGTCCCTTTATCCTTATTTAATATCGCTTCATAAACTTCTGCTGGTATTTTATTCCCTTTAACTTCAAAACTGTCTAAAAATTCACCTGCTATATTAGTCAAATGCAAGCGAAATCCTGTAACAGTAATGTTATAATCCAATAAAAAGTCAATCAATTTAAAGGTAATTTCAGCATTTAATAATTCTTTAGTAGGAATTTCTAAAACACAATCACTATTAATACATCCCTTTTGATTAACTAATAAAGCGGCTAAAGGCAAATCTTTTACTCGTAAAATATGTTCTTCAATTACTTTTGTACTATCAGAAGTGTTTATTTCCACAAATACTTTGGTTTCCTTGCCATTTTTTGGTTGAAGGGTATAGTTACCATCAACAGATTGAAATAATGCCTCTCCTTTAATCTTAAAAGGTTTTGAATCTTTTACCTGAATAGAAATTGGATTAGGAATACCTTTATACACAATATTCAATTTATTTAAACCTATTAAAGAAAAATTGGGTTTAGAAGTAGTAATAGAATCATTTTGACCATAAAGAACAAAGGGTAAAAGAATTAGAAGTAAAAATTTTTTCATATTAGTTTATTTAGATTAAGGGGTTATTTATTTGGCATGAAATTACCAAAAATATAATAAGTATTTTGAATATTGATTATACAAAAAAAGAGTAATGTTACCATTACTCTTTTTCTATTTTTTCTATCGTATCTTTTACAAACTGTTTATCAGAAGGAAACCAACCTTGGGCTAATAATATGGCTCCAAAAATGATTAACAATATAGCACTCACTTTTTTTATTTTTATGATATTAATTGGAGTAAGTTTAGAACGCAATTGTTTTGCTGCTAATATTTTACAAATATCAGTACTTAAATAGGAAACTATAACAGTAGTAAAAAACCAAAAAACATTTGAACTATCCATTTGCAAACGAGGACCAAAAGTAATGATAATTAATAACCAAAATCCTAATACGCCAATATTAATAAAGTTTAAAAGAAAACCTTTGATAAATAAGCTAAAGTAATTTTTTTTAATTAAATCAACTACTTCTTCATCTTCTTCGATGCTTTTACTAGCTTTATATAATTTGGCATAGGAAATGATACCATAAGCCAACATAACAATACCTCCAAATATGAATAAGGCTGGATCATCTTTTAAACTTTGAATTAAACGATAACTGCCTAGATAAGCTAAACCTATAAAGAAAATATCTCCAAGAACGACCCCTAAATCAAAAAACAAAGCAGCTCTAAAGCCTTTTGTTATACTGGTTTCTAATAGTACAAAAAAAAACAGGTCCTATCATAAAGCTCAAGAAAATACCTAAAGGAATTCCATTGCTTAAAATATATTGCAACATAAATTAACTGCTAGAATGAATTGGCAATTTAATTCTATATTCTCAAAAAATCTAATTTTTAGTGATTTTAAGAATATTTTATTTTAAAAGATCTATTAATCAATATACTTACATTAATTTTTGTCTTTACGTATTATAATATTTCCTCCGAAAATAGTTTTTTGATTTACTTGTTTAGGTTTTCCATATATCATAATGCTCCCACCAGCTCGTGCCTTAGCATCCACTATATCATAAGCTTTTATATCTATTTGACCACCAGCATTTACTGTTACTGTAGCTTGTTGTGTTTCGCAATTAATAGCATTTAAAATTCCACCTGCTGTAGAAACGGCATCTATATTTTGTGTTTTTCCAGCTAATTTAACGACAGCCCCACTAGAGGTTTTAATGTTGATTTTAGAAGTTTCTAGTATTAAATCTACTTTACCTCCTTCTTTAGCTATAATATCAAAGATGGATGTTTTTAAATTAACTTCACTACTTATAAAACTTCCTTCATTAGCTTCTACTGCTTTTAGGTCTTTAAAATAAATAGTGGCCTTAATATCATTCCCTTTTAGCATTTGTCCAAAAGGCATACGAACTTTCAATTCGCCGTCTTTATTAACCAATTCCACGGCTTCGGAATTTGTTCCTGTTAATTCAATTTTATTTTCATTGGAAGGAACCAAATGAATTTCAATTTGGTCAAATCCAGTTACTTTAGAAATGGTTCCTAATGATTTGCTGGTTTGTGCGCTCATCAAACTTACAGCAAATAAGGAAAAGGCTATTACATGTTCTTTCATAATTATATAAAAATCAATAAGGTAAACAATAGAAAAATGATTAACTCAACAACATTTAATTTACTTCTTGATTTAATGATTGCTTTTAAGACTAAGTCAAAAGCAATCAAACCCAAGGCAAGAAAACCAAAAATTATTTTTCCTAAAAAAATAAATCCTTTACCACATCCACCTACTTTTCCTTCTGGATTTATAAAAATTATAAACAGAAAAAATAGAAATGCTAATAAGTTAAAAACAGAAATATTCTTTTTATAAAATTCATTAACATTTAAAATTTTGTACTATTTGAAAATTAACTTCATTCTTCAATTCAAAACTGCTACTGAACACTGAATAAGCTATTAATTTCTTCTAATAAAATGATAATCCAATTGTTTTTTCACTAAGTCAGCATTCTTCACTTTTACCCAAACTTCATCACCTAACTGCAATAAATCTTTAGTTATTTGACCAACCAAAGCATATTGCTTTTCATCAAACGTATAATAGTCTTCTTTTATTTCACGAATGCGAATCATACCTTCACATTTGTTTTCAACAATTTCTACATAAATCCCCCATTCAGTTACTCCAGAAATAACACCTAAAAACTCTTGATCTTTGTGGTCTTGCATGTATTTCACTTGCATGTATTTGATAGAATCGCGTTCGGCATTTGAAGCACTATTTTCCATATTGGATGAATGCACACATTTTTCTTCATAGGCTTCTTCATCGGCACTTTTAGCGCCATCCAAATACTGTTGTAGCAAACGGTGTACCATAACATCAGGATAACGACGAATAGGCGAAGTAAAATGCGAATAATAATCGAAAGCTAATCCGTAATGTCCAATATTGTCGGTAGAATATTTGGCTTTACTCATGGTTCGGATAGCTAAAGTATCCACCATATTTTGCTCTTTTTTCCCTACAACATTTTCTAATAAACTATTCAAGGATTTAGAAATCGTATCTTTTGATTTGAAATTTAACGAATAACCAAACTTAGAAATGACACCTTGTAAGTTCATTAACTTGTTTTCATCTGGTTCATCGTGAATACGATACACAAAAGTTTTCTTTTGTTTCCCAATGAATTCAGCCACTTTTCTGTTAGCTAACAACATGAATTCTTCAATCAGATGATTAGCATCTTTAGCTATTTTAAAATATACACCAACAGGTTCATCATTTTCATCTAATTTGAATTTAACTTCCACTTTATCAAAAGAAATCGCACCATTATTCATACGGTTTCTTCTTAAAATTTTAGCCAATTCATCTAATTTTAAAGTAGCTTCAACAATTTCATTTTTAACAATATACTCCTCTCCAGACAATGAAATTTCAGCTGGAATGCTATTTCCTTTGGTCTCAATGATATGTTGTGCTTCTTCATAAGCAAAACGTTGGTCAGAATAAATAACCGTACGACCAAACCATTGGTTTACCACTTGTGCTTTTGCATTGATTTCAAATACAGCTGAAAACGTATATTTTTCTTCATGCGGACGTAACGAACATGCGAAGTTACTCAAGACTTCTGGCAACATAGGTACTACACGGTCAACCAAATATACTGAAGTAGCGCGTTTGAAAGCTTCATCATCAAGGATAGTTCCTTCCTGCACATAATGCGATACATCGGCAATGTGCACGCCAATTTCATAATTTCCATTTTCTAAAACTTGGAAAGAAAGCGCATCGTCAAAATCTTTGGCATCCTTCGGGTCAATCGTGAAAGTCAATACGTTACGCATATCACGACGCTTCGCAATTTCATCGGGTTGAATGGAAGTATCCAACTTTTTAGCATAGGCTTCCACTTCTACTGGGAAATCATAAGGCAAACCATATTCTGCAAGAATGGCGTGAATTTCGGTATCATGTTCACCGAGGACGCCCCAATACTTTTACCACCGTTCCAAAAGGAGAATCGGCTTTTTTAGGCCAATCTTCAATTTTTACTAAAACAACATCACCGTTTTTAGCTTCTCCCATTTTTTCTTTTGGAATAAAAATATCGGTGTACATCTTTGGATTGGCAGTAGTTACAAATGCGAAGTTCTTTTGAACATCAATAACACCAACAAATTCCATGCGTTCACGTTCCACTACTTCAATCACTTCAGCTTCTGGACGTTTTCCACTACGACGGTTGTACACATACACTTTTACCTTATCCCCATGTAAAGCATGATTCAAATTGGCAAAAGGAATAAACACATCTTCCTCAAAATCTTCACATAACAAATAAGCCGTTTTACGGGTAGTCATATCAATAATCCCTTCATAGTAATCCTGACTCTGTGCTTTTACAATATATTTACCGGGTTCTATTTCAAGAATTTGTTTTTTAGAAGCTAAAATTTTTAAATCTTTTATAATTTCATTTCTACTTTTAGTATCATCTACATCTAAACGAGCTGCAATTTGCTTGTAATTAAACGGCTTATTAGGTTCTTTAGAAAGTATTTTCAAAATTTTTCCCGAAAAGTCTTTTACTCCTTTACTAAATCTTCTAGGCTTTTTACTCATCTTTAATTTTTAAATATCGCTGAAAAGTACAAAATAGTTATAAGTTACAAGTTATAAGTTACAAGTTTTAATATAAAACTAACATTTGAAAAAAATACATCTATTTATCTTTTTCAAAAAATTAAAGTTTTTAACAATAACTAAAAAAATAAAAAAGAAGATTTTTAAAAAAATAAAATTTGATGATTATGATAGGATGTTAATAAGGCTTAAAACTTTTTAATTTATATTTTGATAATTGAGTTTTATGAAGTTATACAACGATATTAACAGTTTATTAAATGATTAATGTATTGTTTTTTAGTTATTTGGTGTAGGTTATTAACAATTGTTTGTTTTTGTGTTTTGGTTCTTTTTTTTAAAAACTTAGATTGTTAATTGTTGTTAATAACTATAAAAAAGCATTGGATATTTTTTCTAAAAGTTGCTAAAACTTTTCTTGCGTAATCAGAAACAATTTTCAATTGTAAAAAAAACAATATCCTCCAAAAAAAGTTTTATTTTTCTCTTAATACTTATTAACAATTTTTATTAGACGACAAACCCTTGAAAATCAAGACTGTTTTTTGGTTTGTTAACAACCTAAAAAACGCTGTCTTTTTAAATTTATAAATCATTGAAAAATAAGATTTTACGTTATTAACTACTTTGTTAATAACTATGTAAGTATTTGATTATTAGAAGATTATTGTAATGATACAAGATATGTGTATAAAAACCTTATTTATATCAAGAATTACAAAATGTAATATAGTTACCTTTTACTAAAATAGCTAAAGAGTAATGTATAAATAATGTATTATTATTTATTTTTGTAGTATACAAAACAACGTTTAATTATTATGATTATTTCAATTGGAAACGACCACGCAGGTCCTGATTATAAAAATGCTATTGTACAATATTTAGAAAACAACGGCCATACGGTAATCAATCATGGCACAGACGCTTTTGATAGTGTGGATTATCCTGATTTTGGACATCCAGTTGCTTATGATGTGGAAAGTAAAAAAGCTGATTTTGGTATTGTAATTTGTGGAAGTGGTAACGGAATTGCTATGACGGCTAATAAACACCAAGATATTCGTTGTGCTTTATGTTGGACTGTAGAAATTGCAGAATTGGCGCGTCAACATAACGATGCGAATGTGATTAGTATTCCAGCACGTTACACTTCAATTCCTCAAGCAGTTGCTATGGTGGAAGCTTTTTTAGATACACCATTTGAAGGAGGAAGACACGCTAATAGAGTAAAGAAGATAGCTTGTAAGTAATTTTTTAATAATAATTCTTTTAATGTCATTTCTTCTAAATGGAGAAGTGACTTTTTTTGTCAATAAAATTGTAATTTATGTCGAACTCCCACCGTGATGTCCACATTCATAAACACGAAGTAAAAGGTAAGAATTTAGTTTTTTCTATTTTCTTAAATATGTTAATTACTATTGCTCAAGCAATTGGAGGCTTGTTATCAGGAAGTTTAGCATTAATATCAGATGCGTTGCATAATTTTTCGGATGTATTGTCACTTGTTTTTAGTTTGGTGGCGCATAAATTATCCAGAAGAAAAGCATCGATAGACCAAACTTTTGGTTACAAACGTGCCGAGCTAATTTCGGCTTTTGTCAATGCGATGACTTTGTTAATTGTTGCCGTTATCTTAGGCTTTGAAGCTATCAAACGATTTTTTCATCCTGAGCCCATTCAATCTAATTTGGTAATTTGGTTAGCACTTTTAGGTATTGTTGCGAATGGACTTTCGGTACTTTTATTACAAAAAGATGCAGAACATAATTTGAATATGAAATCGGCTTATCTGCATTTGTTGACCGATATGATGGCGTCGGTTGCGGTTTTGGTTGGTGGCTTACTGATGAAATTCTATGGATGGTTTTGGGTAGATAGTGTAATGACTTTGTTAATATCTATCTATTTGATTTATGTGGGTATCGATTTATTAAAATCTTCTACTAAAATGTTGATGCTCTTTACACCAGAAGAAATAGATATTAAAACAATAGTAAGAGAAGTACATAAAATTCCGTGTGTAGGTAAGTTACATCATATACATGTATGGTATTTGAATGAAGAAGAATTGCATTTAGAAGCTCATTTAGATTGTGCAGAAGATATTAGAATGAGTGAATTTAACGATTTACTTCACCAAATAGAAAGTGTACTTTTTCAAAAATTTGGGATAAATCACATTAATATCCAACCCGAATATAAAAAAGAAGACCCTAAGGAGTTTATTGTACAAGATTAATTAGATATTGTATTACTACCATATAATTTATTTGTTATGAGTATATTGATTGGTTAGAAGAAATGTTATTTTAATATTTTTTATTATGCGTGCATAATAAAAAATTATATATTTACGTTTTAACTACAACAATATAACAAAATGAAAATTACAACTATTACGAAGCTACTAGTAGCTAATCGTGGAGAAATTGCTATTCGTGTATTTAGAGCAGCAACCGAATTAAAAATTAGCACCGTAGCCGTTTATACTTTTGAAGACCGTTATTCATTACACCGCTACAAAGCCGACCAAAGTTTTCAAATAGGCGACGAATCAGAGCCTTTAAAACCTTACTTAGACATTGAAGAAATTATCAAAGTTGCCAAAGAAAATCAAGTAGATGCAATACATCCCGGTTATGGCTTTTTATCTGAAAATGTAGATTTTGCTAGACGTTGTCAAGAAGAAGGAATCATTTTTGTAGGGCCAAGGGTAGAAGCAATGCTGCAATTAGGTGATAAGGTAGCGGCAAAAAAAGTTGCGAGAGAAATAGGAGTACCTTTAATTCAGGATTCTAAAAAAGATTTAGTAACTATTGAAGATGCATTACACGAAGCACAAGCTATAGGTTATCCAGTAATGCTAAAAGCGGCTGCAGGTGGTGGTGGAAGAGGAATGCGTGTGGTTCACGATGCAGAGAAAATGCAAATGGCATTTGTTAATGCTAAAAGTGAAGCAAAAAAAGCTTTTGGCGATGATACGATGTTTATTGAAAAATTTGTTGAAAACCCTAAACATATCGAAGTTCAAATTTTAGGTGACAATTATGGAAATATAGTGCATTTGTATGAAAGGGATTGTTCCGTACAAAGACGATTTCAAAAAGTTATAGAAGTTGCCCCTTCTATTTTAAAACCTGAAACAAAAGAGAAATTATTTGATTATGCTACTAGAATTGCTAAACACGTAAATTACAGCAATGCAGGGACTGTTGAGTTTTTGGTTGATAAAGAAGAAAATATTTATTTTATTGAAGTTAACCCTAGAATTCAAGTAGAACATACTATTACAGAAGAAATTACAGGTATAGATATAGTACGTTCTCAAATTATTATAGCGGCTGGACACCCTTTAACCCATAGTCAAATTTTTATCCACAAACAAGAAGATATAAAATGTAATGGTTGGGCAATACAATGCCGAATTACTACCGAAGATCCAGAAAATGATTTTAAACCAGATTACGGAACTATTATTGCTTATCGTAATGCAGGAGGATATGGAATTCGTTTAGATGAAGGAAGTTGTTATCCCGGAGTAAAAGTTTCGCCTTTTTTCGATTCAATGTTAGTCAAAGTATCTTCAAGTGGAAGAACTTTAAAAGGCGCTTCAGATAGATTACGTCGTACTTTAGAAGAGTTTAGAATAAGGGGTGTAAAAACAAATATTCCGTTTCTTATAAATGTAATGTCTAATGAAACGTTTAGAAACGGAGAAACTACGGTAAACTTTATTCAGGATAATCCTAGTTTATTGATTCCCTAGATACGGTTATTCAAAAGATAGAGGAACAAAGCTTTTAAAATATTTAGCAGAATTAAGAGTAAATGGCCACCCTGATGTGAAATATGTTGATAAAACGAAAGTTTTTAGAAAACCCATTGTACCAAAAGTTGATTCTGTTGAATATCCTAAAGGAACCAAAGATATATTAACAGAATTAGGGAGAGATAAATTCATTGAATTTATCAAAAACGAAAAGCAAATATTTTATACTGATACTACATTGCGTGATGCGCATCAATCTTTATTAGCCACGCGTTTGCGTAATAATGATATTATGAAAGTTGCGGAAGGTATAGGTAAAAATTTCCCTGAATTGTTTTCGCTTGAAGTTTGGGGAGGAGCTACCTTTGATGTTACGATGCGTTTTCTTCACGAAGATCCTTGGGAACGTTTACGTATGATTCGCAAAGCAGTGCCAAATGTTTTACTCCAAATGCTTTTTAGAGGAAGTAATGCCGTAGGTTATGCTGCTTACCCTGATAATGTAATTGAGCAATTTATTATAAAAAGTGCCGAAAATGGAATTGACGTATTCCGAATTTTCGATTCATTAAACTGGATTGAAGGCATGACTCATAGTATAAAAGTGGTTCGTGAAAAAACGAATGCACTTGCAGAAGCTTGTATTTGTTATACAGGTGATATTTTAAATCCAAAACGATCTAAATTTAATCTGCAATATTATGTTGATCTTGCTATTGCTTTAGAAAAAGCAGGTGCACATATGTTGGCTATTAAAGATATGGCAGGTTTATTAAAGCCTTATGCGGCTGAGGTTTTGATAAAGGAATTAAAGAAACATATTTCCATTCCTATTCATTTACATACGCACGACACCTCTTCTATACAATCAACAACGTACTTAAAAGCTATTGAAGCAGGAGTCGATGTGGTTGATGTGGCATTAGCTTCTATGAGCGGACTAACTTCGCAACCTAACTTTAATTCGATAGTAGCTATGCTTCAAGGAACGGAACGAGAATGTCCTATCGATTTAAAAAAATTAAATGAGTATTCTAATTATTTTGAAGTGGTTAGAGAATATTATTATCCTTTTGAAAGCGAGTTAAAGGCGGGTACTGCTGAGGTTTATGATCACGAAATTCTGGCGGACAGTATTCTAATTTATTACCTCAAGCGCGTGGTTTAGGATTAGAAGAAAAATTCGAAACTATAAAAAATAATTATGTGGTCGTAAATGAATTATTTGGCGATATTGTAAAAGTAACCCCTTCTTCTAAAGTAGTAGGTGATATGGCTTTGTTTATGACATCTAATAATTTAACAGCAAAAGATGTTATGGAAAAAGGAGAAACCTTAGCTTTTCCTGAATCTGTAAAGCAATTATTTAGGGGAGAATTAGGTCAACCGTTTGGTGGTTTTCCTAAAGAACTTCAGAAATTGATTTTAAAAAATGAAGTGCCATTTACTAATAAACCAAATGCGCATTTGCAACCAATTGATTTTGAAATAGAATTAAAAAAACTTAGAGAAAAATTTGACGATACACTTACAACCGAAGATTTATTGTCATATATAATGTTCCCTAAAGTTTTTGAAGATTTTTATAAATTCCGACAATATTTTGGTTTGGTAGAAACATTACCTACACCACAATTTTATTATCCGCTTCAATCTAATGAAGAAGTTTTAGTAAATTTAGACTTAGGAAAAAATCTTCTAATTAAGTTCAGTTATATGGGTGAACCTAATGAAGAAGGTTTTAGAGAAGTGTTCTTTAAAATTAATGGGCAAACTAGAAATATACTTGTAAAAGATAATGCAATACAATCAACTAAAGTTTCAAATGTAAAAATAGCTGGAAGCCATGATATTGGAGCACCTTTACAAGGCAAACTAGTAAAAATTTTAGTTAGCGAAAATGAAGAAGTCCAAAAAGATACACCGTTATTTATTATTGAAGCAATGAAAATGGAAACCACAATTTGTGCTCCACAAAAAGGAATAGTCCAAAAAGTTATACTGAAAGAAAATTCTATGGTAGAGCAAGATGATTGTGTACTTCAAATGAAGTAATTTTTTTCAAGGGCTATTTTTATTTGAATAGCCCTTTTATTAAATTATCGGCAATTGTAATTTTCTTCTAATCGCATAAATACGAATCGAAGCGGTAATTAGGACACTTAAAATCATATTGGTTTCTGATTGAATTTTATAATTTACCATAATTAAATAAAAACCGCCTCCAATAATACATGCGGTAGCATATAATTGACCGAGTTTTAACAAGGCAGGAACTTTATTACATAATACATCACTTAACAAACCACCAAAAGTTGCCGTAATAATTCCCATAATTAAAGCATAACCATCAGAAATGCCATTTCGTAAAGTTACTTGTATTCCGACTACCGTGAATAGTCCAATACCAAAAGCATCTATCCAAAAGATTAATTTTTTGATAAGACTTGAATTCAATTTGAAGAAAAAAGTGATAATTGTTGACCCCAATACAATGAAAATTGCTACGTTATCGTGTACCCAATTAACAGGTCGTACGCCAATTAGCAAATCGCGTAGTGTACCACCACCATACGCCATACAAAAAGCAAGTACTGATGCTCCAAAAATATCAAAACGTTTGGTTCTTGCTTTTAAAACACCTGTAACAGCAAATACAAAAACGCCTGTGTAACTAAAAATTTGTAGGGTATCCATAACTTTTTTCTGCAAAGATATAGACGAATTCTGTAATAAATAATAGTATATTTACTTATAACAATGTAGAAAAAAATGTTATATTTTAATTATGTCTTCTGATAAACCTTTATTTAAAAAACAGTATTACCCCATCAATGAGGAATTGTATACTTATTTAGAAAAATACCGTCGTTTGACTAAAACGAATGTGTTTTACGACGACTTGCTCCGCTTTCAAGGTTCGATTGTGGTATATGATGCCAAAGGAAATGATTCTCTTTGGGTTCGTGTGTATTATAACGAACATGAAAAGGCTGAAATGGATTATAATTTAAAGAAGATTTATACTTTATTGCATGCTGATGGTGATGAGAGTAAGATTCAGTTTTTGAATGTTGACCATATAGATTTCTGTACTTTCGGGAATTCAAAGCCTTTCCGTGTTAAAGTTCGTAACATTCTTAACGATAATTACACCCATTTTTATGTCAAAAAAGCCGACGCTTCGCGTATCTTCGGTTTAGAACTAGAAGATATATTATCGCCTAATCGCATCAATTATTTGGTTTTTAAAGACACACTTATTGAAGAGCATATTGTTGGTATTCCGGGTGATATGTTTTTGCAACATCATCTTAAAAATTGTACGGAATCCGAAAAAGCACAGATAGCCAAAGAGTTTGTAAAATTCAATGAACGTTGTATGATAGGGTTGTTGGGTGATATGCGTTCGTATAATTTTGTGGTGATTCCTATTTATGATTACGACCATTTGGTTTTTAAAATTCGCGCTATCGATTTTGACCAACAATGTTATGAAGGCGATTTCAAATTGTATAAACCCCATTTATTCAAAGAGAATTTTTTATTCAGTCAATTGGTAAGTGATAAATTAGAAGCGAATTCAATAGAACAATATCAAAATGAAGAACGCTCGGTTATGGTTAAAAGAATGGTTGGTTCAGAAGAGCGTTTAAACGATTTATTGAAAGCCATGCAATCAATGGAGTTGTCATCAAATGAAAAACTTCAGCAACTTAAACAAGAAATTTACCAATTTACCCGTGACGTAAATTTCAAAAAAGCCCATTCCATGGGTGATGTTATCGCTTCAGCACTACATTTTATGAAGCGAAATTACCGTAATAAGACTTCGTGATTGACTGAATTTATATAAATTGCGTCAGTTTATTGACTGAATTTATATAAATTGCGTCAGTTTATTGACTGAATTTACATTTTTTTAGTACCTTTGTGTTGTAGTATAGAATAAAAAGCTATGGCACATTATTATAAAAGAGCCGTTTTTGACGATATTGATTTGTTATTGCAACCTAATAAAGTACTTATTTTATTAGGAGCAAGACGTGTGGGCAAGACCCAACTAATTAATCAATATCTAAAAACAACCAAAGACAAGTTTTTACATTTGAATGGAGAAGATAGTGTTGATGCTCGTTTGTTAGAAGATAGAAGTGTAGCGAATTATCAAAGATTGCTACAAAATACCAGTTTGTTAGTCATAGATGAAGCACAAAACGTGCCTGATATTGGTTTCATATTAAAGTTAATTGTCGATTCCATTGACGGAATTAAGGTTTTAGCTACTGGTTCAAGTATGTTTGACTTGAGTAATCAGTTGGGTGAACCTTTGGTGGGGAGAAAAAATACGTTGTATTTATATCCATTTGCACAACTGGAATTAGCTAATTATGAAAACTACAAACAAACCACTGAAAAATTAGAATTACGTTTGGTTTACGGTGCCTATCCTGAATTAGAACATTTGGATATTACTTACGATAAGCAGAAGTATTTACGTGAAATGGTAAATTCATATTTATTGAAAGACATATTGACTTTTGATGGTATTAAGAATTCTAATAAAATTTATGATTTGTTGCGTTTGATAGCTTTTCAAATTGGTAAAGAAGTTTCGCTACAAGAACTGGGTAATCAACTACAGATGTCAAAAATACAGTAGAACGGTACCTCGATTTATTAACCAAAGTATTCATACTTTTCAAAGTAGAAGGTTTTTCAAAAAATTTGCGTAAGGAGGTAACCAAGAGCAGTCGTTGGTATTTTTATGATAATGGAATTAGAAATGCTATTATTCAAAATTTTAATAGTTTTCAAAACCGCACTGATATAGGTGACTTATGGGAAAACTATTTAGTTTCTGAACGTATGAAGAAACAGCATTATCATAAAATGCATAGAAACAATTATTTCTGGCGTACCTACGACCAACAAGAATTGGACTGGTTAGAAGAAAACGCTGATGACTTGGCAGGTTTTGAATTCAAATGGAATGAAAGTAAGAAAGCTAAGATTCCAACTGCTTTTGCTAAAGCCTATCCCGATGCGACTTTTGAAGTGGTGAATAGGAAAAACTATTTAGATTTTATACTGTAAAACAATTGCCCTTTTGAATAAAGAATTTGAAAGGGCTTTTTTATCGCAACAAAAAATAAATCCCAACTACATTAACGATAAAGATAACTACAAATCGCCAAATAAAACTCATTTTCGACGTTTTGTGTTTGAATACAAACATGCCTAATAAACCACCAAAAGCTCCACCTATTAATGACATGCCTAACAAATCTTTTTCGGGTATGCGTCTTTTGTCTTTAATTGCTAAGAACTTGTCAATACCGAATAAGAATAACGAAATGATATTTACTGCTAGTAGATAAGGTAGAAATATTTTCATTAAATCAATGATTTTAAAGATTTCAAAAGTAGTCATAATAGTTATATTTGTTAATTAAATTTTAAAATATTAAAACCGTTGAAAGCCATTTTTTTATACTCTACACTATTTTTAAATACATTTGCTTGGACTCAAAATACTTTTCAAATAAAAGGTGGTATAAAGGATATAAATAAGAGAGCAATTTCGGGATTAGTTACTTTTACTGTTAAAGATTTTAGTGAAACTATTGCAACAGATAGTTTGGGTAATTTCAATTTTAAAATAACGGGAGATAAACTATATCTTAAAGTAGAAGCAGAAGGTTATACAAATTATGAATCTGATTTTAAAATTACTAAGGATATATATATAAATATTATTTTAAAACAAAATCCAAAAATTAATGAAATTATAATTAATGAAGATAGAAGAAAAACATTATTTAAAAACGAAAAGAGTATTTTAAAACTGAATATACCTCAATTGAACGAGTTACCTTCTTTAACAGGTACTCTTGATGTTTCAAAAATGTTACAACTAACCCCGGTGTTCAAAATTCAGGTGATGTTAATGGCTATTTATACATTAGAGGAGGCGATGCAGGACACTCTATTTTTAAATATAATGATGTACCGGTTTATGGTTCTACTCATCTTTTTGGAATATTTCCCTATTATAATTCGTTTCATTTAAGTGAATTAATTTATGATAAATCAAACTTAAATTCTGCCAATGGTAATACTTTAGGGGCTTATGTAAACACTAAGAGTAATATTTTAACTAATGATAAATTTAGTTTTCAAGCGAATTTAGGTTTACTAGCTTCACAGTTTAATATAAAATTACCATTTAAAAAGTCGATGTTCTCTTTATCATATCGAAAAACTTATATGGATGAGTTCTTTAAATTATTGGATATTAAAAATGATGTAAACTATGATTTTCAGGATGTTAATTTTTCTTCTTCACATAAAATAAATAATAAATCTAGTGTTATTTTTGATTTTATGACAAGTAAGGATAACTTGAAATATAATAGTCAAGAGTTATTTGCTGATATTAATTTAACTTGGAAAAACTATATTGGGACTACTCAGTTTAATTATAAAAAAAACGAGAAGCTTAAATTTTTTACAAACGCATATTTTTCTAAGAGTTTATCTATAATGAATATATTTCAGCATGATTTATCTATAAACATAAATGCTTCCATTGTTGATTTTGGCCTAAAAAACACGATTAATTATAATATTTATAAAATAAAATCTGAAGCAGGACTAAGTTATAATAATTATTCTATTTCTCCATATAATTTAAATTTGAGTAATTTTGGATTTATACCCAAAACAAAATATGCGGATACTAATTCTAACTTATTTTCAATTTTTCAAGATTTCAATTTTTTTATAGTAGATAATATACATATTAAATCAGGAGTTCGTTTCAATTATTTTAATCATTCTAATATAAATAAATATTCTTTTGAACCCAAACTAGGTATTTATTTTAATGAAAAAGGCAGTACAAATTATTATATTACTTTAGCTCAAAAAAACCAACATTTGAGTTTAGTTACTACTTCTAGTATAGGAATTCCAACTGATTTTTGGATTGCATCTACCAATAATATACCTTTTCAAAAATCAAAAGAGGTCTCTTTTAGTATAAACCATCATTTTAATAAGAATGTTATTTTAAATTTTGATTTTTTTTATAATGAAATGAAGAATGTATTAATTTATCCATTAGCACTTTCTCAATTTAATGAAGCCTCTTCTATAGAAAAAGATATTTTTATAGGTAATGGTAAAGCTTATGGTTTGGAGCTTTTATTGAAGAAAGAAAATGGCAAATTTAAAGGATGGATGAGTTATACTTGGAGTAAATCATTACGAAATTTTCCTGATATAGATGGAGGAAGTAGTTTTTATGCTAAATATGATAGGAGACATAATTTGTCTACAACTTTAACATATAGTTTTACTCCAAAAATTATAGTAGGATTGACACAAATAGTAAGTTCGGGAAACCGATTTACTTCTTCAGATCAGATTTATTTCATAAACAATGTACCTGTAAAAGAATATAATCAATACAATAAAGCTCAACTTCCTTTTTATAATAGGACAGATCTTTCTTTTAATTTCTGGATTATTAAAAATGTACAAAAAGAAAGTAAGATTACCTTTAGTATTTATAACTTATTTAATGTCAAAAATCCAGTTTATCAATCTATCAATTTTGAAAAAAATGAAGAACAATTATCTATTACTAAAACAGATAAAGTATTTTATAAAATTATCCCCTCGATTAATTGGTATTTTAAATTTTAGTTTAAAAGTTACTGTAATTATGTTTTCTTTTTATTCTTGCCAAGAAGACACAAATAGTACAAAAGTTTCAGAGTCCAAATTAATCGTTGAAGGTTGGATTGAAGAAAATGGTGTGGCAAATGTAATTTTATCAAAAAGTATACCCACTAACACTAATTTTAACCAAAATAATATTGATAAATATTTTATAAGAGCAGCTAAAGTGACTGTTTCAGATGGGATAAATGCTGAAATATTGCATCTAAAAATGGTAAATGGTTATATTCCTCCTTTTATTTATACAGGAGAAAATATAATAGGTAAAAAGGATTTACTTATACTTTAACGATAGAATTTAATGGAAAAGAATTAAGAGCTGAAACAACTATTCCTGAATCTGTATCGATAAAAGAATTAGCTATTGAAAAAATAGATGATTTTAAAAGAAAAATAGGAATAGCGTTTATAGATCCTGATAGCAAAAATTATTATCAAATAGCAACTAAAATAGTGGGAAAAGACTCATTATTTATCCCGACTCTATATGGTACAATTGATGACGAAACATTTACTACAAAAAATGTAAAGTTGAATTTACTAAAAGGCATTCAATTTTATCCAGTAGAAAATACCGAAACCTATTTTCCATCAGGTAAAATTGTAGAAGTAAAATTAAGAACATTAGAAAAAAAGAGTTATGAATTTTGGAACAGCTGGCAAAATGATATTTTAAATGGCCAAAATCCATTGTTTCCAGCCACTTTTAATCTAAAATCGAATATAAAAGGAGGCTTAGGAATTTGGGCTGGTTATGGTGCTGATACAAAGGTAATCAAAATGAAATAGTATAAAAAAAGCTGTCAAAGACAGCTTTTTTATTTATTTATTAAAAAAAGTTATAAAATCTTCTATTTGATTTTTTAAAGAATCAAAACCAGTAGAAAAATACACATTCATTGCAACTACTGAATTATCATTAAATTTTAGATAATACTTAACATCGTATCGTTCAATTTTTTGAAAAACGGTTCCCATACTAAATTCCCATGTTCCATTTCTCCAAACAAAAGGTATATTAGTTGAAGATACGAGTTCAGATTTTGCTACAATATCAGCAATTTTATTTTTATCCTTTTTAGAAACTAAAACCAATTTGCTATATTTATTATAAAGTTCAGCTTTTAAATCGCTTATTTTTTTGCTTCTGTCATTAAATTTTATATAATAATCAGATGAAAAATAATTAGGTTGAGGAATACTGCTTTCAGTTTTTTCAAGTTCTGTTGTAATAGATTCAATATCACCTGATCCTAAAATAGCAAAATTATCTAGAATAGTTATCAAAGTGTTAGCCTTACCATAATCTGTTGATGAAGAATTATGATTATTTAATAACTGATCAATGTTACCACTTGAATCAAAATTATAGCCTAAAATAGATTTACCATTATATGTTAATAAAGCACTAGCAACGGATGGAGAACTATTTCTATTGTTTTTGATTTCTAAAGCATAACCATCGTTTAATGTTAATTTTAAATTAGATATTGTGGGAATATGATTGTTGTTATTGTATGTATTTACAACACTAATATTTCCAGAATCAATACCTTTTATTTTAATTGTAGCATCAACAGTTAAAGGCAAATGAATTTTATCTAATACTTCATTCGATACTAAAACAGGAACCGCATATCCTACATTTGCATCATATACCCATTGATAACGCTTAGGAGTATCAATTATGTCAACTTTAATAGGTGAAGCTGTTGCGTTTAAAACTACTTCAGCGTCGTTGATAGTTCCTGAAATTTTAGAAGGATATCTAAAAGTTAAGTTATTATTTGAAACTGTTTTTTCCCATTTTTTAATAGCATTATTCCAAGTATATATACCAAAAACATCAGATACATTAAAAATATCACTTAAGCCATTATTATTTTTACCACCTACGATATCAATTCTATTAATTTCTAATAAATTATCTAAATTTTGAATGGCTTCTATAGCTGAAGATGTTTTAGTTTTATCAAATTCAGTAATCACTGATTTTGCTTCACTTTCTAGTTTTAATTTTTGCTGCTCAGGTGACAAAGAAGAATAAGGAGCGTTCAGTAAATTAATTGTTGACACAGGAGTTTCTTCAATTGCTTCTTCATTTTTTGAACAACTGAACAGAAACTGTAAGGTTATTAAACCTAAAAAATTTTTTTCATATAATGTTTGTTTGATCATGCAAAAATAAATTTTTAAATAAAAAAACAGTAAGAAAATACAGAATATTACATCTTAAATAAAAAATAATATCCTGATTTAAAATTTTACATTTTTTAATTTATATGGTATTTTAGCACTCTTATTTTTTTATGAAATGACAAACATTGACTTTATACTACAGAGAGTACAAACGGCCGCAAAAAATATTCAAAATACACTCGAACTACTTTCACAAGATTGTACGATTCCTTTTATTGCTCGTTATCGAAAAGATACTACTGGTAATCTGGATGAGGTGGTGATTGAACAAATAGCCAAATTAAACAAGCAATACGATGAAATTGTAAAGCGTAAAGAAAGTGTTTTAAATTCGATTACAGAACAAAACGCATTAACTCCCGAATTAAAAAATAAAATGGAAGCCAGTTATGATCTTCAGGAAATAGAAGATTTATATCTGCCTTATAAGAAGAAAAAGAAAACGAAAGCTGATGTGGCTCGCGAAAAGGGATTGGAACCTTTCGCTAAAATAATTATGTCACAACGTAATGATGATGTCGATTTTCTAGCTAGTAAATATTTAAATGATCAAGTAGTCAATGAGGAAGAAGCCCTTCAAGGAGCTCGTGATATTATAGCCGAATGGATTAACGAAAATATTTTTATTCGTAAAAATCTACGCCGTATGTTTCAGCGAAAAGCTGAAATTACAACTAAGGTAGTGAAAGCAAAAAAAGACGAGGAAGAAGCGCAAAAGTACAATCAGTACTTTGAATGGGCAGAACCTATAAGCAAAGCTCCGTCGCATAGATTATTAGCGATGCTTCGTGCAGAAGCCGAAGGTTTTGTAAAATTGAATGTCGAAATAGAAAAAGAAGAAGCCATCAATTTTATTGAAGACAACATCATTAAAGGAAATAATAGCACGACTTCACATATTGAATTAGCTATCAAAGACTCGTACAAACGATTATTAGAACCTGCTATTTCTAACGAAACCTTACAAGAAGCTAAAGAAAAAGCCGATATTAAAGCAATTGATGTTTTCGCAGGGAATTTAAGTCAGTTGTTATTAGCACCACCATTAGGAGAAAAACGAATTTTAGCCATCGACCCCGGATTTAGAACGGGTTGTAAAGTGGTTTGTTTGGACGAAAAAGGAGATTTACTGTATAATGAAACTATTTTTCCGCACGCACCTCAAAATGAAACCACGATGGCGATGAAAAAAATAAAATCAATGGTCAATGCCTATAATATCGAAGCCATTTCGATAGGCAACGGTACCGCGAGTCGTGAAACCGAATTTTTCATTAAAAAAATTGCCTTTGACAAGCCTGTTCAAGTATTTGTCGTTTCAGAAGCAGGAGCTTCCGTATATTCAGCATCAAAAATTGCAAGAGAAGAATTTGCAAACTACGATGTTACCGTTCGTGGTGCCGTTTCTATAGGACGCCGTTTGTCTGACCCTTTAGCCGAATTGGTGAAAATTGATCCAAAATCCATAGGAGTAGGGCAGTACCAACACGATGTAGACCAAACCAAGTTAAAAGAGGAATTGGACACCACGGTAGTACGTTGCGTAAATTCGGTGGGGATTAACATCAACACAGCAAGTAAATCGTTGTTGAGTTATGTTTCTGGAATTGGTGAAAAAATGGCAGAAAACATTGTCAATTACCGTTCAGAAAATGGTGCGTTTGAAGAACGAAGCCAACTCAAGAAAGTCCCTCGTTTAGGAGATAAAGCGTTCCAACAAGCAGCCGCTTTTATCCGAATTAAAGACGGGAAAAACCCATTAGATAATTCGGCGGTACACCCAGAATCGTATAAAATGGTTGAAAAAATGGCCAAAGATTTAGGAATCAAAGTAGCCGAATTAATTGGAAACAAAGAAAAGATAGACAAAATAAAACCAGAAAATTATATCTCTGAAAGCGTTGGTATTTTAGGTATCAAAGATATTTTAAAGGAATTAGTAAAACCCGAGGACTAGACCCACGCAAAGTGGCAAAAGTTTTTGAATTTGACCCGAATGTAAAAACCATCGCCGATGTTCGCAGCGGAATGATTCTGCCCGGTATAGTGAATAACATCACGGCATTTGGTTGCTTTGTTGACATTGGAATTAAAGAAAGCGGACTCGTACATATTTCCCAACTCAAAGAAGGCTATGTAAGTGATGTAAACGAAGTAGTAAAATTACATCAACACGTACAAGTAAAAGTCGTTGAGGTGGATGAAGCTAGGAAAAGAATCCAGTTAACGATGATTTTGTAAAACATTAAAAAAATCCCAAATTCCATAGTCATACTGAGCTTGTCGAAGTGTCTTGGAATTTGGGATTTTAATTATTAGGATTTTTAAAGTTTATTGTTTAATAAACTTTTTAGTTATTTCTTCTTTATCCGTTTTGATTTTAATTATATACAATCCTGCTGGTAATTCATGAACATTTATAGTTGTATTTATATCTTCATGTATGATCTTACCTTCTAAATTTAGTATTTGGATAGAAGAGATAAAATAGTTATTATCTAAACTAATGTTTAAAATATCATTAGTTGGATTTGGAAAAATAGAAGCATGGGTACGACTTATTTCAAAAGTATTATTTTCGGCTTCTTTGGCAACAGTAATTTTAGGTAAACTAGAGTTATTATATAAACTTATTAAGTAAGCGGTATCCGTAGAGTTGTTATAGTTATTGAAATGGCCTGAGACTAAAATTTTTCCGTTGCGAAGAGGGGTAATAGATAAGACAGAATTATTAAAACCATTTTCTGTAATGAATGTACTGTCTTTAGTTCCATTAGGATTTAAACGGATAATATAATTTTCTTGATTTTCGTTAAAACTCGTAAAAGACCCTCCAACAATAATTTTTCCATCTGTTTGTATTAGCATAGTAGAAGGTGAACTGTTAAAACCAGTTCCAATGTTAAATGTTGTGTCTCGAGTACCATTTGTATTTAATCTCACGAAATAATTTGCAGAGGAATTGTTAAAATTGGAGAAGTAACCACTAATTAAAATTTTATCATCAGCTTGTAAAGTAATATTGTTTACAGCAGCATCAAAGCCAGTACCAGTATTAAATAACGTATCTTTAACCCCATCTGCTTTTAATCGAATTATATTTTTTTCAGTTTCACCATTATATGAATTAAATTCACCTCCAACAATTAAATTTCCATTCGTTTCTAAAGCCATTGTTAATACATCTGTATCAAAACCAGTACCTGTGTTAAATGTAGTATCAATACTACCATTGGAATTTAGTTTAATAATTCGGTTAGCAGTAACTTCATTATATTGTGTAAATTCACCTCCTACAAATATTTTTCCATCAGGTTGTAAAAGAATAGTATTAATATTTCCATCAAATCCAGTTCCTGTATTAAACGTTATATCCTTAGTTCCATTAGAGTTTAAACGAATAATATGATTTTCTGTAACTCCTTTGTAAGTACTAAAAGAGCCTGCAACAATTAATTTTCCATCTGGTTGAACTACAATTACTGATACATTTTTATCAAATCCATTTCCTATATTGAAAGATGTGTCTTTAGATCCATTAGGATTTAGACGGATAATATAGTTTGATAAATTGTTTTTATAACGTGTAAAATGACCACCCAAAACTATTTTTCGATCCTTTTGTTCTACTGCGGCTAGTACGGTCTTGTCAAAACCTATATTAGGGTTAAAGTTTAAATCAAATGTTCCATTTGTATTTATTGAAACTATATTATTAGCTGAATATCCTTGATTATAAATAGAGAAATATCCTCCAGCTATAATTTTTCCACATGGAAGAAGTGAAAGACAAATAAGGCTTCTTTTACAACTCCCCGTGCTAAAATTGTTGTCTTTTTTCCCATCAGGATTTAAACGAATTATATTTGTTTCTATGGGGCCAACATGTACATAAGGTTTTCCTATTACAGCTATTACAATTTTTCCATCATTTTGAATTGCTAATGATCGTATAGCACCATCAAACACTACATCTGTATTAAAAGTCGCATCTTTTGATCCATCATTAGTTAATCGAATTAAATATTTTTGAGAAACACCATTAAAATTTTTAAAATTGCCTCCAACAATAATTTTCCCATCGGTTTGTATAGCAATAGAGTTAATTGTACTATCAAAACCACTACCATTATGAAAACTATTATCTTTTGTACCATTTGTATTGATACGTATAAAATTATTTACGTTCTGACCTTTGTATGTTGAAAATAAACCTGTAACTAAAATTTTTCCATCAGCTTGAAGTGCCATATCAGTCACTAAATTATTAAATCCCGTATCTGTTATAAATGAAGTATCGCTAGAACCATTACCATTTAACCTAGCTATTTTATTTTGAATGGATCCATTATAAGTGTTAAAATTGCCTCCAACAATAATTTTTCCATTGGGTTGTACAAGTACTTTAGTTACACTAGCATCAAATCCAGTTCCAATTATAAAACTATTATCTTTAGTTCCATTACTATTTAGTCGTATAATTTTATTTTGGCTTGCTCCATTATAAGTGGTAAAATGTCCGCCTATAAGTATTTTTCGATCAGGTTGTACAGCAATACAAGTTATATCATCGTTAAGAAGTATTGTTGTAGAAAAAGACTTGTCTATCGTACCATTACCATTTAATCGTACTATTTTTTTGACTGGTTGTCCAGCATATTTATGAAAAGTACCCGCTACAAGTATTTTTCCATCAGGTTGTACAGTAATAGTACTTACTGTACCATCAAATCCATTTGTTGAACCAAATTTTTGTGCAATTTGTCCGAGGATTTTGCGCATTACCAATAAGTGTAAAGAACATTAAAAGATATAAATATGTTTTCATAAGTTGTATTTAAATTTCTAAATTAGATAAATAAGCCTATAAAAACAAGTAAAATATAAATATCTGTAAATAAGGTAAATAATATAAAAATTAAGCGTTTTAATTGATGAATATAAAATCTTTATTTCTGATTTTGGATGAGACTTTTGGATGAGGATAAAAGGAATAAAGAATACAAAATATAAAGAAATTGGTTCTTCAGTTTTGGCTTTATTTAATAAAGAGACACAGTACTAAAAAAGAATGCTTTTTTGTATGACAAATAATTTCGTGTAAATAAAAAAATCGCTCCTAAGAACGATTTTTTTATTTATTTAAATTTCTGATTTTTTTAAGTAATTTCTTCTAAATATTTTATAGAAAATAATATTTAAGGCTAGGTAGACGAATAGTATAGAGAATGTTATCAATATATTTTGTTCTTGATAAGGCATATTTAAAATTCCTACAAAAAGTACTATGTTTAAAAAAATAACTTGTAAATAACTTTTACTAAAAGGTAGTATATTATATTTTGTATATACATAGTATGTTTTAAAAATATTATATAAAACAATAGAAGTAGTAGAACTGATAGCAACACCTAACAGACCTAATTGTGTAAATTTTAAAAAGTAAATAACCATAGTTAAATTTAGTAATAACAAAATAGCTACAATAAATAAATTAAATTTAAAGTATTTAGAATAAGCAATAATTTCGCTATTAAAACCTGTAGCTACATTACTAAAAGCGCCTAAGCATAAAATCCAAACAATAGTTTCTATATTTAAAAACTGATTTTGTGGATCTAAGGTATTTTTTATATAAGGTAAACTTATAAGAATAACACCTATAAATATTAAAGAATAGAAGGAAGCATGATAAGTAGAACTTTTATATAATTTACTTAGTAAATAAATTTTCTTTTTAAAAGTAATTTCGAAATGGCAACACCATAAATAGCATTTATACCTGTAGTATGCATAAAAATGATGGAGGTTAATGTTGTTAAAATAGAATATAAACCATTTTCACTCATCGATAAGTAGCTGGGAACTATAATACTATCAATTCTGTTTATCAATAGCAACGCAAAAGAACCTAAAAAGCTAAAAAAACAATATTCAAAAAATTCTCTTATACTCACCTTCTCAAATAAGAAATAGTATTTGAGAGAAAAATTAGTATTACTTTCTTTGGTTACATAAAAGTGCATAATGAACGTTAATACAGCATAACAAATAACATAAAATAAAAGAAGTTCATTATTTGGAATTACCTTTATATAATTTAAATAAAATAAGACAGGTAAAAATAACCGAGGGGCAACTTTTTCTAAAATTATAACAAAACTTACCCGATTATATATGATAGATACACTTTTGGTTAAATCTATCAGGGCTAAAATTAAACCCAGTATAAGACCAAATTCATAATAGACGGCATTATTAAAAGGTTTCAGTTTATTTGTTATAATAAAACCTATGAAAAAAATGAAAAAAATTCCAATTGATATTAATAAGGAAGTTCCATGTAATTTAGGAACATGAAACTTCTCAAAATAAGGTGTAAATTTTACTAAACTTTGTGCTAATCCAAAAAGAAAAAATGGAAAAACAAAATAACCGATAGTTTCTACGTATTTAATTTCACCTAATACACTTAGAGATTTAGGAAATAAGAAAAAACCAGCGATTATACTTAGGAATAAGCCTAAATAATTTGCAGTAGAATACCAGTAGAGTTTTATTTTTCTACTGTTGTTAAGGATTTTTGGGGCTAAAAAACGCATGATTTACAAACTAATATTAAATAGTTTACCTAACCAAGTTCTTTTTTCAGCACTTTTAATAGAATCGCGTCCTGTTATGATAAGGTTTTGAATATATTCATCCATAGTACGATTACGTTCTTCTAAAAAGTTATTTAAGAAAGAAATACCACTCGATTCTCCTTTTTTGGCTTCTATTATTTTAACTTCTTCGTACAAAGGAATGATGAATTTAGCTAAAATAGCATTGTTAACGCCTGATAATTTTACGGTAATATCAACTATTTCGTCATCAACTATAGCAGGTATAAAGTCAGCAATAGCCCAAATGAATTTACCGTTATAAGTAACAAACTTTAAAATTTTAGTATTTCTTTCTGTTATTTTATTATCTTCAATTATTATTTTTTCAATAGATTTTGGAATATCAGGATGAAGTATAGAATTAAAATTTTTACCAATCAAATCTTTATTTTCAAAACTTGAAACTTCAGTAAAATACGCATTTACATATTCAATTTCATTATTTGGTAAGATTTTTATTACAAGCGTGTTGCTTTTATCCCAAGGAGCGGCATCATCTAATAATTTAACAGGAATCTCTCTTTCTACTACTTTTGTTAAACCAATATTTAGTTTATTCTCAGCTTCATCTAAAAGTGTTACAATTTCTTGAGAAGTACTAGACAGATCTAAATATAATTCTTCTGCAATTGCTTTATTGCCTAATTTATGTTCAACATAAATTTCTTTAGCAAGTTTATGAAGTTTAACATGTTTTACATCAAATCTTTGGATTTCTTCTAATTCCCCAAACTCGTCGCGACCTTCTGACTCAAACCATTTTCCTAAACGACATTGTAAGTGTGATACAATTTCACTTTCAGCTAATTCTATTTTGTCATCTAACAAGTCCCTCATTTTGTGCATCCAACCCAAATGATCTAAACGTGCTTGTTCAAAGCTAATTTTCATTTCCATATCAAGTAATTATTTAGTTTTTTAGTACAAAAATAATAATTATAAATATTGTCTTAAAATCTTTCAGTTAGTTTTATTATAAATTCATTAAACAAGTTATTTGTTATTAATATAATCAAAAAATCCTTGAAAAAATCAATTATATAAATTAATGATATTTTAGTAATATTTCAGATTTATAGTTTATTTAGATATTAAAGATTATCTTAAAATGTAATTTATTAAAATTTTATTCAAAATAATAAAACTTTTTTAAAAAAGTTAAAAATAAAAATATTTTTACGTTAATTGTTATGTCTTGTTTTTTATTGTTGATTGATATAGATGAGTCCTTAATTTAATATAAAAGTACTTTTATTCCAGTAGACTGTATCCTACTCTCCTTCTTATTTTAAGCTAAATACATTATAAATTTATATTTTAAAAAGGACTTTTTATAGTATATCATCTTTTTTATTTCTATATCTTATAAAAATTCAATTTGTGTTTGGTATTTAAATATAGAAATAAGAACTATATTCACTTAGCTCAGACAATATAAAATAATATGAAAACGTCTGTGAAAGTAGGAGTAACTGGTATTTAAAAACAATCAACTGAATAAATTATTGAAAAAAATCAAGAAGAAAAGAGGAGATTAATTTAAGAGAAGATAAAGAATGAAAAGTTTTGATTATATCGAAATCTAGAAAAATACCTAATATGTGCTCAGTTCGGATTTGATTATGTCATGAGAATTACGTTAAAGAAGATTAGCCGTAACAATCAAAATCAAGAATTTTGGATTAATTACAAGTTTAGTGGTAATGAACTCAATTCGAAATTAGGGATAATAGTAATATAAAAGAAGAAAATATGTTTCCATTAGTTCTGGAGTTAGGTATAGTTCTTTTTTTTTAAATAGATCTTTCATAACCTTGCTACTCAATTTTGAATAGATGAGTTACAATGTTTTGTATGTGCAGATGATGAGGGGGGTAAAAGGGAAAAGTAACCGCTATGGTATTGTTGCTACTCTCACAATATTTTCAATAGGTACGTATATGAGTTAGAATTTCGGATTTTAGAGAAGTGTATGAAATCGTTTCAAAACAACTGAAATAAAAATAGTTGGTATACAATACAAATATCTTATTCAAATGCGGAGGTAATAAAAGATGATTTACAAAATAATAAGATAAATCGAAGAATTTACCAGAATCAAAAAAACATTAATAAATCTCAGTTAAATAATAAGAGGTTTTGTTTTTGACCGTGTTTATCACAATATTACTGCTATATCGCCATCATTTGAAGTATTGGTTAACTTGTTACCACAAATTATTGCAAGTTTCAATATCTGTAACTGCAATTTTTAACATATAACCACAAATACATGAAATACTGATTACTTCTAGTATTTCATGTATTTTCATTCATTCCTCCTTGAAATTTTTTAAATTTTCTAAGGATTGTTTTTTAAGAGTTATATTACAATATGTAAAAAACTATATACCCATTTTTGAAGGATTCAGAATAACAGTACTTTTCTTGATAACTCCTGATTCTTGATGATGTTTAATTCTTTTATAGATTTGGAGTATAAGAAAGCCCTATCATAGCCCCACCATATTTTACTGAAAGGGTACAATCTGGCTGTACAATATTACTTACTCTTTAGTTTCTTCTTCTTTCTTTGTTGCAGTATCTTCTCCTTTAGAAGCTTTTTTGAATTCGTTCAAACCACTTCCTAAACCTTTCATTAATTCAGGAATTTTTTTACCGCCAAATAATAATAACAAAGCTGCAATTATTAGTATAATTTCAGTTGGACCTAATCTTCCCATATTCTTAAAAATTTCGCAAAAGTTGCATTTAAATTAAGATGCAAAGATAATAAAGAAAAAACTCAAATGTAATTTTTAACGAATTATTATTCATATACCCAACAGCAATTCTATTTTCCTATATTTGTGATACGTATAAATTGGGTTTATGTCGATACTTAAAAAATTTAACCGCAAAGATTTTTTTGATAAAATTATTACAAAAAGACGTTTAATTATCTTAAATGAAGATACTTTTGAAGAGCAGTTTTCACTTCGATTGACTATTTTGAATGTTTTTTTATTACTATCTATTGGAGCAATTTTTTTGATTTCGATAACTACCTATATTATTGCCTTTACAACTTTGAGAGAATATATTCCAGAGTTATTCCTCAACCGAATTAAAAGAAAAAGCACTGTTATTGGGGTTAAAATCAGATTCATTAGATTTTGAGATAAAAAAGAATAATGCTTATATAGAATCAGTTAAAAAAGTATTAACAGGTGATCTAGAATATGCCAAAGTAAACAAAGATTCTATTTTAGCTTCTGATTATGTTGATCCATCAGAATATGACATGCAAGTATCTGAAGAAGAAAAAGAATTGCGAAAACAAGTAGAAGCAGCAGCAAAAAAAGATAGTAAATAATGTCTATAAAAAGTATTGGAGCAAAATTATTTGCTTCCTTCATTCATCATAAGACCCAAAAATGGGTAAATAAACCAATAGAAACCCAACAAAAAGTTTTTGATCAACTTATCCAAAAAGCAAAACACACACAGTTTGGTAAAGATCACCAATTTGAACAAATACAATCATTTGATGATTATGTTCAAAAAGTTCCTGTTCGGGATTATGAAGAATTACGTCCCTATATAGACCTTGTAGTCAAGGGACAAGAAGATATTCTTTGGATCGGTAAACCCATTTACTTTGCCAAGACTTCTGGAACAACTTCTGGAGCAAAATATATTCCGTTAACAAAAGAATCGATGCCGTATCATATAGAGGCAGCACGGAATGCAATTTTGGAGTATGTATACGAAACAGGAAAAGCGGATTTTGTTAATAAAAAAATGATTTTTTTACAAGGGAGTCCAATTCTAGAAGAAAAAAATGGAATTAAATTAGGAAGACTTTCAGGAATTGTGGCGCATTATGTGCCTAAATATTTGCAAAAAAATAGAATGCCTTCTTGGAAAACCAATTGTATAGAAGATTGGGAAACTAAAGTAAATGCTATAGTTGAAGAAACTTTTCAAGAAGATATGGCTATTATTTCTGGAATTCCATCTTGGGTACAAATGTATTTTGAAAAACTTTCAGAAAAAGCTAAAAAACCAGTTGGAGAGGTTTTTAAAAACTTCAATTTATTTATTTATGGCGGAGTGAATTACGAACCGTACCGAGCAAAATTTGAAAACTTAATAGGCCGTAAAGTCGATGCTATTGAATTGTTTCCAGCATCCGAAGGTTTTTTTGCATACCAAGATTCTCAAAAAGAAAAAGGAATGCTTTTATTATTGAATTCTGGAATTTTTTATGAGTTTATAAAAGCGGAGGAATTTTTTACTGAAAAACCTAAAAGATATACCATTGGAGAAGTAGAGCTTGGGATAAACTATGTACTAATTATATCTACCAATGCGGGACTTTGGGCCTACAATATAGGAGATACAGTACAATTTACTTCCTTAAGTCCGTATAGAGTAATAGTTTCAGGACGTATCAAACATTATATTTCAGCTTTTGGAGAACACGTTATAGGCAAAGAAGTAGAAAATGCTTTGCAAGAAGCTATGGAAGGTACAACAGTGCGAGTAAATGAATTTACAGTAGCGCCTCAAATTAATCCCACAGAAGGGTTACCTTATCATGAATGGTTGATTGAATTTGAAAATAAACCTCAAGATTTAAATGCCTTTGCCTTAAAGATAGACGCTGCCATGCGTAAACAAAATGTATATTATGATGATTTAATTGCTGGTCACGTATTAAGAACTCTTCTAATTACTGAGGTAAGAAAAGATGGCTTTCAAGAATATATGAAATCAATCGGAAGATTGGGCGGACAAAACAAACTACCACGTTTAAGCAATGATCGTAAAATAGCCACTTTCTTTAAATAAAAATAGCCTCCTAGTTATAGGCAAGAGGCAACCTAAATGTTTTCACAACGGAATAATCCTTATTGTGAATTGCTTTCAAATTTTGTTATACGAATATACATTTTTTTGATTTAAAAAAATAGTTTTAGTTTCTTTTTATAATAATATTGTTATAAATAAATAAACTAATGAATAAATTTAACTTAGGATTAGATATAGGAACCAATTCTATAGGTTGGGCTCTGATAAATGAAGACTATGAAAATAAAAGAGGTAAAATACTAGGAGCAGGTAGTAGGATTATACCTATGACACAAGATGTTTTGGATAAATTTGGTTCAGGAACTATTACCGAAACACAAACAGCTTTACGAACAGATTATCGTAGTAAACGAAAACTAATACAACGATTTTTATTAAGAAGAGAACGTTTGCATAGAGTTTTAAATGTACTTCATTTTTTACCTAAGCATTATGCTGAAAATATTGATTTTGAAAAACATTTAGGAAAATTCTTACCAAATACAGAACCTAAATTAGCATACAAACAAAATCAATTTATTTTTGAAAATTCTTTTCATGAAATGCTAAAAGAATTTTATGAAAAATATCCAGATCTTTTTTTAAATAATAAGAAAATTCCTTACGATTGGACTATTTATTATCTGCGAAAAAAAGCACTTCATCAGAAAATAGAAAAAGAAGAATTAGCTTGGTTATTACTTCAGTTTAATCAAAAAAGAGGCTATAATCAATTAAGAGATGAAGATGAAGAAAATAGCCCTAATAAATTAGTCGAATTTTACTCCTTACAAGTTATAGAGGTTGTAGCAGATGAAGTTAAAGGAGGAAATGAAAAAATATGGTATAGTATTAACCTAGAAAATGGATGGATTTATAGAAGAGAAAGTAAAATTCCATTATTTAATTGGAAAGGAAAAATAAAAGATTTTATTGTAACTACTGATCTGAATCAAGATGGTTCAATCAAAGAAGATAAAGACGGAAAAGAAAAAAGAAGCTTTAGATCTCCTAGTGAAGGTGATTGGACTTTGCTTAAAAAGAAAACAGAAAAAGAAATTCTAGAATCAGGAAAAACTCTAGGAACTTATATTTATGACGCATTACTTAATAATCCAGATCTTAAAATTAAAGGCGCTTTTGTAAGAACTATTGATAGAAGTATTTATAAAGAAGAACTTTTACAAATTATTACGAAACAAAAAGAGTACCATCCCGAATTAAATAACACTAAACTCTATAAAGCTTGTTTAGAAGAATTATATCCTAAGAATGAAATATATAAAAATGTATTAAAAAACAAAGATATTGCGTACCTTTTTATTAACGATATTTTATATTATCAACGTCCTTTAAAAGCTCCAAAATATAATATTGGAAAATGTACCTATGAAAGTCGTACATTTAAAAAAGAAGGTAAAAAATTACAGAATTTATCCCAGCAGTTGTTAAATCACATCCATTATTTCAAGAATTTCGGTTATGGCAATGGATCAAAAATCTCAAGATATATGAAAAATTATCCAATGATAATTACACTAATTTTTTCCTCAAAGATGAGCAAGATCTAGAAAATCTTTTTGATTTCTTGTGGAATAAAAAAGAAATTGACCATAAAGGGCTCTTAGAATATTTAATAAAAACGAAATTCCCAGATTTAAAAACCAAGCAAATTAAAAATAAAATAAAAGAATATCGTTGGAATTATGTGTACGATCATGAAAAAGATGAATCCAAAAACTATCCCTGTGGTGAAACCTATTTTTTAATAAAAAACAGATTAGATAAAATCAATAACATTCAAAATGATTTTTTAACTCAAAAAAGACTTTATCATCTTTGGCATATAATTTATTCCGTAACAGATAAAAAACAATACGAAAAAGCCTTAACAAAATTTGCTATCAAGAATAAACTTGATGTAAAACTTTTTGTTAATACTTTCAAGAGAATACCTCCTTTTAAAAATGATTATGCCATTTACTCTTTAAAAGCAATAAACAAATTATTACCCCTAATGCGATTGGGTAAGTATTGGAGTTATGACAATATTGATACAATTACAAAGCAAAAAATTCAATCTATTATTAATGGAGAAGTAGATGACACCATTTCTACCTTAGTAAGAGAAAAAACAAGTAATTTTTCTAAAGAAGATAATTTTAAAAATTTACCAATTGGATTAGCAGGACATATAATATATAATAGTCATAATGAAAGTACTGAAATTGAAAAATGGAAATCGCCTCAAGATATCGATATTTTTTAAAAAAATTTAAAAGACATGCCTTAAGAAATCCGATTGTAGAACAAGTCGTAACAGAAACGCTTCGCGTGGTAAGAGATATATGGATTAAGAAGGGAGAAGGTAAAAAAGATTTTTTTAACGAAATACATATAGAATTAGGAAAAGATCTAAAAAATCCGGTTGATAAACGTAGAAAAATATCCAGTACTAATTCCAAACATGAATCCACAAATATCAGAATAAAGGCACTCCTTACAGAGTTACTTAATGAAGGCGTTGAACACGTAAAACCAAACTCAACCAAACATCAAGAACTTTTGAAAATATTTGAAGAAGGAATTTTAAATTCAGGAATTGAAATAGAAGAAGAAATTATAAAGATCAGTCAGATTGCGCAGCCAACCCAAAAGCAATTGCAACAATATAGAATTTGGTTAGAACAACAATATAAATCGCCCTACACAGGTCAGATTATACCTTTGAGTAAGCTATTTACACCTAATTATGAAATAGAACATATTATACCTAGAAGCAAATATTATGATGATAGCTTGTTTAATAAAGTAATATGTGAAACGGAAATTAATAGATTAAAAAATAATCAATTAGGATACGAGTTTATTAGTACTCATGAAGTAAGAGAGATAACTTTAGAAGATGGTAAAACAATAAGATTATTAAGCCCAAAGCAATATTTAGAGTTTGTTAATACACATTATGCAAAAAATAAAATAAAAAGAAAAAACCTTTTATTGGAAGAACTTCCTATAGAAATGGTTGAAAGACAGTTAAATGACACACGTTACGTAAGTAAATATGTCATGCAATTATTGTCTAAAATAGTTAGAAAAGAAGATGGAACAGATAACGGAACAAACTCAATAAATATCTTATCCGTTTCAGGAAAAATGACTAGAGCACTTAAAAATGATTGGGATCTTAACGATGTTTGGAATGATTTACTATTATATCGTTTTGAAAGATTAAATACTATCACAAAAACAAATTTATTTACGACCTATAACGAACAAAAAGAAAAAATGACTCCTATAGTACCTGATCAATACATAAAGGGATTTCGTAAAAAAGATTGGATCATCGTCATCATGCTCTAGATGCTATTGTCATAGCTTGTATAACTCGTCATCATATTAACTATATGAATAACCAAAATGTACAAGGGGAAAAATTTAAAAATATAAAAATAGATAAAGAAAACTATCGTGAAATATTTCAAAAAACAAGATTGGATTTAAGAGCACAATTATGCGAAAAAAATATAATAAACAAGATCAAACAAAATACAATTGGGTCTTTACAAAACCTTGGACGGATTTTAGCCAAGAAACTAAAGATATTCTAGAGTTTATGATCCCATCTTTTAAACAAAATTTGAGAATTATAAACAAAACGGTAAACTATTACGAAAAATATAATGAAAACGGAAAAAAAGTAAAAGTAAGGCAAACAAAAGGAGATAATTGGGCCATTCGTAAACCATTACATAAAGAAACGGTTTCAGGAAAAGTATATTTGTCTTACAAAACACCAACAAAAGGTAAAATTTTAACAGCAACTCGTAAATTCCTAGATTCTAGTATAGATTTTAAATCCATTGAAAAAATAACAGATACAGGAATTCAAAAAATACTTAAAAAGTATTTAGAATACAAAGGAAGTTCAGAATTAGCCTTTTCACCTGAAGGAATAGAAGAATTGAATACTAATATAGCACAATATAATGATGGTTTTGATCATAAACCTATTTATAAAGTACGTATTTATGAAGAAGGAGTAAAATTCCCTCTAGGAATTAAAGGAAATAAAAAAAATAAATACGTAGAAGCTGAAAAAGGAACTAATTTATTTTTTGCTATTTATAAAAATGAAGAAAATGATCGTTATTTTGAAACAATCCCTTTTAATGACGTTTTAGAAATGCTAAAGCAAGGACTACCTGCTGTTCCTCAAAGAAATCAAGAAGGGAATCATTTAGTTTTTGCATTATCTCCTCAAGATTTAGTATTTGTACCTACACCAGATGAAATAGAAAATCCAGATATTGTAGATTTCAAAAATTTGACAAAAGAACAAACAAGTAGAATTTATAAAATGGTGAGTTCCTCCGGAAAACAATGTTTTTTTATTAAAGCGGAAATAGCATCATCTATTGTAAATAAAATGGAGTTTACTAGCTCTAATAAAATGGAAAACGCTATTGAAGGAACTCAAATTAAATCTACATGTTGGAAGCTCAAATTAGATAGATTAGGAACGATTACAAGAGTAACTAAATAATATATATTATTTAATGATAGATAAAAAGGATTTTGAATAAAAGAATCTTTATATTTTTCTTTGGTAAAATGTATCAATAAAATTAAGATTCAAGACCTCCTTATTTTTAATTTTAATCCCGTTTTAAGAGTTTACTCTTAAAAACGGGTTTTATATTTTTTAAACCCAGATCCCGTATTAGATTTCGTGATGAAGATGAAAAGGGAAGAAAAAAATATACGGAATTTTTTCTTGTAGATCTAAGGGGCAGAAACCGTAATCTAATTCACTTTGAGTTTAACGCGTAATTCTATCTAACTTATTTTAAGTAATTGATAAAAATTAAAATCTCTAATTTGATTTTATCTTGTCCTATGGCTACAAAATGAGAACGTGATCCGACATTAATTGCTGCCACATTGGGATTTACAATTCGCATTTTTTCGAAACTTTTCATAAATTTTCTTTTTATTAAAATGCGAGGAAATGTAATATCTTAGCTAAAATTATTCTATACGAGATAACATGATGTTTGATCATTGATTGTCTCAAAGGGCTTCCATTTGGAAGCCTTTTTACATTTCAGCCAAAATTTGGAGGGGATAAATTCATCATTTTTTACATAGGCTTTGCTCGCAAGTGCAAGTTAGCTCTCATTTGTCAAAGAATAATACTTTCTTGAAATCTGGGTTAAATATATTGAAGGATGCCATTTCAAGAAGTAAAAATCTAAAAAAATAAATTATAGTTTCACCTTCAATATTTCAAAAATTAGTTTGGAAATTATTCTTATTAAAGTGTAGAAAAGACTTAAGTATTTACTCGTGAATCGGTCTATTAATTTCGTTTTTATTTACTATTAAATTTTTAAAAAGTACTACTGTTTGTCTCTTCAATCTAGTAAAACCAAATAGACATAAAAATCCTGTACATTCTACTTTTCTGCTTCATTACAAAGATTAACAGATGATCGGTTTTAAGAAAGGAGAAAGAGTGCAAAAATAAGTTAAAACAAGCATTTTTATTACCAAAAAAACGAGTTATAGAAGTTTTTTATTAATAATAAGATAAAAAACTTCATCAACCAATAACTCTTACAACTTTTAATTTATTTAGAATAAATATTAAAGCATCTGATTGTCAATTTTCTTTTAATAGAGACTAACTCATTATGAAAATATCAAGATTTGAAAGCAATTCACAACAAATAAAAAAACTGATTAAAAGGGTTTTAAGCTGTGACATGTCACAAAGATACAAAAATTTGAAAGCAATTTACAACTGTAATATCTGTTAAAAAAATCATAACGTAAGATGTAATTTCTTACAAAAATAAAAAAATAAGTTGAATAAACAAATGTGTGTTTTAAAAAATAAAACAAAATGTTAATAAAATATTCTTAAAAATAATGGATTATATGCCTGATTTAGACTATAACTGTCTGATATGTTACAAGTTTAGAATGAAATAAAAAGTAAATAATTATAACTTAAATAAATTATTTCTGTTTATTCTAATAGAGCGTTAGTTCCACGTGAAAACACTGGCCATTTTTTAAAATCAGATTTTTCGATAAATTTTGTAATGAAGATAAAGAAGGAAAGAAAATAAAAATACACAGAAATTTTTTCTTACACATTTTGAGATTAAAAAGTAATAACTTAATGTATTATTTTTTAATTCAATCAAAGAAAAAGTTGTACTATCAGTACTATGTAATATGATTTGACTTCATCTATTCACTTCGAGTTTTCCTTTGAATGATTGAAAAGATTCCGACCTTTTAGGACAACCTAATTAAAGACAAAAGATGAGTGTTTTTTTAAATTCAAAGTATTTTTTATTTGTACTGAATTCTAACGCAGAATCCAAGTTAAATTAGAAAAGAAATAAACTAGATTTCTAATATGGAATTTGAGTTTAAGATATATTGGTTTTTTAGCCTTTTAAACGGAAGTGATATGAAATAGTATTCATAAGATAATTGTACTTTTATCATTTTAAAAAGTCTTTTAAATTAAATTATGAAAAAAATATTAATATTCCTTTTAGTAACAACAACAATGGCTACTGCTCAAGTAAAAGGAAAGGTGGTTAATCTTGATAATCAACCGATTCCTTATGTAAATATTGGAGTGCAAAATGAAACTATAGGTACTACATCAGATGAAGATGGGAGTTTTTATTTGCCTATAAAACAAGAAAAAATGATTGTATTTTCAGCATTAGGTTATGAAAAAAAAATAATATCATCTTCAGCTATTCAAACAGTACAACTTGTTTCAACTACTTATGAACTAAATGAAGTGGTTGTTATGAATAAAAAGGAAACAAAGACATTTGAGTTATCATTCAATAAAGGAATTGCTCAGGCATTTGAAAATGGACCAAAAATAGAAGCTGTTTATTTTCCTTATGAATCGAAAATTAAGAAAAACAGGTATTTAAAAAAAATTGGATTATTTACAGAAAGTAATATCGAAACAGCTACTGTTAAAATACATTTTTATAAGGTAACTTCTAGTGAATTACCGGGTGAAGAGCTATTAACAAAAGATTTGATTGTTCAGGTCAAAAAGGAAGTCGAAAATCCTATTTTGATTTATCGGATTATAATCTTGTTTTTCCAAAAGAAGGACTATTTGTAGCAGTAGAACGTTTATTGATAGAAAAAAATAAATGGATTAAAAATAGTATGGCCATTGATGGTACACTAAAAACACAAACGGTTTACTATCCTTTACTTTTTTATAATTTTGTAGAAAAAGATTTTATTTATACATACTATGGAGGTAATTGGTATAAAGAATTTAAAAAGACAACAGATTTTACCACAAAAAATCGAGTTTTTGAACCCGCAATTAGCCTAGTATTAACCAATTAAAAACATCTTTTAATTTTGTATTTCAGTAATTCTAATGATCTTAAGAAAACGGATAAATATTAGGAATAGATTTAGAGATTATAATTTAAATGAGTACAATTTGTGGGATAGTGTCTATATCAATTTAAATTATAATCTCTCTAGTTTTTATTTATTCATTAGTAATAATTCATTTATAACTATTTCTGTTGAGTTGCGTTTTTCTCCATTTTTATCTTCCCAATTTTTATAAGTTAGTTTACCTTCTACCATTATTTCTTTGCCTTTATTGACAAAATTTTCAATAATTTCAGCAGTTTTCCCCCAAGCTGTAATATGATGCCACTGTGTATCCGTTACCTTTTCTTTATTTTCGTTATAATATACCTCGTTTGTTGCCAATGTTAGTTTAGCTAATTTTCTTCCTCCCTCAAGGATTTTAATTTCGGGTTCTTGTCCTACATGACCAATTAATTGTACTTTGTTTCTTAATGCATTCATGGCGTTTAAAATTTAATGTTAGTATTAATCTAAAAATCATTTATTCTTTCGTTTATTCAACATTGCAAATTTGTAGCATTTTTTTATAATGATTCGGTCTCTCATCATTTATTATCGGTTGTAATTATTTGTTGTCGTTTACAAATAATTTTTTAGTATCTTTATATTTTTAATTTTAAAGCAATAACTATTTGAATAATAGTGATTTGTTTGTTTTTTTATTTAGATTACAAAAATATTTTGTGCTTATTAATTTAAAGATGTAATTCTTTTATCTTTTTTGAAGGTAATATGTGAGTTATGATGTAAATTGTGTATAAGAAGTTATCCAAAAGCTTTTCAGATGCAAAAGAATATATTTAATATCCTTAAGTTTGAAGAAATAGCAAATTAAAAAAATATTAGAGTTGGATTGAATAGATAATCACAAAATAGCAATAGATATGAAACAATGTTTGGAATGCCATGAAAACTTTATGGGTCGAGAAGATAAAAAGTTTTGTACTGACGCATGTCGTAATGCTTATAACAATCGCATGAATAAAGATTGTACCAATCTAATGCGTAATATTAACAATAAACTTCGTAAAAATTATCGTGTATTAACTGAACTTAATTCAGACGGTAAGACTAAAATAAACCGCACGAAGTTAATAAGTAAAGGATTTGATTTTGAGTATTTCACTTCAATATATACCACTAAAACGGGTAACATTTATTATTTCTTATATGATCAAGGATATAGAGCGATCGAAAATGATTTTTACATTTTAGTTAAAAAGAATCTTGAAAAATGATTAATACAAATAAAACAATTTCTATTTTAGGTTGTGGTTGGTTGGGATTACCCTTAGCAGAAAGTTTAAACCTTAAAGGATTCTCAATAAAAGGATCCACAACATCTTTAGATAAATTAGAGATTTTAGATAAATTAAATGTTAAACCCTACTTAATTCAACTATCCGAAGATAAAATTACAGGAACTATTTCAGAATTTTTAGAAGAATCAGATATTTTAATTATTACTATACCTCTTAATTTGCGAAAGGTCAACCATGAAAATTTCGTTATTAAAATAAAACACCTTATACCTCATATAGAAGCGGCGGGTATATCAAAAGTCCTTTTTGTAAGTTCTACTTCTGTATATGGAGATACGTCTGAATTGGTTACCATAACTGAAAATAATGTTGCTATTCCTTCTACAGAAGGAGGTAAACAATTACTAGAAGTAGAACAAATATTACAAAAAAATCAAAATTTTAAAACAACTGTTATACGTTTTGGAGGTTTGATAGGATGCGATAGGCACCCTATAAAATATTTAGCAGGGAAAGAAAACTTAGAAAATCCAGAAGCTCCAGTTAACTTAATCCATCAAAAAGAAGCTCTATCCATTATTGAAAAAATAGTAAATCGTAATAATTCAGATAAAATATGGGGAATGACGTTAAATGCTGTCGCTCCATTTCATCCTACACGAAGAGAATATTATACAAAAAAAGCAATAGAAAAAAATTAGAAATACCCAAGTTTGTCAACTCAAAAGCACAAGGGAAAATAATAAATTCAATCTTTTTAATAAATGAATTATCATACAAATTTAATTTAGATCTCTATTAATGAAACTAATTCAAAAAATACAATCCCTAGGATTACCTATTTTAGCTCTTATATGGGTTTGCTTTTTTTTTGGAACAACTTGGTTGGCTTCAAAACAAGGAGTAAAAGTAATGCCTGCTTTACAATTAGCTGCTATCCGACAGTTTATAGCGGCCTTTTTTTATATAAGTTATTTTTGGTTTAAAAAAGTTCCATGGCCTAAAGCCAAGCAATGGAGAACTATTTTTATTTTGAGTATTTTAAACTTTGTACTGAGCAACGGACTGAGTACTTGGGGGGTAAAATATATTTCCAGTGGATTAGGAGCTGTAATAGGTGCTATTTTTCCATTATGGATCGTAATTATTAGTTTTTTTAATGGAGAAAGATTATCAAAATTAGCTGTAGTTGGCTTATTAGTGAGTTTTAGTGGTGTATGTATCGTGTTTTTTGATTATTTAACGGATTTTATTAAACCTGATTTTCAATTGGGTATTTTTCTTTCCGTTTTAGCTACAATTACTTGGGCTATAGGTAGTATGTATACTAAAAAGAAAGCAAAAAATTTTAATCCTTATTTCAGTATAGGACTCCAAATGCTTATTTCTAGTATCTTACTTTTTGCATATACAGGTGCTACAGGAACGTCCATAAGCCTATTTCAAATTCCATCCCAAGCGTGGTGGTCTATTGCTTATTTAGTTGTGTTTGGTTCTATTACTACTTTTATAGCTTTAATATATATATTGCAACACTTACCTACAGAAGTAAGTAGTATTTATGCTTATGTAAATCCTATTGTTGCTGTAATTTTAGGAGCAATTATTTTTAATGAACCCTTTACTATTACTTTATTAATAGGTGTTGTTGTTGTTATTCTTGGAATTTATCTTATTAATAGAGGTATTAAAAAAGGATCATAATACAACATAATATATATTCCCTAACTTAAAAATCAATCAATATTTAAATATGAAGAAAACATCATTACAGTTGTTCGTGCTTTCCCTAGCGATTCATACAATAGCACAAGACAAAAAAAATGTAGTTGTACCGAATGAAAATTTAATTACAGAAAACATTGCCCCCATATCCAAAGAATTAGTTCAAAAGGTTAAAAAATATACAGAAACACGAGGAGCCAGTTTATCAGCAATACATCCTATAAAAGAAGAAGTAATTATATCTACTCGATTTGGTTCAACAAATCAATTACATAAAGTAATACAACCTTTAGGCGCTCGTAAACAAATTACTTTTTTTGAAGAACCTATTGTTGCAGCATCTTATGAGCCAACCAAAGGAGAGTATTTGGTTTATAGTCGTGATACAGGAGGAAATGAGTTTGGACAATTATATAAGTTAGACCTAAAGACAGGACAATCAAATTTGTTGACAGATGGAGGACGTTCTCAAAATGGAAATATAATATGGGAAAAAGAAGGAGTTGGATTTTATTTTTCTTCAACAAAACGCAATGGAGGCGATCGTGATATTTATTATATGAATCCTAATGATCCTTCATCAACCAAATTAATTTTGGAAGTAAAAGGAGGAGGGTGGAATATTGCAGATATTTCAGAAGACGGAAAAAAGCTATTAGTAATAGAAGGTATTTCAGCTAATGAATCACATATTTGGATGTTAGATATATCAACAGGTAAACTGACACAAGTTACGAATAGAGAAGATAAGGGAGTGGTACAAACAAATGCAAATTTTTCAAAAATTACTAACGAAATTTGGTTTACAACAGATCGTGATAATGAATTTCGTCGTTTAGCAACATTTAATCTTGAAAATAAAAAAATTACATATTTTACGTCTTCTATTCCTTGGGATGTAGAAAGTTATGATTTGAATGAAGATAAAACAAAATTAGTTTTTATGACCAATGAAGGAGGGGTACATAAGTTGTATTTAATGGATACGGCAACTAAGCAAATTAAGATTATCCCTAATCTTCCAATAGGATTAACAGGAAGTGTCCGATTTACTAAAGATGGTCAGAGTATTTTCTTTTCACAATCTACAGCAGACTCTTCTTCTGATGTGTATAAACTAAATTTAAAAACTAATAAAATAATACGTTGGACAGAGAGTGAGTTAGGTGAAATGCAAAAAGCAGATATGGCAATTCCTAAATTGATTGAATGGAAAAGTTTTGATGGAATGAAAATTTCGGGCTTTTATTACCCTGCTTCAAAAAAATTTACTGGAAAAAGACCCGTAATGATTAATATTCATGGAGGACCCGAAGGGCAATCTTTAGCATCGTTTTTAGGAGCAAGTAATTATTATACAAATGAAATGGGTATAGTACTAATTTATCCTAATGTTAGAGGTTCATCAGGATTTGGAAAAACTTATTTAGCTAAAGACAATGGTTTTTTAAGAGAAGACTCTGTACAGGATATTGGAGCTTTATTAGATTGGATAGCACAACAACCAGAATTAGATAAAGATCGTATTATGATTATGGGAGGAAGTTATGGAGGATATATGACTTTAGCGACAGCTTTTCACTATGCTGATAAAATTCGTTGCAGTGTAGATGTAGTAGGAATCTCTAATTTTAATACATTTTTAAAAAATACAGAAGATTATCGTCGTGACTTACGTCGTGTAGAATATGGTGATGAACGAGATCCTAAAATGTATGATTTCTTAGATAAAATAGCACCTTTAAATAATACAAATAAAATTAAGAAACCAATGTTTATCATTCAAGGTACGAATGATCCACGTGTACCTGTAACCGAAGCTACCCAAATGCGAGATAAGTTAAAAAGTCAAGGTAATGTCGTTTGGTATTTAGAAGCAAAGGATGAAGGACATGGATTTCGTAAAAAATCAAATGTTGACTTTCAGCGTTTAGCAGTAATAAGATATATGGAAGAATATTTATTAAAATAAAAATTTTGATAAATGCCCCAAAAAGAATGTAACTTTTTGGGGCATTTATTATTGAATAAATAAAGCTTTTAATTCTGTAGCTTCATCTGGTTTCATTTTTCCAGCTAATACAAGACTTAATTGTTTTCTTCTTAAAGCAGCATCATATCGCAATTTTTCTTCTTCTGTTTGAGGAATTATCTGAGGCACTTCAACAGGTCTCCCTGTTTCGTCTACCGCTACAAATGTATAAATAGCTTCGTTCGCTTTCGTTCGATTACCTGATTCACGATCTTCGATCCATACATCCAAAAATATCTCCATAGAAGAGTTAAAAGCTCTAGAAACTTTGGCTTCAATAGTTACCACACTTCCCAGAGGAATTGAACGATTAAAAGCAACATGATTTACAGAGGCAGTCACTGTAATTCTTCTTGAATGTCTTCTAGCAGCTATACTTGCAGCACGATCCATTCTTGCTAAAAGTTCGCCACCAAATAAATTATTTAATGGATTAGTTTCACCTGGTAATACTAAGTCAGTAATAACAGTTAGAGATTCTGAAGGGGATTTAGGTTGCATAATTTAAAATTTTTGCAAAGATACAATGTTTTTGTTGTGTAAAAATTAAAAGAGAGTGTCTAAAAAGTAGTAACTAGACATTTCGTTTGTTATTTCTACGACAAGAGAAGTAACATTGTCACAATTATGTGATTTGCTCCACCTATTCACTTTGTTCGAATCTCTATTTCGTCGAAAATGATAAAATGGCAACTTTTTAGATCCCTTTTTGTGCATTATAAATTTTTTATTAATAACCAAGCTTCGGGATTGTCTTTTTCCTGAATTGTAGTTAGTTGATGTTGTGCATCCGTATAAGTAGCATAACTGCCATAAAAAACAGGAAATAAACCTTGTTCATTTTGTGGCATAATCTTAGCTTCAGAAAACCCTTTAGTTTTTAATTCATTCACCGTACGCTCAGCATTTGATAAACTTCTAAAAGAACCAGCTACTAAATGAAATGCTAATGTTTTTTCTTCAGCATGAAGAGGAACAGGATTTTCTATAAAAAAAGTAGCTTCTTGTAATTTAGTTTCTACTTCTTTTTGAACTTCCTTTTGTACCATTAACGACTTAGATTGTTCTTGTTGTTCTAGATAACCTAAATATCCAAAAGTTCCAGCTCCTATACTTACGGTTAGGACTGCTGTATATTTTAGAAAATTTTTAAAAGGATTTTTCCTTTGAGGAACCAACGTCAATGTAGTTTCCGTTTTCTCTTCCTCCTCCAGTATTGTAATAGTTTCCTGAGGAACTATTGTTTTTAGTACCTCCCGCTTAATAGTAGGGGATACCAATGAAGTAAATCCAAACGATGAGGTTAAATAATTAGTGTGCTCAAAAGCTTCAAATACAATATGATTTTCAATATTGTACTTTAAGATACCAATATTTTTTAAAACAATAAATTCACGTCTCTGCAATTTTTGCTCCCATTCTTTTACTAAAGAATCCAATTTTGCTACAGCTACCACATAACTTATTCCTTCTTGTAAGGCTATGTGATTAGCTAGTAAACCATCATTATTTTTTATATAACTATTAAACGAAACGATTTTTTTAGGAGGAAAAAAAGTAGTGGTGTTTTCTTGTACCGTAGTCGTTATAGTTTCAGTTAGAAAAGCACCCAAATTGGGTACAATTACACATTGATAACGATAGAGTAATTCGGATATATATTGTTCGATATTCATCTATTTTAAATGATATTATTAGAGGTAATTCGAGTGAAAACTAGGGTTCTTTTTTAAAAACCAAGTTGTTTGAATTAAATAAACGTAAACTACCTTCATTTTATTGGGAACAAAATTAAAAATTACAAGCCGAAATAAAAATTTTATTAACAAATGTTATCAACAATTTAAAAAATGTGTAACTTGTAGTATTATTATTTATACGCCATGTTACATACTGATTTATTTTATGCCTTAGCCCTTTTAAATACAGAAGGAGTAGGAGATATAATAGCTAAAAGATTGATATTAAATTGTGGATCTGCAGAAGAAGTCTTTAAAGCGAAACCAACCCATTTAGCCAAAATAGAAGGAATTGGAACTACATTAATACAAAATTTAAAAAAGTCAAGCTCTTTTATTAAAGCCGAAAAAGAGCAAAAATTTCTATTAAAAGAATCTATTAATGTGTGGTATTTTCAGGATTCTTTATATCCAACAAGACTAAAAGAATGTTATGATGCTCCTGTTTTGTTATTTACTACAGGAAATATACGATTAGATAATCCAAAAATTATCAGTATAGTTGGTACACGCCAAGTAACACCTCAAGGGATTGATTTTTGTAAAAACTTTATTCAAGATCTAGTTCCACTAAATCCCATTATTGTAAGCGGATTTGCTTATGGGGTAGATATAGTAGCACATCAATATGCTATAGAATACGGGTTACAAACAATAGGTGTTTTAGCACATGGTTTAAACCAAATTTATCCTAAATGTCATAAAAAATATATGCAAAAAATGGAGGAAAATGGAGGTTTTATAACTGAGTTTTGGAGTACAACTAATCCTGATAAAGAAAACTTTGTAAAACGCAATCGAATAGTAGCAGGTATTTCAGAGGCTACTTTGGTTATTGAAAGTGCGGAAAAAGGAGGATCTTTATTAACAGCTCAAATGGCTAATAATTATCATCGAGATGTTTTTGCTGTTCCCGGAAGAATAACGGATAAGTATAGTAAAGGATGTAATAATTTAATTAAGACAAATAACGCACAACTAATAACCAATGCCACAGATTTAGTTTATCATTTAAATTGGGATTTAAAAAAATCAATAAGATCAATCCAAAAACAACTTTTTGTTTCCCTAACAGATGAAGAACAATCTGTTTTTGATTATTTAAAAGGAAAAGAAAAAGAACATTTAGACAATATTGCGGCAAATTCTCAATTAACAGTCTTTAGATTATCCTCTTTATTACTTAATATGGAACTAAAGGGAGTAGTACGACCTTTACCCGGAAAATATTTTGAAGTAATTTAGATGTGGTTGAAAAAATAAATGGTAAGATGATAGTAATATTATTTAGCTATTTAATATACTTTATTGATTTAAAGCCAAATTCTGTATTAGACTTGGTTGTGAAGATGAAAAGACAAATAAAATATAAAGGCACGAAAAAAAAATTGTGCAGATATGGGAGCAAAAGCCATAATGTAACACCTCTTTTGTCACTTCGACCCAAGGGAGAAGTCAGATTATTTAGAGTATGTGATTTTCCTGTTCTACAAATGACCAGATTGCAAACTTTTAAAAGAACTTAATTTGAGGACAAAAAATATCTTTTTTAGTTTCAAAATCCTTTTTTTTTCTAATAAATTTCTAACACGTAATAGGGGTTAAATAGCTTCTTTTTTTATAATATTTATACATAAAATCATAAACCACCATTTCATGTCTTCTATGTTGAGAAAGAAAAATACGATTGCAGATCATGTGCACATAACTCAATAAAACTTCGTGTAACGGACGTGGTAATTTGTTTTGAGCATCAAACTTTTGAAGTACTTCAATCACTGGAATATTGTTTTGTGATCGTACTGCTAAAATTTGCAATAAAGGTTCGTACATTTCTTCAATGTTATTCTTATCCAAGAAGCGTTCTATTTCGAGTTCATTATCGGCAAATAATGTATTGATGTCTTTGTTTAGTTTACCTGATCTGTTGAATTCTTTTCCAAATGAGGTTTTAGCTACATTGAATAATTTTACACAGTCTTCGAGCGAAATGCTGAAATCATTCATCAAATGATCGATAGAAAGCATAGCAAACAACCACCTTATTTTTTCACCCGAATCTCCTTCTATCATAGCTGTAAATTGTAACGTACAAAAACTATCATAATGAAATAAGGATTCTGTCGCCTCAATAGCATAATGGCCATAACGCTGTAATTCTCGCAAATAGCTATCTGTTTGTACTTTCCAGATTACCTTCGAGTTTTCAAATTCGGTTGTATGTTTTTTGACTAATTGGATACAGTCTGTAAAGTTATTCAAATCGTTGAGTAAAATTCTGAATCGGATATGATGACCTAATGTGTCGTTGTATCTAATAAAAAACCATTTTGTAATAAGATTTTTATGGTATAATTCACTTACCAGCGGATTGATTATTCTAGTAAGTACTTCTTCTCCAGCTCTTTCGCCACAATAAAACTTGTAATACAACCAGTCGTCACCTATAGAGAAAGACTCTTTTACATCTGGAATTTCTTCTGACGTAAAATCAGCAATACTTGTAGCTATTGTAGTAGGAACATTGCGATGAGCACTTAAAATAATTTCGTTGCAATACTTCTCCGTAATGCAATCTTCTTCAAAAAGGAACTCCTTAAGTTGCAAAAAGTTTTTCCCTTTTAGCATACTATAAAAAACCTTGCAGCTTAACGCGTTGTTGAAGTTTATTAATACTTCATTATCTCCTTGTGTACTATAAATTAGATTAGGAATATTTCTTTTCTTTTGATAGGCTCTTACGACTTCTACGATTTTTGATTCTTCGGTAGTGAGAATCGTCTCTATATCTTGTTTTTTAATATTCCGGGTAGCACGTGCAAAAAGTACATCTTTGTACTGTACTCGAGGTAAGAAATCAAATTCTGCTTGTAAAGGTCCCCAACTAAATTTCAGTCCAAAAGTATCTTGGTTTTGAATATCGCATAAAAAATGATAGATAGGCAACGCATTAGCACTATAATTGTGCGCATTACTCAAACGCGGAATAATTTCTTTATTCAGCCGTTTTGATCGAAGCACCACTTTGTTATTTCTGACCGAAACATACAAATCGTCTATTTGTATTTGATGTTCTTGATGGACCGAAGCATTTCCTAAGTACGGAATTTCATAGTCGCGTTGGAAATTTCGGTACAAAATATTTCCTGTACGCGCCTGAGGTAAATGCACAATTTCGGCAATGATTTTATCGGGATTTAATTGCGATTCTAGACTCGAAATTTCGTTGGCTAAGGCTAAAATGTTAGCATCCAGATGGGTAAATCGTCCTATTAACGCATTAGCAGACGTACCTGAAACCGATTTTAAATTGATTTTTTCGTTGCCCGCTTCGGTAAAGATGTTGGTAAAAACCGAAAAGGTATCTGGATATAGCAATTCATTTTCTTGAAAATCCTTCAGTTCTTCATCTGTAATTTCAATAACTGTAGCATTGTTTTGCAATGCAACCCATAATTTTTTTAACAGAAATGTTTTTTTGTTGTCAAAAAGGAGTTGCTTTTCTTCTTGTTTATGAGGGATAACGGCTAGGTTGTCTAATAAAGGTGTTTTGGCACCCGTTTGTTTTGCATATCCAAGACCAATATCTGGATCTAAAACTGCAGCCAGTGGTTGTTCGTATTCTTCATACCGCTCTAAAAATCGTTTTTTGAATTCTTTTAAAGTGCCATTTTCTGGACTAGACTGTAATTTATTTAAGGCAGTAATAGCACTTCTTAGACTTTTTAGTGTTTTAAAGCTTATACTACCAGTCATTTTTCTGTAACTATCTACTTGGAAAAGTTTAGCAATATCTACTTCGTTACCTATTTGATTACGAAGGAGGTTGTAAATTTCGAGATAGACATCACTAGTATTTGTGCCGTTTGTATCCAGTGCTGTTATTTTTTCTTTGAGGGTAGTAATTAGCTTGCTGATAACTGTTGCTTCATAAAAAGCAAAACGCTCTTCGCGGAAGGTGTCAATTAGTTTTTCGAGATAGTCTTTCCCAGTTACGGTAAATTCTAGTTCACTTACAATAAACTGATTTTCAATTAGCGTATCAATAAATTCTTTTGCCTCTTCTACTGTCACCTCTTCATCTACAAGCAATTCGATTAACGCCTTTATGGAAGTCCCATTTCTAGAAATAGTCAAAACTGCTTCTAGGTACTCCGTTTTTTCTACTTCAGAAATTTTATGAAACCGTACATTGTCTTTAAAATAATACTCTACATACCTGTATTTATCTACCACTTCATACAGAGAGTTGTTAGGGTAGTATTGTAAGACACTTCGGATATCCTCGTTTTTTGTAATGATAGGCAACAAACTGCCTAAAAAAAACATATCTAGTTTTGTATGCCTTCCTAATGTACTATTTTGGACGGCTAAAGCGCTGTTTGCGCTGATAGTTGCAGCTGCCACTGTGGCAAACATCCCGAATGGGGTAGCTCGATTCGCTAATCTAGAGGCATACTTATAGAGGGTAATTTTTAATTTTTCTATAGCAATAGTTTCTAAAGTATTTGCTCCTTTTTCCCAAGCTACTAAAGTATCATAAACCGCTGGCGATCCTAAAAACAGCGCTTCTCTATGAGCTTTTTCTGAAAAAAGGGCTACTATTTTTTCCCAACTCAAATCAAGCTGTTTGTCTTGTATAGGATTACGAACAGTTACGGTGTTTATGAAACTGTAGTTTTTCATTAGGCTAAAATAGTTGATACTTGTCTCTGAAATGTTGCTACTAAAAAGAGGTTGTCTTTTTGACAGCCTCTTTTTAGGGTGGTTGTGTTTATAGAATTTTACTTTTTAACCTGAAAATCAGGGTGTCCTAGTTGCCAGTAAAAGAAAGTGTAAACATCAATATTTTCTTCCAGTGATTTATTTACTGTAACACCACTTCCATGACCACCATCCATATTAACTCTAAACAATACAGGATTATTATTTTTTTGACAAACTTGCATTTTTGCTACAAATTTAGCAGGTTGCCAGTATAGAACTCTTGCGTCATTCATACCTGCTGTGAGTAAAGTAGCAGGATAATTTGTATTTGGTTGCAAATGTAAATAAGGATCCATTTCATATAATGCTTTAAATTCTTCTTCAATTTTCGTGGTTCCAAATTCTTTTACATTATTAGCTCCGTTGGGAGTAGTCTCTAAACGTAAAGGGTTTAATATTCCAACTTTTATAACAGCAGCTTTAAATAAATCAGGGCGTTCTGTAATTCCTCTTCCTACAGTTATACCACCAGCGCTAACTCCTAAAACGCCTAAATGCTTTGGAGAAGTGTATTTTTTTTCTATTAAATATTCAGCACAACTAATCAAGTCCTTCCAGCTATTAGGTTTTGTTTGTTTATAACCTCCCTTGTGCCAATCATCTCCTTTTTCGCCACCGCCTCGCACATGAGCATAAACATACATCCCACCATTATACACCCATTCAAGCATGTTTTCAGAATAAGTGGGTGCTCCTATTGAACCATAAGCACCATAAGAATCAATAATGGTTCTTGTTTTCTTGTCTTTCTTGATATTTTTCTGTCTTATTATTGAAATAGGCATTAACAAACCATCATGCGTCTTTATTTCAATCTCTTCTACCACTAAGTCATTATATTTGGTGTTCTCCTCATTGATTTTTTCTTCTGTGAACGTATTAGTTTTTAAATCATATTTAAAAATCTTTGTTCTTTGAGTCCATCCAGAACAATAAACCCATAATTCAGATTTAGTCGCATCTATATTCTCTAATGAAATATCACCAGCTTTGAAAGGCAAAATTATTTCCTTACTTTTTTTACCATTGTAAAAATATAATTTTGCTTCTATGCCATTTTTTAGCGTCGAATAGTAAAACCCTTCTTTTGTGGGAAGAATACTGTTTAGATATTCCTCTTTTTTCGTAGTTACAACAAGTTTTTTCTTTGAATTTTCATTATCATTTAATGATTGAATCAATATTTCTTTGTTATTAACCATGAAAAAAATATTCATCCCTTTGACAAAATAATTAGGTGTCACTTTTTCTTCTTTTTTAAACAAAGGTTTCCAGTCTAATTTTTTCTCATTTAATTTTTCTAATGATGTATAATAACAATCTTTGTATTCTGTAGGACCACCTAGGAAACCTATCAAATAATCTTCTTTAATTTGAACAATAGGGAAATCTTCCTTTTGAATGTTAATTTCGGGATTTGAAATTCTAGAAAAAATAACTTTGTCTTTTCCTTGTGAATTTAGTAAATGTAAACAAGATTTAGAATTTAATAAAAAATCAGGGTCATTGTTATTGTTACTTGCCATTTTTGTATAAATAAAACCGCTATCATCAGGCAACCAGCTTATACCCCCCATTTCTGATGGCCAACTATTTTCTATGACATCGGACAACAAAGTGTGAGTAGCTAAATCGTATATAATCATATCTGACACCTCCTTGCCTCCTTCTGTCAAGGCAATGGCTATTTTATCACCTTTATTGTTAGGCTGATAAAAACTGATTACAAATTGTTTGCCTAATTCTGGTTTGTAATTCTTAGGGTCATAAATAAGTATTTCTTCCTTTTGTTGATTTTTTAAAAACAACTTTGCATAATTTTCACCTACTCGTTTTTTACAAAAAAAGTAATGATCATTATTCTTAAAAGTTAAATAAAAAGTTTGATCTTTTCTTGCTTTTACTCGTTCATAAAAAGTCTTAGAAAGACTATCTTTTGATTTTATTTGCGATAAAACGTTTTTAGAATTTTCGTTTTGACATTTTAACCAATTTGTAGTACTATCATCCAATTTTTCTAAACTTCTGTATTCATCTGTTATTTTAATGTTGAAGTATTGTTCTTGTATTGAATTTTTTTGAATAGTACAATTTTGTGAAAATACTAAACTGATATTAAATAAAAACGCCAAATATATTTTTTTCATTATTTCATAATTTATAAAAGTTATTTTTCAAATTAAATAGCTTGAAAAATAACTTTTAAATTTGGATCATTAATTAAATGGTATCTCGTAAATAGTTTTACATGCTCTCGTAGATTGACCGTCATTACCACTTGTTTGACCTGTATTATCACGATCACCTCCATTTATTTCTAATAATGATTTACTGTTTAATTCCACAACAGTAACTTTGTTTAACATAAGTTTTGAAATTGAATTTGATTTTTTTTTCATAGAATCTTAAATAATATTTCGTGCAAAAATATCTATTGTTAATTTTAAATTAAATGAGTTAAACTCGAAATTCCTGAATTCCGAGTTTAACTCATTTTTATTTCATTAATTTACTGATGTTTGAGAGCTATTAAATTCTTTGATAAAATAGCTTGGTTTTATTCCAGTTTTTTTAGAAAAAGCATTGGAAAAAGATTCTGCCGTGTTAAAGCCAAATTCATTAGCAAGAGCTAGTATAGTATATCTTCTTATTTTGGTATCTTTTTGTAAAATTGTTAAAGCATAGTCTATTCTCAAATCATTTATATATTGTATAAATGTTTTTTGTTTGTACTCATTAATGATTTTCGAAACATATTTTGTATTTGTTTGAAATTCATCTGCTACATTCTGAATGGTCAAATTAATTCTTAAAAACCCTTTCTCGTTTTCGAAGGCAGTCAGTTTTTCTAAAATATCGTTTAGCTTTTCTTCATTTATACCAATTTCTTTTTCATTTTCTTCAATTATAATTTTTTTATTCTGAGCAACTGGTTCAGCCATAATTGCTTTTTTATCTAATTCCTTTAATAATTCTTGAAAACGCTGCTTATACAGTCTTTTTTGTTTTTTATTATTCAGAAAAAGAATTAATGCGAAACAAATAGATAAAATAGTAATTATGATTGCTATAATATAGTTACTTTTTAAACTTTGAATGGTGGTGTCTTTTTTCTCAATTAAATTAGGTATTTGATATTTCTTGATGATAACCTTATTTAATAAATGATTTTTCTTATTGATTAGACTATCAATAGAGGTTAATTGAGTTAAATATTTCAAATGGTTTTCTTTATCACCAGTCTTTTTATAGTAATCAACTAGGTAGGTGTAACCATCTGTAAATTCAGGAAAAATAGATTTAGTTTTTCTATATACAGAATCTACCAGTTGAAAGTTTTTTACTGCTAGATTTTTCAGCCCTAATTTTTCGTAAGCTTTACCTCTATAATAATAGCCAGCAATAACATTTGTACTGTCTTTAAATTCGATAAACTTAGGCAATGATTTATTTATACTGTCTAAAGCAATTTTGTATTTCTTTTTGTTTATCTGATTTGAACCTTCATTTAATACAAAAAGGTATTTATAATATTCATCATTTGTCTTTAGAGCTAATTTGTAACCTATTCTATTGTAATATGAACAAGAATCAGTCTTTTTAAGACTTCTATAAGCGTCAGCTAGGCAAAATAAAACATTAGTATGCAAGTATGAAAAATTATTTCCCTCATATTTCTGATTTTTACTGTAATTATAACATTCCTTATAAATAGGCAAAGCTTCCATTACATCACCATAATGTTCTGAAATAAAAGTTGCTATATCTAAACGACTTCTATAATATAAATCAAGGTCTTTATTTTTTACTTCTTTTACAGCCAGATTAAAATTTTCCATAGCTTCATTATACCTGCCTAATTGTATCAATTTAAAGGCTTTTTCTCGATATCCTGTAAATGGAAAAAATTTACTTTTCGAACCTTTAGTATATTTAATTACACTATCAAAATATTTGATGGATACTGAAGCAGGTTTATTATATAACAACATATAATAATATTGTGCCACATAAATTGAACTATCACTTTTTACAGCCTTATTATAATAAATCTTTAATATTTTAGAACGCAATTTTTCATTGCTAGCATTATCATAATAAAGATCGTTTAATTTATTAAAATTTAGTTTGGCTAAATTGGTTTCTTTACTTTGTGCCTTTGTTATATTATAATTTGATAGTATAACAAGGAAAATAATTGAGTATAAATGCTTCATTTTATATATTTTGCCAAAATTCAAAAAAGAATTTGATAATTTAATTAAGAGGTTAAATTCTTGTTTTTCAGCGATATGTTTGTCGTGTAAATTTGTTTTTCCTGAATTTCGACCTAGAATTCCTGAATTTCGAGTATGTTGATTTGCACAACCCAATCTCCTCCCATTACTTTGCATCGCAATTCTGCAACAAAGATACAAAAGCAAGAAAGTCTATTAAACTTTTTTCAGGATTGTTTGTCGATTGGGTGGAGATATTCAAACAATTAAACTAACTAGGCAATCAAAAAACAAACATAAACTATGGGGATAAAAAATCAAATCAGTCTTGAAATACCACAAAGTGTTTTAGACGAAGTGCAAACTAAACTGAAAGAATGCAAAAGGTTATTAGCTCCTTTTTTGCAAGGGCTTACTCCTACGGAGCGCATGGAAATTTTTAAGATGGGGGATAAAACAGTGGCAACTGCTCAAAAGGTAAAGTCGTATTTAGAAACTAATCCTGAATTTGCTCCCACTTATATGGACAAAACGGAATTTTTAAAAGACGAAGCGGTAGTAACCCAACTGTCTCCATTAGCCAATATAGCAGAACAACTTACACGTGATCTTAATGACACGGTAATGTTGGCGGGTAGCGAAGCTATATATAGTGCTTTATTATATTACGGTCAGGTAAAAGAGGCGCATACTAAAGGAATACCAACTGCCAAACCAATTTATGAAGATTTAAGCCAACGTTTTAGTAAAAGACGTAGATGAAATACGAGCTTATAACTTACTATAATAAGCAAAAAGCCTATTCCTAATAGCTTTGAGTTCCTATAGCGTAGCTTTTTCCTTCTAAATAATGCCTAAAAGGTATTAAATAATAGCTTTTAGCTTCAAATGAATACCTTTTAGGTTTATGAAAATTGCCTTTAGCTTGTACGTAATAGCTTTTAGGATTAAAATAGTATATTTTACAATTAATAAATAAAAAAAGACAAATGTTAGCATTTTTAATAGCATTGATTCAATATATCGTCAATTTAATTTTGGAGTATTGCATCAAGTAAGTGACTGAAATTAGTATTGTATTTTTATTGAAATTGCCATTGAATTTTGCACATTCAAAGAATTTCAAGTAAATAAAAACAGTAAGTAGCTACTACTCTTGGATGGTTTTTCTCCTAAGTAAACGAAAAACAAAAACACTTTTTGGATTTAAAAGTCTGTTACCAAAAAGGAAGTGAACAAACAGACTATAAAAAAAGCAGCCTTAGCATTTGTTTTGGACGACAACTAAGACTGCCAATAATAAAAAAGCAAATTTATGAAAAATTTAAATGTTGTGGAGCTGAATGCTCAGGAATTGAAAAACGTTGAGGGGGGAAATAAGTATGTAAAAGCTTTTAATTTTATAATGGAAGCAGCAGGTATTTATGATGCTATCGATGATTTTAAAAGCGGATGGAATTCAGTTCATAGCTATGGATCTGGATCTGGAGGTAGTTGGTAATTAAAAATGGTAAATTTGAATGGAATTGACCAGAAAACTAGAAGTGTAAAATATCTTTTCTGTAAGTTTTCTTTGTGTATAGCATCTGTAATTATTATTGAAATTTTTAAAAATGTATTTCATCTTAAGGAACCAGATGAACATGCTGTTGAAAATCAATTTTTCAACAACCCCTTTCTTTTTATTTTAGGTGCATTAATATTGAGCCCAATACTCGAGGAAATAGCATTTCGACTACCTCTGAAAAAGAGTAGGTATTATTTGATAAGTTTATTTTTTTTAGCAATTTTCACGGTAACTTCTAAACTTATTTTCACGAAATTGATAAGTATTTCATTCATGTTTTTTTTATTAGTTTTTCAAATTGTAAAGCTGAAAATTGAATTAATAAAACGACTTTTGATTGTATTGTCAGTATTATCTTTTACCTTAATCCACATAGATAATTATAGAATAGATGAATTACAGAAGTTGACAATGATTGAAAATATATTTCTCTTTTTACCTCAATTAATTATTGGTCTCATTTTTACAAAAGTAAGATTAGAAAGGAACTTTGCAATTAGTTTACAATTACATTCATTATATAATTTAGCTATTGTTATTATGGCATTAATATTTAATAAATAAAAAAGTATGGAAATTAAAGAATTGACAACAGAAGAGTTGTATAAAATAACAGGTGGTGGTTTTTTTCGTGATTTAGGAGCAAGAGCACATTTAATTTTTAATAGTATTGCTGCTTATTTAGAAAATAATGATTTTGGTCAAATGCACAGTGCGGGTTAGAAAAAAACATCTTTAAAAATGTTTTAGAAATCTGCAATAATAACAAAAAAACACTTTTTGGGTTTAAAAGTCTGTTACCAAAAAGGAAGTGAACAAACAGACTATAAAAAAAGCAGCCTTAGCATTTGTTTTGGACGACAACTAAGACTGCGAATAATATAAAAAACAAATTTATGAAAAATTTAAATGTTGTGGAGCTGAATGCTCAGGAATTGAAAAACGTTGAGGGAGGGATTGCTCCACTTATTTTAGCTGGATGGGGCGCAATGATTCTTATGGATTCCCTTTTAGTAGGTGTTTATGTTGGATATAAAAATAATTAATGATTAAAATGGAAAATTTAAAAGAATTATCAAGAGAAGAACTTGTTAAAACAGAAGGAGGTCTTATAGAATTTTTAGGGTTATGTGCGGCATTGTTTGCAATTGGTTACGAAATAGGAAAGGATGCAAAAGAACGTTCTCATAATTAATTTATAAATTTCTGATAAAATGAAAAAGATAGATCTAAAGATTAATCATAATGCTCTTATAAAATTTGTATATATATGTTTATTTGCTTTTTATTTAGGATATAAATACGGGAAATCATTGCATTATTAATATTGCTTTTATCAGATATTTTATTTGAAGCTGTGTATATATTATGCAGCTTCATAAATTTTTATTAAGTAATTACACAATAATGTTAAGTCTAGACCCTATTCACACCAAAGAAACCCTTATTTCGCGAAATACGACACGTAGTAAGTCTTTATATATACTAATGGTAGCTGTAGTACTAGCTGTATTAGGAGCATTGCCATTTATTTATGTAGACATAAGCAGCCAGAGCCGTGGTATTATTCGTAGTCAGCAGGATAAAGTACCTTTGCAAACAGTAGTGAGTGGCAAGATTATAAGTTGCTTACTAAAAAATAACAAACTGGTAAAAAAAGGGGATACCTTAGTAAAAATAGCGCAAGATAATTTACAAACAGAAAAAGCCAGTACCCAAGCCACTGTTAACGATAATCAAATTTTATTGAACGATTTGCAACAAGCTGTAGCAGGACAAGGTGAGCAGTTGCGTACAGCTGTTATGGTGCAAGAATGGTACAGTTATACCAGTCGTCGGAATGAGTTACTTGAAAAATATCATTTTGCCCAGCAAGAGCATGATCGTCAGAAAAAACTGTTTGATAAAGGGGTTATCTCCGCAAGTGAATTCGAAAAATTCCTTCATGCTGCCAAAACAGCTCAACAAGCTGTAGCTGTTTTAGAAAAAAGTCAAAAGGCACAGTGGCAAAATCGTCACCGGGAACTGTCGGTTCAATCTAAAAATCTAACCGGGACGATACAAAAAATAGCCACCGAATCCAAAAACTATTATGTTACTGCACCAGTTTCAGGTGTAATTACCGAATTTTCGGGTGTGCAAGTAGGTTCTTTTTTCACCCCGTCGCAACCCATTGCCGTTATTACTCCAATCGATCAACAGTTAGTAGAATGTACGGTTAGCCCAAATGATATAGGTTTGATACATAAGAATCAAGAAGTAAAGTTTCAAATGGATGCTTTTAATTATAACCAATGGGGCTTATTAACAGGAAGAGTAATCGATATTGATAAAAATATTACGTTACAAGAAAATCAAGCTTTTTTTAAAGTACGTTGTGCTTTAAACTCTCCCATTTTACAACTTAAATCAGGATATACGACCCGTGCTACTAACGGGATGACACTTACTGCTCGATATACTCTAACACGTAGAAGTCTTTTTGATTTACTATTTGATAAGATGGACGATTGGTTAAATCCAAAATTAGTTAGTGTTCAGTAATTGCTTTTTAGTATTCAGTAATCAATGTTCAGTAATCAGGGATTTGTTGAAGTAGTTACTGTTGTACTCTCCTTGAACCATTTATGGTAAAAATAATAATAAGAAAATGTCTATAAAAATAAAACAACATGATATTCGCGATTGTGGCGCTGCTTGTTTGGCATCAATCGGGAATCATTACAAGGTTAATCTTCCTATAGCCCGTATCAGACAATTAGCTAGTACTGATAAAAGAGGTACCAATGTATTAGGGATGATTGAAGCTGCCGAAAAAATGGGTTTTACAGCTAAAGGTGTAAAAGGTGATTTGGATGCATTAGATAAAATACCTTTACCCGCTGTTGCACACGTAATAATAAAAGAGCAGTTACATCATTATGTTGTGATTTATAAAGTAGAAGCCTCCCCTAACCCTTCCAAAGGAGGGGGAACTGTAACCGTAATGGATCCTGGTACAGGTACTATGGAGCATTATACCTATGAAGATTTTAAGAAAATATGGTCTGGAGTACTCATTCTTTTTGCACCAGCGGATCATTTCAAAACCTATAGCGAAAAAATTAGCCCATTAAAAAGATTTTGGGATTTAATTCAGCCACATAAAATTATCTTAATACAAGCCTTAGTAGGCGCTATTGTTTTCACAATTTTAGGACTTGCCATGTCTATTTATGTTCAAAAGATTACGGATTATGTACTCGTTGAAGGCAATCGTAAACTTTTGAATCTATTGAGTGTAACAATGATTGGGATCATCTTACTTCAGGCATACATTGGTTCAAAAAAGAGTATCTTGGTCATGAAAACAGGTCAGTTAATTGATGCTAAGTTAATTTTAGGTTACTATAAGCATTTGTTGCGATTGCCACAGCGTTTTTTTGATACCATGCAAATCGGTGAAATTACCTCACGTATAAATGATGCGGTTAAGATTCGTTCTTTTATAAATGATGTAGCCATAGAATTAATCGTAAATGTTTTTATTGTTATTTTTTCATTTGTATTAATGTTTACGTACTATTGGAAGTTAGCCTTGATTATTTTATTAGTTATTCCTTTCTATGGGTTGGTTTATTTTTTATTAAACAAGTTTAATAAAAAAGTAGAACGTGATATTATGGAAAATGGAGCTGAACTACAAACACAGTTAACGGAAAGTATTACGCATATACGTACGGTTAAAGAATTTGGGATAGAGGATTTTTCAAATATTAAAACTGAAAATCGATTTGTGAAATTACTTTTTTCCGTCTATAAGTCTGGAGCAAATACTTTATTCGCTGGAACATCTACTCAATTCTTAGCTTCTATTTTTACTGTTGTTTTAATGTGGATTGGCGCTGGTTATGTCATGGATCGTGCAATTACCCCGGGTGAATTATTTTCTTTCTATGCACTTATTGGTTATTTTACTTCACCTGTTGCTTCGTTAATTGGTATGAATAAAACAATGCAAAATGCCTTGATAGCTGCGGATCGTTTATTTGAGATTATGGACTTGGAACGTGAAGCTACTGAAAATAAAATGGAATTAGATAAAGACAATTTAGGCGATATTCGTTTTGAGCAAGTTTGTTTTAGATATGGTTCTCGTCAGGAAGTTTTTACTGATTTTAGCGCAGTGTTTAGAAGAAATGAGACCACTGCTATAGTAGGAGAAAGTGGAAGTGGAAAAACAACATTGATTTCACTGCTTCAAAGTCTATATCCAATACAGAGCGGAAAAATTTATATTGGAAATTATGATTTGCAATATATTCATTATGCCAGCTTGCGCAATATGGTTGGTGTTATTCCTCAGCAATTGAATCTTTTTTCAGGAAATATTATTGAAAATATTGCATTGGGCGATACTTTTCCTAATATACAAAGGGTTATCGATTTATGTGGTCAGTTAGGAATTACAGAGTTTGTAGAGAAGATGCCTAATGGATTTAATACACAAGTCGGAGAAAACGGTGCCATGTTATCAGGTGGTCAAAAACAACGTATTGCTATTGCTAGAGCATTATATAAAAACCCAGAAATTTTATTAATGGATGAGGCAACTTCTGCTTTGGATACACAATCGGAACAATTAGTGCAAAAAGCCATACAAGATTTTAAATCCCAAGGGAAAACCGTTATAGTAATAGCACATAGATTGAGTACTATTGCGAATGCTGATACTATTTTAGTAATGCATGAAGGGAAAGTTGTAGAGAAAGGAAATCATTTTGAACTTATTGAAAAAGACGGGAAATATGCTGCTTTATGGAGTAAACAAAGTTTGGTTTAATACGTTGAAATTTTTATTTGAAATCATCTAAAAATCAATAAATTTGCAACCGAATTCTTCCAATTAGAATTCCAAACATTTTGTATAATCTCAAACTTAAGTGTATAGCATGCAACTGTATAACACCTTAAGCGCAGAAGAAAGAGCCGAGTTGATTGACCAAGCGGGGAAACAACGCCTTACAATTTCTTTCTACCAATACGCGCACATCGAAAACCCGCAAGAATTCCGTAATAATTTATATGTCGCTTGGGACAAGCTTGAAGCCTTAGGTCGAGTATATGTGGCTACAGAAGGTATTAATGCGCAAATGAGTGTACCTGCCGAGCATTTTGAAGCGTTCCGTGAAACACTAGAAGCTTACGATTTTATGAAAGGGCTTCGTATTAATGTAGCAGTGGAACACGATGACCATTCTTTCTTAAAACTGACCGTAAAAGTGCGTCACAAAATCGTTGCAGATGGATTAAACGACGAAACTTTTGATGTAACTAATAAAGGTGTGCATTTAGAAGCAAAAGCTTTCAATGCTATTTTAGACGACCCTAACACTATAGTTGTAGATTTTAGAAATCACTATGAAAGCGAAGTAGGACATTTCAGAGGGGCAATTACTCCCGATGTGGAAACATTCCGTGAGTCGTTACCCATTATTAACGAGCAATTAAAAGAGTTTAAAGAAGATAAAAACCTAGTGATGTATTGTACAGGTGGTATTCGTTGCGAAAAAGCATCGGCTTACTTCAAGCATCAAGGTTTTAAAAATGTATACCAATTAGAAGGAGGTATCATCAACTATGCGCGTCAAATCAAAGAACAAGGTTTGGAGAGCAAATTTATTGGTAAAAATTTTGTATTTGACCACCGTTTAGGGGAAAGAATCACGGATGATATTATTGCACAATGCCACCAATGTGGAAAACCTTGCGATAATCATACCAATTGTGCTAACGATGGTTGTCATTTGTTATTTATCCAATGTGATGCATGTGCAGAGAAAATGGAGCATTGTTGTTCAAACGAATGCTTAGAAACAACGCATCTTCCTTTAGAAGAACAGGTAAAATTGCGTAAAGGAATCCAAGTGGGTAATAAAATTTTCCGTAAAGGAAAATCAGCAGCTTTAAAGTTTAAAAAATCAGGTGTTTTAGAAGGGATTACACTTGCTAAAGCTACAGAAGAAGAAGCAAAACCAAAAACATTACGCCAACGCATTGCGGTTAAAAAAGTTATGATTGGAAAAGGAGAACACTATTATTCAAAAGCACAAGTTGGTCAATTTACATTAACCAATCACGAATTAAAAGTAGGTGATAAGGTGTTAATTCAAGGGCCTACTACGGGTGAGAAACAACTAATTGTGGAACAACTTTTTGTAAATGGAGAAGAAGGAACTACTGCTATAGCGGGTGATAAAGTGACTTTTGCCGTTCCTTTTAAAATTAGAGCTTCGGATAAATTGTTTAAATTTACAAAATAATATGACCACTACAGGAAAGATTGAGTTAATGGCTCCTGCTGGAAATTTTGAGTCCCTACAAGCTGCTTTAGATAACGGTTGTGATTCTATTTATTTTGGTGTTGAGCAATTAAATATGCGTGCACGTGCAACCGTAAATTTTGTTCTAGATGATTTACCTGAAATTGCTCGCCGTTGCCAAGAAAAAAAGGTAAGAACTTATCTTACATTAAATACGATTATTTATGATCATGATTTGTCAATAGTTAAAACATTAGTTACAAAAGCAAAAGAAGCAGGCATTACAGCCGTAATTGCATCAGACCAAGCTGTAATTATGACAGCAAGGACAGCAGGTATGGAAGTACATATTTCTACTCAATTAAACGTAACAAATATTGAAACAGTAAAGTTTTATGCCTTGTTTGCAGATACTATTGTTTTATCCCGTGAGTTGAGTTTGCGTCAAGTTAAAAAAATTACAGAACAAATAGAAAAAGAAAATATTAAAGGACCTAGTGGTAATTTAGTAGAAATAGAGATTTTCGGTCATGGCGCATTATGTATGGCTGTATCAGGGAAATGTTATTTGAGCTTACATTCTCACAATTCTTCGGCAAATCGTGGTGCATGTAAACAAAATTGTCGAAAAAAATACACGGTTATCGATCAAGAGTCAGGTTTTGAAATTGAAATTGATAATGAATATATGATGTCTCCAAAAGACTTATGTACCCTAGATTTTTTAGATCAAGTAATAGATTCAGGAATTAAAGTACTAAAATTAGAGGGACGCGGACGTGCTCCCGAGTATGTAGCAACCGTTACCAAAACATACCGTGATGCGATTGATGCGTATTACGATGGGACTTTTTCTAAGGAAAAAATTAATAGTTGGATGGAAACATTAGAAACAGTTTATAATCGTGGTTTCTGGAGTGGTTATTATTTAGGACAGAAATTAGGAGAATGGAGTAAAGATCCGGTGAAGTCACGCAACACAAAAAAAAAGTATACGTAGGTAAAGGTACACATTATTTTCCTAAAGCAAGTATTGGTGAATTTAAAATAGAAGCTTACGATATTAAACAAGGAGATAAAATTTTAATAACAGGACCTAGCACGGGAGCGCAGGAAATGATTATTGAAGAAATGTATGTAAATGATCTAGTGGCTGATAAAGCAACAAAAGGAGATAGTTGTACTTTTAAATTACCTTTCAGAATACGTTTGTCCGATAAATTATACAAAATTGTAGAGGCATAATGATTATAGTAACTTTACAAAGAGATAAATGTATTGGATGTAATTACTGTGTAGAGTTTGCACCAGCACAATTTCAAATGTCTAAAAAAGATGGAAAATCTGTCTTAATAAAATCCGTTGATACAAAAGGTTTTCATACCTTAAAATCACATGATCATACTATTTTTGATGCTTGCGAATTAGCAGAAAAAGCCTGTCCCGTGCATATAATTACAGTAAAGGAAACTTAAAAAATAAAAAATAGAAGTCTAAACCTGTTGTGTTATAAATACAACAGGTTTTTTTATTTTGAAAAATGTCATTTGAATTTTGGTGCTTAAAAATTGTATCTTTACACACAAAAGTAAATTGGCAGTAGTAGTCTCACTTCAAAATGAGACGACCAATATATATTCAAATTTTATGGCATGTACTAATTGTTCAACCTCTTCTGGATCTCCAAAGGGGTGTAAAAATAATGGAACTTGTGGCACTGATAGCTGCAATAAATTAACCGTTTTCGATTGGCTCTCTAATATGTCCCTTCCGGGAGGACAAGAACCTTTTGACTGTGTAGAAGTTCGTTTTAAAAATGGTAGAAAAGAATTTTTTAAAAATGCTGAAAAACTAAGCCTTTCCATTGGTGATATAGTAGCAACAGAAGCTAATCCCTGGACACGATGTTGGAATTATTACTTTAACTGGTGAATTAGTTAAAGTACAAATGAAAAAAAAAGGAGTAGATTACACAACTGAAACACCTAAAATATATCGTAAAGCATCACAAAAAGATATAGATATTTGGCAAGAAGCACGTAATAGAGAACAAGGAATACAAGTACGCGCTCGTGAACTGGCTATTGCATTAAATCTTGAAATGAAAATATCTGATATTGAATTTCAAGGAGATGGATCTAAAGCAACATTTTATTATACCGCCAGTGATCGTGTCGATTTTCGACAATTAATTAAAGATTATGCAGCCGAATTCAAGATTCGTATTGAAATGAAACAAGTAGGTTTTCGTCAAGAAGCAGCACGTTTAGGAGGGGTAGGTTCTTGTGGACGTGAATTATGTTGTTCAACTTGGTTAACCGATTTTAGAAGTGTTAATACTTCAGCAGCTCGTTATCAACAATTATCACTAAATCCTCAAAAATTAGCAGGTCAGTGTGGAAAACTCAAATGTTGTTTAAATTATGAGTTGGATACCTATATGGATGCTTTAAAAGATTTTCCAGATATGGAAACTAAATTATTAACGGATAGAGGAGAAGCTACTTGCCAAAAAATTGATATATTTAAAGAATTAATGTGGTTTGCTTACCCCGATAATATGGCTATTTGGCACATGCTTAAAGTGAGTGAAGTAAAAGAAATTTTAGATCTAAATAAAGAAGGAAAAAAAATAGCCACTTTAGAAGATTTTGTTTACGAAGAAGAAAAGGAAACAGTAGAAAAAACATTTCAGAATGCAATGGGGCAAGACAGTCTAACCCGTTTTGATCAACCTAAGAAAAAAAATAAGAAAAAGAAGACAAATAGTACAACCATTTCTAACGAAAAACCTATTGAAAATAAAACCGAAAAAATAATCAAACCTCGTTTTGAACAAAACAAACCCAAGCCAGAACATAAGCATAAACCCAAACCTAAACCTAAACCAGAAGCGATTAAACCCAAATTAGAAGAACGTAAATTAAAACAAGAAGGAGGCACTAAATCTAAACCAGAAGTTGCGAACTCTAAAGAAGATCATAATAAGAATAATCAAACAGAAGGGCAAAGGCCTAGAAACAATAGACCAAGACCCAGAAATAATAGGTCAAAAAATAGAAATGATAAAAAAGATGATCAAAACTAATTGGTACGGTTTCCTTTTAGGAATCGCATTGGTATCTTGTGACAAATCACAAGTATTTGACCAGTATAAGACTTTTGAAAACGGATGGGCAAAAAAAGAAGCAGTAAGTTTTGAGTTTGAACAAGAAGCTTCAAAAAAACCATTGAACTTATTTATTAATGTACGTAATAATGATGATTATGAATTTAGTAATCTATTTTTAATCGTAAAACTAGAACAACCACAAGGAAAAATATATGTTGATACATTAGAATATCAAATGGCAAATCCAGATGGTAGTCTTATGGGACAAGGCTTTTCTGATGTAAAAGAAAGTAAATTGTGGTACAAAGAAAATTATATATTCCCTAAAAAAGGAAAATACAAAGTAACCATTCAACAAGCAGTTCGTGAAAATGGAAAATTAAAAGGAATTGAAGTTTTAAATGGTGTTACTGAATTAGGTTTTAGAATAGAATCAACAGAAGAAAATAAATAATTATGGCTCAAAAATTAAACACTCGTAAACCAGATTATGACCCTTATGTAAAGAAATTTTGGAAATACTTTCTCTACGCATTTGGAGGTGTTTTTTTGTTTTTCCTTTTTGCTTCTTGGGGCTTATTCGGTTCCATGCCATCTTTTGAAGAATTAGAAAATCCAGAATCCAATCTAGCTACTGAAATTATTTCATCAGATGGAGTGGTTATTGGTAAATTTTTTAATGAAAATAGAACACCCGTAAAATATGAGGATTTACCAAAACATTTAGTTAAAGCACTCGTAGCCACTGAAGATGAACGATTTTATGAACATTCAGGAATTGATGGAAAAAGAACGCTAAGTGCAGCCTTAAAGTTAGGTACAGATGGGGGGGCATCTACCCTAACACAACAATTAGCAAAGTTACTTTTTCATGGAGAACGTTCCAAATTTAAAATTATAGGACTCATCCAAAAAGCAAAAGAATGGATTATTGCAATTCGTTTAGAACGTCAATATACCAAAAACGAAATTATAGCAATGTATCTTAATAAAGTTGATTTTGTAAATACCGCAGTAGGAATACGTTCTGCGGCCAAAGTATATTTTGCAAAAGAACCCAAACAACTTACAATAGACGAATCAGCTATGTTAGTAGGAATGTTAAAAAATCCTTCTCTATTTAACCCATTAAAACGTGAAGAAAAAGTACGGGATCGTCGTAATGTAGTCTTGAAACAAATGGAAAAAAATGGTTTTTTAACCACTACACAAAAAGAAAATTATCAGGCAAAACCTATAAAACTAACCTTTTCGCCCGAAAAATATAATGAAGGAACCGCTACCTATTTTAGAGAATATCTTCGTGATTATATGAAAAAATGGGTTGAAGAAAACAAAAAAGAAGATGGTTCTGATTATAATATCTATTCAGATGGATTAAAAATTTATACCACTATTGATTCTCGTATGCAGTTGTATGCAGAAGAAGCAATGAAAGAACATTTAGCTAATTTACAACAAGAATTTTTTATAGAACAAAAGAAAAATAAAACAGCTCCTTTTGTTAATATAACGGATACTGAAATTGAAAAAGTAATGGATCGTTCTATGCGTAATTCTGAACGTTGGCGAATTTTATCTGAAAATGGTATGGAAGAAGATGATATAAAAAAATCTTTTCACATCAAAACAAAAATGACTGTATTTACTTGGAAAGGAGATCGTGATACACTTATGACCCCTTATGATTCCATTCGTTATTATAAACATTTCTTGCAGCCGGGTTTAATGGCTATGGAACCCCAAACAGGTCATGTAAAAGCTTGGGTGGGAGGTATAGATTACCGTTATTTTCAATATGATCACGTAGGTTTAGGTGCCCGTCAAGTAGGATCTACTTTCAAGCCTTTTGTATACGCAACCGCTATACAACAATTAGGAATGTCTCCTTGTGATACCATTTTAGACGGCCCATTTATGATTCGTAAAGGAAAGCATAATGTTACAGAAGATTGGGAACCCCGAAATTCTGATAGAAGATATAGAGGAATGATGACCTTAAAAAGAGCACTAGCAAATTCTGTTAATACAGTATCTGCCAAGTTAATTGATAAGACAGGTCCTGACGCTGTAATTGCGTTATTAAGAAAATTAGGAGTAGAAACAGAAATCCCCTCACAACCCTCTATTGCTTTAGGTGCCGTTGATATTACCGTAAGAGATATGGTTGCTGCATTTAGCACCTTTGCCAATCAAGGTATTTATTTAAAACCACAAGTCATCTCTAAAATAGAAGACAAGAACGGAAATGTAATTTTTGAACCTAAATTAGAATCTAAAGACGTATTAAGTAAAGATGTTTCCTATGCTGTTATTAAATTATTAGAAGGCGTTACAGAATCAGGTTCTGGAGATCGTTTACGTACACAAGGAGGTGGATGGAAATACAATAGAGTAACGGGATATCCTTATATGTTTAAAAATCCTATTGCAGGAAAAACCGGTACTTCGCAAAATCAATCAGACGGTTGGTTTATAGGGATGGTACCTAATTTAGCAACAGGTGTTTGGGTAGGAAATGAAGATAGATCAGCCCATTTTAAAACGTTAGCAGCAGGTCAAGGTGCTACTATGGCGTTGCCTATTTGGGGACTTTTTATGAAAAAATGTTATGCAGATCCAACGCTCAATATTTCAAAAGAAGCTTTTGAAAAACCAAGCGATTTGAAAATTAAAGTAGACTGTTATTCAGTACCTTCTCATTCAAGAAGAGAAAATGATAGTACAGCTAATGACTCCATAAGAGTAAAACCTGAAGAAGAACAAAACACAGACGAATTTGGTTTATAAACACAACTATGATATCAAGAAAAGTTAACAACGTACAAGAAGCTTTAGAAGGAATTCAAGACGGAATGACCATTATGCTTGGTGGTTTCGGACTTTGTGGCATTCCTGAAAATAGTATTACAGAATTAGTAAATAAAGGTATAAAAAATTTAACTTGTATTTCGAACAATGCAGGCGTAGATGATTTTGGTCTGGGATTACTATTACAAAAACATCAAATAAAAAAAATGATTTCTTCTTATGTAGGAGAAAATGCTGAATTTGAACGTCAAATGCTTTCAGGTGAGTTAGAAGTAGAATTAACACCACAAGGGACTTTGGCTGAAAAATGCCGTGCTGCCCAAGCAGGTATTCCAGCGTTTTTTACCCCAGCAGGATACGGAACAGAAGTAGCAGAGGGAAAAGAAGTACGCGAATTTAACGGTAAAATGCATATTTTAGAACATGCGTTTCAAGCTGATTTTTCGATTGTAAAAGCTTGGAAAGGAGATGAAGCAGGTAACCTAATTTTCAAAGGAACAGCTCGTAATTTCAACGCTCCTATGGCAGGCGCTGCAAAAATTACTATTGCTGAGGTAGAAGAATTGGTACCAGCAGGCACTTTAGATCCGAATGAAATTCATATTCCGAGAATTATGATCAATCGTATTTTTCAAGGAGATAAATTTGAAAAAAGAATTGAACAACGTACGGTTCGTACTAAAATTCAATAATTCAATAATTCAATAATTCATCAATTTAAAAATGTAATAATTTATGAGTAATGACAATGTTATTTTAGTTAAGACCATAAATTTTGCATTAGATGTAATTATTCTGTGAAGAGTTAGAAAATAAAAAGAAGTTTGTTGTAGCAAATCAGCTTTTAAGAAGTGGAACGAGTATTGGAGCTAATATTCATGAAGCACAAAATGCTGAGAGTAGAATAGATTTTATACATAAAGTAAAAATTGCTGCTAAAGAAGTTGAAGAAACAAAATATTGGTTAATTCTTTGTGAAAGAGCTAAATCTTATCCTTTCAATGAGAATTTGAAAATTCAAATAAATGAGATTTCGCTAATAATTTATAAAATTCTACCAACAAGTAAATCAAAAAATTAGTACATTTTTACATTTATAAATTTATAAATTATTATGGCATTAGATAAAAATCAAATAGCACAACGCATAGCAAAAGAAGTAAAAGACGGCTACTATGTAAATCTTGGAATCGGTATTCCTACATTAGTTGCCAATTATGTTCGTGAAGATATTTCTGTTGAATTTCAATCGGAAAACGGTGTTTTAGGTATGGGACCTTTCCCTTTTGAAGGTGAAGAAGATGCTGATATCATCAACGCAGGAAAGCAAACTATAACCACTCTAGCTGGAGCAAGTTTCTTCGATTCAGCATTCAGTTTTGGTATGATACGCGCTCAAAAAGTAGACTTAACCATTTTAGGAGCTATGGAAGTTTCTGAAAATGGTGATATTGCTAATTGGAAAATTCCGGGAAAAATGGTAAAAGGGATGGGAGGCGCTATGGATTTAGTAGCTTCTGCGGAAAATATTATTGTAGCCATGATGCATGTAAATAAAGCAGGTGAATCAAAAATACTAAAAAAGTGTACTTTACCCTTAACTGGTGTGGGATGTGTTAAGAAAGTAGTTACAGAATTAGCTGTTTTAGAAATTACCACAAAAGGATTTAAGCTGTTAGAGCGTGCCCCGGTGTATCTGTTGAAGAAATTATAAAAGCTACCGAAGCAGAATTAATCATTGAAGGAAATATACCTGAAATGACATTTTAGTATAAAAAAATTTCTTTAAAAAAGGCGATAGATTTTTCTCTATCGCCTTTTTTATTTTTTTATTTTTTTAGATGTTTTAATTGCAAAAACATAAAAAAATAACTATATATTTTTATTTTAAAAAAAAATATTATATTAGTCGTGAAATAATTTAAATAATATTTTATCAACAAAACAAACTATTAGTTATGAAAAAACAATTACACAACGTAGCATCTATAATGGCATTGTCATTAGTTACGTTATCAACCGTTGCTCAGGAAAGCAATAAGTATATTCGAACAAAGGAAAAAAGTGATAACGGAACGCCGTCATTTGTTTCGTTTAAAGAATCCTCTATCTATAAAACATCCGATGTTAAAACTTTATTTAAAGAGCAACTAGGTTTAAGAGCTAACCAAGATTTAGCTAAAATGCAATCAGATTCTGATAACTTGGGGTTTTCTCACGACAAATATCAGTTATATCATAAAGGAATAAAAGTTGAATTTGCTACCTATTCAGTACACTCTAAAAATGGTAGAGTAAATTCAATGAATGGGGAATATTATAATATTGGTGATATAGATATTAATCCATCTATAAAAGCAGATGTCGCTTTACAAAGAGCTATTTCTCATTTGGGAGCACAAGAGTTCTTATGGGACGATTTTGCTGAGGCAAATGCTAATAAATATTCTAAACCTCAAGGAGAGTTAGTTTTATTACCAATTGAGAATAATACCATTAAATTAGCTTATAAATTTGATATTTATGCTACAAAACCTTTGAGTAGAGGTGATGTGTATGTAGACGCTCAAAATGGTCAAATATTATTGTATAATGCAACTATTAAACATTTAGGTGAACATAGCCACGGTAAAAGATCATCAGAAGGAACTTATGTAAATATGTTTAAAACGAATACAATGGCTTTTGTAGCAGCAAATGCTGCAACTCGTTATAGTGGTTCACAAACCATAGAAACATCTTTAAGTGGATCTTCTTATATATTATCTGAAACGGGAAGAGGAAATGGTATTCAAACTTATAACATGAAAAAAGGGAGTACCTATAGTTCAGCTGTAAATTTTACAGATGCTGATAATAATTGGACAGCTACAGAATATAACAATACTAATAAAGATAATGCAGCTTTAGATGCTCATTGGGGAGCAGAAAAAACCTATGATTATTGGAAAAATATTCATGGTAGAAATAGTTATGATAATGTAGGGGCAAAAATTAATAGTTATGTGCATTTTGGAAATAATTATGATAATGCCTATTGGGATGGAACTAGAATGACCTATGGAGATGGGAGTGGTACTTATTTTGATGCACTAACCTCATTAGACGTGTGTGGTCATGAAATCGGACATGCTGTTTGTGAAAAAACAGCAAATCTTGTGTACCAAAATGAATCAGGAGCTATGAACGAAGGATTTTCTGATATCTGGGGAGCATGTATTGAAAATTATGCACAAGCAAATAAACAAATTTGGTTAATAGGAGAAGATATCGAAAGAAGATCAGGACATTTAGCACTAAGATCTATGAGTAATCCTAATGCAGAAGGACAGCCTGACACATACAAAGGAACTAATTGGTATTCAGGAACTGGTGATTCAGGAGGTGTACATACCAATTCAGGAGTATTGAATTACTGGTTTTATTTGTTATCTGTTGGAGGATCAGGAACTAACGACATAGGAAATGCTTTTAACGTAACAGGAATAACTATTGCAAAAGCAGAAAAAATAGCCTTCCGTACAGAAAGTGTATATTTATCATCTAATTCAAATTATGCTAGTGCAAGAACAGGAGCTATTCAAGCAGCTACTGATTTATACGGTGCAGGATCACCAGAAGTTATCGCTACTACTAATGCTTGGCATGCTGTAGGTATAGGTGCAGCTTATTCAGGAGGTACTTCAGATACGACTGCTCCAACTACTCCAACTAACTTAGCGGCTTCAGCTACTACATCTACATCTACTACTTTATCTTGGACAGCTTCTACTGATAATGTTGGAGTTACAGGATATAATATCTATAATGGAACTACTCTTTTAGCATCTTCAGCTACTACTAGTGCTACTATATCAGGATTAACAGCATCTACAACATATAATTTTACTGTAAAAGCGAAAGATGCAGCAGGCAATTTATCAGCTGCAAGTAATGCTGTTTCAGTTACTACTTCTGCGGGTTCAACTCTTGTTTATTGTGCATCTAAAGGATCTAGTCAAGCAGACGAATGGATTGATTATGTAGCATTAAATGGTATGACAAATGCAACAGCTGCTAATGCAGGATATGGCAACTTTACGTCTAAAGTAGCACCTCTACCTTATGGCTCTAATACTATTACATTTAGTGCAGGTTTTGCGGGTATTGCATATACTGAATACTGGTCAGTATGGGTTGACTATAACAAAAATGGTACATTTGAATCAACAGAAAAAGTAGCATCAGGTTCTTCTTCTAGTTCAGGAAATTTAACGGGTACTTTTACAGTTCCTACTACAGCTTTAGCAGGACAAACAAGAATGAGAGTTCAAATGAAATATGGATCTGCTTCTACAGCTTGTGAAACATTCCCTTATGGTGAAGTAGAAGATTATACAGTTAATATAGGTGCTACAGCCGTTGCAGGTCTTACTTCTGGTACAGAAATTTCAGATGAAGCGAACAATTATAATATGGAAATTTATCCAAATCCATCAAATGGTGTGCTAAATATACGATTACTAGATAATAGAGCCGTTTCATATCAAATTTATAACTTAATGGGACAACCTTTAAAATCAGGGAAATTAAATCAAGAAATTAATGTTTCTGATTTAGCTACAGGGATGTATGTAATTGAGATTAATGATGGTCAAAAAACATTAACGAAGAAATTTGCTAAAAAATAAAACGTAATTAAAACTATATTGAGAGACCGAATTTGTTCGGTCTCTTTTTTTTAGTTACATTTGCAAAAAAAAAGAATCATGAGTTTTCCAAAAGTAATTTTAAAACAAGGAAAAGAAAAATCAATCTTACGTCGTCATCCATGGGTATTTAGTGGAGCTGTTTACGGAGTATCTCAAGAAATAGCAGATGGCGAAATGGTAGAAGTTGTTGATGCTAAAAATCAATTACTAGGGACTGGTTATTTTAGTGATAAAGGCAGTATTGTAGTACGATTACTTACTTTTGGAAGTGAAAAATTTACAAATGATTTTTGGACTCAAAAACTGATTTCTGCTTGGAATTTAAGAACTCAATTATTGAATTTAGAAGTAACTAATGCCTTTCGTGTTATTCATGGAGAAGGGGATGGTATACCGGTTTAATTATTGATTTTTACAATAATCATTGGGTTTTACAAGCTCATTCATCAGGGATTTATTACCAGATAGAAAAAATAGCACAAACTATTCAATCTGCTTTTCCAACATATTGTGAAACGATCTATTGTAAAAGTAGTGGTACACTCCCTAATACAGGAACTGATTACTTTTTATATGGAAATACCAAAGAAACAATAGCTAAAGAAAATCATATCCTTTTTTCTGTAAATTGGGTAGAAGGACAAAAAACAGGTTTCTTTCTAGATCAACGGGATAACCGAAAATTATTAGCTGAATTTTCAAAAGGAAAAAAGGTATTAAATACTTTTTGTTATACAGGAGGTTTTTCAATTTATGCTATGAAGTCAGGTGCTGAATTAGTAACGTCTGTTGATATTTCGCAAAAAGCGGTTGATTTAGCGGCTAAAAATATGGAATTAAATTTTTCGAATGCGAATCATCAACCTGTGGCAGATGATGTATTTAATTTTATGAAAGAAAATCATCAGATATATGATTTAATTGTACTAGATCCTCCTGCTTTTGCTAAAAGTATAAAGAGTAAGCATACCGCAACTCAAGCATATAAAAGATTAAATATAGCGGGGTTAAAAGCTTTAGCTCCTAAGGGAATTCTTTTTACTTTTTCATGTTCACAAGTTATTGATGATGTATTATTTTATAATACCATAGCAGCAGCAGCCATAGAATCTGGTAGAATTATTCGAGTTTTACACAAATTGGGACAAGGACCTGATCATCCAACTAATATTTATCATCCTGAAGGTCATTATTTAAAAGGACTTGTTTTGTATGTAGAATAATTGAAGCTGTCATAAAAGAATTGCAATTTTGTTCATTTTCGATCATAAGGAAACCATATAATACTGATAATATCAATTAGACCAAAAAAGAAGAGATAGACTAGACGTTGGTTTTAACCCAGATTTCAAGAAAGTATTGTTCTTTGACAAATGAGAGCTGACTTGTACTTGTCAGCGAAGCCTATGCAAAAAATGTTGAATTTATCCCCTCTTAAATTTTGGCTGAAATGTAAAAAGGCTTCCATTTGGAAGTCCTTGAGACAATTAATGATCAAACATCGTGTTATCTCGTATATAATAATTTTAGCTAAGTTAGATAGAATTACGCATTAGACCCGAGCGTAGCGAATAGACGAAGTAAATCTATTCCACTTTATTTTTCTTCCAATTCAAGCACGTACTCAAATTTTAATCATCAAAATAGTTCACTATTTCTTCTTCTAAAATTTTCCGTGAGCACTTGAATTTATTAAAAAATTTTGTTTCACAACGAAGTCTAATGCGGAATCTGGGTTTAACTTTTCAGGCACCCAGAATAAAATTAAGATTTGTCTCGTCCGAATAAGTTTATATTTTTATATAAACTTATTTTAGGACAAGACAAAAACTTACATAAAACGAGTAAACAAACAAAATTCTAAAACATTTAAAATCAATTGAACATTTTTTTAAATTAATTCACTGTTAATTATTGGGGAACAATCTATAGTAAAAAGCTATTTTTCCTAATTGAAAAACTATTTTAAAAGAATCCTTAAAAGATAATTTTGAGCCATCCACATGAACCCATCTCTTTAAAGGAACTTCACAAATGATTTTTTGGGCATTTTCAGATCCATAAATTTTTTTCATTCTCATAAATATTTCTACATCAAACAACCATTTTGTAATGAATTTTTTTTGAAATGTTTTTTCAATTATTTCTGGTATCATGACTTTGGCTCCGCATTGAGTGTCCTTAAATTCCATTCCTAGCGTCTTTCTAATGATAAAATTTATAGTCATCGAGATGATTTTTCTAGCAGATTCTTTTGTAATTTCAGCCCCCATTCTATCTATTCTAGAACCACTCACAATTTTGTATTCAGAACCCTTGATTGTGTCAACTAATTTGTGAAAATCTGTAAAATCTGTAGACAAATCGGCATCTAAAAAACCGATGAAATCAAATTGATTAAGTGATGCTAAGTGCAGCATTCCTAATCGAACAGCTTCTGCTTTACCTCCATTTTTTGAACAATTATAAACACTCATATTATTAAGGTTTCCTTCACATAATTCATTTAAAACTTTTAGGGTATTATCTGTACTCCCATCATTTACAAAGCATAGGTGATAGCCCAAATTTGTTTTGATAAAGCTTTTAAATTCAGTACTGAGTAACCTTTTTTCTTCATTATAACAGGGAATGACAACACCTATAACTTTTTCTTTGTAGAAATTGATTATTATGATCTATATTTTCTACAACCTTAGGAGTTCCAAGTATTTTTTTTACACGTGCTCCTATTTCGTTTAAACTAAGTGGTTTTTTTAAATAGTCGTCAGCACCCAAATCAAATCCCTCTAATATGACATTTTCTTGCGTATTACCAGATAAAACAATAACAGGAGTGTTACTTTTTCTCCCCATTTTAATATATTTAACGATCTTAAGACCGTGTGCATTATTGTCAATATCTTCTTTAGAGATATTAGAAATAGAAGAGGGTAATACTGGCATATTCATATCAACTATAACCAAATCGGGTTCAATTTGATCATATAATTGAATAGCATCATGAACATTATTACAACTATAAACCTCAAATCCTAAATCTGTTAAATACATTTCTAAAGATAATAATACGAGCTGTTGATCATCTATAGTTAATATTTTTTTCATTTTTGTGTTTTTTAGTTGATTGTAGAACTAAATTAAACTCAAGTAGACGTCATTTTTGGTATTTTAGATAAATATAAATATTTGTTTCGACGAATGGTTGGTTTATAACGATACAATATTTTCGAAAATTAATTTTTGCTATTACATTTACAATGCAAGCTTTATTCTTAGTAGTGTGAGAGAACCTTCAAATAAATATCTTATTTCAGCTCTTTTAATTGGGGTCGTTTTTCATGGTAGTGCAATATTTTTTACCTTAGAGAATACGTATGACGCACTAATTCATCTTTTTTTTGGTAATCATTATGCTCAAAATTGGTTTGAATCTTGGAATTATAGTTGGTACACAGGTTTTAGTGTAATGAGTTATCCCCCATTAGTACATCAGTGTATTGGGCTATTGTCTTATGTGGTAGGTTTAAAAATTAGTTTGTTTTTGATAGCTATTACAGGGGTCATATTATTTATTACAGGTGTTTACAGATTTTCATTACTCATTTCTAATAATAGATTTGTAGCTGGACACGCGTCAATAATTGCAGTAATTTCTTCTTCGTTTGTAGAAGCGCTACATATTTTTGGTCAGCTTCCCAGTATAATAGGAATTTCTATATTAATGCACTCCTTACCTGAAATTTATTTATTTATAAGGAAAGGACATCTCAAACATTACTTAAACGCATTATCGCTAATTGCTGTAACAGTTTGTTCTCATCATGTTACGCCTATATTTGGAATGGTTTTTTTTATAGCACCACTTATAGGTATGACAATTATAGATAAAGCACGTGAATCAACTAACTCATTTGAAGAGGTTAGAATTCAACTTTTTCTAAGAACATTAGTTCAACTATTAAAAAGAATTATTGTATTTGGTTTTAGTGTTATTGTACTAATCGTTTTTTGTATTTTACCTTATTGGATTAATTCAAAAAAAATCCCATTACTCAAGTTCCAATTCCGCATGGGAGTAGAGATAACTTTATTGAAGTGACTTCATCAGGATTGGTTTTTTTTGTAATTCCTTGGGGAATATTATTATTTCTATTGCCTTATTTTTTTTACAGATTTTATTCTAAACGTTACATTTTCTTTGGTTTATCGTTAGCAATTCTTACCTTATTAGGAACAGGAGGAACGACTCCGTTACCTATTAAAATTTTAGGATCTAATGCTTTTAATATTTTAACATTAGATCGTTTTACTTTTTGGGGAAGTATTATGTGTTTACCTATGTTTGGAGAATTTGCTTATAGATTAATTGAAGGTGATTTAAAAAAAGCAATACAAGACAAATATGGAAGTGTATATCATAAATTTATTATTGGCTTGTATGGTGGTGGGATGATATTTCTAGCCATCTTTACAATTACTTTAAGTTATTGTAGACCGTTACAACCTAAAAAAATTGACATGTTGCCTATTGTTAATTTTTTAAATCAAGATCAACACGATCAATGGCGTTTTTTGCCATTAGGTTTTGGGGATCAAATGGCTTATTTATCCACTTTAACAAAGGCTATGACAGTGGATGGGAATTATCATTCTGCAAGGCGTCTTCCAGAATTAACTTCTAGAGCAGTTGAACGTTTGGAAAATTCAAAATTCAGAGGATTAGAAGGGATAGGTTCCTTACAGCAGTTTCTTACAGTTCCTGAAAAATATAATTTGAAATACATTTTTTCAAATGATAAATTTTACGATCCCATACTTTATTTCTGCGGTTGGCACAGAATAGGTTTACTAGAAAATGGTATTATGGTTTGGGAAAAAATTAGTGTAAAACCTCTTTCTAAAATTTTACCAAAAGATGAAAATCCTTATTATTTAAAATTAATGTGGGGGATTATACCTATGCTCACCATTATTATAGCTTTTGTACTCAATATACAGATGATTTGGATGCAAGCCTTAAAAACAAATACCAAAAACTTAACCAATTTTAAAGAATATAAATTATATTACGATGTATTTAATCAAAAAATGATTTTAATTTTACATTACTGGGGGATTTTACTTTCTTTAATTATTATAATCAGCTTATATTTCCTTTATAGAGATGTTGATAAACAACTGACACCTGAAAATGTAGTTAAATCCTTTTATAATGATTTAGATCATAAAAATTTTAAAGAAGCTTATAACTTAACATTTCCCCAAAAAAATTATCCATTTTCACAGTTTATGCTCGAAATTTCAGTAAGTGATGGTATTATAAATTCCTATGGAAAACTAGATTCTATTGCTGTTAAAACGGTATTTATTGGGCCTGAAAATGCAAAAGTTATTGCCCAAACAAAATGGATTACTCCATTAAAAATGATTTATAAAACATTTACTCATTTTGTAAATAAAAAAAACAGAAAATGGTATATAGTACCAGATAAAAAAGATACAGATATTCCTCCCGATGAACTTTTTAGTAATAATCAAACAGTATTTTATAAACAAGGAAGAAGAAGAATTACAACCCAACAGACATATCATGAAGATATTCTAAGACAACCTGATTTAGAAATTATTTCAGCTTCACTAGTAGAGCAAAATAATAGATTTGAAGTTATTGGAACCCTTCAAAACATTGATAATGTTCCCGCAGATGTTATTCTAAAAGGAGAGTTGTATGATGATAATAATGTTATGGTAGCTTCTTATAATTCAAAATATACCATAAAGCATAAATTAAATCCTAAAGAAACAACTCCTTTTAAGATAGAATTTGAAGAGATTGCTTGGTTAAAAAATACAGAGGTAAAACCGAAGACTTTTAATCCCTATGAGTTTTCACCCAAAATTTTTAAATCAAAACCTATTAGATTCAATTTACATGGAGAAGGAAATGTAGTTACGACTGATCTGTACAATTTTGTATCTTTTTATGATTTACAAATAAAGAAAGATAGATTAAAAGGAAGCCTTTTTAATTTCGGAACACAAGAAGTTACAATATCAGAATTAATTATATCCTATTATAACGATAATAAAGAACTTATTTATGTGGATCATTATTTTATAAATGAAGGAATACGAATTCAAAGAAAACAATTCTTTGATTATAAATTACTAGATTTAAGTAATATAAAAATAATTAATTCAAATATTAAAAATTGTTTTATAAATGGTATTTCAAACGAATCAATTGCCCGATCCGTTTTTGAAAAAAATAATGGAAATGAACTAAATCAATTACAAAAAGTTGAAGGAAAAGGATTCGCATTTATCAAAATAAGTTTAAATAATTTTATTGGTAATCCAAGGTTATGAAGCAAAAAAGAGCATTTTTACTTTTATTATTTTTGTCCTATTCTGTGGGTTTACAAGCTTTTATAATACTTCTAGAAGATATGAATTAATTAATCCAATACTTAAAAGTGAGGCAGGAAAGAAAATTTCTTTTCAATTTATAGCACCTGATAATAGCTGGCTTTTTATTAATCATTCGTACGGAAAAACAATTTTGTATGGAAAAAGGAAAAACAATTTTCTTTTTTTTGAAATACCTGCTATATATACCCAAAAAACAGGTAATATTTCGTGGTGTCTTATACATGAAGAAAAAATTATATTAAAAGGAAATACAGAGATTTATCCTACTATCATTTCATCAAAACCTTTAGAAGCTTATTTAGGACCTCCAAGTACTTTGGCAGGACCTCCCCACTTTGTAATGTTTGTTACTATACCATCAGATATTTACGATAACCCAATGCCTACCAATACAAGGGTCGATTATAAAGAACATTTTTTTAACAATATTCAGAATGATATAATTTTAACAAAAAATTTGATTGCTTGGAAAAATACATTTGCACCAACAAAATCAGGTAAAATATTTTTATCCGCTTTAGTTAATACTTCAACCACAAAAGAATTTGAAGCTGTAATCTATCCTAATATACCAACAGATTTTTCTATTAATTATACAAGACCTCATTTTTTTGCCGATGGAAATCAAATAACCACATTGTCTACTAGTACAATAAAAGATAAATTTGGAAATATTGTAAGTGATGCAACTCAAATAAATTTTTTAATAAAAAATTCAAAAGGTATTTTTCTTACTACACAAGGAAATACAATAAAAGGAATTGCCACAACTCAAATTTTACATCCAGATCATAAAGAAAAATATAATGTAAAAGCGTTTGTAAATGGTATGGCAGAAAGTAATACCATAAATATTGACTATAAAAATATTACAGTTCAAATTCCTTACAAATTTATAAATAATAGAACTCTAACTGTAGGACCTATAAGAAGCTATATGGAACAATTAGTTCCGGATGGTATTGCAGTTAGTGTTAACGTATATAGAAAAAAGAACCTTGTTGCTGAAATTAAAGAAAATACTTTAAAAGGCATTGCCTATTTTAATTTTCAAGAAGAAGAATTCCGAGCGGATGCCTATTCATTTGAAATATCAGTTTTAGGAAAGACAATAAAAACACAGAAGATCTTGTATGGCTATAATAAATAACAAAAATAGTTATCGTTTCATTTTAATAAGCTCCTTTATTTTGCTCAACCTATTAATATTATATGGACTAAGTTCTATAATTGCCTTTATGAATTCAGGGGCAGATAGAGCTGCCATATTACATTTAGATAAAGAACCTATAAATACTTACCTACCTAAAGTTGAATGGGAAAAAGATGGAAATGAAGGTAGAGAAATAGAACCTCAAACATTAAAAACTATAGAAAAACATTATCTATTTTCTTGGTATGTTAAAAATAATGCTTTAAATAAAAATATAAATGCAGGTTTAGCAGATTATTTTACTCAAAATAGTTACAATCAATTAAAAAAAATTGTAAAAGAAAATAAAACCCAAAAGATTACGATAGATAACACTACTTTAAAGCATCATTTAAAGCTAGAATTTTATAGTGAAGACGGACAACAAGTTGTTATAACAGATAAAAATGTTGTCGAGTTTCAAAATATATATAAAAATAAAAAATTTATAGCTTCTGTTAAAGACACTTCTTTGTATAAAGTCATCTTATTGTTAGAAGATGGTTACTGGCGAGTACGACATATTGTAAAAATGACGAAGGAACCCGAAAAAAGCGAACAAAACGAAAAAGGAATTTTTACTATCCAAAACCAAAAAATTTGTAAGTCAGGAATTCCTTTTAAAATAAAAGGAATAAATTACTACCCCAAAGATTCGCCTTGGGATATGTATGGAAAAAAATATGATTCTACAGTTATCAATAAAGATTTTAGAATCATTAAAAAAGCTAATTTAAATACAATCAGAATTTTTGTGCCGTATGAAGATTTTGGAAAAGCAGATATTAAAAAAGATAAACTAGATAAATTAATTCAAATTATAAAAATGGCAAAGAATAATAATTTATTTGTTATTGTAACATTGTTTGATTTTTATAGTGATTATTCTATTGAAAGTTGGACATTAACGCATCGTCATGCCGAAAAAATTGTTACAGCATGTACTGAATTAGACAATATATTAGCCGGGATATAAAAAACGAACCTAATTTAGATTTTGAAAAAAGGAAAAAACAAAACGTAATTCCTTGGCTAGAAAATATGATTGATATGATAAAACAAATAGATAGAAAACATCTCCTAACAATTGGTTATTCTAATAAAGAATCAGCAGAAATTCTTAAAGATAAAGTAGATTTTATTTCTTTTCATTATTATGAAGAACCCAAAACTTTTTTAGATTCATATCATTTAGTAGTAAAAAAGACAAAAAAACCTGTTATTGTGGGTGAATTTGGTTTATCATCTAATAAAAACTTTTGGAACTGGTTTGGAAACTCTAAAAAAGTCAGGCACAATATCATAAAGGAATGCAAGAATATTTTAGGAATAACGATATCTCATTTATTTCTTGGACTCTTTATGATTTTCCAATTGTACCTGACAGCGTTTTTGGGAATAGATTTTGGATAAAAAATAAACAGAAAAATTTTGGTTTTATTGATAAGAACGGAAAAAAGAAACCTTCGTTTTTATTCATATCACATTAACTATATAGTGCGTTTTTATATTACCCGTATATAATGCAGTATTCTAATAATCCGTTTTGAAAACAGAAGTGATTTAGACGAGTTATTAAGTCAATTGTCATTTTAAAATGGTATGCGATTAAATCCAGATTCTGTATTAGACTTGAACGAAGTGAAAGGGAGAAGCCTTCTATTCCACTTTATTTTTTCGATTCAAGTAAGCTAATTTTAACCATTAAAAGAGTTGACTATTTCTTCTTTTACAATTTTCGGTGAGTCCTTTAATTGACTAAAAAAATTATTTCATAACGGAGTCTAATACGGAATCTGTGGTAAAAATAATTTATCAATACATATTATTAATTAAAAGATTTATCTCATGCAGATATTTATCAGCTATTTTATCCATTGTTAAAGCATTGGCTACGGTATAATTAGTATAAGCTAATTCTCTTCTATAATCATCATCATGTAAAATTTTATAAATAGCTTGAGCTAAAGATTCAACAGAATCTGAATCAAAAAAAGCACCTTTATATCCTTCTTCTTCTACAAGTAATGCTAAATCTCCTAGATTAGGCATTACAACTGCTTTACCATAACTTCCAGCTTGATGTAATACTCCAGAACTACCTGTGGTTGATGTATAAGGAAAAACAATGACGGTACTTTCAGTAAAGATTTTTTCTACGTCTTTTTCTTCAACATATCCAGTAAAAACTAATCCTTTTACATGTGCGTACTTTTTTTGAACACTTTCAAGGTACCCCGGTGTATTGGGACTATCAGTGCCAGCAATGACTATTTCAATAGGTTCTGTATAATGTTGTTTAATTTTTTGTACAGCTTCTATCAAAATTTCAACTTTTTTATATGTACCAAATTTTCCAAAAGCCATCACTTTTTTAGGACCGAGAAGTAAATCAAAATTAGGTTTTGAAACGGTTTCAAAAGAGCCATGAGGTATTAAAACTACATTGCTAACCTTATATTTAGATTTTAAAATATCGACATACTTATTTATTGTTACAGAAATTTTATTTGCTTTTAAAATAAAATAAGTTAGACTGGTTCCAATGAGATTATAAATACATTGCATTATTTTATTTTTTGTAAATCCAGCTGTATTTAAATCAACCTGCTCAAGGATATTATGCATCAATACCATAGTTTTAAAGCCTAATAATCGTAATATAAAAGGTAATAGTAAACCTAATGCAGCGGGTATTTTTTTGTCACCAAACTTTACAAATTGTAAATTAAATAATATGGCATCTGGTTTTGTTATTAAAGCGGTTTTGCAAATTGTAAAAATAATTCCGTAACTATTAAAAGACCAACACTCATTTATTTTAACTTTTTGGCTATTATCAAAATCCAGCGTTTTTTTTTCAGACGTCTTATCACACATTAAGATAAGCTCTGTTACGTCCTCTTTTTGAACAAAATTTTTTACCAAATGATATCCATATTCGTTAAGTGTAACCTTACTAGGAGGAAATGATGTTATAACTGCTAGTTTCATAGTTTTTTCTTCAGTTTGTAGTTGCTTTGTTTATACATTATCTGCTTTAACGGTTTTAAATCTAATATGAACTAGGGGAATAAATGACCTGAAACAATAATAAAAGAAGCATACTAACTATTTGAACATAGACAACTTGATTTAAAGATTCATGATAAAAAGCAATTAATATTACCTGAATGAATCCAAAAAAAGCGGAGATAAAAACAGGAATATAATTATTAATAGATAAGTAGTAATAAGTTAAGAGATTTGCAATAACAAAGATAGTAGTAGCTAAAGCATATTTCCATAAAATGGAAGCTATTACTAAATATTCTTTTCCAAACATGATTAATAAAATTTCACTGGAAAAAAAGGCAGTAAAAATGATTATAGATAAGGATAATATAGCTATATAAAAAATATAATTAAGTAATACCCCCCTCGTTTCTTTACCTTGCTTTTTTAGCAATATAACTCTGGGTAATAATAACATTATAAACATCCAAGAAACAAAATAAATGACTCTTCCTATTAACGCAATGGATGAATATAAACCCGCTTCGTAATTTGGAAAATAATGTTTAACTAGAATAATATCACTATTGTTAATAATAATTTGAGTAAACTCATAAAAAGCGGTAATTAAAAAAAACACTCTTACTTCTTTAATCCAATTAGAAGTTTTAGTAGTATAAAAATATTTTTGTAATTCTACTCTTTTATACGGAATTAAACCACAGATTATTGAAGTTAAAATACCGAATGCCACAATGTTTGATACAGCTATTTTGGGAAATGTAAATAACAATACGTAAGTAACTATTAGTCTACTTAACATTTCATATAAATAAGATTTAGATAAATTATAAAAATAGCTTTTTCCTTGCTCTATTCCACGTTTAACACTCATTAAGAAATAAAATGGAATTGCCATACCAAAGAGTACAAACATTGTAGCTGTTTCAGTTTGAAATATTTCTTTTAGACTTTTTGAAAAAAGGAAAAATAATAAACCAATTGTAACACCTAAAATAATTGCAATTTTGTTAAAAAACACAATAAGAGAGGAACGCTCTGTATCTTGTAAGGTAACTGTAAATTTAGTTGTTGCTATTTGAAAAGTCATACCCAAAAAGGATAAAACCAATAATAACGTAATTAAAATGGCAGTATCAGCAAAAATTTGAGGTCCCAAGATCCTTCCTAAACCTAAGTTATAAAAATAGTTTCCTAAATTTACAATCAACATCACAAACATAAAATACCTGTCTTTACTTAATGTGAATGATGAGAAAAAGGTTTTATTTAATGACAACGCATTCATTATATATTTTTTCACAGGTTTACCTTTTTTAAGATATGATTAATTTTTTCATCCTTAAACATCTTTTCAATTTTTTTACTTTTTGAAAATATTTGAAAAATCACATGTTCTGAAATGGCCTTCTTGTATAACAAATACAGAGCTCTTACACATGTTTTGTCTATTTCTTGATTTTTTTCAAATAAAATTTGAATCTCTTTAGGATGGGTTCCTATTAATGAATTGAAATAATTAACTACAGAGTTTACATTTTGTGACCCCATATTTCCATTTATTTCATAAACGCCTGAATTGTAAGTAATTTTAAGTGACATAGCCTAATGATTTTAAAATTTTATACTCCGTTCATTTTACAAATTTCTAAATACAAAAAGATAGAAGACTTATTTTTCGACGAATAACAGTTTCCTTTAGTTTAAATTACGACGAATTATGATTAACTTAGTCATATAATACATTATATCTATGCTAAATTTTATAAAGTATATCAGTATTTTAATTTTTACTAGTAATTGTTTTGCTCAAGAAATGAGGTCTGGTTTTGATTATCTTGAAAAAGGAAATTTTGAAAAAGCAGAACTTTTTTTTAAAAACATCCTTCAAGATTATCCTAAAAATAAAACAGCTCAACTATGTTATGCAAGGGCTGTAGGTTTGAACAAAAAGCCAGAGGAAGCAATTGTTTTATTTGCAAAATTGCAGGATGAGTATCCAAATGATTTTGAAATTAAATTAAACTATGCAGAGTCTTTATTATGGAATAAAAAATTTAGAGAAGCAAAAACTTACTATGAAAACTTAATTATGCTAGATTCAAAAAGTTTTCCAGCAGTTTTAGGATATGCTAATTGTCTTTCTAATTTACTTGAATATGAAAATGCACTATCTTATGTAAATCAAGCTTTAGAATTGTCAAAAAATAATTCCAATGCACTTATCTCTAGAAAATATATACGATTAGGATACGCAGATCAATTGTCTAAAAAAAATAAAGTAAATGAAGCCTTACTACTATTAGATGATAACTTAAAGGATACACCTGATGATAGAGAAACACTTTTAAACAAAGCCAATTTATTATTAATAAAAGGCGATTATTCAAATGCGAAAAAAACTATCTTAAATTAAATAAAACACAAAATGATTCTATAGTATCTCTTAATGGATTGGTATTAGCCAATCATTTAGCTAATCATGAAAAAAAAGCATTACGTCTTGCTTTAATAGCCAAAGCAAAATCAGATAAACTATCGGATAAATTATTGATTAATCAAAGTACAGAAAGATATATTCAAGCATTAATTTGGAATAAAAAATACAAAAAAGCCCAAATAGAAATCAATGATTTTAAATTAAAAACACAAAACAATGCACAAAGTATTGGGCTTTTAGCTATGTTGAATGTTTATAAAAATGATTTTCCCAGTGCAATTAGAGAGTATAAAAATCTATTAGTAAAAGATTCTGTTTCCTTTGATGGAAATTTAGGAATTGCTAACGCTTATTATGCAAATAATCAAATGATTGAAGCATATAAAGCGGTAAATAAAACATTAACTTTTTTTGAAGGACAAAAAGATGCAAATAATTTATTATGTAAATTAAATGAAAAATGGAGTCCTTCTATTGATGAAAAATGGAGTTACTCATTTGATAATAACAAAAATTCAGCTATTTTCTCTTCAACTATTTTAAATTACCCTATTAATTTAAAAACATCTTTGATAGCTAAGTACAATTATAGAAAAACAAAAAACAGTATTAATGATCAATTAGCTTATTCAAATGATTTTATACTAGGAATTAATCAGACGTTGCTTTCTGAATTAACTTTAACCATTTTAGGAGGGATAACATCCGTAAATTCGTATTCGCAAGACTACAAGGAATTTTTAGGACAGGTTGCATTAAAAACAAAGCCATTTAAACTTCAAGAAGTGGAAGGAGGATATTTACGCGAAATCCAGAATTTTAACGCAGAGCTTCTAAATAGAAAAATTGTAAATAATCATTTTTATATCAATTATAATATTGGAACCAATCTTAACTGGGGTGGTTTTGTTCAATACTTTAAGACGTTACAGAGTGATGATAATAAACGAAATCTTTTGTTTACATCAGTATATTATACATTATTATCAAAACCTACCATCAAAGTAGGAGCTAATTATCAATTTATTAATTTTAGTGAGCAAAAACCACTATTCTATTTTAGTCCTGCAAGATTTAATGCCTACGAAATTTTTACTGATATAATTAAAGATGATAAAGTTATTGAGTCAAAAAGAACTTTTTATCATGTTATTGTAGCGGGAGGAACCCAGTTTATAGAAGATAATCAAAATCAACTTACTTATAGACTTCAAGGTAAAATAGGTTATAAATTTAATCCTCGTATCAATTTACATTTATATGGATTAAAAAGTAATATTGCATCAAGTACTGCTGCTGGGTTTACATATACTGAAATAGGTTTAGGATTTAAGTGGTTGTTTGCAAAACCATTAAAATATGAAAGGTTGCTCAAATAATGAGCAACCTTTTAAGAAAGTATTTTTAGAGTTAATTAATCATTAGTTTCGCTATTCTATACGTATTATTAGAGTCTATAATTTTGCAAAAATAAAGGCCTTTTGGTAATTCTTTTTTAGATAAAGAGATAGAGTTAAATCCTGCCTTTGCATTAATATCAAATTGTGTAACAACTTTTCCTAATGAATCTACAATTTGTATTTTCATAGAACTAGAATCATTTGCTACAAATTCAATGGTAGCGTCATTGCTCACAGGGTTAGGATAAATAGCTACTTCTGATGATTCGTCATGAACTAAAGACATATTTGTTGAAAAACGAACTTCTTCTAATGCTAATTCCTTTACAACCTCCCGGCCATTTTCTGTAGCCATAATAAATACAATTGTTTTAACATCGTTCAATTTTGTTTTGTCAGATAGCCCAATTAATGAAGAAATAGGTAAGCTGAACTCTCGCCAGTTAGAGGTTAGTTTTACAGTAGTATAGGGTTGATTTTCCCAGTTTGAAATACCGGCTTTTATAAAGCGAATTTCTAAAAGACCATTGCCTTTAGCTTTAAATTTAAAACAGTTGTAATCAGATAAATCAACAGCTTTAAATCGAGGTGTTAAAGCACGATATACACTTACATAATTAGTTACTTTTGCATTTAAATTTACGTTTCGTTCAATAGGAAATTCATTACTTAAAGCTTCATAACTATTAGGTTTTATTTGATAATTTAAAATGGTCGTTCCTTTAGCAGAACTATCTAATCCCCAAGGACCATCAGATAAGAATAAGTCGTCTGGTATAGCCGTATTTTTACCTATTCTCATGCCTATATCAAATAAAGAACCAATAGGATAATCATGTTGTACTAAAAACTTTTTATCTAAGTTAATACTTGCCGTAAAATTTTCAAAAGTTGCCGTTTCAGATAGTCTTTTTCCACCATCAAAATCTACAGTTTGCAAACCAGAAGGATTAATAATATCTAAACATAGTTTTCCGTTGGAATATTTACCTTTTTAACAAATACAGTAGGTGGATTAGATACGTTATATTCTGTAATTGTTTTCTGGTTATTTATTAGTGTAAGTAATTCAGAACCCAATTTATATAAATTATCTAATGAATTTGTCCAAATTTGAAAATTATAATAATCTGCATTTTTTTGATATTTATCTAAATTCCAATGGCTATCTATTGAAAAATTACTTTCATTATGGGTCAATCTAGCAGCTAAACTCATAGAATATTCAATATTTCCGTCAGCATTTTTTAAGATAGTGCGAATAAAATTTTGTTCATTTAACTGTATGGTAGAAACAGATAAAATTTCAGCACCTAATAAACGATCACAAATATATTTAGTATGTTCGTACACACTATTATTAGTTTTGATTGCAATTATACTTCCTATAGTTTTACTGTTTTTGATATAATCTACAGAATAGATAGCTGTTGCATTTGTAATTTGTGTTAAATCAAAAGGAGTGGACTCAATAACAGCATCTTCTTTAATTACTTGTAAAGGTATGAAAGACTGTAGAGTAAAGTTCGCATTTCTATTTGCATACCGTGCGTTTTTTTCTACTCTAGCCGCTTTGTTACGATCAAAGCTATAATTCGTTTTTACTCGATTATAATTACGTTTATTTATGATATCTCCTAATCTATTATTACTTTCCAATCCGCCATTATTACCACCTGAAGTTTCATCAACAACAGGACAAGATCCAGTTCCAGAGCAAGAAGGATCATCACAATCAACTAATCCGTCACCATCATCATCAATACCGTTTGAGCAATTTTCTTGTGCTACAGCAGCTGTAGGACAACGAGCTCCATCGTTACTGGAACTGGATGGGCCAAAAGCAAATAAGTTAGAATTAATCATATTTGAACCAGTTAAATTTTGAACGGTTCTTATAATATAAATAGTGCCTGTGTCATTTGATGAGACATAAAAATTACCATTTACATCAAAATATACAGCACCATAAGTATAATTTAATCCTGCCATAATAGGAACCTCACCTAAATTTTGTACAGCTCCAGTTGAAGGGGTAATTCTATATAAGATATTTGTACTTTTTTCCACAGTATATAAGTATCCATCAGCTGCATTAAAGGCCCAGTCGTAAATATTTATAGAAGTGCTGAGCGGATAGGACGTAATATATTGTCCGTAAGTAGCAGAATTGGGGTTAACATCTATTTGGTAAATAAAACTTCCTATTTTTAAAAAATAAACCCCATCTGAACGAATATCCCCAACAAATCTATTACCTAGCGGTAATTCAGGTATGTAAAATGAGGTAGTTTGAAAATCAGCACCTATCCTTACAATAGTATTGGCAGGGGTACTTAATGAACCCCACATATAGCCATCGGTCGGATTATATCCTGCCGCATTAATTGTTCCGGGGGTAATATCAGTGGCAATTAAAGTTGCTGTACCTGATGCTAAATTTATAGCATACAAATCATTCATTTGAAAAAGATAAGCGTTATAATCGCAATTAAAAGGCTGATTTTGACTAAATGAAGATAGATTAGCAAGGTTTAAAATAACAGCTAATCCATATTTTACTGATGATAAAACACTATTTTTCATGACCTTACTGTTTTAAATTATTGGTAAAGTTAGAAATAAGATAAGTGATTAAATTTGATTTTGGTTTGTTGTATATAAAGTATAGATAAAATGTAATTATCTATAGATGAGTATTATAATGTTAAAGTAAATTGAGTCTATTCATTAATTCGGGTCTATTTGATCGACTAACAGGAATTACTTCCTTACCTATAAGTACGCTATTATCTTCTATATCTATAATTTTTTTTACGTTGATTATGTAAGAACGATGTACTTTTAAAAATAAGTCATGAGGAAGTTTGTCTTCAATTTTTTTAAGTGTTGAATGCACGGTATAATTTTTACTTTCTGTTTTAATAAGGATATAATCGCCTTTTGCTTCTATTAAATTGATAGAATGAAAATTAATTTTTATAAGTCGTCTATCAATGTTTATATAAAAATCATTCGATTGATCTTGAATTTTGATTGTATTTTCAATTTTTGGTACTGGATCATTTATTTTTATTAAAGAGGATTTGAATTTTTGGATTGCTTTATCAAAACGCTCTTGGGTAATAGGTTTTATGATATAATCTACAATACAGTCGTATTCAAAAGCTTCTATTGCATAATTTTTGTCAGATGTGATTAGAATTATTTTGGGTGGATTTTTAATAGTTTGTATAAAATCAAAACCTGTAAAATCGGGCATGTGAATATCCAAAAATATAAGATCAACAGTATGTTGATTTAAATATTTCATAGCTTGAATTGCATTAGAAAATTCTTCAACTATATTAATTTCGGAATAATTAGAAGCCATTTGATAAATTATGGTTCTTGCTAAAGTTTCATCATCTACAATAATACAATTCATTAATTAGGACAATTGATCAACAAATTGCAACATAGTATTTAAAATAGTTTCAAATTCTACCTGTAAATTGGTTGATTGTTTTAATAAATTTATTTCAAACTCTTCAGCAAGATAATAACTTTTTTCCATTCCTAAAACAGAAATTTTATGTTTAAGTTTATGTACACATGAAGCGGCAAGTTGAAATTTTAGGGCTTTAATACTGTCTTTATAAGCTGTAATTTCTTCGGGTAATTCTTTCTTTATGACAGAAATGATTTTGGTTCTAAATTCAACATTATCTCCTGATAATTGTTTGATATAACTTTCGTTAGGTTCTTCCATATTGTTTAGGTAAAGTAAAATAAAATGTTGATCCTTCGTTTTCTAAGCTTTCAACCCAGATTTTTCCGTTATAAAAAGGACAATTTTTTTCACAATAGATAAGCCTATACCGGATGAATTATTATCACTTTCTAATTTTGTGAAAATATTAAAAATTTTATTAAAATATTCGGGACTAATTCCTTTTCCATTATCTTTTATAGAAAACAAGTGATCTTCTTTTCGATTTTCGTAATCTATTTCTATTATACCATTTTCTTTATCAATAGAATTTAAGGCGTTATCAATTAGATTTTGAAAAATTTGCTTAAATCTAATTGTATTTCCATAAATTTTTGGAAGATTTTTAGATATAGAAATAGTATAATTGGGGGTAACATGAAAAGTTTTTAAAACTTCTTCGCATAAGATGTTAAAATCAACTAAACGATCACTGGTTTCTAATTTATCTATGGTAGAATAGTCTAAAATACCTTTTATTAGAAGATCCATTTTTTCTACGTTAAGTAGTACGGAATTAAGAGAATTTAGGCAATCATTTCCTATTCTATCTTTGTTGTCTTCAATGAACCAACTAACTAATGTATGTATATTTCGTAAAGGAGCTTTTAGGTCGTGTGAAACGACATGCGCATATTCATTTAATTCTTGATTTTGTTCTTCTAAATCTTTTAAGAGTACTTCTCTTTGTTTATTTATAGAAATAATTTCTATAGTTTGTTTTTTTAATTTTTCTACAAGATCTTTTTCGTTTTCGATTTCATTTAGAGTAGATTTTATAGCCATAGAATTAATAATTTCTTCAAGATTTTTATTAATTTCTTTTAAATTAGTGGTTTCTATTCTTAATTTATCGTTTGCTTCATACAGTTCGTCGGAGCTTATTTTCATAGCTCTTTGGGACATTTTTAGTTGTTCGTCATAATTATTGTATGAATCGTTAATAGCATTAATAAAGTCCTGATTTAGTGATAAATCAGTTCCTCCTTTTTTAGATATTTATCTATTTGTCTACTTAGTAGAGAGTTCATTATTCACTTATTAAAGTTAAAGTCATTGTTTGATTGTGTAACTCACAATTAGAGTTTTTTCCAAAAGGAGCTATTTCGCCATAGGAATAAAAACCACTAATAACAGTTTGATTTCCTATTGTTTTTTTTACTTCTTCAATTTCTTCTTCTACTCTTTGATCCATTACTAACTTTCTACCTATGCAACTGACTAATAATGCAAATTCGGGGTTTTTTATTCTATTTTCCATTGCTTCTTGAGCCGCTTTTTTAGCTCCTTCTGAAAGACCATCTACAGACGCCATCATTAATTGTACTTTGGAGTTTATAGGAACGTCACCAGCAAGGGTCATAGAATTATTATTTTCATCTATATTGAGTACTGTTCTTACCACAGCTTTTTCTTTATTTTCTGCTTTCACATGTAATGGATACAATAAAGAGGCTTTAGGTAATTCATTTGCTTTGTCTCCAAGATATTTTCTGTAAAGCTCTAGAGCTGGTTTGTCGTCTATTTCGTACAAAATATTAGCTTCGGATTTTGTAATTAGCCTTTCGGGACCAAATGTAATCCATCCTCCGTAACTTGCAGCGGATATTTCCAATGTTTTACCGTATAATCCGACCAAAATGACCTCCCCAGTTTTAGGGTTTTCTTTATAGGAAGCGATTGTTTTTTGAAATCGATCATCATCACCACAAATTCCTCCTGAAATAGGAATATTGTTAAGTTGTATAGCTTCAATTCCAGCGATTAAAGAGCTACCATTAACAAAGCTACCTTCTGAAATTACTATCAAATGTTTTAAGCCTTCTTTAGGCATATCGCTAGATAATTTTTTTCCTAGTAAATAAGCGTCTAAATTATAATCTTTGATATTACCATTTTTTATAATAAAAGTAGATTTTTCAAACTCTATTGCTGTGACATGAACAACATGATTGATTACATTATTATCAACGATTTCACCACAAGTAGAACCAAAAATCAAATGTTCATAGGGAAATTCTTCTCTTATCTTTTGTATAACGACAGATTGTTCTAATAATTGTCTATTACCAAAAATCAAAATAAACGGGTTGTTTAATTCTTGTTTAGGAATTATATATTTCCATGCAAGATTTTCTTCCAGAATTGCTTGTACTATTTTCATTGTATTGATTTGGGAATTTTAATAAAAAAAGTGGTTCCTATATTTTCTTGACTTTTAAGCCATATCTCGCCCTTATAGTTTTCAATAATTTTTTTTACAATTGAAAGTCCTATTCCTGTAGATTTTTCGTGTTTGGTAAAAGACTGAAATATTGTAAAAATCTTATCTTGGTTTTCTGGAGCTATACCGGGACCGTTATCACTTATACTAAACAAATGACTGTCATTATTGTCTTTATAATCCACAATTACTTGTCCTTGTGGTTTATCTATATAAGTAACAGCATTACTAATTAAGTTTTGAAATAGTTGTTGTATTCTGTACTGATCAGCTTGAATAATGGGTAAAACATTAGCTATTGTAACTTTTACATTTTCTGGAATATGAATTATTTGGATTATATTTTGAATGATTTCATTTGTATTAACTTCTTCATAAACATTTTCTAATGTGTCAATTTTGGAATAGGTTAATATCCCCTGAATTAAATGATCCATTTTTTTCAACTTTGCTTTCAATCATTTCAAAGTAACTAAGCGTCTGCTCACTAAATTCTTTTAGATTATCTTCTTTGATCCAAGAAATTAAAGAATGAATACTTCTAAGTGGTGATTTTAAATCGTGTGAAACTATTTGAGCATAATCATTAAGTTGTTGATTTTGTTTTTTGAGTTTGAGTAATAACCGTTCTTTTTGTAGTTCAAGATTTTTTTGTTGAGTTACGTCTAAATGAATACCAATAGAGCCAATTATATTTCCTTTTTCGTCATAATTAGGGCCACCACTAATTACCCAATAACGATCCTCTCCTTTTTTAGTTTTAGCTAAAACTTCATAAGAATCAGAAATGCCTTGTTTTCTTGCTTTATTTTGGTCTGCTAATAAAGTTTTACTTTTTTCATTTGCTAATAATTCGGTTGCATTTTTACCGATTATTTCATTTGCGGTATAACCACTCATATCAAGAAATGATTGATTCGAAAACAGTATGAAATCATTATTATCTACTTCAAGTAAACCTAAATTCATATTAGCAATGATACTGCTATACTTTTCTTTTTCATATTTTAAAGCCTCTTGATATGATTTTTCGTTGCTAATATCTTCTTCTATTGCAAAATATTTTATTATCTGTCCGTCGCTATTCTTTAATGCTTGACCATGAATCCTAACCCAGTATTTTGTTTTATCTTTGGTATAATTTAATATTTCACAGTTGAAAGGTTCACCTGTACTTAGTTGTTTTTTGAGATAAGCTACGGTTTCCCTAGATGTTTCTTTACCTTGTAGAAAGGAACGGTGTTTTTTCCCTATAACTTCTTGATTGTTATAGCCTGTTACTTTTTCAAAACTTTCATTAACCCATTCTATTTTACCTTCTTTATCACAAATAATTACAGCGTTGAGGTTAACTTTTGCAATAGAAGATAAAACTTGAAGCTCTTCTTTATCTTTTTCAAGTATTTTTTGTTGTTCGTTTATCTTAATAACTAATTCATTTAATTCTTGGTTTTGAATTTCTTGATTTTTTAAAACATGTAATAAATCTATTAACGGATCATTAAAGGCAAAATCTTGAAATGTTAAATTGTTTTCTACAACTTCTTGTATAGAATTAAACCAAGGAGAGCCTGTAAAAAGATAAAATTTGCCATGTGGATTTATTTGTCCTCTAAGAATTACCTTTTTGTTATTTGCGTGTAGTACAACTAATTGATTTAATGTTTGAATAAAATTAGTAGCGTTAATGTTTTCAAAATGAGGTCTTTGAAAATCAAACGATTTTATGAAAGATGTATCGAGTTCAATTTCGGGTAATAACTTATTTAATGTTTTTCCCAAACTTAGAATTTTTAATTGATCATCAATTAAAATATGAAAAGGAAAAATAGAATTAAACTCATCTACGTTAAAATTGAATTGAATATTACGCATAGTCCTACCAACTTATATTAAAAATCTCGTGAGTATCGCCTTTATCACGGCTTTTGATTATTTTAATTTCAACAGGAGTTTTAAATAAAATACTAAGACCTTGAATTAAACCTTTTACAAAAGCCTGTAAACCTTCTCTTACGGAGAAGTAGTGTAAGTTAAGACTTTTTTCAGAAATATCCGATACTTTAAATTCAGGAGGAGTTAAGTTAGGATAAATAAGCATAACTCTATTATGAAATAAAGGTAAATTAATTAAAAAGTCTTTTAAACAAGTACCTCCTGATTGCATTAAACCTTGATATTTTTCTTGAGTTGTTTTTAAAATCCACCACTCTCCGAAAGTCACGAAAACTTCCTCAAGAGTAATATTTAATTCGTGAGCAGTTGTACTTGCTAATTTGTAAGTTACATCATCGTCATAAGATTGTCCACTTATAAAATAATCGTGATCAACACCACTTTTGTCTCGGATTTCATCCCATTTTTGTTCTCCAAAATTTGATATAATTAAATCTTGAATAGCTTTGTTTACAATTCCATACATAAAAATAAATCAATGTGAAATTAACTCATTATGACTCCAATACTCAAAAAGAGATTGAATTTTTTCAACATACTCATCGTACTTTAGAGGCTTTATAATATAGCCTGCTATTCCTATCCTGTAACATTCCAATAAATCTTTGTGATTACTAGAGGTTGAAAGTATAATCGAGGGGATATATCTTAACCTTTCATCTTCCTTTAAGATTTTTAGAAATTCAATCCCATTTAATTTAGGCATATTTAGATCCAACACGATAATGTCGGGCAAAATTTCTTTGTTTTTTAAAATATCTAGAGCTTCAATACCATTATTTGCTTCAATTACTTTATGAATCAAATTGAAAGAACTAATCACTCTATTAAATTTCATAACCTCAATTTTATCATCTTCTAAAAGAAGAATAGTTAGTAATTTTTTCATTTCAGAAAGTTATTTAATAAAAAATTATGGCAGTATAGATTCAAAAATAAGAATTAGATATTATTTTCTTAATTTTTATTAGTTGATTGGTTGGCATAAAAGGATTAATGACTCAAATGTATCGATGAAAATGAGAAGATTATAACTATTTTAGAAATATAATATATTTTAATAAAAATAGTTATTTGTTTTAAAATCAGGTTTTTATAACTTTTTTTTGGTTGAATTGTACTTTTTAATTATTAGATTCTTGTTGTTTTTGTTTTGAAATATTTTAATTACAAATTTCAGATTAGACTTTGTGGAGAAGATGAAAAAATAAAGAAAAAAATAAACGAAATTTTTTCTTGCAGATACGAGCTGGCAAAAGCCGTAAATTAACATGTCGTTTGTTACTTTGACCAAAGGGAGAAGTCACATTATCAAGGTTATGTGATTTCTCCTGTTGCAGAAATGATAAGATTGAGACCTTTTAGGATAACCTAATTGAGGACAAAATAAGAATGCTTCTTTAGGTTTAAACTCCCTTTTATTTGTAATAAATTTTTAAGACACAATCTGGTTTAAAAAATACGATGATATAATAAATATAAGATTTACAGTACGAGGAGTATGTCTTTAATAGATTCAAATGCTTTAAATTTATCATGTTTAATTTCAAAATCAATTTGCTCATAAGCCCAAGTGGTATGATAGGGAATATGTACGCCATAACCTCCTATATTTAGTACAGGTAATACATCAGACTTTAAGGAATTTCCAATCATCATAAAATTTTGAACTTGTATATCCAATCGTCCTAGCATTTTAGTGTAGTCTATTTCGGTTTTATCAGTCATTACTTCAATATGATGAAAATAATGCCCTAATCCTGAATCATGTAATTTACGATGTTGATCTTTTAAATCGCCTTTTGTAGCTACAATTAATTTATAATTATCTTTTAATTGTTTTAGTACTTCTTCTACTTCTGGAAGTAATTCTACAGGTTTAAGTAACAGATCTTTTCCTATTTGTATAATTTTATTGATAATATTTCCAGAAATCTGATTTTGAGTTAATTGTAAGGCTGATTCCATCATAGAAAGAGTAAAACCCTTAATTCCAAAACCGTATAGGGGTAAATTTTTGATTTGATTATTTAATATCAATTGCAGAATTTCTTGATGTGAAGCATAACTATGAAATAAAGCACAGAATTTTTCTTGTGCTTCGTCAAAGTAGGGTTCGTTATGCCATAAAGTGTCATCTGCATCAAAAGCTATTATTTTGAGTGCCATCTTCGATTCGATTAATGATTTTTTCAAAAATAAGTTATTTTAAATAAAAAATCCCTCATTTGGAGGGAGTTTTAAATTTTTCGATTAAATCAAACATAGGGCAACGTTTGCACCTTTTTGATTCTTTCTTTTTATATTTTTCACAGCATTTTGACTTACACTTTTCCGCTTTTTTATGTAATTTTTCAAGCGTTTTTTCGTGACTGTCTTTACTTTTGTTTTTTTCTTTTTGCTCAAAATAAGCGTTATTTTACTTCATTATTCTTATTTGTTATTTGAAGTATATCTCTATCAAATAAATATAACCCGCCCTTATCATCACCTATCATATTTATTTTGTCTAAGATAGATTTAGCTTGAGCTTCCTCTTCTATTTGTTCTGCTACATACCATTGTAAGAAATTGTGGGTGGCATAATCTTTTCCTTCGAAAGTAATGTGGACTAATTCATTAATTGAATCAGATACAAATAATTCGTGTTTATACAACTCTTCAAACATTTCCTGAAAAGTGCTGAACGATGTTTTTGGCATTTTTAAATCGGTTATCAAGGCATGTCCTCCTCGCTCATTAACGTATTTAACTAATTTAAGCATGTGCATACGCTCTTCATCTGATTGCAAATACATAAAACGAGCAATTCCTTCAAAACCATGTATTTCTGCCCAACATGCCATAGACAAATATACCTGTGATGATTCAGCTTCTATTCTAATTTGTTTGTTTAACGCGTCTTCAATATTCTTTTGTAACATAAAAATAGGTTTGTTTACTGGTCAAATTTACAAAAAAATGTGGCTTCATCTATTAAGTTATTTAATTATTTCCTTTAGATGAGTTGATAGTTGTTAAAATGAAATTCTAACGTTTTTTTAAAGAGGAATAAAATTCGAAGATTAAATCAATAGTTTTTACTTCTATTGGAATATAATATATATAAGATTTTTTTAAAACGTACTTCAAAAATAAAAAGAGGTGTTCTAAAAATGTGTAATTGTATCCTCTTTTCAATATAAAGAAAAGAGGTTCAAAAAATACTAATTCAACGGTTAGTTTGTCACTTCGATAGGAGAAGTTATATTATCAGCACTATGCGATTTTTTCACCTGTTTATTTTGTTTGCGTCTCCTTTTGGTTGAAATGGAAAAATGAAGACTTTTTAAAATAATTTCCCTCTATTGTTTAGAGAAATAAATTAGATTTTTTGAACACGCTTTATCTTTAAAATTTATTAAGCAATTGTGGCTCCGTTTTCTACTCCTTCAGCTTCTGGGTTAACAAAAACTAATGTTCCTTCAGCATTTTGAGTTAATAAAAGCATTCCTTGACTTTCTACTCCACGTAATGCGCGAGGAGCTAAATTTACTAAAACAGTAACACGTTTACCTATTACTTCTTCTGGTGTGAAATGTTCTGCAATTCCAGAAACGATAGTCCGAACATCAATTCCTGTATCTACTTTTAACACTAACAACTTATCTGCTTTTGGCATTTTTTCAGCTTCGATGATCGTTCCTACACGTAAATCAATTTTTGAAAAATCATCAAAAGTGGTGGTTTCTTTTTGCGGCATAATAGTATTTTTTGTTGAAGCTTTTTCAGCAGCATTAGCCGTTTTGGTTGCTTCTAATTTATCAATTTGTTTTTGTATTTCAGTATCTTCAATTTGGGCGAATAAAACAGCTGTTTTTTCAGTTAAAATTAGGTGTCCTGGGGTAATAAATCCGATACTTGGGCTACCTTATTCCAGTTCAACTGCTCAAGATTTAATACTTTAGCCAATTTATTAGCTGTAAAGGGTAAAAATGGTTCAGCTAATACGCGTAAAGCAGCTGCTATTTGTAAAGCTACATACATTTGTGTTTTTACACGCTCTGGATCTGTTTTAACCATTTTCCAAGGTTCTTCATCAGCTAAATATTTGTTGCCTAAGCGTGCTACATTCATCATTTCGCCTAAAGCTTCTCTAAATCTATAGCGTTCAATAGAAGAAGCAATTACTGCTGGATAGGCTTTTAACTCAGCTAACGTTTGTTCGTCAACTTCTGTAAACGTGCTTGGAGTAGGGATAATCCCGTTATAGTATTTATTTGTTAATACAACTACTCGATTAATAAAATTTCCAAAAATAGCGGCCAACTCATTATTGTTTCTTGCTTGGAAATCTTTCCATGTAAAATCATTATCTTTCGTTTCTGGAGCATTAGCAGTTAGAGCATAACGTAATACATCTTGTTTTTCTGGAAAGTCAGATAAATACTCATGTAACCATACTGCCCAATTTTTAGAAGTAGATAATTTATTCCCTTCTAAATTTAAAAACTCATTGGCAGGTACATTGTCAGGTAAAATATAATCACCATGCGCCTTTAGCATAGCAGGAAAAATTACACAATGAAAAACGATATTATCTTTTCCTATAAAGTGGACTAATTTAGTATCTTGATCTTTCCAATAAGGTTCCCAATCTTTACCCTCTCTTTGTGCCCATTCCTTTGTTGAAGAAATATAGCCTATAGGAGCATCAAACCAAACATATAACTTTTTGCCTTCAGCACCTTCTACAGGTACATCAATTCCCCAATCTAAGTCGCGTGTTACAGCACGAGGTTTTAAACCATCATTTAACCATGAACTCACTTGGCCATATACATTTGATTTCCAGTCGTTTTTATGACCTTCAATGATCCATTCTTTTAAGAAAGCATCGTATTGATCTAAAGGTAAAAACCAATGTTTTGTTGATTTTAAAATAGGAGTTGATCCTGTAATTGTTGATTTCGGATTAATTAAATCAGTAGCGTTCAAAGAAGTCCCGCATTTTTCGCATTGATCACCGTAAGCTTCTTCATTAGCACATTTAGGGCAAGTTCCTGTAACAAAACGATCAGCTAAAAATTGTTGTGCTTGTTCATCAAATAATTGGTCAGTAGTTTCTTCTATAAACTTATTTTCGGTATACATTTTTTTAAAGAAAGCAGAGGCTGTTTCATGATGTATTTTTGCAGAAGTACGAGAATAGTTGTCAAATGAAATTCCAAAATCTTCAAATGATTTACGGATAATTCCGTCATATTTATCAATTACTTCTTGAGGTGTAATTCCTTCTTTTTTAGCTTTCATAGAAATAGCCACACCATGTTCATCACTTCCACAAATAAAAGCAACATCTTTACCTTGCAAACGTAAATAACGAGCGTAAATATCGGATGGTACATATACCCCTGCTAAATGTCCAATATGAATAGGCCCATTAGTATAAGGTAAGGCTGCTGTAATTGTATATCTTTTTGGATTTATTATCATAGTAAATCAATTTTTTAAAAACGATTTGAAACAAGTATAATTTTAAGGCTACAAAAATACTATTCTATTTTTGTATTCAGGTAAAAAAAGTATTATATAAAATAAAAAACTATGATTTAATGCTTGAAGAATAATGAATGGAATGCAAATTTAAAATGATCATTTTTTTTAAAAAAATAGACTAAAAGAAAATACTTAGTTAGATAAAGAAAAGAAGATTATTAATAACCAATATTTTTCATACTTATTTGTTTCAGTTTATTATTTAGTTTTGTATTTTATAAGTATTTTTCAAAAACATGAAATTTTATCTTTTATTTATTTTAATCTTTAGTTATTCTTACTCACAAAAAAACATGATCACACCACCGTATTTAAAAAAGGAGATACTGTGGCTATTGTAGCCACAGCTCGTAAAAATATTGATGATAATTTAAAACCAGCAATAGAACTACTAAAAAGCTGGGGGTTAGAAGTAAAGATAGGGAGTACAATTGGTTTAGATTTAAATCAATTAGCAGGAACCGATGAACAACGAGCAAAAGATTTTCAAGAACAATTAGACAATCCCAATATTAAAATGATTTGGTGTGTACGAGGCGGTTATGGTACTGTACGAATGATTGATTTATTAGATTTTACCAAGTTTAAGGAAAATCCAAAATGGATTGTTGGTTTTAGTGATGTTACAGTTTTACATAGTCATTTAAATACTATGGGATATAAGTCTATCCATGGAATTATGCCTGTAACTGTAGCAAAAGCTACGACACAAGCAAAAGAATCTTTAAAAACTACTTTATTTGAAAACGAATATTTAGAATATGACTTAGAACCTCACCCTATGAACCGATTCGGACAGGCCAAAGGAGAATTAGTAGGAGGGAACTTGTCTATTTTATACAGTTTATTAGGATCGCCTTCTGCTATTGACTGTACGGATAAAATATTATTCATCGAAGATCTAGATGAATATTTGTACCATATTGATAGAATGATGATGAATCTTAAACGAAATGGTTGTTTAGAAAGTATTAAAGGAATTCTTGTAGGAGGAATGACAAAAATGAAAGATAATGAAATTCCATGGGGTAAAGATGCTCTTCAAATTGTAAATGATGTAACTAAAAAATATAATATCCCTATTGTTTTTGAATTTCCAGCTGGACATATTCGAGACAATAGAGCTTTAATATTAGGCTCTCAGATTGTTTTAGATATCAATAAAGAGTGTTCTAAGGTGATTTTTGAACAGTAATAGGCAAATTGTTAAGATTGTACTTCTACAAATCTAAGATTGTTAATCCATAATTTTAAATCGTATGGCGGAACATAATGAAATAGGAAAACAAGGTGAAAAGATAGCGGTTGAATATTTGTTAAAAAATGGATATCAAATTCTAGAACAAAACTATCAAGCTAGAAAGGCTGAAATAGATATCATTGCTCGAAAAGAGGATTGGTTAATTGTTATAGAGGTAAAAACAAGAACTTCTATTGAATATGGAAATCCTGAAGATTTTGTTAATAAAAAGAAAATAAAATTATTGGTAAAAGCGATAGACGAATATATTCAAGAAACAGATTTAGATCTTGAAATTCGTTTTGATATCATATCAATAATAAAAAAAAATGAAATTCACACAATAGAACACTTAGTTGATGCGTTTTATTATTTTTAATAAAAATCAAGAAAAACAAACAATAAATTATATTTAGTAAAAATCTTGTATTTATTTTGGTGAATTATGAATATATTTGCGTCCCGAGAGGTTTTTATTTTAAATTATACATTCTAAAAAACAAACTAACAATGAGTGAAAATTAAAATTTAAATTCCCCAGAAATGAAAACAATTTCTTCTGTAGTAGAAAACTACATCAAGTCTAAGCCATTTTTATTAAATGCGCTGTCGTAAGGTATTATTAATCTTACTTCATTAGCAAGATTAATCACTGAAGAGCTCGAAGTTGAATTAGGAAAAGATGTGAAACAAGGCGCTATTATTATGGCTCTGAAAAGACTATCTGAAGATTTAAACTTTCAAGTAAATCATAAAATCACAAAGGTTTTAAGAGAAATAGGTGAAATAACAGTTCGGTCTTCTTTGAATGATTATACGTACTTAGTTTCTGATAGTATTTTTCAAAAACAAGCTGAATTGATAACGGAGCTAAATAAGCGTCAGGATGTATTTTTTACTTCTTCTAGAGGTGTTAATGAAACAAACATAGTTGTGAGTGATTCAGTAAGCGAGCTTATTGATAAGTATTTTAAAGAGGAAAGATTAACTCAAAAATTAGAAAACCTTTCTTCTATAACTGTAAAACTTCCTAAAGAAAATACCGTTACTTCCGGTATTTATTATTTTATTTTTCAACGCCTTGCTTGGGAGGGTATTGTAATATACGAAGTCATTTCTACTTCTAATGAATTTACGGTATTAGTAGATGACAATGTAGTAGATAAAGCTTTTAAAATAATCAAGGATTTAAAGTTAACGAAATAAAATTTCGACTAAGTAATTCATTTCAAACGTATCAAAAAAATCATCAAAAAAATATTTATTTTTCTGATGATTTTTTCGTTTTTAATGATTGCATCTTTCCAACACATTCCTTCAACCCAGCCTAACTAAGGACAAAAGAAAGCCCCCCTTTTTAGATTAAAAGTCCTTAATTTATTCATAATAAATTTCTAATGCATAATTTGAGTTTACTAACTTACTAAATGAGTTCCATTAATTCCAATGCTTTTTTAATTGATTTTACATTGTCAAAAGATAGTAACAAACGAAGGCCATTTTTGGTTTCTTTTTCTTTCATTTTACAGAGTGTACTATTCATTTGTACAAATTGTAAAACCTTATGAAAGCGAGGAGAATGATAATAGTCACTTTGTTGGTCACCTATAAAATAACATACCATTTTGTTTTGTTTTAATACCAATTTTTCAATACCTAAGTGAGTAGCTTTCCATTTTAAACGTAAACTATCTAATAAAGCCAAACCAGATTTAGGTAATTTACCAAAACGGTCTTCTAATTGTTTTTGATATTCTTGTAATTTTTCGTCTGTTTTAATAATAGCTAATTCATTATACAAACTCAAACGCTCCGTTACGCTATTAATATATTCATCAGGAAAAAGTAATTCAAAATCTGTATCAATTTGAAGATCTTTAACATATTCCTTAGTTTCAAGATTACTTTCTTCAGGATACAGGTCTTTAAACTCATTTTCTTTTAATTCTTCAATGGCTTCTTGCATGATTTTTTGATAGGTTTCAAAACCAATTTCATTAATAAAACCACTTTGTTCACCACCTAATAAATCGCCAGCACCACGAATTTCTAAGTCTTTCATTGCAATATTAAATCCGCTACCTAACTCGCTAAATTGAGTTAATGCTTGTATTCGTTTACGCGCTTCCTCTGTCATTGCCGAATATGGTGGTGTTATGAAATAACAAAAAGCCTTCTTGTTACTTCTTCCTACACGTCCTCGCATTTGGTGTAAATCAGACAAACCAAAATTATTAGCGTTGTTAATAAAAATGGTATTGGCATTGGGTACATCCAAACCACTTTCAATGATTGTAGTAGCAACTAAAACATCAAATTCGCCTTCCATAAATGAAAGCATAATTTCTTCTAATTGTTTTCCTTCCATTTGCCCATGACCAATTCCAACCTTGGCATTAGGAACTAAACGTTGAATCATGCCTGCAATTTCTTTAATATTTTCGAGACGATTGTTGATGAAATAGACTTGTCCTCCTCTTTCTATTTCGTATGAAATAGCATCGCGAATGACTTCTTCATTAAAGCCAACTATTTGTGTATCTATAGGGTAACGATTAGGAGGGGGAGTGCTAATTACAGATAAATCCCTTGCTGCCATTAAAGAAAATTGTAAAGTTCTTGGGATAGGCGTGGCTGTTAATGTTAATGTATCTACATTAGTTGCAATAGTTTTTAACTTATCTTTTACGTTTACGCCAAATTTTTGTTCTTCATCAATAATGAGTAAACCTAAATCTTTAAATTTAACATTTTTGCTTACCAATTGGTGAGTTCCTATTATAATGTCCAGTTTGCCAGATTCTAAATCTTTTAAAATTTCAGTTTTTTGTTTAGCTGTTCTAAAACGATTCAGGTAACTAATGTTTACGGGTAAGTCTTTTAAACGTGACTTGAAGGTTCTAAAATGCTGGTAAGCTAAAATTGTAGTAGGAACTAAAACGGCAACTTGTTTGCTATTATCTACAGCTTTAAATGCGGCACGAATAGCAACTTCTGTTTTTCCAAATCCTACATCACCACATACTAAACGGTCCATTGGTCGTTCGTTTTCCATATCTGCTTTTACATCCTGAGTAGCTTTTAATTGGTCTGGTGTATCTTCATAAATGAAAGAACTTTCTAGTTCATGTTGTAAATAACTATCAGGGGCAAAAGCATAGCCTCTATCTAAACGACGCTTAGCATATAATTGAATTAAATTAAATGCAATATTTTTAACACGTGCTTTTGTTTTTTGTTTTAAAGCTTTCCAAGCTCCTGAACCTAATTTGTATATTTTAGGAGGAGCCCCATCTTTACCGTTGTATTTTGATATTTTGTGTAGTGAATGAATGCTCACATATACGATGTCATTATCGGCATAAATAAGTTTAATAGCTTCTTGTGTTTTGCCCTCAACTTGAATTTTTGTAAACCTCCAAATTTTCCAATTCCATGGTCAATATGTGTAACATAGTCACCTACAGTTAAAGAAGTTAATTCTTTTAATGTAATATTCTGTTTTTTAGCATATCCATTTTTAATAGAAAATTTGTGATAACGCTCAAAAATTTGATGATCTGTATAACAAGCTATTTGGTTTTCTTCATCTATAAAACCTTGATATAAAGGGAGTACAATGGTTTCGTAATCTTTAGCAAAATGTTCATGCTGCTCCTCATCCATTGATTCAAAAATATCATGGAAACGTTTAGCTTGTTGTTCGTTAGCGCAAAATAGGTAATTTTTTAAACCATTTTGACGGTTGTTTTTTAGATCTTCCATCAATAAATCAAATTGTTTATTAAAAGAAGGTTGTGGTTTTGTATTAAATTCAAAAGTGTTTTGAACTCTAAAAGTGGGTCTGCTAGACATTTCCACTACTGAAAAGTTTAATGCTTGTTTAATAAAAGTTTCTTGGTTCACAAACAATTCATCAGGAGAAGCATGTTTAATATCCTGAGATAATTTTTGAAAAGTTTCTTCTGCCTTTGCAAAAAGTTTGTCCAAATTATTTAATAAAGAATCTACATTTTGAACAAAAATAGTAGTCTTAGGATTAATATATTCTAAGAAGCTTTCGCGTTTTTCTTCTAATAATTTATTTTCAAAATTGGGGATAATTGTAATTTTGTTTTTGGTTTCAATGGATAATTGAGTACTTACATCAAAAGTTCTGATACTATCCACTTCGTTACCAAAAAATTCAATACGATATGGGTTGTCATTAGAAAAAGAAAATACATCTAAAATACCACCACGCACTGAAAATTCACCGTTCAGTAATAAAATCAACGCGTTTAAAATCGTATTCAAATAATACTTCGTTGATGAAATCAATGGAAACTTTATCACCAACACTAATTTTTAACGTGTTTTTGTCTAATTCTCTTTTAGTAACTACTTTTTCAAAAATAGCTTCAGGATAAGAAACAATAATGCAAGGTTTTTTTCTAGAATTAATCCTGTTTAAAACTTCTGAACGAAGCAAAACATTAGCATTATCCGTTTCTTCAATTTGGTAAGGTCTTCTGTATGAACTAGGGTAAAATAGTACGTCTTTTTCGCCAACCAATTGCTCTAAATCATTTAATAAGTAAGCAGCTTCTTCTTTTTCATTTGCTAATAATAAAAAAGTTTTGTCTGCTTTTCTAAATAAGGTCTCTATAATAAATGATAAGGAAGAACCTAATAAACCTTTAAGATGAATCTTGTGATCGCTATTTAGTAAATCGGTTATTTGATTAATCTTAGATTGGTTAGAAAATAACTGTTTGATATAATCTGTATTCAAAATAATTACTTTATTTCTTCAAATGATGGAACTTCTTCTTTTTGTGGATTTTGAATATCAGGATTAATTAAGGATTCTGATTTTTTTCCACTGATGTGTTTAATCATATCTTCTTCACCTTCTTCCATTTGGATATGGCTACGGCGGACGATTTCTTCTATTTGATCGTTAAAAGCATTTACTTCTATATTTAGATCAGAAACTAATTCAACCACTCGTTTTTCAGGAATACGATCAATATTTAAAAACATATTCAAAGCTTTTACCTTTGTAATGATGGCAGAAAGACGTACATTAATTTGAGGCTTTTGAAGCTTTGTAGGGATCGTATTAGGTAAAACATCTACTTTTTGTACTAAATCTTTGGTTTTTAGTTTAAAAGCATTAAGAGAACTCTTCGGTTTTTGGTTTAATTCTTTTATAAATAAACGCCATTCATTCCAGTTTAAAGCAATGATTTCAGATTCAGGAGTTAATTTTTGTTCAGAAAAAATCCAAGCCTTATCTAAAGAATTAAAAACTAATTCTTTTTGTTTAATTGATTTTTGAATTTCAATAGCGTTATCCTGCTCTTCTTTTTACAGGAAAAAAGAACGAAGATCAATCCTAAATTATAGAGAAAAAAAGATTTCATTTTAAAAAATTAGAGATTACAAAAATACAACTTTTGTGTAACGGAAACTAAATGTATAGAAGATCTTGAAAGTGCATGGTCATAATTCCGTATATTTGCGCCCTAACTATTTAGGAATGGACACGAAAATTTTGATTATTGGAGCTTGTGGACAAATAGGCACCGAACTTACACAAAAATTACGCCAACTATATGGTGTGGAGAATGTAATTGCTTCTGACATCAGAAAATTAAATATTGATGTGGTAAATGATGGTATTTTTGAAGTTGTTAATGCGCTAGATTACAATCAAATAGAGTTTTTGGTTGAAAAGTATAAAATTACAGATGTTTATCTAATGGCCGCTCTGCTTTCAGCAACCGCTGAAAAGAACCCTGCTTTTGCATGGGATTTAAATATGAACTCGCTTTTTCATGTTTTAAATTTGGCTAAGGCTGGAAAAATTAAAAAAATATACTGGCCATCAAGTATAGCTGTTTTTGGTCCTACGACGCCACGAGAAAATACGCCTCAGTATACTATTATGGAACCTTCGACAGTTTATGGAATTAGTAAGCAAACAGGTGAGAGATGGTGTGAATATTACCACAAACAATATGGTGTTGATGTGCGTAGTTTGCGTTATCCAGGATTAATTTCATGGAGTACTCCTCCGGAGGTGGAACGACAGACTATGCAGTAGATATTTATCATAAGGCAATTACAGAAGGGAAATTTACCTCGTTTTTATCTGAAAATTCAGGTTTACCCATGATGTATATGGATGATGCTATAAAAGCAACTATAAGTATCATGCAAGCTCCTGCTGAGAATATAAAGATTAGATCTTCTTATAATTTAGGAGCTATGAGTTTTACTCCAGCGCAAATAGCTACAGAAATTCAAAAGCATTATCCCGATTTTACTGTTAATTATGCGCCCGATTTTCGTCAGCAAATAGCTGATAGTTGGCCAGCAAGTATTGACGATTCTTTTGCAAGACAAGATTGGAATTGGCAAAATGATTTTGATTTGGAATCAATGACAATAGAAATGTTTAAGCAATTAAAAGAAAATATTTATAAATAAATTGAATTAATATTATTTTTCTAACTTTTCAATTAAAGCGTCTTCTATAGGCGCTTTAATTTTTATTACCTCACCTGTATTGTTATTTGGTATTGTCATAGACAATACATAGTGTTTAATTTTCCAGTTCTTTCCCTCTTTAATAAGAACACCACTACCTCTACAAATTTTCATTTGAGTTTTGAGTAATTCGTCAAACCAAGCCATTTTTTTATCGGAAGATAAATAGATATTCCTTTCTAAAGCTGAAAAATGCCATGCTTTTCCTTTATCAAAATAAGGCTTAGCAAAATTCATGAAGGCTTCCTTATTCCAATTTTCTGTAGCATCAGTACCTATAAAAACGGATTGCGCTGCCATAGCCTTAAAATAAGGTGCATATTTTGCTTCTGAGGCAGCCTTGTGCCAGTTGTTTAGTAGTGCGTTAATTTCAATGTTTTCTTTTGTTTGAGCTAAAGTAAAAGAGCTTGTAAGTAATGATAGTAAAAGAGTTTTATTCATATTACTTGTTTTTAAATTGTGTTTTAAAATAGCTATAGAGAATTTTTAACTGAAATATATTAAAATATTTTATAAATTAAAGTAGATTTTTTTTTAATTACCAAACATAGTGCTAAATTATTTTGACAAGAGAATTACAAATACTTCATTTGAATGGTTTAATGTAAAAATAAAGTTTTCAGGAGTAAATTTAGAGGAGTAGGAAATATAAAAATTCTTTCTTGTTAGGTTTTGTAAATTTATGAAATTATAGGTTTTAAACTGGATTCAAAATATTCTATAGTATTTGAATAATATGTAAAATGAATTTTAAAAAGAAAAGCTCCTCATTTCTGAAGAGCTTTTGCGGTCTGGACGGTAAATGAACTATATTTCTTAGTTTATTGATTTGCAGTGATTTATGAATAGTATTTACTCAACGGTAGAAAACCAGTACAAAGCACTAATTTATATTGATTACAAATAATATTTGATAAAAATAAGGCAAAAGAATTGTTTAATTAAATCATGCGTTATGCGGTTTGATATGTATTGATAAAAAAGAAAGTTTTTTGTATTTTCGCACAAAAGGAACACTTACAAACAAAAACAAAAACCAATGAGTAAACAAAGCAAAATAACAGTTAAGCACTATCCAAACACAAATTTAAAACCGCAAAGCGAAAACGGAAAACTAAAATATCCGCTTTATGTACAGGTCATTTACAAAAGCAAACCTTATAAATTCAAATCGGAAGACGATTATTTTAAGTATGTTGATGAAAAAGATTTAGAGAATGATTTTATTTGTAAAATGTTAGAAAGTGAAATAAAACGGATTGAAAGAACCGTTAGTTTGATATCGCAAAACAATACAAAACTATTAACCAGTAAAGAGATTTTTAAATGGTCAAAGCCGTTAGATAAAATTATTGAACAAAATTTAGGAAAATTAATAAAAGAAGAGTTTAGCGATGCACCGGCACTATTAACAGACTTAAGTTATACGGAAATTAACCATTTATTGTTTTTTTTAGGTGTAGGTGCTTATGATAAACTACAAATGAATGATAAAATCAGCAGTGTATGGATGATAATAAATAATTTACGTTCTAATTTATTTGAATTTTATAATAAGGATTATTGTTATATAGACTTGTTTTATGGGGATAAATTTTTAGAAATTTACGAAGTATTCGAGGATACTTTTATAGGTAATGATGAATATTTAAAAAAATGTATAGAAAATTTTAGATATTTTATTGATTTGTAAAAATAATTTAAAAGATTAATATTCAAGCGGTTATATAACCGCTTTTTTACGCTCCAAAAACTTCAATAATAAAATTGAAATTTTTATTAAAAAAACTTGTATTTCAAAATTGAAGTTTTAGATTTGCATAATATTTATTAAAAATAACAACTTTTTAAAACAACAAAAAAAATGGATATTAAAGCAATTAAAGAACAGTTACCAACTGGCGGTATTAAAGAAATTTCAGTTCTGAGTGGTGTGCATTACGCAACCGTACAAGGTTTTTTTAAGGGAAAAAAACAAAAGAAGATGTAAAAATTATCCAAGTTACAGCTGAATATCTAGAAAATTATAAAACCAAAAAAAACAAAGCAACGAAAAAACTCCAAGAGGTCGCAAAAGCAATTTAAGAAAATCGAATGAAAAAGAATTTTAAAGACTACAAAGAAACTTCAAGAGGTCGCAAAAGCATTTTAACAGAATATAATTAAAAAAATGGTTTTACAGAACATTACAACAGACAACGAGGGCAAACAGTCAATTGATGCACGAAAATTGTATATTTCAATTGGATATTCAAAACCACACTTTTCAAGATGGGCAAAACAAAATATTGAAGAAAATGCCTTTTTATTTGAAAATGTGGACTGGTGCAAGGTAGAAACACTAACCATACAGGGAGAGGGTAATACTGAAAAAGGCATCGACAAATTTCAAGAGAAAACTCAAGAAGCGGTATTACGAGTTTTAAACAGTATCAACCAAATGCAATCGATATAATGGAGTTTGATTTTAAAGAAATGACCGCACGTGCGCTTATTGATTATGTGGATCCTCCATTTCCGCTTTGGTGGGCGAAAAATGGTCATAAATTCAATGCACCCGGATTGCATTTGATAAATGGGTTAAAGCTTGGCAAACCCTACTTCTTGCAACTTAAATTGTCGCATGAAAGCACGGAATATCAATTACCCAACGAGCCTTTAATCTCGTTTTCTTTAACAAAAACTATTGTAAAAACGGCAACGGTAAACAAACGCAGAAAAGGCACGGTTAAGGAATGTATTACAACAGAAGATTATACAATTACAATTCGTGGGTTATGTGTAAATGAAGATGACCCCGAAGAATACCCAGCCGAACAAGTGGCAATGTTGAGAGAGTTGGTTGATATTGATAAAGCTTTGGATGTGGTAGATAATCCTTTTTTTGAATTGTTTGGCATTCGACGCATCGTAATTGAAGATATAAATTTTGATGAAATGATGGGCAGACCCGAGACAACAAGCTTATTCCATTAAAGCGATATCCGACCAAGATTTTTACGCCGATTTAAAAGATAGAGATAACCAAAAAGCAAATATTTTAAGCTAATGTTTGTATTAACGTGTAAGGTTGAAATAGGAAATTATGTATTTCATCAAGTTAATGAGATAGAAATCAACAAATCGGTTGACGAAATGAGTGATACGGCAACTATCAAGCTACCAACACGCTTTAAAGTACGTGATAACGGTGAGGATAAAGTAGTAGAAACGGCGACATAAAAACATTACGAAAAGCTGGGCGTTGATGTATTAAGAACCAAACAAACAGCGGAAAAATACAGAAGCATTTTTCTTACTGGGATTGAAAAATTTTTGATTGACGACACTAAAAACGACGATTTAACCGCATTAATTAAAACAATATGAAACACTGGAGCGATTTCCTAAACACACGCACCCACACCACCAAACGACTGGGAAAAATGGCAAACGCAATGACTTTTGAAGTCCAAGAAAAGCAGCTGCAACTGAACAACGCAAAGGCAAATTTAGAACGGTTAGAACTTCAAATTTGCAATATAATAGCGGAAAACTATAAAAGTGAATGCGAGTACGAAAACGCTATTTTGAACGCAAAGAACAGAGCCATAAAATGGAATAATGAACCCATAGAAAGCCACAAATCAAGTAGCAAAAATTAAAATTAAATAGATAGAAACACTTTCAAAATGAATACAGAACAATTTACAGAATACAACAAAAAAACACTAATTAACATTAACGAACATTTAAAAAATAGCGGCGACTTCATAAACTTACCAGTAAAAAAATCAATCCATTATGAGGATTTTACAAGTCTTGGGATTGATTTAATGATAATTTTAAACGCTATTGAATGTATTGGGTATAAAGGCGAAAACAAAAACTTAATCCTTTGTGCTGAATTAGCGTCTATAGCTCAAAAGTTAATACCTACAAACGAACTATTGTTTTTAGATAGTTTACTAATCAAAGAAGAAAACTCAAAAGAAGTATTCAGTAAAATAGCAGATTTGTAAAATGAGTTTAGGAACTAACCCAGTACAAGAATTAGCAGTAAACAAAATCCCATTTAGTAACGCACTGGTTACAGATGTAGAATTTGAAAACGGTAAACAAACGCAGATAATAACAATTTTCAATAATTCAGAATTTCACTATGAAGGATACAAGTTTGAAGAATTACCCAATCAAAATAAAGTCAATTCAAACAACTTTTAACAGCATCAAAGAAGCCAAATTACAACCATTTTCAATATTTCAAAAACAAGAATTTAACAACCACGAAGAATTTTAAAAGATGAAGATTTTAAGAATAGAAACAATACACTGCCTACAAAGTGAAAGCTTACAAATTAGAGTTAAACTATTTAACAAAGTGGTTTTTAAATTACCGTTTAAATCAACTTTAAAACCTATTTAAAATGAGTTCAGATATAGCAGTTATAACCATCCCTCTTACAGAATGGAATGAAATTAAGAACAATATAACCACAATAAACAAAAATTTAATAGAGTTAAAAGGCATAGGCAAACCCGAATTTCTGACACCTAAAGAGGTTTGCGAGTTGCTAAAGTGTAGCCGCAATACTTTTCAGAGTTACATTGAAAAGGGATATTTAGAACCAGTGAGAATAAACACTAAAAAGTACAGCAAGCTACTTGTGAAGCGTTCAGATGTTGATTATTTTTTGTTAAGCCGTTCAGAAAATAAAAACTAAGCCAATGGCAAAAAAACGCAGAATCGATGTTTTTACTTTACCAAAAGATACTATTATTGAAGTAATAAGCATTAAAGGCGAAAAGGTTGTAAAAAATAATATGACTTACGAAAACGCATTAAAATTACGAAACAACAAAGGTTGGAAAAATATATTTTATCAGGTTGGATATAGTCATTTTACAGATGGAACCATAGGAAAAAAATAAGAATACGAATACAAAACGATTTAAGGGCAGTTTTCAGCTCCCTTGCTTAAAGGATTAAGAAACACTTACTTACAAGAATAAAAAAAACCGCCTTACTTAAGGGCGGTTTTCAACTCTCTTACTTAAGGAGAGTTAAGAAACACTTACAAAAGAATAATCCTTTGAAGTTGAGCAAATATAGTAAAAACGAATGATTGATAAAATAAGGTTTTCAAAAAAAAACCTATCGGAATACGAAATACAAAAAATAGTAAATACAAGCCGTTTACAGTCATACAATGCGGACGGATTAAAGCATTACCATAACCAACGAGCTAAGAACTTTAACGGTGGTATGTTAATAAAAATTGATACGGATAAAAGTTTGAAAATAGAGGGTAGCTTACACAAATACTGTACGTATTTAAAAAATAAGGAGCTAAACAATTACGATAGTTTTACGATGCGTCAAGCCAAAGAAACACTATTGAAATTGATTGAAAGAACAGGGTTTGAACCTGATAACGTAACCGTTAATTTTTACGAGGTAGGTTTGAATATCATTACAGATATTGAACCAAAGGAGATATTAAAAAACGTTTACAGCATCGGAGATATGGACAAAGAAAAGCTTTTTTACATAGACCCAAAATATAAAAACCAAAGTCAAGTAATAACCGAATACCACAAAGACTATAGAATAGTAAACAAGATATACGACAAAATACACGAAATGAAAGATAATAAAAAGCATCCTCCCAATGGCATTAAAATAGTGCGCATTGAAACCATACATAAGAGGGTAGAAAAAACCTATTTGATTGATTTTTTTGCAAATGAAAATTTAAAGCGATTACAAAAGATCTTCTTTAATAATTGGGATAAGCTTAATTTTTCAATTGAAATAATAGCACCACCAAAAACAAGTATATCAAAAATTGAGTTAGCTAGTCTATTGCATAAAAAAAAGCCGTTCGAGGTTTTGAATGAAATTACAAAGAAGTACAAGAATAACACAATCAGTATAAAGATTTATTACACATTAAAAAGGTTCATAGAGAACTGGGATAACGAGAAAAAAAATTTTACACCGACCAAAAGCCTTGTTTTTTCCCAGTGGGAAATATTGTATAATACTGAAAAACAGATATATAACGAAAAAATAAATTTGTATTGATATTCTTTGATAAAAATATTTGCGATAGCGGAGCTTATAAGTACCGTTATTTTTTTTGTCGGAAGCTTGTCGTTAACTTCCGAAAGGAAGCAATACAGTAAACAAAGGCACTCACAGCGCAAAAAGAGCATTATCCAAAAAGTAAAACACATAAATCATAAAAAACCCCGAAATTTTGATAAATAGGTAGTTTTTTACTAATACAATCAAAAACAACCCTAAAAAATAGATGCTTAGCATTTAAGTAGTTGATTAACAGTGATAACAAGCCTAAAAACAAGTAATTCGAGCCAAAAAAGGCAAAAAACACCTTGTATAACCATAGCAAGGCAGTTAAAAGATAAAATTTTCAGAGGGGGGCATAAAACTAAAAACATATAAGAAATAAAATCAAAAATTACCCAAAGCAAAAACCCACACCAAAAACGCATAATAACAGATATTAGTTTCGTTTTTCTACCACCTTACTACGGGTTTTTTACTCGAAAACGAATACCGATATTAAAACACCCCTTACAATGAAAAAAACAAAGAAAAAACCCACACCACCAAAGCAAAGGCAAACCTACACCCTAGAAACTAAGGCGAACGCTTTAAGATTATATTTGATAGGATTAACACTATCAGAAATTAGCAAAATTGTAGATGCACCAGTTCGTACAGTTGAAAAGTGGTATATTTCAGAAAATTGGAAACCTCAAAGAGAAACAAAAGCCGTGCATCTTAAAGCATTGGATTTATACGATAGTGGAAAATCATACAAAGACATAGCTAAGATTTTAAATAAAAGTTTACCCACAATAGGGCGGTATATTAAAATTGCACGAAATGAAACTAACTAAAACACTATACAAGGGACTTTATATAACAGCAGACGGCAAAGCGTGGCGAAATGATTTGAAAATTGAAATAAAACCCAATTCAAAGGGTAAAATCAGATTTAACGACAAATTGCACGACTTAAAGAAATTGATTGAACACAGTAGCCAAAACAAGGTAAAAACAAAGCGCATAGATTACAAAAAGCCAAAACCAACGCAGGAAACAATAAGAGAACTACAACGCAAAGGATTTAAAAGGACGAAAATAAACGGCTTGTATGTATCGAAATACGGCAAAGCATACAACAACGGCAGTAAACAATATTTGACACCAACCGCAAAGGGGGTGATAGTAATAAACGGCAAAGGCTACAACTTTGCAAAATTGATTTTAGAAACATTTAGCAAAATCCCATTTAGGAGCGGTCAAATAAATTTCAAAAATGGCAATACAAAAGATTTCACTGCTGATAATTTAGAATACAAAAGCACCGAGAAAGAACCGACACCAAATACAGCCGATTTAATAAAGTGCATACGATTTTATTTTGAAGTCGATAAGAAACTAAAAAGCAAAAGCCTTATGATTAAATACTATTTGTATGAAATAATAAAAAAACGAGGATTTGAACTAAAATACAAGGGCATTGATTTTGATATGTTTTTAGAATACACAAAAACAGATTTTTTGGTTTTTCCAAAAAATCAAAATAGCACTTTTGAAAAATTCAATTTTACAGTTACCAACGGTAAAAACGCAATAAACAAATATTTGAATTTATTAATATGTGAATGTTTGCAGGATTTTGAAAACGGAATTTTGAAAGTAAAACCATTTAAACCAAAACCACCAACTAAAACAGACAAATTAAGAATGCTACAACAAAAAGTAAATGAATATGGTTTAAACATAAAAATCCCGTTACGAAAGAAAAGCAACAAGGAACTTTTAAACGATTACAGAAAGAACACAAAAACGCTAGATTCAGAAATTGAAGCACTAAGAAACGAACCGCAAAAATAAGGCGGTTTTTTTTGTGCTTTTTGGGTATATAGTCCTTATAGTACTTGAATTATTCATTTTAAGTATTTTATTTTAAGTATTTTAAACGTTTTTGCTTTTTAGTAGGTAGAAAATGAGGACAAAAAAAGCCGTTTTTTTTGGTTAATTTTTAAAAGTATTGAATAACTAAGGATAGTATTTTACGTTATTTTTTTATTTTTGTTCTATGAAGGACACAATACAAAAAAAAGAAACAAAAAAGGAAAGACTTAACACAAGAAATAAAAACGTAAGGGATTGTTTTTATTCGACACAAGAAAAGCACCCAAAATATAAAATTGAATACATCATTCAAGAAGTTGCGCAAAAGTTTTATTTATCTCCACGAACTGTAAACGCAATTCTTAGCCACGAGGGAATTTATAAAGATTAAAATATTTTTATATATTTGGCTCTCGGTTGCGTATCGATCAAAATAATAGACACCGATTCTGCGGATTTGGAAGTACAGGCGAAAACCCTGTCACAATCGATAAATTAAAAGACATTTAAAAAGCAGGAGCGGTGAAATACCCTATCCAGCCCAAACGATAAAAGCCCCAATTTGGGGCTTTTGTCATTTATACCATTTCTATAGCACTGCATTGGAGCAGTTCAGTAGTCCCCCGGTTGCCAGTTCTTGCAGTTCTCCAGCTCGTTGGCTCGCATTGGAAGAGTTCAGCACTGCATTGGATCCGTTCAGTAGTCCACTGGTTGCCAGTTCTTGCAGTTCTCCAGCTCGTTGGCTCGCATTGGAAGAGTTCAGCACTGCATTGGAGCAGTTCACTAGTCCCCCGGTTGCCAGTTCTTGCAGTTCTCCAGCTCGTTGGCTCGCATTGGAAGAGTTCAGCACTGCATTGGAGCAGTTCAGTAGTCCCACGGTTGCCAGTTCTTGCAGTTCTTCAGCTCTTTGGCTCGCATTGGAGCAGTTCACTAGTCCACCGGTTGCCAGTTCTTGCAGTTCTTCAGCTCGTTGGCTCGCATTGGAAGAGTTTAGCACTGCATTGGATCCGTTCAGTAGTCCATTGGTTGCCAGTTCTTGCAGTTCTTCAGCTCGTTGGCTCGGATTGGAAGAGTTTAGCACTGCATTGGATCCGTTCAGTAGTCCATTGGTTGCCAGTTCTTGCAGTTCTTCAGCTCTTTGGCTCGCATTGGAGCAGTTCACTAGTCCACCGGTTGCCAGTTCTTGCAGTTCTTCAGCTCGTTGGCTCGCATTGGAGCAGTTCACTAGTCCACCGGTTGCCAGTTCTTGCAGTTCTCCAGCTCGTTGGCTCGCATTGGAAGAGTTCAGCACTGCATTGGAGCAGTTCACTAGTCCCCCGGTTGCCAGTTCTTGCAGTTCTCCAGCTCTTTGGCTCGCATTGGAAGAGTTCAGCACTGCATTGGATCCGTTTAGCAGTCCCCGGTTGCCAGTTCTTGCAGTTCTCCAGCTCGTTGGCTCGCATTGGAAGAGTTCAGCACTGCATTGGATCCGTTCAGTAGTCCCCGGTTGCCAGTTCTTGCAGTTCTCCAGCTTGTTGGCTCGCATTGGAGCAGTTCAGTAGTCCCCGGTTGCCAGTTCTTGCAGTTCTCCAGCTCGTTGGCTCGCATTGGAAGAGTTTAGCACTGCATTGGGTCAGGTCAGCAGTCCATTGGTTGCCAGTTCTTGCAGTTCTCCAGCTCTTTGGCTCGCATTGGAAGAGTTTAGCACTGCATTGGGTCAGGTCAGCAGTCCATTGGTTGCCAGTTCTTGCAGTTCTTCAGCTCGTTGGCTCGGATTGGAAGAGTTTAGCACTGCATTGGATCCGTTCAGTAGTCCATTGGTTGCCAGTTCTTGCAGTTCTTCAGCTCTTTGGCTCGCATTGGAGCAGTTCACTAGTCCACCGGTTGCCAGTTCTTGCAGTTCTTCAGCTCGTTGGCTCGCATTGGAAGAGTTTAGCACTGCATTGGATCCGTTCAGTAGTCCATTGGTTGCCAGTTCTTGCAGTTCTTCAGCTCGTTGGCTCGCATTGGAAGAGTTTAGCACTGCATTGGGTCAGGTCAGCAGTCCATTGGTTGCCAGTTCTTGCAGTTCTTCAGCTCGTTGGCTCGCATTGGAAGAGTTCAGCACTGCATTGGATCCGTTCAGTAGTCCACTGGTTGCCAGTTCTTGCAGTTCTCCAGCTCGTTGGCTCGCATTGGAAGAGTTTAGCACTGCATTGGGTCAGGTCAGCAGTCCATTGGTTGCCAGTTCTTGCAGTTCTTCAGCTCGTTGGCTCGCATTGGAAGAGTTTAGCACTGCATTGGGTCAGGTCAGCAGTCCATTGGTTGCCAGTTCTTGCAGTTCTTCAGCTCGTTGGCTCGGATTGGAAGAGTTTAGCACTGCATTGGATCCGTTCAGTAGTCCATTGGTTGCCAGTTCTTGCAGTTCTTCAGCTCTTTGGCTCGCATTGGAGCAGTTCACTAGTCCACCGGTTGCCAGTTCTTGCAGTTCTTCAGCTCGTTGGCTCGCATTGGAGCAGTTCACTAGTCCACCGGTTGCCAGTTCTTGCAGTTCTCCAGCTCGTTGGCTCGCATTGGAAGAGTTCAGCACTGCATTGGAGCAGTTCAGTAGTCCCCGGTTGCCAGTTCTTGCAGTTCTCCAGCTCGTTGGCTCGCATTGGAAGAGTTCAGCACTGCATTGGATCCGTTTAGCAGTCCCCGGTTGCCAGTTCTTGCAGTTCTCCAGCTCGTTGGCTCGCATTGGAAGAGTTCAGCACTGCATTGGAGCAGTTCAGTAGTCCCCGGTTGCCAGTTCTTGCAGTTCTCCAGCTTGTTGGCTCGCATTGGAGCAGTTCAGTAGTCCCCGGTTGCCAGTTCTTGCAGTTCTCCAGCTCGTTGGCTCGCATTGGAAGAGTTCAGCACTGCATTGGAGCAGTTTAGCAGTCCCCCGGTTGCCAGTTCTTGCAGTTCTCCAGCTTGTTGGCTCGCATTGGAGCAGTTCAGTAGTCCCCCGGTTGCCAGTTCTTGCAGTTCTCCAGCTCGTTGGCTCGCATTGGAAGAGTTCAGCACTGCATTGGAGCAGTTCAGTAGTCCCCCGGTTGCCAGTTCTTGCAGTTCTCCAGCTTGTTGGCTCGCATTGGAGCAGTTCAGTAGTCCCCCGGTTGCCAGTTCTTGCAGTTCTCCAGCTCGTTGGCTCGCATTGGAAGAGTTCAGCACTGCATTGGATCCGTTCAGTAGTCCACTGGTTGCCAGTTCTTGCAGTTCTCCAGCTCGTTGGCTCGCATTGGAAGAGTTCAGCACTGCATTGGAGCAGTTCAGTAGTCCCCCGGTTGCCAGTTCTTGCAGTTCTCCAGCTCGTTGGCTCGCATTGGAAGAGTTCAGCACTGCATTGGATCCGTTCAGTAGTCCACTGGTTGCCAGTTCTTGCAGTTCTCCAGCTCTTTGGCTCGCATTGGAAGAGTTTAGCACTGCATTGGATCCGTTCAGTAGTCCACTGGTTGCCAGTTCTTGCAGTTCTCCAGCTCGTTGGCTCGCATTGGAAGAGTTCAGCACTGCATTGGATCCGTTCAGTAGTCCACTGGTTGCCAGTTCTTGCAGTTCTCCAGCTTGTTGGCTCGCATTGGAAGAGTTTAGCATTGCATTGGATCCGTTCAGTAGTCCACTGGTTGCCAGTTCTTGCAGTTCTTCAGCTCGTTGGCTCGCATTGGAAGAGTTCAGCACTGCATTGGATCCGTTCAGTAGTCCATTGGTTGCCAGTTCTTGCAGTTCTCCAGCTCGTTGGCTCGCATTGGAAGAGTTCAGCACTGCATTGGAGCAGTTCAGTAGTCCCCGGTTGCCAGTTCTTGCAGTTCTCCAGCTCGTTGGCTCGCATTGGAAGAGTTCAGCACTGCATTGGATCCGTTCAGTAGTCCACTGGTTGCCAGTTCTTGCAGTTCTCCAGCTCTTTGGCTCGCATTGGAAGAGTTTAGCACTGCATTGGGTCAGGTCAGCAGTCCATTGGTTGCCAGTTCTTGCAGTTCTTCAGCTCGTTGGCTCGCATTGGAAGAGTTTAGCACTGCATTGGGTCAGGTCAGCAGTCCATTGGTTGCCAGTTCTTGCAGTTCTTCAGCTCGTTGGCTCGCATTGGAAGAGTTTAGCACTGCATTGGATCCGTTCAGTAGTCCATTGGTTGCCAGTTCTTGCAGTTCTTCAGCTCTTTGGCTCGCATTGGAGCAGTTCACTAGTCCACCGGTTGCCAGTTCTTGCAGTTCTTCAGCTCGTTGGCTCGCATTGGAAGAGTTTAGCACTGAACTAAACAAAAAAACCGCCCAATTATGGACGGTTGTATAGTATAAAAAATTTAAAATTTAAAAATTTACGGCTTTCAATTCGTTTTCAATAGTTGTATCCATAATATGCCCATAAATTTGCGTAGTAGCTAGTTTCTTGTGTCCTAAAATCTTTTGAACTGTTGTTATAGAAACGCCTTTGTATAGTAAATATGTTGCGGTTGTGTGGCGTGCAACGTGAAAAGTCAAATTTTTATTTTCAATTTTTGCCAGCTTACAAATTTCCTTTAATTGTCTGTTACAGTGTTGATTTGTCAAGTGCTCAAAACAAAATGCACTGCCAAACTTTTTGTATTTGTTCAGTATCTCGATAGGTTTACCGTTGAATATTGCATATATAGGAATTCTTATATTTTCGTTTGTTTTTTCCATTGTTTTAATCAGCCAATCATTGCCAGTAATAGAAACAATTTCTTTTTTTTGCAAACTAAAAACATCACTATAACGCAATCCAGTATAAACAGAAAACATAAATAAATCCTTTACAGTTTGGTATTTTTTGTTTTCTCCTATCAATTCTAAATTTTCAATCTTTTCAATTTCATTCGGAGTTAAAAAAACCTTTTTACTTTCACTTTGCTTAATTTTAAACTTTCGAAATGGGTAATTTTGCACGTTAATCAAATCTTTGTTTATAGCAAGATTAACGAAACGCTTAATATTTTTGAAATATTTTGAAATTGTGGACTGGGCTAATTTTTTAGATGGAAAATTTTTATAAGTAACTGTTTGTTTTGAAAGATATAAATTAAAATCGTGCAAAAACTCAAAGGTTAAATCTTCAAAATAAATCACTTTCCTAAATTCTTTTAATTTTTTCAAAGTAGCTAATTGACTAGCTTTAGTTTCTTCGCAATTTTCGAGTTGAGAAATTTCAATTTCCATAAACTCGGTAAAAGTTTTAACGGCTTCGCCTTTGAAAAAATCATCTAACATATTAAGATAAAACGCTTTACCGTTGTTGATTCTGTCAAGTTCAAAATTTTCTAAATCTCGGAGGGTCTCACTAATTTGTTTATTGAGCTTAATAGCATTGGGGTAGTCAGTCTTAATAGTTCGTGTTTTGTTGTTCCAGTCTTTCGGCTCAATATAAATGTTAGTAGAAAAATATTTATGCTTACCGTTAAGATAGCACTCAATTTGTATTAAAGCTTTACCATCTTTATTAAGCTTGTTCTTACGGTTGAAAACCGTATTAAATTTAGTTTTATTCATAATAAGTAAGTGTTTCTTACTACAAACTTACAAACTAAAATTTAAAATTTGGGTAGAAAATGGGTAGAAAATATATTGATATTCTTTGATATTCTTATTTGTCAAAAAAAGAGAAAACCCCAGTAAAATAAGTACTTTAAAAAGAAAACCCCCTAAAAATTAGGGGTTTTGCGGTCTGGACGGGACTCGAACCCGCGACCCCATGCGTGACAGGCATGTATTCTAACCAACTGAACTACCAAACCTTGCTAACAGTGTTTCTGTTTTGTGAGTGCAAATATACAACTGTTTTTTAGATCTGCAAGTAAAAAAAACGATTTTTTTTAAAAAAATCGTTTCAAACTTAACTGTTTGGTTAATAGTCTTTTGTTTTATGTGGAGATGGGTGAATTTTTGAGTGTTTAGTTTTTACTAAGAAGTGTTTAGGGAGTGAGAATATAGTTGTTTTTTTATGAGGAGTTAAAAAGATGTTGTTTAAGGGTGAAATGTATCAATAAATCAACCTTCAAAGTTTTGTTCTTGATTCTTTAGAAGTCAGTTTAGAGGGGTGAGAAATATCGATTTTTTCTTATTCAGATTATCCAATCTTTTTGCTTAATCCCCAACTTTTGTTCTTGATCCGTAACAATTCCATTTTCATTATCAACTTTTTCAATCATTGAACCATAATGCTCAATTATTTCTGAAATATAAGTTGTCTTAAGCTCATTAGATTTATCTTTTTCTAATAAACTTTGAAAATATTCTAAAGGATTTTTGTTTACATTTTCCACAAATTAAATGTAGTAAAAAGAATAATAGTAATGTGGAGGTAAATAATAATTGTTGTACCCGTATAAAGAGAAAGGTTTTACAAAACGTAAAACCTTTTTTTGCTCCCCCTCTTGGGCTCGAACCAAGGACCCTCTGATTAACAGTCAGATGCTCTAACCAACTGAGCTAAGGAGGAATAATCCAATTTGTCTTAGCTTTTTTATAAAAAAAAGCATTACTTGTTGGTGTAATGCTAAAAAAATGCTCCCCCTCTTGGGCTCGAACCAAGGACCCTCTGATTAACAGTCAGATGCTCTAACCAACTGAGCTAAGGAGGAATAACCTCATGGTTTTTGTTTGCTAAAACTTGCTCCCCCTCTTGGGCTCGAACCAAGGACCCTCTGATTAACAGTCAGATGCTCTAACCAACTGAGCTAAGGAGGAATGTTATTGCCGTTTTAGCGAGTGCAAATATAAGATAGATTTTTAATTATACAAACACTTTTAGCGAAAAAGTTAAAAAAATTTTTGAGCAATTATTTCGAAAATATCTTTTCCAAATGTTAAAGCCATTAAACTCAATAATATAACCATTCCTATGGTTTGAACAATTTCTGCGGCCTTATCATTTAATTTTTTTCCAGTAATCATCTCTGCTAAGGTAAAAATAGCATGTCCGCCATCTAAACCGGGGATAGGAAGTAGGTTCATGAAAGCTAATCCTATAGAAAACATGGCTGTAAAACCCCAAATAAATTCCCAATCCCATACGGTAGGTAACATTTTTGTAATGCCAATAGGGCTTTTTACTTTTTTATAAGCACCTGTTTTGGGTGATAATAATAATTTGAATTCTTTTATTTTATATTTAATCTGGCTATAAGATTCTTTAATTGCTTCTGGAATAGCTTGTAAAAAACTTATTTGATTTGTTACTAAGTATTTTGTTTTCATTTCTTCATCTGAAGGCATTTTGTTTGTAAAACCCAAATTTCCTTCTGAACTAATTTGTGCTTCTAGGATAATGGGTGATCCTTTTCGTAATACACCCAGCTGTATTTTTTGATTTTTATAAGTTTGTAAAATATCTTTTACTTCATCAAAATATTTTATTTTATTATTATTAATAGAAATAATTTTATCTGCTTTTTGTAATTTGGCTTTTTCTGCTGGTAATCCGGGAATAATAGAGTCTACTACTACTGATTCTAATCTAGGAGAGATGAAGTTTTTGCCCTCTGATGAAATGATTTCTCTTTTGTGTATGTCTGTTATAGGTAAATCTAAATTAATGTTAGCTCTTTTTACAGTAACAGTATTAGCAAACAATATATCAATACCTGCTTTTCTAAGATTTTTATTTACTATTTCTCCATCAATAGCTATAATTTTATCGCCATTTTTAAAACCAATTTTTTTACCAACTTCACTAAAAGCCAATCCGTTTTCTTGAATTTTGTCTGTAGCAATATATTTTTGACCATAAGTGGTAAATAGCATAATATAAATAAACCAAGCCAATATAATATTAACGGTTACACCTCCTAACATAACAATTAGACGCTGCCAAGCTGGTTTTGAATGAAATTCCCAAGGTTGTGCGGGTTGAGCCATTTGTTCTTTGTCCATGCTTTCATCCATCATTCCTGCAAGTTTTACGTAGCCCCCAATTGGTAACCATCCAATTCCCCATTCAGTATAGCCTATTTTCTTTTTTAACAAGGAAAACCAAGGATCCATAAATAAATAGAATTTTTCAACTCGTATTTTGAATAATTTAGCAGGTAGATAATGTCCAAACTCATGTAAAATAACGAGAACGGAAAGAATAAATAGAATTTGTGCGATTTGAATGAGTGTATCCATTTTTACTTTTTAGTGTTTCTATAAAAGCAAAAGTAAGACTTTCGTCTTACTTTTTTAAAAATATCTAATTGAGTCTTATTTTTTTAAGAATTTTTTATGAGCATTACCCTCTGTAGTCTGTATTAATACTTGATAAAGACCATTGGTAAGATGATTAATATTGATTTCTTTTTGATCCGTTTTTAAGACTTCTTGACCTAAATGGTTTATAAATCTAACCTTTTGTAATTTGGCTGTGTCAGGTAATTGGATATTTACCTGATCTTTACTTGGGTTTGGAAATAAGTTTGTACTTGCAGATAATTCGAAATTTTCATTAGATAAAGAGGCAATGCTTCCTTTTGAAATAATATCTTTATTTGGATCAAAAGTTACCTGAGTAACAGCTGTTCCTGCAGGTAAATCTATTGTGAAGAGCTGACCATTAAAAGTGTTATTTAGTTTTAAATCTAAATATGTTCCATTATTTAATGTTAATCTTATAGGTACTGGCATTTCAAAATAAGAAACATATCCTGTTTCAGAGCTATTAGTAATAGATTGTATTTGATCAATTTTTATTTTTGCTTGATTTATACCTGAATTATATGCTCCAATAGTATAAATAGGATATCCTTCTTTGTATACCCAGTCATTAAAAAATTCTTGTAAACTACTACCATGAACAGTCTCTAAATGTGTTTGAAATTGTGGGGTTAGGGCATATTTATAGGCTAAAATAGGATCGTTTAAATAATTTTGTAGTGCTTGAAAAAAATTAGTATCCCCCATTATATAACGTAGCATGTGAGTAACCATAGCGCCTTTATCGTAAGTAATAAGACTACTAAATATTCTATTCACATCTGTTAATTGCGAATCATATAAATATAAATTGCCCTTTTTATCGGATGTAATGTTGCTGATTTTTGAAGATTTCCATGAATTAAAATTAGCTGTACCATCTAAGTGCTGAATTAAGCAACCCGACATATATTCCGTTAGTCCTTCATTTAGCCATACATCTTTCCGGGAGCCACAGGTTACTTTATTACCAAACCATTGATGGGCCATTTCATGAGCTATTAAGCTTCTATCAAAACTTCCCATGAATGAAGTCGTAGTGTGTTCCATTCCTCCTCCCCAAGAAAATTGAGCATGACCATATTTTTCGGTATTGAATGGATAAGCCCCTAATTTTGTTTCAAAAAAATTCATAATAGGGATGGTTTTTGCTAACGAATTGGTAGTATTTGAATTGTCAAATTCAGGATATATATAATCTATGATTGGAAAAGTAGGAGTAGGAGGATTGTTGTTGCCTCCTGCTGTACCTGTATTTTTGATAGTATAGTTGGTTATAGCAATAGCAACTAAATAAGCAGGAATAGGGTAGTTATGATGAAAATGGGTAGTGGCATTTGAACCATTAATTATTCTAGATACCTGAAGACCATTTGAAATACTATTGTATTGTAATGGTGCCGTAATATATACATCAATACTTTCTAATTTATCATTTAAATCATGTTTACAAGGCCACCAGTCTATTGAACCGTAAGGTTCTGAAAGAGTATAGATGATAGGGACATTGTTGTGTGTAGAAGAGGTGAACGCGTCATTTGTGAAAGAAGGAGCTCCGTTATAATTTATTTCTACAGTTTCATTATTACCAGTTGTAAGGATAGTAGGTAAATTAATTATAAGGTTGCCATTGGCGTTGTGAACAAAATTTAAATTAGTATTTCCTTTTTTTACAGAAGAAACTATTAAAGGTTTAGAAAGTTCAAAAGTAACAGTGTTTATGTCTTCTAAAGCTTTAAAAGTTAGCGTTACTTTGCCATTAATATTATAGATGTTAGGGTCAACATCAAACTCTAATTTTCCATAAGTTAAATCGTAATTTTGGGTACTAGGATTTACTTTTAAATTCATTTTTTTTGCTGCAACTTTCATTTCAGATGCAGCTATTCGTTCTGTTTTATGCTCCTCAAAATTTTGAGAAAAACCCAAAACAGATAATAGTAAAAAGAGGCTGGTTACTTTTTTCATTTATTTAAAAGAGTTTAGCGGACAAATTTACATAAAAATAAGTCCGCTAAAATGAAATAAAGAAGTCTATTTTTTTTATAAATCAGCAAAAAAATCGTTTCCTTTATCATCTGTAATAATAAAAGCAGGGAAATCTTTTATTTCAATTTTTCTAACGGCTTCCATACCTAATTCTTCAAAATCAACGACTTCTACAGAAAGGATATTTTCCTTAGCTAAAATAGCGGCAGGACCTCCTATTGAACCTAGATAAAAACCGCCGTATTTATGACAAGCGTTTGTTACATCTTTGCTACGATTGCCTTTTGCTAACATAACCATACTACCGCCTACAGATTGAAACTCATCAACATATACATCCATACGTCCTGCAGTAGTAGGGCCAAAACTACCAGAAGGCATTCCTTGTGGCGTTTTAGCTGGACCAGCATAGTATATTGGATGGTTTTTAAAATATTCAGGCATTGGTTTACCAGCATCTAACAACTCCTTAATTTTGGCGTGTGCAATATCACGTGCCACAATTAAAGTACCATTTAATTTTAGGCGAGTTTTAATAGGGTATTTAGATAGTTCAGCCAAAATTTCGTTCATTGGTCGATTTAAATTTATTGTAACAGGTTCTTCTAGGTGAGGAGCTGTTTCGGGTAAGAAACGTTTTGGATTGGTTTCTAATTGTTCTAGAAATATACCGTCTTTTGTTATTTTACCTTTAATGTTTCGATCTGCTGAACAAGAAACTCCCATACCAACAGGGCAAGAAGCTGCGTGACGAGGTAGACGAATTACTCGTACATCGTGTGCTAGATATTTACCGCCAAATTGAGCGCCAATAGCACTCTCTTGGCAAATTTTTTGAATTTTAGTTTCCCAATCTAAATCACGAAAAGCTTGTCCCGACATATTACCAGATGTAGGTAGATTATCGTAATAACCAGCAGATGCTTTTTTAACAGCTGCTAAATTAGCTTCTGCAGAAGTGCCTCCAATGACAATAGCTAGATGGTAAGGAGGGCAAGCAGCCGTTCCTAAATCCATGATTTTCTCACGAACGAACTCATCTAATGATTTTTCATTTAAGAGTGATTTTGTCTTTTGGTATAAAAAGGTTTTGTTTGCAGAACCACCACCTTTTGCTAAAAATAAAAAATCGTATGAGTTTCCTTTTTTGCGTAAATATCAATTTGTGCAGGTAGGTTAGAGCCTGAGTTTTTTTCTTCAAACATTGATATGGGGACAATTTGCGAATAACGTAAATTTTTGTTTTGGTAGGTATTAAAAATACCTTTAGATAACCACTCAGCATCATCTGTACCTGTAAATATATTTTCGCCTTTTTTAGCCATTATAATAGCAGTTCCTGTATCTTGGCAAGAAGGTAATTCACCATCTACAGCAACAACAGCATTTTGTAATAGGTTATAAGCTACAAAGCGATCGTTATCCGTTGCTTCTGGATCATCAATTATGTTACGAAGTTTTTCTAAATGAGAAGAACGAAGCATAAAAGAAACATCTTTCATAGCCTCTTCGGCTAATAATTCTAATCCTTTAGGATCTACACTAAGGATTTCGCGATCTCCTAATTGTTCTGTCTTTACATAATTAGAAGTTAATTTTTTATATGGCGTATCATCTTTTAAAATAGGATACGGATCTTGGTATAAAAAGTCCATTTATATATGTTTTTGATGGGTAAATATACTAATTTATATAAAAAAAGCCGACGATTAGTCGGCAGCGGTTTTTTTTTGAGTGACTATTTTTTTTACGTCATCGGATTGTCCATAAAGCATTTTTTCTAATAAAGGATTTAATGACTCTGGAAAAGAAATCCATGGATTAGTGCCTAAATAAAGTTCTTTTAATAAGGATAATTGATTTAATTCCTCAGGTAAAGTACGTAGCTGATTTTCATCTAAATCAAGATAAGATATCATAGTACATTTACCAATTGATGTAGGTATTTTTTTATCATATTCTTTTCTAAATTCAAATAACCTAATTTGGATAAATTACCTATTTCTTCGGGTAATACTGTTATTTTGTTTTGATTTAGATTGAGTGTTGTGAGGTTCATAAGTAGTCCTATTTCCACGGGACATACTTCTATTTTATTTTTTTCAGCATTTAATACTTTTAAATTTCTCAAGTTTTCTATACCTAGGAAAAAAGTTTTAACCGTATTATTGGAAAAATTTAATTCTGTAAGATTAATCATACCTGCCATTTCTACAGGCAAATCAGAAATTTTATTAAAGCTAATATCTAATTTTTTTAACTTACTTAACTTAGCGACTGATGGAGAAACATATTCCATTTTATTTTTATTCAAATCCAATTTTTCTAAACAAGCTAATTTGCATATTTCAATAGGAAAACGTTGAATAAGGTTATTGGTTAAATAAATTTCTTTTAATTTGGTTAAATTCGTTATTTCAATAGGCAAGGAAACAATTGAATTATTTTTGAGATATAACTTTTCTACATTCACGAAATAGCCAATTTCAGGAGGGATTTTGGTCATTTGTTTGTTGGATAAGTCTAATATTTTTACAGTTGCAGGGTTTTCACAAAATAAATCATTTTCAACGCGTTGATTACTTTGTGCATTTGTTAAAATACTAAAAAGCAGAAGTAAAGTGCTTACTCCATTTAATGTTTTGATCATAATGTATAATTTGGGGCTGGTTAATTTATTTTTATTTTTCGTCAGTACATAAAAATTCTATATCTTTTAATAATTTTTCTACTTCTTCTCTTTTGGTGCCATCATAAAATCCTCTTACGCGCTTCTTTTGATCTATTAGTACAAAGTTTTCTGTGTGAACCATATCATAAAGTTCTTCAGGTTTGCCTGTTTTAACAGCTAAATAGGATTTTCTAGCAATATAATAAATATCCTTTTTATTACCTGTAACTAAATTCCATTTACCACTAATAGCACCTTTTTCTAATGCGTATTTTTTTAAAACAGGAACACTATCTATATCGGGTGTTACAGAATGGGAAAGGAGCATAACTTTAGGATTATTTTTAATTTGATCTTGTAACCAAGACATATTATTCGTCATCAAGGGACAAATAGTTTGACAACTTGTAAAAAGAAATCGGCAACATAAATTGTATTTTCATAATCCTTTTGAGTTACAATTTTTCCGTCTTGATTAGTAAAAGCAAAATCAGGAATCAAATGTTTATTCGCAATATGTTGTACAGTAGTATCTACTAATTCAGGATTAACCATTGAAGGGGTATAAATAGGCAATGTTTTCTTAGGTTTTAAAACCATATAAAAAAGAGAAATACATAACACAGAAATTACACTTAGTGTAATGAGAAAAATACGATACTTTTTTATTCTTTCAATCATAACATAACTTAACTTTATACAAAGGTATAAAACCTAATTAAGGAGCAAAATACTAATTCTTTCTTAAATTAGTTTTTTAGAAGATGACTAAACAATATTTTTGAATATATATTGTAACAAAAAAGCGATAAAGTATACTAACTGTCATTAAATAATATAGAAGAAAACAGAAATATGAGAAGAACTGTATGGAGTGCCATGGCACTATTATCCTTGACTTCGATAAGTGCTATAGCACAAGAAAAACCGAGGAATTAACCTAAATTACATGGATAAAAAGGTAAAACCGGGAGATGATTTCTTTCGCTATGTAAACGGAGCTTGGTATGATAAAACAGAAATTCCCGCAGATAAAACACGTTGGGGAAGTTTTGATGAGTTGCGTTTTAACACAGATAAAGATGCTTTAGCAATCCTTAAAGAAGCTATATCTAAAAATTTAGATGCAAAATCAGATCAAGGAAAGGCAGTAAATGTTTATAAAACCTACATGGATACCATTGTAAGAAATAAAAGAGGTATCAAACCTTTACAACCTTATTTAGAAAAAATTAATGCTATTAAGAATGTACAAGATCTTAATAAATTAATTACAGAATTAACCCCAGAAGGCGGTATAGGATTTTATAATGCAGGTGTTGGTCCCGATGCTAAAGATTCGAATAAAAACGTAGTTTACATTAGTTTAGGAAGTTTAGGTCTGCCAGATCGTGATTATTATATTTCAGATGATAAAGATTCTAAAGAAAAACGTGAAAAATATGTTTTACACCTAACACGTATGTTGCAATTTTTAGGTGAAAAACCAGAATTAGCAAAACAAAACGCAGAGAAAATCTTAGCTCTAGAAATAGAAATGGCTAGACCTAGATTAGATAGAGTACAGCGTCGTGATAGGAGGAATACATACAACCCGATGACTGTTGCTGATTTACAAAAATTAACACCATCAGTAAACTGGGCTGCTTATTTACAAGGAATAGGAATTGGTAAAATAGACCAAGTTATTGTTTCACAACCTAAATATATGGAAGCTTTAGAAGCTATTTTTAAAGCTAATAAGATAGAGGATTGGAAAGCTTATTTACGTTGGATTTTATTAGATGAATCATCAAGCGAATTAACTACTGAAATAGAAAAAGCAAACTGGGATTTTTACAGTAAAACCTTACAAGGTGCTTTAAAAGAAAGACCCCGTGAAGAAAGAGCTTTACAAGTTGTAAATGCCACTGTAGGGGAAGCATTAGGGAAATTATATGTTGAAAAAAATTCCCAGCAGAAGCAAAAGCAAAAGCAAAAGCAATGATTGAAAATGTATTTCTAGCTTTTGAAAATCGTATAAATAAACTTCCTTGGATGACTCCAGAAACACGTAAAGGAGCGATTGAAAAATTACGCAAGTCAACTATTAAAATTGGATACCCTGATAAGTGGAAAGATTATTCTAAACTAGAAATTGTAGCCAAGGAAGCTGGTGGGAATTATTTTGAAAACATGAAAAATGTTGCAAAATGGGCGTATCAAGATGATATAGAAAAATTAAATAAACCTGTTGATAAAACAGAATGGGGCATGTCTCCACAAACGGTTAATGCCTATTTTAACCCTACCTATAATGAAATTGTATTCCCAGCCGCTATCTTACAACCGCCATTTTATGACTACAAAGCAGATGAAGCAGTAAATTACGGTGGAATTGGAGCCGTAATAGGACATGAGATTTCACATGGTTTTGACGACTCAGGTTCTCGTTATGATGCTGATGGAAATTTAAAAAACTGGTGGACAGATGAAGATTTAAAACAATTTACAGGGTTAGGAAATGCTTTAGCATCACAATACAGTACTTTACAACCACTGCCGGTATTTTTGTTGATGGAAAATTTACTCTAGGTGAAAATATTGGCGATCTAGGAGGTGTTAATGCCGCTTATGACGGATTACAATTATTCTTAAGTAAAAATGGTAGACCTGCTGCAATTGATGGTTTTACGCCAGAACAACGTTTCTTTATTTCATGGGCAACTATATGGCGTTCTAAAATGAGAGATGAAGCAATCAAAAATCAAGTAAAAACAGATCCACACTCTCCGAGGAATGTATCGCGCCTATATACCACTTACAAACGTAGACGCTTTTTACCAAGCTTTTAATATTAAAGAAGGAGATAAACTCTTTGTTAAACCTGAAAATAGAATTAAAATTTGGTAATCTAAAATAATTCAATAAGATTGTAAGCCCTTGAAGATATCATGCCTTCAAGGGCTTTTTTTATCCAGATCTAAAGTGTTAAAATAAATACAATATTGTGAAGTACTTTGATTCTTATCCGTTTTTATTATAAATTGCCCAAATAAAATGGTACATTTGTAGGTTAGAAAAATATAAATGATGATAGAAATCAAGAACATTTCGCGCTCCAGAGCGCAAGAGTCGTCGGCGGCTATCGAACGACTGTACATTACTATGAGACATTTGTTTAACAGAGGGTTTTATAAACCGATGGGTGTTTCAGGCGATACTTTACGCGAAGCTTTATTAGAACTTCGTCCAGAAATTTATGGTTCCATTGCAGAAGAAAAAGTAGAATTAAACGGCTTATTGTATGTAATTGAACGGTTACCTGTAGGAATTGAAGAATGCCGTTATATCAACCTAACTTCTGATGAAGGCTATTCTAATTCTCATTTTCAACCTATTGTTCCTCCTAAACGTCGTAGAAATTGCTACAGAATAGATGATGAACAAATGAATGTAGAAATTACAAGAGGACGTTCAGATATTTATGATATTTTAACCCACTTGACGTTTATTTTTGTAGAATCACACAAAATTAAAGATCGTGTGTTAATTGATGATGAAGGAAAAGTATCACGTGATTGGCAAAAATTAGAACAAGCAGCATTACAAACCAAAAAATTAACATTAATAGAACGTGAAAAAGCTATTTCTCATGCTGCTAATGTGTTAGGAAGAACTTTTGCTGAAGTAAACAGTATTTATGATTCTTTCGGAAACGCGTCACAACCAGATCGTTTTTTGCATGTAATCTATTGGTTAGGAAAATTAGCAATAGAAGAAGTTGTTGATAACAATAAACGCACAATTACTTTTAGTCCAATTTTAAGAGAACGTTTAGGACACCATATTTATGGAGATATTTGGGCAACAAACATTAAAAAGAAATTAGCTGATAATAATTTGTTAGAAAGACCGATTCATATCATTAGTGCTAATATGCACAGTGTAATGAATTCAGTATTTGCACCTTATGTTTTAGCCTCTAAATACAAAGGAAAAGGAGAGTACCAAATTTATGAAGATTTATCGGCATCTGGTAATAAAGAACTGCGTAAAAAAGTAGAAGATTTTGCTCTACAAAATGGTATGATTTCAATACCCGATACATCAGGAACCAATATTGATGTTCAGATTTTTGATACAGCTAAATTTGATTGGAAAAAAACAGCTTTCCCTTTAACAAATAGTATGACTCAAGCTCCTGTTCTAATTGTAATGGATTATGCTTTTGGTGAACAAGCTTTTGAAACAATTGATGAATTATTAAAGCCCTATAAGACAGAAAAAGGGAAGGTGTTTTTGAATGTAGAATCCGTTTCCATCATGGGGAAAGCAGGAATCCTTGAAGGAGGCAAAGGAGATATTATGATCCCTAATTCACATGTTAATGAAGGAACAGCTGATAATTATCCTTTTGAAAATGAACTAACAAAAGAACTATTTGAAGGAAACGACATCCCAGTCTACGAAGGTCCTATGATAACCGTTTTAGGAACTTCTTTACAAAATAGAGATTTGCTTAAATTCTTCCACGAATCTACTTGGGCAGCTATAGGTTTAGAAATGGAAGGAGCGTATTATCAAAAAGCTATTCAATCAGCTTCCAAAATACGTAAAAGCATCAACCCCGATGTAAAAGTACGTTATGCGTATTACGCATCAGATAATCCGTTAGAAACAGGAAGTACACTGGCTTCAGGAGGATTAGGAACTACAGGTGTAAAACCTACCTATTTAATTACAATAAAAATTTTAGAGCAAATATTCTGTTAGAATATAACATTTCCTCTTATTTAAACTTTATACTAGACATAATTAATGGAATCAAAATCATTCGTAAAAATTTAAAATGACCCCTTATTTTAAATGAATGATTTCCGTTAAAAGACTTTAAAAAAATAAAAAGTACTACAATATGTATTCCTTATTGTACATATTGTAGTACACAAATAAATCAAATATTAATAAATTAAAAGCAAGCACTTATTATATAGGGCTGTTTTTATAATTCAAAAAATTATGAGACAAACAATTTTTCTATTTTTTCTGTTTGCATTAGGAATTAATGCGCAGAGTACCGATTTTGATAAAATGCTAGATAATATTAAAAGTGAATACACCCTAAATCCAAATAAAAAGAACATTGATGCTATTAGATTACTCTTAAAGACGGACGGTTCTTTTAGCGATATTGATTATACATTAAAGGATGAGGATTTAAGACTTCACCTTAGTAGAATATCTCGTTTAGCCCAAGCTTATTCAAATTCGAAGAATACATATTATCATGATCAATCTGTTTATAACGATTATATTAAATCTATAGAATTCTGGATTACCACAAATCAGACTCCTTCAAACTGGTGGTATAGACATATTGCATATCCTAAAGAGATGAATAAAGGACTTGTCTTTGTAATTGAAGAAATTAAAACCCAAAATGCAGCTCTTTATAAGCAAATTATTGATTATCAAGAATGGGCTTATTTACAACAAGACCACATGGAAGGCGCTAATGGAGCAGATAAAACCATAGGGGCATTTGTTGCGGCAGTAGTAGAAAAAGATGCAAAATTACTAAAAGATTTTAGTGATTTGATGAGGAGATTAACATCTATTCAAGATGGAGGAGAAGGTATTGAAAAAGATTATGGATTTTATAGTCACAGTGGTAACGGTAGGCAAATATACACTTTTGGATACGGAAAAGAATATTTAAAGTCAGTACTTGATTATTTCGTATTTACAAAAGGAACACAATACAATGTTCAAACGTTAGTGAATTTAGAAAAAATGGTAATTGATCATGCCCAATATCTTTTTCATGCGGGAAATTACGATCCTAACCCAACAGGAAGATACAATAATACTTTCGAGTATATGAATGATTTAAAAAATATCGTTACTAAAATGGTTGCCTTAAATACAGCTAATAAATCAGCATTACAAGATGCCCATGATAGAATGTCAGGACAAAAAAAGGATTTAGAAGGTAATAAAATGTTCTGGAGAGGAGATTATATGGCACATAAAAGATCAAATTTCTTATCTACAGTGCGAATGACTTCAACTAGAACAGTAGGTGCTGAAGCAGGTAATAACTCAGGTAATTATAACTATTATGCTGGGGCAGGAGTGAATTACACAATTCATACAGGAAATGAATACAATGGAACATATTTTTCTAAATTTAACTCAAGACAATTTCCGGGAACAACTGTTGAACAAAACACAATAACATTACCTGTACCTAACTGGGGAAAAGAGGGTAAAAACAATAATGATTTTGCAGGAGGAGTATCTGATGGGAAAAATGGAGCATCAGCTATGATCTATGATAAACAAGGTATAACCGCTAATAAATCATGGTTTTTTATAGGAGATTTAGTGCTTGCATTAGGTTCAGAAATATATCAAACGAATGGAACTGCGGATGTGTATACAACGCTTAACCAAACAAATTTAGACCCTTCTAAATTATCATATTTTCAAAATGGTACTCGTTTTCAGCTAAGTGCTAATGTTAATATGACAAATACTGCTAATACATTTGTGTTATCTTCTGGTATTGGGTATGTACCTTTTGATAGTAATAGATATACCGTTTCTACTGAAAATGATCTTTTTAAAATGTATATAAATCATGGTGTTAATCCTAGTAAACTAAAATATGCGTATTTATTAATGCCAAATGTAACGGATGCTACTATTGTAAGTGAAGCAGCAAAAGCAAAAAGCAATTTAAAAATTGAATCTCAAAATGAATTTTGTCATGCTGTATATGATTCTACAACTTCTCAGTATTATATTGCTTTTTTTAAACCATATACCTTAAATTTGTCGAGCGGATTAGTTGTTAAAGTAGATAATCCGTGTATGCTAATAATCAATAATAATGCTAATAAATTTTATGTTTCAAATCCGTATGGTGAAAATGCAAGTTTCCAAAATATAAAATTGTCTATTACTAAAAATTCAAGATCTTTGTTTGATAATGATATTAAAATCATGAAATCAAATGAAAGTGGTAAAACATTTGAATATGCTTATTCAAGTCTTGGTGTTATTCAAGCAAGATTAAATAATAGTTTATCTTCAGAAGAAAATATTAATATTACAAAATCAGAAGGGAAACTAAAAATAGAATCGAAAGAGAATATGCGAAATATAGAATTATATGATATTAATGGTAGAATGATCTTTTCAAGAAAGAATGTTAATGATCGTGAAGTATCTGTAGATGTAGCTGGTAAAGAAGGAATTCTTATATTAAAAATTAACGAAAATAAAACAATAAAGATATTCTAATAATGAATTTTATAGAGACCAAACTAAGAGGTTGTTTTGTATTAGAACCTAATGTTATTCATGATGAACGAGGTTATTTCATGGAAAGTTTTAATCAAAACACTTTTAATAAAGGAATAGGGAAAGAAGTAAATTTTGTACAAGACAATCAATCGTATTCTTCAAAAGGCGTTTTGAGAGGATTACACTACCAATGCGGAGAATATGCCCAAGCTAAATTAGTACGTGTACTAGAAGGTGAAGTGCTAGATGTAGCGGTAGATTTACGTCCTGACTCCGATACGTATGGTCAATCTTATAGTATCTTATTAACGGCTGAAAATAAAAAACAGTTTTATATTCCAAGAGGATTTGCTCATGGATTCATTGTATTGAGTAATAAGGCCTCCTTTTTTTATAAATGTGATAATTTTTATAACAAAGAAAGTGAAGGAGGACTCATTTATAACGATCCAACTCTAGCAATTGATTGGGGTATACCTGAATCAGAGTTGATTATATCCGGAAAAGATAAAATATTACCAACTCTAGAAAATGCTCGAAAGGTATGGTAGTTTTAGTAACAGGAGCTTCAGGACAACTAGGCCAGTCATTACAATTTATTGCATCTCAGTACGCTGAGATGCAATTTATTTTTGCTAACTCACAAGATTTAGATATTACAAATCAAGATCAAATAAATACTTTTTTTGATCATAATGAAATTGATTGCTGTATTAACACAGCTGCCTATACAGCTGTAGATAAAGCGGAATCAGATCAAGAAAAAGCATATCTAGTTAATGTAGTTGGTCCTAAAAATTTAGCTATAGCTTGTGAAAAAGTAAAAGCTACATTAGTTCACGTGTCAACAGACTTCGTTTTTAATGGTTTGAATAACGTACCTTATTTAGAAACAGATCAGACGAATCCATTAGGCGTGTATGGACAAACTAAGTTAGAGGGAGAAAAAGAGGTAATAGCCAATTGTACCAAACATTTTATTATTAGAACTTCTTGGGTGTACTCTCAGTTCGGAAATAATTTTATGAAAACAATGCTTCGATTGGCTCAAGGACGTGAGGAACTAAATGTAGTGGCAGATCAAATTGGAACGCCGACGAATGCTGTGGATTTAGCAGATGCAATTTTAAAAATTTTAGAACAAGAATCTACAATTCATAATTCATTCGGTATTTATAATTTTAGTAATGAAGGTGTGTGTTCTTGGTTTGATTTTGCAGTAGAAATTTTTAAACAAAATTCAATATCTATAAAAGTAAATCCAATACCAACGAAGGATTACCCAACGCCAGCTAAGAGACCTAATTATAGTGTGTTGGATAAAACAAAAATTAAAACTAATTTTAGCATTAGTATTAAAGATTGGAAAGAATCATTAGCGCAAACAAAATTACAATGAAAAGAATTCTTATAACTGGAGCTGCAGGATTTTTAGGTTCTCATTTATGTGATCGTTTTATCAAAGAAGGTTACCACGTTATTGGTATGGATAATTTGATAACAGGTGATCTAAAAAATATCCAACATTTATTTAAGCTTCAAAATTTTGATTTTTACCATCACGATGTTTCAAAGTTTGTGCATGTCCCCTCGAGAATTAGACTATATTCTTCATTTTGCTTCTCCAGCATCACCAATTGATTATCTAAAAATTCCTATTCAAACTTTAAAAGTAGGTTCCTTAGGAACGCATAATTTATTAGGGTTAGCTCGAGTAAAAAAAGCACGTATTTTAATTGCTTCAACTTCAGAAGTATATGGCGATCCGTTGGTTCATCCTCAAACGGAAGATTATTTTGGTAATGTAAATACTATAGGACCCCGTGGTGTATATGATGAAGCCAAACGGTTTCAAGAATCCATTACGATGGCATATCATCGTTTTCATGGGTTAGAAACACGTATTGTACGAATTTTTAATACCTATGGACCTAGAATGCGTTTAAACGATGGTCGTGTAATTCCCGCTTTTATTGGTCAAGCCTTAAGAGGCGAAGATTTGACTATCTTTGGTGATGGTAGTCAAACACGTTCTTTTGCTACGTAGATGATCAAATAGAAGGTATTTATAGATTGTTATTGTCAGATTATCCTTACCCTGTAAATATTGGTAATTCGGATGAAATAACAATCAAAGATTTTGCAGAAGAAATTATTAAGCTGACGGGAACAGATCAGAAAATCGTATACCAACCGCTTCCAGAAAATGATCCTTTACAACGTCAACCTGATACAACAAAAGCAAAAGAAATTTTAGGATGGGAAGCTAAAGTATCACGTAGTCAAGGTATGAAATTGACGTATGAATATTTTAAATCACTTCCTAAAGAAGAATTATTAAAAGAAGAACATAAAGATTTTAAAGAGTATATCCGTTAATCAATGGCAGTAGGTAGATATTCAAAATATATTAGACCTATTTCTTATTTAGTCGACTTTCTTTTGATTGTTTGGCTATTGCTGTTGTTATTTCCTGTTCTTACATTTAATCTAAAAGAAATCATCTCTTTACTTATTGTTTGGACGATTACATCTAATTTTACAGAGTTTTACGAAATATATCGTTTTACAGCACCTGTTAAAATTTTTTTTAAGACTCTGAAGCAATTATCAATATTTTCTTCCATATTTATTACACTTATTTTTATTTTAGAAAAAGGAGTTACTCATCAATTAGTTTTTAAATACCTTTTTTGTTTAACCCTTTTTGTTACTTTTTTTAAATTCGGTATATATTATTCTTTAAGGAAATATCGTCAACTTTTAGGAGGTAACTATAGAAGAGTAATTATTATAGGTCAAAAAGAAAAAGCAATAGAATTAGCTGATTTTTTTAAACAAAATAAAGACTTGGGGTATAGATTATACTCCATGATTTCTGAGAATATTTCTTTTATAGAATTAAAAAAAATAATTAAAGAACAGTCAATAGATGAAATTTATTGTGATTTGAATAGTATTTCAAAAGAGTATTCAGATGATGTCATTGCCTATGCGCATAACCACTTTAAGACCATAAAATTAATACCAGATAATTCCGCACTTTCTCATAATATGTCTTTAGATTATTATGGATATATTCCGTTGATTTCAATTAGAAAAACACCTTTGGAATTATGGTTTAATCATTGGATAAAGCGTTTGTTTGATATTCTTTTTTCATTTTTAGTTATCCTTTTCGTGCTTTCTTGGCTTATTCCTTTGATTGCACTTTTAATTAAAATAGATTCCAAAGGTCCTATTTTTTTTAAACAACAAAGACATGGAATTAATAATCAAAGTTTTGATTGTTTTAAGTTTCGTTCAATGAAAATCAATGATTTGGCAGATAGGCAATTAGCGTCTAAAGATGACGAGCGTGTTACCGCACTTGGTAAATTTTTAAGAAAATCAAGTATAGATGAAATGCCACAGTTTATTAACGTCTTATTAGGAGATATGTCAGTGGTTGGTCCTCGCCCTCAAATGTTAAGCGTTAATGAAGATTATGCACAACGATTTGATAAGTTTATGGAGCGTCATTATATCAAACCGGGAGTTACAGGCCTCGCTCAAATTAAAGGATGTCGAGGAGAAATTCTTACGGATCAAGACATAGAAGACCGATTAAAATTCGATTTGTTTTATATTGAAAACTGGACTCTTTTACTTGATATAAAAATTATTTTAGTGACTCTTAAAAAATTCATTTTAGGAGATGAAAAAGCGTATTAAATGAATGATTTAGTTTCTATTATAACACCTGCTCATAATTCTGCAAAATACATAGCAGAGACAATACAATCAGTTCAATCACAAACATATACAAATTGGGAAATGTTGATTGTAGATGATTATTCTTCGGATGAAACGGTAGGGATTATTGAACGTTTTATGAAAGATGACAAACGGATTTACTTGATAAAATTAAATCAAAATTCAGGAGCATCAAAAGCAAGAAATGAAGTAATAAAATTAGCAAAGGGTAATTATATGACTTTTTTAGATGCTGATGATCTTTGGTTTCCTTCTTTTATTGACACAAGTATCAAGACAATAGAACAAACTGGAATTAATTTTGTCTTTTCTTCATACAAAAGATCAAATGAAAACTTAGAGTTTGTTTATTCCGATTTTATAGTTCCACAAAAAGTTACTTATACAGATATATTAAAAACAAATTCTATTAGCTGCTTAACAGCTTTTTTAAATGTAAAAGTGTTAGGAGTAAAGGAAATGCCTGATATTTTAAAAAGGCAGGATATGGGATTGTGGTTGAAATATCTAAAAGAAATACCCTATGCTTATGGTATTCAAGAACCACAAGCAATTTATAGAATTAGACAAAATTCACTATCTCGAAATAAAAAAGCATTGGTCAAATATCAATGGCAATTTTATAGACAAGTTGAAAAATTATCTATTTTAGAATCTATTCATTATATGATTCAATGGACTTTTAGAGGTTTTTTGAAATATAGAAATTAAAGTTGACTTTGAAATTGTTTTAATTTGCCTCTGTTACTTCTTAGTAGTACGTTTTTTCGATTATAAGTAAAATGTAGATTAGGTTCTAAATATAAATTAATAGCTTCATTTATTTTATTAATTTGTTCTAGAGTTAATTCTTTTTCGCTAACATAATCAATTTCGAAAGTATTGATTTTAGTCTGTTTAATAATAAACTCTTTTACATTTCCGTCATCTTCTATGATGCTTTTTGTAACATAATAAAAAGTAAGACCAGGGGCTTTTTTTCCACTTGGTAAAATGGCTATATCATTAGTCCGTCCTACTAATTTTTTTAGTAAAGGTTTTGTAGGGGAACTTTTTTCATCAATAATCCCTATATCTCCTATATCATAGCGTATAAAAGGATGGGCTTTGTTGTAAAGGGAGGTAATGATAATGCGACCTTCTTGACCGAAAGGTAATATTTGGTTGTTTTTATCTACTATTTCTATGAATAATGTTTCATTATTAAGCTGCCAACCGTTATTTGTATTTTGAAAAGCAATTAAATCTAATTCTGAAGCACCATATTCATTAATTACAGGAATGCCAAATTGTTTTTCAATTAAAATTTTATCTTCATCAAATAACATTTCAGAAGTAACAAAACAGGCCGTCAGAGTAGGACAAAGATCTTTTAAGACTAGGTCTTTTTTTTGTAAAAATTTACTAAAAAGTACAATGGAACTGGTATATCCATTGATGTGATCAAATTTCTTTTTTTTAAATTTTTGTAAAATATTTTCTAGAACTTTGTCGGATAAATCAAAAATAGAAAACCGATAACGATTACTGAAAAAATCTTTAATTCTTTCTTTAGTATATCCAAAAAAATCTAAAGGAATACCATAAAATCGAGCTTGGTAGCTTTTATTAAAATCAATGTTATACCAGTTAAATCGGTAAATAATGGATGCCCAAGTAATAGCATGAGTATACTTGTCTTTTGCAAAAATAAAAGGATCACCACTAGAACCTGATGTTTTGTTTTTAAAAATATTTTTTTCAGTAAAACCTTTTGAAAGCCTTTCTTGTAAAGGTTTTTGAAAATCTTTTTAGTCATTATAGGAATGTCTTCCCAATTTTTAATATTCTTATTTCCTATAAAGTTCTTATAATAAGAATTGTTTTGAAGGTGATATTTTAAAATTTCCTTTTTTTTCTTCTCAACAAAATCTGTACGGGATTCTACGGGAAGAGCCATTATGGTATTAAATTCTGTTTTAGCCTCCTTCATAGGGAAACCATTTAATTTTAAAGCCCAATCGAAAAAACGAAACATATTGTTTTTTTCCAAAAATAAGAAAATACAAGCTTTCATAATCATTTTAAACCCATTATTTTTGTACCGCAAATGAATCCTAGAACGAGCTTATATTATACTCAAATAGCTAGTTAGGATATAACAACACAACACTATGACAATTTTACTTTTAGGTTCAGGCGGAAGAGAACATGCTTTAGCTTGGAAAATGCTCCAAAGTTTGGAATGCACAAAATTATTTGTTGCACCGAGAAATGCAGGAACAGGATCAATAGCAACAAATGTTTCTATTAATCCATTAGATTTTAATGCAGTAAAGAGTTTTGTAATAGAAAACAAGGTTGAAATGCTTGTAGTAGGTCCAGAAGATCCATTGGTAAATGGTATTTATGATTATTTTAAAAACGATTTACAATTACAAAATATTCCTGTAATAGGGCCTTCAAAAATAGGAGCTCAATTAGAAGGGAGTAAAGAATTTGCCAAGCAGTTCTTAGTAAAAAATAATATTCCAACCGCTCGTTATGAAAGTTTTACAAAAGAAACAGTAGAGGAAGGTTGTCAATTTTTAACAACTCTTAAGTCCCCGTATGTTTTAAAAGCGGATGGTTTAGCTGCCGGAAAAGGGGTTTTAATTCTACATGATCTAGTTGAAGCACAACAAGAATTACGAAATATGTTAGTGGATGCTAAATTTGGTGAAGCCTCTTCAAAAGTAGTTATTGAAGAATTTTTGGATGGTATCGAATTAAGTTGTTTTGTTTTAACAGACGGTAAATCATATAAAATTTTACCAACGGCTAAGGATTATAAACGGATAGGTGAAGGAGATACAGGACTAAATACAGGAGGTATGGGGGCTGTTTCACCAGTACCATTTGCTGATTCCGTTTTTATGGAAAAAGTAGAAACACGTATAGTAAAACCAACAATTGAAGGTTTACAAAAAGATAGTATTGATTATAAGGGATTTATATTTATCGGATTGATTAATGTAAAAGGAGAACCTATGGTAATTGAGTACAATGTACGTATGGGCGATCCAGAGACGGAGGTAGTAATGCTTCGTATCAAATCAGATTTAGTTAAATTATTTCAAGCTGTAGCAAGAGAAGAATTATATACAGCTATTTTAGAAACGGATGAAAGAGCAGCTACTACAGTAATTGTAGCTTCAGGAGGCTATCCTGAAGATTATGAAAAAGGAAAAGTGATTACAGGATTTGATAATATAGTAACAGATTCAATTGTTTTTCATGCAGGAACTAAAAATGAAAATGATGCAATTGTAACGAGTGGAGGTAGGGTGTTGGCTGTTTCTTCTTATGGTATAAATTTTGCGGAGGCTTTAGAAAAATCATACGATAGCATAGCCAAAATCTCTTTTGATAAAATGTATTTTAGAAAAGATATAGGCAAGGATCTAAAGGAAAAATATTAGATTATTCTTTTTATTTGTATTGAAGTGATTTAAACTTTTGATTGGATGCAAAATAATAAGGATTTTTATTCTAAATTTTAGCTTTTTTGCATTGCATAGCGGCGTTAAAGAGTAAAAAAATGCCACGATAAAGTTATCGTGGCATTTTTTTTATTTTAAAAACGAATGAGCTGTAGTATCTTGTTGGTCTTCGTTATTATCTTTGAATATTTTTAATTGCTTAATCCAATACCAAATATAATAACAAATAATTGCCCATAATACCCAGTTAATAAGGTTTGCAACCCACCAGTTTTCTAACTCCATGGAGCGCATTAAGTCGTGTGGAGCAAATAAAACAGCTTCAAATAACCATTGAATTGCTTCAAAAATTGATTTCATCATGATGAATGTATTATATTTACACAGCAAAAATATAAAATATACTTATGATTACAAGTGTTTTTAGTAAATCTCGACCAATAAATTATGTAATAGTGATAATTTTATTGGTGATTTGTTTTTTGTTTTACCAATTCAATACTAGTTCTCTAGATTTAACAGGAATAGAAATTGGGCAAAAAAGCATATTGTTACTACTATTAGTAGGGTCTTTGTTAATTACCAATTTTATTACAAAGAAAAATGGTTTGAGTAAAGATAATAGTTATACCTTCTTATTGTTTTTTATTTTTTTAATATTATTTCCAGATACACTATCGGATCTAAAATTAATCCTATCCAACGCTTTTATATTATTGGCTTTACGAAGATTGATTTCTATGCACTCTATGATTACGCCTAAAGAAAAAATTTTTGATGCTTCATTATGGATTTTTTTAGCTTCCTTGATTAATTTTTGGTGTATTCTTTTTTATTACTTGTTTTTTCATCTATTATACTTCATGTATCAAGAGATTATCGTAATTGGCTTATTCCTTTTATAGCTTTCTTTACTGTTTTAGTAATTGGTTTAATGTTTTCTTTGGCTTTATATCCAGCGTTTTTGACCTTATATCCTAAGCAGATTTATGTTGACTTTAAGGTAAAAGATTTGACTAATATCTTTCAAAATATAGCAGTAGCAATTTATATTTTGGTATCTTTAATTGCCTTTGTAAGTATGTTATTTATTTTACAAAGTAAAATGTCTCATTTAATTTCTTCTTATCGTAAAATTATATTTGCTTTTTTAATAGCGTTAGCAGTTTACTTTGTAATGCCCGAAAAACACAATAGCTACTTGATATATACTTTTGTACCCGTAGCTATTATGTTAACTAATTATTTAGAAACGATCAAGAAAATCTGGTTAAAAGAAGGGATTGTTCTTTTATTAGTATTGGCAAGTTTAGTTACTTATTTGTTACAAATATTATAATTTTTCACCGTATGCTAAATCGCCTGCATCTCCAAGGCCCGGAATAATATAATTTTTTTCATTTAGTTTTTCATCTATAGAAGCAATCCATAAATGGCTGTTTTTAGGTAAGTTATTTTTTAGGTATTGAATACCTTCTGGAGCAGCAATAACTACAGCTATATGAATTTCTTTAGGTTGATGTTCTAGATGTAATTTGTTTAAAACAGCAACTATAGATTGACCAGTTGCTAACATAGGATCTATCAGTATAAGATTTTTATCTTTAAAGGAAGGAATGGCTTGGTACTCTACTAATATCTCAAAATTGTCATCATGATTATAATGATGTCTATAAGCTGATACAAAACCATTTTCAGCTTCATCAAAATAGTTGATAAAACCTTGATGTAAAGCAAGTCCAGCTCTTAATATAGAGCATAAAGCAATAGGAGTAGCTAATTTAGATGTATGTTTTATGCCAAGAGGTGTTTTTACTTCAATATCTTGATAATCTAATGTTTTACTTATTTCATAGGACATGATTTCTCCTATGCGTTCTATGTTTTTTCTAAAACGCATACGATCTTTTTGTACATCCAGATCTCTTATTTCTGTTAAGAAATGATTTAAAATGCTATTTTGTTCAGCTATATGGTGTATTTTCATAGATTAAATTTGATTGGTTTTTTCAAAATATTTTTTCATTACAAGTAATCCTATTATTTTTTCTCTTTTTGAATCATAAAATTGTTTGCAATAAGTATTTGCGTTTCTTATAATTTGGTTTGCTTCTGATGGATTTTCTATATAATAATTTAATTTTTGTTCTAAATTAGAAAAGTCTGCATCAACCTCAATATAGTGAAAGTCAGGTATTAGTTTTCCTTCCATAAACCATGTTTCATACGTTGGTTTTGGCATTACAGCAATAGAATTAGATGACATAACCCATTTTAAATTACTTGCAACATCATTGCCTTCTAATGCCATGATAAATTTATAATCTAAATGTTGCCATAATGTTTTTTTAGGAACTTTCCATTCGGGTTTTGTAATATGTTTTGAAACATCTCCAATATCAAATAAAGGATTTCCAAAAAAAATATTCATAAAATTAATTCTTTGTTGTTTGCCTATTATTTTTCCTCTAAATATTGCTTTGTTGGTTTTTTTCTTCAAATTTCTTCTTATCTCTTAAAAAAATAAAGTGTCTTACTTTATCAAGATTTAGTAATACGCTATTCTCATTATTTCCAACAATAGGCCTACTTTTTAAAATAGAAGGTTCATTAGGGATATGTGTTATATCGCCATAGCAGGTAAAAAAATTAAGAGTAGGGCTAAAATATCTAGTTATAAATTCCGTGTCATAATAATATACAGATCCAGCTTTTTCTATTTTGTTTTCTTTTAGTTGTTTAGCGTGCAGGGGTAAACTATTTTTTTGCTCTAATTTGTTGTAGTAATTTACCCTTTCTAGTATATAATCTTTATCAGATCTTGAATTAAAATCAGTGATTAATTTTTGATATTGCCTTCTAAATATAAAATTTGGCAAAGAATTTAACATAATATTACTTAGATAGTATTTCCATTTAGGATTTTTTCCACTATTAAATAAAAAATTAAGGTTCATATAAGATGAATTAATTTCGTAAAAATACATAATTTTGTGGAACATTTTAATAACTGATCTATGTTCGCAGAATTTGCTTTTCCTATATTTGAAAGAAGTATTCAAGAGTATCATATAAAAGACGATGTTTGTCAAGAAATAATAAATCCTTATGAAAAAGGTTCTATCGAGCATTTGCTTTATGCTAAAAATTGGGTTGATACAGTTCAATGGCATTATGAGGATATCATTCGAGATCCCCATATTGATCCTGTAGAAGCGTTAGATTTAAAACGTAAAATAGATGCTTCAAATCAGGTACGTACTGATATGGTAGAATATATAGATAGTTATTTTCTTAAAAAATATGCTGTTATTGAAGTAAAGTCCAATGCCCGTATTAATACAGAAAGTCCTGCTTGGGCTATTGATAGATTATCTATTTTAGCTCTAAAGATTTATCACATGAATGAAGAGGCTACTCGATTAACAGCTACAGAAGAGCATAGAGCAAAATGCCAAGAAAAATTGAATGTGTTATTAGAACAAAAAAACGATATGTTTATTTCAATCAGTCAATTAATTGAAGATATTGAAAATGGAGATAAGTATATGAAAGTTTATAAACAGATGAAAATGTACAATGATGAGGCTTTAAACCCCGTTTTGTATCAAAATAAATAATGATTTTAATTTCATTTCAGAAAACCATTAGTAAATGAAGTTTTAAGTATTTATTTTATTTGAAATTATTAATGGTTTTTGTTTTTTAAAATGTAATATGAAGCATCTATTGGTTATCCGTTTGTCAGCTATGGGAGATGTTGCGATGACAGTTCCAGTTTTAAGAGCATTGTCTTTAAATTATCCTGAGTTGAAAATTACAATAGTTTCACGTCCCTTTTTTAAACCTTTTTTTAACGATTTAGAAAATGTTTATTTCTTTTCAGTTGATCTTAACAATAGGCACAAAGGGATGATTGGACTTGTACGTTTGTATAATGATTTGAAAAAAATGAATATTGATGCTGTTGCGGATTTTCACAATGTACTTCGTTCAAAAGTTATTAGAGGATTATTTGCTGTTAGTGGAAAAAAAGTAGCTTTTACAGACAAAGAGCGTAAGGATAATAGGGCATTAACTCGAGCTAATAATAAAGTTTTTGCACCTGTAAAATCTATGTTTGAAAGACATAGAGATACACTCCTTATGTTGGGTTTCACGTTTGATTTGTTAAACCCACAATTTCCTAATAAAGCTTTGTTATCGGATACAATTCTTAAAATAACAGGAGATAAGAATAAAAAATGGATAGGAATAGCACCTTTTGCTCAATATGAGTCTAAAATATACCCTTTAGATTTAATGCAAGAAGTTATAGAAGGTTTAGTAAAAGAACCAATTAAGATATTTTTATTTGGTGGGGGAAAGGTAGAAACAGCAAAACTATATCAACTTAAGAAAGATTATTCTAATGTAGAAGTAGTAGCAGGTAAAATTAATCTTAAAGAGGAATTAGATTTGATTTCTAATTTAGATTTAATGCTTTCTATGGATTCAGGAAATGGTCATATAGCTTCTATGTTAGGAGTAAATGTAATCACTCTTTGGGGAGCAACACACCCATATTCTGGATTTAGCCCATTTAACCAACCTTTAGAAAATTGTCTGATAGCTGATAGAGAAAAATATCCCTTATTACCGACTTCCGTTTACGGAAATAAGAAAGTAGAAGGGTATGAGGACGTAATGCGTACTATAGCGCCACAAATAATAATTGATAAAATAAAAAAGGATTTAGCTTTATAAAAACCAAATCCTTTTATTCTTTTATACATCGTCAAAATTTATTGTGATTTCAGCTGATGTAGGATGTGCTTGACAGGTTAAAATTAATCCATCAGCAATTTCTTTATCCGTTAAAATTGAATTTTTTTTCATAACAGCATTTCCAGAAGTAACCCGAGCAATGCAACTGCTGCAAACACCTCCTTGACAAGAATAAGGAGCATCCATGCCTTTTTTTAAAGTAGCTTCTAATAAGGTTTGTTTAGTAGACATTTCAAAAAACGCTTCATCACCATCTAAAATAACTTTAATTCTTGCGTGATCCAAAGAATGGGGAGGATTAGCTGGTGTATTTTCAATGGTTGGTGAAGTAGAAAATAATTCAAATTTAACATCTTTTTCTGCAATACCTTTTTCTTTTAGAGCACTATTAACGCTATCAATCATTTCTTCTGGGCCACATAAAAAATAGTTGTCAAATTTTAGCCCGATGTGTTTTTGATGAATGGTATTAACAACTGATTTGTTAATTCTACCTTTTAGTTGGCCTTCTACTTCTTCTTGACTATATACATAATGAATGGTTAGTCTACCCAAAAACTGTTTTTGCAATTCAGTTAATTGATGATAAAAAATAGTTTCATTAGGGGTTTTATTTCCATAAACAAGTGTAAATGAGCTTTTAGGTTCTTGTAATAAAACGGTTTGTAAAATAGACATTACGGGTGTAATACCGCTCCCAGCTACAAATCCTATGTAGTTTCGTTGGCGGTCAGTTTGTGGCTCAAAAATAAAACGTCCTTCTGGTAAACCAACTTCTAGTATATGACCTTCTTTCAATTGCTCATTTGCAAATTTTGAAAACCTCCCATTTTTTACGGCTTTAATAGCTATACGGAACTCATCAGATGATGGAGCTGAACATAAGGAATAAGCCCTTCGTATTTCTTGACCGTCTAATGTTAGTTTTAAGGTAACATATTGCCCCGCAGTAAATTTGTAAAAAGATTTAAGCTCTGATGGAACGTTAAAAGCTACTGAAATAGAGTTAGGAGTTTCTCTTTTTATTTCCTTTATAGATAATTTATAAAATAATGACATAGGTTTTGTTTTATAATACAAATGTAAAAAATATTAATTTTTACAGCTTATAAATTATAAATTCTGCTGCTATTTGTATAGTGTTTAAATTGAAAAATACACGCTTTTTAGTACGTTCTACTTTCATTAAAAAAACAAAAGATAAATAAGCTTTTAGATTTTCATAAAACGAAGTTAGCACTATAAAAGACAAAAGCAACTCGCAAGAGTTGCTTTTGTCTTTATCACTATTGTAGACACGATTTGTAAAATTGTACGAACGATTGTGTTGAGACTGACTTTGCGTCATTTCCGAGCATTGGAATTTTATAAAAAAGATATATTTTGATTATTCAACAACTAATTTAGTTTTTTCATCATTGATCATTAGTATATAAATTCCTTTTTCAAGAAAATCTGTATTAATATTAGCAGAAATTTGATTAAAAATTTCATTGAATAATTGTTTACCATTCAAATCAAAAAGTCTTATAATGTTGCTTGTAGAATTATCAAAAACAATATTTAAAATCTCTCCTTTCTTTATCGGGTTTTTAAAATATTTTTTATCTGAAATAGTGTTTTTAATACTCATTCGTGAAGATACATTAGCTAAGGAACCTTTAGCAATAAATTCAGAAATATGCACTCCTTGATTTACTGAATTATAAGTCATATCTACTTTTAAATATCGAGCCAAAACAGGAGTGCTAAAAGTGAAATTATTACCTGCTTGTGTAGCATCAGATGTATCAGACTTAGATGCAATTTGAGTCCAAGTTACCCCATCAACAGAGCTTGAAATCGTATATTTATAATATCTTGTATCTTTAAAATAATTAACAACAGTAATATCATCAACATTGTAATTGGTACCCAAGTCTACCTTCCACCATTGTGGATAAGCAGTGTTACCCCAATATGTATTTAAATTGCCATCATTAGCTTTAGGTCCATCGGTGCTTGATATATCTGAACCACTAACAGTTGTAGGTTTATTTAAAGCAATATTCGTATTTACTATAAATGGATTTCCTCCTAAATCTGAATTTAAATTAACTAATTGATCATGAGTATCTTTAACAGTCCTAATACTTTCTGTTAAAAACCATCTTTCATAATGTGAGTCAAAGTGACGTGAAGCTCTATATCCTTTGGTTCCAATCCCCGAAATCATAGCACCAAAAGTAGATATCTTTTTTATAACATCTGCATTAGATAAATTGGGTATATCCAAATTTGATAATTGATAATCTATATGTTGATTAGACGTAAAATCTGTCATGCCATCCATAGCTTCCAATGCTAATACAGAAGTAATATAATGATCTGCATGATCACCGGGATTAATTGCCATATCTACATCAGTTGAATAAACATTGGATGTACTGCCCTTTTCAGTATTAAAAATTGCTTTGATTGTTGCTTTTAATTCAGCCCATGTATATGTTGAAGTTCCAGTTACATTCGTAATACTTTTTATTTTACCTTTTTTCAAACCTTCAATTGACTGATTATCATTTGCTGGATAACCTCCCATGTCTAAACTACAACATTGACCATTTGGTAGATCAAGAAAGTACATAGTTATATTATTTCCATAAGTCCATTTTCTAACTTTTTTTCCAGCCATTAAAACTTCAGTAGTACTTTCCTTAAAAGGTAATGGTGTATTGTAATTAGTATAACAATATTCCAAGGCTTTTTTGTAACCATAATCTCGTGCTTGATAGAAAGGAGTAGTTATACCAGAACCTACATCTGGAGTATAAACCCCGTCATGAGCACCTTGATCTGAAGCACTAGTAACGATAGCAACTGTTTTTATACCAGAACTAACTTTGTTAAAAAGAGGAACGCCACAAAAATATACTGCATCATCCTGATGAGCGTGGACAAAAAAAGCGGTCTCTTGAGCATTTGTTGTTAAACTTAGTAAGAGAGCATAAAATAATGTGTAAATTTTTTTCATAAGCATTTTTTTTTGCGAATCTAATCACAATGTGCTTTTGAAAAATTACTCTAAAAGTTCAAAAAATTATTCTAAAAGTATAATTTTTTATGTAGTTGATGTTGTATACAAATCACCTCATGATAACGTGAGTATATTTTATAAATTACAATTTTGTGTAAATCTATCTCAGGACAAGACAGTATTAATTTTTGATAATCTTACTCAAGTCAAACATAGGCGCATACATAGACACCATAATAACCCCTACAATTACGCCTATAATAATAATGAGTAATGGCTCGAGTACCACACCTATCATTTTTGTTTGATGGTTGACTTCCTCGTTGTATTGCTCGGTAAGTTTTTCAAACATACTGTCCAACTGATTGATTTGTTCTGAAACTTCAATCATTGAAATCATTTTTGTTTCAAAAACGGTATGTTTACGCAAACTCTCGCTCAGTGAAGCTCCTTTAGTAATGTCTTTTTTTATGGTTTCAATGGAACTTTCAATGGGATAAAAGCCTATCATTTTTGAGGTAAGTGATAAAGCGTTTATTAATGTAGTGCGCGAAGTGATTAGCAAACTCATGGCTTGACAAAACCGAGACAGGTATATTTTCTGAATCAGTTTTCCAAAATAAGGTAAGCGCAAGAGCAAAGCGCTAATGAAAGCACGATAACCTGCTTTGTTTTTTAAACTATAATGTAACAGCGTTACGGCAATGATTACAAAGAAAAGGCTTCCAAATATCGTACCCGAATGATTCGATAAACTGATAATGAGTTGAGTACTTTGGGGTAATTCATTTCCGAATTGTTTAAAAACCGAACTAAACATAGGAACTACTTTATTCAACATAAAATACAGTACCAAAAAAGTAACTACTAACACAATGACAGGATAGGTTAATACCGAAACAATTTGTCGTTTCATCTGAATTTTTCGGTTGAAGTATTTTTGAAGTTCCAATAAAATTTCTTCCAACTTACGTGTTTCTTCGCCTATTTGAATACTATAATATTCGTATGGTGAAAACTGATTGGTTTCTTTTATAGATTCATAAATGGTTCGTCCTTGACTCACTTTTGCTTTTACCGAAACGATAATTTCCTTTTCGGTTTTGTGTGTCGATTGTTGACTCAGGATCTCTAAAGCTTTTTTGAAATCAACGCCCGATTTTAACAAAAGACCTAATTCTCTATAAAAATTTTCTTTTTGTTTGTCAGAGAATTTTTTACCCAACGAAAAAGAAAAGGTATCCGAAGATTTTTCCGAAGTAGTAGAAGTATTCTTTTTATAGGTGTTTAAATCAAAACTCATCTTTATATTTTTTTTGTATCAAGTCCTGAGCAAAAATAGGTTTGTAAAAATTCAAATCCATCAGTAAGCTGTCCGAACTTATTTTCATTTTTATTTTTTGAAAATGCAATTTCCCTGAACGATTATGCAACGAATCTATTTGAAAATGCTTTACAGCTATATCAAAAGTATCTACAAAAGTTTCGTTACGCCTTATTATATAGTGTTCTTCCCAATAATATCGCACAATCGAACCCGTATAGTTAGAAAAATGAAGTTGATTTTCTAAAAACTCCATTTTATCACTGTCAAAAATATCTTTATGTAGGCTATACGTAAGCCGGTTTACATCATGGGTTGCTTGATTTTGCTTTTTGTAATCCAACATACGTTCCGTAATCATTGAAAAAATAACAAAAGTGAGTCCCATAATTATAGCCGCGATAGCCATAGAAACAATAGCTTCCAATAGCGAAAAAGCTTTTAAGTAAGGGTTATTCTTCTTCATTGATAAGGTAAAATTGCTTTTCAAAAATCTGATTCGTGCTATCTTTATAAGTAACTTTCCATTGTTTTACTTGTCCCGTTGCCATTTCTTCTTCAATATCTATTTCTTCCGCTTGCGTATGCAATGAGTCGCTATTGACCTGTGCTAGATAAAAAAGTTCGTTGACTTTGTGTTGGGTATTGTAAAATTTTGGCGATGCTTTTGGACTTAAAACAACTGAAAAAACAACCATCGCAATATAAAGGCAGATGGAAATAATACATAAGGCCACCACCGACTCTAAAATAGAATTGGCTCTTAGCTTACTTAAGTTTTTTAATGATACCATAACGTGCTTTGGGGTCGTCAAATAACGGAAAATCCATAAAATAACTTGGCTTTTTACTAACATCAATGGTTACATTGTGTAGGATGTTTTCATGAACCGAGGAATTGGTTTTTCGAAAAACTTTATTGGTAAAAACCGAACCATATACAGTGCCTTGCAAATCGAGTTTACCCGTGCAATAAATACTACCCACTACCAGACACTTTTCCTCAATACGTAAACTATTTTTAGCTAAATTTTCAAAACTAGAACCAAATAAAACCACAGTGCCTAGTATTTTTGTTTCCTTGTGGATTTTGATTTCGGTTTCCTCTTGTGCATCACTTTTTAGAATCACCGCAGAAGGATAGGTTAAAGTCACCTTAGGGGCAATGTCAATTTTTTGGGTGGCTATAAACTGAGCATTCCCTTTAAAACCTTCTTCAATTGAAATTTTAGGAGCAACAACCATTACATCTTCCAAAATAGCATTTTTAGCTATCCGAATAGAATCATTATTACGTAATATAAAATTACCTTTTATAACAACATTACGAACTTGACTTGCTATTTGAATTTCTTGAGTTGGTTTAGTAAATGAATTAAAAAACAGCGAATCTTTAACCTTTTCTGCATTATTTATATTCCCTTTATTAACCGGAATACCTTCTAAAATCCGGTCAAATTTAGGATTAATTTCAGGTAATTGAAGCTTTGAAATTTCTTTCTTTCCTGTGTGTGCAAATGTATTTATTTCATTAGTTAGATATGTTGGTGAAACATATTGAGACGGGAAATAAGTAGTTCCGTTGATTTTCACCATACCCTGATAGCCAATATTCTGGGTGAAATTGGCAATATAAAGTGCTGTTTCCAAGTGATTATAGCCCCCCACTAAGTGTGTAGCGGTGATGGTGTCATTTTTAAAAACCGATTGTGTTGTAACCAGATGCAACAATCCGTACGGCTTAACCTCATAGGTATTAAAAAAAGGATTTTCCTCGTCAAGAGGTATATCCATAGGCTTTAAATTATTGCCCAATGCAAAATTTAAAGTAGATTGATTTTGAATATACAATTCCTCTTCCAGATTATAATGCAGATTTAACAAACTGTATAAATTGAAGAAATACAGTAAAGCACCACAAATTATGGAAACCAACAAACAGATGTAAATAGCGTAAAGTAGACTATGTGCCTTGAGCATCATGAGTTTTGTTTTTCTTGCTAAATAAGCGTTTGAAAAAACTAGGTTTAGTCGTATCAGAAGATTTTTCTATTGTTTTTGTTTTTCTTTTACTTTCTTTGCTTTCTGTTTTTTGTGGTATTTCTTTTTAATTTTAGGTGTAACAATTTCTCCTTTTTATAAACTAAAGTATCTTTTCGTTCATAATTAATCCAAGTTTTCGACTTTAAATTATTTTTATAAAAACCGCTTTCAATCATCTTACCCTCTGAGTCAAATGAAAGCCATACTCCATGTTTTACACCAGAAGCCCAATGTTGTATACTGGAAATTTTACCATTTGGATGCCAAAATTTCCATTCTTTTATTCTTAATCCTTTTCTAAAAGTACCTTGTTCAGCTAATTGATTACTATGGTAAAACTTAGAAAATTTACCATCCAATAATTCTCCTGCCGATCCATATTGCGCATGATGTATCATACCTCCTTTAAACCAAAAATATTCTTTTTTTATGTCTGGTTTTTTCTTTTTGTTTGTAGTAAAGAATTCATAGCGAAAATCTTTATCTGAAATTCTCTTTATAAGAAAAGAATCTTGAAAGGAGCATAATAGGAGAAAAGTAAAAAATAAGAAAGTGGATTTTAAAGTACTTGTTTTCAAAGTTTGGATTCATTAATTAAAAATGTGCAAGTTAAACCAATTTTTCTTTAAATAAATTTTTGTACATAAAAATATAAAAATAGGGATTTAGACTTTTTTAAGCCTTTAAAAATCGTACTTTTGGGAAAATTTTAAGAAAATGCGTTTTAGTTGGGAAAAATGCAATAACAAAATACTACCTCTTGGGTTAATTCTTTTCATATTCATTGTATTGTTATTGATTGTTTTTCAGGTGTTCAAATCACCTGATGTAGTATGTGTAGATAATGCTAAACTTTTCGAAGGGTTTAATATGACCAAAGAAATGAAGAAAGCAGGAGAGCATGAATTTAGAACTCAAAAAGCGGTTCTAGATTCTTTATATGCTAAAATTAATACACCTGAAACGAAAACAATCAAAATTTAAACAAGGAGTTCATATTAAAACGTAACGAATTTGAGCAAGCTAGTCAAGCATTTGTGATGCAAGAGTCCGCTAAAATTTGGAAAAGACTACAAGAATACGTTCAAGAATATGCTGTTCAAAAAAATTATCAAATAGTGATAGGTTCTACAGAGCAGCAACAAATTATTTATGCTAATTCCAAGGCAGATATTACACTTGATTTAATCCAATTTTCAAATCAAAAATATGAAGGAAATTAAGTCGGTTCTACTTTATTTAGTAGTTGCCTTATTATCTTTAATTTCTTGTAAAAAGGATCCAAAGATGATTCCGATATACGTTATCAACTCTTTGAATTAGAAGGGCGTGGATGGAAATCCCGTATGCGTACTCAAAAAGTAGGAGCCATAGGTTTTACAGCAACTGAAGTTCCTATACAATACTATTTATTAAAAAACGAAGGAAATCAAGATCTGTTTGCTATCGACTCTATTTATAGAATGAATAAGACAGAGAGAGTCATAGAATTTATTTTCCAAGAAGAAGAAGAAAAAGAGTTACTGGATCCTTCCTTTACAGGTATTAGTTATGAAGACGGCTTAAAATACCTAGCTTTCGGAATTGATCAAGATTTTTGTGTAGTTACCTCTACAAAAGATACAATTCCTTGTGCAGGAGTTAATTACGAAAGAACCTATAAAATAGCACCTTACCAAAAAATACTTTTGTATTTCTCGGGAATACAACCTAATGAACAGGTTCAATTAATATACAAAGATAAATTATTCAAAAAAGGGACTTTAAAATTTAAATTTAACAGTGCCGACACTCCAATAAAACTATGAGAAAAATTAGAGAAAGTCATTTTTCAAAGATTGTTGCGTATTATTTATTAGTCAATCTTATAGTAGAACTAATAGCTCCAACAGCTGCTTATGCTTTAACTTCTGGCCCAAAGCAGCCTGAATTTACTTCATTTACTCCAATTGCCACTTCGGATATGGTAGATTTATCAAGTGGAGATTTTAACTACAATATACCAATTATGGATGTAGGGGGCTACCCAATTAACCCGGCCTATAATTCAGGGGTTACTATGGATCAAGAAGCTTCATGGGTTGGATTAGGTTGGAATTTAAATGTCGGACAAATTGAAAGGCAAGTACGCGGTTTACCAGACGATTTCAATGGCGATTTGATGAATTATCAGAACGATATGCGTGAAAATAAAACCATTGGAGCAAATTTCAATGTAAGTCCTGCATTGTTGGGTAACAACTTCCCATTTAGTATGGGATTAGGAGTTGATTATAACAATTATGTAGGGTTAAGCTTTAAACCTTCAATTGGTATGAGTTTTAAAATGGGAATGGATTCTAGTGTAGGCTTTACATTGTCGGGTTCTACTGAAGGCGGAGCAAATTTAGGATTAGACGCAAAATACAAGTCTAGAAATGAAAAAACTACTGCCAATATTTCTGCAAATTTGAGTAGTAGACAAGGATTACAAAATATAAGTGCTTCTTGTTTTAATAGCGACATGATGCTAAAGGGAGGAGGTAACTTTGCTGTGTTTGCAAGAAACACTTTAAATAGGAATGGTTATGGAACGGCAAGCCTATCATTAAACAACACTCATAATTACACGCCAACAAAACGTGTATCTTATATAAACAACAACAAAACCTACAATGCAACTATCGGAGGAGAAGTTATTGGAATTGAAGGTGAATTAAGAATTTCTGGGTATGGTTCTTTTCAGAATATTCACGAAAAAGATAAAACTGTTTCAGGATTTGGGTATGACAATACGCACCTTAAAGGGAATCGAGAAGGTGTTTTAGACTTTAACAGAGAAAATGAAACAACCATAAACAAAAATTCTACTGTTTTACCGTTAACCAATTATACCTATGACACTTTTTCTATTCAAGGTCAAGGTATATCAGGTATGTTTAGGCCCCATCATACCCAAGTAGGATACTTATTTAATGATGTTACTATTGACCAATCTAGTAGCCAATCTTTTGGAATTGAAATTGGATCAGGGCAAACGGTTCATATAGGTGTAGATTTTCAAAATTCACCTACAGAAAGTGTAACTGGACCTTGGTATACGCATAATCATGCTCTTGGTAGATTTACTGAATATGGAAAAATGGGTCTACTACAAAATGTATCCTATAGAATGGTGGGTGAACTTGGAGTGGATACTGATAAAAATTATATAAATGGATTTGAAGGATCTAGCCCTATGAAATTAGGTATTTCTGGAGAATGGGGAAATAGAAAACTAGAATCAAGATACGATGTGAAAAAACTGGATTATTACAAATACAGTACAAGTGTTAACAACAATCCTATCTCAAGAGCAAAAAGAGAATTAAAAAATCAAGTTGTACAAAAAATACAAAACAACAAGGCTGACGGCAAGTTTATTTTTAAGAATAACGCTCCGAGTCATCATACAGCAGGTATAAAAATTATCAAAACGGATGGATCTAGCTACATTTATGGAAAAGCAGCTTATAATAATACTAAAATTGAAGCTAGTTTTGATGTTTCGGGTCTAAATGGAAATGTAGTAGATAGCGATAAAGAATTAGTTACTTATACTGATTCTAGAAACTCTGGAAATAGCGATAGTGATCATTTTTACAACAAAACCACCACTCCTAAATACGCTCATTCTTACCTAATAACTAGTGTTTTATCTCCAGATTATCAGGATATTGATAATAATGGGCCATCTGATATGGATTTAGGTAATTACACTAAATTTGAATATAGCGTACCAAAAACATATAATTGGAGGGTTCCAACTCAAATTAAGACAGCCTCTTATTCTGCTGGAGTTAAATCTAATCCTAATGACCAAAAAGGGCATTATTTATATGGAAGTAAAGAACTAGTATACTTAAACAAAATTGTAACCAAAACTCATATTGCAGTATTTGAGTTAAAGGACAGAAAAGACGCTTTAGGAGTAACTGGAGAAGATGGTGGGGCAGATACTAGTCAAAGAATGAAATATATATCAAAAATCATGTTATATGCCAAGGAAGATTATTTAAAAAATGGTTCAAATGCACTTCCTATCAAAACGGCACATTTTGAATATGATTACTCTTTATGCCCTAATGTACCTAGTAACAGTGGAGAAGATGAAATTATAAATACCATTAACATAAATAAAGCAAAAGGAAAATTAACCTTAAAAAAATCTATTTTACTTATAGAAATTCTTTAATGGGTAAATATACTCCTTATGCTTTTGAGTATGCCAACAATGAAGCTTATAACATGAAATCATTTGATGTATGGAATAACTTTAAAGATAAAAGTGTAAACCCTAGTGGTATAAGTAATACGGAATATCCTTATGTATTTCAAGATAAAGCAACGGCAGACAAAAACACTAGCACTTGGGTGTTAAAAAGAATAAAATTACCTTCTGGAGGTGAGATTAATATCGAAACAGAAAGTGATGATTACAAATATGTGCAAAATAAAAAAGCCATGCAGATGTTTCAAATATCTGGAGTAGGCTACACTAATTCACCAACTGAGGATCAAATTTTATATGATATGCTTGGTAAAGGACATATTAAATATATCTATGTTAAAATACCAAATGCCAATTTAAGTGCAGTTGAATTTAGAAAAAAATATCTTTCGGAAAATCTGTCTGAGCCTATTTTCTTTAATGCTCATGTTGATTTAGTGAATGGAGATTATGAACCTATAAAAGGCTATTTCTTAATTAATACTGACAAACTAAATGAAATGACAGTTAATAGTAATGGAATAGTAGCTATACCTTTGAGGTCTGTTAAGAGAGATGGGGAATTGCAGGTTCTAGTCATGTAAATCCAATATCCAAAACCGCATGGGGATTCGGTAGACAAAATATCAACCGTAGAATGTATCAAATGGAGGGTGATGCTACAACTAAATCTTTTATTGCTGCTTGTAAAGAATTAGTGAACAGTATTGCAATGATGGCTGAAATAATCTCAGGCCCTAACGGTATGCTTGAAATGAAAGGAAGAGCAAACAAAATAGACACTTCTAAATCTTGGGTTCGTTTAGAGAATCCATCAGGAGTTAAGTTTGGTGGGGGGTTAAGAGTTAAAAGTATCCAATTAAGTGATAATTGGGACGTGATGAATAGCGAAATAGATAATCCTATTTATAAAGAAATGTATGGACAGAATTATTCATATAGTTTGAATGATGGAACATCATCTAGTGGGGTTGCAACTTTTGAACCCAATGGATCACAAGAAAATCCATTTAAAAAACCATTTTATAGTTATGAAGATCAAAGTTATGCCGATAGGATTTCGCAACCTGCTGAGAATAATTATGTAGAACTGCCATTTGGTGAATCCTTTTTCCCGTCTCCTAAGGTAACCTATTCTCGTGTTACTGTCGCTAACTTAGCTAAACAAGATTCATCAGTTCCGAATAAAGTAGTCAAAAAGCATGCAACAGGACAAGTAGTATCATGTTTTTATACAAGTCTTGATTTTCCTACAAAAACAGACTTCACAAACATCGATCCTTGGGTAGATACCACTGAAGACAGTCTACTTTCAGCTTTTTTGCCAAAAATATATTCATATAATAGTTTGACATTTTCACAAGGATTTTCTGTTGAAACCAATGATATGGATGGTAAACCTAAATCTACATCAGTATACGCAGAAGGAGTTACAAATGACCAAAATTTTATAAGTAAAGAAGAGTATATTTACAGCCTTGATAGTAACTATGGATTAAACAACGATGTTACAACAATTGATGAAAATGGTAATGTTTCAACAAACACCATAGGAGTAACCAGAGATTTGGTTAATGATTTCAATGAAAGTCAATCAATTACCAAAACTTTTGGAACACATGTAAACTTGGCTATATTTATTATAGGTATTTTCCCTATTACAATTTCAATGCCTATTCCTAATATGCAATATCAGAAGAATAGAATGCGTACAGCTACTACCACAAAAGTTACACACAGAATGGGACTTTTGTCTGAAAAAATCGTATACGATAACAATTCAAAGGTTTCTACTAAAAACTTGGCATGGGATGCAAAAACTGGAGAAGTACTTTTAACACAAACTTCAAATGAATTTGAAGACAACTATTATAGTTTTAACTATCCAGCATATTGGTATTATGCCAGTATGGGGTTAGCTTCGGAAAACATTGATTTTGAATGTAGTTTAACAAAATCTTCTTCAAGTAATAAATTTGTAATTTTAAATCCTGGTCAACAAAATATTACGCAAATATTCAAAATAGGTGACGAATTACAATTGAATGACTTTACTAAATATTGGGTGATAAAAGTCGCTTCAGATGGTATACAACTTATGGACAAGGATGGAAATGATCTAGATCCTAAAATCACAGGTAATTTTAATGTAAGGATTGTAAATTCGGGTAATAAAAATTTACAGAGTTCAAATATGGCAACTGTGACCGCAATGATAAATCCTTTAGATAAATTAATAGGTGGTAAAATAATCAATCCATTTTCATATTTACCAACGGATACGAACAAACCTAAAGTCATCAATGCCAGCGCTATAGAATACTCTGATGATTGGAAGTCACAATGTGAAAATAATTTGCCTAATGAATTTGGGTTATTAAACGGTCAAGGTAAACCCGTAAATCCATATTTATATAATATTAAAGGACAATGGAAACCAATAAGATCATACGCATATCTTTCAAGCAGAATTAACCAAGAAGAAAGTAATCGCAGAAATAAAGGACACTTTAAAGATTACAATGCTTTTTATAAGATTGACAATGTTACAGGTAAATGGTTAATGGATAAGCAAAATTGGACATTTGCAAGTGCCATAACTAAATATAATCCTTATGGTGTTGAAGTTGAAAACAAAGATGCACTAAATCGTTATTCTGCTGCTCAATATGGTTATCATTATAAATTGCCTGTTGCAGTAGGTTCAAATACAAAATATCAAGAAATTGGTGCGGATAATTTTGAAGATTACTACGATGATCTAAATCCAACTATTTATAGACCGCATTTTAATTTTTCTCAAGGTTTAATTAATAATACCATTTTTGTAACTGATAAAAAATCACATAGTGGTGTAAAAAGTTTAGTCGTTAAGCCCGAAATAGAGCAACGTATAAAAGAAAAATAGAACCTTGTAAGAATAACTAGTTTTAAGAAATTATAATGAAAAATATATTTATATATCTATTTGCTCTTATTAGTTTTAGTACTATTGCTCAGCAAATGCAGGTAAGTATTGATGATGCTTCAACTCCAAAGCCAAGTGGTAAAACATTTTTAATTAATATTGAATATGTAAATGCAAATACATCTTGTAACGAAAAGAAAATTGAGTTAAACCTAGGACAACTAGAATTCTTGCCTAACGCAACGGTGATTGGAAATGCTAAAGCCGTACTTTCTACGGTTAATAGTGATAATATACTGACATTAACTAATATTCCTTTTCAAATAGGTTCGCATTTTAGCTTTAAAATTGGAGTAAGATTTAGAGAAGGTGTAACTTGTAATGGTTCAAAATCAGTAATACAAGGTAAATTTTTTGATTGTGATAAGCTTTCTGTTACTTCTAATCCAATTGAAATAATAGCTTCTTCAAGTTACAGGTCTAAACTGACTTTAAATCAAGTTACTTCTTATGATAAGAAGTCTAGTCAGAATGGTTATGGAAATGATGCATTCTGTTTAGGTAAAATAGTCCGCTATTCAGTACAACACACAAATTTCGACAATTTAAATCTTGATGGAGCAGATTTTAACTCACCTCTTATTTGTCTTGATTTACCTAAATGTGCTATAATACGAGGAGTATATGATCGTAATAGTTATCATAAAATCAATGGTGGTTTTAAAGAAACTATTAATGGCGACATTAAAACAATATCTTGGATAGGAAAAGATATTCCATTTAGATCAGTATATACTATGGCTATTAATGATTCTTATGATATTGAAGTTGAATATCCGTGTGCGAATATTGAGTGTATTGGTAAATCTCAACTTTCTACTTATGCAATAGGTAAAGATTGCAATGATCAAAGCATAGAGACCCTTCGATCTTCAATTTATACAAATATAATTCCTAAATGTGATGATTCTTGTAATCCAGTAAATAGCAATAATGATGTTCATTTTATTTATAATTTGTCATGTCCTAATTCATACAATTATACTACAAGTAACGTCAGTATTCGGTTTAATACTTCTTCAGATCCAAATATTTCGAATACTATTTCTACTGAACAACCCACAAGACTTTATAAGATTACCCTTCCAGACGGAATAAAACTTTTTTACGTAGGGTTTAATGGAGGAAGAGATTACTGTAGAGATAAAATTCAACAATACTATTTAGATCGAAATAATATTCCTACTAATGAAAAGAATGCTAAGTATATAGTTATTAAAATAGCGTGCCTTGATTTTTCTAAAGAAGTATCCGTTGGGATATTTTTTAATTATACTGATCCTTCTGTAATCACAAGTAATGATAAATTTACTTTTGGTGTTACATCCTCAATTAATGAACAGATCACTATTCCGTATAAAGAGCTTATAGCAAGTATAAATAATTGTAAACCCAATATTAGAATTTCTAATAATTTAAAAAAATTACTAAAGGGGAAGCGAGTTCCTATCAGACAAAATCAATAGGTGTTTCTAATGATGTATTTATTTATAGAATGGAAGTTTGTAATACAGGAGAAAAAGATCAATTAAATACTTTTTTGAGAGATCAATTAGATCCAAGATTAATTTATTTAGGAGGATTAAAAATAGCTTATACTTCTAATTCAAAATTAACAAATATACCTTTAGTTTATAGGAATAGTTTTACTTTTCCCGGTACAAAAAATACTATTAAAATTACTACTCCATCAATAAATGATTCTAATGGAGGAGGTAAATTAACTTTTGAAAATTTTGATTTGCCATCCGAGTTATATATGTTTTTAATTATTGAATTTAAAGTTAAAGTTAAACCAGGGACTTACGCAGATCCTAAAAATGGAATAGAAAATGAAATAATAACGAATAGCATGTCGAGTAATAAAACATTAATTGATTTGATACCCATTACTGAATATAAAACTCAGTTTTTAGTTTGGTGTGAGGACAATCAAGAGTGGTATGACGATTATGTAATGATTCGAAGAAATGAGAATACTAAATTAAAATTAAGAGTAATCAATACAGGTACGAAAGATATTAAATTACAAAATATTCTTAATTTAAGACCATTGGCTAATGATACTTTTGAAAGTAATACAGATCCTAGAAATACAAATGTGCCTTTTGAATTAAAATATGATTGTTTAAAATACCCTACTGTTTATTTAGATGGAAATCAGCTAAACAATACACAAGTTCAAGTAGATTTTGCCTCAAATGGTGTAGATATGAATAGGCAAAGTTTAGTATGTAGTTATTCACAAAATGGTTCTATACCTAATTTTTCGAATAGTTGTAACCCAGATAGTTCAAATTGGATGAAGGTCGATTTTAAACAGGGCTTGCTACTTAAACCCGGTCAAACTATTGAAGTTGTTTATAATGCTAAAGCAACTGGAAATGAACTTGGAACAATAAGAAATAGTTTCGCTACTTTGGCTTTTGACACTAACGATAATTGTTTGCTGTCGCCAATTCAAAAAATGGATATTGAAAAGACAGAAGAAGGTTGTAAAATGACTCCTCCTAAACCTTGTAACGAATGTAGTTCTTTTGAATTAATTAAAGATAAAAAGTATTTAGTTTCAGGTTGGGTACGTGAGGAAAGTGAAAAGGAACCCTCAAAACAGTATTTAAATTTTAAAAAATCATATATAAGTATAGCTTTTACAGATAAATATGAAGAATCTTTTCAAGATCCCATTAAGTTCCTTCCATCAGGTGAAATTATTGATGGCTGGCAGAGAATAATAGGAGAATTTACTGTTCCTCAAGAAAGTGCTGAGTTTTATTTAGAATTAGTTAATGACTCTAATGCATCAACAAATCAAGATGGGACACTTTCATACTTTGATGACATTCGTATCATTCCTAGCGAAGGTAATATGAAAAGTTTTGTATATGATCAGAAAACCCAACGCCTTATGGCTGAGTTAGATGAAAATAATTATTCTACTTTTTACGAATACGATCTAGAAGGAGGTTTAATCCGAATTAAAAAAGAAACCGAAAAAGGAGTCTTTACGATACAAGAAACAAGAAAAGGGTCAACAATTAGTAAAGAAACAAAATGATGAATAAGTTATATTTATTAGTTTTTGTCGGTATATTTTTTTCGTCCATTGCTGGGTTTGCACAGGATTTTACAAACGCAAAAGAGTTGTTAGAAGAGGTTTCTAAAAATTATAACAAAAAAGCAAGTCTATCATTGTTTACAAATGTTACAATGTTTAAAAATTATAATGATAAGAAACCCAAAGAGGTATACGAAGGTGTAATTGTAAAAACGCCAAATGGTATTTATTTTAAAGTAAAAGGAATGGAGCTTTTAAGTTTCAATGATTGTTCTTTAAAAATAAGTAATGAAGAAAAAATGGCGCTGTATTCTGAAGGCAAAATGGAATCAGATATGTTGCCCACTGATGTAAGTTTAAAAGTCTTTCTTAAAGATTTTAAATGTAACTTAAAGACAACACCTACCCAGTATATTTGTGAATTTTCACCAAAAAATATTACACAGATTATGTTGAGTAAAGTAATTTTTTACATTAATAAATCGGATTTATTAATTACAAAACAAATCACTTATTTAACACAAACCATTGACGAATCTGATAGGAAAAAGCCAATTAAAGTAGTCCCTAGAATTGAGACAACTTATAAAAAACGTGTTTCAAATAATGCGGTTGATCAAAACTTAACTAACAAAAAGAATTATATTATCAAAAATGGCAACAATGTCATTTTATCAAAAAAATATTCAAACTTTCAACTTATTAAATCATAATTTAATATGCACCCATTAGTAGTAAAATTTAATGTCCTTAGATTGTTACTTGTATGTAGTTTTTTACTTGCAAGTTGCACAGGAATTGCACAACAGAATTTTTACAACGGTAACACCAAAGTATTAAATAACGTAGATTTACAATCTACCACAGCTACTTATACATATAAAGGGGATGGTGAAGCTGGTTTTCCTGCAATGATCACTTTGAATCCTAAAGTTATTATTAAGCTTAAGAGTGATAGTTACAAAGGTTTCACTGGGAAAACAATTCTGAATTTAACCATCATTCCACTTCATCAAGACGGAAGTCAAGACACCCCATTTAATAAGACGTTAGTTGTTGAAAACTCCCTAATGTCTAATTCGCCTGTGTATACTGATTTATCACAAATTGAATTACTTAATCGATATGGTGCTATCATTAAAGTAAACTCTTCTACCCCTTTAGCAATTAATCCAAATGTTTCATTACAGTTAGATTTTTGCGCAGAACGCTACTATAAGTTAAGTCAGCAACTTTTAAATGTAACAGCAACTCCAATATTAGATCCAACTAATAACAATGTGCAAAGTACTGTAAAATTAGCATGGAATAAATTAAAAGGTGCTGTTAAATATGAATTACAATGGACTTGGGTCGATAACTTCTCGGCCGATAATAAAGTAAACAAAGCACCGTGTCAAATTCCTTTTACTGATAGAGACTTTGATTTAAATAATACCAAGGTCATAACTTCTAATGATCAATACGAAATTCCTTTAATTTATTCTAAAGGCTATTTACTATACCGTGTTAGAGCCATAGGAAAATTTATTGGAAAACCTGAAGAAACAGATGTTAAAAAAGATTTTTTTGGCGATTGGAGCACAGGAAACTTAATAAAGAATACAGTTCAGGATTGGACCTTTTTTCCTATTAGTGAAAATCCAAGCTTGGATGCTATGAACTGGGATTTCAAAGCAAGTTATGCCGAAGAAGGAAAGAAAAAAGAAGTTGTTAGTTTTTTTGATGGGTCATTAAGAAATAGACAAACAGTTACTAAAATAAATACTGAAAATAATGCAATAGTTGGTGAAACTATTTATGATGCACAAGGAAGAGCTGCAATTGAAGTATTACCTTCACCTACTTCAAATTCATTTTTGCGTTATTTTAAAGACTTTAATAGAAATCTAAATAACAAGCAATTCTCGAATCTTGACTTCGATTTCGATAAAAGTGGGGATTATTGTAAAAGTGACTTAGGTGGTATGATAAATACTTCCGGTTCAAGTAAATACTATTCTCCAAACAATGATATAACGACTCCTTTTAGAAACTTTATACCTAACGCATTTAATTATCCATATAGTCAAACAGAATATACTGCTGATAATACGGGGAGAATACTCAGAAAAAGTGGGGTAGGTACTGAACACAGATTAGATTCTGGTCATGAAATGAAATATTTTTATGGTGACCCTCAGCAAAGTGAATTAAATCGTCTATTTGGGTACGAAGCTGGTTATTCTAATTTCTACAAGAAAAACACTGTGGTTGATCCTAACGGTCAAGTATCTGTAAGTTATGTCGATAACGCTGGAAAAACAATCGCTACAGCATTATCAGGTAGTAGTCCTAATATTGTCATCAATGGTGTTCCTTATCCTGTGTTGCAGCCTTTACAGGATGAAAGCGATCCTAATTTGCATAAGAACTTAGGCTTTGATTTGTTAAACAAGAAAAATCAAACAGACACAGACACTCCTTTAGATAATAACAAACTAGAAACTTCTTATAATTTTAAAACTTATAAAGATGTTTTATCAGTGAATAGAGTTTTAGGGGTTACGGATAAAACTGCTAAACATAACTTTTTCTATAAAGTAGAAAATAATAGTGGATTTACTCCTGCGGTATGCCCAAAATCGTATCCTTTCGTATATGATTTAGATATTGCACTGAAAGACCAATGTAATACGGATAAAATCTTTACTACAGGTAATACGCTAATTCAAAAAATGAAAATAGGCCCTTCACCACTTACAATTGAGGTTCCTATTTTACCTAAAGATTTACAATTAGAAGTAGGCGATTACAAGTTGTCCAAAACTTTAAAAGTTAACAAAGAAACATTAGAAGGTTTCGCTGATGATTATGTAGCCAACCTTAGAAGTTGTGTAAAACTTGAGGATTTTAATCCTAATATTAATATTAATTGTAAAACTACTTGTGAAGAATGTGAGGCTAGTGTAGGTACACTTCCAAATTTTATTTTAAATAATTTAAACGGAATTTATCAAGTCCCTACCGATAAATTAATTGCTGGCGCAACTTATTTTATTGTCAATCCTAATACTCTTTCGGTTACTCAAAATTCCTCAGCTCTTCCTGCAGATGTGACGGTGAATTATGGAATGTCAATTACTGACGTTGAATTAAAAAAACATGTAGAATCGCTTAAAAAGGAATGGGAAGTACTTAGCAAAGCTTGTGAGTATATCTGTGGAAAAGGTTTAGCTACTTCTTGTGAAATTAATGAACAAGTATTGTTAGATGATGTCTCTCCTAACGGACAATATGGAGGAGTTGATGATAAAAGTTCTGATTGGGCTTTAAGTGTTTTTAATACTGTAAATGGACTAGTAAAAACAGCAAATCCTACATTTCCTGGTGCATTGGTTACTGGAGATATGCATTGGAAAAAACCTACAGAACCCTATAAAAACTTAGACGGAAGTATCTCTAGAATTCCAATTGAAGTAATAGTTGATCCCCTAAATGGTGCTATAACTTATTCACCAGCTATTGCAAATGCTACTGCTTTGGATAGTGAAAATACAGTATTACCTCAAGATTTAGCTAAAGTTACTGATTTTATTAGTCTTTGGAAACCTACTTGGGCCAATTCATTAATCCAGTATCATCCTGAATACCCGTATTATGAGTACGCTAAACAGTTGTGTACATTAACTAGTCCTATTGATGTATATCAATTTAAACCCGACGGAACTTCCGATCCTAATCGTATTCAACGTAATCGTAACTTAAGTTCAGATGAATTTGATGCTTATTTGCAAAATCTTGATACCTATGACAAAGCAACTCGTGCAGGCTTCGATTTATTAGCTAATGGTAAAGTACTATACCAAAAGGACCCTTACTTTTCAGCAAAAGTACCGGCGTTTTTACACCTTATTATGCAAATTGGACTTTAGAATATGAGTCTGCTGGAACTTTTGAAGCGCGTCAACTTATAATGAAAAAGGCTATTAACACACAATATAAAAATCATACAAATCTGAATATGCTTCAAGTGGCTATGAGAACCATATTGTGTAATAGTATTCAAACTTGTAATCCAAACGTTAGTTTTTCTACCCTGTCTGATTCTCAAAAAAATAGAGTTTGGAATACTTTCAAAAACTACTATATCTCCTTAAAAACAAATATTAAGGATTTATATATGCATGTTCATGCACTAAAACTAAAGGGATACAATTACCCTATTGGTTCGGATAGACCTAGTTTCTATAATTATGTACATCCGTTACGTAACTATCAAAATGAATTAACGGACTTGGTAAATGAATTCCATTTAATGCATCAATGGAATTGGGCAAATCATTTTGATCTTGCTACTACAAATTTCTTTTTTCATCCTAATCATGAACTTTTCAAATACAAAATACGCAGATTCACTTCTAGTCCTTATTCAAGTAGTAACGATAATGACTTAATCAGTCAATATGGTACTTCAAATACGTATCAAAATTACGTTCAAACAGGTAATTGCCCACTTGTAGATGACTTGAGTTTATATATTAAAGATCATTTTAATACCATAGCCAACACTCCAAATGCAAATCTGAATAATTTCACCCAGATAGTACAAGGACTAACAGCTAAGTTATATACAGAATTTACTGGAGTTCAGCAACCGTATCCTGCAAATTACAACCCTACTTTTGCTAATCAAATCAATGGTAATAGTTTGCGTTTTATTTTTTTCAAATACGAGCTCAACCTTCCCTTCAAGCACTCCTGCTCCTTTAGAAATTATTACTCCTTCAGGTTATTCATGGAGTGACTACCTTACCCCATCAGGTTGGTCGATCAAAGAGATTAAACAACTGGTATACATTAAAGATCCAAATAGCGATCTAACAGTTCCTAACCCAGTGTTTAATTTTAGATGTGTTGCCGTTATTCAAATTGGTTCTACAGATATTAAAAACACCCGTGAAATCATTTTAACTGGTAAAACTCTTGCCCGTATTGGAGAATGTAAATTTGAAGGCCAACCGAGACTGGTGACTCTATAGTAGCCGAAGATGCTACTTGTGATAAAAAAGATACTTTTGCTCTTGAGCTTAAAAAATTAATGATTGATTTACAAAAGCAGCAGCAAATTGATCAAGCTAATGTAACCCTAAATAATTTTAACACAAACTATGCTTCATTAGCTTATTATTTTAATACAAAAACTACCGACACAGTAACTTGGAGTGGTGGCAACACAGGTGTACCAGCCACTTACACTTTGGCAGTAAATAATAGCGCAGTATTTTCAATTGTAACTACTGATAAAGTATTAAACAATACTGATCCTGTAGTAGTAGTAAAAGTGGGAGGTAAAATACAAAATGACGCTACACAAAACAATGCACGTCACCTATCAGTAACTACCCAAAAGAATAACGATGCGGCAGAACACAATGTTAACCCAGCTAATGTATTGAATGCTACTTTCGGTTTTACTCATTATGAAGCAGTAATCAAAAATACCCGCTCACAAAGCATGCCACTCTATTTTTCTTGTTGTTCTCCTTGTGGTGAAAACGATTTTGATGGAGATGGGTATGGGGATAAATGTATTCAAAAAGAGGTTTTACCAACTTGTAAACATTTAGGTGTTATTTTTAGAACCCCTTATTTGGAAAATGATTATTTTCCATTTATAGGTAAAGAAAATTTAAAAAGAAAATTTAAAAATGTAGCCCAATCCTTTGCGAATTTTTATAATGATCAGCAAAACAGTAATACTGTTGAAAAATTTTATTTTACAACGGGAGATGATTTTTATAATACTACAATTGGTAGATGGGGAAGTATACAAAGAGAAACTTCTAAAAATATTAAGGATAGTAATGCTAACGAAATAACTTTTACAGATTCGAATTCTGAAAATGTATTGCAAATTCAAGGTGAAAAATATTCTAATTTTTTATCAAATTCATTAAATTATTTAATGAACAATTTTAAAAAACCGAGGATTTCAGATGACAAAAAAACTTGACAAAATGATTTTTGTTATATCTGATTTAAACGAAGATTTTTCTCAATTTGAAGAAGCAAGAATAAAATTCGAAAATTATTTAAGCAATAATTCGTTAATAAAATATTATTATATTTTATTAACAGATGATGACAATAAAATAAGAATTAATGGTGAACTTAAAGATCCTAATGGGTTTTTTTCTAAGCTTTATGATGATGAGATAAATCTAAATGATCATGATGAGTCTTTTATTTTCTCGAAATTCAAAGTCAGTGAATTAGATGACCCAATTGTTTTGGGTAAATTAACTAATCTATTTAAAAATCTATTGGCCGATATCGATTGTAATGGAATTCAGATATCTTTTAATTATCAAGGTAAGTTTGAAACAGATTTATTAAATTTTGAAAAAAATAATGAAACCATTGATGAGACCACTTGCAAATGTATCCCTAAACCAGTACAGCCTATTGCGTGTGATGAAGAATTTGACAAGTACATGCTATTCTTGAATTTTGATGGCACAGGTAATTCACAAAAAATCAAAGGTCTTAACAGAGCTAATGCACCGTACTTTTTAAATAAGAAAAATTTCTGCGATGCTAACTTACAGTATCTTTATGCTTCTTATGAATATTACATTAACACCTTAAAAATCACAAAAACTACTGATAAAGACTTTTTAAGCCTAGTAAGATTTGGCGAAACTGAATTGCATTATGGTTTTGATGGTATAAAAGATGTTATTGATTTATTTAAGAAATATTGTGATGAAAATAGCACCAACCCTAAAAGATTAACTTGGAATGATTATGTAAATAAAGAGTATATTCCTACTTATAAGCCGTGTCCACCACCAGCTATGCCTATGGTTTCCCCGGATATAAAAACAGAAAGCTATTGTGATGGTTTGGCCGCTTATTTTAATTCTGTATACAAAACAGATGCTTATGAACGATATATTCAATCACAAAAAAATGAGTTTATCAAAAACTATATAGCTTCGGCTATGAGTACTGTGGTAGAGCAATTTAATGTAAATTATGCGGATAAGGAATATCAATATACCTTATATTATTATGACCAAGCAGGTAATTTAATTAAAACTGTTGCTCCGGAAGGCGTAAATCGTTTTGATACTACATCGGTTTTAGATACTCAAATAAATCAATCTAGAGATCAAAAACTTGATAATGCTACGCTATTACCGAATCATAAGTTCAAAACGGAATATCGTTATAATACATTAAATCAGTTAATTTGGCAACAAACGCCTGATGGAGGGACTACTAAATTTGCCTACGATGATTTAGGGCGCATTATAGCTTCTCAAAATGAAAAACAATTGGCTAAAAATCATTTTAGTTATACCAAATATGATGTATTAGGAAGAATAACCGAAGCTGGAGAAATTCATACGGATATATCTTATTCAATTGATGATAATGGTCGTTTAATTGAGAAGAATATTAGAGTAAACACATTTAAAGACGCGTTATACTCTAAACATCAGGTAACAAAAACTATATACAGTCAAGATCCAGAAGTTGAAGCTAATTTAAAAGCTTCCAATTTATTCCGTACCGCTACAAATAATGTTGCGCTTTCAAACAGAAATAGAGTTACTGGAGTTTTTTATTATAATGTAATTAATGATTCTTCAACTTTAAATTTTGACAATGCTATCCTTTATAATTATGATATTCATGGTAATGTAAAAGAACAAGTTTCATACAACAGATCATTAAAAAATTATAATTGTCAGGAAACTGTAATAGATTCAGATTCTGGAAGAAAGAACGATTGTGAAGCGCATTTAAAAAGAGTAGTCTACGATTATGATTTAATCAGTGGTAAGGTAAACAAAGTAATATTCCAGCCTAATAAGGCAGATCAGTTCATCCATAGGTATAATTATGATGCTGATAATAGAATTGTGAGTGTTGAAACCTCTCCAGATGGCGCAATTTGGGAAAAAGATGCAGAGTATAAATATTATCCTCATGGTCCATTATCGAGAACTGTACTTGGAAATAAAGAAGTTCAGGGGATTGATTATGCCTATACGCTTCAAGGTTGGCTAAAAATGGTAAACGGCGAGAATATTTCTAATAATGGTTTAGTAATGTACCCTGATGGTAGTTATACTGCTGGTACTCCTAGTATGCCAAAAACATCTAATGTTCAAGATGCCTTCGGATATTCATTAAGTTATAACGATAATGATTATAGAGCTATTAGCTCAAATGATAGCTATCCATTACAAAATGCTAATTCAACAACTATCGATAACGGTTTCTTACCTCTTGTGTATAGTAGAAATACTAGTGTCTTAGGTGGCGGAAGCAACTTATATAATGGTAACATTAAACAAATGGTTACTTCAATAAGTGAATTAAACGGAAAATTATTGCCAACACAGAAAAACAATTACACCTATGATCAATTAAATAGAATTGTAGCTATGAACTCTGTTGCTATTAACGTAGATAGAGATGACATGATAAAGCCAATTCCACGACCTAGTGTAAGTGCCAATTACACTTACGATCGCAATGGTAACATCCTGTCTCAAAAAACCACTGATACTAACGGTGTTATTATGGATAATTTAAGATATGATTATACCCCGTGCAAGGTGAATAATCAGTTGCGATTGGTTGAGGATAGTGTACCTGTTACAAGTTATACCACTGATTTAGAGAGTCAGGAAAAATATTTAAGTGATGTATTAGGAATTACGTACAATATTAATAACACCAGCACCCATAACTATATCTATGATGCTATAGGTCAATTGATTGAAGATAAATCAGAGGGGCTTAAAATACAATGGCGGGTAGATGGTAAAGTGAGCCGTGTAGAAAACAGCAAATCTAAATTGACCATTGACTTTGAATACGATGGTTTAGGTAATCGAATTGCAAAAGCCGTAACCCAAGGTGGAAATGTAATTAAAACGGTTTATGCAAGAGACGCCCAAGGAAATGTGCTGGCAGTTTATGAACAACGTTACGAAGAACACAAGCCTGTTGACCCAATTAAAAATGAATTGGTATTAACTAATTATGTATTAGATAATAAAGAGCTTAAAAAAGCCTTCAATACTATAAAAGTAGAGGGTACATCTGCTGTTAATGTTCCAGTGATTTAACTCTTGTTGCCTCTCAAAGTATTACCTTAACTGGGAATTTTACCATTAAATCAGGTTCAAATTTCTTAGCTCAAGTGGCTACAGTACCTAATACTGTTGTCGACATACCGTCAACACTTACGCTAAAAGAGCATGATATTTATGGTAGTAGCCGACTGGGGATAGAAGAAAAAAATATGCTATTGTATCAGCATAATTTAACGGGTGAGCTTAATAGAAAAGCTAATAAAATTGCAAATAAAGATACTATTTTAGCTCTTTCTAAAGAAGCTAATAATTCAAACATTAGTGATAATGTTTCAACTCCTGTTCCAGCTTCTTTCATAGATGTTACTTCTTTAGGGATAAAGCCTGATTACGCATTAAAATTAACCGAAACAGCTAATGCTAAGTGGAATTTATTAAGTGGAGAACTTCAGTCATTCGCAAATCAAAATTTAAACACTGTTGGAATTGATATTAAGTACAACTTGATGAATCTAAACATTGCCAATGATGAATACGGTATAACACAATTGCAATACAAAACGAATGAGACTAAATTAAGCAAAGAATTAATCTCATTAAATGTTTTAAAAAAGTATTTTAACAATTTTAATTGTTCAGATTTAACGAGTTATGATCATGATAAATTATTAAGTATTTCAACTTGGAATTATCCTTCTTGTGAAAGAGAATACTTAGCAATTCAACCAGCGGTTTTTAATCCCAATGAGACAGGAAGTGTATTTTTCAATATAAGTAATTATGTTTCCTTAAGAAACAAGGGGGCAATTACCTTAGAAGTTGATGGTAAAGAGTATGGTTTTGATTTTAATGGAAATCTTTTTAATATCATAAGTAAAGGTGATTTAATAAATCAAAAATTGCCCACAGTTACAAATTTCGAATTAGAATTAAAAGAGAATGAAATTATTTTAAAAGCAGACTCTAAAGTACTTGCTAGCCAACCAAGACCAGTTACAACTAATCCTATGAATTTAAAACTTAAAATTTCAAATTTTAGTAATGAATTCTGGTATTTGTGGTCAGGATTTCATATTTACGATCTTTTTGTAATTAAAGATATCAAAGATGTTTTTGAAATTACAAATAACACTAAATTATCGCTTATAAAAGATAGTGAAGGATTCAAACATAAGATAAAAGTTGATATTTATAAAACAAAATCTTCAACGGTTGGCTCTCCTATTACAAGGAGATCATATGAAGCAGTTTCAACACCTACTACTATCGTTACCGATGGATTAGAAGTTAAAACTAATGTTAATTTTAATAATTTCAGTGGATACATTCAAGTAAATGGAGTTGATACAGCTTTACAACCTTATTTTGGTAAAGAAACATTAGTAAATGAAGCACCAGCAACTAATAATTTCCAACTTGGAGGCACATTTGATAATTTAAAACCATTAGATTTTAGCAGTTGTTATTTCAATTATGATTTAAAAACATTATACAACAATGGTGTATCGCATAGTTTCACCTTTGATGATGTGACAAGTAGTACCGTTACAAACAATCCGCCAAGAACGATTACACGTAATATTGCCATGACTGTAACCCCTTACGTAGTGAGAGAACTTAGTAGTTGTATGCCCGATTCAGACAAAGATGGCTTGTACGATATTTATGAATATTCTGTTCCAAACATTACAATAGATGTTGATAAAGATGGTTTGCTAAACCACTTAGATCCAGACGATGATGGAGATGGGATACTAACTAAATATGAAAGTGCAGATCCTGATAACGATCATAATCCTATAACAGGCAAGCCTGCATTGAATACAAATGCAGATCCACATCCAAATAATGATCAAGCATTAACAAACACGATGCCTGATTATTTAGATGATGATGATGATGGTGATGGTTATAAAACTTGGGAAATAGTTGAAGGAGGACCCGGTAAACCAAATCAAACTCCGGGACTTGCCTATACTGAAGATACAAATAATGATAAAATACCTAATTATTTGGACGCTAATCGTAAATATTTCGATGCCATTGTACCAATGACTCAATTTGAATACAAATCAATTGTGGGTGACAAACGCTATGAATTAGCAAATCATTTAGGTAACATATTAAATGTAATTTCTGATAGACCTATAGATTGCAATTTAGGTAAAAATACTAAATATTTGGCCGAGATAATATCTTTTAGCGACTATTACCCTTTCGGTAGCTTGATTCCTAACCGCCACGGCTCAAGTACAGCCTACCGTTACGGCTTCCAAGGACAAGAAAAAGATGATGAGATTAAAGGGGAAGGGAACTCGTTGAATTATACGTTTAGAATGCACGACCCAAGGGTGGGGAGGTTTTTTGCTGTTGACCCGCTTGAAAGTAAATATCCTTGGAATAGTCCTTATGCATTTAGTGAGAATAGGGTTATGGATGGCATTGAATTAGAAGGATTAGAGGTTACACCATACCAAAAAAGGTTACCTACAGACAAACCCGTTTTTAAACAAAATAATTCTGTAGGAGTTTTAAAAAGAGTATCTAATGCAATAGAAAACACAGGTAACTTTTTAACTAATATTACTTTAGTTCCAGCATATAATCTTTCTTCAGATGTAATAAATGGAACTTATAAACTTTTTACTGGAGGATATGAGTTTAATCCATATATTATAAATGATATAGATGATGATTTAAATCGCTCTCAAAATTCAGTTGAAAACTATTTTGAAAAAAATCATTAAAACAAATAGGAAGTGATTTAGGCAATGGTCTAACAAAGTTGCAAAACTATGAATTGGCAGGACAATTATTTGTTTTTCACAAAATAGGTCAAGCATATGGAAGAGGTTCTAGTCTTGGTTCAAACACTGTTGCAGAAACTAATAACTTAATAAATGGTTCAGGTAGAGCAGCTGGAGTTATAGAGGTTAGTAATAATGTTAAATCACTTGCACAATTTAAAAAATATACACCTAAAAATGCTATTGAATTTGTGTTTGATCCAGAAACAGAAATATTTACAGTTGGAAAAGTCAAAAGCCCTATATCTGGACTGTCTCCACATCAAAATTTAGCTAGAGTAATAAATGCAGGTAATAATGTAGTTGGGGGGATGTTTAAACGAGGTGCGAATGGAGAAATCTTAACAAATGAAGCCTCAGGTCATTTTCACAAAAATTGGACTCCAGAAATAAGAGAAAAATTTGTAAAATTCCTTGAATCTCAATCAGGGGAAGAGGTTAAGCATACTTCAAAGCCTAGTTTTTAAAATTATAAAAATGCAAGAAATAATAAAAAATAAGAATTTTCAGGATTTAATTATTGAGGATAAAGTATATAATTTTTTAGAAATAGCTAGTTTTTCTGATTTAAACTTAACGTATGGTTGTTATGACTCTGGCTGGGTAATAATAAGTATGGAAGGCATTGAAGTAATCGAATATAACAGTGAGAAATTTAGATATATTAGTTTTTTAAAATTTATTGAAATATCTACATCATTAATAAAAGAGGAAATACAAAAGAGAATAATTGAAAATCATAATTGTTTAGAGTTATTCCCTATTGAAAATGTTTTGCATTTAATATTAAATATGGAATCTGATTATTGGTTAAATCTATGTATTAATCTTTTAATTGATATGAATTATAAAAATCAATATATTAATGAGATTTTGAATGAATTATTAAATAAATCTTGGATATCTCAAAAAGTAAAACATAAAATTTTAAAATTATTAAAACCTCCAGCTCCTCTAATTCTCCCGATTTTGAAGGATAATAAATAAAAAAGAAACACGCTCTTGGGCGTGTTTTTTTGTGGGTTTTTATGAGGAGTAAGCTTGCTTGGCTTTATAATCACGAATGGTCAAATCAAGAAAACGAGTAACCCTTGCTTTGTCTTCTTCATTCATATCTTGTATGACTTCAAACTTTTTAAGCAATTCTTTATCTTTTATAGTGGTGATATCATGGCTTAATAAAGCATCGGCAGAAATCGTTAAGAAGGTTGGGTAGATTATTTAGTATTGATAAATTGGATTCAGTAACACCATCGCAAGTGGTTATTCTATATCTGGAAATTTTCCCAAAGATTATTCAGACACCTATTGTGGAGCTCAAGTATTAGATACAGACAAAGACGGAGTACTTGACTTTAAAGAAGACGGTAAGCGTTTAGATAACTGTCGTTTTACTTTTAATCCTGATCAGAAAGATACTGATGGAGATGGTTATGGCGATGTATGTGACAATTGTGAAAAGTACAATCCAACCCCCAATCCAACGAATTTAGACTACCAATTAGATACCGATGGAGATGGTGTAGGTGACGATTGTGACAACTGTAAATACAAGTACAACCCTAGAATAGATTATGAAATAATAGATCCAAAAGATCAAGAAGCTTTATCTAAAAGAAAAGGGAATCCTACCTATTTATCTATAAACAATCAATATCAATCAGATAGAGATGAAGACGGATTTGGAGATGGATGTGATAATTGTATTGATACTAAAAACGGTAAATTAGAAGGACAAACAGACGCTAATGGGAATCAGTTAGATGCAGACCAAGACGGGATAGGGGATATTTGTGAAGGTATTGATCAAGGAAAAGCTATAGTTGAAATAGAAAGACCAGCAAAAGAGACATATCGTTTTGTAGGAGATAAAAACTATGAATTAACCAATCATTTAGGAAATGTGCTTTCAGTTATTACAGATCGTAAATTATTTATTGGAAATTCAGCAAATAATTTTACCTTTATGCCAGACGTTCTTAGTTATAATGACTATTACCCTTTTGGTAGCTTGATTCCAAACCGCCACGGCTCAAGCACAGCCTACCGTTATGGCTTCCAAGGACAGGAGAAAGATGACGAAATTAAAGGGGAAGGGAACTCGTTGAATTATACGTTTAGGATGCACGATTCGAGGATGGGAAGGTTTTTTGCAATTGACCCGTTATTTAAAGATTACCCATATAATTCACCTTATGCATTTAGTGAGAATAGGGTTATGGATGCAGTTGAACTTGAAGGGCGTGAAGCGTTTTATATTCATGGTACAGTTTTGCAAATGTTTGGTGGTAGAGAATCAACTTTTACTTTTGAAAAAAATGATAACGGAACTAATAAATACATTGTTGATAGAATTACTCCAGTTTTAGGTAACAAAACCTCAAATGTTGATTTTGTTTGGGACGGTGGTAATTCAGACGATTCGAGACACGCTGCTGCTGAACAACTTGTTGAGCATGTATTAAAAAACAGAAATCCCGGAGAACCAATTTCGTTAGTTGGACATAGTCATGGGGGTAATGTGGCAATTGAAGCAGCAAATATTTTGGTTAAAAAACATAAAATCCAACCTAATGAAATAAAGATTGTAGCAATTAATACACCTCGTGAAGAGGATATTACTTTAAATAATTCTGATGTCACCTTATATTCTATAAATGCAAGAGGGGATTTAATTCAACAATTAGGAAGTGATTATGGTTCGCCAAATCATACCCCACAAGAAAATGTTGATATTAGTGTATATTATGATGACCAGATTGGAGGTGCTGATGTTAATCACGTTGGACCTGCTAAAAGTAATGTTAAAGAGTGGGCACCGAAATTGGAAGAAAAAATGAAAGAGGAAAAACAGAAAACGGAAACTTATCAGAAAAAATTAGAGGAGCATAAGAAAAAAAATCCATATGATTATATCGATGAAAAAAAGAATCTAAAAAATAATAATATGAAAAAGAAACCTATATCATTTTTGATAATTTCAATTTTCTTGATTTCCTGTGCTCAAAAAAAAGTATGTAATGTTGAACCTATTTCCTCTACGTTGCTTAACATTAAAACTATTAAAGGTGATTTAGTTTTTAAAAATGAAAAAGGGAAATTAGACACATTGGTTTTAAAGGAATCTTATAATAGTATTTCTAAACATGAAATAAAAACATTAATGAATAAAACCGAATGTGAACATACTATTGGTTATAAATATGATTCAAAAAATAAGTTTGGAACAATTGCTCTTAGACTTGATAAAGATGAAAACAAAAACTACTCATTGTTAATTAATGGATTTTGTTTTGATGAAGATATTTCAACTGATGAAATTGGGCTTATCAAAGAATCAACGAAAGTAATCAAAGTTGATACATGTAATTTATCAAATTACAAAGAAATCGGATTCAAAAAATTTAAAATCGATTACTTTATTACTAGAGATAATGATGTTTGGAAACCAATTGGTAATATTCCAAATTAGGAAATAACACAAAAAAACAAACCCGATAGCGGAAAGAATTTCCGCTGCAACTTCTAAAAAATTCTAGCATAAAAGGTTTATTGCAAGAAACTATTTTGTAAATGAAGGAGTTATGATTGTATTATGTCTTGTCCTGAAATAGGTTTACACAAAAGTGTAAAAATATGGAAAGATACTCAGTAAAATATTCTACAAAGTGGCAATCAAGATATTCAGAAGAATTTAAAAGATTTGTTTGTAATGATTATCTAACCGGTTCAATGACCAAAAAAGAAGTTGAGTTAAAACATAATCTTGGAAATGGTCGACTTACTTATTGGTTAAGAGAAAGAGGTTTTGATGTTTTAAAAACAAGAATTGCATCTTTACCTGATATGAAATCCCCCGTTCCCGCCCGAATCCTTTCGTGTGGTAAGAGATAAATAAAAGCAAAAAGCAACTCAAAAATGGGTTGCTTTTATAAAATACTAAAAAACACGCTTACGGGCGTGTTTTCTCCTATATTTTTGTAACCTAAAAAAGGTTTTTTTAATTTTATTTTATTACTCTTTAAAAGAAGTGTACTTTTACCAGTCAGAATACTAAAAAAATATTTTTAGAGTTTATATTAAAAAAATTATAGTCGTTTGAAAAATTATCGTTTAATATATATAGCATCTTTTGGATTGTGCGCATTAATAATTGCCTGTTCAACCAAAAAAGATACATTAATCACCAGAAATTGGCATGCTTTAAACTCTAAGTATAATACGGTATATAACGGAGAGGTGGCCCTGCAGGCAGGAATAGAAGAGTTAAGAAAAGGATATGTAGATGATTTTTGGGAAATTTTACCCGTTGAACGCATGCAAATAGAAGAAGAAAACGTCTTACCGGACAAAAAGGGAAAAACGCCAATTTCACACGTGCAGAAGATAAAGCCGTAAAAGCGATTCAAAAACATTCTATGAATATTGAAGGTAGTGAACGGAATTCCCAAATGGATGAAGCACATCTATTACTAGGGAAATCCCGTTATTATGATAAAAGATTTATTCCCGCATTAGAAGCTTTTAACTATATCCTATATAAGTACTCTAATTCAGATAAAATTTATGAAGCTAAAGTATGGAGAGAGAAAACAAATGTTCGATTAGAAAATGATGCATTAGCAATTAAAAATCTGACCTTACTTTTAAAAAGATATGATTTACCGCCTCATATAAAAGCGGATGCTAATGCACTATTAGCACAAGCTTACATTAATTTAGAAGAAAAACAAAAAGCAGTAACACCCATAAAAAAAGCAATTGAATATACCTCTAACAAAGAAGAAAAATCCCGTTATAGCTTTATTTTAGGTCAACTATATGAACAACTAAAACATAAAGATAGTGCTTATTTAGCCTTTCAAGAGGTTATTAATATGAAAAGGCAGTCGCCTCGTATATATGTTATGCAAGCCCATGCTAAACAAGCAGGTTTAATAGATAATACAAAAGATACATTGCTTTTTGTTAAGAAATATGCTAAATTGTTGAAAAACAGAGAAAATCGTCCATATTTAGATCTTCTACATCATCAGGTTGCACTCTTTTATGATCAACTAAAAATGCAAGAAAGAGCTAAAAAATATTATAATAAATCATTAAAATCGATTTCAAGTGATAGCTACCTAACAGCTTCTAATTATAGAAATTTAGCTAAAATTTATTTTGATCAAACAAAATATGAAACAGCAGGGAAGTATTATGATAGTACCTTAACTAAATTCACTAAAAAGAATAAAGAATATTTTATAATAGAAAAGAAAAGGAAAAATTTAGATGAAGTTATAAAGTATGAAAATATAGCTAAAAAGAATGATAGTATTATTTCACTGACAGCCATGTCAGATGAAGAACGTACCTCTTACTTTCAAAAATATATACAAAAAATAAAAAAAACAGATTCATTACAAGTTGTACTAAATCAAAAAAAACAGACAATAGAAGAAAATCGTGAACAAAACCGTCAACAAAATGAAAATTTATTTTTTGATCCCAATGTAGTACCTACTCCGGGAGGAGGAAAAGAAATTAATTCATTACAGTTAAATAATTCAAAAAATTCATTTTATTTTTACAATCCTTCTACTGTAGCTTACGGAAAAATTGAATTCACAAAAAAATGGGGTAAACGCGCATTAATTGATAATTGGAGATGGATTGTACAAACGCAAAATCAAAAAAAAGAGCAGATAAATTCTATAGATTCAGAAACAGCTAAAAAGAATCAGATAAAGAAATTGTTGACGAAAAATACACTCCAAAATTTTATATAGATAAGCTACCTACATCAAAAATAATAATAGATAGCCTAATAAAAGAAAGAAATAATGCCTATTATAACTTAGGATTAATTTATAAAGAAAAATTCTTTGAAAATAAAGTATCAGAAGAACGTTTCGAAAAATTATTAGCAAATAACCCCGAGGAACGTTTTATCCTTCCAGCTAAATATAATTTATTTCGGTTATATGAAGTTTCTGATTCAGAAAAAGCACAAAAATTAAAACTAGCTATTTTAGCTAATTATCCTAATACCCGATATGCACAATTAGTTAGTGGGCAAATATCCGAAAATAGAGATCCAGAAGCTCCTATTGAAGTATATAAGGATTGTATTGAAATGTTTGAAAAACAAGAATATAAAGCAGTATTAAACAAGATAGATAAGTCCGTAGTATTATTTTCAGGTGATCCGTTATTACCTAAATTTGAATTATTAAAAGTTTTAGTTTGTGGTAAATTACAAGGACTAAATGCTTATAGAGAAGGAATACAAAAAGTATTAAAAACTTACCCTGATACAGAAGAAGCAACAAAGGCAGACGAAATTTTACATATAGATATTCCAAAAATGGAACAAATGACCTTGTCAGCAGATACAGCTTCTACTAAGTGGAAAGTTTTGTATAAAGTAGGACCTAAAGAAGATAAAGCTACAAAAAACTTAATAGAAAAGTTAGAAAAATATATAAAAGAGAAACAATATTACAAGTTTTTTGTATCTTACGATATATATAATGAAATTGATAATTTTGTCGTAGTTCATGGCATATCTTCTCGTGAATATGCACGTTTTCTAATCGAATTATTGGCTAAAACAAAAGGTTACGAAGTAAAAGAAAACGCGACTGTTATTTCAAGTCAAAATTATTCAGTCATTCAAACCAAGAAAAATTTAAATGAATATCTACAACTAAAACTTTAATTTATGTTTGACAAAAAACCCAAAAATTACACAGACCTACTAGGGAAAACGAATCGTATTGTGGAAGGAACTACAATAAAAGGGGATATTGAATCAATTGCAGATTTTAGACTAGATGGTCACTTAATAGGTAATTTTAACTCGAAAGCTAAATTAGTGGTAGGTCCCGCAGGAAGTGTTTTGGGGGATATAAACGCCCAAAATGTAGATATAGAAGGAAAAGCAGAAGGTAGAATAAATGTAGAAGAAATCCTAAATGTAAAAGCAACAGCTACTATAAATGGAGATGTAAGTTGTGGGAAGTTAGCAGTCGAACCCGGAGCTAAATTTACAGCAACTTGTGTGATGAGAACAATAGCCCCTTCATTAAATGTAGTAAATGGAGAATAACAAGGAAGAACAAGAAAAATTTAAAGGAAATAAATGGCTCTCCTTAGTTGCTATTCCCTCACAAATGGGAGTAACCATTTATCTATTTTATAAATTAGGAGCATGGTTAGATCAATCGTATCCTAATCCTTATTTTTATTATGATAAAATATTAACACTATTCGGAGTCTTTATAGCTTTGTATAATGTTATCAAACAAGTTAATGAAATTAATAAATAATGCTTATTCAAGAATTTTCTAAAAAGCTATTCCTTATAGGGCTGGCTTTTTATTTGCTTAATATTGGTTATTTACTTTTATCAAATGAAGTCATTGTGCCAGCTTTACATATAATACACGGTTTCTTTTTGTTTTTTTACCTATTAGCAATTACAATCATGGCATTTCTGTTAGAAAATAAAAAAGATATAGTAGGAGTAGGTTTTTTAGTAGTAATTACCAATCTTTTTATATTTACATATATTTTAAATCAATGGTTAATCCAAAATAATTTCGTCTTTTCTAAATGGAACTTCTTTGTTTTATTTATGGCGTATTTAACTACAACAACTTTTTTAGTGGCTAAAAAATTAAATCAAATTAAATTTTAACTAACTGATTTGATGTATTTAAAGGGGTTTAAAGGGTTTGTGTAAACATTGAATTTAAATTTGAAGAAAGATTCATATATTTTTTTTTGAGCAATCGTTTTTCATATAAATAAAAAATGTACCTTTGCACCGAAATTTACGAACATAGAAATTTTTCATTCCTATGATGATTACAAGAAAACCTGTATCATTACTAATGTCGGCCTTTATAGGCTTATTCTCTTGGGTAGCAATGGCTAACCCTATGAAGGATTCTACTCATGTAACTGAAAAATCAGTTCATGAAAAACATGCAATTGTTCATGACACAGCTCATGCTGAAGCTACAGCTACACACGCTGAAGGTGAACATGCAACTGCTGATCATGGAGGTCCTGTTGATCAGAAACCAGAAGTGCAAGCATTTATCAAACATCACCTATTAGATTCGCATGATTTTAATCTATATGTAGATGGAGAAACGGGACATCATGTAGGTTTCCCGTTGCCAGTTATCTTATTTGATAATGGTCTTCATGTGTTTATGTCATCTGCTTTTCATAACGAAAAAGAATTAGCTGAAGTAGATGGTAACTTCTACAAAATGGTACACGGTGTGATTTATAAATCAGATGCTGAAGGTACAATTACCAATAACGAACACGGTCACCCAACGAATGCAAAACCATTGGATTTTTCGATCACTAAAAACGTATTTTCGTTATTAGTTACGGCAATCTTAATTTTCTTTGCTTTCACTTCGTTAGCTAAAACGTATAAAAAGGAAATCCACTTCCAACAGGTTTTGGTCGTGTGTTAGAGCCTCTAGTAATTTATGTGCGTGATGAAATTGCTCGTCCAAACATTGGTGAGAAAAAATACAAAAAATTCATGCCGTATTTATTAACGGTATTCTTCTTAATCTGGACTTTAAACTTAATCGGTTTAACTCCATTAGGAATTAACGTAACAGGTAATATTGCGGTAACTTTATGTTTAGCATTATGTACTTTAATTATTACAAATGTAAGTGCTAATGCAGATTACTGGAAACACATATTCTGGATGCCGGTGTACCAGTGCCAATGAAAATCGTTTTAGCTCCAATTGAAGTATTAGGTATTTTTACAAAACCATTCTCGTTAATGATTCGTTTATTTGCAAACATCACAGCAGGTCACTCTGTAGTAATGGGATTAATTGCGATTATCTTCTTATTCAAACAACAATTAACAGCAGGTGGAGCTGTAGGAGTGTCGTTAGCTTTAACGTTATTTATCTCAGTAATTGAGTTGTTAGTAGCGTTCTTACAAGCGTTCATCTTTACTATGTTATCATCATTGTTTATCGGTATGGCGGTTCAAGATCACCACCACGATGAGCATCATTAATAGAATAAAAAAGTAGAATTTTTTTAAAAAAATTGTTTAATTATTATATAAATCTTTTATTATGACAATTCCAAATTTAGTAGGTGCTGGTTTAATCGTAATCGGAGCTGGTTTAGGTTTAGGTAAAATTGGTGGATCTGCAATGGATGCTATTGCTCGTCAACCTGAAGCTGCTGGTAAAATCCAAACAGCGATGATCATCATCGGTGCCTTATTAGAAGGTTTAGCATTCGGTGCCTTAATCTTAGGTGCTTAATCAGAATTTAAATTACGCTTTGCAACGGTTGGTTGCAAAGTGTAATTTTATTTAACCTATTTTTATTAATTAAACAGAAAACATCAATAATGGAAAAAATATTTAACGATTTTGGATACGGTCTATTCTTTTGGCTAGTTGTAATTTTAACCATCTTAATTGTATTATTAGCTAAATTCGCTTGGAAGCCTATCATGGAATCTATAGAAACTCGTGAAGAAGGTATTCGTAGTGCATTACAAGCAGCTGAAAATGCTAAAAAGAAATGCAAGAATTACAAGCTAATAACGAGCGTATCTTAAATGAAGCACGTACTGAACGCGATACAATGTTAAAAGAAGCGCGTGAGATTAAAGAAAAAATGATTGCTGATGCTAAAGAAGAAGCGCAAACGCAAGGTGCTCGTTTAATCGAACAAGCTAAAGCTGCTATCGAAAGTGAAAAAAATGCAGCAATGGCGGAATTAAAAACACAAGTTTCTGCTTTATCTTTGCAAATTGCAGAGAAAATATTAAAAGACCAATTGTCTAGCAATGACTCTCAAGTAAAATTAGTTGAGAGAATGTTGGATGAAGTGAAATTAAACTAATACGAGAAGTATGTCAGGTAATAGAGCTGCAATACGATACGCAAAAGCAATTTTAGATATTGCTACTTCTAAGAGTCTTGCTCAAGAAGTAAACAACGATATGAATTTAATTGCTAAAACGATCCAAAATAATGCTGAACTAGCGTCATTTATTGCTAATCCAACTTTAAAAATCGAAGTAAAGAGTAATGCCTTGTTAGAGGTGTTTAAAGAAACAGGGGCAGTAACTAAATCATTATTCCAGTTATTATTAGAAAACAAACGTTTTGAACTTTTAGACAAAGTAGCTACGCAGTATACAAAATTGTATGATGAAGCAAATGGAGTAGAAGTGGCAACAGTCACTACAGCTTTTGCAATCACTCCAGAATTAGAAGCTAAAGTATTAGCTAAAGCAGCTACTTTAACAACTAAAAAAGTTACTTTAAAAAATATTGTAGATCCAGCTATCATTGGCGGATTTGTATTAAGAATTGGCGATAAGCAATACAATGCTTCAGTAGCTAATAGTTTATTAACATTAAAGAGAGAATTGAGTAATTAATTATAACACGAAAGTGTAAAAATTATAAAACAATGGCGGAAATTAAACCAGCTGAAATTTCAGCAATATTAAAGCAACAATTATCAGGTTTTGAATCTGGTGCTACTTTAGAAGAAGTAGGTACTGTACTTCAAGTAGGTGACGGTATTGCTCGTATTTATGGGCTTTCTAATGTACAATATGGTGAGTTAGTGGTTTTTGAAAACGGTATGGAAGGTATCGTGTTGAACCTTGAAGAAGATAACGTAGGGGTAGTATTATTAGGTCCATCTACAGGTATCAAAGAAGGTTCTACTGCTAAAAGAACACAACGTATTGCTTCTTTAAAAGTTGGTGAGCAAATGGTAGGACGTGTAGTAAACACTTTAGGACAGCCTATTGATGGTAAAGGTCCTATTGGTGGTGACTTATACGAGATGCCTTTAGAGCGTAAAGCACCGGGGGTAATTTTCCGTCAACCAGTAACTGAACCAATGCAAACAGGTATCAAAGCAGTAGATGCGATGATTCCAGTAGGTCGTGGTCAGCGTGAGTTAGTAATTGGTGACCGTCAAACGGGTAAATCTACAGTTTGTTTAGATACAATTATCAACCAAAAAGAATTCTTCGATGCAGGTAAACCAGTTTTCTGTATCTATGTTGCAATTGGTCAAAAAGCTTCTACAGTAGCTTCAATTGCTAAAACATTAGAAGAAAAAGGGGCAATGGCTTATACAGTTATCGTTGCAGCTAATGCTTCTGACCCAGCTCCAATGCAAGTGTATGCTCCAATGGCAGGTGCTGCTATCGGTGAGTATTTCCGTGATACAGGTCGTCCAGCTTTAATTGTTTATGATGATTTATCAAAACAAGCTGTAGCTTACCGTGAGGTGTCTTTATTATTAAGAAGACCACCGGGACGTGAGGCTTACCCCGGAGACGTATTCTACTTACACTCTCGTTTATTAGAAAGAGCGGCAAAAGTTATCGCTGATGACGATATCGCTAAAAATATGAATGACTTACCTGAGTCATTAAAACCAATCGTTAAAGGTGGTGGTTCATTAACAGCTTTACCTATTATCGAAACTCAAGCGGGTGACGTTTCTGCGTATATCCCAACTAACGTAATTTCGATTACGGACGGACAGATTTTCTTAGAGTCTGATTTATTCAACTCAGGGGTTCGTCCAGCTATTAACGTAGGTATCTCTGTATCTCGTGTAGGAGGTAATGCACAAATCAAGTCTATGAAAAAAGTATCTGGTACTTTAAAATTAGACCAAGCTCAGTTCCGTGAATTAGAAGCATTCGCTAAATTCGGTTCTGACTTAGATGCAGCTACATTAAACGTAATTGAAAAAGGTAAACGTAACGTAGAAATCTTAAAACAAGGTTTAAACTCTCCATTTACTGTAGAAGACCAAGTTGCAATTATCTACGCTGGTACTAAAAACTTATTAAGAAATGTACCTGTAGCTAAAGTTAAAGAATTCGAAAAAGATTATTTAGAGTTCTTAAACAATAAACATAGAGATACTTTAGACGCTCTTAAAGCAGGTAAGTTTGATGATAACATCACTGACGTTTTAGAGAAAGTAGCAAAAGAAGTATCTGCAAAGTATAACTAATTAGAGTAAATGGTAGGTAGTGATTAGTAATTAGCTAATCACTATTTGCTAATTACTATTTACTAAAGAAAACAATGGCGAATTTAAAGGAAATCCGTAATAGAATAACATCCGTTTCATCAACGATGCAAATCACATCAGCAATGAAAATGGTTTCGGCAGCAAAGCTAAAAAAAGCACAAGATGCTATCACAGCTATGCGTCCTTACGCTGAAAAATTAACAGAATTATTGCAAAATCTCTCAGCTACCCTTGAAGGAGAAGTAGGAGGAGATTATACAACACAACGTGAAGTAAAAAAAGTACTTATAGTAGCAATTACTTCAAACAGAGGTTTGTGTGGTGCATTTAATTCTAATGTTATAAAAGAAGTTAAAAACTTAACAGATAAGTACCAAGGTGCTACTCTAGATGTTTTAACAATTGGTAAAAAGGAAATGATGTGTTACGTAAAACACATGATATAGTGGCTAACGAAAGTTCAATATTTGATAATTTGACATTTGAAAATGCTGCAACTATTGCCTCCAATTTAACTGAAAAATTTACTACAGGACAGTATGATAAAATTGAATTGGTTTATAATCAATTTAAGAACGCAGCCACACAAGTAGTAAAAACAGAACAATTCTTGCCATTAGCACCAATTGCTAAAGGAGAAGAATTAGCGGCAGGGGATTATATTTTTGAGCCTTCCAAAGAAGAAATTATAATGACTTTAATTCCAAAGTCATTAAAAACACAATTATATAAAGCTATCCGCGATTCATTTGCTGCTGAACATGGTGCACGTATGACGGCTATGCACAAAGCTACAGATAATGCAACAGAATTGAGAAATCAGTTAAAGTTAACTTATAACAAAGCACGTCAAGCTGCTATTACTAGCGAAATATTAGAAATTGTTGGTGGTGCAGAGGCCTTAAATGGATAGTAGAATAATATCTTCAAATCAAAATAAAAAAGTCCCAAACAATTTGGGACTTTTTTATTTTAAAAATTTAACGACTGTAGCCTAGCAACATATTTTCCTATTACATCAAATTCAAGATTGATTATAGTGCCTATCTCAAATGTATGAAAATTAGTATTTTCATAAGTATAAGGGATAATCGCTACACTAAATTCATTTAATTTTGAATTAACTACTGTTAGGCTGGTGCCATTAATCGTTATAGAACCTTTTTCAATCGTAATGTTTTTGAGTGCTTTGCTATATTCAAATGTAAAATACCAACTGCCATTTACTTCTTCTATATGTTTGCAAACCCCTGTCTGATCTACATGTCCTTGTACGATATGGCCATCTAATCTGTCACCTAATTTCATAGCACGCTCTAAATTAATAGAATCCCCTATTTTCCATTGATTTAAATTAGTTTTATCAATCGTTTCCTTAATTGCAGTCACAGTATATATATCGTCGTGTAGATTAACGACGGTTAAGCAAATTCCATTATGAGCTACACTTTGATCTATTTTGAGTTCTTTTGTGATAGAAGATTGTACTGATACGTGAATGTTTTCACCTTCTTTTTCAAGAGCCACAATCTTACCGATAGTTTCTATAATTCCTGTAAACATTAACTGATTAATTTTAGTAAATTTGTATTCAAAATTAGTACAAATATTAAAGCGATGACAAAAAAGCCTGAAAATATAATGGTCGGTATTTCAATAGGAGATCTAAATGGTATTGGTAGTGAGGTTGTGTTGAAATCATTAGAAGATACTCGTATGCTTGAATTGTGTACGCCTATTATTTTTGCTAATGTTAAAATTATTTCTTATTTAAAAAAACAGCTTAATTTAAATGTTAATTTACATGGCATTGATAAGCTTGATCAAGCTGTAGTCGGTAAGGTAAATGTTTTAAACGTTTGGAGAGAAGGAGTTAATTTAGAGTGGGGAGTAGAAGATCAAAATGTTGGAAAATATGCTGTAAAATCTTTTGTAACAGCTACACAAGCTTTGAAAGAAGGTAAGATTGATGTTTTAGTTACAGCTCCTGTTAGTAAAGTTAACATTCAAAGTGGTGATTTTTCTTTTCCGAGACATACGGATTATTTGAATCAAGAATTAGAAGGTGACGCATTAATGTTGATGATTCAAGATTCGTTACGAGTTGGTTTGTTAACAGATCATGTGCCTATTAACGAAGTAGTTTCTCACCTTACAGAAGAATTAATTTCTAAAAAAGTAAAAACAATTCACCAATCCTTAATTCAAGATTTTCAGATTAACAAGCCTAAAATAGCAATGCTTGGTTTAAATCCACATTCAGGAGATCATGGTGTAATAGGTCAAGAAGAAGAAATGATCTTAAAACCGACCCTAAAAAAGTTATTTGAAGAAGGAATGTTGGTCTTTGGTCCTTTTTCGGCCGATGGTTTTTTTGGTAGTGGTCAATACGAAAAATATGATGCTGTAGTGGCAGTTTATCATGATCAAGGTTTAATTCCTTTTAAGACATTATCTTTCGGAAAAGGAGTTAATTATACTGCGGGATTAGATAAGATTCGAACCTCCCCAGATCATGGAACAGGATTTGATATTGCAGGAAAAGGAGTTGCAAGTCATACTTCTTTTACGGAAGCTATTTATGCTGCTTTAGATATTTTTAAAGCTAGAAATATTTATAAAGAAATAACGGCAAACCCATTAAAGGCAAAATAAAATGAGTTATAAACAAAAAAATGTTTATAACCCTTTTGGTTTTATAAATAATTTATATCTTTGCACACCCTAATTAAGGAGCAAATTGTTGTTGGAATAAAACATAATAGAGTTCAAGTTTTTGATGAAATGGGCTTTTTATGATGTTTTTTCTGAATCTATTAAAAAATATAGGTTTATCTGATGAAAGTTACGAATGAGTATTTAATCCCTTATGTTGGATTAAAGATAGGAAAGCACCAGTTTGAATACCTAATTAGTAAGGCGTTCTTTGATTACTTTCAGTATGACGAATTTGATTCGGCAGATATAAAAGTAAGTTTGGTATTAGAAAAGCAAAGTAGTATGCTTGAATTAAACTTTAAGCATAAAGGGACTATCAATGTGTTGTGTGATGTTACGGGTAAACCTTTTGATTTTCCAATTAAAGGGAAATTAAAATTGATTGTACGTTTTGGTGAAGCATATAATGATGAAAATGAAGAGCTATTAATTCTTCCATTTGGTGAGCATCAAATAGATATAGCACAATATATATATGAAATGATTGTTCTTTCAATACCCTTAAAAAGAGTAAGTCCTGAGGCTTTAGAGCAAGAAGAAGTCTTAGAAGAAATTGGAATTGCGGAAGAGCAAGAAATAAAAGAAGAAGAAATTGACCCACGTTGGGCAGCATTAAAAAAACTATTAACGGATAAATAATTTTGTAAAATGGCACATCCTAAGAGAAGACAATCGTCGACAAGAAGAGACAAAAGAAGAACTCATTATAAAGCAACTGTTGCTCAAATCGCAACTTGCCCAGTAACGGGTGAAGCTCATTTGTACCACAGAGCTTACTGGCATGAAGGTAAAATGTATTATAGAGGTCAAGTAGTTATTGATAAATCAGTAGCTGTTGCTTAATATATTTTAAAAAAGATACATGAATAACTCTCACATTGTGAGAGTTTTTTTGTTGAAAATGCTTCATTTTTGAAAAAAATAGCCCATTTTTGTATCTATTTTGTAGAAATTTTGTAATTTCATCAACTTTTAGAATTGACCTTTTAAGGGTTCAAAATAAGACTTTATGAATAAGATTACTGCCGCAATTACTGCTATAGGTTCTTATGTTCCAGACTTTGTTTTATCCAATCAAGTTTTGGAAACGATGATTGATACCACAGATGAATGGATTACCACTCGTACAGGTATTAAGGAACGAAGAATCTTAAAAGAAAAAGGAGCAGGTACTTCCTATTTGGCTATACAAGCTGCTAAAAACCTAATTGAAAAATCAGGAATTGATCCGAAGGATATTGATATGATCATTATGGCAACAGCCACTCCTGATATGCCTGTTGCATCCACTGGAGTATATGTTGCATCACAAATAGGTGCGGTTAACGCATTTGCTTATGATCTTCATGCTGCTTGTTCTAGTTTTTTATATGGGATGTCCACTGCTGCGGCCTATATAGAATCAGGAAGATATAAAAAAGTATTGTTGATTGGAGCAGATAAAATGTCTTCGATTATAGATTATACAGATAGAGCTACCTGCATTATCTTTGGTGATGGTGGAGGTGCTGTTCTTTTGAACCTAATGAAGAAGGTTTAGGATTACAAGATGAAATTTTAAGAAGTGATGGAATTGGTCGCGAATATCTTAAAATTGATGCAGGAGGTTCTATTTTGCCAGCTTCTAAAGATACGGTAGAGAAAGGAATGCACACTGTTTTTCAAGATGGAAAAACAGTTTTTAAGTATGCCGTTTCAGGTATGGCTGATGTGAGTGAAAAAATTATGCAACGAAATAAATTAACACATGACGATGTAAATTGGTTAGTTGCTCATCAAGCTAATAAACGTATAATAGATGCTACGGCGGAACGAATGGGACTTGATGAATCTAAAGTTTTAATTAATATTCATCGTTACGGTAATACTACATCCGCTACTTTGCCGCTTGTATTGTGTGACTTTGAAAAACAATTAAAAAAAGGAGATAATATCGTTTTTGCTGCATTTGGAGGAGGCTTTACATGGGGAGCCATTTATCTAAAATGGGCATATAATTCATAAAAACATAATAAACCAAAATCGAAATATCATGGATATTAGAGAAATTCAAAACCTAATTAAGTTTGTAGCTAAATCAGGTGCTACTGAGGTAAAACTAGAGATGGATGATTTTAAAATCACCATCAAAACTACACCTGAAGGTGCTGAAACCACTACGTTTGTACAACAGGTGCCAATGCAGGCAGCTATCCCGCAAATGCCAGTTGCTGCTGCTCCAGCACCAGTTGCTGTCGTTCCAGCTACACCAGTTGTAACAGAATCAGTTGCTGAAGATACTTCTAAGTTTGTTACTGTAAAATCACCAATGATTGGTACATTTTATCGTAAACCAGCTCCAGATAAACCAATGTTTGTAGAAGTAGGTTCTTTAATTTCTAAAGGTGATACTTTATGTGTTATTGAGGCAATGAAGTTGTTTAATGAGATTGAAAGTGAAGTATCAGGTAAAATCGTTAAAATTTTAGTAGATGATGCTTCTCCTGTTGAGTTTGATCAACCATTATTTTTAGTAGATCCATCGTAAGGTATTTTAAATGCTAAATTTTGAGCAATAAATTTATATCATTTATTCTCAGGTAATTTAAAATTTATAATTCAACATTTAAAATTTTATTAAGATGTTTAAAAAAATACTAATCGCTAACAGGGGAGAAATTGCACTTCGTGTAATTAGAACTTGTCGTGAAATGGGAATTAAAACAGTTGCAGTATATTCTACAGTTGATGCGGATAGTTTGCATGTAAAATTTGCTGATGAGGCAGTATGTATAGGGCCAGCACCCAGCAATCAGTCTTATTTAAAAATGTCCAATATTATTGCTGCTGCTGAAATTACCAATGCTGATGCTATTCATCCAGGATATGGATTCTTATCTGAAAATGCTAAATTTTCTAAGATTTGCCAAGAGCATGGTATCAAATTCATTGGAGCTTCCCCAGAAATGATCGAAAAAATGGGCGATAAGGCAACTGCTAAGGCTACAATGAAAGCTGCAGGAGTACCATGTGTTCCCGGTTCTGAAGGGATTTTAGAATCACTAGAAGAAGCTAAAAAAGTAGCCAAAGAAATTGGTTACCCAGTTATGATGAAAGCTACTGCTGGAGGTGGAGGTAAAGGGATGCGTGCTATATGGAAAGAGGAAGAGCTTGATAAAGCTTGGGAAAGTGCACGTATGGAAGCTGCTGCCGCATTTGGTAATGATGGTATGTATATGGAAAAACTTATTGAAGAACCTCGTCATATTGAAATTCAAATTGTAGGAGATTCTTTTGGAAAAGCTTGCCATTTATCAGAAAGAGATTGTTCTGTACAACGTCGTCATCAAAAGTTGACAGAAGAAACACCATCGCCATTTATGACAGATGAATTACGTCAAAAAATGGGAGAAGCGGCTGTAAAAGCAGCTGAATATATCAGTTATGAAGGCGCTGGTACAGTGGAGTTTTTAGTAGATAAACATCGTAACTTCTACTTTATGGAAATGAATACTCGTATCCAAGTAGAGCACCCTATTACAGAACAAGTAATTGATTACGATTTAATTCGCGAGCAAATTTTAGTAGCGGCTGGCGTGCCTATCTCAGGTAAAAACTATTTACCTCAATTACACTCTATCGAATGCCGTATTAATGCTGAAGATCCTTACAGTGATTTCCGTCCTTCGCCAGGTAAAATTACCGTTTTACATGCTCCGAGGAGGTCACGGTGTGCGTTTAGATACTCATGTGTATGCAGGATATACAATTCCGCCTAATTACGATTCAATGATTGCTAAATTAATCACAACAGCCCAAACTCGTGAAGAAGCAATTGCTAAAATGAAACGCGCTCTAGATGAATTTGTAATAGAGGGCATAAAAACCACAATTCCTTTTCATAGACAATTAATGGATGAGCCAGATTATGTAGCTGGAAATTATACCACTAAGTTTATGGAAACTTTCAAAATGAAATAACCCAAATAAAATTAATAAAAAAACCTTGAATTTTTGTATTCAAGGTTTTTTTATGTTGATAGAATTATTGTAAACTTTATTTTACCATATTAGATAGTCTTTTTGATAGATGGGAAAGAGTAAAGAAGGTAAAAAAATAAGTGCTGATATTGAGTAAAAATCAGACACTATCTAAAAGAAATATTCACTTAACGTTTTGATAATAAGAGGAACTTCGTTTGTTTGTGATTTTATGAGATCAAATTGCAAGAAGAAACAAAATGAATACGTTATTTTCTCTTAGATAGTCTCTTTTGTTTTGTGTTATTTATAATTTTAATTTGGAGGCAATTGATGAAGGAACCGCTTTTTTGTGTAGCATGATGGCAGTTGCTTTGTATTTTGCAAACTCTTTAGTCATATACAAATATCCTTTGTAATCATTTGTTGTACCCCAAGAATTTTTTACAATGTAATATTCTTTTCCATTTTGATCTTTAGAAATACCAACAATGTGCATACCGTGATCATCAGTAGTTGTGTAATTGTCAAATGCCTTTTGACGCATTTCTTCCGTTACAACCATTTCTTTTTAGGGCCATTAAACATGTCTGATTTTTCATCAGCAGTCATATCTTCAATTTTTTTCTCGGGAACATAAGCTACTCCATTTTTCCAAGAAAAACTTTTTTCGCTAACATCTCCAGCCCAAGCAACTGAATAACCATTTTTAAGTGCGTTATCTATAACTTCAGTTAGTTCATTCATTTTTACGTTATAAACTAAATCAAAGTTCCAGTTGTCAGGAACCATTAGGACAAATTTAGAGTAATATGGGTATTCTTGTAAAGAAGAAATTTCTACATAATCATCAGCATTAACTCCTACTATTTCTTTAGCAAAAGTTTCTGGTGTATATGTTTTTCCTTCAAATTGAAATGTTTTGGGTACTTGTCCAAGATAGCTGTCAATGATTGCAGTATATGCTTTTTCCCAATTAGGTGTTAGTTCTCCATTAGGATTGGTAACAACAGCTTTTAAGAAAGCTTCAGTTAGAGAACTCATTTCAGCAAATTTATTTTTGTCAGTTCCGTAGTTTAAACCAGTGTAAACTGACTGAGGAACTGCGCCATATTTTCGATACATGTTAATTACGTCATGAAAGGCACCACCATCACCCAAAGCTAATGAGCCGTGCATACGAACATAGTTTCTTCCTTTTTCAACATAGGCATTACGTGCAGAGAAAATTTGAGACAACTCAACAGGTTTCTTGCCCATGCGGATCATTTCTGATTCTAAAAAGAGTTTGCAGAATAACTCCAACAAGTTCCTGAGGAACCTTGATTTTTTATAGGAGTATTTTCGATATTTATAACATCAGTAAATTTGAAAGATTCTTTACTTTTTTCGCTGGCATTTATTTTTAATGAATTAACTAAGTTGTCTTGTGCAAACGAATTGACTGTTATAATAAATGAAGCAGTAAGAATGAGTTTTTTTCTAATTTTAAACATATAGTTTTTAAATTTTAATATTTTGAGGGGTAAAAATAGTAATACTTGATGAAAAAGAGATTTGATTTTGATAACTTTTATGATTTTCGGTTATGGTTTTTTAATTTATTTTATATTTTAAATTTAATATACTTGGATTTTAATCCAGATTCTGCATTAGATTTCATTGTGAAACAGAAAATCAATAAATCAAAGTATTCATAAAAAGTTTTTAGAAGGAGAAATAAGAAACTATTCTAATGATTAAAATGGGAGTACGTGCTTGAATTTGAAGAAAAATAAAGCTGAATAGATTTCTAATGCTGAATTCTATCTAACTTAATTTAAGGAATTGATAAAGAAGTAGTTTCGATTCCGTATTTTTTAATCATTTTTTTAATTTGTATCGTTTTTTTATTCTTCATTTCTTGAATATATTGGTCTGTATTTATTGGTATATAATGTTGTTTTTTGACTATCATATTCCAAATTATAACTGCTATTTTTCTTGCTGTTGCTGTAATTGCAGCACCTCTTCCTTTTTAAAAGAAATCCTTTTAAAGAACATAACGAGGTAACCTTCTTTTTTTCTTTCAATTGTATTTGCCGCATTTCTTAATGTCAATGCAAATTTATTTTTCCCTTTTGGAGTTCTGCTACTCAAAACCTTACCTCCACTAATTTTATTATTTGGAGCTAACCTGAGCCAATTCACAAATTGCTTGGAGGTCTTGAATTTATATATATCGGTGCCTATTTCGGCTAAAAAACTAGTAACGGTTCCTGAGCAAACTGATTCTATAGCAAAGAGATCTACTCCAAAAAGTTTTAAACTATATTTCTGTACATCAAATTTGGGTTGGTTTTTCCCTTTATTCTGTTTCTTTACCAATTCGATATCTTCTGATAAAACAATTTCTCTGGTTTGATTTTTCAGCACTTCATCAATACGAGTATCGGTGTTTTTTATTTTATCTTGAATAAGTCTGTAAATATCATAACAATCGGAAAGCTCATGTAGGTATTCATTGTTTATTTTACCTTGTAAAGCGTCGGCTATTTCTTCTTTGCTTTTTTTAACTCGTTTGTCGCAATATTCAGCTAATTTTTCACCTGAAGTTTCACCTGATAGTATCATCTCAATTACTCTTATTCCAGAAACTCCTGTGATGTCACTTATCACAACGTCGAGTCTGAAGTTCATTAAACGTAATGCTTTTTGCATTTTGTTTACAAAGCCTGAACTTTGTTCAATCAAACTAGAACGATGTCTATGAAGTGTTCTTATCTGCAAAGTGGTTTCAGAGGGCAAAAAGAACCTCGTAATAGCCCTAAAGAATGAAGTTTCTGTATCCATTGTGCATCTTTCACATCTGTCTTTGCTTTGAGGTTTTTTGTTTGAGTCCCTTGAACCAAAAGAACTTCAAAACCATTTCCCTGCAAGATCATAAACAAAGATTGCCAATAACTCCCTGTGGACTCCAAAGCAACACTACGAATCTTGTTCTCTTGAAGATAAGCTACCAAAGCGCATAATCCTGATTGATAAACATTAAATTCTCTAATTTGATTTTCATCCTGTCCTATGGCTACAAAATGAGAACGTGACCCAACATCAATTCCTGCAGCATTGGGATTTACAATTTGCATTTTTTCGAAACTTTTCATAAAATATTTTTTTATTAAAATGCGAGGAAATGTAATATCTTTGCTTAAATTATTCTATACGAGATAACATGGTGTTTCATCATTGATTGTCTCAAAGGGCTTCCAAATGGAAGCCTTTTTACATTTCAGCCAAAATCTGGGAGGGGATAAATTCACCATTTTATACATAGGCTTCGCTCGCAAGTGCAAGTTAGCTCTCATTTGTCAAAGAACAATACTTTCTTGAAATCTGGGTCAAATAAAAGAAGGTGTCTAAAAAGTCAAAATTCAATACTTAGTTTTATTTCGAACTAAAAGGGAGAAGTCACATTATTTGTATTATGTGGTTTCTCCCTTCGGTTGAAATAATAAGATTCTGATCTTTTAGGATAGCCTCTTGTTTTTTATCTGGTAGGTAAAAAATTATTCGATTATAATTTTTCTAGTTGCTATTTTGCTTCCTTCTGTAATTTTAGCAAAATAAACTCCTTTGGTTAAGGAAGAAATATTAAGACTTTGATCTGTTATTTTAGATGATAAAGTTTTTTTGCCGAAGATGTCGTATAAATCTATTTGTTTTTCTCCAAAATTTGGTGAAGTGATGTTTACAACTGAATTGGCGGGGTTTGGATGAATTGATAAGCCTTCAATTTCATTATTTTTTTCATTGTTTAATAGGCCAGAAGCTTCAATTTTCACATTGTCTATTCTCCAGTTAGCGGACGGATCATAAAGACCTAATATAGCTTCATAGGTGTTGTTGTTTGGATTTACAATAGAAACAATTCGAAAACCAAAATTAGGATTGTTGTCACATCTAGGATCGTTGATTAAAAAAGATTTCATTGGTGAAGCTGTAAAGCCATTTGTTAGATCGCCGTTATTATTAGCTAATAATATCCAAGAATTTCCACCATCGAAAGTGTATTCATACCGCTGCCATTTAGAAGAGGTGTCTTGTCCTCTTGGGTCAAATTTTATAATGATGCCCGAATAGCCACTAGTGCTAGCCATAAATTGATAACCAGCTGTTCCAGAAGCGGTGCTTTGAGCAGGGAAATTTTTTATACTATGTGCAAATCCGCCATTATTGCCACTTTGATAAGTGTTAGCGTTTACACCTCCAATAAGGCTTAATGTGCCAGTGCCTAAATTAGGATTTGTTGTTTGTGCATCAAAACTCCAAGATGTTACTGTTGTTTGTGCGGAGATGTTAGTAATAAAAACGAATAAATTGAATAGGAGAAATAAAGATTTTTTTTTCATGTTAATAGTTTTGTTTTTGTTTACAAAAGTACAAAAAATCCTCTTTGGATGTTCATCGAAAGAGGATAGGCTTTGTTTTTGTTTTATTTGTGATTATTCAATTACAATTTTTCGGGTAGCTACCTTACCTTCTTCTGTTACTTTAGCGATATAAACACCTTTGGCTAAAGACGTAATATCAACGATTTGATTGGTTGTTTTGGTGGATAAAGCTATTTTGCCCAATAAGTTGTACAGTTCTATTTGCTTTTCAGAAAAGCTATTGGATGTTATGTTTAGAACCGAATGGGTTGGGTTGGGATATACCTGTAAGCCAGAAATTGCGTCTAATTTTTCATTAGATAAAAATTGTGGATCGGTAGATTTTGCTTGAATGCTAAAATCATCTAAACCTATCATGGCATCATTTCCTACGTCGTTTGTGTCAGACCATCTAATCCAGAGTGAGCCTCCGTTGGCTGACCAACCATTGCCTGTTAATCCGAAAGTGTAAGTAAAATTACTATTATTTCCAAGTGCATTACCGTCTATATTGGCAACTGTAGGAGGACTTGTGTTTGTGGTTGCGTTTTGTTCGACTAGGTCACAGTTGGTTACTGTAGTCCGGTACCTGTTGATAATGAGGTGGCATCATAGCTATAAGCAAAGGCTATTTTTTCAACTACAGTACTGGTGGCTAATCTCCATTGTTCGGATTTTCCACTAATTTCTATTTGGGTAATATTTTGCGTTAGATTGTTGATAAGGTTTAAGCCAATTCCGGGAATTGTGCCTGATGAGGCTAATACTGCTAAGGATCTTTCGTTGCTTGAGTTAGTACCAGTAGCATAAACACCTCCACTATTTGCGGATCCATCATTATTTGTTAATGTTAGGGCTGTAGTTGATGTACCTGAAAGTCTTGCTATGAACCAATTTGGAGGTAAAGAAGGAGGTGTTGTTCCGTTAGTCATGGTATTAAAATCCTGAGTATACGGTGTGTTTAATGCTGAAATTGAGACTTGACAAAAGCCTAATTCTGCTAGTAATAATGTTCCTAATACGTAAATTTTTTTCATTTGTTGTTGTTGTTGTTTGTAATTTGGTTTAGAAAACTGTTGGTATAAATTTAATTAAAAAATAAATTAAATTTATTTTTTTGTCTTTTTTTAATTATTTTTAAATTTAAATAATGTTTTTCTGTTTTATTTGTAAGAATAATCTATATTTTATAAGAGGATTAATGGATTTTCTACTTAATAAGAAATGCCAAATAGGGAATAATAATAGATTTTGTAGATGACTTTGAAAGAAGCTATCTTTTATTACGCTATAATAATTTATAGGTAGATCTATTCACGAAGAATGAGGGTGTTTTTTTTAATGAATTAGTCTTACTAAATCTTATAGCGATTGGGTTAAAAAGGATAGATTGTTTTTAATAGACTATTTTACAATAAGTTTTCTAGTTATTCTTTGATCTCCTTCTTTTATTTTTATAATGTAAACGCCCTCGTTTAAATTAGATATGTTTAGTTCTTTACTGTTTAGTAATGTTTGGAGTACTAATTTTCCGAGTACATCGTAAACTTCAATTTCTTTTGATGAAGCGGATCTAGACGTAATGTAAATTCTACCTGTATTGGAAGGGTTTGGATATATCGTAAGATTATCCAGAGGTTGTTCTTGAAATTTTCCATTATAGGAAGAATCTTTGCTTTCTTGAGCCTGTAAAGCTAAAGCAGATAAAGCGGAAATAAAAATACTGTATAAGTAGTTTTTCTTCATTCAATATTACTTTCTACAAAGTTAGTGATTTTTTTTTTAGATAAAAAAAAAGCCTCAAAATAGAAGCTTTTATGTAGTTAAATAAGGCTAAAAATTAAAAAGCATATTTTGTCCAGTTAAAGGCTGTTTTATCAGCACCTATATTTGTTTCATTTTTGTTTAAAATACCTGTTCCATTTATTTCCTTACCGGGAGCTGTCGTTAAATCTTTAATATTAACATTAATATTGGAGTTAGGATTGCCAGCTCCTTTTTTATCATTCATATTAAGTAAAGTTACGACATAACCTGTTCCTTTTACAAGAGCATTAGCTATATTAGATTTTGCGCTACGACGAATCATAAAGACATCCATCATTTGTTTTGTGATATCATTGGCAGTTACAAGATCAATTTTAAGATCAATGGTTAGATTTTTTATATTATTGTCGGATTGTAAGCCACAAGTAGGCGCATTACCATCTAGATTGCCATCCCCTTCCAAACCTCTTGGATCAGCTTCTGTGCTTGTAAAACCTTTTTCCCAGATGCCGTAAGCATTATCTAAAGTACCTCTCCATCCTTGTGTATAGTCAAACATATCGTCATCTGTATTAACACACAAGATGTTTTTTATATCCACAGTTCCTCCAAAAAATTCGACACCGTCATCAGCACAGTTTTTTACAAATACGTTTTCAATAATGGTACCATTTCCAACGCCGTTTAGGGTTAAGCCATTATGTTCAATATTGGCAGATGATTTAGCGCCTGTATTGTTTAGTATTAAATAACGAATTATACCAGAGTTATCGGTGTCATCATTACCACCATAGGTGTAAGCGGAGTTGATTTCGGTTGAGCCTGTAGGGGTTGCATCGGATAATTTTGCTTTACCATTAATGATTAGTCCTCCCCAGTAGCCAGATTCTGTTGTTTCTATATCTGCTTGCATAATGACAGGTTTTTCAGCTGTACCATTTACATTTATTTTGCCTCCTTGTAGAACTAAAATGTAATTGCTAAATCCTTTTTTGATTTAATGATAGTACCGGCAGGTATGTTTAGAGTTCCTCCATTGTCTATAATTAAAGATCCATTTAAATAATATGTTTTAGAAGCAGTAAGTGTTGTATTATTTGTTATAGTCCCAGATAAATTTTCTGTTCCGATAGGTGTAGTACTATTAGCAATAGCTTCGTCATCCATTGTTTTTGTGCATGATGTTATCGTTCCCGAAATTATTAGTAATGCAAATAGGCTTAAAATTGATTGATTCATTTTGATTAGTTGTTTTTAATTAGTAATTATATTGTTTTAAAAATCATAAGTTAGCCCTAGACTGAAATTGATTCCTTTTTGAAATGACTTGAGTACAACGTTTTCACCTCCATTAATTCCTTTTCGGCTTAATGAATAGGTAGGATCCAGTAAGTTTCTAGTTTTTATTTTGATAGCAAGATGTTTATTGATTTTAGAGGTAGAAATAAAATCTAACCCAAGAACCCCTTTTTCTATGATGTCTTCGTAAGTCAAAGTACCAATGGTATAAATACGATCGCTGAAATAGTTTAATACAAGTGTGTTGGTAAAGCTTTTCTCTTCTTTTGAAAAAGTACTCGATAAATCAAAATTGACTAAGAATGGAGAAGAACCTTCTAATTGTGTTTCTTTTTAGGTGTGTTTAATACATCTAATGTTAATTTTGAATAGATATAAGAAGCGTTAAAACCTAATGCTAATTTAGTATCATAATGATGTAATTCTGTTTCAAGAATGTTTTTTCTTACTTCTATTTCTGCTCCTAGTACTTTAGCTACGTTTGAGATGTTTTTGTATGTTAGATAACCTCCTGAGCCTCCTTCTTCTACACGAGCTATGGGGTTTTGGATGTGCTTGTAAAAACCAGTTAAAGTAAAGAGTTCTGATTTACTGATATAAAAATCCCATTTAGCATCTAAATTGTAATTTTCTGAATATTTTAGATCCTTGTTTCCTTGACTATTGAAATTTACATCTATGTAAATATATGGTGAAATTTCTTTAGCTTGAGGAAGTGTATAAGTTTTGCTACTTGCTAAACGAAATGAATTTTTTTCGGAAGCATCCCATTTTAAACTAGCATTAGGGAGTACAAAGGTGTTTTTAATCGTTGATTTCCCAGTAGTACCTCCTTCGTTAACATTGTATTGTACTGCTAGATTTACATAATCTATACTGGCTCCCATATTTACGGTTAATTTAGGAGTAATTAAGTAGGTTAAATCAGCATATCCAGAATGTATATTTTTTTGAGCACTGTACTGATCTCTATTAGTGTCAAAAGTTAATTTTCCATCTATAAAGTTTTGTTTGCCATAAACAATGTCTAGATTAACATTTTCGTCATATAACCCTGATATGGCTCTAAAATTGTATAAGGTGGCTGAAAATTTATCGTCAACTTGTCTGCCGTTATAACCCAACTTTAAGACAGAACTTTTATCATCTGTATCTTTTGAATTTAATCTGTGTGAAATTTCTAATTTTGTATTTAAATCAGTCTCATCTAAATTCAAAAAAGTTCTGGTTTGTCTGCCATCTCCACCTGTAAAAACGAAATCTGTTTCAGTTCTTTGTGTTAAGTTGTTTACTTTTCTATCGGGTTCTTTTCCAGAAGTAATATTATATGATAGACCAGCATTAAAGTTTGTGTTTTTACCTAATTGAAATTGAGTTAATAGCTGATTTACAATTAATAAGTTATCATTGTTTTGTTGTCTAATCATTAATCCTTTATCATCAATTCCTCCTTGAAATTTATCATTATCTACTCCATAAAATTTAGAATAGTATTGATTGTTATTATGAATAATCATACCATTATAATCAAAACGATATTTGTTTAATTTTAATGATAAATTCAATAACCCTAATTGATTAATACTACGACTAAATTTGTCTCCTACTTGATCTCTAAATATAACTCCTGTAGTAGTTGTGTTTTTTAAAAACTGTTTGGTGTAATTGAAATCAGTTGAATGTGATCCTACAAGAAATGCCGTAAAACTATTTTCTCCAAATCTGATTTTTTTTCCAACTGTTAGGCCAAATGAATGATTGTAGGGTGATTGATTTGTGATAGGAGTTAACTTGTTTGGAAAATTATATTTTTGATTTGTTAAGCCTGGATTAATTGTATTGGAAATACCCCAGTAATCTACGCCAGTTTGTTGTTTAAAATCAGTACCTAATACTCTTGTATTACTACCTGTTGAAAGATCTAGAGAGAAAACAGATGAAGTGTTTAGTTCTTTTGATGAAATATCTATATTAGCACCCCCTACATCGCTGATTTTACTAGAATTAAATACTTTGTTGACAGAAATGTTTTTAATAATATCGGTGCCAAAAAGTCTAAGGAAATGTTTTTATATTCGGGATCTTCTGATGGAATAGGAAAACCATTTAATGAGGTTGAATTATAACGATCTCCTAAACCTCTTACGAAAACATTTTTTACACCTTCTTGTTTAGAAATTCCCGAAATTTTAGTAATAGCGGCTTGGGCATCACTAATTCCTTTTCGACTCATTTCCTGAGCACCAATTACCTGTTTCATTTCTACAGCGTTCTTTTGCTCCAATAATAATGCTGTTTCCTTTTCGCGACTTACAGTGGCTTTTACTACTACATCTTCCATTGTTACACTGCCAGAACCAAGAGTTTCATTTATTTCTTTTGTTTCTCCTGCATGAATCGTAATTTTAACTTCTTTAGTTTCATAACCTAAGAAGCTAAATACCAAGATGTGGATTCCTGACGGAACGCTTAATTTATATTTACCTTGTAAGTCAGTAGTAGTTCCTGTAGCACTACCTTTTAAAACAATATTAGCAAATGGTAATGCTTCATTGTTTAGATCTTTATCTGATATTGTTCCAGTAATAGTTGCTTTTTGAGCGAATGTTATCATCGTAAAAAAAAGAAACAATAAGGAAAATTTAAATTTCATTTTGTTGTGTGTTTAATTTCGATGCAAAGTAATTTTGTCTGTGTAAAAAGAAGTTATTGAGACATTATAAATAAGTTTAGTAAAGGTTATCTAATCGTTAATATATTAAATTTATGTAAGGTTAAGTTTTTATTTCGAATAATAGCTAATTTTACATTCGAACAAACACAAACAAAGTAATGAAAAAGAAGGACATTAGAATTCTTTTAGTAGACGACGAAATAGATATTTTAGAAATTGTAGGCTACAATCTTTCTCAAGAGGGGTACCAAATTTTCACAGCCGAAAATGGAAAAAAAGCAATAGAAAAAGCAAAAAAACATTTGCCTCATTTGATATTAATGGATGTTATGATGCCTGAAATGGATGGAATGGAGGCTTGTGAAATTATTCGTAATACGCCAGAATTACAAAATACTATTATTGCCTTTTTGACGGCTAGGAGTGAGGATTATTCACAAGTTGCAGGCTTTGATGCAGGAGCTGATGATTATATAGCCAAGCCGATTAAACCCAAAGTATTAGTTAGTAAGGTGAAAGCTTTGTTAAGAAGATTTAAAGAAATAGAAATACCTGCTGAAAAACTCGATTTAGGAGGTATTGAAATCAATCGCGAAGAATATAAAATATACAAAGATAAAAAGGAAATTATACTACCAAGAAAAGAATTTGAACTCTTTTATTTATTAGCATCTAAACCGAGTAAAGTGTTTAAAAGAGAAGAAATTCTAGATAAAGTTTGGGGCAATGAAGTGGTCGTTGGAGGAAGAACTATAGATGTTCATATTAGAAAATTACGTGAAAAGATTGGAGAAGATTTGTTTAAAACAATCAAAGGTGTTGGATATAAGTTTGAATACTAATGGGATTAAGGCTTAAGAAATCATACAAATTTGCTTTTCGATCTTCAATATATATTACCCTGTTTTCTACAGGATTGGTGTTTGTGCTAACCTATCTGTTTTTTTCAATCAATTGGTTATTCATAATTGCTTTTGCTTTTTTAACGATGTCTTTCTCATTTTTTGTATTACAATATCGAGTAGAAAAATTTATTTATAAAAGAGTAAAAAAAATTTATGACGAAATTTCCTTTTTAGATGCAGTAGATTTTAAAAATCAAGCCATAACTACTGATATGGCTACACTAACTAAACAAGTTAAAAAATTTGCAACGGATAAAAAATTAGAAATTGAAATGCTAAAAGATCGAGAAGAATACAGAAGAGAATTTCTAGGAAATGTTTCACATGAACTAAAAACCCCTCTTTTATACAGTTCAAGGCTATATTTCAACTCTATTGGATGGCGCACATAAAGATAAAATACTTCGAAAAAAATATTTAGAACGAGCAGAAAAAGGTGTTGAGCGTTTGGTTTATATCGTTAATGATCTAGATATGATTGCAAAACTAGAATTAGGCGATGAAATACTAAATATTGAATCATTTGATATCGTATCATTAGCTCAAGACGTAATGGATTTATTAGAAATTAAAGCCAATACAAAAGAAATTACCTTAAGTTTTGATGAAAAATATGTTAAACCTATTCAAGTAGCGGCCGATAAGCAAAAAATTCAACAAGTTTTGATTAATTTAGTCGTAAACTCTATTAAATACGGAAAAGAAAAAGGATCAACTGAAATTTGTATAGATGAGCTAGAAAATAACAAGGTTTTGATACGTGTTATGGACAATGGCGAAGGTATTGAACGAAAATATATTCCTAGGTTGTTTGAACGCTTTTTTAGAGTAGATAAAAGTGGATCTCGTATGGAAGGAGGTTCTGGTTTGGGATTGTCTATTGTAAAGCATATTATAGAAGCTCATCATCAAAAAATATATGTAAAAAGTACTTTCAAAAAAGGTTCCGAATTTTTATTTACATTGCAAAGTGCTGATAAAATAAATTTATGAATTAAGCCTTCGGGCTTTTTTTTTATCCTTAATGTTATTAAATTGTAAATAAAATGTTTTTTAATTGTTAAATATATAGGTTTTTTTTAATTTTGATAAAGACTATTTGTAGAACCTTTAAAACTTTAAATTATGAAAAACCTTGTATTAATTGTTACTTTCTTATTTACAGTAACCAGTTTTGCTCAGTTAATAGAACCTAAATATGAGATTCAAAATGATTTAATAAAAACCACTTACTATTATGACAATGGTAAAATAAGACAAGAAGGTTTTTATAAAGAGGGTAAAGTTCACGGAAAATGGATTTCCTATACTAGAGAAGGAAATGAGTCCGCTATAGGACAATACGAATTAGGAAAAAAAGTAGGTACTTGGATTTTTAAAGAGAACGGAACTATTGCTCAAGTAAATTATAATGATAATCAATTAATTAGCTTTAAAAAATGATAATTGTTTAAAAAAATAGATCAATATATTTTACCTATTATGTGTCAATATCTTACCTTAAAAGAAGACAAATAGAGTCTGTTCAAGAATCACTATTTGTCTTCTAAATCAAATATTCCAAAGTATTTTTCCCAGTTAATTTTATTATTAAATTGAATAAAGCCCTTAAAATCAACTATTTTTTCTAGTTTTTGAAGGCTAAATTCATCTTGTACGCAATATGGAATTATTTGTTCAAGACTTAGTTTATGTGCTAAATATTCCTGTTCGTATTGACCGAGAGTAGGAATGAAAAAAGCTTTTTTACCTAGATAGGCTAAATCCATAACAGTTGTATAACCAGAACGGCAAATAATGTATTGACTACTGTTAAAAGCTACTTCTAGTTGTTGCGTATTCATAAAATTATAAAAAGTAAAAATACCTTCTGTATTAATTTTTTGTTGTTTATCAACTTTTCCTTTTATAAATAAAATAGAACCATTATAGTTCTGTAGTTCTCTAATTAATTTTTCTTCCAACAAACTTCTTTGTGGTTCCGGTCCTGATAATATAACCATAAGATCATACCGAATATTTAATAGTTGTTTTTTAAAACGACTGATAGGACCCAAATACAAAACATTTGGCAAAGGCTTTTTAAGATGACCTAAAAGACCTGTTAAGTTTTGATTTCCCGAAAAATCAGGAACCCAGCAAGCATCATATTGTTTAATCACTTGTTGATGCAACCAAGATGTAATCCATGTAGTATTACCTGTTAAAACATTTAGTTGATGAGTAATAAAAATACTCGGTTTCTTTTTTGAATAAATACCCAGCCGATTATCCGAAATAATACCTTGTATATTATAGACCTTAATAATTTTTTTTGTAGCCATTCGTTCCAAAAAATAAGCTCTTAAAATTTTATGACTAAATAGGAACAATTTCCATTTAAAATATTTACCCTTTTTTGGATATTTTATTTTATAAGAAGGAAGTGTAATAAAAGTCAAAGAAGGAAATTCAAATTTTAATAATTCAAGAGCTTCTCCATCAGAGGCTATAATAGGATTTATGCCTTGTGTTAAAAGAGCCTTTATGATAGGGATACAGCGTGTAGCATGACCTAAGCCCCAATTAAGAGGAGCAACCAATATGTTTTTACTTGTTTTCAAATGTTATATTTATAAAATTAAGGTAACAATAAAACACTTTATTATACGACATATTTATTTAATTTTGTCAAAACTTTAAGAAATTGTGGGAAGTAAAAATAAATTAAAACGTTTTAAAGAAAACGAAACTTTTGATAATGTAATTCAACCTACTCGTGATGAGGTAGTTAATGGGGCTTTTCCTTACAAAGGAAAATGGCGTTCAACATTTTTCAAAAATGATAATCCTATTATTGTAGAATTAGGATGTGGTAAAGGCGAGTATACAATAGGTTTAGCATCAAGAAATCCTAATATAAATTATATAGGAATAGACGTAAAAGGAGCCCGTTTTTGGAGAGGTGCTAAAACCGCTGTAGAAAACGATATGAATAATACAGCCTTTGTTCGTACTCAAATAGAGTTAATAGAAGATATTTTTGATGCACACGAGATAGATGAAATTTGGATTACATTTCCTGATCCTCAAATTAAATACAAGCGAACAAAGCACCGCATGACCAATAGTGAGTTCTTGAAAATGTATAAGAGAATTTTAAAACCAGAAGGAATTGTAAATCTAAAAACAGATAGTGAATTTATGCACGGATATACTTTAGGATTACTACATGGCGAAGGACACGAAGTACTATATGCTAATCACAACGTATACAAAAATGAAGGCGCTCCAAGTGAAGTTTTAGAAATACAAACCTTTTACGAACAACAATATTTAGAAATTAATAAAGCAATTACCTATATCCGTTTTAGAATTAAATAATAAGTAAGAGATAAAACGATTTTTCTGAAATAAAGGCAGTCGATTGCCCTTTTTTGAATAATTTTTTTAGAAGAATTACTACAAAATTCTGATCTCTTATTAAGTATAGATCACGTAATTTTGAAATCTCAACAAAAACAATCATTAGTGTTAATTTAAAATTTCAATTCAAGAGATGCTGAAAGAAAATTAACCTAAAAAACAATTAAAAATGAAGAAAATGAAAAAGGTATTATTTTTACTAACTGTTTTTATAATATCAAGCTGTTCAACCAGTATTTCTACCAAATTAACAAATAAAAGCTATCAAAAATTAAATGACAATAGTCAAGTAATAGTGTTAAAAGGAGAAGATATTTTACCAAATAATTCAGAATTTATTGGAGATGTCAAAATTGGGGATACTGGATTTACCACTGACTGTGGATATGACAAAGTCATTACAGATGCCAAAAATGCAGCCAAAAATGCAGGCGGAAATATGATACAATTAATTGAAGTAAAAAAACCAAATGTTTTAGTAAGTAGCTGTTATAGAATTAAAGCCAAGATATATAGAAATTTTGATTCGGAATTTCTCGCAAAAATAAAAGGAATAGAAGAGAAGAATAATAAATCCAGACTACCAGAAAATAGTGATTACGCCCTGATTCATTTTTATAGACCAAGTCTTGGAGTAGGAGCATTATTAGGTTACAGTATCAAAAACGCAAATGATTCTATAATTGGTAGATTAAGAAATGGACAAAAATTTGTTTATAAAACCGAAAATTTTGGAGACCAAAGCTTTTATGCAGCTTTAGAAACGAAAGAAGAAATAAAAATCAATATCGAAAAAGGAAAAGAATATTTTGTTAAATGTAGCATTAATTTAGGTCTTATTATGGGTAGACCTAAAATGATATTAGTTGACAACCATGTTGGAATCAGTGAATTTGATGAAATAGAATAAACTATTGCCCGTAACCATTTTATAAAATGATTAGTTTTTGAAACTAAAATTTGTCTAGATTTTGGAATTAACAGTATCGAAAAATTGAAACTTTTTGAAGCAACGACATGTTTAAACAAATCAATAAAACTATTTTAATTTATAAAAAAATATCCTTTTGATTTATAAGAAACTTATTTAAAAGAAAAATAAAATACCTAATCATTATTTTCGATCAGAAAATCAATAGATTTTATCCTGAACGAGTTCAACTAAACTAAATAATATAAAATGTCTATTCTTTTAGCCTTTTTTTTAGCCACTTTTTTTTCAAGTATGGGAGTTTTACCACCGGCATGCTTAATATGCGTGTAGCTGCTATTAGTATTAAAAAATCTATAAAAAGGGCTAAAGAATTTATATTAGGCGTGTCTATTATAGTAGTAGTACAAAGCTTTTTAGGATTTTATTTTGCTACCTTTTTTCAAGACCATCCAAAGTTAACAAAAAACTTAAAATTAGTAGGAATAATTATATTTATTGCACTTACTATATTTTTTCTAGGAAAAGGAATACAAAACGTAATTCAAGCAAGTAAATTAGAAACAAGCGATACAAAAAGTAAATTTTCTCCTTTTTATCAAGGAATTACATTATCCATATTAAATGTTTTTCCTATCCCTTATTACGCATTTTTAAGTCTGTACTTTTCTGCATTTATTCCTGATTTTTTTACCCCTCTTGTAGGTATAGCCTATGTTTCAGGTGTTACATTAGGAAGTGCTTTAGTGTATGTTTTATACGCCTTCCTTTTTAAAAAATGGGAAAATAAAATTTCATTTTTTATAAAAAATGTTAATTTTATTATAGCCACAGTTACTGGAATAATAGCTCTTTTTACATTATACAAATGGTAGTAGCCAAAACATTTGATCAAAATTTTTTTGAACGAGTTTACGAAATAGTAAGACAAATTCCTTATGGAAAAGTAACATCATATGGCGCTATAGCAAGAGCTCTTGGTACTGCCAGATCCGCTAGAATGGTAGGTTGGGCAATGAATGCTTGCCATGATATGAATGATGTTCCAGCGCATCGAGTAGTCAATAGAAACGGAGTGTTAACAGGCAAACATCATTTTGAAGGATCTAGTTTAATGCAACAATTATTAGAAAATGAGGGAATAAAAGTAATGAATAATCAAATTATAGACTTTAAAAAACATTTTTGGGAACCCTCAATAAAGTCATAATAAACACCAAAATTATTCAAAATTACAAGTTTATTGTTTTCATTTATTACAACATAAAAACTTTTAAACCTCTAAAGTTTTAAACTCCTAAACTTCTCATTATCTTTGCAATCTAAAATCAGTTTAAATAAAGATAAAGTACTTAGTAGACTGTTAATAGTTATTAAAATGAAACTAGATAGAAAAGAAATATTAAAAGCATTAGAAAGTATATCCATCGCAGGTGAAGGAAAAAATATGGTTGAAAGTGGTGCTGTTACAAATGTATTAACTTTTGGAGACGAAGTTATTGTAGACGTTACTTTAGCAACTCCCGCCATGCACATAAAAAAAAGAACAGAAGACGATATTCGTAGGTTAATTCATCAAACATTTTCCCCTGAAATTACAGTAAAAGTAAATGTCAAAGTAGAAGTGCCAGAAAAAAATGAAATAAAAGGAAAAACCATTCCTGGAATATCCAATATTATTGCCGTTGCTTCAGGTAAAGGAGGAGTCGGTAAGTCAACAGTTACAGCAAATTTAGCTGTTACTTTAGGTAAAATGGGCTTTAAAGTGGGGGTTTTAGATGCCGATGTATACGGACCATCTATGCCTATCATGTTTGATGTTGAAAATGAAAAACCAATATCAGTAGAAATAGAAGGAAAATCTAAAATGAAACCAATAGAAAGCTATGAAATAAAATTACTCTCTATTGGATTTTTTACAGCACCTAGTCAAGCCGTAATCTGGAGAGGTCCCATGGCAGCAAAAGCATTAAACCAAATGATTTTTGATGCAGCTTGGGGAGAGTTAGACTTTTTACTAATAGATTTACCTCCCGGAACAGGAGATATTCATCTATCAATCATGCAATCCTTACCAATTACAGGAGCCGTAGTGGTAAGTACTCCACAAGCGGTTGCATTAGCAGATGCTAAAAAGGAGTATCCATGTTTTTATCAGAAAGCATTCATGTACCCGTACTAGGAATTATTGAAAATATGGCATACTTTACACCAGAAGAATTACCAAACAATAAATATTATATTTTTGGAAAAGAAGGAGCTAAAAATCTAGCCGAGGATTTACAAGTACCGTTTCTTGGAGAAGTACCAATTGTACAAAGCATTCGAGAAGCAGGTGACTATGGTAGACCAGTAGCTTTACAAACAGCTTCCCCTTTAGAAAAAATATTTGAAGAAATTGCCCGAAATGTAGTAGCAGAAACAGTTAAGAGAAACGAAGACCTTCCTCCTACAGAAGCTATTAAAATAACAACAATGGCTGGATGTTCAGCCACTAAAAAATAGTCACAGTAAACCAATTTTATGGTCTTAAACCATACAAAACAATTGAAAAAAGATGACAAATAAAGAATTAGAACAAAACGTTATAAAAGCTTTAGATGAAATACGTCCTTTTCTTAAATCAGATGGAGGAGATATAACGCTAATTAGCATTGAAGACGAAAAATTAGTTAAAGTTCGATTAGAAGGAGCTTGTACAAATTGTAATTTAAGCATCAGTACACTAAAAGCAGGAGTAGAAACAACAATAAAAAAATATGCTCCACAAATTGAAAGTGTCATTAACGTTAATCAATAAAAAGAACCATAAATAAAGACCTTTTTATTGATAAATATCATGAGTTACATCAGATATTTGATAGAACTTTAAAGTCTTAATTTTCGTTTTAAAATTTAAAAGAAATGATAGAAACAGATATACTTATTATAGGTGCAGGCCCCACAGGACTTTTTACCGTTTTTGAAGCAGGATTGCTAAAGTTAAAATGCCATTTAATAGATGGTTTGCCTCAACCAGGAGGACAACTTACCGAACTATATCCCAAAAAACCTATTTTTGATATTCCTGGTTTTCCCTCTGTAAACGCGGGTGATTTAGTAGATAACCTGATGGAACAAATCAAGCAATTTCAACCTGGTTTTACCTTAAATGAAGTAGCTGAAAAAATCCAAAAATTAGAAGACGGAACCTTTATAGTAACCACTAATAAAGGAACAGAGCATCATGCTAAAGCAGTAGCTATTGCAGGAGGACTAGGGATTTTTGAACCAAGAAAACCAGCCTTAAAAGATTTAGAATTTTACGAGCAAGAAGACAGAGGAATTGAATATTTTGTAAAAGATCCTGAAAAATTCCGCAATAAAAAAATTGTAATTTCTGGAGGAGGAGATTCCGCTCTTGATTGGACTATCTTCCTATCAAATGTAGCATCAGAAGTAACATTAGTACACCGTCGTAACGAATTTAGAGGGGCTTTAGATTCAGTTGAAAAAGTACAAGAACTAAAACAAAAAGGAAAAATAAAATTGATTACAGAAGCAGAAGTTTGTGGCTTTAAAGGCTCTGAACGAATCGAGTCTGTAGACATTCAAGTAGGTACAGCTAGAATGAATGTAATTTGTGATTACTTTATCCCTCTTTTTGGATTAACGCCTAAATTAGGGCCGATTGCTAATTGGGGCCTTGAAATTGAAAAAAATGCAATAAAAGTAAATAACGCATTAGACTATCAAACCAATATAGAGGGTATTTATGCTATAGGAGATGTAAATATATATCCGGGTAAACTAAAATTAATACTGTGTGGTTTTCATGAGGCAACCCTCATGTGTCAGAGTGTTTATAACAAGTTAAATCCTGGTAAAAAATACGTCTTAAAATATACCACAGTTTCAGGTATTGATGGATTTGATGGATCCAGAAAAGAAGCCGAAAAAGCTGTTGTAAAAGCAATCCAATAAAAAATAATCCCAGATTCCGCATTAGACTTCGTTGTGAAACAAATTTTTTCAATAAATTCAAGTGCTCACGGAAAATTTTAGAAGAAGAAATAGTGAACTATTTTGATGATTAAAATTGGAGTACGTGCTTGAATTGGAAGAAAAATAAAGTGGAATAGATTTACTTCGTCTATTCGCTACGCTCGGGTCTAATGCGGAATCTGGGTTTAATTTAGAATACCTTTTATTTTTTATTAGCCAAGTATACCCCACTTAGTATAATTCCAGCACTAATCAGTTGCATGAAATTGATATTTTCACCATCTAATATTCCCCAACTTAACGCTACAATAGGAATAAAATATGTAACTGATGAAGCAAATAAAGGAGAAGATATTTGTATGAGTTGATAATATAAGATATTGGCAATACCCGTTCCTATCATACCTAACAATAATATGAAAAGAGTTGATTTTATAGTTTCAGGTTGTGTGATAATTTCTCCATACCCATTATAGAATAAAATGAAAAGAGCAGGAATTAACATGATCGTAAAATTCCCTGTAGAAATACTGAGAGGACTAACATCAGGTAAATACTTCTTGATTAAATTTACATTCAAAGCATAACAAATAGTAGCAATAACAACTAATAAAGCATGAAAATAATGAGTTTCACCATTGGTTTCTTTTCCAAAATACACTAAAAATAAGCACCCCATAAGTCCCCATAATATCCCTGTAATCTGATTTCTCACAAAACTTAAGCCAAAAGCCAAAACACCTATTAATAAAGTGTAAAGAGGAGTTAAAGAATTAAGTACACCACTTACGCCACTTTTCATTCCAGTTTGTGCGTATGCAAAAAGAAATACGGGTAAACCATTTCCAAATAAAGAAGTTAAGGCTACGTATTTCCATTTGTAAGAAGGAATCTTTAAAAGAGATTTGAAACCAATAAATATTAAAAAAATAAAAGCAAAAACAAGACGTAAAGCACCTAATTGAAAAGGATTCAGCCCAACCAGTCCTCTTTTTATTAAAATAAACGAACTACCCCAAATTAAAGATAGTAAAAATAAAAGAAGCCATTTGTTGTTTTTGTTCAGCATAATGAAAAATTTAAAAGCCAAAAATCTACTAAAATTTTTAATTACACTATCAAATATGTATATTTTTGTTACAGATAATTTAAAAATAGAAATTATGAATAAACTATTTTGTATGATAGCTACTACAGTTATCCTTATTGGCTGTAAAGAAGAAAACAAAGCAACATATTCAAATTCGGAATCAAATGTTCAAAAAGAATTAGCCAAAATAGAAAAAACAACATTAAAAATAAAAGGAATGACTTGTGCTATTGGATGTGCTAAGACTATTGAAAATAAATTAAACGAATTAGACGGTATTCAGAAAGCTAAAGTTGATTTTAACACAAAATTGGCTACAATTGAATATGATAAAACCATACATACAAAAGAATCATTAGCTAGGTTTATAGAAAGTGTTGCTGATGGAAAAACCTATAAGGTTGAGTAAAATAATATAGGAATAGTCTAATAAAAGGAAAAAAAGCAATCTAATTTTGGATTGCTTTTTTTTATTCTTTTGGGTTTATTTTTATGTAATTTATTTGTTTTTTATCTTGTAATTTTTTATTTTATTATTTTTTGGTAGATTTGCGAAAAAAATAATAAAATGAGAAGAAAATTACTAAGCTTTAGTTTCTTTGCATTTTCATTTTTTAGTTTTGCCCAAGATGGAAATTTTATAACTATCAACGGTAATAGAATAAATTCGACTGATGATTTCAGGAAATTAAAGTCAGCTTATTCAAAAGAAAAAATGATTTCTGCAAGAAAAAAAAGTACAGAAGATCCCGTTTTGATCGTACAATTTAAAAAACCTTTGAGTAAAAATGAGCAAAAAAGTTTATCTCAAAAAGGAATTAATTTATTAAGCTATTTTTCGGATAACGCTTACTATGCTAGATTAACACCTGGTTTTTATGAGAAGAATGTTAACAATTCTGATATTAAAACAATTTTTGTGCTCAAACCAGAACACAAAATCGCATCGGAAATTGTTGAAAATGATATTCCTACTTATGCTAAGGAAGGAGAATTACTAGATTTAGTAATTACGTATCATAAAGATGGTACTAAAAAACGTTTAGATGAAGATTTTCGTAATATAGGGTTGAAAAATTTCAGAATAAATGAAGATTTTAATCAAGTTTTTTGTAAGCTATCAAAACAAAAAATTTTAGAATTAGTAGAATTAGGAATTATTCAAAATGTTGAATTAGCTCCAGCACCAGCAGTTTTAGAAAATAATCCGAGGAAGAACCTCTCATAAGGTAAATGTATTATCATCTAATTTAAACGGGTTAGGATACGGATTAACAGGTAATGGTGTGAAAATTGGTATTTGGGATGGTAATGTTGAGCCCCATAAAGATGCAACCAATAGACTCTTTACCAGAGAATATGAGTCGGCAAGTACACATGGTAGTCACGTTTTTGGAACTATGGCAGGAGCGGGAATCATAGATCCTCTTGCAAAAGGAATGGCTCCTAAAGCGACCGTATACGCTTGGAATTTTAACGTTCAATCGAATGGATTAAAAGTCTATGAAGAACGATTGTTATCCGCTAATAATGATGGAATTGAATTGACGCAAAATTCTTACGGTGTTAATCTTGATAAAGGATACAGTACCACTAGATATGATGTTTCTGATAGAGGAGATGATGAGGTAATGGTTAGAAAAAATTATTTGTTAACCATGTATTCAAATGGAAATGCACAATCAGCAAATCTTGCTGCTGGAGGGTTTTATACTTCTACTAAAAATTCTAAAAATGCGCTACACGTGGCAGCAAATGATCCTAATGAAAGTATAAGTAATTATAGTAGTTTTGGTCCTACAGCAGATGGGCGTTTAGTTCCTCAAATTTCAGGTATAGGTTCAGATGTGTATTCTATGAGTTATAATAATTCATACGAAGTAATGAGTGGTACTTCTATGGCAACCCCGGGAGTTACCGGTACTGTAGCATTATTGTATGAACGTTACAAAAATAAGTTCGGACAAAGACCTTTAGGATCTTTAATGAAAGCCATTGTGTGTAACACAGCCGATGAGTTAGGGAATGTCGGACCAGATTATAAATATGGATATGGTAAAATAAATGGATTACGTGCAGTCCAAGCAATTGATGAAAATAGATTTTATACAGCATCTATTGCAAATGGAGTAGATAATCAAAAAGTGATTACTGTTCCAACAGGTACAAAGCAATTAAAAGTTATGTTATGTTATACTGACTTGCCGAGTGTACGAGTACAAATTCTATTTTGGTTAATAATTTAGACCTAAAAGTATTACGTAATGGGCAAATTTATTTACCTTGGGTGTTAAATCCTTCTATGCCTAATAATCCAGCAACTAAAGGAATTGATGATTTAAATAATATAGAGCAGGTTACAATTGATAATCCTGAACCGGGGGGATTATACTATCATAATCAATGGTAAAAATATTCCACTAGATTCACAAGAATTTTCAGTAGCGTATGATTATATAAGACCAGAATTTAAATTAACATATCCTATCGGAAATGAAAAATTAATCCCGGGAACAAAAGAATTTATTCGTTGGGATTATGTAGGAGAGGCAAAACCTTTTGTTTTAGAATATTCAAATGATGGTGGGAATAACTATAAACAAATAGCTGAATTGCCTACGGAAGCGAGAACTTATCTTTGGACAGTACCCAATGAAGTTGGAACTAATTTTAAAATAAGAATTTTAAGCGGAGGAAAAGTAGTGTCTTCTAAACAAGTATTTACGTTAATGCCTAGGCCAGAAAATTTTAAATCAGAAACAGTAACAAATTGTGGTACTACAGATTTTAAATTGACTTGGGATGTCATTCCTAATGCGAAATATGAAATTTTAAAATTAAGTGCTAATGGCGAAGATTTTGAAGTTATAGCAGAAACGCCTACAAATGAATATGCTATAAATACTACAAATAAAGATGTTTATACAGTAAGAGCAATCAGTTTAACAACTAATGCTGTTTCTGAAAGAGCAATTGCAATAATATTAAATCCTTTAAACTCAAAAGAATTAACAGCTGTTAGTTTACCATATAAAGAAGATTTCGAAACATTAAGTCCTTCCAATATTACCTTAACAAGTAATCCAACAGGTAAAGCGGATATTACTTATGCAACGCCAAAAGGTAGAAATGGAATTGTATTTTCAAGTAATGGAGTAGCAGGAGCAACACCATGGGTTGCGTCTTCTGTATTAGGATTTGGTGATACATCAACTACAAATGCTTTTAAAGACAATCCAACGTATATCAAAAAAGCTACATTTTGTGAATTTGATGCTACGGCTCTTGCAGGAAAAAAAATACGCTTAAAATATGATGTGCGTTATGAAAATCCTAATTTCTCCTCAAATAAAATTTTCTTAAGAGTTCTTGTTAATGGAACAGAATTAGTAAGTGATCAAGGATATAAATTTATTACAGGAATGGCAGGTTCAGGATCGCCTATTTATGATCTAAGCGCTTATGCTGGTGGTAAGATAAACCTTGTTTTTGAAACAGCTATGGATGATAGTGATGTTAATACTACATCTAAAAAAACAAGTACACTTAGTTTAGACAATATAATGCTTTATGAAGCAACAGATGATCTAGGAATTAGTTTTGCTAATACTAGTATTTCAACACTTTCAAGTACTTCAACAGCTGTAAAGGTTTCTGTTAGTTTGCTTAATTATAGTGCTAATGAAATTTCGAATATACCAGTATCTTATACAATAAATGGAGGAGCACCTATTAATGAAGTTATAGCAGGACCTATTGCCCCTATGGGACGTTTTAGCTATGATTTTACAACAACTCAAAATATGAGTGCATTAGGAAAATATGCTATAGTAGTAAAAGCTAACATGGTTGGTGATACTAATCCAGCAAATAACACCTATAGTTTTAACCGTACTAATAATGGTTCAGATATAGCAATCAGCTCTTCTAAACTTGTACATACTGGGTGTGATATAAGTTTTACAGACGATGGAGGACGTTTTGATGACTATAAAAGTATACCAGTCCCAGCAGCTGCAAAAAAGCTACTTTTAAACCCGCTATTGCTGGTAAAAAAATTAAAGTAGATTTTACAAGTTTTAATTTAGAAGATCGTTATGATTTTCTAAAAATATACAATGGACCAGATGAAAAATCACCATTAATTGCATCTTATACAGGAAATACGATACCTGCTTCTATAACTTCTTCCGCTACTAATGGAGAATTAACATTTGAATTTGTACCTGATGATGCAGTAGCAGAAAGTGGTTGGGTAGCTAATATTACCTGTGTTGATTATGTACCTTTTGTAGATGCTGGAATTACATCTATTATAAAACCCGAAATACTAGGTAAAAAATCAGCAAACACCACCATAACAATTGCAGTTAAAAACTATTCATCTGATACTAGAAACAATTTACCTGTATTTTATCAGATTAATGGAGGACCAAAAGTTGAAGAAGTTATAGCCTCTATTAACGGTTTCGAAGAAAAAGAATATACGTTTACTACTCCGGTAGATTTAAGCACTAATCCTGATGAAAAATTTGCTTATGTAATTAATGCAGGTATCAATGAAGTGGATACTAATTTAACTAATAATAAGAAAGAGAAAAAAGTATACAATAGATATAGTTTACCACAAAACGTTAATACAGACGGATATGCAATTACGAACCTAAATTGGAGTACTTTCTCTAATGCAAGTGGAGTAACAGGATATTCAGATTTTAAAAATTTATCTATTCCTGTATTCAAAACAAAGACTTATTATCCTAATGTGACTATTTCTAAAGCAGATTTACCTTTAACTAGATCATTAACGTTAAGTACAGGCGTATTTACAATTATGGTTATAGATCTAAATAATGATGGTAATTTTAGTGATGAATATTATGCAGGTAAATATTGGGTAAATACAGAAGCAAACGAAGCTAGTTTGGCATCTACAAGAACTACCCACTATTTTAAAAATGTTGAAAAAAATACAGTAGGAGTTGCTATTCCTTCTGATGTGCCAACAGGAAATCATGCCGTTCGTTTTATACACATGTTTAGAGATAAAGCAGAATCTTTTAATGTAGTGTTAGGGGCCAACAAAAGACGGGTTAACAACTTCAAGAAATGATTTTGAAATTGAAGAATACACCTTAAATGTCCAAGAACTTCCAACAGCAGACGTTGAACTAGTTGAAATTCTTGATTTACGTCCAAGACTTAATAATACAAGCGTTGTAACCGTTAAATTAAGAAATAATTCATCCGTTGCTTTAAAAAACTTTGATATTGCTTATAAAATAAATAACGGTGCAGAAGTTAAACAAACAATAACAGCAGATGTTAATCCTGCTAGTGAAGCTATTGTTTCATTCACAACAGAAGCTGATTTAAGAGCTATTCAAGAATATACAATAGAAGCCTATACTCAATTAGTAGGTGATCAAAATATTAGTAATGATAAGAAAGTCTTAACAATTAAGCACGTAGCACAAAATATACCAAACAAAGTAGCTAATTTTGATGGTAATGATGATGTGTTAATTACTAAAACAAATCCGTTGTTTGAATTAGGGAATGGATTTACTTTCGAAACTTGGATTAATCAAAAAACACCAGCTCCTAGTTTTGGTAGGTTCTTTGATAAAGGAAGTATTGTCGCATTTATCAATAACAATGCAGGACATTCACTTTATAAAGAAAATAGTTTAATTATAAGCGTAACAAAAGATTCTGGATCATTTGCTTTAAATACTGAAACAAATACGATTAAGTTAAATGAATGGATGCATATTGCAGTAACAGCAAGTAAAACCAATCAGTATAAGGTATATATCAACGGAGTGGAGGTTCCTGCCAGATTAGTTTCTGGAACAGTTGGAGCACCAAAAGCTAATAATACCTCTCCTTTACTGATCGGTAATAATTTAGCTCTAACAAGAGGATTTAATGGTAACATTGACGAAGTCAGAGTTTGGAATACTGAAAGATCAGCAGCAGATATTATAAATAATCAAAACACTAAGTTTGTAGGAAATGAAGCAGGCTTATTGTGCTATCTTCCAATAGCCGAAACAGAAGAAGTTTTTACTTATGATAAATCAGCTTTAGATAATACCGCTATAGCTATTAATACAGGAACAAACTTTTTTGAGACACCTAAATTATTACGCAATTTTAATTTAGTGGGACAATTAAAAAATGTTTACAACGAAGCAGATAAGTCCTTTACTTTCCATGTATCTGATACATTTGATTTAACTAAAGCAGTTTTTGATTTTACGACTAACATGTTTTCTAACGCATTGATAAATAATGTTGTACAAGTTTCAGGAGTAACTGAAAATAACGTTGCGACAGAGTTTGTACTAACAATTCAAGGAACAGGATTAAACGCTGAATTATCTGAAAACTACAGGATAAAAATTAATAAAGGTTTAAATACAGAATCAAAATTAATTAGCTACAAGTTTCTAACTACAGATAACAATGATTTAGGTCAAAACTTAGAAACTGCTATTAACGGAGTAAATGTAGTCGGAAGAGCAGGAAATGTAAATCTATCGAATTTAATTGCAACTTTTGAAACGTCTCCAAAAGCCACTGTTTTTGTAGATGGAGTAAAACAATTAAACAATAAAACAGTTGCATTAAGCTATGAAGGACAATCAGTTATTGTTTGTGTGGTGGCAGAAAATACATTGTCAAAAACTTACTATGAAATAAATATAGAAAGAACTCTTTCTAATGATAGTTTTGAAAATGAAATAATGGCTGTATATCCAAATCCAGTAACTGAAGGAGAAATGATATCCTTAAGTAAAGAAGGCGAAGTAGTATTATATGACTTAATTGGAAAAAAAGTTATAGAATCTAAAGAAAAAATTAATAAAATTAATTCATCAGGTTTAAAACCGGTACTTATTTGTTAGAAGTAACTACTGATGCCAAAAATAAAATACGCAAAAAAATTGTTATTAAATAACATGTGTTAGTTTTTATAAAAAGACCGCTTTTAAGCGGTCTTTTTATTATAAATTATGGACTTTTTAATATACTTTTTATCTTTGTTCCAATGAAGCAGAATTATCCTAATTATGAAAAATTAAAAAGTAGAACACTGATAGACTATTTGTTTACAAATGGAAAATCCGTTTCAAAATACCCTTTGCGTTTAGTTTTTGCTGAAGTAGCGGAATTAAAAAATACGCGTACAAACATACAAATAGGGGTATCCGTTTCTAAAAAATACTTTAAAAAGGCTGTAGATCGAAATTATTATAAACGAGTACTAAGAGAAATATATCGTTTAAACAAACACGAATTGAAAGGAGTGATTTCGGAAAAAAATACATCATGATGCTCATGTATCAAACCAAAGAACGATTAGATTTTCATGAAATTAATGATAAGATAAAAAGTTTGTTAATCAAATTTAATGAACAATTAAATAAGCAGGAGGTTAAATAACTCCTGCTTTTCTTGCTGCTCTTACTATATCTTCATCACTCCCTATTTCAATATCTAGAAACTTTTTTATATTTGCTTTCCTTTTTTCAATAGAACTCATAGAAAGATTTAGATAGTTCGGAATATTTTTTGTTTTGATACCCTTTGAAAGTAAAGATATAATTTGACGATTTGTTTCATCTAAATATGCTTTATTGGATAATAATTCCTTTACATTATGATCCACTGTAACGCTTCTATAATTTTCTCCTTTTATTATTTTATCAAAAGCTATTAATAATTCATCAGCTGTGAAATCACTTTTTACGAGTATTCCATCTGGATTTACGCGTTTTATCATATCCAATAAAATAATAGATTCAGAGTGAGACGTAAGAAAGATTATTTTTGTATTAGGTCTTTTTTTTCTAATTATTTTAGCTAGATCAATTCCGTTTTCTATATGACCTTCTTTGTATGCAGGTAAGTTATGATCTAGAAAAGCAACGTCAAAATGAGCATTTGATTCTATTATCTTTAAAGCACTTTCACAATTATAAGCAGCCGTAGTATCGATGTTGTATCCAAAATCGTTATATGAAAGAATTACTTTATATCCTTCAATCATAGAAGGATGATCATCCACAATAAGTATTCTAATGTCCATGTTATTTTAAGTGTTAATTTTGTTAGTATGGCAATGATAGATTAATATGAGTACCCTTGTTTATAGTTGAATAAAATTTAACCTCCCCATTCATTGATTTAGCTCTTGAATTAATATTCTTAATTCCTATTCCTTCCTTTACTTTATTTATATCAAAACCCACCCCATTATCTTCTATATCTATAATTAATCTATCAAGTACTTTTTTTATTGATAAAATCACCAATGTTGCATGAGAGTATTTATACGTGTTTTGAAGACATTCTTGTAAAATTCTATAAATGTCAATTTTTACAGAAGTTTCAATGGCTTCCCAAACAATATTGGTGTCTATTTCTAATATATATTCTATATTAATTGCATTGCAATAATCTTCAAATAAATTTTGAATAATTAATTTAAAACTTTCCTTTTCTAAGAAAGTTTCTTGATTTAAATCATGTGAGATATTACGTAATTCCTTTTCTATATTTTGAATGTTTTCAATATGCTTTAAACATTTTTCAATAGTTTCCTGATCTTGTCTTTTTGATAATATGAACAAATTTAAACGAGTACTCGTTAATTTACTCATAACCCCATCATGTAGCTCTTGCGATATTCTCTTTTTTTCTTGTTGTCTGGTATCATTTATTAAATGCTGTTGTTGGAGCATTAGTTTATAAATTTGCTCATTACTTTCTTGCTGTTCCCTTTCAAATTGAAGTTGTTTATTTTTACTACTTTGACTTTTGTTGTTATACAACAAGATTAATAAAATAATCATGCCAGAACTACCAAATAATATGAGCCATCTTTGAGAAGAAATTTGCTCCTTTTCTTCTTGAATAATTTGTTTCTCTGTTAGTATTTCATCCGTTTCATATTCAATTCGAGCAAAACTATTACGTTTGTTAAATTCAACCGTTTGTATGCTATCGCTTAAATTAATATATTCTTCGTATAAGTCATACTGATTTTTTTTATCAATTTTAGAAAGAAGTCTTAGTGCTCTTAATTCATCTTCAAGAATTTTGTTTTCAGAAGCAATTTTTTTTGCATTTCTAAGAAAAGAAATAGCCTTTGGAACATCTTTTTATACAAATAAAGCTCTCCTAAATAAATATTTGAAAGTACAATTCCGGGGATATTGTTGTCTTTTTTTCGGATTTTTAATGATTCATAAAGCTTTTCTTCTGCTATTTCTAAATTATCCAACTGCATTTCGGCATAAGCTTTATTACTAATAAGGGATGAGTATGTATAAGACCCAATTTTTTCCGGATTTGAAAATAACAATCCTTCATCATATTGAACAATTGCCTCATGATAAGCTTTCTTTTTAGAATAGGCTTTTCCTAAATATATATATACTTGTGCTTTTAGAGCTTCATATTGAGGATCTTTTGTTAATAAATTGATGGTAGATAACGCTTTATTATAATATGCAATAGCTTCATCAGGGCTATTTAAGCCTACCAGTACATTTCCAAGATTTAAGTAACAATCATATATTAATCTCGTATAATTAATTGCTTTTGCAATTTTTAAAACCTTTATAAATTCAACTTCTGCACCCGAGAAGTCCTTTTCGTATAGTAATATGTCTGCTTTAGAAAACTTTACACGAGTTAATTCTTTGGTTTTTTTTAATAACTCATAGTTTTTTTCAGATCTAGTAAAATAATAATAAGCACTATCATTTTTGAAATTTAAATAAAAATAATCACCAATATAATGATAACCCTTTGCAATGTCTACAGGATCTTGAGCTTCTTTTGCAAGCTTAAAAGCTATTCTTGAAATACGGAGGTAGTTTTCGGAATCTTCTAGATTATAATACCTTCCAGCCAGTTTAAAGTAACTTTTTCTTAGGCTGGAAGTATTATGTGTATTTTTTTGTAGCTCATTTTCAATTATAATAGCATCTCTTTTCTTGTCTTCTTGTAAAGAAATAGGACTATTGGTATTAGCTGAAGAATCTTCAATGTTTAAATCATGACCTATTTCTACCTCCTTTTTGCAAGAAAAGAGAAAGAACATAAGAGAAATTAGTAATAAACGTCTATTCAAGTTTTTTTTACCAAATTTAAGGAAAACTTTGTTGATATATTCTTTAAATAATGGCAAAGCTTTTGATTTGTTATTTTTAATGATAATATATTACTAAATTGCGATAAATTAATTAAAATGACCTTTTGTGGTTGTTTAGTGTTGTTTGAATAAGTTTGGTATAATCTTATTCTGGTTTTTTAGGTTTAAGAATTGGTTCTCCGTCAGCATCGTTCTCTAATGAGTAATTAGATTGATTTAGGATAGTGCTCTGTTCATCAGTCATTCTAGCAGTAGGATCTATAGAATAAGAGCCATCTCCATTTTCAGTACAAGTTATAGGAGAAATAAATAATAAAAACATACCTGAAAATAAATAAATTTTTTTCATAATTAGCTGATTTTAAGTTGATTACTTAGGGTGTGAAATTAGATGTTTTTTTTTTGAATAAATTACGGTTTTTCCGTATATTTTGTTAATTTTTTTAACAATTATGGCGATTTATAGTATAGGAGATATTCATGGGGCTTATAAAGGATTATTACAAGTAATGGCAATAACTCCTTTAAAACCAGGTGATACACTGATATTTTTAGGTGATTATGTAGATGGTTGGAGCGAAAGTCCTCAGGTTTTAGATTTTTTAATAGACTTAAAAAAAAATTATAATTGTATATATATAAAAGGCAATCATGATGAATTGCTCTTAGATTGGTTACAAAATAAGAATGAAAATACGATGTGGCATGCCAGTGGAGGTAAGACCACTATTGAAGCTTATCAAAATATAAGTAGAGAGGTTAAAGATAAACACATTCATTTTTTATCTAATTTAAAAGAATATCATGTAGAAGATAATAAGCTTTTTGTACATGCAGGATTTACTAATTTAAAAGGAGTAGCGTATGAATATTATCCTAGATTGCTCTATTGGGATAGGACATTATGGGAAATGGCATTGTGTTTAGATCCTGCTATAAGTCCTGAAAGTCCGCTTTTTCCAAAACGCTTAAAAGCATATAAAGAAATTTTTATAGGACATACTCCTGTTACAAATGTAGGTGCTACAGTCCCTTTAAAAAAAGCCAATGTTTGGAATTTAGATACAGGAGCCGCTTTTAACGGTTGTATTACGGTTTTAAATATTGAGAGCAATCAATTTTGGCAAAGCGAACCGATTCATACACTCTATCCTAATGAAAAAGGTAGAAATTAATTACAAGTTTATATATTTGTCAAAAAAATAATTATGAAAAAAATTTTTGTTTTAGTAGCCTCTCTAATAGGATTTGCCTCACAGGCTCAAGAAGCTTATAAAGGAAAAGGAGACACAAAGTTTCACGTAGGAGCTAATTTACAATCAGGCGGGACAGGTTTAAATGTCGGAACTGATATCGGATTAGGAGAAAATATTTCAGTAGGAGTTGTAGCAAATTATTTGTTAGGTGTAAAACCAATTGACGGTGATGACTATGATTTTTTAGATAGAGCAGATCTTAAAGCTCGATTTAACGCAAACATAGGTAAGGTAGTTACATTGCCCGAACAAATAGATGTTTACCCCGGTTTAGATTTAGGATTAAGAAACTTTGGAGGACATTTAGGTGCTCGTTATTTCTTTTCAGAAGGATTCGGATTACAAGTAGAAACAGGAGTTCCTTTTGCTAAATACAAAAAAGATCCAGTAGGATTTGATCGCTTAAATAATCAATTTTATGTTAATTTAAGTGCTGTTTTTAATCTGTAATGAGTGTTATTGAAAAAAAGTTAAAAGATCGTAGTAATTCTAAATGCGAACTTTGCGGAACTGAACACGATTTACAAGTTTATACAGTACTACCTAAAATAACTGAAAGTTTAGAAGATTCCGTATTAGCATGTAAAACCTGTATAGATCAAATTAATAACCCAGAATTAACAGATGCAAATCACTGGCATTGCCTATCTGACTCTATGTGGAATGAGCATTTACCAGTACAAATAGTATCTTGGCGTATGCTTACTCGATTAAATAAAACAGATTTAGTTGATATGATGTATTTAGATGATGAATCGTTAGAATGGGCTAAAGCAACAGGAGAAGGTGTGCAAGAAGATACAATAGTACATAAGGATTCTAATGGAAATGTACTACAAGATGGAGATTCAGTTGTTTTAATTAAAGATCTTGACGTTAAAGGAGCTAATTTTACCGCAAAAAGAGGAGCCGCTGTGCATAATATTAAATTGGTTTGGGATAATCCTGAACAAATTGAAGGTAGAGTGGAAGGACAGTATATTGTTATTTTAACTCAATACGTTAAAAAAACAAAATAAGAACAGTTTAACAGGTTCAAAGATCGTTTTTTATTGAAAAACAATAAAGTATGTTTTTAGAAGATCATCGTATTTTATATCAGAATAAATGATCTTATTTTTTAACTCATTCAGTAATTGTTATTCTAAAAAGGAGTCGCATGAGATTCATTATCAAATGTATTTTGAATAATGCAACTCCTTTTTATGTTGAGGTAAAAAAGATGAACCTAAACACGTGCAGATTTAATCAATCAATACCGCATTTGTTATTTGGTATAGACGGGGTATGATAACGTGATGTCTTTCTTTTTATTGATCATGTAATGTCTTCTATTGTTAGAAGGACAAACAAATCTAAAACATTATTTTATTTTCTCTCTTTTACTCTAGATTATACAATAACATGGTAATGAATTTCTAAAGCCTAACTTAGATTGTTCTTCATTAAAAAATAAATTCTGAAAATAAGAGAAATAGCTATATATAGAGCTGTTTTTTATCCATATTTCCAAAAATATACATGATTTATATAAGTTATAGGTTTTGAACTGGATCTAATAAAGATTTGATTCTATAATTTTGCCTTTTGAGATGATAGCAGATAAAATGTTTTTTTTTTTTTTTGTAAATCTATATTGTTGATTATTAGTTTTTGTGTGAGTAATGTGTTTTTTTGTAAAAAAAAGCTTTAAAAGTTTGGTAATATCAGGAAAATGTGCTTATATTTGCACCAGCAATGCGGAAGTAGCTCAGTTGGTAGAGCTCCAGCCTTCCAAGCTGGTTGTCGCGAGTTCGAGCCTCGTCTTCCGCTCCAAATAAAACCCAAGTGTACACTTGGGTTTTTTGTTGTTTTTTGTTTTTCAAAAGTGTAGATCAAGTTTGAAATTTTCCGTGAACACTTGACTCTATTGGGAAATTTTGTTTCACAATGAAATCTAATGCGGAATCTGGGTTAAAAAAGAAGTTTTTTAGTATTTTTTTAAAAACTTTGCGAACTTTGCGTAAAATTTATGTCTTGAAACAAAAAATTGCCATCACTTCTGTAGCTTCTATGTCCGCTTTGGGCAATCGACCAGAACAAATTTGGAATCATTATTTATCAGATTCTACTTGTATTACTCTCGAAAACTTTAATAATCAAAAAGAATATGTAGCTAAATTGCCTGCAGATTGTAATCTAGAGTTAGATGTTTTACGTCAATCCGATTCAAAATATAAAACATTAGATCAGACCGTTTTAATGGCTGTTTTAACTTCTCGTGATGCTATAAAGCAAGCTGGATGGACCGAAAAAGATGACTTTGGAATTAATATAGGCTCTTCTAGAGGAGCAACTCAGCTTTTTGAATACTATCATAAAGATTTTTTGCAAACAGGAAAAACAGCTACACTTGCTTCTCCAACAACTACTTTAGGAAATATTTCCTCATGGGTAGCACATGATTTGAAGAATAAAGGATTAGCTATCTCCCATTCTATAACCTGTTCTACAGGATTACACTCTTTACTAAATGGGGTAGCTTGGTTACAAGCAGGAATGATGGACAAGTTTTTAGTAGGAGCCAGTGAAGCACCTTTGACAGATTTTACCCTTGCCCAAATGAATGCACTGAAAATATATGCAAAAGAAAATCAACAATATCCTTGTCTTGCGCTAGACTTACAAAAAAATAAAAATACGATGGTGCTGGGAGAAGGGGCTACCTCTATTTGTTTAGATGTGAATTTGAAAACTAACGCATTAGCTTATATTGAAGGAATAGGATTTGCAACAGATGAACTACAACATAATATATCTATTTCAGAAGAAGCACTTTGTTTTCAAAAATCAATGCAAATGGCATTAGGAGAAACCCCTTTAGATTCTATTGATGTTATTGTTATGCACGCGCCGGGGAACAATCAAAGGCGATCGGTCAGAATATAAGGCGATACAAAAAATCTTTAATAACCAATTGCCTTTGCTTACAACTAATAAATGGAAGGCAGGTCATACGTTTGGGACTTCTGGTTTGTTAAGTGTAGAAATGGCTGTTTTAATGATGCAAGTACAGTATTTTATAGGAATTCCGTATTTAAATATTGCTAATAAAACCAAAGCAATCAAAAAAGTATTAGTGAATGCAGTAGGTTTTGGAGGAAATGCAGTAAGTGTTTTATTGTCCGTTTGAAGAAGATAATTCTTCTATTTTTGTTAAAATTAAATAAGATTCATAACCCTTTCTAAAAAGAAAATCGCCTATTTTTCGTTTCTTTTTTGAGGGTGAGACTCTTTTGTATTATTCCATTCTTTTTCTGCTAAATCATTAAAATTTTTTAAATAATCCACTTCTTTTATTTCGTTAAGAGCTGTTTTGATATTGTAATTAGATACTCCGTGTAATTTAAGCTCATTAATAATCCGTGTTTTCCCCATTTTTTATAATTGTGTTTACCTCGAGCAAAAGAACAAGCAAAACGTTCTTCGTTCAAATAATGATGTTCAATTAGATAAACAATATATTCTTCTATTGATTCCTCTGCTACATTTAATAGTTTTAATTTGAGTCTAATATCTCGATGTGATCTCTCTTGGTAAGCACAGTATGATTCTAGTTTTTTTAATATAGAAGGATAAAGCATTTTGTTTTCAAAAAAGTTATATTCTTAAAATTTATAAAGAGCAATTTTAAGAATCGTAAAGATAGCTAAAACAAATAATTATAGTAAGATCGTTTAATACAATTAAATAGTTTGATTAAATAATTTATTTTTTCAAAAACATAAAACATTGATATATAGATAGATGGTGTTAGTGTAATGAGTAAAAATATTTTTTGTAATTATAGTACTCGTAATTTTAATATTTTTTAATGATAGATATTCTTTACGAGTGTTAATAAAAAATTATACTTTTTTTATGTTTTGTTTAATTTTTTCAAAAAATATATTGTAATTTGCTAACTATAAACCAATCAAAATCTTCAACGAATGAGAGTCTGTTTTTCTATTTTAACATTGTTTTTTAGCGTACTTACCTTGGCGCAAAATACAATAACAGGAAGTGTGACTGATGATAAAAATCAGCCTATACCGAGGCGCAAATGTAAAAGTTGCAGGGTCTGCATCAGGTGCATCGTCTGGATTTGATGGAAAATTCACATTAAAAACAAATAGTCAGTTTCCCTTTACTTTAGAGGTCTCGATGATGGGCTATTCTAGTCGAAGTTTGAAAATCAATTCAAAAGATCAAAAAGTAGAGGTCGTTCTAGTTGAACAATCTACTTCCTTAAATGAAATAGTAGTGTCAGCATCACGGGCTCCTGAGAGAATCCTTGAGTCACCTGTAACGATAGAGCGAATGGGGGTAAAAGAAGTGAAAAATACAACGGCTCCTTCTTTTTATGAAGGTTTAGAAAATCTAAAAGATGTGCATTTTAATACTTCTAGTTTTAACTTTAAATCAGTTAATACACGTGGTTTTGCTACAATTGGAAATACTCGTTTTATGCAATTAGTAGACGGTATGGATAACGCATCCCCTGCGTTAAACTTTGCAGTAGGAAACCTCCTCGGTATTTCTGATTTAGATGTGGCAAGTGTAGAGGTTTTGCCGAGTGCTTCATCTGCCCTTTATGGTGCTAACGCATTTAATGGTATTATGTTTATGAACAGTCGTAGTCCCTTCGCTAAAGAAGGTCTGTCAACTTATTTTAAATATGGTCAGACTACTCAAGATGTGGCGGGTACAAATAACTATTTTGATTTAGGAATTAGAGCTGCTAAAAAGTTTACAGATCATTTTGCTGCCAAAGCTAATTTTTCTTATATGGAAGCAACTGAGTGGATGGCAAATGATAGACGTAGTCTAACGCCGGGAGGGATTGGACATGAAGTAAATAGAAATTATGACGGATTGAATATTTATGGAGATGAAGTAAGTACCTTTATTCCTAATGTAGGACAAGTAAGTCGTACAGGATATGCTGAAAAAGAGTTAACAGATGGGAAGATTAATAGTGCGAAGTTTGACGCTTCAATTCATATACGTCCTTGGGTAAATGGAGATTCTAAATTTGCTAAAAATATTGAGATTATAGGACAATATAAAGTAGGAATTGGAAATACTTTATATCAAGGAGCTAATCGTTATGCGTTGAAAAACTTTTTCATGGATCAAATAAAATTAGAAGTAAAAGGAGATAACTTTTTTGCTCGGATTTATAGATCAGGAGAAGATGCTGGAGATTCATATAATTTAGGTTTTGCTGCTTGGAATGTGAATAGAGAAGCTAAATCAGATAAAGCTTGGTTTACGGATTATGGAACAGCTTATGTGTTGTCCAGTACATTATTGGGTTTACCAGCAGATCAAGCAGATAAGAGAGCTCGTGCTTTTGCAGATTATAATACACCATTTGAAATACCTCTCACTCCAAATGGTAATCCTCGTTTAGTGCCGTGAACAGCTACTTTTAATCAAGCATTAACAAAAGTATTGGCAAATTCAGATTTGAATGTAGGAGCTAAACTGGTAGATCGTTCTAGAATTCATCATGGAGATTTGAATTATAATTTTAAAGATGTAATCAAATTTGCAGAAATTCAAGTAGGAGGTTCCGCTCGTAGATACACGATGAACTCAGCAGGTTCTATTTTTACAGATAAATTAGATGAACCTATTACTTATGATGAATATGGCGTTTATACACAAATTCAGAAAAAAATCCATGATGAAAGAGTAAAAGTAACAGCTTCTGTCCGTTATGATAAATCACAAAATTTTAGCGGAAATATTTCTCCCCGATTATCTGTATCTTATGCAGGAGGTAAAGATAAACAACACAATTTTAGAGCCTCTTATCAAACAGGTTTTCGTAATCCAACAACACAAGACCAATATATAGGGCTAAATATAGGTCCCTTAGTGCTAATAGGATCAGCTCCCGATAATTTAGACCGATATTCAGAAACGATTAAGTTAAACGCAAATCCCGGTTTTGCAACCGTAACAGGACGTGATGCTTATACTAGGTCTTTTACAGCTACTTCAGTTACAGTATTTAGACAATCGTTAAATCCAGCAGATTTAAAAGTAGCAGATGTGTCTTTAGTAAAACCCGAAAGAGTACAAGCGTTTGAAGTGGGATATCGTTCAATTTTTAAAGAAATTTCATTTGATTTGAATGCTTATTATAATATTTATAATGATTTTATAAGCAGCTCAAATGTAGTAACGCCTTTGTATGGAGATGTTAGAACTAATTTGCCAACAGCAATATCTGCCTTGCAGAATGCGGATGTTCGCTTATTTCAAGTTTATACAAATTCTAAAAAACAAGTAACATCTTTAGGAGTAGGGATAGGAGTAAATCGTAAGATTGGTAAATTTAATTTGAGTGCAAGCTATAATTATTCCGATTTTAAATACGATGACAGTTTAGATCCTGATTTTGAAGCAGGTTTTAACACTCCTAAGCATCGAGCAAAAGCATCTTTTGGAGGAGAAAACATATTAAAAGGATTTGGGTTTAATGTCAATGCACGTTATAATTCTAAATATTTATGGGAATCAACCATGATAGATGCTTATGTTCCGGAAAATTACGTTTATGATGCGCAGGTTAATACCGCAATTCCTGTTCTTAAATCAGTCATAAAAATAGGAGGGACTAACCTGTTTGGGAAAGACTATATTCAAGTGCCGGGAGCGGGTATGATAGGAAAACAGTATTATATTTCATGGACGATCAATCCGTAATGTTTAATGAAAAAGAATGATTATGATTAAAAATATAAAATGGATCTTATTGGTTTCTTGTGTATTTGTAGCATGTGAAACCAATCTTGAAGAGGAAGCAATAACAGATGTGCCTGTGGTAGCAGGAGATGCTAATTTTTCAAAATATGTAGCAATAGGAGATTCTTATGCTGCTGGTTTTAGCGATGGAGCATTGTTTATTGCAGGACAGTTAAACTCGTATCCAGAACAAATAGCTAGGCAATTTGTAGCAGCTGGAGGAGGAGCCTTTAAATCACCATTAATGGCAGATAATACAGGAGGTTTGTTGTTTGGAGGGGCTCCCTTTCCTCTTGATCCAACACAGTTTTCACCTCGTTTAGTGTTTAGAGGTTTTTTGGATAATGATGCAAGTAAGCCAATTGTGAATTTAGTTTCCAATCAAGGAACTCAAACAACAGAAGCTACTAATATTATGACGGGAGCATTTAATAATGTATCAGTACCGGGAGCTAAATCGTATCATATTGACCTTGTGGGATACGGGAGCGCTCAAGGAAATCCTTATTTCAGACGTTTTGCCTCTTCTCCGGGCGCAACTATGCTGTCAGACGCATTATTACAACAACCTACCTTCTTTTCGTTATGGATAGGTGGTAATGATGTTTTAACTTATGCTACTTCTGGAGGAATTGGGGTGGATCAAAAAGGAAATCTTAATCCAGCTACTTATAATGGTAATGATATTACAGATCCGGCTGTTTTTGCTAATGTATTTAATACAGCTGTTGATCGTTTAACTGTAAATGGAAGAAAAGGAGTAGTAGCCAATTTGCCAAATGTAAATACTTTGCCTTTTTTTACCACGGTATCCTATAATCCAGTTCCAGCTTTGCCTAAAAGTAAAGCCGCTTCTTTAAATCAATTATTTGGAGTTGTAAATCAAATTACAAAAGCATTGAATCTTCCTAATAGATTTGAAGTAATTTCAGAAGATGATAATAACCCTAATACAGTTGAAAAAACAAATCCATTGTTAATTATTGATGAAACCCTAGCGGATTTATCGGGGGCTATAAGAGATAATTTAACTCCTGTTTTGGGTTTGCAAACAGCCACTTTTGTAGGTAATCTTTATGGGAGAGCACGTCATGCTAAAAATAATACAACAGGAAGAGATTATATATTGTTGTCTACAGGAAGTTTAATTGCTCCCCCTAATAATATACAACCAAATGTTCCTAGTGATTTTGCAATTAGAGGAGTTTCTTATCCTTTACAAGATGCTTGGGTTCTAACAATTGATGAGGCATCTAAGATAGCTACAGCTACAGCAGCCTATAATCAAGTGATAGAAAATACAGCCAAAGTAAAAGGATTGGCGTTTTTTGATGCAAAAACAGCAATGGATCAGTTAGTAAAAGGAAATGTACGTTTTGGAAATTATAGTTTGACAGCTGATTTTATTAAAGGAGGCGCTTTTTCATTAGATGGTGTACATCCAAGTCCCAGAGGGTATGCTTTTATTGCCAATAAAATGATGGAAGCAATTAATACACAGTATAAATCTACTTTACGAATGATAGATCTAGGGAAAAAACCCGCTTTGTTTTCAGTTAATATTCCTGCTGGAAGTTATATCAACTAATTCATATACGATTCAATAAAAAACCTCCTGCTAAAATGGGAGGTTTTTTTGTTATATTGAGGGCAGAATTTATATTTTTAAAAAAGAAAATTTTTATATTGGAAATCACAATATTAAAATTATCTTTGCAATCTGAAAAAACACAGCGTTTTTTATAACTAAATAGCTATTTAATAAATACATAAGTATGTCTAAGGTAATAGGAAAAGTTGCGCAAATCATTGGTCCCGTAGTAGACGTGGTTTTCAATGCTGCAGAAGTTGAACTTCCGAAAATTTACGATTCATTAGAAATCACTAATCAAGATGGTACTAAGTTAGTACTTGAAGTACAATCACACATTGGAGAAAATACAGTGCGTACTATCTCTATGGACTCTACTGACGGTTTAAGCCGTGGTGTTGATGTTGTAGCTACAGGTGCTCCTATTCAAATGCCTATCGGTGGTGATATTTACGGTCGTTTGTTCAACGTAGTAGGTGATGCTATTGATGGTTTAGGTGATTTACCAAAAGAAGGTGCTAATGGATTACCAATCCACAGACAAGCTCCTAAATTCGAAGATTTATCAACTTCTTCTGAAGTTTTATTTACAGGTATCAAAGTAATTGATTTGATTGAACCTTATGCAAAAGGAGGTAAAATTGGATTATTCGGTGGTGCTGGTGTAGGTAAAACAGTATTAATTCAAGAGTTGATCAACAATATTGCAAAAGGGCACGGAGGTCTTTCTGTATTCGCAGGAGTAGGAGAAAGAACACGTGAAGGGAATGACTTATTACGTGAGATGTTAGAGTCAGGCATTATTAAATATGGTGATGATTTTATGCACTCTATGGAAAATGGAGGATGGGATTTAACCAAAGTTGATAAAGCTGGTATGAGAGATTCTAAAGCTACTTTCGTATTTGGTCAGATGAATGAACCTCCCGGAGCGCGTGCACGTGTTGCATTATCTGGTTTATCTATTGCTGAGTATTTCCGTGATGGAGCAGGTTCAGATCAAGGTAAAGATGTTCTTTTCTTCGTAGATAATATCTTCCGTTTTACACAAGCAGGTTCAGAGGTATCAGCATTATTAGGACGTATGCCATCTGCTGTAGGTTACCAACCAACATTAGCAACTGAAATGGGGGCTATGCAGGAGCGTATTACTTCTACTAAGAAAGGGTCAATTACATCTGTACAGGCTGTTTATGTACCTGCGGATGACTTAACAGATCCGGCACCAGCTACAACTTTCGCTCACTTAGACGCTACTACTGTATTATCACGTAAAATTGCTGAGTTAGGTATTTATCCAGCGGTAGATCCACTAGATTCTACTTCTCGTATCTTAACGCCAGAAATATTAGGTGCTGATCACTATAATTGTGCTCAGAGAGTAAAAGAAATTTTACAAAAATATAAACAATTACAAGATATCATTGCTATCTTAGGAATGGAAGAATTGTCAGAAGAAGATAAATTAGCCGTATCACGTGCTCGTCGTGTACAACGTTTCTTATCTCAACCATTCCACGTAGCAGAACAATTTACAGGTATTCCGGTGTATTAGTAGATATTAAAGATACTATCAAAGGATTTAATATGATTATCGATGGTGAGTTAGACCACCTGCCAGAGGCTGCTTTCAACTTGAAAGGTACCATCGAAGATGTAATTGAGGCAGGACAAAAAATGTTAGCTGAAGCGTAATTTTAATTGCTTAAAGCCTAAAGCTTAAAGCCTAAAGCAAATAAAAATGATAGTAGAAATTGTATCACCAGAAGCTACATTATTCAAAGGGGAAGTTACTTCAGTAGCGGTTCCCGGCGTTAATGGAGAGTTCCAAATGCTAAATAATCACGCGCCTATCGTGTCATTGTTAGCAAAAGGTAATGTAAAAATTGTAGGTTCAAATGTTAAAATTGCTAAAGAATTTCAAGATAAATTTAGTAAGGTTAATGAACAAACATTTTGGTTACCTATCAATTCAGGAACTATTGAAATGAATGATAATAGAATTATTGTTTTAGCAGACTAAAATGATAATATGATAAAAGAAGGCCAAACAGTAATGTTTGGCTTTTTTTATTAATTTAGTTTTTCATAATAATTAAAATGAAATAAAAAGTAAGCAAAATTAATTATAATTCTAATCTATTTATATTATAAAAAACGAATGAAAAAGATATACTTTCTTTTACCCTTTTTAATCTTAATGATAAGCACGGCAATTGCTCAAACTAATTGTGTTTTACAATTATCAAATGTCAAAACAGGAAAGAAAATTAATATTTGTACAAAAATAGATCCTGATAAAGTAGAGGCCATTTTAGGTAAAGCAATTACTCTTGATAAAGAAATTCAAGAAAAAAACGAACCACCCGTGTTTAATTTTACCTATGATGGATTAACCATGATTATGCAAGATAATCAGTTTAAAAATGTTACAATTACCAATAAAAAATGGAAGATTAATACTATTACCATTGGTACTTTATTTGAAGAAGTAGAAACTAAATATGAGCAAATTAAAAAAATCTATTTTGCAGACTATAAGTTTAAAATTAAGGATAGTAATGGTTTCCTTTTTATTGATGTTGATCATCTTAAAAATGTTAAGCGTTTAGGAGTGGAGTTTTAATTATGGTTAAATTTCCTGATAAATTGAGTTATAAACTAACTCATCGTGCAGAAATCAATGCTTTTCGAACACTTAATTCCCAATCATCTCTAATTGATTTTTCTTCAAATGATTATTTAGGTTTTTCAAAATCAGAAATTCTTTTTGATAAAACACATGAGCTCCTACTTCAAAAAAATATTAAAATAAATGGCGCAACAGGGTCTCGTTTATTAACAGGAAACCATTTGCTTTACACAGAAGTAGAACATTTTATTGCTAATTTTCATAAGGCTGAATCCGCCTTAATTTTTAATTCAGGTTATGATGCGAATGTAGGTTTTTTTGAAAGTATTCCACAAAGAGGAGATGTGATTTTATATGATGAGTTATCTCATGCTTCTATCCGAGATGGAATCCGGTTAAGTAATGCTAAATCATATAAATTTGGACATAATGATATAGAAGATTTAGAACGATTAATTCAAAAATATAAAATTGGATCAGACATTAAACCAATTGATGTTTATGTCGTTGTAGAATCTGTTTATTCTATGGATGGCGATTCTCCTAATCTAGAAGAACTGACTATTTTAACCGAAAAGTACAATTGTTTTTTAATAATAGATGAAGCACATGCTTTGGGCGTTTTTGGAAATAATGGGGAAGGATTGATTCAATTGTTAGGTCTACAAGATCATGTTTTTGCTCGTATTATGACTTTTGGAAAAGGCCTAGGATGTCATGGGGCAGCCATTTTAGGAAGCCAAAAGTTGAAAGATTATATGGTTAACTTTACTAGAAGCTTTATTTACACTACAGGCCTTTCACCTCATACTGTAGCCACTATTTATACCGCTTATAAGATCTTGTCAGCTCAATCAGTTGTAAATGAACAATTAAGAGCTAATATTACTTGCTTTAATCAAACAAAACAAATATTAGGAATAAAGCCTTTATTTGTTTATAGTAAATCTGCTATACAATGTGCTATAATACAAGGAAATGAAAGAGTTAAATCGTTAGCAACTCAATTACAGCAAGCAGGTTTTGATGTGAAACCTATATTATCACCTACAGTGCCTGAGGGGCAAGAACGCTTACGATTTTGTTTGCATTCGTATAATACTACTGAAGAAATTATGGAATTGCTAAATCGGTTTATTATTTTTTATACTAGCCATATATAATCTTAATTCATCCCAAGTAAACTGATCTCCAAATTGTTCCTTTAAAAGACCTAAACTTTCATTTTGATATCCTTCAAATGCCATTTCGAGTTCTTTTATTTTTTTCTAACGTAAGTAAATCAGATAACTGAATTTGTCCCACTAAAATTAATTTAGAAAAATGATTATATATAGTTTGATTCGTAAGTTTTCGTTCTTTAGCAATTTCAAGAATAGATTTGTTTTGTTTCCATAAATTAAGTGTTACTTCCACAGTATTTTGTTTAGTTTCATTAGATGGTTTTCTTTTATTTTTGTTAGTTTCAGTAAAATCAGGTATATAGTTTTCATCTATAAGGCCCGTTATTTGTTTGAATTTTTCTGATAGTTGAGCTACTTTATTAATTTTATAGTATAATATTTCATCTGACTGCATGCTCTTTCTAGTGAGAGGAACTCCTTCTTGCATGTTTTTAACAAGTAATCGCACTTTTTTTAGTCCTAAAATTGATTTTAAAAGTACTTCTTCTAAAAGTAATAATTCATCTATAAAGGTTTTTATTTTTTTAAGTTGTTTTACTTCTACTATTTTTAATAATAATTCGCTGTATTGAATGTCATATTGATTGAAAAAATACTGATATCCTGCTCGACTTCGTTCATCTAAAAAAGTAAGATCTATAGTAGGTTGATTTCCTATTTTTTGTAATTGGGAAATAAATTTTTTAGATGTTTCAGTAAGTTCTGTTAAATTTGTTAATGTTTTTTCAGCCCAATATTTATATTTTAATTTTTGGGAATTGGGTAATTCTTCTTTAAATGAAAAAGAAAAATTACGCCATAATTGCGTCATATTCTGACAATCAAAAGCTCTTATTATTTCTGTAACTAAATAATTTTTAGTTTCTAGATCAAGTGTGTTAGATAAAACAGCTGTGTTAGCCCTGTATTGTGCATAATTAATTATAGCTTGATCAGATGGAATTCCTTGTATATTAATTGGTTTTAATAAGGTAAGTCCGTTTAAATCTTCGAGTCTAGAAAGGGCTACATAAGCTTGACCGAGGAGCAAATACAGATGCCACATCTAATACCGCTTTTTTAAAAGTCAATCCTTGACTTTTGTGTACTGTTATAGCCCAAGCCAATTTTAGTGGATATTGACTAAAAGTGCCTTCTATTTTTTCTTCAACTTCTTGTGTATTGCTATTTAATTCGTAGCGAATGTTTTCCCATGTATATAAATCAACTTCTATGATTTTATTTTCCTCAGGAAATTCTACCAAAATTTCTTCCTTTGAAAGAGATTTAATAATTCCTATTTTGCCATTGTAATAACGTTTTTCAATGCTTGTGTCGTTTTTAATAAACATGACTTGTGCTCCTATTTTTAGTTCCAAAATAGAATCTAAAGGATACATTTTTTCAGGAAAATCACCAATAATTTCAGGTTTATAAAAAACACTATCAAAAGTTAAAGCTTCTAAAGCTTCTCTATTTATGCTATCGGCTTTTGCATTATGAGTCGTAATAACTATTGAGCCTTTATCTTTTTTAATATCAAAATTTGGTTGAACATGTTTGTTTAAAACGGCAATATCCTCGGGAGTAATGCTATTGTTTCTTAAATTGTTAAGTATGTCAATAAAAAAGAATCGGATTGTCTGTAAATTTTATCTAATTCTAAGTATAAAGGAGGCTCTTTTTGTAAAACTTTAGAGTAAAAGAAGTACGTCCCTTGGTAATATTTTTGTAAAATAGACCATTCTTCTTGTTTTATGACTGGAGGTAATTGCCATAAATCGCCAATAAAAAGTATTTGAACTCCTCCAAACGCTTGGTTAGATCTGCGTACTTTTTGTAATATAAAATCTATTGCATCTAACACGTCAGGACGCAACATTGAAACTTCATCTACAATCAATAATTCAAGATTACGAAGAACTTGTTTTTTTGTAGCACTCATTTTAAATAATTTTCCCAAACTTGTTTTGTTTTCAAAGCGGATGGATTCACTTTGTAAAGAATTGGAAGCATAGTCAGGAATAAATGCCGAAAAAGAAAGCTGAAATAAAGAATGAATTGTAACACCTCCAGCATTAAGAGCTGCAATTCCTGTAGGGGCAACTACAGCAGTATTTTTATGAGAAGTAGCAATAATTTCTTTAAGAAGAGTGGTTTTTCCAGTGCCTGCCTTTCCCGTTAAAAAAACGTTTTTATGAGTCTGATTGACAAATTGTAGGGCAAAACGAGCTATATTCGATATGTTTTTCACGTGGCATATATTTTTGATTATCAAATTTATAAAATAAATCTTTTCATAAGATTTTAATAACGGAATTTAATCCAGATTCTATATTGAACTTCGTTGAGAAACAAAAAAATCAATAGATTAAACTCCTCACTGAAAATTTTAGAAAAAGAAATAGGGAACTTTTTGGGGTTAAAATGGAGTACATTACATGCTTGAATTTGAAAAGAAATAAAGTCGAATAGATTTTGCTTATTCACTTTGTTCTAATACTAAATTTTGATTTAAATAAAGGGTTTATAATTGTTTGTAAAGGTCTTTTTTATATTTCAACTGTCTTTACTTCGTAGCCTTGTTATATTGCGCAAGAAAGCAAAGATTTATAAGAAAATACCTATCTTTCACTTTAATCCAAAAAGTTTAAACCATTTCACTATGTATTTTTTGATTGTGTAGAACTACTTTAAAATTTACTTCCTTAATTTTGCAAATAAAGATTTTTTATGCGAAAAATATATTATCTCAAAACATGTAGTACATGTCAACGTATACTAAAAACATTACCGGCATTAGATACCTTCATTTTGCAGGATATCAAGACAGAACCAATGACGGTTGAACAAATTGATGAAATGAAAGAGTTGGCAGGTAGTTATGAAGCTTTATTTAGTAAAAGAGCAACCTTGTATAAAGAAAAGGGATTAAAAGATCAAATCTTAATAGAAGCAGATTATAAAAGATATATTTTAGAACATTATACGTTTTTATCACGTCCTATAATGATCGTTGATGGAAAAATATTTGTAGGGAATAGTTCTAAAGTTATAGAAGCAGTCCAAAATTTCTTAAAAAATGAGTAAAAGAACTTGGGCTTTAATAGCCGCTTGGTGTGTGGCTATCATTTATGGAATAACTTTTACTGTTGCAAAAGACGTAATGCCAAAGTATATCAATCCTTTTGGTTTTATATTCTTACGTGTTGGAGGAACTTTATTTCTATTTTGGCTAGTCACTTTGTTTGTTAAAACGGAACGTGTAGAAAAAAGAGATTTTCCAAGAATTATTGCGGCTTCATTTTTTGGAGTGGCATTTAATATGCTAACCTTTTTTAAAGGACTTAGTTATACTTCTCCTATTATGGGAGCTGTTTTAATGGTAACTACACCGATGATTGTTTTAGTACTTTCTGCAATTATTATGAAAGAAAGAATGGAAAAACAAAAAGTGATAGGAATATTATTAGGTTTAGCAGGTACCATGAGCCTAATACTTTATGGGAAATCTTTAAAGAATGCTCCGAATGCTAGTTTCGGTAATTTTTTAGTTTTTGTTAATGCCGTTTCGTATGGTTTTTACCTGATTATTGTTAAAAAACTAATGAATAAATATCATGCTTTGTCTTTTGTAAAATGGATTTATTTCTTCGGTTTTTTAATGGTTATTCCATTTGGATGGGATGAATTTCAAGTAGTAAATTGGGCTACTGTTCCTACATCGGCATTTTTAAAAATAGGTTTTGTAATAGTGTTTTCAACCTTTTTAACTTACCTTTTAAATTTGTTGTCAATGCGAGAACTAAAACCAACGACTGTCGCTACTTTTATTTATTTACAACCGTTTTTCGCTTCAATTTTTGCTATTGGTTTAGGTAAAGATGAATTAAGCTGGATAAAAGTAGGTTCAGCTATTTTAATTTTTATAGGAATATATCTTGTAACACAAAAAACAAGTTTGTTAAAAAAATAAAATATCAGTTTTCTAGTAGATTTTTGGAAAAAAGACAGAACCGAGTCCTGTCTTTTTTTTTGTTTTTATCTTTTTAATAATCAGTTAGATAGAATTATAATGCTTTCAACGATTATTTGTTTCTTTCAACGATTATTTTTGGATAAAAGGGGTGTTCATTGTAGTTTTGATCTACCATTACAGTAAGTAGGTTAAGTTATGGTAGATTTGGGGCAAAAAAGACAGGACTCGGTTCTGTCTTTTTTTATTTTATATCTTTTGATAATCAGTTAGATAGCGTTATAGTGTTTTTAACGATTATTCTTTTCTTTCAACGATTATTTTTGGATAAAAGGGGTGTTCATTGTAGTTTTGATCTACCATTACAGTAAGTAGGTTAAGTTATGGTAGATTTGGGGCAAAAAAGACAGGACTCGGTTCTGTCTTTTTTTATTTTATATCTTTTGATAATCAGTTAGATAGCGTTATAGTGCTTTTAACGATTATTCGTTTCTTTCAACGATTATTTTTGGATAAAAGGGGTGTTCATTGTAGTTTTGATCTACCATTACAGTAAGTAGGTTAAGTTATGGTAGATTTGGGGCAAAAAAGACAGGACTCGGTTCTGTCTTTTTTTATTTTATATCTTTTGATAATCAGTTAGATAGTGTCATAGTGCTTTTAACGATTATTCGTTTCTTTCAACGATTATTTTTGGATAAAAAGGACGTTCATTGTAGTTTTGATCTACCATTACAGTAAGTAGGTTAAGTTATGGTAGATTTGGGGCAAAAAAGACAGGACTCGGTTCTGTCTTTTTTTTATTTTATATCTTTTGATAATCAGTTAGATAGCGTTATAGAGCTTTTAACGATTATTCGTTTCTTTCAACGATTATTTTTGGATAAAAGGGGTGTTCATTGTAGTTTTGATCTACCATTACAGTAAGTAGGTTAAGTTATGGTAGATTTGGGGCAAAAAAGACAGGACTCGGTTCTGTCTTTTTTATTTCATTTCTTTGTTCTATAAAAATAACTATTATATTTTCAACGATTATTCATCCTCTTTAACGATTATTTTTGGAAAAAAAGTACTACAAGACTAGCTTTGGGGTACCACTTAGTAAGTTAAGTTTATGGTAAATTTGGGGCAAAAGAGGCAGAATATAATTCTGTCTTTTTTATTTATATTTTGAATAAAAAGAGCAAGCGGAAACTTTTAGAGCTGAAATCAAGCAGAAAATATAACTTTTAACTCAGATTTTAGGTTAGGTTTTGTTGTGAAAAAAAAACAATAATAATTCAAGTGCTTACGAAAAATTTTAGAAGAAGATATAGAGAACTATTTTAATGATTAAAATTTGATTACGTGCTTAAATTGGAAGAAAAATAAAGTGAATAGATAGGCTTCAGTAATTAACTTCGATTGAGTTTAATGCGCAATTTGGGTTTAGTAAGAATTCGTTAATCTAGTTATGAAAAGAAAAAGGCTTAAATAATTTTGATTTATTCAAGCCCTTGTAAAATTAGGATTTATAGATTTGATTTTCTTTTTTTATATCAGCTGTTTTTCCTTTTGCATCGATTGTTATTGATTTTATATTTTGTTTTAAAGAAGGGATTTTAAAATCATAAGTTGGATAGGCCCAATCCCAACCTTCTAAAACGTGTCTTTTTAAATTAGAATCATTAGGTTTGGACCAGCGCATAGCTGTTTGGGGTACATAATATAATTCTTGTACTCCGTTTTCATAAGTAACGGTTATTTCAAGAGGCATAGCTATTCTACCTATTCGCTCTAAAGTAACTTTTGTTAGTTCATTTTCTTCAATGACTTGTTTAATCGCATAATCAATAGTATTGGTTGTTTTAGTCCATTCTGTGAGATACCAATCTAAATTAGCTCCTGTTACTTTTTCGGCTGTGTGAATAATATCTGTTGGAGTTGGATGTGTAAATTTAAAGTCTGCATAATAACGTTTTAAAACTTTTAGTAAATTTTCTTTTCCTATAAGATATTCTAATTGAGTTAGAAATAGATTACCTTTACTATAAGCTTGAATGCTATAAGGTCTATTTTCATCATAATGATCAGCGTGCGTTGTTTGCGGTTGTTCTTTTCCCGATTTGACTAATGAAAAATAGGCTTTATAGGAATCTTCATGAGGATTTTCTGCTTTTTTTTCCGTTATTTCATTTAGCCCATAATTTTCCAGCCAAGTTGTAAAACCTTCATCCATCCAGCTGTGTTTGCTTTCATTAGTTGCTAAAATATGTTGAAACCAAGAATGTGCCATTTCATGAGCGGTAACCCCAATTAAGCCTTCTTGAGTTCCTTCTCCTAAAATTAAAGTACACATTGCATATTCCATCCCCCCATCACCGCCTTGTATGACAGAATATTGTTTGTAAGGATATGAGCCAACGGTTTTGTTATATATATCCATTAACTGAGAAGTTTTGGATTGTAAATTTTTCCAATTTTGAATAATTTCGGGTTTGTTTTGATATAAGAAATGTAAAGTAACGCCATCAGGTCGAATTAATTTGTCATGAAGATATTCTTTGTCAGCAGCCCAAGTAAAATCATGAACTTGAGGAGCTATAAAATGCCAAGTTAAGGTTTTGCTTTTTTTAGGATATACTACTTTAAACTCTTTGTCTTCGTAGCCTTTTCCTATTTCATTTCCGTTTTGAAGATAACCACTTCCTCCTAAAACATAATCTTTATCAATGGTAATTTTAACATCAAAATTTCCCCAAACGCCATGAAACTCACGGCCGATATAAGGGTCTGCTTGCCACCCATCTATATCATATTCAGCCATTTTAGGGTACCATTGCGACATAGATAGTTCGATTCCTTCTTTGTTGTTTCTACCACTTCTACGAATTTGAATGGGAACCTGTCCGTCAAAATCCATTGTGAAAACAGTAGATGATTTAGGAATTAGAGGTTTTGCTAAATCTACTTCCAAAATAGTACTAACTTGTTTACTTGTAACTGTTATACCGTCTTGTTTCAGATTGTTTACATATAAATATCCTATTTCATTTGGTTGTAGGTTATTAATTTTACTTTCTTTTACTTCTTTACCATCTACTTTTACTTTGTTTACCATGCGCCCATCAGGATCTTTAATTGATTTTAAACGCGCATCCATAGGACTGTTAGGTTGAAAAGCGTTATTGTAAAGATGAATGTATACTCTTTTTAGAGTATCAGGTGAATTATTAGTATAAACTAAAGTTTGTTTTCCTTTATATTGATATTTTTTTATGTCCATATTGACTTCCATTTTGTAATCAACATGTTGTTGCCAATAACCGGGGATTAGGATTTTTTGAGCTAAGGATAATAAGGGGAAAAGGAATAATGCGTATTTTTTCATATCTATTAAATAAAAAGAAGGGATAAAATCCCTTCCAAATATAACATTTAAAACTAATAATTATTTTTTTGCTAATTTTTCAGCCATCTTTAAAGCGTTATAGGCATTTACAATTTTACCTGATTTTGATATTTTGTCTAATGTAGTCGGTTCGCTATTTTCACCTGCTAAGGCAAAAGTATTGGTTAAAGGAATACCAGAGTCCATTATAATTTGTTTTACTTGAGCTGCTTTTAAAGATGGGTAAAAAGCCCTTATTAAAGCCGCTACTCCCGCTACATTAGGAGATGCCATAGAAGTACCTTGTAAATATTCATACTGATTATTAGGGACTGTTGCATATATTTTAACTCCTGGGGCAAAAACATCTACGTTAACTTTTCCATAATTAGAAAAATTAGCCATAACCTTAGATCCATATTCATAATTTAAAGCTCCAACGGTAATAACATTGTCCGCAAATTCAGGATTACTTCCTTCAGTATCATTAGGAAAATTAGGTTTAATATCAATGTTTTCCGCATCGTTTCCTGCTGCGTGTACAAAAAGAACATCTTTGGATGCGGCGTATTTAATGGCATCTTGTACCCATTCTTTATTAGGAGAAAAAGCTTTTCCAAAACTACCATTAATTACTTTGGCTCCATTATCTACTGCATAACGAATAGCTAACGCAATGTCTTTATCATATTCATCTCCGTTAGGGACAGCCCGTAATGCCATAATTTGAACGAATTCTGACGCTACACCATCTCCTCCTTTATTATTATTTCTAGTTTGTGCAATAATACCTGCTACATGTGTTCCGTGTTTACCACTCTCTTTTTAGGTCCTATAACATTATTATTACCATATTGTGTTTGGGTAATGTCATACGGATTGTCTCCTACAGGTTTACGTCCATTAAATTCAGTATTTAAATTATAATTTAATTGGTCATAAACGTAATCCTTATATTCTCCTATTTCAGTATCAAATTTGGTTTTATCACCTCCCATATTACTCAATACTTGACCAATAATATTTTGGGATTGAAGTAGGGTATGGTCAGTTGTTTTTATTGACTTGACATCTGCAAGTGTATAATTTTTCTTTTTAAAATATTCAGTAATGTTTTTATCCGCATTTATAATGGCATCTATTTGATTTTTTGAGGCTCTAATTCAGATTTTTTTTGGGTTAAAAGGGCTAAAGCATTTTCATACTGAGCTGAACCATCATTTCCTTTTTAACAATACGAGTTAATTCTAATTGTTCATTATCGGCATCTCCTAAAAAATTCCATCCGTGTATATCGTCAACATAGCCATTGTTGTCATCGTCTTTTTATTACACGGAATTTCTTTGGCATTTTTCCAAATAGCGGGTTTTAAATCTTCATGTTCTATATCAATTCCTGAATCGACAACTCCTACAATGATTTTGTTTGCTTTTTTACCTTTTAATAATTCAGCATAGGCTTTATCCACTCCCATTCCCGGAACGGTATCCTTAACAAGATCTAAATGACTCCAACGTTTTAAATCTGTTTCTTTTATAGGAGTCATTTTTAAAGGCATTTGATCAATTTTTTTAGGATCAATGCTTACAATTCCTTTTGGCGTACTACAACTAGCCATCATCATTCCTATAGCACCTGTAAAAGTTATCGTTTTTAAAATTCTCATAAATATAATTTTAGGCTGTAAATATCTTATTTATATTAATATAAAAAGTTGTTTTAACATTAGATTAATATATCGTCTAACTGAAATTTTTCTTTTAGTCGAATTCCCTTTTCTGTTTTTTCTACGGTTATGATCGGGTTATATGTGTCATGTTCTAACCATAAATAAAAGTTTTTTTCAGCAGCTATGTTTAAAAACTTTTCTTTTTCTGATAATGTTAACAACGGGCGAGTGTCATATCCCATTACATAAGGCAGCGGTATATGTCCCGCAGTAGCTAACAAATCTGCCATAAAAACGATTGTTTTATTTTTTATATTGTATATGCGGTATCATTTGTTTTTCAGTATGTCCATCAACATATAAAATTCCAAAGTTTAATTCTTCTGAAAAGCCATAGTCAGAATCAGGTTTGTTTAAAAATTTTAATTGACCACTTTCTTGTATAGGGATAATATTTTCACTCAAAAAAGACGCTTTTTCTCTCGGATTCGGTTTTGTAGCCCATTCCCAATGATTTTTATTAGACCAATATGTTGCTTTTTTAAAAGCAACTTCGTATCCTGTTTTATCCTTATTCCAATTGACAGATCCTCCACAATGATCAAAATGTAAATGGGTCATGAATACATCTGTTATATCCTCACGATGAAAACCATGTTTAGCTAATGATTTGTCCAAAGTATCGTCTCCCCATAAAGAATAATAACCAAAAAACTTTTCAGATTGCTTATTACCCATTCCTGTATCAATTAAAGTTAGTCGGTTTCCTTCTTCAATTAACATACAACGAGCTGCTATATCTATTAAGTTATTAGCATCTGCGGGATTGGTTTTATTCCAAATAGTTTTGGGTACAACTCCAAACATGGCGCCTCCATCTAATTTAAAATTACCTGATTCTATGGGATATATTTTCATACTGTTTAAACTTTAATTGTTATGTTTATACATGAAGTTATTGTTATTGTATGCTTGATTTTGAGAAGGTGTTTATATCTTTAGTTTGTGTCAAATATACTAAACCTATTGGAGTTTTTCTTAAAAATCTATTTACTTAAAAATCATTATTGGGAGATATTGTTGTGTAGTATGTTTTTCTGTTAATATCAAATTTTATATTTTGGATTGATTTCTAAAAAAAATCTAATTAATTAACTCAAGTTGCTACTTTAAAAGAGGTAAGGAAGAAAAATAAGGGTTAAGTAATTTTTTTGCGAACCAGAAGCAAAACCGATGTTAGTAAAAACAAAATTATATCATTTTTTGTTTAACTCAGATTACGCATTAGACTTCGTTGTGAAACAAAATTTTTCAATAAATTCAAGTGCTCACGGAAAATTTTAGAAGAAGAAATAGTGAACTATTTTGATGATTAAAATTTGAGTACATGCTTGAATTGGAAGAAAAATAAAGTGGAATAGATTTACTTCGTCTATTCGCTACGCTCGGGTCTAATGCGTAATCTGGGTTTAATTGATGATGTTTTAAAAGGCATTGATCATAAGAAAACACTAGAAGAGGCCTTCATGATGGTGAAATTATTTTAACTAGATTTCGTATTAGACTTCGTTCATATTTTTTATAATAGTTAAATTGTCTTGTTAAGTAAAGTGTTTCAATAATGTATCATAATTATTTTTTATTATAAAATTGATTACAAAAATGTTAGATATTATGAAAAAGAATTTTTATGTTGTACCTTTGTCATTAATTTAGACAAAATCAAAATAAGAAATGATAAAAGTTTCAGAATCAGCAAGTAAGAAAATCATGGATATGATGAAAGAAGACGGCTTTGATGCTTCAAAAGATTTCGTAAGAGTAGGGGTAAAAAGCGGAGGTTGTTCGGGCTTGTCTTATGAACTTAAATTTGATAAAGAAACCACTGAAAATGATAAGGTTTTTGAAGATAATAAGATTAAAATAGCTGTTGAAAAAAAATCATATTTGTATTTAATAGGTACCGTGCTCGAATACTCAGGAGGTCTTAATGGTAAAGGTTTTGTTTTTAACAATCCTAATGCGCAAAGGACTTGTGGTTGTGGAGAAAGTTTTTCTTTATAATTAAATCTAAAAATCAAAAAAAATAAATTTAAAAAAGTAAAGTATAATAAAGATATTCATTTTAGAATTGAAATATATACAATATTTAATATTTTAGATTAACGAGGATTAATTATTAGAGAGTCGTTCTATCCGTTTTAAACGATATGGCTGAATGATTTTAAGAAATAAATAAAAAGATATAATTCTATTTACGCATTTCAAAAAGTATAAGCTAGTAATATAAATTATATTTAATTATCTCTAGTTTGAAATTTTTAGTAAAAAAGTTATTCGTGAAAAAGAAGTAAAATACTAGAATTTTCATATAATCAGAGAATAACGTTAAATATTTTAATAATAAAAAGAATAAGGTAAATCAAAAAAATAAAAAGTTTAAAAACAAAAAGAGTAAGGCATTATGTCCAAGTTTTCATAGTTTTTTAGATTTTTTAAATTTTTATATTTTTAGATAAATTATGTCAAAATATACCGAAGACGATTTAAAAATAGAATTAGAAAACAAAGAGTACGAATACGGTTTTTATACTGACATCGAATCAGAAACGTTTCCTGCGGGTTTAAACGAAGAAATTGTTCGTGCTATTTCTAAAAAGAAAAATGAGCCAGAATGGATGACGGAATGGCGGTTAGAAGCATTTCGTATTTGGAACGAAATGGCAGAGCCAGAATGGGCAAATGTTCATTACGAAAAACCAGATTTTCAGTCCGTATCATATTATTCAGCACCTAAGAAAAAAGATAAATACAACAGTTTAGACGAAGTAGATCCAGAGTTATTAGAAACATTTAAAAAATTAGGAATATCAATTGATGAACAAAAACAATTGGCAGGCGTTGCGGTTGATATCGTAATGGATTCCGTTTCAGTTGCTACTACATTTAAAAAGACCTTAGCTGAAAAAGGTATTATTTTTTGTTCGATATCAGAAGCTATTCAGGAACACCCTGAATTAGTTCGTAAATATATCGGAACCGTAGTGCCAAAAACAGATAATTTTTATGCAGCTCTAAACTCTGCTGTTTTTTCTGATGGAAGTTTTTGTTATATCCCAAAAGGAGTTCGTTGTCCTATGGAATTATCAACTTATTTCCGTATTAACCAAGGCGGAACAGGTCAATTTGAAAGAACTTTAGTAATTGCAGATGAAAGCAGTTACGTTTCCTATTTAGAAGGTTGTACAGCACCTAGTCGTGATGAAAATCAACTACACGCAGCAGTTGTTGAATTAATTGCACTAGATAATGCTGAAATTAAATATTCAACAGTTCAAAACTGGTATCCGAGGTAATAAAGAAGGAAAGGGAGGGGTATATAATTTTGTAACCAAACGTGGTTTATGCGAGAAAAATGCCAAAATTTCCGGACACAAGTAGAAACTGGTTCTGCTGTAACTTGGAAATACCCATCTTGTATATTAAAAGGAGATAACTCAATAGGCGAATTTTACTCTATTGCAGTAACTAATAATTTTCAGCAAGCAGATACTGGAACCAAAATGATTCATTTGGGCAAAAATACCAAGTCAACGATCATTTCTAAAGGGATATCCGCTGGAAAATCACAAAATAGTTATAGAGGATTAGTACAAATTAGTTCACGTGCTGAGAATGCACGTAACTTCTCTCAATGTGATTCTTTATTGATGGGGAACAATTGTGGAGCACATACTTTTCCTTATATTGAATCCAATAACTCAACAGCAAAAATCGAACACGAGGCAACCACATCAAAAATTGGTGAAGACCAAATTTTTTATTGTAACCAACGTGGTATTCCTACAGAAAAAGCGATTGCATTAATTGTAAACGGTTTTAGTAAAGAAGTATTGAATAAATTGCCTATGGAATTTGCTGTAGAGGCCCAAAAATTATTAGAAATCTCTTTAGAAGGTTCCGTAGGATAATGAGTAATTCAGTAATTATAGTGGGGTCATCTCGTAAGAATGGTAATACGGCCAGAATTGCAGAAACAATCGCAAAGCAATATAAAATGGATGTGATTGATTTAAGTGATTATCAATTTTCTTATTATGATTATGAAAATAAGAATAAAACCGATGATTTTCTTCCACTAATGAAGCAAATTATAAAAAAATACGATACACTCCTATTTGCAACTCCAATATATTGGTACAATATGAGTGGTATCATGAAAGTTTTTTTTGACCGATTTTCAGATTTAATCCGAATTGAAAAAGATTTAGGCAGACAATTAAGACAAAAAAAAATGGCTGTGATATCGAATTCACATGATTTAGAAAAAGATTTAGATTATAACTTCTATATACCTTTTCAAAAATCAGCAGCATATTTAGGAATACAATATCTCGGAAATAAGCATATTAATGCAGATGATCCAAAAGAATTAAACGACATAGAATTAGCTTTTTTATAAAATAAAAACAAAATGCTTAAGATTAATAACTTACACGCTTCGGTAGAAGACAAAGAAATATTAAAAGGTATAAACCTTGAAATTAAAGCAGGAGAAGTTCACGCAATTATGGGACCTAATGGTGCTGGTAAATCAACACTTTCTTCCATCATTGCAGGAAATGAAAATTACCAAGTTTCGGAAGGTGAAATTATCTTAGATGGTGAAGAAATTTCAGAAATGGCTCCTGAAGAAAGAGCACACAAAGGAGTTTTCTTATCTTTTCAATATCCTGTCGAAATTCCGGGAGTTTCAGTGACCAATTTCATTAAAACAGCTATTAATGAAAAACGTAAAGCAAATGGTGAAGAAGAAATGCCTGCTAACGAAATGTTGAAAAAAATCCGTGAGAAATCAGAATTGTTAGAAATGGATAGAAAATTCCTTTCTCGTGCCTTAAATGAAGGATTTTCTGGCGGTGAAAAAAAACGAAATGAAATATTTCAAATGGCAATGCTAGAACCAAAAATCGCAATCCTTGATGAAACAGATTCTGGTTTAGATATTGACGCATTACGCATTGTAGCAAATGGGGTGAATAAATTAAAAAATGAAAACAATGCGGTTTTAGTAATTACACACTATCAACGCCTGTTAGACTATATTGTTCCAGATTTTGTTCATGTACTAATGGATGGTAAAATTGTAAAATCAGGCACCAAAGAATTAGCCCTTGAATTAGAAGAAAAAGGGTATGATTGGATTAAAAATGAATTAATATAACAGTCAGAAGTCTAAAGTCAAAAGTAAATTAAGATAATTTCAAATAAAAATTGATTTTAACAAATGAATTAGAAGAACATGTTTTTTAAATTCTTCTAATATTGCTGGAAATTTTGAAAGAAATACAGATAAAAAATGATCCTTTTTCTTTACACTGCTAAAGCCTTAGTAATAAAGTAAAATCATGATTATGTTTAACTTTTGATTTAGATTATATTAATGAAGATAACTTTAAAAGACGAGCTTTTAAAGTTTTAGAAACATCGAGGTTAATAAACGGATTTATTAAATATTTAGCAAAATAGGATAGTCGTTACGAACGTCTTTTGACTTTCGACTTTCGGCTTTCGACAGTTAATATGGATTTAAAAGAAAAATTACTTTCCTCTTTTATGGCATTTGAAGAGAAGGTAGATGTAACAACCGAATTACATGATCTTCGTACTTCAGCATTAAAGAATTTTGAAGCGAATGGTTTCCCCTCAAAAAAGAGGAAGCTTGGAAGTATACATCGTTAAATGCGGTACTAAAAAACGATTTTAGTATTTTTCCTAAAAAAGAAAATGCAGTAGAAATTAAGGATGTAAAAAAATATTTCGTTAACAATGTAGATACTTATAAATTAGTATTTATTGACGGTGTTTTTAGTACCTTCTTATCATCAACTACACATGATGGATTAGATGTTTGTTTAATGTCTTCAGCACTAACAAAACCAAAATATAAAATGGTTATTGATACCTTCTTTAATCAAATTGCGAGCAAAGAAGAAACATTAACAAGCTTAAATACAGCATTTGCTTACGAAGGTGCTTATGTAAATATCCCAAAAAGTAAAGTGGTTGAAAAACCAATAGAAATCATTTACTTTTCAACTGGAGTCGAAAGTGCCTTAATGGTACAGCCTCGTAATTTAATAGTAGTAGGCGAAAATGCACATGTACAAATTATAGAACGTCATCAGAGTTTACATGAAAATCCTGTTTTTACTAATTCAGTGACAGAAGTTTTTGCTCAAAAAAGAGCAATTGTTGATTATTATAAGATTCAAAACGATTTACAATCAGCTAACTTGGTAGACAATACTTATATTGCTCAAAAACAAGAAAGTCGAGTTTCCGTACATACATTCTCTTTTGGGGAAACATTACACGTAATAATTTAAATTTTTATCACCAAGGAGAGCGTATTGACTCTACTTTAAAAGGAATTACAATTATTGGAAATAAACAACATGTAGATCATTACACCTTGGTGCAACATGCACAACCCAATTGCGAGAGTCATCAAAATTACAAATGTATTTTAGATGATCAGTCAACAGGTGTTTTTAATGGAAAGATTTATGTTGAAAAAGAAGCCCAAAAAACAGATGCTTTCCAACAAAATAATAATGTTTTGCTAAGCGAAAAAGCCTCGATAAATGCAAAACCACAATTAGAAATATTTGCTGACGATGTAAAATGTTCACACGGATGCACAATTGGTCAGTTAGATGAAAAAGCCTTGTTTTATATGCAACAAAGAGGGATTCCTAAAAAGAAGCTAAAGCATTATTAATGTATGCTTTTACTAGCGAAGTAACCTCAAGCATTAAAATACCTGAATTAAAAGAAAAAATTGGAAAAATTATTGCCACTAAATTAGGTGTCAATATGGGTTTTGATCTGTAAAAAAAATACAAATACCCTTAAAAACAAATAACTAAAATTACATCAAGTATTTTTCTGAAAATATTAAACCCCGTTTCTAGCAAGAATAACTAAAACGGGGTTTTAAAAATGCCTTAATTTATACTTTTACAAAATAGCCCCTTTATAAGTATATTTATGATTTTTTATACTTTGTATCTACCTCAGCTGTTAATGTCTTTAAAAACGCTTCAATACTACTAATTTCTTGTTTTGATAAATCTTTATTGAGCTGTACCTTCCCCATTATTTTAATAGCTTCTGACAATGAAGCAACGGAACCATCATGAAAATAAGGATATGTTTTTTCAGCATTTCTCAAACTAGGTACTTTAAACATAAATTCATCACCTGTTTTTTTAGTCCTTTCAAAAACACCTTTATCTATTTTTTTACTATGTGTAAGTTTAGAATAGTCCCCATAAATTCCGAATTTTTGCATCATTTGCCCTCCTAAAGCAACCCCACTATGACACATTACACAATTATTATCCATAAAAGATTTCAGTCCTTCTTTTTCTGTATCGGATATTGCCTGTTCATCTCCATCTAAATAAGCATCAAATCTACTTTTAGGATGTAGTTTTCTTTCAAAAGCTCCAATTGCATTTGTTATGTTTAAAAAAGTAATAGGTTGTTTTTCATCTGGATAAACCTTCTTAAATAACATTATGTAATCTGATTTTTTACGTAATTTTTCTTCCAAAAACTCTTTATTTGGAATACTGTGTTCAATAGGATTTAACAAAGGTCCTCCTGCTTGTTCTTCTACATCCTTTGCCCTTCCATCCCAAAACTGCATGGAATGCAGGGAAGCATACAAAGAAGAAGGCGAATTTCTACCTCCCATTTTTTTGGTATCTCCTAAAGATAATGGTTTATTATCAACACCAAAATTTTCTAAATTGTGACAAGAGTTACAACTAATAGTTCCATTCTTAGAAAGCGAAGAATCAAAATACAATTTTTTACCCAAATTGATTTTTTCTTCGGGAATATTCTCTTCCGAAACTGTAGAAATTGACTTGAAAAAACGAGAAGATTGAATTAATAATTCACTCCTAGACTCTTTATTTTCAGTTGGTTTAGAGAAATCTTCTTGATGATCCTTTTTACAAGTGGTCAAAATTAGCGGAATTAAAAATACGATTTTTTTCATAAAAAAAATTTAGTTAATAGCAGGAAATTGTTTATCTCTATTAAAGCTTTTACCACTTTTTATTATTGATACAATTTCGTAGTTGTTTATTTTAATTTGTACCAAATTACTTCATTTTTATAACCAAAAAAATGATTTTTATCACTTGAAAATTAACCTCGAAAACTACACAAAGAATCGATAACTACAACTAAAAATAATTATCTTTGAGACCAAATAAAAAAGAATGATACTATCAATGACAGGGTTTGGAAAAGCAACATTACAATTGCCTACCAAAAAAATTACCGTTGAGATTAAATCCTTAAACAGTAAAGGTTTAGATTTAAATGTTCGTATGCCTTCTACTTATCGTGAGATGGAACTTGGCTTACGTAATCAAATTTCTCAAAGTTTAGAAAGAGGTAAAATTGATTTTTCATTATATCTAGAAGTAACAGGTGAAGAAACCACTTCTAAAATAAATGCTCCTATCATAAAGGCTTATATAGCCCAAATGAAAGAAATACTACCCGAAGCAGATCTTACTGAATTAATGAAGATGGCAGTACGTATGCCAGATGCTTTAAAAACAGAACGTGAAGAAATAGAAGAAACAGAATGGGCTGAAATTCAAAAAACTATTAGTGAGGCACTGATTAATATCAATCAATTTAGAAAAGACGAAGGACAAGCTCTTGAAAATGAATTTAAAACACGAATTGCTAATATTCAACAATTAATGGATCGTGCTGTATCTTATGATCCCGAACGCATAGAAACTGTAAAAACAAGGTTACGTACCGCTTTAGATGAACTTGAAGCAACTGTAGATGAAAATCGTTTTGAACAAGAATTGATATTTTATTTAGAAAAATATGATATTACAGAAGAAAAAGTTAGATTAGGAAATCATCTAGATTACTTTTTAACGACGTTAAATGGAAATGAAGCTAACGGACGAAAATTAGGATTCATCACGCAAGAAATGGGACGTGAAATTAATACAATGGGATCTAAATCAAACCATTCTGAAATGCAAAAAATAGTTGTAATGATGAAAGATGAATTGGAAAAAATTAAGGAACAAGTATTGAATGTTTTATAAGTAATGAGTAAAGAGTGATTAGTAAATAGCAAATCAAAACTAATCACTCTTCACTTTTCACTAATTACTAAATTATGAATAACGGAGGCAAATTAATCGTATTTTCAGCACCATCAGGATCTGGAAAAACCACTATTGTAAGACATTTATTAGGGATTGAAGAACTAAATTTAGAATTTTCAATTTCCGCAGCCACGCGTGAACCTCGTGGACAAGAAATTAATGGTAAAGATTATTATTTTATATCAATTGAAGAGTTCAAAAAGCATATTAAAGCGGAAGACTTTGTAGAATGGGAAGAAGTGTATCGTGACAACTTTTATGGTACTTTAAAAAAGGAAGTAGAACGTATTTGGGCTATGGGTAAAAATGTAATTTTCGACATTGATGTAGCAGGTGGGTTACGTATCAAAAAGAAATTCCCTGAACAAACATTGGCTGTTTTTGTGAAACCGCCAAGTGTGGACGAATTAAAACGTCGCTTAAAAGAACGTTCAACCGAAAGTGAAGACAAAATTAATATGCGTATTGCTAAAGCACACGTAGAATTAGCTACAGCACCACAGTTTGACACCATCATTAAAAATTATGATCTTGATGTGGCAAAGCAAGAAGCGTATGAATTGGTTAAGGAGTTTATATCCAAATAGTAATCAGTACTTAGTTCACAGTACTTAGTTCACAGTACTTAGTTTTTACAAAAAGTAATAAAACATTAAAAGAACACCTAATGAGTGGAGTGAATACTTACAAAGAACTAATTATTTGGCAAAAGGGAATCAGATTAGTAGTTCTAGTATATAAACTTACTGAAAAATTTCCCAGAGATGAGATTTATGCACTTACTAGTCAAATTAAAAGAGCATCAGTCTCAATTCCATCAAATATTGCTGAGGGTTTTGGAAGAAGAACTGACAAATCTTTTGGTCATTTTTTGAATATTTCCAGAGGTTCTTTAAATGAATTGGAAACACAAATATTCATAGCCAAAGAGTTAAACTTTATTACTGACGAAATTTTATTCGAAGAAGTTATTTCTTTAATAGAAGAAGAATCTAAAATGCTAAATGCATTCTCTAAATCACTTAAAGAGTTATAAATACTTGGTTACTTGTCCTGAGCAATACCATATACTGAACTAAGGACTAGGAACTAAGGACTAAGAACCAAAAAATGAAAATAGGACTTTACTTTGGAACTTTTAACCCCATCCACATTGGGCATTTGATTATTGCTAATCATATAGCGGAGCATTCTGATTTAGATCAAATTTGGATGGTCGTTACACCTCATAATCCTCACAAACAGAAAAACACTTTGTTAGAGGATTACCATCGTTTACACATGGTACATTTAGCAACTGAAGATTATCCAAAAATCAAGGCCAGTGATATTGAATTCAAGTTACCACAACCTAACTATACCGTAAATACATTGGCTCATTTACAAGAAAAACACCCAAATCATGAGTTTTCGCTGATTATGGGTGAAGACAATTTAAATTCGTTTCATAAATGGAAGAACTATGAGGTCATTCTTCAAAATCATGAAATCTATGTGTATCCAAGAATGAATTCGGAAATACTAGATAGTCAATTTGTGGCTCACCCTAAAATTCACCGAGTAGATGCACCTGTCATTGAACTATCCTCAACATTTATCCGTGAAAGTATTAAGAATAACAAAAATGTAATTCCCATGCTACCCAATAAAGTTTGGGGTTATGTGGAGCATAATTTGTTTTATAGGAAATAAATTAAGTAATAAAGAAAAAGGGGGTGATATTCACCCCTTTTTTTATTTAGATAACACTCTTATTGTTTTTTATAAATCGCATAGATAACATTTAATGTTTTTTGGTCTATAACCGAGTCGATTTCTGTTTTGATATAATGCAATTTAAACGCTTTGATTGCGGCACTCAAGTTTTTGGTATCATACCCAATTATGCGTAAAGCCATTTCGACATTAAAATCTGTAGGTGCTGTTTCTAATAGTGCATCTGGCCAGATTCCGAAACCTTTTTCAGCTAATAATTGCCAAGGAAATAAAGCACTAGGATCTACTTTCCTAGTTGGAGCAATATCAGAATGACCTATGAAATTTTGTGTAGGAATATTATAGTCTTTCTTTAATTTTGTTAATAGAGCTAATAAGCTATTGATCTGTTGTTCTGAAAAGGGTTTAAGTCCATTGTTGTCAAGTTCAATCCCAATAGAAGCAGAGTTGATGTCGCTATTTCTTCCCCAAGTTCCACTGCCTGCATGCCATGCTCTTAAGTAATCATTTAGCATTTGTACCACTTTTCCATCTTCTGCGATTACATAATGTGCACTAACTTGTGTACTTGCTAATGTGAAGGTTTTCAATGTTTGTCTTAAAGAATCTTGTGCGGTGTGATGTATAATTACAAAATTTGGTTTCCTTAGATTAAAGTTTACTGTTCCAATCCATTCTGTCGTTACATTTTCTGACGCAGTTGGGTTAAATTTAGAGATAGAATCCTTTCGGGTTTTAATTTGTTTCGTGTAAAGCGTGTCCAAAGAAGTGGTGCTAGTCTCTACTTTTTTTAGGGTAATAGCTTTTTTTTCGGCTAGTTTTTGCTGTAAAACTTTTAGTTGTTGCGTGTATATTTTATTGCTTTCCTTATAAGGATTAGTTCCACATGAACTTATAAGTAAGCCCAAAGTAATACTAAGTAAAAGTTGTTTGTACATTTGTAAGTTGATTAGTTGTTATAGCTAGTATGGCTTCTTTTATTTCTTTTTGAATCCTACTGCAATAATTTTTTTGTAAATATATTTTTGATCTGGATTTAATAACTCTAGTGTTTTTGGTCGGTATTTTAAGAGATTACTTTAATACCCTCGCTTTTACTTTCGTTAGAACCTTTTTTTAGAATTACGTCCGCGTATTTAGACTTTGGATCAAAATGTTTTTAATAACAATCTCTTGCAAAGCATCCAAATTCATTTCTGTTTTAAGATTTTCCATTACTCTGCTAGCCGTTTCTTCACTAGAGGACGGTTTTAGAGTGCTTTGTGTAGTTTTAGGCTCATTTGGTTTATTAGGCTCATTCTTTCATTGTTGCCATATCCATTATTGAATTTTGCCCAATTAGTTTAAGTGAAAACAAAGTGAATCTTAAAAAAGATAAAAATTGAATCTTTTGTATTGCGATTGATTTATAAATTCAAATATACTAATTAAATAAAATCTGAACCAATTTGTTCCTAATAATTTTTTGAACTTTTCTCTGTCTATTTCTATTTTATTTAATTTTCCTAAAAGTCAAACTCATTCTGCCTTCTAATGAAATTTTCTATATACAGGATTCCTTCCATTGATTTTATTTGTAATTATTAACCAGAGATGCACAGATATTCAATTTTCAAATGATATAACTTTATTTCACCTTATTTGAAAACAATCCTAGATTAACAAAGTAATTCGCATAATATTCGTAATGTGACTTCTCCTTTTGTCGAAGTGACAAATAAACGATTAATTATTACTTATTGAATATCTCTTGCATTTGTGCATCTGTGGTTAAAAACTTATTATTTGATTCGGCTTCTAATCTCGCTTAAACTTTGGTCGATTGTCAATTTCCCATCACGAAAAACCTCTTTTAATTCGCCTTGTTTTTCTTCTTCCCAAGAAACTTGATCTATTAACTGATACGTTCCGTTTTCTAAAACGACTTTCATTAATCCTTTAGCTGATTTTTTAGTACCGTCATCTGTAATTGGATCTTTGAAAATTTCGCGTCCTTCGCCGTTTACTTCGCCATAAGTAGCTTTCATTGCAAAACCAAAGGTATCGCGGGTGTTATATTGATAGGTATAAGAGCCAATTCCTAACACGACATTAGTTGAAGCAAACCCTTTTTGTTTTAGCTTTTCACAAATTTGAGTGGCTCTTTCAACTGTAATGCTATCGCCATATATAGCGCCAATTTGTGCTGCTAATTCTTTATACCCTTTGGCATTGGTCGTTCCTCCAAAAACATCCCAAAGTAATTCTACTACTCCTTTGCGTTCTTGTTCGGTTTTTCCATCAGGGTTACCGCATAAAATTAGTACTGGATTCCCGCTATCAGGTCGGATGACTACTTTACCTTCTCTTGTTAATATCGTTTCTTTTAGTCGAGGCATATAATCGGTTAAAACTTTCCATAAATCCCAAGTATCTGAAACGATGGATACAATTCCTTTAGGGTAAATTTCGCAGATTAAACGTTGGAAGGTTTCAAACTCGCCTTCGGTTGTTCCCATACACATTACAGAATGCTCTGTTGCTGCTACGGATCCTCCCACTAATTCAGCATCGGAGTTGGCATTATAATAGGTTTCCAATGCATCTATCGCTGGTATGGTATCAGTTCCTGTAAAACTTAACAAGTGACCCATTCCTGAAATCACCGCCGATTCTATTCCGCCCATTCCTCTCATTGAAAAATCGTGTCCTTGCCAATCGACAAATTCGGGGATGGAAGATGTTTCTTGCGCATAAGCACCTAATACTTTTCTGTATTGTTTAGCAATAGTTGCAGAGGTACAAGGCAACCAAACCACGGCAGATAATAGGGTTTCGAAATAATTGGTCAACCAAAAGAATTCGGATTTGGTGTTGTACATCGTGAACATTGGCACACGAACAGGTACGCTCACTCCTTCGGGTAGGGCTTTGAAAACCATTGGGATGTAACCTAAATCGTGTAGGTCTTCGATGTGTTTTGTACCGACTTGGTTTTCGCCTAAGTAGTTGTTGATACGTCGGGCGTAACGCGACACCACAGTTTCTTTGGGTTGGTTGAAGAAATTGGTTTGAAAATCTTCAATAATGTATTTCTTGATGAAATACTGTAAGCCGAAAAATACGACTTCGTTTACCCCTTCTATTCTGGATTTACGAGGCGTCCAGTTGGAATATACTAAAGTGGTGTTGTTTGGGTACTGACGACGGTGATCTACTTTGTAGCCGTCTGTTAATAATAATGGGTTCATATATTCTTTTATAAAATTAAAAACTTCTATAAACTTTGTGCTTGTACTTTGTGTGACATTGTGTAACCCAAAAACAGTTACACAAAGTGCACTAAGTTTTTCACAAAGTTACACTAAGGGGCGTTTAATTCCTCCCTCTTTCATTTGGGTATAACTCCCACACGATATCACTTTGCCAAAACTCTTTCGTAGCAACATCCATACAGGTTAATTTTCCTGAAAAACCAGCTCCAGTGTCGATATTCCAAACATTGCAACCTTGCATAGGAACATCAACATCATAATTTAGTGTAGGTGTATGTCCAATAAAGATTTCGTGGTAATGCAATAATCGCTTTGGGAACAATTTGGAATCTTTTTTAATTCGTTTGTCCATTGTCAATGCCATTTCCCAAAGGGTTCTGTCAAAACAAAAATCCAATCGGTTTTCTTCTTTTTCTACTCCGTGCATAGAGGTGAAACCTGCGTGAATGTAAAGTCGGTTATCCTTGTCGATGTGGTATTCTTGGAGATTTTGATAAAAGCTCTTGTGTTCAGCGGAAGCTAGTAAACCTGATTGGATATAACTCTGAATGGTTGCTTTTCCACCGTGTTCTTCCCAAACTGGGTTTGATACTCCCAAGTTTAACCAACGTCCGCACCACAAATCGTGATTTCCTTGTATAAAAACACAATGATATTTTTTACTTAATTGGATAAGATATTCTACGGTTTGGGCAGATTCACTCCACCCATCGACGTAATCACCAAGAAAAATTAATTTATCAGTTGGAGTAATTCCTACTTTTTCTATCAATTGTTCTAAGGCGCGAAGTCCTCCGTGTATATCGCCAAAAACTAGTGTTCTCATCGCTGAATATATTTTGGTGGTACTTCATCGGTTAGCCAAACGCCATTTTCGGAACAATAAAACAGATAACCATCGTTTACCATTTGGTGGGTATTAATTTTTAAAATGATCGCTGCTCCTCTACGGCTTCCTACTTTGATTGCAGTTTCTTTGTCTTTGCTTAGATGTACGTGTTGCCGACTCATCTTCTGCAATCCGTCTTTTAAAATGGTGTCCATAAATTTAGCTACAGTCCCGTGATATAATTCATCCGGTGGGGTTTGTGGTTGAAGTTCTAAATCGACTGAAATGGAATGTCCTTGATTGGCTCTGATTTTTGTTAAATCTTCATTGAAGGAAAATCGTTTTTTGTCATTGGTTTCAACAACATATTGAAGTGTTTCGAAATCCAATGCTTTCCGATTTTTGTTCGATTTTGTAATGAGTTCTTCTACATCTGCCCATCCGTTTTCATCTAACTTTAGATGTATGGTTTCGGGTGAATGTCTGAGAATTAGACTCAGGAATTTGCTTATATTTTTTATTTCTTTTTCGTTCATTGTAATTTTATTTTTTGTTACACAGAGTTGTACAAAGTTTTTTCACGAAGTCACACAAAGTTTTTTTTAAAATTCTGTGAATCTCTGAGTTATTTCTCTGTACTTCTCTGTGGTATTTAATTTTTATAATTCAACTTTTTAGGTTTTTAATTTACAGTATTCCCATTCAAAATATCCTTTTTCATTTTCCCAATAGGCATCAAATAAATAGGTACTTTGATGTTGTAATGCGTACTCCATTTTTGATGGCATCGATAATTTGTTCGTTGGCGTAGCGTGATGAAAAATGCCCTAAAATAACTTCTCCGACTTCAATTTCTGCGATCATTTGCATTACTTCTTCCAGTGAGCTATGTTGGTTTTTGTCATTTTTAGTGACTTGCTCTTCTTTGGTTAAAAAAGTGGCTTCGTGAATTAAAACTTTTGAACCGTTATACCGTTGGTAATCCGTTACAGGGGTGTCGCCTGAATAGGATAGAAGTAGTGATTTTTGTTCCTTGAATAGTGCTGTTTCTCCTTTTTGTATTCGTAATTCTTTTAATTCATTAGCCGAACAAGCTAAAAATTCCTGTTTCAGTTTCTTTTTGGTTTCCCAAACTTTGTAACTCAAACTTTTATTTTCACCATTGGGTGTATAAATATGTTCGTTTTTATGGCTTCGACTACTAATTTTTCTTTTAAGGTTACCAATTCCTTAGCTTCAATGCCTATCCATTGGGTGCCCTTTTGATTGCGGATCAAAATTTGCTGTAAACGTCTCCAAAAACGGGAAAGATTTACAATCTTTTGGATAATAAATCGTTGGTTTATTATACCCATACATTTGATTGAATGCTAATAAACCCGTAAGATGATCCCTGTCTGGATGCGTAATAAAGAGATTTTTGAACTTTCCGCACTTTCCCATCAAGCCAGAAACGAGTCCGTCGCCTGCATCAAAAATAATTCCGAGTTCTTCTATGGCATACCAAGTGGCAAATAATGCAGTAGAATAGCCGTGTATGGTGAGTTTCATTTTACTATATTGTATTTTGCAATTAATTGAATAAATTCAGTATCATCTTTATAATTTCCCCAATCATCATCATTTAAAATGTGCTTAATAGAAACTGATTTATTTTTTAACACTTCTTCAAGGTATTTCAATGCTTCTTTTTATTGTTCTCTAACGCATAGCAACAAGCAAGATTATATGAATTTTTGTTATTTAGATTATAAGCTTCTTGAGCATTTTTTTAGCTTCCTTCAAGTATTTATCTTTTTGGTGAAATTGAAAATTTCTATTAGTGTAGCTGAATAACTATTTAAAACTTCAAATCTTCTATTATCTATTTTTAATGCTTCTTCAAACTTTTGAAGGCTTAATTTATAGATCTCAATATCTCCTTTAATTTTCGCTATCTTTGAAAATGTCAATCCCAACAATTGATAAGCTGATGAATTAATAGAATTAAATTTTAATGCCTGCTCACACTTCTCAATCACATCTTCTAGTGAACTTTCATTGTTTTTAGCCAATTTATATAACGCAAAACCCCAATTAACATAATCTATATCGCTTATATATTCTTCATCATCTTTCCTTTTTGTGAAGCAAGTTGGATTACCTTGTCATATGCTGAAACACTTTTAGTTAAATAATTATCATCATCTTGTTCTTCCCCTATTTTTTGATAAAAATTTGCCAAATTTCTATGTGCCAAGATAAAGTCAGGTTTAACTTTTAGAGCTTCTTCTAATTTTTCAATACTTTCATTCAAAAGCTTATTGTCATTTTTTAATATTGCTAAGTCAAAAATAGATACAGCTAGATTATTTAAAATTTTATGATTATTCATTGAATATTTTTCATAATATTTCATAAGAGCTTTTTCATAGATTTTTATACTTTCTTGATATACTTTTTGAACTTTTAAGCCTTTAGCTAGACTATATAAACTTAAACCCCAGTTAAAATAAATTTCATAATTATTATCATTTAAGCCTGTAGCAATTTTAAATTTATCGATGCTTATCTGAAGCTGTATGTTATCTTTTGTTTCTTTAAATTTTGTTCCTTCAAAAGTTCCCCACCTATAATATAAATTTGACAATAAAGGCTTTAAATTTTCATAACTTCTTTCTACTAATTCTTTAAAATGTAAAGTTTCATCAAACTTATTATTTAAAATGGCATCATAGATTTTACCCTCTAATTCAAATTCCTCAGCTTTCTCATATTCTTCAATTGCATTGTTCGTAATTTCTTTATTTCGATCTAATCTATTTTTAAAAAAATCAAAATTTTGAATATAATTTTTTTCTGTCATTTTATATTCTTCAACATCTTTAATTTTTTCAATAACACTTGATAAATAGGTAAAAGGTCTATTGATAATTTCTGGTGTTTTCAATTTTAATTTAGAATGTAAATCCAGAAAAAAAGTATCTGAATCGTAACCAGAAATCAAGTATGCATTTTTATTAGGTGCATTTAGCAATTGATTCTTTACCTTCTCATTCGGTTCATTTTCCTTATAACCTACCCAATACAATTCATTATCAAAACTTTCAAATTTTGCTATTTCGTCTAACAACTCATCCTCACCACTGTAACCAATGATTATCCACGTTCGTTGATTACAAACCATACGGAATAATGAAGGAACAATATTTTTAGTTTTGTCAAGTTCTCCTTTTGAATTTAATAACCATTGACCAAAATGTTGACCGTGTAAATAGGTTATAGATTGCTTTTGAAAATTAGTTGTAGTAAATTCATTACCGTGTGTTATATCATAAACGGGTGGAATTTTATTAAACAATATTGATGCTTTCAATAACAAATCATCAAAATTTGGCGTAAATACATAATCTACATACCCCTCTAATAATAATTGTGCAAGAAAGATGTGCGTTACATTCAATTTAACGTTATCATTATTTATATAGTTTGAAAAAAGTTCTCTACGTTCATCAGCAGACAAAGCACTCATCAATTCGTAATAGCTTAATTCTTTACTTTTATCTATTCGTTTTATTAAAGGCTTTTCTTTATATTTTTCCAATATGTCTTCAATAATCTTACCTGTAAGTGGTATTCCTGCTGAGGCAGATGCTCCTGCTCCTATAAAAACTATCGGCTTTGGTTTACTTGAATTAGGTTTTATTTCATTCAATATATAAACTAAATCATCAATATCGCGCTTTATCATTTGTTGTGTTTATTTGATTATTTATTTAATTCATCCCTCACTTCCATCAATGCAAATCCTAATAAATTTAGTCCGTTCCAAGTTTTAGGATTATTTGCCTTTGGGTCATCACCTGTGAGACCAATACCCCAAATTTTATCCACGGGACTCGCTTCGACTAAGATTCTGTCATTGGTATTTAGTAAAAACTCTTTCAATGCTTCATTTTGAGAGAATTTATGGTAATTCCCTTGAACTACTATATCAAAACGTTGGGCATTCCAAATTTCATTATCGAAACCTTTTACCAATCGACCTAATTTTTTAGCCTGATGAGGAGAATTTGCTTTGATGATTTTATCAAACATTTCTTCATCGTTAAATAATTTCGCTTTTTGTGCCATCATCCAATGTTCGGCAGTGGGATACGTAATCCCGTCCACAGTAAATGAACTCTGCCACCATTGACTAAAACAAGTTTTGGTTATACTTCCGTCATTTGAAGGTTGATGCCCCCAAAAGAAAAGGAACTTCGCATTTTTATCTATATTTTCTATTGTGTATTGCATTTCATTTCAATCTTAATTGTTTCTACTTTTTCATTATCAAAATCCTTAAATGAATTGGTCGTAAAGATTTTTTCAAAAATTTGTAATTGATCGAATCCTTTGTTAAAAATTCCGTGGCTTACGGCCAAATATAATTTGCCAGCGTTCTTTTTTTGTAATGCTTCGGCTAATCCTATAAAAGTTCCGCCTCCGTCACATATATCATCTACTATCAAACAAGGTTTTCCTTGTAAATCATCGGTATAAACCTTAAAATCTTTTAGTTTTCCTGTTTTTACATCGCGGCTTTTGCTTGCTTCAACTACTTCCACACCGCCTAAATATTCAGACACTTTGTAAATTTTCTTTAAAGCGCCACCATCTGGTGAAATTAAAATTACTTCTTGTCCTATGTTTTCAATTACTTTTTCAATAAATTTATAATTGGTAACCACTTGGCAGTTGTTTAGAACGGCTGGAGTTACTTCGCTATGCGCATCAAAAACATATACTTTAGAAAGATTGAGGCTATTCAAAATATCAGCATATACTTTAACTGAAAGTGGTTCGCCGGGAATCATCACACGATCTTGTCTTGCTGCTGGAAAATACGGAATGAAAAGTTCAATTTCTTTTACATCCATTCTTTTTAAGGCATCAATCGTTAAAATGATTAATCCAAAATCGTTAAAGCTATTTGCACGATGTGTAATGATAACTTTTTGAGTAGTATCAAACGGTTGAATTTTTATATGTGGTTCTCCTCCAGAAAAAGTGAATGTTTGACATTCAATTTGGTTTTGTATTCCAAAGGGAGTGAAGTCTTTATCTAAATTTAATACGAACATATTTATATAGGTTTGCGTTAATGTTACGCAAATATAAAACGTATTTTTTTACTGACAAAATATTTTGTGTTTTTTTACGCAAAGTTAATTTTGAAAAAATTTAATCGTTGAATGGTTTATAAGATAGCACAGATAACATCTTTTAAAACGTATATTTTTTTAAGAATTGTATTACTACTATAATAAAATAATTTCATTTGCCACAGATGCACAGATTTTGCAATAATTACCTTCCAAATTTATATTATGTTTTAAACTTGGGTGTAATAAATATAAAATAAACTAAATGAATGATTTTAATCGGTGTATCTGTGGTAATTTTTAAATGTGCTATATGAATTATTAATTAATTCAATAACAAAAGTTTATTGAAATAAAAGCTTTACGCAAACTTGATTTCAAAAACCATTCCGTCTTTAGAAAGTTCTTCGTATTTAGCAACGTTAAATTTAAAAAAATTTAGCTGGGCGACCCGATTTGGGGTGATGTATATGATCTGTTTCTTCTATAAAACCTAAACTGAGTATTTTTTTCTAAAATTTCGTCGGTCGATTTCTTTTCCAATGATAGAAGTATATAAATGTTCCAAATCAGAAAATAAAAACTCGTGAGGGAGCAAATCAAAACCTATGGGTTGGTAAGTTAATTTGGCTTTCAAACGCTCCAATGCTTTAGACACAATTTTGTTATGATCAAATGCCATTTTTGGTATTTCATCTACTTTTACCCAGCAAACAGCGTCAGCATCCGTATCGGCAATTAATTTTAATTTAGATGGATTAACAAGCGCAAAATAGGCCACCGATATTACTCGGTTACGAGAATCGCGATACACATCATCGCCAAAAGTATAAAGTTGCTCAATATAATTTACTGTAACATTAGTCTCTTCTTTTAATTCACGCTTAACTGCATCGATTAAAGGTTCATTGGCTTTTACTAAACCTCCGGGTAACGCCCAATGTAAGGTATCTGTACCAAATTTTTGTTGGATAAGTAAAACATATAATGATGAATTTGCATAGCCAAAAACGACTGCATCGACCGCTATTTTTATATTTTGTGAGAAACTCATATCTTGCGTGTATTTTACGCAAAATTAGAAAATATGTTTTAATTTTTTGAAAAAGGCATTTTTAAAATCTGTTGTACGATATTATCGTACAACAGATTTTAAAATTATGATGTCGTAAAAGTATATAAGTAAAAGAGGATTTTCATTCTCTATACAAAAAGTATTAATCTTGGAAATCTGAAAGATTTTCATGTAGTGCAAAATTCCGTTTTCAATATAATTTAGGTTATATTTTTATGTTTTAAACAAATGAATGGTTTGGATTAACAAGCTAATTAACTGCAATACAGTTTTTTATATTTTTGAAGCTATTCTCTATTGAATTTTAACTTTATTTTATAATATCCCGATAAATTGTTTCCTAATTTTATGTTTTTAAACACAAAAAACATGACAAACTTTGAGTTATACAATCCTGTAAATTATATTTTCGGGAAAGGGCAGATAACAAAATTGACAGAATTAGTTCCTCAAAACACCAAGATTTTACTTACATATGGTGGGGGAGTATTTTTAAAAACGGAATTTATGATCAAGTTAAAACTGCTTTAAAGGGATTTGATGTGGTCGAATTTGGAGGAATTGAACCCAATCCGCGTTTTGAAACGTTGATGAAAGCAGTTCAGATTATTCGTGAACAAAATATAGGTTTTATTATTGCTGTTGGAGGTGGTAGTGTAATAGATGGGACTAAATTTATATCGGGAGCCGTTAAATATCAAGGAGATGAAGTAGAAATTCTTCGTCAAAGAGTGTTATTTAAAGAGCTTAGCGAGGTAGTTCCTTTTGGAACTGTTTTAACTTTACCTGCTACTGGATCTGAGATGAATTCGGGTGCTGTAATTACAATTGAAGAAACACAAGAAAAACTAACTTTAGGAGGTAGTGCTTTATTTCCGCAATTTTCTATTTGTGATCCAACAGTGATAGAATCATTACCTAAACGTCAGTTACAAAATGGTGTAGTAGATGCTTTTACACATGTTATGGAGCAATATTTAACTTATCCACATGATGCGTTATTACAAGATAGAATAGCAGAAAGTATCTTACAAACTTTAGTAGAAATAGGACCTTCAATAGTTGAAAATCCAGCTGATTATAAACTGGCATCTAATTTTATGTGGTGTTGTACAATGGCATTGAATGGATTAATTCAAAAGGGAGTACCTTCTGACTGGGCTACCCACATGATAGGTCATGAATTAACGGCTTTATATGAAATAGATCACGCTAGAACTTTAGCAATTATTGGGCCTAATTTGTATAGAGTAATGTTTGATACGAAAAAAGAAAAATTAGCACAATATGGAAAAAGAGTTTGGAATTTGACTGGATCTGACGATGAAATTGCTGAAAAAGCAATTGAAAAGACAACGGCATTTTTTCATGTAATGGGAATGCTTACTCGTTTATCTGAAAATACAGAAAACTACTCAGAAACAGCTTCTATTGTTGTGAATCGTTTTGAAGAAAGAGGCTGGGAAGCTTTAGGGGAAAAACAAAATATTACTCCTGAAAAAGTAAGAGCTATCATAGAAATGAGCTATTAAAACGTTTTTTTAAAAAACTTGAATTATAATTCAAAAAGCGCACTTGATTTACTCAATGTGCGCTTTTTTACTAAACACCAAAAACAAAACGTAACTTAACTTTTAACCCAATTATTTTTCTACATCTGTTTTTGCTTTGCTAACAGTCAATCGAAGATATTCAATGAATCCTCTCCCTTCAAACTCATACGTTGTTCCACTTGTATTATGAAACAATCGAATTCGATGGTCATTAATAACGCTTAGTGTGAAAGATTCATTGCCCCAAAAATCATAATCTAATGTTAATTTTTTAGTGTATGGATTCAGATTATTTGAAATACCGTACAGACCTGTAAAATCCCAATAAATGTTGTTTACATTCGTTCTGGGTGAATCTTTAGATGAACGAAAACGTTTGTCAGTTCCTCCTGCTAAAAATTGTATAAAATTTTCCTTATCAAAATCATTTAAAGCTCCTATTCTGCTGGTATATACTTTTTCCCATGCTTTGTATTCTTGTAAGAAGTAATGAATATTATCATTAAATAATTTATCGTAATCGAAGTTACTTCGTTGATACCCTATTAAGTAGTAGCTTACTTTGCGAAAAGGATCATATAATCTTATTTTATTTTTTGTTAGTTGGCTTATTTGTAATTCAAATGTTCCGTATACATCGTGAAAAACACGAATAGAATTGGAGTTGTAATTATACGCTCCTACTCTTGTTCCAAATCCATTGCCTGTAGAGCCGATTCCTGCTAAGTTATTATTAGTATATAAAGCTCCATTTAAAAAGAAATGGTGAAAGCGCGTGTTATGAAAGGGATATTACCTGAACCTTCTGTAGCATTATAATCTATATACCATAAATCATAACTTTCTATTCGTTTTGATATGCTTGTATTCGTTGCAGCCGGTTCACTATGGTCTTCAATTATAGCTTCGTTAGTACACGACTGAAATAAGGAGGGTATTATTATTATCAATAAAAATATTTTTATCATTTTCATACTATTAAGAATTTGAAGTTTCCTAACTTAGCTAACCAATATACGTGCCATTTTTTTGTAACTTTGGATTTTTATTTAGAATTGCATCTTTACGCATAAAGATATTTTATCTTAATCTAATAGATAGGTGATGAAGCGTTTATCCTGAGCGTGGTAAAATTGATCGGGAGTAATAAAATATGAATACACAACCCAAATTTGCTGTTATTGGTGGTGGTAGTTGGGCTACCGCAATCGTAAAAATGTTATGTGAAAATGTAGATCAAATTGCTTGGTATATGCGAAGTGTTTACGCATTAGAGCATTTGAAATTGCACAAACATAATCCTAATTATCTAAGTTCTGTAGCATTTAATATTAACCAATTACAACTTACTAATGATATTAATCAAGCGATTAAAGACGCTGATTATGTGATTTTTGCAATACCTTCTGCATTTTTAAGTACGGAACTTGAAAAAATGACGGAAGATCTTAAAGATAAAGTAGTTTTTTCTGCTATCAAAGGAATTGTTCCTGAAAGTAGCTTGATAGTAGGGGAACATTTTCACACAAAATATTCTATTCCTTATGAAAATATAGGGGTAATTACAGGACCTTGTCATGCTGAAGAGGTTGCATTAGAACGTCTTTCTTATTTAACTATAGCTTGTGGGGATATGGAAAAAGCAAAAATTGTAGCTACTAATCTTTCTAGTTATTATATTAAAACTAAAACTTCAGATGATATTGTAGGTACAGAGTATGCTGCAGTTTTAAAAAATATTTATTCCATTGCAGCTGGGATTGCCCATGGATTAGGATATGGTGATAATTTTCAAGCGGTCTTAATGAGTAATGCCATTCGTGAAATGAAACGATTTATTAAACAAGTACATCGTATGAAACGTAATATAAACAATTCAGCTTATTTAGGTGATTTACTTGTAACAGGTTATTCTGTTTTTTCAAGAAATCGGATGTTTGGTAATATGATAGGCAAAGGATATACTGTAAAATCAGCTCAAATGGAAATGAGTATGGTTGCTGAGGGGTATTATGCTACTAAAAGTGCTTGGACACTAAATGAAGAATACCAAGCTAAAACACCTATATTAGATGCTGTTTATCAGGTTTTGTATGAGGGTAAAGAGGCTAAAAAGGTCTTTAAAAAACTAACTGAAAAATTAGATTGATTTTTAGGGCAATATAAAAAAGAAAGAGAAAAGAATACTGAAATTTATAGTCTTCTTTTCTCTTCTTTTTATTTATTTTACGACCACTCCATTTTGCCATATATGAGGCACTTCTTCTGTAGCTCGCTCATTAATTGTATTGGAGCGAAAAGTGAATTTTTATCATAAAGTGTGTTTCCTATAAAATAAGTCACCATAAACTCATTATTAAGTACTAAAACACTATTTTCTATCATTTCTATTTTTAAAGCAGAAACACTTGGTAAAGCTTTAAATCCGTGACGTAATAAGGATGTTTTACGCATTTCGCCTTCTATTTTACCATAAGCTTTAGAAACTACTATAATATTTTCTAAATCGTAATCGGAATCATTAATTAGGTAGACGTTCCATACTTTATCCATAAAGTCATCATTCCATTCTTGTATAGCGGCTAAAAATACATTTTCTACTTTAGGGATTATAATGTCTTTTTTCATTTTAGTCTTTAGTTTAAAGGCTAAAATCAAAAGTTGATTTTTAAACTTTTGATTTTTATTTTTGACTTTAATCTAAAGTCAATCTTGGGAATCTATTCTGTTTTATTTGTTTCAAATTCAAGTATGTATACTGATTTTATTACTTCATGTAATAATATGTTCTTCTATACAGGATTTTCCGTAAGCATTTTAATTTATTAAAAAAATAATTTTAGAATAGATTTCAAATACTGAATCTAGATTTAATAGTTATTATATACTTGATTTAAATTGTTCTAAGAAACGTACATCATTTTCATAGAACATACGAATATCTCCAATTTGGTATAATAACATGGCAATACGCTCAATTCCCATACCAAAAGCAAAACCATTATAGTCATCAGGATTAATATCACAGTTCTTTAATACATTTGGATCTACCATACCGCATCCCATAATTTCCAACCAGCCTGTTCCTTTAGTTATTCGGTAATCAATTTCGTTTTTTAACCCCCAATAAATATCTACTTCTGCACTTGGCTCTGTAAATGGAAAATAAGATGGACGCAAACGGATTTTTGATTTACCAAACATTTCTTTTGTAAAATACAACAAGGTTTGTTTTAAATCGGCAAACGAAACATCTTTGTCTATATAAAGACCTTCTACTTGATGAAAAATACAGTGTGAACGAGAGGAAACGGCTTCATTGCGAAAAACACGTCCGGAGAAATTGTACGGATCGGAGGTGTATTATTTTCCATATAACGCACTTGCACTGATGATGTATGTGTACGTAATAAAATATCAGGATTGGTTTGAATAAAGAATGTGTCTTGCATATCTCTTGCTGGATGGTATTCTGGCAAGTTTAAGGCTGTAAAGTTATGCCAATCGTCTTCAATTTCAGGCCCTTCTGAAACATTGAAACCTATATTCGAAAAAATATCAATAATTTGGTTTTTAACTAATGATATAGGATGTCTTGACCCCAACTTAATAGGCTCTGCAGGGCGTGTTAAATCGCCGTATAACCCCTTAACTTCTTCTTTGCTTTCTAGGTCTTCTTGAATTGATTTTACCTTTTCTTCGGCTGTCTTTTTTAATGTATTAATAATCTGACCAAATTCTTTTTTTTGATCATTTGGAACATTTTTAAATTCAGCAAAAATATCCTTTACTAATCCTTTACTTCCAAGAAATTTAATTCGGAATGCTTCTAATTTTTCCTTATCTTGTGTATCAAACGTTTGTGCTTCTGCAATGTATTCTTTAATCTTATCTATCATCGGTTCTCCTTTGAAGGTGCTAATTTAAGGTTTTTTAGGTATTAGACAAAAGTAAATAGTCATTAGTTATAGCATTACAACAGTAGCCATTATCTAATTAATCTATAACTCTTTTCTCTACAAAATAGTTTACAATTGCTTCTTTCATTAAAACGGATTGTTCACCTGCTTTTAACGGTGGTAGTTCTTCTTTTATCTTATAATGAGGCCAGCCTTCCTGATCAAAATAATCAAATTCATAATATCCATAAGGTTCTAACAATCTACAAATGGCTATATGCATTAAATTAACCTTTTCGTCTTTCTTAAAGGTCTGGTTAAATTTACCTAATTCTTGTACTCCTATTAAATAAATAATAGCGTCTAAGTCTAGCTCATCCCCATCTGCAAATTTATTAGATAAGAAACTTGTAATTTGTTCCCATCTTTTTTTCAATTGTATATCTCGACTCATTTTAATATAGAGAATAATTTTAGAGTATCTAAAAAGTAGTAATTTAACGTCTTGTTTATCTCTTCAACGATGGGAGAAATAACAAGATCGCGATCTTTTAGAGATACTCCCTTTTTTGTGCAAATATAAGACTAATAAAGCATAGCTATCTTTTTTCTTTCTTCTTTTCTCTTTTTGTTATATTTGAAAAAAAGAAAAATGGGATTTGTAGATATTATAATAGGAGCGTTATTAGTTTTTGCTTTTTATAAAGGTTTAAAAAATGGCTTATTTGTAGAACTAGCTTCGTTAATAGCGTTTTTTATAGGCGTTTTTATTGCTATTAAATTTTCTTATGCTGTAAGTGATCTTTTAAAAGATTTTTTTTATGGTCATCTAAAACTATTCAAGTTTTTGCTTTTGTCCTTACTTTGGTATTTGTTGTGCTAGGAATTCATTTTATTGCAAAATTACTTTCTAGTGTTGCTAATTTTGCATTTTTAGGCTGGGCTAATATATTAGCTGGAGGCGTTTTTGCTGTTTTAAAATCGGCCTTATTAATTGGTATTTTTTTAAATCTTTTTCAAAAAGTAAATATAAATGATGTGATGATTAGCAAGGAGACGCAAGAAAGTTCTTTATTTTTTAATCCTTGTATGAAAACGTCGTATTTTTTATTACCTATTTTAGGAGATTGGTTTACTGATTTAAAAGAAAAAACGGCAAATTGGGATAAAAAGGAAGTGTCTACAAAAAGTGAAGAAAAAAATAAAAGTGAAGAAAAAATGTAGGTTTGATTAATGGTTAGGTTCTTTTTCTGTACTTAGGGAATAAGAATTAATCATTTAGAGTGTTATTTTTAGCGTTTTTTGTTCTTTCGGAAGATGGTTTAAATTTAACCTAGATTTCTTGTTAGATTCGAAGCGAATGGGAAAATCTAATTTGTATGAACTTTATTTTTGAGTTGAAAAGGGAGTAAAATAAAAAAGACAGAACCTAATTCTGTCTTTTTTGCCCTCAAATCTACCATAAACTTAACCTACTTATTGTAATGGTGCCTCAAATTTATGGAGAGAGGGAGTGGTATTGAAATAAAATCGATGAAATACCTAAAAACACGATAAAATACACTTTTAGTATGCTCTCATGTTATTTCCTTCGTAGAAGTTTATGAAAGCCCTATTTACCACACGGTTTCCTCCATCCGTAGGATAATTGCCAGTAAAATACCAGTCGCCTAAATTTTTTGGACAGGCTTTGTGTAGGTTTTCTACTGATTGAAAAATTATTTTTATTTCGGCATTTATGGTAGATTCTTTTAGCATTTCAGCAATTTTATCTGAAATTTGTTCATCTGTAAATTGAGCATATAACTCATTTACATAATTTATTACTTCTGAATCTTGCTTGTGTTCTTGTGCTTTACATTTTGTATAAATGTCTTCTACCAGATGGTATTTGTTGGTTTGCTTTAGTAAATCTAACATGGCTTGAAAGGCGATTAAAGTTTCTAATTTAGCCATGTCAATACCATAGCAATCGGGGTAGCGTATTTGTGGTGCAGAAGAAACAATAATGATTTTTTTAGGATTTAAACGATCCATCATTTTGATAATACTTTTCTTTAAGGTTGTTCCTCTTACAATACTATCATCAATGATTACGAGATTGTCAGATTTTTTTACGACTCCGTAAGTTACATCGTATACATGAGCTACCATGTCATCTCGAGAATCATCATTTGTAATAAAAGTTCTAAGTTTAGCATCCTTGATCGCAATTTTTTCAGAACGTATTTTAACATCTAAGATTTCTTTTAGACGATCGGGTGATAATTGTTCTTTTTGCTCAAGAATGGTGTTTATTTTGCGTTGGTTTAAGAAGTCATTAGCGGCTTCTATCATTCCAAAGAAAGAAGTTTCAGCTGTATTAGGGATGTATGAAAAAACGGTATTGTCGGTGTCATTTTCAATTGCTTTTAAAACTTCGGGAAGGATTAATTTTCCTAGATTTTTTCGCTCTTGATAGATTTCGGCATCACTTCCTCTAGAAAAATAAATACGTTCAAAAGAGCATGCTTTTTTTAGAGTAGCTTCTCTTATTTTTTCATCAATCACAAGGCCGTTTTTCTTAATGATAATGGCGTGCCCGGGCGTAATTTCTTGAATAGATTCAAAAGGAACATTGAAAACAGTTTGAATTACAGGGCGTTCAGAGGCAACTACTACAATTTCGTCATCATGGTAATAAAAAGCGGGGCGTATACCTGCTGGATCACGTGTAACAAAAGCGTCTCCATGACCTATTAAACCAGCCATGGCATATCCGCCATCCCAATTTTTAGAAGCTCTTCGTAAAATACGTCCAACATCCAGTCGTTCAGCAATTACAGGGGATGCTTCTTGTTTGCTAAGGCCTTCTTCTTTGCATTTCTGGTATAAATCGGTTACTTCGTCATCAAGGAAATGACCTATTTTTTCCATAACGGTTACTGTGTCAGCCATTTGTTTAGGGTGTTGTCCTAAACGAACTAAGTCGCCAAAAAGTTCTTTTACATTGGTCATGTTAAAATTACCAGCCACAATTAAATTGCGGTTCATCCAGTTGTTTTGGCGAAGGAAAGGATGTACATTTTCAATGCTGTTTTTGCCAAATGTCCCATAGCGAACATGTCCAAGAAAAACCTCTCCTATATAAGGAATGTTTTCCTTCAATAAATTTATATTATTTTTATATTCGGGGTGTAATTCTAGTTCTTGATTGATGCGCGAATTAATTTGTGCGAAAATATCTTGAATGGGTTGTGCTTGGTTAGAACGTATTCTACTGATATAACGTACTCCGGGGTTACATCTAATTTAATACTTGCTAAGCCAGCACCGTCTTGACCTCTGTTGTGTTGTTTTTCAAGAAGCAGGTACATTTTTTCAACCCCGTAAAAAGCCGTGCCATACTTTTCTTTATAATATTCTAAGGGTTTTTTTAATCTCAAAAGTGCTATACCGCACTCGTGTTTAATTGCATCGCTCATTGTGTTGTTGGTTGTGTGTAGTTAAGACCGAAAAGCATCGGTGTCGTAAAATTTTAATTAAAAAAGCCCCGAAAAAACGGGGCGAAAATTTATGATAATTCTATCTCAAACTGTGTTAAGGCTTTAAATTGTCTTAATCGAGTTTGGGCTTCTTCCTTTGTTAAGTTTACCATGCGTTCTGTACCGAATTTTTCTACACAAAAAGAAGCTAAGTTAGATCCATGTACAATTGCTGATTTCATATTTTCAAAAGAAATATTTTCGCTTTGTGTAATGAAGCCAGAAAATCCTCCAGCAAAGGTATCACCAGCGCCTGTTGGATCATACACTTCTTCTAAAGGTAATGCGGGTGCAAAGAAAACCTCTTTTTCATTGAAAAGTAAAGCGCCGTGTTCTCCTTTTTTGATTACGACATATTTAGGTCCCATTTCATGAATTTTAGCGGCAGCTTTAACCAAAGAATACTCACCTGATAACTGGCGTGCCTCCTCATCATTGATTGTGATTACGTCTACACGTTTCATTACGGCTTTTAATTCTTCTAGAGCACAATCCATCCAGAAATTCATTGTATCCAGAACTACTAATTTGGGTTTGTCGGTTAATTGATCTAATACGCTTGACTGTACTAATGGATGTAGATTACCTAGCATTATGACATCTGCATTCTTGAAATTATCAGGAACTACAGGTTTAAAATCAGCTAATACGTTTAATTCAGTTACTAATGTATCGCGAGAATTTAAGTCATTATGGTATTTTCCACTCCAGAAAAAAGTCTTGCCTCCTTTTACCACTTCTAAGCCATTTACATCTATGTTTCTAGATTTTAATAAGTCAATATATTCTTGAGGAAAATCTTCTCCCACAACAGATACGATGGCTGATTGTAAATTAAAATTAGAAGCAGATAGACCGATGAAGGTAGCAGCTCCTCCTAAAATTTTATCAGTTTTACCAAACGGCGTTTCAATAGCGTCAAAAGCTACTGTTCCTACAATCAATAATTTGTTCATAAACGAATTGAAAATTAGAGCGCAAAGTTACAATTATAAGTTGTAAAGTGCAAAGTTTTAAGTATTAGAAAAAGGAAAGGCGTTAATTTAAGAAAAAGAATAAAGAACAAATCGTTCTAAAGCTTTGTGAAAAAGATAATAAAATGAGGAAGCATCCAAAAAAAATAAATCTTGTGTTTTCTTTAATTGATTTGTTATCATTGGTTAAAGATTGAAATATTTTAGAATACAAGATGATTAGGCAAGTAAAAGTTGTAAACTAATTGTTTTATTTTTTGGATGCTTTCTCGTTTATTTTATTCTCCATCAGCTTCTTTATAATCAGGATATAAGAAATTATTATAAGGAAATCGTGTAATGTGAATTTGTCTTACGGCTTCGTAAACTTTTTCTCTAAATTCTTCAAAATTATGTTTTTCAGTAGCTGAAATAAACAAGGCATGATTTTCACCTAAACGATTCATCCATGTGTTTTTCCAATCTTGAAGAGTGTAATGCTTAGTTGTTTTTTCTGTAATCAAATCATCTTCTGCGATGGTTAAATGTTGGTAAGAGTCTATTTTGTTAAATACCATAATAGTGGGTTTATCCGAGCTCTTGATGTCTTGTAAAATTTGATTGACGGATTCTATATGATCTTCAAATTCAGGATGTGAAATATCTACTACATGTAGTAAGAGATCAGCTTCTCGTACTTCATCTAGTGTGCTTTTAAAAGATTCGACTAATTGAGTAGGTAATTTCCGAATAAATCCTACTGTATCTGAAAGGAGGAAGGGCAAATTTTTGATTACTACTTTTCTTACTGTAGTGTCTAAAGTTGCAAATAATTTGTTTTCAACAAATACTTCACTTTTTCCAACGGCATTCATAAGAGTAGATTTTCCAACGTTCGTATAACCAACTAAGGCAACGCGAACCATAGCTCCTCTATTACTGCGCTGAATAGCCATTTGTTTGTCTATGGTTTTAATTTTTTCTTTTAATAGCGCAATGCGATCGCGTACAATACGACGGTCGGTTTCAATTTCTGTTTCTCCGAGGACCACGCATTCCAATTCCACCTCGTTGACGCTCTAAGTGGGTCCACATACCAGTTAGTCTTGGGAGTAGATATTGACATTGTGCTAATTCAACTTGCGTGCGAGCATACGAGGTTTCAGCACGTTGGGCAAATATATCTAGGATAAGATTGGTACGATCTAATACTTTACAATCTAATTCGCGGGTAATATTTTTTTGTTGTGCGGGTGAAAGTTCGTCATCAAAAATAACTGTTTTGATATCGTTTTCTTTGATGTATATATTAATTTGATCAAGTTTTCCTGTACCAACAAATGTTTTAGGATTAGGTTTGTCCATTTTTTGTGTAAAACGTTTTACCACTTCACCACCAGCAGTAAAGGTCAAAAATTCTAATTCATCTAAATATTCATTTAGTTTGTCTTCGTTTTGACTTTGAGTTACGATCCCTACAATTACTGTTCTTTCAAAAATATGTTTTTCTTTTTCTAACATTTCATTTAATTGAGGTACAAAATTAAGCAATAAAATGATAGAAATAAAAAACCCAATTCAATCTGAATTGGGTTTTTATACTAAATTTATTTTTTTATTTAGTTTATTACGATGTCATCTAGGTGAATTGTAGTTGTTCTAGCTGGACTAAAACTGTAGCCTCCTGAGTATTCAAAGATGATATAACCGTTACCTGTTAAATTAACGGGGAAATTAAATACACCGCTATTAACGAAAGGTTTTGTTGTTCCCGTTAAAGTACCTGAAGCAATTGTAAAATTAGAAGTAATATCTGTTAAAGAAGCATCACTTACTTTTGAAAAAGGAACATAGTTAGTAGAATAATAAACTTTTAAAACATTTCCTGTATTAAAACGATCCTGTGTTTTAAATGACATACTATTTGCTGCTGTAAAATCTACAGGAACAATAAAATAAGATTTATTGTTTTGTTCTTGTCCGCTAGATGCAGAGTTAAAAGCAGACATAACGATGTATTTATTACTGCTAAAGCTCGTTACATACCAATATTTAGATCCTAATAAAGGGTCATTAATATATTTAGGGAAATCTTTTGTTCCAGTTGTAATACTTCCAGCAGTATAGGTGTCAAAATTTTCTGTAAAAGAGCCAGAATAGGTTAAAGCAGAACCTCCTAAAGCAGGAGCTAAATCAACTTCTTTTCTGTCTTCAGTTAACTGAATGTCTCTTTCTGTACGTGGTATAAATTGGTAATCAGAACCAAATTTTGTTAAAACCCCTCTAATTTTACCATTTTTGTTAGAAATGGTTTTACTAGCAAATTTTGCAAACTCACTAATTCTTACAATAATTTTATTACCATTTAAGTCTGTTATTAAATGGTTTGTCGCACTACCTAAATTGTTAAGAGTAGGGTCGAAGTATTTTTTACCAACTGAAGCATCCAAAAATTGAACATCCTTTAATTCAATTAATTTGTTGATATAAGAATCATTTAATATTTGATTGATAAATAAAGGTTTTTTAACAATTTTTTCCTCTCCTACGTTTTCGCATGACTTTTTGATAATATTTTTATAGGTAACGAAAGAAATTCTTCCAACTTGATCGTCTGCGGTATTATTAGGTGTTTCATTATTAAATATTTCACCTATTATTGTAGAAGCGTTTTTATTGGTGTAGGATAGGCCATTCATTTTTATGTAAACTTTTCTTCCTGGCTCAAATTCAGTATGTAAATTGCTTTGATCTACGGGTATACTAAAGCCTACAGTACCAGATCCATTATCAACTGATTCAAATGAAATGGATTTGTAAAAAGTACCTCCTTCGTCGCTTGAAGTAACGATTGCCTCAATGATATCATCTGCTTTATGAGTTGTAAAACCATTGGTAGGAGCTTGATTTGTAAAATCAGTAACTTTTTTATTAGGCGTTAGACTTTCACAAAGGTTATTCGTACTGGGTGTATCGAACTTTTCATTTACACAGGCTACGCTTGTACATAGTATAAACGAATAAACTAAAAAACTTTTAATATTTATATTTTTCATAACGTCTTAGTTCATAAAAAGTTTAATATTGTCTAACTGATAAGTAGTAGTTAAACCGTTTGTTTTGTTTCCTGCGTACTTAAACGCAATTTGGATATTTTTGCCTTTATAAGCTGATAAGCTAAGGATTCCACTTGAAATGAATTTATCTACTTCTGTAGAAGTGGGTAACTTAACGTTCAAAGGAGTCCATGTGGCAGTACTGATACCTGCTTTTGTACCGTCGTAATTTTCGGAAATCAAAACGGTTAAATTGCTACCTGTCCAGAATCTAACTTTGGTGTCGAAAGAGAAAAAAGTTTCTTTTTGAGAGTCAAGTAGCGTATTTGGAGTGATTAACCATGCTTCATCTGTTGTATTAGCAGCGGAATAAAAAGATGAGAACTCGGCATACTTATTAGAGTCTGCTAAACGGCTATTCCATAATCTAGTTCCTGTTGTACTTAGATTATAATTAGACCAACCTTTAATATTAATGGGTATTTCTGTAGATCCTGAACCTGATGTTGTTGCTTCAAAGTTTTCAAATAAATAGGCCACTTTAATTTCAGGAATGTCAAAATCCTTTTCTTTATCACAAGCTATGAATAATCCAGCAGCGATAACTGAAGTAATAATTGATTTTAAAAATTTTTTCATAGTTGTGTTTTTAGAAATTAACATATAAATTCACAAAGAAATTCCTTCCATAACCGTAGAAATATTTTGAACCAAAAGTTCTGATACCACTTTGTGAGTCTTGGTTTAGTAAAGGGAATGTTGCTTTTCTTGCTTGTTCAAAACCACCTGTTTTAAATATTTTATCTAAAGCGTTGTTAACTGTGGCAAAAAAAACCGAAGGTAACTCCTTTTTTTACTCTCCAAGATTTACCCCCGCTTAAGTTTAATAAGAAGTACGCTGGCAAACGCTCTTGTTGTAAAGCTTTTCTTACTGAATTTTCATTAACACCATCGTAAGAAATACCTGTTTTATCATCAATAGTGAAATTATTTGTTCTTAAAATATTTGAAACGCCAACATAAGTTTGATCAAAATAGTTATAATTAGCACTTACATACCAAAAATTAGGATTACGATATTCTAAACCAAATGAACCTGCTATTTGTGGCATGCCACCAACTCTATATCCTTTTAGATATGTTTTTCCAAAATTTTCAACTGGATAGTTGTTAGATTCTGTAGCCGCAGCATCATTGTTAAGTCTTAGTGTTGGATTGTTGTCGTAAGTGTATTCACCGTATGAACCAGCTAATGAAGCTTTGATTGTGGAGCTAATTTGGTATTCTATACCTAACTCACTACCAATACTCTTTTTGTCCATACCTGTTACAATTTCACTTACAAAAGCATCGTCATTACCGTTGTTTGTGTCTTCGTCAATAACTCCTTCGGCAAAAAAGAAAGCTACATTTGTTGTGTTTGATACTTTGTTATAAAACCCTGTAATTCTAGATTTAAATTTAGGGGTACGAATGATATAGCTGGCATCTGCACTAACTATTTTTTCACTAGCAAGATCAATCGTTACATTGTTATTGTAGCGAGTATTAGCAAACGTATTTCTTAAGTTAGGAGCTTTGGTTAAAAAGGCACCATTAAAGTCAAATAAATGACGGCTTGATAATTTGTATGTTATACCTCCTTTAAAACCATAGTTGTCAAAAGATGGGCGTTCGCTTTTCCCGAATGAGTTAGCGGCATATTTTCCATTTCTGTATAAGCCTTCTCTTTCATATTCCGATCTGGAAAAAGTTTGAGATAGGTAGAAGTCTGCTTTTTTGAAGTTAAATTTAAATTGCGTAAAAGCGTCAATTACAGTAGCTCTTAAATTATAATTATATTCAAAAATATCATTAAGTTGAATTTTTTGATTAGGATTATTTAGGTCAAATTGGGCAAAATCACCTTTTGATATATAAAAAGGATCAAAGTTTTCGGTGTATTTAGCGCCTAAAAGATCTGCTGCCACAGCATATTGATGTGATTTTAATTTTTTGAAATTTACAGCTGCATTAAAACTTATTTTTTCTGAAAATTGAGAATTTAATATTGAGTTGGCGGTAATTTGTGTATCGTCATTTCTTTGTTCAGTCAATAAGTAATAGGCTTTTCCAGCTACATTGTTAGGGTTTGTATTAGCATAATATATTTCATCCCAGTTGATTTGACCATTGTTTTTAAAATCAGCTAAAGCGTTTGCGGCTCTTGTGTAGTCTGGAATCCATGCACCCGTATTTTCATTTGTTAGGTTTAGATAAGTACTTGGTAACTTTTTGTAGTATGTAGGATCAGGATTATTACTACCGGATATTCTAGTCTTGCATTGGCAATAGAACCCGATTGAAATGCTAAATTCGTATTTAATCTGGTTTTGTCGCTAAATTTCCAGTAATGACTTAACATTACGATAGGCTCATTTATAAAACGGTCTCTACTATTGCGTTTTTTTCCTTCTTGCCAACCCCAATAAGAATTGTATTTATATCCTTTAATATCTGTTACTTCATCTGTATTAGGAGAGGTTCTGCCTCTTCTATTTTGAGCATAAATGGAAGTGAAGTTTAAAACATGTTTTTTACCCAATCTTTTTTCAACACTTGCAAATAATGAATTGGCCGCCATATCCGTTCCTTCAAAATGTCCTTCTTGAGCCCATCTTCTACTAGCAGATACCACAAAAGCCCATCCTTTACTGTCTAAACCAGAAGCATGAGTACCCATTGCTCTCCAGTTGTAATTAGTGTTAGTTCCTGAAAAAGAAATTCGCGTTCCGAGGTCTGTACAAAGAAGCTCTAGTATTTATTTCTTGAGTGCCTAATATACTACCAAATGTATAGTCGGAAGCGGTGCTTCCCATAGTAAATTCTTGATTTCTAGTAGCATCATTAAGGCCACCCCAATTGCTCCATTGAGCACGACCATCCCATATTTTGTTCATGGAAACACCATTTATCATAGTATTCCCGTATTCATTGTCTAATCCTCTAATTCTAAAACGAGCTCCTCCCCAGTTAAATGCAGCAGCCTGTTGATAAGTGTCTCTGGTGGCTTGTAAAAGGCCAGAAGTGCTTTCAGAGCCACTATTGTCGTCACCTAAATCATTTTCTGTTAAAGTAACTAAACTTAATTGTTGTTCTTGATTTTGAGAATCATCTTCAAGAATAATTACCCCTAAATCTAAAATTTGATTAGTCATAATTTCTAAGGCTAAAAGTTGTTCTTTATAGCCATCACTTTTAACTTTTAATAGCTGCTTACCAGCTCGAAGGCCTTTAATGGTAAACTTACCCTCCGAATTTGTTAACTGCGATAAGTTAGTGTTTTCAATAGTAGTCACTACATTCTGTAGAGGCTTATTAGTTTTGTAGTCAATAACCTTTCCTGAAATTCCTGTTGGTTGTTGTGCAAAAACTAAAACTGCCTGTAGTACCAATAAGGTACTAAAAACTAGTTTTTTCATAAATAAAATTAAAAATTAATTTACTTTTCCTACTTTAAATGGTTAAAAATAGGGCGACAAATGTATGACATTTGATATAATTATTTACTTTTGGTGCGAAAATATTCTATGTTTTAATGATTTTTTAATATAAAGATATGAAATTTACTAAAATTACTTGTCTGTTTTTTATGATATTGGCGATAGAAGGTGTTGCGCAGGCAAAAAGAGTGGCTATTAATACAATAGCATTTTACAATTTGGAGAACTTCTTTGATACTGTAAATGACCCCAATACAAATGATGAAGATTTTGTTTACACTCCTGAGAACTATGCAAAGAAGATAGATAATTTAGCTCATGTTATTTCGGAGTTAGGAACAAGTGATAAACAAAAAAACGCTCCCGTAGTGTTAGGTGTAGCTGAAATAGAAAATCGTCGTGTTTTAGAAGATCTTATTAAACATCCATTATTGGTTAATTTAAATTACGGAATTGTACATTTTGACTCTCCAGATCGTCGTGGTATTGATTGTGGATTTTTATATCAAAAAAAACATTTTAATCCAAGTAGCTATCAAAATTACCCTTTAATTATATCGGAAGATCAACAAGATAAAAAAGCAAAAGATAAAGATAAAAATGAAGGAGAAACAGATGATAATAGTGTAGATACTAAAACTAGAAGGATTTATACAAGAGATCAAATTTTGGTAACAGGTACTTTAGATGGTGAAGAAATGAGTTTTATAGTAAATCATTGGCCTTCACGTCGTGGAGGAGAAAAAGCTAGTAGCCCATTACGCGAAGCTGCTGCTGCTTTAAATAGGAAAATCATAGACTCTTTACAAACTGTTAATCCCAATGCGAAAATTTTCACAATGGGGGATTTAAATGATGGACCATTTAATAAGAGTGTTAAAGAAATTTTAGGAGCTAAAGGAGAGATAGAGGATGTTAAACCACAAGGGTTATATAATCCAGCAGAAAAAATGTTAAAAAAAGGAATTGGCACCTTAGCACATCGTGATGCTTGGGATTTTTTTGATCAAATTATTTTTACAGAAACTTTGTTGCCACATAACAATGATTATTCAACTTGGAAATATTGGAAAGCAGGTGTGTATAATAAATCATTTATGATTCAACAAACGGGACAATATAAAGGATATGCTCTTAGGAATACCACTGAAGGGCCCTGGGGTTTTCTGATCACTTTCCTTCCTATGTTTACCTAATAAAAGAATTCTAAAAAAATAAAATCCCGTTTATTCGGGATTTTTTTATTCATATTTTTACATAAAAAATGTCAGTGAAAAAACCATTCAATTTAAATAAATGGATAGAAGATAATCGCCATCTTTTAAAACCACCTGTTGCTAATAAAAACCTGTATGTTGATTCAGACGATTATATTGTAATGATAGTAGGCGGACCTAATGCTCGTAAAGATTACCATTACAATGAAACAGAAGAATTGTTTTATCAACTAGAAGGAGAAATAACCATTTACATTCAAGAAAATGGACAAAAAAAAGAAATAAAGCTTGCCGCTGGCGATATGTATTTACATCCAGCTAAAATTCCACATTCACCTAGTCGTACAGAAAACTCTATAGGTTTAGTAATAGAGCGTAAAAGAACACAAGCCACAGATGGTTTGTTGTGGTTTTGTGATAATTGTAATGAAAAATTACACGAGGTATATTTTGAATTAAATGATATTGAAAAAGATTTTCTGAGCCATTTTAAAGCATTTTATTCTTCCAAAGAAAAAAGAACTTGTACGAAATGTCGTCATGTTATGGAAACAGACTCTCGATTTGTTCAAGATTAACAATCATAGACTTAATTATTTAGATAATAAGTTATAAATTTGCAATCTATTTTAACAAAACTTGATAAAAAAGTTACAATGTCAACAATAACACAATCAACAGTAGCTCAACAATTTGGAATTGTTGAAGCATTAGAGCAATTAGGCGTAAAAGATATCAATTTAGGTACCTCAACAGGATCTAATTGGTTTGCTAATGGTGAAATCATGGAGTCGTATTCACCTGTAGATGGTCAATTAATTGGAAAAGTAAAAGCTTCAACAAAAGAAGACTATGAAAAAGTAATGGAAGCGGCTACTACCGCATTTAAAACTTTTAAGATGATGCCAGCTCCCAAAAGAGGTGAAATCGTTCGTCAGTTTGGTGAAAAATTGAGAAAATATAAAGAACCTCTTGGGAAATTAGTTTCGTATGAAATGGGTAAATCATACCAAGAAGGTTTGGGAGAAGTTCAAGAAATGATTGATATTTGTGACTTTGCAGTAGGTCTTTCTCGTCAATTACATGGTTTAACGATGCACTCTGAGCGCTTTGGACACAGAATGTATGAACAATACCATCCACTAGGAGTAGTAGGGATTATTTCAGCGTTCAACTTTCCTGTAGCGGTTTGGTCTTGGAATACTGCTTTAGCTTGGATTTGTGGAGATGTATGTGTGTGGAAACCATCTGAAAAAACCCCTTTGTGTTCAATAGCTTGTCAAAATATTATAGCAGAAGTTTTAAAAGAAAATAATCTGCCAGAAGGTATTTCTTGTATCATTAATGGTGATTATAAAGTAGGTGAATTAATGACACATGATACTAGAGTTCCTTTGGTATCTGCTACAGGTTCAACTCGTATGGGTAAAATAGTTGCTCAAGCTTGTGCTGCACGCTTAGGAAATTCATTACTAGAATTAGGAGGAAACAACGCAATTATTGTTACTCCAGATGCTGATATTAAAATGACTGTAATTGGTGCTGTGTTTGGAGCAGTAGGAACAGCAGGTCAACGTTGTACTTCTACTCGTCGTTTAATTATTCATGAAGATATTTATGATAAAGTAAAAGATGCTATTGTTGCCGCTTATGGTCAGTTAAGAATAGGGAATCCATTAGATCAAAATAATCACGTAGGACCACTTATTGATACAGATGCTGTTGTAGCTTATAACAAAGCATTAGAAAAAGTAGTGGCAGAAGGAGGTAATGTTATTGTGTCAGGAGGCGTATTAACAGGAGAAGGTTATGAAAGTGGTTGTTATGTGAAACCAGCAATTGCAGAGGCTCAAAATCATTTTGAAATCGTTCAACACGAAACATTTGCACCTGTATTATATTTATTGAAATATAGTGGAGACGTTATGAATGCTATTGAAATTCAAAACGGTGTAGCGCAAGGTTTATCATCTGCAATTATGACAAATAATTTACGCGAAGCAGAAGCATTCTTATCACACGCAGGTTCTGATTGTGGTATTGCTAACGTAAATATTGGTACATCAGGAGCAGAAATTGGTGGTGCATTTGGTGGTGAAAAAGAAACAGGTGGTGGACGCGAGTCTGGATCTGATGCTTGGAAAGTATACATGAGAAGACAAACCAATACAATTAACTATACAACGGATTTGCCTTTAGCACAAGGTATAAAATTTGATTTGTAATATAAGTTATAATATCTTTTTAGGAGGTTGTTCTAAATTTTTAGACAACCTCTTTTTTTAAAAATATTCAGACATTTATAGAACTAGTATTTATATAGATGATTCTAAGAAAGAAGGAGGTAATCCAGATTTCGGGGTGAAGATGAGAAGATGAAGAAAATAAAAAGGCAAGGAAAATTTTCTTGTAGATGTGTGGGTAAAATCCATAAATTGACGATTCATTTGTCCGCTTAGGCTGAATGAAGAAGTCACATTATTAATATTATATAATCTCCCCTTTTGTGTAAATGGCAAGATTACAAACTTTCAAGATAACCTAATAGAAGGTAAAAAGTACACTTTTTTAGATTCAAAGTCTTTTTTATTTATAATAAATTTCTGAGACATAATCTGGGTTTGAAAAGCTATGTAGCCAAATTAGAACCTAAAACCAGAGGGAATCATGGATAGCGATAAAAGCTTGTGGTAGATAGAAAGAGCTTTTAGAATGTCAAAACGGATTTACGAACTGGTTCCATTTATCATCATTTACAAAAAGAATCGAAGCTTACATTTACCTGTTGTTTGCTGTTTATACTGTTCATAAAAAACTTGAAAGGACATTGAAAATGAAAATATGCGCTATCGCCAGATAAAGCCATAGAACTGATTTATAAGATGTATCAAATAGAAGTTACTCTGCCTGAATTATTACATACTAACAAAACCCTCTTGGAAATGAATAACGAGTAAAATTCGTTAATTCAAAATATAAATAAATTCTTCTAAGGTATTCTATTAATAAAAATAAGAAAAGTATTGCAGCAGAAGAAACCTTTATAAAAAATGGCGCACAAGTGTTTAATTAATTATTTTTGTTCAGACAAAACGGTTTGTTTTTTGATTTTAAATAAAAATGATGAAATAATCATAAACTATTAGTCGGCATATTTAAATGCCCATGATAAAAGGCAATACAATGTTTTCTAAAAATAAAATTTAAATATATGAAATTTAATACAAAAGCCATACACGGTGGTCAACAGCATGACCCAAGTACAGGAGCTGTTATGCCTCCTGTTTATAATACCTCTACTTTTGCGCAACATGATCCGGTGTTCCAAATAACGGATATGAATACAGTAGAGCAGCAAATCCTACTCGTACAGCCTTAGAAAATGCTTTGGCAAGTATAGAAAACGGAACACGAGGATTAGCTTTTTCGTCGGGTTTAGCAGCTACGGATTGTGTCTTAAGAGGCTTAAAGTCAGGTGATGAGGTAATTGCTATGGATGATTTATATGGAGGAACTTATCGTATGTTTACCCGTATTTATAAAGAATCGGGTATAAAGTTTCATTTTGTAGATATGAATGATCTGCCTAAATTTGAATCATTAATTAACGAAAATACACGTTTAGTTTGGGTTGAAACACCAACTAATCCATTAATGAAATTGGCTGATATTGAAGCGATTGCTCAAATTACTAAAAAGTACTCTAATATTCTTTTTGCTGTAGATAATACATTTGCAACACCTTATTTGCAAAAACCCCTTGATTTAGGAGCGGATATCGTAATGCACTCAGCTACTAAATACCTAGGAGGGCATTCTGATGTAATTGCAGGCGCTTTAATTGTAAAAGATGAAGAATTAGGAAATCAGTTGCATTTTCAACAATTTGCTACAGGAGCTACTTTAGGGCCTAATGATTCATTTTTAGTTTTGAGAGGAATTAAAACTTTGCATTTACGTGTTCAGCGTCATTGCGAAAATGGAGCCAAGATTGCAGAATTTTTAGTAAATAATCCCAAAGTTGAAAAGGTGTATTATCCTCGGGTTAGAAACCCATCCTTTTTATGAGGTAGCAAAAAAACAAATGATAGGAGGTTTTGGTGGTATGGTGACTTTTACATTTAAATCAGGGCTTAAGGAGGACGCCGTTAGTTTTCTTAAGAAATTAAAAGTATTTACACTAGCGGAATCTTTAGGTGGAGTAGAATCATTAGCCAATCATCCAGCTTTAATGACCCATGCTTCAATACCAGAAGATAAAAGAAAAGAAATAGGAATATCGGATGATTTAGTACGTTTGAGTGTTGGGGTTGAAGATATTCAAGATTTGATAGATGATTTACAGCAAGCATTTGCGTAAAAAATAAGGTTGCTCAGAAAGATAGTCATTTTCTTATTTCGATCAGCGGGAGAAATCGCATAATATTGATAATGTGACTTCTCCCCTTGTCGAAGTGATAAACTAGATGTTTATTGATTGCTTTTTAGATAGTTTTTTTGTACTTCCTGCTAATTTAAATAATAAATATAGCCAAAATTTAACCAAACTAGCCAATCATTGGCTTTATTTTCAGGGTATAAATTTTGGTTTGGATTTAATCCGTCTACCCAGTTTGAATTAAAATATTGCCAACGTAAATCAATTATTAAGTCAGACATCAGATTTAGCTTGTATCTTGATCCGACACTTCCAACGACAGACCAAGTGCTTCCAGAATCATTAGAAAAACCATGAGGCTTTCCGTCAGAAGGACTCCAGTATTTTGGAAAAATATTGTTTTGATTTAAAAGAACTCCATTTCCATAAGAAGTTTTAACTTGAGGATTAAAAAAGCTATATTGGGCGCCTAAGCTAATGTATGGAGCAAAATTTCCAGTGTAAGAAGAAAAATCACGAATGCTTAAAGGATAATATTCTAACTGCATTCCGATATTAGTTATTGAAGAAGATCCTTCCATCGCATTTAGTTGTCTGCCTCCAATAGAAGTTTTGTCAGCTAATTTACCAAAATGATTTAGTTTTGTTTTATTGTATGATAACTCGGTTCTTATTTTAAAGTGATCATTGAAATAAGTGTCATGTGTATAACAATTACAGTCAGATCGGTAGGCAAAATTTATATAATGTACAAGCCCAATACCTATTCCTGTGTTTCCTGCATCTGTTTCTAAATTATTACGCTCTCCGTAATCTGATTGAAGAGCAACAGGGCCTATAACCAATCCTAGCTCATTGGAAAAACCAGATTGAGCAAACAAATTAGAATTCGTTCCTAAAAGAAAAAGTAAAACAAAACGATATATTTTTAGCATAAACTCATTTTTAGCTTGATTAGACAAATATATAAAAACATCACCCATTTTGGAGATAAATTGTTTAAAATATTTAAAAAAAAGCGCGAAGTTTATTAATTTTTTACTATGTAAATTATTTAGATAACTGTATATTTGCTCACCAAACGAAAAAACGTTTTTTATATTAAAACGAAAATAAAAGAATAAAATTATGTCACAAAGTATTGAAGCTTTTGTTGAAGCAGTTGCAAAAAACAATCCAAATGAACCTGAGTTCTTACAAGCTGTAAGAGAGGTTGCAGAAACAGTTATACCTTTCATTGAATCAAATCCTAAATACCAAGGAAAGACATTGTTAGAGCGTATGGTAGAACCAGAGCGAGTAATTATGTTCCGAGTGGCTTGGGTAGACGATAAAGGGCAAACACAAGTTAATAAAGGATACCGTATTCAGATGAATTCGGCTATTGGTCCATACAAAGGAGGATTACGTTTCCATCCTTCTGTAAACTTAAGCATCTTAAAATTTTTAGCTTTTGAACAAGTTTTCAAAAACTCTTTGACTACATTACCAATGGGTGGTGGTAAAGGTGGTTCTAATTTTGATCCTAAAGGAAAATCAGATAATGAAATCATGCGTTTTTGTCAAGCTTTCATGACAGAATTAGCACGTCACATTGGAGCTGATACAGATGTTCCTGCTGGTGATATTGGTGTTGGAGGTCGTGAAGTAGGCTATATGTATGGTCAATACAAAAAATTACGTAATGAATTTACAGGTGTATTAACTGGAAAAGGAATTACTTTTGGTGGTTCGTTAATTCGTCCTGAAGCTACAGGTTACGGGGATGTATATTTTGCTCAAAATATGTTAGCTACAAGAGGTGAAAGCTTTGCTGGTAAAACAGTAGTTGTTTCTGGTTCTGGTAATGTGGCGCAATATGCTATCGAAAAAGCAACACAATTAGGAGCTAAAGTTGTTACAGCTTCTGATTCTTCAGGATATATCTATGATGCTGATGGTATTGATGCTGACAAATTAGCGTACATTATGGAAATCAAAAATGAACGTTATGGAAGAATTAATGAGTATGTAGCTAAATATCCAAACGCTAAATTCGTTGAAGGAAAACGTCCTTGGGAAGTAAAATGTGATATTGCATTACCGTGTGCTACACAAAACGAATTAAATGGTGAAGAAGCACAGTTATTAGTAACTAACGGATGTATCTGTGTAGCTGAAGGTGCTAACATGCCTTCTACTCCAGAAGCAGTTGAAATCTTTATCAAAAACAAAATCTTATTTGCTCCGGTAAAGCTTCTAATGCAGGAGGAGTAGCTACTTCTGGTCTTGAAATGTCACAAAACTCTTTACGTTTAAGTTGGACTAGAGAAGAAGTAGATCAAAGATTACAACGTATCATGAGTGATATTCACGAAGCGTGTGTTACTTATGGTAAAGATGAATCTGGTTTTGTAGATTATGTAAAAGGAGCAAATATTGCTGGTTTCGTGAAAGTAGCAGATGCTATGTTAGCGCAAGGAGTAGTATAATACCTGTCATTTCGAATAATAAAAGGCACTTGTTTTTTCAAGTGCTTTTTTATTGATACCAAAAAATAAACTTGTTTCGTTTTTAGAGTATATTTGTGACCAGAAATCAAAAAGATATGAAGAATTGGGCTGCATTTTTATTTATACTCCTAAACTTTTCTTACGTTTTTACACAAGAAGCCAATCCTTGGAAAGGCTATTATTCTTATAATGCAGTTAAAGATCTTCAATTAGTAGAAAACAAAATAGTAATAGCGGCCGATAATGCCTATTTTTTATCTAATCTCGATACAAACCAATCAGAAAAAAAATCAACAATAGAAGGTCTTTCAGGAGATCCTATTACCCAAATTCATTATAGCCCAACTTATAATAAAACAATCGTAGGTCATTCTAACGGTTTAGTTATTATTGTAAATGAAACAGATGGTTCGATGTTTTATCTAAAAGGAATAGAGGATAAACCTAATATCTTGGCAAGTAAAAAAAGAATCAATCACTTTGAAGAATATAAAGGGAAAGTGTATATTTCTACAGGATATGGTGTTACCGTTTTAGATATGAATAATTCCCAGTTCGGAGATACATTTTTTATAGGAACAGGAGGTTCAGAGCAAGAAATTATAAGTACTACAATAGTCAATGATACTATTTATGCAATTGTCAAATCTAATGGTCTTTATGCCGCTAAACTAAGTAATCCTTTTTTAATTGATTTTAATCAGTGGAAAATCATACAACCCGGAAGTTGGTTTAATTTAAAACCAACCAAAACAAAAAAAATTTTAGTATCAGAAACAGGAGCGATACATGAATTAAAAGAAGATAATTCCATTTCGTACATAACATCCGTTTTACAAAATCCAAAAGATATCAATTATAATGAAGATAAATTAATTATAACCTCTTCTAATTACGTTGATATTTTTGATGAAAACGGAACATCAATTAAACAACTAATTTGGGGAGATCAATTTAAATCATTTTTTACCAGTTCCTCTTTTAGAAATAATAAGATTTATACAGGAACAGAAAGCAATGGTTTGTATTCAATAGATTTAAATACTCCTCAGTTGATTACTAATTTAACTCCTAGCTGTCCAGAAAAAAATCGTTTTTTTAGGATAAAAGCAGTCAATGATGTGCTTTGGGTGGTTTTCGGTGGATATAGCAAACAATATAACCCTTATCAGTATTGCTGTGGAGGACCTAGTAGATCTGGAATTAGTATTTATTCCAATGAAAAATGGACGAATCTCGATTACAAAGATTTGTTAGAAGCAAGAGCTCTTTCAAGTATTGCATTTAATCCTAAAAATAAAAATGAAGTATTTATAGGCTCTTTTTTTAGCGGACTACTAAAATTAGATAATTTTATAGCTACTAATTTGTATAATAAAGAAAATAGCCCGTTAAAAGATGAGTTAATACCTAATGTTGTTCTTTTAAATACACCCAATTTTGATTCGAATGGCGATTTATGGATGACAAGTAGCCGAGCAGAAAATGCACTTTTTTCTCTTGATAAAAATAATAAATGGAAAAGCTATTCAATAAAAGATATTTCGGTAAAACCCAAAGAAGATAATTTTTCCTCCATGAAAATTGATAAAAATGGGACAAAATGGTTGGGAACATTACAAACAGGAGTAATAGGATTTAATGAAAAATTAAATAAAAACATAGTTATAAATCATATAAAAGGAAAAGGAAGCTTGCCTGATAGTGATGTTCGTTCTTTAGCTCTTGACAACAACAATCAATTATGGATTGGTACTTTTAATGGTTTACGATACTTACCAAATGTTAATTCATTTTTAACAGATACTACGTTAGATACAAAACAAATTATTTTATTAGAAGATGGAACCGCTCAAGAACTTTTTTATCAATCTAATATTTTAGATATAGAAGTAGATGGAGCTAATAATAAATGGGTTTCAGTTGAAGAATCAGGGGTTTTTCTGATTTCGCCAGACGGACAACAAACAAAATTACATTTTACAAAAGAAAATTCACCTTTACCCAGTAATATAGTAGATGATATAGAAATTGATCAAACAACAGGAAAGGTTTATTTTGCTACCAATAATGGAACTGTCTCTTATCAAAGTTTAGCTACAGCTGGTACTAAAGATTATTCAAATACCTATATTTACCCTAACCCTTATAGACCAGAACACAAAGGAATGGTTAAAATTACAGGATTAAAAGATAAAAGTAATGTTAAAATTACAGATATAGAAGGAAATCTAGTATTTGAAAGTATTTCACAAGGAGGAACAATGGAATGGGATACCCTATCTTTTGCTAAAACAAAAGTATCATCAGGGGTTTATGTTGTGCTCGTTTCAGATGAAGAAGGAGAAGATACCGTTGTTAAAAAATTATTGATTATTCGATAAGAAATGTTAAAACAAAACAGTATTAATTTTCTCCGTTTTTTAATGGCTAACATCATTATGTTAGCTCATTTAGTAGAGTTAACAAAAGATAAAACATTATATCTACTAAGTCTTTTTGTAAATCCAATTTAGCTGTTAGCAGTTTTTTCGTTTTAAGTGGTTTTTTGGTTAGTAAAAGTTTAACAAGGACACCTAGTTTGAAAATTTATTTTCTAAAAAGAGCCAAACGAATTTTACCTGCATATATAATAACAATAATTTTTTCAGTTGTAATTCTTTCCAGTATTTCAACCCTTTCTTTTTGGGATTATTTTACAAACAAGATGACATGCCGTTATTTTTTTTGGAACCTATTTTTTTTAAATTTTCTAGAACCCTGCCTTCCTAATGTATTTGCTACAAATCCACTTCCTTTTGTAAATGGTTCTTTGTGGACTATGAAGATAGAAGAAGGTTTTTATCTTACCCTTCCCATATTGTTTTATTTCATCAAAAAAAGTAAAAAAGAAACCCTAGTATTAGCTTTTGTTTATTTCATATCTATTTTATATTCCTATATAATGTTAGAGCTTTTACATTTACCATTATTAGAAAAACAACTTCCGGGAAAATTAGCTTATTTTGCTATTGGGATTTATATTTATTTAAATTTCGATTTTTTTATTCAAAATAAAAAAGCATTTTTGGTAGGAGCGTGGTTTTTATTTTTTATTCAACTATATTATTTAAATAATGATTTATTCTTTCCTTTTACTTTAGGAATTACGGTTTTGTTTTTAGCTTATTCACTTCCTTTTTAAATAAATTTAGTGCCAAAGCAGATTATACGTATGGTATTTACCTATATCATTTTCCCATAATACAAGTTTTTGTTCATTTTCGATTTTTTCAAAGATATAATCCCGTAGTGATTAGTGTAATATTAATACTAATAACTTATCTGTTTGCCTATTTATCATGGCATTTGGTAGAAAAACGTTTTTTAAATCGCAAGTAATTTTATGCTAACCAAGACAAAAGCAATTGTTTTAAGTGCCATTCGGTATCAAGAAAAATCCTTAATAGTAAAATGTTTTACGCAAAGTCAAGGTGTAGTTTCTTATTTCGTACCTTCTGCTTTTTCTAATAAAAAAAATAGTCAACGTATAGCGTACTTTCAGCCTTTAACTATTCTTGAAATTGAGGTTAATCATAAAGGGAAAGGAGGGTTGAAGTATTTTAAAGAAGTTAAAACAGCTGTTCCTTATCATAGCATCCCTTTTGATGTTGTTAAAAGTACTATTACTTTATTTTTATCTGAAATTTTGCATTATGTAATTAAAGAAGAAGAAAAAAATGAGCCCCTTTATTTATTTTTAGAAACCGCTATGACATGGTTAGATACCCATGATTATGCCGTTAATTTTCATCTTAACTTTTTAATAGAATTAACTAAATTTTTAGGTTTTTATCCAGATTTAATTAATGAGGATTTCCCTTTTTTGATTTAAATGAAGGTTGTTTCGTTTTAGAAGCTACTTCTTCTGTTATAGATGAAGAAACCTCACATATTTTAAAACTTTTTATGTCTTCAAATTTTGATGATATTACTAATTTTAAACTAGATTATTTAAAACGTCAAAGGCTTTTAGAAGTTCTTTTAGATTTTTACGCCCTACATATAGAAAATTTCAAAAAGCCTTACTCTTTAGAGGTCTTAAAAGAGTTTTATCATACCTGATTAATTTAATTAATTGCTAGAGTAAATAAAAATCCTGCCCGTAGTGCCACTAATGTTATGCTCAACTCGATAAGCAGCACCGCTTGGAGCGTCCGCTTTCGAGTTTATTCGTAAGGTATAGGTACCGGTGTCGTAACTGTGATATTTCCTGATAGGTTGCAATAATGAGTTTCCTTCAAGCGATTTCCTCCACTAAAGAAAACAGTTTCATGTGCAATTGTATTATCACTTCCCGTGTTTAAAATACATTCGTAGGTTAAAACTCTAGTAGAAGCATGATAAGTAGGGGGATTGGTAGTAATGGTATTATCGCAAAGGCGATAAGGAATTAAACAACTAATTTGTAATACCTGATTAGCCACACTTGTCGTTACAGTAGTACTGTATAAAGTATTAGTAGTTTGCGTATCACTCGTTATATTTGTATTCAAGGTAAAAGTAGGTTCTAAAGAAGTGAATAACTTAGATGGTCTGTCTGCTTTTGCCAGATTCCCTAATGGATCTGCCACGATAAAATAAGGATAAGTAGCACTGTTAGAACCGTCATTTAAGGTTCTAATCCTTGCCGTTCCATTAATATCTAAGGTTGCTGTCGGTGTATCGGTTCCAATTCCAACTTGCGCTATTGAAAAATTAAAAACGAAAAGAATAACTATTTTTATGATATTTTTCATATCTCTTAATTTACAGAAGTTAGTTTTAAATAATTTGTTTTTCCCACAGTAGTAGGATTATAGTTTATCCTGAATGAAGACCCGTCTATACAATTAGTTTCTACACGAACCGTAATTGTATATGTACCCAGTGTAGGTAATGAAATTTGAGAACTTAAATTAGTGCCATAAATTCCAGTCTCTTTGAAGCTTCCACTAAGATATTGAGTTTTTGCTGCAATTAATTTGTTGGTGTAAGAGCCTCCATTTAGGTAAATAAAAGTTTTTACAACACGAGTATCTGCGCTAAAAACTAAGGGAGTTCCGTTAGTGTCGAGTGGAGTAGTTGATGCAAAAGCAGATATTCTAAAAGGAAGATCTAAATTAACATCAACGACTTGATTAGATTTTATAGTAGTAAAATTTTGCGTAATCATGTCAAAACCTGCTGTACTTGTTGTGTTCCAATAATATACCGCCAAGGTAGATAAAACATCTAAAAAAACATGCCCGTCGGTATAGGCTCCTCCATTCATTAGTGTCGTAGTAGAAGTGTTCGTTACTAATGTTTTTGAATAAGTATTAGCATTATTTCCGTCAGGTAAGTTTTGTATTCTTAGATCACCATTAATATCTAATGTCTCAGTAGGAGCTGCGGTATTAATCCCAACGTTTGATTGAGCGTAGCAAATGATTGTGCACAACCAAAGAAGAAAAACTGTACTTTTTTTTATCATTTAAGAATCCTTTAAGTATGAATGTAAAAATACATTTTTTTTAATTTTTTAAACAAATAATTATTTCGGTCATTGTATTAAATCCAGATTCTGTATTAGACTTCGTTTTTGAAATCAAATCTCACGAAAATTTTAAAATAAGAAACAAGGAGCTATTTGGATGCTTAAAATGAGAGTACGTACTTAAATTGGAAGAAAAAGAAAAAGATTAGCTTTGCCAATTTACTTCGTTCGAGTCTAAAAGCGGAATTTGGGTTAAATATCTCTTTTTTTTTTGCCATTGATTTATAAATCATTACATTCGCCGATTGATTTTTAATAGAATATAACGATATGAATTTCAACGAATACAAAGGACTTAACTTGCCAACAGTGGCCTCTGAAGTACTTGATTTTTGGAAAAAAAACAATGTCTTTGAACAATCGGTAACTTCGCGTGAAGGAGCTACCCCGTATGTGTTTTTGAAGGGCCTCCTTCAGCAAACGGATTACCGTGTATTCATCACGTAATGGCACGTGCGATTAAAGATATTTTTTGTCGTTATAAAACTCTAAAAGGATATCAAGTAAAGCGTAAAGCAGGTTGGGATACGCACGGACTTCCTGTAGAATTAGGAACTGAAAAAGAATTAGGAATTACCAAGGAAGACATAGGTAAAAGTATTTCTGTAACAGAATACAACGAAGCGTGTAAGCGTACCGTGATGCGTTATACAGATGTATGGAATGACCTTACCGAAAAAATGGGGTACTGGGTAGATATGGAAGATCCGTATGTGACCTATAAATCTAAATACATGGAATCGGTTTGGTGGTTATTAAAACAAATCTATACTAAAGATTTGTTATATAAAGGCTATACCATACAGCCGTATTCACCAAAAGCAGGTACAGGTTTATCATCACATGAAGTAAACCAACCCGGTTCGTATCGTGATGTTACGGATACCACGATAGTTGCCCAATTTAAGAGCCCCCTAACCCCCGAAGGGGGAAATGACGTTGCTAAAGCGTTTCGTTTAGGTTCTCCCCTTTTGGGGGGAGTTAGAGGGGGCTGGTTTTCATTTCCTAGCTTGGACAACGACACCTTGGACGTTACCAAGTAATACAGCATTAACGGTAGGTCCTAAAATCGATTATGTTTTAGTTAAAACATTTAATCAATATACTTTTGAGCCAGTTAACGTTATATTGGCTAAAAACTTGATTTCAAAGCAATTTGATAAAAAATATAAAGTAGTAGAAACTAATGAAGAGTTTAAAGACTTAGAAGATAAGTTTCTACATGTTCCCCCTTCGGGGGCTAGGGGGCTCATCCCTTACCAAATCTTGGCTGAAACAAGAGGTGCTGATTTGGTTGGAATCAAATACGAACAATTATTACCGTGGGCATTGCCTTATCAAACACCAGAAAACGCATTCCGAGTGATTGCGGGTGATTTTGTTACTACCGAAGACGGTACAGGTATCGTACATACAGCGCCTACTTTTGGTGCCGATGATGCAAAAGTGGCTAAAGAAGCAACGCCAGAAGTACCACCAATGTTGATATTAGATGAGAATGGTAATCCAGTTCCTTTAGTTGATTTACAAGGTAAATTTGTAGCGCAACTAGGAGAATTTGGCGGTAAATATGTTAAAAACGAATATTACAATGAAGGTGAAGCTCCTGAAAAATCAGTTGATGTAGAAATCGCGATTTTATTGAAAGAGCAAAACAAAGCTTTCAAAGTTGAAAAATACGTACACAGTTATCCTCATTGTTGGAGAACTGATAAGCCAATTTTATACTATCCTTTAGATTCTTGGTTCATTAAGGTAACTGAGGTAAAAGATAGAATGTTTGATTTGAATGAAACCATCAATTGGAAGCCAAAAGCAACAGGTGAAGGACGTTTCGGAAATTGGTTAAAAAATGCCAACGATTGGAACTTATCACGTTCAAGATATTGGGGAATTCCATTGCCAATCTGGAGAACAGAAGATAAAACCGAAGAAATCTGTATTGGTTCTGTTGAAGAATTATATAACGAAATCGAAAAAGCCATTACAGTAGGTCTAATGACCGAAAATCCATTCAAAGGATTTGTGATTGGTAATATGGACGAAACGAATTATGATTTAGTAGACTTACACAAAAATGTAGTAGACAATATCGTTTTAGTTTCGGCTTCTGGAAAACCTATGAATCGTGAAACAGATTTAATTGATGTTTGGTTTGATTCGGGAGCAATGCCTTATGCACAATGGCATTATCCATTTGAAAACAAAGACTTGATAGATGGTAATCAATCGTTCCCAGCGGATTTCATCGCGGAAGGTGTTGACCAAACGCGTGGATGGTTCTATACACTTCATGCTATTGGAACTTTGGTTTTTGATAAAGTAGCCTATAAAAATGTAGTTTCAAACGGATTAGTATTAGATAAAAACGGACAAAAAATGTCAAAACGTTTAGGTAATGCAGTAGATCCATTTACTACATTAGCAGAATATGGACCAGATGCTACACGTTGGTATATGATTTCAAATGCAAATCCTTGGGATAACCTGAAATTTGATATTGAGGGTGTAGCCGAAGTACGACGTAAATTTTTTGGTACATTATATAATACCTACTCTTTCTTTGCGTTATATGCTAATATTGATGGATTTAAATATAAAGAAACAGAAATTCCATTAAACGAAAGACCTGAGATTGACCGTTGGATTCTATCAGAATTAAATACTTTGATTCAATCAGTAGATGAAGCGTATGCAGATTATGAACCAACAAAAGCTGCCCGTGTAATTTCTGATTTTGTTCAAGAAAATTTAAGTAACTGGTACGTGCGTTTATGTCGTCGTAGATTCTGGAAAGGGGATTATGGTACCGATAAAATTGCAGCTTACCAAACACTTTATACCTGTTTAGAAACAGTTGCTAAGTTATCGGCTCCAATCGCTCCATTCTTCATGGATCGTTTGTATAAAGATTTAAATGCAACAACCCAAAAAGAAAATTTTGATAGTGTACACTTAGCAAATTTTCCAGTTTCAATAGAAAGTTGTATAGATAAAACGCTAGAAAGCAAAATGTTGAAAGCGCAAACGGTTTCATCATTAGTTTTGTCACTTCGTAAAAAGGAAATGATAAAAGTAAGACAGCCGTTACAAAAAATTATGATTCCGATACTAGATGAAGTTCAACGACTTGAAATAGAGGCAGTAGCGGACTTGATAAAAGCCGAAGTGAATGTAAAAGAAATAGAGCTTTTAGATGATGCTTCAGGTGTTTTGGTTAAACAAATTAAACCCAATTTTAAAGCTTTAGGACCAAAGTTTGGCAAAGATATGGGATTGATTTCTAAAGAAATACAAGCTTTTTCGCAAGAACAAATAGCAGAAATAGAAAGAAAAGGAGAGATAGCAGTTGTTATTTCAGGAAATAGTACTATCTTGACAATCCAAGATGTAGAAATTACATCGCAAGATATTGAAGGTTGGTTAGTAGCTAATTCAGGAGGAATAACAGTGGCGCTAGATATTTCAATTTCAGATGAGTTAAGAAAAGAAGGAATTGCACGTGAATTGGTAAACCGCATCCAGAATATTCGTAAAGATTCTGGTTTTGAAGTAACAGACAAAATTAAGGTTACCATGATGAACCAAGATGAAATAAAAGGAGCTGTTGCAAATAATTTAGAATATATTCAAGCCGAAACATTAACAGAAGAATTAATCTTTGCTGAAAATGTAGAAAATGGCACAGAAATTGAGTTCGATAATCTCAAAACAAAAATTTATATAACAAAATAAAAAAGTTTTTAGAAAACAAACTAAACCAGATATTAACCAAAAACGCATTAAATTATGGTGGAAGAACAAATTAGATATTCGGATTCAGATTTAGCGGAATTTAAGGAGTTAATCCAGACTAAATTAGAAAAGGCCAAGGTAGACTTAGAACTTATTAAAAGTGCTTACTTAAATGATTTGAATAATGGTACAGATGATACTTCACCTACTTTCAAAGCATTTGAAGAAGGAAGCGAAACCATGAGTAAAGAAGCAAACTCTCAACTAGCTACCCGTCAAGAAAAATTTATACGAGATTTAAAAAATGCCTTAATTCGTATCGAAAATAAAACGTATGGTATTTGTAAAGTAACAGGAAAATTAATAGCAAAAGAGCGTTTGAAATTAGTTCCGCATGCTACGATGAGTATCGAAGCTAAAAATATGCAAAAATAACATATCGAAAACGATTTACTAAACGCTCCTAAAAAGGAGCGTTTTTTATCTTATTCAAGTTTCCTTAATTTGTATTACATTATTCCTTATTTTTGCCCATCAAAAGTTTAAAAATGAATCTAAAAAAGCCTATTTAATAGTTTTCCTAGTTTTATTAATAGATCAAATATCCAAAATATATGTAAAAACAAACTTCATGTTACATGAAGAGGTTGTTGTAACAAAATGGTTTAAGTTCCTTTTTGTAGAAAATGAAGGTATGGCGTGGGGAGTTGAATTGCCGTGGATATATGGTAAATTAATATTGACAACTTTTAGAATTTTTGCCGTTTTTGGAATTGGCTACTGGTTATGGCAATCAGTAAAAGAAAAAGCTTCTAATTTGTTAATCATAGCTATTTCACTAATTTTAGCAGGTGCCTTCGGTAATATTTTAGACTCTGTTTTTTATGGTGTTATTTTTGATCATAGTGAAGGACAATTAGCAACAGCTTTTTCAAATAGGGCTTATGGGACTTGGTTGTATGGGAAAGTCGTAGATATGTTTTATTTCCCTATTTGGCAAGGAGAACTGCCTTCTTGGTTGCCTGTTTTTGGGGGAAAATACTTTACTTTTTTCAATGCCATTTTCAATGTAGCTGATATTGCTATATCTACAGGAGTAGGTATATTAATAGTTTTTAATAAAAAAGTATTTGGAAATAAATAGTGTTTGAGATTTTATTAAGGAAAGTATTTTAAAAAGTTTGCATTCTCATCATTTTCATTATAAGAAAGATTGAGCGAAATGATAGATAAATCTAATTCTATAGTGCGATGATGTTTCTTCTATGCCAAGAGAAGAAACAAGCTAAAAAGGGAGTGACTATTTTTAGACCTTCCATTTTTTGTTATTGATGCTGGAAATCATTTATTATTTAAATCTAAAAAAAGTATATTTTTTTGTTCTTGGTTAGCTTGTCTTAAAAGTTTGCAATCTTATCATTTATATAACGGAAGTAATGACATACTATTGATAATGTGACTTCTCTCTTTGCTCGAAGGGACAAACCAAGCGTTAAATTGCAGCTTTTGGATTCCATATCTACAAGAAAAATTCCCGTACATTTTTATTTTCTTTGCCTTTTCATCTTTGCCATGAAGTCTAATGCAAATTTAGATTAACCCCAGATTGCGCGTTAGACTTCGTTGTGAAACAAAATTTTTCAATAACTTCAAGCGCTCACGGAAAATCCTAGAAGATGAAATAGTCAACTATTTCGATGAATAAAATTTGAGTACGTGCTTGAATTGGAAGAAAACAAAGTGTAATAGATGTCTAATACGTAATCTGGGTTAAAAAAATATTATGCGGAATGTTTTAGAATCCAGATAAAGGAGGACTGTATGTGTTTTTAGAAATAATATGTTTGACCTTCTTTTGGAATGCTATGTGTGATTATCAAAAAGGAATAGAGTAAACGATGAGTGTATTGGCTTATTTTAAAAATTTGTAGTCTGTTTTTTAGTAGAAGTTAAAATTAATATTTATTGAAGAAGTAGTATTTTTTTACTCTTTTACGATTCTTTTATTTAAAAAAGAATAACGAAGATTTTAATTTATAATAATTTGTTACTTTCTTCTTCATAAAATTGATCAACTGAAAGTTTTTTTTGTTGTGATGCCATTACAGCCAATTGATCACAACGCTCATTCTGAGGATGATTATTATGACCTTTTATCCATTTGAAATCAACTTGATGCTGACGATATGTTTTTAAGAAACGTTGCCATAAATCAGGATTTTTCTTTCCTTTAAACCCCGTCTTTTCCCAGCCTATTACCCATTTTTTTTCCACAGCATCTACTACGTATTTTGAATCCGAAATAACTAAGACCCTCATGTTGGCTTGTTTTAATTTTTCTAAGCCTACTATTGCTGCTAATAGTTCCATACGGTTATTAGTAGTTAATCGGAAGCCTTCAAAAAATTCCTTCTTATAAGGTGTTCCTACCAGCTCCATAACCACTCCGTAACCTCCGAGTCCTGGATTTCCTTTTGCAGCTCCATCAGTATAAATATGTACTTGGTGTGACATTTTGTGTGTTTGTTAGTTAAAGTTTAAAAGTTTCTCTATTTCAACAGGAAAGTATGTGTGTTCTAGTAGGTGAACAGCTGTTGCTATTTCCTCCGCCTTTTGACAACCCTCTATATTCGTAATGTATTGTGCAATAATAGCACCTTCATCATAATATTTATTTACGTAATGAATTGTAATACCTGTTTCTTTTTCTTTATTTTCTAAAACAGCCTGATGTACATTCATACCATACATTCCTTTGCCTCCATATTTAGGTAAAAGTGCAGGGTGTATGTTGATAATTTGATTAGGATAAGCATTAATGATATTTTCGGGGAATTTTAATAAAAAGCCAGCCAAAACAATTAAGTCAGGTTTTAGATCATTTAATTTTTCTAAGATAAAATCTGAATTCAATTCTTCTTTTGTAAAAGTTAGAGTTGGAATTTCATGATTTTTAGCTCGCTCTAAAACTTTGGCGTTTATATTGTTAGAATAAATTTGAGCTACATTTATTTTAGCGTTATTTTTGAAATGCAATATGATTTTTTCAGCGTTAGATCCTGATCCAGAGGCAAATAGTACAATGTTTTTCATAGTTGTTTTACATGTTGTTATAGCAGTAAATTTAGTATTTCAGAAATTTAAAAGCATTTAAAATGCAAAAAAAGAATAATTCATGACAAATAATCAAAAAAGCATCTCCTTTATAAAATTAATTTTATAATTTCGTGATCAGATTTATGAAACAAAAAAGGAGTAATTAAATAATTTTTTTATTTTTGCCAACTAATTAAAATTTAAAATTAAAGATTATGTCAGACATTGCATCAAGAGTAAAAGCGATTATCGTGGACAAATTAGGTGTTGACGAAAACGAAGTAGTTTCTGAAGCAAGCTTCACTAACGATTTAGGAGCTGATTCATTAGACACTGTTGAGCTAATCATGGAATTCGAAAAAGAGTTTGATATTCAAATTCCAGATGACCAAGCTGAAAACATTGCTACTGTAGGTCAAGCTATCTCTTATATCGAAGAAGCTAAAAAATAATAAATAATGACATCTGTAAGTAAGTAGCTTACAGATGTTCTTATTTTTTTACTGACTTTATAAAGATCTTTTTAGATTTGGACAAACATTGATTGTATTACAATCATATCATATTCTGTAATACCCATTGTTTCTTTTAGTTATTATTAAAAGTTCTTTGGGGTTTTTTATATTAAAACAAAACCAGCTAAACTATGCAATTAAAGCGAGTAGTAGTAACCGGATTAGGCGCTTTAACGCCTATCGGAAATAACCTTCAAGAATATTGGGAAGGATTAGTTAATGGAAAAAGCGGTGCTGCTCCCATTACCTATTATGATACGGAAAAACATAAAACAAAATTTGCTTGTGAAGTAAAAAACTTCAAAGTAGAGGATTTTATTGATAGAAAAGAAGCTAGAAGAATGGACAAATTTGCTCAATACGCTATTGTAGCAAGTGATGAAGCTATTAAAGATTCTGGTTTAGAGTTGGATAAAATTAATAAATATCGTGTTGGCGTTATTTGGGGAGCAGGAATTGGAGGACTTGAAACTTTTCAAGAAGAAGTTCTGAGTTATGCCAAAGGAGATGGAACCCCACGTTTTAATCCTTTCTTTATACCTAAGATGATTGCAGACATTGCTCCCGGGCACATTTCTATGCGTAATGGTTTTATGGGACCTAACTATACAACCGTTTCGGCGTGTGCTTCATCAGCCAATGCCTTAGTAGATGCTTTTAATTACATCCGTTTAGGCATGTGTGATGTAATTGTTTCAGGAGGATCTGAAGCAGCCGTTACTATTGCAGGTATGGGAGGATTTAATTCAATGCAAGCACTATCAACAAGAAATGAAAGTCCTGAAACAGCATCTAGACCTTTTGATGCTACTCGTGACGGATTTGTTTTAGGGGAAGGGTCAGGAGCTTTAGTATTAGAAGAATATGAACATGCAAAAGCTCGTGGTGCTAAAATTTATTGCGAAGTAGGAGGATGTGGAATGTCTTCAGATGCTTATCATTTAACGGCTCCTCACCCAGAAGGTATTGGAGTTATTGCAGTAATGAACAATACATTGCATGATGCAGGATTAAGACCAGAAGACGTAGATCATATTAATACTCACGGTACTTCTACTCCTCTTGGAGATGTGGCAGAATTAAAAGCAATTAGCTCTGTTTTTGGTGAACATGCCAAGAATATCAACATTAATTCAACTAAATCCATGACAGGGCATTTATTAGGTGCCGCTGGGGCTATTGAAGCAATAGCTTCTATTTTAGCAATAAAAGAGGGAATTATTCCTCCAACTATCAATCATAATGTAGTGGATGAAAATATAGATCCTAATTTAAACTTAACCTTAAATAAAGCACAAAAACGTGATATTAAAGTAGCAATGAGCAATACTTTTGGTTTTGGTGGTCACAACGCTTGTGTTTTATTTAAAAAAATAGAATAATTCATCGTATGAGAATTATTAAAAGAATATTTAAAAAAACCGTCTTCAAAATCCTGAAGACGGGGTTTTTTTAAAGAAATGACATCCATCCTAGGTTTTAAACCCGAAAATATAGACCATTATCGTCGTGCTTTTACGCATAGATCGATGAATAAAACAGATGAAAACGGTTATCCAATAAATTATGAACGTCTTGAATTTCTAGGAGATGCAATGCTAGGATCTGTTATAGCAGCTCATTTGTTTAGTAAAGTTCCAAATGGAGACGAAGGATATTTAACTAAAATGCGTTCTAAAATTGTTTCGCGTGAACATTTAAATGAATTAGGAAAAGATTTTAAATTAATTCAATTCGTAGAAACTAAAGTTTCATCGCAACATTTTGGAGAAAATGTACACGGAAATATTTTTGAAGCTTTTATAGGAGCAATATATCTAGATAAAGGGTTTACTTTTTGTGAACAATTTATTCAAAAAAGATAATAAAACCTTATGTAGATATTGATCGACTAGAAGGTAAGGTAATCAGCTATAAAAGCCTTTTTATTGAATGGTGTCAGAAAGAAAAAAAGACCTTTCATTATGAAACGTATGATGATAATGCTGCTGGAAATGTAAAATACTTTGCCGTAAAATTACATTTAAATGGAGAGGTCATCGCGAAGGCTCGTGCCACATCTAAAAAGAAAGCCGAAGAAATAGCGTCTAAAAGAGCTTATTATGTTTTTCAATCACAAATTAATAATAAATAATATACTTTGATAAAAACAACGTTCAATGATTGTATTTCATCTTTCGTAATACTCTTAAAGCTTCTTTGAATGCAATATAAACCTTGTGGTAAGGTTTTAAAAGAGCTTTAGAATCAATGAGCTTTTCTTTTGCACTTTCAAAACCATTTAAATAACAGAGCATAAAAGTATGGGGTAAATTTTCAAGATTGATTAAATCTCTTTTTGTAAGGTCGTTTTTGTTGTTTAATTTCTCTAGTAATAATAAATTTGTTTTATAAACGTGATGTAATAACTTTTTGTTAAACTGTGGAGGTTCAAAAAGAATCTCATTTTCTATTTTATAGTATCCATTTTCAAAAAAGAAATATTAACCTTTTCAAGAGGATAATAACTCGTTTTATCATTAAGACCTAGTTGTATAAATTCAGTAATCATAAAATTGTTTTCTGAAAACTCAATTGTAACTTCGTCTAATGCAGAATAAAAAAGTTTGATTTGTTCGTTGATTAACTCAATATCCACTCTTGAAAAAAAGGTTTCCCCTTTCCATACTTTTTTGTTACCAGCCCAACATACAATAAAAAGTTCTTTAAAAACTTTATATTGTGTTTCCATGTCTTTGTGTCTAATGTTGATAAAATCTAAAACAGCCTCTAGTGTGTGTTCAATGCTATTTCTAGAATTATTTTCAATACTAATAACAGTTTGCGTGTTTTGTTTACTATAAGCTATCTTGTCATGTGTAGGTACTGTATTACTACCAATTCTTTTAAAGGTACTTCCTATTTCTATAGTGTTTATTCTCTTTTTGAAATAAGACACCTTATGATTGGGTTTAATAGTAACTAATCCCACCACTTTTTCTTTTGGTAAATGAGGGAAAGGAATATTTTCATACTGTATTTTTGGAGGATTTTGAAGAAAAGCATTTACCAAATTTTGAATTCGACTATCGTCAAAAAAATCATCTCCTACAATTTCATTGCTTTCATCTTCAACCCCAACAACAAGATAAGAATTGTTGTTAGGATTAGAATTAGATAAAGCACAAATATGTTTTAAAAACTTGGCCTTTCCTTCTTGATTATGAAGATTGAGTTGTCTTTTTTTGTCATAAAAACTGTTTTCATCATTATGAGCCAATAAGTTTTTTATGAGGAGTCGTTTATTAATCATGTCTTTAAAATCCTAAAAATTACTTAAAAATACTAAAAAGCTTTCATAAAATCAGTCTTAATAAGGGATTGTGTAAAATATTTAACTGATTGTTAACAGCCTAAAATCAATTAAATTTTCAATTTGCATCGTATTAAATAAGATGTTAATTTCACGACTTTAAAATTACAATAGATGGAAGAGAATACCACTACTTTAGATATTAGAGCAATTAATGAAAAAATAGAGAGAGAAAGTGCTTTTATAGATCTATTAACGATGGAGATGAATAAAGTCATCGTTGGACAAAAACACATGGTAGAACGTTTGTTAATAGGACTTTTAGGACAAGGACATATTCTGCTTGAAGGAGTACCGGGATTAGCAAAAACTTTAGCAATAAATACTTTATCACAAGCTGTTTATGGTAGTTTTAGTCGTATTCAGTTTACGCCTGATTTATTACCAGCAGATGTAGTCGGTACTATGATATACAATATCAAAGATAATGCCTTCTCTATTAAAAAAGGACCAGTCTTTGCTAACTTCGTACTTGCAGATGAAATTAATCGCGCTCCTGCAAAAGTACAATCAGCCTTACTAGAAGCAATGCAAGAAAAACAAGTAACGATTGGTGATAGTACTTTTAAGTTAGACAAACCTTTTTTAGTATTAGCTACTCAAAATCCAGTAGAACAAGAAGGAACATATCCGCTGCCTGAGGCACAGGTTGACCGTTTTATGCTAAAAACGGTAATAGATTATCCTAAAATGGAAGAGGAACGAATGGTAATCCGTCAAAATTTAAACGGAGGGTTTGACAAAGTAAAACCTGTAGTTTCCATAGAACAAATACTTCGTGCTCAAGAAGCAGTTCGAGAGGTATATATGGATGAAAAAATTGAAAAATATATACTAGACATTATCTTTGCAACACGTTATCCAGAAAAATACAAATTAGAAACCCTGAAACCTTTGATTAGTTTTGGTGCCTCGCCACGTGGTAGTATTAACTTAGCTGTAGCGGCTAAATGCTATGCTTTTATCAAACGTAGAGGTTATGTTATTCCAGAGGATGTACGCGCCGTAGTACATGATGTATTACGCCATCGTATAGGTATTACTTATGAAGCAGAAGCAGAAAATGTAACATCAGTAGATATTATAAATAAAATTGTAAACGAAATTGAAGTACCATAGCAAGTAATTAGGCAAAAACCATTAGTGATTAGTCTATGTTATTGCCTTTTGTCTAATGCATTTAAAAAATGGAAACAAAAGATTTACTCAAAAAAGTTCGAAAAATAGAAATTAAAACCCGAAGACTTAGTGATCATATCTTCTCGGGAGAATATCATACATCCTTTAAAGGACGAGGAATGACTTTTTCAGAAGTACGTCAGTATCAGTACGGAGATGATGTACGTGCAATTGATTGGAATGTAACAGCACGATATAAAGAACCCTATGTAAAAGTTTTTGAAGAAGAACGAGAACTTACCATGATGCTAATGGTAGATATATCAGGTTCAGAAAATTTTGGCACTAAAAATCAGTTAAAAAGCGAAATGGTAACTGAAATAGCAGCGACTTTAGCTTTTTCAGCAACTCAAAATAATGATAAAATAGGAGTAATCTTATTTTCAGATCAAATAGAATTATATATCCCTCCGAAAAAGGGAAATCGCATGTATTGCGTATCATTAGAGAGTTAATTGAGTTTGAACCTAAAAGCAAACAAACCCATATAGGAAATGCTCTAGAGTTTCTTTCAGCCACACAAAAGAAAAAAGCCATTGTATTTATGATATCCGATTTTATTACAGAGGATAGCTATGAAAAAATATTAAAAATTGCAAGTAAAAAACATGATATAACAGGCGTAAGAGTATTTGATATTCGCGAAGAAAAAATGCCCAATATCGGTTTAGTAGCCATGAAAGATGCCGAAACAGAAGAAACACAATGGATAAATACAGGTTCTAAAAACGTTCGTTTGCAATATGAAAAATATTACCAAGAAAAAGTAAACTATTTTAAAGACATTTTTTCAAAATGTGGTGCGGGTACAGTACACACAAGAGTAGATGAAAGTTATGTAACAAAATTATTAGGTTATTTTAAGTCAAGATAGAGAGGCAAGAATGGAGAACAATGAATTGGAAAAGGGATCAATAAATTTACTATTAGCCCTAATTTTTCTTAAAGAAAAGGTCAAAGTAATTTTAAAGAAAATTACTTTTTAGGTCAGATTATTTGTTATCCTAATATTGCCAAGACTAAACTATCTTGAAATACAAAATATTGAAATAATAAGACCGCTTTTTCGTGCAATTAAAATTATTTCAACCACCTAAAAAAAAACGCTTAATCGTTTAAAAGCTATAAAAAAGGTAATACACATCCAAATGATTCAAAAATTAATCAAATAAAAAATGAAGCAAATGAATTGATTTCAATATCCATTGCAGATATTCATCTACTCAAAATAATTTAGAAATCAAAAATCGTTAATCTTCAATCGTTAATCAATGAATGGTAAACTATACATATTATTGCTCCTCTCATCATTTTGTTTTGCACAAAAGATCGAAACTTCTATTGATAAAAAACAAAATAAAGTAGGAGCTCAATTTACTTTAACTGTTAAAGTTAAGTCAAATACAAAAAACAATATTATTTTTCCAAAAAACAAAAATTTTGGTTCATTTGAAGTAATAGAATCCTATCCTATAGATACAGTAAAAGAACAATCAAAGTTTGAACTAATCAAAAAATATGGTTTAGTTCAATTTGATTCAGGTAAGTTTGTTATCCCCAAAATACCTATTTTGATTAATAACAAACCTCATTTTTCAGACAGTATAAAGGTAGAAGTATTCAACGTTAAAGTAGATACTTTAAAACAAAAAATGTATGATATTAAACCCATTATAGAGGCTGAGAAACCAATAGGAGATTGGTGGAAATATCTTTTGGGAGTATTAATTTTAGTTGGTTTAGGATTTTTAGGATACAAATTATATAAAAAATATCAAAAAACAATAGAAATTGAGCCTGTATATAGTACGCCTATAGAAAAAGCAACAAGCTTACTGCAAATATTAGAGAAAAAAGAACTTTTAGTAAAAGGAGAAATTAAAGCCTATTATTCTGAATTGACTGATATTGCTCGTGAATATATAGAAGAAGCTATTGAAATTCCTGCCAAAGAAAGTACCACTTCAGAACTTATTTTAAGTTTAAGACAAGCAGCTCAAAAAGAAAATTAAAACTTTCTAGAGAAACAGTCGAAAGTTTAGAAAAAGTTTTAAAACAAGCTGACTTAGTAAAATTTGCACAATCAAAACCATTAGATTTTGAAATAGAAGAGGATAGAAAAAAATAGAATCAACTATTATTAATATTCATAAGTCAATTCCTGTAATAGTAGATCAAACCAGTGTAAAATGGCAAAAAGAACAAGAAGAAATACGTATAAAAAAAGAGCGTAAAAAGAAAATTACAGCTATTGTAGGTATTATAAGTTTCTTAGTCTTATCAATATTCATATTTATTGGAATTACAAAAGGGATAAACTTTATTAAAAATGGTTTTACAGGGCCATCAACTAAAGAATTAGTCCATACAGATTGGATAAAATCAGAATACGGAAATCCGGGAATTATAATAGAAACCCCTGAAGTATTAACACGTAATGATGTGTCTAAAGCTATTCCTAATGTTGCAGTAGGAATCGTAAAAAGTACCCAAATGTTTGATTATGGTAGTTTAACTCAAGGTTTTTACATGGCTATTTCTTCAACAGAATTTAAACAAAAAAACAATATAGATTTAGGACAAGCTTTGGGAGGAATGATTCAAACCTTACAAAACCAAGATTGTGAGAATGTAGTAGTAAAACAAGAAGATTTTAAAACCAAAGAAGGATTACAAGGACTGAAAGGATATGGTAGTTTGACAAAAAATGGAGAAAAAATGATTTATCAAATATTATTATTTAGTCAAGAAGGAGGATTACAACAAATAATGGTAGCCTTTAAAGAAGGAGACGAAAATGGAGAAAAAATTGCCAATCGTATGTTACAATCCGTTGAACTTAAAAAAGCACCGTAATGAAGAATGTAACATTTTTAAATCCTGAATTTCTTTGGTTATTTTTACTATTACCTTTAATAGTCGTATGGTATTTCTTTATGAATAAAAAGAAAAACCAACACTTAAGATAAGTTCACTAAGAGGTTTTCAAGGAACAACATCTATTTTAACAAAGATAAAACCCTTGCTTTATGCTATGCGGTTACTTGCTTTAAGTGCCTTAATCGTGGCTATGGCAAGACCTAGAACAGTAGATGTAAGTAATAAAACCAATAGTACCTTCGGTATCGATATTGTCATAGCTTCTGATGTTTCGGGAAGTATGTTAGCAAAAGATTTAAAGCCTAATCGGATGGAAGCTTTGAAAGAAGTCGCATCTAATTTCGTAAAAGAACGTTTAAATGATCGTATAGGAGTAGTCGTATACGCTGCTGAATCCTATACGAAAACACCCGTAACAAGCGATAAAGCAGTGATATTGCAAGCTATAGAAGATATCAAATATGACAACGTTCTACAAGATGGAACAGGGATCGGGATGGGACTGGCTACTGCTGTTAATCGTTTAAAAGATAGTAAAGCCAAGAGTAAAGTAATCATTTTAATGACAGACGGTGTAAATAACGCTGGTTTTTTAGATCCTCAAACTTCTGCCGAAATTGCAGCTGACTTAGGAATTAAAGTTTATACCATAGGAATTGGAACAAACGGAAATGCTTTATTTCCCTACGCGTATGCTCCTAATGGCGGATTTTTGTTTAAAATGATGCCTGTACAAATAGATGAGAAATTAATGAAAGGGATTGCAAAAAAAACAGGAGGAAAATATTTTAGAGCAACAAATAATTCGAGTTTAGAGAATATTTATAATGAAATCAATAAGTTAGAAAAAACAAAAGTAGATGAGTTGAAGTTTGTCAACTATGATGAAAAATACCGACCGTGGGTTTGGTTGGCCAGTTTACTGTTGTTGATTGAATTAATAGTGAGAAAAACCATTTTTAGAAGTTTTATATAATTCAAAAAAATACTGTTATTGCTAATTGAAATTAAAAAAAATGTACGAATTAGACGAACCAAGATATTTGTATTTATTATTTCTATTACCCTTATTAATAGGACTTTTTCTTTGGAATCAATTTTGGAAAAGAAAAAAGCAAGAAGAATTTGGCGATTTAGAGTTGATAAAAAAATTAAGTCCTCAAAAATCAACATTCAAACCAACCTTAAAATTTATAGTATTCCTTTCAGCATTAGGAATGTTAATTATAGGCTTGGTAAATCCTAAAATAGGAACAAAAGTAGAAAAAGTAAAACGAGAAGGAATTGATATTGTTTTTGCAATAGATATTTCAAAAAGTATGCTTTGTGAAGATATAGCACCAAGTCGATTAGAAAAAAGTAAGCAATTAGTATCACAAGTTATAAATGGTTTAGGAAGTGATCGTATAGGAATTATAGCTTATTCAGGCAGTGCTTTTCCCGTATTACCCATTACAACGGATTATAATGCGGCTAAAATGTTTTTACAAGGTATGAATCCGGGGATGATTTCATCACAAGGAAGTAATCTTGATGAAGCAATTCAATTAACCGAAAAATATTTTGAAGGAAGCGGCAATATTAGTAAGCTTTTAGTAATGGTAACTGATGGAGAGGATCATTCAGAAAAAGCCCAAGATGCAGCTGCACAAGCACGAAAAAAAGGAATAAAAATTATAACAATTGGAGTTGGAACGTTAAATGGAGGACCTATTCCTATTAGAAATGGGAATGCTGTATCATATCATAAAAATAAAGAAACAGGAGAAACCGTTACGACTAAATTACGTCCAGAAGCTTTAGAAGCAATTGCTAAGGCCGCTAATGGAGGCTATATTAACGGAACCAATACCAAACAAGTGGTTGATTTTATGAGAAAATCCCTTAATAATATTCAAAAAACACAGTTTGAAGCAACAGAAATGGCTAATTTTCAATCGCAGTTTCAATGGTTTTTAGGACTTGGATTTTTCTTGTTATTACTCGATGTATTCCTTTTAGAAACAAAAACAAAATGGGTTCAAAAATTAGATTTGTTTAATGAAAAAAGTAAACAAAAAGAATAACTAAAAATCCCATTTTTTTAATCCTTATAAAAATATCGTAATTTTTATAATTGCGCCAAGTAGATAAGTAAAGCCATTAAGGTTAACAAAATGAAAAGAATTATTTTACATATCGTTTTATTAATTTCTGTTAGTATTTTTGCGCAGCAGAAAAAAGATTTTGAATTGCCAAATGGTGTTTCAAAATTTGAAAAGAAGCAATATATTGAAGCAGAAGCAAATTTTAGAATTTCAAAAAGTAATAATCCTAAAAAAGCGGTATCGGCCTATAACTTAGGAAATGCAATTTACAAACAAAATCAAGTATCAGAGGCTAAGACAGTTTACATTAAAGCTACGGAAATTGCCAAGACAAAGAACGAAAAACAGTACGCTTATCATAATTTAGGGAATACCTATATGAAAGAAAAGACGTATGATAAAGCAGTTGAAGCCTATAAAAACGCATTAAGAAACAATCCAGCGGATGAAGAATCGCGTTATAATTATGCTTTAGCAAAAAAATTATTGAAGGAAAATCCCCCTTCAAAAAATGATGATAAAAAAAGGATAAAAAAGGAGATAGTCCTGATAAAAAACCAAATCAAGACTCCAATCAAGATAAGGACAAAAAGCAGAACGATAAAAACAAAAACAAACAAGACAAGCCTAATAATAAAGATCAAAACAAAGATCAAAATCAAAATAACCCGCAGCCTAAACCCAATAATGTACCCAAAGATAGGATGCAAAATTTGTTAGATGCGGTAAATAATGAGGAGAAAAAAATACAAGATAGAGTGAATGCTCGAAAAGTAAAAGGAGCTCCAAGACAAGAAGGAAAAGATTGGTAGAAAAGAAAACAAAAAGAATGAAGAAATTATTTTTTATACTTATTTTATTTTGTGTAAAAATTACAGCTCAAGTACAGTTTGTAACGAATGTGAGTAAGAACAATTTGGGTATAAACGAGCGTTTACGAATTGATTTTACAATGAATGATGATGGAGATAATTTTGATCCTCCGACATTTGATGGTTTCCGAATTATAGGAGGACCGAACCAATCCGTTAGCTATTCGTGGGTTAACGGAAGAAAATCGTATGAAAAAACCTATTCATATTTTCTTCAACCTACTAAAAAGGAACTTTTCTTATTAAAGGAGCTTCCATTGAAATAAACGGTCAGGTTTATAGATCTAATGCCGTTAAGATAACCATTGGTAACGCCGTTCAAGAAGAACACGATCCATACGATCCATACGGAGGAGGGAGTCCATATTATCAACAACAGCGTCAGCAAGCACCTCCTTCATCAGCTATGGGTAAGGAAGGAGTACATTTAGTTGCTGAAATATCTAATAATAATCCGTATTTGAACGAACCTATTACTGTAGTTTATAAAATTTATGTAAGTCATCGTTCAGGTGTCGGCGGATGGCAAGAAACACAAAATCCTAAATATAATAATTTTTGGAGCCAAAATATTGATATAAAACAATTACAAGTAGAAGAAGGAAAATTTAAAGGAGAGATGTATCGTTATGCCATATTGCGTAAAACAGTACTGTATCCTCAAAAAACAGGTAAATTAGTTATAGAACCTCTAACTTTAGATGTAGAAGTTGAGGTACCTTCTGGCGATGTTGATTTTTTTGGACGTCCTATTATGACTATGGGACATAAAAAAGTTTCGGCAGGAGCAAAAAATATTATAGTTAAAGCGCTTCCTGAAGCAGGAAAACCAACTGATTTTACAGGAGCAGTAGGTAATTTTGACTTTAAAGTAAATCCATCTAAAACCAGTGTAAAAGCAGGAGAGTCTATTGATTTAAAAATAACAGTTTCTGGAAAAGGAAATTTAAAACTCTTCACATTACCCAAACCTATTGTTCCTTCTTCATTAGAAATGTACGATCCACAACATCAAGAAAGCGTACAAACAGCACTTTCGGGTATGACAGGAAATATCCAAGATACCTATACAATTATACCACAAAGCGAAGGGAAATATTTAATTAAACCTATGACTTTTACTTATTTTGATTTAACTTCAAAAAGTTACAAGTCAGTTACTTCTAAAGAAATTACCCTATTTGTAGAAAAAGGAAATAACTTAGCTGGCAATACAATAAGTTCAAACAAATCTAAAGTAACAGCTGCTTCTACCTTTGGATTTATAAAAACAAAAACCCATTTACAATCACAAGCTACCTCAGATTTTTTAGGATCAGGTTTGTTTTATATCTTACTAATAATCCCATTTTTAGCCATTCCACTTATTATAGTTTTACGTCGTAAGAAAGAAGAACGAGATGCGGATGTTACAGGAAACAAAATCAAGCTATCCAATAAATTAGCAAAAAAATATTTGTCAGAAGCTCAGAAACAATTAGCCAATAAAGAACCATTTTATATTGCATTAGAACGGGCATTACATAACTTTCTGAAAGCAAAATTATATATAGAAACATCAGATATGAGCAAAGATAAAATTTGTGAATTATTACTTCAGAAAAAAGCAAACGAAGATACTGTAGCCCAATTTATAGCGCTAGTAGAAAGTTGTGAATTTGCTCGATATGCACCTTCAACTAGTACAAGTATTCAAAATGATTATAATCTAGCGGTAAGTATTATTTCCAATTTAGAAAAGCAGATAGTTTAAGTATTAAGAGAGTAAAAAGAAATTTAAATGATGAACAAATAGCCACGTATAGTACTTTTTGTTCTTAGCGGTTAAATAAAATGAAAAAAATATTATACATATTATTGTTTCTTTCTCAATTTGTTTGGGCAAATAATGCGTTTGAAAAAGGAAATGATCTATATCAAAAAGGAAAGTATCAAGAAGCAATTCAAGCCTATGAAAATATACTAGCTCAAGGACAAGAGTCAGCAGAACTATACTTTAATTTAGGCAATTGCTATTATAAACTAAATAGAGTTGCACCAGCTGTTTTTAACTTTGAGAAAGCACTGTTATTAAATCCTAATGATACAGAAATACAAAACAATTTAACATTTGCCCAAAAAATGGCAATTGATGATATTCAAGAAATACCACAAGTTGGTTTTTCAAAAATTATAGCAGATTTCACCTCAATATTTTGCTATGATACTTGGGCTTGGATAACTATTTTTTTAGCCATTTTCACATTACTTTCTTTTGTGATTTATTATTATTCCTATAGCACCAATTTAAAACGAATTTTCTTTACCGGAATCGTATGTGGTCTATTCATGGTTTTATTAAGCCTTTCAGCTGGCTTTTACGAGCAAAATCGTTATCAAAAAGAAAATCCAGCTATTGTTTTTGCTGATATAATAAATGTAAAGAGTGAACCAAACGCCACGGCTACTAATGTTTTTACTTTACACGCAGGCACAAAAGTAAAAATTATTGAAACTCTAGATAATTTTTATAAAATTCAAATAGCAGATTTAAAAGAAGGCTGGCTTGATAGAAGTACCGTAAAAGAAATAAAAAAGTAAAGATACTCTCTTAAGAATTATGTTTATCAGCATAAAATTTAAAAACATATTCAAAAAAATAGACCAAAATTAAATTTTAAAATTCCTACGTCTGAATTTAAAATCCCGTTTTTAAGACTTCTGTTCTAAAAACGGGATTAGTTATTTCATAAATACTTTTTATAAAAGGCTATTTTAATCCAGATTACGCATTAGACTTCGTTGTGAAACAAAATTTTTCAATAAATTCAAGTGCTCACAGAAAATTTTAAAAAAGAAATAATGAACTATTTTGATCATTATAATTCGAGTACATTCTTGGACTTGAATAAAATAAAGGGGAATTGACGAAGTCTATTCCCTTTGAGTTCTAATGCAGAATTTAGGTTTAAGAAGTAATAAATCCAAAAATGAGAGTATAACGCTACTTTTCTTTGATTATTTGATAACTACCTTGAAAATTGTTTTAAAATTAAGTGTCTACCTGCAATCTTGCAGCTTATCTTATATGAAAAAAGACATCCTTTTAAAATATTAATTATTTTACACTAGCTAATACTTCCTTTACCAAGGCATTTAAATCAATATGACCATAACCTAGACGTACAATTACCATATCGTGAGAAGGTATAATAAATACGCGCTGTCCTTGAAATCCATCAGCATAATACATATTTTTGGGACAATCAGGTAATATTCCAGACCTATTTAACCAAAACTGAGCACCATATTCTCCTTTAGAAGTAGGAGTAGGAGTAGCAACATAATTAGACCAACTAGGATCAAATAATTGTTCTCCATTCCAATTGCCTTTGTGTAAATACAATAAACCAAATTTAGCCCAATCACGAGCATTGGCCCAAGCATAGGAAGACCCTATATAATAACCTGCTAAATCAGTTTCAACCACCATCGAGTGCATTCCGATTTTATCAATCAAAGCAGTATACCAAAAGTCTAAGTACTCTTGATGTGTCTTAAATTGATTGCGGATAATTCCTGAAAGTAAATTTGTAGTACCCGAAGAATAATTCCAGCTAGTATTCGGTTTGTTAACTAACGGTTTTTTTATTTGAGATTTTGTCATATCGCTTTCTTGGAAAAGCATTTTAGTAGCATCTGATATTTCATCATAATTTTCATCCCATTCTAAACCAGAATTCATTTGTAATAAATTGTGAATAGTGATGTTTTTGCGTGCATCATTTTTCCATTCAGAAATAGGAGCTCGCTGATTAATATTTAATTTACCTTGTTTTTGAAGAATACCAAAAAATGTTCCAGTAATACTTTTAGTCATAGACCACCCCAGTAATCTGGAATCTTTTGTAAAATTAGGAGCATATTTTTCGGCAATAATATGATCTTTATAAACTACAATTATAGCACGAGAAGATCTTTTTCCTTTTTTATTTGGTTCAAATGCTTGAAAAATAGCTTTATTTAATCGGTTATAATCAATGTTTAGAAAATTAGGTTTTAAAGGTTCTCCATTGCCATAAGGAAAAGGAATTTTAGTATCAAGAATAAAATTCCTTTTAGGAACTAAATAAGGTTTTTTAGGATCGTAATCATCATTTACTAATACACTACCTAAGCCCTCACGATATACTGCTTTTCGTTTCTTTAATCCATATACAGAAGCTTCCGCAAATTTTCCTTCATCACTGATTTCATTTTTAGCTAAATCAATTAAATTAATATCATTGTCTGTTTTTTCAATAACAGAAAGAGAACGATTGTCTAAAAAATGAGCAGAAGCCACACTTTTTGCTGAAAATCCAGAAATTAAATCAAGTTTCGGATAATTTTGAAATATCAAAACCCCAGTGGCTCCTATAAAAAGAAGGACAATAACCCCAAATATCTTTTTCATTTTATATAAATTTTAAATTAAGGAAGATACAATACACATTTTATCTCTTTTGATAGAGTTGTTTTTTACAATAGGTATTTCTTAAAAAACATTTACTAAGTGCAAGATAAAGTTTTTTAAAATTATAAAAAATATCTCCATTATCTTTTATATTTGATAAAGAAAGTGATTTACAGTTTTTCAGTTGACTCCAAAAAGATTTTTCTATGCTCATATTTTACTTTTGTAGTCCTGCTATGCCATGTAAAAAAATAAAATCTGGAACAAAATCTCAATTTTTCGCTTCAATCAAAAAAGTTAAGCCACTCCAAAATAAATTTTTATGACTACAATCTTTGATTTACTTTTTACGAAGAAATTTATTAAAGAAGCGCAATATAAGGCAATAAAAGAATATTCTAAATTAGTTGTCTTCTCTATTAGAAACGAGTTGTTGTTTTTAATCTATTTGTCTATTTTGTTTTTTACAAGTGGAATAGGAATCATTATTTATAAAAATATAGATACCATAGGACATATCCTTTTATTGCTATTGTTAGGTATTATTACAACTATTAGCTGCTATTTTAGTTATACAAAATCAAAAGGATTTTCAAAAGAAGAAGTTTTTTATGAAAATCCTTTATATGATTATTTAGTACTTTTTACAACCATTTTAATTTGTACCTTGATAAGCTATTTTCAGTATAATTTTCATATAAAAGAGAATGATTATAGCATAACAACCTTAATTTGCGGGATAATATCCTTAGGAATAGCCTATTATTTTGATAATAAGAAAGCCCTTATAATAAGTATTACTGCATTAGGAAGTTTTGTAGGTTTAACTTTAAAAATTCAAAACATATTAGAATACAATTTTTTAAATGATAAACATTTACTTCTTTCAGGATTAGTATTTGGAACCCTTTTAATAATCTGGCAATATTATTCAGAAAAAAACAAATTAAAGCTTCATTTCAGTTTAGTTATACTAACATTTGCGTTGCATTTACTCTTTTTGACTTGCTTAATAGGAATAGTACAAGAAAAAAATTGGATCTTATATAGCCTCATTCTAGGGCTTGTTACGTACTATTTTTATATAAAAAGTTTACAGTATATCACAATTTCAGGCTATATATTTACTCTGTTTTATAGTTATATAGGACTTAATATAATATTTTTCAAAGTAATATATGAATATGATTTACATATAATTACAGAATTTCTAACTTCAGTAATGCCATTTTATGTAGTGGGCTCAATAATCTTTTTTATTAAACAAATTCGAGATTTTAAAAAGAAAATATATGCTAGCCAGTAATTTTAATACAATTCAAAATCATTTTCTTTTAGAAGAAACACAAAAATTGATTAAACTAGAAATTATAGATCAAAATCAATATGAAAAAATAAAAAAAGAAATAATTACAACTAAAACCAACTCTAATATTTTAGTTAGAATCGGATTTTTCTTATTAGGAAATTTTTTAATATCGATCATATTAAGTACCTATACTTTATTTTTATATTTTGGAGATAACTTTAAAATATACGGTTCTTATTTATTTATTTTAGGAATTTTAGGTGTTTTTATCTCAGAAATTTTACGTAATAAAAAATATTTTTCTTACGGTTTAGATGATTCGTTTATATTATCCATCCCTCTTTTTTTTGGGACTTCTATAGCCCTATTTACTGAAAGCATAAATCTTGTTTTTATAACCATTATTTTAACCTCACTTATATCAACCATTCGTTATGTACATACTCCCTCTGTTTTTATTTCTTTAATAAGCTTTACCAGTTATATGGGTTATTTAGTCATTGAAAAGAAAATAATACCTTTCTTTTTATTTCCCATATTATTTTTTATACTGGCATTAGTAATTTACCTTTTACTATTCAAAATAGAACAGCATATAAAATATTTTATCTATAAAAATGTAATTTTTACAGCAAAAATATTTAGTGTGTTATTAGCATACGCATCACTCAACTATTTTTTAGTCAAAGAATTATCTAATATTTTAGTCAAAAACAAACTTTCTAATACCGAAGAAATGCCTTTGGCGACATTGTTTTATATTGCAACCTTTTTTATTCCCATTTTTTATATTTTTTATGGATTAAAAATAAGAGACAGAATTTTTTTTTGTATAGGGTTGCTAAGTTTAGGATTAAGTTTTGAAACAATTCGATATTATTATTTCTTACCAACAGAATACGTATTATTACTTACTGGAATAATCTTATTTATAATAGTTTATTTTTCGATTCAGAAAATTAAAAACAATACGAAGGGAATAACTTTCAAAGAAGATAAAAGCCTAAATCCTATGACTTTTGATTTAATAAAAGCGATTTTAATTAATACCCATGTTAATGCAAGTACAGCCATAATACAAAAATCACCTATTGAATTTGGAGGAGGGGATTTTAGCGGAGGAGGGAGCGGTGAAAGTTTTTGAAAACTTTAATAAAAAATCCTAACTAATTAACTAATTTTGCATTTAGAATTTTTCTAAATAATATGTTTGATATCCAAAAAGTTAGAGAAGATTTTCCTATTTTAAACCAAAAAGTAAATGGAAAATCCTTAATATATTTCGACAACGGAGCTACCGCTCAAAAACCAAGGGTAGTCATAGATGCTATTTCTAAGTACTACAATGAAATCAATGCAAATATTCATCGTGGTGTACACACATTGAGCCAATTAGCAACAGATGCCTACGAAGAATCTCGAAACAAAATACAATTACATATTAATGCAAAACATAATTATGAGGTTATTTTTACATCAGGAACTACACAAGGAATTAACTTAGTAGCAAATGGTTTTACAACATTGTTAAGTACAGGGGATGAAATAATGGTTTCGGCATTAGAACACCATAGTAATATTGTGCCTTGGCAAATGTTGTGTGAACGTACTGGTGCTAAATTAGTTGTTATCCCAATGAATGAAAAAGGAGAGTTAATCCTTTCGGAATTTGATAAATTACTTTCTGATCAAACAAAAATTGTTTCACTCAATCATATTTCAAATGCACTAGGAACAATAAATCCTATTGAATACATTATAAAAAAAGCACATCAAGTAGGGGCAGCCGTTTTAATTGATGGAGCACAAGCCACTCCACATCTAAAACCAGATGTTCAAGCTTTAGATTGTGATTTTTATGTGTTTTCAGGACATAAAATTTGTGGCCCAACAGGGGTTGGTATATTATATGGCAAAGAAGAATGGTTAAACAAATTACCTCCTTATATGGGAGGAGGTGAAATGATAAAAGAAGTAACGTTTGAAAAAACTACTTATGCAGGATTACCACATAAATTTGAAGCAGGTACGCCTAACATAGCCGATGGAATTGTTTTAGGTACAGCTATTGATTATTTAAACAAAATAGGTTTTGAAAATATTCAAAAACAAGAAAAAGAGCTGCTATCCTATGCTACTGAAAAATTATTAGAAATAGAAGGATTAAAAATATTTGGTACCTCAGAAAATAAAACCTCAGTTATTTCCTTTAATATCCAAGGCATTCATCCATACGATATTGGCACAATTATAGATAAGTTAGGTATAGCTGTTCGTACAGGTCATCATTGCACACAACCAATCATGAATTTCTTTCAAATTCCGAGGCACGGTAAGAGCAAGTTTTTCCTTTTATAATACAAAAGAAGAAATAGATACCTTTATAGAAGCTGTTAAAAAAGCAAAAATTATGTTATCTTAAAAAAATCATACAGATGAAAAAAATAGCACTCACTTTATTTTCGGTTTTCGTTTTATTAGTTTCTTGTAAATGCAAAAAAAACAACCTTAGCCCAAACAGAATCAACTCTTGTAAAAAATGAAAAACAGAAAGAGATGGAATCAAAATCAGCTGAAGACCTAATAAAAGAGAAACAAGATAACGGAACACTCGTTGAATATACAGCCAATACAAGGGGCTATTATTTAAGAATTAAACTAACTCAAAACGCTTTGGCTTATACCGAAAATCGTGATACAGATAGTTTTAAACCAATAAAATTAACATCTAACCAAATAGACGAATTACAAACGTTACTAAAACAAATTGATTTAGCAACATTAGAAAAATTAAAAGCACCTACAGAATTACGCCACCATGATGGAGCAGCACATGCAGATATGAAGATAACAAAAAATGGTCAAGAATACCAATCAACAGGGTTTGATCACGGATATCCACCTGTAGAAATTGAAAAATTTGTATCCAAATTACTTTCTTATAAAAAGAACAATAATTAACAGAAATAAATTCTATTAAGAATGACTATAGAAGAAATTCAAAATGAAATTGTAGATGAGTTTTCAATGTTTGATGATTGGATGCAACGCTACGAATATATAATCGAATTAGGAAAATCATTACCTCTAATTGAAGAGCAGTACAAAACAGAGGAAAACGTCATAAAAGGCTGTCAATCTAAAGTTTGGGTATATGCTGAAGAAAAAGAAGGAAATATTGTTTTTACAGCTGATAGTGACGCTATTCTAACAAAAGGAATTATTGGGATATTAATTAGAACATTTTCTAATCAATCCGCACAAGCTATTTTAGATGCCAAAACAGATTTTATAGATGAAATAGGACTAAAGGAACATTTATCTCCTACAAGAGCTAATGGATTAGTATCTATGATTAAACAAATAAAAATGTACGCCTTAGCATTTTTGAGTAAAAAATAGTTTTTTAAAAACACATAAATCTTTAATAAATATCAAAAAGATTTAGTTTAGAAAAAAGAGTATTTATAAAATTATAAAAAAGGTAAACCTAGATTATCAAAAAAATGTTAATCACAAAAACTTAAATACCTTACAAGGTTCAAAAAAATATGGAAGAATTCAACGACAACATTAATTTAGGAGAAGAAGTAGTAAAAGTTTTAAAACGAATTTATGATCCTGAAATTCCAGTAGATATTTATGAATTAGGTTTAATCTATGATGTTTTTGTAAATGAGGACATGGATGTAAAAATTCTAATGACACTAACATCTCCAAACTGCCCCGTAGCAGAAACACTTCCTAATGAAGTAAAAGAAAAAATTGAAAAATTAGAAGCCGTTAAATCATGCGAAGTAGAAATAACGTTTGATCCACCTTGGAGCAAAGATTTAATGAGTGAAGAAGCAAAATTAGAATTAGGAATGCTTTAATTAAGAATTTCATTTTCAGTTCAAAATAAACCGTTTTATTAAGATTGAAAACGAATATTTTAACCTAAATATGGAAGAAATATTAAACAAAGTAGCAAATAGTTCCTTAGAAATATTTGATCTTGAGGATTATTATCCAACAGGAATAAGAACAGCCATTGATATCAGTCAATGGTTAACAGAAGGCTTTTTGTTAAGAGAAAAAGATTTTAGAGAAGCTTTAAAAAATCATAATTGGTCAGAATATCAAGATCATTATTGTGCCATTTATTGTAGTTCAGATGCTATTTTGCCTACTTGGGCTCCTATATTAGTAGCTTCATATTTAGCTAAATACGCCAAAAAAACTATTTTAGGAAATAAAGAAGAAATTGATGTAAACTTATATATAGAAGAAATTCTACGAATTGATTTCAGTAAATATATTGATAAACCAGTAATTTTGAAAGGTTGTTCAAAAAAACCTGTTCCCAAAGAAGCATACATCATGGCAATTACACAATTGCAAAAAGTTGCAAAAAGTATAATGTTTGGTGAAGCTTGCTCTGCGGTTCCAATTTTTAAGAGAACTAAATAAAAATTCACATTATGAAAAAATCACTTTTATGTTTGACATTTTTACTTTGTCAAACTTTCTTCAATGCACAAACAACAGAGGGCGAATTAATAAAAAGAACTTCTGAAACTGAAAAAAAAGCGCAAGACACAACTAACGTAGGCTGGAAAAAAGGAGGTAATTTCAATTTCTTATTTAACCAATCAGCATTTAATGACAAATGGCTTGCGGGAGGTACCTCTAGTATTGCAGGTAATATAAACATTAATTACGATTTTAATTATAAATCAAAAGATCTAATCTGGGATAATAAAGTTATAGTTGCTTACGGATTAACTAAAATAAAAGAGGCTAATATTCGAAAGTCAGATGACCGATTACTCTATAATTCTGTATTAGGAAAAAGAGCAGAAGGCTATTGGTTTTATTCTGCTTTCTTAGATTTTAAAACACAAATGGATTCCGGTTTTGATACCAACGGAAGTAGAATATCTCATTTTTTCTCTCCAGCTTATTTACAAATGGGACCTGGTATGATGTGGAAAAAACATGAAAATTTTAAATTTAATATAGCTCCGGCAACGGCTCGTTTAGTAGTAGTACATTCTCATTTTACTGAAAATGGTAGTTCTTTCGGTGTTGAACAAGGAAAAACAACTCGTTTTGAATTTGGTGCTGGTTTACAAGGATATTATAAGTTTAAATTAATGGAAAATGTTACTTGGGAAAATATTTTAAACTTATATTCTAATTACTTAGATAAACCAAGAAATATAGATATTGATTACCAAGCAAATTTAGCAATGAAGATTAATAAATATATATCTACAAACCTAGCCTTTCAAGCGATTTATGATGACAATGCAGTAGGAGCTTTTCAAATTAGACAAGTGTTTGGTTTAGGCTTTAACTATGGATTTTAATAAAGCTTTTTAGTATAAAATATTCGTTTTTTAAAACTGTCCAAAAAGTAACCAACTAACGTTAAGTTTACTTCTTCAATAACCTAAAAACATAAGATAATTAATATAATCTGTTATTAGACCCTTTTACTTCCTGAATCTTTAATTTAATGGAGTAAAAATAGAAATGAAGTAAAAAACGAGTCGTCTTTCTGGACAGTTTTTTTAATCGCCATATATTTTCATAATACGTACTTATCAATTGAATTATAGGCGACATCTAAAAATAACCTAGCTTTCCAGTTTTTCGAGGACAGTAGAAGTCTTAATTATAAAGGCTATGTAATTTGCCTATTCACTTCAGTTCAGATCAAAAACATATTTCATTTAACCCAGATTCCGTATTAGACTTCGTTGTGAAACAAAATTTTCAATAAATTTAAGTGCTCCTCAAAAAAAAGAAGAAGAATTAAAAAACCATTTTGATGATTAAAATTTGAGTACGTGCTTGAATTAGAAGAAAAATAAAGAGGAATAGATTTACTCCGTTAATTATACCTTGAGTCTAATGCGAAATTGGGGGTTAAATATTTAAAATATGTTTTCAAAAATCAAATTGTCAAAGAATAAAAATAAAGGGCAATAAAAAGAGGCGTTTTTTCTATTTTTGTAAGAAATTAGATTCTTATAAAATGAAAATTTTTGTCACAGGAATAGGAACAGATGTAGGAAAAACAGTTGCATCAGCTATTATTACACAAGCTTTAAAAGCGGATTACTGGAAACCCATTCAAGCAGGTGATTTAGATAATTCCGACAGCCATAAAATAAAGGCAAGAGTAGCAAATACCAATCTAGAAATTCACCCCAATGCTTACGCGTTAAATACGCCAGCAAGTCCACATCTTGCAGCAACAATTGATAATATTACCATAGATTTAAAAAAAATTATAGAACCTACCACAAACAATCATTTAGTAATTGAAGGGGCAGGTGGGGTTTTAGTACCATTAAATGAAACGGATTGTGTTATAGATTTGATTCAACCAGATTATAAAGTAGTGGTCGTTTCTAGACATTATTTAGGAAGTATTAATCATACTTTAATGACTTTAGAGTTACTTAAAAATAGAAATATAAAAGTTGCAGGAATTATCTTTTCAGGTGATCAAAATCCTTCAACAGAAACAATTATACTAGATAAAACAGGAATACAAATGATCGGGCGCATAGATAATGAACCTTATTTTGATGAAAATGTAATTTCGTACTATGCAGATAAATTTAGAGAAAATTTGTTGAAAATTTAAGTCTTCCAACATATCACGTTTTACCTCGTTAAACAAAACTATTTTATGACTCTATCCGAAAAAGATCAACTGTATAATTGGCATCCTTATACACAACATCAAACCATAGGGATATTACCCGCCATAGTAAAAGGAAAAGACGCCTTGCTATGGGATGAAAAAAATAAAGAATATATAGACGCTATTGCTTCTTGGTGGGTAAATCCTTTTGGACATTCAAATGAATTTATAGCAAAAGCCATTTATGATCAATTAACCACTTTAGAGCATGTCTTATTTGGTGGTTTCACACACGACAAAGCTGTACAATTAGCAGAAAAATTAGTAAAAATATTACCATCTAATCAAAAAAAGTTTTTTTATTCAGATAATGGATCAACAGCCGTTGAGGTAGCTATAAAAGCTTCATTTCAATATTTTTTTAATAAAGGAATTAAAAAAGATACCATTATAGCTTTTGAAGAGGCTTTTCATGGCGACACCTTTGGTGCTATGGCAGTAAGTGGAATAGGTTTGTTTACAGAAGCTTTTCAAGATTCATTAATCAGAGTTATTCGAATTCCTGTTCCTATAAAGGGAAAAGAAGAAGAAACAAAAAAAGCCCTTCAACAAGCATTAGTAGACAATCAAGTAGCAGCATTTATTTTTGAACCGCTGGTGTTAGGCGCAGCAGGAATGATAATGTATGATCCTGTTATTTTAGATGAATTAATTACAATTTGCCAGCACAACTCAGTTTTTACTATAGCGGATGAAGTTATGACAGGATTTGGTAAAACAGGTAAACTTTTTGCCTGTAATTATTTAAAAGAAAATCCTGATATGATGTGCTTATCCAAAGCATTAACAGGAGGAACAATTCCAATGGCTATCACGTCTTTTACAGAAACCATTTTTAATGGATTCAAAAATGAATCCGTTAATCATGCCTTTTTCATGGGCATACATTTACAGCCAATCCAACAGGTTGTGCCGCAGCTATAGCGAGTATTGAATTACTACAAAGGAGTGAAACACAAACAAATATTGATAGAATTTATCAAAATCATTTAATATTTCAAAAAAAAATTAATTCACATCCAAAAGTTAAAACTACCCGAGTAATGGGGGTAATTTTTGCTTTAGAAATTGTAACAGATCAAGAAGTTACCTATTATGGATCTATTCGTAATACACTATATAACTTTTTTATAGATAAAGGAGTTATACTCCGACCTGTAGGGAATATAGTGTATATATTACCGCCTTATATCATAACAAATCAGCAGTTAAAAAAGATATATGATACGATTGAAGAAGCACTAGAAATTATATAATTCTACTGCAAAAAAAACGTTAAAAAACACAAACTTATCTTAAAAGAGATCGTAAGCTAATCTAGTTAACAAAAAATAACGTAAATTTAGTATGTTCTATAAAGTTAAAGGTTGTTTTACTCTATCATTTAGGACTGTTTAAAATAGATAATACTTTATTATAGGGACAAAAAGATCGCAATCTTGTTGTTTCAAACAAATGGAGGCTCAAACGAAGTGAATAAGCAAAGTAAATCACATACTTTTATAATATAGCTTATTTTAGTTGTTCGAGCAAAGTTTTCGGGGTTTCTGTTGTCCGTTAGAAATAAACTAGGCATGAAATGATTGCTTTTAGACGTTTTTGTTATGTTGTAATTTATAATACTTAATATTTGATAGCGGAGCGTAAAATGCGTTTTGAAAATAGTCTTATTTACAATGAAGTGGTTTGAATTTTTTTGATTGAAGCAAAAAACAGGAATTGCTGTTCCACATCTAGCTTTTGTACAGCACAGTTCGGTACAGAGTAAATAATAGGTGAAATATCGAGCAGAAAGACCATCTTGCAGCCAATTGAAAAGTTTAAACTACTTCAATCTTATTGAGTTCTTTTAATAAAAAAACAAAATAGATTCTATTCAGTATTGTTTTTGTACGATTTTTTTAAAAATAAATAGGAATGCTTTTTTAAAAAAGATTTACCTTTGTTTTAATGTTGAATAGTATGACCAAACTTAAACATCAAATTCATCTTGGGGATTTTGATCAAGTAGATTATGACCTACTTGCTATTCATACTAGTTTAGAAGATTATAGATTGGCTTATAAGATCAATCAAAATTTAGGAATTTTACTTTCCAAAAATGAAAACGAGATTCCTGTCGAAATCAATAAACAATTGGCTACTTTTTCTAGATTTACTTATGAAGATGATGAGGCAATGATGATTTGGGATCTAATACAAAATAAACAAGAAATAGAACTACCATCTTCTGTTATAGGAAATTCATTATTTCAAGAAAATAGCATTATAACCCGGGTAAATTTGGTAACAGATTTAAAAAAAGTTGATTTTGTATTAAAAATAGAACATGATGAACAAATAGAAATAAAAGAAATAATTTATAAGTTGAATAAAATTGATTTGATTTCTGCTGTTTATGAAGTAAATCCAAATGAAATTAAATCTAAAAATAATTTGATATTTTAAGAATGCGTACACACAAAAAAACAAAGATAGTAGCAACTCTAGGTCCAGCCTGTAGTTCTAAAGAAATGATTAAAAAAATGATGGATGCTGGTGCTGATGTATTTCGTATCAATTTTTCCCATGCAGACTATACGGATGTTGCAGAACGTATACGTATTATTCGAGAATTAAATGAAGAATATGGTTATACAACGGCCATACTAGCGGATTTACAAGGGCCTAAATTGCGTGTAGGAGTAATGAAAGAGGATGTGGTTGTAAATGAAGGCGATTTAGTTACTTTTCAAACAGTAGAAGATGTACCGGAACTCCTGATAATATATACATGACCTATAAGGCATTTCCCCAAGATGTAAATCCGAGGAGAACGTATTTTATTAGATGATGGAAAACTAATTTTTGAAGCAGTATCAAGTAATATTGAAACGAGTCGAGTTGTTTGTAAAGTAATCCAAGGAGGGCCATTAAAATCTAAAAAAGGAGTTAATTTACCCAATACAAAAGTATCATTACCCGCTCTTACCGAAAAAGACATCCGAGATGCCTTATTTGCAATTGAAAATAAAGTAGACTGGATTGCGTTATCCTTTGTACGAACACCAGAGGATCTTAAAGATCTAAAAGAATTGATTGAAGAAAATTCTGATCATAAAATTCCTGTCATAGCTAAGATAGAAAAACCAGAAGCTATTGAAAATTTAGATAAATTAGTAGCCCAATGTGATGGTTTTATGGTAGCACGTGGCGATTTAGGAGTAGAAATGCCAGCACATGAAGTGCCATTAATTCAAAAAAATTAATTAATCGTGCCAAATTAGCTCGTATACCTGTAATTGTAGCAACTCAAATGATGGAAACGATGATTACAAGTCTTACTCCTACTCGTGCAGAGGTAAATGATGTTGCCAATTCAGTAATGGATGGAGCAGATGCCGTTATGTTATCAGGAGAAACATCAGTAGGTAATTATCCTGTACAAGTAATTGAAAAAATGACGCAAATTATTGAGGCAGTTGAAGATTCGCCGTTAATTCATGTGCCTCAAAAACAACCACAAGTAAAAACAAATCGTTTTATAACAAAACATATTTGTTATCACGCAGCTATTTTAGCGGGCGATATAGGAGCTAAAGCGATTACAACATTAACAAATAGTGGTTATACAGCTTTTCAAGTTTCTGCTTGGAGACCTAATGCACATGTTTTAGTTTTTACATCTAATCCTCGTATTTTAACTCAGTTAAATTTGTTATGGGGTGTTCATGCCTTTATGTATGATAAATTTGTTAGTACAGATGATACAATAGATGACATTAATGAAATAGCGGTACAAAAAGGATTTGTAAGTCAAGGAGATATCCTTGTCAATTTAGCGGCAATGCCTGTTGTAGCAAAAGGAATGGTAAATACCTTAAGAATTTCTGAAATAGAATAAAAAAAGATCTTATTAGAAATCAAACCGTAGTTGAATTACTACGGTTTTTTTTATTTCTGTATTTAAATTAGAAACGGATATACCGAGTAAACGGACAGAATCCTTCATGCGATCTTGATAAAGAAGTTCTTTAGCTGTATCTAAGAGTAAGTTTTGATCGGAAACAAAATAAGGAAGTGTTTTACTTCTTGTTTGTTGTGTGAAATCAGAATATTTTATTTTAAGAGTTATTGTTTTGCCAGATAATTTATGTTTTTGAAGCCTCTTAGCTAATTCATTAGCAATACGTTCTAGTTTTTCTTCCATAAAAATTTCGGAAGTTAAATTAGTATAAAAAGTGTGCTCTGCTGCAACAGATTTAGAAGCTCTATTGGGTTTAACAGGACTATTAGAAATACCTCTAACGAGATAATAATAATGTTTGCCACTTTTACCAAAATATGTTTCTAAATATTCTAATGTTTTAGATTTTAAATCTTGGCCTGTGTAAATTCCTAATTGGTACATTTTTTCGGCAGTTACCTTTCCAATACCATAAAATTTTTTAATGTCTAAACTTTCTAAAAAAATGGTTACTTCATCAGGATGAATGGTTTTTTGACCATTAGGTTTGTTGTAGTCAGAAGCTATCTTAGCTACAAATTTATTAACCGAAATACCAGCAGAAGCAGTTAATCCTACTTCATTAAATATACGATACCTAATTTCGGAAGCTATAAGAGTTGCACTAGGATTGTTTTTTTTATTCTGAGTGACATCCAAATAAGCCTCATCTAAAGATAAAGGCTCTACTAAATCAGTATATTCAAAAAATATCTTTCGAATCTTTAAAGAAATTTCTCGATATCTTTCAAATCGAGGTTTTATGAAGATTAAGTTAGGGCATAATCGTTTAGCTTGCATACCCGTCATGGCACTTCGTACACCAAATTTTCTAGCTTCATAACTAGCAGCAGATACCACTCCTCTAATTTCGCTACCTCCCACAGCTATTGGAAGACCTATCAGTTCAGGATGATCCATTTGTTCAACAGACGCATAAAAGGCATCCATGTCTATATGAATTATTTTACGAATAAGGCTTTCCATATTGCAAAATTACTAATGTTTAAGTAAAAGTTAATAGATTTTAAAAACTTAGAGTATCTTCGTGGGCTTATTTACAAAATTATATGATTGAAATAGAACGTAAATTTTTAGTTACAAATAATCAGTTTTTAGAAAAGTGTCAGTCTCAAAATAGAATTGTTCAAGGGTATTTGAGTTCAGTTCCAGAAAGAACAGTTCGAGTACGAATAAAGGGAGATAAAGGATATATTACGGTAAAAGGAGCTAGTAATATATCCGGAACTTCTAGATTGGAATGGGAAAAAGAAATTTCTTTAAAAGAAGCAGAACTACTTTTGCCTCTTTGTGAAAAAGGTGTGATTGATAAAGTACGCTATGAAGTTTTTTTTGAAAAACACCTTTTGAAGTAGATGTTTTTTTAGGTTTAAATGAAGGACTTGTTTTGGCAGAAATAGAATTACAAACAGAAAGTGAAGTTTTTGAAAAACCTTCTTGGTTAGGATTGGAAGTTACTTCGGATTCCCGTTTTTATAATGCCTATTTGAGTAGACATCCTTATAAAGATTGGCAAGAAAAAGTTTAATTTTTTTCTTTTTTAATACTATTTCAATCTTTACAGGCATTTCTCCTGCTCCTTTTCCTTTAGCTAATTGATGAAAAGCTTTATGAGATAAGTCTATTTCCCGACCGCGGATATGGGGTCCACGGTCATTTATTTTTACAATTATTTTACGACCGTTTTTTAAATTGGTTACTCGAACCCTTGTTCCAAATGGAAGTTTACGGTGTGCAGCAGTTAGTTTATGATTGTAAAAACGTTCACCACTAGCTGTTTTTCTCCCGTTAAAGCGATTGGCATAATAAGAGGCATGTCCTTTGCTTTTGTAAAGCTTATAATTATAAAGACCTTCTTCTGTGGATAAACTATCTAAAAGAGGCAAAGAATCTTTTTTAATCGTATCCTGAACAATTTTAATCGGCTCAAAACGAGCAGAATCAAATTTTCTAAATGAAAATTTTGATGTCATAAGAAGGGCAAGTAGTGTAGATATGCCCATTAAGATACGATTAATCATAATTTTATTCATTAAGTATTATACTATATAAAAAAATAAGCCCATTAAAAGGGCTTATAAGTTTCTTATGATAACCATGATGACCATGGAATACGAGATAATATTAAGATAAATCCAATGCTATAAAAAATAGCTATTTTTTTGAATTTATCATGACTTGTTTCCATTTTTTTATGTTTTGACCATCCAATTGTTATACAAGCTATGGCAATTAGATTTATTAAAGGATGCTCCATAGAAGTAAGTCTTAAAGCGGCTTCTTTCATATTAAAGCCTGATAAGCCAAGTGGGGAAACAAAGTATAAAATAATCCCTACTAAAAATTGAATATGTGTGCCGACTAAGCCAAATAGAGCAATTTTTCTATCTTTAGCAGTAAATTCTTTACTAGAAGAATTGCCTAAAAAACTATTAATAATAGCAAAAACTAATAATGTTAAGGCTACATAGGCCCATCCTGAATGAAATTTTTGTATGAATTCGTACATTTTAAAGGTTTTGGTTTACACAAATATAGTTAAAAAAATAGATGAATAGAAAAATTGAGGTATATGTCTTGTTTGAAAAAGACTACAGTTATCATTTAGACTGTAGTTCTTCATTCATTTTTCTTTCCAGTTCTGCTTGAAATTCTTCCATTACAGGTTTTACAGTGCTTTCTGGTAAATCAGCAATCCGAATATACATCAGTCCGTCAATAGCATTGTTAAAGAGAGGATCTACATTAAAAGCAACTACTCGAGCATTTTGTTTGATATATTTCTTGATTAGAACAGGCAAGCGTAGATTACCTGGTTCTACTTCGTCTATGATTTTGTCAAATTTATTCAAGTCAGATTCTGCTTCGTTAAATACAAAATCTTTATCAGCGTCTTTTAATTTTACCTTGTATTCTTTTTTAGGATGAATATATTGTGCAATATAAGGATCGTAAAAATTAGATTTCATGAATTCAATCATCAATGATTTTGAAAATTCTGAAAACTGATTACTAATACTTACTCCACCTATTAAAAACTTGTGTTCAGGATGTCTTAAAGTAGTATGTACAATTCCTTTCCACAATAAAAATAAAGGCATTGGTTTCTGTTGGTATTCATTGCATATAAAGGCACGTCCCATTTCGATTGACTTGCTCATCATATCGTAAAGTTCGGGTTCAAAACGGAATAAGTTTTGTAAATAAAAACCGTTTATTCCATATTTGGCAAAAATTCTAGATCCTAATCCCATGCGGTAGGCACCTGCAATTTGTTTCGTATCATCATCCCATAAGAACATGTGATGGTAATAGTTGTCAAATTCGTCCAAATCAATAGATTCGTTAGTCCCTTCGCCAACGGCTCTAAAAGTGATTTCTCTTAAACGTCCTATTTCGTGTAGGATATTAGGTATTTCATCGGCTTCTGTTAGAAATACTTCATAATTTTTACTTTGAAGTAATCGAGCCTCTTTTTTTCGAAGTTTAGCTACTTCTTCAATCATTTTTTCTTGATTGGCTCCTGTTACAATTGCTTTTGCAGGTTTTGAAGTAGGTTTTAAAATAGGTGCTTCAAAAAGCTTTTTTTCTTCGGCAAAAGCATTAGCAAGCATATACGTTTTTTTGCGTAAAAAATCCGTATAGTCCTCTAAAGTCGTATATTCATTCTGTTCGGTTACTGAAATAGGTTTTCCTATTCGAACTTTTATGACACGATCTTTTTGAGTTAATAATTCAGAAGGAAGTTTGGCTGTTCGTAAGGTGCTACTTAGTTTAGATAAAAAGTAAAATAATTTACTATTTTTAGCGTGAAAATAAATAGGCACAACAGGAACTTGTGCTTTTCTGATAACTTTAATAGCCCCTTCTTCCCATTCTTTATCTACTATAAGTTTTCCGTCTTTATAGGTCGAAACTTCACCAGCAGGAAACATACCTAATGGTTTGCCGTCACTTAAATGACGAAAAGTTTCTTTTAAACCAATTACACTCGATTTAGCATCCTTATGATTTTCAAAAGGATTGACAGGCATAATGTAAGGTTTTAAAGGTTCTATACGGTGTAGTAAGAAATTGGCAATAATTTTAAAATTAGGCTCACGTTCAAGCATTAATTTTAAAAGTAATATACCATCTATGCCTCCTAGTGGATGGTTGGAAATAGTTATATAAGGACCTTCCTTAGGTAATCTCTTTAGATCTTCTTCGGGAATCTCAAACTTAATCTGGAATTCGTCCAAAATTGCATTCAAGAATTCTACATCCGATAGATGTTTATTCCTATCATAAATTTTATTTAATGTTGATATCTGAAGCGCTTTCATTAACAACCAACCCGAAAAAGTCCCTACAGGGCCATAATTATCCGTTTTAATTGCTTTTGCTACTTCTTTGGCAGTTACTAAACCCATTTATATTTACGATTAATGCAAGTTGCAAATATAGCAAAAGTCGTATAATATGTAATGGTTTAACAATGAATCATTTATTTTTTTATTAAATCCGTTCAGATTTGTTTGATATTCAAATGTTTGTTAATTGTTTAAAAAAAAATAGTCGAGACTCCTAAAATATTCTATACTTTTGGAAAAATCAATTATGCTATGAATAATGCATTAATAGTATTCATAATGAGTGATTTAGTTTTAATTTGTTAATTCTTTTTAATGAAAATTATATCATACAACGTAAATGGTATTCGCGCTGCCATTACAAAAGGTTTTTTAGAGTGGTTGCAAGCAGCAAATCCAGATGTAATTTGCTTACAAGAGATAAAAGCAACACAAGATCAAATTCCAGTAAAGGATATTGAATTAGCGGGTTATCCTTATCAATATTATTTTCCCGCAGAAAAAAAAGGATACAGCGGAGTTGCTATTCTTTCCAAAATAGAACCTAAAAAGGTTGTGTACGGAACAGGTATTGAACACATGGATAAGGAAGGACGGAACTTAAGATTAGATTTTGAGGATTGTTCTATTATGAGCTTATACTTACCTTCTGGTACGAATATAGATAGATTAGAACATAAGTTTATGTATATGGATGACTTTTATAGTTATATAGATGAACTTAAAAAAGAGGTGCCTCATCTTGTAATTTGTGGTGATTATAATATTTGCCATGAAGCTATTGATATACATGATCCTATACGAAATGCAAAAGTTTCTGGATTTTTACCAGAAGAAAGAGCATGGCTGGATAAATTTATAAAATCAGGATTTATAGATAGTTTCCGTTTTTTTAATACAAATCCGCATCATTATAGTTGGTGGAGTTATCGTGCTAATGCACGTGCCAATAATAAAGGCTGGAGGATTGATTATTGTTTGGTAAATGAAAAATTACAAGATAGAATGAAACGCGCTTATATTTTGCCAGAAGCGAAACATTCTGATCATTGTCCTGTGTGTGTAGAATTTTAATAAACCCCAAATCTTTTGAATTATGATAAAAAAAACTTCTATAGGATTACTATTGTTAGCACTAAGTACTTCCTCTTGTGTTTCAAAAAAGATATACACTGATTTAGAAAATAAGTTTGCTGAACTTAAAAAAGAACGTAATGCTTTAGCAGATGAAAATGAATTGCTTAAATCAGGTAAAAGCCAAGCAGATTTAAATTTAACAAAAGTAAAAGCAGAGCTAGAAAAAATAAAAGCGGAACGCGATAAATTAGCAGCAGATTATACAGCTACTTCTAACAACTTAGCTACTTTACAAAATTCATATAATGCTTTAGAAAAGAATAGTGACGAGGCATTAAAGGCTAATATGGATAAAAATCGGGAGTTGTTAGCACAATTAGAAGCAAAGGAAAAAGCCTTGGCTGCTGAAAAAGCACGTTTAGATAAATTAAGTAAAGAGTTTAAAGATCGTTCAGATCGTGTAACAGAACTAGAAAATTTAGTGGCTGCTAAAGAAGCCTCTATGAAAAAATTAAGAGAAACTTTAGCAAAATCATTAAAAGCTTTTGAAGGGAAAGGTCTCTTAATCCATCAGAAAGACGGTAAAGTATACGTTTCGATGGAAAACAAATTATTATTCGAATCAGGAAGTTGGACAGTAGGAACAGAAGGTAAAAAAGCAGTTGATTTAGTTTCAAAAGTTTTAGCTGATAATCCTGATATTTCAATTTTAATAGAAGGACATACAGATAACGATAAGATAAACGGAACGTTAGGAGGAGGAGTTGAAAATAACTGGGATTTATCTACTAAACGAGCTACAGCTATTGTAAATTTATTATCGTCTAATCCAAAGATTAAAAAAGAAAACTTAACAGCCGCTGGACGTAGTGAATATAGCCCATTAGTATCAAATGAATCGACAGAGGGGAAAGCTAAAAATCGTCGTATTGAAATTATTTTAACCCCTAAATTAGATGAATTAACAAAAGCATTAAATGAATTATAAAGAAACACGGAGTAAAGACTTTAAATAGAAAGTGAGTTCTTTAAATTTGAAATGCCTTTTAGGTGAAATAAATTAAAAGTTTATAAATGAAATATATCCAATTGCCTTACACTGGGTTAGAAGTAAGTGATATTTGCTTAGGAACAATGACTTTTGGAAATCAAAACTCAGAATCAGAGGCACATGCTCAAATGGATTATGCCTTTGAAAGAGGAATTAATTTTTTTGATACAGCCGAAATGTATCCAATAGGAGGAAATGCGAAACTATTTGGAAATACAGAACGCTATATTGGAAGTTGGTTTAAAAAAAAAGGAAAGCGAGATCAAGTTATTTTAGCAACCAAAATTGCGGGGCCCAATAGAGGCTTAGATTATATTCGTCAACCATTAGATTTTTCAAAAAAAAGTTTACACCAAGCAGTTGATTTAAGTTTAAAAAATCTACAAACAGATTATATAGACCTTTATCAAATGCACTGGCCTGAAAGGGTTATGAATATGTTTGGTAAAAGAGGTATGACCGAAATGGATAGCCAATGGGAAGATTCTATTTTTGAAATATTAACGGTTTTTGATGGTTTGATTAAGGAAGGAAAAATTAGAAATATTGGAGTTTCTAACGAAAATCCTTGGGGAGTTATGCGTTATCTGATAGAAGCGGAAAAGCATAATTTGCCTAGAATAGCCAGTATACAAAACCCCTATTCTTTATTAAATAGACTTTTTGAAGTGGGACTTTCAGAAATTTGTATGCGTGAAAAGTTAGCTTTACTAGCTTATTCTCCTTTAGCATTTGGATTTCTTACAGGGAAATATTTAAACGGAACGCCTAAGGATTCACGTATGGGGAAATTTCCAAATTTTACTCGTTATACCAATGAAAATTGTTATAAGGTAACAGCCAAATATCAAGAATTAGCCCATAGTCTTGGGCTTACTTTAACCGAGTTATCTATAGCCTTTGTGTATCATCAATCCTTTGTAACTTCTACCATAATAGGGGCAACCTCATTAGACCAGTTAGAAGAAAATATTAATGCTTTTGAGGTTAGACTTACTGATGAGGTAATAGCAGAGGTTAATAAAATACAAGAGCTACATCCTAATCCAGCACCATAGAATAGGAATGTTTTATATACCATAATTAAGACTGTTCAAGCATTAAATGAAACAATATCTAAAAAAATAAAAGGAATTATCAATCCTTATTTTTTATAAGTTTTAAGATATTCTTGAACAGTCTTTTAATAAATTATAGACTATTAATTATTTTATCTTTAGGATATTTAACAGTATAACTGATTCGTATTTTTTGAGTTTCATTTGGTTTTAATTGAAGATCCCAAGTTAAAATTCCTGTTTCTTGATTTACTTTTGCGCCATCCTTCTCTGTAAGTTCTATTTCCATTTCTTTGTCCGTTGAAAGAGGGTATTGATCTTTTAAAATAATATTAATCGATTCTTTTTTATTATTTCGAACGATAATATCATAAGTAAATGTTTGTTCTTTTTTAGAAGATAAGAAACGAATACCTGATTTATCGATTACTTTTTCCCTTTTAATAGATACTTTTTTGTCACGTCCCATACTTAAATGAAGAGTGTCTGATGTTTGATTCGGATTAATATATGTTTTTCCAACATGTAGTCCCTCAAAAACAATATTGGCTTCGCCTGCCAAGAGATTGTATTTAGTATAATCTTTTATCTCAGCCATTAAAAAAGCTTCTTTTTCTATTTTTGGAGCAGTATAGTATTTAAATGAAGCAGGAATTTTAAAATCTTTAAGAGAAACACTATGTGCTTTACCATTTGATATAATATCGTATGGGATATCTATTTCAAAAGAAGTTTGTAATTGATTCTCTACAATATCTGTATAACTACTTATAGAAGAAGGAACCTCTACAGCTGCCTCTGTTTCCATTTTACTCATTTGTACATCTGCTGCTCGACCCTGTAATTGATTAGATATTCCTTTTTTTGTTGATATTGTGAATATCCATAGGTAAGAAACCAGCTGTTTAGAATAGGAGCTTGATTGTTTTGATTGGGATTTCCAGAAGACAATGTGAGTTTAATCTTTTTCCAGTCAATTCCAGTAGTTTGATAAACTTGTGCTTTGTAAATTAAATTAATAGAATCTTTTATACTTTCTGTACGAAGATCATAAAAAGGAATCCAGCTAGCGTTGGGCGTTATATATGAAATTTCTAAAGGTATGTTTCCTGCTGAAGTATTCATAAGTTGCAAAACTAATTTACCTGTAGCTATTTTTTTCATCTTTTGAATTATCTATCTCAAGTTTAGTATTTAACAGTTTTAATCGTTCTGTTAATTTTTTTTCTTTTTCTTCAAGAACGTTAATGTTATTACTCGTTTCAGTTCGTTTTATTTTGTAATATTCAACCATTTTAGATAGTTCTAGAACATTTAAACCTGAATTTTGACCGTAAACTTGTTGATTTTTATCTAATAGTTCAATTGTTTTTTGTTCAGAAATACGAATATTCGTTACTTTATTTATTTCCTTTTGAAGTAGTGTAATACTATCTTTTACTCTTTTTATTTCAGGAGAACTTTCATTTGTATCGTATTCAGAAATATAATCATTAGTAAATTGTATAGATAAAATAGTAACATGAGAAGGGGCACTTATTTGAACAGAATTTTCATTTAAATAATTGGCCACATTTTTAATGACTATTTCATGAGTACCGTTTGTTAACGGGATATGGGTCTGATGAATTATTTCGGCTGAATTGAAATAAACAGTTGCTTCTTTTATTTTTGCTTGAGTAAAAATAGGTTTTTGTGCCCAAGCAAAAAAGAAGTCAATAAAATAAATTTTATAAAAATCTTTTGCATAATATGTAGTTTGTATCTTAATAAGTAGACAATTTACTGCAAAAGGTTGGAAATGAAAGAATAATTAATCTAAAATCTTTTTACAGGAAGTATCGCACTGTCTAAAAAGGTTGTATCTTTTGGTATTCTAATACGTAGTAAATTCCTTGCTTTTCCCGATATATATATAGGTATTGATTGTCCAATGGTATCTTCAGTACTTATTAAAGCCCTTTTTAACATTAGATTTTTTATAAATTTTTGATGTCTTTCAGCACCTGATTTTTGTTTTCCCTCTTCGTTGAATTGGTACATAAACTTTTTGGGTTTAGGAACTATAGAAGCTAGAAATAAGCATTCGTTTAAGTTGAGGTATTGTGGTTTTTTTTGAAAATAAAACGCTGCGGCTTCACTTATTCCGTAGATATTAGGTCCCCATTCGATAATATTAAAATAGACCTCCAGCATTCTTTGTTTAGATGCAATTTGATTGTTTTCTAAAATATAAACAAGTAGTATTTCTTCGAGTTTTCTAGATAATGTTTTTTCGCGTGTCAAAAAAACATTTTTTACTAATTGCATACTGATAGTACTGGCCCCTCTGGCAAAACGTTTAGTACGGATATTCTTAATAATAGATTGTTTAAAAGCTTCTGTAATAAATCCTCGGTGTCTAAAGAAAGAAGGATCTTCACTTGTTAAGACAGCATTTTTGAGATAAGCAGGAATAGAATCATAAGGCGTAAAATGAGTATTACTATTACCTACCCAAATAGGACGTTGAGGGATTCCATTTTCAATAGCTCTGTATTCAAATTCAGAATTTAATTTTTCCAAATTAGCTTGTCCATATTTTAAAATATATAAATTATTCTTGTTTAGTTTACTATCAAAAATTAATTGATGTGGTTTGTTAATATTCACTTCAAAGTTTAAATGATAGTCAAAATCACCCAGTGCTTCCATTCCTTCAAAATGGCTAAAAAGTCCTGTAGGAAGTGATGTAATAAAGTCTTGTGCTCTGATTTTTTCTAAATCTAATTTGAGTTTATAAAGAGTATCTTCGGCTGTATTATACTCTAAATAAGGTTTGACTTTTATTTTGTTCAGTCTAGCCAAAGAATTTTGGCTAAGTGAAATGAAATTACTACCTAATACAAATTGATAGTCAAATTCAGCTTCCTTAATAACGACATCTTTATGGGCTATTTTAGGATGGTTAATCGTTAAGTTATTTATAGATGCTAATCCATTAATCGTTAATTCGCCAAAATTCATATCAATCCGATCCACTTTTAAACGAATTTTATCAAAGCCCGTTTTAAGCCCCCATTTTTCTTGTAAATAAGGAAGTGTTATTTGCGAAGTATCAGCAGACTGTATTAGTAAATCAGTTTGTTTTTTACGAGCATTGGCGTATCCTTGTATATTCCATTTTTGATAAAAATGATCCGTTGCAATTTGTATTTGAGTGTTTAACTTTTCATCTTTTAAAGAAAGGTTTTGCATTTGAAAAGTTAATTTTTTATCCATATCCTGTACTCGAAGTGTTAAATTTTGCAAGCGCATTTCGGTTGGGATGAGGTTTAGTAGTTGGGTTAAAACACGGTTAGCTAGTTTAGCATAATTGCGTTTTCCATTAGTTATTTCCTCCGATTTGTCTTTTTTAAGAAAAGTACTAAAATTAGTACCCCTTTCATTTTTTACTAATTGGATAAAACCATTTTCAATTTTTAAATTTTGAAGTTGTAGATCGCCTGTAATAATTTTAAAAAGATTAATTTCTGTTTCAATTTTTTTGACAGATAGTAATGTATCCTTGTTTAGGGGAAGTATTTGAATATTTTCTAAGGTAATACTAGAGGTGCCTGTAAATGAGGCTTTTTGTATTTGGAAAGTCGTTTCGTAATCTATTTTAAACTTGTTTTGAGTTTTTAAAATAGCTTGTTCTAACAAGGAATCACGAAAAAAGTAAATGACACTTAAGAATAGTACAAGTATAATAGGTAATATTTTAATAAATAAAAAGAACCATTGCTTTTTTGTCTTCATAAATCAAGTTATTGGGGTAATAAAGCTATAAAATTGTCTACTTCTTTTTTTTGTTTAGCATATTTTTGTTGAAGAAGACCTTCTTTTTCCATACGGTTATAGTATTCTAGTGCTTTGTTGGCAAAAAAGAGTTGTTGGTTGTTAGCTGGATTAGGTATTTTGGAATAAGTTTTATGAAAAAGCATTTCATAATAGGCTTGCCATTCTCTTTCATTTTTATCCCAAACTAAGTTATTAGGTGCTTTTTGTCCTACATGTATCATCTCGTGTGCTATCAGATTAAGCATGAGTTTAAATTCAAATTCAAAAGTATTTTCAGGTATTCGTATTTTTTGAGGTTTACCAAACTCACCTTCTGTGGTCATTAATATAAATTTAGGTGCTGCCTTTTCTCTGAGTTCAAATCCTCCAAAATTAGGATGTATAATGTCAAAAGTACTAATAACGTATTCAGTACAGGCTATAGTTTCGCCTAATTCATGATAAGTTTGTACGATTTGTAGGATTTGACTTAATGATTTCATAGGTTCTCTTGCTTATCCAAATAATTCGCTTACTACGTCTTCAATTTTTGCAACTAGGTTAATTGCTATTTGATGGTTTTTTAGTGATATTTTACTGTATTTAGAAACAAATATGGTTGAAAAACCCAGTTTTTCAGCTTCTTGTATTCGTTGGTCAATTCTATTTACAGGGCGTATTTCACCTGATAAACCGACTTCGCCTGCAAAACACATATCTTTTCCTACTGGAATATCTTCGTTAGAAGAAAGTATAGCCGCCACAACTGCCAGATCAATGGCAGGATCATCGACTGTAATTCCTCCTGTTATATTCAAAAAAACGTCTTTAGATCCTAATCGGAATCCTGCTCTTTTTTCTAAAACAGCTAGTATCATATTGAGTCTTTTGGCATTATAACCAGTAGTGCTTCTTTGAGGTGTGCCATATACGGCTGTAGAAACGAGTGCCTGTATTTCAATCATTAAAGGGCGCATGCCCTCCATGGTTGTGGCTATGGCAGTACCCGATAATTCTTCTTCCTTGTGGGATATTAATATTTCAGAGGGATTAGCAACCTCTCTAAGCCCTGATCCTAGCATTTCATAAATTCCTAATTCTGAAGTAGAACCAAAACGATTTTTGAGTGATCGTAAAATACGGTAAATATGATTTCGATCGCCTTCAAATTGTAATACGGTATCGACCATGTGCTCTAGGATTTTTGGTCCTGCAATGGTACCGTCTTTTGTTATATGCCCAATTAAAATGACAGGTGTATTGGTTTCTTTAGCAAATTTTATGAGCTCTGCAGTGCATTCTTTTATTTGAGAAATGCTACCAGCGGATGATTCTATATAATCTGTTTGTAAAGTTTGTATAGAGTCAATAATAACAACATCCGGTTCAATAGTTTCAATTTGTTTGAAAATATTTTGAGTCTTCGTTTCTGTTAGTATATAGCAATTGTTGTTTTCGGCTGTAATTCGTTCCGCCCGCATTTTTATTTGCTTTTGGCTTTCTTCTCCCGATACATATAATGTTTTATAAGGTAAATTGAGTGATATTTGAAGTAATAAAGTGCTTTTACCTATTCCTGGTTCGCCTCCTAACAAAGTGAGTGAACCAGGAACTAATCCACCTCCTAACACCCGATTTAATTCTCCATCTGTTGTATTCATTCTAATTTCTTCTGTAGAATCAATTTCATGAACTAAAAGAGGTTTGGAAACTCTTTTAAGGGAGGAGGAGGAATCGGTTTTCCAATTATTTTTTTCTTCTTTTTGAACAATTTCTTCAACTAAGGTATTCCATTCTTTACAAGATGTGCACTGGCCTTGCCATTTAGCAAATTGAGTTCCACAACTTTGACAAAAAAAAGAGGTTTTAATTTTAGCCATTGGATATTAATTCTCTTTTTTATTTTCTTCTTTTAGAGGTTCAGTAGATGTTTCAGTAGCGTTTTCTAAAATGTTTTCTTCCGCTTTTGTATCTTTTGCTTTGCCTCCTTTCATTTTATTCTTTTTAGGAAGTTTAGCTTTTAGTTCTTCCGCTTTATTCATCATAAAATCTCTGGTAATGTCTCCAATTTCCGTTTTATTAAAAGAATCTTGATAAAATTTTAAAGCTCTTTTTATTTCTCCTCGTTTTTCCCAATACATTCCCATGTGGTATTCATACAACATGGTTTTTTCGTATTGTTGACCTGAAATCTGAGCTAAAAGTTCATATTCATACCAAGCTTCATTTTTTTTAATAGCTGTTTCAATAGCCCTCATGTCGCTAAAACGAATGTTGGTTTTTAGTCCCAATGATTTTTCTATTGCATCGTATTTTTTGTTAAGATAATCTACAAAACCTTCTTTTAGAGGACTGATTTTATCTTGGTATTCCATGGCTGTAATAGGTTGGTATATCTCAAAAAAATGATAAAGAGCACTTGGTATAGCATTAGGTGCTATTCCATAATGGGCTATTCCTTTAAAATCATCAAACTTATAGTTTAAAAAATCATTTTTAATAGTTTTGATATTTTGATCTAATGTTTTAATGTTTTTTTGGAATTTCTTTAAGTCACCATCAGAAGTTGCTTGGTAATAAAAAACAGGTTTTTTTGTTTCTAAAAGTCTTTGTGCTACCATGCCCTCCATTCCATTTGCTAGTTCAGGACTGATAGAAATGTAACCGTCAAATAAGGGATTTTCTTTGTATAAAAAAGCGTTTAAAAAACCAGCTGTTAGATCCATGCCCGCTATTATACGAAAAGGGGCTAATCGGTATTTTTTTCTAAATGGGGTAGGAGTTCAGTGCCAATAAATTCAAAAAAATCAGCTCCTTTTTTAGTAGGTAAACCTTCCGCTGGATCAAATTGAGAATCATCATAACGCTCATTGTTCTTGTTTTGATTAATGCCAACTAAAATTACTTCAGGTAGGTCGTCCCAATAATTTCCATATCGTAAAGTACTTTCAAATGAAGGAAATAAAAACTCACTATCAAGAACCAATATGACAGGATAGCTACGTTCAGGATTAGATCCGTAAGAAGTAGGTAATTTAACTGTAATATCTCTTTTTGCATTAAGTTTTGTCGAGAAAAAATGATCCACAGTTGTCTGAGAAAATAGAGTCAAGGAACAAAAGAAGGCAAATGCCCATATAAAATTTTTCATATATGTGAATTTATTTACGATAGCCTTCTATATAGAATTGCTTTTGTATTGTGCAAATACATTATGATGAGCTAAATCTTATAGAAAAATTACCTGTTAAGTTGGTGAAGCAAGTTACTAAATTATTTTTTTTTAGTAACAATTGGTAAAACAGAAAATGAAAAGATGCCTAAAAGAATTGTGATTAAAAGTTGCGATGTCCAAACAATCCATCCAAAAGCATTTCCTGCTTCTATAGGGATTTTATATAAAACTAAAATTTTTGCAATTAAAACAGGAAAAAAACCAAAGCCGCCATTTGTAAATGACATGGTTAATCCTCCTATTACAAAAGCAACGAGTATCGTTCCGAAACTAATTGAGCTGGTAGCCTCCAATGCAAATACTGTAATATAAAACATTAAGACATACGAAAACCAAATTAGAAAAGTAAAAAATAAAAAACGCCATTTATTAGGCATATACAGTAAACTAAAAATTCCTTCTTTTAATCCCGCAATTTTTGATTTGAAAAGTAAAATATATTTCCAATTAGAATAACTGTATAAAAGTAAAAAACTTATTCCTGCTATAAAACCTATTACTAAAAGTATAATTAGTTTTTCAATAGGAATATAGGCTAATAAAAAATTCTTTAGCGTATCTATTTCTAGTATTAAGGCACTAAAAACAAATAATAAAAGAAAAATTAAATCCACAATTCGCTCTGCTATAATGGTTCCAAAAGCCTTATCAAAAGGAACATCTTGGTATTTCTTTAAGATTAAAGCTCTTGAAAATTCGCCTGATCTAGGAATTGTTAAATTTACAAAATAGCCTATACAAACAGCTAAGAAATTAAGCTTAAAATGAGGTTTTACACCTATTTCTTGTAGTGCGTATTTCCAACGATAAGCCCTAAAAATACACCCTGATATAGCTATAAGCAAAGATACTGCAACGTAATTATAGTTAGCTGTGGTAAAATACAATTGCATTTGAGCAATTTGTTTTTCTGTAAATGAGTTATAGGTGTAATAAGTCAGTCCAGCACCTAATAGTAAAGGAATGATTAAACTGGCATAAGAGCGTATTTTGTTACTCACGTTATTGGAGTGAATTATTTTCTTCGTTAGGGAATACAATAGAAGGTTTGAAATTTTTAGCTTCACTCATTTCAATGCTTCCATACGAAATAATAATAATAATATCTCCTTGATGCACTTTACGTGCAGCAGGACCATTTAAGGTAATCTCGCCACTATTCTTAGGTCCTTTAATAGCATAAGTTTCTAAACGTTCTCCGTTGTTTACATTTACAATAGATACTTTTTCGCCTTCAAAAATATTTGCGGCATCCATTAATACTTCGTCAATAGTTATACTTCCGATATAATTTAGATCGGCACCTGTTACTTTAACTCGGTGGATTTTTGATTTTACAACTTCAATTCGCATGGTACAAAGTTATATTATTTTAATGAAATGTTATCAATTAAACGTATATTGTTTACAAAAACGGCTATAAAAGCACGGTATATTTTGTTGGGTGATTTTTCTGTACAGGTTTTTAATGTGTCTTCTTCTGCTATTTCAAAATACTCTAGTTTAAATAAAGACTGTTTTAAAAATTCATTTTCAACCCATTTGGTTAGGTTTTCGGGTGTTTGAGTCTGAAAATTTTCTTTTACAGTAGTTAGTGTTTTAAAAATAAAAGACGCTTCTGTTTTTTCTTGTGCAGACAAGCGCTGGTTTCTTGAACTCATTGCTAAACCATTGGCCTCTCGATAAATAGCGCAACCTACTATGTTTACTGGTATGTTGTAGTTTTTAACGAGTTTTTTTACAATTTGTAATTGTTGAAAATCTTTTTCACCAAAGTAAGCACTTGTAGGATTTATGATTTCAAATAATTTTTTAACAATAGTTCCTACACCATCAAAATGCCCCGGGTCTGTGTTTGCCTTCCATTTCAAACTCTAAACCATCATACTCGAAATGAGTAGAGACAGTGTTGCCTTCGTATATATCATCAATAGTAGGAGCGTAAACTATAATGTTTTTATTAAGAGAATGAATTTGATTTAAATCTTCTTCAAGAGTTCGGGGGTATTTTTCTAGATCTTCTTGATTGTTAAATTGTGTTGGATTTACGAAAATACTTACAATGGTAAGATCGTTGTGTGTTAAAGCTTCTTGCATTAATGACAAGTGACCTTTGTGCAATGCTCCCATAGTAGGAACAAATCCAATGGTTTTTTTCGGGGCTAAAAAAGTATCTAAATGTCTTTTTAATTCGCTTTTTTGAGTAAATAAAGGCATATAAAATTCTTAAAATAAGTGCAAAATTACTATTTTAGTCGTTATCTCCGTAAAAATTTGTAATTTTGCGTGGATTTGTGTCCAATAAACAAAACAGTAAAGTAAAGATGGAGGATAAAAGGATATTATATGTATCATCCGAATTAGTGCCCTATTTGCCTGAAAATGAGGTATCTTTGATGTCGTTTGATTTGCCAAAAATGATTAACGATCAAGGAGGGCAGATTAGAATTTTTATGCCACGTTATGGAAATGTAAATGAAAGAAGGCATCAATTACATGAAGTAATTAGACTTTCAGGAATGAATTTAGTGGTAAATGATGTTGATATGCCTCTAATTATTAAAGTTGCTTCCATACCTAAAGAGCGTATACAAGTATATTTTATAGATAACGATGAGTACTTTAAACGCAAGTCTACTTTTACTGATGAAGAAGGCGTTTTGTTTGAAGATAATGATGAGCGTGCTATTTTCTTTGCAAAAGGAGTAGTTGAAACAGTAAAAAAATTAAACTGGGTTCCTGATATTATCCATGTTCAAGGGTGGATGGCCTCTTTATTGCCTGTTTATATGAAACATTACTATAAAGACGATGCGTTATTTTCAGAAACAAAGATAGTTACATCTGTTTTTAAAGAAGGTTACGAAGGAATATTAGATGCTCAAATTTCGAAAAAAGTTCAATTTGATGGTGTGCCACAAAAAGCTATTCAAGAGTTAGATAACCCTACTTACGAAAGTTTAATGATGACAGCTATTAATCATTCGGATGGAGTAGTGATGGGATCAGAAGAAATATCACCAAATTTAACAAAATTTATAGAAGCTTCTAAAAAACCTTTTTTACCTTTCGCCTCCAAAGATGTATTTGCAGAAGCTTATACAGAATTTTATAAAACTCAAATATTAGGTTAATAAAATGAATTTCAATACTTTTGTAAAAAAAGCAGTTGTTTTGTTATCGGTTTTTTTCTTGTCATGTGATCAAGATTATAATACAATAGGGGCTGATTTAGTAGGAGACCAAACCTTTTCTTTTTTAGGAGGTGAGGATAAATCGAGTAGTATAACGATTAATGACCTAGATTTAGGGGCGGTTCAATCTAATAATCTTTCTATAAATCATTTAGGATTGTTAAAAAGTGATTATTTTGGAGAGACGACTGCTTCTTTTGTCACGCAATTGCAATTAGAAGAAGTGGCACCTGTATTTAAAACAGGTGTTGTAGTAGACAGTGTAGTGCTTTCGGTACCTTATTTTAGTACTAAATTAAGTACTGATGCTAATGGAAAAGGAACCTATAGACTGGATTCTATTTATACTAATACAAGAGATTATTATACAGATTTTAAAGCGGATAAATTACCGACTTTTAATCTAGAAGTATTTAGAAATAATTATGCTTTGAATGATTATGATGTAAATGATATTACTAAAAACGCAAAATATTATTCTGATCAAGAGAGTATACTGGATGTGGTAGTAGGTGAAAAGTTAAATAATGCTGCTAAAGAAAGTGAAAATATTAATTTTAGACCGAATCAAGCTGAGTTTGAAAAAGCAAAAATAGATGAGGAAACTCAAAAGTTGTTGCCTATAAAAGATAATCCAAATAACGTAGGAGAACGTCTTTCTCCTCGTATACGCTTACATCTTGACAAATCTCATTTTGAAGATAATATTATAAAGGCCGATTCTAGATATTTAATAAACAATAGTGCTTTTGTAAATTATTATAGAGGATTAACCTTTAGAGTGTCTAGAAATCAAGGCGTAATGATGGCGTTGGATTTTAAAAAAGGAGATGTAACAATACATTATAGACAAGATAATTCGAGTATTAAAACAGGAAAAGAAATAAAAACCTTAGTTCTAAAAATGACAGGTAATTCTCTAAATGTTTTAAAACATAATAAATCAGCTAATTATGCAAGTGCTTTGTCATCAAATCTACCAGCAGATAATCTGTTTTTAAAAGGAGGACAAGGATCCGTAGCGGAAATTAAAATTGATCAAGCTTTAATTGATGACCTAAAAAATAAAGGAGCATTAGTTAACGACGCCAGTTTATATTTTACTGTAGATCCTAATTTTGTGAGTTCATTAAGTAGTGGTAGTAATAACTCCTTTTATTATTTTAATCCAATGCGTCTATATTTGTTTAACGCAGAAAAAATAAGATCATTGGTAGATTATACAAATGATATAACTAAATTAAATGGTTTTCCGAAAAAGGATAAATATGTTCATGGAGGTATCTTACAAAAAGTAAACGGCAAGTATATGTATCGCATTCGTTTAACAGATCACATTAATCAGATCTTAAACGATAAGACTGGTAACTATACAAATGTAAAACTAGGACTTGCAGTTACCGAAAATATTAATATTGCTCCTGAATTAGGATTATCAGGTGTAAGTGAATTAAAAAATACCATAGGTACCCTAAAAAGAATTCCTGTAGCTAGTGTGATGAGCCCTTTAGGAGTTGTTTTAGGAGGTACGCAAGGAGAAAATAAAGTTCAATTTAAAATAAGCTATACTAAACGAAATTAATATGTGTGGAATCGTAGGTTATATAGGATATAGAGAAGCTTATCCTATTGTTGTAAAAGGATTAAAAAGATTAGAATATAGAGGTTATGACAGTGCGGGTTTAGTATTGTATGACGGAGAAGAGATAAAATTATCTAAAACAAAAGGAAAAGTATCGGATTTAGAAGAAAAGTCTAAAAATGAAATTTCATTAAGTGGAACCATAGGTATTGGACATACACGTTGGGCTACACATGGTGTTCCGAATGATGTAAATTCACATCCTCATACATCTAACTCAGGAGATTTAGTTATTGTTCATAATGGAATTATTGAAAATTATGAACCCTTAAAAAAGAATTAATAAAAAGAGGTTATGTATTTCATTCAGATACAGATACGGAAGTATTAGTTAATTTGATAGAAGAAGTACAAAAACAAGAAAATATAAAATTAGGAAAAGCAGTTCAAATTGCCTTAAATCAAGTAGTAGGAGCTTATGCGATTTGTGTTTTTGATAAGAAAAAACCAAATGAAATTGTGGTAGCTAGATTAGGTAGCCCTTTAGCTATTGGCGTAGCTGAAAATGAATTTTTCATAGCTTCAGATGCTTCTCCTTTTATCGAATATACTTCAAATGCTATTTATTTAGAAGACGAAGAAATGGCAATTATTCGTTTGAAAAAAGGATTGAAAGTAAGAAAAATAAAAGATGATTCATTAGTACATCCTTACGTTCAAGAATTAAAAATGAACTTAGAGCAGATCGAAAAAGGAGGATACGATCATTTTATGCTAAAAGAAATTTATGAGCAACCTAGTGTAATTAAAGATACTTATAGAGGACGTTTGTACTCTAATGAAGGCGTAATTAAAATGGCTGGAGTTGAAGATAATCTAGAAAAATTCATCAATGCTAATAGAATCTTAATCGTTGCTTGTGGTACCTCATGGCATGCAGGATTAGTGGCAGAATATATTTTTGAAGAATTTGCTCGTATTCCTGTAGAAGTAGAGTATGCTTCAGAGTTCCGTTATAGAAATCCAATTATTAGCGATAAAGATGTCGTAATTGCTATATCACAATCAGGAGAAACAGCAGATACCTTAGCAGCTATTAAGTTAGCAAAAGAAAAAGGAGCCTTTGTATTTGGTGTTTGTAACGTTGTTGGTTCTTCTATTTCTAGAGAGTCCCATGCAGGAGCTTATACACATGCGGGTCCCGAAATTGGAGTTGCCTCAACAAAAGCATTCACTACACAAATTACAGTTTTAACTATGATTGCCTTACGTTTAGCTAAAGCAAAAGGTAGTTTGTCAAAATCGGATTATCATCGCTACTTATCGGAGCTAGAGGCAATGCCAGAAAAAGTAGAAGAAACATTATTAACAAATGAAGTTTCAAGAGAAATAGCAGAAGTTTATAAAGAAGCTACAAACTGTTTGTATTTAGGTAGAGGGTATAACTTCCCAGTAGCTTTAGAAGGAGCTTTAAAATTAAAAGAGATTTCTTATATACATGCTGAAGGATATCCAGCGGCAGAAATGAAACACGGGCCTATAGCTTTAATAGATGAACACATGCCTGTTATTGTTATTGCACCTAAGCAAGGACACTATGATAAAGTAGTAAGTAATATTCAAGAGATAAAATCACGTAGTGGAAAAATTATAGCAATAGTAACTAAAGGAGACGAACAAGTACGTTCTTTGGCTGATCATGTAATTGAAATTCCAGAATGTTCAGACGCTTTATCGCCATTATTAACAACTATTCCATTGCAATTGTTATCCTACCATATAGCGGTGCTTAGAGATTGTAATGTAGATCAACCAAGAAACTTAGCTAAATCAGTTACAGTAGAATAATCGTTTTGCTATATATATTATAAGGTTAAAAAAGCGGTAGTCCTAAAAACTACCGCTTTTATTTTGCTCTTATAAAGACAAATTTTTAAACCCAGATTACGCATTAGACTTCGTTGTGAAACAAAATTTTTCAATAAATTGAAGTGCTCACGGAAAATTTTAGAAGAAGAAATAGTGAACTATTTTGATGATTAAAATTTGAGTACGTGCTTGAATTTGAAGAAAAATAAAGTCGAATAGATTTACTTCGTCTATTCGCTACGCTCGGGTCTAATGCGTAATCTGGGTTAAAGCGCCCTTTATTTTATGTTATTTATTTTTTAAAAGAATTCAAAGCCTTTTTTGTAAAGTCAGATAAAACTAATTTACCTGAAATAGCAGCACGATCATACAATAACTCATCCCAATGGCTAGTACCTTCCCATAAAACCCTTTTAAATTCTAATAATGCCTCGGGGTTATAACTGGCTAGTTCTTTTGCTAATTTATTTAAGGCTTGATCCATACCTTCTAAATCATCAAATAATTTAGAATATAATGTATGCTGAAATGCCCACTCTGCGCTTTTCCACTCTGTAGGTGAAAGCGTCATTTCTGCCATAGCCGATTTGCCTATTTTTCTTGAAACAGCTGGTTCTATTACAAAAGGACCTATTCCTATGGCTATTTCAGATAATTTTATAGCAGCATTATGAGTTGCAAAAGTATAATCACATGCAGATACAAGACCTACTCCTCCTCCCACTGCTTTTCCTTGTACCCTTCCTATGATTATTTTTTTGCATTTTCTCATAGCATTAATCACATTAGCAAAACCACTAAAAAAAACACTTCCTGTTTCCAAATCATTTACTTCTAGTAGCTCATCAAAAGAGGCTCCTGCACAAAAAGCGCCTTTTCCTTCACTTTGTAAAACAACTAATACAACTTCTTCATTTTCACTGATTGTATTTATTTCTTCTGTTAATAATTTTAATTGTTCACTAGAAAATGAATTGCTGGCGGGATGTGAAAAAGTAATGGTTGCTATTTTGTTCTCTATGGTTGTATGGATGGTTCCTTTCATCTTTTTGAATTTTGTTTAATAGAATTTTACCACGCTTTAAAAAAAAATCCCGACAAAATCGGGATTTGGGAATATATAAATAAAAATTATTTTCCTTTGTTTACTTCTGCTACATATTTTTCAAGTGCCATAGTCATGGAAGGTACGCCTGGAGCAGGTGCCATAATATCTATACGCAAACCATGATCAACAGCCTCTTTTTGAGTTGTACTTCCAAATACCGCTATACGGGTATCGTTTTGTTTGAAATCAGGAAAATTCTTAAATAAAGATTGTATTCCTGTTGGGCTAAAAAATGCTAATACATCATAATATACATCTTTTAGATCTGATAAATCACTCATTACTGTTTTGTAAAAAGTACCCGGAGTCCAATCTAATTTTAAATTATTTAGAGTTTGTGGGACATCTGCATTTAATTTGTCAGACGCAGGTAATAAAAATTTTTCATCCTTATACTTTTTAAAGAAAGAAGACATATCCGCAAAATCCTTTTGTCCAACGTAAATTTTTCGCTTTCTGTAAACTACATACTTTTGTAGATAATAAGCTACTGCTTCTGATTGGCAAAAATAGCGCAAATCTTCTGGAACTTTATAACGCATTTCCTCTGCTACTCTAAAAAAATGATCAACAGAATTCTTGCTGGTTAAAATAATCGCTGTATAATTATTCAAATCAATTTTTTGAGCGCGAACATCTTTAGCAGGCACTCCTTCGACATGAATAAAGGGTCTAAAATCAACTTTTATTTTATGCTTATTTTGTAAATCAAAATAAGGCGAGTTCTCAACTTTTGGCTCAGGTTGCGATACTAAAATCGTTTTCACTTTCATAGTCAAAAAATGTTGTTTTGTACAATTATGCTTTACCTATTTGTGATGTAATAATACACGAAAAAATAAGGTGCAATTTCCGGGGCGCAAATATACAAAATAAAATAAAACAACTTCCTTAAAAGTAAGTTTTGATAATTTCGCAATGACCTAAGATAAGTTATGGTGTTTATTATTAAAATTATAACCAAAATTCCAAGAATAACATATTGATTTGTCAAATTGGTATAATATAACACCATATCAACAGGTAATAATAATATTCCTAAATAGGTTCTATAACTAACTTTAAAAAGATTAAATTGTTCAATAAACAACTCTGTGTCAAATGAGGTAGCTATAATTTTTTCTATCAAATATTTTGATAAAACAAAAAAGGTTAAGAAAGTAATAATTTGAATGAAACTGATCCAATTAGTCTTCGTCGTATATCCATAATAGGATAAAACTAATTGTATAAAAAAGGAAAACGAAATTAATTGTACAAAAAATAACAAAATCGTAAACCAAGTCATTAGGTTACTCGGATCCTTGTAAATTTTTATATATTTATTATCAAATAATAATCGAACAAAATCAATAAAGCGTTTTTCAAAAACTGCTTTAGTAACCGTTACCACTCCTATAGCTACAATAAAAACTATAGTAATCCAATTTTTATTCTCTACAATTCGAGGAATTAACTCATAGTGATTCATAGGACAAAATTACAAAATATTCATTCCCTTTATCGAATTATAAATAATTTAGAACACACATAATTTAAAAAGATTATTTTTGCAACACAATTCAACAAATTTATGCAGGACTCCATTGTTATCATCCCTACTTACAACGAAATAGAAAATATTGATGCTATTATAAGAGCTGTTTTTACTTTGCCCAAAAAATTTGATGTGCTAATTGTAGATGATAACTCTCCTGATGGTACCGCCGACCATGTAATTGCGTTGCAAAAAGAATATCCTGAGTCATTATTTCTTGAAAAGAGACAAGGAAAAGCGGGATTAGGAACGGCCTATGTACATGGTTTTAAATGGGCTATACAACATCATTATGATTATATTTTTGAAATGGATGCTGATTTTTCGCACAATCCTAATGATCTTATAAAACTTTATGAAGCTTGCAAAACAAATAATGCCAGTATGTCTATAGGCTCTCGTTACATTACAGGGGTAAATGTTGTAAACTGGCCTTTAAATCGGGTTTTGTTATCTTACTTTGCTTCTGTTTATGTTCGAATGATTACAGGTATGCAAATTCAGGATGCTACCGCTGGTTTTATTTGCTATCAGCGACAAGTGTTAGAAAAAATAAATCTAAACCAATTAAAGTTTACAGGTTACGCATTTCAAATAGAAATGAAATACAGAACTTTTGCAAATCATTTTAAAATCATAGAAGTTCCTATTATTTTTACTGATCGTACTAAAGGGGAGTCTAAAATGAGTGGTGCTATTATACGTGAAGCTATTTTTGGCGTTATCATGTTACGACTACGTAAAATGTTTAATCTATTATAAAAAAAAACACAACACATCATGAAAACTATTTTAATTAAAAATGCTCAGATAGTCAATGAAGGCCAAATTTTTAAAGGGGATGTTTTAATTGAAAATCAGTTTATAATAGATATTTCGGAAAACATAGTTCCTCTCGAACACTTTCAGGTTATTGATGCCCAAAATAATTATTTAATTCCGGTGCTATAGATGATCAAGTTCATTTCCGTGAACCGAGTCTAACCCACAAAGGTTCTATAGCTTCTGAATCTAAAGCGGCTGTAGCGGGCGGTATTACGACTTTTATGGAACAGCCTAATACCGTACCTAATGCGGTAACGCAAGAGTTATTAGAACAAAAATATGAAATAGCCTCTAAAACTTCTTATGCTAATTACTCCTTTATGATGGGAGCTACTAATGATAATTTAGAAGAAGTGTTAAAAACCAATCCGCGCAATGTAGCTGCTATAAAAATTTTCTTAGGGTCTTCTACTGGTAATATGCTAGTAGATCGAGAAGAGGTACTAGAAAAAATATTTAGCAATACGAATATGATTATTTGTGTACATTGTGAAGATGAAACAACTATTCAAAATAATTTAGCGATTTATAAAGAAAAATATGGTGACAATATTCCTGTGGATTGCCATCATTTAATAAGAAGTGAAGAAGCTTGTTATATTTCCTCCTCTAAGGCTATAGAATTAGCAAAAAAAACGGGAGCTCGCTTGCATATTTTTCATCTCTCTACAGCTAAAGAAATGGACTTATTTGATAATTCGATTCCGTTAGAAGATAAAAAAATAACAGCCGAAGTATGCGTGCACCACTTATGGTTTACCAATAAAGATTATGCTGATAAAGGAACACTGATCAAGTGGAATCCTGCTGTAAAAACAGAAACAGATAAAAATGCTTTATGGGAAGCTTTATTAGACGATCGTATTGATGTTATTGCTACAGACCACGCACCTCACACTATAGAAGAAAAACAAAACCCTTATACAAATGCTCCTTCGGGTGGGCCTCTTGTTCAGCACGCTGTTGTTGCGTTATTTGAAGCCTTTCATCAGGGCAAAATTTCAATAGAACGAATTGTTCAAAAAATGGCCCATAACCCAGCTAAATTATTTCAGATAGATCGTCGTGGTTTTATAAGAAAAGGATATTATGCAGACTTAGTTATTGTAGATCCTCATTCTTCTTGGACTGTTTCTAAGGATAATATTTTATACCAATGTGGTTGGTCACCTTTTGAAAATTATACATTTAAATCAAAAATTACCCATACTTTTGTAAACGGTAATTTAGTATATGAAAATAATCAAGTCCAAGATATTCAACAAGGAATGCGATTAGAGTTTAACCGATAAACCCTTTTATATGAACAAAATAGTTTGCTTTTTTTTAATTATCTTTTTTATTTCTTGCCGGGATTCAGCTATCAAAAAGCCTGAAAACCTTATAGATGAAGCAACTATGGAGAAAATATTATATGATTTGGCATTAATTCAGGCTATTAAAGGATATGATGCCAAATTACTCCCGACAAATCAGATTGATCCTAAAAAATACGTTTACAAAAAGTATCATATAGACAGCTTACAATTAGTAAATAGTAACAAATATTATTCTGTAGACATCGTTAACTACAAAAAAATATACGACCATGCTATAGAAAAAATAAAAAAAGAAAGAATTCAGATAGAAAAATTACGACAAGCGGAATTAAAAAAGAAAAATTAAAAAAACCAAAAGCCAATCAACAGTAGTTCTTTAATTTGATTTTAGGTAATCTTCTATGCTTGTAAACTCAAAATGAAAAGTTTTTAGTATTTTAGAATGATCATAATCGTTCATCGTTTGTAAAGTACGAATCATATCCTTAGATAAAACGTTGGTTTTACCGAATAATCCTAAAAACCAATCAAAGCTATAGGCCAATTTTAGTGCGTAGGATTGTATTAAAATGGTTGGTTTTTTGACATTTAATTTCGCTGCTATAAGATTTGTTATTTCCTGGTATGATTTCGTTTCCGATACGACAATAAAACGCTGGCCTACAATAGTACTTTCCATTAGTTTTTTCATGATACAAACGACATCATCTACTGATACAAAACCAGTACTTCCTTTTGTATAAAAAGGTATTTCAGAAGCTACCTTATTATAAATAGTACCACTTCCTTCTCTCCAAAATAGTGGACCTAAAATAACCCCTGGATTAACAATTACAATAGGCAATCCTTCCTGATAGCCGCGCCATACTTCCATTTCCGCGCCATATTTAGAAATAGCATAATCACTATGTGACAACTCAGGATTCCACTCTGTTGCTTCCGTTATTTTTTTTTCATGTTCTTTTAGATCTCCTAAAGCAGCAATAGAACTTACATAACATAATTTTTGAACACCAAAATCAATACACAAATTGACTACATTGGCGGTTCCTTGAATATTCACCTTTCTTAAATTATCTTCCTCCTTTGGATCAAAGGACACCAAGGCTGCACAATGATAAACTTGCGTAACATCTTGAAATGCTAATTCTAAAGAAGGAATGTCTAGTATGTCGCCTACTACCCAATTTATTTTATCAAACGCCTCTTTTTTTTGATAATGAGCCAATACCTTTTTACCCGTTCTTTGTTTTTTTCTGTACGAAATAAAGCTTTTACCTTTTCCCCTGAATTGATTAAACTCAAAATCAAGTGTGAACCTACTAACCCTGTTGCGCCTGTAACTAAAATCATGGTTCAAATATAAAAAAGATTAAAATTATATCTTCCATTTTCATTACTTTAAAACGCTTTTATACATATTATCGTTTAATAAGAGTCGTTAAACGATTTCATCCTTTTTATTTTTTTAGTTAGTAAATTGTTATAAATAGCAAACATTAACTATGCTAAAAAAACCGTACTTATAGAAAACAAATGTTTTATTGTTACAAAAAACAATCAGCTACATATTAAGTCAGAAGAAAGAGAAAACGCTTTACCTATAGAAGATATAGGTTTTATTATTCTTGATAATCCTGAAATATACATAAGTATTCCTGCTATAAATTTGTTAATACAACATAATTCAGTGGTAATTATTTGCCATAAAAATCATCTTCCCAACGGAATGTTTTTAAACTTAGAGAGCTGTCACATTCAACTGCGGCATCTGAGTTTATTATTAATTTTTTTGATTTTAGAAGGTTAGGAGGTTAAGGAGTAGGGTTTGAATTGTTTAAGATTTGAAATTACTCTTTCCTCTTCACTCTTTCCTTGTGTGAAAATAATTGAAACATTTTTTTTACACACTTTTTATATGAAAATTTTGAAACGTTTTTTAACTAGAATTTGGTATTAGACTTCATACGCGAGATGAAAAGATAAAAAGGAACAAAAAAATCTTGTAGGTAGGGAGCAAAAGCCGTAATCCAGTTGTAGTTTGTCACTTGAGCTCAAGGGAGAAATTACATTATCTAACGTATGTGATTTCGCTTCTATTTTATAAATGATAAGATTACGAATCATTTTTATAATAAATAAATCACCGTTTTGTTTGTCACTCTGGGAAGGAGGAGTTGCATAATCTAATTCCAGTATATTGTTTCAAACGTTATGTGATCCCTCCTTGTGTCACACGATAGTCTTGTGTTTATTCCTTCGTTTTCATCTTCTCTAATTGCCAACCAATGGAGTTGGGCCCTAAGTCGACACCTAAAATTTTTGTCATAATAGTTTTTATGTTGTTTAGCTTACACCTAAACTTATAAAAAATACATTTGCTTAAAAAAATAAAAATATTTTACATTTTTTTTATCTCAGCAACAGATAAAATTATTCTAATCTTTAATCTTATCACAATAAGACTATATGCCGTAGACGAAAGTCTAAAATCCCGCTTACTCCGTGGAATTTACTATTTATACGAACTACAAATTCTTTAATCTACTTTGATAGAATTATTTTTTAAAGTTTGTTGAACTTATTAAACCCAGATTCCGCATTAGACTTCGTTGTGAAACAAAATTTTTCAATAAATTCAAGTGCTCACGGAAAATTTTAGAAGAAGAAATAGTGAACTATTTTGATGATTAAAATTTGAGTACGTGCTTGAATTTGAAGAAAAATAAAGTGGAATAGATTTCTAATGCGTAATCTGGGTTAAAATCTGATATAGGAGATTTACAATCTAAAAACTAAAAACTTATCTTTGCAAAAATTTTTTAAATAATGAAAAACATAATTGCTGAATTACAATGGCGTGGACTGGTACACGATATGATGCAGGAACAGAAGAACAATTGTTAAAGGAAAGCACGGCAACATATATAGGATTTGATCCAACATCAGATTCTCTGCACATAGGAAGTTTAGTTCCGATCATTTTATTAGTTCACCTTCGCAATTTTGGTCATAAACCATTTGCATTAGTAGGAGGAGCTACGGGAATGATTGGCGATCCTTCTGGAAAAAGCAACGAACGCAATTTATTAGATGAGGAAAGTCTTTCTAAAAATGTAGAGGGCATTAAGGGGGTTTTATCTAAATTTCTTGACTTTAATGCTACCGATGACAACGCGCCTGTATTAGTAAATAATTATGATTGGATGAAAACCTTTTCTTTCATAGATTTTGCTCGAAATGTAGGAAAACGAATTACGGTTAACTATATGATGGCTAAAGATTCTGTGAAAAAACGTCTTTCAGGAGAAACGGGGGACGGTATGTCCTTTACAGAATTTACATATCAATTAATTCAAGGATATGATTTTTATCATTTGCACAAAACATACGGATGTAAGTTGCAAATGGGAGGGAGTGATCAATGGGGTAATATTACCACAGGTACTGAGTTAATCCGTAGAATGAATGTAGATACAGAAGAAGAAGGAGCAAAGGCTTATGCCTTAACTTGTCCTTTAATAACGAAGGCAGACGGATCAAAATTTGGAAAAACAGAAGGCGGAAATATATGGTTAACAGCAGACAAAACCACTGTTTACAAATTTTATCAATTTTGGCTTAATACAACAGATGCAGATGCAGAAAAGTACATTAAAATATTTACTTTCTTAGATAAAGAAACAATTGAAGCTTTAATTGAAGAGCATCGTCAAGCTCCGCATTTAAGAGTTTTACAACGCAAATTAGCTGAGGAAATAACCCTTTTCGTACATGATAAAGAAGCTTTAGATAAAGCGATTGCTGCTTCTAATATATTATTTGGAAATTCTACTTCTGAGGATTTAAAAAAATTAGATTCAGAAACTTTTTTAGAAGCATTTGAAGGAGTGCCTCAAGCAACCATTTCAAGAGAAGCGATAGAGGAAGGTATTCTTATTGTAGATGTGCTTAATGCTAAAACAGGTTTTTTGAAATCAAACGGTGAAGCGCGTAGAGCGTTGACTGAAAATTCAATTTCTGTGAACAGAGAAAAAGTAACCGAAGAATTTATACTACAAAAAAGGATCTTATTAATAATGAATTTGTTTTGCTTCAAAGAGGTAAAAAAAACTATTTTATCGTAAGAATTAGTTAAATACTATTTTGTAATAAAAAAAAGCCGCTTATTTAAGCGGCTTTTTTTATTTAATAAAAGTAGTATTAATAAGTATTTAAAAGATAAATTATAGTTCATTTATTTTAATCTGTTTTTTTTAGTGTATTTTGTTATAATTTATTCCATTTTATTAAAATAATATAAATATATTCGCAATTATTATTAATACCAACTAATAAATAAAATGAAAAATAAACTACTTTTAATTGCCTTATTGGCAACAGGGGTTGTATTGGGGCAAAATGACTTGTGGAAACGTACAGGTACAAGTCGTAAAGCCTTGTTAAACAGTAAAATACAGCTTCCTGAAAAAAATCTCTTTGATTTAAATATAGATTTAATCAAAGAGCAATTAGCCAAATCAACGAATCGTTTTAGTCGTTCTTCTTCAACATTAGTTATTTCGCTTCCTAATTCAGAAGGAAATTTGGAAAAATTTAGAGTTTATGAAAATTCTAATATGGATCCTGTTTTACAGGCTAAATACCCTCAAATCCGTTCCTATATAGGAATAGGTATTGACAATCCTACTTCAACGGCCTATTTTAGTATGTCTCCATTAGGATTTAAGTCTATGACGTTAAATGCAGGCAAATCAGCTTCTTTTATTGAACCATATTCAAAAGATTTGAAAACATATTCTGTTTATAAAAAAACTGATAAAAAAGAAGATTTATCTCCTTTTGAATGTAAAGTGATAGATAAAGTAGTACCTAGTTTTAGGACTTCGGGGACAAATTTACGACCAAACGCTGATGATGCTATTTTGAGAACTTTTCGTCTAGCCCTTTCTGTAACAGGAGAATATACGGCTTATTTTGGAGGCACTAGAGCACAAGCATTGGCGGCTATGAATGCCACAATGACTCGCGTAAATGGCGTTTTTGAAAAAGATTTCAATGTTAGAATGAACTTAATCGCTAACAATGATGTTCTTATTTATACAAATGCTTCTACAGATCCTTATTCTGTGGCATCTACAGGTTCTGGAGGCGCATGGAATACTGAATTACAAAATAATTTAACCAATACTATTGGCAATGGAGCTTATGATATTGGACATTTATTTGGTGCTTCTGGTGGCGGAGGTAATGCAGGCTGTATTGGTTGTATTTGTGTAGATGATACTGTAAGTACAACGGACAAAAATAAAGGTTCTGGCTATACATCGCCTGGTGATGGAGTACCACAAGGAGATAATTTTGATATTGATTATGTAGCGCATGAAATGGGGCATCAGTTTGGAGCTAATCATACTTTTTCACATGGAAATGAAGGTACTGGTGCCAACATGGAACCGAGGATCAGGCTCTACTATTATGGGATATGCAGGTATTACGGCTCAAGATGTACAACCTCATTCAGACGCTTATTTTCATGCTTTTAGTATCCAACAAGTTACAAATAATATCAAAAATAAAAATTGTTCTGTAAACACAGCAACAGGTAATGCTGTACCTACAGCAAATGCAGGTTTAGATTTTACCATCCCTAAAAGCACTCCTTTTATACTTACAGGTGCAGGTACTGACGCAAATGCAGATGCTTTAACGTATGCTTGGGAGCAATTTGATAATGCTACTTCATCACAAACAGGAACAAGTTCTGCCGCTAGTGCTACCAAAACAGCTGGTCCTACATTTAGATCATACAATCCAACTACCTCTCCTTCGAGATATTTTCCTCAAATGACTTCTGTTTTAGCAGGAGGAACAACTACTCAAGGAACAGATATTGTAGTAGAAGCGTTACCTTCTGTTGCAAGAACTATGAATTTCCGTTTTACTGTTCGTGATAACAGAGCAGGAGGATCTGCAAATAACTCAGATGATATGATTGTAACTGTAAATGGAACGGCAGGACCTTTTTCTATTACATCACAAGGAAGTGCTACTTCTTATACAGGAGGAACCTCTCAAATGGTAACTTGGAATGTGGCAGGTACAACTGCAAATGGTGTTAACTGTGCTAATGTAGACATTTTATGGTCAACCAATAATGGTGCTACTTGGATCCCCTTGTTAACTGGAACTTTGAATGATGGTACAGAAAATATAACGATTCCTAATACCGCAACTACTACAGGTAGAATCATGGTAAAAGGTTCAAATCATATCTTTTTGATGTTAATAATGCTAACATTACAGTTGTTGCCGGTTCCTCTGATACAATCGCTCCAACTGCTCCAACTGCCTTAACGGCTTCTGGTACTACAGAAATATCAACTAGTTTGTCTTGGATTGCTTCAACAGATAATGTAGGTGTTACGGGGTATGATGTATATCAGGATACAGTATTAATTGGTTCTACTACTGCTACTACTTATAATGTAACAGGGTTAACAGCTTCTACATCATACACGTTTACTATTAAAGCTAAAGATGCTGCTGGTAACATTTCCAATGCTAGTAATGCTATAACAGTAACGACTTCAGCTCCTGTAATTGATACAACAGCTCCAACAGCTCCAACATTAAGCGCATCAGGTACTACGACTACGACTACTAATTTATCATGGAGCGGGGCTACTGATAATGTAGGCGTTACAGCATATAACGTTTATCAAGGAACAACTTTATTAGGAACAACTTCTTCTACCTCATATAATGTTGTTGGACTAACTGCAGCTACAACCTATTCATTTACTGTTAAAGCTAAAGATGCTGCTGGTAACATTTCTAATGCAAGTAACATTGTTAGCGTAACTACATCTTCTAACTCTTTAACATATTGTACATCCAAAGGAAATAGTACTGCTGATGAAAAAATAGCAAAAGTTGTAATTGGATCAATAAATAACTCTTCTACAGGAACTGTTGGCTATGAAAATTTTACCACTTTATCAACTTCAGCCATAAGAGGTAATGCACAAACTATAACAATTACTCCTTCTTGGGCTTCAACAACTTACCCTGAAGGCTATGCGGTTTTTATTGATTACAATCAAGATGGTGATTTTGCAGATGCAGGTGAAACAGTTTGGACTAAAGCGGCTTCTACTACAACATCGGTTTCGGGTACATTTACAGTTCCAACAACGGCTACTTTAGGAACAACACGAATGAGAGTTTCTATGAAATATAATGGTATTCCTACAGCATGTGAAGCTTTTTCTTATGGTCAGGTAGAAGATTATACTATTAACATTTCTTCCAGCGCAAAAGAAGTTGAAAAAAATAGTATATCAAAACTTGATATTACGGTATTTCCTATTCCAACCTCTGATATACTTTCAGTTAAAGGAACTTCTGAATCAGCTACCTATAAAGTGTATAACTTAGTTGGACAAATTATTTTGGAAGGAAAAATAAATGACGAAAAAATAAATGTAACCAATTGTAGTGCTGGAAACTATGTATTAGAAGTTTCTGATCTGAATACAACGGTTACTAAACGCTTTATCAAAGAATAACTTTGATAATTAACCCAACCTCCAGCCAAAAAGCTATCTCTTAGAGATAGCTTTTTTTGCAGATAAAATGATTATTTTAGCAAAAAGATTAAAGATGAAAAAACTAGCGCTATTAAGCGTAACGCTTATGAGTATTAATTCTGGAATTTCACAAAATATCATGACTCCTGATTTACTTTGGAAACTCGGTCGTGTTACTCCTATTGGACTATCAAAAGATGGTAAAAATATAATTTATAAAGTAGGAACTCCATCTGTTGAAGAAAATAAGTCTACTAATAAATTTTATAGTATTCCTGTCACAGGTGGTAGTCCTATTGAAATTGAAGAATACAAAGAATTAATAAAAAACAAAAACATTTCTCCTGACGGAATGTATTTACTTTCAGATAAAGAAGTAAAAATAACACCTGTTTTAGGAAAAGATATTTATCCCGAGTTGTCTAAATCAGATGCTCAAGTATATGATGGTCTTGATTATCGTCATTGGGATACTTGGCGAGATGGTACATACAACCATGTTTTTTTTTGGTGGTGTGCCAGCTCCTAATGTACGTTTAGCACCGCCTGTAGATATTATGGAAGGCGAACCTTATGACGCTCCACAGAAACCATTTGGAGGTGATGAGGATTATATTTGGTCTCCTGACAGTAAAAACATCATCTATGTTTGTAAAAAAAAGACAGGAACGGCTTATGCTACTAGTACAAATACCGATTTATACCAATACAATATTGAAACGAAGGAAACTTTAAATTTGACACCTAATAATCTTGGTTATGATACACATCCTGAATTTTCACCTAATGGAGATCTTACTTGGTTACAAATGAAAAATGACGGTTATGAGGCAGATAAAAATGATATTATTGTAAAACATAAAGGATTAGAGATTAATTTAACGGCGAACTGGGATGGTACTGTAGAAAGTTTTAAATGGAGTAAAGAGGGTAAAAAAGTGTACTTTCTTGCTCCTATAGACGGTACCAAACAATTATTTGAGGTAAATTTTCCGGGCTAACTAAAGCAGCTATTAGCGTTAAACAAATTACAAATGGCGATTTTGATGTTACTCAAATTATAGATTTTACTACAGACCAAATTCTTTTGTCTCGAAATGATATGAATCACGCTACTGAAATTTATTCGTATCATTTAAAAAACAAATCTTGGCATCAAATAACACACGTTAATACGGAAACTTACAACAAATTAGATTTATGTAAAACCGAAAAACGTTATGTGACTACTACAGATGGAAAAAAATGCTAGTTTGGGTTGTATTTCCTCCAAACTTTGACCCGAGCAAAAAATATCCTACGTTATTATATTGTCAAGGAGGACCGCAAAGCGCATTAACTCAATATTATTCTTTCCGTTGGAATTTTCAAACAATTGCATCACAAGGTTATATTGTAGTTGCTCCAAATCGTAGAGGTATGCCTGGTCATGGTGTAAAATGGAATGAACAAATAAGTAAAGATTGGGGAGGTCAAGTTATGGACGATTATTTATCAGCTATTGATGATGTAGCAAAAGAATCCTATGTAGACAAAACACGACTAGGAGCGGTGGGTGCTAGTTACGGAGGATACTCTGTATTTTATTTAGCTGGAATTCACAATAATCGTTTTAAAACTTTCATTTCACACTGTGGCATCTTTAATACCCAAAGTATGTATGGTACAACAGAAGAAATATTTTTTACTAACTGGGATTCTGGAGGAGCGTATTGGGAAAAAAACAATCTTGTTGCACAAAAAACATATAATGATTTTAATCCTATTAATTTAATTAATAACTGGAATACGCCTATTTTAGTGATTCAAGGAGGTAAAGATTATAGAGTTCCGCTAGGACAAGGGCAAGAAGCTTTTCAAGCGGCTCAATTAAAAGGAATTAAAAGTCGCTTTTTGCATTTTCCAGAAGAGAATCATTGGGTTTTAAAACCTCAAAATGCGTTAGTATGGCAACGTGAATTTTTTAAATGGCTTAAAGAGACTTTATAGATGATTCAAAAATCATAATGTATCTATAAATTCAAATTTCGCATTAGACTCGAAGTGAATAGGCGAAAATTTATTTCACTTTATTTTCTTTCAATTCAGGATTTTAAATTTTTAAACCCCGTTTTTAGGCTTTTACTTTAAAAATGGGGTTTGTATTTTTGGATTAGACTTTATAGATCTTACAGATGCCCTATAGATAATGTTTCAAGAAATAAAAAAACAAATGATATCCATGAGCTTATTGTGTGACTTTTTCTTTGGATAGAATTGATTTTAAATTATAAAATTTCAGGTTGATGGGCCGATTTTAAAAGATCATTAACAGTCTTGACAGGATTAAAGGTATCAAGAGGGACTTCTACAAAAAGAGTAATCCAATTGGCCATACTACCATTCCATAATCCCGGTAGTTCGTATGATTTATATTGGATTCCGTCTTTATTTTTTTTTAACTATAAATCCTGTGTTAGGGTCTGTAAATTCTAATAAGTTGAATTTATTACCTTGGTAGTCTTTTATAGAACAGACAATATCTACAGGGTTAAAATGAGTAGCAGACTTAAAAATTGATTTTTGATTCTCATTTTCTAGGTCAATTTGTGCGGATTCAACAATTTGTAAGGTTGAGTTTCCTTTTTTATCTTTTATCCAAAAAGGACCACCACCGGGTTCATTTTCGTTTTTTACCATTCCGCACACACGTATTGGTCTGTTTAGAAAATAGTTTAAAATTCTGATTTGACTTTCCTCTTTATACTCATCAAAGTCAGTATTTATAATTATAGAAAGTTTATTCTCAATGAAATTTTTTATTTCTTGTATTAGAGCATTATTGTATTTGTTTTTATTTAGTTCTTTCAGGTAATTATGACTTTTGGTACTAATTTCTAACAAAATACCAGCTAAGGTTTTTTTGTATTCTGTTATGATTTCAGAATGATTTTGAGAAACATTGTCTATGTTTTTTATGAAAATAATATCAGCATTTCTATCGTTTAAGTTATAAAGTAAAGCACCATGGCCCCTGGGCGAAAAAGAAATTTACCTTCTTTATTTTTTAATACCTTATTGTTTTTAGTTAATGCAATAGAATCAGTAGAAGGATCTTGATAAGAAAAACTAACACGTGTTTTTTCTTTTAATTCTTTAGGGAGCTGATTAATTAATTCCGTAAATAAAGTTTCATGTTCGGCTGAAATAGTAAAATGAATATTTCCGTTATTATTGCAAGCATACTGATTAGACTCTTTGAAGTGCTCTTCAATAGGAGTATTAATTCTCTCTTCGTTTTTGTGAAAAGGAAGTACAGCTTTTGGTTTGTTAAGAAAATTAAAATCGGGGTCTTCTAATATTGTTTTAATGAAAAGATATTTTTTTATAGCAGCAGATAATTTTTTGTAATGATTGTTTTGAATGGTTAACTTTGTAATGACTTCTTGATAAAATGGAAACTTTTCAATTCCTGCGATAAAAGTTTCTAAAGCAGTATTATTGGTTCGGTTGATGTAACCATTGATAGTTTCCTCCTCGGGATTAAAATCGAGTATAAAATCATGTAAAAATTTAAACATTCTAGTGGCAGCACCTGAAGCAGGAATAAATTTTTCTAATGTTTTATCTATCTTGTTTGAGTTGAAATAGTTAATGTAATAAATTTGTTCTTCAGGGCTTAATTTTATTATTCCTTTTCCAATTGTAGCAGGAGCTATTAATTCGGTTTTAGTAATTCCTTTTCGTAAGTAATGAATTTGTTTAATGATTAAATCAATATTTTTGTTTTGGTTGTAGAGTTCTACAAATTCATGGCTTGTAAAGCCTGCATTTAGTGCTTTTTCTAGATCTTCTACAATTTTGATTGCTTTTTTTAAACGTTCCTCTCTATTACCACTTATTTGAATAAAGGGTTTGTTGTATTGTATTAAATTTTTTTTAAATACTTCAAATGATAAATTGCGGTATTCAGCACTGTCTCTTAAACCGTCTGCTTCCCAAGGAATATCTTTATCTGTTAGAAAATAAAGATCATAGTGATGTAAATTAGCGGCTTCTTCTAATTGAGGAGAACACTGATTATAATAAATATCAGAGTATACTTTAGTAACAAGGGCATTTGTATCACAAAATAAAAATCTTTGGGCTTTTTTTAGCGCTTCATTTTCAATAGTAATTTGTCCAATAGCAATGGGTAGTAAATCTTTTTCTTCACAAATACGTCCTTCTTTATCAAGAATTTCTGTTAAAAAATCTCTAGCATATTCTACTATCCAAGCGGTATTAAAATGATTTGCTAGATCGCGTGCGAGCGTTGTTTTTCCAGTACTTTCTGGTCCGTAAGTGGTTATTCTGAGAGTATTTGTTTTTCTTTGCTTAAGATTTTCTTCCATTCTAAATAGGCCAATATGGCTAAAATTGTGAAAATAATATATTGGAGGGCAAATATATAAAGTTCTCTTGACCAAAGTATAGGAATAATAAGAAAATCTCCAATAATCCATAAACTCCAACTTTCTATTTTTTTTAAGGCCATAAACCACATGGCTGTGAAAAATATACAAGTAGTAAAAATATCAATCCAATTATTTTGTTGTATTTTGATTTTGAAAATAGTATAAATACCAATACAAACAATGGCTGTTAGTAAGAACATAATAAATCCCATTATTTTTTCTTTTTATTGGTTTGGGTAATTTGTACAATGTTTTTTTTGTTCAACTTAAATTGCCCCCATTTATGCCAGCCATAGATACTCATAAAAGTATAGTATATATTAATGCTCATATCAGCCATATATTGAGCTTTATACATAATGTAAACGGTTATGCTTGTGGCAATAATTCCAGTAGGAAAAACTAAGTAATTTTCTTTTTTGCAAACCATACACTCAAAATCCCAAAAATAAAAGCAATAGTTTCTAGTCCAATTTGCCAATAGGGAACATTTTGGTATTGTATTAGTATCTGATTAAGCATGATCTTTAAATAATTTGAAAAATGTAAATTAGCCTTAATTAATAGAATGTAAAATGTTTATGAACAAAACTAGTAAAAAGTGAGTTAAAAATAGGAGTAATAATATGTTATATTTTTCTAGATTATACTTTAGTCCTGAATGAAGTGATTTTTTACAGATAAAAAAGATGTTGAGTTTTAGAAAAAAGTATATTATTTCTGCTTTCAACGTAGTGAAATTACATTTGAGGTAGAATAAATTCTGTGTATTTCTATCTTTTTGATAGAGTACAGTAGTTTAGCATGTTTGTTTAAATAAATTCAAACAAAATAAAACAAGGCTGTTCTATTGTCTTTTTCTTAATTTGCTCAGTTTTTTTGTTGATTAACTAGAGTAAAAGTAAGAGAATGTTGATTTTGAACAGCCTTATTTTTATAAGAAAGCAATATTAATAGCGGTAATATTCAGGTTTAAAAGGTCCTTTAACTTCTACACCAATATAAGCCGCTTGGTCATTTGATAGGGTTTCTAACTCAACACCTAATTTAGTTAAGTGTAAAGCTGCTACTTTTTCATCTAAATGTTTAGGTAACATATACACCTCGTTTTTGTAAGCTGTACTGTTAGTCCATAATTCGATTTGTGCTAATGTTTGGTTAGAAAAAGAGTTACTCATTACGAATGATGGGTGACCTGTAGCACAGCCTAAGTTTACTAATCGCCCTTCTGCAAGAATAATGATTTCTTTACCATTTACATTGTAGATATCTACCTGTGGTTTTACTTCTTTTTAGTAGAACCATGATTAGCATTTAGCCATGCCATATCAATTTCATTGTCAAAATGACCTATGTTACAAACAATCGTTTTGTCTTTCATTGCTTCAAAATGGCGACTTACAACAATGTCTTTGTTTCCTGTTGTAGTAATTACAATATCAGCATTTCCTATAACAGTATCTAAACGTTTTACTTCATAACCGTCCATAGCTGCTTGTAAAGCACAAATTGGGTCGATTTCTGTAACGGTAACAATAGAACCTGCTCCGCGGAAAGAAGCAGCAGTACCTTTACCTACGTCACCGTAACCACAAACTATTACTCTCTTACCTGCTAACATTACGTCAGTTGCACGACGAACAGCATCAACTGCTGATTCTTTACAACCATATTTGTTGTCAAATTTTGACTTGGTAACGGAATCGTTTACATTGATAGCTGGCATGTATAACGTACCGTTTTTCATTCTTTCGTATAAACGGTGAACTCCTGTTGTTGTTTCTTCAGATAAACCTTTGATCCCTTCAACCAATTCGGTGTATTTGTCAAATACCATATTAGTTAAATCACCACCGTCATCAAGAATCATATTTAGAGGTTTTCTGTCTTCTCCAAAAAATAACGTTTGTTCAATACACCAGTCAAACTCTTCGGCATTCATGCCTTTCCAAGCATATACTGGAACACCAGCAGCAGCAATAGCAGCAGCAGCATGATCTTGTGTTGAGAATATATTACAAGAAGACCAAGTTACTTCAGCTCCTAAGGCAACTAAAGTTTCAATTAATACAGCTGTTTGAATAGTCATGTGTAAACAACCTGCTATACGAGCACCTTTTAATGGTTGACTTGGCCCATACTCAGCACGAATAGCCATTAAACCGGGCATTTCAGCTTCTGCTAATTGAATTTCTTTTCTTCCCCATTCTGCTAAAGAAATATCTTTAACCTTATAAGGTACATACGGAATTGTTGTAGTACTCATCTATATTAGTATATTTGTTTTTTAATATTAAATTAAATAAATCGGGTACAAAACTACGGATTAGTTTTTGATTTGCCAACAGATTTAGATAAATTAATAATTGTTTTTTTGTTATAACTATTTAATTATCAGTGCGTTTGTCTTTTTGGGCGTTTTCTGTGGTTTGTAATTATTTCAAAATAAAAAAGCAAGTCGTCTAACTTGTTTTAAAATAATCGTTGTGGACTTTTGGAATTAATTAAATGTAAGATGCCTTTTTATAAAAAAATACATTTTTCAGACAAAATTATCGTATACCTGTGGAAAAATTCAGAAACTTATGAGGAGTTATTAAGAAAGGTATATTTAAAGGATCAATCGTTAGATAGATTGAAAAGTATGCGTTCTGAAAGTCATCGAAAAAGCTTTTTAGGAGTTCGAATGTTATTAGAATATTGCGGTTATACAGATTATGACTTGAGTTATGATATTAGTGGTAAACCTTTTCTAAACTCTAAAAACAATGAAATACCATTAGTAATAAGTATTTCACATTCTTATGAATTTTCAGCAATTGCATTAAGTAAAGAAGCTATAGGGTTAGATATAGAGAAAATAAAAGAAAAAGTCCTTCGTATAGCACCACGTTATATGAATATGGCACATATAGAAAACCTTTCAAAAAAGAACAAATACAAAAAGCTGTTACTATTTGGGGGATAAAAGAATCTATATTTAAAATAAAAAATGAAACAGGGATTAGTTTTCCGGATCATATTTTTGAAGAAACATTTGATTTACAAGATAATCACTGCAAAGCACAATTACGTTTTAATAATCAAGTCGAAGATTTTAATATAAATTTTTGTATGATAGAAGATTATATCTTGGTTTGTGCCTTTAGATCTTATTAAAACTGTATAGAATATCATATTAAATGAAATAATTATCATAAAATACAGCTTATAAGAATAAAATATTTGTTTAGATAAAAAGATTAAATTTGAATCGTTAAATTAATTTGATGATGCCAATTACGATTTATGAGTCCATCCTTAAAGCAAAGAAAGTAAACAAAAAATTATTAGCTATTTTAATTGATCCAGACAAAATTAAGATTTCGGATGCTAATTTGTTAGCTAAAAAAATTAATCAATCCTCTGCTACTCATGTTTTTATAGGCGGAAGTATTGTTCAAAATTTGATTATAGACGAATTAATTGTAGAGTTAAAAAAAGAATGTAAATTACCTATATTAATTTTTCCAGGGCATCCTTCACAAATTTCACATCAAGCAGACGGTTTATTGTTTTTAACTTTACTTTCTGGTCGTAACCCAGAATATTTAATTGAGCACCATATCAATTCAATAGATTTGTTGGAAAAAATGAATTTGGAGATTATTTCTACCGCTTATATTCTAATAAATGGAGGAATAGAAACTGCGGTTGAGCGTGTTAGCAAAACGAAACCCATAGAACGAGAAAATGTTAGTTTAGTGTACAAAACAGCTAAAGCAGGAGAGTATTTAGGTAGTAAACTTATTTATTTAGAAGCAGGAAGTGGGGCTTTAGAAAAAGTTCCACTAGAAATGATTCGTGAAGTTTCTCAAAATCTTACAATTCCCATTATTGTTGGAGGAGGAATACGATCGATAGAATCTATAGAAGAAACTTACAGAGCTGGTGCCGATATGGTTGTAATAGGTACAGCATTTGAACAAGATGCTAATTTTTTTGACTAATTCAAGTTGTTTAAAAAGCTATTCAAACATTATTAGAACTATTCATAGTAAAATATTTACTATAATGAAAAGCTTAAATGATTTTAAATTCATACTAATAATTTTATCGTGTCAATTCGTTGGAGTCATATAAGGAATTTACTTATGTCCTTGTCTTTTTAATAACTCAAATTTCCTCTTCAGTTAGTCAGGCCAGTTTTTATCATTGCTCTCAATAAAAATCATTTTATAAATTATGATTCTAGTAAAATTTATATCAACAGATATAAGTTTCTCAGAAAACCTTTATTGTATTTCATTTTATTTAGCAGTATTTGTTAATTAAAGATAAGATGATATAATAAAATTAAATTAAATACAATGGCTTCGTAAGTATTTATTTCAGGTTTTCCGTTGGTTAATTTCTGATTAAGATAAGAATAATTGTTTTGTAAACATTTAAAAACAATAACTATAAATTAAAACACTAACACTATCATGATTAATTATTGAAAAAGCACAATTGTTTTTTTTGTTATTCTTTACTTTGCTTTATAATACTTTGTGATTTTTTAGTTGTTTTATTATTTAAAAATATATTTTATGCTTAAATGTGTTTTTTTCAGCTTAAATAAATTATATGAAGTTAAATAAAACATAAAATTGTTATAAAAAACATGTTTTGAATAAAAAATGTTATCTTTGTGCAAGAGAATAATATTTAAAAAGAAATTGAATTATCGCTATTTGATGTAATGGTTATCAACCAAATGGGAGAGAAGAAAGTGTAATGTTTTTAATTTTTGTTACTTATTTTTTATAGCATCATATTCTAAGTCGTTTGAAAAGTAAGTAATCTAAATTAGACCTAATAAATACAAGAATAGCCTTATTAATGAAAAAAATATTAAATAAACAGAAAGATTGGTAAAGAAGATAGTCCATTTATTTGGATTCTTTATAAGGAAATAGGAATGAGGTTTATGTAGTATTTTTTATAACCAATAAAAATATAAAGAATATATAGGAGAAATAATTACAAATAAATAAATATATGAATTTTTTAAAATTAAACGCCAAATGGGCATTACTAGCGGTAATGCAATTGTCTGTTTTGAGTTGTAATAAAGAAGATGTTGCAACTAAGGGATCAGATAACGAAGGAAAAGAACTTAAGCAAGGGAGTATTCACGATGGTCCTAAATCGGAATTACAAATTAGTAGAAGAATCGTTTCGTCACCACAAGATCAAGCAGGATCTTCTAGTTGTAAGACAATTGAGGAAAGTTATAACAAGACATTTGATAACTTTTCAAAATTAGGAGGAGGGACTCATTTATTGTGGCCGGGGAAACATTGTTCAAGGATCAACTATTATTTCAGGAAACTTAGCGTCTATTCCTATCGATCCAAAAGGAAGAAATGTTATTGAGGTAAAAGTAGATGCTTTTTCATCCAATGAATCAAAACCATCAAGTTTGGAAGTAGAAGATCCAACAGCTGGTAAAGTACAAGGTGCTTTAGAAAAGATATTAAATTCATATTATACATCAGGAACTAAGTTTCCAGCTAATTATGCAGTTGAAATTCAGAGAACGTATGACAGTAAACAATTACAAGTAGCATTAGGAGTAGGTTATACAGGACCTTCTGTAGGTTTATCAGCTAGTTTAGGTATAAACTTTAAAAAGAATAAGACATATTATGCTGTAACACTTAAGCAAAAATTCTTTAACGTGTCAGTATCTGCAAAACCAGGTCTTCAGGGAGATTTTGGTTGGATAAAAAAGGGTTATCCGAGAGCTGAATTTGATAAATATATTGGGCCAAATAACCCAGCTGTTTATATATCATCTGTAACATATGGTAGATTATATACTTTAGTTTATGAATCAGATGAAAGTTCTTTCGAAATGGAACAAGCTTTAAATTTTGCATATAAGAATCCAGCCGCAACAATATCGGTAGATCAAAAATCAAAATATTCTACTACATTACAAAATACAAAAGTATATGCAAAACAATTAGGAGGTAATGCAGCCGGTGGATTAGATGCAGCATTTGGAGCTTTTGCAGGAAATTTTGAAAAAGTAAGAGATTTCGTTGTGAATGGAGCAGAGGTTTCTAAAGATAATCCAGGGTATCCAATAGAGTATACAGCTGTAAATATAGAATCTAACCTTGATGCTACTCATAATGTTAATGGAGTATCTACATATTCAGAATGTGAAGAATCTTTATACACAACCAAAACTCTTGAAGATGCTAAAAAGGAGTAGATAAATTACACGAGGAGTATGGTTATAATAGTTGTGCTAAAATTATTATATTTAATAATACAGATAGAGAAATTATATTAAAAAATTATACTCCTTGGTCTGGTAGTGGTTTCTTAAACTTACCACCAAGCTCTATTCCAGCTGGAAAATATGGATATGCTTTAGCAGTTAATCAATATGGTACTTCAAAAGGGACATATAACCAAATTTCATATTCATTTGATGATAAAACGATAAGTTTTGGCTCCTATGCGCCTGTAGAAGCAGCTAGAACCAATAATGTTTTAGTTGGTTTTAAAGAAATAACAGAAAACGAGTTATACAATAATAGTGTAAGACCTTCTATGGAAAAACTAGAAAATAATATTAGAATTAGAGGAAGTATTGGAGGAAAAGCCGCGCCGTATGTGAATTTTACGATTATAGGTAAAGGAAATAGCCGTATAAACTAATATTCCTATTCAAAGTAACAATTTAAAAATACTATAAAGAGGTTGTCCTAAACTTTGGACAACCTCTTTTTTACTAAAACATTCCGATAATCTTGGAAATATTTTGTGTAAGCTATTTTCAAAAAAATAGATCCGACTGATTGTTTGGTTAAAATTAGATATTTATGCTATGAACTTAATGATATAAGATGAATAAATAATTAAAATAATGATGCTTTTCTTATCATGAATTTTTATTATATGATTTCAAAAGGTATTTTTCTGATGCTTGCTAATAATTACCTGCTGTATGATTTAAAATTTTAATAAGTTACATTTTCGAAATTTAATACAAGTTATAAATGACCTTAAACGTAAAATAAACGCCTATTTTTTGCCCCAATGTAGTAAAATAGGTCTGCGATAAAAATTTGTATACATTTTTATTCTCTCTGTCTTTTTATCTTCATGACAAAGACTAGTATTTGGCTTTTATTTTAAATATTTGTTAAATAAAATATAATTTGTTATATAATTTTTATTTTTCAATTCAAAATGTTATATTTGTAAGGTGTTAGTGATGAAAGGAAAATGAATTATGATTAATAGAATGCGGCTGTTTATTCGCTTTTTAGATAAAAAGAGAAAGACTTTTTGGTAGTATACTTTTTTAATGGGATCAACTTTTTAATTTTATAAATTATAATCGAATACATTTTGTTTGATAACTGCCGATTATATGGATCAATATAATAAGGGAAGTAATTACTTAAAAAATATTGTTTTAGTTGATAAAGATGAAAGTAGCAGGAGTAGATTTATAAAGTTAAAATATTAAATCTAAATGTGAAAAGATATAAAATGATGTTAGTTGTTAAAGGAATTAAGAGATGCTTTTTATATCAATTTTTTAGTTAATAATTAGTTTATTTAGATTATAGTTAATTGTTTTTTTTTCTTATTCTAAATGTAAATTTAGAATAATATAATGAGGCGATCCGAAAAGGATCGCCTCGTTTTTTAGTCATTTGTTGTGTCTTCATAAAGAGCCCCAAGAAGTGCGCTGTAAATTTTATTTAAATGATTATTTGATAATGCTAAAAAACCCTTTAAATACTATATTTAAAGGGTTTTGCAATTGTTTATTAATATTCTAGCAGAGAGGAAGGGATTCGAACCCTCGATGCAGTTACCCACATACAAACTTTCCGGGCTTGCTCCTTCAACCACTCGGACACCTCTCTAGTTTTGCTATTCCATTTCACCTCGAATAGAGGTTTCAAAGATAGTTTTAAAAATTGAAAATCCAATATTTTGGCCTAATAAAAACATTAATTTTGTTATGGCTGCCTCAGTAGTTATATCTTTTCCAGAAATTACCCCTATTTGTTTCAATTGTGAGCTTACCTCGTAATGTCCCATACTGACACTCCCGCCAGAGCATTGTGTTACATTTACAATGTGAATCCCTTTTTGTATAGCTTGATCTAATAGATTAATAAACCAATCAAGAGTGGGGGCATTGCCTGATCCGTATGTTTCTAATACAATGCCTTTTAGATGAGGTATTGATAGAATAGCATTAATAACAGATTCTGATATGCCGGGAAACATCTTTAGAATTGCAACATGTGTATCAAATTGAAGGTTAACGTGTAATTTTTTGTCTATGCTTTTTTTAAGGAGATATTCTTCATTTACTTTTAAATGAACACCAGACTCCGCTAAAAAAGGAAAGTTGGGCGAAATAAAGGCATTAAAGTGTTCAGCACTTATTTTAGTTGTACGATTGCCTCTATAAAGTTTATACTCAAAATATAAACAAACTTCTGAAATAACGGGTTTTCCTCTTTCTTGTAAAGACGCAATTTGAATAGCTGTTATTAAATTTTCTTTGGCATCGGTTCGTAAATCACCTATAGGTAATTGAGATCCGGTAAATATGACGGGTTTTTCTAAATTTTCTAAGATGAAGCTCAAAGCAGAAGCAGAATAAGACATGGTGTCCGAGCCATGTAGAACTACAAAACCATCATATTGATCATAATGAGTTTCTATAATTTGAGCTATTTTTACCCATCCTTCCACATTCATGTTGGAAGAATCTATTGGTTTTTCAAAAGAAATAGTTGCTATATTACAATCTAATAGCTTTAACTCAGGGATATTCTTTAATAATTTATTAAAGTTAAAAGCTTTTAGAGCACCTGTTTCGGTATCTTTTACCATCCCGATAGTGCCTCCAGTATAAATTAGTAATATATTGGATTTAGAGATTAGGCTCATACTTTAATTTATTAACAACAGGATTGGCATACATTGCTAAGAAGCTTTCCATTATTTTTTGATTTTTACTATCTATTCGCATTTCTAAACGTCTTTCAAAAAGTAATTTTTCTTGTAGACTGTATTTTAATTCAAAACGATTGGATTTGAAAAGTAAATCATAAGCAATATAATTTGTTGGCCATAGATGGTAAGATTGAAGAATAGAATCATCTATGATTTTGACAACTTCTTGAATTTGTTTGTTGCTGTTTGATGTTTCCAATTTAATATGATCCAATTCAGTATCTAGTATATTCCCTATATGAATATGAATATGTTTTTTTTGACCTATAATACCTCTTAATATATTATCAAAATCTTCATTGGAACTTTTTTGATACGTTTCATTGTTAGCTTCTGCCATTAGTTGTGGCATTTTTAAAGCATCAGTTGGGTCGTATTCGTAAGAAATAGAAACAGGAACGATTTTAATTTGTTTGAAATAATCTAAAACATTTCGTTCATTAGCAGCCATTGCGAGCATTTTTAAAACGCCTGTATGGGTGGCATCATGTCCGTCTTTAGTTCTTCCTTCTCGTTGAGCAATCCAGACAGATCGGTTTTCACGTAATAATAGTTGTTCTATGTATTCAGACATTAATTGCGAACTTTGTAAAAGTTCTCTAGGAGGAAGTCCCCTCTGAACAATAAAATTACGATTTAATCGAGATAATGAACGTAAAAAGTCTTTTTAACCAAATTATCTCCTATTGCTGATGCTGTCATTACCAATCCATGGTCAAATAATGAAATATTGAGTAGAGAGGTGTCAAGTATAATATCACGATGATTGGATATAAAAAGATAAGAGGTGTTAGGCTCTAATTTTTCAAATCCAGAAGTACTCAATCCATCTGAGCTCTTTTTTACTATCTTTTGAATAGCTTGATATAAAAAGTTACATTGAAAATCACGAATAGAGTGCGTACGCAACAACTGCTCTTTCCAAACGCTATCTTCTACGTTTGGAAAAGCAAAATTCATTATTTCTTTGATAATGGGATGATTTGCAGCATTTTGTAATGCTTGATTTACTTCGGCATCATAATACGGTCTTATAGCATCAAATTTTGGCATCGCAAATTCAAATTTCTAATACAAATGAACAAAAAAATAAACAATTTTGAATAAAGAAATTTTAAAAACCTAAATAGTGCATCAGATTTAGCTTTTCCTTATTTTGTTAAAATATTAAATACCAAATATTTCTTTGGAGTTAAGAGTCGTTATAGATGCTATTTCTTCAACACTACAGTTGTAAAGCGTAGCTAATTTTTGAGCAATGAGCATGATATATGCGCTCTCATTTCTTTTCCCTCTATAAGGAGTAGGAGCCAGATAAGGAGCATCTGTTTCTAATACTATATGATTAAGATTAATCTGATTTAAAAATTGATCTATTTGTCCATTTTTAAAGGTAGCAACTCCTCCAATGCCTAATTTTAAACCATAGCCAATCGTTTTTAATGCTTGTTCGTAAGTTCCTGTAAAACAATGAAAAATTCCTGAAAGACCCTCTCCTTTTTCTAATTCTAATATTTCAAATACTTCATCAAACGCATCACGACAATGAATATTAATAGGAAGTTTGTATTTTTTTGCTAATTGTATTTGATGTCTAAAGGCTTTTTTTTGAATTTCTAAAGTTGATTTATCCCAGTATAAATCAATTCCAATTTCTCCAATAGCATAAAAATTTCTTTTGGTCAATTCTTCTTCTATTAAGGCTAATTCTTGTTTATAGCTTTCGGGTTTTACATAACATGGATGTAATCCGATCATTAGGAAAATGTTTTCAGGATACTCTTTTTCTAATTTATACATTCTTTCTAAATAGCTAGAGTCAATTGCTGGGATAAAAAAACGATTTATGCCAAGATCTATTGCTCTTTTTATACTTTCAGAACGATCTTCAGTAAATTGAGATGAATATAAATGCGTATGAGTGTCCGTAAGAATCATAATTTTAACTTTTCTATTAGGCAAAGTTACTTTTTCTAAGGCAGATTGAAAAGGATCGTTTTAAGAAAGAAATGGATATTAATAGTATATCTAAGCATTAACCCAGATTTCAAGAAAGTATTGTTCTTTGACAAATGAGAGCTAACTTGTACTTGCGAGCGAAGCCTATGTATAAAATGGTGAATTTATCCCCTCCCAGATTTTGGCTGAAATGTAAAAAGGCTTCCATTTGGAAGCCCTTTGAGACAATCAATGATGAAACACCATGTTATCTCGTATAGAATAATTTAAGCAAAGATATTACATTTCCTCGCATTTTAATAAAAAAATATTTTATGAAAAGTTTCGAAAAAATGCAAATTGTAAATCCCAATGCTGCAGGAATTGATGTTGGGTCACGTTCTCATTTTGTAGCCATAGGACAGGATGAAAATCAAATTAGAGAATTTAATGTTTATCAATCAGGATTATGCGCTTTGGTAGCTTATCTTCAAGAGAACAAGATTCGTAGTGTTGCTTTGGAGTCCACAGGGAGTTATTGGCAATCTTTGTTTATGATCTTGCAGGGAAATGGTTTTGAAGTTCTTTTGGTTCAAGGGACTCAAACAAAAAACCTCAAAGCAAAGACAGATGTGAAAGATGCACAATGGATACAGAAACTTCATTCTTTAGGGCTATTACGAGGTTCTTTTTGCCCTCTGAAAGCACTTTGCAGATAAGAACACTTCATAGACATCGTTCTAGTTTGATTGAACAAAGTTCAAGCTTTGTAAACAAAATGCAAAAAGCATTACGTTTAATGAACTTCAGACTCGACGTTGTGATAAGTGACATCACAGGAGTTTCTGGAATAAGAGTAATTGAGATGATACTATCAGGTGAAACTTCAGGTGAAAAATTAGCTGAATATTGCGACAAACGAGTTAAAAAAAGCAAAGAAGAAATAGCCGACGCTTTGCAAGGTAAAATAAACAATGAATACCTACATGAGCTTTCCGATTGTTATGATATTTACAGACTTATTCAAGATAAAATAAAAAACACCGATACTCGTATTGATCAAGTGCTGAAAAATCAAACCAGAGAAATTGTTTTATCAGAAGATATCGAATTGGTAAAGAAACAGAATAAAGGGAAAAACCAACCCAAATTTGATGTACAGAAATATAGTTTAAAACTTTTTGGAGTAGATCTCTTTGCTATAGAATCAGTTTGCTCAGGAACCGTTACTAGTTTTTTAGCCGAAATAGGCACCGATATATATAAATTCAAGACCTCCAAGCAATTTGTGAATTGGCTCAGGTTAGCTCCAAATAATAAAATTAGTGGAGGTAAGGTTTTGAGTAGCAGAACTCCAAAAGGGAAAAATAAATTTGCATTGACATTAAGAAATGCGGCAAATACAATTGAAAGAAAAAAAGAAGGTTACCTCGTTATGTTCTTTAAAAGGATTTCTTTTAAAAAAGGAAGAGGTGCTGCAATTACAGCAACAGCAAGAAAAATAGCAGTTATAATTTGGAATATGATAGTCAAAAAACAACATTATATACCAATAAATACAGACCAATATATTCAAGAAATGAAGAATAAAAAAACGATACAAATTAAAAAAATGATTAAAAAATACGGAATCGAAACTACTTCTTTATCAATTCCTTAAATTAAGTTAGATAGAATTACGCATTAGACTCTATGGTGAAGATGGAAAGGTAAAGGAAATAAAAAAGTACAAAAAAATTTAGATCCAAAGATATTTTTATCTGTAGTGCGTTTCTGTTACGTAATTTGGGTTAAAATTAAATAATTGGTTTAGTATGATTAATCAGAGCTTAATAAATTACAATTATTATCAAACTCTTTTATTTTGTATTTGGTTTTAATAAGTTGTGATTTGATTTCAGTTCCATTTCCTACAATGATAATCAGACAGTTATTGGCTAAAAAATATTTTTGAGCTACGCGCAAAATATCTTCTGGTTGTACAGTATTTATTTTTTGAATGTAATTGGAATAAAAATCAATAGGAAGCTCTTGTATTTTGCGATTAAGAGCATAGCGAGCTATTGATTCTGGTTTTTGACACTGCATGATGAAATGACCAATATATTTAGATTTGGCTAATGCTAATTCGTTAGTATGAACTAATTCATTATGTAATTTATGAATTTCTTTTAATATTTCATTAACAGCATCAGCCACTACTTCATTGCGAACTTGTGTTGAAATTTTAAATTTTGTTATCGTCTTATTGGCTGATGCAGAAGAGTAAGCACCATAGGTCCAACCTTTGTCTTCTCTTAAATTTAGAAATAAGCGACCATCAGCACCTCCTCCTAAAATTTGATTAGCCATAAGAACTGAAAAATAATCTGGACTATTCATGGGCAAGCATATTGTATTTACAATACTAATTTCGGTTTGAACAGCATTGGGGAGATCGACCCAGTTTATTTCGGTTTCATCAATTACGGGAGGATCTGGAATGATAAATGTTTGGCTACTATTTTTGATCCATTTAGAGAATTCGAAAATAACTTTTTCTTTTACAATGTCAAATTGTACGTCGCCTATAATGATTAAATAAGCATTTTGAGGCGTAAAATGAGTGTTGTAATAATTCTGTATATCAATAAGCTTAACATTATTTAATGTTTCTTCTGTAACATATTCACCTTTTGGGTGAGATGAACCAAATACCAAGGTGTTTTCTACCTTATTGAGTATGTTTTGAATGTTTTTTTCGTTTGAACGTAATGCTTCTATTATTTTTAAACGTTCCTTTTCTAATTCTTCTTCTGTAAAATGAGGGGATAAAAGAGCTTCTGAAAAAAGTTCTATCATTCGACCTGCATATTTTGATAGACCAATGGCTTTTCCACCAGAAGCATGTAAATAAAATTCAAAACCTAACAAGTCAATTTCTTCGTAAAAATCTTCTTTAAGTGTTTTTTTTGAACCTTTACCTAATAAAGAAGAAGTAAGGGTGCTGACTCCTTTTTGTTACCTTCATTAAAAAGAGGATTGTCAATTTGTAAATGTAAGGAAACACGAGGAAGCGTATGATTTTCAACGACCAATACTTTTAGACCATTAGGTAGATCAAAACAATTAGGTTCTTGAAATTGTAATTGGGGAAGTGTACCTGCCAAGGGTTGTATAGCTAAATTCATACTGTTTTTTTAGGCTTATAGATTAATTCTAAACGTTGATTAGTGTTTAAGTATTTTTGGGTAACTAATTGTATCTCATTTGGATTAATACTGTTTAGTAAGTCTGATTCAGTATTGATTAAATGAATGTTTTTGTACAAGAGATGAAAAGAAGCTAAATCGTGTGCAATAGTTTCTAAATTTGTTTTACCATCAATTAAATGATTTTGATATTTGTTTTTTAATTTTAGAAAATCATGATTTGAGATAAGATTCTCTTGTAATTGTTTTATTTCCTTATCAATTTCTTGTTTTAGATCTTTTAAATCAATGCCATTCATAGGAAGTGCATAAATAATGTACAATCCATAGTCTTCTAAGGAAATGTTGAGAGCACCAACTTGAAGTGCCATTTTTTTTTCATCTACCAATTTTTTATAGAGTTTAGAGCTTTGTCCATCGCTAAAATAACTAGACACAAAGTCCAATACTCTCGATTCTTTTTCTTTCATAGAAGGTGTTCGGTAAGCAAGAACCAACATTGGAATTTGTATATTAGGATCCTCATATTCAGCAAAAATAGTTTTCTTAATAGGTTCTTCAAGTATTTTTTTTCGTTCAATACTAGAGCTAGAAGGAATAGAACTAAAATATTTTTGAATCCAATTTTGTGTTTGTTCTATTTCAATATTGCCAGCTACTACTAAAACAGCGTTATTTGGAGTGTAATATTTTTTATAAAAATCTTGAAACTCTGTCAAGGTTGAAGCGTTAATATCTTCTATCTCGCCAATGGTAGTGTTTTTATAAGGATGGACTAGAAAAAGATGTTTTTTTACTTGTGCTAATAATTGACCATAAGGACGATTGTCATAACGCATTTTTTTTTCTTCTTTCACAACCTCTTTTTGTGTGTCAACCCCTATGGTGTTGATAACGGCATGGCGCAAACGTTCTGCTTCCATCCATAAACCAAGTTCTAATTGATGTGAAGGAAATACTTCGTAGTAATACGTTCGGTCTTCACTAGTGTTGGCATTATTAGTACCTCCATTAGCAGAAACCAGCTTAAACCATTCTCCTCGTGCTATATTTTGAGTACCTTCAAAAAGAAGGTGTTCAAAAAAATGAGCAAATCCTCTTCTGTCTTCTGGATCATCTTTAGATCCTACATGATACATGATAGATGTAACGACTACAGGAATAGTGCAATCAGAATATAAAATGACTTCTAATCCGTTTTCTAAATTATAAAGCGTAAAATCTAGCGGCGTATTTTGAAGAGTTCCACCTAGAGGAGATATATTGGGTATGTGCATAAGTAATTAAAATAATTGTGTAGATACGATTATAGAAAGATTATGATAAATGTCAAAAATACATTTTAAATCATTGTAATAAAAGTAATTAGTTTTTTTTAAAGATAGTAAGAATTTTTTAAATGATAAGTTGTTGATTTCGAAAGAAATTGTATATTTGCAAACTTAAAAATTAATAAACCATTATTGTTATGTACGCAATCGTAGAGATAGCAGGGCAACAATTTAAAGTAAGCAAAGACCAAAAAGTATTCGTACACCGTCTAGCTAATGAAGAAGGTTCAAAAGTTACTTTTGACAAAGTTCTTTTATTGGATGATAACGGAAACGTAACTTTAGGCGCCCCAGCTATAGAAGGTGCTTCAGTAGAAGCAAAAGTATTACAACACTTAAAAGGTGACAAAGTAATCGTTTTCAAAAAGAAAAGAAGAAAAGGTTACAAAAAAGAAACGGTCACAGACAGTATCTTACTCAAATTTTAGTAGAAGGAATATCCGCTAGTGGTTCAAAAAAAAGCAGCTCCTAAAAAAGAAGCAGCTCCTAAAGCAGAAGTAGCTACTGAAGAAGCAGCTCCTAAAAAAAGAGCTACTAAAGCTAAAAAAGAAGATACTAACGAATAATATTAACTTTTAAAACCATTACATCATGGCTCACAAGAAAGGTGTCGGTAGTTCTAAGAATGGTAGAGAATCAGAATCGAAACGCTTAGGTGTTAAGATTTTTGGTGGTCAATCTGCTATTGCAGGTAACATCATTGTAAGACAAAGAGGTTCAAAACATAATGCTGGTGAAAACGTTTATATGGGTAAAGATCATACTTTACACGCTAAAGTTGACGGTGTTGTAGCATTTCAGAAAAAGAAAGACAATAAGTCTTATGTTTCTGTGGTTCCTTTTGAAGCATAGTCTTAATAGAACAATAAAAACTTAAAGCGCTCGCTATGTGAGCGCTTTTTTTATACCTTTGCTTTTTTATTTTTATTATGAGTAAAATTAGAATTACCAAACAGTTTAATTTTGAAACAGGGCATGCCCTTTATGGGTATGACGGTAAGTGTAAAAATGTTCACGGACATAGTTATAAACTTTCTGTAACCGTTATCGGAAGTCCAATAACAGATAAAGAAAATGTAAAATACGGAATGGTTATTGATTTTTCAGATTTAAAAAAAATTGTGAAAGAAGAAATAGTAGATATTTTTGATCATGCCACAGTTTTTAACGAAACTACACCACACATAGAATTAGCAAATGAATTAAAACAAAGAGGGCATCATGTTATATTGGTTGATTACCAGCCTACCAGTGAGAATATGGTAGTTGATTTTGCTGCTAAAATTAAGAAACGTTTGCCTGCTCAAATTCAGTTACACTCATTGCGATTACAAGAAACAGAAAGCTCTTTTGCAGAATGGTATGCAAGTGATAATATATAAAAAATAAATTTTAGAAAAGAATTTCGTTTTTTAATAAGTGAAAGGACAGTAAACTCGGAAAATATTATTCAAAAAAGGCATATAATTTAAATATTACTTCTTATACGACTTAAAGTTTCTTGTGATATTCCTAAAAAGAAGCAATCATACCTAGAGGAACCCTTTGAATGATATTTCTGTTTTCTTCTAAAAGTTGGATGTACTTCTCTTTGGCTGTCATGTATTGTAGTGAAGAGATTCTTTTAGACATTTGAAGCGTTAATTTACTTAAAAGATATCGACTAAAATTAGCTGCCGCTATAGAGTTCATACAAAGTTCTTGTAGTTTCTCATAATTATAAGTGGTAATAACGGAGTTTTCTAAGGCTTCGATGTTATAGCGAGTAGGTTTGTTTTCAAAAAGAGTGTCAATATTGGCAGTTGTTCTTCCTTCATCATAAAAATCAGCAGTAATATCTTTTCCATTTTCAAAATAAAACATCCTTATTAAGCCTTCGTTAACAAAAAAAACAGTATGGTTAAAATGATTTTGTTGGCTTAGTATTTCCCCTTTTTTAAAGGTCTTAGTCTTGCATTCATCTCTTAAAAAACGCTCAATTTCATTATCAACTTTTATATGTTTTTTTAGCTCTTCAATTAAATTCATTCTTACAACGTTTTTGCAAAAATATAAAAAAAGACGTTCCAATACATTGAAACGCCTTTACTGTTTTGTTTTTTTAAACGCCTAAGAAAAATAGATCTCAGGAAATATGGAGATCTTTAAAAATTTGTTTGATTTTTATTTTTAAAACGCCCCACCCTAGGAAAAAGAATACCAAGCCTAGAATAAATAAATGCCAGAAAAACTTTGAAGTCAAATAACTTGGGCCTTTTTCTATTACCATGATTTTCATAGCTTCCAAATAAGGTGTTAAAGGGATTATTTTGCTGAAATTTTCTATAAATGCAGGCATAGCATTACTAGGCCAAGTAAAGCCACTAATAATGAATGCTGGAGATGCAATTACCATTAAAACTTGCGTTGCTTTAAGAGCATCGGGTATTAGAATGCTAAAAAGACACCTAAATTAGTCGTTGCTATTATAAATGCACTTGTTAGTAAAAAGAAATTTAGAATGTTATCTGGAATAGGGATTCTAAAATACAAAGCACATATATAAAAAACCAAAATGTTTAGATACGAAAATAACCAAACAGGTAAACATTTAATGAACATTATTAAAATAGGATATTGATGTTTTCCTGTAAAATCTCTTATAAATGAATCTCTTTTGAATTCTTCTGAAAACGTAACAGCCATAGCTAAAAGAATTACTTGTTGTAGCACAACAGCCATTATAGCAGGCCACATAAAAAGTAGATAGTTTCCCGTAGTGTTAAATAATGAAATATAATTAGCTTTAAAAGATTCAATGTTTTCCTTAGCTTGATTAAAATTCATCCCCTTTCTTTGAAAGGATTTTATTTCTGCACCAGCAGAAAATGTACCTAACGTTAACTGAATGGCTTTTGAAGCAAAATTAGCTGTTAAAACATTCGAATTATTAAAATACACATTTATTTCAGGGTATTTTTTTTGAAGAATATTAGCTTCAAACCGTTTGGGTATAACTATAGCGGCGCTTGCTTGCGTTTTTATTATTTCTTCTTTTAAATTAGAAGGTTCATTTAGATAATTTAAAACTTTAATAGTCTTGTTGTCTTCAAGCATTTCAATTACTTGATTAGACATAGGCGATTGATCCTGATTAATTATAATGACAGGGATATCTGTTATTTTGCCTTTCTGATAAGTAAAACCTAATAATAGTGCATATATGATAGGGCCTATAAAAAATACAGAAAAAATGGTTCTGTTTGTTAAAAATAATTTAAACTCTCTTTTTAATAAATATCTTAACTGTGTCATGTTTTTTAAGTGTTAAGATTATTTCAAAGTAACTCTTGAGTTGACTAATAAATTATTTAGTTTGACTCTGTCTGTTGGTATAACCTTTATTTCATAAACGGCCTCTCCTGGTTCATAATCAGGATACGCTGTCGTAATATCAGCATATTTAGCTAGTTGTTTTAGGGCTACTATATTACCTGTAAATTCTTGATTACTATACTTAGATATTATGTTTATTTTCATTCCTTTTTGATATTTAGAAATTTTACTTTCTGGTATAGTAAAACGAAAGAATGTAGAATTAGGAATATAACCATTAAATAAAGGGTATCCAGCAGTAGCTAATTCCCCCACATTTAACGAAATGGTTTCAATTTCCATATCATTAGTGGCTATAATATAGCGTTCAGAATAGACTACATTAGCTTCTTGTAAGGCACCTTTTGCTTGAGACGCTTGTCCTTCTGCCATATTTATTTTTTCAATTCTTGTTCCGATTTCTACATCATGTAATTCCGCATTAACAGCATCTAATTGTGCTTTAGCTCCTTGGTATTTTGCCAATACTTCATCGTACTGTTGTTGAGCCATCAAACTATCGTTATACATGTTTCGTGCTCTATTGAATGATTTTTTAGCGTATTCAAACTGTTCTGAAAGTCCCTTCTGTTTAGCTCTTAGTTGAATAAGTTGATCGGAAGTAGCTCCATTTTTAGCCATTTGTGCTTGTGCAACTGCTGCTGTAGTAGCTCCTTTTGCTTGTGCAATCTTTGCAGAAACTTCAGGTACATCTAAAAGAGCTAAAGTATCTCCCGTATGTATTATTTGTCCTTCTTCAGCATATATTTTTAAAATTCTACCTGTAACTTTTGGAGCAAAAGAAACAGTTTCTTTTTTAGTTTTTCCTTCTATCTCTCTCTCTTTTACTTGGTTGTTGCAAGCTACTAATGTAAATAAGTTAATTATAGCGAATGTTTTTATGGTATTGTTTTTCATTGTAATAAGTTTGATTTTAAAGTTTCTGAATATCTAAGCTCTGGGTTGATTTCATGAGCTCTATTGCAGCTCTTCTCTGATTAAAAATAGATGTTTGATATTCTAATTCAGCCATTTGTAAATCATTTTCAGCCTCAATTAATTGATTTGATTTTATTAAGCCATATTTGAACTCCTTTTCAGCTTGATCTAAAGCATTTTGAGCAATTTCTTTTGCTTTTGCCTTTAGATTTATTTGCGCATCAGCTATCTTGTAATTTGTTTGGTTGTTAGCTAGGTTTAACGTTAGTTTTCTTTCCGCATCCGATTTTTTATTTTCTAAAATATCCTTTTCAATTTTAGATTTCTCGATTTCGTGATCGCTTTCATTTCCGTCAAAAATCTCCCACTTAAAACCTAATCCAATTCGAAAAATAGGGAAAAGATTTTTATTCGTTAGATCCATGTTTAGCTTTTTGTTAATATTTGGAGTCAAATTTTTGGATGAAGATAAATGACCATTATAAAAACCTAGATAAGATAAGGAAGTGCCAGCTTGAACCTTGGGAATCCACCATGTTTTATCCGCTTTTATTTTAGCGTCTATGGCTTTCATTCCGTGATCTAACGCCTTTATTTCAGCTCGATTTTCTATACTACTGTCAGAAACTGTGTAATTTATTTTTTGTAGTGTAGGTTCTATTAATGCTATTTTTTCAGTCTCTATACCTGTTAAAATATGTAATTGAATGATCAGTAATTCTTTTTTACCTTCGTACTCGACCAATTTGGAGTTAAGAGTAGCCTCCGCTAGATCTATTTTTTGATAGTCATACTTTGTTATAAGGCCGTAACCTAGTGCTTTTTCTGCTAATTTTTTATTAGCTTCTAATCTTTTCAAGCCCTCATTTAGAACTTTTTTTGATTGAATTAGTAATGCAAACTGATCATAAGATTGTATGATTTGAGTGGTTACATCATCTTCATTTTTTAATTTAAGTGCCATTACGGCCTTGTTTTTTTCTTCAAGTGCTTGTTTTAAGTGTTTTATTTTTCCACCCGAATAAAGAAGAATAGTTGCGTCGATTTTTGCAGCTCCCTCAAATCCAGATAAATTAAAGTTATTATCTAAGGCTCCCTCAGGAATTGCTATTCCGAGGGAAAAGAGGACTTATAGGAGCAATGTCTATTGCTTTAGAATGCGATATGTTTGTTATATCAAGATAGCCTGCTTTTCCTGATATATCTACCTTAGGTAAAAATACATCCTTAAGTTTTCTTTTGTTTAAAGTAATTGTTTGAGATTCTAAAACTTGATTTTTTATAGAAGCGTCTCTTTTTAAAGCTTCACTAATTAATGTCTCAAGACTTGGTGCTGTTTGAGCATTAAGCATGAGAGGTATTAATAAAAGCAATGCAGAAATGATTTTCTTGTAATGTTCCATTTTTTTCATTTGATTTACATTGCAAAGTTTTAACTAAAAAAATGAAATCTTTTGATATATATCAAAAGAAAAACTCAAACGTTTAAAAATAGATTTTTACAAAAATAGTATTCTAGTATCTGCTTGATTTTAAAAAATTACTTCCATTTTAAACTCTCCATCAGTACTTTAAGATCATTTTTGATATAATGAGCTGCAGGTAAAACAGAGTCAAAATTAGGTTTTGCGTAAAAATAGATAGATCCCATTAAAAAATGTTTAGTACTATCTGTTACATAAAATTGCGATTGAGAAGCAGCATTGCCTCCAACTTCATAAAACATGCCAAATTTTTTATGCTCAGAGTTAATATAAGGCTGTTCCGTAATGTTGTCCGCCTTTACAACATGTTCATAAGTTAGTTTTTGAGCATCACGTAAAAGTGTTTCTATATTGTTTTGTACGGGGCGATAATTTAGATAAACAGTTGCCTTTAGTTTAGGATAATCAATATGAAAATTACATTCGCCTTGATCTTTGATATTGCTTAATGAGTTGTATTTAAACTCATATTGACAGGCTTTTTTGAAGTTAATATAGTGAGCATTAGGGTATTCTAGATTTAAATAGGCTTTTGGTTTAGGCATCACGTCATTTTTGCAGCTAATTGTAATGAAGCAAGTAGTTAGTGCTAATAAAAGCCTTTTTATGTTTTTATTCATGTTTAAAAGGGTAAATCGTTTTCTATTGGATTGTCAAAATTAGCACTTTTGGGCGTTTCTGACGAATTTTTAAACGATTCTGAATCTTTTTTGTGTTTAGAAAGGTAAATTCAGTTACTTGTATTTCAGTAGTGTACTTAGTTGAGCCATCTTCGGCTTGCCATTGTCTTGATTTGATACGACCTTCAATGTATATTTTATCTCCTTTTGTCAGATACTTTTCGCAAATTTCGGCAGCTTTATTTCGGACTACAACATTATGCCATTCCGTTGAAGTTATTTTTTCTCCAGTTGTTTTATTGATATATATATCATTTGTTGCCAATGGAAATCTACCAATGCAGTTACCACCGTCAAAATAGTGCATTTTTATTTCATCTCCTAAATGCCCAATTAGCATTACTTTGTTTAACGTTCCGTTCATAATGGCATGTATTTTATAATAGTATCAAATATAATCAAAATTTTAATATGGAGTTCTTTCTAAAAAATTATGAATAATAATGGGAGTAGGTAATTTTTTTAACTCATTATATGATAATCCAACTTCATGATCTGTGCAAAGTTCTATTTTCCAAAAATTAATATCTAAATTTTGATGAGATAATTTATGAATTATTTGTTCATGCTCTAAAAGAGTAATGGACTTACTATTTGAATATTGTTCAGAAATACGATTTTTTATTTCACTTATTTTTTTCTTTTTTTAATGTTTCAAATAAAGGAAGTTCATATAAATTTTGCCAAATATCTTTTTGAGTTCTTTGTTGGTATAAAGCCTTTTGCTTTTGATCAATAATTAATAGATAATGAAAATACCGATTTGTTATTTTTGTTTTCTTTGTTTTGAAAGGTAAGTTAGTGATATTGTTTGTGCTTAGTGCGTAGCAGCTATTTTGTATCGGACAAATAGTGCAATTCGGATTTTGAGGAGTGCATTGTAATGCCCCAAACTCCATGATAGCTTGGTTAAATTGAGCAGGTTCATTTGGATTAATAATCTCCGAAGCTAGTTGAAAAAAAGACTTTTTAGTCTTAGGTAAGCTAATATCCGTGTCTAAGCCAAAATAACGAGCAATAACACGATATACGTTGCCATCTATAACAGGAACGCACTCATTATAAGAAAAAGAAGCAATAGCAGCAGCCGTATATTCACCAATTCCTTTTAATTTTTGAAGATCTTGATAGTTGTTAGGGAATATTCCATCGTTATATTCTGTTAAGTATTTAGCCGTAGCATGAAGATTTCGAGCCCTAGAATAATAGCCTAAACCTTGCCATAATTTAAGAACTTCTTGCTCTTCAGCTCTTGCTAAATCTTGTATTTTTGGGTACTCTTTTGTAAAGGCCTGATAGTAGGGAAGTCCTTGGTTTACACGGGTTTGCTGTAGGATTATTTCAGACAGCCAAATCAAGTAAGGATCTGTTGTTTTACGCCAAGGAAGATCTCTTTTGTGAAGTTGATACCAAGCTATAATTGTATCGCTAAAATTCATGTTCTTAAATTGGTTTACAAAAATAAATGTTTATGTGATTAAATTTTAATCAATTATACTTGAATTATTCTTTTTTTATTTCTATATTTGCAAACTCAAAAAAATGCAATAAACTTAATTATTATATAAAATGACAAAAGCAGATATCGTAGCTAAAATTGCTGATAAACTAGGCTTAGAAAAAGGAGATGTTCAGGCTACAGTAGAGTCTTTTATGGACGAAGTTAAAAATTCGTTAGAAACAGGTGATAATGTTTATTTGAGAGGGTTTGGAAGTTTTATTATTAAAACAAGAGCGGAAAAAACAGGTAGAAATATTTCAAAAAATACAACTATCAAAATTCCAGCTCACAATATCCCAGCTTTCAAACCTGCAAAAGTATTTGTAGAAGGGGTGAAAGAAAAAGTTAACGTAGAAGTATTAGAAGAATCGAAATAATTATTAACATAAAACCAACAAAGTTATGCCAAGTGGTAAGAAAAGAAAAAGACATAAGGTAGCGACTCACAAACGTAAAAAAAGAGCGAGAGCTAATCGTCATAAAAAGAAAAAGTAGTTCTTAAACTACTTTTTTCTTTTTAAACGTTCATTGAAAATGAGATTTAAGATTATAGATTAAGGATTGTTTCTTTAAATATTTTCTAATCTGTATTATTTAAATCCTACGGGTTTATTACCTGTAAAAGAAATGTTTAATCCATCCTTACAATTAGCTATAAGGAATAAGTTTTTTGCTTATTGCCTGTTGCCAAAAAGTCGGGATAAAAATTTACGCCGTGAATAAAGAACTAATTATTAGATCAAGTGAAAGTGCTGTAGATTTTGCCTTATTAAAAGATGGAAAACTAATAGAATTACATAAAGACGAAGATAGTTCAGGTGCATTTCAAGTAGGGGATATCTATATTGCAAAAATTAGAAAACCAGTAGCAGGGTTAAACGCTGCCTTTGTTAATCTAGGTTTTGATAAAGATGCTTTCCTGCATTATCATGATTTGGGACCCAATTTATCTTCTCAATTGAAATTTATTAAACAAGTATGCACAGGTAAATTCAACGATTTTTTCCTAAAAACATTTCAGTTTGAGCCTGAAATTGATAAGAATGGTATAATAACAGATGTTTTAAATGCTAACCAATCAATTTTAGTTCAAGTTGTAAAAGAGCCAATATCAACCAAAGGACCTCGAATTAGTTCGGAGCTGTCCTTAGCTGGTAGGTATATCGTTTTAGTTCCTTTTTCAGAGAGAGTATCCGTTTCTCAAAAAATACACTCAAAAGAAGAAAAAGAACGCTTAAAACGTTTGGTATTATCCATCAAGCCAAAAGGTTTTGGGGTTATTGTACGTACAGTAGCCGAGGGCAAAAAAGTAGCCGAAATTGACAAAGATTTGCATAATTTGTTAGACAAATGGTCTGCAATGTGTAAGCGAATTCCAACGGCTCAGCATCCTTCTAGAGTATTAGGTGAATTAAATAGAGCCTCTTCTATTTTAAGAGACGTTTTTAATGATACTTTTACCTCAGTATTAACAGATGATGAACAGTTGTTACAGGAAACTAAGGAGTATTTGCAAGAAATAGCTCCCGGAAAAGAATCAATCGTTAAACTCTATAATTCGAAAGAAATTCCGCTCTTTGAAAAATACGGAATAGAGCGTCAAATTAAAACCTCTTTTGGTAAAACTGTTTCCATGAGCAAAGGAGCTTATTTGATTATTGAACATACCGAGGCTATGCATGTTATTGATGTTAACAGCGGTAATAGATCAAATAAAGCAACATCGCAAGAAGATACAGCCCTTGAAGTTAATTTAATTGCAGCAGCAGAAGTAGCGCGTCAGTTAAGGCTTCGTGATATGGGAGGGATTATTGTGGTCGATTTTATTGATATGCAAAATCCAGATAATCGAAAAGTTTTATTTGATTTCTTAAAAGAAGAAATGAGTGATGATAAGGCAAAACACAAAATCTTACCTCCAAGTAAATTTGGTCTTGTGCAGATAACGCGTCAGCGTGTTCGACCTGAGGTAAGTATAAAAACTCGAGAAGAAGATCCAAATAATGAAAAGGGAGAAATTGAAGCTCCTATTGCCATAGTTGATAAAATAGCTTCTGAGTTGGAAAGAATTATCAAGAAGTATAAAAAGGTGCGTTTGCACGTGCATCCGTTTATTGCTGCTTACCTTACAAAAGGTTTTCCATCAATACGTTCAAAATGGTTTTTTGAGCATAAAAGATGGATTAAAATAATACCACGTGACGCATACACGTATTTAGAATATAGGTTTTTAGATGAAACTGGAAATCCTGTAGAAGATTAATAAAAAACCGCTTAGCATCCTAAGCGGTTTTTTTATATCTTTAATTATTGTTTAGAATGAATAAAAATAACAATTATTTACTCGATTTTCTTCTACAAAAATTGATATTTCGCCCTACGCCCTTATCTTTGTAGCTTGGATTAATTATCATAATTATGCAATCAAATCAACTGGATTTTATACCTATTCTGATGCAAGTAGGACTGGCTGTTGGGTTTGTAGGAGCTACAATCTTTATCTCTAGTTTATTAGGTCCTAAGCGCCATTCTGCCAATAAAGATAAAAACTTTGAATGTGGTATTGAGTCAATAGGTAATGCGCGAATTCCTTTTTCTGTAAAATATTTCCTAGTAGCTATTCTTTTTGTTTTATTTGATGTCGAGGTTATATTTATGTATCCTTGGGCAGTAAATTTTCGTGAAATGGGAATGGATGGACTACTAAAAATGGGAATTTTTATGTTTTTGTTAGTAGTAGGTTTTTACTATGTAATTAAGAAAAAAGGATTGGAGTGGGAATAATGAATTTATTTTAAATGATGAATAATGGATTAAAAACAACTAATTCAAAATTCAAAATTCAAAATTCAAAATAATCTAAAATGAGTGATTCTTCAAAATATAAAACGGTAGCTGCACCAGACGGATATGCTGGAGAGGGTTTTTTTGCTACTAAACTAAGTGATGTAGTGGGATTAGCACGTGCTAACTCGTTATGGCCTTTGCCGTTTGCTACTTCTTGTTGTGGTATTGAGTTTATGGCAACAGCAGGTGCACATTATGACGTGGCACGTTTTGGTATGGAACGGATGAGTTTCTCGCCTCGTCAAGCCGATATGCTTTTAGTTATGGGGACTATTTCTAAAAAAATGGCACCTATTTTACGTCAAGTATATGAGCAGATGTCAGAACCAAAATGGGTTATTGCCGTAGGTGCTTGTGCTTCATCAGGTGGGGTATTTGATACCTATTCAGTTTTACAAGGTATAGATAAAGTAATTCCTGTAGATGTTTATGTACCGGGTTGTCCACCAAGACCCGAACAAATTTTAGACGGCATTATGCGACTACAAGAAATTGTGAAAAATGAGTCGGTTCGCCGTCGTAGTTCAGACGAATATAAAGAATTATTAGGTTCTTATAACATCAAATAATATGGCATTAGAGAACGCTCTTATTCAACAAAAATTAATGGAACAATTCGGATTAAAAGTATCTGATTTCGTTCTAATACATGATATTTTAACTTTCGAAGTAGTTTCAGATGCTATTGTAGAAGTTATGAAATTCTTAAAAGAAGATACTACCTTACGTTTCAACTTTTTAACCGATGTTTGTGGTGTACATTATCCTGAATATGAAGACAGTCGTCAATTAGGTACAGTATATCACATGCACAATTGGATTGATGGTGTTCGTATCCGCATCAAATGCTTTCTACCGATAGATAACCCTGAAATTGACTCTGTTACAGCTCTCTTTTTAAGTGCTAACTGGCAAGAACGCGAAACCTATGATTTCTACGGAATCAAGTTTAAAGGACATCCGCAATTAAAACGTATTTTGAATATGGATGAAATGACAGTATTTCCAATGCGTAAGGAATTTCCATTAGAAGATGGTGGGCGTACAGATAAAGACGATCGTTTCTTTGGAAGAACTACTCATAATTGTTAATAAAACTGAAAATCAATGTCAGAGTTATTATTAAAACCAGAAGAGCGTTATGCTAGCATCATCGAAAAAAGAAGAAACGAGGATGGTAGCGAACTTGCTATATTGAATTTAGGACCTACTCACCCTGCTACTCACGGTATTTTCCAAAACATCCTTTTAATGGATGGAGAAAGAATTATTGATGGAGAAGGAACAGTAGGTTATATTCACCGTGCTTTTGAAAAAATTGCAGAAAACCGTCCTTTTTACCAAATCAATGTCTTGACAGACCGAATGAACTATTGTTCATCGCCTATCAATAATATGGGTTGGTGGATGACTGTAGAAAAAGCATTAGGAATTGATGTTCCTAAACGGGTACAGTACATGCGTGTCATTGTAATGGAATTAGCGCGTATTGCTGACCATATTATTTGTAACTCTATTTTAGGAGTAGATACAGGTGCTATGACGGGATTCTTTTATGTATTTGAATATCGTGAAAGAATTTATGAAATCTACGAAGAAATTTGTGGTGCACGTTTGACTACTAATATGGGACGTATGGGTGGTTTTGAAAGAGATTGGTCGCCAGAAGTTTGGAGAAAAATCGACTCTTTCTTAGCGGATTTCCCTGCGGTTTGGGCTGAATTTGAAAGCTTACTAAATCGTAACCGTATCTTCATGGATAGAACTATTAACGTGGGTTCTATCGCTGCTGAAAAAGCCATGAGTTATGGTTTTACAGGTCCTAATTTACGTGCAGCGGGTATTGATTATGATGTGCGTGTAGCACAACCGTACTCGTCTTACGAAGATTTTGAATTCAATATTCCAGTTGGAAAATCAGGCGATACGTATGACCGTTTCTGTGTGCGTAATGCAGAAGTTTGGGAAAGTATCAGCATTATCAAGCAAGCTTTAGCTAAAATGCCTGAAGGTCCTTTCCATGCGGATGTTCCAGAATATTATTTACCTCCAAAAGAGGATGTATATACCACTATGGAATCACTAATTTGGCATTTTAAAATTGTCATGGGTGAAGTTCCAGTTCCATTAACTGAAGTTTATCAAGCAGTTGAAGGAGGAAATGGTGAATTAGGTTTTTACTTGGTAACTGACGGAAGCCGTACACCGTATCGTTTACATTTCCGCAGACCTTGTTTTATTTATTACCAAGCTTATATCGATATGGTTAAAGGGCAAAACTTATCAGATGCTATTGCTACTTTATCAAGTTTAAATGTTATTGCGGGAGAATTAGACGCTTAATGCTATGGAAAAACACGATTATACCCATTATAAACAAGAAATAAATATCACACCAGAGTTAATGACGCGTATTAATGAATTAATCGGTCATTATCCTGATGATAAACGTAAATCGGCTTTAATCCCGGTATTACACGAGGTACAAGATGCACATGATCACTGGTTAAGCTATGCGTTGCAAGACAAAGTAGCCGAAATTCTTGGAATCAAACCAGTAGAGGTTTACGAAGTAGTTTCTTTCTATACCATGTTCAATAGAAGACCTATTGGTAAATATATGTTTGAGTTTTGTCAAACCTCTTGTTGTGCTACACGTGGCGTAGAAAACCTAATGGATTACACTTGCGATAAGTTAGGTGTAAAATTAGGCGAAACTACCCCCGACGGATTATTTGAAGTGCGTGGCGTAGAGTGTTTAGGTGCTTGTGGTTATGCGCCTATGTTACAATTAGGAGATTTTTACCACGAACATTTAACAAAAGAAAAAATAGACCAACTTATAGAGGACTGTAAAGCTGGTAAAGTAACATTATTGGATAAATAGTGCTATGGGAAGAAAAATATTATTAGAAAAAATAAATATCCCGGGAATCAAAACCTATGAAGTATACCGTCAAAATGGGGGTTATGCTTCTGTAGAAAAAGCATTAAAGCAAATGACTCCTGATGAAGTAACTGAAGAAGTAAAAACTTCAGGTATTCGTGGTCGTGGTGGTGCTGGTTTCCCTGTGGGAATGAAATGGAGCTTTATCGATAAAAAATCAGGTCGTCCTCGTCACTTAGTTTGTAATGCTGACGAATCGGAGCCGGTACTTTTAAAGACCGTTTCTTGATGGAGTACATTCCTCATTTGTTAATTGAGGGTATGATTACTTCTTCTTATGCATTAGGTGCTAATTTATCGTATATCTACATCCGTGGTGAGTATATGTGGGTTTTCAAAACGCTTGAGAGAGCAATTAAGGAAGCCTATGCAGCGGGTTGGTTAGGAAAAAACATTTTAGGAACTGGATACGATTTAGATTTACACGTGCATTGTGGTGCTGGTGCTTACATTTGTGGAGAAGAAACAGCATTAATCGAATCGTTAGAAGGTAAAAGAGGAAATCCACGTATTAAACCTCCATTCCCAGCAATTTCTGGATTATGGGCTAATCCAACTGTAGTAAACAATGTAGAATCTATTGCAGCAGTGCCTTGGATTGTAATGAACAAAGGGGAAGAATATGCTAAAATTGGTGTGGGTCGTTCTACTGGGACTAAATTAATATCAGCTTCTGGACATATTAAAAATCCCGGTGTTTATGAAATCGAGTTAGGTCTTACAGTTGAAGAATTTATGAATTCTGACGAATACTTAGGCGGTATGATTGATGACCGTCCTTTGAAAGCGTTAGTGCCTGGTGGTTCTTCTGTACCTATTTTGCCACAGCATTTAATTTATAAAACAGCCAATGGTGATGACCGTTTGATGACTTACGAATCATTATCTGATGGCGGTTTTGCAACAGGTTCCATGTTAGGTTCAGGTGGATTCATTGTTTATAATGACACTACTTGTATCGTTCGTAACACTTGGAATTTCTCACGTTTCTATCATCATGAATCTTGTGGTCAATGTACCCCATGTCGTGAAGGTACAGGTTGGTTAGAAAAAATCCTTTGGAGAATTGAAAACGGACAAGGACGTGAGGAAGATATCGAGTTGTTATGGAGTATTCAATCAAAAATTGAAGGAAACACCATCTGTCCATTAGGCGATGCAGCTTCGTGGCCAGTAGCAGCAGCTATTCGTCACTTCAGAGAAGAATTTGAATATCACGTTCGTTTCCCTGAAAAAATTAAAAATAGAGACCACTACGTAAATGAACCTTTCGAAAAAGTAAGACATTTAGTAGCGAAGCAAACAATATAAAGCCCCTCCCAACCTCCCCAAAGGGGAGGAGCAGGAGACTAAATAATATTAACTTAAATTTCCCGATTCCCCCTTTGGGGGTTAGGGGGCTGATAATATGAAAGTAACCATAGACGGACAATCGATAGAAGTCGAACCAGGAACAACCATCCTGCAAGCGGCTCGTATGATAGGAGGCGAAAGCGTGCCACCTGCCATGTGCTATTATTCGAAGTTAGAAAAAACCGGAGGTAAATGCCGTTGTTGTTTGGTTGAAGTAACCAAAGGGAGCGATGCAAACCCAACTCCTATGCCTAAGCTTGTTGCCTCTTGTGTAACAGGTGTAATGGACGGTATGGAAGTAAATAGTAAAAATTCTACCCGTGTGGAAGAAGCACGTAAATCGGTAACAGAGTTTTTATTAATCAACCACCCTTTAGACTGCCCTATATGTGATCAAGCAGGGGAATGCGATTTACAGAATTTGAGTTTCCAACACGGTAAATCAGAAACCCGTTTTATTGAAGAAAAACGTACGTTTGAACCAGAAGATATCGGTCCAAATATTCAGTTACACATGAATCGTTGTATCTTATGTCAACGTTGTGTGGCGGTTGCTGACCAATTAACAGACCACCGTGTTCATGGTGTGATGGATAGAGGTGACCATGCCAATATTTCAACTTGTATTTCTAAAGCTATCGACAACGAAATGTCAGGAAATATGATTGATGTTTGTCCAGTAGGTGCTTTAACTGATAAAACTTTCCGTTTCAAATCACGTGTATGGTTTAGTAAACCGTATGATGCACACAGAGATTGTGACAAATGTTGTGGTAAAACTACGGTTTGGATGTTTGGTAACGAAATTCAACGTGTGACCGGTCGTAAAGATGAGTTCCATGAAGTCGAAGAGTTTATCTGTAATACATGTCGTTTTGATAAGAAAGATGTTAAAGATTGGACTATCGAAGGACCTCGTAAATTCGAAAAATTCTCGGTAATCAACCGAAACAAATATGCGCTTAACGCTCCAAAAGTGGAAATCCAAACAGAAGACCAAATCTTATTAGGACGTGAGCAAGACCGTAAGAAAATTAGTATGACTGATGTTCCTTTAGAGAACACTGAAAATTCAAAACAATAAGAAATGGACAGTGCGATTATTATAGAAAAAGGAATTCTTATCGTAGCCGTTTTTGCTATTACGATGTTAGCGGCTATGTATACTACCTTAGCAGAACGTAAAATTGCAGCTTGGTTACAAGACCGTATTGGTCCTAACCGTGCAGGTAAAGGAGGTATTTTACAACCTTTAGCAGATGGTTTGAAATTATTTGCTAAAGAAGAGTTTATGCCTGATACACCTAATAAATTCTTATTCATATTAGGTCCAGCTATTTCCATGAGTATGGCATTAATTACCAGTGCTGTATTGCCTTGGGGTAATTCACTTGAAATTTTCGGGAGAACAGTTATTCTACAAGCAGCAGAGTTAGATGTATCTATTTTATATGTTTTTGCAGTTTTATCTATCAGTGTTTATGGTATTATGATAGGTGGATGGGCATCAAACAATAAATATTCCTTAATGTCTGCTTTGCGTGCTTCTTCACAGATGATTTCTTACGAAGTAGCTATGGGATTAGCTATCATTGCTGTGATTATGATGAATGGTAATTTAAGTTTAAGAGAGATTGTTTCGCAACAACACGGAATGAACTGGAATATCTTTTACCAACCTTTAGGTTTCATCATCTTCTTAGTTTGTTCTTTTGCGGAAACTAACAGAACACCTTTCGATTTAGCTGAATGTGAGGCGGAGTTAATTGGTGGTCACCATACAGAATATTCATCGATGAAAATGGGATTCTATTTATTTGGTGAGTATGCGGCAATGTTTGTTTCGTCAGCTATCATTTCACTTTTATATTTTGGAGGTTACAACTATCCTTTTATGGATATGGTTGCTGAAAGCTTAGGTCAAAATGCTGCTAACATCATTGGAATTTTAGCTTTATTTTCAAAAATATTGTTTTTCATCTTCTTCTATATTTGGGTGCGTTGGACTATTCCACGTTTCCGTTATGATCAGTTGATGAATTTAGGTTGGAAAATGTTAATTCCACTAGCTATTGCCAATGTAGCGATTACAGGAATTGTGATTGTGATTGCTGATAAAATGTAATTTTTGAGGCTTATATTTGGCTTCTTAAATTAAAATTTAAATTAATTTATTAACGCCTAATTTATTAGTATGAGCCAAAAAGAAATTTCAATCCCTGATGAAATTATTTCTAATAAGATTTATTTCATAAGAGGTCAAAAGGTGATGTTGGATAAAGATTTAGCAGAACTTTACCAAGTTGAGACTAAAAATTTAAAACGTCAGGTTAGAAGAAATATTGAAAGATTTCCTGAAGATTTCATGTTCGAACTAAACGAGGAAGAATTTGAAATCTTGAGGTGCCAATTTGGCACCTCAAGTTGGGGAGGTACAAGATATAGACCAATAGCTTTTACTGAAAATGGTGTTGCTATGTTATCTAGCGTACTAAACAGTCCAACAGCTATTAAGATGAATATTCAAATTATAAGAGTTTTTACTAAAATTCGTGAAGCTTTATCAGATAATTTGAACATTAAATTAGAAATCGAAGAAATTAAAAAGAAACTTTCTAATCACAGTAAAAACATCGAACTAGTATTTAACTATCTAGATGAACTCATTGAAAAGAAAGATAATACAAAAGAAAGAAACCAAATAGGTTATAAAAAGTGATAAAATGTCAATAGAAACCATTTCATTATCAGGAAGAAAAAAGGAGGTCTCTAATAAGAAGATGACTTTCTGGGAAAGCTTGTATCTGGTTGCGATTGTTAAAGGATTGTTTACCACGATTCGTCACTTGTTCAAAAGAAAGGTAACTATCAAGTATCCTGAGCAAGTACGTCCGTTCAGTCCTGTTTATCGTGGGCAACATATGTTGAAACGTGATGAGCAAGGTCGTGAAAATTGTACGGCATGTGGTATGTGTGCGGTAGCTTGTCCTGCAGAGGCAATTACCATGACAGCTGCTGAACGTCAAAAAGGAGAAGAGCATTTGTACAGAGAAGAAAAATATGCTTCAACCTATGAAATCAATATGTTACGTTGTATTTTCTGTGGTTTATGCGAAGAAGCTTGTCCTAAAGATGCGATTTATTTGACAGAATCAAAAGTGATTGTAAAATCAGCATCTAATCGTGAAGATTTTATTTACGGTAAAGATAAATTAGTAATGCCATTAGATATGGCTATTAAGAACTCAAAAACAAACTAAAATGTCGATAATTACGCTTTTCTATATTTTAGCTGCGATTACTCTTGCTACAGGTTTTATGACTGTGGTAAGTAAAAATCCTATCCATAGTGCCATTTATTTGGTGTTATGTTTCTTTAGTATTGGAGGACATTATTTGTTATTCAATGCGCAATTCTTAGCCTTAGTACACATTATAGTATATGCTGGAGCTATTATGGTTTTGATTCTATTCACCATCATGTTGATGAACTTGAACAAAGAAAACGAACCCAATAAAGATATGCTATCCAAAATATCTGCTACACTCGCCTTTGGATTATTAGCTTTTGTGTTATTGGCAACATTTGTTAAAGCAATGCCTACAATTCAAGAGTATAAAAACGCAGGTGCCGATTTCCAATCGATTAAAGTGTTGGGTAAAGTGTTATTAAATGAATACATGGTACCATTTGAATTTGCTTCTGTATTATTATTAGTAGCAATGATAGGTGCAGTATTATTGTCTAAAAAAGAAAAATCAATTCAATAAGATGGAGAATATTTTATCACAAATAGGAATTGAAAACTATATATACTTAGCAGTTTTACTGTTTAGTATTGGAGCTTTTGGTGTGTTATACCGTCGTAATGCAATTATTATGTTTATGTCGGTTGAAATTATGTTGAATGCAGTAAATTTATTACTTGTTGCTTTTTCAACCTATCATCAAGATGCACAAGGACAAGTATTCGTATTTTTCTCTATGGCAGTAGCGGCAGCAGAAGTAGCTGTAGGACTTGCAATCTTGGTTTCTATCTTTAGAAATACAGGTTCGATTGATATTGATAATTTAAAGAATTTAAAAGGATAAATACTAATGGAAAAGAATTTAGCTTTAGTATTATTGTTAGCGCCTTTATTTGGTTTTTTAGCCAATATATTTTGGGGTAAAAAAGCAGGAAAAGGCTTTGTAGGATTGTTAGGAACGTTATCTATTTTAATATCTTTCTTTGCAACAACTTATTTTTTTCACTTTAATCCAATCGACTGGAAAAGGTGTTCAAATTGATTTATTCCAATGGATTTCTTTGGAAAAATTCAATATTAACTTTTCATTCCTATTAGACCAATTATCAGTTTTATGGTTATTATTCGTAACAGGTATTGGTACACTTATCCACATGTATTCGGCTAGCTATATGCACGACGATGAAAACATACATAAGTTTTTTGCTTACTTAAACCTATTCGTATTCTTTATGATTACGTTAGTTATGGGAAGTAACTTATTAATTTTATTCATCGGATGGGAAGGAGTAGGATTATGTTCGTACTTGTTAATTGGATTTTGGTATAAAAACCAAGACTATAACGATGCAGCAAAGAAAGCTTTTATCATGAATCGTGTTGGGGATTTAGGATTGTTAATCGGAATCTTCATTTTAGCGTATGTTTTTGGAAGTTTAGAATATTCAGAAATTGCTCACGGTATTTTTGATAAAGGTTTAGCAACTAAAAATGCAGGATTATTATCAGTAGCTGCTTTATGTTTATTCATTGGCGCTACAGGTAAATCAGCCCAAGTACCCTTATACACTTGGTTACCTGATGCGATGGCAGGACCCACTCCAGTATCGGCATTAATACACGCCGCTACGATGGTTACCGCGGGTATCTTTATGGTAACACGTTTAAACTTTGTGTTTGATTTAGCGCCAGCAGTACAACAAATCATTGCTATGATTGGTGCTGCTACGGCAGTGCTTGCAGCTGCTATCGGTTTGGTTCAAAACGACATCAAAAAAGTATTAGCTTATTCAACAGTATCTCAGTTAGGTTTAATGTTCTTAGCTTTAGGTTTAGGTGCTTATGAAGTAGCTGTTTTCCACGTAATCACGCATGCTTTCTTTAAAGCTTGTTTATTCTTAGGTTCGGGTTCAGTAATTCACGCTTTACACGGAGAACAAGATATGCGTAATATGGGAGGTTTGAAAAAAGTAATGCCTATCACGTATATGACCATGTTGATTTCTACTTTAGCTATTTCAGGTATTTTCCCTTTTGCAGGTTTCTGGTCAAAAGATGAAATCTTGATGACTGCTTTCCATGGTAGTAAAGCTTTATGGGTTGTAGGTTCTATTGCTTCAATTATGACAGCTTTCTATATGTTCCGATTAATGTATTTGACTTTCTTTGGTGAATTCAGAGGTACAGAAGAACAAAAGAAACATTTGCACGAAAGTCCATTGTTAATCACTACTCCTTTAATGATTTTGGCGGCTTTAGCTGTAGTAGGTGGAGCAATCAATTTACCGGTAGTACGTGGTTATCGCATTATTTAGCTCCTTTATTCCATAAAGCACACGAAGCGCATCATTTAGATGGAACAGCCTATGTTTTAATGGCTATTGCAACAGTTGGAGCGTTAATTGGTATTTATTTAGCTTATTCAAAATATATTGCGAAAAAACAAGTTCCTGTTCAAGATGAACAAATGGAAGGTTTTGCTAAAGTAGCGTATAACAAATTTTACGTAGATGAAATCTATGAAGCGGTTATTGTAAAACCTATTTACCAATTGTCTCATTTCTTTAGAAAATATACTGAAGTTATTATTTCAGAAACAGTATTAGGTTTTGCCAAAACAGCTCAACTATTAGCCAACCAAGGAAAATTAATTCAAAATGGAAATATAGGAGTGTATTTATTAGCCTTTGTAATAGGTCTATCTTCCATTTTGGTTTATATATTTTTAGTTTAATACAATAGTACAATGAACGTATCATTTTTACTTGTTTTATTATTATTCGGATCAGTTGCCACTTATTTATCAGGAAATAAGTTCGCAAAGAGTGTAGCCCTTATCGTTAGTTTAGCTGCCACCGTATTCTCTTTTTATACCTTGAATGTTTTTCAAAGTGCTAGTAATCCTAGTTTTATTCATCAATGGATTGAATATCCTAATATATATGTAGCGTTAAAAGTAGATGGTTTATCTCTGGCTATGATCTTGTTGTCAACGATACTTACCACAATAATAATTTACACATCTTTTGGAAATTCATTTGGAAATAGTAAAGTATTCTATTCCCTAATAGTTTTTATGAATTTTGCGATGGTCGGAACTTTTTAAGTGTAGACGGATTAGTGTATTATATTTTTTGGGAGTTAGCCTTATTGCCTATCTATTTTATTGCCTTATTATGGGGAAATGGAGATTTAGAGGAGCGTAAACGTGCTATTATGAAGTTTTTTGTATTTACACTAGCAGGTTCGCTATTTATGTTAGCCGCTTTTGTGTATTTATTTCAAAAGGCAGGCTCTCTATTATTAGTAGATTTATATGCTATTCAGTTAACAGAAACAGAGCAATTATGGATATTTTCAGGTTTCTTTTTAGCGTACGCTATTAAAATTCCTATTTTTCCATTTCACACATGGCAAGCCAATACATATCAAAAAGCACCAGCTGTTGGCACAATGCTATTATCAGGAATCATGCTAAAAATGGGATTATATAGTATTATACGTTGGCAATTACCGTTAGCGCCATTAGCAGCTAAAAACTATATGAATGTATTTTTAGTATTGAGTATAATCGGGATAGTTTATGGTTCTGTAATTGCTTTAAAACAACGTAACTTAAAAAAGTTATTAGCATATTCTTCATTAGCACACGTTGGATTAATAGCTGCTTCAATCTATACACTTTCTTTAGATGGATTAAGAGGAGCCGTCTTACAAATGATTGCACATGGTTTTGTAGTAGTAGGTTTATTCTTTGCTGCTGAAGTTATAGAAAGACGTTTTAAAACCCAAGAAATTGCTGATATGGGAGGTATTCGTATTCAAGACTCAAAATTTGCTTCTGTGTTTATGATTATAATGTTAGCATCAGTGGCATTACCTTCAACTTTTAATTTCATTGGTGAGTTTACAGCTTTGTATAGCTTGTATAATATAAATATTTGGTTTGCCGTAATTGCGGGAACAACGATCATTTTAGGAGCTTTTTATATGTTAAAAATGTTTCAAAATGTGATGTTAGGTGAAACAAATGTTAAAACTTTTGAAACTATAGACTCAAAAGAGATTACTGTTTTTATAATCTTGATTGCTTTTTTATTATTTTTTGGATTATATCCAAAGCCAATCAGTGATTTAATCACGCCAGCATTAAAAGAAATCGTTTTAAAAATTAATATTATAAATTAAATTGAGATTTTGAGATTATATTTTAAAATCTAGTTTCAAAAATCTTAAATCATTATTATAGATGAATACATTAGTTGCTATATCAGGATTAGGAGTAATTGTCATGTTAGCTGAAATGCTAAATGCAAGGAAAGCTATTGTACCTATAACCATCGTTGGGTTATTAGCCATTTTAGGTTATAATATTTCTGAGTATAATCTTTTGGGAACTTACTTAAACAACATGATGTTTGTTGACCGTTTTTCTGTCGCTTTTTCTAGCTTGTTTATTGTTATTGCCATTTTTCTTATTGCAATGGGAGGTGAATTTTATAAAGAAAAAATGTCTAGAATTTCGGACTTTGTTTCTATAAAAGTTTTTCTCTTGGCAGGAGGGGTAGCCATGGTATCTTTTGGAAATTTAGCGATGTTTTTTTTAGGAATAGAAGTACTTTCTATTTCATTATATGTTTTAGCTGCAAGTAATCGTTTAAATTTACGTAGCAATGAAGCAGGAATGAAGTATTTTTTGATGGGTGCATTTGCTTCAGGTGTTATATTGTTTGGTATTACTTTAATTTATGGCGCTACAGGAAGTTTTGATTTACAAACAATTTATCAAATAGTGCATACTACAACTTATCCTCAATGGTATAATATAGGTTTGCTATTTTTGTTAATAGGAATGCTGTTTAAAGTAGCAGCTGTGCCTTTCCATCTTTGGTCACCTGATGTTTATGAAGGTTCACCTACACTTACAACAGCAACTATGGCAACTTTAGCAAAAGTGATTTCTTTGGCAACTCTATTAAAATTAACTACGATATTAGTTCCCTTTCAAACCTATCAATTTCAATTATTAATTGTAGTAATTTCTATATTGTCTATGATAGTAGGAAATTTAATGGCATTACGTCAAAATAATGTTAAACGCATGTTAGCTTTTTCAGGAATATCACATGCAGGTTTTATGTTAATGACTTTACTCATTACCAATTTAGCAGCCAATATGTTGTTTTATTATGCAGCTGCTTATGCCATTTCAGGATTAGCTATTTTTACTGTGGTTTTATATGTTACAAAAGATAAAGAAAATGAAACTATTGATCTTTTTAATGGTTTAGCAAAAACACATCCTATTGCGGCATTAGTTGTAACTACATCATTACTTTCCATGGCAGGAATTCCTATTTTTTCTGGTTTTTTTGCTAAGTTTTTCTTGTTTAATCAAATTATGAACTCTGGTTGGATAGTGTTAGTTATAGCGGCTATTATAGCGTCTATAATAAGTGTAGGGTACTATTTTAGATTAATTTTAGTTATGTACACAAAAATGCCATATAATGAAGAAAAAGCTAAAATGCCTGTCGTTTATTTAGTGTTAGGCATCATAGGTTTAATAGCTAATTTGATGATTGGTTTCTTTCCAAATGCCTTGTTATATGTAATAAGATAAAAAAATAATATTTTTAAAAAGGGAGATGTTTAAATTTTTAAATATCTCCCTTTTTTATTTATAACTGAATTATTACTTGTTCGGTTTGATTAGAAACGCATTAGGGTATTTTTTCTTTAACTCTAATAGTTTTTTTTCAGCTTCTATTCGTGTTCTAAAATTACCAATCCAAACTTTATAAATAGGAGTATGAAATACAATAGTTCCGTCTAAATTTCTATTGTTTTTACGAAATTCAATCAATGTTTTTTTAGCCTCTTCATTTTCTCCTGTGAAAATTTGAATTTTGAAATAATCATAAAGAGGAATATTGTTGTTTATTTTTCTTTTTTCATTTAAAAGTTGTTCAAATCTGGGATCTTGCTGAATGTTTTTTTGCGCATTTTGCGCGCTTATATTGATGCTGAAAAAAGAAGAAATGTAAATGTAAAACGCAGATTTACAAAATGTTAAAATATTCATAATAAATGATTTTTTAAGCAAATGTAAGGTATAATTCAAAAATAAAGCCTTTTAAATTATTTAGAACAATTATAAATTAATATTTAAGATATATTTAAGGTTTTGAGAATACTTCATAAGTCGTATTTTTGTCGGAGTTTTTTAAATGGTGTATTGTATTCAGTGCAATTTGTACTGTAGAGAATATACCAAATTTAGATGATAACCATTTAATTTATGAAAAAGGTGGGAAACCATAAATCGTTTTTAAGAGTAGTAGCGTTAAATCTAGCGTTTCTATTATCTGTTTCTTTAAGTTCTTTTGCTCAAGAACCTGCTGCTTCAGCTCCAGCTGATGCTGCTGCGGCTCCAGCTGCTGCCGGAGATGCTGCTGCGGGGAAGGCTTTGTTTAACGCAAATTGTGCAGCTTGTCACAAGTTAGATGCTAAAATGACAGGTCCGGCGCTTCGTGGTGTTGCGGAACGTCGTGATAGAGCTTGGTTAGGACAGTGGATTAGAAATTCAAAAGGTTTAATTGCATCAGGAGATGCTGATGCTGTGAAAGTTTTTGAGGAGTTTAATAAGGTTCCTATGACAGCCTTTCCTCAGTTATCAGATGCTGATATCGATAACATTATAGCCTATACTTCAGAGCCTAAAGAAGAAGTGAAAGCATCAGTAGCTGGTTCAGTTGCTAATGGTCAAAGTGCTGATTCTTCCGGTGTTTCTAACAATGTTGTGTTAGGGTTGTTAGCTGTTGTGTTAGCGGTTTTAGTAGGTATGTTGTACATGGTTTACAATACTTTACGTAAAATTTCTGCTGCTAATGGAGTAGAAGTTAAAGATCGTAAGTTAAGTTTGTTGCCTTTATGGAAATCGTTTGCTAGAAATCAATTCTTAGTGTTGGTGTCTACTATCTTATTGATTTTGGTAAGTGCTTATTTTGCTTATGGTTATTTAATGCAAGTAGGTGTAGATCAGGATTATGCTCCAATTCAACCTATTCATTACTCACACAAAATTCACGCAGGTGATAATGGTATCGACTGTAAGTACTGTCACTCTGCGGCTCGTACGAGTAAAAATGCTGGTATTCCGTCATTAAACGTTTGTATGAATTGTCATAAAAACATCTCTGAATTCCAAGGGGATAAAGATTCTACCTATGTAGAATATACTAAGGAGTTCTATACTGCAGAAATTCAGAAATTATACGATGCAGTAGGATGGGATAAAACGGCTCAAAAATATACAGGTAAACAAAAACCTGTTAAATGGGTTAGAATTCATAACTTACAAGATTTCGTATACTTTAATCACTCTCAACACGTTTCTGTTGCTGGTATCGAGTGTCAAAAATGTCATGGTCCTGTTGAGACTTTCGAAATAATGAAGCAATATTCTCCATTAACTATGGGATGGTGTGTAAATTGTCACCGTGAAACAGCTGTTAAAGTAGAAGGAAATGCCTACTATGAGAAAATCCATGCAGAACTTTCTAAAAAATATGGTGTAGACAAATTGACAGCTGCACAAATGGGAGGTTTAGAATGTGGTAAATGTCACTACTAATAATTTATTAAGAAGCTAATTTTTATATATAATATGTCATCAAACAAAAAATACTGGAAAAGTGTTGAAGAGCTAAACGAAAATAGCTCTATTGTTGAGACGCTTAGAAATAACGAGTTTGTTGAAGAGATTCCAACAGATGAGTTTTTAGGTGATGCTGCTTCGTTAGCATCTTCTAATACAACACGTCGTGATTTTCTTAAGTATGTGGGATTCAGTACAGCTGCTGCAACACTAGCTGCTTGTGAAGGTCCGGTACATAAGTCAATTCCTTATGTAGTTCAACCTGAGGAAATCATTCCCGGAATTGCAGATTATTATGCAACTTCATTCTCGGATGGTTTTGATTTCGCTAATATCTTAGTTAAGACTCGTGAAGGTCGTCCTATTAAGATTGAAAATAACAAAATGGAAGGAGCAAACTTCCATGCTAATGCTCGTGTTCATGCGTCTGTGTTATCTTTGTACGATAGCCTACGTCTCAAAAATTCGAAAATAGCAGGGAAAGACTCTTCTTGGGCTGAAGCAAATGCTATGATTAAAGCGAGTATTGCTGAAGCAAAAACGAAAGGAGGTAAAGTTGTTTTATTAACGAATACTTCTGCTTCTTCATCTACAGATCGTTTAATTAGTCAATTCTTAGCAGCTAATACAAATGCGAAGCACGTAGTATATGATGCAGTCTCTTCATCAGAAGCTTTAGATGCCTTTCAGATGATTTACGGCGAAAGAGCTTTAGCAGATTATGATTTTTCAAAAGCTAATGTAATTGTTTCCGTAGGTGCTGATTTCTTAGGTGATTGGCAAGGTGGTGGTTTTGATGCTGGTTATGCTCAAGGTCGTATCCCTCAAAATGGTAAAATGTCGAAACATTACCAGTTTGAAGCTAATATGACATTGTCTGGTGCTGCTGCTGATAAGCGTGTTCCTATGACTGTGGCGCAACAAAAGCAAGCTTTAGTACAAATTTATAACATCGTTACTGGTGCTACCGTAAGTGTTGCAAGTAATCCTGAAGTAGCAAAAGCAGCGCAACAATTAAAAGCGGCTGGTACTAAAGGTGTTTTAGTTTGTGGAATTGATGATAAAAATGCCCAATTATTAGTATTAGCGATTAACCGTGCTCTATCAAGTGAAGCTTTCATTACAGGAAATACACGTCAGATCCGTAAAGGAAATAATGCCGATGTTAAGCAATTAATTGCTGATATGAATGCAGGAGTTATTCATACTTTAATCATGAATAACGTTAATCCTGTTTATACTTTACCAAATACTAAAGAATTTACAGAAGCATTAAAAAAAGTAAAGTTAGCTGTTAGTTTCACAATGAAAGAAGATGAAACAGCTTTAGCTTCTACTATTGCTGTAGCTATACCTCATTATTTAGAATCTTGGGGTGATGTAAGCATTGTGAAAGGGAGCTACGCTATCACACAGCCTACTATCCGTCCATTGTTTGATACAGTTCAATTTCAAGATGCTTTATTATCTTGGATAGGAAATGGTCAATCATACTACGATTATATCCGTGGCGCTTATGCTGGTGCTAAAACTTGGAACCAATTAGTTCATGATGGAGTTGAATTTACAGCTCTGCCATCTGCTTCAGGTACAAGTGCTGATTTCAATGCAGCTGCAGTAGTTTTAGCTAATGCTAAATCAGCTGGTATGGAATTAGTTTTATACACTAAAACGGGTATGGGTGATGGACAACAAGCTAACAACCCTTGGTTACAAGAGTTTCCAGATCCAATTACACGTGCTTCTTGGGATAACTATGTAACTATGTCTAAGGCTGATGCTGAAAAATTAGGTATTGAAAACTGGAATGTTGCAAACGGAGGTCTAAATGGACATACAGCTACTCTTACTGTAGGAGGTGTGAAGTTAGAAAATGTGCCAGTAATGATCCAGCCAGGCCAAGCTAAAGGAACTATCGGTTTAGCTTTAGGTTATGGACGAAAAGCTTCTTTAAAGAAGAAATGCAAGTAGGAGTTAATGCTTATCCTACTTACATGAATTTTAATACAGTACAAAATGTTTCTGTTGAAAAAGGAAATGATGAACATGAATTTGCTTGCGTACAGTTACAAAAAACTTTAATGGGTCGTAATGACATTATTAAAGAAACTACTTTAGAAATTTTTAATACAAAAGATGCTGCTGAATGGAATGTAATGCCTGTAGTATCTTTAGATCATAAAGAAGTTCCTTCTACTTCGGTAGATTTATGGGAGTCTTTTGATAGAACAATTGGTCATCATTTTAATTTATCTATCGATTTAAGTTCTTGTACAGGTTGTGGAGCATGTGTTATTGCATGTCATGCAGAAAACAACGTTCCAGTAGTAGGTAAATCAGAAGTAAGAAGAAGCCGTGATATGCACTGGTTACGTATCGACAGATACTATTCTTCTGAAACTACTTTTGAAGGCGATAATGAGAAAAAACATTCAGCTTCTGGATTATTAGATTCAAGAAACAAATACATCGAGTTAGAATCTGCTTCAGAAAATCCTCAAGTAGTGTTCCAACCAGTAATGTGTCAGCACTGTAACCACGCTCCATGTGAAACTGTATGTCCAGTTGCGGCTACTTCTCATGGTCGTCAAGGTCAAAATCACATGGCATATAACCGTTGTGTGGGTACTCGTTACTGTGCAAACAACTGCCCTTATAAAGTGCGTCGTTTCAACTGGTTCTTATACAATAAAAATGAAGAGTTTAACTACCACATGAATGATGATTTAGGTCGTATGGCATTAAATCCAGATGTAAACCTACGTTCTCGTGGAGTTATGGAAAAATGTTCAATGTGTATCCAAATGACTCAAGCTACTATCTTAAAAGCCAAAAATGAAGGACGTGTAATTCAAGATGGTGAATTCCAAGTAGCATGCTCAAATGCATGTACATCTGGTGCTATGGTATTTGGTGATGTAAATGATAAAAATTCTCAAGTTGCTAAATTAGCAGCAGGAGAACGTTCTTACCATTTATTAGAACATATTGGAACACAGCCAAATGTGGTTTACCAAGTTAAAGTTAGAAATTAATATTAATTGAAATAAGATAAAGGATTATGTCGTCTCATTACGAAGCACCTATCAGAAAGCCTTTAGTACTTGGTAGCAAAAGCTACCATGATGTAACGGTAGACGTAGCTCGTCCTGTAGAAGGAAAAGCGAATAAACAATGGTGGACAGTATTTTATATCGCATTAGCTATGTTCCTTTGGGGAGCTAGCTGTATGCTATACACTATAACCGAAGGTATTGGTACCGGGGTTTAAATAAAACAGTAGGTTGGGCATGGGATATTACCAACTTTGTATGGTGGGTAGGTATCGGTCACGCAGGTACACTAATTTCAGCTGTATTGTTATTATTCCGTCAAAAATGGAGAATGGCTATTAACCGTTCTGCTGAAGCAATGACTATTTTCTCAGTAGTTCAAGCAGGTCTATTTCCTATTATTCACATGGGACGTCCATGGTTAGGTTATTGGGTGTTGCCTATTCCGAACCAATTTGGTTCGTTGTGGGTTAATTTCAACTCGCCTTTATTATGGGACGTATTCGCAATTTCAACGTATTTATCAGTGTCATTAGTTTTCTGGTGGACTGGTTTATTACCTGACTTTGCTATGTTACGTGACCGTGCAGTAACGCCATTTACAAAACACATTTACTCTATATTATCTTTCGGATGGTCGGGTAGAGCAAAAGACTGGCAACGTTTTGAAGAGGTTTCTCTTGTATTAGCTGGTTTAGCTACTCCATTAGTACTTTCGGTACACACTATCGTATCATTCGACTTCGCTACTTCGGTTATTCCGGGATGGCATACAACTATCTTACCTCCGTACTTCGTTGCGGGTGCGATTTTCTCTGGATTCGCCATGGTAAATACGTTACTTATCATCATGAGAAAAGTATCGAACTTAGAAGATTATATTACTATCCAACACATCGAGTTAATGAATATCGTTATCATGATTACAGGTTCAATCGTAGGTTGTGCCTATATCACGGAGTTATTCGTTGCTTGGTATTCAGGAGTTGAATACGAACAATACGCATTCTTAAACCGTGCTACAGGTCCTTACTGGTGGTCATATTGGGCGATGATGACTTGTAACGTGTTTTCTCCACAGTTCATGTGGTTCAAGAAATTAAGAACGAGTATCATGTTCTCATTCATCATCTCTATAGTTGTAAACATAGGTATGTGGTTTGAACGTTTCGTAATCATCGTAACATCATTACACCGTGATTATTTACCATCTTCATGGACAATGTTCTCACCAACATTTGTAGATATAGGTATCTTCGTAGGTACAATTGGTTTCTTCTTTGTATTGTTCTTATTGTATTCAAGAACATTCCCTGTAGTAGCTCAAGCAGAGGTTAAAACTATCTTGAAAACTTCAGGTGATAACTACAAAGCTGATAGAGAAAAAAAGGGTCATAATCACGATAATCACTAATAAGTCATGAGTCATAAAGTTATACATGCACTATATAATGATGATGATGTCTTAATGGATGCTGTAAAAGCTACCCGTAAAGCACACCACCATATCGAAGAAGTCTATACTCCATTCCCGGTTCACGGTTTAGATAAAGCAATGGGGTTAGCACCTACAAGAATTGCTATTGCAGCATTCTTATATGGATGTACTGGTTTATCATTTGCCACTTGGTTATTAAATAATATTATGATTAATGATTGGCCTCAAGATATTGGAGGTAAACCAAGTTTTGCATTTTATCAAAATATGCCAGCTTTTGTGCCGGTAATGTTTGAAGAAACTGTATTTTTGCAGCCCATTTAATGGTAATTACTTTTTATATGAGAAGTAAATTATGGCCATTTAAAGAAGCTGAAAATCCAGATGTACGTACAACAGATGACCACTTTCTAATGGAGGTTGCTGTTAATAATAATGAAGACGAATTAACTTCTTTCTTACAAAGCACAGGTGCTGTGGAAGTAAAAGTGGTAGAAAAGCATTAATAAAATTATGAGAAGAGTAGTATATTCCTTAACAGCAATAATGGGGTTATCTTCATTACTGTTTTCATGTAAAAGTGATGATAAGCCAAACTATCAGTTTTTTCCAAACATGTATGAGTCTGTAGCTTACGAGACTTATTCAGAATCAAATGCTTTTAAAAATGGTAAAGAAGGACAGTTGCCAGCTCAAGGTACAATCAAGAGAGGCTTTGTTCCTTATGAGTTGCCAAATACTCCAGCTGGGTATGAAGCATCTAAAGCAATGAAGTCACCTTTGGATTCTTCTGCTGTCAATATCGAAAAAGGTAAAGAATTATTTGATATTTACTGTATCTCCTGTCATGGTGAAAAAGGAGATGGTAAAGGTAAATTAGTTCAAAGAGAAAAGTTCTTAGGGGTACCTAGTTATAAAGACCGTGCTATTACAGTAGGTAGCGTTTTTCACGTAGAAACCTATGGTTTAAATGCAATGGGTTCACATGCTAATCAATTGAATAAAAAAGAAAGATGGCAAGTGGCTGAGTACGTAATGAAACTTAAGTCTGAATTAAAATAATAAAATACGCGATTGAGTTATGTATACATTTTCAAGCAAATTAAGAACCTTATCATTTGTCCTAATGGCACTTGGTCTTTTAGGAATAGGGTATGGTTTTTTCAATGCACCTAAGACTACTGAGGACGTAGAAAAAATATTAGCAGCTGATGCACATGGAGAACACCATGCTGCACCAGCTAACGCTGAAATTAAGCATGAAATGACTTCCGAGCATAAAGAAGAAACTCATGCTGATAAAATGACAACAAATGATTCTGACGCAACTTCTACAAACAAACAAGATACCTTATCTGAAAAAGTAGAGGCTGTACACACAGAAATAGCTTCTCATGAAGAAAAAGTAGCTGAACCTATTGAAGGAAAACATGAAATAGCTTCACATGATGATCATAAAGAACATATTGAGCATGTTTTTCATCAATTGCAAAATAAGCCATGGGCCGCATTATATGTAGGAGCATTATTTGTATTCCTAATTTCATTAGGAGTATTAGCATTTTATGCCATTCAATGGGCTGCTCAAGTAGGTTGGTCTCCAGTATTATTTAGAGTAATGGAAGCAATCACATCCTATATAGTACCCGGTGGTATAGTAGTATTTGTAATTTTAGTACTAGCAGGAATACATATCAATCATTTGTTTATTTGGATGGATCCTGAAGTAGTTGCCCATGATCATTTAATTAAAGGAAAATCAGGCTACCTAAACGTACCTTTCTTTCTAGTTAGAGCTGCTATCTTCTTGGGAGGTTGGATTTTTTACCGTTATTATACTCGTAAAAATTCATTAGCTTTAGACGAAACAAAAGATTTATTATATTACAAAAAGAATTTTAAAGCATCTGCAGCATTTTTAGCATTCTTTCTAGTATCAGAATCAATGATGTCATGGGATTGGATCATGTCAGTAGATCCACACTGGTTCTCTACATTATTTGGATGGTATGTATTTGCTTCTTTCTTTGTGAGTGGTATTACAGTAATTGCTTTAATTACTTTATACCTGAAGACAAATGGATATTTAGAGTTCATCAATAATAGTCATTTCCATGATTTAGCTAAGTTTATGTTTGGTGTTTCTGTATTTTGGACTTATTTATGGTTCTCCCAATTCATGTTAATGTGGTACTCAAACATTCCAGAAGAAGTTACTTATTTTAAATTTAGAATTGAAAATTATAATCTACCATTTTTTGGTATGGTTGCAATGAATTTCATCTTCCCATTGTTAATTTTAATCAATTCTGATTTCAAACGAGTGCCTTGGATTATTACGATGGCTGGTGTGGTTATCTTATGTGGTCACTATTTAGATTTTCATAATATGATTTTTCCTGCCACAGTAGGAGATCAATGGTTTATTGGTGCAGCAGAAATTGGATCAGTAATTTTCTTTGCAGGGTTATTTATTTACGTTGTATTTAGCACTTTATCTAAAGCACCTTTATTAGCAAAAGGAAACCCTTATATCGAAGAAAGTAAACATTTTCATTATTAATAATTAAACAAGAAAACAGATGACAACTTTGTTGGTTCTAACAGTTTTAGTCTTATTATCGGTTGCTATATGGCAAATGACTAAAATTTTCGACTTGACTCAAGTAGGTAGAAACAGTGATGATTCACAAATTGCTACCGATAATGATAATAAAGTTCATGGATATTTAATGATTGGTTTTCTTGGATTCCTTTACATTTTTATGATCTATGGATTGTTAAAATGGGGACATTTAGCTTTAGGTACACCAGCATCTGAACATGGACCTGATTATGATCGCTTAATGGGAATTTCATTAGGAATTATATTTTTAGTACAAGCAATTACACAAGTGCTATTACATTACTTTGCGTTCAAATATCGAGGTGAAGAAGGTAAAAAAGCTTTATATTACGCGGATAATGACAAATTAGAATTTATTTGGACTATTATACCTGTGATAACTCTAGCGGGTTTAATTCTTTACGGACTTTATACTTGGACAAATATTATGTTTGTTGATAAGGATGAAGATGTAATAGTTGTTGAATTATACGCAAAACAATTTAGTTGGGAGGCACGTTATGCAGGTAAAGATAACGTATTAGGTAAAGCTAATGTAAGATTAATTGAAGGAGTTAATACGCTAGGTGTTGATCTAAATGATCCAAATGCGCAAGATGATATTGCAGTTCAAGAATTACACATACCTAAAGGGAAAAAAGTGTTATTTAAATTGCGTTCACAAGACATTATTCACTCAGCCTATATGCCTCACTTTAGAGCGCAGATGAACTGTGTGCCAGGTATGGTTACGGAGTTTGCTTTTACTCCTACTGTAACAACAGATGAAATGCGTCAAGACCCTGCAATCGTAGAAAAAGTAGCTGCAATCAATAAAATAAGAGCTAAAAAAAGTGCTGAGTTAGTAGCAGAAGGTAAAACAGCATTAGATCCTTATACATTTGATTATTTAGTTTTATGCAATAAAATTTGTGGAGCATCTCACTACAATATGCAAATGAAAATTATTGTAGATACACCAGATCAATTCCAAGCATGGTTAAAAGACAAAGGAACTATTGTTAAAGCAGTAAAAGAAGAACAAGCTGCAAAAGCAGCTGAAGCAGCAGGAGCAAAAAAGAAATGGAAGCTCCTAAAAAAGCAGATACTGTAGTGGTAGCTGAAGTAGCTGACTCAACAGCTGTTAAAAAATAATATAACTTATTAAGAAATTAAAATAGAAAAATATGGCAGCAGCACATGAGCACGATCACGCACACGATCACGATCACGCACACCACCATAAAGATACTTTCATTACTAAATATATTTTTAGTATTGACCATAAGATGATTGCTAAACAATACCTAATTACGGGTATTATTATGGGAATCATTGGGGTAGTAATGTCTTTATTATTCCGTATGCAAATTGCATGGCCTGAAGAATCTTTTGGTGTTTTCAAAATGTTTTTAGGCGAAAAAATGGCTCCGGGGAGGAGTAATGCGTAATGATATTTACCTAGCGTTAGTAACGATTCATGGTACTATCATGGTATTCTTCGTATTAACTGCTGGTTTAAGCGGTACTTTCAGTAACTTACTTATTCCATTACAAATTGGTGCTAGAGATATGGCATCTGGATTTATGAATATGGTTTCTTATTGGTTGTTTTTCCTCTCAGCAGTAATTATGATTTCATCTTTATTTGTTGAATCAGGACCAGCATCAGCAGGATGGACCATATATCCTCCATTATCTGCATTACCACAAGCAATTCCGTGTTCTGGTACAGGTATGACTTTATGGTTAGTTTCTATGGCTATCTTTATTGCCTCTTCCTTAATGGGATCTTTAAATTACGTAGTTACAGTTATTAATTTAAGAACTAAAGGGATGTCTATGACACGTTTACCATTAACTGTTTGGGCTTTCTTTATCACAGCAATTATTGGTATTGTTTCTTTCCCTGTATTATTATCAGCAGCTTTAATGTTAATAATGGACAGAAGTTTAGGAACATCATTCTTCTTATCTGATATTTTTATTTCAGGAGAAGTATTACATTATCAAGGAGGTTCTCCAGTACTATTTGAACACTTATTTTGGTTCCTAGGTCACCCAGAAGTATATATCGTATTATTACCTGCTTTAGGAATCACATCCGAAATTATTGCTACAAATGCTCGTAAACCTATTTTTGGTTACCGTGCAATGATCGCTTCAATGTTAGCTATTGCATTTTTATCAACAATCGTTTGGGGACATCACATGTTCTTGTCAGGTATGAACCCTTTCTTAGGATCTGTATTTACCTTCACAACATTATTGATTGCAATCCCTTCTGCTGTTAAAGCCTTTAACTATATTACAACTTTATGGAAAGGTAATTTACAAATGAATCCAGCAATGTTATTCTCTATAGGTTTAGTTTCTACTTTTATCTCAGGAGGTTTAACAGGTATTATATTAGGTGACTCTACGTTAGATATTAATGTACACGATACATATTTCGTAATCGCTCACTTCCACTTAGTAATGGGTATTTCAGCTCTATATGGTTTCTTTGCAGGCGTTTATCATTGGTTCCCTAGAATGTTTGGAAGAATGATGAATAAAACCTTAGGTTATATCCATTTCTGGATTACAGCAGTTTGTGCTTATGGGGTGTTCTATCCAATGCACTTTATTGGTATGGCTGGTTTACCACGTCGTTACTACACAAATTCTAATTTTCCTTTATTTGATGACCTAGCAGATGTTAACGTTTTAATTACGGCTTTTGCATTAATAGGTGCTGCTTTCCAATTAATATTTATGTGGAATTTCTTCTATAGTATTTTCTATGGAAAAAAAGCAGAACAAAATCCTTGGAAATCTAATACATTAGAATGGACTGCTCCTGTAGAGCATGTTCATGGTAACTGGCCGGGAGAATTACCTACTGTACATCGTTGGGCTTACGATTATTCTAAGCCGGACATGAAGGTGATTTTGTTCCTCAAACAGTTCCAATGAAAGAAGGCGAACAAGAATTACATCACGCTTAATTATAAAAACTTTTTTCAAATGCCTCTCCTTTGAGAGGCATTTTTTTAATTTTATACTTTCTTTATTACTGATTTAAGATTCTTTTTAATATTTATGAAAGCCTTTTATTTATTTATTTTTATCCCATTTTTTGGTTTTACGCAAAATCAACCAGAAATAAAAGTATTAGATTCTTTATACAGAGAAGATCAATTTTATTTTGGAATTACTTATAACGTAATTAACAATAAACCTCAGAGTGTCTCTCAAAATTCAACTTCAGGAAGTATCTTCTTAGGTTTTTTAAGAGATATGCCCATTAACAAACTAAGAACCTTTGCAGTTGCACCGTGTTTAGGCTTTTCATATTCTAATTTTAAACAAAATTTACTCATAAAAAAAAATGAAGATCTTATTCAATACTCAATTATTCCAAAAGGGGAAATATATGATAAAAATCGTTTTTCATTTGTCACAATTGACGTTCCATTAGAATTTCGTTGGCGAAACTCTACTCCTCAAAGTCATCGCTTTTGGAGAGTATATGGGGGAATAAAAGCAAGTTATGTATTGTATAACCAATCTCAATTTGTTAGTTCTAAATATGAATATAAAGTGGTAAATAATCCAGATTTTAATCGTTTTCTCTATTCAGTATATCTTACAGCAGGATATAATAGTGGAAACATTTACCTCTCCTATGGATTAAATGATTTTTTTAGAAAAGCATTTTTTAATGAAAGTTCAGAAAAAATTCGTTCCCTAAATTTAGGTCTAATATTTTACATCTTATAATTTTATTTTATAAGATATTATGCCCTAGAAGTATAAGAAAATCCTATCTATATAAAATTAAAAATAATTGTGGAATAGCACCAATTATAGATCCTTGAATTAATTCTATTGGAGTATGAGCTTTCATAATCAACCTCGATATACCAACAGAAACAGTCAAAATAAAAAGTACATGAATCAAAATAAAAAAAGATATAAAATTTAATTTACTACAATAAAAACTTATCCATAAACTTGTGCTTACTATACTAAGCATGTGTAAACTTATTTTTTTATTTAAAAAAATAAAACAAAAAGCAATAAACGTACTCATACTATTAGCTAAAAAATAATCCAATAATTCGGGTGCTTCATCTGTATTAACTAAAAAATACATTATAATACCATATAATATTAATTGAAGTACTAACGGTATTTTTCGCTCATTTATATTACCAATCATAGCATCCTCTATTTTTTTGAATCGTATTAAAAAATAAAAAATAGCGATAGGAATAAGAATAGTGATAATAAAAGCTTTATATATATAATCTATACAATACCGACAAAGAAAAAACTCAGTATTAGAAAATTTATAAAATACGATAGTATAAAAAGAAATAAATAAAGGATGAAAGATATAAGAAAAAATAGAGAAGAATAGTTTCATTTTATTTATTAAATAATAGGTTAAATATTCGGATTCAAAATATAAACTACCAGATTTGATAATTCTGTATTAATTACCCTCGTTATACAAGCATTATTCCCAATACAAAATAAACTTAATATAAAATTTAAAACAAACACATTTATTGAAGTCTTTTTTATTAAAAAAATCTTTTAATCACTATACAATAAAGTTTATTATCATAAAATCGAAAACTTATTCGGTTAGAAAATTAATAAAAGATTAAAATCGTATATAATTCCATAATTAAAGATAGACAATTCCATTATTAGATCCAATCTAAAAAGAGACAATAAACAATTCTAATTATCTAATAAAATTCGAAGACATGATTTTAATTTAACTTATAAATGTTGGCAATACGGATATATTAGAAACAATTTAGAAATTTTGTCAATTTTGAAAAGTTCTTTTTAAATTAAAAAAATAACTTAATAGTACAACATTTATTATAGTATTGTTTTGTTAAAAAGAATGCAAGTTTAGACAATAAGTATAATTTTAGAATCGCCCCAATATAAAAGTATTTTTATTATCTACATTCAACTATCTACCTCCGTAAGCTGAAAAAAGGTTTTAACTATTTGATAAACAGCAATTAAAATAAAAAACTAAAAAAATAAGACAAAACACTAGGAAAAAAGAAAAAAACGAGCGTATCTTTGCACCCGCAACAGCGAAGTTCATTAAGTTATTGTTAAGACATTTTTAGAAGCTTACTTCAAAAAAAGTTTTCAAAAAAAAGTCTTGCGAATTTAAAAAGAATTTTTACCTTTGCACCCGCTAAGACGCTAAGTCAAAAGCGAAAAATAAGAATAAAAAGTTCATAGACATATTGGATTGACAGCACGTTTTAATAGAGATATTAAAACAATAAAATTTAAGAGAGTAAGAAAACTAGCATTCTTTGTCCACAATATTTAACCTTAGGGTTACAAAAGATATACGATGAAGAGTTTGATCCCGGCTCAGGATGAACGCTAGCGGCAGGCTTAACACATGCAAGTCGAGGGGTAGAAGGAGCTTGCTCCTTTGAGACCGGCGCACGGGTGCGTAACGCGTATGTAATCTACCTTGTACAGGGGGATAGCCCAGAGAAATTTGGATTAATACCCCATAGTATTATGATGTGGCCTCACATTATGATTAAAGTTCCAACGGTACAAGATGAGCATGCGTCCCATTAGCTAGATGGTAAGGTAACGGCTTACCATGGCCACGATGGGTAGGGGTCCTGAGAGGGAGATCCCCCACACTGGTACTGAGACACGGACCAGACTCCTACGGGAGGCAGCAGTGAGGAATATTGGGCAATGGTCGCAAGACTGACCCAGCCATGCCGCGTGCAGGATGACGCATCTATGGTGTGTAAACTGCTTTTGTACAGGAAGAAACACTCCCTTGCGAGGGAGCTTGACGGTACTGTAAGAATAAGGATCGGCTAACTCCGTGCCAGCAGCCGCGGTAATACGGAGGATCCAAGCGTTATCCGGAATCATTGGGTTTAAAGGGTCCGTAGGCGGTTTTATAAGTCAGTGGTGAAATCTGGTCGCTCAACGATCAAACGGCCATTGATACTGTAAGACTTGAATTACTTGGAAGTAACTAGAATATGTAGTGTAGCGGTGAAATGCTTAGAGATTACATGGAATACCAATTGCGAAGGCAGGTTACTACGAGTATATTGACGCTGATGGACGAAAGCGTGGGGAGCGAACAGGATTAGATACCCGGTAGTCCACGCCGTAAACGATGGATACTAGCTGTTTGGGGCAACCTGAGTGGCTAAGCGAAAGTGATAAGTATCCCACCCGGGAGTACGCTCGCAAGAGTGAAACTCAAAGGAATTGACGGGGGCCCGCACAAGCGGAGGAGCATGTGGTTTAATTCGATGATACGCGAGGAACCTTACCAAGGCTTAAATGGGAAACGACAGATTTGGAAACAGATCTTTCTTCGGACGTTTTTCAAGGTGCTGCATGGTTGTCGTCAGCTCGTGCCGTGAGGTGTCAGGTTAAGTCCTATAACGAGCGCAACCCCTGTTGTTAGTTGCCATCGAGTAATGTCGGGAACTCTAACAAGACTGCCGGTGCAAACCGTGAGGAAGGTGGGGATGACGTCAAATCATCACGGCCCTTACGCCTTGGGCTACACACGTGCTACAATGGACGGTACAGAGAGCAGCCACTACGCAAGTAGGCGCGAATCTAAAAAACCGTTCTCAGTTCGGATCGGAGTCTGCAACTCGACTCCGTGAAGCTGGATTCGCTAGTAATCGCAGATCAGCCATGCTGCGGTGAATACGTTCCCGGGCCTTGTACACACCGCCCGTCAAGCCATGGAAGCTGGGGGTACCTGAAGTCGGTGACCGCAAGGAGCTGCCTAGGGTAAAACTGGTAACTAGGGCTAAGTCGTAACAAGGTAGCCGTACCGGAAGGTGCGGCTGGAACACCTCCTTTCTAGAGACAAAAAAAAGGATGTGATTTAAAATTAAATTTAAATTAAAATCTTACTCTCGCTGTTAATTCAAAAAAAAGAAAAGGCTTAAAATACAGAGTCTCGTAGCTCAGCTGGTTAGAGTACTACACTGATAATGTAGGGGTCGGCAGTTCGAGTCTGCCCGGGACTACTATTTAAAGTTATAAAAAGGAAATTCTAGAAGCGAATTTTGAATTATAAATTTTAAATGATGAATTTGAAAAATAATTCAAAAAAATAATTCAACATTCAAAATAGACAATGGGGGATTAGCTCAGCTGGCTAGAGCGCCTGCCTTGCACGCAGGAGGTCATCGGTTCGACTCCGATATTCTCCACAACAGCCCCTCCTAACCTTCCCAAAGGGGAGGAACACAGAGCAATCGGCTCTCCCCCTTCGGGGGAGCTGGAGGGGGCTCAAAGTTCATTGACATATTGAGATAAACATACAAACAAGTAGAAAGAACATCTTTAGTGATTAGTAAAAAAGCAATAGGCACTAGTGGCTTATGGCTATTGACTAATGGCTAAAAGAATAAAGAAAACAATAAGCAAAATAAGGGCGTATGGGGAATGCCTAGGCTCTCAGAGGCGAAGAAGGACGTGATAAGCTGCGAAAAGCTGCGGGGATCGGCACATACGAATTGATCCGCAGATATCCCAATGGGGCAACCCACTATGTTGAAGACATAGTATCCGATAGGAGGCGAACCCGCTGAACTGAAACATCTAAGTAGGCGGAGGAGAAGAAAACAAAAGTGATTGCGTAAGTAGTGGCGAGCGAAAGCGCATTAGCCCAAACCGTTATTGTTACGGCAATAACGGGGTTGTAGGACCACAATATTTCTTGTAAACTGAATTAGAATAACCTGGAAAGGTTAACCCAAGAGGGTGATAGTCCCGTATAAGTAAAGAATATAAAGAATAGTGGTATCCTGAGTAGGGCGGGGCACGTGAAACCCTGTCTGAATCTGGCGGGACCATCCGCTAAGGCTAAATACTCCTGAGAGACCGATAGTGAACCAGTACCGTGAGGGAAAGGTGAAAAGAACCGTGAATAACGGAGTGAAATAGAACCTGAAACCATACGCCTACAAGCGGTCGGAGCAACATAAGTTGTGACGGCGTGCCTTTTGCATAATGAGCCTACGAGTTACCGTTGCTGGCAAGGTTAAGTGATTAAGTCACGGATCCGTAGCGAAAGCGAGTCTGAATAGGGCGCGTTCAATCTAAGGGATTGAATTAAGTCAGTAGTGGTAGACGCGAAACCGTGTGATCTACCCATGGACAGGATGAAGCTTTGTTAACCCAAAGTGGAGGTCCGAACCCGTTGACGTTGAAAAGTCTTGGGATGATCTGTGGGTAGGGGTGAAAGGCCAATCAAACTCGGAAATAGCTCGTACTCCCCGAAATGCATTTAGGTGCAGCGCTCAAGTTAAGTTATATAGAGGTAGAGCTACTGATTGGATGCGGGGGCTTCACCGCCTACCAATTCCTGACAAACTCCGAATGCTATATAATATATTGAGCAGTGAGGGCTTGGGTGCTAAGGTCCAAGTCCGAGAGGGAAAGAACCCAGACCATCAGCTAAGGTCCCCAAATGTATGCTAAGTTGAACAAACGCGGTTTGATTGCATCGACAGCTAGGATGTTGGCTTGGAAGCAGCCATTCATTTAAAGAGTGCGTAACAGCTCACTAGTCGAGCGATCGAGCATGGATAATAATCGGGCATAAGTATACTACCGAAGCTATGGATTTGTACTAAGTACAAGTGGTAGGGGAGCATTCTAACATCACCGAAGGTATCTTGTGAGAGGTGCTGGAGAGGTTAGAAAAGAAAATGTAGGCATAAGTAACGATAAGGGGTGCGAGAAACACCCCCGCCGAAAAACTAAGGTTTCCGCAGCTATGCTAATCAGCTGCGGGTTAGTCGGGTCCTAAGGCAAATCCGAAAGGAGTAGTCGATGGCCAACGGGTTAATATTCCCGTACTAGTTATAATTGTGATGGAGTGACGCAGTGGTGAAAGTACCGCGAACTGACGGAATAGTTCGTTAAAGCACTTAGCTAAAGGCCCGGTAGGCAAATCCGCTGGGACTGGTGAAATGCGATAGTACTCGGATTCTTCGGATGAAGGGATAGTGTACCTAAAGGCTGCCAAGAAAACCTTCTAAACATAGATTATAAGTACCCGTACCGTAAACCGACACAGGTAGTTGAGGAGAGTATCCTAAGGCGCTCGAGAGATTCATGGCTAAGGAATTAGGCAAAATAGACCTGTAACTTCGGGAGAAAGGTCGCCAGCGCAAGCTGGCCGCAGTGAAAAGGTCCGTAGCGACTGTTTATCAAAAACACAGGGCTCTGCAAAATCGTAAGATGACGTATAGGGCCTGACACCTGCCCGGTGCTGGAAGGTTAAGAGGAGATGTTATCTTCGGAGAAGCATTGAATTGAAGCCCCAGTAAACGGCGGCCGTAACTATAACGGTCCTAAGGTAGCGAAATTCCTTGTCGGGTAAGTTCCGACCTGCACGAATGGTGTAACGATCTGGACACTGTCTCAGCCATGAGCTCGGTGAAATTGTAGTATCGGTGAAGATGCCGATTACCCGCAGTGGGACGAAAAGACCCTGTGCACCTTTACTATAGCTTAGTATTGGTCTTGGATAAGTGATGTGTAGGATAGGTGGGAGACTGTGAAATGGCGTCGCTAGGCGTTGTGGAGTCATTGTTGAAATACCACCCTTTGCTTATCTGAGGTCTAACTCCTAAAAAAGGAGGACATTGCTTGGTGGGTAGTTTGACTGGGGTGGTCGCCTCCAAAAGAGTAACGGAGGCTTCTAAAGGTTCCCTCAGCACGCTTGGTAACCGTGCGTAGAGTGCAATGGCAAAAGGGAGCTTGACTGAGAGACATACAGGTCGATCAGGTACGAAAGTAGAGCATAGTGATCCGGTGGTTCCGCATGGAAGGGCCATCGCTCAAAGGATAAAAGGTACGCCGGGGATAACAGGCTGATCTCCCCCAAGAGCTCACATCGACGGGGGGTTTGGCACCTCGATGTCGGCTCGTCACATCCTGGGGCTGGAGAAGGTCCCAAGGGTTGGGCTGTTCGCCCATTAAAGTGGCACGCGAGCTGGGTTCAGAACGTCGAGAGACAGTTCGGTCTCTATCTACTGTGGGCGTTAGAAATTTGAGTGGATCTGACTCTAGTACGAGAGGACCGAGTTGGACCAACCGCTGGTGTATCTGTTGTTCCGCCGGGAGCACCGCAGAGTAGCTACGTTGGGAAGGGATAAGCGCTGAAAGCATATAAGCGCGAAACCCACCACAAGATGAGATTTCTTTTAAGGGTCGTGGAAGATGACCACGTTGATAGGCTATAGATGTAAAGGCAGTAATGTCAGAGTCAAGTAGTACTAATAACCCGTAAGCTTATTGTAGCCCCACCCAACCTCCCCAAAGGGGAGGAGTCAGGGTGGGGCGTAAAATTCTTTCTTTACCTAAAAAGGATTATAAACAAATTTGAATATTTATCTCAATATGTTAAAATATTAGCCATTAGGCAAAAGGCATAAGCCAAGAGTTTAATGGAAAAGCACAAACTAGTGGCTTATGGCTATTAGCTAATGCCTTTAAAACCTTAAGGTGGTTATTGCGGCGGGGCTCACCTCTTCCCATTTCGAACAGAGAAGTTAAGCCCGCCAGCGTCGATGGTACTGCATATTGTGGGAGAGTAGATCGCTGCCTTTCTTTATTCCAAAATAGTTGGAATCGACATAAAATTCCCCTGTAGATCAGGGGATTTTTTATCCTCGCAAAGTACAAAAGTTCCTAAATAGATTGAAAACCAAGAATTTTAAAATTTTTAAAAAAAAATAAGAAAACCCTTGGAAATACTAAAAGAAACACTATCTTTGCACCCGCTAAGATGCTAAGTCAAAAGCGAAAATAAGAATAAAAAGTTCATAGACATATTGGATTGACAGCACGTTTTAATAGAGATATTAAAACAATAAAATTTAAGAGAGTAAGAAAACTAGCATTCTTTGTCCACAATATTTAACCTTAGGGTTACAAAAGATATACGATGAAGAGTTTGATCCCGGCTCAGGATGAACGCTAGCGGCAGGCTTAACACATGCAAGTCGAGGGGTAGAAGGAGCTTGCTCCTTTGAGACCGGCGCACGGGTGCGTAACGCGTATGTAATCTACCTTGTACAGGGGGATAGCCCAGAGAAATTTGGATTAATACCCCATAGTATTATGATGTGGCCTCACATTATGATTAAAGTTCCAACGGTGCAAGATGAGCATGCGTCCCATTAGCTAGATGGTAAGGTAACGGCTTACCATGGCCACGATGGGTAGGGGTCCTGAGAGGGAGATCCCCCACACTGGTACTGAGACACGGACCAGACTCCTACGGGAGGCAGCAGTGAGGAATATTGGGCAATGGTCGCAAGACTGACCCAGCCATGCCGCGTGCAGGATGACGCATCTATGGTGTGTAAACTGCTTTTGTACAGGAAGAAACACTCCCTTGCGAGGGAGCTTGACGGTACTGTAAGAATAAGGATCGGCTAACTCCGTGCCAGCAGCCGCGGTAATACGGAGGATCCAAGCGTTATCCGGAATCATTGGGTTTAAAGGGTCCGTAGGCGGTTTTATAAGTCAGTGGTGAAATCTGGTCGCTCAACGATCAAACGGCCATTGATACTGTAAGACTTGAATTACTTGGAAGTAACTAGAATATGTAGTGTAGCGGTGAAATGCTTAGAGATTACATGGAATACCAATTGCGAAGGCAGGTTACTACGAGTATATTGACGCTGATGGACGAAAGCGTGGGGAGCGAACAGGATTAGATACCCTGGTAGTCCACGCCGTAAACGATGGATACTAGCTGTTTGGGGCAACCTGAGTGGCTAAGCGAAAGTGATAAGTATCCCACCCGGGAGTACGCTCGCAAGAGTGAAACTCAAAGGAATTGACGGGGGCCCGCACAAGCGGAGGAGCATGTGGTTTAATTCGATGATACGCGAGGAACCTTACCAAGGCTTAAATGGGAAACGACAGATTTGGAAACAGATCTTTCTTCGGACGTTTTTCAAGGTGCTGCATGGTTGTCGTCAGCTCGTGCCGTGAGGTGTCAGGTTAAGTCCTATAACGAGCGCAACCCCTGTTGTTAGTTGCCATCGAGTAATGTCGGGAACTCTAACAAGACTGCCGGTGCAAACCGTGAGGAAGGTGGGGATGACGTCAAATCATCACGGCCCTTACGCCTTGGGCTACACACGTGCTACAATGGACGGTACAGAGAGCAGCCACTACGCAAGTAGGCGCGAATCTAAAAAACCGTTCTCAGTTCGGATCGGAGTCTGCAACTCGACTCCGTGAAGCTGGATTCGCTAGTAATCGCAGATCAGCCATGCTGCGGTGAATACGTTCCCGGGCCTTGTACACACCGCCCGTCAAGCCATGGAAGCTGGGGGTACCTGAAGTCGGTGACCGCAAGGAGCTGCCTAGGGTAAAACTGGTAACTAGGGCTAAGTCGTAACAAGGTAGCCGTACCGGAAGGTGCGGCTGGAACACCTCCTTTCTAGAGACAAAAAAAAGGATGTGATTTAAAATTAAATTTAAATTAAAATCTTACTCTCGCTGTTAATTCAAAAAAAAGAAAAGGCTTAAAATACAGAGTCTCGTAGCTCAGCTGGTTAGAGTACTACACTGATAATGTAGGGGTCGGCAGTTCGAGTCTGCCCGGGACTACTATTTAAAGTTATAAAAAGGAAATTCTAGAAGCGAATTTTGAATTATAAATTTTAAATGATGAATTTGAAAAATAATTCAAAAAAATAATTCAACATTCAAAATAGACAATGGGGGATTAGCTCAGCTGGCTAGAGCGCCTGCCTTGCACGCAGGAGGTCATCGGTTCGACTCCGATATTCTCCACAACAGCCCCTCCTAACCTTCCCAAAGGGGAGGAACACAGAGCAATCGGCTCTCCCCCTTCGGGGGAGCTGGAGGGGGCTCAAAGTTCATTGACATATTGAGATAAACATACAAACAAGTAGAAAGAACATCTTTAGTGATTAGTAAAAAAGCAATAGGCACTAGTGGCTTATGGCTATTGACTAATGGCTAAAAGAATAAAGAAAACAATAAGCAAAATAAGGGCGTATGGGGAATGCCTAGGCTCTCAGAGGCGAAGAAGGACGTGATAAGCTGCGAAAAGCTGCGGGGATCGGCACATACGAATTGATCCGCAGATATCCCAATGGGGCAACCCACTATGTTGAAGACATAGTATCCGATAGGAGGCGAACCCGCTGAACTGAAACATCTAAGTAGGCGGAGGAGAAGAAAACAAAAGTGATTGCGTAAGTAGTGGCGAGCGAAAGCGCATTAGCCCAAACCGTTATTGTTACGGCAATAACGGGGTTGTAGGACCACAATATTTCTTGTAAACTGAATTAGAATAACCTGGAAAGGTTAACCCAAGAGGGTGATAGTCCCGTATAAGTAAAGAATATAAAGAATAGTGTTATCCTGAGTAGGGCGGGGCACGTGAAACCCTGTCTGAATCTGGCGGGACCATCCGCTAAGGCTAAATACTCCTGAGAGACCGATAGTGAACCAGTACCGTGAGGGAAAGGTGAAAAGAACCGTGAATAACGGAGTGAAATAGAACCTGAAACCATACGCCTACAAGCGGTCGGAGCAGCATAATCTGTGACGGCGTGCCTTTTGCATAATGAGCCTACGAGTTACCGTTGCTGGCAAGGTTAAGTGATTAAGTCACGGATCCGTAGCGAAAGCGAGTCTGAATAGGGCGCTTAAGTCAGTAGTGGTAGACGCGAAACCGTGTGATCTACCCATGGACAGGATGAAGCTTTGTTAACCCAAAGTGGAGGTCCGAACCCGTTGACGTTGAAAAGTCTTGGGATGATCTGTGGGTAGGGGTGAAAGGCCAATCAAACTCGGAAATAGCTCGTACTCCCCGAAATGCATTTAGGTGCAGCGCTCAAGTTAAGTTATATAGAGGTAGAGCTACTGATTGGATGCGGGGGCTTCACCGCCTACCAATTCCTGACAAACTCCGAATGCTATATAATATATTGAGCAGTGAGGGCTTGGGTGCTAAGGTCCAAGTCCGAGAGGGAAAGAACCCAGACCATCAGCTAAGGTCCCCAAATGTATGCTAAGTTGAACAAACGCGGTTTGATTGCATCGACAGCTAGGATGTTGGCTTGGAAGCAGCCATTCATTTAAAGAGTGCGTAACAGCTCACTAGTCGAGCGATCGAGCATGGATAATAATCGGGCATAAGTATACTACCGAAGCTATGGATTTGTATATAGATACAAGTGGTAGGGGAGCATTCTAACATCGCCGAAGGTATCTTGTGAGAGGTGCTGGAGAGGTTAGAAAAGAAAATGTAGGCATAAGTAACGATAAGGGGTGCGAGAAACACCCCCGCCGAAAAACTAAGGTTTCCGCAGCTATGCTAATCAGCTGCGGGTTAGTCGGGTCCTAAGGCAAATCCGAAAGGAGTAGTCGATGGCCAACGGGTTAATATTCCCGTACTAGTTATAATTGTGATGGAGTGACGCAGTGGTGAAAGTACCGCGAACTGACGGAATAGTTCGTTAAAGCACTTAGCTAAAGGCCCGGTAGGCAAATCCGCTGGGACTGGTGAAATGCGATAGTACTCGGATTCTTCGGATGAAGGGATAGTGTACCTAAAGGCTGCCAAGAAAACCTTCTAAACATAGATTATAAGTACCCGTACCGTAAACCGACACAGGTAGTTGAGGAGAGTATCCTAAGGCGCTCGAGAGATTCATGGCTAAGGAATTAGGCAAAATAGACCTGTAACTTCGGGAGAAAGGTCGCCAGCGCAAGCTGGCCGCAGTGAAAAGGTCCAAGTGCGACTGTTTATCAAAAACACAGGGCTCTGCAAAATCGTAAGATGACGTATAGGGCCTGACACCTGCCCGGTGCTGGAAGGTTAAGAGGAGATGTTATCTTCGGAGAAGCATTGAATTGAAGCCCCAGTAAACGGCGGCCGTAACTATAACGGTCCTAAGGTAGCGAAATTCCTTGTCGGGTAAGTTCCGACCTGCACGAATGGTGTAACGATCTGGACACTGTCTCAGCCATGAGCTCGGTGAAATTGTAGTATCGGTGAAGATGCCGATTACCCGCAGTGGGACGAAAAGACCCTGTGCACCTTTACTATAGCTTAGTATTGGTCTTGGATAAGTGATGTGTAGGATAGGTGGGAGACTGTGAAATGGCGTCGCTAGGCGTTGTGGAGTCATTGTTGAAATACCACCCTTTGCTTATCTGAGGTCTAACTCCTAAAAAAGGAGGACATTGCTTGGTGGGTAGTTTGACTGGGGTGGTCGCCTCCAAAAGAGTAACGGAGGCTTCTAAAGGTTCCCTCAGCACGCTTGGTAACCGTGCGTAGAGTGCAATGGCAAAAGGGAGCTTGACTGAGAGACATACAGGTCGATCAGGTACGAAAGTAGAGCATAGTGATCCGGTGGTTCCGCATGGAAGGGCCATCGCTCAAAGGATAAAAGGTACGCCGGGGATAACAGGCTGATCTCCCCAAGAGCTCACATCGACGGGGGGTTTGGCACCTCGATGTCGGCTCGTCACATCCTGGGGCTGGAGAAGGTCCCAAGGGTTGGGCTGTTCGCCCATTAAAGTGGCACGCGAGCTGGGTTCAGAACGTCGTGAGACAGTTCGGTCTCTATCTACTGTGGGCGTTAGAAATTTGAGTGGATCTGACTCTAGTACGAGAGGACCGAGTTGGACCAACCGCTGGTGTATCTGTTGTTCCGCCGGGAGCACCGCAGAGTAGCTACGTTGGGAAGGGATAAGCGCTGAAAGCATATAAGCGCGAAACCCACCACAAGATGAGATTTCTTTTAAGGGTCGTGGAAGATGACCACGTTGATAGGCTATAGATGTAAAGGCAGTAATGTCAGAGTCAAGTAGTACTAATAACCCGTAAGCTTATTGTAGCCCCACCCAACCTCCCCAAAGGGGAGGAGTCAGGGTGGGGCGTAAAATTCTTTCTTTACCTAAAAAGGATTATAAACAAATTTGAATATTTATCTCAATATGTTAAAATATTAGCCATTAGGCAAAAGGCATAAGCCAAGAGTTTAATGGAAAAGCACAAACTAGTGGCTTATGGCTATTAGCTAATGCCTTTAAAACCTTAAGGTGGTTATTGCGGCGGGGCTCACCTCTTCCCATTTCGAACAGAGAAGTTAAGCCCGCCAGCGTCGATGGTACTGCATATTGTGGGAGAGTAGATCGCTGCCTTTCTTTATTCCAAAATAGTTGGAATCGACATAAAATTCCTCTGTAGATCAGGGGATTTTTTATCCTCGCAAAGTACAAAAGTTCCTAAATAGATTGAAAACCAAGAATTTTAAAATTTTTGAAAAAAAATAAGAAAACCCTTGGAAATACTAAAAGAAACACTATCTTTGCACCCGCTAAGACGAAAAGTCAAAAGCGAAAAATAAGAATAAAAAGTTCATAGACATATTGGATTGACAGCACGTTTTAATAGAGATATTAAAACAATAAAATTTAAGAGAGTAAGAAAACTAGCATTCTTTGTCCACAATATTTAACCTTAGGGTTACAAAAGATATACGATGAAGAGTTTGATCCTGGCTCAGGATGAACGCTAGCGGCAGGCTTAACACATGCAAGTCGAGGGGTAGAAGGAGCTTGCTCCTTTGAGACCGGCGCACGGGTGCGTAACGCGTATGTAATCTACCTTGTACAGGGGGATAGCCCAGAGAAATTTGGATTAATACCCCATAGTATTATGATGTGGCCTCACATTATGATTAAAGTTCCAACGGTACAAGATGAGCATGCGTCCCATTAGCTAGATGGTAAGGTAACGGCTTACCATGGCCACGATGGGTAGGGGTCCTGAGAGGGAGATCCCCCACACTGGTACTGAGACACGGACCAGACTCCTACGGGAGGCAGCAGTGAGGAATATTGGGCAATGGTCGCAAGACTGACCCAGCCATGCCGCGTGCAGGATGACGCATCTATGGTGTGTAAACTGCTTTTGTACAGGAAGAAACACTCCCTTGCGAGGGAGCTTGACGGTACTGTAAGAATAAGGATCGGCTAACTCCGTGCCAGCAGCCGCGGTAATACGGAGGATCCAAGCGTTATCCGGAATCATTGGGTTTAAAGGGTCCGTAGGCGGTTTTATAAGTCAGTGGTGAAATCTGGTCGCTCAACGATCAAACGGCCATTGATACTGTAAGACTTGAATTACTTGGAAGTAACTAGAATATGTAGTGTAGCGGTGAAATGCTTAGAGATTACATGGAATACCAATTGCGAAGGCAGGTTACTACGAGTATATTGACGCTGATGGACGAAAGCGTGGGGAGCGAACAGGATTAGATACCCTGGTAGTCCACGCCGTAAACGATGGATACTAGCTGTTTGGGGCAACCTGAGTGGCTAAGCGAAAGTGATAAGTATCCCACCCGGGAGTACGCTCGCAAGAGTGAAACTCAAAGGAATTGACGGGGGCCCGCACAAGCGGAGGAGCATGTGGTTTAATTCGATGATACGCGAGGAACCTTACCAAGGCTTAAATGGGAAACGACAGATTTGGAAACAGATCTTTCTTCGGACGTTTTTCAAGGTGCTGCATGGTTGTCGTCAGCTCGTGCCGTGAGGTGTCAGGTTAAGTCCTATAACGAGCGCAACCCCTGTTGTTAGTTGCCATCGAGTAAGGTCGGGAACTCTAACAAGACTGCCGGTGCAAACCGTGAGGAAGGTGGGGATGACGTCAAATCATCACGGCCCTTACGCCTTGGGCTACACACGTGCTACAATGGACGGTACAGAGAGCAGCCACTACGCAAGTAGGCGCGAATCTAAAAAACCGTTCTCAGTTCGGATCGGAGTCTGCAACTCGACTCCGTGAAGCTGGATTCGCTAGTAATCGCAGATCAGCCATGCTGCGGTGAATACGTTCCCGGGCCTTGTACACACCGCCCGTCAAGCCATGGAAGCTGGGGGTACCTGAAGTCGGTGACCGCAAGGAGCTGCCTAGGGTAAAACTGGTAACTAGGGCTAAGTCGTAACAAGGTAGCCGTACCGGAAGGTGCGGCTGGAACACCTCCTTTCTAGAGACAAAAAAAAGGATGTGATTTAAAATTAAATTTAAATTAAAATCTTACTCTCGCTGTTAATTCAAAAAAAAGAAAAGGCTTAAAATACAGAGTCTCGTAGCTCAGCTGGTTAGAGTACTACACTGATAATGTAGGGGTCGGCAGTTCGAGTCTGCCCGGGACTACTATTTAAAGTTATAAAAAGGAAATTCTAGAAGCGAATTTTGAATTATAAATTTTAAATGATGAATTTGAAAAATAATTCAAAAAAATAATTCAACATTCAAAATAGACAATGGGGGATTAGCTCAGCTGGCTAGAGCGCCTGCCTTGCACGCAGGAGGTCATCGGTTCGACTCCGATATTCTCCACAACAGCCCCTCCTAACCTTCCCAAAGGGGAGGAACACAGAGCAATCGGCTCTCCCCCTTCGGGGGAGCTGGAGGGGGCTCAAAGTTCATTGACATATTGAGATAAACATACAAACAAGTAGAAAGAACATCTTTAGTGATTAGTAAAAAAGCAATAGGCACTAGTGGCTTATGGCTATTGACTAATGGCTAAAAGAATAAAGAAAACAATAAGCAAAATAAGGGCGTATGGGGAATGCCTAGGCTCTCAGAGGCGAAGAAGGACGTGATAAGCTGCGAAAAGCTGCGGGGATCGGCACATACGAATTGATCCGCAGATATCCCAATGGGGCAACCCACTATGTTGAAGACATAGTATCCGATAGGAGGCGAACCCGCTGAACTGAAACATCTAAGTAGGCGGAGGAGAAGAAAACAAAAGTGATTGCGTAAGTAGTGGCGAGCGAAAGCGCATTAGCCCAAACCGTTATTGTTACGGCAATAACGGGGTTGTAGGACCACAATATTTCTTGTAAACTGAATTAGAATAACCTGGAAAGGTTAACCCAAGAGGGTGATAGTCCCGTATAAGTAAAGAATATAAAGAATAGTGGTATCCTGAGTAGGGCGGGGCACGTGAAACCCTGTCTGAATCTGGCGGGACCATCCGCTAAGGCTAAATACTCCTGAGAGACCGATAGTGAACCAGTACCGTGAGGGAAAGGTGAAAAGAACCGTGAATAACGGAGTGAAATAGAACCTGAAACCATACGCCTACAAGCGGTCGGAGCAACATAAGTTGTGACGGCGTGCCTTTTGCATAATGAGCCTACGAGTTACCGTTGCTGGCAAGGTTAAGTGATTAAGTCACGGATCCGTAGCGAAAGCGAGTCTGAATAGGGCGCGTTCAATCTAAGGGATTGAATTAAGTCAGTAGTGGTAGACGCGAAACCGTGTGATCTACCCATGGACAGGATGAAGCTTTGTTAACCCAAAGTGGAGGTCCGAACCCGTTGACGTTGAAAAGTCTTGGGATGATCTGTGGGTAGGGGTGAAAGGCCAATCAAACTCGGAAATAGCTCGTACTCCCCGAAATGCATTTAGGTGCAGCGCTCAAGTTAAGTTATATAGAGGTAGAGCTACTGATTGGATGCGGGGGCTTCACCGCCTACCAATTCCTGACAAACTCCGAATGCTATATAATATATTGAGCAGTGAGGGCTTGGGTGCTAAGGTCCAAGTCCGAGAGGGAAAGAACCCAGACCATCAGCTAAGGTCCCCAAATGTATGCTAAGTTGAACAAACGCGGTTTGATTGCATCGACAGCTAGGATGTTGGCTTGGAAGCAGCCATTCATTTAAAGAGTGCGTAACAGCTCACTAGTCGAGCGATCGAGCATGGATAATAATCGGGCATAAGTATACTACCGAAGCTATGGATTTGTATATAGATACAAGTGGTAGGGGAGCATTCTAACATCGCCGAAGGTATCTTGTGAGAGGTGCTGGAGAGGTTAGAAAAGAAAATGTAGGCATAAGTAACGATAAGGGGTGCGAGAAACACCCCCGCCGAAAAACTAAGGTTTCCGCAGCTATGCTAATCAGCTGCGGGTTAGTCGGGTCCTAAGGCAAATCCGAAAGGAGTAGTCGATGGCCAACGGGTTAATATTCCCGTACTAGTTATAATTGTGATGGAGTGACGCAGTGGTGAAAGTACCGCGAACTGACGGAATAGTTCGTTAAAGCACTTAGCTAAAGGCCCGGTAGGCAAATCCGCTGGGACTGGTGAAATGCGATAGTACTCGGATTCTTCGGATGAAGGGATAGTGTACCTAAAGGCTGCCAAGAAAACCTTCTAAACATAGATTATAAGTACCCGTACCGTAAACCGACACAGGTAGTTGAGGAGAGTATCCTAAGGCGCTCGAGAGATTCATGGCTAAGGAATTAGGCAAAATAGACCTGTAACTTCGGGAGAAAGGTCGCCAGCGCAAGCTGGCCGCAGTGAAAAGGTCCGAGGCGACTGTTTATCAAAAACACAGGGCTCTGCAAAATCGTAAGATGACGTATAGGGCCTGACACCTGCCCGGTGCTGGAAGGTTAAGAGGAGATGTTATCTTCGGAGAAGCATTGAATTGAAGCCCCAGTAAACGGCGGCCGTAACTATAACGGTCCTAAGGTAGCGAAATTCCTTGTCGGGTAAGTTCCGACCTGCACGAATGGTGTAACGATCTGGACACTGTCTCAGCCATGAGCTCGGTGAAATTGTAGTATCGGTGAAGATGCCGATTACCCGCAGTGGGACGAAAAGACCCTGTGCACCTTTACTATAGCTTAGTATTGGTCTTGGATAAGTGATGTGTAGGATAGGTGGGAGACTGTGAAATGGCGTCGCTAGGCGTTGTGGAGTCATTGTTGAAATACCACCCTTTGCTTATCTGAGGTCTAACTCCTAAAAAAGGAGGACATTGCTTGGTGGGTAGTTTGACTGGGGTGGTCGCCTCCAAAAGAGTAACGGAGGCTTCTAAAGGTTCCCTCAGCACGCTTGGTAACCGTGCGTAGAGTGCAATGGCAAAAGGGAGCTTGACTGAGAGACATACAGGTCGATCAGGTACGAAAGTAGAGCATAGTGATCCGGTGGTTCCGCATGGAAGGGCCATCGCTCAAAGGATAAAAGGTACGCCGGGGATAACAGGCTGATCTCCCCAAGAGCTCACATCGACGGGGGGGTTTGGCACCTCGATGTCGGCTCGTCACATCCTGGGGCTGGAGAAGGTCCCAAGGGTTGGGCTGTTCGCCCATTAAAGTGGCACGCGAGCTGGGTTCAGAACGTCGAGAGACAGTTCGGTCTCTATCTACTGTGGGCGTTAGAAATTTGAGTGGATCTGACTCTAGTACGAGAGGACCGAGTTGGACCAACCGCTGGTGTATCTGTTGTTCCGCCGGGAGCACCGCAGAGTAGCTACGTTGGGAAGGGATAAGCGCTGAAAGCATATAAGCGCGAAACCCACCACAAGATGAGATTTCTTTTAAGGGTCGTGGAAGATGACCACGTTGATAGGCTATAGATGTAAAGGCAGTAATGTCAGAGTCAAGTAGTACTAATAACCCGTAAGCTTATTGTAGCCCCACCCAACCTCCCCAAAGGGGAGGAGTCAGGGTGGGGCGTAAAATTCTTTCTTTACCTAAAAAGGATTATAAACAAATTTGAATATTTATCTCAATATGTTAAAATATTAGCCATTAGGCAAAAGGCATAAGCCAAGAGTTTAATGGAAAAGCACAAACTAGTGGCTTATGGCTATTAGCTAATGCCTTTAAAACCTTAAGGTGGTTATTGCGGCGGGGCTCACCTCTTCCCATTTCGAACAGAGAAGTTAAGCCCGCCAGCGTCGATGGTACTGCATATTGTGGGAGAGTAGATCGCTGCCTTTCTTTAAAACCCTTCATCTATACGATGAGGGGTTTTTGTTTTATAGAAGTTGCTAATGGAATACCGCAATTACCGCGTGAGCGGGCGTAGCAAGTTGCAATACTGTATTTAAAAAGTATGTAAAGCACTTTTTAATTCACACACTTTATGGATGGTTTATCAATTGAAAGAGACTGTTTTTTTAAGCTCTGATCTTTTAAAATTTGAAAGGGTTCGACTTTTAAAAAGTGAACCCCTTCCTTTTAACCCAACTTAAAACAAATTTTCCTCTTAATCAGTTTGTTTTTATTATTAGATCAATCAACTTAATTGAAATTGATTGATTGATACAGAAAGTAATTTATCAGCTATAATTTCAGAAACTAATTTACCTGTAGCAGGTGCTAAACTTAATCCCATCATGGCGTGCCCTGTTGCTAAAATTACGTTTTTGATTTTTTTATTTCTAGTAATTATTGGCATTCCCGATGGTGTACAAGGGCGAAAACCATACCAAACATCTTGATCGTTAGGCATTGCTACTTTCATTTCAGGGTAAAAAGCATTTACTGTATTAACTATACCTTGCAATCTATTTCGGTTTATTTTTGTATCTTTTGTATGTGTAATTTCCATCGTACCACCAAAACGGATATCATGATTCATAGGGGTAACAGCTACTTTACCTTCACACAAAATAGAAGGAATCATTGGTTTTTCCTCTTTGTCTAGTAAAGTAAAACTATAACCCTTACCCGGTAAAAGAGAAATACCTGCTCCTATTTTTTTTGCTAAATTAGGGCTCCATGCTCCTGTGGCTATTACAACTTCGTCTGTATTAAAATTACCTTTAGAAGTAACTAATTGGTTTACTTTTTCATCTTTTAAGATAAAATCTGTTACAGTACAATTACGGTGAATTGTTACTTGTTTTTTAATTAATTCTTCTTTTATAAACGCCATGAATTTTTGAGGATATAAATGTGAATCACATTTATAATGAACTCCTCCTATTATAGCTGTTTTTGTTCCTTTTTCTAATTTTTCTACTTCTGTCTTTGACAAAAAATCAACTTCTAACCCTAGTTTTTTAGCTTCTTCTCCTTCGTGTATAATTTCTTCTCCTGTTTTATCTGTTTTAAACAGCATCAAAAGTCCTTTTTCTTCGTAGTAAAAAGATTGGCTTTTGTGAGCTAAATCACGATAAAGTTCTTTACTTAATAAAGATAAATTTCTAAGAGCAGGTTTTGCATTTTCAACATGCTGCTTTGTGGCATTTTTGTAAAATTCCCATCCCCATTTTAACAATTGAATATCAAAACGGGGTTGAATATAAAATGGACTTTTACTGTCAAACATCCATTTAATTCCTTGTGCAATCATGCCTGGTTGTGCTAAGGGAATGACATGAGAAGGTACTATCATTCCCGCATTTCCATAAGAACAACCATCTGTTAGGTCTGAACTGTCAAATATTTCTACCTCATATCCTTCTATTGCTAAATAATAAGCGGTACATAAACCTATGATGCCTCCTCCTATTATACTTATTTTTTTCATTTTTTTAATATTTTATTGGTTTGAAATATTTAAAAATCTTTCCGTATAAAACTTTGTTTTTTAAAGTACCTTTTATTTATTTACGTATAACTTTATATAACTTGAAATCCATAAGCATACGGATCATCATCATCATCAATGATAATATTGTTATAGCCATATACTTTGGCCCATCCTTGAATACTGGGTACTATTGCGGGGATTGAACCGATATTGGTTTCTTCTACTATTTGTCCTATAAATTTACTTCCAATAAAACTTTCGTGTATGAATTCTTGCTCTTTTTTTAACATTCCTTTTGCGTGTAATTGAGCCATTCTTGCAGAAGTTCCTGTACCACAAGGAGAACGATCTATAGCTTTGTCTCCATAAAAAACGGCATTTCTTCCAGAAGAATTTGGATCAATTGGAGTTCCTGTCCATAACAAATGACTTACATCTTTAATAGTGTCATTTTCTGGGTGTATAAATTGATTTGGATATTTTTCGTTTATACGTGCACGAACTATTTGACTGTATTGTATTATTTTATTTGCAGTAAAATTTTGTATGCCGCTAAAATTTTTCTGTGGGTCAACTATTGCATAATAGTTTCCTCCATAAGCTACGTCAAATGTTATTTCACCTAATTCGGGACATTCTATAGTTAAATCTTGTGCAGCTAAGTAAGATTTAACATTAGTAAGACGTACCCATTCTACTTTTTTACCGACTTGTTTATATTCTATTTGTACAAGACCTGCTGGTGCTTCCATTTTAATTTTGCCTGGTTTTTTTGGCGTAACTAGTCCTTCTTCAATGGCTATAGTAATCGTACCAATGGTTCCATGACCACACATAGGGAGACAACCAGATGTTTCTATAAACAAAATACCAAAATCATTTTCTTGATTAACAGGTGGATATAAAATGCTACCACTCATCATATCAGGTCCTCTAGGTTCAAACATTAAGCCTTTACGAATCCAATCGTATTCTTTCAAAAAATGTTGTCTTTTTTGGCTCATGTTAGCTCCTTTTAAATCAGGGCCGCCACCTGCTACAACTCTTACGGGATTCCCACAAGTATGAGCATCTATACAAAAAAAAGTTTTTCTTCCCATTTGTTATACTGTAATAAAAGCTGTTGCTAATTCTAACTTATCATTTACGGTTCTTGAAATGCCTAAAGGGTTTTCATCTTTTAATTCTTCTGGTAATAATTCATTAGGCCAATTTTGATAACTTATAGGTCTTACCCAACGTTTTACGGCATGAATACCTACAGCAGTAAATCTTGAATCGGATGAAGCAGGATAAGGGCCACCATGCAACATAGATGCACAAACCTCAACTCCTGTTGGGACTCCATTAAAAATTAAACGTCCTACTCGTCCTTTTAATGCTTCTACTACTTCTCTATATGAATTTAATTCCTCAGAATCTGCAATAATTGTACCCGTTAATTGCCCCTCTAAACTATTTATAAGAGTAGTCATTTCTTCTTTTGATTTGCAGATTACTAATATTGAAAATGGTCCAAATACTTCGTGACTTAATGTTTTATTTTTTAAAAATTCTGTTGCATTAACTCGTAATACTGTTTGAGGGGCATAATTAGGCTGTATTTTCCCATCATAAATAGCTATAATTTCTACTTCTTTTTGTAAGCTTAATTCTTGTTGTCCTTCGTCATAATTTTTTTTAATAGAATAATGTAACATACAAGAAGGTGCTATTTGTAAAACTTCGGATGTTAATTCTGATGCAAAAGAGTTTAATTCTGGGCTTTCTAATCCAATGATTAAACCGAGGATTCGTACAAAACTGTCCCGCTCCTAAAGTGATAGAACTTGCAAATTGTTTAGCCCAAAAGGAGGTGTTCTTTTTTAATTCGCTAGGGAGTAGTACAACGGGATTGATACTTCCCATTTCTGCAAATACAGGAATTGGTTCAGGGCGTTCCGCTGCTAAATTAAAAAGGGTTCTACCTCCGATGATACTTCCTGTAAATCCAACAGCTTTAATTAATGGGTGTTTTACTAATGTTGTTCCTAAGTTTATTCCACTTCCTATTAGGTTAGAAAAAACACCTTCAGGCATACCTGTTTTTTGAGCAGCTTTTATTACAGCAGAGGCTATTAATTCACCTGTTCCTATGTGCATAGAATGACTTTTTACAATTACAGGACATCCTGCTGCTAATGCTGAAGCGGTATCTCCTCCTGCTGTAGAAAAAGCGAAAGGGAAATTACTCGATCCAAAAACGGCTACGGGGCCTAAGGGATAAAGCATTTTTCTTAAATCTACTTTAGGTAAAGGTTGTCTATCGGGAACCGCTGTATCAATCGTAGCTTCTACCCAGCTTCCTTCTTCGAGCATTTGAGCAAAAGCGCGGAGTTGTCCTATTGTTCTTCCTCTTTCTCCTTCAGCTCTTCCTTTTGGTAGTCCTGATTCTTTAACATAAATTTCTAAAACGGTATCTCCTAGTGCTAATATTTCATCTGCAATTGCATTTAGAAATAAAGCTTTTTTCTTTCCTGAAAAATTTTTGTATTCTTGATAGGCTTTATGTGCTAACTGAACGGCTTTTTCTATCTCTTCCGTTGTAGCTTCTATAAAATTCCAATCATTTTCTTGGTTTAGTTCCGGATTAAAAGTTTTTAAAATTTTAGAACCGCTTGCAACCAAATGGTTTCCTATATAATTTTTTCCAGTAATCATATTTTGTCTTTTTTTATTTAATAAAGTAACCTACAAGATTTTTCCTGTAGGTTAAGATAGCTTCTGAAAAAACATTATCAACCTTATGAAAAGAAGCTTATCGAATGAACTTTATTAAAACAGTATTTTTTACGTTTGTTTATGCTATTTCTGCTGCTACGGATAGGTTTTTGTAATCTGGTAAAATAGGTCTTGTTTTTAATCCTTCTTCTATAATTGTTAAAACTTTTTGTTTTTCAGTTCCAGCTAAAGGTAAACGAGGTGCTCTAACGTATTCGGTTCCTATACCTGTTGCTACTTCTGCTAATTTGATATTTTGCACTAATTGAGGGCTAATATCTAATTCTAACAATGGTAAAAACCATCTATAAATTGCTATAGCTTCTTCTATTCTACCTGCTTTTGCTAATTTATATATAGCTACGGTTTCTGCAGGGAAAGCATCTACTAATCCTGCTACCCATCCGTCGGCTCCCATTAATAAACTTTCTAAAGCTAAGGTGTCTACTCCTGATAAAATTTTTAATCTATCTCCAAATCTATTTTTAATTCGGGTAACATTAGAAATATCTCTTGTTGATTCTTTTACTGCTTGTATATTATCAAATTTTAGCAATTCTTCAAACATGTCTAAGGTTACTTCAATTTTGTAATCTACTGGGTTATTATAGACCATAATAGGCAATGAAGTGCTTTTAGCTACTTCTGAAAAAAACATAACAGTTTCATAATCTGTTGCTTTATATCGCATTGGGGGTAACATCATTAATCCTCTAGCTCCATCTTGTTCGGCCTTATTGGCTGCTTCTATAGCTCCTTTGGTTGTTTGTTCTGCTACATTCATTATAACAGGAATTTGTCCTTTTACAATACGAACTGTTTCACGAATAAGCTCTCTTTTTTCCTCTTCAAACAAAGTACTTGCTTCTCCTAGGGTTCCTCCTAAAATAATTCCTTCTGCTCCTGCATCAAGCTGCGCTTTAATGTTAACTTCGAACATGTTAAAATCAAGCTTATCATCTGCTGTAAATTTTGTAGTAACTGCTGGCATTACGCCTTTCCATTGAAAACTCATAATTGCTGTTTTTTGACAAAATTATTTTGAATATCATGAAGCTAATAATCAGTTTTTAGCCTAAAATGATATTATATTATCCATTACTAAAAATAATAGATTAAAAATATGATAATAATACATTGAAGTTATAACTTTGAGTAACTCAAGTACCTACTTATGAAAGTATTTCCCTTTAAAATACCAAAGGCTAAAGAAGAAGCTATTATTTATCAATTTGATAAAGAACTGATATTATATGATAAACTTCATCAACACGAAGAAATTCAAATTAGTTATATAGAAAAGGGAGAGGGAACTATAATAGTAGGAGATACAATATCTGAATATAATTCTGGAGATATTATTGTTTTTGGAAGTAATTTACCTCATGTTTTTAGAAGTGAGGTAAATAAAGATGAAGAGATAAGTTTGGTTCATTCTGTCTTTTTTGATGCTACAGTAATACAAGAAAGTTTACAAATACTTCCTGAATCAACTAAAATATTAAACTTTTTTAGTGATACTCGCAATGGATATAAGGTGTTATCTAAAAAGGAAAAAATTTATTCACTTATTCTTGAATTGTCTACAGCTAAGGATACGACTAAGTTTATTAAATTTTTGCAGTTATTAAATAAGCTAACTTTATCTAATAAAAAATCACTTTCTTCTTTTAGATATGATAAAGATATTACGGATTCTGAAGGAAAGCGAATGCAAGTTGTATATGAATTTGTAATGACTAATTTTGATAAAAAAATATCTTTAGAGGAAATTGCTGATATCGCTAATATGACTAAAAATGCTTTTTGTCGATATTTTAAAGTAAGAACAAACAAAACTTTTTTTCAATTTTTAATTGAATTACGTATCGAAAAAGCTTCTCGCTTATTAACATCTGATGACGAAATGAGTGTTGTGGAAATTGCTGAACTTACTGGATTTAATAATATTTCTAATTTTAATAGAAAGTTTAAAGAAATTAAAAAAGCATCGCCCATGAATTATAGAAAAAGATTTAAAAACTAATTTTTCTTTTGAATTGAGGGTTATAACTATTTTTTTACTATGATGTCACTTAAATAGCTAATATTGAATTATATTGGGTTAATATACTATTCTTTTGAGATGTCTATTTCTATGATTTTTGATTAAAAAAAAATAAAATGAAAAAGTCTTATTTATTTTCTAATATCTTATTTATTCTTTTTACTATTAGTTCTAATTCTCAAGAAAAATCAAATTTACTTTTAAAACTTCAAGAAGTTTTTAATAAGGCCAGTATTGAAAAGGTAAATAATCTTAAAGATTATACGGAGTCTTATAAAATTATATTAGATGAGCCAATAGATCATCATGATTTATCAAAAGGAACTTTTAAACATTGTATATATCTTTCTCATAGGGATTTTTCTAAGCCTATGGTCATTGAAACAGAAGGTTATAATGCTCGTTATGAAAAAAACGAAGTATCATCTTTATTAGATGCTAATCAACTAATAATAGAATACCGTTTTTATGGTGACTCTAGACCTAGCATTATTCCTTGGCAGTATTTAACTAATGATCAAGCAATAGAGGATTATCATCAAATAGTTGAAAAATTAAAAAAAATATATTCTGGAAAATGGATTTCTACAGGGATTAGTAAAGGTGGTGAAACAACGCTTATTTACAAATCGAAATATCCTGAAGATATAGATGTAGCAATACCTTATGTAGCGCCTATGATAAATGGTACAGAAGATGAACGAACTATAAAACATTATACTAGACTAGTTGGCACTTCTGAATGTCGAAATTTAATCATGCAAATGCAAAGACAATTAATGCTTAATAGAACAGCTATTGAGCTAGAAGTTGCCTCTTATGCAAAGAAAAATAATTTAACTTTTAATGAAGTGCCTATTTCTGAGGCTTTTGAATATGCAGTTTTGGAGTTTCCTTTTTCTTTCTGGCAATGGAATGGAAATTGTGATAAAATTCCTCCAATTAATTCTTCTCCAAAAGAATTATTTGATTATTTAAATCATGTGGTAGGTTTTGATGTTTATTCGGATAAGGGGGTTCATAGACTTTTGCCTTCTTTTTATCAACATTTTTCAGAGCTGGGTTATTATAGTTTTGATTTAACTCCTGTAAAAGATTTGCTTAGAATTGTTAAATCTCCTAGTAATAGTAGGTTTGCTCCTCGAAATGTTGATTTGAAGTACGATAAGTCTTATATTAAGTTAGTGCGAGATTACGCTGAAAAAAAAGGTTCTAAAATTTTATATATTTACGGTGGATTGGATCCTTGGTATGCTTGTGCTCCTACTCCTAATGAAAAATTAGATGCTTTAAAAATGGTACTTCCTCAAGGAACACATGCTACGAGAATAAAACACTTTTCTAAAGAAGATCAGGAAAAAATGATGACTACATTAAAAAAATGGTTACAGTAGGCTAGAAAAGTAAGGGGTTAGTTGCGTTTTCTAACCCCTTGCTTTTTATATGCTTTTTTATCCTACAAGTTGAGTAAAAAGGTCTTTATTTTCATTTAGATATCTATATTGAAAATGATTCGTTTTCATTTTATATTTAATAATTTCTATATCCAAAGGATTTTTTAATTCTAAACCTACAATTACAGGACCTGTTTCTCGGTTGTTTTTTTTAGTAAATTGAAAGTAGGTTATGTCATCTTCACATCCCAATATTTTATTTACAAATTCTTTTAAAGCTCCCGGTCGTTGCGGAAATTGGATCATAAAATAATGTTTCAATCCTTCATATAATAATGAACGTTCTTTTATTTCTTCTGTACGTTCTATATCATTATTACTACCACTTATAATACAAATTACGTTTTTATTTTTTATTTTTTCGCTATATAAGTCTAAGGCTGCAATAGATAATGCACCAGCTGGTTCTACTACCAATGCTTCTTCGTTATATAATCTTAATATAGTAGTACAGACTTTTCCTTCTGGAACAAGTATAATGTCATCTAATGTATTTTTACAAACTTCATAGGTAAGATTCCCAACTTGTTTAACGGCGGCACCATCAACAAATTTATCTATTGAAGTTAAAGCTATATTACTTCCTTTATTGATGGCTGTTTTCATAGAAGGAGCTCCTAGAGGTTCAACCCCTATTATTTTTGTTTGAGGACTCCGTTTTTTTAAAACCGTTGCAATACCGGAAGCAAATCCTCCTCCTCCTATAGGAACAAAAATATAATCTATTGGTGTTGTTGATTGTTCTAAAATTTCTAAGGCAACGGTTCCTTGACCTGCTATTACTTTTTGGTCATCAAATGGATGAACAAAGGTTTTATCACTTTTACTACAGTCTTCTATTGCTTTTTGGTACGCGTCATCAAAAGTATCACCAGTCAGTATAATTTCTATATATGATCGACCAAATAATTGAACTTGTTTTATTTTTTTGTTTTGGAGTAGTTTTAGGCATATATATTTTTCCAAAAATCTTCAAATGGTTACAAGAAAAAGCGACTCCTTGTGCGTGATTACCAGCGCTTGCACAAATAATTCCTTTTTGGCGTTCTTTCTCATTTAATGATTTTATTTTATTATATGCTCCTCTTATTTTAAAAGAGCGAACGATTTGTAAATCTTCTCTTTTAAAAAAACCTGAGCTTTATATTCTGCTGATATATTTACATTTAGAAGTAGTGGAGTCGTATTTACGACTCCACTTAATTGATTATTAGCTAAAACTATTTCTTCATACAAGTTCATATTGATGTGTTTTTTTTGAATTAGAAGTATCCTTTATGATGGTTTTCATTTCGGTCATGGCAGAACGTAATTGGGCACCACAAATCTCAATAGAATGACTTCTAATAGCTTTATTAACAGTTACTAATTCAAAATTATCTACTTCTTTATTGGTTTTATTATTATAATTTTGACCTATTAAGTTAAGGTTTACTTTTTTCATAAAATTAGCAAGTAATGGTTTACACGCATGATCAAACAAATAGCAACCATATTCTGCTGTATCTGAAATTACACGATTCATTTCAAATAATTTTTTACGAGCAATTGTATTGGCTATTAACGGTGTTTCGTGTAACGATTCATAATAAGCAGATTCTTCTTTTATTCCTGCTGCAATCATTGTTTCATAAGCTAACTCTACACCTGATTTTACAAAAGCAACCATAAGAGTAGCATTATCAAAATATTCTTGTTCGGTAATTTCTAGTGTGGTAGTGGGTGTTTTTTCAAAGGCTGTTTCTGCTGTAGCGGCTCTCCATGAGAGTAATTTTTTATCGTCTTCTGCCCAATCTTCCATCATAGTTTTAGAAAACGTACCGGATAAAATAGCATCCATGTGTTTATCAAATAACGGTGTCATTATTTCCTTTAATTCTTCGGATAGTTTAAAAGCTTCTATTTTTGCTGCATTGGAAAGTCGATCCATCATATTGGTAATTCCTCCAATTTTTAAGGCTTCTGTTATTACTTCCCAACCATATTGTATTAATTTAGAAGCATAACTCGGTTCTATTCCTTTTTCAATCATTTTATCAAAGCATAAGATAGATCCTGTTTGAAGTAATCCGCAAAGTATGGTTTGTTCTCCCATTAAATCGGATTTTACTTCCGCTACAAATGAAGATTTTAAGACTCCTGCATGATGTCCTCCTATACCCACACAATATGCTTTTGCAATTTCTAGTCCGTCTTTATTAGGATTATTTTCTGTATGTACTGCAATTAATGTAGGAACTCCAAAACCTCTTAAATATTCATTGCGTAATTCAGATCCCGGTGATTTGGGTGCAATCATAATAACTGTTATGTCTTCTCTAATTTTAATACCTTCTTCTACAATATTAAAACCATGAGAATAAGAAAGACAGGCTCCTTTTTTCATTAAGGGTACTATCTTAGTTATTACTTTTGTATGTTGCTTGTCTGGTGTTAAATTAGAAACTAAATCAGCTGTTGGTATTAATTCTTCTAAAGTTCCTACTTTAAATCCATTAGAAGAAGCTTTCAAAAAGGATTCTCTTTTGTTTTCGATAGCTTCTTTACGGAGTGCGTATGCTACATTTAATCCACTATCTCTTAAATTTTGTCCTTGTGCTAACCCTTGTGCTCCACAACCAATAATGATGATTTTTTTGTTTAAAAGTTTATCTACTCCATTTGTAAATTCATTTTTATCCATGAATTCGCATTTAGCTAATTCTTGTACTTTAAGTCTATGAGGTAAAGTATTAAAATAATTTTCCATAATATTTATTTTTTTGTTGTATGGTTTATAATTCAAAACAGGTTGTAAGTATTTCATTTGTTCTTTTTGAAATTGCAGTTGAATTATTTCTTTCCAATTTGTTTATTTTTTGATGTATTCCTTTATTGTCTTTGATAATGGCTATACGGGAACTTCTGACAAATTCGATAAGTTGATATTCTCCTAATTTTTTTAAAAGTTTTTCTATTTCTTCTTGTTGTCCAGTTGTTTCAAAAACAGTATAATCTTCTCTAATAACCACAGCTCTAGCTCCATATTCACGTAATAATCTTTCTACTTGTACTTCTTTCATGGCAACTGAGGTAGGAACCTTATATAAAGCCATTTGTTGCCAAATAATTTCATCATTTGTATTGTAAAAAACTTTTAATACATCTATTAATTTTTCTAATTGTCGTGCCAAATTTTTAATTTTTTCTTCTGTTTCATTGATGACTAATGTAAATCTATAGATATTTTCAATTTCACTAGGTGATGTATTGAGGCTTTCGATATTTATCTTTCTTCTTGAAAAAAGGATCGAAATTTTAGTTATTAATCCTATATGGTTTTCTGTGTAGATTGTTAATGTGTATTCATTTTTCATAATCTAAATTTTATATTTCTTCTTTAGATAAAACAATTTGCGCAACTCCTCTTCCTTGTGGCACCATAGGAAATACATTGTCTTCTTTAGCCACTTTTATTTCTAATAGATAGGCTTTTTTATATTCTAAAAATTCTTGTAAGGTTTGTTTTAAAAGGTTTCTTTCCGCTATTTGTGCGCCTTTTATACCATATCCTTTTGCTACTTGAACAAAATCAGGACTTTGAATATCTGTAAATGAGTATCTTTTTTCATGAAATAGTTCTTGCCATTGGCGAACCATTCCTAAAAAACTATTATTTAGAATTAGAATTTTTACATTGGGTTGAAATTGCATAATGGTTCCTAATTCTTGAATATTCATTTGCGCTCCACCATCTCCCATAATAGCAACAACTTGTCTTTCAGGGGCTCCAAATTTAGCTCCAATTGCGGCTGGTAAAGCAAACCCCATGGTTCCTAAACCACCACTGGTTATATTACTTCTTGTTTTGTTTTGTAAAGCATAACGACAAGCTATCATTTGATGTTGACCAACATCTGTTACAATAATTGCGTCTCCTTTAGTAAGTTCATTAAGGGTTTGAATTACTTCTCCCATTGTAAGTTCTCCTTCGGTTGGAAAGAGTTCTTTGTGAATTAAAAGAGAGTTTTCTTTTTCTTTTTTATTCTAAATTCTTTCATCCATTCAGGATGGCTGTTGGTTTTTAGTAACTGGGTTACTTTAGGTAAGGTTTCCTTACAATCTCCCCAAACAGGAACCCATGTTTTAACATTTTTATCCACCTCAGCAGGGTCTATATCAAAATGAATGACTTTTGCTTGTTTTGCATATAAATCGAGTCTTCCTGTTACTCTATCATCAAAACGCATTCCTATTGCTATTAGAACATCACATTCATTAGTTAGATAATTAGGTGCATAATTTCCGTGCATGCCTACCATTCCTACACCAAGTGGATGATGAGTGGGTATGGCACTCATTCCCATTATTGTCCAAGCGGTAGGGAGTCCCCTCTTTTTCAATAAATTTTTGAATTCTTTTTCCGCATTTCCTAAGATTACGCCTTGTCCAAAAACTACTAAGGGCTTTTTAGCATTATTAATTAATTGGGCTGCTTTTTCTATATATTCTTGTCTTATAATGGGTTTTTCTCGGTAGCTTCTTATATAATCACATGGTTTATATCCTTTATATTCAAATAGTTGAAGCTGTGCATTTTTTGCTATATCGATCAATACAGGTCCTGGTCTACCACTGCCAGCTAAATAAAAAGCTTTAGCTAATATGATAGGGATTTCATTGGCATCTGTAATTTGATAATTCCATTTAGTTACTGGTGCTGAAATATTAATGATATCTGTTTCTTGAAAAGCGTCTGTTCCTAATAAATGAGCAAATACTTGTCCTGTAATACATACTAGTGGTGTGGAGTCTATCATAGCATCGGCTAGTCCTGTTACTAAATTTGTGGCTCCTGGTCCACTAGTTGCTAAAACCACTCCTGTTTTGCCACTGGCTCTTGAAAATCCTTGTGCTGCATGAATAGCTCCTTGTTCGTGCCTAACTAAAATATGGTGTATTTGGTGACTATAATCAAATAAGGCATCGTATATAGGCATAATAGCACCTCCCGGATACCCAAAAATGGTTTTAATTCCTTCAGAAAGTAAGGCGTCTAATACGGCTATGCTTCCTGATATTTGTCTTGTTTTGTTTATAGCTTGTGTAACGGGTTCTTTTGTTTTTATTTCCATATTTTTTAAAATGTTATGGTTTATGTTTTTTCAATCTGTAACACAACCTTGAGAAGCATCGGTAACTAGTTTTGCATATTTGTATAAGACTCCTTGATTGACTTTTAAATCGGGTTGTTTCCATTCTAATTTCCGTTTATCAATTTCTTGTTTGGATATCGATAAATGGAGTCTGTTTTGTTGTGCATCAATTTCTATTAAATCTCCTTCTTGAACTAATGCTATTGTTCCTCCATCAAAAGCTTCTGGGGTTATATGCCCAACAACAAAGCCATGTGTTCCTCCACTAAATCGACCATCTGTAATAAGGGCAACACTTTTTCCTAATCCTGCTCCTATAATAGCAGATGTTGGCTTTAACATTTCAGGCATTCCAGGCCCTCCTTTAGGTCCTACATATCGAATAACAACGACATCTCCTGCTTGTATTTTTTTATTTTGGATTCCTTTCATTAATTCTTTTTCGCTATTAAATACTTTAGCTGGTCCTAAAAAGCGTTCACCTTCTTTTCCTGTTATTTTTGCTATGGCTCCTTTTTCAGCAAGGTTTCCATATAAAGTTTGTAGGTGCCCTGTTTTTTTTAAAGGTTTTTCAAGGGGTTTTATGATATTTTGATCTTGAAAATTAATGGATACGATGTTTTTTAAGTTTTCAGCTACTGTTTTGCCTGTTACTGTTATGCAATCTCCGTGTAATTTTCCTTTTTCTAAAAGATATTTTAGAACGCTGGGAATACCTCCTATTTCATGTAAATTTTGCATTAAATAATTCCCACTGGTTTAAAATCAGCAATCAATGGTGTAGTATTGCTGATTCTCTGGAAATCATTTTGTGTAATGCTAATACCTACACTTTTTGCCATAGCTATAATGTGTAAAACGGCATTGGTACTACCTCCTAAAGCTATTAATGTAGTGATGGCGTTTTCAAAAGCTTTAAAAGTCATGATGTCTTTAGGGCAAATATTTCTTTCTAATAATACTTTAATATAATCAGCTGCGCTTTCACACTCTTTTACTTTATTTGAACTAATAGCAGGATTTGAACTTGAATAAGGTAAACTCATTCCTAAGGCTTCTATTGCTATTGCCATAGTATTAGCGGTATACATACCGCCACAGGCACCTGCACTGGACAAGAATTTTTTATGATTCCTTTAAAGTCTTCTTCTGAAATTGTTCCTGCAATTTTTTCGCCAAGTGCTTCAAAAGCGGATACAATGTTTAAATCTTTTCCTTGGTATTTTCCGAGTGCTATGGTTCCTCCATAAATCATGATAGAAGGTCTATTTAGCCTACCCATTGCAATGATTGCCCGGGCATATTTTTATCACAACCGGGAACGGCTATTAGAGCATCATAATAATGTCCTGCTACCACACTTTCTATACTATCTGCTATAATTTCGCGGCTTACAAGTGAGTAACGCATACCATCTGTTCCATTGGTTATTCCATCACTAATTCCTATGGTGTTAAAGATTAATCCGACCATTTTTTGCTTATTAACAGAGGTTTTTACATAACTTGAGAGATGATTTAAGTGCATATTACAAGTATTGCCATCATAGCCCATTGAAGCTATACCTACAAAAGGTTGCTTTAGTTGTTCTTCTTTTAAACCAATTCCGTATAACATGGCTTGTGCTGCAGGTTGTGTAGGATCTTGAGTAATTATTTTACTATATTTATTTAATTCCATGGTTTTTTATTTTACTTCTAATGAATAGTTTTTTTCTGTAACTAGATCTTTATAGGCTTTTTGAATTTTTCTTCCTAACGTTTTTTCCCATTCAAGGGGAAAACGCTTATGATTTAAGGAATCAATTCCTATTATTTCGGCAGCGGTTCCGCATAAAAAGGCACTATCTGCTTTTTCTAATTCTTCTTGTAAATAAAGACCTTCTATGACCTCTATATCCAATTCTTTACACAACGCTATTACGGTAGCTCTTGTAATTCCTGGTAAAATGTTTCCTAATTGAGGGGTGTATAGTTTATTGTTTTTTTCAAAAAACAAATTAGCTCCTGGTCCTTCTGCTAAAAACCCATCGCTATCAAGTAATAAGGCTTCATCAAATCCTTTTGCTTTAGCCTCTGAGGAAGCTAATATTGAGTTTACATAATGTCCACAAACTTTTGCTTCTATTTGTGTTGATCGTGGATGTGGTCTACAAAATGAAGAAACTCCTAGATTTAATCTTTTTCACCTAAATAAGCGCCCCATTCCCAAGCACATATCATTAAGGATACATGATTAGGTGTACTTAATCCCATATTGGGACTACAAAAAACCAAAGGGCGTATGTAAGCATCTCTAAAATTATTTTGTTCTAATAATTCATAGGTTTTTGGGTTAATTCTGTAATATCAAATTCAAAAGGGATATTGATTAGTTCACATGATTTTTTAAGACGTTCGTAGTGCTCATTGGATTTAAAAATTTTTGTTCCATTGGTCGTATTATAGGCTCTAATTCCTTCAAAAACACCATATCCATAGTGTAAAGTTTGTCCATATAAATCGGAATATGTTTTTTCTGACTTTAAAAATTCACCATTTAAATATAAAGTATGGTTTTCGTTATAGTATAGATTATTTGTTGGTGTTATTTTTTTCATAATATCAAAATTTTTTTATTAAAATCATACTGCAATGTGATAATTGCAATAACAAAGTTATAATTGGGTGTTTTTTCAAATGATTCTAAAAATATTATTTTACAACGTTTTAAATAGAGATCATACAGTTTTATCTATTGTAAACAAAGGATTTTAGTCATTCGTTTTTATGATGTTAAACGCTTTAATTTTTATTTAAAAAAGTTGTTTTTATTATTTTTGGGCAAATAAATAGCTGTTCCAATAGAAAATTCTATTAGACATATAGATGTTTGATAAAAAAATGATTAACTGAAGATATTAGTTAATAATATAAATGTAGACTATTGAGAATAGAATAGAAGAAGGAATAGAGAAAAAATGGTTTGTTATAGGATTAAAAAATAAATCCTTTTTTCGCATCTTGTGCTTCGTAAAATTTGTTTTCATTTTTTTACTTTTAAAAATTTATAAACAAAAAAAGCCTCCTATAGAAGGAGGCTTTTTCTTAAAATTATTATTATTATATATACATAACACCCCCTGTCTCTATTATATAAATAATAGCGATAATAAAGACAGTAATAATGTTGTTAAAATTTTTCATTTTTTTCTTTGTAGATACAAATTTATAAAAAAATAAATACCACACAATTTTTTAATTGAAAATATGATTAAAAACTATTGATTTTTAATTTTTAACCCCGATTTCAAAAAAGTATTGTTCTTTGACAAATGAGAGCTGACTTGTACTTGCGGGCGAAGCTTATGTATAAAATGGTGAATTTATTCTCTCCCAAATTTTGGCTGAAATGTAAAAAGGCTTCCATTTGGAAGCCCTTTGAGACGATCAATGATCAAACACCATGTTATCTCATATAGAATTATGCAATTCCCCTTTCCGTCGGAATGAGAAACAGAACAGTGATTTATTTACTATAAAAATTATTCGTAATCTTGACACAAGGAGGGATCACATACAGTAAGTAACACAGCACTATCAAAAATGAAAGTAGATTATGCGACTCCTCCTTTCGTCGAAATGACAAATTACGACTGGATGATGGCTTTTGCTCCCTATCTACAAGAAATTTTTTTGTTCCTTTTTTGTCTTTTTCATCTCGCGCATGAAGTCTAATGCGGAATTTGGGTAAAAGTTTGAGAGTTTCTAAGTTAAAAGTTTCCTTTTTATGGTTAACCACTCTTGTTTTTTGTTTTAGTAGAAGTTGCTTTGTGAATGAAGGTGTTTTTTATCGATAAAATAGGTGTTTAATAGATTTATTTTTATTAAATGTTTGATTTGCAGTGTTTTTATTTTCTGGTAGGCGTAGTGTTGTTATTTGTTTGAATTATTCGTTGTACTTTTGCACTCGTTTTTAAAAAATATAGGTTTATGCGTGGTTTTTTTGGGATTATTTTATTGTTGTTTGTTGTTAATGGCTATGGGCAGCAAGTAACTAAATTACTATTTGAGTATGATGCAGCAGGGAATCAGATAAAGCGTTATATCTGTGTTAATTGTGTTACTTCGGCTAGAGAGGCGGTGAAGCCAGTTGAACAGGTTAAAGCTACTGATTTGCAGGAGGTGCCTGAAATTGAGCAGTTGACATATTATCCTAATCCTGTTCATGAGCAGTTGTATTTTAAATGGCAGAATGCTGGTGAAAGTGTTATAGTTTCGATGCGTGTGGTATCGATTTCTGGGCAGATTTTACGGGAATTTTGGAGTTTGAATCAAAAAAATGATTTGCTCATTGATTTTAGTACTATGCCTAGTGGGATGTATGTGATAATGGTAAGGTATAGTAATGGAAGTGAAAAGAGTGTGAAGGTAGTTAAGGAGTAGATTTTTGAAGTTTATGAGTTTATAAGGTTTTAAATTTCGAGATAAAGTTAGATTAGGAGTTAAATAGATAATAAAAAATATGAGAATAAGTATTAAGTTTTTAGAGAGTGTTTTGTTAGGTTTGATTGCTTCGGTTGGTTATGGACAACAAGTGATAGATAATGTAGGTATTGGTTTGAATGGACCTCATTATGGTGTTAGACAGAATATTAGCAGTTTAACGGGTTGGAATGGCGGATGGGCTAGAGGTTTTCAAATAGGTGAAAATTCGGATCCAAACAATCTTAATTTAATTATGTTTGGAGGTATGGGATCTACTTTCATAAATGGTGCTCCAACTTTAAAATATGGGTTTATTGGTAAAGATTGGGATAAAACTTATATGACTTTTTTGCCTAATGGGAATGTAGGAATAGGAACCATATTACCTATTACAAAACTAGATGTTCATGGGGATATATCTCTAAACTTTCAACATGGAGCTTCGCCTATTTTCAGAGCAGCTTTTGAGAGCCCAAATGCGGGATCTATTGATTTTGGAGATGGTACAGGATGGAAGTTTTATATTAGGAGAAGGAATGATAATATGAAATTGGTTACTTTCTTAGATAATGGAAATGTAGGTGTAGGTACAGATAATCCTGCTGAGAAAATGGAGATCAATGGCGGATATCTCAGAATTACAAACTCGGGACAAGAAGGGCCTGCCTTGTCTTTATATAATCCTGATAAAACGGAAGCAGGAGCAGTATGGAGAATATACAATATGACAGGCCCTTATGGAAATAGTTTACAGTTTTGGAATTATCCTAGTAATTTTTTACATGGATATCAACGTTTAATTTTACATGATAATGGCGATATGAATGTAAATGGGAATATTACGTTAAGCAAAGATTTATATGCAAGTGATATAGTATCAGGTGGTTCCAACTCTTGGATTTTTCATACGCCAGATGATGGAAGAAATACTTTGCATATTGCGCCAAGGGTTAATAACAATTGGGAATGGGGTAAAGCTTTAATAGTTAAAGCAGATGGGAATACTGCTGTTCAAGGAAAGTTAGAAGCTAAAGAAATCAAAGTTACAACTACCCCAACGGCTGATTTTGTATTTGCAGAAGATTATAAGTTACCTAAGTTATCGGAGGTTGAGAAACATCTAAAAGAAAAAAGACATTTACCCGAAATAGCATCAGCAAAAGTTATGGAACAAGAGGGCGTTAATGTAGGAGAATTTCAAATTAAGTTATTACAAAAAATTGAAGAATTAACGCTTTATGTGATTGAACAACAAAAACAATTGGAAATACAAAATAAGCGTATACAAGAATTAGAAAAGAAAAATAGGAAGTAATAAGTTTTTTAAAAAATCCTAAAGAAGAAACTTTATTTATTTAAGTTTTATCAATAAATTTTATATTATATATATGCCATATTATAGTTCCAATTTTTAAAAATGATAGCTCATTATATTTGAGCGGACAAATAAAATGATAATTTCAAAATAAATGAAAAAAATAACGATACTATTAGCTTTAATTTGGGGAATATTGAGCTATAGTCAAACAATATTAAACAAAACAGAGGGAAGTAAACGGACGGTCGAAGATCCAAACATAGTAATATTGGCTCCTGGTTTTTATGCAAATTCAAATGTAGTAGATCCTTTTGTGGCAAAAATTGGTACTGCAACAAGTGGAGGTGCTGTATATAGCGGTACGACGAGCTCTGAAGCAGGTGCAGGCAATCCGTCTGGGATGACTTTTGAGAGTACTAATTTTCATGATACAAAAGGAACTATAGATGTAGATGCTGGAGGACAGCTTACTTACACCTTGCCTATAGCACTACCTCCGGGGGTGAAGAGTGTAGCGCCACAGATGAATTTGGTTTATAATAGTGGTAGTGGAAACGGAATTGCAGGTTATGGTTGGAATTTGTCTGGATTGACAGGTATACGTCGTTGTAGTAATACAATTGAAAAAGATGGAGCTATAAAAGGGGTACAGTTAGACTATAGTGATTACTATAGCTTTAATGGGCAACGCTTATTGTTGAAATCGGGCACTTATGGTAAAGATGGAGCAGAATATATGACCGAGAAATACTCGAATATGAGGATTAAGTCTGTTGGTGACAGTGGTGGCATAGGACCTGAATATTGGGAGGTTACTTTTGAAGATGGTTCACAGGCATGGTATGGTAAAGGAGATGCGACTACACTAACCGAATATAATATCTCAAAATGGAAAGATGCAAAAGGAAATTATATCACTTATAGTTATACTAAAAAAACAAATGTTGCGAGTATTAGTGCCATCGAATGGGGAGGTAATGAAACTTTAGGTAAGACGCATTTTAATAAATTAACATTTACATATCAAACACGTTCAGGTTTAGAACAGGGTTATTTGAGTGGACAAGAGTTTATAAGACAAGATCTGTTAAAATGTGTTACTGTAGAAAGTAATGGTAGCTTGTTTAAAAAATATGTTTTAGAATATAAAAGTATAGCTTCTACATTATATGAGGTTGTAGCTAAGATTACTGAATTTAATTCAAAAAACGAAGCTGCGAACCCAGTTGAATTTAACTACGAAAAGACGAATCTTACCGTAGAAAGTACCGATTATCCATATAGTGGTGATGATAAAGTAGTAGGTGATTTTGATGGAGACGGGGTGTTAGATTACCTTAAGTATAGAGCGCCTTATACTGAGTGTATAAAATATGATTATGAAGAATATCCAATTACTGATCAAGATGGTAATGATGTAGGAATTGGACACCATCAGATATGTGTAAGTAGTTCTACTATACCTGCAACTTTGACCTGGTATAGTTCCTATCTTGGGAGCGGTGCTAAAAATATTCAAGTGAGTTATGGATTGCCTTTTACTTTGGAGGAGTTTAAAAAGGTATAGCCATTTCATTTGAAAAAAAAGACGGGATATTGAGCCAAAAGCAAGGCTTGCTTATTCGTAAAGAAATTCCAGTAAGTGGTTCTATACGTAAGGATTTAGTACTGGAAATTTATGCCATAGAGGAAGATAGATTAGTATTGCAATATTCTAAACAAGTGCCTTTATCTGCCTATTTACCTCAAGAAACTACAAAAATTTGCTATGATAAAAAAGGCGCAGAAGGTGCTAGATCCGTTTTATATAGTTCTAATATTACAAGTGTAAAGCAAGTAGATTTTGATAGCGATGGAAAGAATGAATACGCTTTTTTAATTGAAGAAAAAAATAAGATTAGTTATATTAATAGATGGGATTCAGGTGTATTAGGATGCCTTGAAGTACCAATTCCAAGAGGATATAATCCGAGCAACCCTACCCGTTTACCTTTCACTAATGAAACTTCAAAAAAATATGCTTTAATATTTGAGTTAAATAATAATACTTCTAAATCAGAAACATTATTTGAAATAAACGAAAGTGATGGAAGATTAGGAAGGGATTTATCTGATTACCCAGACCTTACACCAGAAATTGAAAAGTATAGAAATATAGAGTTAATCAATTTATTTAACAAAGAAAAAATTGGTGATTTTGATGGCGATGGGCGAATTGAAATTCTATTTACTATTTCAGGGAATACTTATATATCACAATTAAATAAAAATTTAGCTACCGGAAAATTCGAATTGAAGCGTAGGCCTTATTTTATTAAGTCTGAAAATATTTATGTTAATTTAGATCAAGATGACGTTAGTTTGGGGGATTTTAATGGTGATGGGAGGACAGATTTTATGGTTCCCTATGCGAAAATGAACTCAGATTGGTGGTTATATGTTGCAACGGACAGGGGGTTTAAGAAACATTTGATAGCTGGTTTATATTATTATAGACCTTTTGAAGAATGTCCTAGTAATGGTGGTTGTCGGGGGAAATATTTATCTAGACGTATTAGCTACCAAGTTACTGATATGGACAAAGATGGAAAGTCAGAATTTGTAGTGGTTAATAATTATGTAGAGTGGGTTTTAAAGCATCCGAGGGGACTATACGCATGTCCAAATATCCGTATTTAAGCCTAAATTTAACGGGACTACGTATGAGTTCTTTTTGCAAGATGATAGGTCATACCGATATGATGAACAGATGTATGATTTTTCTGTATTAACAGGAGATTTTGGTTTTAATAATACTATGAATAAATTGTTATTATTAGGTACCGAAAGAAATCATAAGGGGGATAAGGCTATAAGGATGTCTTATATTGATGTGAGTAAGGCTACCAAGATTAATCAGATTAATCAAAATGGCATAGTTACCGATGTGATTTATAAGGGTTTAGAAACATCACCTACAAATTCGTTTTATTCGAAAATGAAAGGGGAGGCTTATCCGTATGTGGAATTTGAAAACTTAAAAAATCAACTTGCTGTTAGTCAACTCAAACAAGCAGGAAGAACTCAGGATTTTGTTTACGCAGGTTTGGTAAGCCATCTGCAAGGTAGAGGGATATTAGGTTTTAAGAAAATTGCACGTTCTTCTTGGTATGCACAAGGTCTTGAAAATACTAAAATTTGGAGTGTTATCCAAACCGATCCTTTACGTAACGGTATTCCTATTATGGAATGGACTACGCGTGATGCTTCCTTATTTTATCAGAATGATATTAATGAAAACACTACGGGCTTATTATCGTTTAAAAATACGGAGTATACTTCTGCCAAATTAGTCTATGGGGTTGAAGCATTAGTACCGACAAAAATTCTTGAAAAAGATTTTATTAAAGCTACTACTGCGACTACAACTACCAAATACGATAGTTATTATTTACCTAAAGAGCACAACCAATCCATAACAGGACTGTCTTCCAAAAAGACAGAATTTGTTTATGAGCATAATGATACGGGATTAGGTAAAGATTATTATGTAGGCCGATTGCTGAGTAAGCAAGAAGAGGTAACGGCTTATGGCGATACAAAGAAAAGTAAAACCGAATTTGGGTATGCTAATAATTTGCTAACCACTCAAAAAACGTATAATCAGGATGAGAGTCAATATATACTAGATACATATACATACGATGGTTTTGGAAATGTAACCTCTAAAACTATTAGTAATAGTGCTGATTCGCAAACGCGTACGGAAAGTGCTACTTATGACGATAAGGGGCGTTTTGTATTAAAGAAAAAGGATGCTTTAGGGTTAGAATCGGAATTTACCTATAATGATTGGGGACAAGTACTGTCCCAGAAAAATCCGTTAGGGATTACTGAATCTTTTGTATATGATACTTGGGGGAAAATTTTAAAATCGTATCATCCTTTACAGGGGTATACAAATTATACCTATAAGCGTCAAGATGGAGATGCTGTGGTGGCAAAATATTTGCCCGATGGTCAACAACAGTTTAGTTTTATGAATGCTAAAGGAGAAGTCTTTGAAGAGCGTTCTAAAGGCCTAAAAATAGCATCGTTTATCGTTAAGAAAACAGAATATGATGTATTAGGACGAAAAGTGGCTGAAACGAATCCTTTTGTGTTAGATGAAGATACGCCTAAATGGAATCGGATTAGTTATGACGATAGCGTATTCCCCGCTAAAGTTACGGTTAGTAGCGCGAATGGTAAGGTTGTGACTACCAAAGTTGAAGGAATGACCACCGAAGTTACCGAGGTAAATGGGTATCAGCGTGTGACTCAGAAAGTGCAAGATGCTTTAGGTAATCTGGTAAGTAGTACCGATAAAGGAGGTACTATTACTTATAATTACAATGCTGTAGGACAGGTTGTTAGTGCTAATTATGGTAAAAACGCGGTAAGAACCACCTACGATAATTGGGGGCGTAAAGCAAGTTTTCATGATCCTGCCAATGGTGAATATACTTATGAGTACAATGGGTTAGGGCAAATGACCAAAGAGATTAGCCCGAAAGGAAATAAAACCTATGAATATAATACTGTAGGGCAATTGATCCGTCAGAAAGAAAATTCAAAAGATGGTGTAAGTACCAAAAAGGACATACAGTTTAGTTATGATACTTATGGTAGGCTGACTCAGGTAAATGGGGTGTGTAATGGTATGCCGTATGGCAAACGTTTTGTTTTTGATGCACAAGGACGATTGATAGAATCGGGTGAAAGCGCGAACGATCGTTATTTTATGCAAAAAAATATTAAGTATGACGATGCAGGACGTATACTAAGTTATGAAAAAGGGCTGTATTCTGGAGGTACCTATACTAAAGCGGTTTTAGAACATGAGTACGGCTGGAACGGTGCTTTAGTAGCTATAAAAGATAAGGCAACTCAAAAAACTTTATGGCGACTTGGCGATGTGAATGCTAAAGGACAGGTACTGGGTGCTACTTTAGGAGCTATAGCTATAAGTAACACTTATGATAGTAACGACTTTTTGAGTTCAGCAAAACACAATCTTTATGTACAAGGTCAATCTCCAGTTTCAGTATTGGAGTTGGGTTATAGTTTTGATGCGATTAAAAATGAGTTGAAAAACCGTAGCCGTAATGGAAGTTTTGGTACACTTAAAGAGAATTTTGTTTATGACGATAACAACCGTTTGATCAACTGGACGAATTTGAAAACAGGTAGTATGTCCTATAATACCTATGATGAAAAAGGGCGTATTACAGAAAATGATCAATTGGGTAAGGTTAATTTCAAGAATCCCGATCAAGTATATCAAAATACATCGATAGATTTGAATGCTACAGGCTTAGAAATCTATCCTGATGCGGATACGGCCTTGCAGCTTATAAGCTATAATGAAAATAATGACCCTCTCTATATAGATGGTAAAAAGGGGATTATGCATTTGGTTACGGTTTGACCGAGTCTAGACAAGTGATGCATTATGGTGGAAATTTTAGTTTAGATCAGGCGGCTACTACCGCTAAGTTTACGAAATACTATTCGGAAGATGGTAGTTTTGAAGTGGTACGAGATAATACCACAGGACAAGAAAAACATTTGTTGTATATAGGAGGTACGCCTTACGAATCGAACATAGTATATGTAAAAAATTATGCAGAAATCGATGCAAAACCTTTATTTTTGCATAAGGATTACCTAGGGACTATACTAGCGATAACGGATGAAAAAGGGAAACTAGTAGAAGAACGCCATTTTGATGCTTGGGGGAATTTGACGCATGGCAGTATGCAGGTATTGGATAGAGGGTATACTAGCCATGAACATTTACAAGATGTAGGGCTGATACACATGAACGGAAGGTTGTATGACCCGATGTTGCGTCGTTTTTTGAATGCCGACGAGAACATACAAGATCCTACCAACACCCAATGTTATAATAAGTATGGGTATGTAATGAACAACCCGCTTATGTTTAATGATCCTAGTGGAGAATATGGAATTGGAATTGGAATTGCTATTACTATAGGTGTTATAGTAGCAGCATTAACTTATACTGCAAATGTTTACTTTAAGTATGGAAATCTTAAATATTGGAACATTTATGAAGCACATGAAGCAATGTTTTGGGGTGCAGTTAGTGCAGCAGCTACTTATGGTGTTGGTACATTATTTAGTGCAGGAGGTACAATAGTAAATACAATTGGTGAAGTTTGGTCAGTTGCTGCGCAAGCAGCTGCACATGGAATTGTTCAAGGTGTTTTATCAAGTGTTCAAGGTGGTAATTTTTGGAGTGCAGCCTTGAGTGGTACTTTTGGAAGTTTAGGCGCTAGTGCTTTTGGAGCTATTGGAGGTGATTTTGCTAAAAGTACCGTAGGAACTATTACCTTTGGAGCGATTAGCGGTGGTGTAGGCGCCGAACTTAGTGGAGGTAATTTCTGGCAAGGGGTTGTCATTGGAGGGATAGTTGCTGGGTTGAATCATACGCTTCATAAAGGATTAGACCCAAAACCTAAAACTAAATATAAATATTTTTTTAAAGAGCTCAGGAATAAATATAATTTTGCAAAGACAATTAATGGAGATTTAGATTCAGTAAATCAGTATTACTATGGAGATTCTAAGGCAGTTAATTTAGGGGTTGATGTAAAAAATGCTTTGTTGAAAAGTGGTGATTATACACGAATTGTTAATCGATTAGTTACTGGAGTGGCGAATAAGTTGACATTTAAAGCTAGTGTTGATTTGACATTTGATGGTGCTTTTTTCGTGGGACGTACTACTTTATTTTATGACACAAAATGTAATTCTGCTCAATGTACTACATATTTTAAAGCCTTTGAAGGTGATGGTTTTTGGGATCCTCTAGATATCGGATTAGAAATCCCATTGACTTTGCCGAGTCCACCTTCTATTCCGGTAGAGGGTTTAATACTCCTGTTTTTATATCTCCAAAACCATATAATTTTTTACCTTATGAATTTTCGATTACTTATAAAAATCCGAGGATATTAAACTAGCTTGTTTTTTATCATTGAAAGAGATTATCATTTTCTTATTTTTTTCAGTTTTTTTTCTTTACGTTGATACTAATATGTATTATAATGGTTTAGGAATAGGATTTGTAGCTAGAAGTTTGCCAAAAAGATTTTCAATTTCTTTAAATCCAGCGATGAATGGAGGGTTTGAATTATTAGATAATACTTGTCAAGGTCAATTATTAGCTGATAATTCAAAAAATGAAATAGGTTATAAAAATATATTAGTTGAAAAATTTGTTTCATATTGGTATAATGATGAATTTGTTTTATGTCAAATCATTGACAACAATAAAGTCACTAGATTCATACTTTTTAGAGAATTAATTAATGATAAATTAGAGCCATCTATTTCGATTAAAGAATTATCAGGTCTTTCAGAGGAAATAATTAATTTGAATTACGGTGATCAAACTTACATGAATTTAAAATATGTTAAGTTTGAGAATTATAATTTGATTATTTTAAAAGTTATTTATTTGTTGTTAATTGTTTTATTTGCGTTTTTTATTGTATACAAAATTATCCAGATGTATAGGGATTGAACTTAGTGGCGGTAATTTCTGGCAAGGGGTTGTCATCGGAGGTATGGTTAGTGGGTTGAATCACATGATGCATAAAATCGACCCGCCGGGAGGAAAAAAGCCTAAAGTATTAAAAAATACTAAACAAGCTACAGACCATTATTTAAATGGAGATGGAAGTCCGGGGCACTTGACAAGGGGACTCAATTAGAACTACGTAATTCAAAAGAATATTTAAGAGTCGTAAGACGTTTAGTAGGCGGAGATGCTAATAACTTAAATGGAAGTTTTGATGTTGATATGACATCAAAAGTTTTTCACGTTGGTCGTACAAATGTAGATTATTCAACAACTTATGCAGGAGGAAATTGCACAACAACTTTTACAGAATTCGTAAATGATGGTTTTTATGATGTAGATTTTATAGACGAGAATTTTTTAGGAAGAATGGGAATTCCTTCTTTTAAAGCAGATGGATTAGGTCCGAATCTTGAACGATTTGGCTGTACGCCTTATATGTATGTTCCATCAACGTTTAAAATAACTTATCCAAATCCGGGGTATTAATACAATCTCATATGAAATCAATAAAATTTACCATTTCTATAATAATACTGATTATTTTATTTTTAACCATAGATAATGCTTTAAGCTTTTATGGCAAGGGGTTTAATTTTTTTAATAACAAAATAACCTACAGCTATAATACTGACTTCGATTCTTTAGAAGGGTTTAAAATTGAAGAAGAAGGATTTATTCAAATTATTGGTAGTGGTACAAGAATAAACAACAGTGTTGAGGTTTCTAAAATTTTAGAATACACTTATAATTCTGCTGGTATTTTTTGTGAAATTTTAGATAACCGAAATAAAGTTATTTTTGTAAAAGTTCAGTATGACAATAAAAGAAAACCCGGTACTAGAATTTATTATACTTTTGTTCAAAAATCTGAAATAAATAAAGGATTGAAATGGTATAAAGTTGATAATTCATCTTTTGTGCAGTTACTTGAAATTTTAAAATTAGTTATTATGTTTACAATTGCTATAACTATAGTTTTACTAATCATTCATTTACTTAATAAAAAACAGGTTGTTAAAAAGTAAAATCAACTACAAACCCAGCCGTGTGGCTGGGTTTTGTTTTATAAAATACTTTGAATTTTTCTTTTAGCGATAAAAGCATCGATAACGGAGAAAATATGATTGCGGTCTTGTTCTTCAAATTTAGAAAAATTATACCGAAACCGATGTAAAACCTTTATTTTTGCATAAGGATTACCTAGGAACTATATTAGCGATAACGGATGATAAAGGGAAGCTAGTAGAAGAACGCCATTTTGATGCTTGGGGGAATTTGACTCACGGCAGTATGCAGATACTGGATAGAGGGTATACTAGCCATGAACACTTGCAAGATGTGGGACTGATACACATGAACGGAAGGTTGTATGACCCGATGTTGCGTCGTTTTTTAAATGCCGACGAGCATATACAAGATCCTACCAATACCCAATGTTATAATAAGTATGGGTATGTAATGAACAACCCGCTTATGTTTAACGATCCTGATGGGGAAATTGCTATTGCTATTGTAGTGGTTGGGGCTGTTGTTGGAGCTTATTTTGCCGCTGCACAGGCAAATGGAACTTATAATCCATTTAAATGGAATTGGAGTAGTAGTGCCACTTGGGAATCGATGGTTTTTGGTGGGGCTATTGGAGCTATTAGCAGTGTTGTTGGTGGATGGGCTGGTCCCTATCTATCAGGGGTAATAGCACCAAGTGCAGGAGGTTTTTTTGGAGGAGCTTTAAGTGCTGGTTTAGGAGGTTTGGCAGGTGGTTTTGTGTCAGGAAGTTTGGGGTCGTTAGTATTTGGGGGAGGTAATCCAATAGTAGATGGATTACGTTCTGCAGCATTTGGTTTTGTGGCTGGAGGTCTTATTGGTGGTGTTTCTCAAGGAATTAGTAGTTCTTTAAAAGGAGGTAATTTTTGGACAGGAAAAATGCCTCCTGTAGAAGTGTTAAGTAGTAGTTTACAACCTCAAGGCTTACAACCGTTACAAGGTGCTACGTTAGAGGCAACCGATATAGAAATACCTAAGCCTGCAGCAGTTTCAAATGGTCAGGGTTCTAATTCGTTGGCTAAACATACTTATAACTCTGCTCCTCGAGTTCTCACTCAAAAATCAACGATAAATCCGTTTGACGAGGGTAAAGGTCTTCGTTCTATGAGGATTCCAAGGGTGGAAGTGCCAAAGGCTCCTGTTCATAAAGTTGTAGAACAAACGAGTGAAGTTTTAGAAAGAGTGGATAATGTTTCGTCCACTTCAATTCGTGAATTTTCAGGTGCTGTAAAGGTAACTGGAGGCGAAGGTATGCCTAATTCAGCATATGAATATTTAAGTCCAAATGGTAAACCCATTTCTAAATATTTTTATAATGATAGTGGTAAAATGCAGTTTGAAATAAATTATAAACCTCATAATATGGGAGGAGTTCATGGGCATTATTTGAGTGTCCCGGGTTCGATAAGTTCAGGTCATTTGCCAGAAAATCATATTCCATTTATTTTAATACCTAAAAAATATTTTTAATGATTTCAGAATTTATAAAACTATATGGCCAATTATCAGACTCTTGGGTTAATGAGGTGACTTTTATTAAATCTATAGAAGATAACAAAGAATTTAATACAATTAAATTAAAAATTAATTGTTGTAATCTTAATGAAGATTTTAGATATGAAACATTATTTTTGTTTTTGCAGATATTATAAGTGTCTCTTTTGATATTGATGAAAGTTTTGGTAATTTTTCACCAAGTGATGTTTTCATAAATATTGTGGATAATGAGATATTATTTGATTTTGATCCAATAGATAATTTTGATTATATTGAAGAGAATTTAAATTCAAAATTTAAGATAAAATTTAAATCTTTTAAATTTACTAATGTTTCAAGTTTACGGAAATTTTAGCAAGATTATCATCGAAATTAATAGTTTTTAAATATGCTAATTATGTTGGTTTAGGTGTTCGAGATGACAGTAATAAGAAAATGATGATTACATATGCTAGAAGAATTCTGTCTCAAACAAAAATCATAGAGGAGTTGAAGTCTAAATGATTTCATGGAATGTATTTGATAAATTTGTTAGAGTATTGGGTTGGTTTATCATAGAGAAAAGTTTTAATTATATGTGATATCCGTGTTTTGTTTTTCTTTGCTCCTTGAGTTATAACTCAAAAATCAACGATAAATCCGTTTGACGAGGGTAAAGGTCTTCGTTCTATGAGGATTCCAAGGGTGGAAATGTCAGAGACTCCTGTTAATGATTTTGTAAGGGTACGTCATCATACTTCTTCTATGGGACTTAAAGGGATAAAAAATAGCGGTTTTATTAATGCATCTAGAACTATGCCTTATGGAGTAGATGTTGAATTCGCTCCATTTTTAAAGCCAACCAATGTTAATTTAGGACAAGCAGGTAGAGGCTCTTTTATTGAGTTTTCTATCTCACGAAGTCAAATGATAACTCCTCCTCCAGTTTATATGGGTGGAGTTGGAAATGCAGGGCGGATAGTGACTGAAGGGACACCTTTAAATATTCAAAATGCCAATCCAAGTTTTGTTCGTTGGAATTGGTGGCCATTTTAAAACTTAAACTTATGCAAAAAATCGATATAAATTATAAATTCTTAGTTTTTTTATACGCCTATTTGCGTCAAATTGATCTATCACTTGATAGAAGTCGATGGGACTCATGGAGTAATTTAAAGGAATATTATAAAACACAAATAAATATTTCAGAGGTTGTAGACCAACTTCTAAAAATTTCAAAATTAAAACTAGATATACCTACGATCTCCTTTTTTGTTGAAGAGCCTTCGTTATTGAAAAGGGTGAAAGATTTTTTTCTAAGCTTAATTATAAAGAAACATTATATATCCGATGTGGAGGTTTTATATTGCTGTCAGTTGCTCAATAAATTTAAAGATTTGCTAAATAATAACTTTTCCAGTTACCCTTTAGAAGCTGAGAAGTTAAGGGTTGATATCTCAAAGTTTAATTCGTATGTATTAGCACCTAAAATGGCCAAAGTAGATTTGGATAATACGATGAGGGTTGAGCATTTTATGCAAAATGAAAATCTTGCAGTGATTAAGATCTATGTTTTTGCAATGGATGCACTGTCACAGCCCCTAGGTAGTCCAAGCATTAGATAATCTTGGGCTAGTGCGTGCTTCAAGCTCCTACCCACAAAATTGAACAACTAAACATAAAAGCTACAACCCGTAAAGTTGTAGCTTTTGGTTTTAAGCCGTACGAATCGAACATAGTATATGTAAAAAATTATGCAGAAATCGATGCAAAACCTTTATTTTTGCATAAGGATTACCTAGGTACTATACTAGCGATAACGGATGAAAAAGGGAAATTAGTAGAAGAACGCTATTTTGATGCTTGGGGGAATTTGACGCATGGCAGTATGCAGGTATTGGATAGAGGGTATACTAGCCATGAACATTTGCAAGATGTAGGGCTGATACACATGAACGGGAGGTTGTATGACCCGATGTTGCGCCGTTTTTTAAATGCCGACGAGAACATACAAGATCCTACCAATACCCAATGTTATAATAAGTATGGTTATGTAATGAATAACCCGCTTATGTTTAATGATCCTAGTGGAGAATATGGAATTGCTATTACTATTACTATAGGTGTTATAGTAGCAGCATTAACTTATACTGCAAATGTTTACTTTAAGTATGGAAATCTTAAATATTGGAACATTTATGAAGCACATGAAGCAATGTTTTGGGGTGCAGTTAGTGCAGCAGCTACTTATGGTGTTGGTACATTATTTAGTGCAGGAGGTACAATAGTAAATACAATTGGTGAAGTTTGGTCAGTTGCTGCGCAAGCAGCTGCACATGGAATTGTTCAAGGTGTTTTATCAAGTGTTCAAGGTGGTAATTTTTGGAGTGCAGCCTTGAGTGGTGCTTTTGGAAGTTTAGGCGCTAGTGCTTTTGGAGCTATTGGAGGTGATTTTGCTAAAAGCACCGTAGGAACTATTACCTTTGGAGCGATTAGCGGTGGTGTAGGCGCCGAACTTAGTGGAGGTAATTTCTGGCAAGGGGTTGTCATTGGAGGTATGGTTGCTGGACTCAATCACGCTGCTCACGCAATGATAAAACCCAAAACAACTTTAACAGAAGCAGATATTAAAAAAATATATGACGCTTACCCATCGGGTGACACATCTGATCCTAATTTTGTCCATAGAGATGATGTTTACAAAAATATTGGAGGAGATATTTATAACGATTACCTACTTCATGGTTATGATAGTAATGGCAATCCAAATCCAGCTTATGCAAACACCTGCGCTTTAAGATTAAGTACCGCTTTAAATAAGTCAGGTTATACTATTCCTAAAACTAACGGTACTTTTAGTGGAGCTAATAAATTGAATTATTTTTATAAGGTTGATAAAATTCAAGTATATCTTTCAAAAATATATAATTTCTCACAAGCAAGTTTGGGAATGCAAATTCAAAATTCAATAATTATACAGAAGAATTGTGGTTGGAGTGATGCTACAGGACACGTAGATGTTCTATACGGTGGTAGAGCAGGATCTCATTTTTATCAAGAATGCACAACTACATTTTACTCATCAAAATAAATTAGATATGAAGGCTATACATATAATTCTAGTAATTTGTTTGACAAAATGTTCATCTCAAACAAAAAATAACAAATTAGAAAATGAACTTCTTAAAGTTAAAAACCAAGCGTTTTGTGATTGTTATTACGAAGCAACAAAAAATGAATCTATTAAATATAAAGATGGTTCTAGTTATGTTCAAATAATAAACTTAAAAGAAGAGTATATTTTTGGAAATGAAAATTATAGAAAAATGATAAGCGATTGGCTTAAAAAGATTATAAATCATATGATTTAAATAATAATTTGTATATGATGAAATGTTTGGATTTTTATAATAGTAAAGAATTAGAGAAGTTTATTGATTCTATAAGAAAAAATGAATACAGACAGTAGATAAATTAAAGAGGCTGTCCAAAAGTAAGGACAACCTCTTTCTTACTTTACATCTTGCAGTAAACCCGAAAGGGTGTCTTTGTGTTTTTTCTTAGTAGCGAAAGCATCAAGTATATTAAACAAGGTTTGTTTTTCTTCCTCTGATACCATTTTAGTTTTGAAATTACCTAAACCAAAACTCACTACAAAATACACAAATCAAAAGAGATTATACGAGATTATTACAGTAAATTGGAACCTTAAATGGTGTTAATAGCTTTTTTGATTATTAAATCGTTTTAAATCAATTTGTTCTTATATTTGAAAAAGGCTCAGATTATAAAATCCAAGCCTTAACTTTTTAACTTACTCACCTTGTGAGATAGTCTCTAGTTTTAATGATCTGATTTGTTCTAGTACTGAAGTACTAAACTAATCATTGAGTTGCTGCTACTTTTCGGATAGCTGTTTCTTTTATATTGAATTATCCTAAGAACGGATATCTATAATCTACTGGTGTTACAAAGGTTTCCTTGATAGTTCTAGGAGAAACCCAACGTAATAAGTTTTGAGCAGAACCTGCTTTATCATTGGTTCCAGAAGCTCTAGCTCCTCCAAATGGCTGCATTCCTACTACTGCACCTGTTGGTTTATCATTAATATAAAAGTTACCAGCACAGTTTTGTAATGCTATGGTAGCTTCTTCAATAGCATAACGACAACCGCTAAATACCGCTCCTGTTAGGGCATATTCGGAAGTGCCATCTATTAATTGTAACGTTTCAGCCCAAGTAGAGTCTTCGTATACATAAATAGTTAATACTGGTCCGAATAATTCGGTTTCCATAGTGGCATATTTAGGATTTGTTGTTAGAATGACTGTTGGTTCTACAAAGTATCCTTTTGATTTGTCATATCCCCCGCCAAAAATAATTTCAGCATCAGCATCAGCTTTAGCTTGATCAATATATTGAGCTAATTTATCAAATGATCCTTCGTGGATAACAGCTGTTACAAAGTTGGAGAAATCTTCTGGCGAACCTTGTTTAAAAGTAGCTAATTCTTTTCCCATTTCTTCTTTAATAGCAGGCCATAATGAAGAAGGAAAATAGGCTCTTGATGCTGCTGAACATTTTTGTCCTTGGAATTCAAATGCACCACGAATTGTATTGGCTACTACTTGTTTTACATTGGCTGAAGGATGCGCTAGGACAAAATCTTTACCGCCTGTTTCTCCTACAATTCTTGGATACGTTTTGTAGGAGTGAATATTTTCTCCAATTTTTTTCCATAATTCTTTGAAGATAAAAGTAGAACCTGTGTAATGAATACCAGCAAAATGAGGAGAAGCTAATATTGTATCAGTTACCATTACAGGGTCACCAAAAATTACATTGATAACACCATCTGGGACTCCAGCTTCTTTAAATACATCAATGATTACTTTTGCAGAAAATACTTGGCTATCTGATGGTTTCCAAACAACAACGTTCCCCATTAGAGCGGCACTTGCAGGTAAATTAGCTGCAATGGCTGTAAAATTAAAAGGAGTAACAGCATATACAAATCCTTCTAATGGGCGGTATTCTACTCGGTTCCATACAGATGAATCAGAAGCAGGTTGGTCTTTATAAATCTGTGTCATAAACTCTACGTTATAACGTAAAAAGTCTATTAATTCACAAGCGGCATCTATTTCAGCTTGATGAATTGTTTTTGATTGCGCAATCATAGTGGCTGCATTAATTTTTGCACGGTAAGGACCTGCAATTAATTCAGCTGCTTTTAAAAAGATCGCTGCTCTTTGTTCCCATGCCATATTAGCCCATTTTGTACGGCTTTCTAAAGCATTGTCAATAGCTTTTTGTACGTGCTCTTTTGTTGCTAAATGATAGGTTCCTACTACATGTTGATGATCATGTGGTGGGGTCATATTACGTGTATTACCTGTACGAATTTCTTCACTACCGATATATAGAGGAACCTCTACTTTTGAATTCCACATTTCTTGATAAGCAGCTAATACAGCCGCTTTTTCTGGAGAATTTGGAGCGTACGATTTTACGGGCTCATTAACCGCTTTTGGTACGTTAAAAAATCCTTTAAGCATTGTATTTTTATTTAAATTATACGTTCATTTTTTTATTAACTTTAACAAAAGTACAAAATGCCTTTTAAAAAAGGCATCCTCTAACATCTTTTTTAGATTTTGTGAAATTAATAATGGCTACCCGGTTAACTTAATGCAAAAGGGGCATTTAAATAAAAAATAGGGATGGCAACGTTAAATTTTTTTGTAGTAGCAAAGTTAATCATTGTAAAATATCCTGTCATACTACCATGTGGCGAAGAAAGTAAACAACCAGAATTATACCGATACTTTTCTCCGGACTTTAAGATTGGTTTTTCTCCTACGACTCCTTCTCCTTCTACTGTTTCTTGATCATTAAGAGCATCATATATATCCCAATGACGTGACAAAAGCTGTACCTGATCTTTACTGTGATTTTCAATGGTAATATGATATGAAAATGCAAAATGTACCGATTGATTCTTGAAGTAGGTTCCCTCAAAAACTGTTTCTACCGAAATTTTGATTCCTTTTGTAACTTGCGTAACCATTTTACCTTTTATTGAAAGTACAAATTTAGCGAAAAATAAAACTATTTTTGTTTTTAATATTTATTAAATTTAATTTGTTATATTTTGTGAGTTAGCTTCTCCTATTCCTATTATACGATCAAAACGTTCACCATTAGCTCTATAGTATACAAAAACGTGGTATTTATTTTCTGTTTGATAATAATTTCCATCAATTGCATTTTGGTAATCTATTTGATTTTTTGAATTTACTAAGGTATAGTTATAATTTATAAAGCCTTGTTTAATCATAATGGCCTTTTCATAAATTCCTTTGCTCGTATTATAATCCATTTTATTTTCATCTGTCATTTGATAATTATTAAACAAACCTGTTACATAAATAGCTTGATCTTTTGGGTAATTAGGGGCAAATAAGGAAAAATAAACCCAAGTATAATCTGTTTCTACATCATTGTTATCTCGTGCAAAAATATTTCTATTTTGAAATAGTCCATTAATATCAGGAAAAAAGGTATATCCTTTGTCTTTTCTAACCTCATTGGTGTATAATAAAGTCTTATATAATCCTGAATTAGATTCAACTTTTGCAATGTTATTGGTAGGCGTTTTTATATCTTTATTATCGTAGTAGTAATATTCGTTTCCAGCCCAAAATTGTGTTTCTGTGTTGTAACGATAAATCAGATCATTGCCAATAGTATATTGAGGTTTAATATTATATTTGGCGGTATTCCATCTGCCGTTTTGAAAAAGAGCAATTTTTATATTTTGTAGTGGATTTTGAAAAAGGATATTTTTAGATTTTACGGTAAACTCGATGTTATGTTTTTCTGTAATATCAACCAGATTTCTGGAACGTTTGATTTGAATGGGAACTTCAATGCCATTTTCATAAATTATGAATTTTCTTGAAAATACGATTTCTTTATTTTTGTTTAAAATAGTTAATATGTAATTTCCACTCTTGATTATTTGACAAAAACTATTAGGAAAACTCAACCGATAATGCGAGTATCCTTGCAGGGTATTGAACGAGTTTTGATAATCTTGAATTCGTTGGTTGTCATTTCCGTTTAAATATTCATTTCTAGTTAAGTCAGATACAGTCCAATCATAATTACAATGGGTTAATGTGAAGTAATAATCTTCTTCGGTTCCATATAGATCATCAAAACTAAATTCAAAACTTTCCCTTATTTGAAAAAAAGGAAATACAACATTAGTAGCTTGTTTGAATGCAATGTTTTTGATATTGAATGGAGCTACATTTTCTACTAATTGAGATTGTGTAACAAAACTAAAAAGCAATAGTATGAAGATGTAATTTGATTTCATGACTTAACGGTTTGATTAAAACTATTCTTACTTGCTAATTAAAAAACTAAATTACTATTTTAAACCGATTATTAACGAATTTATTGTAATAGATAGGCTAAATTTTCGGTTACTGATTCAGGAATTGTACTTTCATCAATAATACGATCTGACAACTCTTTTTTGTTTTGTTGAAGTTGTAAGATTTTTTCTTCGATGGTGTTTTGAGTGATAAAACGAATCACGTTTACTTTATTTTCTTGTCCAATTCTATGCGCTCTTGCTATGGCTTGTTTTTCTGCAAAAGGATTCCACCAAGGATCGAGTAAGATAATATAAGAAGCTTTTGTTAAATTAAGACCTACGCCGCCTGCTTTTAAGGATATGAAAAAGAATAAAGTTTCTTCATCTGTTTGAAATTGTTTTACATAGCTTTCTCTTTCTTCTGCTGGGGTATTTCCGGTTAGGGAACAAAAACGGATGTTATTTTGAAGAGACCAATCTTCGTAAATGGCCAAATGACTGACAAACGAGCTGAAAATTAAAGTTTTACTTTTTGCTTTTGCTAACGTTTCTAAATACCCTGTTACATCATAAAATTTTCCTGACGCCATTTTAAAACTAGGATCAACTAATTTAGGATGATTACTCCACTGGCGTAACTTCATTAAAACATTCAGTATGTGTAGCATAGAAGGAGCATCTTCTAATTTAAGAAGGTAGTTACGGGCTTTTGATTTTTCTTCTTCGTATTGTTTTTCTTGTTCTTCATCCATCTGACAATACATTACTTGCTCAATTAAATCGGGAAGGTCTTTTAAGACTTCTGTTTTGGTTCTTCTCAATATATAAGGATTGATTATATTTTTGAGTTCTTCTATTTTACTTTCGTCTTTGTATTTTTCAATGGGTTTTTTGAAATATTGATCAAAAAGGCAAATTCTCCTAATATAGAGGGATTAATAAATTGCATTTGTGACCATAAATCAGCTAATGAATTTTCAATAGGCGTACCACTTAACGAAATTTTATGTGTTGCTTGTATTTGGGTTAAAGTTTTAAATATTTTAGAGTTTCGATTTTTTATTTGTTGGCTTTCATCTACTATCAGATAATGAAAAGGTATTTTTTCTAATAACGAGCTGTCTCTACTTAAAACAGAAAAACTGGTAAAAACAAGATCATAATAGCTTAATTTTTTGGTCAATAGTTTTCGATCTGCTCCTACATATTTTATACATTTAAAGTGAGGTGCAAATTTTTTTGTTTCATCATACCAATTAAAGACAAGTGAAGAGGGAACGACAACTAATGCTTTTAAGGGAGGAATTTCTTGTGTTTCTGAATCAGTGAAAAGTTCTAATTCTTTGCTTTTCGGTACTTGTGTTGGTTCATTTTCTTGAACTGCAATAAGTAATGCTAAAGTTTGCAAGGTTTTTCCTAATCCCATATCGTCCGCCAGACAAGCTCCTACGCCATTTGCATAATGATTTAAAAGCCATTGTACACCTTGGCTTTGATAAGGTCGCAAAGTAGCCTTTAGCAAAATGGAGGGGGTATAAATCAAGTTTTTTTTGGAAATATTTTCTGTTTCTAAAATAACTTCTTCTAAATTTAGATTTTGAAAATGACTTTTAGGTAAACTAATTCTTCCGTCTGTTTGTTTTGTTCCAAACTTAGCTAAATTAGCATAGCGTTTCATCCACTCATTGGGAATAATAAAGTAGGTGTCATCTGGAAGTAAGAACCATTGATTTTCATTTTTAATATTAGGCACTATATCTGAAAAAGGGAAATTATAATTTCCGCAGGAAATGGTCATTTTTAAATCAAACCAATCTGTTTGCTCAGTACTTTGTAAAGAAAGTGTTGTTTTGTTGGTTTTTATTTTTTTATGATCAATTAAAAATTCATCTAAAAGAAAACCTGCTGTTTGTAAATCCTCTATATGTTGTAAAACAAATTCTATACTAGCTAATTCATTTGATGAATGAGTTATAGAAAAGTTTCCATCTCTGTTTTTTTTTAAATCCAAAATTAATTAATTTTTTTCTATGGTTAATTCTTTTTCTAGATCTCTTTTGTATTGGATAACTTTTACGGTATCATCTTCTTCAAAGGCTATAGTAGCGTGTTGTTTTTTATCCATATTGGATGAAAAAGTATATCCTTTGTAGTTAAAAAGTATTTGAATGAAAAATTGTTGACTCAAAAAATCATGGATTCCTTTTATGTTGTAGGAAATGATTTCATTAAAGGACTGTATTTGAAACCCCTCTGTTTTAATGGGTACTTTTTTTATAATATCAGGAATGAATTTTTTAAAATATTCAGTTTCCATTCGTTTTGGGATATGTACCGATTGGTTTTTTAGAAATGGTTTTAGCTTTAATCCGTCTATATCAGGAATTAAAATGACTTGTTTATCAAAAATAATCTGACAAGGGAATAGCGTTAGTATGTTTATAGGGTGTTGATTAGGATATATTGTTTTTTCGTTATCAGCTAGAGTGAGTGTATAAATGATTCCTTCTTCATTTTTAGCAAAATGCAAGTGCGCTGACATTGACTTGTTTGTATAATGTACCTGGTTTAAATAAAATTCTTTTTTTGAATTTAGGTTTATACTAAAGGGAATTTTTAAATCTTGAATGATGTTTAGAATCGCTCCTATTTTTCTGTTTAGGTATTCTTCTAAAATTTTTTTGACGGTCTTATCTTCTTTGAGTAAGTTTAGTGAAGTAACTTTTTTATTTTTTGTCAATTTTTTCAGAATATTTTCTGTTTTTAAATCTGTTATGAGAAGCTCTAATTTTTTTTCTTCTGAATTTAATTCTTTTGAAATACTTTTTAAAGTTTCTTTATTGGCTATTTTAAAAACATATAAGGGTAGTTGGTTGGTATTAACTAAATACAAAAACGGTATCCAACGTTCTTCTGTTTCATTCCATGATAAATCGAGTGCTAACGAAAAAGACATTCTTTTCTTATTTATGATGTTATTTTATGCTACTATTTAAAAAGGAGGAACCTCATCATTTTTAATAAGATTCCTCCTTTAGCTATTTTATTGTTTCTTTTTATTTAAGACAAACTGGAATAATTTCTCCTTTTGCTAAGCAATATTTTTCTATTAGTGAATTTCCTAATGTTTTAGTATAATCTATTTCTTTTACTGTAAAACCGATGCTTCTTAATTTGTCAAAATAATCTAATCCATATACACGTACATGATCGTATTGTCCAAAAATTTTTGCTCGTTCTTTTGGATCGGTTATAGTATCATCTGTAAAAGTAGTTTGACGAGAATAGTCTTGTGGAATCTGAAAAATACCCATTCCTCCCGGTTTTAGTACGCGATATAATTCTTGCATGGCTTTTGTGTCATCTGGAATATGTTCTAAAACATGATTACAAAAAATAATGTCATACGAATTATCTTGAAATGGAAGATTACATATATCTGCTTTTACATCAGCTAATGGCGAAAATAAATCGGTAGTAACGTATGTTATATTTTTCTGTTTTTTGAACCGTTTATAGAACTCTTGTTCTGGAGCAAAATGCAGTACTTTTTTTATATCCTTAGCTGTAAAAAAATCGGTTTCATTTTGAAGATACAACCATAACAAACGGTGTCTTTCTAATGAAAGTGTACTTGGCGAAAGTACATTGTTACGCTGATTTCCGTATCCATAAGGCAAAAACATGCGAAAGCTTTTTCCATCAATTGGATCTATAAATCGACTCCCTTTTAATAAAAAGGCTAGAATAGGGCGTACTATAAAACTAATTCTAATAAGAATTGGTCTTGGGATCACATTTAAAAAGAATTTAAATATTTTTTTCATTTCTTTTCACAGCATTTCATAAAAACTGCACCATTTTACAGTTTTTTATGTGTAAATTTTTTATTTCTTTTAGATTTCAAATTCACCCACATTTAAAAGAAGGTTTTTAATCTGAATAGGTTGATATTCGTTTATAACAAATATTGTATAAAAATTTTGAACATTTCAAATTTTCTAGATAACCTCTTGATTATTTCAACCAGTTGATTTTAAAAAATTTCCATTCTTTTCTTGAGAAGGCTTAATAGCTTCATTTTTATTTTAGAACTCTTCATTTACTCTGTTAATTATCCGAAATTAAATAACTAATTTATTAGTTCTAAATTCATCCTCTTCATTACTTTGTATACCTAATGCTTGATAAATATATGCAAAGGTTGAAAGAAGTTCAGGTTTTCCGTCAATTATGGCTACATCATGTTCAAAGTGAGCGGAAGGTTTACCATCAGCAGTCGTAATAGTCCACCCGTCCTTATGTTGTTTAATATTTTTCGTCCCCATGTTAATCATGGGTTCTATTGCAACCACTATACCTTCTTCCAATAATTTACCACGTCCTTTTTACCATAATTTGGCATTTCAGGTGCTTCGTGCATAGTTTGTCCTATACCATGACCGACTAGTTCACGTACTACTCCATAACCATGACTTTCACAATATTTTTGAATGGCATGCCCTACGTCTTCTGTTCTATTTCCTGCTTTTAATTCGCGAATACCAACATATAAGGATTCTTTTGTAGTTTTTAAAAGCATTTTAGTAGCTAGAGCAACTTCTCCTACTTCAAAAGTGTAAGCGTGATCTCCGTAGAAGCCATTTTTTAAGGCTCCACAATCAACTGAAATGATATCTCCTTCTTCTAGAGGTTTGTCGGTTGGTATTCCGTGTACGACTTGTGCGTTAGGACTCATACAAAGAGAGTTAGGAAAGCCATACATTCCTAAGAAAGCAGGTACTGCTCCGTGATCACGAATAAAGGTTTCTGCTAATTTATCTAAATAGAGGGTACTTACTCCTGGTTTGATTTCTGAAGCTAACATCCCTAAAGTTTTGGAAACAACTAAAGCACTTTCGCGCATTAATTCTATTTCCTCTCGTGTTTTTAATATTATTTTACTCATTTCTTAAAAGTAAGTGTGCAAAAATACAATAATACTTTTATAAACGCTCTAATTTTAAGCATGAGATTTATCATATTACAATACAGGCTAAACATTTACATTTGAAGTAAAATTTTAGGTTATGAGTCAATATGTATCCGCAGCGGAAGCTGTAAAAGTAGTTAAATCTGGTGATCGAATTTACATACAAGCAGCAGCAGCAGCACCCAGTGTATTAATAAAAGCTTTAACAGAAAGAGCTTCTGAATTAAAAAATGTGGAAATATGTCATTTACACACTGAAGGAGATGCGCCTTATGCAAATCCTTCTTTATCGGCTAGTTTTCATGTTAATTCCTTTTTTATAGGAGCTAATGTACGGCATACATTAAGGGAAGGAAATGGTTCTTATACACCCGTTTTTTTAAGTGAATTGCCTAATCTATTTCGAAAAAAAGTAGTTCTATTAGATGTTGTTTTTATTCATGTATCACCGCCTGACAGACACGGTTATTGTTCGCTAGGTACTTCTATAGAGGCTACTTTGGCTGCTATAAAAAATGCAAAAATAGTGATTGCTCAAGTTAATCCCCAAATGCCTAGAACTTTTGGAGATGGAATTTTGCATGAAACGGAGATAAACTATATGGTAGAGGTAAATCATCCTATTTTTGGTCATGAAATAGCTTCTATTTCTGCTGAGGAAGAAAAAATAGGCAGTTATGTAGCTAGTTTAATAGATAATAAAAGTACTTTACAAATGGGGATTGGTTCTATTCCTAATGCCGTATTATCAAAACTTACAAGTCATAAAGATTTAGGCCTTCATACAGAAATGTTTAGTGATGGCGTAATTGATTTAATTGAAAAAAATGTTATTACTTGTAATTATAAAGGAATATTGGAAGGCAGAGCATTAGCTACTTTTTTAATAGGATCTCAACGATTATATGATTTTGTAAATGACAATCCTTTTATTGAAATGAAAGAATCTTCATTTGTAAATGATACAGCTAGAATACGAAAAAACAAACGAATGGTTGCTATTAATTCTGCCATCGAAGTAGATTTAACAGGTCAAGTTTGTGCAGATTCTATAGGTATGAAGATGTATTCTGGAGTAGGGGGACAAATGGATTTTATTCGTGGTGCGTCATTAAGCGAAGGAGGAAAAGCTATTATTGCTTTGCCTTCTATTACTAAAAGAGGAGAAAGTAGAATTGTCCCATTCTTAAAACAAGGAGCGGGTGTTGTAACTACCCGTTCTCACGTACAATATATCATTACAGAAAACGGGATAGCTGATTTGTACGGAAAAACACTCAAACAACGTGTTGCAGAAATGGTGAAAATTGCACACCCTACACATCAAGAACGTATTGAAAAAGAATATATTACCTATCTTAAAACAATATAATGCAATCATTAAAGTAGAGTCATTAATCATGTGGCTCTACTATTCTCTGTTCTTTTTAGGTTTAGTCCTTATAAAACAAAAAATCTTCTTTGTTTCTATCTTTTTTTTTTATTATTTTGTACCGATGCGATTTTTATATATCATATTATCTGTTTACTTCCTCATATTATCAGGGCTACCGTGCTTGGATATGATAGAACATGATATAGCTATAGCTAAATCTGCTCAATCTGATTTACAAAACAAAAAGCACTCTCACAGCGATGATGATGATTTGTGTTCTCCTTTTTGTGTATGTAATTGCTGTGGTATTCAAGTATTGGTATACCAATCTATTATTTCTTATGATTTTGAAGTGTTTTCTGCTATAAATACTGAAAACAAAGAATCTCTTTACAAATCTATTTTTTACACTAATTTCTATAATAGCATTTGGCAACCCCCTAAAATAGCGTAATAAATTTTATAGTATTCATAGAGTTATAAGCTGCTAAGCTGTACTCTTTATATGATAGCAAATACATAGTTTGCTTATTTTTAATTTATTATATTATTTCAATGTTAGATAAAATCATACAATTCAGTATAAAAAATAAGTTTATTATACTGCTTTTTACCGTTGTATTATTAGCTTGGGGAAGCTACTCGGTAAAACAATTACCTCTTGATGCCTTACCAGATGTAACAAACAATCAGGTACAAATCATCACTACAGCTCCTACACTTGCGAGTCAGGAAGTAGAACAATTAATTACCTATCCACTAGAACGATCTGTAAAAACAATTCCAAAAATTGTAGAATTACGCAGTATTTCACGATTTGGATTATCGGTTGTTACTGTTGTTTTTAAAGACGATGTTGATATTTATTGGGCTCGTGAACAAATCTTTCAACGTTTAAAAGAAGCACAAGAAAATATACCAGATTATGCCGGTTCCCCTGGATTAGCCCCCATTTCAACTGGGCTTGGCGAAATTTATCAATATGATGTATATGCTAAAAAGGATATGAGAAGCAATACGATGCTACAAAATTACGAACGATTCAAGATTGGATTATTGTACCTCAACTACAAGGCGTAGAAGGGGTTGCAGAAGTTAGTACATGGGGAGGAAAATTAAAACAATATGAAATAGCAGTTAATCCGAATACACTGAATAGCTTAGGTGTCACTATTTCAGAAATTTTTCAAGCTCTTGAAAAAAACAATCAAAACACAGGAGGTGCCTATATTGAAAAAGATCAATATGCGTATTTTATTCGTGGGGTAGGTATGGCTACAGGAGTTCAAGATTTACAAAATGTAGTGGTTAAGAATCGTAATGGGGCTCCTGTTTTAATTCGTGATGTAGCAACTGTTCGGGAAGGGATTGCACTACGATACGGTGCTTCTACCAAAGATGGAAAGGGTGAAATTGTTAGCGGATTGGCCTTAATGCTAAAAGGAGAAAACTCAAGTGCTGTAGTTAATCGTGTTAAAGAAAAAAATGGAACAGATTAACAAAACACTTCCTGAAGGTGTAGTAGCCGAAGCCTTTATTGACCGAGGTAAGTTAGTAGATAATGCCGTAGGAACAATTACTAAAAATTTAGTAGAGGGCGCACTTATTGTTATTTTTGTATTAATCTTATTTTTAGGCAATTTCCGCGCAGGGCTTATTGTGGCATCTGTAATTCCTTTATCTATGTTATTTGCTGTAATTCTTATGAATTATTTTGGAATAAGTGGTAACTTAATGAGCTTAGGTGCCATTGATTTTGGGATTATTGTAGATGGTGCCGTAATTATTGTAGAGGCCACCATGCACCATTTATTTTTTATTAAACGAAAAGAACCTCTTACACAAGCAGAAATGGATGAAGAAGTTTATCAATCTGCCTCTAAAATCAGAAGTAGTGCAGCTTTTGGAGAAATGATTATTTTAATTGTGTATTTACCCATTCTTGCTTTAGTAGGAACAGAAGGAAAAATGTTTAGACCAATGGCCATGACCGTTGGGTTTGCAGTCATTGGAGCATTTACTTTATCTCTTACGTATGTACCCATGATGTCGGCTTTATTTTTATCTAAAAATACGGAACATAAAGAAAACTTGAGTGATCGAATGATGGCTTGGTTAGAAAGTAAATACATTCCCTTACTTGAAAAAGCATTAACATTTAAAAAAACAATATTAGGAATTGCTATCGGACTTTTTAGTTTAGCGTTATTAACTTTTCAAAATATGGGAGGCGAATTTATTCCGACTATTGAAGAAGGCGATTTAGCCATAAATGCAACTATCATGACAGGAAGTTCTTTGTCTCAAATGGTAGAAACTACTACAAAATATGAGCAAATACTAAAAGCCAAATTTCCTGAGATTAAAACCATTGTAACAAAAATCGGAAGTGGTGAAATTCCAACAGACCCTATGCCTATAGAAAGTGGCGATTTAATCATTGTATTAAAAGACAAAAGTGAATGGGTAACTTCTGATAATTGGGTAGATTTAGCTAATTTAATGAAAGAAGAAATGGAAGCTATTCCAGGTGCAAATATTGAAATATCTCAACCTATTCAAATGCGATTTAATGAATTAATGACGGGTAGTCGTAGTGATATAGCCATTAAAATTTTTGGTGATGATTTAGAAGTATTAGATATAAAAGCAAAAGAATTGATCTCTAAAATTAACAATATTGAAGGTATTGGCGATTTAAAAGCTGAAAAGGTTACGGGATTACCTCAAATAACTATTAAATATGATTATAACAAAATAGCTTTGTATGGTTTGAATATAACAGATATTAACAAAATCATACGTTCTTCTTTTGCGGGTGAAAGTGCGGGTAAAATTTACGAAAATAGTACACGTTTTGATATTGTAGTAAGGCTTGATAAAAACTTTAGAACAGATATAACAGATGTTAATAATTTATTTATACCTCTAAATAGTGGTCAGCAGGTACCCTTATCGCAAGTTGCATCAATTACATACGAACAAGGACCTGTACAAGTTTCACGAGAAAACGGAAAGAGAAGAATTACTGTTGGATTAAATGTTAGAGGTCGTGATATTAAAAGTGTGGTAGAAGAAATTCAATTAAAATTAAATAAGAACTTTAAACTACCTCCCGGTTACTTTATAACGTATGGCGGACAATTTGAAAATCTAGTGGAGGCTAATAAGCGATTATCCGTTGCATTACCTATTGCTCTTGCTTTAATCATGGTTTTATTGTACTTTACGTTTAATAGTATCAAGCAATCTTTACTAATTTTTACGGCTATTCCTCTTTCTGCTATAGGAGGTGTTTTTGCACTTTGGTTACGAGGAATGCCTTTTAGTATTTCTGCAGGAATTGGTTTTATTGCTTTATTTGGAATAGCTGTTTTGAACGGAATTGTACTTATTTCTTATTTTAATCAACTTAAAGCAGAAGGAATTAGCGACCCTATTAAACGTGTGTTTTTAGGTACTCGAACAAGATTACGACCTGTTTTAATGACTGCAGCAGTAGCATCATTAGGTTTTATGCCAATGGCGCTTTCTACTAGCGGAGGTGCTGAAGTACAAAAACCTTTAGCAACCGTTGTTATTGGAGGATTAATTTCAGCCACTTTATTAACCTTAATAGTTTTACCTATTTTGTATTTAATATTTGAAGAAAAAATGACACATAACAAAAAAAACAATTTTTCTTTTTTCCCTATTTTATTATTGTTTTTTAGTTCTTTCTGTTTTGGACAAAATACAAAAACTATTGCGTTATCAGCAGCTATTGAATTGGCTAAAAAAAATAACCACGAATTAAAGATTGCAGATAAAGAAATTGAAAAACAAAAGGTTTTAAAAAAAGCAGCTTTTCAACCCGATCCCTTACAAGTTCAGTATCAAGGAGGGCAATTTAATGCAAAGGAATTTGATCATAATATCACAATTCAGCAGTATTTTCCTATTGGAGGTATTACCAAAGCAAATAAACAATTACAAGATGAGTTAGCTAAATTAGCCGAAAAAGAAGAGCCATGACAGAATATGAGTTAGAAAAAGCTGTAACACTTGCTTTTTATCAATATTTGTATGGAATTGCTACTCAAAAATTAAATACTGATTTAAATGACATTTATACTAATTTCTTAAAAAATGCAGAGCTCAGACACAAAACAGGAGAAACGGGTAATATAGAAGTAATTAGTGCTAAAGCTAAAATAAAAGAAATTGAAACACAAAAAAAACAAATTATTCATGATTTGTCTATTTATCAAAAACAACTACAATTTTTTTTACAAACAGAAGAAACTATTATACCTGACATTTTAACTCCTTTAGAGTATAAATTAACGGCAACGGATAAGACCAAAGTAGAAAATTTAGTTACGGATTATTATAAACAACAAATTTCGGTAAATCAAAAGGAAACTTCTATATACAAAGCGTTAAGAATACCTAAATTGGGAATTGGATATTTTTTTCAAACAATTCAATTACAATCCCCTTTTCAAGGTTTTACAGTAGGTTTACAAATTCCACTATTTGGAAATGTAAATAACTCAAAAATTAAGGCTTCTGAAATTAATGCTGTACAATCGGAATTATTACTATACAAAAACAAATTAGTTCTTCAGTTACAAAATCAAGAATTAATGGAGTCTTATGAAAAGTATAAAAAGAATTTAGAATATTATCAAAACGAAGGTTTGCAATACGCAGAACAAATTATTATAATGGCTCAAAAAAGTTATGCAAGTGGAGACTTAAGTTACTGGTCGTATATTAATTTTTTAAATCAAGCTATCGACATTAAAAAGCAAAACGTAGAAGTAACAAATGCTTATAATCAAAGTGCTATTGCTCTACAATATCCATCCATACCTAACAACTAATTGATATTAAAATGAATCATATAAAATCACAATTAAAATTTTTCTTACTGCTTAATATTTTTGTTTTAGTTCTTTTTTCTTCTTGTAAAGAAAACAAAAAGGAAGATTCTCATGAAAAAAATCCGAAAATGAGGTAGCCTTAACGAAAGCACAATACAAAACTATTGGTATTGAAACAGGAAAAATAGAAAGCAAAAATTTAAACAGTGCCATAAAAGCAAGTGGTTACACAACTGTACCACCTCAAAACAAAGCCAATGTTTCCACACTGATAAATGGTATAGTAAAAGACATTTATGTTTTAGAAGGAACGTATGTAGAAAAAGGAAAAGTTTTAGCTACCATTCAAAACTTAGAAGTAACTAAAATTCAAGAGGATTATCAAACGGCTGTAGCTAATATTGATTATTTACAATTAGAATATAATCGTCAAAAAACCTTAAGTGATGAAGACGTAAACCCTAAAAAAACTTTTCAAGAAGTAAAATCCAAATTAACTATTGAAAAAGCCAAAGCACAAGCTGCAAAAAACAAACTACAAGCTTTAAATATAAGCTTAAAGGGGAGTACTTCATTAATTCCTATTTTAGCTCCTATTAGTGGTTATATAGGAAAAATAAATATTACAAAAGGCGCATTTACAGATACAGGATTGGCTTTATTTGAGGTAGTAAATAATAGTGAAATGCACCTAGATCTTAACGTGTACGAAAAAGATTTAGATAAAATTGCAGTAGGGCAAGAAGTAGATTTTATCCTAACAAATCAATCCAATCGAATGATCAAAGGGAAAATTTTTGGGATTAACAAATCCTTTTCTAATGAAAGTAAAACGGTAGCTGTTCATGCTAAAATAAACCCTAGTTATAGCAAAGACTTAATTACAGGGATGTATGTTACGGCTAACATTAATGTTACCAATCAAACCGTTTTAGCTTTACCTAAAGATGCTGTAGTTCGAAATGGAGAAAAATATTATATCTATATCCAAGAAGATTCTCATAAAGAAGATCCAAAAGAAGCACATGAAAATGAAAAAGAAGAAGAAAATGAAATTCATTTTAAAGCACTCGAAGTTGTTCCCGGTACAACTGATTTAGGATATACGGAAATAAAATTAATAGAGTCTATTCCTTCCAATACTAAAATTGTCACAAAAGGGGCTTTTTATTTATTATCACAATCTAAAGGAGGAGGCCAACACGAACATTAAATTTATTGAAATGAAATATCAAAATAGTCACAATACAAACGAACAAGCAGCACAACATTCCGATAAAAAAGCGGAATGTTGTACTACGAAAGAAATACATTCAGATCACGATGGTCATCATCATGATACGAACGTTAGTTCTTTTAAAATGTTTTTTCCCCCTATAATATCCTTTATCTTATTATTAGGTGCTATTTGCCTAGAAAATTATATTACTCAATCATGGTTTACAGGTTGGATAAAAATAAGTTGGTATGTAATAGCCTATTTTCCTGTTGGGTTTCCCGTTTTAAAAGAAGCTTTTATAAGCAGTAGGAAAGGTGATTTTTTTCCGAATTTTTATTAATGTCTATTGCTACTATAGGTGCATTTGCCATAAATGAATTTCCAGAAGGTGTAGCCGTTATGCTTTTTTATTCCGTTGGAGAAGTATTTCAAACTTTAGCTGTTACCAGAGCTAAAACTAATATTAAATTATTATTAGATCAGAGACCCGATGAGGTAACCATTGTTGAAAATAATATTTCAAGAATTATAAAAGCTTCTCAAGCCAAAATAGGGGATATAGTGCAATTAAAACCAGGAGAAAAATTAGGTTTAGATGGTGAGCTCCTTTCTGAAAAAGCAGCTTTTGATACAGCTGCACTAACTGGAGAAAGTAAACCTGATACAAAATCAAAAGGAGAAATAGTTTTAGCAGGTATGATAAACCTAAACAGAGTTGTACAAGTTAAAGTAACGACTGATTACAAAAATAGTAAATTGTCTAAAATACTTGAATTAGTGCAAAATGCGACTCAACAAAAGGCTCCAACCGAGTTGTTTATCAGAAAATTTGCAAAACTGTATACTCCTATTGTGGTTTTGTTAGCTGTTTTAATTTGTATTATCCCGATTTGCTTTGTTCCTAATTATGTATTGAGTGATTGGTTGTACAGAGCCCTAGTATTTTTAGTGATTTCGTGTCCATGTGCATTGGTTATAAGCATTCCTCTAGGATATTTTGGAGGCATTGGAGCTGCTTCTAAAAATGGGATATTATTTAAAGGGAGTAATTTTTTAGACAGTATTGCTAATATTCAAAATGTAGTAATGGATAAAACAGGAACTATGACTGAAGGTGTTTTTAAGGTTCAAGAAGTTTCTTTTAATTCTAATTTCAACAAAAATGAAATTTTAGAAATGGTAAACGCTCTTGAGAGTCAAAGTACACATCCTGTGGCTTCCGCTATTCAGCAATATGTTGGTAAAATAAATCCTTCTATTGTATTGCAAAATGTAGAAGAAATAGCAGGTCATGGATTAAAAGCATCTGTAAATGGAAAAGAATTATTAGTAGGTAATTTTAAATTAATGGATAAATTTAATATTTCATATAATATAAACCCTGATTATATTATTTATACCTTGATTGCAGTGGCTTATGATCAACATTTTGTAGGGTATCTTACAATAGCGGATAGTATCAAAAAAGATGCACAAATTACAATTGACAAACTCAAATTTTTAGGTGTAAAAACGACTATGTTAAGTGGCGATAAGAATACGGTGGTAAAATTTGTAGCTTCTAAATTAGGAATTACTAAATCATTTGGTGATTTATTGCCTGAGGATAAGGTAAATAAAGTAAAAGAAATTATAGATCAAAATGAAACCGTGGCTTTTGTAGGTGATGGTGTAAATGATGCACCAGTAATTGCTATAAGTAATATTGGAATTGCTATGGGAGGTCTAGGAAGCGATGCTGCTATAGAAACAGCTGATATTGTTATTCAGGATGATATGCCTAGTAAAATTCCTATGGCAATAGAAATTGGAAAACAAACTAAAAAAGTTGTTTGGCAAAATATTAGTTTAGCTTTCTTTGTAAAAAGTGTTGTCTTAATACTTGGAGCAGGTGGTTTGGCTACCATGTGGGAAGCTGTTTTTGCAGATGTTGGAGTTGCTTTATTAGCTATTTTAAATGCTATTAGGATTCAACAAATGAAATTTACAGCTTAAATTAGAAATTATAAGTTGGACTAGGTTCTTTTCAATTAAATGTACCCCGAACCCTTAACACTCTTTATTTTGGGGTTGTGTTTTTTTAATAAAACAAAGCAAAAATTGAAGTGTAGAACCTAGTTCACAACTTTTTTATAAAACATAGTTACCCCATGATTTATAAACACTAATCAATAGATTATAAAATCTATTTTCTAAGGCAATATCAGAAAGTTTAGAACTTACTAAAGCGTTTTCTCGGGTATTAATAAGAAATAAAGAACTTTCTCCTATGGTAAACAAACGCTCTTCTGCTGATAGCATTTTTTCAAAATCAGACACCAATTTTTTGTTAATTTGAAGTTGTTTTTCTAATGATATTCGCTCTTGATTTAATGCTTCTATTTTGTTTTTTATTTGTTGTTTTTCAAACTGTAAACTAAATTGTATGTCTTGTACTTTTAATTTAGCTAATTTTAAACTTCCTCTTTCTTTTCTTAGAAATAAAGGCATTGTAAGATTTACGCCTAATTTATAATCTTGAAAGCGATACTTTGTAAAATAATCTGGTTCTGAAAGATAATGGTAACTAACATCTAACTTAGGTAAAAGAGCATTGGCTTTTAAACGTTGTTCTATGATTAACATATCTATTTTAGCATTTAATGCTTTTATTTTTGGATGGTTTTCAATAGTCCAATTATTCCATTGAATTTTTGACAAAGTATTCCGTATTGTTTTTTCTAATTCAATTTCAGGATAAAGAGTATCTTCTATTTCTAATGGAATATTGTCTTCCATCCAAATATAATTCGAGACTTCTAGTTTAGCTTTTGTTAATTTTAATTTAGCCTCTTCTAGATTTAGTTGTCGGTTTCTTACTGTTATTCCTGCTTCTATACTGTCTATAGCGGGTTTATCGCCTTGTTCTATGAGTTTTTCAACTCCTTTAAAACGGATGGAAGCATTTTTTAGATAAGATTCATATAGTTGTACTTCGTTATAAATACGTTTCCAATTAAAATAACTTACGGATGCTTCATATAATATTTCTAAAGCTTGTAAATCACGTTCAGCGGTATTAAGTGTAAGGGCTATTTTGGCTTTACGAATATCAACCATTCGTTGGTTTATAAATAAACCTTGTCCAATGGGCACATTAATACCAAGAGAAGTTAAGCCTTTATTAGGTGTTGTCATTTCTGGATTTACAAAAAGACCTTCACTATTATTAAACGCTGCTTTTAGCTCTATTCCGTACCAAGTTGGAATTTTAAAACTGCTACTAAGAAGGGCATAATAATTTTTGTTTTTAAAATTCTTTTGATCAAAATCAACTTCTATTTTTGGATCAAAAGCACCACGTGCTTGCATTAATAAGGCTTCTGATTCGGATATGTTTAAATTGGCTTGTTTAACTAATGGATGGTATTTTTTTACATAACCTAAAAACTCCGTATAGGTGAGTTCTTTGTTTTGTGCATTCATTAGTATCGGAATTAAAAAAGTATTAAAAATAGTTGTTTCATTATTTTTTCTTTTCTTCTTTGTTTTTCTTTTCTACTTTATAAAAATTAGGAGGGAAACCGTTTAAAGTTCTCCAAATTTCAAACCAAATAGGGACATCATTTAGCAAAGCTAATGTTTTAACTCCCGCTCCTATGCTCAATAAAGTAGGCCATTCTTTATCTTTTGGATCAGGTGCTATGAGAACCCTATATTTGCCATTATCACTAATAAAATTTTCTTTAGCTACAATAACACCTCCAAAAGTACCATAAGAGGCATTAGGCCATCCGCTAAACACAATAGTAGGCCATCCATCAAACCATACGCGAACTTTTTCTCCTTTATTTACTAAAGGAAAATCAATCGGGTCTATGTAGGTTTCTACTGCAATTTCAAAATTGGCAGGCATTATACTGACAATAGAGGTTCCTTCTTTTATTGTTTCTCCCACACCTGATTGTAAAGCTCTATTTACATAACCATCTTGTGGTGCTGTAATGTAATATAGTCCGTTTCGAATGGTATAATTTGCATATTGATTTTTTAATTTATTTACCTGTGCTTCTGTATCATACTTCGAACTCAAGGCGGTTTGTCTGTCACTACTTGCTTTAGCTGTTTTTTCAGCATATTCTGCTTGAATACGATTGAGTTCCATTTGAGCATTTAATACATCATTTTTAGCAGCAATGTATTTATTTTCTTGCGTTATTATTTTGGCTTCTACATCTTGAAGTTTTATTCTTTTTTCTTCTACATCTGTTAAAGGTTTTAATCCTTCTTTATTTAAGTTTACTGAACGGTTAAACTGGGTACGAGCGATTTTTAGTTGGGTTTTTACAGCTTCTAGGTCTATACTGTCACTTTTAACTTTTAAGTACGATTGTTTTAGTTTATTTTGGGCTTGTTTGTATTTTAATTTTTTTTCTGCTTCTATGGCATTCATCTGTCCATCTAGAGCCTTTACTTTTTGGCTATAAGATACCGCGGCATTTTCTTTAGCTTTAACCTGATTGCCCGTATTTTGAACTAAATTAGGATCAAAATAATCTTCTTTAATTTCTGAAATATAGACAATTGTATCGCCTTTTTTAACAAAATCGCCTTCTTGTACGAACCATTTTTCTATACGTCCTGCAATAGTTGTTTGAATTTCTTGTGGCCGTTGATTGGGCTTAAGGGTTGTTACGTAGCCTCCTCCTTTTATATTTTGTGTCCAAGGAAGAAAAAGGAATAGGATTAATAAAAATCCGGTTCCTATAAAAATTCGTTTTATGATTTTGTATTGTTCGTTTTGAGCAAATACTTTGGTTGATTTATATTTGTTTAAATCAACTGATTTTTCTATTCTATTGTGTGTTATATTAAGCATAATTTAGACTAAATGACCGTTATCTATAGTAAATGTTTTATTGCATTTTTGTTCCCAATATAGGTCTTTACTGATTACAATTAGTGTCCAATCATGTTCATTACTAGTTAGATAATCAATTATTTCTTTAGCGGATTTATCATCTGTTTTGTCTACGGGTTCTTCAAGAAATAAAATTTTAGGTTGTTGGATAATACAGCGTGCTAAAACAATTTTTTGAGTCACTGATGAATTAATCTGCTTACCTTCTGGAAAAAGTTGTGTGTCTAATCCGTTGGGAAGATTTTTAATTACTTCTGTTAATTTTACTCTTTCTAAAACATTTGCTATTTGTTCCATAGTAATTGTAGGATTATTACCCGTAATGTTTTCAAGAATAGTTCCTTCAAATGGCGTTTCATTAAGGGTGATGACCCCTATGATAGCTCTAAACTCTTCTAATGAATATTTCTTGTAATTGACGTTATTAAGATAAATGGTTCCTGAAGTAGGTTCTATTAACCGTGCTAGTAAACGGATAAGGGTTGACTTTCCTGCTCCATTATCTCCTTTAATTAAGATTCTATCTTTTGATTCTATTTTTATATTTATATGAGATAAAGCAGAAGTGTCGGATCCTTTATAGGTTAAAGCTAAATCTTTTGTTTCGATGCTTATAGGACTTTTTCTTTCCAATTTATACAGTCCTTTTTCTATTACGAGTGTTTCAACTTCTTTATCTACAACTGTTCCTAGTTTTTCTAATGAAGTAAGTACATCATAAAATAATTCTAAACCTGAGAATAATTTTTCAACGGCAGTTACAATACTTAAAATAACAATTTCAGCTGCTACGAACTGTCCTATATTCATTTGTTGATTTAGGACTAAAAGACCTCCAATTATTAATAAACCAGCTGTTAATAAAATTTTAAATGCTACTAATTGGATAAATTGTTTACGGAGTATTTTAAAATGACTTTCCCTTTGTTCTAGATATTCATTTACCAATTTATCATTTTTTTCTAAAGAGAATAAAAATAAATTTTGATTTTTAAAACTAATATGATTACGAGCTATTTCTTGTAACCAATGCGCTACTTTATATTTGTATTTAGATTCTTTTAAACTGGTTGCTAATCCCGCTTTGAAATTCATTTGATAAATTAAATACAACAAAACGGTTAATAGGATTCCGAAAAAAATAAAAAAAGAATGATATAAGGATAACAAAACAATGCCAAATAAAATTTGTAATAATGCCGTTGAAATATCTAATAATAATTTTGAAACGCCTTTTTGAATACTTAAGGTATCAAAGAAACGATTGGCTAATTCAGGAGGATATTCATCACGAAATTCGCTTGTTTTTATTCTTGGAAATCGGTAAGCAAATTCAAAAGAAGCACGAACAAATATTTTTTGTTGTAAATTTTCGGTTATTCGAAATTGCATTATTTTCATAGTACCTCCTAAAGCAACTCCTACTATAACTATAAAAACTAAAACAATCCAAGAAGTACTTACTTGTCCTGCTTGTATAAAGTTAATAATAGATTGTATACCTAAGGGCAATGAAAGACTTATTATTCCTGCAAAAATAGCGTATAAAAAAATTTGAGAAATATCCCTTTTATCTAAAGAAATAAGTTTTTTAAATCGTTCAAATGGCGTCATAATATAGTTTTTTTTGCTAAATCAATAAAAAAATCAGAGACTTCGTCTTTTTCATTAAAGTTAGTAATAGTTTTAAAATGTTGCTTTATAAATTGTTGATGTAATGCTCCTTCTACTATAGTAGAAGATAAACTTTTTGCGTATTTATAAGATGGATTTATTTCATTAATAATAGCAACAATCCTATTGATTACTCTCTTATACACTAAAAAATAACCTGATCTATTTTCTTCATCCACTTCTTTTGTTAAAAAGGTTTTAGTAAACTCAGAAACTATAATTCTATTTAAGATAGCTTCATTTATGTGCGGTGTATTAGTGTCATCCTTTGTATCTTGAGAAACTATTTGAATTGCTTTTTCTAACTTTTCTATTGCATCTACAATATTGGCTGTACTAAAAACAATATGATATTCCATCCAACTCCAATACCAAGAAGATAAATATAACATTAACTTATGTTTGTTTTCGAAATAACGATAAATAGAGCTCTCATTAGATTGAATACGTTCACCCAGCTTTTTAAATGTAAATAGTTCAAAACCTATCTCATCAATAAGAAGAATACTATGTTTGATAATTTTTCTTCCTAATTCTGAAGTCTCAGGATCCTTAACGTATAATTTGTTGTTAACCGCTATTTTTAAATTAGAAAAAATATCTTTCATATTTCATGTTTATAACAAATATAGAAATAAAATTAATAGCATTACTATTAAAAATAAAAGTTTAACTTTTATTTTGGTGTTTTCTTGTAGCAATACAATGAATCTTGTTAATACCTTTTTATAAAATTAAATACCTTTTTTGTAATTTTGAGTAAAAAGCCCCAATGTTTAAATACAACTACTTGATAATTTGTATTTTTTTATTTCCTATCTATTTATATAGTCAGGAAACGGCTGATTTTTATATCAAAAAAGTGTTACTTTATAAAGAGATAAACCAAGCATCTAATTACAAATTAACAAGTTATAACAACCTAATCATTACAGCTAATCCTAAAAGTTCTTATGGTTATATAGATACTCTTTATAAATTTAAAAGAGGGAATAAAATCATTAAAGAAATTGATTCATCAGATTACCGATTCAAAAAAATAATTTCCAAGCAACATTTGTATCAAGCCGAAAAAATTTCAGTAATCACAAAAAAAGATCACAACATAAAGGAAGAAATAATTGCGACGCGCATGGCTGGTTTTAAAGAACCAATAGCTGAATATTTTACACTACAATTACAGCCCTTTAATTTACATCATTCCAAATTAGAAATTGCCGAAAAAGAGTATATAAATCCTATTTCAGAAAAGGGTTTAAAAAAATATGTTTATACTATCACTCGTTATACCTCCGAACAAAATCGCAAACTGATTGAAATAACATTTAGTCCAAAAAAACAAAACGATTTAAACTTAATACAGGGTAAACTTTATATAGATTCTGAAAATTTTAATATTGCTAAAGCGGACTATTATACATTAGGAAAAATTGAATGTCATTCTATTCATCATTATACCTACAACAAAATAGCAAAGAATTGGTTTCCTTTGCATACTCAATTAATTTTAAAAAAGGAAACAGTAAGCATCCTGTAAAAATTCTGGGTGAGTATATTACTTTTGAAAACTCAGAAAAAAATACAATCCCACAAGAAAAAAATACGCGACCGATTTTATCGAAATAATCGTTACGACTCAATATTCAGAATTAACTTTAGGGGATTTTCTAATTGATAAAAAATATTTTCCTATAGCATTATCAGATAACGCCAGCAAACGAAAAGAAGCTATTTGGTTTGAATCATTTAAAGACTCTATTGATAAACGAAGTTTGCCTACCTATCTTTCTTTAGATAGCTTAATAGAAACTCGAAAATATGAGCATAAACTCAAAATTGGGCGTAAAATTATTAAAGGATACTATCCTATAGGTTTCTTTGATCTGGATTTACGATATCTTTTTAAATATAATAATCACGAAGGAATACGTTTAGGAGCAGGAGGCATTACCAACGATCATTTTTCTAAATTTCTTAAAACAGAGGCTTATTTTGGCTACGGAACTAAAGATTATGATTTTAAGAAAGGGGCTTCAGTAGCTTTCTTACTAGGTCGTACTTCTGAATCATGGATTGGTTTGGGTTACCAAGATGATGTAGCAGAAATAGCTAATGAGTATCTTGAAATAGACAAAAAAATATTTAAAATTTACGATTCACGTCCTTTTAACCTAACTACCTTTTACAATCATCGTACTTTTAGAGCTTTTATAGAAAATAAAATAATTCCTAAAACAGAATCTATTCTTCAAATAACAAAAAGTAATATTATCCCTTTATTTAAGTATCATTACGAGCTAGATGGTAAGGCTTATAAAGAATTTTATTTGGATGCGTTTACCTTTTCCTTGCAATGGAATCCTTTTAGTCAATACATGCAAACTCCTAGTGGTAGAATTGAGTATAAAAAGGAATATCCTACGTTTACCTTTCAATTTTCCAAAACACTCCCTAATTCAATGAATGAATTATTTCGATATACGCGATATGATTTTCGATTTGAATATCAAAAGAGAGTGTTCAATAATCATAAAATTGATTTTCAATTAGAAATGGGTTATATAAACGGTAGAGTTCCTATCACGCATTTATATAATCATTCTCCTAACAATTTGCAAAAAGAAAAAATAATAGAGCGAATTAATTTTGCCGGTAGCGATAGTTTTGAAACAATGTTTTTTAACGAATTTTTTTCAAATAAACAGTTTTATAGTCATATTCAATATGAGTTTCCAAAATGGGAAATCAGCAGGCAAATAAAACCTGTTTTTAATACTGTTTTAAGATATGGAATAGGAAATCTTAATTCAAAGAATAATCATAAAGAAATTGTATTCAAAACACTCGAAAAAGGGTATTGGGAATCAGGTATAGAAATAACCCAAATCTATAATGGTTTAGGAATATCCAGCTTTTACAGATTTGGGCCTAATCAGTTACCTACTTTTAAAGATAATTTAGCTATAAAACTAAGTTTGCTAATTGATTTAGGGTTTGATAATTAATACCGATGGTAAATTGCTTAACCATAAATTGTTAGATGCAACTAATTTTTTCCAACTTTCAAGACTGATTAACATCAAATCTTGTTTCACTAAAAAGGCTTTTTGAACTTGATCCTCTTTAACTATTGAAATATTATCTGGAAATTCTCTGTCTAATGACTCAATTGCGTTTTTTATTAAATAATTATTTTCTAGTTGATATTTTACATCTACTACATTTACCTTAGAGTTATTATTATAAACAAACTTTTGGATATAGTCTACCAAAAAAGCATCTTCTGAACAAAAGAAAGGAACAAAAATTTTATCTAAAGATTGTAATTCATTATCAGCTAATATTCCCAGAGGTGTTTTATTCTTAGAAATTATTTGTTCTGTCCTTTCATCAAATATAGAATTAGCAAACAAACCTTCTTTACCGGTTAACTTGTCTAATAAACGATCTGGATTGATTAATCGAGTGGTAAAGCCTATTACTTTTCCTAAAAGAGAACCTTCAAAAATCGATTTTCCTAGACCAACTAGCAATAAATCATAATCTCCTTTTCCTGCTACTTCAGCAATATCCGTTTCTATATCCACAGTTGCCTTAAAAATAGTAGATATTTCTTGGCTTAAATTTTTAGATTCTTCTAAAATAGGAACAAACGATTCTTTTTCATATTCTTCCGTATTATATCCGTGCATTTCATCACTTACAGAAAGGTGCATAGCAGTAATAACAGAACTTTCCTTTTGTTTTTTAGTTAAAGCATTTGCTACTTTTAATAATGATTTTCCTTTTTCATGATTTCCAAAAGAAATTAATATTTTGAATTTATATCCTCCTTCTATTATTTCCGGAAGAATTTTATCTTTTGTTCTAAAAATAAAATTAATTAAATCTAAAGCAGGTCCTGTCATGAAGGTGGTTACTAAAGCCATAATAACCATCATCGTAAAAATTTCGGAAGTAAGTACTCCTAAATCATATCCTATATTTAGTACGACTAATTCCATTAGACCGCGCGTATTCATAAGAGCACCTATTACCAAACTATCTTTCCATGTTTGTCCGACAAATTTAGAAGTTAGGGCACCTCCAATAAATTTACCGGTTACAGCAACCAAAATAATAAAACCCGTTATTTTCCATAAATAGGGTTCATTAATAAGACCTATTTGTGTTCTTAATCCTGTAAATACAAAAAATAAAGGAAGTAATAATATTAAAGATACATCTTCAACCTTATCAATAAAAATATGCCTAAACTTAGCAATATCTGGCATAATAGCACCTGTCATAAAAGCGCCAAATAAAGCATGAATTCCTATTATTTCAGTACAATATGAAGAGATAATTAAGGTTAAAAAGAAAATGGCTACTACAGGTTTACTCAAACTTTCGCTTTTTGAATATAAATCTCCCACTCGCTTTAAAAATGGTTTAACTAGAAATAACATAATCAAAACATAAACAGCAGCTAATGCAATTATGTACAATGAACTAGCAAAAGTACCCGCTTTTACGATAGCAATAACCGCAGCTAATAAACACCAAGCTGTTATATCATCAGCTGCTGCACAAGTAATTACAATTGTACCTAATTTTGTCTTATGCAAGCCTCTTTCTTGTACTATACGTGCCAAAACAGGAAATGCCGTAATACTCATAGCAATACCTAAAAACAAAGCAAAAGACAAAAACTCTACTCCTTGTGGTGCAAATTTGTGATAAACGAAATAGGCTAATACCATTCCTAATGCAAAAGGAATAATGATACTGGCATGACTTATTACTACAGCATCATTAGCTTTGTTTTTTAAAACCTTCAAGTCTAATTCCATCCCTATCACAAACATAAAAAGGATTAAACCTATTTGACTTAAAAATTGTAGGTTTCCTAAAGATTCCGCAGGAAAAATTAGGGCTGTAAATTCTGGAAAATACATTCCTACGACAGAAGGACCTAAAAATATCCCTGCAATAATTTCACCTATTACAGATGGTTGGCCTATTTTTCTAAAAATCCAACCAAAAAAACGAGCTACGATAACTATTGTTATAATTTGTGCCAATAAAATAGCTAAAGGATGTTTTACATTATGAATAAGTGATTCTAAAAATTGCCCCCATAGTGTATGACCCGAATTAGGAGCTATAACTTTCCGTCCTATTTCCAAATTTTTCCCTTGTTGTACAATCCAATACATCAAAGCAGTAAACACTCCCGTAACGGTAAAATAAAAAATAGCGTTTTTAAGTTTTTTCATTTTTTATAAATACATAATCCTTACAAATATGCTAAAATATGTATTCAAATAAAATAATAATTATAATATTTAATTAAAAAATAATGCTACAAAATTTGATCCATAAAAGTTAGACAAATTGACTAAAAAAATAGAATTGGTTTTTCTAAATTTGTAATCGCTTTTATAGAATATGAAAAAATTATTAAGCCTCGGTTTTTGGGAATTAATTGCCCGACTTATTTTACGTAACAAAATGATCGTTCTTTCGATTGTTATTGCATTAACAATAGGATTAGCTTTTCAGTGGAAATACATACGCTTTACTCAAACAGAAGCTAATTTAATACCACAAAATGATAAGATAAATATTGATTATACACATTTTTTAAAGACGTTTGGAGAAGAAGGTAATCTTATAGTTATTGCTACAAAAGATACTAAACTATTTACTCCCAAGATCTTTAAAGCTTGGAGTAATATGATCAATAACATTCAAAAACATTCAGAGGTAGATTTAATTATTTCTCCAGACAATCTAAAAACACTTATAAAAGATGATGCAAAGCATACTTTTAAATTAAAAAATCTTATTGATCCCAGTCAAACCAATAAGCAGAGTTATTTAACAAATATTAAAAAACAATTATTCGATAGCCTTCCTTTCTATGAGGGTTTGTTATACAACAAAAAATCAGGAGCTATTCGTTCTGCTATTTATATAGATAAGAAAATTGTTAACACCAAAAAACGAAAAGACTACGTTCTTCAAAAGCTCATCCCTGAACTAGAAAAATTCGAAAAAACAACAGGCATTACACTTCATAAATCAGGTATGCCTTACATACGTACACTAAACGCTAAAACCATTATTGATGAAATTGGTCTTTTTATAGGAGCTGCCTTATTAGTTACAGGACTTATCTTCTTTTTCTTTTTTCGTTCTTTTCGCGCTACTGCCATTTCACTTTTAATAGTGATAATTGGCGTTATGTGGTCCTTTGGATTATTAGGTTTACTAAACTACGAAATAACCGTTTTAACAGCTCTAGTTCCCACACTTGTAATTGTTATTGGTATACCCAATTGTATTTTTTTAATAAATAAATACCATCAAGAATATTACAAACACAAAAACAAAACAAAAGCATTACAACGCGTCATAACAAAAACAGGTACTGCAACCTTGATGACAAATTTAACAACCGCCTTTGGTTTTGCCACCTTTATTGCGACAAACAATTCATTATTGGTAGAATTTGGCGTTATTACTTCTATTAATATATTGGCTATTTACATACTATGTATACTTATTATACCCGTATTTTTTAGCTATATTCCTGCTCCCATTTCAAGACATTTAGGACACCGGAAAGAGAGTACTTAACCTCCTTCTTTAAATGGATTATTAATACCGTAAAACATAATAAAGTAGGAGTATACACCGTTTCGCTTTGCTTGTTAATCATTGGGATGATTGGAATTCATAAAATCAAAATATCAGGCTCCATAATAGAAGACATGCCTAAAAAAACTGCTTTTTTTGATGATATTCGCTTCTTTGAAAAAGAATTTGATGGGGTGATGCCTTTAGAAATTATGATAGATACTAAGCGTAAAAAAGGCATTATGAAACTTTCCATGCTTAAACGTATGGAAGAACTTGAAGAAACAATTCTTGAAATTCCTGAATTATCAAAACCTCTTTCTATTGTTAATTTAATAAAATATTCGAAACAAGCTTACTATAACGGAAATCCTAATTTTTACGAATTACCAACAACTCAAGAGCAAGCCTTTATCCTTTCTTATGCAAAAATGCAACTAAAAATGCGAAAGAAAATATAATGAAAAGTTATGTAGATTCAACAGGACAATACGCCCGTATAACTACTTTCATAAAAGATGAAAATGGAGAAAAAATGCAAGCAATTGAAACCCAATTACGTGCCAAAATTGATAAATTATTTCCATCTCCTCGTTATGAAGTTATCATTACAGGCAAACCATCTGTATTTCAAAAAGGAACTCAATATTTATTAGACAACCTACTTTCTTCTTTATTAATGGCATTTGCCCTGACAGCTGCATTAGTAGCCCTAATGTTTCGTTCATTTAAAATGGTATTAGTATCTATTATTCCTAATTTACTACCATTACTAATGACCGCAGGATTAATGGGGTTTTTAGGGATTCCATTAAAGCCCTCTACCATTTTAGTTTTTGGAATTGCCTTCGGAATGTCAGTTGACGATACACTACGTTTTTTAGCACAGTACCGTTTAGAACTTTCTCGTAACGATTGGAAAATTAAAAAATCAGTATTTGCTACATTTGACGATGCAGGAATTAGTATGTTTTATACTTCTATAGTACTTTTCTTTGGATTTTCCGTATTCATGCTGTCTAGCTTTGGAGGAACTGTAGCTCTTGGAGGACTCGTAGCTTTGACTTTAAGTTTTGGTATGCTATCTAATTTAGTTTTACTCCCTTCATTAGTCCTTTCATTAAACAAAACATTAGCTAACAAACAAGAATTGCCAAAACCTATCATCGACATATTAGAAATTAGTGATGAGGAAGTAGATGCCGCAGAAAAAAATAGTTAATCATTCTAAAACAGTATTAATTGCAACCTTAAAAATGAATAATTGTAATAAACAACGGAAAATAAATGGTCTATTCTAAACACAATACATAACGACCTAAAAATTATAAAAGAATTAGATTATGATCAATATGGTTTTGTTTAAAAGGATTAAACCCGATTACACGTTAGAAATTTATTACAGATAAAAAAGAGGACTTTGATTAAAAAAATAAACATGTTATTCGAGCCATGTGACTTGCTTCGTCTATTCGAGTAAAGCTTTTGGGTCTTTTTATGGTCGAAATGATAAGATTGCAAGCTTTTAGGACATGCGTTAAGTGACTACTTTTAAAATATTCATATCTACGAGAAAAAATTGCGGTGTTTTTTACTCTATTTGTTTCATCATAAAATCTATCACATAATCTGAGTCAAAACGACGTTGATTTACAGAAAACCAACCCAAAAAAATAATAAAAAACAGACAAAACACATTTAGGCGTTTTTTTACTAAATATAATGTATTCCATATAACAGCAAACTTTCGCTTTTAACTCAAATCCACTATATTTGCACATTATAGTTAAAAGCGTTATTAGAATTTTTTAATAAATTCTAAAACTTAATATCAGATATTTAAAATGAAACACACCTTAATTAAAGATTTACTAAACAGCACGAAGACATTACATGAAGTGACTGCTAAAGGATGGGTAAGAACTTTTAGAAACAACCAGTTCATTGCTTTAAATGATGGTTCAACTATTCATAATATCCAATGTGTCGTTGATTTTGAAAATACAGCTGAAGCAACTTTAAAAAGAATTACTACTGGAACATCAGTAGCTGTTACTGGAGAATTGGTAGAAAGCCGTGGTTCAGGTCAAAAATACGAAATTCAAGTTACTAAATTGGAAATTTTAGGCGATAGTGATCCAGAAAAATTCCCAATGCAGCCCAAAAAACACTCATTAGAATTCTTACGAGAAAATGCACATTTACGCATTCGTACGAATACTTTTGGAGCTATTATGCGCGTTCGATCAGCTTTATCATTTGCCGTTCATCAATATTTTCAACAAAAAGGATTTTACTACGTAAATACACCTATCATTACAGGTTCTGATGCAGAAGGGGCAGGAGAAATGTTCCGTGTAACAGCTTTGCCTTTTGAAAACACGCCTAAAAATGAAGATGGAACAATCAACTTTAAAGAAGATTTCTTTGGTAGAGAAACAAACTTAACAGTATCAGGTCAGTTAGAAGGAGAGGCATACGCAATGGCATTAGGTCAAATTTACACCTTTGGACCTACATTCCGTGCAGAAAACTCAAATACTTCTCGTCATTTAGCTGAATTTTGGATGATAGAACCAGAAGTAGCTTTCAATGACCTAGCTGATAACATGGATTTAGCAGAAGATTTTATCAAATATGTGATTAAATATGCTGTTGAGAATTGTTCAGATGACCTAAAATTCTTAGAAACTCGTTTGCTAGACGAAGAAAAACAAAAACCTCTAGCGGAACGTAGTGAAATGGCTTTATTGGAAAAATTAAGTTTTGTTTTGGACAATAATTTCAAACGTGTTTCATATACAGAAGCAATTGATATCCTAAAAGATTCAACCCCTAATAAAAAGAAAAAATTCCAATATTTAATAGAAGAATGGGGGGCCGACTTACAAAGTGAACACGAACGTTTTTTAGTTGAAAAACATTTTAAATGTCCTGTAATACTTTTTGATTATCCAGCAAAAATAAAAGCATTCTATATGCGCTTAAACGAAAATACAGAGCCCGGAAAAGAAACAGTACGGGCAATGGATATCTTATTCCCGTGAATAGGAGAAATCGTAGGAGGTTCACAAAGAGAAGAACGTTTAGATGTTTTAATTGAAAAAATGAAAACATTAGGTATCCATGAAGAAGAACTATGGTGGTATTTAGATACGCGCCGTTTTGGTTCTGCCGTTCACTCAGGTTTTGGATTAGGTTTTGAACGTTTAGTGCTATTCGTAACAGGTATGACTAATATTCGTGACGTGATTCCTTTTCCAAGAACCCCACAAAATGCTGAATTCTAATAAATAATAGATTCGTTGATTTGGTTATTAACTTAATATAATAACCAAATCAACAAATAATCGAATACTAAAAATGTTAAAACAAAATTTAAACTTAAAATTATCTCAAAAACTTTCTCCTCAACAAATCCAGTTGATGAAATTAATTCAATTGCCTACTCAGGCTTTTGAACAACGTTTGATGGAAGAAATGAACGAAAATCCAGCTTTAGAAGGAGGAATCGTAGAAGATGAAGAAAAGTTTGAAAAAGACGAATTTGATACCGATGAATATGATGATTTTGATGATTCAGAAAGCATTGATGCCAATGATATCAATATAGATGAATATTTAAGCAACGACGAAACACCAGACTATAAAACACAAAGTAATAACTATAGTGATGATGAGGAGGAATATGAAGCCCCTTTTGTTGCCCCCGTTAGCTTTCATCAAGATTTAATTAATCAGCTCAATACATTTGTTTTAACAGACGAAGAAAATGATATAGCCGAATTTTTAATTGGTAGTATGGATGATGATGGGTACTTACGTAGAAGTATCATTGATATCGTAGACGATATGGCATTTACTCAAGCTATTTATACGGATGAGACACGTGTTAACAAAATCCTTTGTTCTATTATTCATGAATTAGAGCCTTCAGGTGTAGGAGCTCGCGATTTACAAGAATGCTTGTTGCTCCAATTGAAACATAAGACCCCAACAGAATCAGTTGAATTAGCCATTAAAATAATTGAGGAGCAATTTGATTCGTTTACAAAAAAACACTACGAAAAATTACTCCAAAAACACAACGTCTCCAAAGAACATTTAAAAAAAGCAATTGATGAAATTGAAAAACTTAATCCAAAACCGGGAGGTGCTTTTACGGGGAATACTAAAATAACAGAACATATAGTTCCTGATTTTACGATTCGGATCAACGATGATGAATTAGAGTTAACTATAAATGGTAGAAATGCTCCAGAACTTCACGTTTCTAAAGATTATCAAGAAATGATGAAGACATATAAAGACTCTAAAGAAAAATCAAATGCACAACGTGACGCTGTTCAATTCATTAAACAAAAATTAGATTCAGCTAAATGGTTTATTGATGCTATCAAACAACGTCAAGAAACCTTATATGTCACCATGAATGCCATTATGCACTTCCAAAAAGAATATTTTTTAGAAGGAGATGAAACAAAATTAAAGCCCATGATCCTAAAAGACATTGCGGATATGATTGGCTTAGATATTTCTACCGTTTCCCGTGTGGCTAATAGTAAATATGTAGATACACCTTACGGAACTAAATTACTTAAAGATTTCTTTAGTGAAGCCATGATGAATGATCAAGGAGAAGAAGTATCGACTATTGAAATCAAAAAAATTTTGCAACAAGTTATTAAAGAAGAAAACAAAAACAAACCTCTTCCTGATGATCAATTAGCTGTTATTTTAAAGGAAAGAGGATATCCTATTGCAAGAAGAACAGTAGCCAAATATCGAGAACAGTTAGATATACCCGTTGCAAGAATGCGTAAAAAAATTTAACCCCAATTTCAAGAAAGTATTGTTCTTTTACAAATGAGAGCTAACTTGCACTTGCGAGCGAAGCCTATGCAAAAAATGGTGAATTTATCCCTCCCAAATTTTGGCTGAAATCTAAAAAGGCTTCCATTTGAAAGCCCTTTGAGACAATCAATGATCAAACACCATGTTATCTCGTATAGAATAATTTTAGCTAAGTTAGATAGAATGCCGCATTAGACTTCATGGGCGAGATGGAAAACAAAAAATGAACATTTTTTATAGATAGGGAAGAAAAGCCGTAATCTAGTCGTAGTTTGTCACTTGAACCCAAGGGAGAAATTACATTATTTAATGTATGTGATTTTGCTCCTATTTTATAAACGATAAAAATATGAACCTTTAAGACAGCCCTAATGCAATAAAAAAGTACGCTTTTTAGATTTAACCCAGATTTCAAGAAAGTATTGTTCTTTGACAAATGAGAGCTAACTTGCACTTGCGAGCGAAGCCTATGTATAAAATGGTGAATTTATCCCCTCCCAGATTTTGGCTGAAATGTAAAAAGGCTTCCATTTGGAAGCCCTTTGAGACAATCAATGATGAAACACCATGTTATCTCGTATAGAATAATTTAAGCAAAGATATTACATTTCCTCGCATTTTAATAAAAAGATATTTTATGAAAAGTTTCGAAAAAATGCAAATTGTAAATCCCAATGCTGCAGGAATTGATGTTGGGTCACGTTCTCATTTTGTAGCCATAGGACAGGATGAAAATCAAATCAGAGAATTTAATGTTTATCAATCAGGATTATGCGCTTTGGTAGCTTATCTTCAAGAGAACAAGATTCGTAGTGTTGCTTTGGAGTCCACAGGGAGTTATTGGCAATCATTGTTTATGATCTTGCAGGGAAATGGTTTTGAAGTTCTTTTGGTTCAAGGGACTCAAACAAAAAACCTCAAAGCAAAGACAGATGTGAAAGATGCACAATGGATACAGAAACTTCATTCTTTAGGGCTATTACGAGGTTCTTTTTGCCCTCTGAAACCACTTTGCAGATAAGAACACTTCATAGACATCGTTCTAGTTTGATTGAACAAAGTTCAGGCTTTGTAAACAAAATGCAAAAAGCATTACGTTTAATGAACTTCAGACTCGACGTTGTGATAAGTGACATCACAGGAGTTTCTGGAATAAGAGTAATTGAGATGATACTATCAGGTGAAACTTCAGGTGAAAAATTAGCTGAATATTGCGACAAACGAGTTAAAAAAAGCAAAGAAGAAATAGCCGACGCTTTACAAGGTAAAATAAACAATGAATACCTACATGAGCTTTCCGATTGTTATGATATTTACAGACTTATTCAAGATAAAATAAAAAATACCGATACTCGTATTGATCAAGTGCTGAAAAATCAAACCAGAGAAATTGTTTTATCAGAAGATATCGAATTGGTAAAGAAACAGAATAAAGGGAAAAACCAACCCAAATTTGATGTACAGAAATATAGTTTAAAACTTTTTGGAGTAGATCTCTTTGCTATAGAATCAGTTTGCTCAGGAACCGTTACTAGTTTTTTAGCCGAAATAGGCACCGATATATATAAATTCAAGACCTCCAAGCAATTTGTGAATTGGCTCAGGTTAGCTCCAAATAATAAAATTAGTGGAGGTAAGGTTTTGAGTAGCAGAACTCCAAAAGGGAAAAATAAATTTGCATTGACATTAAGAAATGCGGCAAATACAATTGAAAGAAAAAAAGAAGGTTACCTCGTTATGTTCTTTAAAAGGATTTCTTTTAAAAAAGGAAGAGGTGCTGCAATTACAGCAACAGCAAGAAAAATAGCAGTTATAATTTGGAATATGATAGTCAAAAAACAACATTATATACCAATAAATACAGACGAATATATTCAAGAAATGAAGAATAAAAAAACGATACAAATTAAAAAAATGATTAAAAAATACGGAATCGAAACTACTTCTTTATCAATTCCTTAAATTAAGTTAGATAGAATTACGCATTAGACCCGAGCGTAGCGAATAGACGAAGTAAATCTATTGCACTTTATTTTTCTTCCAATTCAAGCACGTACTCAAATTTTAATCATCAAAATAGTTCACTATTTCTTCTTCTAAAATTTTCCGTGAGCACTTGAATTTATTAAAAAATTTTGTTTCACAACGAAGTCTAATGCGGAATCTGGGTTTAAATTTCTTCTTTATTTGTAATAAATTTCTAAAGCATAATTTACATTAAATATAAACCCCGTTTTTAAGGATTTTGTCCTCAAAACGGGGTTTAAAGTTAGAATCAAGTAATTTTTGAGTTTTGATTTTATTCTTAATGTTTTCAAATCCTCATGATAACCTCTTATAGCTAATGAAATAAAAAGGATTATGTTAATTCTCTATTTTATGATCCATAAAAGTATAATAAGTATTCTTGTATCCTGTAAGCTTAGTGCCTGTAAACCTTATGCTATCACCCACAAATTCATATTCATATTCATCTACATTTCCTTCTGTATTTAGAATTTCATAAAATCTACCATTTTCTACCCACCAAGTTCCTGTTTTATTAGTTTCATTAACATTGTCCTTTTCATCTATAAAAACGAAAGAAAACACACAACTGCCATTAGCAAAACGACATGTTCGCCACTGTTTACTAATCCCTTTTTCCAACTGTTCGACTTCTGTTCCTTCCCAACAACCAACAAATCTATGATCTATTTTAGTATCTAGTTGAGCAAGACCAATACTCGTACTCAATAACGCCATCAATAAAAACAATATTTTCTTCATCACATAGATTTTTTAGCAGCTTCCCTTCAACTAGGACTCTAAGGTTATTACTAATTAAAATAATGTTTTTTAGTTTAAATTTATTTATGTCACAATATATGCTTTTTTTTCATTTTAGATGCTGTTCCGTTATTATTTTTTTTAATCAATACATTGATTTTGTTTATATATTACCTAAAAGAATTTATAATAAATTGCCAACGCATAGTCTGGTATAAAATACAGAAGATTATCTTAGGTCTATTTTCATTACAATCATAGGATTACATAATCAAAAAATGAAAGGGATTACCGATAGAATCTTCGGATAAACGAGTCTTTGATTTTTGCCTCTAATAAAATTTAAAAGCCCAGAAAAAAAATAGACTAGACTTTTAAATTAAGGTAAAGGCTTATGACAAATAGAAAGAATTGTAATGATTGAACTCTCTAAAAATAGATACAGAGTCAGACAAACCAAACGTTTAGTTTGTTATTTTAACGATAGTTTGAACTTTTTTAGGCAATGATAAGATTACGATCTTTTAGAGCAGTCTCCTAACATTTTGTATCTAAAAAACTACATTGGTAAATACACCACTTTTTTTGTTTCAAAAAAATCTTCCGAAAAAAATCCGCTATGTTATATTGAATCGATTCTGGAAAATCTTGTAGTTCTTCACTCAAATCGCCTCCTTTCAAATATAAGATACCATTAGCTCTTTCGGGATGACGGTTGTTTTTTTTGGTTTTTCCTTTTACCCATTCTACAAAATCGGGCATATTTGTCACAGCACGACTTACAATAAAATCAAATTTATCATTAACAGTATGGGCTCTTTTTTGTTCTGCTTTTAAATTTTTTAGCCCAATATCCTCTGCAATCGCATTTACGACCTTTATTTTTTTAGCAATTACATCAATTAAATAAAAATTGGTTTCAGGAAACAAAATAGCTAAAGGTATTCCTGGAAAACCACCCCCTGTTCCTACATCCATAACAGTGCTGCCGGGTTTGAACTCTTGAATTTTAGCTATTGCCATGGAATGTAAAATATGTTTTTCATATAATTCATCAATATCTTTTCTAGAAATGACATTGATTTTGGAATTCCAATCTTCATACAAAGCTTTTAATGCTTGAAATTGGTTGATTTGTAGTTCTGATAAGTTAGGAAAATAGGTAAGGATTTGCTCCATTTTTATTTTTTTTGACAAAATTAAACAATTTACTGTTTAAAAATTCTTTCTTTTCGTTATCAATTCAATTTATTAATAATTAAATTTGAAAACATTTTTAATAATTATGCAGACAAAAGAACCTATTTTCTCTAGAACTGATTCGATGAAGTTCTTTAGAACCTTAAACACAAGAGTAAATAACTACTTTAAGGAAAATAATATACAAAAAACTGGTAACTGGAAACTTTATTTAAAGACAATAGTAATGTTTACTATTTTTTTAACCCCTTACTTTTTTCTGATCAGTATGCAAATGCCTTTTTGGGCCTATCTATTACTCAATGTAGTTATTGGAGTAGGAATGGCTGGAGTAGGAATGAATGTAATGCACGATGGAAATCACGGATCTTATTCCTCTAAACAATGGTTAAATAAGATAATGGGGGAAGTATTTACATATTAGCAGGAAATGTATATAACTGGCAAGTTCAGCACAACGTATTACACCATACTTATACAAATATTCCGGGGCATGATGAAGACCTAGAAGCAGGGCGTATTTTACGTTTTAGTAAGCAAGCAAAGTGGCATCGTTTTCATAAATTTCAACATTATTATTCTATCTTTCTTTATGGATTATTAACCTTTAATTGGGCTATTACAACCGATTTTCTTCAAATGAAGCGTTATCTAAAACGCAAATTATCGTATGGTGAATTTATAAATCCAGCGATTCGTTGGACAACGCTAATTGTTACTAAAATTATTTATTTTTCTATCTGGTTAGTAATCCCTATAGTTTTAGGAATTACTTGGTGGAAAGTAGTATTAGGTTTTGTTGTTATGCACTATACCGCGGGATTAATATTAAGCGTTATCTTTCAATTAGCTCACGTAATAGAAGATACAGAAACACCAGTACCTAATGTAGAAGGCGAAATGGAAAACACTTGGGCTATTCATCAATTATTTACAACTGTAAATTTTGCGCCTAAAAACTGGTTAATTAATTGGTATACAGGAGGATTAAATCATCAAATTGAACATCACATTTTTCCGAATATCAGTCATATTCATTATGGTAAAATTGCTGAAATAGTAAAACAGACAGCTAGAGAATGTAATTTGCCATATTACGAATATAAAACAACTAGAGCTGCCATTATTTCTCACTTTAAACATTTAAAAGAATTAGGGCAAAAACCACAAATAGCTTAAAGAGTCTATAAACAAAAAACATAAAAATAGTTAGGGGGTATAAAATCTTTACAGATTCAAAAATAAAGACAACCAACCAATTAATAATATTTTCAACACAATGAATACTATTTTATCAGAAAGAATTAACAATTTAGCGGTCTCTCAAACGTTAGCAATGGCTGCTTTAGCAAGAGAATTAAAAGCACAAGGAAAAGACATTATCAGCTTAAGTTTAGGTGAGCCCGATTTTAATACACCCGATTTTATAAAAGAAGCCGCTAAAAAAGCAATTGATGATAATTATTCCGCCTATCCGCCAGTAGAAGGATATTTGGATCTAAAAGAAGCAATATGTGCCAAGTTTAAAAGAGATAATAATTTGCACTATACACCCACTCAAATTGTTGTTTCCACAGGAGCTAAACAATCGTTATATAACATTGCGCAAGTAATGTTAAACAATGGAGATGAGGTAATCCTACCAGCACCTTATTGGGTATCTTATTTTGAAATTATAAAACTTTCAGGAGGAGTACCTGTAGAAGTGCCGACATCAGTAGCATCTAATTTTAAAATGACACCAGACCAGTTAGAAGCAGCCATTACTCCTAAAACGAAGATGATGTGGTTTAGTTCTCCTTGTAACCCTTCTGGTTCTGTTTATAGTAAAGAAGAATTAGAAGGATTAGCAGAAGTGTTAAAAAAACATCCTAATATCTATGTTGTTTCAGACGAAATTTATGAACATATCAATTATACAGGAAACTATTACAGTATAGGTGCTATTCCGGGAATGGAAAACAATGTTATTACAGTTAATGGAGTAGCAAAAGCATTTGCCATGACAGGATGGCGAATGGGGTACATTGGAGCACCTGAATTTATTGCGAAAGCCTGTACAAAAATGCAAGGTCAAGTTACCAGTGGAGCAAATACTATTGCACAACGCGCAACAAAAGCAGCAGTAGAAGCTAATCCAGAAGCCATTAAATATATGGTAGATTCATTTGAAAAAAGAAGAGGAATAGTATACCAATTATTATCCGAAATTCCGGGTTTAAACTTACAATGCCAGAAGGTGCTTTTTATTTCTTTCCAGATGTTTCCGAATATTTTGGCAAAACCTTAAGAGGAAAAGAAATAAAAGATGCAAATGATTTCGCTATGTATTTATTAGCAGAAGCAAATGTGGCAACCGTAACAGGAGATGCTTTTGGAAACCCAAATTGTATTCGCTTATCTTATGCTACCAGCGAAGAATTATTAAGAGAAGCTATTAAAAGAATAAGAGAAGCTTTAGCTTAATTCAAATAAAAAATAAGGCCATCCTAAAAAATAGTATTGCTATAGAGCCATCTAGTTCGTCATTTTAACGAAGTAAAAGTTACCATGATTTTGATCATGCAACTTACCTTAATTGTTTACGTTATTTGATCCTAGTTAAAGCAAAACAAGTAAGTAAAGTTAGATAATGTAATACTATTTTTTTGGAGAGCCATTGTAATATTTATCCAACTAGGAATGCAGTCTGTCCTATATATACCAAAATAAACCCAGATTAAAAGATAGACTCTTTGATAAAGAAGGTATTATCTTTCCTTCTGTCATTTAAAAAAAATAAAAAGAAGGTTCACTATATTAACCTTGTTCGTATACAAATTCCTTTTTGAAACATTCTCTCTAGTTTTCAAATATTAAAAGTAAAATTATCCCCCCTTTATATATTTTCACTTTTAAAATAATATCTATAAAACATCTTAAAAAAATAGCCCCCTTTAAGTTTTTAGTTTAAACCCAAATTTTGGCTGAAATATAAAAAAGCTTCCATTTAGAAGCCCTTTGAGACAATCAATAATCAAACACCATCTTATCTCGTATAGAATAATTTTAGCTAAGTTAGATAGAATTATACAACTCCTCCTTCCCAGAGTGACAAACAAAACAGTGATTTATTTACTATAAAAATGATTCGTAATCTTGTCATTTATAAAATAGAAGCAAAATCACATACCTTAAACAATGTAATTTCTCCCTTGATTCGAAGTAACAAACTACAACCGGATTACGGCTTTTGCTCCCTATCTACAAGATTTTTTTGTTCCTTTTTGTCTATCCATCTCACGTATGAAGTCTAATACCAAATTCTAGTTAAAAAACACTAGTAACCACAACTCCTTTTTATTATTTACCAATACATTTTTCTTTTTTTTATTCAAAAAACAAAGTGAAGTTATTTTTTTAACAAAACATTTGTTTTTTCTTTAAAAATACAATATATTTGACTTAGTTATATTTCCATAAATGGTTATTATTATTAAAAAACAAATATACTATGATACCACACAAACAAAACAATTTACCTACATACTTACAAAAAAACAACAACTCCCAATCATTCCTTATATTATTTTTAGGTATCTACATCCCTTGTATTTTTTATTTTTTTTAAATCTTTATAAATATGTCATTTAAATCTAAACTAGTAGTAGCAGGAAAAGAGTACACCGTATTAAACGTAAATTACGGGTTATTTCAAGAAACAGACGCAACAGGTAGACCTTCTACCGTAACAAGAGGAGGTAAAATTGAGTTAACTATTGAAGGAACAGCAGACACTTCGTTCTTTGAGTGGATGACCAACTCTTTTGAAAGAAAAGACGGTAGTGTAAAATTCTTTAAAAGAGATAGCGATGCTGTTTTAAAAGAATTAAAATTCTCAGAAGCTTATGTTGTAAAATTCAGAGAAAACTTCGACTCAACTGGCGTAAACCCATTAACCGAAACCTTTACTATTTCAGCTAAAAAAATTGAATTAGGATCAGGCGCTTACCAAAACGAATGGGTATAACAACACCTAAGAGGCTGTCCTAAAAGGTCACAATCTTATCATTTCAATTAAAGGAAAAACCAAGAGTTTTGCCCAAATAGGAGAAGCAAATCACATATTACTGTGACTTCTCCTATGGTCGAAGTGACAACTAAAGATTGATTTTTCACTTTTCAGACAGCCTCTTTTTTAACCCAGATTCCGGATTAGACTTCGTTGTGAAACAAAATTTTTCAATAAATTCAAGTGCTCACGGAAAATTTTAGAAGAAGAAATAGTCAACTATTTTGATGATTAAAATTTGAGTACGTGCTTGAATTGGAAGAAAAATAAAGTGGAATAGATTTACTTCGTCTATTCGCTACGCTCGGGTCTAATGCGTAATCTGGGTTTAATTCCTTCTTTTAAAAACACTATAAAAATTTAAGACATGTCATTTTTAGCCAAATTAGAATTAGACGGTAACACCTATAATATCTTAAACTGCGATTATAATTTCACACAAGAAATAGATGCAACAGGAAAACCACAAGGCATGCCCCAAGGAGGTGAAATCAACATCCGTATAGAAAGCAACGGCAAAACCAACCTACTACAGTGGATGCTAGACCATAGTCAAACCAAAAACGGTACCATTATTTTCTTTCGTAGAGACGCTATGAGCAAATTACAAGAACTAAAATTTGAAAAAGCCTTTTGTGTATCCTTTTCCGAGTTCTTTGATTCCCAAAACAACCAACCCTTACAAATAGCCATGCGACTCATAGCCAAACGTTTTACACTAAACGATACCACCCATGAAAAAAAATGGAAAGACTAACAAAACCAAACAACTAAAAAACACAGACCATGGAAACCTATAACAGCGATTATGGCAGACTCAATCATCCTGATGATCTAGCTAAATACGCCTCCGTTGGCACTTTTAAAGACTTTTTAGCCGATAAATCAAGCCCCTTAGTTTACTGTACCCTAACAGTAGAAGGCAAATCCTTTTTAGAAAAATCCCATTTTGATCTAACACTTGACCAAAAAACCAACGAACACGACACCTTTACTATTGCAACCCGTGCCGATTCCCTAGACAACCAAGAAGCATACATCATGGAAAACTCCAAAAGTTATCTAGGCAAAACCATACACATCCACCTACATCGATTTGGTGAAATAAAACAAACCTTTACAGGCATTATAACCCATCTGAACCTTTTAAAAAAAAATGGATACAGTCAGTTATACATTACAGGACACGCACCGACCATTATGCTAGAACAAGGCTTAGAATGCCAAAGTTTTGAAAACAAAACCCTAGAACAAATCATACAAGAAATAACCGCCGAATATCCAAAAGACAACTTCAACCTAATTACCAAAAACGGCAACACCCAACATGTAATCCCTTACACCGTACAATACAACCAAACCGATTACCAGTTCCTAAAACAATTGGCCATACGCTATGGCGAGTACCTGTATTATGACGGACAAAGCTTGGTATTAGGCAATAAAGTAGGCCCTAAAATAATTGTATTAGAAGAAAACATAGACCTAATACATGTATCTTTTGAACTATCGGTAAAACCACAACAATTTACCTACACCACCTACTATACAGAATCAGGAGACAACCTACAACAAGATAGCGCCTTTGCTCAATTACAAAGCAAATTTAACCCCTACCAACTCGCAGCCCTTAAAGCTTCAAAAGACGTATTTCATAAAAAACCCAACAAACTTTACAATCAAACCGGAATTAGTAGCAAAACAGACCAAGAACTACAAGATGCCGTAAGAAAACAAAAAGAGCTACGCGAAAGCCTTATGATGGTAAAAGGCAAAAGTAAAGATCCCCAACTCAAACAAGGCGATCTAACCAAGCTAATTGATATTAACGACAAACCGATGGAAACCTATCGGATCATAGAAATCAAACACTTTCATGATGGTAACCAGTACTACAACGAATTTGTAGCCATACCCGATTTGTGGACACCTCCTTATTTTGACGACAGTGCTTATCCTAATTGTGAAGAACAAACCGCACGAGTAGTAGACAACAACGACCCTATGGGCATGGGACGTGTACGGGTACAATTTCCATGGCAAGAAAGAAAAAACCAAAAAACCCCTTGGATTAGGTTAATACAACCCCACTCAGGAGCAGGCAAAGGCTTTCATTTTATCCCCGAAATAGGCGAGGAAGTACTGGTTGGTTTTGAAAGTGGCAACGCCGAAAAACCTTTTGTATTAGGTACTCATTATAACGGTGCCGCAACCAGTGGGTATCATACTAGCGGGAATGATGTAAAAGCCATTCATACCCGTAGTGGAACTAAAATTATTCTAAACGATGCCCAAGGCTCTGTTTTTATAGAGGATCCTAGCGGCAACACTTGGACGATGGACGGACATGGGAATATTAATGTAAATGCGCCAAAAAACATGATCTTTACCGCAGGCGAAGATATGATTATTAACGTGGGTAAAAACATGACAACCTCCGTTGGAATGAATATATCTGAAAGTGCAGGAATGAATAAAAATGAAACCATTGGTGCCATGAAAAACACTACCGTTGCAATGGATATGATGACCATGGTAACAGGAAAGTTGACGGAAGTAATTGAAGGAGATAAAGAAATACAGATCGATAAAAAATATGACGTAAATAGTCAAAACAGTATCACTTACTCATCAGAAGGAGAAGTTAACAAACATTCTAAAAAAGGGGTAAAATTAAATAGTGCTGAAAAATCTAAACAACACTAATCATGACTTACAAATCAATTATAGGAGGCAAACTCATTGTTACAGCAAAAGAAGGCATAAATCACTATGCTAAAGGGAATATCATAATTAATTCTAACAAAACCATCAATCTAAAAGGTGATGAAACAGGTATTAGTTATGAACAACCGGAAGTTTTTAAAAATGACAGCGAAAATTTTGATGTTTCATTATCTTTAAATAAAAAACAAAACACTTTTGTACCACTAGGCATACTTGACTTTGAAAACAATTATGAGAATCGTTTTTTTATTTTTGATTATTCCTTAAAAATGACCAATTTAGATTCTCTAAACTTTCAAATATTCAACGAAAATGGAGAACAAATTTATCAAGTCACTAACTTAGCTCCTATTGTTATAACTGCTCAAAAAACGCCAAAACTTTTTTCAAAATTAAAAGCAAAAACCCCTTCATTAGACTCAATAAAACCCATTAAAACATTTGATATTCAAAAATTAATGGATGATTACTTATATCCTGATTTAACACACATAGGTAATTATTGTATTTTTTGGGATGGTTTTAACAATGATGAAATATACGACAGTACTTGGTTTGATGGCAAAAAATTAAAAGCCAAAATTACTGCTAAAAAAGGAGGCACGACAAAAGTACAAGAAGTTGAGTTTGAAACTACCCGCAAAGAAGTTGATTGGGTAGATGTTAAAATAGATAAAAAAACAAAACGCATCGATGTTACTTTGCGTGTAGATTTGAAAGATGGAGGCGCAAACGGATTAGATTGTAAACAAGTACTAAAAGGAATGCGTGATAATACACATATTGTGACAAAATGTCCTTGGGACAATATACCTGCAAATGTAATTCAACCAACCAAACCTATTATTAAACAAAGAACAAGAAGTTTTGCAGATTTAGAAAAATTAGCAATAGATGGTTTAAATTACCATTGGGGAAGAAATAAAAACCACGCTGTGGCAAAAGATGTAAAGATAAATGGAGAGTCTTTTGAGGTTTATATAAATACAATCAATACAACTGATAAGGCAATGGATGATGTGAATTTGGTTTATAATACAAACAATGAATGGGTGCGTTCTATGAATCCGAGGCTCTGCAACTAGTGTAAAATCATTTTTTGGACAGGTAATGTTTGAAAGGATAGTATATAATGTCGGATATATGGAGGGTAGTCAACGATGGTATTGGATGGGGAACTTTAATGATATTGATGATGATTTTTCTTATACATCAGCACATGAGATTGGACATGAAATTTTAAAGTCATACGCAAGTGATAGTTTTTATTCATACAAGCATAAAGGGAGCTCCACTTTATCCGAAACTAAGCCTATTTCAGAAGGAGGAGTTAATTATCCTTCAAGTGGAGAAATAGATCTTATGAAATATTTCAATAATGAACCTTATTGGAAAGATTTTAAAAGAGTGGTAGCCGAAGAGAAAGATGTTTTATGCTTATTATGGCTTTCGAAAATTAAAATAAAATAATATGAAGAATATGAGAATATTAATATTGTGTATGTTTTTTATTGTGGGATGCTCTGTTAAATTAGAACGCCCTGAAATAAAAGGATTTGTTTATGATAAAATTACAAAGAAACCAATTAGTAATGTAAAAATTATTACTTATAACGATGGGCAAATAATTACTGAATCAATTACAGATACTTTAGGAATGTTTTATTTAAAAGCTATTAAAAATTCCCATTTGTTAGATTTTGAAAGTGGAAATGATCCTAAATTTTATGATATTATATTAAAACATAGAAATTATTTAACTGATTCTTTGCAGGAAAAAACCAGAGCTAGTTTTATTAATGAATTAAAGGTTTATGATACAATTTTCTTATCCAAAAAACCAAGAAATTAGTTCTTTTTGTGATGTTTCAAATTGGTATAACATAAGTTCAAAATGGAGATACTTTGATATTATAGCCGATAAAGTTGACAATGATTTTAAATACACATCAGCTCATAAATTAGGACATACAATTTTGAGAAAATACGGTGGTAAAATTTATTCTTTCACTCACGATGAACTCTTCAACCATATTACAAAATCCAACAGGCAATCAGAGTTATATAAAACAAAGAAATAATTCAGAAATTAATTTAATGTATTATTTTAAAGATGATCCTAGTCAATCACATTATGATTATAATTTGATTGTTGCCTCGGAAAGAGATTCTTTGAGCTTAATTTGGTTAACTAAAATTATTATAAAAGGATGAAAAAATTATTTGTTATATTATTTATTGGTATATTATTTATAGGTTGTAAAAATTACGCCTATATATTTGATGAAAAAGAAGAAAAACCTCTTGAAGGAGTTTTAGTAATTGACTTGAATAATAATTCAAATAGAACTTATACAGATAAAAATGGAAAGTTTTCTTTTACAGAATGTGGTAATGTTTTAATTCAAAAAAAAGGGTTTAAATCGGATACTTTAAAGGATTATGGATGTAAACCAGATCCATATTGTTTCAATGGAAAAGTATTCTATATGAAACGTATCAATAAATAATTTATCATCGCAAGAAATTCTAAATTTAAAAAAACAAAACGTATAGATGTTACATTGCGTGTAGATTTGAAAGATGGAGGAGCTAATGGACTTGATTGTAAACAAGTACTAAAAGGAATGCGTGATAATACACATACTGTGACAAAATGTCCTTGGGACAATATACCTGCAAATGTAATTCAACCAACCAAACCTATTATTAAACAAAGAACAAGAAGTTTTGTAGATTTAGAGAAATTAGCATTGGATGGTTTAAATTATCACTGGGAAAGAAATAAAAATCATACTGTAGCAAAAGATGTGAAGATAAATGGAGAATCATTTGAAGTTTATGTACATACTAGAAATACTGAAAGTCGAGCAATGGATGATGTGAATTTGGTTTATAATACTAACTATAATTGGTTACGTTCTAATAATCCTGGTAAAGTTACAGGTGTTAAGTCTTTCTTTGCAAATGCTGCCCAATACATTCCTTTTGTACCATTAAGTGAATCTATATACTACAATGTTGGTCATTTAAATAATGTATATACTTTCGAATCGGATGTTTTACAAAAAGAAGCTTGGACTTATGTGAGTGATAAACTATTATATAAAAATGGAAAATCTAAGGTAGATTTAGATTATTCATACACATCTGCACATGAAATTGGTCATACTATTATAAGAGCCTATGCTGAAGGTAGTGGAGCCAGTGCAGACCATTCTTACCAACACAAAGGAAGTTCAGGGTATTCTGATACCAAGCCTGTCTCTGAGGGAGGATTTGTTTATCCATTATCCGGAGAAATTGATTTGATGAAATATTATAACAATAAAGTAAAAATTAATAATAAGTCATCCTATATTTACTTTCTTGATTATGATTTTGAAAGAATTGTTGCAGAGGAAAAGGATGTTTTAGGGCTAATATGGTTAACAAAATTTAAAATAAAATGAAAGGTAAATTAATTTTTTGTTCGATATTTTTATTGATTTCATGTACAAATTACAATAAAAAATACAGGGGTTTTATTTATCTTCATAAAAACAAACCATTGGTAAATGCAAAAATTACAGAAGCTTCAACAAATAATTTTGGATATACAAATAACGATGGATATTTTGAGTTAGAAAGAGTACAAATGAACCAAATTAATGATTTAATTGTCATATATGATTTAGTAAATAAACAAAAAAAAGACACAATTAAACTTATGTATAGTGGAGGTCTACAAAAATTAAAATATATTTTTTTAGAAAAAGAAATCGATACAGTATTTATTGGTCAGTGAAATATGAAATACCAATGGAAATTTTTTAGATTACGATTTCTAAAGAATTGTAGCAGAAGAAAAAGATGTTTTGGGGCTATTGTGGTTAACAAAAATTAAGATACAATGAAAAAAGTAGTATATATTATTCCTTTTCTATTGGCTTTATTAAGTTGTAGCCAAGCTGAAAAAAAAGAGTACTCTGGTTATATTTACAATAAAAAGAACCTATAAGAAATGCTAAGATAGTTGATGTAGGCAATCGAGCTCATTTTAGTTATACTGATTCAAAAGGATATTTTGTTTTGAAGAAACTAAAAGAAAGTCCAGATGAAATAATAATCATACAAAAAAACTCAGAAATAGACACAATCAATCTTTTAAGCGGAGGTGGTTTAAAGAAAGCTTATATATTCTTTTTAGGGAAGGTTTCAGCGATACACTATATTTAGATCGGGAAAGATTTTTTAAAAACCAAACCAAAGGTAAATAGACTTTTCTTAGGCTTCAAAAAAGACCCTATGACGGCAGTAAGAAATCTTATTTCAAGACAAGCAATTTGCTATAATGTTGGTTATATGTATTATTTTGATTGGTACGAATTTGAACCATTTAAAGAAAAAAATGGAGATACAGAGATGATTTAAATGAAGATATTGAATTTAAAGAAACAGCAGCACATGAAATAGGTCATGAAATTATTTTGACTTATGGAGGATATAAATATTCAAAAAGCCACAAAGGTAGTTCGACAATTGTGACACAAAGTGATTTGGGTTTAGTTTTGCCTGCAACAGGAGAAATCGATCTTATGAAGTATTATAGCCAATATTATGATATTTCAAGAACTATAGTAGCAAAAGAAGATCTGTTAAGCTTAATTTGGTTATCAAAAATTAAAATAAAATGAAATATTCAATATTCTTGGTTATAATACTATTTTCCTGTTCACAAAAAAACTTAATAGTTTATAGAAAACCAGTAAAAGGTTATGTGTATTCAGAAAAAAACTTACCTGTAAATGATGTTTCAATAAAATATGATTCATTAGACATTTTGAGTCCAACTAATATTAAAACAGATAAAAAAGGACTATTTATTTTACCTAAAATTATACTAAAAAATGATTTACAAGCTAAAAGAAGAATTAGTAAACTATCTTCTTTAATTTATATCACAAAAAAGGGGTATAAAAAAACAACAATAGATTCAAAAAAATTCGTAAAAAATGAAGCTAAAACTAATGACACAATTGATATAGGTAATATTTATTTAGAAAAAACAAATGAAGATGAATAATTTTTTTCTAAAACGAATAGCCTATATTAGTGTAATTATATTTTCATTTTTACTATATGGAATTTTTTTCATAGAAAACAGTAGATCTTGTTTAGGCTCACCTAAAATTTTACCAACTATTTTCATAGCAATTCCATTAGGACTTTTTATTTTAATTATAGATTTAATCATAACCTTTCTAAGTAAAAACAAAGAAAACAGAAAGTATATTTTTCTATCATTTGCATATTTTATTTTTATCCCAGATTACGCATTAGAAAAAATAAATTTTATAACTTACTGAAATAGAATGGTTTATTTATTTGATAATTCTAGTTCGTAATTTTATATAGTACTAACAATCAATAAAATATGTTTTTTAAAAATCTCTAACGCGTAATCAGGGTTTATCATAATTTTAATAATAAGTTTATTTAAAGATATCTAATAAATCATCAATATTAGTAGTAATAATGACAACCTCAGTAGGAATGAACAAAACCAACTCTGTAGGTGCGAATCAAACGGAAACCATTGGTACCATGAAAAACACTACCGTTGCAATGGATATGATGACCATGGTAACAGGAAAGTTAACGGAAATTATTGAAGGAGATGTGCATAGTGAAACTAAAAGCGGTAAAACCTCTGTTAGCTCAGGTAAAGGAATGGATTTAATAAGTACAAAAAATTTAAATAAACATTCTGACCAAGAAGTTCAAATAAATTCAACTGAAAAATCTAAACAACATTAATAATGAGTAGAACTAGAATTGTTGGAGGAAAAATTACAGAAATTGTTGGTGGTGAATACAATATTCATTCTAAAGGATCTATTACTTTAACTTCTTTAGAAGGAAGTGTTAATATAACTGCAGGAAAAGGAATTACATACAGGAATCCAAGAACCGCTCCTACAATTAGCAAAATAACTACTGAATGTATTGTTGAATTTAGAACAAAGCAAGATGGTAGTTATACAGGACAATTTGGTTTTGACTGGTTGCGTGTAGATGATAATGGTTTAACAACAGAAGCTAAATATTACGATTGTCTAGAAAATGGTTATGAAGCCCCAACGGCAAAGCTCCACACAGAGACACAAATACTGAATATGAATCTAAAGACGAAGCATTTAAGTCCTTAGAGAAAGAATACAATAAAATACCTATCGATATTATTCCTAAACCAGCAACTGCGCCGTTTACAAAAGATTATTTTGTTCCTTATTTAAACTTATTCCCAAAACCTTATAGTGACGCAACAACTGTCCCTGTTGGGATGCCAAAACCTCCTTTTGAAGCAGAACTCCGCACACTAGTAGAAGTAGGCGGTACAGATGCACCAGACCAAATAAGAATAGTTTTTGACAAACGCTATTTTGAAATAAATGGGCTAGACGGAAGTGATGCAAACCCTGTACTAATAAGTGACAAAGCTTTGGGAGCAAAACGTGAAGCCACTGCTGACACTATAAAAATAAAATGCATTGAAGGATTTACAACAAAACAAGAAATAAAAGTTTTTGTTTACCCTAAAGGTACACTAGCTAGACCCACAGCCGAACAACTTTTTGCTCGTAAACTTGCTGGCAAGATTATTGTATTGCCTAATAAGAATACAACTGGACAAAATGCAGTGAAAAATATTAAAGAACAAAAGTTTGTTTTTGTGCAAGTAAGAACAAATATTAATGGTATTGCAGTTACTGGTCGATTTAATCCGAATGAAAATATTAATTTGCAAAATGCATTATATCAATTTTTAATCTTTGGTAAATTTGAGGACTATTCAAACTCTATTGGAATTAACGAATTTGATTTAACTACTGATTCCAAATTTACCATTACCACAAACCCAACTACAGGAGCTAAAACTTATGGTAGATTTATTTATGAAAAAGCCGTTAATGATCCAGTAAGAGCAGCAGCAGGATTACACACAAATACCACTGATGGAGGGTTAAATGAGGATTATACAGGCAAAGAAATGTTTACTTATTTAAAAACTAAATTTCTTGCCCTAACAGGTAATAGCAGATATGCAAATCATTTTATTGTTTTTTGCTTTGCAGAATTGCCTTATGATATGGTCGTATTCCCGGGCGGTGGTTATTCAGGAACATTGGGTCAGGTGCAAGATATAGGCAAAAAAAAATGTATGTTTATTTAAAATTAGAAATGATTATACACTAAATCACGAAGGCCTTCACGGGTTAGGATTATTTCATACTCATAAAGATGGAACCATAACCAATAAAAATCAGAAATTTGTTTATACTAAATTCAAAACGACAAATATTATGTCCTACGCAAGTACTTCGGCAGGATTTCCTGCTAATACAAAAGTAACTACTTGGCACTGGCACTGGAAAATTGTAAAATCAAATGTACAGTAAGATGAGAAAAAGTATATTGTTTGTAATACTGATATTTAATATAATTAATTCAAGTTGCTAGTTTAAAAGGGAAAAAAAGAAAAGCAAAGGTTAAGTAAATTTGTTTTGCGAACCAATAAACAAAACCGATGCTTAGTAAAGACATAATTATATTAATTTTTTGTTTAATAGATGATATTTTACAAAGAATTGACCATAAAGAAGACGTGTTAGTGATAGTGAAATTATTTTAACCCTGATTACGCGTTAGAGATTTTAAAAAAAAAAACATATTTTATTGATTTTTAGTACTATATAAAATTACGAACTAGAATTATCAAAAAAATAAACCCTTCTTCAGTAAGTTATAAAATTTATTTTTTCTAATGCGGAATCTGGGTTTAAAGTATTGAAGGTAAAAGACCATACTCATGTTCTCTTATCAAAAAAGAAAACAATGCGTAAAAACAGACTACCTACTAATAAAAAAATTATTCCAAGATAGACGAATAATTTCTAAGCGCTTTTTCAAGAACAAACTGCATTCGGTGTCGTAAACGTTCTGGTTTTAAAACCTCAATACTGGCTCCAAAACCCAAAATGATCCGTTCTAATTCAAAATTTTCAATTAAAAATAAATTAACAATAATACTCCCATCGTCATTCTGTTGTATTATACGTTGGGTGTTATGAATCGGTTTGGTAATAATATAAGGTGCATTATAGGCATCTATTTTTAGTTGGATTACCTTAGGTTGTACTCGCTCATTAGTAGTTACCCCCACCACATTTTTGTAATATTTTTCGGCATTGAAATTATGTTCTAGTACTGGGGTATTGAAATCATAATCAATTTTTATGATTCGGTCTAATGCAAGATTACTTATAGGTTGCGTCTCTTTTTTCTTTCCCACAACAAACCATCTGTTATTAAATTCCTTTAAAATAAAAGGATGAAAATTAAATGTTTGCTCTTCTCTAGATTTGAATGATTTATAAGTAATTACAAGTACTACTTTTTTAATTATAGCTTGATAGATCTCATCTAAAAAATGCAACCCTTTCAAATTCTCATTTTTATCTAAATGAATGATGGGTTGTGTATGTGTTTTTTCCGCATAGATTTTATCTTCCAATCGATGTAAAATATCGGAAACATCATTAAACAAAGAAAAATCTTTAAATTGTTTCAACATAGAAACCGTTTCCGTTAATACATTAATATCCGTTTCTGTAAGCGGAATATCCGTAATTGTGAAGTCCTCATCCGCATAGCGGTAATATTTTTTTCATAGACCTCAATAGGCGCATTATAGCCTAGTTTTTCGCTACGCATCATTTGAATGTCTAATTGAATGGTACGTTTACTGACAGGATTCTCTTTGCCTTCATATTCATATAAAGCAACTGAACACGCTTCTATCAAATCCTCTAATGTCCATGTACGGTATTTGTTTTGTAAACATTTATCTATGGTTTTATATCGGATTAAAGCATTTTTATTTTGAGCCATTATTTATTTAGTTTAATAGTTTAGGATTTCAAAAATTTATGAGAATAATAAATTCAAGTTTTAATAATGTCTATTGCCTTTTGCCCAATGGCTCTTGATTTTTTCTAATTCTTTTAATCATCTAAGAAGACATTCAATTTCCTTTTTAATATTTTCTCTAGCTATGGATTCGTATGTATCTCTGAAAATTTTTGTTTGAAAGATGTATTCGTTTTTTAAGAAATGTTCTAATGCCTTTTTTCGTCCTGGATTATACATAAAGTTGGGATAGATTCGGTATTCTTTTCTAATTTGTTTACAATACTTCTCATAAATTCCCCAATCTTTCCCTAATATTTGCAAATCAAAATCAACGAGCCACTTTGCATCGTTGGTCGTAGCTTTGTGTGTCTGCGTACATAAAATAAGATTGTATATGATGTTTAAATCAATGCCTTCAACATCTTTTAATTCTTTGCAAGCTAATCCTGCACTTTTTAACTCATTGTCCTTTTTGGTGCTCACATAAATAACATCGTGATAATATATCGCTAATAGCACTTCAACTGGATTTTCTAATTGTTTTTTGTGTGTTGACCAACTTTTAATCATGGCTTCAATATGTATCCAATTATGATAGTAGCGATTTTTTTTAGCATAATTTTTATGTAATAATTCCCATTTTATATTAATTTCTGCTTGACTGATGCCAAGTTTAGAAAGGGTTTCTAGAAATAGGTTCTGGATATTCATCAGAATAGTTTTGCTCAAAAATAAAAAGAATATTTTTCTACGTAAAATAATTGCGTAGTTTGTTTTAAATCTTTGTTCATCAATATGAAAGAGATTTGATTATGGAAAATAGACAGATAAATGGAAATGATTTAATTGCGATGGGATACCAATCGGGACCTGTTTTAGGTTTAGCTTTGAAAATAAATAAAAAACGTTTGGGATTTACTCGTGAACAGATGATGGAGCATTATAAAAAAGTTTTAGGAAACCCTGAAGACTTTTTAGACGATAACAATTTCAGCAAGTTGGCATCGGCATTAATAGAGCAGACTAATACGAAACCCGAAGATTTCATTAACCTTATTCAGGATCCAAATTCATTTGTACTTTTTGGTGAAAATCATATAGAAGAAGGAGCGAAAAAACAGATGGAAATTGCGATGAAACTTCCTGTTACAGTTGCGGGTGCATTAATGCCAGACGCTCATCAAGGATATGGCTTGCCTATTGGTGGTGTTTTGGCAACAAAAAATGCCATAATCCCTTATGGAGTTGGTGTGGATATAGGTTGTAGAATGGCGTTATCTGTTTATGATATTTCGGAGTTCTATTATTATGAAAATGAGGCAAGATTTAAGAAAGAATTGATTTCCAATTCAAAATTTGGAGCTGGACACGGTTATCACGGTCAGTATAAAAGTGATCATTTCGTTTTACAGAACAAAGCTTTTAATGAAAATCTATTTCTAAGCAACCTTAAAGATAAAGCATGGTCACAATTAGGAACTTCTGGAGGCGGAAACCATTTTGTTGAGTTTGGGATAATGGAGTTTGAAAAAGAGGACATCTTTTTAAATATCCCAAAAGGGAAATATGTTGCCTTATTAACGCACTCAGGTTCTAGAGGTTTTGGTGCAACAATAGCCGGGCATTACACTAAATTAGCAAAACAAGTATGTAAGTTGCCTCATGAAGCTCAAAATTTAGCATACTTAGATTTAAACTCGGATTTAGGTCAAGAATATTGGATAGCAATGAATTTAGCTGGCGATTACGCTTCGGCTTGTCATGAAATTATTCATAACAAAATTCAAAAAGCTTTGGGAGCAACTATATTAGCAAAAGTTGAAAATCATCATAATTTTGCTTGGAAAGAATCGTATAAGGGAGAAGAGGTTATTGTACACCGAAAAGGAGCAACCCCAGCAGGAAAAGGTGTGATGGGGATTATACCGAGAAGTATGACCGCACCGGGTTTTTTAGTGAGAGGAAAAGGAGAAGAAGTAGCTATAAATTCAGCTTCACACGGCGCTGGTCGTCAAATGAGCAGAACACAAGCAATAAAGAATATTACTAAGAATGATATGGTATCCATTTTACAAGATCACGGAGTGACGCTTATTGGCGCAGGTTTGGATGAAGCTCCAATGGCTTATAAGGATATCAATTTAGTTATGGAATCACAAAAAGAATTAGTTGATGTCGTTGCAAAATTTACTCCAAAAATGGTTCGAATGGCGGATGATGGGAGTAGAGAGGATTGATCTTGTTTTAAATAAGAATGATACGCAAAATATTAATTGTTAATAACTCACGTAATTTTACGTGGGTTTATAGTATTAATTTAGTAAATTTGAGAAACATGCAAACCAACATACTAAACAAACTAAAAGCAATAGAACTGGAAAAAGGGGTAGAAATCCTCTATGCCGTAGAATCAGGCAGTCGCGCGTGGGGATTTGCCTCACCCGATAGCGATTACGACATCCGTTTTATTTACAAACACGAGCTGAATTATTATCTTTCGCTTTGGGAACAACCCGACACCATCGAATTTATGACCACCGAAAACCTTGACGGTAGCGGTTGGGACTTACGTAAAACCCTAAAGCTATTAGCCAAAAGCAATGTAGCTTTGCTCGAATGGTTGTATAGCCCTGTGGTATATTATGAAAACACCCAAGCCATTGCCCCTTTAAGAGCATTGGCAACCGACTGTTTTTCGCCCATTGCCACCCTGCATCATTATTTGAGCACCACCCGTAATTTCATGGATGCCTGTAACCAAGACCACGTAAAACTGAAAAGCTATTTTTATGCCTTGCGCACGGCACTAGCTGGTAAATGGATAGTGGAAAACAATAGCTTTCCGCCCGTACTGTTTACCGACTTACTACCTATGGTACCACCTGTTATACAAGACAAAATTAGGGAGTTACTCGACATAAAAGCCAACCAAGCCGAAGGCTATTTGCATCCTAAGGAGGTTTTGATTACTGATTTTTTGATGGAAACGGTACACTTTAATATGGAAAATGCTAGTAAGTTAAGTGCAGGAAAGAAGATGAGTGTGGAGTTGGATGGGATTTTTAGGAGTTTAATAAAATAATAATTTATGTATTTATCAGAATTAAAACTTTGGAATTTTAGAAAATATGGTTCGGATGGTTCTTTCAATTTGGATAAACCAGATTTAATAGTTCCTTTTAATAAAGGATTAAACGTTTTAATTGGAGAAAATGATTCTGGTAAAACTGCAATTATAGATGCAATTAAATTAGTTCTGAAAACTCATGCTTATGAATGGATTAAAGTTGAGGAGTCTGATTTTTATCAAGATTCTGATAAATTAAGGATTGAAATTGAGTTTAAAGATATAAAACCAAATGAAGCTAAAAATTTTATTGAATGGCTTGGCTGGGAGGGAATTGGAGAAGAAGCTAAACCTATTTTAAGATTGATATATCAAGTTGAAATAAAGCAGGACAGAATTCAAGTAACTGATGTAAAAGCCGGTATGGATGAAACGGGTTATCCTCTAAATGCTGAAGCAAGAGAGTATTTAAAAACTACATATTTAAAAGCATTGAGAGATGCAGATAATGATTTAACTGCAAAAAAGAATTCAAGGTTATCTCAAATACTCAAAGAACACGAATTTTTTAAAAAGAAAACAAAAATAGAGGAACATCAATTTGAGTTAGAATTTAAAAAATTAAATAAAAAGATTGAGACATGGTTTAAAACAGATGGAAATGAAAAGTTAAAAAAAATTATTGATGACTTTTTAGTTTCATTTACAGATAAAAGCAAAACTTCAAATATATCTCTTGGAGAGAGCGATATTAAAAGTATTTTAGAAAAAATTTCTCTTGGTGTTTTAAATCAACAGAATCTAGGTTTAGGCACAATGAATCGTTTGTACATGGCAGCCGAATTATTACACTTAAAGAAAGAAAATTGGAATGGTTTAAAACTGTGCATGATTGAGGAATTAGAAGCACATTTACATCCACAAGCTCAGATGAAAATTATTGAAGCGCTTCAAAAAGAAACGGAAGTTCAATTTATATTATCTACGCATAGTCCGAATTTAGCATCAAAAGTAAAACTCCACAATTTAATACTTTGTAATAGCAATAAAGCATTTCCATTAGGTGAAGAACCTAATCAAGAAAATGAAAAATCAAAAATTGATAAATACACTAAACTATCAAAAGATGATTATACATTTTTAGAACGTTTTCTCGATGTAACTAAAGCTAATTTATTCTTTGCAAAAGGTATCATTTTAGTTGAAGGTTGGTCAGAAGAAATATTATTACCGATTTTAGCAAAAAGATTGGGTTATGATTTAACTGAAAAAGAAATTTCTATTGTCAATGTTGGTTCTACTGCTTATTTAAGATTTGCTAAAATATTTTTAAGACAAAATCAAGAAGAAATTTTAGATATTCCTATAGCAATAATAACTGATTTAGATAATAGACCTGAAAAAAAAGATGATTCATTTTGTGAAGTGAAGAAAGAAAAAAAGGAAACTACACTGAAAAAATATGAAGAAGATTTTAAAGACACAAATGTATTATTGAGTTATACTACTGACTGGACTTTAGAATGGTGTTTGTATAAATCCAATATCTTAAATAAGTTATTTAAAGAATCTGTAACTAATGTACATTGTTTAACAGATGAATTTAAAGAAGGAAAATTTGAAGAAGGAAAATTTATTTCAAAATTAAGAAAAGATAAAGGACATAGTTCAATTGATAAGGTTGCAGTGGCATCTATACTCGCAAAAAAGATTGAAGAAGATACTTTAATTACTAAAGAAGGAATTGAAAAAGACAAATATTTAAAATATTTAGTAGATGCAATAAAACACGCTTGTAATGAAAATTGAAATCGAGGATAAACATATAAAAGAAGCGGAACAAATTTTTATAAAAGGAAATGAATTTGATAAATTACAACGAATTCCATTTATTAAAAATCTTGAAACTTGCGATTTGTTAGCTGTTCCGGTAGTGGAAAAACAACTGCTTTAATGGCAAAACTTTATTGTTTATCTAAACAACTCCCATTTAAAGATGGTTCAGGAATTTTAGTATTAGCTCATACTAATTCAACAGTTGATGAAATTGAAAATGAATTAAAAAAACATTGCCCTAATTTATTTGAATATCCAAACTTTATAGGAACAATACAAAGCTTTGTAAATAAGTTTTTAGCTAATCCTGCAAATTTTATAAAATATAATTCCTACATAGCTAAAAATGATGATGAAATATATAAGAAAGAAGTAGCTGATTTTTTTTATAATAAACTTCAATGGAAAAAAGAAGAAGATGTTTCTCAAAAACTTAAGAATCTTTTATATGGCAAAGCAAATCATAATAGGACAAACATTACTACAAAAGAGAAAAATGAAAATACAATTGATTTTATTTTTTATTTAAAATTCGATTTAATAAATAGAAAAATATTATACGGAGAGAAGAACACAACATTATTTAAGTTTGATGGGACAGCAAAAGACCATTATTTAGAAATTGAGAATTGGAAAGAAAATTTGTTTAGCAATGGTATTCTCTCATATAAAGATTCTTTTACATTGGCAAAATGGTATTTGTTTAATTTTTCAAAAGTAAAAGAGCAACTTCAGCATCGTTTTAAATATGTTTTTATTGATGAGATGCAAGATTTAGAAGAATATCAAATTGAGATTATTGATGATGTATTTAATAAAGGAAACTCAAAAACAATAATGCAAAGGATAGGCGACCCAAATCAATCTATCTATAACAAAGTTAAAGACGAATGTGATTGGAAACCAAGAAATAGTATTTACTTAAATGGTTCAAACCGCTTAAGTGCCAAAAATGCAGATTTAGTGAATCACTTTACTCACAGAAATGAAGATAAAAAATTTATAGTTATTGGTGAAAGAAAACTATCAAATAATGAAAAAGAAATTCATCCTCATTTAGTTTTATTTACCAAAGAAACCAAAGAACAATTAAAAATTAAATTTGAAGAGATAATAAAAAATCATAATCTTCATAATATCGAAGAAAGGAAAAAAGGTTTTAAAATTATAGGTTGGACAGGGGAAAGAACAAATGAAGGAGATGGCAATTTATCTCTTCATACAATTTTTGGATACAATAAATTAAGTAAAGCAAAAAAAGAAGATTTCGATTCATTGAGTAAATATCTTCAACTTTTTAATCAGGAAAAAGAAACTTTAGAAGCAGTTAGAAAATCAATACTGAATGCTTTTATTGCAATATTAAGATTTGAAGACAAGAAAATACCAAAGAAGATTAGAGGTAAAAGTGTAGAACGATTTTTTACTAAAAGCGATTTAATAGAATACATTAAAAATCATTCAGATAATGAAGTTTATGATACGTTTAAAGATAAATTATTTGGTTGGTGTTTTGATTTAGTTTCAAAGAAAAATTATAGAAAAATATTTAACTCTGTAAAAGATTTCATTGAGAACGAATTTAAAGATTGGTTCGATTTAGAACTTAATCCTAAAACACAGTTTTTTATTTTTGAATATGTTGATGAAATGAAAATTAAGAATAAAAAGATTGTTGAAGATGATTTAGGTATTGAAGTAACTACTGTTCATTCTGTAAAAGGTCAAACCAATTGTGCAACAATGTATGTTGAAACTACCTATAAAACACCTGTTTATGAAACTTTAAAGTTAAAGGAAGCGAGCAAAAATAAATCAATAAAAAAACAAGAGAAAAAAACTATCCCACTATTTAAACAAAAGCAAAGTTGTGAAACTCCAACAGGAATTGAAGCATTGAAAATGATGTATGTTGGTTTTTCTCGTCCAACACACTTATTATGTTTTGCAGTATTAGAAGAAAATGTTAAAGATGATTTAGAAAAATATAAAAATGCAGATTGGGTAATTATTGATGATTTAGTAAAAAAGTAAAATTATGATAACAAAGGAGCAAATAGAAAATTTAGGATTTGATTATAAACAAAAACTTATAAATAATAATAAGGATTTTGTAAACATTGGAATAAAAACAATCATATCATTATCAATTGATGGTAAGGTTGATGTAGTTTTTGATAATAATTCTAAAAATTGGAGTAATATTTAATCTAAAGATTGATTGATTGATTGATTGATTGAAATAATTTAAGAAGTAAAAAAACTATCTGAATAATACTTAAAAAATTAATGACCATCCAAGACCTTAAATCTAATAACCTAATCCTTTTTGAAGTAATCTCGGGTAGCAAGTCCTTTGGGCTGGACACCCCAACATCCGATACGGATATAAAAGGCGTGTATTATTTACCCAAAGAGCAGTTTTATGGGTTGGAGTATATTCCGCAAATTAGTAACGAAACCAACGATATAGTCTACTACGAATTAGGGCGTTTTGTGGAGCTATTGCTTAAAAACAATCCCAACATTCTAGAAATCCTAGCCACGCCAGCAGATTGTATTTTATACAAGCATCCTATTATGGAACAGTTGCGATTAGAAGATTTCTTATCCAAATTGTGTAAAGATACTTTTGCGGGCTATGCCATGACGCAAATCAAAAAAGCAAGGGGACTCAATAAGAAAATTGTGAATCCGATGGAGAAAGAACGAAAATCACTTTTGGATTTTTGTTATGTGTTGCAAGGCTATAAAACGATTACGCTACCACAATGGTTGCATCAAAATGCTTACACACAAGAACAATGCGGTTTGATTAACCTGCCACATTCTCGGGGGATGTACGCCCTATTTTATGATAGCAAATTTACACTAGGCTATAAAGGAATTATCAAAAATGAAAAGTCCAACGAAGCGTCTTTGTCTTCTATTCCCAAAGGGGAAAAAGAAGTAGGTTATTTATATTGCAATCAGGATGCCTATTCTCAGTATTGCAAAGATTATAAAGACTATTGGGATTGGATTGCAAAACGAAATGAGGAGCGTTATAAATTGAATCAGTTGCACGGTAAAAATTACGACAGTAAAAATATGATGCACACGGTTCGTCTATTACAGTCGGCATTGCAAATTGCGCAAACAGGCACATTAAATATCCGTGTGACCAACCGTGACGAACTCTTAAAAATCAAAACAGGCGATTTGGATTATGCGGTTTTGATGGATAAAGCCGAACATCTTTTGGAAATTATTGAAAAAACTTACAACCAAGCCACACTTATGGAAACACCTCATTATCTTACTGTTGAAAAGACACTTATAGCCATGAGAAAAGAATTGTATGCCTAATTTTTGGTTTTCTTTAAAAAATGGTGCTAATTCTTGGTGTATTTTATAAACCAACAATTAGCACCATGAGCGAAACCAGACATACCTTCGGAAGAAAACCCCTTACACGTAAATCAAAAAACTTAAAACCAAGAGTTGACCTAACCGCTATGGTTAGCATTTCTTTCTTATTGATAGTCTTCTTTATGTTGACCTCTTTTTTATCACGCCCAAATGAAATGGATTTAGGAATGTCTGGAGAAAGAGGATGTTATGATGGTTGCTATGTAGTTGCCCATGATAGAAAATGTACAATATTATTAAACCCAGATTACGCATTAGAAAAATAAATTTTATAATTTATTGAAATAAAAGGATTTATTTATTTGGTAATTCTAGTTCGTAATTTTATATAGTACTAACAATCAATAAAATATGTTTTTTGAAAATCTCTAACGCGTAATCTGGGTTTAATCAAATTGTTTACTACTGAAAACCGTTTGTACAATGTGTTGAGCAAAGAAGGTGAATTTCACCCCAAACGCATAGGTAAACTTACGGGTTGGATGAGCCAAGACATCATGATCGATTTTAAAAAAGAGCATGAAACTGTTTTGGAATCTTTAGACAAAGAAAGTCAAAAAGCAATCAACAAGCGTTTAAATGTTTTGATAATCAGTGTTATTAAAGAAGAATTTATGACGTTTAAAGTTTAATTTATTAACTACGTAAATTAATTGCGTAGTTAGTTTTGAATCTTTGTACAACGAAAACAAGTTCATTAATTTATAAAAATATCAAACAAGTCCAGTTGGGTGTTTCTGTATAACACTAATGTGGTAAGGGTTACGCGTGAGGCGTGTTACAACTTACTATGCAACTTGATTTGATGGGTTTAGTATTTACCTTAAAATACTGATTTTGTAGGTTCGAATCCTACTTCCTCATTGAGTTGAAGAATGGCGAAATTGGTAAACGCACAGAATTAGGGATTCTGTAATCAAACGCATCGGTTCGAGTCCGATACGCAATACGTTGCGTTAGCTCAGTTGGTTAGAGCGCTACACTTTCACTGTAGTTTTTTTGAAAGAGTGGAATCTCTCTTAAAAAAGATTCACCAGTACAAAAAAATGTTCAGAACGGAACAAGCTTGCGACTTATTTAGTTGATACGTCAGTGTAATGAATCAGCAAGCACTTTTGAGAAAGCCTGATTTAGGTTCGCTTTTACTAGAAGATTGCTTTGCTTTTGGATTTGATAGCTTCAATTTTAAATAAAAATGAACGCTAAACAGAATTTGAAACCTTTTCAATCTGTAAAGTAAAACAACTCATTTCCGCTTTGGATAAAGCGATTTCGTTCGAACATTTTTTAAAAAGATACACTAAAAATTGAAAAATATGATACAAAGAATTACCATAGAAACCTTTCAAGTTGGTTTGGTTTTTAAGAATAAGAAATTGACAAAAGTCTTGACAGAAGGTAAGCACTTCTTGATTGGAACACAATTAGAAGTACGTTATTTTGATATGCGTACACCCTTTGAAACCGATTTGGAATTGGATGTTTTGTTGAAAAATGAAACCTTAGCTCAAATGTTGGAAGTAGTTGAGGTTGCTGATTACCATGTGGTATTGCAATTTGTAAATAAGAATTTCAAAACGGTATTAAAAAAGGAAAATATGCCTTTTGGAAAGGCGTTTACCAGTACCAATTTATAACCTACAATATGACGCTTGAATTTGTAGCTCCAACACATTTGGACATTTTATTGAAAAATGAAGAGTTGGCCACTTTATTGGATGTGATTACGGTTAAAGACAACGAAATTGTTTTGCAATATGTAAATGATAATTTCAAAGAAGTCTTAACTGCTGGAAAATACGCTTTTTGGAAAGGATTTACACAATATGATTTTAAAACGATTGATTTGAATCAAACCGAAATCATTGAAAATAGAGACAAAAAACTATTGGAACATCCAAAAATGAAAGCTTTTGTTCAAAAATTTGATGTTTTGAATTATGAAAAAGGTTTGTTGTTTGTTAATGGTAAATTGACTCAAGTTTTGGAGGCAGGCACCTATAATTTTTGGAATAACGGGACTACTTTGGAAGTAAAAACCGCAGATTTGCGTCAACAACAAATGGAAATTTCAGGCCAAGAACTGTTGACGAAAGATAAAGCCAATTTGAGAATCAACTTTTTTGCAAAATATCAAGTTACCGATATTCAAAAAGCGTTGACCGAAAATAAAGACTATGAAAAACAGTTGTACATCTTGTTGCAATTGGCATTGCGTGCTTATGTGGGCGGTTATACCTTGGATGAATTATTGACTAAAAAAGATGAAATCGGTCAAGCCATATTAGCAGAAACACAAACCAAGGTTACGGCATTGGGCGTAGCAGTTTTTGATGCAGGTATTCGTGACGTGATTTTGCCGGGCGATATGAAAGAAATCATGAACCAAGTTTTGGTTGCCGAAAAAAAAGCACAAGCCAACACCATTATGAGACGTGAGGAAACTGCTTCTATGAGAAGTATGTTGAATACCGCCAAATTGATGGAAGAAAACGAAATGCTTTGGAAATTGAAAGAGATGGAATACGTAGAAAAAATTGCCGATAAAATTGGAGAAATCACCATTTCAGGAAGCGGAAACATCATCGGACAATTGAAAGAAATTTTTGTAAAATAATGAAACATTACTATCACGCTAAATTTTTACCTTTAGCGTGATAGTTCTATAAGATTAAGCAGAAATAGTAGCTACCTCTTTATTAATTTTGTTTACTAAACCAACAAGCACTTTACCGGGGCCAACTTCGGTAAAACTAGTTGCACCATCTGTAATCATTTGGTTGACAGATTGAGTCCATTTTACAGCCCCCGTTAATTGCGCAATTAAATTATTTTTAATTTCAGCAGGATCGCTTACGGCATTAGCCGTTACATTTTGATATACGGGACATGAAGGTATGTTAAAAGAAGTACTTTCAATAGCAGCGGCTAATTTTTCTCTTGCAGGTTCCATCATAGGAGAGTGAAAAGCACCTCCAACAGGTAAAATTAAGGCTCTTTTAGCACCTGCTTCTTTCATTTTTTCACAAGCTATTTCTACAGCTTTTAACTCGCCTGAAATAACCAACTGTCCTGGACAGTTGTAATTAGCTGCTACTACTACGCCATCTATAGAAGCACAAATGGCTTCTACTACTGCATCGTCTAGGTTTAAAACTGCAGCCATTGTAGAAGGAACCATTTCACAAGCCTCTTGCATAGCCAAAGCACGTTGTGAAACTAACTTTAAACCATCCTCAAATGATAAAGCACCATTTGCAACTAAAGCCGAAAATTCACCTAAAGAATGTCCTGCGACCATGTCCGGTTCTATCTCTAAAACCTTGGCAGAAATAACAGAATGTAAAAAAACAGCAGGCTGTGTTACTTTTGTTTCTTTTAATTCTTCGGCAGTGCCTTCAAACATGATGTCTGTAATACGAAAACCTAGAATAGTATTTGCTTGTTCAAATAATGTTTTAGCTAATTCTGATGATTCGTATAAATCCTTACCCATTCCGGTAAATTGTGCTCCTTGACCTGGAAAAATATATGCTTTCATTAAAAATATTTTTTATAGTTAAAAGTAGAATTGTTGAACAGAATTTTGGACAAAAATACATAAAATTATTTGGGAAACGACTTTTGTAACTTTTATCAATGAATAGCGTCTAACCACTCATCAAACATTTATATTATGAATTATATATTTAAAGGATGTATCCTAGTTGTATTAGGTTTTTTTCTGACTTATTTGAATTTACCTGTACTCAATTATGGCTTTGTAGAACTACCGCTTTTACTTTTACTTTTAGTTTTTGCATGGGGTATTCTTTCTATCAAATTCCAAATTTCTCGTGATGGAAAACAAGTAAAAATAGTAAGTCTACCTTCAAAAGTGGGATTATATGCCATAGGGATATTATTAGTATATATACTAGTGCTGCCTATTTTTAGTTCTCGTTTGATACAAACTAAAAAATATCAAGAATTGATAGGTAAAGTAGCTAATGGAGATCAAATTTCTAAGCATATAGCACCTATTTCGTTAAATGAAGTACGGGTAGTAGATGAAGATCTAGCCTATCTATTAGGTGAAAAAATATTAGGCTCCCAACCTGCTTTAGGTAGTCAAGTGCATTTAGGTGAGTTTTACATTCAAAAAGTTAATAATAAATTGTATTGGGTAGCCCCTTTGCTACATTCTGGTTTTTTTAAATGGTTAAATAATAGAGAAGGGACAGCGGGTTATGTAATGGTTTCTGCAACAAATGAACGCGATGTAAAATTAGTGCAAACTAATAAAGGAAACACCATAAAGATAAAATATCAACCAAGTGCTTATTTAGGGGATGAAATTCGTAGACATATTTATTTTAATGGATACAACACTATTGGATTAACAGATTTTACATTTGAAGTAGATGATACAGGAAGACCATTTTGGGTAGTTACTAAATACGATAAGAAAATAGGGTTTAAAGGAAATGATGCTACAGGTGTATTAGTAGTAGATGCACAAACAGGAACTATAAAAGAATATACTATAGCAACAACACCCCAATGGGTAGATCGTATTCAACCTATCAATTTTATTGAAGATCAATTAAATGATTGGGGAGATTTAGTGCATGGGTATTGGAATTTTTCTAATGCAGATAAACTAAAAATAACAGAAGATATGAGTTTAGTGTATGGAAAAGATAATAAATCCTATTGGTATACAGGTTTAACCTCAGTAGGAAAGGACGAATCATCTGTAGGATTTGTATTAGTCGATACGCGTACTAAACAAGCTACGTTTTATAAGCAAAGTGGAGCAACTGAATTTGCTGCACAAAATTCAGCTCAAGGAAAAGTACAAGAAAAAGGATATAATGCTTCATTGCCTATTCCATATAATATTAACAATATACCAACTTATGTTATGACGTTAAAAGATAGAGGTGGCTTGGTAAAAATGTTTGCTATGGTTTCTATACATGATTATACAATTGTTGGGGTAGGAAATACTATGCGGGAAACTCTAATGGCTTATAAAAATGCGTATAATATGTCTGGTGATAGTATAAAACTAGAAGCAGGTACAAATAAAAAAAGAATAAAAGCAGAAATAACGCGTATACAAAATGATGTGAAAAATGGGAATAGTTTTTACTATTTTACGATACAAGGTGAAAACAAAATATTTATAGGTTCTTCACAACTATCTAACCAATTACCTATTACACGGGTAGGTGATCAAGTAGAAATTACTTATGATGCAGATACAGAAGATATAATAGATGTGTCTAGTTTTAAAAATTTTTCGTTAGGCAAATAGATAAAAAGCAAAAAAAAAGATTTTTTTACACCTGTTTCATTACTTGGCTCGAGTTGACAAAGGGATAACTCGAGCGGAGTGAAGGGATAAAACCTTTAAACCCAGATTACGCATTAGAAAAAATAAATTTTATAATTTATTGAAATAAAATGATTTATTTATTTGGTAATTCTAGTTCGTAATTTATATAGTACTAACAATCAATAAAATATGTTTTTGAAAATTTCTAAGACGTAATCAGGGTTAAAGTATAATGTTACTCACTGTATGTGATCCTTCCTAGAACCATGATCAATGTCATTAAGTTAATCGTCTGGTTTTTCATTTCGATGTAAGAAGAAATGACATAATCTTTTTAAAATCATCGATATAACAAAGTGAATTTTGAACTAAAATTCCTTAACTTAATGACATTGGGCGTGGGATGACAAGAGCGCCGAATAATTTATTCCTAAACGATCAACGTTTTGTTTGTCACTCCCACGAAAGGAGAGGGCGCATAATCTAATTTCTTTTTTTAAAAATGATTAGATTAAGACCTTTTGGATTTTTTATGTATTAATGAAAATGATCTTCTTCAATTTCAAATTCGGCATCTTTTTCCCAAATTTCCATTTCACAAGGTTTGCAGTTAAATTTTAACTTATACTCTAATTCACCTTGCTTTAATACTAAAGGTTCTTTTAGTTTTTGATCCATATTTTCGCGATGGTATTTTGGACAGCGTTCCAATTCGTACTTAATACAATATTTAGTAGTCATTACACGTGATTTTCCGGATCCCATTGTAATTCAAATGCTTTTTCTATTTCGGTAACCCCATGACGTTCGTAAAATTTACGAGCGGTTTTATTGGCTACGTTGTAAGTAAAATCCAGTTTAGTTTCAGGATAAGGATGCGAGGTTTTTTCTAATTGAAACTCTTTTCTATTGTAGTTTTGTAAACGAATTTCGGATAATTGTTCATATACATTTCTACGCATTTCATTAATTTTAGAAATAGGGAGAAACCAGTTGTCTGAAAAAGAAATGGTTATTTCATCAGCGGTATAAGGAGTAAATCCTGTTTTAGCTAAATTTACTTTAAAGTTTTCGGCTATAGATTCGCCATTTTTAGTTTTTTCCTTAGGGTGTATTAATTGTACTGTACTTGTATTACCATCTTCATCCGTAGCAATTAATTCAAAACCATGTTCGTTTTCTTTCAATAATAATGAGGTGCTTATTTTTCTTATCGCACTGTCTTCTCTTTCCACTAATTTAATAAAAGCAGCGTCATTATTACGATAAATTTCAGTACCGGGCATTATTTCCTTTAATACGTTAGGGTATACAAAACCATTTTCGGCTTTGTTTACATAAATACCTTCAGCTATTTTATCTTCATTAATATAGCAGAGTCCATCCCCATTGTTTAGTAATTCTCCATTTTCAATGACATAAGAATTACCAACAGTTTTGATTAATTTGCCGATATACTGCCCTTTTGATTTAGGGCTGTCCCAAGAACCAATAGATTGATGTCTTTCGTTTACAAAATAATCTGTATAACCGCGGTTGAAGGTGCGGGTCAGTTCGGAATCAAAAGTATAAGTGCAACTTCCAGAAGAAGCTTTTGTGTATTTGTCGTTATTTTGAGCTAAAAATGTGTCTAATTTTTTTCGTAAAAAAGATACATTATTTTTAACATATACAACATCTTTTAATCGACCCTCAATTTTAAAAGAGCAAATTCCAGCTTCTATTAAATGGGGTATTTGGTCCGTTACATCAAAATCTTTTATGGATAATAAATGGCTATTACGGATTAATGTTTCGCCATGTCCATCAATTAGGTTATAAGGTAGTCGGCAGTTTTGCGCGCAAGATCCTCTATTGGCTGAACGTTCGCCATTTGCTACACTCATGTAACAATTTCCACTAAACGAAACACATAAAGCACCCGTTACAAAAATTCTAATTCAACATCAGTTGCTTGGCTTATTTCTTTAATCTGGTGTAAATTTAATTCGCGAGCTAATACTACTCGTTGAATACCTGCGTCTGCTAAGAATTTAATTTTTTTAGGATCGCGATTATTAGCTTGTGTACTCGCATGTAGAGGGATAGGAGGTAAGTCTAGTTCTAATACTCCCATGTCTTGAACAATAAGAGCGTCGACCCCTATTTCGTATAATTTCCAAATTAATTGGCGACAGGTTTCTAATTCACCGTCATAAATAATAGTATTGATTACTACAAAAACTTGAACATTATAAAGGTGTGCATACTGAACCCGGGGCAGCTACATCTTCAATAGAATTGTGTGCGCTAGAACGAGCTCCAAACTGTGGCGCGCCTACATATACTGCATCAGCACCAGCATTTATGGCAGCAATACCTGTAGTTAAATCTTTTGCAGGAGCTAAAATTTCAATCTTCTTTTTCATCACTAAAAACATATCTTTTTTGGGAATTATCCAAAAGGTTTGCAAAGTTCTGAAAAAAAGTAATATTTAAATATAGATTGTACTTTTAGTTTTTAAAAAAATGATTTATTGATTTGTAGGAACTAAATTAAATTTTTGTACTAAAAAAATACCTTCTTTTAATGTTCCTGAAACTTTAGCTTTTCTTATAGTATTACAAAATCCGTCGTTTGCATGTGCATCTCCATGGTCATCTATAGTGGTGCCAATAACATTGTATACCTTATTTTGATAACGTATAGATAAGGTACAATTTTTATCTTTCGTTCCAAATTGACATAGTCCACATGAAGTTTCTACTTCTACATCTTTTATATCCCGTTTCTTTTCTTGAGCAGATAAGTTAAATGTGAGGAGTGTTATAAGTAGTAATTGTATTTTTTTCATTCAAATTGTTATTAAAGTAGTTCGTTTCACAACGCTTTGGTCCACATTTGAGCCTCTTAGGGCCACAAGAAGAAGCTGTAATTACAAGTAATATAAAGAAGATAAAGTGTTTCATGAAAAGAAGGTTACCGTTTAAATCAAATATAGAAAATATTTATATAAAAAAGTCACCTTTTTAGGTGACTTTAAAAAGTTTTTAGAATCTGATTAGCTTTTGAATAAACATAAACCTAAAATATAAAATTCTTACCTGTGATCGTTTAAAAATAGTTTAAAAGTAAGGTAATTGGCTAAAAAGTTACTTTCTAAAAACCCTTTTTTCTTATATAATTTTATAGCAGAAAGGTTATCTTTAGTTGTGTATAATGATAATTCATTAGCTTTAGTTGATGACGCAAACTGTATAGCACGATCTAATAATGATTCGCCTATTTTTATTCTTCTCATGTTTTCATCAACATACAAATAAGCAATATGCCAATCGTATGCCAATTTTGAAATAATACTTCTTTTGTTTAGTAATAGTATAAACCCATAAACTTGCCTATTTACTTCGTAAGTATAAATTTTACACTGATTTCGTTCTAATTTATATTGGAGTAAAGGCAAAGAACCATTACTTCCTCCTAGAAATTCGTCTAAAACAAGCCCTGATCTTAAAATAATACTTTCGACCTTGTCAAATTCTTGAATTCCTATTTCATGAACTTTTCCAAGCATAATGGTTCTCGTTTAAAGCTTTTAATTACTTAAAAAAGGAGTTTAGAATAGCTGCTTTTTTATCTTTTATTTCTTTTGTTACTAGATTAATCAATATATAAGAAAGTAATACTCCTGTTATGCCTAAAAAAATATTTAAAATAAAATTAATGTTATATCCTAGTCGGTGAATTATGAATAGACTTAATTTGGCACTTAAAAATTGTGCTATTCCGTAACACATTTGAAAATAAGAAAGGAATTTAGCTTCCATTTTTTTATAAGAACGTTCAAGTACAAAATCAGCAGCAAAAGGAAAAGTAAGCATAACACCAAAGCTTATGAAGGATAATGCAAGAAATACTCCTATTGTTTGTTGTAAAGCAACTAAAATAAAATACCCTAAACACATCGAAAGTAAACCGTATAAAATGGCATTTAAGGTTTTTATTTCTTTCTTTTTAATGTATGATACAACGGCAACTTCTAAGAAAAATAAAACTAATCCATAAAAAACCAATGTGTAAGTGTTGAATGTTGTAGATAATTTTAAGACATCACTATAATACAATGGTAATACAGAAAATATTTGAAAAAATATGATACCTGTAATAATGGTGATCAAACAGTGTATTAATAGTAATTTGTCTTTTAGAAAAACAAATTTTTCTTCATTCAAATTAGAGAAAGTCAATTGGTGTAGCAATTTCTTTTCTTTTACAAAAGTTATAAAGAACACCACTGCTACGATAGATGATATACCATCAATATAAAAAAGTAAATAGTAGCCAACAGTAGCAATTGATATACCTGCAATGATAGGAGATATTATAAAGCCAAAATTAGAGGCGGTTCTCATTAAAGAAAAGGCTTTAATTCTATCTTCTTTTTAACAAAGTCTTTTAGAGTAGCCATCATCGAAGGTCTAAACATATCAGCTACAACATTTAATATAAAAACGGTGAAGCATAAAGGATAGAAGCCTTTTACAAATTGTAAGCTAAATAAAATTACGCCATTAAAAAACATGCTGTAAGTCATTAGCTTATAACTACTAATGTTTTTAGAGATTTTCCCTACTAGAAAAGTACCAACTATAGAACCAGCACCAAAGCACATCATGATGGTTCCTATTTCTGCGTAGCCAAATTTTAGATCATCATATAGATATTTAGACATGAAAGGAACAACCATAGCCCCCATTCTGTTAATTAATATCATGAAGAAAAAAAACCAAACTTCTCTTGGTAAAGTTTTGAAGTCTTTTAAAATTGAATTCATATACAAGTTAAGTTTTAAATATTAGACAAATTTAAAAAGGAAATGGTGTAAAATCCTATAAAAACTATAGAAATATTTCTACTTTTATTTTTGCTTTTGTATTTAAATTTGCTTAAAATTGAGGATGAAATTTGACAGTATGAAAATTAAAAAGTTAATTACACATTTTCTTTTGTTTGCCAGTATTACTTTGTCTACAGCACAAAGTAAAAATCTTTATGGAGGAATTGAAATTGGAGGTAAAGGAGTAAAGGTATCGGTTATATATGTTGATAACATTAAAAAAGGAGATTATGAAATAAAATCCTTTTGGACTGATAATATAGGTGTAGCAAAAGGTATTTCTATAGACGGAAATTTGCTTAATGAGGATATTTTGAAAGCTGTAGAAGTTGTAGTAGCAGATTTTTTAAAAATAAAAAATGAATTTCATGTACCTGTAGAAAATATTTTTGTAGTAGGATCTTCTGGAGTTGCTCAAGCAAAGAACACGAATGAATTGACAGAAAAAATAAAGAATGCTATCAACAAGGACTTAGAGTTTATTACGGCCAATAATGAAGGTAAAATGTTGATGAGAGGGTTAATTCCGGCGGAAAACTATGCGACATCTATGGTTTTAGATATTGGAGGAGGTAATACAAAAGGAGGATATATAGATGTTCTTAATAATGAAAATTTTGTGTTTTTTCCTATTAATCTCAATTATGGAACTATAACTCTTACAGAGGCTGTAAATAAAAGAACAAAATCAAATTCACTTTCTGATTTTACCGAAAAAGCATTCGGTTACTTGCCTGAATTAAGAGATCAGGTAAGAGCTATGTATAATTCAGGTAAAAATGCCTTGGATAAGCCTAATATCTATCTTTCAGGAGGTTCTGTGTGGGCCTTTTATACGCTTTATAATGGTATAGCAAAAGAAAATTTTAATGAATTTAAATTAGAAGACGTAATTAATTACGATGCAATTTTAAAGAATAACTTTAAAAAATTTGAAGATTTAGCAAAAAAAGATCCAGAAATAGATCGCGTTTTAAAAACATATTCGCAAAAACACTTAATATCAGGGAGTAATATTTTAATTGTAGCTCTTGAAGCAATACCTAATATTGATGAAAAAAACTATACTTTGCAAAACAAGGACATATAGCTTGGTTGGTTTCTTACGTGGCAGAATACTCAAAAAAAGTAAAAAAAATTTGGTAGTTTTAAAACTGCCAAATTTTTTGTTTGACCTAAAAAGAATAGATTTAAGATTATATGTTTAAAAATCGAAAACAAGTACTGTTTACTGTTTTAGCAGGTATATTTATTACAAATGCTATAGTGGCAGAATTAATAGGAGGAAAGCTAATTCAGATAGGCCCATTTGTAATGAGTATTGGGATACTTCCTTGGCCTATTGTTTTTTTAACAACAGATTTGATTAATGAGTATTTTGGAGAAAAAGGAGTTCGTAAGCTTTCTTATATAACTGCGGGACTTATTGTTTACGCATTTTTACTGCTTTTTTTAGCTATATCTATACCTTCTGCCAAAGGAATTAGCCCTGTTGATGATGCTCAATTTATTGCAGTATTTGGACAAAGTATGTGGATTATTATAGGAAGTGTTATAGCTTTTATTTTTTCCCAATTAATAGATGTAAGTATTTTTCATTTTGTAAAACAAAAAACAGGGGATACTAAAATTTGGTTGCGAGCCACAGGTTCTACGGTGATATCTCAATTAGTAGATTCTTTTGTTGTTTTAGGAATCGCATTTTGGTTACCGGGGAAAAATAAATTTTCAAACTTTCATATCTTCCGCTTTAACAGGATATACCTTTAAATTAAGTGTAGCTGTTTTATTGACACCCTTAATATATCTTAGTCATTATCTCATAAAAAAATATCTTGGAGAAGATTCCTGAAAAATGAATCAAAACTTAGTCTCCAAAAAAATCATATTCCTTACATTTGCTACCCAAAAAAATAATTTAAAATGGCTGATCTACTTACAGAATTTGGTGAATCTATTGCTAAAAACTTGCCGGGCTTTATAGCTGTTAGTATTCTTGATATTTACAAAGGTATTATTTATCATTCAAAATCCGTTTTAAAGGATTATAATATAGATCTTGATTCTAATTATATTTTAGAAATGGTTCGTGCTAAACTAAACGGTATTCATGCACTAAAACAAAATCAACAAATTCAAGATATAACGATTTCGTTAACTTCTCAATATCACGTTATTGATGTTTCAAATAATCATGAGTTTTTGATTTATCTTGTAGTAGATGCTTCAGAAGCTAATTTAACTATGACGAAGGCATTGCTAAATAAATACAAGAAAAGTATTAGTTTATAAAGAAAAGAAGTCCTAAAACAGAATGAGTCATTAAAATGTTTTTATAATGAATTTCTTTTTAGGACTTCTACAATCACATGGTATATAATTTAGCTAAACAATTGTTTGGCTATTTTTTTCTTTTAAAGAAACCTGTTCCTTTTTAAAGTTAAATAGAGAAGATAGGTTAATCCAATTCCTATAATAGCTATTATAGAATTTATTAACCAATTAGCTTCATAGCTAAGATATTGAACAATAGATAAGCCTGTTTTAGAACTTAATACATGGGCAAATCCATAACTCATTTGAAATACAGACATAAATATTCCTTCATGATTTTTATGACTCCTTTTTAATACAAGACCGCTTGCGTAGGAAAAAGTAAGCATATTTCCAAAAGTCATAAGTGCCATAAAAATCCATAAAACCCAACTGTTATGTATAGAGTATAAGAAAAAGTAGCCTAAGGAAAAGAGTGCTAATCCAATTGCAATTGCCAAAGTTTCATTTATTTTTTTTATCTGCATTTTATTGATTAAACGTACTTCAAATAGTATAAAAACTACACCGCTAAATCCAAAAAGCATTCCCGTTGTAACATCTTTTAAATGGAAAGAATTTTTCTGAAATAAAGGTAAAATGGTAAAAATTTGAAAAAATAAATAACCTGTAATCATGGCAATAATCCAGTTTAATACAAAAGGAATATCTTTAATTGGAGCTAATCTGTCTAAATTAGTTTTAGCTAGATTTAGATCAAACGGAACTTTGCGTTCTTTTACGAGTAAGAAAAAAATAGAAATAGCCAAAAGACACGTTATTCCATCTACCCAAAAAGGACATTATAATTCCAGTAAGATATAATTAATCCGCCAATTACAGGGCCAAAAACTAAACCTAAATTTGAAGCAGATCGAATTAAAGAGAGCGATTGTAATTTTATGTCTTTACTTACATAGCTGTTAACGGTTAACATCATTGCTGGACGATACATGTCCGCAATTGTGGTTAGTAAAAAGACGGTAATGCAAATGGTTTCAAAGGTTTTTACATATTTAAGAAGGAAAAAAATGAGACCACTTGTAAAAAGGCTAAAAATCATTACTTTGTAGGATCCTACGATGTCTGATAAACGACCACTAGTAAATGTTCCAACTAAAGAGCCAATGCCAAAACAAACCATTATCCAACCTATTTGAGAATAGGTAAATCCAAGTGTTTCGTTAAGATATTTTGATAAAAAGGGAACCACTACGGCTCCCATTCGGTTAATTAATGTGATTAAGGCAATTATCTTTATTTCTAAGTTAAAATGTATTCGATTTCTTTTTAAAAATTCCATAAAAAATTAGAATAGGTTAAGTTTCGTTGCAAAAAATTTAGAGAAAAATCCACTACGAACATGCTCTAAATCATCATTTGTTTTTGCTACTTCTAATTCTTTCTTTTCTTCTTCTTCATTCGTTTCGTCTACCATAAATTTAGTTATTAGCTGAACATAGCTCATACCCAATTCTTCCAAGTATCCTGTTAAAAATTTTTCACTTCCGTCAATTCCTCGTACTTTTTCAATTTGTAGTAGCTTTGTGTATAAATCCTCTACTTTTTTGATTACTTCATTAGGTACAGCTTTTCTTCTGGCAATATATTTAGTGATGTTCGCGTTTTCATCTACCACATAATCAAAATCTGTTATCACCCAATAATAACGACCTGACTTTGAAAGATTTTTGATAATTCCGTGAAATTTTTGCCCCTTTTTTATGTTTTCCCACAGAACTTTAAAAATGATTTGAGGCATGTCGGGGTGTCTAAGAATATTGTGAGGCTGTCCTACTAATTCGTACTCTTGATAACCAGAAACCTCAACAAATACCTCATTAACGTATTCGATAGTTCCATAGATGTCTGTTTTACTCATAATAGTTTTAGTAGTGTCCCAAATGACCTCCTCATTTAGAGGTAATGGCTTTTTAATTTCTAAATCCATATTTAATCCAAATTTGCTTATTTACACCAGTAAAGTTACGGCGAAAAAAATACAAAAACTGATTTTTGTCATAAAAAAATAAAAAAACTCTTTCTGGTTTCTGAAATAAAATTGCTTTACTTACGAAATTACGAAATAAAGATTTAATTTTTATATTTGCATAGCAAATTAACGCGTAATGAAATATAAAAGAATACTCTTAAAATTAAGTGGAGAAGCCTTGATGGGTGAACGCCAATATGGAATAGAACCAAAAAGATTAGCGGAATACGCTGAGGAAATAAAAAAATACATGACCTAGGTGTAGAAATTGCTATCGTTATAGGAGGAGGAAACATCTTCAGAGGTGTTGCTGGTGCTAGTAATGGTATGGATAGAGTACAAGGAGATTATATGGGAATGTTAGCTACTGTTATAAACGGTATGGCATTACAAAGCGCTTTGGAAGAAAAGGGGATGTTAACCCGTTTGCAAACAGCCTTAAAGATAGAAGCAATAGCAGAACCTTATATCAAAAGAAGAGCGGTAAGACATCTTGAAAAAGGACGAATTGTAATCTTTGGTGCAGGTACAGGAAATCCCTATTTTACAACCGATACAGCCGCTGTTTTGAGAGGGATAGAAGTAGATGCAGATGTTATATTAAAAGGAACTAGAGTAGATGGTGTATACAATGCAGATCCAGAAAAAAATCCTGATGCAGTAAAATTTGATTACATTTCCTTTAATGATGTGTTAGCCAAAGGATTAAATGTAATGGATACCACAGCATTTACTTTAAGTCAAGAAAATAAATTGCCGATAATTGTATTTGATATGAATAAAGAAGGTAATTTGTTAAAAATATGCGAAGGAGAAAATGTAGGAACCGTTGTTAATATTTAGTATTTTTGATTCATTTTTTGAATAAATTTGAACTCTAAACTCATTAAAGGTATGACCGAAGAAATTAATTTTATATTAGATAGTACAAAAGAATCCATGGAAGGTTCTTTGACACACTTAGAAAAAGAGTTTTTAAATATTAGAGCAGGAAAAGCTTCTCCGCAAATGTTAGGAGGGGTTTTCGTAGATTATTATGGTTCTCAAACACCTCTTTCTCAGGTTGCAAATATTAATATTCCTGATGCGCGTACTATAACCGTAACGCCTTGGGAAAAAAATATGCTTCAGCCTATAGAAAGAGCCATTATGATTGCAAATATTGGATTTAATCCTATGAATAATGGCGATAATATCATTATATCAGTTCCTCCTTTAACAGAAGAACGTCGTCGTGAATTAGCAAAACAAGCAAAGTCAGAAGCAGAAGATGCTAAAATTGGCGTTCGAAACGCTCGTAAAGAAGCGAATAGTGATATTAAAAAGTTAGAAAAAGAAGGAACCTCAGAAGATGCTTGTAAAACAGCAGAAGATAATGTTCAAAAATTAACAGATGCTTATATCAAAAAAGTAGATGAACTTTATGCTGTTAAAGAAGCAGAAATAATGAAAGTTTAATTAAATAGTTAAAGTAATAATTTCGTTTTAAAAATTATTGCTTTCTCATACTGTACATCTTGTAGTTTTTTTCTACATGATTTTTTGAATAAAGACGCGTAAATTGCGTACTGTTTTTAATACACACAACAGCATAATGTTTTTACTATGAAAGTTAAAAAAATATTTTTACTGCTATCACTTGTTTTTGCACAATTTGCATCAGCATCTCTTGATGATAGCCTTTTTGGAGGAATTGAAATAGGAAGTAAAGGAATTAAAATTTCAGTCCTTGATGTCGATAATATCAAAAAGGGAAGTTATGAAATCAAATCCTTTTGGACCGAAAATGTAGGTATTGCACGAGGGATAGCGATTGATGGTAAATTGGCAGCTGAAGATATTAAAATAGCTTCAGAAGTAGTTTATAGAAGTTATTTAAGAGTTAAAAATGAATTTAAAGTTACAGAACAGAATATTTTTATAGTAGGATCTTCTGGTGTAGCAATGGCATCTAATACGAAAGAATTAGTTGATGCAGTTAAAAAATTAACAAATAAAGAACTTGACTTTATAGATGCTCAAGCGGAAGGGAAAATGCTCCTAAAAGGATGTATTCCTCCCATTAATTATTTAAACTCAACCGTTTTAGATATTGGAGGAGGAAATACAAAAGGAGGATATGTAGACACCTTTAATAATGATAATTTTGTTTTCTTTCCTCTTTCATTTGATTATGGAAGTATCACATTAACAGAAACTGTTAAAAAGAAAGCCAAAAATGAAAGTATAGGGGAATATAATGAAAAATTGTTTGGACTAACTCCTATGTTAAGAGAACAAATAAAAGCCATGTACAATTCTAAACCCCAAGCTTTGGAAAAACAAAATGTGTACATGTCAGGTGGTGCTGTATGGGCTTTTTATACACTTTATAACGGTAATGAAGCAAAAGATAATTTTAATAGCTTTACTTTAGAAGATGTAATAAATTATGATGCTATAGTAAAGAACAATTTTCAAAAATTTGAAGAACTAGCTAAAAAAAATAAAGAAGTAGAACGTGTTTTAAAAACGTATTCTCAGAAACATTTAATAGCAGGTTCAGCTCTTCTTTTAGTTTGCTTAGAGGATATTCCGAGTATTAATGAAAAGAAATTATTCTTTGCTAAACAAGGGCAAACAGCATGGTTAGTTTCCTACATAGTGGACAGATCTAACAAGATAAAAAAAATATGGTAATTAACAAATAAAAGAATTATCTAATTAATCATTTTTTCAAATCTGCGTTTAGTAGCAAGATATAAACAAACTAACTATACTGAATATGAAAACGGATTTTGAATATTTTTAGATAGCCTTTTGTCTTTATTATGATCAAAAAAAACTTTTTTTTAATTATTGTTTTTTTAGTAGCATTTTTCGGATTTGCTCAAAAAAAAATAGCCGGATTAGAATTTAATAATAAGGAAATAAAAGTACTTGTTGTAGAGTCTAAGCCTGATGATGCCGCTGAGTTTAAACTTAAGAGTTTTTGGTCAGATCCAATTGTGGCAGATCCTAATGGGGATCGTTTGAGCCTGATAAAAAAAATAATAGCAGGAGTAAATACCAACATTCAAAAAATAAAATTAGAACAAAATGTAGGGGCCGATAAAATATTTTTGATTAGTGATTTAGAATTGTTTTCTGAAGTGGAAATGATCAATATTCAAAAAGAACTTTTGATAAATAATATTTCAAAAATCGATTTTCTTACTAATCAAAAGAGCTGTGAATATATTTTTGAAGGGCTGCTAAAAAAAGAAGACAAAGACGAAGCAGCATTGATTAATATTAATGAAGCGCAAACCACTTTTTGTAGTTATACAAAAAAAGATGGTTTCAAGGTAACTGTTATACCCAATAGTGATTTTCAAAAATTGGAATATCTAAATGATGATTCTAAAAAATTAGAAATTCTAAAACTAAATGAAAATATTAAACAGTTGTATTATTATAACGATGAAATGAGAGATAAAAAAAATGTTTATCTCACAGGACAATCAGCTTGGGCATCCTATGCTTTGTTTAATGGCGGTACCATTGAATTAGAATTTAATCCTGTTAAGATTGAAGATTTAGAAAATCACCAAATCAGTTTAGATAAAAAATTTGATCGCTACCAAGTACTAGCATCAGCTAATATAGAAGCGGATAAAGTATTATCTTATTATTCTAAATATGAACTATCAATTGGAAATAAATTTTTAACCTTTATTTTGAAAAATTTGGAAGCCAACTCAAAAAAGAAATTTTTATACTGTAAAAATACCAACAAAGCAAAGTTGGTTAATTATTTAACTCACAAACTTGTTAACTAAACCCTTATCACTTATAAAAAAAAACCTATGAATAAAAAACTGCAATTGCTACTCTTCTTGAGTATGGTATTTAATCAAGCCAATTTTGCTCAATTTAAAGTTTTTGGTAACATTAGAAACGGTAATGATGACAATCTTTTTTCTGTAAAAGTGATTTTAGCCAGTGCAGACGAAAAGAAATATATTCATCAAGTTCATACAGATAAATCAGGTAATTTTATCTTAAACTCAAAAGAAAAGACAGGAAAGCTAATATTAAAGCTACCGGATATAAGACCACGTATAAATTTATAGAGTTTACTCAAAATAAATTAGATGTAGGTACTATTTATTTAGAAGAAGATTTATTGAAAAATCTAGAAACAGAATCGGCTTTAGTCGACTTAGCGTTTTTAAGAAAATCACCAACAGCCACCAATACAATCTTTGAAAGTACCGAATTTAATCATAATAGTAATAAAGATTTCATAGAAAGAGCTTCTTTATTACCGGGGAGTGTACACTACTGGTTTAGGAGGAAGTTACTCTAAAACAAGACTTCGTCTTAGAGGCTATAATCAAAATAATATAACACCTTTATTAGATGGTATCTCTTTAAGAGACTTCGAAAGTGGTGAGGTTAATTGGTTGCTTATAGCTCCAGCAAGTGATGCCTTAGATGCTATTCAAATTCAAAGAGGATTAGGTTCTTCTAAACTTGTAAACGCATCCGTTGCAGGTACAGTTAACTTCTTATTGCGAGACCCTTTTACAAAATACGACAACTATATATCAGTTGAATCAGGAAACAATGATTACAGAAAATATAGTTTGAATTTGAATACAGGGAATGTAGACAAAGGATTTGGTCTTAATTTATCATTATCAAATACTTCTAGTGCGGGGTATTTTCCGGTACAGCCTTTAATGCCACAGGTTATTATTTAGGAATGGGATATAAAACAGATAAGCACAAATTTACACTTAAATTATTAGGAGCGCCAAGTTGGGTTGATTTTAGAAATAAAATATCTACTATAAGTGATATTGCCACTAATTCAGGCCTAAATACAAGCTATAACACTACTTATAATAATTATAATGGTAAAAATATAGCTTTAAATAATCAAGCTAGCCATACACCAACTTTGAGTTTGGAATGGCAATATAAAATAAACAGCAATAATATATTGGCTTTAAAAGGCTACGGTGTTTATGGAAATACTTCTTTTAAAGATTATACAGGAACTGACGTTTTTGGTGAATCTAGTGATTTGTTAGATTCTAATAATACCATTGATTATAATTATATTGCAGCATACAATAGAGGTTTGAAGCCTAATGTGTTGATTAAGAATGACCAGCCAGTAACCTATTTTCGTGAGCCCTATGTTATAAATGGAAAGAAGTTATTCTTAAACTCTAGTGAATTTAATACAAAAAATTCAGGCGTTTCTCAAACAGAAAACTTTTCTAAAACTCAAGTATATGGAAGCTTAGTTAACTATTCAACAAACTTAACATCTAAGTTAAAGTTAGACGTTGGTCTCGACTTAAGAAAAACAGTTTCTAGACATACTAAATATTTAAATGATTTATTTGGAGCAGATGGTTATTTAGTTGATCAATTACAAAATAAATCAATCTATACCACAGAAACTTTTTCTTTAAAAGATGATTTATGGAATCCTTTTAAAACAATCAAAACGATAAAAGTAGATTATTATAAAGAAAACATTACATGGTATTATGGCGCTTATTCACAGTTGCAGTTAAATCTTAAGAATTTTAACTTCCTACTTCAAGGAGGATATAGTGAAAATGATTTTAGTAAAGTAACGTACGATATATTTAATACTAATTTATCAGAATCTTCTAATCATGTAAATTTAGATTCTTACAATGTAAAATTTGGTGCTAACTGGAATGTAAATAGTAAAAATAATATTTGGTTTAACGCTGGTTTAGTATCCAGAGTACCTATCCTAAACTATGTTTTTGATTTTGGAACTAACAAAATCAAAGATGGTTTTAAGAATGAAAACTTTGAGTCAGTTGAAGCAGGGTATACTTTTTTAAGTAAAAACTTCAATTTAAACTTAATAGCCTATATGAATTATTTAGACAATTCTACAGAACAATTATTTGAAACAGGTTATGGAGTTACTGGTTTTACACATGATCTAAGCAAAAGAAATTCAGGAGTTGAACTAGATTTTACATATAAACCTTTTAATAGATTTACAATTTATAGTAGTCATTCATTTGGAGAAGGAGTGTATACAAAAGATGCAAAATATACAGAATATGATAATAATCAAACAACAAATTTGTATATAAAAGATACCAGAATAGGAAGTGTACCTGAGTGGATGAGTAGTCTTTCATTGTTGATAGAACCTGTTAGAAGATTATCTTTTACCCTTACAGGGAAATATCATGATAATTTTTATAGTAATACTCCAGCTGAACAATATGATCCAGTTTGGTATCCAAAATCGTATGCAGTAAATGACTTGAAATTACCTTCTTTCTTGTTATTTGATACGAGTTTAAAGTACAAGATCAAGCTTAATAACGAAGATTTAGTAAACGTTGGTTTATCTATGAATAACATTTTTGATACACTTTATATAACAGAGTCAACAAGAAGTTATTTAAATAACCAAAATGTACCAGTACTAATTCAACTTATGGAAGTGTTTTTCCAGCAAATTTTAAAGGAATCAATGGCGCTAATACAGCCTTTTTTGGATCAGGAAGAACTTGGAACTTTGCAGTTCAATATAGATTCTAAAAATTAATAAAAATAAAAAAGGGTATCCATAGTGTGATACCCTTTTTATTTCTAAAATAAATGGTGATTTTTGGTAATGTGGTCAAAAATAGTTGGTGATTTTTTAGTATTTAATGCTTATATTACCCCTATCAAATTGAAGAGGACGTTGGCTCTGCTGAGGAGCAACCAACTAGCAATAAGTTTGATAATTATACGATAGTTTGAGAGGATAGATTTTCAGTCTATCCTCTTTAATTATCGGTAATTTAACATGGCTAAATAAAACCTTTTTACATTTGGTTTTTATAATACAAATACCATTTCAAAAAGTTCTTTCTGTTGGCTAAACTTAATCCTCTATGAATATTCAAGTTGCCTTTTAAGTGTCCGAAAAATGATTCCAATGAGTTTGTTGAATTGGGTATTTTTTCATCTTTTAGATACAAAAATATATTAGGCAATGCTTTTTTGATTACCGTAAACGATCTTCTAACCATTTTATGCGTATACCAATATCTTCCTGTTTCGGGATTATATGATTTTTGATTAATGAAATCTCTATATGTTTCTTCCTATTTTATGAGTTCCATAAGCCATAATTGCTTTTTGTACTCGGTGTTTATATAATGAATTTTAACAGCTATTTGTTTCAGTTCAAAACCAGATTTATGTTTTGGATTTGCTGTAAGCCATATTCTACACATTCGTGATATATGAACTAAACATCTTTGAAAGGGTACTTTTGGACAAACTTTTTTAATGGCTTTTATAGAAGATTTATCTCCATCAGAAGTAATGCTTTTTATTGTTATCCCAAGCTTTAATAGATTTTCTAAGTCTTCGGCTATTTCCTCAAAATGTTCTCCATTGCTTATTCTGTAAAGTTGTGTTAGCTTTAAATGAAAGTTTCTATATACAACTAAACAGATATCATTTGGAAAATAAGTTCCATCAAGAACTAAATATATCTCATCAGTTGAACTAAACTCTAAGACAGGAGATTTGTTTAGCATCTTATAGAAATAACGTTGTAAAGTGCTTATTCCATATCCTGATTCTTGTGAAATTTTATTAAAAGTGTCTTTGCCAATTACCCAATTTTTGAACCATATTTCTTTATTAGAATCTGAAACTGATTTATTAATATTAGTAAATAATTGTCCACAATTTTTACACTTAAATCGTTGTTTGTTTTGTTGAATTCCCCATTTTATAGTTTCTAGACTTTTACAAGTTGGACATCGCTTTTTTTTGAGTTTTTCATAAATAAAAAAGTTTATTGAAACGAATTTCAATAAACTCTTCGAAATATCATATTTTACAATAGCTAACAGCTATTTTACCAACTATTTTTGACTATTAAACCTGATTTTTAAAAAAGAAGTTTTAATATTGAGTCCATTAAAAATACTTTGCTTAAAAAGTTTTATTGTCGCTAAAAAGTGCTCCTATAATTATTTTAGAGAAACTAAGATGATCTTGTCTATATTATAAAATAGAATAAATAAAGCTTAAATAAGGTATAAAAACGATTTTAAGGATATCTACGTGTTGAATATACTACTTTATAATAAGAGATTCTGAAAATTGATGAATTTGATATAAATTTTGAAAATAAATTATTTCGAAGAAATAATTCTTCCATCCATATCAATTTTTAGATTTTCCATATTAGGTTTCTTTTTTTCAATTGTTGTAGTAATTTCTAATTTCCCTGTTTTATCCATTATTAAAGTAGCTAATTTTGTTCCTCCCATGTAAGAATAATAATCGCAAACTTTTTTAGAATCTATAATTTTACTAGAATTTTCTTTCGTTACATTAATAAAAGTCGTGATGAAATCCCCATCTCCATGGTAGAGAGCCGAAAAGAAAGTTACTTTAAAATCTCTAACTTTTCTTTCAGCTATTTTTACAAAACTATAATCACTTAATAGGTTAGAATTATTATTTATAGATATAAGTTCCTTTTTGTATTTTGGAATCAATAATTTATTAATAGTATTAATGTCTTTTATAAGGATATATTGACTATCTAAATCACTTAATTTAGTATAAACTTTTTGATCAATTATAAACGGGAATGCTTCCTTTTCTGAAGGAATCATATAAGAAGTATCTTCTTCTTTCTCTTTGGATTGATTGCTCTGTACAAGCGTATCTTCTGTTAAAGCAACTTCTTTATTTTTGCTTTTTTCCTTAGAATGCGGGTCAAATTTACAGCCAATGATAAGTAGTGATGACAAAAGTAAAATATTTTTTTTCATGTATTTAATTGAATTTGTTTTATTTCTGCAATTTTATTTGAATCAATTTACTAGTTTTAAATTTTTTCCAAAACCAGTATTTACTATAAATTTTTGTAAGAGATTACCTTGAAGCCACAATTTTCCCATCCATATTGATCTTTAAATTTTCCCTAGTCGGTTTATCTCTATCAATCATGGTGGTAATTTCTATTTTTCCATTTTTATCCATTACCAAAGTCACTAACTTACTTTCTCCCGGATAAGAATAATAATAACCCACTTTTTTTGAATCTATAATTTTACTAGAATTTTCTTTTGTTACATTAACAAAAGTAGTGGTGAAAGATTTATTTCCATGGTAACGAGATGAAAAAAAAGTGATCTTAAAATTTTTTATCTTTCTTTCGGCAATTTTTACAAAACTATAATTACTGAATAGATGTGTGTTGTCGTTTATAGATATGATTTCCTGTTTATATTTTGGAATCAATAAACTATTAATAGTATTAATGTCTTTTATAGGAGTGTATAGGCTATCTCCTAATTCATTATAAACTTCTTGATCAATTATAATAGGAAATTTGCTCTTTTCTGAAGGAATCGAATAAACAACATTTACATCTTCTTCATTAGAATCATTCATTGAAGATATCTCTTTTGAATTTAATAATTTATTAAATTCTTTAGGTTTTTTATCTAATTTATAATCTGCATTGCATCCAATAATTAGTAATACCGATAGAAATAAAATAATTTTTTTCATACGCCTGTTTGATTTTATTAAGCTTTTTCTTGTTAAATAATTCAAACATTACTTAAAGATCGTTTTGTTAAAGATAGATTGGGAGGGTTGTATTATGTAGAAATAATATTACAAATTTACGGGAAAATCCACTAAATGAGAGGGATTTTAACTTTTTATTTTGAATGTATTTGTGGTGGAAACGATTGATAGGTAAAAAAACAATTTTCGAATAAATTATTACTTATTGCAAAAAAAAATAACAAAAAGATTTTAAAGTGATTTTTAAAATTATATTTCTGTAAGCTTTCTATTACTTTTAATCGAGTAATTGATTTGTTTATTTTTCGTTATTGTTTTAAGAATGATATGACTGCCAAAACAAATGGCAGTCATATAGATCTAAACTAAGAAAATAAATTTAATTACATCTTCTTTGTAATATCTTTTTTGTATTTGTTTAATAAAGCTTTAGTCATTCCTAAATTCGCTTTTGTAGAATCAACAGCTAAATAGATAAAATATTCGCTATTGTCAGAAATATCAATAATATGAATTTGTGATTTTAAATTAATCATGATATCTTCTATTGTCTCATTTAAGCCTAAAGCTTGAATAGCATTTAATTTAGCTTTCACGACTTCTAGATTATAGGCAGAAGCTAGTTCAGGGTCAAAATTTGATTCTACAGTTAAAGAATAATAAGATATTCCACTTTTTACTTCTGCTACAGCTACAGCAACGAATCCGAGTACATTACTTTTGAGATCTTCTCCAAATTGTTTTAAAAAGTCTGACATTTTAAATAATATAAAGGGGTTAAGTTTATCACGTAAAGTTAAAAAACAATAATGTTATTTTTTAATTATTTAATTGTAAATTATATTGCTTTTGTTAATTTTTATTAGCTCTAAATAATAATGTTTCCAATATATTTTTTTAAATATTTGTTTTAATTGTGTTCTTATGAAGCTGTGTTAAGAGTTTGTAATCTTATCATCTGATCAAAAGGAGAAATTGCATACTCTAAACAATGGGACTTTTTCCTTTAGTCGGCGTGATAGACTAGATGTTGCGTTTAACTTTTTAGATACTTCGCCTAAAAAGGATGTCTAATAATAAGGTTTTATAGGTTTTGAGTAAAAGGTGTCAGTTGTCTTAAATTATATTAAACCCAGATTCTGGATTATATTTCATGCTCGAGATGAAAAGATAAAAAATGAACAAAAAAATTCTGGTAGATAAGGAGCAAAAGTCGTAATCTAGTCGTAGTTTGTCGCTTCGATCCAAGGGAGAAGTTACATTGTTTAGAGTATGTGATTTCGCTCCTGTTCTATAAATGACAAGATTATGAATTTTTAAGAACAGTTCGAATTCAATCAAAAAGACACTTTTTAGATTTAAAATTCTTCTTTATTTGTAATAAATTTTACCGCATAATTTGGGTTAAAAATTAGACTATATTTTGTTTAGAACGAGATTGATTATTTGTTTTATTGTTTGTAAGTAAATTATTTGGGAAAATGTGGTTTGCTAAATTTGGAAAGAAAAAACAATGAAAATGACCCTTAAATAGCTTTTCCTTTTTTAATTTATAATATGCTTAACGTTTTGTTGTAAGTTGAGTTTTATTTAGAATCAATTAAGAAGGAAAAATAATATTATTTATACGATCTATTTCTTTTAAGGAGTCTTTTTTTTTTGAATATGTATGAAAGAGACTGTTTTTTTAAATTAAAACCTCCTGAGTGAGGTATGGGTAAATTGATAGTGGGGGTGGAGTAATCTTTAGACTTGATAACGGTATTTAGGGAATATGGTCAAAATAAAAAAGATGTCCTGAGTAGTTGATATTTTAAAATTTTAAAGGTGGTAAACGGAAAAGTCAGGATTAAATAAGTTGTACTTATTGATTATAAGACTCCTTTCGTTATATTGTATCACTTTTGAGGACATCTTTTTACTAAAAAGATTACATTTTTTTAGTAATGTCTTTCTTGTATTTGTTTAATAAAGCCTTAGTCATTCCTAAATTAGCTCTGCTAGAATCAACGGCTAAATAAATAAAGTATTCGTTGTTTTCTGAAATATCAATAATATGAATCTGAGATTTTAGATTAATCATTATATCCTCAATAGTTTCGTTAAGACTTAATGCGTTGATTGCATTTAATTGAGCCTTTACAACCTCTAAGTTGAAAGCAGAAGCCAACTCAGGATCAAAATTAGGATTTGCTGATAATGTATAATAAGAGATTCCACTTTTAATTTCAGAAATGGCAACGGCTATAAACCCGAGGAACATTGCTTTTAAGATCCTCTCCAAATTGTTTTAAAAAATCTGACATAAATGAGTGTTTTAGGGTAAGAATTTACTCAACAAATATAATAGAATATAAATTGATTTAAAAATTTTAATTGTAGAAAGCTTTCTATAAAGTTGATGATTTTCAAAATAAAAAACCATCTGTAGGAGATGGTTTATGGGAGTTGATTTAGGTTTGGAGAGGTATTACATTTTTTTTGTAATATCTTTTTGTATTTATTTAACAGGGCTTTTGTCATACCTAAATTGGCTCTATTTGAGTCAACAGCTAGATAAATGAAATATTCATTGTTTTCAGAAATATCAATGATGTGTATTTGAGATTTTAAATTAATCATGATATCTTCAATGGTTTCATTAAGGCCTAATGCACTAATGGCATTTAATTTAGCTTTTACTACTTCTAGGTTAAAAGCAGAAGCTAGTTCAGGATCAAAATTTGGGTCTGAAGACAATGTGTAATAAGAAATTCCGCTTTTAATTTCCGCAACGGCAACTGCTAAAAAACCGGGGATATTGCTTTTTAAATCGTCTCCAAATTGTTTTAAAAAATCTGACATATAAATAAGTATTTAGGGTTAAATTTCAATACAAATTTATTGTAATGATGAAATTTTTATTTTCATTTTTGTAGAAAATGTTCTACTTGTATTTAATTTTTATTGTTTCTAAATAAAGATAAATATTTTGTAATGAGGTTGTTAAGTATCTTGTAAAGATCTACTATAATAGTACTTTGTATTTGATTTTTTCGACGAATATGTGATTGGATTTTAGGAATAATGTACTTGATAAAGTTGTATTATTTGCAGTTTTATTTGTTTTTAGAATAAAATAAAGGAAGATTTCGTGGGTTTTTTAGATATTTTAAGAGATTGTCTGAAAATTGTATTATTTCAGGCAAGACAGGATGTTATCTTCTTTTAAGGTGTTTTTCCTGTTTGCTAAGTTGAAGGTCTATTTTCAGACAATCTTATTTGAAAAGGAATTACATTTTTTTCGTAATGTCTTTTTTGTACTTGTTTAATAGTGCTTTCGTCATGCCTAAATTAGCTTTTTTTGAATCAACGGCTAGGTATATAAAATATTCGTTGTTTTCTGAAATGTCAATAATGTGTATTTGACTCTTAAGATTGATCATAATGTCTTCTATATATTCATCGAGTCCAAGTGCATTAATTGCATTTAATTTAGCCTTTACTACTTCAAGATTGAAAGCGGAAGCTAATTCTGGGTCAAAATTGGGGTTCATTGATAAAGTGTAATACGATATTCCACTTTTAATTTCAGCTATTGCTACTGCAATAAAACCGAGAACATTGTTTTTTAGATCCTCTCCGAATTGTTGTAAAAAATCTGACATAGGCTTGTGTTTTGGGTTGATAATATGTTAAAGTTATGAAAAAAAAGCATAGAATCAAAGAGGTAAATAAACAAAAATCATTTTTTGTTTAATGTATATGTGTTCGGTTTTGTAGTGAAGATGAAAAGGTAAAGAAAATAATTCTTGCAGATATGGCGTGCGTGCTTGAATTGGAATAAAAATCAGTTAGAGTGGATTTGTTTTGTTCATTTACTTCGTTCGAGTATAATGTGTAATCAGGGTTTAAGAAGGTGTTTAAAAACCTTTAAAAAAATAAAAAAGGCGCCTATAAAAAAATTATAGTACACCTTTTATTTTGTTTTGAAATATTCAGGGTTTTATCCTAAAGCAACTCTTTTAAATCCAGTAACAGTTAAGTTAGCGTCAACTGTTTTAACATACTGAGCAACGCTCATAGAGCTGTCTTTAATAAAATCTTGGTTTATTAAAGTGTTATCTTTGAAGAAACGGTTTAATTTACCTTTTGCAATATTGTCTAACATAGCTTCTGGTTTGCCTTCAGCTCTTAATTGATCTTTTGCTATTTCAATTTCTTTTTCAATTAAAGCAGCATCAACTCCTTCTTCGTTTAGGGCAATTGGGTTCATAGCGGCAGCTTGCATAGAAACACTTTTTGCTGCTTCTTCAGCACCTTCTACGTTTGCAGATAATGCAGTTAAAGTAGCGATTTTGTTTCCAGCATGTATGTAAGAACCGATAAAAGCACCTTCTAATCTTTCGAAAGAACCGATTTCGATTTTTTCTCCAATTACACCTGTTTGTTCGATTAACTTGTCGGCTACAGTAATGCCTCCGAAGTCAGAAGCTAATAATTCTTCTTTAGTCGCGTAAACTAAAGCTTGGTTTGCTAAATCAGTAGCTAATTTTACGAAACCTTCGTTTTTACCTACGAAATCAGTTTCGCAGTTTAATGTAATAACTACACCAACTGTTTTATCTGTATTTACAGCAGCAATAGCAGCTCCTTCGGTAGATTCTCTATCAGAGCGGTTAGCTGCTACTTTTTGACCTTTTTGCGTAAGTTTTCGATAGCTAAATCGAAATCTCCATTAGCTTCAGTCAAAGCTTTTTTACAGTCCATCATTCCGGCACCTGTAATTTGTCTTAATTTATTTACGTCTGCAGCAGTGATTGTTGACATACTATTTTTATTTTAATAAATTTAATAATTTTTAAAAGTAAAAAATTCCAATCAGCTAATTCTAAATTCCAATTTTAACAAATTATCAAAACTGATAATTTTATGGAATTTGGAACTTGCGACTGGAATTTAAAATATTATTCTTCAGAAGCTGTAGCTGCTGTAGCTGCTTTTGCTTCTTCAGTTGCTTCTACTTCTTTTTCTGAAGTTCTGTTTGATAAGCCTTCAGTAATAGCAGCAGTTACTAATGATAATACTTTATCAATAGATTTTGAAGCGTCATCATTTGCAGGGATTACATAGTCAACTTGACGTGGGTCAGAGTTTGTATCAACCATTGCAAATACAGGAATGTTTAATTTTTGAGCTTCTTTTACTGCGATGTGTTCAGCTTTGATATCAACTACAAATAATGCAGCTGGTAATCTTGACATATCAGCGATAGAGCCTAAGTTTTTTTCTAACTTAGCACGTAAACGCTCGATTTGTAACTTTTCTTTTTAGATAAAGTGTCAAATGTACCGTCTTTTTTCATTCTGTCGATAGAAGCCATTTTTTTAACAGCTTTACGAATTGTAACGAAGTTGGTTAACATACCACCTGGCCATCTTTCAGTGATGTAAGGCATGTTAGCTGCTTTAGCTTTTTCAGCTACGATATCTTTAGCTTGTTTTTTGGTAGCTACGAATAAAATTTTTCTACCAGATGCAGCGATTTTTTTTAAAGCTTCATTTGCTTCTTCAATTTTAGCTGCAGTTTTGTATAGGTTGATAATGTGGATACCATTACGCTCCATGTAGATGTAAGGAGCCATGTTTGGATCCCACTTTCTAGTCATGTGTCCAAAGTGAACACCTGCTTCTAGTAATTCTTTAACTTCTACTTTATTTGCCATTTTAGAAATAGTTTACGTTCTGTTGAATTAGCAATGCGTTTTTAAAATTTAAATTAACAAATGTAATTTTTATAATCTCAACCCATTTAGATGCTAAACTAATCTCCGGCCTCAGCACGGAAAAGCAACATAACTTAGTTTTTTTTAATAAATAATAATAAATATTAACGTTTAGAGAATTGGAATCTCTTACGAGCTTTCTTCTGACCGAATTTTTTACGCTCTACCATACGAGGGTCACGAGTTAGTAATCCTTCAGGTTTTAAGATTGCTCTATTTCCTTCTCCTACTTCACACATAGCGCGAGCAATAGCCATACGTACAGCTTCTGCTTGACCAGTTGTACCACCACCATAAACGTTGATTTTTACATCAAAGTTTGAAGCGTTGTCAGTCATTGCTAATGGTTGCATAACTTTATACTGTAAAGTTGCAGTAGGGAAGTAAGTTTCAAATGCTTTTTTGTTTACAGTGATGTTTCCTGTACCTTCTGATACATAAACACGTGCCACAGCACATTTTCTTCTACCGATTTTGTGAATAACTCCCATTACTTAAGATCGTTTAGATTAACGGTTTTAGGTGTTTGAGCCGCATGTTTGTGCTCTGAACCTACATTTACACTCAAATTACGGAATAATTGAGCACCTAATTTGTTTTTAGGTAACATTCCTTTTACAGCTTTTTCTACTAATAATGCAGGGTTCTTTTGTTGCATTACTTTAGCTGTTAATGTTCTTTGACCTCCTGGGTAACCTGTATAGCGAACATAAGTTTTGTCCTCTAACTTATTCCCTGTAAGGTTGATTTTTTCCGCGTTGATAATAATTACATTATCCCCACAGTCCACGTGTGGCGTATAACTTGGTTTGTACTTACCTCTTAAAAGCATAGCAACTTTTGAAGCAAGACGACCTAAGTTATGACCTTCAGCGTCTACAACAATCCACTGTTTGTCTGCAGTAGCTTTGTTTGCCGATACTGTCTTGTAGCTTAATGTGTTCACAATAATTACTTTTTAATTAAACATTCCATTCCCAATTAAGGGAGTGCAAAAGTACAATTATTTATTAATAAACCAAATAGCTTTAATGTTTTTCTTTTTATTGCCATTCAATAAGTTAACTTTTATATGCTCTTTTAGTTTGTTGGTGATACTGTATGAAGGACTTGATTGGATTGTTTATATGTATTTTGGTCACTTTGTAAATAGGTTGCCTTTTGCTTCTAAGTAAGGTGTAATACCTGTATATATGTTTGATAGTTAATGAATAAAGGTAATTTGTGAATTATATGGTTGAAGGATAAATGATTTAATCTCTTTGTTAGATTCAAATTTCGAATTAGACTCGGACCCAGTGAATCGGCTAAGCTTAATCTATTTTACTTTATTTTCTTTCAATTTAAGTATATGTTCAAATGTTAATCATCAAAATAGTTGTCTATTTCTTCTTCTAGAATTTTTTATGAGTACTTGATTTTTTGAGAGGTTTTATTACACAAGCAAATCAGATGTTGAATCGTTGGGATGGGAAGGAGGTCGATTTTAGAAAAAAAACAACTTTCATTTCAATTCAAGCAAGAATTTGTGTAGATCTCTTTTTAAACGAAATGAAAGTTGTTTTTAGAAGGATGTTTAATGGGCTTCTAACCAGTCATTACCTACGCCGATTTCTACTTCTAAAGGGACTGTCATTTTAAAAGCATTTTCCATTTCTTCTTTTATCATAGGTTTGATTTTTTCTAGCTCGGAATTATGGACATCAAATACCAATTCGTCATGAACTTGTAGCAACATTTTAGATTGGTAGTGGTCCTCTTTTAAGCGTTTATGGATGTTAATCATAGCAATTTTAATGATATCAGCAGCACTGCCTTGGATAGGGGCATTTACAGCATTACGCTCTGCTGCACTTCGAACTACAGCATTAGCTGAATTAATATCTTTTAAATAACGTCTACGTCCTGATATGGTTTCTACATAGCCATTTTCACGAGCAAAATCAATTTGATTTGTAATATAGGATTTTAGTTTAGGATAAGTATTGTAATAAGCCTCAATTAGTTCCGCGCTTTCTTTTCTTGATAATGAGGTTTGATTGCTCAAGCCAAATGCCGATACACCATAAATAATTCCGAAATTAACGGTTTTAGCATTGCTACGTTGTTCTTTGTTTACTTCTTCTAAAGGAATGTTGAAGACTTTTGCAGCAGTGCTTTTGTGTATGTCTTCGTTATTTTGAAAAGCAGTAATCATAGTGTCTTCTCCAGAAAGTGCTGCTATAATACGTAATTCAATTTGTGAGTAATCCGCAGAGAGTAATGTGTGATTTTCATCACGAGCAATAAATGCTTTGCGGATTTGGCGGCCTCTTTCAGTTCTAATAGGGATATTTTGTAAGTTAGGATTGTTAGAGCTTAATCTTCCCGTGGCCGCGACTGTTTGCATGTAATCTGTATGTACGCGAGTTGTTTTATTGTTAATCTGTAAAGGAAGAGCATCTACATAAGTGTTTTTTAATTTTACAAGTTGACGCCATTCTAAAATGTTCTGCACTATTTTGTGGTCGTTGGCAAGATAACTTAAAATTTCTTCACCTGTTGCGTATTGTCCTGTTTTGGTTTTTTTTTGTTTTGGCCCTCCAATTTGAAGCTTCTCAAATAAAATATCACCTAATTGTTTAGGAGAAGCTAAGTTGAATTTTTCCCCAGCTTGTTCATAGATGTCTTTTTCTATAGTATCAATTTCTTTTTGCATGTCTATTGACATAGATTTTAAGAAATTTTGATCAAGATTGATTCCTTCTCGTTCCATATCCGCTAAAACTTGAACTAATGGAATTTCTATTTCATTAAACAGTTTTTGGGTACCTACGCGTTCTAAAATGGGTTCGAAATGTTCTTTTAGTTGATAAGTTATATCAGCATCCTCTACAGCATATTCTTTAATTTCTTCCAATGCTACTTGGCGCATTGATAATTGGTTTTTCCTTTTTTTCCTATTAAAGTTTCGATCGATTTAGGACTATATTGTAAATAGGTTTCTGATAATACATCCATATTATGGCGCATATCAGGATTAATTAAATAATGGGCTATCATAGTGTCAAATACAGTGCCTTTTATTTCAACTTCGTAATTGGCTAAAATTTTTAAGTCGTATTTAATATTTTGTCCTATTTTCGTGATAGATTCATTTTCAAAAAATGGTTTGAACTTGTGTATTAACTCTTTTGTTTCTTCTTGGTCTTCGGGAAAAGGGATGTAAAATCCTTTGCCTTTTTCCCAAGAAAAAGCGAGGCCTACTAATTCAGCACTAGTAGTGTCTATACCTGTGGTTTCAGTGTCAAAACAGACAGCTGTTTGTTTTAGTAAGTTTTGTAGTAATAGGTTAATAGCTAAGTTATTGTTAACTAATTGGTAAAAATGTGTTGTGTTATCAAGGTTTGCGTATTGAAAACCAGCGATAGATTTGTTTTCCTCCTGATCAGAAAAACCAAATAAATCCATTTGGTTTTCAGGCGTTTTTTTGTGTTTTTTTAGAGCTAGATTCGGTGGTATCTATTTCGTCATATTCTTTTCCTCCTCCAAATAATTTGTCAAATTGAGCCTTCATTTGACGGAATTCTAGTTCTTGAAATAAAGTATCGGTTTTTTCAATATCAGGTTTAGAGAGTTCGAAACTTTCTTCGTCAAACTCTACAGGGCAATCCAATAGGATAGTGGCTAGTTTTTTGGAGAGAATTCCTTTTTCTTTGCTATTTTCAATGTTTTCTTTCATTTTTCCTTTTAGCTTGTCTGTGTTTGCTAAAAGATTTTCCATAGAACCGTATTCGGCTAACAGTTTTTTGGCTGTTTTCTCGCCTACACCCGGTAAGCCTGGAATATTATCTACGGCATCTCCCATCATTCCTAAAAAGTCGATTACTTGTAAAGGGTTTTCTATTTCAAATTTCGCCTTTACTTCTTCTACACCCCAGATTTCAATGTCATTTCCAGCACGTGAAGGACGGTACATAAAGATGTTTTCAGATACTAACTGACCAAAGTCTTTATCTGGTGTAACCATAAAAACTTGATATCCTTGTTTTTCCGCTTTTTTAGCCAATGTACCTATTAAATCATCCGCTTCATAGCCAGAGACTTCTATGATCGGAATGTGCATAGCATTTAAAATTTCTTGAATATAAGGTACGGCAATTTTAATAGCCTCAGGTGTTTCGTCTCGATTAGCCTTATACTCAGCAAACATTTCTAAACGATAATCGCTTCCTCCTTTGTCAAATGCTACCGCTAAATGATCCGGTTTTTCACGTTTGATTACATCCATTAAGGAATTCATAAAGCCAATAATAGCCGAAGTGTCTAATCCTTTAGAGTTAATTCTAGGGTTTTTAATAAAAGCATAATAACCTCTAAAAATAAGCGCATAAGCGTCGAGTAGAAATAAACGTTTTTGTGTTGACATGATTATTATTTTGTAAGCATTCAAAAGTACAAAACTTGTTAGATAAAGGACTTGTTAAAAATAAGATTTCTATAATATATATGATTTAATCAAGAGGGAGGTGAAAACCTTATGTTAAGTTTTGTGTTTTGGTGGCTTATTATTTTATTATATTGAAAAAAAAGGTTAATTTTATAAGTGAATTCTAGTGTTTAATGTTAATTTATGTAATAATGAAAAAAACAAAACCCTAAAAAAACCATTGCTTGCCTACTTATTGTTTTTTTTATTCATGACAACAGCTTTGTTAGCCCAAGTAGGAATAGGTACCGTAACGCCTGATACGAGTTCTATTTTAGATATAGTATCTAACGATAAAGGAATGTTAACTCCTAGAATGACAACAGCTCAAAAGTTGGCAATTACCAATCCAGCAAACGGATTAATAGTATATGATACAGATTTGAAGTCGTTTTATTTTTATGATACAACAGCTACTAGTTGGATCCGAATTAATATAAATTCAGATGGTCGTTTAAAGTATAAATTAATAAGATCATCAGATGTACTAGCTACCGTGTTAGCAGATGAGCTTGCTGCTGGTGGAGGATCTAAATATCTTTTGGATTCAGGAACGTTGTATGAAATAAATGGGACAATTGTTTTGAATTATCCTATAGAATTAAATAATGCCTATGTGAGTGGACAAGATTCAGGTGAAGATAAGTTAGTAAGAACTTCAGGAGATCTTTTTACAGGGACTACAGGAGGAAGTATCCGCATTCTGACTTTGTCAGCCCTTTCAGGAAATGTATTTAATATAGATGGAGGAGGAACCGCAAGTCTTATTTTTAGAGATTGCATAGTAGCAAGTTCCGCGTCTGTTGGTTCTTTTAGAAATTTTGCGTTAGTTTTTCTCAGTATTGTTCAGTATTATGCAAATGCAAATGGTGTAGTGTATGAAAATATAGCAAGATTATTATTGAGTAATACAGGGTGGTTTAGTAATAATACAGGAGTATATGAAAAATTGATAGGAACCTTTACATTAGCAGCCAAACAAGGAGGTTTTAGTGAAGTTACTGGAGCAAATATAGGCTTTGATGTATCTTCAAATCCTGTAATTACAGGTGATGCTACATTAGAATCTACTGTTTTTACAGGGACTCTTACTACAGGAAAATACGTGAATCCGTATACAGTAGGAGGTTATGCAGGATATAATTTTAATAATAATTGGAATGTTCGTTGTCCGGTATCCCAACTGAAACCGATGCTTCGGCCGTAGCTGATTTTGCGATTGATTACCCAGTGGGAAGTGGTGCTTCAACATCGTTTAATACCTCTAATCCAAGTAATATAGTAAAAGTTCAAGGGGTATCTACTTCTACCAATTTATTTCGATTTTCTACCGATGGAGGCGTAAATAACAGATTAAAATATGTAGGAAAAAAGAAAAGAATATTTCAAGTCACAGGTTCTATTTCTTTTCAAGTGCCAGCTGTTGGAACTTATATAATTTATATTGCTAAAAATGGGACAGTCATATCACAATACAAAATATATGGTAGAGGATTGACAACAAATGATATATTGGTTCTACCTTTAAATGCTTCTGTAGAGTTGTCTATAAATGATTATGTAGAGGTTTATGCACAGCGTTACACAGGAGGAACGACTGATGCTATTATAACACCCAATATGACTCTAATAATTAAATAAAAAGTTATTTGCTATATGTTAGTTGAAATTGGATATAAAATATTTTTTTGAGTAACGTTCTTTACTTACAATTACAAGTCCAATTAATTTATATAAAAGAAGATGATTTAGGGGACTTGCTAAAAGAAGATAGAGGTAAATAATCTCTTGTCGTTTAGTTTAAAACTAAATTGTGTGATAGATTTTGTAATGAAGATAAAAAAAGAGATTTTTTTGTAAACTTAGTTTTGTTATATCGAAAAAAAGAACCTGATTTTTTAGGCTCAAACGTATTTTGTTCATAAATAGATTTCTACTACATAATTTGAATTAAAAAGGATAAAGCGGTTTAAACTTTTTTGGTTAAAGCGAAAATAAGGATTTTTGTTCTAGAGTTTAGTTTTTGCAAGGGATTATGATACGGAGTGAAAATAGGGAAATATAGGACAGAAACACCATTTTACAAACAATAGAAAAGTTTAAATCCAGATTTCTAATGCGTAATTTGAGTTAAAGCACTCCACTAGTAAAAAAGTTTTTAAATTCCGCATCTAAAAATAATAACAAAAGAAATTCAGTTAGGGGTAGAATAGATAAAAAAGGATTTAAAATATAAAAGTTCTGTTAAAAGGTAGCGTGAACTTGAACACGATTTTGTTACTTTGCTTGAAAAAAGAAGATGTTGTTCCGTTTTATAATAGTTGCCATTTTACTATTACTGATAGAAATTTATTCATTACAAGCCTTTCGAACCTTAATACGTTCAAAATGGATATTTTGGACAGTAGTAGGTATAAGTATATTGATTTATATATTTATATTTTATACTGTTTTCAATTTTGATCGTAAAGTAGGACAGACTAAACAAAGTTTGTTTGCGTTAGGATTGTTACTTACCGTTTATTTACCTAAAATTATTTTAACTCTTTTCATGTTTGGAGAAGATGTTTTTCGTTTTCTTTCAGGAGTAACAAATTATTTTATAGAGTATGATAATCGAAACACTTTTTTACCTGAAAGAAGAAAATTTATTAGTCAAGTAGCTCTTGGTTTGGCTACTATTCCTTTTTGTCGTTGATTTATGGAGTAACAAAAGGAAAATATAATTTTAAGGTTTTTAAACAAGATTTATTTTTTGATGATTTACCAGATGCTTTTGATGGATTTAAAATTACTCATATTTCCGATATTCATTCAGGAAGTTTTGATGATCCAGAAAAGATACAATATGCTATTGATTTAATTAACCAACAAGATTCAGATATTTTGTTGTTTACAGGCGATATAGTAAATGCAAAGGCAGAAGAAATGGATCCGTGGATTTCCGTTTTTAAAAGTATTAAAGAACACCGTTTTGGTAAATTTTCTGTTTTAGGGAATCATGATTATGGAGCTTATATAGAATGGGAATCAGAAAAAGCAAAAAATCAAAATTTTGAAAACATAAAAGGAATACATCAAAAGATAAATTTTAAGTTGTTATTGAATCAATATACTAAAATTCATAAAGATGGAGCTACATTGGCTTTAGTTGGAGTCGAAAATTGGGGTAAGCATTTTGGTATGATAGGAGATATAGATAAGGCTTCAGAAGGACTGACAAAGGAAGAGTTTAAAATTTTAATGAGCCATGATCCAAGCCATTGGGAGGAGGTAATAAAGCATCATGATAAAAATTTCATTTAACTTTAAGTGGGCATACTCATGGTATGCAATTTGGAATAGAAATCCCTGGTTACTTTAAATGGAGTTTAGCACAATATATGTATAAACAATGGGCAGGTTGTTATGAGTATTTAGGACGTTATATTTATGTAAATAGAGGGTTTGGATTTCACGCATATCCGGGAAGAGTTGGTATTATGCCAGAAATAACAGTAATTCAGTTAAAAAAAGCTCAAAAATTAGCATAAATCGCTAAAAACAGTATATTTGTAATGCAAACTGTATTTAAAAAGTACGTATATGTCAAAATTTGGTGAGTTAATAGGTGCTCATGTTCCTGTTTTAATTGATTTTTATACTGATTGGAACGAAGCTTCTCAGTCAATGCATCCTGTTATAAAAGATGTAGCAGCAGCATTAGGTGATAGAGCCAAAGTAATAAAAATTGACGTTGATAAAAACCAAGAATTAGCAGAAGCACTTCGTATAAAAGGATTGCCAACCTTGATGATTTATAAGGATGGACAAATGAAATGGCGTCAGTCAGGTGAATTAGATGCTAATACTATTATTAACCTTGTTAAAGAACAATTTTAAAGTCTTAATTTCGTATAATATCAAAACTAAAACCTTGTTCTTTATAAAAAGTGATCGCTTTAGGAAGACAGTTTTTTAAATGATAATACGCCTTCTTACTATCATGAAAAACAATAATGCTACCTGATTCAATTTTTTGGGTAGCATTTTTTATACACTCTTCATTGCTTATTGATAAATCAAAATCAGCTGTTAATATATCCCACATTATAATTTTATATCCCCTTTTTTTTAATTCTTTGGACTGATTAGGTCTTATTTTTCCATAAGGAGGTCTGAAAATTTTAAAATTGGATTGGTCTATTTCCGAATTTTCTGCTATTGTTTTTTCGCAAGATATGATATCATTTAGGTATTCATGTGTTGAGTTTTTCCATCCATTTATATGGTTGTATGTATGATTTCCTATGCTATGTCCTTCTGATAAAATTCTTTTAAAAATTTTAGGGTATTCTTTGATGTTCTTTCCAATACAAAAGAAAGTTGCTTTGATATTGTGTTCTTTTAAAAGATCTAAAACCCATTCTGTAACTTCGGGAGTTGGACCGTCATCAAAAGTAAGATAAATTGTTTTTGATTTATTAGGAATGAACCAAATATAATTGAAAAATAAGCATCTAATAAAATTTTGTGTTTTGACCCAATAAAACATATCTGTTTTTTTATAAAAATAGTTTAATCTTTTATAAATATAAAAAGTATTCTTATTACAAAAGAAAAGCGATCTCTTAAAATGAGACCGCTCTTTTTGCTTAAAATAGAGTATCAGAAAAATAGTAACTCAGTGTTAGTTTACTTTTGCTACTTCGATGTTAGGAAAAGAGGTCTTCATTATTAATGATTATGCTATTTTCTCCTTTGATCGAAATGAAATAAGATTTAATCTTTTCGGACAACCTTATGATTTTTCTTTGAAACTATAAATATTATTCCATTTCTACTTCAAAAAAAGGAAAACGTTTGTTGAGATTGTTAAAAGCCTCCTTTTCTTGATTATGGAACTCTTGATCTTTGTGAATTTTTGTTATTTCTAATAAGCCTTTATAACGCATTAAATCAGTGTAAATATCACTAGCAAAGAATTGACGTTGGTCATTCTGAGGTAATTCGCTATAATAACGCAATTCATCTTGATATTTTAACGCTATTTTTTTATTATTTCACGTGCTTTTTCTTTTTGCCTAATTTATAATAGCCTTCTGCAAAAGGATCAATAAGACTATAAAAACCGTAATATTCTATAGGAGTCTTAGATAGAGCAAGGTCAATTATCCTTTCTGCTTTAGCTGTTTTTCCTTCGTTTATTAGATTTGTCATAAGACGTGACATGTGAGTGCGATAAGATATACAATTTTTACGAGTTTGAGGATCGTGATAGATAGAAGGACTATCGCCATTACCCCACTGTAATTTAGTAAAAATAGAGTACATTTTATCGGTATCTATTTGTCCCATGTCAAAATTATAAGCTCCTTTTGGAAGAGGTGTTTTGATAGGAACTAATTTATAAATCATACCATCTAATTGTAAATATTCTTTCATCCAGATGAAATCATCATCGCCAAAAGCTCCTGTAGAGAAATAAATTGGGCGTTTCCAGTTGTTTTTTCTAACAATATCTAACATCATTAGACGATTTTTATACAAAGCACTTCCCTTAATATCTATATCAATATAAGGAACAATAGAATCATTTTGTTTTGGATTAACAACTTTATTAGATATTACAGCATTTTTATCAACAGGAATTCTGATTTTATTTGTAGGATAGAATTGTACTTTCTGACCGTTTCTCAGTTCAATTAATGTTCTAGGGTCGTCACTGTGTGCAAACTCCATAAACTCATTAATACTGATACGATCTTTTGTCCTTTCTTCATAAATTAGATAGTCACGTTTACCATCTACATAATCCTTATGTTCAAAAGATAGAGGGATAGGATCTGATTCGTAAGCTTTTTTACGCATAGAATCAATATACCAGTCTGTCATTAGTAAACTAGTGTTTACAATTCTTACGTCAGTTCTATAACCTTCAATTTCTTGTACATACCACAATGGAAAAGTGTCATTATCACCAATAGTAAATAATATTGCATTTTTATCACAAGAATCCAAGTAAGCTTTAGCGTCTGTTACCGCGGTATATTTGTTTGAACGATCATGATCATCCCAGTTTTCAGAAGCCATTAAAATGGGGGCACCTAATAAAGAGAGAGTCAAAGTAAGCGGTAATGCTATTTTAGGTTGGATATACTGATAGATAGATTCATAAAGAGCGTATACGCCTAATCCGATCCAAATAGCAAATACATAAAAAGAGCCTACCAACGCGTAATCTCGTTCGCGTACTTCAAAAGGACGCTCGTTTAAGTATATTTTAAGAGCTAAACCTGTAAATAAGAATAGAGAAAGTAGTACATAAAAAGATTTTAAATCTTTTTTTGCATGAAAATAAAATCCCATTAAACCTAAAATAAAAGGGATAAAATAATATACGTTACGTCCTTTATTATTTTTCCAGTCAGCAGGAAGATTTTCTTGTTTTGTAAGACGCGCACTGTCTAAAAAGGATAAACCACTTAGCCAATTTCCATCTTTAAGATCATAGTTACCTTGTTCGTCATTTTGACGTCCAGCAAAATTCCACATTAAATACCTCCAGTACATATAACCAAACTGATATTCTACCATGAATCTAAGATTGTCTAACGTACTTGGTTTTTCTATATTTAGATATTCTCCATAGGATTTTAAGAATTTGTCATAATCTTCTAAATCTAATTTCCCTGATTTGAAAGCATTTCTAAACTCAGATACAACTTGCAATAATTCTTGTTCTTGATTGTATTCTTCTTTTACAGAAAATTCTAATGGCGATGTGAATTTCATATAATTCACATTGTGTTCGCTACTCCACAAACGAGGCAGTATAGCTTTATGATTATCGTCTGTATTTTGTATAGCGTTTTTGTAATCGTTTACGATTACATATTTACCTGTTTTGTAATTACGCTCGTAATTTGGTTTTTCGTCTAGATATGGATTCTTTTCATCTAATCCTGCATAGGTGTCTGAAAATTGAGGGCCATAAAAAAGTTTTTGTTCACCATACTGTTCGCGATTATAATAAGCCAAAAGCTCGCGCGCATCGGATGGTTTGTTTTCATTAATAGGAGTGTCGGCATTAGCACGGATAGGAAGCATTAACCAAGTTGAAAAACCTATAAAAATGAACAAAATTGTTAGTAAGATAGTATTTAAAAATACATTTCCTTTTTGTTGTGTATATTTTAATCCAAAATAAAAAAAAGCAATTAAAAGTATAGTGGCTAATATAGTACCAGAGTTAAAAGGTAATCCTATATTATTTACAATAAAAACCTCAGTAGCTCCAAAAAAAGTCATAGTCCAAGGCAAAAGAAGCTTGAATATGAATAGTAATACGGAGATGACAACCATATTAGCTATGATAAAACTTTTTAGAGTTACTTTTTCATAATGTTTAAAGTAGTATAAAAAACCAATAGAAGGAATTGTTAATAACGCCATAAAATGAACGCCAAAGGAGAGACCTACCACTAAGGCAATTAGGAGTAGCCAGCGATTTCCTTTAGGTTTGTTCATGTCTCCCTCCCAGCGAAGTCCGAGCCAAAACAAAATGGCGATTAAGAAAGTTGCCATCGCATATACCTCCGCTTCTACAGCATTAAACCAGAAGCTGTCAGAAAAAGTAAAAGCTAATGCACCTATAAAAGAACTCCCTAGAATAGCAATGCTGTTAGTTTTGTTTAACTCTTTTTCAGATCCAATGAGCTTTCTTAAAAGTATAGTGGCGGACCAAAATAAAAACAAAATTGTAAAGGCACTTGATACAACTGACATCATGTTTACCATTAAAGCAATGTTTTCTTTGTTAATAGCAAACATAGAAAAGAAAGCTCCGATCATTTGATACAAAGGTGCACCTGGAGGATGGCCTACTTCTAGTTTAGCAGATGTGGAAATATATTCGCCACAATCCCAAAAACTCATGGTAGGTTCAACAGTTAGTGAATAAACAACCAGTGCAATAAAAAAAGTAACCCAACCTAGTAGGGTGTTCCATTTTTTGAAGTTGAATGACATATTAATAGTTAAGTGTTTTTGAATTCTTACACAAAGAAACTGTTTTTTGTTTAAAGAAAAGGTTAAAAATGATTTTTTTAATTTTTTTAATTAAAAATTTTGCGAAACTAAAAAAAGCTTTTATATTTGCACTCGCAAAACGAAAGTTAAGCAATTTTACTGGTCTATGGTGTAACGGTAACACTACTGATTTTGGTTCAGTCATTCAAGGTTCGAATCCTTGTAGACCAACAAAAAAGCCCTGAGAAATCAGGGCTTTTTTGTTTTTATTTCTAGTGCATAAAAGAGGGTGGGTTTTAAAGTGGAGTTTGTGAGGTGTTCTGGGGATGAAGTGCTTTTTTGTTTTTTATTGCGGTGTGTAAGTTTGTTTTGGTGAGAGGTGGTGTGTTTGTTGATTGTCTAATAGGTGTGTTTGTTGTTTGGTTTGGAAAAACGATAAAAACAAGGGCTTGTTTTTTGATCTTTTTTTATTTTATATAAAGAAAGTAAAGAGAAAGAGGGATGTGTTTTTTGGGTTTTATTTTAATTGTCTGTTATTGAGTTGTTTGTGTATATAATTGTTTTTTTATTGTTTTTTTTGATTAAAAAAGTTGGAAATAATAAAAAAAGGGTTGTATATTTGCACTCGCAAAACGGAAGTATTGCAGGTTTGATGGTCTATGGTGTAACGGTAACACTACTGATTTTGGTTCAGTCATTCAAGGTTCGAATCCTTGTAGACCAACGAAAAAGCTCTGAGGAATCAGGGCTTTTTTATTTTATGGGTATTTGAAATAAATAGGTTTTGGGTTTTTTATTTTTTACTTTTTAGGGTCTTTTGTTTCGAAGAAGTGTTTTTGTTTGAAAATTTCGGCTTCTTTTTTTTTTTTTTTTTTGTTTGATTTGTTTTTTATTGTATGGCGACTTTTGTGATTAGTAAGCGTTTGGATGGTTATTATAAGTTTGAATTCGTTTCGAGGAAAGGTAGGACGATTATGACTAGTGATAGTTATGAGTTACGTTTTGAGTGTGAAGAGGATATAGAGAGACTGAAGTTGGGTTTGGAGTGTGCAACAATAATGCGTTTTAAGACTTCTAGTGGTAAGTTTTATTTTCGCTTAATAGTGGAAAAAAGAGAAGTGGCAACGAGTCGTAAGTATACTACGCAATTGTTGATGCAAAGGGGGGTAGATGAGGTGATGCGATCTGCAGTTATGGCAGAGGTGTTGGATTTTGCGGCTAATGAATTTGTGTTTCCGGAGTTGGAGGTTTTTGGTTTTGAGGTTTAAAAAAGGTGAACAATGTAGGAAAAAAGCGTAAGGTGTGGTGGGGAAGGTTTTGAAAATGAAAAAGCCCCGATAAACGGAGCTCTTTTTGAAAAATATTAGATTTTATCTAATTATTTTTTTACTTCTTCTTTAACAGCAGCAGCAGCAGTATCAACAGCAGCAGCAGCAGTGTCAACAGCAGCAGCAGCAGAATCAACAGCTTCAACAGCAGCAGTATCAACAGCTTCTTCAGTAGCAGCAGCTTGATCTTTACAAGAAACACTCATCATAGCAACTAAAGCCATAGTTAAAACAACTTTTTTCATCTTACTTAATTATAAAAGGTTAATTATTAATTCGTGTCGCAAAGATATAAATTTTTTATTATGTAAAAATTTTTTCTAAACTTTTTTTTAAAAAAAAATAATCTTTCTCAACAATGTCATGTATTACAATATTTGTGCCAGTATTTATAGGGCTTCCTCATATATAAAAAAGCCCTATAAATAGACTGTTTATCTGTTTTTAGAAGTTCCTGTTGGTTTGATGATTTTTATTTCTTCAATCAAGTTTTGAGCCCCTGCAAATTTGTCTATTATAAATAAAATATAACGAGCATCTACCATGATGTTTCTACAAATTTCAGGACTATAAAAAAGATCACTCATAGTGCCTTCCCATACACGATCAAAATTGCAACCAATTAAATTGCCATTCGCGTCTAATGCTGGAGAACCAGAATTGCCGCCCGTAGTATGATTAGTAGCAATAAAAGCAACAGGCATTTTGCCTTCTTTATTTGCGTATTGACCAAAGTTTTTAGAGTTGTACAAATCAATCAGTTTTTTGGGTACGTCAAATTCATAATCACCGGGGATGTATTTTTCTATAACGCCATCCAAAGTGGTAAAAGGAGAATAAATAAGAGCATCGGAAGGTTTGTATCCTTTTACTTTTCCATAGGTAACACGGAGTGTATTATTAGCGTCGGGGAATATACGAGCGGATTTAGGACTTAATTCTAATATGGCTTTCATATAAGCGCGTTGTAATGCTATATTTTTCAAATTTATTTCATTGTATCTAGGAGCTACGTTTTTATCATAAGCTTCCGTCATTGATTTTGCTAAAAGATAACCTTTGTCTTGGTTGATTTTTTTCTATAACAGTTTTGCTATCACCGTTTAATAAATCTTTTAATCCCGTATAAGTTGTTAGTTTTGAATTTTGAAAAATATCAGATGCTAATTGTGACGCATTAATATTATTTAGTGATTTAGGTAAGAATTGTTTAGGTGATTTGGTTGCATAGATGTTGATCAATTGTTCAAAAACTTTTTCATCTACATTTGGATTAAAATCTTTGTATGAATTTTCAAGGTTTTTAATCAAACTGTTTTTTTTATCATCAAAAACTTGTTCTCCTTTTGTGTTTAGAATCTGTTCTAATTGATACAGGCGATGGCCAAAATTTAAAATTTCACAATTTCGCGTTACTACTTCAGTAAAATAATCACGAGCAATGGCATAATCACGGATATTGTTGTAATTTGTTTTAAATTCATTTAATAAGTTGCCATATTCTGCTTGTTTGCCTGCTTTATTGATCTTTTCAGTTAATTCTGCTTCAAATTTTCGTTTAGCTTCGATGGCATTTGCTTTTTTTTAATCCTTTTATTTCGCCCATCCATTTTTTCCAAGCATTGGCTATTGAAGCATTTTTTGCTGCGTATTGTATTTTAATTGCAGGGTCTTTGCGCATAAAAGAGTTCTGTGTTTTTAGAGTGGCATCACGAAGCTCAATGCGTGCTGGATTTAAATCATTTATAATTTGTTCAATAGCATAGCTAGGTAGATATTCTTGTGTGCGACCAGGATATCCCATAACCATAGTAAAATCATTTTCTTCCACTCCTTTTATAGATATAGGGAAGAAGTGCTTTGGTTTGTAAGGTATATTCTCTTTTGAATATTCCGCTGGATGATTGTTTTTATCGGCATAAATACGGAATAACGAAAAATCACCTGCATGACGGGGCCATACCCAGTTATCCGTATCAGAACCAAATTTACCAATAGCACTAGGAGGAGCACCTACTAAACGAACATCACGAAACGTTTCTGTTACAAATAATAGATATTGATTGCCATCATAAAAAGTTTTAATTTGATTTTCTTGCCAAGACTCTTTAGGTAATGTTTTTGATAAAAGAATAATGTTTTCCTGAATTTTCTTTTGTTTTTCTAATTCAGATGAAATGGATGAGATGTTTTCTAAAACTTTAGAAGTTACATCTTCAATGCGAACTATGAAAGTTACAAATAGATCTTTATTAGGAAGTTCTTCCTCCATTTTGTAAGCCCAAAAACCGTTAGTTAAATAATCATGTTCAACTGTTGAGTGGCTTTGGACATTGTCATATCCGCAGTGATGGTTGGTTAATATTAATCCTTTGGAAGAAATTACTTCCGCAGTGCAACCTCCATCAAAGTGTGGAACTGCGTCTTTTAAACTAGATTTGTTGGCTGAATAAATATCTTCTGCTGATATTTTAATGCCAAGATTTTTCATTTCGGTTTCATTCATTCCTTTTAACAAAGAAGGAATCCACATTCCGCCTTGTTGAGCAAAAAAAGGAGAAACCACAAAAATAAGAAGTAGTCGTAAAAATTTCATAATATGTATTTATAGCGCACGCAAGTTACAATTTTTGGAGAATTATGAAGTTTTTTTTAAGTTTTGATTAAGAAATACCATTTGTCATTTCATTTTACCGTTTATCATTTTTGAGTAAGAATTAAGATCTTCTGGTATTATCTTTAATCCGTTAAAATTAAATTTTTAATAGACTTTGTAATGAAGATGAAAAGAGTAGAGAAGAATAAAAATATACGAAAAATTTTACTATAGATGTAGTTTTGCTATGTTTAGACAAAAAGAGTTGCTTTTTTATATTCCAAGTCATTTTCTCTGTGACAAGTTTCTAAAGCGTAATTTAGGTTAAATTGTAAATTAAAAAAACAGATTTTTTGTAGGCTTATTTTTTAGTCTATTGTTTATCTGATACGTTATAAAAAAAATAAAAAATCAATCAAAAAACGAATAGGAATCATCAATCAAAAAATGAATAGAAGTTATTATTTTAAAAAAAAGGTAAAAAATGAGAGGATTAATTAAAAATTTTTAAAAAAAAGCTCTTTTAAGTGTTTTCTTAATAAGGTAAACGTAGAAAACGAATCAAAAGAGGTTCTATAAAAATGTTTTTTTAGACTATTTTTAAGTAAATAGGATGACTTTAAAGGTTAAGAAAGGTGTTTTTTAATCAATGGATTTTAATTTTTTTATAGAATTGAGGGCTAAACGGCTAATAAAATATTTTTGGATTAAATACAAGTTTTGTATTATCGCAAATTTTAAACTTGTAAACATAATGATTAGTTAACCTAGCCTTCGTTTTTATACTAAAGATAAATTATAATAGTATGATACAATTTATATTACATTTAATAACAAAGTTAGTAGATTTGATTATTGCAATTTTATTTTAAATGAAGTTAATAAAAAACTGGCGATATCACGTTTTGAACTTTATTGGATGGCAAATTTATTTGTTATCTATTTTAACCTTTGATAAACTATCGTATAGACTTTCTCAAGTTGAAAAATGGGATAATTTAGAATGGAATAAATTATATTATTTTATATCAGAAGGGGTATTATGTGGTTTGTTAGGTTTTTTGTTATCTAACATTATTCTCGTTTACATAGATTATAAAATTCAAATTGAAAAAATTTCAAAGAATTCTTTTTTAGGTATTGTCTTTGTTTTTATTTTTTCTCAATTATTATATCACCTCCTATTATGGCCTGTTTTAAATATACCATTAAGATACTTTTTAGATAGAGAAAATACGTTGACTTTTCTTATGAAATTGGCCAATATTCCTGTGTTTGCAGTGTCTTTTTAGTGTGGTTTTTTATTGTAATGTCATATAAAATTTTTAAATATTTAAAAGGGATTAGGATCAAACAATTAGAATTAGAAACTAATTTAAGAGAAATTACATTAAACACTCTAAAAGGTCAAATAAACCCCCATTTTATGTTTAACAGTTTGAATAATATTCGGGGGTTAATTCTTGAAAATCCTTCAAAATCAAGAGAAATGTTAACTAGATTGTCCGAAATGCTACGTTATTCCTTAACTAAGAGTGATACAAATAAAATTGTTTTAGAAGAAGAAATAGAAATGGTAGGGAATTATATTGCCCTTTCTAAAATACAATTAGAAGATAGGTTAGAATATCGTACAGAAATAGATCGTAATACTTTAAAACTTTTTATTCCACCTATGATTGTTCAAATGTTAGTTGAAAATGCAGTGAAACATGGTGTGTCTAATATAAAAGAAGGAGGAGTTGTTAAGTTAATTTCAAAAATTAATAAGAATGAACTTTATTTAATTGTTGAAAATACTGGTTTCTTGAAAAAAAGAGTACTTCTACTCAAATAGGTTTGAAAAATATAAAAGAAAGACTTTTCCTTTTGTATGCAAATAGAGCTACTTTTGAAATCATAGAAGAAAATAAGATGGTAAGAGCTAAAGTTGTAATTCCTTTATTTAAACAAGATGATAAAAATTAAAGCAGTTATAGTAGAAGATTCTCGATTGGCACGAAATGAACTGAAAGAACTTATCAAGAGTTTTCCTGAAATAGAAGTATTAGGAGAAGCTGAAAATGTAGATACAGCTTATGAATTGATTAATTCAATGAATCCAGATCTACTTTTTTTAGATATCAATATGCCTGAAAAAGATGGTTTTGAATTGTTAGAGATGTTACACAATGTTCCTATTACAATTTTTACAACAGCATTTGATGAATACGCTTTAAAGTCATTTGAATATAATGCTCTAGATTATTTAATGAAACCTGTAAGTCCTAATAGATTTTCAAAAGCGATAGATAAAGTTAAACAAAAGTTAGAAAATAAAAGAGTAAAAGCTCAACAAAAAGTTGAAGTGTCTAACCAGATTTTTATTAAAGATGGTGAAAAATGTTGGTTGTTAAAAGTGGCAGATATCTATCTTTTTGAAGTAGATGGAAACTATACCAAAGTTTTTTTTAATGACCAAAAAGCAATATTAAATAAATCGCTGAATCAAATTGAAAAAAAGCTTCCAGAAGATTTTTTTAGAGCTAATCGCAACCAAATAATAAATACCAATTATATTAAAAATATAGACTTATGGTTTAGTGGAAATTTATTAGTGCATTTACATGATGAGCAAAAAATAGAAATATCAAGAAGACAAGCTAGCCTATTTAAGGAAAAAATGAGTTTATAAATAATAAAGGTTATCCTATAATAAAGGACGTAATATTTATATTTGGTTAGTAAATACTTTCCCTTTTGTCGAATCAAGGTCGACTTGACTAAAGAAAAAGAATGAAGTATATTGTATACTTTTAATGAGGGTGATTTCTGTAATTTAGAGAATCCACTACGTGTTGATTCTTAATTGTTTCCCCAGATTCCGTATTAGACTTCTTTCTTGTAACAAAATTTTCTAATAAATTCAAGTACTCACGGAAAATTCCAGAAGAGGAAATGGTCAACTATTTCGATGAATAAAATTGGAGTGCGTGCTTGAATTGGAAGAAAAATAAAAGATATTGGTTTTGCCAATTCAATTCGTTCGAGTCTAATGTAGAATTTTGGGTTAAGTTATTTTGTTATTTTATATTTCATTATTTTTCTTTTATGGATAATAAAGTCATTTGAAGTGTATAATTTTTGAGCATTATTATTATGTTCCTCAACCTCTAAATAAATCATTTTTATATTTAGTTTTAATGATTGCTCTTTAATAAAATCCAACGCTTTTTTTCCAATACCTTTTCCTCTAGAACTTTCAGTAAGATATAATTCATCTATAAAAGCTAAAGTGCCTTGGTATTCAAAGCTAAAAATAAAAGTAAGAATAATATATCCTACAATTTTATTTTCCTGGTATATAAACCAGCACTTACCTAAATTGTTATTAGAAATGAATTGATTAAATAAGGCTGAAGAAATAGACGGATTTATAGGATAATTATCAATAGCATAAAAATCCTGCATCATTTGAACGGCTAGGCTAATTTGATCTTTTTCTATTGGTTTGAAATGTATCATTTGGAAATAGTATGTATAATAGTTTCGGTTGCGCCAGCATTCATTTGGACAAATGTTTGGCAAATATGTCCCTTTTCGTGTCTCTCATCTTTGTTTTGAATGAGTAAATCAAAAGCTTGATTTAATTCTGTTTGATCTGAAACAGAAATACAACCCTTTTGATGTACTAAAGCAGTAGCTTCTGCAAAATGTGAATAGTTAGATCCAATTATTATAGGTACCCCAAAAGTAGCTGGTTCTAAAATATTATGTACTCCTGGATTCCCAAAGCCTCCCCCTACATACGCAATGTCAGCATAAGAATAAATTTTAGTTAAGATGCCAATAGTATCTATAACAAATACATTAAAATCAGCTAGATATTGATTGTTCATTTCAGAGTATAATACTACAGATTTACTGATTTTAGATGTTAAATTTAATATCTGAGGTCCTTTAATATTGTGTGGTGCAATAATAAATTTTACATCATCTGAGGATTGATTGATATATTGAACTAACAATTCCTCATCTTTAGGCCAAGAACTACCTATGACAACTGTTAATTGATTGTTTTTAAATTCTTCAATAAAACGAAGAGAATTATTTCTTTCCAAAATAGTTACAACTCGATCAAAACGAGTGTCGCCAGAAACCGTGGAATTATAAAAACCTATAGTCTGTAATAAATCCTTAGAAGAACTGTTTTGAACAAAGAAATGATTAAAATTTTTTAGAGCATTTCGATAAAATCCTCCATACCATTTAAAAAACAATTGTTTTGTTCTAAATATACCAGAAATAAGATAAGTGTCAATTTTTCTTTTTCCTAACTCATTTAGATAATTAGGCCAATATTCGTATTTAATGAAAAAAACTTTTTCAGGATGTATTACTTTTAAAAAACGTTTAGCATTAGCCCTAGTATCTAATGGTAAGTATACCGTAATATCCGCAATTGTATTATCCTTTTTGACTTCATAACCTGAAGGAGAAAAAAAAGTTAATATTATTTTATGAGTAGGAAATGTTTCTTTTATCTTTTCCATAACAGGTAAGCCCTGTTCATATTCTCCTAAAGAAGCCGCATGAAACCAAATGGTTTTGTCCGTAGGATCAATTTTTGAAATTAACGTTTTAAAAACATTTTTTCGACCTTTAGTAAATAAATTAATTTTAGGGTTAAAAAGAGCCACAATATTTAAAAAAAATTGCGTAAAATGAATAATTATATTGTATAGAAAAATCATAGATTAAATTTGATGATGCTAAAATACATTAGTTTTCTAAAATTTAGTAGAAAAGCTATTAAATTAGTAGCTTTGTAATCTAAAATTTACTCGATGAGAAAGATACAAATGGTTGATTTAAAAAGCCAATATGATAAAATTAAAGAAGAAGTTAATGCTTCTATTCAGGAAGTTTTAGATACGACAACTTATATTAATGGTCCTTTAGTTCAGCAGTTTCAATCTGATTTAGAACAATATTTAGGTGTTAAACATGTAATTCCATGTGCAAATGGTACAGACGCTTTACAAATTGCCATGATGGGATTAGGTTTAAAACCGGAGATGAGGTAATAACAGCTGATTTTACTTTTGCAGCTACTGTAGAAGTAATTGCATTATTACAGTTAACCCCTGTTTTAGTAGATGTAGACATTGATACAATGAATATTTCTATTGAAGCAATTCAGAAAGCCATTACACCTAAAACAAAAGCGATTGTACCAGTGCATTTATTTGGTCGTGCAGCTAATATGGATGCAATAATGGAAATAGCGCGTGAAAATAATTTATATGTCATTGAAGATAATGCACAAGCTATTGGTGCTAATTATACTTTTAAGGATGGTTCAAAAGCAAAAGTAGGTGCCATAGGACATGTTGCAGCGACTTCTTTTTTTCCATCTAAAAATTTAGGCTGTTATGGTGATGGTGGAGCTATTTTTACTAATGATGATCAATTAGCTCATGTTATAAGAGGAATTGTAAATCATGGGATGTATATACGTTATCATCATGATGTAGTAGGGGTAAATTCTCGTTTGGATAGTATTCAGGCAGGTGTATTAAAAACAAAACTCCCACATTTAGATACCTATAATAAAGCACGTAGAGAAGCCGCTCACAAATACAATGCCGCTTTAGCTTCAAATGTTAATATTGTTATACCTCAATTTGATATTAACCATGATGATCATGTATTTCATCAATATGTATTTCGAGTTACGAATGGCAAACGTGATGCCTTATTAGAACATTTGCAATCAAAAGGAATACCGTCTGCAATTTATTATCCAATTCCTTTACATAGTCAAAAAGCCTATTCGGATGTGCGTTATAATGACGCTGATTTTGTAGTTACTAATCAGTTAGTTAAAGAAGTAATTGCATTGCCGATGCATACGGAATTAGATGAAGAACAGATAAAATTTATCACAGAAATAGTGTTAGAATTTATAGGATAGATAGTAATAATCAATAACAAATAATAATAAACAAATTAATTAAATTTTATGAGAATATTAGTAACAGGAGGCTTGGGGTTTATAGGGTCTCATACTGTAGTAGAATTACAAAATAAAGGTTTCGAGGTAATTATAATAGATAATTTGTCAAATTCGTCGATAGAAGTTTTGCAACGAATTGAAAATATTACAGGAAAGAAACCTATTTTTGAAAAAATAGATTTGCGTGATAAAAAGTCAGTTCAAGATTTTTTTCAAAAATACCAAGATGTAAAAGGAGTAATTCATTTTGCAGCTAGTAAAGCAGTTGGTGAAAGTGTAGAAAATCCATTACTATATTATGAAAATAATATAAATGCTTTAGTCTATCTTTTACAAGAATTAGAACAAAAAACAGAAGCGCATTTTATTTTTAGTTCTTCATGTACAGTTTATGGGCAAGCAGAAAAAATGCCTATAACAGAAGATGCTCCTGTACAATCTGCACTATCACCTTATGGTAATACAAAACAAATAGGGGAAGAAATAATAACAGATGTAGCTAAAGTAACTAACATAAATGCTGTTTTATTGCGTTATTTTAATCCAATTGGAGCACATCCATCAACTGAAATAGGAGAATTGCCATTAGGTGTTCCTCAGAATTTGATACCTTTTATTACACAAACAGCTATAGGATTAAGACAAGAATTGTCAGTTTTTGGAGATGATTATCCTACAGAAGATGGAACAGCTATCCGTGATTATATTCATGTGGTAGATTTAGCAAAAGCCCACGTAGTAGCATTAGAACGTCTTTTAGCTAAAAAAATGTAGAAAAAGTAGAGGTTTTTAATGTAGGAACAGGAACGGGAAGTTCGGTATTAGAAGTGATTTCAACTTTTGAGAAAGTATCAGGTCAAAAATTACCTTATAAAATTGTAGGAAGAAGAGAAGGTGATATTACTGAAGCGTATGCGCATACAGCAAAAGCTAATGAAGTTCTAGGATGGAAGTCTGAATCTACATTAGAAGAAGCTTTAACGAGTGCTTGGGAATGGGAACAAAAAATCAGAAAATAAGGAAAAAAGACCGAAAAGAAATAACTTAGTGAAAATATTTTTTAGTATACTAAATGCTTAGTCTTATTTAACTTACTTTGCTCGCTCTATTTTACAAATTAAAGATTCAAATAAAATAAGCGAGCAAAGTTAAATAACATTTTAGATGGTTAACCTTTCTTAAATACTTCTTGCAAAGGAAGATTTATATAAGAGATTTTCCACTCATAACTTCTGGTTTACAAATCCCCATTAATTCCAAAATAGTAGGCGCTATATCTCCTAAAACACCACTATTAATATTTTTTAATTCAGGATCTATTAAAATAATAGGAACAGGATTTGTTGTATGAGCCGTATTAGGACTTCCGTCAGGGTTAATCATGGTATCACAATTACCATGATCAGCAATAAGTATTGTTGTATAATAATTTTCTAAAGCGGTTGTTATAACTTCTTGAACACACTGATCTACGGCTTCACATGCTTTAATTGCTGCTTGCATATTGCCTGTATGTCCTACCATGTCACCATTTGCAAAGTTAAGACACACAAAATCGACACTTCCATTTTTTAATTCTGAAACTAAAGCAGTTTTTAGGGCAAAAGCACTCATCTCAGGTTGTAAATCGTAGGTAGCAACTTTAGGCGATGGACACAAAATTCGGGTTTCTCCTTCAAATGGTTCTTCTCTACCTCCAGAAAAGAAAAAGGTAACATGCGGATATTTTTCAGTTTCAGCTATTCTAATTTGTTTTTTACCCGCTTTTGCTACTACTTCGCCTAATGTTTCCGTTATGTTATCTTTATCATAAATAACATGTACATTTTTATAAGTGTCATCATAGTTGGTCATCGTTACATAATACAAGTCTAAATGATTCATGTTTTGCTCTTGAAGATCTTTTTGGGAAAGAACTTCTGTTAGTTCACGACCTCTATCTGTTCTGAAATTAAAGAAAACAACGACATCCCCATTTTGTATTTTAGCTAAAGGCTCTTGATTATCATTTACTAATACAATTGGTTCTATAAATTCATCTGTTATATTATTAAAATAACTTTCTCGTATAGCTGTTACAGGATCATTGGCCTTTTTACCTATACCTAGTACCATAACATCATACGCTTTTTTTATACGTTCCCAGCGTTTGTCACGATCCATGGCAAAATAACGCCCCGTTATAGTGGCAATTTTAGCCGCTGAATGCGTACAATATTCAGCTAAATCATTTATATGTCTTTCCCCAGATTTAGGATCTACATCACGACCATCTGTAAAAGCATGAATAAAAACTTTTTCTAAGCCATAATCTTGTGCAGAATCTAATAGTCCCTTTAAATGATCCGTATGCGAGTGAACACCACCATCTGAAACTAATCCTAAAAAATGTACGGGTTTGTCATTTTTTTTAGCGTATTCATAGGCCTTTATTAGTACCTTTTCATTATTTAAAGTTTTGTTTTGAACTGCTAGATTAATTTTAGCTAAATCCTGATACACTATCCTTCCAGCACCCAAGTTCATGTGACCTACTTCGCTATTTCCCATTTGTCCGTCAGGTAATCCTACATTAAGTCCATCAGTTCGTAATGTAGCATTCGGAAATTGTGTATAGAGATTGTCTATGAACGGAGTATTGGCTTGATCTATAGCAGATACTTTAGGGTCAGGTGATTTTCCCCAACCATCAAGAATCATTAAAATTACTTTTTTACTCATCTTTAGAAGTGTTATTTGAAACCTCAAAATTAGGAATTTGAAATTAAATAGAATCTTTAATTGGAACATATTATAGAGCGAGTTTATCAAACGTCATTTTTTTTGTGAATTAGAGATGAAATTATTCCAGATTTCGCACTAGATTTTGTTGTGAAAGAAAAATAAAAAGGAAGAAGAACTGGTCAATTCACTTCGTTCGAGTCTAAGTGAAAAATTTGAGATTAATAGGATATAAAATAAGTTACTATAGTTATTATTCTGGCTGCATTGATATGGAGTAGACTAAAAAACGAGATAATTATTAACAGAAAGTAAATAATTGAAGTTGCTAGTTTAAAAGAGGTAAAAAGATGTAATCCATATAACGTATATAACAACAAATCGATAAAATGCAAAAAAAACCGACAAAATGCAGAAATAATTTGCCGTCTGGATTTTTTTTTAGATATTTGTATTGTAGTAATAACAATATAAATAAAAGATTGTCAATGGTTTACAGATTTTTACCCCTTGTTTTGTTATTCTTAATGTCTTTTTCCCCAAAGACTGCTAATAACGTGAATTCTGACTTGGTAACGAGTAAAAGCGATTATGCTGCGTTAGCCAAAATTGAGATGATCTATTTCTCTTTAGACGCAAACCATTTGGTACTACCGCCTATGGAATGTTTTAAGAAAGCAATGTTAGGATATTATTCATTAAAAGAAAAAGGTTTAATAGAAAAAGAAGTATTAACAGTAATTGATTTTAGTTTATCATCAACTAAAAAAAGAATGTGGGTTATTGATTTAATTTCGAATAGAATTTTATTTAATAATTTGGTTACACATGGAATGAAATCAGGAGGTGAGTTTGCTAGTAGTTTTTCAAATGAATTGAATTCTAGTAAAAGTAGCCTAGGTTTTTATATAACAGGAGAAACCTACATAGGTAAGCATGGTTTATCTCTTAAATTAGATGGACAAGAAAGAGGTATTAATGACAATGCTAGAAATCGTTCCGTTGTAATGCACGGAGCCGAATACGCTAATCCTGCTGTTATAAAAATACAAGGCTATTTAGGGAGGAGTCAAGGGTGTCCAGCTATACCTGAGGCAATTAAATATGATGTGATAAATGCTGTAAAAGACAAAACATGTTTATTTATTTATCACCCTACTAGAGCTTATGATATTGTTAGTAAGTTGATCACTTAATCGTAAATATAATTCAGAATCATATTGATAAATATCGTTTCGAAATTGTATCAAACCCTTATCATACCAAGCTGTAAAGTATAGAAAATGAATCCCGAAATTCTGACTTACTCTTACAGCTTTTGTTTCCTTCTTCTGAATAATAGTGTCAATTTCTGCTAATGAATAAACAGGTATTTCTATCAGTTTCTTTTTGTATGTAGGAACGCTGTTTTTTGTTTTGTTTTTTTGAATAACTTCTTCTTTTATATACTCCTTTTTAAGTTTGTCTCTTAATAAATATTCCGCTAGAGGAAGGGGCTTTTCTATTCTAACACAGCCAGAACTTAAAGCGCGATATTGATTTGTAAAAAGTTCCCGATGGTTTGTGTCGTGCATATAAACCAAATGATTATTGTTGAAATTTATTTTAACTAAACCTAAAGAATTGTTATAACCGGGACTTTGAACGTATTTGTACGTTAAAGCATCCTCAGGTTTCCAAGAATAGGGTGATATTTCTTTATTTTTAGTATTAAAAATTTTGATTTTACTTTTGTAAAAATAATTTCTACTTTTTGTAGCAGCAGGTACTAGATCTTCTTTTATTATAGTAGGGGGAACCGTCCAAGTAGGATTGAAAATAATATTGTCAACTTTTGAAGATAAAATAGGTGTTTTGCGTTTAGGTTGACCAATTACTACTCGATAAGTTTTTGTAGTATCATTATTTTCTACAACCTGTAGTTCAAAATCAGTAAGATTAACAGCCAAAAAATTATTTCCTAAATCAGCAGGAAACCATCGCCATCTTTCAAGATTTACCATTATTTGTCGTTTGCGGTATTCCTTGCTGTAATTCAATGCTTTTAGAGTACCTAAACCTATTAGGCCATCTGATTGTAAACCATGACGCTTTTGAAATGAGATAATTGCTTTTTTTAAATTTTCATCAAACGTTTTATTGACAAGCGTGTCACTAGATTTTAAGTCACCCCATAGTCGAAGTCTCTTTTTAATTTTGGAAATTGTACCGCTGTTTTTGAGTCCAAAGTATAGTTTTTCGTTTAATTTAGGTTTAATAGTATCAAAAACTTCATCAGGCATAGTGTTAATCTTTAACAAAGCCTTTTTCAACTGATTATAAATAAAGTGATGAGGTTTACTTTGCTTAATTAAACTGTCTACTTGTTTTTTTGCTAAAATAATAGATAAAATAGAATCCGTTACTATTGGTTTTGGTGTTATTTCCCAGTCAGAATAAATTTCATTAGCATTAAGTTTTCCATTTCTTAAGTGAGAACTATATTTAATTAGAGCAATCGTGAGTAATTGGTGGTAACTTTCTTTTTGGTCAGAGGTTAGGACTATAGAATCTTCATATTTTAATAATTCAGAATAGTGATAGTCCTCTGGATTCAATCCCTCCTCTGTCGATTTTCTGATAGCTTCTAATAAATCCATTCTGTTTTCATCTAAATCCCAATTATCCAATAAAGTTTCGTTCTTCAAAGCTTTTTCTATACTTTCTTCAGTTGAAAAAAATCTAGGATTTGTGTTGTTAGCACAACTTACATATATTAAAACAGATAGTAGTATTGAGTAAAACTTTTTCATATATTAATTTCTTTGTGCATAACATAGTGTAAACTGATGTTGATTATGTCAAAAATCGTTTGTATTTGATCCTTTAATTTTAACATAGAAATCTACAGGGGTTATTTTGGTATTCAACCAAACTAATCATGTGGATTTTATTTTCAAAAACTGTTCCAAATGATTTAATAATAATTCCCATGCTTTCTTGTTTGATCTTTATATGAAACAGTCTTATTTTTATTTGGAACTGATAACTAGCATTGAATAATATATTTTATCAAACAGATTAATATTTGATCAAAAATCTGATGGATCACTTTAAAAAAATGAAGATGTTCTAAAAGGTCACAATCTTGTCTTAGCTATAGAGAGAAATCAGATAATACTGATAATAAAGTGATTTCTCCTGTCGTTGAAGTGATAGATTAAATGTTTAATTGTGACTTTTTATATACCTTCATAAATATTTCTTTTTAGTGAATTAAATATCTCTTTTTAGTTCCTTGTTTAAATAATCATAATATACAAAAATAAGATTTTATAAATGAAGAGATTCATTTTAAAATAAGATTTTATCGAGTAAATAAGTTATTGATCGATTTTTTAAAAAAAAATGCTTCAAAAAATTTGGAGAAACAAAAAACATGCTTATATTTGCACTCGCAATGCGGAAGTAGCTCAGTTGGTAGAGCTCCAGCCTTCCAAGCTGGTTGTCGCGAGTTCGAGCCTCGTCTTCCGCTCTAAGCCCAAGAATTTCTTGGGCTTTTTTATTAGTTTTATATTGCTAATCAAAACAAATCAAGTCCAAACCTGTGGATTAGGAAAAAAGTTTGACAATCTGAGTTTACTAAAGTGATAAATAAGATGTTGCTTCTATAATTAAAAAACGGATCTAATTTTTAATTATTTAAAACTAGATCCGTTTGATTCCAATACCTGCTTGTTATGTTAAAAAGTTTAAATTTTCTTCAGGAGCCATTTCTACAGGAAACTCTCCCGATCTAAAAAGTCTGGCAGTAAGTTCACCTCTTAAAAAAATATTATTATTATAAACTTCTAGCCAACTTCCTTCTCGTAATCCTAAAACAGGAATCGTATTTAGTTTATGAAATTCGTTAATACGGATTTCTCGGGTTTCGCCCATGTGGGTAGCCCCTTCAATTGGATCTAAATAATGAGGGTTTAAATTAAAAGGAATTAAGCCCAATGTGTTAAAACTAGGGGGTAAAATGATAGGCATATCATTGGTTGTGTTCATTGTTTTACCGCCAATATTGCTTCCCGCGCTTGTTCCAAGATAAGGTGTTCCATTTTCAATTACCTCTTTTAAAATAGAGATTAAGTCTTTTTCATAAAGTTTGGTTACCAATAAAAAAGTATTACCACCACCTGTAAAGATGGCTTCAGCATTTTGTACTGCTTCTATAGTATTTTCAAATTCATGTATTCCTTTTACCGTGATATCAATTTTTAAAAAAGCTTCCCTTACTTTTGAAGTGTATTCGTCATAACTTATTCCGTTTGGTTGCGCATACGGTATAAAAAGTAAAGTCTTTACTCCGTCAAAATGCTTGCTTAAAGTAGGTAGTAAATATTCTAAATAACCACCGCTGTATAAAGTGGATGTGCTTGCTAAAATAACTTTTTTCATTTTTATAAATTTGAATCAAATATACAGAATTAACAAAATTTTACTATCCTATTAGTGCTTTATTGACTAAAAGGCCTACTATTTTTACAAAAAAAATAGGGCTAAAAAAAGATACTTTTGTTCTTTTGTATAGAATCTGTCTTTGCTCAGTAAATAAAATATTAAAGGAGGAATAGAAGTAAGTTTAACAAAAAAGATAGTTTAATGGTTATTAATCGAACGACAAGGTATTGGGTTTGTACAAATCCAATGAGAGAGTTCGAAATAGTATCTTGTCTAGAAGATATTTTGGTAATAGCTTCTCCAAATATAGAGCCACTTCAGATACAGTTAAATGTAAGTTCTTTCAAGACAGATGTACTTTTGCTTCGTTTTTTTAAAAATAAAAGAATTAGAGAGGTATATATCAAACGATTTACAGTCCTATCACGAGGAAGAGTGAATAAAAATACAGCATTAGAATATAAAGTAAAAGAAAGTAAAGAGAATTTTTATGATTTAAATTCAAAATGGCCTTTAGAAGGAATTCTAAATACGTTTTCAGGAAAAACGAAAATGGTTGAAAAGTACTAGAAAATGAAAAATATGAATCCAATACAGTCAGACTTTTAAATAAACTTTAGATTGCGTATTAGACTTCGTTTTGAAACAAAATTTGGCAATAAATTCAAATGCTCACGGAAAATTTTAGAAGATGAAATAGTCCGCTATTTCGATGAATAAAAATGGAGTACATGCTTAAATTGGAAGAAAAATAAAGAGGAATAGATTTACTTCGTCTATTCGCTACGCTCGGGTCTAATGCGGAATTTGAGGTTAAGCGGCACAGTTTGTTACTAATTCCTTTAGGAGGTGTGGGGATAAAAGGTTTGATTAATCAAATTTCGGGTAGAATAGCCATGTTAAAAAGAATTAAAAATAGAGCAAAAACGAAATGAACTATGCCCATCTAAAATTAGTTTTAAAAGATGCTTTTTTTACAAATGTCTTAAAAATAACTAACAATTATTTAAGTAGTTTGTTCTTCCGAAAATCCTGCTGTAATTCAAAAAAAAATAATTCAAAAAAATATGGATCTTTGCGTTCAGATTTAATTAATTTACCCTTTAAATACAAAGAAATAATTGCCCTTCAAAATAATACTTTTATAAAATGATAAAAAAAATTACGTTATTTTTAATAACCCTTTTGTTCTTAAGCTCCTTTATGATACATAAGTTTTATGTGTCTATATATCAGATTAGTTATGTGCCTGAAAAAAAAAGACTTCAGATAATAACCCGAATTTTTATAGATGATTTTAATCAAGCCTTGTTATCTAAATACCACGTAAAAACTGCTTTAGGAGAAAAAGAAGAGACAGAAAAAGATGTAGTGTTTATGAAAAAATATATACAAGAAACATTTAAGATAAAAATAAATGGAAAATCAGAAACCTTGTATTTTGTACAAAAAGAAATAGAAGCAAATGTCTTAGTAGGATATTATAAAATTGAAAACATATCAAAACTAAAAGTTCTTGAAATAGAAAATAATGCTCTCTTAGAATTGAATGATGAACAACAAAATATTATTCATATAAACAATAAAGGAATTAAAAATAGTTTTTTGTTTTCAGGTAATAATATAAATGGAGTGTTAAAGTATTGATAAATGTTTAAGAAAATTAAAAAAAGAATTTATTTTTAGCCTTTTAAACCCAGATTTCGCATTAGACTTCGTTGAAAATAAAGAGGAATAGATTTCCAATGCCGAATTTGAGTTAAAATTAGAAAATTAAAGTACCAACCAATTTTAATTAAAAAATGAAAAAATTAACGTCTCTAGTAGTTGCGTTATTCTCTACTTTTTTAGGAGTGGCTCAAGAATTACAAAGTAAGTCCAAATCAGAAACTCATACAGATCAAAGTAAGTTTCGTCAAATGTATGATCTGATGGCTACTCCCAATATGTATCGTACTGCTTCAGGAGCTCCGGGTCCTGAATATTACCAACAACGAGCAGACTATAAAATGGATATTGAGTTAGATGATAAAAAAGCGCGTTTGTATGGAATAGAAACTATTACCTATACTAATAATGCAAAAGAATCATTAGATTATTTATGGGTACAATTAGATCAAAATCTTTTTTCTAAAACATCTAAAACACCTCTGGTAAAAAGCGAAAAAAATAGATCCTGCTATAAGTGCTAGAGCCTTTTCTAGATCGTATATGGAAGAAAAATTTGATGGCGGTTTCAAAATAGAATATATAAAAGATGTTGCAGGGCAAGCGGTTCCGTACACTATAAACGAAACCATGATGCGTATTAACTTAAAAACACCTTTGGCAAAAGGACAAAAATTTATCTTTACTATAAAATGGTGGTACAATGTAGGAAACTATATGGTTGATGGTGGTCGTAGTGGTTATGAGCAATTTCCTGATGGAAACCGATTGTATGTATTAGCACAATTTTTTCCCCGTATGGCAGTCTATAATGATGTAGAAGGTTGGCAAAATATGCAATTTTGGGGACAAGGAGAATTTGCTTTGCCTTTCGGAAATTATGAAGTAAATATAACCGTACCAGCGGATCATATTATGGAAGCTACAGGGACTTTGCAAAATAAAGTAGAAGTGTTAACATCTATTCAGTTACAACGTTATTTACAAGCAGAAAAAACGTTTGATAAACCTGTGATTATTGCTACGCAAGAAGAAGCAATAGAAAGAGAAAAAACATGGTCAGATAAAAAGAAAGTATGGCGTTTTAAAGCTGAGAATGTACGTGATTTTGGAATATCTACTTCTCGAAAATTTATTTTAGATGCCATGGCCGTTCAGTTAGGAGAAAAAAAGGTAATGGCTACCTCTATCTATCCAAAAGAAGGGAATCCATTATGGGAGCAATATTCTACTAAAATAGTAGCACATACACTTAAGAGTTATTCTGCAAAAACATTTGATTATCCTTATCCCAAAGCGGTTTCAGTTAACGCCCAAGATCAAGGGATGGAATATCCAATGATTTGTTGGAATTTTGGAAGACCTGATGAGAAAGGAAATTATTCAGATCATTTAAAATACGGTATGATGGGCGTTATAATTCATGAAGTAGGACATAATTTCTTTCCTATGATCGTAAATTCAGATGAACGTCAATGGACTTGGATGGATGAAGGACTCAATACTTTTTTAGAATATTTAGCAGAAATAGAGTGGGATCCTAATTTTCCAACAGATCGAGGACCAGCCAAAATGATTATTCCTTATATGAGCGGAGATCAAAACGGTATAGAACCTATTATGTCCAATTCAGAAGTTATTAAGCAATTTGGAAATAACGCGTATGGTAAACCAGCAACAGGTTTGAATATTTTGAGAGAAACGATCATGGGACACGAACTTTTTGATTACGCATTCAAAACTTATGCCAATCGTTGGAAATTTAAACACCCTACTCCAGAAGACTTTTTTAGAACAATGGAAGACGCTTCAGGAGTTGATTTAGATTGGTTTTGGCGTGGGTGGTTTTATACAACAGATTATAATGATATAGGAGTTAAAGAAGTTAAACAATTCTTTGTAACAAATGATGAGCCAGTAGGTCTTAAAGCACAAGAAATAACACGAAAAAATCGTTTTAAAGCATCAGGACCTAAAGTCTATATGATAGATAAAACAAGCGTTGATTTTAAACCAGAAATGGATAAATCGTTTGATGCGAAAGAAATTAAAACATTAGAAGAGTTTGTAAATAAAAATTTCACAACAGAAGAAAAAGCTAAATTAATAGCCCCTAAATATTTTTATCAAGTAACTTTTGATAAACCGGGAGGTTTAGTTATGCCTTTATTGGTTGAAATCACTTATGAAGACGGAACAATAGAAAATTATAAATTTCCAGCTCAAATTTGGTTGAAAAATGATAAAGAAGTCTCACGTGTCTTCCCAACTCAAAAAATTATCAAAAAAATAAAAGTAGATCCTAAAGAAGAAACAGCAGACATAAATATTTATAATAATACTTGGCCTAAAGAAGAAATGAAATCTAAATTTGATTAAAAATAAAGAGAGTTGTATTGACTCTCTTTATACTTGTTTTCTTGCGAATGATATCAGACTGTGAAAAATCGCTCTTTATTAATACATTTCATCACGCCAAATTAATATAACATTGTTTTGAACGGTATAATAATTAGAAGTTACTTTGTTTTCTAAATGGACTTAATGTAAAAGATTACAGAAATTTTATGGATGAGTTGTATTACTTCAAAAAAGGATCTCCCTTTTTAGCAATCTATTTTTTTAGTTATACTCAAAGAAGTTTAGGCATTTTGTAACAGATAAATATAGAATGATAAGTTTTTTATTTCTTTTAACGTGTATTCATTAAATTTCTATTTACCTTTGTAAAAAGCAAAAAAAAAGAGTATGTTCGGAATTGGCGGAGGTGAGTTAATATTTATTATCTTCATAGCACTCATGTTATTTGGCGCAGATAAAATACCTGATATAGCACGTACTTTAGGTAAAGGAATGGCGCAGTTGAAAAATGCGACCAATGATATTAAATCAGAAATTCAAAACAGTACTACTGGAAAAGAAATTAGTCAGATGACAACTGATTTTTCTAAAGAAGTGGAAAGTATAAAACAAAATGTGCAAGATCGTATCATGAAAGATGTTCCGGTTCAAAATCCTTTAGATATTACAGAAGAAATAAATGAGGTAAAAGAGAATTTTGAAGATTTAACCGGTCCTATAAAACGCCAGATGTAATGTTAAAGCATATAATAGAATTAGATAAACAACTTTTTATTTTTTTAAACAATTTAGGGTCGGAACCATTTGATGGTTTTTGGTTATTTGTGACGAAGCAATTTCATTGGACCCCTTTTTTTATAGCTATGTTATATTTAGTCTATAAAAAAGTAGGTGGATGGAAGCCTTTTTTAATAGTTATAGTTACTATTGCTTTACTAGTTGCTGTAACGGATCAGTTTACGAATCTTGTAAAAGAAGTAGTTCAGCGTCTACGTCCTTGTAGTACTCCTGAATTAAAAGGAATGATACGAATAGTAAAAAGTAGTGATACATTTAGTTTTTTTTCAGGACATGCCGCCAATTCTATGGCAACTACCGTTTTTGTATACTTAATTCTTAAAAAAAAATATAAATACGCGTATCTACTTTTCTTTTTTCCTTTAATTTTTGCCTACAGTCGTATTTATCTAGGATTACACTATCCAATTGATATTTTAACAGGTTATGTAGTAGGGGGCATTTTAGGGCTGTCCTTTAATATATTATATCGTAAATGGGTAACAAAAAATGAGCAGTAGTTTATAAAACTCTGCTCACAGTTAATCCATCTCTTATAGGGAGTAAAACAGTTTCTACTCTAGGATCCTCTTTCAAAAGCTGGTTGTATTCTAATAAAACGCGGGTGCTTTTATCATTAGTCTTTACTTCTTCTAGTACTTTGCCACTCCATAAGACGTTATCTGATAAAATAATACCACCAGAACGCATCATAGGAATAATGAGATTAAAATAATTAATGTAATTTTCCTTGTCGGCATCTATAAAAACCAAGTCAAAAGATTTATTCAAAGAAGGAATAACGTCCAATGCGTTTCCTAAATGCTGTTGTATTTGAGCCGCCCAAGATGATTGATCAAAATATTTTTTTTGAAAATCGAAAAGCTCTTCATTATTATCTATAGTGTCAAGTGTACCATTTTTAGTAAGCCCTTCAGCCAAGCATAAAGCAGCATACCCTGTATAAGTTCCTATTTCAAGAATAGCATTAGGTCTAATTAATTTAGATAACATGCTTAAAACACGTCCCTGAAAATGACCACTTATCATGCGTGGTTGTAGTATTTTTTGATGAGTTTCTTTGTTTAAACGAGCTAATAATTCAGGTTCATTTTCGCTGTGATGCGCTACGTAATTTTCTAATTCTTCTGAAATGAAATGCATAATTTTTAATTGTCAAATACAGTGAGCAAAAATACAAAGTATTATATAAAAAAAAGAGGCTGTCCTAAAAAGTCGCGATCTTGTCATTTTCAATCAAAGGGGAAAATCACATAATGCTAATAATGTGACTTGTCCCACCTGTTTGAACAAAGCTCTCGAGTTTCCTGTTGTCTAATTGATGGGCTAGGTGTTTGTTTTACTTTTCAAGCCCCTATTTTAGAAGTTCTATTTAATTAGACTTTCTATGATTTTTTGTACAGGTTCAATTGATTTAGAATATTCTATCGTTGGTCCGGCAACCCATACTGTTTTATAAGTTGCTTGGGTAGCTGCTTTTGTTACGGCGTTATTACCAATCATAAATCGAATTAATTTTGCCCATTTTTTTAAACGTTTGTTTGTGTTTAAAAAACGTTCTAACCAATTTAACTTTGTACCTATTTTTTGAACATAAGGGGTGTTGATGACAGTACAAGGTGTTCCTGAAATTTTTTCAGTCATTACAATATCTTTTGCTCCATAATCTACACAAGCTTGCTTGTACTCTTGAGATACTCCCGCTTCGATAGAAGGAATAAAAAGACTTCCTATTGAAACGCCAATGGCACCATAACCAAGCATTTTGTCTAAATTTTCTTTGCATCCAACTCCACCAGCAGAAATTACAGGTAAAGAAGTATTTTCATCTAATAATTTAATTAATTTTTCAGGATCTACGTCGCCTCTGTGTCCACCAGCCTGATTGTTCACGGCTATAATAGCATCTGCTTTTAAACTTTCTACTTTTTTAGCAAATTTAAGATCCGTGACATCACAAAAAACTTTAACACCTGCTTTATGGGCTTCCTGTATAGTTTCCTCAGGACTCCCCAAAGAAGTAATGATAAAATCCACTTTTTTCTTCACAAAGAACTCTTAATTGTTCTTTGTACTTAATATTTGATTTGTTTACGATTAAGTTAAAACCAAAACTGCCCCCTTTTACTTTAGCTGCTTTTAGTTCCTGTATAGCTTTCTTTAGCTCTTCAAGTGTGCGGTAGTTTAAGGCTGGTATACAGCCCGCAACTCCTGCTTTCATTCCTTCTATTACCATAGTTGTATTAGAAACTAAGAACATAGGTGCCATTATGATAGGGTATTTTATATCTAATAATTCGGTTAATGTAGTCTTTGCCATAATTGTAAATTTGACCAAATATAAGAAAAAAATATTATGCTTGCATATAAAAAAAGAAGCTTTTTAGAAAATAATCTTTGTTAATAGTATATAAGATTTGATATTTGAAAAATTAAGAATTCTTATCTTTGCTCCATGCAGATAGAAAAAAGAGACATACGCGCATTAAGTAAGGAAGAATTACGAACATTTTTTGTATCCAAAGGAGATAAAGCTTTTAGGGGAAATCAAGTTTATGAATGGTTGTGGCAAAAAAAAGCGCATAAATTTGAAGATATGACAAGTCTTTCTAAAGCTACTAGGGAAATGTTAGAACAAAATTTTGTAATTCAACACATAGAGGTAGATCAAATGCAAAGGAGCGAAGATGGAACTGTAAAAAATGCAGTGCGTTTGCATGATGGATTAGTAGTTGAATCCGTATTAATTCCTACAGAAACCCGAACAACAGCATGTGTGTCCAGCCAAGTTGGATGTAGTTTAGATTGTAATTTTTGTGCAACAGCTCAATTAAAGAGAATGCGTAATTTAGAGCCGGGTGAAATTTATGATCAAGTAGCCGCTATAGATTCGGAAAGTCGTTTGTATTATAATCGTCCATTGTCCAATATTGTTTTTATGGGAATGGGAGAGCCTTTAATGAACTATCCTAACGTAATGAAAGCTATTGACAAAATAACATCATCAGAAGGATTAGGAATGTCGCCTAAACGAATTACAGTTTCTACATCAGGAATTTCTAAAATGATAAAAAAAATGGCAGATGACGATGTGAAATTTAAATTGGCAGTTTCTTTACATTCAGCCATTGAAGAAATTAGAAATCAAATTATGCCCTTTACTAAAAATTTTCCATTAACAGATTTGCGAGAGGCTTTAGAATATTGGTATAAAAAAACAAAGAGCAAAGTAACTTATGAATATGTTGTATGGAAAGGAATTAATGATGATAAAAAATCAATAGATGCTTTAGTGAAATTTAGTAAGTACGTTCCTTGTAAAGTTAATTTAATAGAATATAACCCAATAGATCAAGGTGCTTTTCAGCAGGCATCTGAGCAAGTAATAAATCAATATATAAAAGCTTTAGAAGCGGTTGATGTGGTGGTAAAAGTGCGCAGAAGTAGAGGGAAAGATATAGATGCTGCTTGTGGACAATTAGCAAATAAAGAAATTTAAGAAAAGAGGCTTTCTAAAAGGTCATAATCTTATCATTTTGATAAAGGGAGACCTGATGGCTTTGCTCGAATAGGCGAAGCAAATCACATCACATAATGCTGATAGTGTGACTTTTTCTATGGTTAAAGTAATATGATGCTACACCTTGAATTTTGATTTTTTGTAAAGCCTCTTTTTAAAGTTATTTAGTTTTTTCTCTAAAAATACTTTCTAAGTTTTTATTTTTCTGAGAAAGTTGTAACATTTTTAATCCATTAAGTTGTGCAAAATCAAATAGGTCAGAACGCATATCTTTTTCCGAATTAAAGGTTAATTCCCAGTAATTTTCGTTTTTAGTATAAGAAATAATGTTAGGTATTTGATGAATCAATGACTCTTCAAATTTTTGGTCAAATTCAACCTCTATTATTTGCTCATTAGCTTCAGTAATTAAGTGTTCAATTTGATTATCGGCCACAATTTTGCCTTGATTAATAATAATCACACGATCGCAAATAGCCTCTACTTCTTGCATAATATGAGTAGAAAGAAAAACGGTTTTATCTTTTCCAATATTTTTAATTAAATCGCGAATTTCAATGATCTGATTAGGGTCTAATCCTGTTGTAGGTTCATCTAAAATAAGAACTGCTGGATTATGTAATAATGCGGTTGCCAAACCTACACGTTGTCTATATCCTTTAGAAAGCTGTCCGATTTTTTTATGACTTTCACGTGTTAAACCCGTAAGGGAAATTACGTCTTCTATGCGAGACCGGTTTACCTTATATACATCGGCATTAAAGTTTAAATATTCACGAACATAAAGATCTAAATATAAAGGATTGTGTTCTGGTAGATATCCTACTGATTTTTGAACATCAATTGTTTGAGTGTTTACATCAAATCCATTTACTTTTGCAAGCCCTCCATCTGAATTGATATAAGTTGTTAAGATTTTCATTAAGGTCGATTTTCCTGCCCCATTTGGACCTAAGAAACCAACAATTTCACCTTTGTTTACCTTAAACGAAATATTGTCTAAAGCTTTTTGAGAACCATAACTTTTAGAAATATTTTGAACCTCTATAGACATAAATTATTAACTATTTAAGACAAAAATAAGAAAAACACTCAAAAAGATTTAAATAGTTTTCTTTTTTGAAAAAAATACTAATTTAGCCAAACGCAAAAAAAACGTATGAACTGTTTAGTAACATTGTATAGCAACTTTTTTTATTACTTCTTTTGGAAAGGAGAGGGATTGTTATGGTGTTAACTGAATAAGTTTAGATTTACAATACTATACAATCCCGAAGTAAAAAGCTTCGGGATTTTTTTTATTAATTTTTTATCAAAGGCGTATGAAAGTTACAGTAGCTATTCAAGGTATAAGAGGATCGTTTCATCAGCAAGTTGCTCAAAATTATTTTGGCGAAAATATTGAAATAGTTGAATGTAAGACTTTTAAGGAAGTAGCCAAACAATTAAAAAAAGGAGCAGTAGATTATGGCGTGATGGCTATAGAAAATTCTATAGCAGGGAGTTTAATTCCTAATTATGCTTTGATAGATGAAAATCAACTAAACGTGTTAGGGGAATACTTTTTAAAAATAAGTCTTAATCTAATGGCTCTTTCTGGTCAAAAAATAGAAGATATAAAAGAGGTACATTCACATCCTATTGCTTTGCTACAATGTGCTAAATTTTTAGAAAAGAATAAGCATATTAAAGTAATTGAAAGTTCGGATACCGCTATTACAGCAAAAAGAATAAGTGAAGAAAAGCGAAAAGGAATAGCTGCTTTAGCGGGACCAATAGCCTCTGAAGTATATGGATTAGAAATTTTAGCTAAAGAAATACAATCCGTGGAAAGTAGTATTACTCGTTTTATGATTTTAGGAAAAATTAAAAACGATATAAAAAAAGATAAGGTAAATAAAGCTTCTGTTAAATTTGAATTAGATAATACACCGGGAGGTTTAGCAACTGTTTTGAATGTGATGAATAATTGTAAATTAAATTTGACAAAAATCCAATCAATCCCAATTATAGAGAAACCTTTTCAATATTCTTTCTTTGTGGATGTAGTTTTTGAAAAATACTATTATTTTGAAAAAGCTAAAAATATTTTGGAATTAATGACAACTCATTTTAAACTTTTAGGTGAATATCAATCAGGAGATATGCCTTTGAATGAAAATATATATAATCATGATTTAATTTTAATGAACGTATAATGGAAATAAAGAAAGAAAATAGAAAATGGTTTGATGATCTAAAATTAAATCATCCTCTTGTAATTGCGGGGCCTTGTAGTGCCGAAACAGAAGAACAAGTTCTAGCGGTAGCACATGAATTAAAAAACAGTGATGTAAGTATTTTTAGGGCAGGTATTTGGAAACCTCGTACAAGACCGGGAGGTTTTGAAGGAGTAGGAGAAATAGGGTTAAAATGGCTAAAAAAAGCGAAAGAAGAAACAGGTTTGATGATTGCAACAGAGGTAGCAACCGCTCAACATGTAAAGTTAGCATTAGAATACGATGTAGATTTACTTTGGATAGGTGCTCGAACAACAGTTAACCCTTTTGCTGTTCAGGAAATAGCAGATGCCTTACAAAATACAGATAAAATTGTATTGCTTAAAAATCCCGTAAATCCTGATTTATCACTTTGGATAGGAGGACTGGAAAGATTATACCAAGCAGGAATAAAAAAAATAGGCGTTATTCATAGAGGATTTTCTACTTATGAAAAAACAAAATATCGTAATAATCCTGAATGGCAAATAGCTATTGATTTACAAAATAAATTTCCAGAACTAATTATAATTTGTGATCCATCTCATATTACAGGAAAAAGAGAGATGATAGAAGAAGTTTCTCAACAAGCACTTGATATGAATTTTGATGGATTAATGATCGAATCACACTGTAATCCTGATCAAGCATGGAGTGATGCACCACAACAAGTAACCCCTCCAAACTTAAAACAAATGTTTGTAGATTTAAGAGTCCGTAAGATAGATGAACCTTCAGATGATTATCACCAACGTATTTCTAAATTTAGAGCACAAATTGATGGTTTAGATGAAAAATTATTAGAAATTTTGAGCAAACGTATGAAAATAGTAGATCAAATAGGATTGCTTAAAAAAGAAAAAAACGTAGCTATCTTACAAAATAATCGTTGGAATGAAATTCTTGAAAAAATAATTGCAGATGGAGAAGAAAAAGGACTAAGTGAAGAATTTGTATTAAAAATATTCAAATCGATTCACCAAGAAAGTATTGCTCATCAAGAGAAAGTATATAAATCTTAATATATTAGAATGAGGATTCGTGATTTTTGATTTTTGATTTAACTACATTTGTAATTGTTTTTAATTAAAAATCATTAATCCTCAATCGTTAATTTAAATGACAGGAATTGTTTATAAATCTACTGGGAGTTGGTATACAGTAAAAACCGAAAAAAATCAATTTTTAGAATGCCGTATAAAAGGGAAATTTCGTATAAAAGGAATTAAAAGTACCAATCCTATAGCAGTAGGAGATAGTGTAGATTATGAATTAGAAACTTCTGCTGATCAAACGGTTGGAGTTATAACTAAGATTCACGATAGAAAAAATTATATTGTTCGTAAGTCCGTAAACCTTTCTAAACAAACACACATTATCGCATCTAATATAGATGTCGTATTTTTGTTAGTTACCATTAATAATCCCGTAACAACAACCAGCTTTATTGATCGCTTTTTAGTAACAGCAGAAGCTTACGGTATAGAAGCTGTTTTAGTATTCAATAAAATAGATACCTATGATGATAAAACACTTGATGATCAATTATATCTTCAGTATGTATATGCCAATATTGGATATCAATGTTTAAGAGTTTCGGCTAAAAATGGCAAAGGAATTGATGATTTAAAATCATTAATGAAAGACAGAACTTCTATGTTTTCAGGACATTCAGGCGTAGGAAAGTCAACGTTAGTCAATGCCTTAGAACCTACATTGAATTTAAAAACTAAAGAAATCTCTGAGCAACATCAGCAAGGTCAGCATACTACAACCTTTGCCGAAATGTTTGATCTGGGATTTGGAGCTAGAATTATAGATACACACGGTATTCGTGGTTTTGGAGTAGTAGATATGGAAAAGCAAGAAATAGGAGATTATTTCCCTGAATTTTTCGCTTTAAAAGAGCAGTGTAAATTTAATAATTGTTTGCATAAAGAAGAACCTCATTGCGCTGTAAAAGAAGCTTTAGATGCTGATGAAATAGCTTGGTCAAGATATAATTCATATCTGCAAATTTTAGAAGGTGATGATGAAACCTACAGAAATGATATATATAAAAATAATGATGAGGTATAAAAATAATGATGAGGTATAAAACTAAGTTGAAAAATTTATAATGTACTAAATAGTTTCTTTATCTTCCTTTTTAAACAAATAAAAGGAAAAAGTTTAAAAAAGATTGTAAAATACAAACATATAAAATCAACTAAAATTTATTCAAACGCAAAATATTAATAGATATGAAAGTTGTAATTCAACGTGTTTCAGAAGCTTCCGTAACTATAGAAAAAGAAGTTGTTGCAAAAATAAAACAAGGACTTTTGATCTTAGTTGGAATGGAAGATTTAGATAATCAAGAAGATGCTGTTTGGTTAAGTTCAAAGATTGTAAACCTTCGTATTTTTGATGATGAAGAGGGAATTATGAATCGTTCTATCAAGGATATAGAGGGAGATATTATAATAGTAAGTCAATTTACATTACATGCTCAAACCAAAAAGGAAATCGCCCTAGCTATATAAAAGCCTCAAAGCCTGATATAGCCATTCCTCTATATGAATCATTCGTTAAGCAAATAGAAATTGATCTTGAAAAACCAGTTCAAACAGGACAATTTGGAGCAGATATGAAAGTTGCTTTAGTAAATGATGGTCCCGTAACCATAATAATTGATACAAAAAATAAAGAATAGGAAAGAAACTTATAACAAGAATCATTTATACAACTTTAAATAAAAAGATAAAGGTTTCATAGAATTTATAATTTGAAATAAATGACGTATTCGAACTTTATTTTAGAATCTTGATAATTTTGTTTAATACTTAAAAAAGGTAATTATGAATATAAAAAACGCGCAACAAGAAGTAGATAATTGGATAAAAAACCACGGTGTACGTTATTTTAATGAATTAACCAACATGGCTCAACTTACAGAAGAAGTAGGAGAAGTAGCCAGAATTATAGCTCGAAGATATGGAGAACAGTCAGAAAAAGAAAGTGACAAAAATAAAGACTTAGGAGAAGAATTAGCCGATGTAGTTTTTGTCGTTTTATGTTTAGCTAATCAAACAGGTGTTGATTTACAAGCCGCCTTTGATAAAAAAATGGATTTAAAAACAAAACGAGATCATGATCGTCATCATAACAATGAAAAGTTAAAATAGTATTAAGTTTTCCAATTGTTTTTATAGGCTGCATTTATAAAAATATTTGAAAATCAATATTTTAAAGAAGGGCAATTTTAATAAAACAAAGTATAGAGGAATTTGTGTAAATAAATTTTTTATCATCTGAATAGATTTAAATAGTGGAAATAAAACTTCGAAAATCAGTTGTTAATAACCAACAAAAAACGATTAAAATAACAGGGAGTAAATCAGAAACCAATAGATTGTTATTATTACAAGCACTATATCCTAGTATTATTGTAGAAAATACTTCCAATTCAGATGATTCAGATGTGATGCAAAAGGCTTTAAATGAGTTAACTGAAAAGTCAGTTGATGTGCATCATGCAGGAACTGCTATGCGTTTCTTGACAGCCTTTTTTGCAATTCAAGAAGGAAAAGAAATGATACTAACAGGATCTTCTCGTATGAAAGAGCGACCTATTAAAATTTTGGTAGAAGCCTTACAACAATTAGGAGTTGAAATTTCATATTTAGAAAAAGAAGGTTTCCCTCCTATAAAAATAAAAGGAAGAAAAATAAAAAAAAATCAAGTTGCGTTACCAGCCAATGTAAGCAGCCAGTATATTTCAGCTTTGCTTTTAATTGCACCAAAATTGGAAGAAGGCTTAGTATTACATTTAGAAGGACAGATTACCTCTATTCCGTATATTAAAATGACTTTGTCATTGTTAAATGAAATGGGAATTCAGACCTCTTTTGAAGAAAATATTATTAAAGTTAATTCAAACTTCAAACTTCAAACTTCAAACTTCATAGTAGAGTCTGACTGGAGTTCAGCATCTTATTGGTACTCTATTATAGCACTTTCGGAGTTAGGAACCCAATTAACCCTTTCTAGTTACAAAAAAATAGTTTACAAGGCGATGCAGCACTAGTAAAAATCTATCAATATTTTGGTGTAGAAACCCTTTTTAATGATAATTCCATAATATTAACAAAAAAAACACCTCACGCAGCGTTTATATCCCTTGACTTAAACAATTGTCCTGATATTGCTCAGACAATTACAGTAACTTGTTTAGGTCTTAGAGTAAGATGTGATTTGTATGGTTTGCATACCTTAAAAATAAAAGAAACAGATCGTTTAGAAGCTTTAAAAATAGAACTAACTAAATTAGGAGCTGATATTATAATTACGGATGAATCATTACATTTAAAACCTCCTACAATTATTAATGAAAATGTTATTATCAAAACCTATCAAGATCATAGGATGGCAATGGCCTTTGCCCCACTTGCTCTTCAAGTACCAATCATAATAGAAGAGGCCGAGGTAGTGAGTAAGTCATATCCCGATTTTTGGAATGATTTAGCAACAGTTGGTTTTTGTTACACTAGCGTTTAATAATTTCTATAGCTTTTAAAATGGTTTGTATTTTATCTGTTGCAATGGGTAAATGTAGACCATTTTGTGTTTCAATACTTCCACCATCTGATTTATTATATGATTTTATATAATTTGTGTTAAGAATAAAAGATTTATGAATACGAATAAAATTTTTTTGCTCACAAATAATATCTTCAAAGTTTTTAAGATTTCTACTTACAAGTAATTTTTCATTATTGGTAAAATGAATCTCGGAATAAGCACCTTCTCCTTTTATAAGTAAAATATTATGAACTTCAATGAAAACTAAACTGTTACCTGATGGAACCGCTATTTTTTTAAAAGTATCTTCTTTTATATTTTCTTTTAAAATTTGATATCTTTCCATTTTGTCTTTTTCTTTCGTAAAACGAGTCGTAGCATCTATTAATTCTTTAGGATTTATAGGTTTAAGAAGATAATCTATGGCCGAAAATTTAAATGCTTGTATAGCATATTCTTGATAGGCTGTAGTAAAAATAATTTTAAAATTTATTTCATTCTCATCAAAAAAATCCAATAATTCCAGACCACTATGTCCGGGCATTTCAATGTCTAAAAAAATTAAATCAGGTTTGTTTTTTCGAATAGATTTTACACCTTCAGGTAAGTTTTCACATTCTGCTATTATGTTTATTTGAGAACAATATTCTTTTATTAAAAGAGCTAGATTTAATCGAGCTCTTTTTTCATCATCTATAATAATGGCATTTATCATATTTATAAAGGAATTTGAATGATTACTAGAGTGCCATTTGGCAATTGATTTTCCGTTAACTTGTCAATAATTTCGATTGAAATATTCTTTTGATTATATTCATTTAATAAATCTATTCGATTTTGTAAGGCATTAGTAGCAAATGATTGATGTTTTTTGTTTTTAATCTCGTTCAGTTCTTGACTCTTTTTTCTACCAATTCCGTTATCTTCAATTGAAATGTTTAAAACTTTATTTTGTATAGTAAAATTTAGATGTAGTTCCTTTGTCCCAATTTTATGTAATAAGCCATGTTTGAGTGCATTTTCAACATAAGGTTGGAGTAGCATAGAAGGAATCTTTATTGTATCTATATCAAGATCTGATTGCGTTTTAATTGAAAATAAGAAATCGTCTTCAAAACGAGCTTTTTCAATTTCTAAATACAATCTCAATGTTTTAATTTCATCCGAAATATTTATCCAATCTTTATCTGTCATCTCTAAAATAATACGTGTTAGATTTGAAAATTTTGACAAATACTCAATTGCTTCATTTTTTTCATTAGCTATAATATAAGACTGTAAGGTATTCAATGCGTTAAAGAAAAAATGAGGATTCATTTGAGATTTTAATGCTCTCAAATTAGATTGGTTTACATTTTTTTCTAAATGGATCTTATCTAAAAGCAACTGATTTCTTTTTTTTATTTTAGCTAATTGCCATTTTAAAAAGGAATAGATTAATCCTATAAAAAATAAAATCACTAAACAAATGAAAGAATACGATAACCAAAAAGGTTTACTAATATTTAAAGTGAGTTTTGTTATAACCGATTTTTTACCATTGGCTACCGTTTGAAATTTTAAAGAATGTTTACCAGAAGATAAAGAGTTTAATAATAAATTACGAGCATCCTCATCTGTCAAAATCCAAGAAGAATCATCTATTGAATAGTATAATTTATTTTTCTGATTAGGAATATAAGATAATATAGAATAATTTAAGTTAATGGTGTTTTCAGTATAATGTAAATGCCCCAAATTATCAAGATCGATTAGTTTACCATTTACTAGTGCTGAATTGAGAATTAATTTAGCAGGAAAATTTTTTCTTTTATTTTTCTTAGGAATAGAAAGAAACCCTTTTGAAGTTACCCCTATTATATTGTTATTTAATTCAATTAGATCTGAAATTTCATGCTCTGGACTTATAGAAATTATTTTTTCAATATGATGAGTCCTTAAATTAAATGAGTAAAGACTGAAAGAAGTAATGATATATAATGTTGAATTTAAAAATTTAATCTTATTAATAGATTCATTATTTATGTATTGTTGTATAGAAACTTGCGTTATATGATTGTCAGAAGTTATGATGTATAATTTTTCAGTACTGGTTATAGCATAAATTTTATCTCCTATGTTCTTTATTTTGGAAAAAAATAATTTTTCCTTTTTTAACTTTATTTCAAATATTTTGTCTTTAACAACAGCAAACAACCCATTGTTGGTGGCATAATAAATAGTGTTATTAAAAGGATTATAAGTAGCTGATTTACCTTGAACCCCATTTATAATAGGAATAATAGTTTGAGTATCATTTTTAGTCCAGAAATCCCATTCATTTTTACTAGTTGCATTTTTTAACAAACCACAAACGCCACTTGCAGCAAATACATAATATTTTTCATTTAGCTTTTGAGCATCTTTTAAAGCAATTATATTTTCTTCCTTTAGTTGATTTTTTAAATTAATCTTTTTAAAAGTATTAGAAGTAAAAAAAAGATGCTGTAAGTCAGATGATAAAAAATATATTTCATGATTACTTCTCCCATCAAATATTCTTTCGAAATTCTTTAAACAAAGATCACCTTTATATAGTTTGTCATCAGCAGATCCAATAAAAATAGATTCATCATTTGTTGAGATGGTTAGTGGTTTTTTGTCAAAAGAGACAAAGTTATTATGTAGATTAGGAACTAATAAAAGACCTTTGTCAAGAGTAGAAAACCAATAATTTTCTTCTTTATCTTTAAAAACATACGAGATATTGAAATCTTTTAAATAAGTATTTCGTGTATTAATGCTCCCGTTAAGGGACTTAATAGCACCTTGTGTTGTACAAATCCAATTAAAAGTCTTATCAAAAGCTAAATTTTGAATAAATGTGAAATTTCCAGTTATTTTTCGTTTATAAAATTTATTCTTCTTAATTTCAAAAAAATAATCAGCATATTTAGAAACAAGTAATAAACCGTTCATGCTTTCTTGTAAAATAGGAGCAGGATAATTTTTATAAACCTCTTTAGGAATAGGAAAAATTTGAATAGATAGATTAGGCTCTACTACCGTAAAAGAATCTCCTAAAAGATAAAATGTAGAATTTGAAAAATGAGTGGCAAATAACTTTTGGGTATTAAAGGCCACTTTTTTATAAATATTTAAGTTCTTTAAATCATAAAAAACAATATAATTTTTTTGTAAAACAATAAGATGCTTTGCCGTAATTCCAAATTTTACAAAACCAATTGTACTCGTATTATGAAGACTTTTTAGTTGATTATTTTCAACGTAGTACAAATAACCATCAAAGTTACTGTACCATATACGACCATAAGCGTCCTCTTGTATAGAAGATCCAGAAATAGATGTTTGATTATCATTGGTATAAGTCAAAAAATATTTACCATCGTACTTGCAAAGTCCCTTATTTGTAGCAAACCACATAAAGCCTTTATGATCTTGAAAAATGTCATACACACTATTAGAAGGCAATCCTTTTGATTGATCAATTTTATAATAAAACGGATTTTGTCCCTTGCAAGATACAGAGTAAAGAAAGATAATAATTGTTAATAATCTTATATAAAGCATAACAACAAAAATAAATTTTTTACTACAACAATACTTTATCAGTTAACCAAAAGAGACTTAGAGTTAACGAAATTTATTGGTTAACTGAAAAACAGGTTTTATAAACTGCCCAAAAGTACAAGCACTACTCGTCATACTTTTGTATCATAAAAATCAAAAATCCTATGAATACAAAATTAATCAAAGCGATATTCTTATTGTTATTAATAACGAACATGCCCATGAGTCATGCTCAGTTTGGTAAATTGTTAAACAAAGTGGCTGAAAAAGCTTTAGGATCACCAGAAAGTGATGTAAAAAAAGCAATTATACCTGATAAAAAAGATTTAAAAGCACTAGAGGAAGATGCAGGGGATCCTTTTTTAGAAAGTCAGAATTTTAAAAAAGAAGGACCAAGCGGAATTTATTATGCTTCTATACCATTAGGAATAAAAAGCTTAGTAGATGATAAAATATTAGCCATTAAAAAAATTTATTTAGAATTTGATGACTCAAATTGTAAAGCTAATATGTATACCCGATACCATTTTAAAAAGAAAAATGGGAATCCTATTATAGATACACAATATACAAGTTGGATTAGTTCTGGTATTAGCGGAAAAGCTAAAGCAATGCTTTTACAACAAATGCGGTCTAAAGGAATAGTACACTACAGAGAATGTTATATGCCAGATATTGCGTATGTTCAATACCAAAGTAAAAACCCTGTAGAGGGTGTGAAGAAAGGAGAAATTAGAGGATTGTTGCAACTAGAACCGGGATTGTTTTATGCTTCAGATGAGCCTTATGCAGCTTCTGGAGGAAATCCTTATGGGCACAATCTATTTGAAGGACAACAATATTTATTCTTTTATAAAATAGGTATGGAAGATAAAATTAAAAACTATCCAGCAACAAAAATCGCTCAGATTTTTCAAGATATAGAAAAGAAAAAAGAAGAAGCATATACCGCTGGAAATTCTTTACCTAAAAAGGCAACACCTGCGCAAGTACCCACTCAAAAAGAGATATTAGAAGCTATAAAAAAACGAACAACCGATTACAATTGGAAAGAAACACCTATTTATGGATATTCAATAGGAGAATGGGAACCTCAGTATAAAAATTTGCACAATGGAAATGGAGAATATCTAAAAACATTAACCTCTAGAATCATGCCTATCGTAGCAGTATTTAAAAAAATAGATGGGACTTGTGGATTTATGAATATGCAAATAGAACAACAAAACGCCTATTTAAGAGCGGGTGACTTAAAAGAAAATTATTTAACTCCTCCAACTGATTACGCTAATTCAGGGATGGATCCAATTTCTTGTGATAAAGCCAATATGTATAAATTTAAATAAATATAAAAATGAAAAATGTATTAAAAATAGCTTTTCTACTTGTCGTAACCATTATTTCAAACGCCTGTTCTAAAGAAGAAGAAAAAAAGAATGAAATACCTATGCCGACAATAGTAGGAAAATGGGAATTTTCTAAAAAAATAGATTATAACGAATTAGGACAAGAACAATTTAGAGACTATGTTAATAAATGTGGGACATCAAAAGATTATCTATTAATAGAATTAAATAAATCTTATACAGAAGCAATCACACCTTCAAACTGTCAGGCAGAAATTAATAAAACAACTTATGTTTATGAAAACAACGAATTAAAATTAGTAGATTTTTCTTATAAATTAAAAATAATCTCTCTAACTGCCAATGAATTAAAAGTGCAATACCTAAATAATTCAAAGTCAAGAGCAGGAATAGATACTTACCTATTAATAAAAAAATAAAAATGTTTTCTGAGCCAGTTAAAACTTTTTATTAAAATGAAAATAATCAGTAAAAATAAATTAGAAATTTTTTTAGTCTTTTTTTATACTATGATTTTTATCGGAATTTTTTATTCCTGTAATCATGTAAAAGAAAATAAATTCAGGCAGAGATCAAAAAGAATAAAAAAAGAAAAACGAGTAAACTCTAAAAAAAATAAAATAAACCCTTATGATGTAGTAATAATAATTCCTACACAAAAACAATTAGATAGTTTACAACTTAACATGAGTGAAGATGAATACCTATCTTTTATAGATGACAATATTTTTTATATTAATGAAGCTAAAGAATATTGCGAAAACATTCATTCAATAGTACAGGAAATAGAATCTGGAAAACCATTAAATTTTATTACGAAAAGGGGATTCAATTCCCCATTTCTACCAAGGGACTACTATGGGAAATAATTGTTTTTAATGGTGTTACCCCGCCAGAATATATAGATTGTACTAACCTACAACAAGAAATTATGAGCGTTTATAATAAATCAAAAAATGAATAAAAGATAATAAAATATTTAAATAGATGAAAATAAACAAATCAATACTAATCATAATAACATTATTGTTTTATGGCATAACTACCGCACAAACTTATGGTACAATTGGCTATATAAAAGCGGGAGCTACAGGGAACGGAACCTCGTGGTCAGACGCATCAGGAGATCTTCAAGCCCTAATAAATACTAGACGTTATTCTCAAATTTGGGTTGCAGGAGGAACATACAAACCTAACAGAAAAGCAGACGATTTAAATACAATTACCCCCAATAATCAGCATAATGCTTTCGTAATATCAGGTGTAATTAGTATTTATGGAGGCTTTGCAGGAACTGAAGTAAGTCTAAACGAAAGAAACTTATCCCTAGCTTCTAATGAAAGTATACTAAGCGGAGATTTAGGTATTGAACAAATGTCTAGAGACAACGCTTACCATGTTGTTATTCTTTCGGGTTATGCAACTCTTGATGGACTTACGATAGCAAACGGTGTTGCATCATGTTATGGAAACTGTATTACGGTAGATAGACATGATATAGACGGAAGAAGAGGAGGAGGAATATATACTATTGAATCAAAAAATACGATCTCTAATGTTACAATCCGAAATAATTGGGCAGAAGCAGAAGGAGGCGGAATGTACCTAGGAAGAAGTCCCGATATTAGAACTAATTTAACATTAATTAACACCGTTTTTTGGAATAACTCTACAACAGGAAAAGGAGGTGCTATTTTTGCGTTATCATCCCAACCCAAAATTACAAATTGCGTATTTTCTGGCAATTATGCTCAAAATGGTGGCGGTGGAATTTGTGCTAGAGAATCTTTAGCCAGTATTTATAATACCATATTTCATCAAAATAATGCCCGATGGGAAACATTAGGACATGACATTTTTGTAGATGATTATAACTATCCAGTTGGAACCGTTTTTATATATCCTGATGTACATTATTCTATTTTACAAAATTATAGACTCAATGCGTACTATAATAACAATTATGTTGGCAATTATCAGCCATTTAAAGATCCGCTAAATGGTGATTTTACACTAACTAAAACATCTTTTTCCGTTTATGATACAGGAACCAACTCAGTTCCGTGTATAACCCTGCCTACTAGAGATAAAGCAGGTAATCAACGCATCGTTAATCAGATAATTGATAGAGGAGCTTATGAGTATAAAAGTTATAGAACAATGAAAGAAGCTCCTACTCAAAAAAAAAAGAGAAGACAAACTACTGCTTTTCCCTAACCCAGCCAGTGATGATTTAAATATAGAGATAGAAAGTGATATAAAACAGATGGTAATATACAATGAACAAGGACAGCAAGTCTTTTTGGGTACCCAGAAAAAAGAAAATATCAGTTGTTTAAATAATGGCGTTTATACGATAAAAATAGAAGATGAACAAGGTGAAATTAGAACAACTAAGTTTCTGAAAAAATAATAGTTTTAACACAGATTCCACATTAGACTTCGTTGTGAAAAATAAAGTTGAATAGATTTTTAATACGGAATTCTATCTAACTTATTTTAAGTAATTGATAAAAATTAAAATCTCTAATTTGATTTTATCTTGTCCTATGGCTACAAAATGAGAACGTGATCCGACATTAATTGCTGCCACATTGGGATTTACAATTCGCATTTTTTCGAAACTTTTCATAAATTTTCTTTTTATTAAAATGCGAGGAAATGTAATATCTTAGCTAAAATTATTCTATACGAGATAACATGGTGTTTGATCATTGATTGTCTCAAAGGGCTTCCATTTGGAAGCCTTTTTACATTTCAGCCAAAATTTGGAGGGGATAAATTCATCATTTTTTACATAGGCTTTGCTCGCAAGTGCAAGTTAGCTCTCATTTGTCAAAGAATAATACTTTCTTGAAATCTGGGTTAAATAATATAGCAAAACATATTTCTTATTATTCTAAAAAAACAAGACTTTGAGTACATTATTATGTTAACTGAAAATAAGGTTTGGTAAACTCAATCCTTATTTTTTTTTGTATCGATCTATTTTTGACTAAAAGTTTAATTATCATGAAAAAAATTTTACAAATTTTAGTTTTAGGGACTACTCTTTTAGTTAATGCGCAAACCCCCATTTATCATTTTAATTTTGATAATACATTATCAGACATAAACAACACTGTTCGTTTTGTACCTAATCCGAGGAGTTGTAAGTACAGCAAATCCTACCTATCTAAGTGGTTATAATGGATCAATAGGTTTACAAGTGAACGGCACTTTTAATGTTCAGGCTAATCTTCCTAATCTACCACAAGGAAACAATCCTAGAACGGTTATGATACGTGTTCGTTCATTTCCTATAAATGGAGTAGAAAATCCGCTTTTTCATTACGGTTCCATAGCTTCTCTAGAATCTTTTGGGTTAAAACATGATGAGGTTAATTCAGGAAATATAACCAGTTTTTGTGGTGGGAGTGGAAATCAGAGAACCATTACGCCAGATGAAATGGATGTCAATCAATTTTATTTACTAACCGTGACGTATGATGGAACAAACATCAAAGTTTATAGGAATTCAAAACAATTATTTAGCTACTCTATAAATTTGAATACAAATGGAACCCTTTTTAAAATCGGTCAATTTTTACAAGATGTTAGTACTTACAACTCCGTTGGATTTAGAATAGATGATTTAAAAATATTTGACACCTGCCTAACAATAAATCAAATTAGCAAAGAATACGTATACCATTCGGATTTAAATAATGGATTAGTAGCATTTTATGATTTTGAAAATAATTTAAATAGTCACAACGGATTACATAATTTTCAACCTAATGGAACAATTGGATATGCCGCAAGTATAGATGGAGGAAAAGCAGTTTCTTTTAGCGAAACAGGGTTGATATATAACACAAGTTTAAATACCGCATTAAGCCAACAAAATTACACAATCTGTTTTTGGGAATACAGACCAAGACCAGCAACAACTTTATACAGTACAAGCTATGAAATTTTTGGATCCCAATATTTTAGAGAAAGACAAGGGAGCTTAAGGATTTCAGCGGCATATGATGCCACTAATAGTTTGCCAGAAATTCAATTGCGAAACACTACTTTTTTAGGGTTATGGAAACACTACGCAATTACTTTTTCAAAATTAGGATCCAGTACTAATATAGCTGTTTACGAAGATGGAATTTTTAAAATGTCAACAAATATAACTCAAGCAGCAAACCTGTATAAATTTAATGATAAATTTACTATAGGAAGTGGAACAGATGCAGCTGGAAACTTTATGAACGTTAAGAATGCAAATCTTTCTATTGATAAATTTTTTATTTATAATAGAGTTTTAAAAGAATATGAAATCAATTTAATTAAAGACCAGCATCAAAACGCATTAAACTACACTTCCTTATCTTCGTCCGAATTTAATCCAAAAACGCTAAAAATTACACTCTATCCAAATCCTGTTAATCAATTTCTAAATATTGATGTTGAAAATGAAATAAAATCAATCGAAATATACAACCTACAAGGACAAAAAATAGTACAATTTAAAAACAGACAAATAGATATGACCGATTTTAAAGAAGGAATATATTTATTAAAAATAGAAGATACAAATGACAAAATCATAACGAAACATATTATAAAAAGGTAATCATTTTTATATAAATCCATTCAAGAGGGAGTAAAGTAAAAAAGGATAAAAAAATAAATCCTAATTTACTTGACAACCCCTCTTTGCAATTGTATATTTGCCCCTTGATTTTCAGAAGACTTCTGGAATTTAATTTCTAAAATTTAAAATAAAGTATGAAGTTATCCAATTTCAATTTTAATTTACCAGCTGAACTATTAGCTGAATACCCTGCGGAAAATCGTGATGAATCTCGTTTAATGGTAGTGCACCGTAAAACAGGAGAAATAGAACACAAATTATTCAAGGATATAATTGAATATTTTGATGAAGGGGATGTAATGGTAGTAAATAATACTAAAGTATTCCCTGCTCGTCTTTATGGAAATAAAGAAAAAACGGGTGCTCGTATTGAGGTATTCCTATTAAGAGAATTAAATGCAGAACAACGTTTGTGGGATGTATTAGTAGATCCAGCTCGTAAAATTCGTATTGGAAACAAATTGTATTTTGGTGATGACGATTCTTTAGTAGCAGAAGTAATTGATAATACAACTTCTCGAGGGAGAACATTACGCTTCTTATATGATGGTTCTTATGAAGAATTCCGACAAAAATTGGTAGATTTAGGAGAAACACCTATTCCAAAGTATATTAATAGAGAAGTAACAGAAGAAGATGCAGAACGTTATCAAACTATTTATGCTAAAGAAGAAGGGGCGGTTGCAGCACCAACCGCTGGTTTACACTTTTCTAAACATTTAATGAAACGTTTAGAGATAAAAGGAATTAATTTTGCTGAGGTAACCCTACACGTAGGTTTAGGAACTTTTAACCCAGTAGAAGTAGAAGATTTATCAAAACATAAAATGGATTCAGAAGAAGTTTTAATCTCAGATGAAGCTTGTGAAACTGTTAATAAAGCTAAATTAAATAAAAAACGAGTATGTGCTATAGGAACTACTACCATGCGCGCTATGGAAAGTTCTGTTTCATCCAATAAAACACTAAACTCTTACCGGGGATGGACTAATAAATTTATTTTTCCTCCTTATGATTTCTCGGTTGCAGATTGTATGGTTACCAATTTTCATACACCTAAATCAACTTTATTAATGATGATTTCCGCTTTTTGTGGACATGATCTTATGATGAAAGCTTATAAAGAGGCAGTAGAACAAAAATACCGTTTTTATTCATACGGTGATGCAATGTTAATTTTATAAAAATTACTTTCATAAATACACAAAGGGTTGTTTAAAATATAAAACTACTTAATTACTTATTGTTTTAATTCAGATAAGATATCATCTTCGTGTTGGTTCATCTTTCAATAAAAGTAAAACGATATAAAATAAAAAAGTAAGATATGTTTTTAAGCAACCCTTTGCATCATTTTACCCCAGATCCCACATTAGATTGCGTTATGAAATGAAAATTTTCAATAAATTTAAGTACTTATCTGAAAGTTTTAGAAGAAGAAATAAAGAACTATTGAGGTAATCTGGGTTAAAATTAGCGGACATACTTGAATTGGAAGAAAATAAAGAGAACTAGATTGATTTTCACAATTCACTCCGTTCAAGTCTGATGTCAGAATTGGGACTTAAGTACTCTACACTTTAATAAAAAATGATTTCCAAATAAATTTTAAATACTCAAAGAAAAATAGAGTAACAATATCTTTTTTGGATTTATACTTCTTGAAATAGGCTTTAAAAAATGTGTTTAAAATAGCCCTTTCATTTTAATATTTTTGCTCTGACAAGTAAAAAAATCAGATATAAAGAGTTATTTAACTTTGATTTTATTGATAAATGTTGTTTTTGAATGAAGCTAAAAATATTTTAAAAAGCGTCCGTTAAAAGTGTATTTTGTTTTGTTTCATAACGTTAGCTTAACATTAAAATAGAATATAAGAAGTACCTTTGCCGGAATTTTAAAAAAACCTAATAAAAAATGAAAAAAATTAAAAGACTAACCTGTCTTATTTTAGCATGCCAAACATTAGTATTCTGTTCTCGTGACAATGAAACAGATAGTTCAAGTGTTGAAGTTAAAGCAGAAAATCAAAGAAAAATTGTAAAAGCATCATCTGTTGATAATGGTGATATGATGCTAGGAAATCCATCTAAAGCTAATCAAGAAGATTATAATAACTATCTATTAGGGAAAGAAAATTATACACTTTCTTATAATAATAAAAAGGAACGCCTAACTGGACAAGTTGGCATTTAGATTATAGAAACTTAGGTTCTACTAGTAGAGCTAATGATTTTAGAGCAGATACAGGATTAAATGGTTCTTTCTTTTTAGTTTCTCCAACTCATTATAAGGATAGTGGTTTTGATCGTGGTCACATGTGTCCTTCAGCAGATAGAACAAACACTTTTCAAGCAAATTCAGAAACATTCTTGATGACCAATATGGTACCTCAATCACCTAAAAATAACCAACAAACTTGGGAAGGTTTAGAGGAACGTTTAAGACAATTTGTTAGAAATGATGATAAAGAAGTTTATATTATTGCAGGTCCTTATGGACAAGGCGGTACAGGTAAAAATGGAGGTGTAACTAAGTTCTTAGCGAATGGTAAAATTTGTGTTCCTTCTAGTACTTGGAAAATAGCAGTAATTTTAGATGAAGGAAATGATGATTTAACACGTATTGATGAAAATACTACAATCATTGCAATTGATGTTCCAAATAATCAAAATATAGATAGAGATTGGAAAAAATATATTGTAAAAGTATCTGATATTGAGCAAAAAACAGGGTTTTCTTTCTTTTCAAGTATGACATCCACTCTTGCTAAAAAATTAAAAGCGAAGACATATTCAGGAAAATAATAATATCACAAAAAATGTTAAAAAGCCACTTGTTTAAATAAGTGGCTTTTTTTGTTTATCTTACTTTTCGTATATTTACCAGCTGAAACTCACCGAAATGACTTTTCAAAATACACTCGCTTTTGCAAAACAACTAGACGAACAGGATCCTTTAAAAAATTATCGTTCCGAGTTTTTATTTCCCCAGCATAACGGAAAGAATGTTGTTTATTTTACAGGAAACTCACTAGGCTTACAGCCTAAAAGAGCCAAAAAATATGTAGACGATATAATGAATGATTGGGCTAATTTGGCAGTAGAAGGTCATTTTTATGCAGAAAAACCTTGGTGGGATTATCAAGAACGTTTTGCAGAACCTTTAAGTAAAATAGTGGGAGCAAAACCCAATGAAGTAACGGTTATGAATACATTAACAGTCAATTTACACTTGTTAATGGTGTCCTTTTACCAACCTACTCAAAAACGTTATAAAATTATTTGCGAAGAAAAAGCATTCCCTTCAGACCAGTATATGTTTCAAAGTCAAGTGAAATTTCATGGTTTTGATCCTAAAGAAGCTATAGTAGAAGTTCAACCACGCAAAGGAGAACAGACAATTAGATTAGAAGATATTTTAGAAAAGATAAATGAAGTAGGAGAAGAACTAGCCTTAATTTTGTGGGGAGGAGTCAATTATTATACGGGACAAGTTTTTGATATGAAAACCATAACCGAAGAAGGACATAAGGTAGGAGCCAAAGTAGGTTTTGACTTAGCGCATGCAGCTGGAAATATTAAATTAAAATTAAATGAATGGAATGTTGATTTTGCTGCTTGGTGTTCCTATAAATATATGAATTCAGGTCCGAGAAATGCTTCTGGATGTTTTGTACACGAAAAACATCACCTTGCCGATTTACCTCGTTTTGCAGGTTGGTGGGGACACAATAAAGAACGTCGTTTCAAGATGGAACCCCATTTTGATCCTATTCAAGGAGCAGATGGTTGGCAAGTCAGCAATTTACCCGTCTTATCCTTAGCCCCTTATTTAGCTTCAGTAGAAATGTTTGCGGAAGTTGGAATGGAAAAATTAATTAAAAAACGAGATCAATTAACAGCCTACTTAGAGTTTATTCTCCGAGAAATTGATCAAGAAATCACAGGAACTAGATTCGAAATCATTACACCCACCAATCAAGAAGAAAGAGCTTGTCAGTTGTCGATATATTTACATGGACAAGGTCGAAATCTTTTTGATTATTTAATGGCTAATGGCGTAATTGCCGATTGGCGCGAACCTAATGTAATCCGATTAGCTCCAGCACCTTTCTATTGTTCATACGAAGATATGTATAGATTTGGTGAAATTTTAATTCGATTTTTAAAATAATAATTTGTTTATGAACCCTCCTTAGAGAGGGAGCATTTCAAGTAAAATTGATTATATATGAAGAAAGAATTGTATTATGTTGTATTATGTATGTTTAGTAGTGTATTTTTAAATGGACAAACGACTAACAAAGAAAAAATAGCATTAGATTTTATCCGTGGTAAAGTCAACAGAAATGAACGTAGAATACAAAATGAACTAAGATTAAATAATGTAAGAAAAGGAAAATCAGGAGAAACATTACGATTTCAACAAGAATTAAAAGGAGTTCCAGTATTTGGAGCCGAATATATTGTAAATTTTAATGATGACGAAAAAATTGCTTTCTCAACTAATAGTTTTGATCCCACTATTGAAAATATTAATGTAATCCCAGCTTTAAATACAGAAACAGCCTTAAAAAAGGCAAAAGAAAGTTTAGGTGCTAAAGGAAATTTACATTTTGAAGAATCTAAACTTTTTGTTTATAATCTTACAAAACCCACTAGATTGGCTTATAAAATTAACTTACAATATGATGATAAACCGGGAGATTGGGAAATATTTGTTGATGCTCAAACAGGAGACATTATAAGTTTAAAAGATGTAGCAGTCTATCATCATAAAAAAAATACGTCATATAACAAAAAAAGCTATGAAGCCAAAATACCATACGCTTTTAGAAGCGGAACAGCGATGGTATTTAATCCAGACCCACTCTCAATCGGTAAAAATACTTATGGAGTAGGCGATTATATAGATAATGGGGATAATACCAATGAAAGTTTAGATAATGCAAGAGTAAATGTTGTTTTACCAGAAATAACGTTTGATTTAGGAACACGACTTTATAGATTAAAAAGCTCGTATTGTGATATTGGAGATTTTGAAGAACCCAAAAATGGATTTTTTGAACAAAGATCCGATTTTTTTAATTTTACACGTGATAATGAAGGGTTTGAAGCTGTTAATGCCTTCTATCATATAGATAAAAGCTTAAGATATATACGCAAGACTTTAGGAATTAACTGCCTTCCCAAAAAAAACAAAGGATTGGTTATTTTTGATCCTCATGGAGATACTTCCCATTATTTAGAATCTTCTGAGAAGATAGCTCTGGGGATAAACGAAATAGATGGAGGAGAAGATGCAGACATTATTTTACATGAGTTAGGACACGGTATACATGATTGGATTACAGGGGGGCGTAGTTCATTCGTTGAAGGTCTTGGAGAAGGATGTGGTGATTATTGGGCACAATCATACAGTAGAAGCTTAAGTCAATGGTTGCCAACAGATCAAGAATATCATTATTTGTTTAATTGGGACGGACATAACGAATACTGGGAAGGAAGAACAACAAATTATCCTGAAAAATATCCTCAAGGATTAAAAGGTGCTATTCATACAGACGGTCAAATTTGGGCTACGGCGTTGATGAAAATTTATGATATAATTGGAAGAAAAAAAACAGACACTGCTTTTTTAGAAGGATTAGCTTTAACAAATTCTACATCAGGTCAGGTACAAGCCGCTAGAGCGTTTCGTCAAGCCGCAATCAATATGAATTACCCCTGTTCAGATATTAATACGATGACAAGAATATTTAACGAAACAGGGTATGGTTTGGAAAATGTTCCACTTATATTAAATGTTCCAGCTAATAAAATAGAGCAAACAGGAGGAGGAAATGTGTTTGTTTTACCCGATTATAGATTACAGTGTAACGCAATAGTTACAACTTGTGATGCTGTTTTAACCCAAAATCCTCTGCCAAATACCAATTTAGATCCGAGGAGATCACATCATTACTATTACAGCAGTTTCCCCTTCAAATGGAATGGTAGCAATAAATAAAACATTTAAATTAACCGTTGAAAGTAGTTTGTCTAATGATCAATTTATTAAACTTGATTTTAGTATTTCTCCTAATCCAGCAAATAACACCATTACACTTAGTGGGGAAGAATTAATTAATAAAAAAATGGAAATATTTAACATTTTAGGACAGAAAATAATAAGTAAAGAAATGTTATCCAATGAAAACCCAGTCGACATATCATCATTGAATAAAGGTGTTTATTTTGTAAAGTTTCAAGGAGTAAACGGAGCTAAAAAATTCGTAAAAAAATAATTTAATCAAAAAGAAAGAAAAATAGCAAAACAATGCTAAGGTATCAATTATTTTAGCCTTCTGTAAAATTCAATTTTTAAGTTTTTATTAAAAAATATGACAAAGCAACAAATTATAGACAATTTTGATCCATCACAACCGGGATTAGCAGACGCAACAATTTTTGGATTACCTTTTTCTGCTGACGATGCCGAAATTATTGTAATACCTGTTCCTTGGGAAGTAACTGTAAGTTATGGAGCAGGTGCTTCAGAAGGACCTGAAGCTATTATGGATGCCTCTTTTCAAGTAGATTTAAATCATCAAGATTTTCCTGAATTATGGAAATTAGGAATTTATATGGATGATGCTCCTAAACATTGGAAATTAAATTCAGATAAATATAAAGCATTAGCCCAACCTATCATTGAGGCTTTAGAAAGTGGCGAAGACGTAGCTACTTTTCCAGTTCTACAATCAGATTTAGATAAAATTAATAAAGCTTGTCGTGAATTACATACCGAAGTAAAAGATAAAGTACTATCTTGGATGAACAAAGGGAAAAAAGTAGTTCTCTTAGGAGGAGATCACTCTACACCATTAGGCTATTATGAAGCATTGGCTTCTAAATATCAAGATTACGGTATCTTGCACTTAGATGCGCACATGGATTTACGGATAGCTTATGAAGGATTCAAGTATTCACATGCGTCCATTATGTATAATACCCTTCAAATTCCTCAAGTTACTAAAATCGTACAAGTAGGAATCCGTGATTTTTGTGAACAAGAAGTAGAAGTCGTACAAAATGCTAATGGAAGAGTGTTAGTTCACACAGATGCAGATTTAAAAGCAGAAACTTTTGAAGGTATGACATGGGCGCAGCAATGTGATGCCATCATTGCTTCATTACCTCAAAAAGTATGTATTTCATTTGATATAGATGGTATGTATCCGTGGTATTGTCCTAATACAGGTACCCCCGTTCCTGGAGGTTTCTCCTTTGAGCAAGCCACTTATTTATTTAATAAATTAGCAGAAAGCGGTAAAGAAATTATTGGTTTTGATTTGGTAGAGGTAGCCCGGAGGAGAAGATGATTGGGATGGAAACGTAGGAGCAAGGATGTTATTTCACATGTGTGGCGTACTAGCTAAAAACAATGGAATGAAAACAGGAAAACGTATTATTTTTCCTAGAAAATAAATAAAAGTGAATTTTGAAGCCAAGACGAGCAACTTTGCTCGTCTTTTTTTATCTTTGATAAAATCATGAAAAATAAGATAAACCTAAAAATCGGGTTGTATAAAAAATAACAATAAATTAAACCCAAATTGCCCGTTAGATTTGTGATCAATATAGAAGCGTAAAAATGACAAAAAGAATTACATTTTTAAATTCAAATTCATTTGTAGTTGTAATGAAATTATCCCCCTTTAATTAGAGTTTAAAATAAATATACAAAAGAGCCTTAAAAATAAAAATTACACAGATGAAATTAGTCAAAAAAATACTGATAGCCCTGTTAGGACTAATCTTGATTTTGGGAATGTCACTTTATATCTATTTATATTCTACAAAACCACAATATGAAGGTGAATTAACTATTAAAAATATTAGTAAGGAGACAAACGTTTTCTTTGATGAATTTGGAATACCACATATTTATGCCTGCAATGAAAAAGATGCTTTAACCGTTTTAGGATATGTACACGCACAAGAACGTTTATGGCAAATGGAATTATTACGTCGTATTGCACCGGGGAAATTATCCGAAATTTTTGGATCCAAAGCATTAGATAACGATAAAATGTTTTTAGCATTAGGAATAGATGAAAATTCAGAAAAAGCTATTGCCAAGCTAGATAAAAATGGAAAATCATATAAATTAGCAATGGCTTATTTAGACGGTATAAACCAATATCTAGAAAACGGAAAAACACCAATTGAGTTTATTTTACTCGGTATTGAGAAAAAACCTTTTACGCTGAAAGATGTGTATAATACAATGGGATATATGGCGTTCAGTTTTGCATGTGCTCAGCGCACCGATCCTTTGATGACTGATTTGAGAAATAAATTAGGCGATAACTATATGAAAGAATTAGGGATTGATCTGTCCTATAATATGACCAAAATAAACACAAATAACAATGCAAAAACAGAAACTTATCTAGCAGCATCAAAAGCAGTAGCTGATATATTGGATAGCTCACCTTTTCCTCCATTTATAGGGAGTAATGCTTGGATTGTAGGAGGACAAAAAACGACTTCCGGAAAAATATTATTTGCAAACGATCCTCATATTTCTTACTCACAACCGGGAACCCGGTACGAAGCACATATCAATTCTCCAGAACAAGAAATTTATGGCTATTATTTAGCAGGAGTACCATTCCCTTTATTAGGGCATAATCATCAGTATGCTTATGGATTAACTATGTTTGAAAATGATGATGCAGATTTTTATCAAGAAAAAAAGAATCCCAATAACAGTAATCAATATAAAACGGGACAGCACTATGAAGAATTTACTACACGTAGGAAAACTATAAAAATAAAAGATAGTACTACAATTTCTTTAAATATAAAAGAAAGTAAACATGGTCCTATCATGAACGGAATATTAAAAGATTTTAATCCTAAAGAACCTGTATCCTTCTATTGGATATATACCCATGAAGAAAATAAAATTTTAGACGCTATTTATACGTTAAGTCATTCTAAAAATTTAAATCAATTTCGTAAAGGAATTTCCTATATCATAGCGCCAGGACTAAATGTGATGTATGCAGATGCGCAAAATAATTTTGCTTGGCAAACATCAGGGAAATTATACAAAATGAACAAAGATCTAAATCCAAACTATATTTTAAATGGAGCTAACGGAGTAGATGATAAACATGAATATTTAGGGTTTGATAAAAATCCAAGAGCAATTAATCCCTCTTGGAATTACGTGTATTCAGCTAATAATATGCCCCATGAAATTGAAGGATATCAATATCCGGGTATTATTTACCAGAAGATAGAGCAAAACGAATTGTTTCTTTATTAGAATCGAAAAATAAATGGTCTAAAGATGATTTTAAAAAAATGATTTATGACGATACCTCGATAGTGAGCGAAAAAGTAGCCCATAATTTTTGTAAATGGTTAGATAAAACCCATTTGAAAGAGAATGAAAAAAAAGCACTATCTATTATGCAAAAATGGAAAGGAACTAACACAACTTCAGAAATAGCCCCTACTATTTATAACAAATGGATATATTTTTATTTAAAGGCAACCTTTTTAGATGAAATGGGAGAGTTAGGTTTTAAGCAATTCTTGAAGACCCATATAATGAAACAAAGCATAGATAACCAAAGTCAATTAGTTCATTCCGTTTGGTGGGACAACATAAAAACAAAAAATAGAAAGGAAAGTAGAACCACTATTTTAACACAATCTTTTAAAGAAACAATAGCAAATTTAAGTAATCAATTAGGAGATGATATATGGCAATGGCAATGGGGAAAAGTTCATCAAGTAGAATATAAACACCCGATAGGATCAGTAGCTATATTTCGCCCATTCCTTAATGTTGGAATATTTGAAGCACCTGGAAGTAATGAAGTAATCAATAATGTTATGTTTTACTATACAGATGCCCATCATTATGAAATTTCTGCAGGACCATCCACAAGAAGAGTGATAGATTTTAGTGACATAGAAAATTCTGTGAGTATTTTACCAACAGGACAATCTGGAAATCCAATGAGTAAACATTATAACGATCAAGCTCAAATGTATATAAAAGGACAATTTCGAAAAATGAAAATGAATAAGGAAGAAATTCAAGCTACATCAACCAAATTATTATTTAAAACACAATAACTCACAAACCCCTTTATCATCCTATCTTTGTCTAGAATGATAAAACAAAATAAAAATTGAAAATAAAACATAAATTGGCATAACGGCTTATAAAAATATAAATGCAAACACCTCAAAAAATTGCTATAGTAGGTTCTGGCTTAGTAGGAACATTATTGGCAATCTATCTTAAAAAAAAGGGACATACCGTTCACGTATTAGATCGTAGTCCAGACATTAGAACAGTTGAGTTTTCAGGACGTTCAATTAATTTAGTAATGTCAAATCGTGGCTGGAAAGCTTTAGAAAATATTGGTATTGAGCAAGAAATACAAAAAATAGGAATTCCAGTTGATAAGCGCGCTATCCATTTACAAGATGGAAAGCTTAACTATCAGTATTATGGAAAAGATGGAGAAGCTATTTTTTCCCTCTCTAGAGGCGTATTAAATAGGAAAATGATTGATTTAGCCGAACAAGTAGGTGTTGAATTTAAATTTCAACATAAAATTTGGGATGTATCTCTAGTTGATGCAACCCTATATGTAGGAGAAACAGAACAAGGAGATTGGCAAGAATTAAAATATGATAAAGTCTTTGGTGCAGATGGTGCATTTTCTCGTATTCGTCACCGTATGCAACGTCAAAGCATGTTTGACTATACCCAAGAATTTATGAAATTAGGATACAAAGAACTCCATATTCCTGCAAATCCAGATGGAACACATAAAATTGATAAAAATTCCTTACATATATGGCCCCGTGGTCAATTTATGTTAATGGCATTAGCCAATTTAGATGGAAGTTTTACTTGTACTTTATTTATGCCTTTTGAAGGAGAAAATTCCTTTCAGTCTTTAAAAGAAGAAAAAAAATTAGTTGATTTTTTTGCAAAGTATTTTCCCGATACAAAAGAAGTAATTCCAGATTTAGTAGAAGACTTTTTTAAAAACCCCACAAGTTACCTTGTTATGATGAAATGTTTTCCTTGGACTTATGAAGACAAAGTAGCCTTAATAGGTGATTCGGCTCACGCTATTGTACCTTTTTATGGTCAAGGAATGAATGCCGGGTTTGAAGATATAACCATTTTAGCAGAAATGATAGCCCAATATGGAGATGATTGGAAAACAATATTCGAAGAATATCAAAAAGAAAGAAAACCAAATGCAGATGCCATAGCTGAATTATCTCGTCGAAATTTTGTAGAAATGAGTACAAAAACCGCCGATGAAAAGTTCTTATTACAAAAAAAAATAGAAAAATGGTTTTCAGATAAACATCCAGATAAATGGTTGCCCTTATATAGTAGGGTAACTTTTAGTACACACCCGTATTCTGAAGCACTAGCATTGGGTGATTTTCAAAATAAAATAATGGAAGAAATAATGTCTATAGCAGATATTGAAAATAAATGGGATAGTGAGGAAGTTGAGAAAAAGATGATTTTCCTACTTAATGAAAAAGAGACTAAGGAATAGGTCTAACATAAGATCTGCTGAAAAACTCAAAAAATCATAAAACTCAATAACCAAATTTTATTATTAAGTGCAAGGTTTTTAAACTATAACATTCAAAAACCTTGCATTTAGGTATTCTATTTTCCGAAATGGGTATTTTTAAAGTACCATTTTACACGTTATATAAGAATAAAGATTTTCTACAAAAAAAACATAAAAAGTACTGTATTTAACTTTTAAAAAATCATTGTTTAGTTTGTCACTCCAACATGAGGAGGAGTCCCGTCATCTAAACCAAATTATAATGAATTATTTTTGATAAATGTACACTTATACACTCTATGCGATCCTTAGCTTTTATCGAAATGGAAGATTCCTTATTTTTTACTTCGGAATCAATGAAATTAAGATCCTAAGAGAATATTTTATATTTTTTAAAAATTTACGATTCTTCTCGATGCACTTTTTCTATGGAAAAAGCAGGTTTGCAAATAGCAATATATTCACAAGGTTCCTCAAAAGGATTAGAATATTGAACCCGTATGTTTTTTTCAATTTTAATAGACTGTCCAGTTTCTAAAACAATAGTTTCATCCCCAATAATAAATTGTTTTTTACCTGAAATGATATAGGTGTATTCTTCAAATTCAGGTGTTTGAAAAGGTTCGCTCCAGCCAGCAGGAGCTATCATGTGTGCAATTGAAATTTGCGTATTGTTTGTGCTTATTAAGCCATGATGCTCCTGAATTATTTTGCCATCTGTGGTAGGTACTACAAACGGATTTTTTTGTATAAAATAATGCTTCTTCTTCATAATTCGAATGTGTTTTTTACTTCTTAAAAATAAAATAAACGGCAAGTATTAAAAAACACATACCTATTAAATGATTCCATCTGAGGCTTTCATTTTTAAAAAATAAGAGTGAAAATAGAACAAAGATAATTAACGTAATCACTTCTTGAATAACCTTTAGTTGAAGCAAACTAAAAGGACCTCCGTTGCCTTGAAATCCAATTCGGTTAGCTGGAACTTGAAAAAAATATTCAAACAAAGCCATTCCCCAACTGATTAATATAATGCTAATCAAACCTGTATTTTCAAACCATTTTAATTCCTTGAACTTTAAATGTCCGTACCACGCTAACGTCATAAATATATTCGAAAGTACAAGTAAACCTATTGTAATATATCCCTTCATAAGAGTTTATTCTCAAGTTTTAATTGGAAAATATAAAATTTACTACGATCCCATAAATTCTACTAATAAAACTAATATAATAGCTTTTAGCCAAAACTAATTATTTTTTCAATACTTTCATTAATACATTAAAAGCACCTCTTATAAAAGTAGCGCTTGTTACTACTTTTAATACCGATTTGGCGAGGACTTCTCCCATGTTGGAATCTTTAGTAGTAACTCCTTTTTCTTTTTGAGTAACGTCTTCTGTAATCGATTCTAATTTTTGCGTTAAAATTTCATAAGCACTCTCTCTATCAATTTCTTCGGAATACTTTTTAACTAAACTTGATTTAGAATTAATTTCTTCAATTTCCTTGGGAGTTAATATGTCCATTCTGCTTTCAGGAGCACGTAACATACAGGCAACTAAAGGTGTTGGAATGCCTTTTTCATTTAAGGCTGTTATAAAAGCTTCACCTATTCCTAATGATGTAATAATTTTATCCGTTTGATAATATTCCGATATAGGGTAGTTTTCAGCAGTTTGTTTGATTGCTTGACGATCACTAGCAGTAAAGGCACGTAAAGCATGTTGAATTTTTAATCCTAATTGAGCTAAAACTCCTTTTGGAATATCCGTAGGGTTTTGTGTAATGAAATAAACACCAATACCTTTTGAGCGAATTAATTTAATAATCGTTTCTATTTGATCCAATAAAGTTTTACTGGCTTCATTAAAAATAAGATGCGCCTCATCGATAAAAACGACCAATTCGGGCTGTTCAATATCTCCTTTTTCAGGCATACTGTTGTAAATTTCAGCCAAAAGATTCATCATAAAGGTAGAAAAAAGTTTAGGCTTATCCTGAATATCATCCAAGCGAACGATGTTAATATAGCCCAATCCCTTTTCGTTAACACGCATTAAATCATCAATTTCAAAAGATTTTTCCCCAAAGAAAATAGCAGCCCCTTGTTGTTCTAATTCTATAATTTTACGGAGAATAGTGCCTGTAGTTGTTGTAGATATTTTTCCATACTCTTTTGTGATTTCCTCTTTGCCCTCTTCAGTGATGAAATTTAAGACCTTTTTTATGTCTTTTAAGTCTAATAAAGCCATTTTTTTATCATCACAGTATTTAAAAATGACAGCAATTACACTTGCCTGTGTTTCGTTTAAATCTAAAATTCGTGAAAACAAGACAGGTCCAAATTCAGAAACGGTAGCCCGTAGTCGAACACCTTCTTGATTCGATAAGGTTAATAATTCTACAGGAAATCCCTTTGCTTCATAAGGAATATTAATTTTATCATGCCTTTCCTTAATAAAATCCATTATTTTCCCTTCTTTTGCAATGCCAGAAAAATCCCCTTTTATGTCCATCATTAAAACAGGAATTCCATTGGAAGATAATTGTTCCGATAATAGCTGTATCGTTTTTGTTTTTCCAGTACCTGTTGCCCCTGCTATTAAACCATGTCTATTAAGTGTTTTTAAAGGTATATTTACAGGAATAGAATATGCTTCTTTTTCAAAAATAGCACCTCCAAGAGTAATATAATTTCCTTTACAAAAATAACCATTTGTAATATCGACTTTAAAATTTTCTAAAATACTCATAATTTAGTTCTTAATAGAATGCAAGTTATTCTTTTTTGTATACAAAATGCGAAGACGATCATGATATTCAACTCCTTTTTAGCTTTATTTGGTGATAAATATGCGTTTTTTTTTTTTGGTGTAAAGTTTAATTTTTGAAAAATCTTAGAAAAACAGATAATATGTCTAATTATTTTTAAAAAACAGTTTATAATGGCTTATTTGATGAATAATTCTTATTTTTTAATCATTTTGGTTGATAGAATGTAAGTTTTAATCTTTCAAGAAAAGTAAAAAAAGTTTTTTTATATCAGCTAAAAAATTAAATTTGCCAGCATTATTACTCAAAAAATAATACGAGATTTAATTAATCAATTAGAAAATTTAAATTTTAAAAAAATGGCAAACAACGTTAATGTAAAAAAGAAGAGAAATCTAAAGGTGGTGCTTCATTCTCAGGAATTATTATTCTTGCATGTATTGCAGTAGGTGTTTTTGTATGGAAATTCATAATGGGAGCTTCAGGGAACTTTGAAGGAGGTAACTCAGAAACAGGACACCCTCATAACTTTTTAGGAACCGTTTATAAAGGAGGATTTATCGTGCCTGTATTATTAGGTATGTTATTGATGGTAGTTGTTTTCTCTTTTGAACGCTTAATGGTAATTTCTAAAGCTGCTGGTAAAGGAAATTTAGATATTTTCATGAAAAATGTACAAGCTAGTGTTAATCAAGGAAACATTGATGGTGCTATCGAAGCTTGTGATAAACAACAAGGATCTGTTGCTAATGCAATCAAAGCAGGTTTAGTAAAATACAATCAAGTAAAAGCGGAAGGCTTTACTTCAGAAGAGGCGACTGAAACTATTCATAAAGAAATAGAAGAAGTTACAGCTTTAGAAATGCCAATGTTAGAAAAAAACATGACAATTATTTCTACAATGGTTGCTTTAGGTACTTTAGGAGGATTATTAGGAACTGTATCTGGTATGATCAAAGCGTTCAGTGCTTTAGCTACTTCTGGTACTCCTGACCAAGCTGCTTTAGCGGTGGGTATCTCCGAAGCTCTTATTAATACAGCTACTGGTATCTCTACTTCTGCTTTAGCAATCGTAACATATAACTATTTTACTTCTAAAATTGATACATTAACCTATTCAATTGATGAAGCAGCTAACACTATCGTTAACACTTACAGAAGATTTAAAGGTTCTTTAAAATAATTTAAGGACATAATTAAATATAAAAGATAATTATGGCAAAAGGAAAATCACGTAAATCAGCAGGAGCAATCGACATGACAGCAATGTGTGACGTAGCCTTCCTATTGCTTACGTTCTTTATACTTACTGCTACAGCTAAACAACCAGAACCCTTACAGGTAGATACACCTAATTCAACGGTGCAAACTAAATTGCCTGAAACTGGTTTAGTAACCTTGACAGTAGGTAAAGGTAAAGTCTTTATCGGTATGAAAGACCGTGAAATCCGCTTAAGAACATTAGAATTAATGGGACAAGAATACGGAATTAGCTTTACTGATGCAGAAAAACAACGTTTTTCTTTAATTGATGGTTTCGGAGTACCAATGGGGAATGTAAAACAAATTATTGCTATGTCTAGTTCTGACAGAAACAAAGAAGGATTACAACCGGGTGTGCCAATGGATTCTATTGATGAAAAGAAAGATGAGTTGGCTAGATGGATATTTAATGCTCGTTCAGCTAGTGCTGAGTTGAGAAATGAGGATCTAAAATTCGCAATCAAAGGAGATGCTAAATTAGAGTACCCAGCTATCAAAAGAGTAATGGATGTATTACAGAAACAAGATGTAAATAGTTTCAATCTTGTAACTGGTTTACGTAGTAGTGATTTCTAATATAATATAAGAAAAAGAAATGGCAGAATTAAACGACTCCGGTGGAGGTGGCAAAAAAGACGGTGGTAAGGTAAGAAGTAAAAAATCCAATGCAAAAGTGGATTTAACAGCCATGGTGGATCTAGCTTTCTTACTGATTACTTTCTTCATGTTGACTACGTCATTGTCTAAACCCCAGTCTATGAACTTGGGGATGCCGGATAAAAATGATAAGCCTGAAGAAAAAAAGGATAATATTGAAGTAGCTGATGACCGTACTATGACCGTTTTATTAGGAGAAAATAATAAAATTAAATGGTATTACGGTAGGGTAGACGCTCCTTTTGAAGGACCTAAAGAAACTACCTATGGAAAAGCAGGTATTCGTCAAGAAATTGCTAAAAAAGTACAATCAGTACCAGCTAAATATAACGATCCAGCAAAAGGTTTGATTGTGATCATCAAAATGGATAAAAAAGCGAACTATAGAAATATGGTAGACATCCTAGATGAAATGGCAATTTGTAAAGTGCCAACTTATGCCGTAGTAGATATTACGAAGCAAGAGAAGGATATATTAAAAAAGTAATTAACTAAATTCTAATAATTGAAGTATGAAATTAGATTTGTATAAATCACAATGGTTAGAGTTAGTTTTTGAAGGGCGTAACAAAAAGTATGGTGCTTATGAGTTACGTAAAGAAAATCCTAAAACATCATTGAGAGCATTAATCATTGGAGGGTCTTTCTTCGCATTAGCAGTAGCTTCTCCTTTGCTTATAAGTATGATCCCAAAAGGTGGGGATGATACCACTTTAGATGAAAAAGTAGTATTGGTGGATATGACAAAACCAAAAGAAAATACACCACCACCACCACCACCTGAAAAAAACCAGAACCACCAAAACCAAAGGTAGACGAAGTAAAATTCGTTGAACCTAAAGTTGTGGAGGCAAAAAAGGTAACAGAAGAAATTAAAACCATTGAAGAATTAAAAGATAAGAACATTGCTGAAAAAGACCAAAAAGGTGACAAAGACGCACAAGTTCAAATCGATGCTCCAACAGGTAATAATGAAGAAGTTGTTAAGGTAGTAGAAGAAGATAACCAAGTTTACAGTTCTGCTGGTATCGAAGTGCAACCTGAATTTCCGGAGGTAATGAAGGCTTCATGAAATACGTACAACGTAATTATCGTACTCCAGAAGTAGATACCGATTTAAAAGGAAGAGTTTTTGTTGAATTCGTAGTAGAAAAAGACGGAAACCTAACCGATATTAAAGTTGTAAGAGATTTGGGATATGGAACAGGAGCTGAAGCTATTCGTATGCTGAAAAGTGCCCCTAAATGGAGACCGAGTGAACAAAATGGTAAAAAAATCCGTGTAAGATATAGTTTGCCAATCTTACTAGATATTAGAGCTGAATAGATGAATATGAAATATTCAAATAAGCAAGAGAAGAAATCGCTCCAAGAGCGGTTTCTTCTTGTTTTAGGTGTTTTCTTCTTTTGTATGTATTTATGTATGGGATTGATGGTGTTATTTTGGGATCGCTTAATAGAACAACTTCCCTTATCAAATAGTTATCGTATAACTCTAGGAGTTGCTATCATTATCTATGGCTTTTTTAGATTTATACGTTATTTTAAAAAATGATTAGAAAAACAAGATATTTTAATCATATATCATGTTTTTTTTGAAAAATTAGAAATAAAAATGTTCTGTCGTTTAAAATCATTATCTATCACTATTTGAAAAATATTGTTTTTGTCTAGCCAGATACTCGATAAAGAATTAATTCGTTTCCTATAAACAAACGAATAGTTCCTTAAAGCCCAAAAATGATAATTACATTTCCAAATACTTCTTTGATTGATATGAAATAATTAAGAAGATGATAGAATATTAAAATTATAATAAATAAAATCTACACCTATGAAATTAAAATATTTAGTTGCAAGCTTTTTGCTTATCGCTGCTTTTTTTGTAAGTTGCCATTTTGGAACCAAAGATGAAAAGCAAACGATATTAACAGGTACCGCTACTATATTAGTAGATGAAACAGTTTATCCCTTAGTTGAAGATCATCAAATGATATTTGAAAATCAATATCAAGCCAAAATAAAGCTGGTAGCAAAACCGGAAAGAGAAATCGTAAAACTTTTGTCAGAAGGCAAAAATAATTTAGCAATTCTAACACGTGAATTAATTCCGGGAGAAATAAAAAATTTTTCTAGAAACAATATCAAAGGAAAAGTAACCGATTTTGCTATAGATGGAATAGCATTTATAGGACATCCTTCTAATTCCAATTTTAAAATGGAAGAGATAGAATTAATTAATTTTCTAAATGGAAAAACATCAAAAATAAAAAATTTAGTTTTTGATAATGCCAATTCAAGCACAGTTAGATACCTAATGGATCTTGCAAAAGTAAAAAGTTTGCCAAAAAGAATCTTTTTTCTTTGTCAACCAATAATGAAGTAATCTCATTCGTATCTAAAAACTCCGATGCAATAGGAGTTATTGGTATAAATTGGATAACACAGCCAATGCCTGATTTTCAAAAAACAGTAGAAAATATTAAAGTATTGGAATTAAAAACTAAGAATAGTACATTTGTTACCCCAAGCCAAGATTTATTAGCTTCAGGTAGTTACCCTTATAGTAGAAAAATAAAAATATTAAATTATCAAGGAACTGCTGGTTTAGGCATGGGATTTGCTTCATTTTTAGCAGGTGAACTAGGACAACGAATAGTGTTGAAATCTGGATTAGTCCCCGTTAGAATGCCTAGTAGAAATATAATAATCCGTAAGGAAGTAGAAGAGAAAAAAAATAATTAATTGAAAATAAAATGAATAAAATCAAGTTTTTCAGTACCGCTCTTTTTGTAATCAATGCAGGTGTTTTTGCTCAAGATATAGAAAGTGCTAAAAAAGCAATTGATGCAGAACAATATGAAAAGGCGAAAACAATATTAAAAGCAGTTATTAAATCAAATCCAGAAAATGGTAAAGCAGCCTTCTTATTAGGAAATGTTTATTTACGTCAAACATATCAAGACTCTGCTAAGACCATTTTTCAATCCGCTTTGACGAAAAAAGAAGGAGGCGTATTCAATTATATAGGTCTAGGTCAAATAGACCTAGATAATGCTAATGCTCAAGCAGCTCAATTTAATTTTGATCAAGCTACAGCCAACATGAAGAAAAAAGATTTAGAGCAATTTGTTTTCATTGGTAAAGCATATACTAACTCTATAAATCCTAATTATACCAAAGCTGTAGAAGTGTTAAATAAAGCAAAAGCTATTAACATGAATGATGCACAGACTTTGTTAGCTTTAGGCGATGCGTATTACGGATTAAGAAGTCAAAATGAAGCCTATGCAGCATATCGCGGAGCCTATGATGCAGACAACAGTTTATTGAGAGCCAAAATGCAATTAGGTGTTTTGTTAAAAGGAGCAAAAGCATTTAACGAAGCAAAAGCAGCTATAGATGAAGTATTGACCATAAATGCATCCTATGGACCAGCATACAGAGAATTAGCAGAAATCTACTTTGGATGGGCATTACAGCAAAATGATAAGACTAAATTTAAAGAATATACAGATAAATCATTAGAATACTACGAAAAATATATGAGCCTAACAGATTATTCGCTAGCGTCTCGTATGCGTCATGCAGATTTTCTTGTAGTAGCTAAAGATTATAAAGCTTTAGAAAAAGAAGCAAATGAAATGGTGAAAATGGACAAAGTTAATCCTAAAATTTTTCGTTACTTAGGTTATTCAGCCTATGAAAATGGAAATATAGATTCAGCCGTTGATGCTTTAACTAAATTCACTACAAACCCGTCTAGTAGATTAATAGCTATTGATTATCTATATTTAGGAATGGCTCAACTAAAAAAAGCAATACCTGTAGCAGATGAAGGAGTAAAACCTGTTATAGATGAAGCTTTATATGCGCAAGCATTGCTTAATTTAAATAAAGCAGTAGAATTAGATAAATCGATGTCAGAAAGATTAGATGAAATTGGAAAAAGTTATTTCTACAGAAAATTATATAAACACGCATCAGGTATATATGAAGTAGCTATTAATAATACAACATCTGAAAAATATTCATACTATAATTTCTTTCTAGGATACACATTATATTTTCATAATGTAGCAGAAGGTCCAAAAGCTTACGATATGCTTCAATTACAAAAGGCAGATAAAGCTTTTGCAACAGTAATTGCTAAATCACCTACAACACAAGATGCACATATATATAGAGCACGTGTAAATGCGTTATTAGTAGATCCAAATGCTAAAAGTCAAATGATTACTAGCTATGATGAGTTTGCCAAAGTACTATTAAACAAAGGAGGTGATCTGGTAGAAAAGAACAAAGAAAAGTTAATAGAAGCCTATAATGCAATAGCACATTTTTACGCTAAGACAGATAAATTAAAAGCAAACGAATATGTTGCAAAATCTTTAGCATTAAATCCGGGAGGTACAGATGCTATTAATATTAAAAATAGTATTGCTAAATAACTATTATTCCTATAAAATGAAAACCGACAACTTATAAATGTCGGTTTTTTTATTTAATCAGATTATGAGATGATAAGATTTGATAGGAAAAAGATAAAAACACGCAAAACTTTAGAAAAAACAAGAAACTATTTTAATAATTAAAATTAGAATACGTGCTTGAATGGAAGAAAAATAAATTAGGTTTACTTTGTTCAATTCTAATGCCGATTTTGGGTTAAATACAAAAAAAATATACTTTTAACTCCCAAGTCATTTTTATCTATAATAAACTTCTAAAGCTTGATTCGTCTTTACTATAGATAACCTATTAATTTTGTATATTTGCAACCCCTTTTTAGAAAATAATTATGTTGAGTAAAGAAATACAGTTAGCTGTAAATAAAGGAGATATGCTTCCTTTAATGGAAGAATTTTATACAATACAAGGAGAAGGCGCTTATACAGGAACTGCTGCTTATTTTGTTAGAATTGGCGGTTGTGATGTAGGCTGTCATTGGTGCGATGTAAAAGAAAGCTGGAATGCAGAATTACATCCCCCAACAAAAACTTCAGTAATAGTCGAAAATGCAAAAAAAAAGGCTAATACCGTTGTTGTTACAGGGGGAGAACCATTAACATGGAATATGACCCCTTTGACTACAAAATTAAAAGAAGCAGGACTTCGTGTGCATATTGAAACATCTGGAGCTTATCCCGTTACAGGTGAATGGGACTGGTTTTGTTTATCACCTAAAAAAACAAAATTACCCGTTCAAGAAGCCTATGAGAAAGCACATGAACTTAAAATTATAATTTATAACAAACATGATTTTTTATTTGCAGAAGAACAAGCATTAAAAACCAATTCTAACGCCAAACTATATTTACAGCCAGAATGGAGTAAAAAAGAAGAAGTATTAGATCTTATAATAAATTATGTGATGGAAAATCCAAAATGGAAAATATCATTACAAACACATAAATATTTAAATATTCCATAATTATTTTGTTATAAGTTTAATTAGTATTTGGGATTTTAAGAAAACAATCATACTTTTGTCTAAGAAAAATTTTACTTTCTTTTTGTTGTAGTTTAAAATATTTTAAACTACAACAAAAAGCTTGAGAGAAGTCTAGTAAAATATTAATCCCAAAAACGGTTACTATGAAAAAATTAATTTTATTTATTGTTTTATGGTTTTGTCAAATAGGAATGGCTCAATCTTCTCCGAATGGCATTAAAACAACCCCTATACCATTTGATAATGTTGAAAATCAGCCTGTTTTTCCGGGAGGTAATAATGAATTAATGAAGTTTATTAGCAAGAATTTTTCGCCACCAAGTGACGAGAATTTTGCAGGAGGTGTTCTTCAAGTAACTTTTATAATTGAAACAAATGGGACTATTTCAGATATTAAAGTAATTAATGATCTAGGCTACGGTACAGGGCAAGAAATAGTAAGAGTTCTTCAAACATGTCCTAAATGGACTCCGGGAGATCAAGATGGAAAAGCTGTTCGAGTCCTATTTACTTTATCCGTGACCATTAGGGTTTAAAATAAATATTTTAAAGTAATAATTTAACATCTAGTTTGTTACCTCGACCAAAAGGAAAAATAGCATTTTCGTGCTATGCGATTTGATCTTCGTTTGTTTACTTAGTTCAAGACTCCCTTTGGTCGCAATGGCAAGATTGCGACTTTTTTAAGTGTCCCTTTTTGTACTCTACAAAGAAAAAAAAACTGGAATTATTCTATAAAAATAAAAATACCTTTTTTAGAATAAAAATCATTTTATTCGTGGTAAATTCACCTCATTTATTTGCTTCGATTAAAACATTTTTTTAAATAAAATAGGAGCAAAAGTATATTGAGAAATAAACATTTATAAAATATAAAAGCAAATTCAAAAGTAAATCCTTAACTATTCTTGCTTTAATAAAAAATAACTTCCAACATAATTCGTTAAATTCAGATGTTACATTAGATTTTGTTATAAAATAAAAAAATCAATAAATTCAAGATCACGGAAAATTTTAGAAGATGAAACAGTCAACTATTTTGATGAATAAAATTTGAGTACGTGCTTAAATTTGAAGAAAAATAAAATTGAATAGATTTCTAATGCGTAATCTAGGTTTAATATGAGAAGAACAAGTAAAGGTTTAGGCTTTTTTTAGATTTCTCACATCTCGAAATATTTTCATAAAATGTATTAAAAAATAATAAACCCCTTTTTTAAAAGAAAAGGTTTAAAAAAAAGAGGTTGAATTCATAAATCAGAAGAACTTGAACCTTCATTTTATTTTTAAGTATTTTTTATCAAAAATCTTAAAAAAAGATCTTGTAAAACTTTTTTATTTTAAAAACACAAATCTAAAAACGGATACCATCTTGTTATTTTCTAATTCTAGCTAAATAATCAAAATGTTTTCCTTCTTCTATTAATTCGCAAAATAATCCATTGGCATGACAGGCATTTTGTAATGTGTTATAATCCATATAGAGCCAAGGGAATGATTCTTCAGTCTCTCCTTTGTAATGTATAGTAAAGACTAATTCACCATAATAACCATTAGCAGGAATTTCATAAGCACCATCTTCATCTTGATCAAACATGTAGATTATATCTGAAGAGTCAATAATAATTTGACCATTATTACTTAATAAATTTTTTAGTTTTTGAAGATATTTAGAAGTATCCTTAAGCGATCCAAAAATCCCAGTGCCATTCATTAAAAGTAAAATCGTATCAAAACGTTCATCCGTATCAAAATCAATTAAATTTTTAGAAATGGGGTTTTTAATCCCCCTTAATTTACAAGTTTCAATTGCATTTTTTGATACATCCAAAGATGTTACTTTTAAGCCTTTTTCTTGTAAATATAAACTATGACTACCTGCTCCACAACCAACATCTAGCACATTTCCTTTACTTAAATTCAGAGCCCTTTGTTCTAATTTAGGCATTTCTTTAAATGATCGGAAAAGATATCCTACATCCATTTCATCCTCTTCAGAAATGTTAGTCTCAGTAATAATCGGTTCAGGAGTATTATTTGTTTGATAATCTAATAAAGCTTTTCCAAATAAGTCAAGCATTTTGTATAAAATTTGAGGTTTAACGTTTTAAGTTCTCTAACTTTGTAGCTTAATTTGAAACTCGAAATTTGAAACCAGAATTAAACCAACTCAGTAAGCTTGCCAAAGATAAGCATAATGAAAATAAAAAGTATTTCGATAAACTAAAAAAGAAAACACCTAAGAACTTAGACTATGTTATGCAAGAATTGCATAATGCAGAGTTTAAAAAAATGGATTGTTTAGAATGTGCCAATTGTTGTAAAACTACAGGACCATTATTTACTACTGCCGATATAGAACGAATTGCAAAATATTTTAGATTAAAGCCACAGCAATTTATACAACAATACCTTAAAATAGATGAAGATAATGATTACGTGCTAAAAAGTCTGCCATGTGTTTTTTTAGATGCACAAAATTATTGTATGATATATGATGTACGTCCAAAAGCATGTCGAGAGTTTCCACATACAGATCGAAAAAAATTTCAACAAATTGCCAATCTAACTATAAAAAATGTCGCTATATGTCCAGCAGCCTATAACATAGTAGAAGAAATGAAAAAGAAATTACCATTATAAAAATATAAATTAAACCCAAATTACGTTTTGGAAATTTATTACAGATGCTGATTCAACTCATCAAAGTAATTTTAAATAGCAATATTTACGATATATAAAGAATGTTAAAAATTTAAATAATGATTGAATAAGTGTTTTAATTATGAAATCTGTTTTTATTGGTTGCTTTTTTTGCAAATATGATATTTATCATATTTTTTTTATCTTATTTTTTGAAACATTTGCCCGTTTTTAAAAAAGTGTTAATGTTAAACAATGTAAAACCTATTCCTGTTGATAGAGAAGTTAACTGGAATAAATCAAGAACAATTATCAGTAAAACAGATCAATATGGAACTATAATTTCTGTAAACGATGTTTTTTTAGATGTTTCGGGATATGCCGAAAAAGAATTGTTAAAACAATCCCATAATGTAATTAGACATCCTGATATGCCTAAAGCTATTTTTAAAATCTTATGGGATAATCTGAAAAAAGGAGAAAACTTTTATGGAATTGTAAAGAATATGGCAAAATCAGGTGAATATTACTGGGTTTTGACAGATTTTGATATAGTTGATGGTAATAAAGGATATCAAGCAAGAAGAGTGGCAGTTCCTGAAGATTTGGTCAAAAAGAAATAGAACCCTTATATCATAGAATCAGAAAGTTAGAAGAATTTTATGGAGCAGATGGAGGTGAAAACTACTTAAAAGGATTCCTAGAAAAAGAAGGAAAGACCTATGTAGAGTATATTAGACATATAATAGATAAATATACCAACTCTAACTTTGAGGAGAAAGTAATGACAGAGGAAGAAAGCAGAAGTTTTTTAAGAAGATTATTTGGATAGAATAGATTTAAAAATAACAAAACAAAATACACGAAGGATATTATAATAAATAGATCTACAAATATATAAAAAATATAAAAATTTGCTTTAAACCCAGATTGCGCATTAGACTTCGTTTTGAAACAAAAATTTTCAATAAATTCAAGTGCTCACGAAAAATTTTAGAAGACGAAATAGTTAACTATTTCGATGATTAAGGGGAGAGTACGTGCTTGAATGGTAGAAAATAAAGTGAAATAGATTTCTAATGCGGAATTTGGGTTAAACATAGTATTTCATACAAAAGAAAAAATACTTTTTAATTAAAATCGTTTTATCTATTGTAGATTTTTAATACGTAATTTTCATTTGAAAAAAATATTTAAAAAAACTAACCTAATATTCAATATTTAGATATTTCCCTCTTATTTTTTTAAACACCAATAAATCTTTTTCCCAAGATTTGCGAATTTCAGCCTCAGAAGTACCTGCTTCTATCTGTTGTTGAAGTTTTTTAGTACCAGCCAACTTTGTGAAAAAATCATTAAAAAAAGGATTCATAGTCTGATTATTCTCCTTATAAGCCTTTATTAACCACTTGATTTCAAGTTGTTTGATTTTTTTCTATTTTTGTTAAATCTTCCCCATAACAAAGTTTGCCATTCCAAACGGGATCTTTAGCACCTAAATTAGGTAAAGGAGTAAAAGTAAAATTATTTCCGATCAAATATGGTGATCCGTAAATCTGAAATTGTTTGTTAGTACCACGTCCTACACTCACGTTTGTGCCTTCAAAAAGACATAAAGAAGCATATAAATTAATAGCTTGATAATTAGGTAGATTCGGTGAAGGATTTATTGGTAAATCATAAAACATTTCACGCTTATAGTTCTTACAAGGGATGATTTTTAACCTACATTCAATACCATTTTTAAGCCACCTCTCACCATTAATCATTCTAGCATATTCACCTATTGTCATCCCGTGTAGCACAGGTATAGGGTGCATTCCCACAAAACTTTTAAATTCAGTCTCTAAAACAGGGCCATCAACAATATTGCCATTAGGATTAGGCCTGTCTAAAACCAGAAGAAAAATATTATTTTCAGCACAAGCTTCCATAACATAATGCAAAGAAGAAATATAAGTATAAAAACGAGCACCTACATCTTGTAAATCAAAAATCATGATGTCAATATTCGTTAATTGTTCAGGCTTCGGTTTTTTGTTACTACCATAAAGAGAGATAATAGGTAATCCAGTTTTAGCATCTTTGCCATCCTTTATTAGTTCTCCAGCGTCAGCTGTACCCCTAAACCCATGTTCAGGAGCATATATCTTCTGTAAATTAATCTTATTTTCTGTTAAAAAATCAACCAAATGAACCTTGCTAGATAAAATTCCCGTTTGATTAGTTACAATACCAACCTTTTTGTCTTTCAATAAAGGTAAGTAAATAGAAAAATTATCAGCACCAGTTAAAATACTTCTATTTTTAGTTTCAGCATTCAGTAACTTATTTATTTCTTTAATAGGGGGCTTGTCTGTTTTTTCATCCGCTATTCTCTTTTTGCAATTTCCACAAGCAACTATAGTGAAAAGCCATAATAAAAATGTATTTTTGAAAACCAATTTGTAAATCATTATCAATTGAATTTAGAATTTTTTATCGCCGATCGATTAATACGCACAAAAGAACGTAAAAGTAATATTTCTGCCCCAATAATAAAAATAGCAATAGCAGCTATTGCTATTGGTTTGATAATGATGATTATTTCAGTAGCAACAGGCGTTGGATTACAAAATAAAATACGTCAAAAAGTATCCGCCTTTAATGGTCATATAATAATATCCAATTTTGATGATAACCAATCGCAAGTAAGCCTTAATCCAGTATCTACTAATCAAGATTTTTATCCTAACTTTAATTCAGTTGAAGGAATTAAACATATACAGGCTGTAGCTAGCAAAGCAGGTATTATCCGAACAGAAAAAACTTTTGAAGGAATTGTTTTTAAAGGAGTAGGTAAAGAATATGATTGGAATAATGTTAAAGAATATCTGATAAAAGGAAAACTACCAGACGTAAAAAATAAACTTAATAATCAAATTATTATTTCTGAGTATTTAGCCAATCGCTTATTCTTAGATATAGGAGATAGATGTAATACTTTCTTTATGAAAGAAGAAGGTAAAATGCCTAATCTTCGTTCGTTTCAAATTGTTGGAATTTATAATTCCGGTTTTCAAGAATTTGATGAAGTATATGTTTTGGGGGATATTCGTCATATCCAGCGAATGAATAAATGGAAAACACACAGAAGTAGGAGCTTTTGAAGTTTTTCTTAAAGATTTTGATCAAATAGAAACAAAAGGAGTCGAAGTTTATAATAATACAATAAATAAAGAAGATCCTACTAAAGCCCTAGATACCCAAACTATTGCTCAAAAATATTACTATATTTTTGAATGGCTCAAATTATTTGACTTCAATATCGCAGTTATTCTAATTATTATGATTGTTGTAGCTACCATTAATATGATTGTAGCTTTACTAGTTTTAATTTTAGAACGAACCCAAATGATCGGTATCTTAAAATCAATTGGGGCAAATAATTGGACCATTAGAAAAATATTTTTATATAATGCAATTCATTTAATTGTTAAAGGATTATTATGGGGTAATATTATAGGAATAGGACTCTTGTTTATTCAACAAAAATTTAAAATAGTAAAACTTAATCCAGAAAATTACTATGTTACCACAGCACCCGTAGATATTAATTGGGTTGCTATAACCTTCTTAAATGTAGGGACGGTTTTAATTTGTCTTTTAGTAATGCTCATTCCTTCCTATGTAGTTACTAAAATTTCACCTGTGAAAGCAATAAAATTTATGTAAAAAAAACAGAGAGTACTTTAAAGTTAAGCAGAGTATATTTTTAATAAATAATAAGGATTTCACAATATTTTCTACCTATTAAAAAAAATAACAAGACTCGAAAAACAACCAAACAAATTAAAGGACTATAAAATAATAGAAAGGGAGTAGTGGATAACTATTTGATAAACAGCAATTAAAATAAAAAACTAAAAAAAATAAGACAAAACACTAGGAAAAAGAAAAAAACGAGCGTATCTTTGCACCCGCAACAGCGAAGTTCATTAAGTTATTGTTAAGACATTTTTAGAAGCTTACTTCAAAAAAAGTTTTCAAAAAAAGTCTTGCGAATTTAAAAAGAATTTTTACCTTTGCACCCGCTAAGACGAAAAGTCAAAAGCGAAAAATAAGAATAAAAAGTTCATAGACATATTGGATTGACAGCACGTTTTAATAGAGATATTAAAACAATAAAATTTTAAGAGAGTAAGAAAACTAGCATTCTTTGTCCACAATATTTAACCTTAGGGTTACAAAAGATATACGATGAAGAGTTTGATCCTGGCTCAGGATGAACGCTAGCGGCAGGCTTAACACATGCAAGTCGAGGGGTAGAAGGAGCTTGCTCCTTTGAGACCGGCGCACGGGTGCGTAACGCGTATGTAATCTACCTTGTACAGGGGGATAGCCCAGAGAAATTTGGATTAATACCCCATAGTATTATGATGTGGCCTCACATTGTGATTAAAGTTCCAACGGTACAAGATGAGCATGCGTCCCATTAGCTAGATGGTAAGGTAACGGCTTACCATGGCCACGATGGGTAGGGGTCCTGAGAGGGAGATCCCCCACACTGGTACTGAGACACTGGACCAGACTCCTACGGGAGGCAGCAGTGAGGAATATTGGGCAATGGTCGCAAGACTGACCCAGCCATGCCGCGTGCAGGATGACGCATCTATGGTGTGTAAACTGCTTTTGTACAGGAAGAAACACTCCCTTGCGAGGGAGCTTGACGGTACTGTAAGAATAAGGATCGGCTAACTCCGTGCCAGCAGCCGCGGTAATACGGAGGATCCAAGCGTTATCCGGAATCATTGGGTTTAAAGGGTCCGTAGGCGGTTTTATAAGTCAGTGGTGAAATCTGGTCGCTCAACGATCAAACGGCCATTGATACTGTAAGACTTGAATTACTTGGAAGTAACTAGAATATGTAGTGTAGCGGTGAAATGCTTAGAGATTACATGGAATACCAATTGCGAAGGCAGGTTACTACGAGTATATTGACGCTGATGGACGAAAGCGTGGGGAGCGAACAGGATTAGATACCCGGTAGTCCACGCCGTAAACGATGGATACTAGCTGTTTGGAGCAATCTGAGTGGCTAAGCGAAAGTGATAAGTATCCCACCCGGGAGTACGCTCGCAAGAGTGAAACTCAAAGGAATTGACGGGGGCCCGCACAAGCGGAGGAGCATGTGGTTTAATTCGATGATACGCGAGGAACCTTACCAAGGCTTAAATGGGAAACGACAGATTTGGAAACAGATCTTTCTTCGGACGTTTTTCAAGGTGCTGCATGGTTGTCGTCAGCTCGTGCCGTGAGGTGTCAGGTTAAGTCCTATAACGAGCGCAACCCCTGTTGTTAGTTGCCATCGAGTAAGGTCGGGAACTCTAACAAGACTGCCGGTGCAAACCGTGAGGAAGGTGGGGATGACGTCAAATCATCACGGCCCTTACGCCTTGGGCTACACACGTGCTACAATGGACGGTACAGAGAGCAGCCACTACGCAAGTAGGCGCGAATCTAAAAAACCGTTCTCAGTTCGGATCGGAGTCTGCAACTCGACTCCGTGAAGCTGGATTCGCTAGTAATCGCAGATCAGCCATGCTGCGGTGAATACGTTCCCGGGCCTTGTACACACCGCCCGTCAAGCCATGGAAGCTGGGGGTACCTGAAGTCGGTGACCGCAAGGAGCTGCCTAGGGTAAAACTGGTAACTAGGGCTAAGTCGTAACAAGGTAGCCGTACCGGAAGGTGCGGCTGGAACACCTCCTTTCTAGAGACAAAAAAAAGGATGTGATTTAAAATTAAATTTAAATTAAAATCTTACTCTCGCTGTTAATTCAAAAAAAAGAAAAGGCTTAAAATACAGAGTCTCGTAGCTCAGCTGGTTAGAGTACTACACTGATAATGTAGGGGTCGGCAGTTCGAGTCTGCCCGGGACTACTATTTAAAGTTATAAAAAGGAAATTCTAGAAGCGAATTTTGAATTATAAATTTTAAATGATGAATTTGAAAAATAATTCAAAAAAATAATTCAACATTCAAAATAGACAATGGGGGATTAGCTCAGCTGGCTAGAGCGCCTGCCTTGCACGCAGGAGGTCATCGGTTCGACTCCGATATTCTCCACAACAGCCCCTCCTAACCTTCCCAAAGGGGAGGGACACAGAGCAATCGGCTCTCCCCCTTCGGGGGAGCTGGAGGGGGCTCAAAGTTCATTGACATATTGAGATAAACATACAAACAAGTAGAAAGAACATCTTTAGTGATTAGTAAAAAAGCAATAGGCACTAGTGGCTTATGGCTATTGACTAATGGCTAAAAGAATAAAGAAAACAATAAGCAAAATAAGGGCGTATGGGGAATGCCTAGGCTCTCAGAGGCGAAGAAGGACGTGATAAGCTGCGAAAAGCTGCGGGGATCGGCACATACGAATTGATCCGCAGATATCCCAATGGGGCAACCCACTATGTTGAAGACATAGTATCCGATAGGAGGCGAACCCGCTGAACTGAAACATCTAAGTAGGCGGAGGAGAAGAAAACAAAAGTGATTGCGTAAGTAGTGGCGAGCGAAAGCGCATTAGCCCAAACCGTTGTTGTTACGGCAATAACGGGGTTGTAGGACCACAATATTTCTTGTAAACTGAATTAGAATAACTCGGAAAGGTTAACCCAAGAGGGTGATAGTCCCGTATAAGTAAAGAATATAAAGAATAGTGTTATCCTGAGTAGGGCGGGGCACGTGAAACCCTGTCTGAATCTGGCGGGACCATCCGCTAAGGCTAAATACTCCTGAGAGACCGATAGTGAACCAGTACCGTGAGGGAAAGGTGAAAAGAACCGTGAATAACGGAGTGAAATAGAACCTGAAACCATACGCCTACAAGCGGTCGGAGCAGCATAATCTGTGACGGCGTGCCTTTTGCATAATGAGCCTACGAGTTACCGTTGCTGGCAAGGTTAAGTGATTAAGTCACGGATCCGTAGCGAAAGCGAGTCTGAATAGGGCGCTTAAGTCAGTAGTGGTAGACGCGAAACCGTGTGATCTACCCATGGACAGGATGAAGCTTTGTTAACCCAAAGTGGAGGTCCGAACCCGTTGACGTTGAAAAGTCTTGGGATGATCTGTGGGTAGGGGTGAAAGGCCAATCAAACTCGGAAATAGCTCGTACTCCCCGAAATGCATTTAGGTGCAGCGCTCAAGTTAAGTTATATAGAGGTAGAGCTACTGATTGGATGCGGGGGCTTCACCGCCTACCAATTCCTGACAAACTCCGAATGCTATATAATATATTGAGCAGTGAGGGCTTGGGTGCTAAGGTCCAAGTCCGAGAGGGAAAGAACCCAGACCATCAGCTAAGGTCCCCAAATGTATGCTAAGTTGAACAAACGCGGTTTGATTGCATCGACAGCTAGGATGTTGGCTTGGAAGCAGCCATTCATTTAAAGAGTGCGTAACAGCTCACTAGTCGAGCGATCGAGCATGGATAATAATCGGGCATAAGTATACTACCGAAGCTATGGATTTGTATATAGATACAAGTGGTAGGGGAGCATTCTAACATCGCCGAAGGTATCTTGTGAGAGGTGCTGGAGAGGTTAGAAAAGAAAATGTAGGCATAAGTAACGATAAGGGGTGCGAGAAACACCCCCGCCGAAAAACTAAGGTTTCCGCAGCTATGCTAATCAGCTGCGGGTTAGTCGGGTCCTAAGGCAAATCCGAAAGGAGTAGTCGATGGCCAACGGGTTAATATTCCCGTACTAGTTATAATTGTGATGGAGTGACGCAGTGGTGAAAGTACCGCGAACTGACGGAATAGTTCGTTAAAGCACTTAGCTAAAGGCCCGGTAGGCAAATCCGCTGGGACTGGTGAAATGCGATAGTACTCGGATTCTTCGGATGAAGGGATAGTGTACCTAAAGGCTGCCAAGAAAACCTTCTAAACATAGATTATAAGTACCCGTACCGTAAACCGACACAGGTAGTTGAGGAGAGTATCCTAAGGCGCTCGAGAGATTCATGGCTAAGGAATTAGGCAAAATAGACCTGTAACTTCGGGAGAAAGGTCGCCAGCGCAAGCTGGCCGCAGTGAAAAGGTCCGGGCGACTGTTTATCAAAAACACAGGGCTCTGCAAAATCGTAAGATGACGTATAGGGCCTGACACCTGCCCGGTGCTGGAAGGTTAAGAGGAGATGTTATCTTCGGAGAAGCATTGAATTGAAGCCCCAGTAAACGGCGGCCGTAACTATAACGGTCCTAAGGTAGCGAAATTCCTTGTCGGGTAAGTTCCGACCTGCACGAATGGTGTAACGATCTGGACACTGTCTCAGCCATGAGCTCGGTGAAATTGTAGTATCGGTGAAGATGCCGATTACCCGCAGTGGGACGAAAAGACCCTGTGCACCTTTACTATAGCTTAGTATTGGTCTTGGATAAGTGATGTGTAGGATAGGTGGGAGACTGTGAAATGGCGTCGCTAGGCGTTGTGGAGTCATTGTTGAAATACCACCCTTTGCTTATCTGAGGTCTAACTCCTAAAAAAGGAGGACATTGCTTGGTGGGTAGTTTGACTGGGGTGGTCGCCTCCAAAAGAGTAACGGAGGCTTCTAAAGGTTCCCTCAGCACGCTTGGTAACCGTGCGTAGAGTGCAATGGCAAAAGGGAGCTTGACTGAGAGACATACAGGTCGATCAGGTACGAAAGTAGAGCATAGTGATCCGGTGGTTCCGCATGGAAGGGCCATCGCTCAAAGGATAAAAGGTACGCCGGGGATAACAGGCTGATCTCCCCCAAGAGCTCACATCGACGGGGGGTTTGGCACCTCGATGTCGGCTCGTCACATCCTGGGGGCTGGAGAAGGTCCCAAGGGTTGGGCTGTTCGCCCATTAAAGTGGCACGCGAGCTGGGTTCAGAACGTCGTGAGACAGTTCGGTCTCTATCTACTGTGGGCGTTAGAAATTTGAGTGGATCTGACTCTAGTACGAGAGGACCGAGTTGGACCAACCGCTGGTGTATCTGTTGTTCCGCCGGGAGCACCGCAGAGTAGCTACGTTGGGAAGGGATAAGCGCTGAAAGCATATAAGCGCGAAACCCACCACAAGATGAGATTTCTTTTAAGGGTCGTGGAAGATGACCACGTTGATAGGCTATAGATGTAAAGGCAGTAATGTCAGAGTCAAGTAGTACTAATAACCCGTAAGCTTATTGTAGCCCCACCCAACCTCCCCAAAGGGGAGGAGTCAGGGTGGGGCGTAAAATTCTTTCTTTACCTAAAAAGGATTATAAACAAATTTGAATATTTATCTCAATATGTTAAAATATTAGCCATTAGGCAAAAGGCATAAGCCAAGAGTTTAATGGAAAAGCACAAACTAGTGGCTTATGGCTATTAGCTAATGCCTTTAAAACCTTAAGGTGGTTATTGCGGCGGGGCTCACCTCTTCCCATTTCGAACAGAGAAGTTAAGCCCGCCAGCGTCGATGGTACTGCATATTGTGGGAGAGTAGATCGCTGCCTTTCTTTAAAACCCTTCATCTATACGATGAGGGGTTTTTCTTTTATAGAAATTGCTAATGGAATACCGCAATCACCGCGTGAGCGGGCGTAGCAAGCTACCGTGTAGCGCGAAGCACGCGACCCGCCTTTAGGTTGGTTTGCGCCAAGGGCTATAGTGAATGTTGATTGAGGCGGGGCACGCCAAAAAAATAGCTTTTGAAGTATAAAATGGCTATATTTGCAGACTTTTTAAAAATAATTAACCATGAAAGCAGGTATTGTAGGCTTACCGAATGTAGGAAAATCGACTTTATTCAATTGTTTGTCGAATGCGAAGGCACAGAGTGCTAATTTTCCGTTTTGTACGATTGAACCGAATATTGGGGTGGTGAATGTGCCAGATCCTCGTTTGGAAAAATTAGAAGAATTGGTTAATCCAGAGCGTGTGTTGCCTGCTACTGTTGAGATTGTGGATATTGCTGGATTGGTGAAGGGAGCTAGTAAAGGTGAAGGTTTAGGAAATCAATTTTTAGGTAATATTCGCGAGTGTAATGCGATTATTCATGTGTTGCGTTGTTTTGACAATGATAATATTGTGCATGTGGATGGTAATGTGAATCCGATTCGTGATAAGGAGACGATTGATATTGAGTTGCAATTGAAAGATTTAGAAACGGTTGAAAAGCGTTTGGATAAGGCTAAAAAGACGGCTAAATCGGGTAATAAGGAAGCTATTGTTGAGGCGGATTTATTAGAGCGTATTAAGGCTGTTTTGTTAGAAGGTAAATCAGCTCGTGTGATTGAGCCTAAGAATCAGGATGAGGAAGATTGTTTGAATGGGATTCAGTTGATTACGTCTAAGCCTGTATTGTATGTTTGTAACGTGGATGAATCGTCTGCGGCAACGGGTAATGTGTATGTGGAACAGGTGAAGGAGTTGGTGAAGGATGAGAATGCTCAGGTAATTGTATTGGCTGTTGCTACGGAGGCAGATATCACGGAATTGGAAACGTATGAGGAACGTCAGATGTTTTTGGGAGATATGGGCTTGGAAGAACCCGGTGTTTCTAAATTAATTCGTTCGGCTTATAAGTTGTTGAATTTGCAAACGTATTTTACTGCGGGTGTGAAGGAGGTTCGTGCTTGGACTATCAAAATTGGTGATACGGCTCCGAAAGCGGCTGGTGTAATTCATACGGATTTTGAGAAAGGGTTTATCCGTGCGGAGGTTATTGCTTATGAAGATTATGTGGCTTTTGGTTCTGAGGCTAAGGTTAAGGAGGCTGGTAAGTTGCGTGTGGAAGGTAAGGAGTATATTGTGAAGGATGGTGATGTAATGCACTTTAGATTTAATGTATAACGTGTTATTAACGATATAAAAATAGGGGTCGTTGATATTGGGAACAGTAATTATAATAAATTGGAAAATGGTCACAGAGATTTATCTATTGAAGAGTTACAAAAATTAGCAAAGCTTTTTAATCTTACAGCGGATCAGATTTTAAATTACGAAAATATTATTCCTGAAGAAGTGACTATAACGGATAAACCAGACTTTGAAAAACTTCATTTGATTAATCAATTAGATGAGGAAGATAAGACGACTATTTTTAAAATAGTAGACACTATGCTTACTAAAAAGAAGTTTAAGGATTTCTTTAATAAAAATGTAGTCTCTTTATAAAATATCAAAAGCACCCTTTTGTAGAGTGCTTTTGTCTTATTTATATTTCCACAAAGCTCGAAACGTTTGCGGAGCATGTTCGTCTTAAAAAAATTATTGTCAGACTTTGAGAGTAAAGACAAACAATGTTTACTACTTACCGTAGATAATTTTATTAAAGCTACTAAATTGAATAGCTTGTAAAAGATTAAAACCCTCATTTGAGGGTTTTATTTTTTAATGTACTTCTATATCAAAAGAAAGGGTATCTATAAAAACAGGGGTAACTTTATCTTTAAACTCGTATTTAACGATACTTTGTATTGTATTTTTGCCTTTTTAGTAAGAACTTCTTCTACATTCCATTGGCAAGGTTCTATATGTTTTAAAGTTCGTTTGACTTTTGAATTATCAACGCTCATATTTTCTATTTTAAAACTACGTTTGGCGTTGGGGATATTGGCTATTAAATAGCTGTACTTTAATTTATCGCCAACTTTTAAATATTGCTGTTCTTTAATTTTAAACTGCTCGGGATGTGAAAATCTGTATTGATAAACTTCTAATTGTGGATAACCGTAATATTTAGTTACACCTTTTTTATCGAAGTTAATAATAAAGGTTGATTTTCCTAAATCATCATACATAACGTATTTTTCAGTTAGTTCTTCAGGGGAAAAAAAAGTGGTTTCTTCTGTAATTTTAGCCTTTTTAAATTGTATTGATTCAATTTTTCCATTATCATAATAATAAAAACATTTTCCATTTATATGTCCATTGATAAATTGACCTTCTGATATTTTAATGCCTTTATCGTTATAGTTTACAAACTTACCATGTATAATTGTGTCCCCATTTTTAAGAATATATTCATTTGTGCCTATTAAATTGCCTGATGGGTTATATTCTTTTAAAATATAAATTTTCTCATTCTTAAGAGAAGAATAAAATAATATTGTAACTAAAACTAAAATAGTTAATAAAATTAATATTTTTTTATTGTTTATCATTATTCTGTTTTTCTTGTTTATTATAAATATCTTTTCTTCCCCAAGTTTTATTACCGTAGATATTTATTAAAGCTACTAAATTGAATAGCTTGTAAAAAGATTAAAACCCTCATTTGAGGGTTTTATTTTTTAATGTACTTCTATATCAAAAGAAAGGGTATCTATAAAAACAGGGGTAACTTTATCTTTAAATTCGTATTTAACGATACTTTGTATTGTATTTTTGCCTTTTTAGTAAGAACTTCTTCTACATCCCATTGGCATGGTTCTATATGTTTTAAAGTTCGTTTGACTTTTGAATTATCAACGCTTATATTTTCTATTTTTATACTACGTTTTGTCTTTGGAATATTAGCAATGATATAGCTATATTTTAAGGTTTCGCCTAATGTAAACGAATTTTTTATTTGTTTGTATTGATGATTCGCTATTTTGTGAAGGTGTATTTCAAAATGAGGCCTTCCATTATAACTGCCAGTAACCCCATCTTTATCGAAATTTGTTGTATGAAGTGGTGCTCCAAAATCAGAATACATACGATACTGTTTAATTTTGCCATCAGGATAATAAGTAAAACTTTCTAAATTTATTTTGCTATTTTCTCTAAAATATACAGATTCAATTTTCCCATTATCATAATAATATTTGCAAATTCCATAGGGTTCATTGTTTATAAATTGACCTTCAGATATTTTTATTCCCCTTTCATTATAATTTATAAACTTTCCTTGAAAAATGGTATCACCGTTTCTAATTATATATTCATTAGTACCTATTAATTTGCCTTTTACTGAATACTCTTTTAATATGTATATTTTGTCCTCTTTATTGTAAAAATAAATATTTGTTATTACTAATATAAGGAGAATTACTGCTAGTAATAAAAGTTTATTTCTTTTAGTTGGTTTTTTTAAACTCATCGTCTTTTCTAGTAAAAGTATAATTCCTTGTTTTTTTATCGTAAGAGATATTATAGTCGTTGTCTTTTTGAGTGTTAAGTTTAATTTCTTTTTATTAGCTTCTTTCAAATCACTATAAGCTCCTTTAGTGGAGTATCCTGCATCAATAGAACTACCTATATTATCAATAGCGTCTATAATTCTGTTAGGATGACCTAATAATCCATCTCCAATTGATTGTAATCCATTTGTTGATAATCCAAAAATGTCAATATCCATATCTTCAACTTTTTCAGCGTAATTAGCTGTTTCCAGACCACGTTTTACCGCAGGATCATTTTTTTCTTTATTGATAAAATTAATTCCTCTTTTAAAATGTCCTTTAGAATTATCTTGTAATTTGTCATTTTTTTCTTGAGGGATAGATAGTATTAAATTATCTAATTTTTCAGCTATACTTTTAATGGGTTCAATGACATCTTTATTAAATTTGTTAACCTTGTAACTTGAAAAATCATCTTTTAAAGTTTGTTTTACTTCTCTCCAAAAGTTTTTCAACCATTTTGGAGGATTTGGAGCTTTCCCATCAGGATCAACAAAAATCAATGGATTATTAAGACAATAATTATAAGGTGAAGCATTAGGAAACTTCTCCGCTAGTGGGTCAATAGACATCCAACACTGCACAACTTTCGCCTCGCGCGAGGGCTTGGGTTCGTGCCTACGAACAATTTGTAATGGATTATATGTGAGTTTGTAGCATCCCATTTGTAAAATCAAAAGTACTTATTTTTTCAATTGTTTTTCAGTTGAAAAAAAAAAAGAAGTTGTTTTTTATTGAAAAAGTAAAAGCAAGTACAAAACCAACTTTCCATTTTGCCTGTGGTTTGGGGTTGGTTTTGTTCTTTCGCTCGATTTTTTTGGAAGATTGCCACTTTTTATTTTTCAATTGAAAAAAAGGCTTCTTGGCAATCTTCTAAAAAAATGAGCCAACAACCGTAGGGCGTTAGTCATCGTACTGTTTTTTAAAATTTTTGTGATAAAAAACAAGCAAAGATTTAAGGCTACAAGTTTTCACGAAGTAGGCGTAATTTTGCGAAGTTTTTTGAACAAAGAATTTACAAATAATAAAGCTTTCGTAGTGCGTTGGCAGTAGGGTCGGCAGTGGGTGGGAGCGATGGAGTGGGGCTATTTTACATAATAAGCTTATGGTGCAAGGCGAAGCGAACCCTTTAGGGCTTGACTCATAATGGCTTATTATGTAACATAGCTTTGGGAGTGGTTGAGGGTTGGGTTTCGGCTCTTGTTTTTTGAGCGTGGGAAGTAAGCGGATAAAAAAAGGTTTTTTTGTGTGCGATGGGCTTTGGAAAACAAAAACCCTTTTTTTATTGGCTTACTGTGGGGAAAAACAAGTGCCGATAGCGTTGGGAGAACCACTGGAGCGTTGGGGTGCGTTGGCTGGGTGGGTGCAAATACTTCGTGCGAAGCACACCGCTTTTTTATTTGATTGGATGGTATTGGTTTACTGCTTGTTGTAATTGCTCCAGTTCAGTTTGTTTGTATTGGATTGTTGTACTTGCCCTGCGATGTCCGCTAAAAACTTGTACTATTCTAGTATCGTTTTCTTTTTTTAATAGATTAGCAATTACAGATTGTCGGATTTTCATTGGTTGTATTTGTTCGCTTTTTGGTTTTTGTTCGTTTATCATTTTACTGATTCCGTGTGCATTTATTTTTTCGCCGTATTGTCCAAGTATAAAAGTTTTATTTTCTTGTTTATTGTTGTATTTCAGTAGTTTAATTCTATCGTCATTTAAGTATTTATAAACTAATAATATTTGTTTGGCTTGTAATGGTAAAGTTCTTGATTGTGGACTTTTTGAAGTGATTTCTAGACTTCCTTTGATGTAAATTTCACACTTTTCTAAATTGATGTTTTCAACTTCTAATTCTGCTATTTCTTTGACGGTTAAGGCTTGATAAATGAGTAAACTTATAATTACTTTGTTTCTGTTTTCTAAATATTTTTTCTTTCTGATTTGATAGGTTTCAAAGAATTTTTCTAATGTTTCTGGGCTGTAAAGTGTATCAACTTGTATTTGTCTATCTATTTTATCTTTTAAAAACAATTCACTGCAAGGATGATCCTTTCTTTTTCCGATTTCTAATAAATAATTGAAGTAAATTTTAACTCCATACAACGAGTGTCGTAATGTTTTTGGACTTAAATCGTAATTCTTTCGTAAGTGTTCTATGTAGTTTAAAATATCTTTAAAAGTGGCTAATTTGGCTTTATTTCCGTAGTAATCTGTAAATCGTTTTATTAAAAATAAGTTGCTGTTTAATGTGCTTTTGCTGTATTTCTTTTCCAAATAATTACGTAGTGTCATTTCATATTATTAATTTGATTTTGAGTTATATGTGTATATATTTCTGTACTCTCGATGTGGCTATGTCCTAAAAATTTTTGAACCTGTTCGAGCTTCATTCCGTTTTGTAGTAAGTGTGTTGCGATTGAGTGCCTTAATGAGTGAATTCCGATTTTATTTAATTCTTCAATCTTTAATTTTTTACCAAATTCTGTTTTTAAAATTAGTTTCTTAAAGTGTTTATTTATAGTATCATCACTCATTCTTCTTGCTTTATTATTTATTAAAAACTCATTAGTTTTATGCTTTAAACTTTCTAAATATTCTTGTAATTCTTGGGCTAATTTTTCACTAATTGGGATTAATCTTCTTTTGCTGTTTTTACCTTTTTGTACTATTACTAAATTTTCAATTATTCTAATATCTTCTTTATTTAAATCGCTGATTTCTTGAACTCTTAACCCACAACCATACCCCATATTTAAAATCGTTTTTTCTTGTAAATTCGCTATTTTATAGAGTTCTTGTATTTGATTTTGAGTAAAAATAAATCGTTCTACTTTTTCATTGATTGGAGTAAATTTTAAATGTGATGCCGGACTGCTTTTTATAACTCCTAATTCTAATAAATACCCTAAATATTGTTGAAGATTTCGCATATTATCATAAATAGATTTCTGCTTTAGTTTTTGTTTAGTTCTTTGACTAATTTTTTCTTTTAGATAGTTGTTGTATTCGGCTATTTCTTTTGGTGTAACTTTTTTTATTTCAAATATTTGATACTTTTCCAGCCAACTAAAAAACTCCTTCAGATATAAATATCTCGCTTGTGTGGTTTCGGGGTTTAATCCTAAAATGTCTAAATGTTTTTTGTAGTTTCTTGCCTGTTCTTGGTAAAATTCTGTATAGATTTTGTGTTTACTTGGTGCGCCCATCTTTTATTATTTTAAATGTTGAATTTTAAATTTTAAATGGTTTGGTATGACGTTTTTAAGGTTTATGATGCTTTTGCTTACTCAATATTTTGAATTTAGGAACGCTAGACTATTTTTTTATTGTTTTCTTATATTTTACAATACTTTACAAGGTTTTCTAGTGTTCCTTTTGCGTTCTTTTAGTGTTCCAACTTACTTTTGCTCTTGTCGTAGCTGTTCAATCTGTAACATTAAAAAGTCTTTTATTTATTCACTTCTTTTTTATTGTTTTTTTAAAGGAGTTCATGAATAAAAGATTACTTATTTTTAAGGCTTTCGATTTGGTTCATTAAGTAATCTTTTATTTCAGCTCTTAATTTTTGGTAATTATCCCAATAGGAGATTTTATATTTTATGCCTTTGTTTGCAAAACCGCCAACCTGTTTGATGTACTCTAACTCTAAAAGCGTTTGTATATATCTAAATATCTGTGTTTTACTTATTCCTAAATCTTGTCTTATATCTCTTAAAATAAACTCTTGATTTTCGTTTTTAACGTGTTTTTTTAATCGTTCAAAAAATTGTCTTAAACTTCCATCAAGTTCATCAACTTTTAAAATGATACTTTCAAAAAGTACTTCGGTGGCTTGTTCTATGTCTTCGATTTCGGTTATTAAAGCCTCCCCAACCCCTCCGAAGGAGGGGCTTTTAACTATTTGACGTTGATATTGGTTCAGGAACGTTACTTGTTTGATTACGGCTTGATACATTTCGTTTAATCGTCTAATTTTATGCACTTTCTCTGGTAGATGTAATTGTGTTGCATACGGATTAATGACTTCGTACTCTTTTAAATTTCTAATGATTTGTTGTATAAAGTTGATTGCTTTTTGGCTTTCTTGTGGATCTATTTCTCCTGCATTGCGTTTGTTTTGGTAGTCGATAATTCTTGCGGTTTGTTCTTTACTTTCGTCAACTGCAATAAGGAATGAACGGCTCATATTATCTTCGTAGGTTTCGCCTTTGGTGGTGGCTGATAAACTGGAGAACTGACCTTTTACTATTTTATGAGAAGATTTGTTATTTCCTTTTTTGTCTTTGATAGTTACAGAACTTCTTAATACTTGATTACTTATAAATTCCCTTAAAGCATATAGTGCATCTTCTTTTAAACCGTCTAAATCTTCAATAATCACCACCTTTTGGAATAAATCAAACTCACCCCAATTGTATAAAGAACTTTCTGTAATTCGTGTAAATCTTAAAACGTCTTCTTGAGGCATAAGGTCTGCAATTCTGCTTATAATATGGGTTTTTCCGCTTCCGCTTGAGCCTTGTACGAGTGCGTGTAATGGACTTTTATTTAAATAACTAATGATGATTAAAAATAATAACATTCTGCTGTTTTCTTCTCCAACTATTCCTGCTTTGCCGATTTCTATATTTAAGTTTTTTAGTAAATGTTTTCGTTTTAAGAAGTCGATTGCGTTTGATGGTTTTTGGCTTTCAGTTTTTGGCTGTTCTGTTGTTTTATCTTCAATTGAAAAAGAAGGATTTAACTGTGTTCTTTTGTCTAAAAGTTCAATAAAAATATCTTCGTTGTGTAGTTGTAGTGTTTCATTGATGTCTTTGTTTATGGGTTCTAACACGCTTATTTTTATTCCCGGTATAAGTTCTAATATTACTTTAGAATAATTCGCTGTCGCCGTGCGACCTGCGGTATCATTGTCAAAAGCAAAGATGATTTCTTCTAATTGTTTGAGTTCTTTTATTGCTTTTAAAATTTCATCATTCAATCCGTTAGTTCCAAAGCAAGCTATAAGCCCCCAACCCCCAAAGGGGGCTTTTTCAAGCGTTGGCAACAAACTTGCACCATCAATAATACTTTCGGTTAAGATTAGTTTTTTAGTATTTACATTGGGATAATTTGGATATAAACCTTGTCTGTTTTTTAAATAAAAATGTTTACTTTCTTTCTCGTTTAATGTGCTTCTAAAGTATAAACTCACTACTTGATCATTTCTGTTTTTTAAAGCAAAACAAATACTCCATTTACCAAAAACAGAATAAGCCTTTTCTCCAGTTCTACCTAAATTGTTTTTATCAATTAGTAATCCATATTCTAAACATTGATTAATCAAAGTTTCGTCTTTTCTTGCTCCGTGATGGAACTGCCCACCATTGTAACCGACTTCTATTTTTTTAAAGTCTAAACTTCTGCTTTGTAAATAGTCTTTGGCTGGTTTACTGTTGCTGATGGCATTTTTAAAATACTGATACATATTACCCAAAAATTGCTCTCGTGATAAATCTTGCTGATACCTTTCGTTTTTATTAGGTTCTTTGTGGTTTAGTATTTCTTTGGCTTTGTTTATCGCTTCTGCTTTAGTGCAATTTTCTTTGTGCAATATAAAATCTATCACATCCATACTTTTACCGTGCGTTTTACAACTGCTACTAAAACAATATGCCGATTGTGTTTTGTAATACACTTGAAAACTCGGAGTTTTATCCTCGTGAAACGGACAATTTAAACGACTTTGTTTGTCGGTTTTTAAGCCGTAGTAGTGTAATACGTTGGCGATGGTTAATTGCTCTTTGATGTCTTGGATTTCCATTGACTAAAAAATATTTAAAATTATTCTTGACAACTAATTAGGTGCAAAGATACCATTTTAGTTTTATTTTGCAAACTTTTTGAGTTTTGAAGAACTGATTTAGTTTTCATATCTTTGCAATTCAATAGTAAACAAGGTTTTTTAACCCTATAAAGTTTCTTATTATGGATTTTGGAAGTGTAGTTTCTGAACTTAGAAAACAAAAGGAATATCCCAAACCGACTTAGCTAGTCAATTAGGTATTCATAAAAATGTATTAGGAAGATATGAGAGAAACGAAGTTTATCCCTCTATTGATTTAGCTCGTAAAATTGCTGATATTCTTGATGTGTCTTTAGATTACCTTACTGGAAAAGACGATGTACAAATTGATAAAGATACTAGTAGCCGTATTCTAGAAGTTTCTAAATTTGAAGAAGCTGACCGTAACCATATTTTTTCGGTCATTGATGCTTTTATTGCTAAAAGAAAAATACAAAGTATTATGTAAATAGCAAAGCCCTCATTTGAGGGCTTTGTTATGATTAAAAAACTTCTTTGCTCTTTGGCTTTTTATAACAAGATATTTTTAAAGGAATATACATTTTGTCTATTTCGGATATGTCGTCAATTTCTAACTCATTTGAGTTCTTAGATATATCTTTATTCGCTTTATCTGTAACTACAAACAATCCTTTAATTTTACATATCCTTAAAAATACAGTACAATTATTCTTTAATTTCATTGTTTTTTCAAGACTGTTTTTATTTATTTTACTTGATATTTTCAGAACCTCATTTTTATAATCTAACAAATAGCTTTCAGCCTCTGTAATCTCTAAACAATTTGATATTATCTTTTTATTATTTCCTTGTATATCTGGCGTATAAAAACATAATTTATAAAAACTCCTAACAAATAACTCTTCATTTTCTTTTGTTAATAAATCAAGATTAATTTCTTTACAAACACCTGACATTATAATTGGGTAATTATCATTTCTCCTTATATCTATTTCTATAAAGTATAAGCTATCACTGACTTTATTACAATTATTTTCTTGTGCATCTATCTTAAATACAACAAAAAAGACTACTAATATGAGATTAATTCTGACCATCTTGTTTTACTATTACTTTAGGAAGGAAAGAACCATTACCTATATTATTGGCATCTGTTTGATTTGGTTTTTCAGGCGGATACTTCATAATACCGTTGTTTCCTCCAGTTCCTTTAGGATGTCCAAAACCAAAAGTGTGAAATATTTCGTGAATTCTATTCATTTTAGTATCTTCACTTGTATTCATTAAAATGTTTTGATTGTCAGCTGTAACACCCCCAACAGTAGAAGTGCTGGTAGTACCATCACCGTTATCTGTCTCTTTTGTTTTAAATCTCGAATAGGTGTTTTCATTTCCTCTTGAAAAAGAATTACCTATGGAGTATCCATCTTGCATTTCTTTACTTGCACTAGCTTCGCTAGCTTCTATAGTACCACCTTCTTTAAATTGTAAATCATATTTGATAGAATAACCTTTATACTCTCCATCAGAAACACTCATTCCTAAATCGTTAAGGTATTTATTGTAATCCTTTTGCATAGAAGCAACTTCTTTAGCAGAATAACCATCTAAAGTTTTCATTTTACCTCCAGTTGTATAATATGTACTTTTTTCTGTTTGCACATAATAAACAGCTTTTATAGTTATCGTTTTATTTTTATCATCTATAACTCTGATACCGTCTCTACCATCTGGGTCGATGACATTAATTGGATCATTAAAGCAATAAACGTAAGGAGATACATTAGGATATTTCTCCGCTAATGGGTCAACAGACATCCAACACTGCACAACTTTCGCCTCGCGCGAGGGCTTGGGTTCGTGCCTACGAACAATTTGTAATGGATTATATGTGAGTTTGTAGCATCCCATTTGTAAAATCAAAAGTACTTATTTTTTCAATTGTTTTTCAGTTGAAAAAAAAAAGAAGTTGTTTTTTATTGAAAAAGTAAAAGCAAGTACAAAACCAACTTTCCATTTTGCCTGTGGTTTGGGGTTGGTTTTGTTCTTTCGCTCGATTTTTTTGGAAGATTGCCACTTTTTATTTTTCAATTGAAAAAAAGGCTTCTTGGCAATCTTCTAAAAAAATGAGCCAACAACCGTAGGGCGTTAGTCATCGTACTGTTTTTTAAAATTTTTGTGATAAAAAACAAGCAAAGATTTAAGGCTACAAGTTTTCACGAAGTAGGCGTAATTTTGCGAAGTTTTTTGAACAAAGAATTTACAAATAATAAAGCTTTCGTAGTGCGTTGGCAGTAGGGTCGGCAGTGGGTGGGAGCGATGGAGTGGGGCTATTTTACATAATAAGCTTATGGTGCAAGGCGAAGCGAACCCTTTAGGGCTTGACTCATAATGGCTTATTATGTAACATAGCTTTGGGAGTGGTTGAGGGTTGGGTTTCGGCTCTTGTTTTTTGAGCGTGGGAAGTAAGCGGATAAAAAAGGTTTTTTGTGTGCGATGGGCTTTGGAAAACAAAAACCCTTTTTTTATTGGCTTACTGTGGGGAAAAACAAGTGCCGATAGCGTTGGGAGAACCACTGGAGCGTTGGGGTGCGTTGGCTGGGTGGGTGCAAATACTTCGTGCGAAGCACACCGCTTTTTTATTTGATTGGATGGTATTGGTTTACTGCTTGTTGTAATTGCTCCAGTTCAGTTTGTTTGTATTGGATTGTTGTACTTGCCCTGCGATGTCCGCTAAAAACTTGTACTATTCTAGTATCGTTTTCTTTTTTTAATAGATTAGCAATTACAGATTGTCGGATTTTCATTGGTTGTATTTGTTCGCTTTTTGGTTTTTGTTCGTTTATCATTTTACTGATTCCGTGTGCATTTATTTTTTCGCCGTATTGTCCAAGTATAAAAGTTTTATTTTCTTGTTTATTGTTGTATTTCAGTAGTTTAATTCTATCGTCATTTAAGTATTTATAAACTAATAATATTTGTTTGGCTTGTAATGGTAAAGTTCTTGATTGTGGACTTTTTGAAGTGATTTCTAGACTTCCTTTGATGTAAATTTCACACTTTTCTAAATTGATGTTTTCAACTTCTAATTCTGCTATTTCTTTGACGGTTAAGGCTTGATAAATGAGTAAACTTATAATTACTTTGTTTCTGTTTTCTAAATATTTTTTCTTTCTGATTTGATAGGTTTCAAAGAATTTTTCTAATGTTTCTGGGCTGTAAAGTGTATCAACTTGTATTTGTCTATCTATTTTATCTTTTAAAAACAATTCACTGCAAGGATGATCCTTTCTTTTTCCGATTTCTAATAAATAATTGAAGTAAATTTTAACTCCATACAACGAGTGTCGTAATGTTTTTGGACTTAAATCGTAATTCTTTCGTAAGTGTTCTATGTAGTTTAAAATATCTTTAAAAGTGGCTAATTTGGCTTTATTTCCGTAGTAATCTGTAAATCGTTTTATTAAAAATAAGTTGCTGTTTAATGTGCTTTTGCTGTATTTCTTTTCCAAATAATTACGTAGTGTCATTTCATATTATTAATTTGATTTTGAGTTATATGTGTATATATTTCTGTACTCTCGATGTGGCTATGTCCTAAAAATTTTTGAACCTGTTCGAGCTTCATTCCGTTTTGTAGTAAGTGTGTTGCGATTGAGTGCCTTAATGAGTGAATTCCGATTTTATTTAATTCTTCAATCTTTAATTTTTTACCAAATTCTGTTTTTAAAATTAGTTTCTTAAAGTGTTTATTTATAGTATCATCACTCATTCTTCTTGCTTTATTATTTATTAAAAACTCATTAGTTTTATGCTTTAAACTTTCTAAATATTCTTGTAATTCTTGGGCTAATTTTTCACTAATTGGGATTAATCTTCTTTTGCTGTTTTTACCTTTTTGTACTATTACTAAATTTTCAATTATTCTAATATCTTCTTTATTTAAATCGCTGATTTCTTGAACTCTTAACCCACAACCATACCCCATATTTAAAATCGTTTTTTCTTGTAAATTCGCTATTTTATAGAGTTCTTGTATTTGATTTTGAGTAAAAATAAATCGTTCTACTTTTTCATTGATTGGAGTAAATTTTAAATGTGATGCCGGACTGCTTTTTATAACTCCTAATTCTAATAAATACCCTAAATATTGTTGAAGATTTCGCATATTATCATAAATAGATTTCTGCTTTAGTTTTTGTTTAGTTCTTTGACTAATTTTTTTCTTTTAGATAGTTGTTGTATTCGGCTATTTCTTTTGGTGTAACTTTTTTTATTTCAAATATTTGATACTTTTCCAGCCAACTAAAAAACTCCTTCAGATATAAATATCTCGCTTGTGTGGTTTCGGGGTTTAATCCTAAAATGTCTAAATGTTTTTTGTAGTTTCTTGCCTGTTCTTGGTAAAATTCTGTATAGATTTTGTGTTTACTTGGTGCGCCCATCTTTTATTATTTTAAATGTTGAATTTTAAATTTTAAATGGTTTGGTATGACGTTTTTAAGGTTTATGATGCTTTTGCTTACTCAATATTTTGAATTTAGGAACGCTAGACTATTTTTTTATTGTTTTCTTATATTTTACAATACTTTACAAGGTTTTCTAGTGTTCCTTTTGCGTTCTTTTAGTGTTCCAACTTACTTTTGCTCTTGTCGTAGCTGTTCAATCTGTAACATTAAAAAGTCTTTTATTTATTCACTTCTTTTTTTATTGTTTTTTTAAAGGAGTTCATGAATAAAAGATTACTTATTTTTAAGGCTTTCGATTTGGTTCATTAAGTAATCTTTTATTTCAGCTCTTAATTTTTGGTAATTATCCCAATAGGAGATTTTATATTTTATGCCTTTGTTTGCAAAACCGCCAACCTGTTTGATGTACTCTAACTCTAAAAGCGTTTGTATATATCTAAATATCTGTGTTTTACTTATTCCTAAATCTTGTCTTATATCTCTTAAAATAAACTCTTGATTTTCGTTTTTAACGTGTTTTTTTAATCGTTCAAAAAATTGTCTTAAACTTCCATCAAGTTCATCAACTTTTAAAATGATACTTTCAAAAAGTACTTCGGTGGCTTGTTCTATGTCTTCGATTTCGGTTATTAAAGCCTCCCCAACCCCTCCGAAGGAGGGGCTTTTAACTATTTGACGTTGATATTGGTTCAGGAACGTTACTTGTTTGATTACGGCTTGATACATTTCGTTTAATCGTCTAATTTTATGCACTTTCTCTGGTAGATGTAATTGTGTTGCATACGGATTAATGACTTCGTACTCTTTTAAATTTCTAATGATTTGTTGTATAAAGTTGATTGCTTTTTGGCTTTCTTGTGGATCTATTTCTCCTGCATTGCGTTTGTTTTGGTAGTCGATAATTCTTGCGGTTTGTTCTTTACTTTCGTCAACTGCAATAAGGAATGAACGGCTCATATTATCTTCGTAGGTTTCGCCTTTGGTGGTGGCTGATAAACTGGAGAACTGACCTTTTACTATTTTATGAGAAGATTTGTTATTTCCTTTTTGTCTTTGATAGTTACAGAACTTCTTAATACTTGATTACTTATAAATTCCCTTAAAGCATATAGTGCATCTTCTTTTAAACCGTCTAAATCTTCAATAATCACCACCTTTTGGAATAAATCAAACTCACCCCAATTGTATAAAGAACTTTCTGTAATTCGTGTAAATCTTAAAACGTCTTCTTGAGGCATAAGGTCTGCAATTCTGCTTATAATATGGGTTTTTCCGCTTCCGCTTGAGCCTTGTACGAGTGCGTGTAATGGACTTTTATTTAAATAACTAATGATGATTAAAAATAATAACATTCTGCTGTTTTCTTCTCCAACTATTCCTGCTTTGCCGATTTCTATATTTAAGTTTTTTAGTAAATGTTTTCGTTTTAAGAAGTCGATTGCGTTTGATGGTTTTTGGCTTTCAGTTTTTGGCTGTTCTGTTGTTTTATCTTCAATTGAAAAAGAAGGATTTAACTGTGTTCTTTTGTCTAAAAGTTCAATAAAAATATCTTCGTTGTGTAGTTGTAGTGTTTCATTGATGTCTTTGTTTATGGGTTCTAACACGCTTATTTTTATTCCTGGTATAAGTTCTAATATTACTTTAGAATAATTCGCTGTCGCCGTGCGACCTGCGGTATCATTGTCAAAAGCAAAGATGATTTCTTCTAATTGTTTGAGTTCTTTTATTGCTTTTAAAATTTCATCATTCAATCCGTTAGTTCCAAAGCAAGCTATAAGCCCCCAACCCCCAAAGGGGGCTTTTTCAAGCGTTGGCAACAAACTTGCACCATCAATAATACTTTCGGTTAAGATTAGTTTTTTAGTATTTACATTGGGATAATTTGGATATAAACCTTGTCTGTTTTTTAAATAAAAATGTTTACTTTCTTTCTCGTTTAATGTGCTTCTAAAGTATAAACTCACTACTTGATCATTTCTGTTTTTTAAAGCAAAACAAATACTCCATTTACCAAAAACAGAATAAGCCTTTTCTCCAGTTCTACCTAAATTGTTTTTATCAATTAGTAATCCATATTCTAAACATTGATTAATCAAAGTTTCGTCTTTTCTTGCTCCGTGATGGAACTGCCCACCATTGTAACCGACTTCTATTTTTTTAAAGTCTAAACTTCTGCTTTGTAAATAGTCTTTGGCTGGTTTACTGTTGCTGATGGCATTTTTAAAATACTGATACATATTACCCAAAAATTGCTCTCGTGATAAATCTTGCTGATACCTTTCGTTTTTATTAGGTTCTTTGTGGTTTAGTATTTCTTTGGCTTTGTTTATCGCTTCTGCTTTAGTGCAATTTTCTTTGTGCAATATAAAATCTATCACATCCATACTTTTACCGTGCGTTTTACAACTGCTACTAAAACAATATGCCGATTGTGTTTTGTAATACACTTGAAAACTCGGAGTTTTATCCTCGTGAAACGGACAATTTAAACGACTTTGTTTGTCGGTTTTTAAGCCGTAGTAGTGTAATACGTTGGCGATGGTTAATTGCTCTTTGATGTCTTGGATTTCCATTGACTAAAAAATATTTAAAATTATTCTTGACAACTAATTAGGTGCAAAGATACCATTTTAGTTTTATTTTGCAAACTTTTTGAGTTTTGAAGAACTGATTTAGTTTTCATATCTTTGCAATTCAATAGTAAACAAGGTTTTTTAACCCTATAAAGTTTCTTATTATGGATTTTGGAAGTGTAGTTTCTGAACTTAGAAAACAAAAGGAATATCCCAAACCGACTTAGCTAGTCAATTAGGTATTCATAAAAATGTATTAGGAAGATATGAGAGAAACGAAGTTTATCCCTCTATTGATTTAGCTCGTAAAATTGCTGATATTCTTGATGTGTCTTTAGATTACCTTACTGGAAAAGACGATGTACAAATTGATAAAGATACTAGTAGCCGTATTCTAGAAGTTTCTAAATTTGAAGAAGCTGACCGTAACCATATTTTTTCGGTCATTGATGCTTTTATTGCTAAAAGAAAAATACAAAGTATTATGTAAATAGCAAAGCCCTCATTTGAGGGCTTTGTTATGATTAAAAAACTTCTTTGCTCTTTGGCTTTTTATAACAAGATATTTTTAAAGGAATATACATTTTGTCTATTTCGGATATGTCGTCAATTTCTAACTCATTTGAGTTCTTAGATATATCTTTATTCGCTTTATCTGTAACTACAAACAATCCTTTAATTTTACATATCCTTAAAAATACAGTACAATTATTCTTTAATTTCATTGTTTTTTCAAGACTGTTTTTATTTATTTTACTTGATATTTTCAGAACCTCATTTTTATAATCTAACAAATAGCTTTCAGCCTCTGTAATCTCTAAACAATTTGATATTATCTTTTTATTATTTCCTTGTATATCTGGCGTATAAAAACATAATTTATAAAAACTCCTAACAAATAACTCTTCATTTTCTTTTGTTAATAAATCAAGATTAATTTCTTTACAAACACCTGACATTATAATTGGGTAATTATCATTTCTCCTTATATCTATTTCTATAAAGTATAAGCTATCACTGACTTTATTACAATTATTTTCTTGTGCATCTATCTTAAATACAACAAAAAAGACTACTAATATGAGATTAATTCTGACCATCTTGTTTTACTATTACTTTAGGAAGGAAAGAACCATTACCTATATTATTGGCATCTGTTTGATTTGGTTTTTCAGGCGGATACTTCATAATACCGTTGTTTCCTCCAGTTCCTTTAGGATGTCCAAAACCAAAAGTGTGAAATATTTCGTGAATTCTATTCATTTTAGTATCTTCACTTGTATTCATTAAAATGTTTTGATTGTCAGCTGTAACACCCCCAACAGTAGAAGTGCTGGTAGTACCATCACCGTTATCTGTCTCTTTTGTTTTAAATCTCGAATAGGTGTTTTCATTTCCTCTTGAAAAAGAATTACCTATGGAGTATCCATCTTGCATTTCTTTACTTGCACTAGCTTCGCTAGCTTCTATAGTACCACCTTCTTTAAATTGTAAATCATATTTGATAGAATAACCTTTATACTCTCCATCAGAAACACTCATTCCTAAATCGTTAAGGTATTTATTGTAATCCTTTTGCATAGAAGCAACTTCTTTAGCAGAATAACCATCTAAAGTTTTCATTTTACCTCCAGTTGTATAATATGTACTTTTTTCTGTTTGCACATAATAAACAGCTTTTATAGTTATCGTTTTATTTTTATCATCTATAACTCTGATACCGTCTCTACCATCTGGGTCGATGACATTAATTGGATCATTAAAGCAATAAACGTAAGGAGATACATTAGGATATTTCTCCGCTAATGGGTCAACATTGAGCCATAAAGAAGTTTTCATATCCAAGTATCTTGCTCCATAATAAGTAAGATTAGTCTCCCGATCTAATTCTTTGCCATTAAATAAATAAGGCATAGAAATAGAGGAGGCGTGTTCTTCAAAAAGGACTTCTCCAAAAGGGATATATTCTACATGCTGTGATAGCTGCCCATTCATAGTGCTAATATACGAAGTACTTCCTAAATGATCGCTATGATAATAAAAAATATCTTTCTCAAATAGGCCATTGCCTACAAAACCATCGCCTGCGTTTACGGTTTGTGGTTTTATAGGATCGCCAAACTGTATAGGGGGCCCGGTACATTGCTCGGGGCATTAAACACAGGTTGTCTGGGCCAGCCTTCGGGTGTTTCTTGGTTTTGGTTGGTGTTTTGTTTGGGCGGGCTTGGGTAAGGCTGTCCTGTAGCGGCTGGACTGGCGTATAGCCCCTGCTGTGTAGGGGGACCAGGAGGGAGTCCTAGGTTGCGTACATAATCGTCTAACCATTGTTGTTGTTCGGTACTTAATTGGGCATAGTTTAGCCCACCTGCGGTAATTTTGGTGGGTTGTGCAAAGGTACCTTGTCCTATTTTGGAGGTGATACGCCCTGCGCCTTCAAAATAATGTTTGGTAAATTTGCCTTTGCTTATTACAAAATAGGGGCTTACGTAGCCTGTGTAATTATCAAAATGGTTTATGCTGGCAGCTTGTGCACCGTTTATACTAACGTTTTGGGTGTCGCCACTGCTTTTTAGTACGCGTTCGCCTGTGTGGTCGTAGGTGTATAGGTGCATACGCCCGTTGTCGTTTATGCCCATTAGGCGGTTTTCTTCGTCCCGAGTCATTTTTCTAAAATTGTTAAATTCTAGGTATTGGGTAGGGTTGCCGTTGCCGTCGTATTCGTAAATGCGAGGTTCGGGTTTGCCGTCTTCGGTTATGCCGCTTGGGGCATTTGGGTGTTGGGTGTTGTTGTATTCGTAAGCTAGTTTGTAGCCTTTAGGGGTGCCATTTACCTCGTGTTGTAGTTCTTTGCTTACTATATTGTGCATGTTATTGTAGCGCATGGCGAGGGTGTAGGCTGCCTGATTGTTCTCGCCGTTGTAACTACCTGTGGCGGTTTTTAGTCGGTATAAATCGTCGTACTGGTAGGTTTGTTGGCTACTGCCTCCTAAACTATTGGCTATTATAGGGACGGTGTTTTTTATACCTAGTACATTGCCTACAAGGTCGTAGGTGTAGGTGTTGTTTATAATGGCACGGTTGCCACTGTTTACGTTGAGTTGTTGCAAACGACGTAAGGTGGTGTCGTAGGTGTAATGGGTTTGGGTATCGTTGCCGTATTTTAAGTATTTGCGTTGCTCAAACTCATCATAGGCTAGTTGTTTAATATAGTCATAGGCTTGGTTTTCTTTAGTGCCTTGCATTTTTTGTAAATTTCCTGCACGGTTATAGGTGTAGGTAAGTACTTCGCCATCTGGATATATCATTTTTTGTAAACGGTTCCGGTGTCGTACTCGTATTGGGTAATATAGGTTTGGTTATCGGTAGGGGTTATGCGTAGGGTTTTTATTTCTTTTTCTACTTCGCCTAGTTTGCCATAAAAATACTCGGTACCTCCACTAGCATCGGTTACGAGCCAGATACGTCCACGGCGTGCGGCATTTTCGGTAGCACTACCATAGTAATAGCTTATATTGTTTTGTGGGTATCGAGGGTATTTTATATGTTCTAATCGGTTGTAATCATATTCATATATTATATTGCCATCGGGCATGGTTTGTTGTATTTGACTGGTTACTTTTTTGGTCATATTCCCTGCGAGGTCGTAGGTAATAGAAGTGGTACCTGCATCGGGGTGTATGTATTGGGTGCGTCGGCCTAGCCAGTCGTAGGAGCTTAGGGTTGTTTGTCCCATAGTGTTTATAACAGCGGCCGTTTCGCCAAGGGCGTTGTAGCTAAATTGGGTAAGTAGCTCGTTGTTAGTATCGTATTGTATAGTGGCTATGTTTTTGCCAGTAGCATCGGTATAGGTTTTTGTCATTTTACCTTGTGGATCCGTTTGTGTGGTTTGTAAGGTGTTTATGCCTTTAAAATTTTCTAGGGCAAACGTGGTGGTGGTGGTGCTACCATCAGGCAGGGTTGTTTTTATGGCTCTACCTAGGGCATCGTACTCTGTTTTAGTAGGGTTTACGGTGCTTGCTACGGTGCTAAAGTTATTGTTTAGTGTTGTGGTAAAGGTAGGGTAAAAGCTTTCTATGGCTCTACCAAAAGCATCGTACACGACTTTGCCGGATATAATATGCCCCTCTTGGTCTGGGGCATCTATACCGCCAAAAAGTGAGGCTGTTTTTTTAACCTGTAGGGCACGTCCTAGTCCATCTATATAGGTGTAGGTTTCGATGTCTTTGTTTAGTTCGGGATCGTAATTTCGGGTTTTGGCATAGGGTACGGGTGCGGTAGGGTAATATTCGTAGGCAATGGTGTAGGGTTTGCCACTGGCTATTTCATAAGGGGCTTGTATGGAGCTGGTACGTCCTTTGTCATCAAGGGTGTATAGGGTGCTTTGTTCGTTACGATCGGTGGTTTTTATAGGGGTATTAAAACGGTAGTCGTATTCCATTTTATTTACATACCCAAAATGGTCTTGTATTTGGGTAATGTGGCTATACACTTGATCGTCGTAGGTATAAGTAATTTGAGCCCGTTGGTTTTTGTAATTGGCGGCACCTGTAATTTTGGCAATGTTACCATAAGCGTCATATTCAATGTCGGTTATGGCTGCCTTGTCGTTGCTAGCATACATTTTAAATTGAGTAACCTCGGCAGTTGCGGGGTTTATTTGGGTAGCTCGTTTGCGTTTTAGGCCATCAATAGTAAATACTTCTATTTGTTTAGGAATGCCATCGTAATAAGGGGATAGGCTGTTGTGGTAGCTTATTTTTGCGGTTACTTTATCTTGTGGGGTTCCATTTCCTAAATTTATGTATTCTATAATATTACCTTGTGCATCATATTTGTTATAGGTGTTTTTGTCTAAAAAGGTAGTACCTGCTTCGTAGTGTTTTTCTTGTGTGTGTATAGGGGCAATAAACACGGATAATAAATCGGCGGCAGGGTTGCTTAATAAACCTTCAGCAATAGAGGCTTGGGTTTGTGCGTTGGTAATACTATAAGTAGTGCTGGTTTCTTGTAATTTTTTATTGTCTTTATCTAACAACAAAGTGTTTTTTAATAGGTTTTTACGATAAAAATCGGTGTTGTAAAACTCTTGTATTTGGGTGTTATATACGGTATTGTTGGTAGCATTTATTTGTTGTGTAGTAATTTTGGCATAGCCATAAAAGTCACGTTCACGGCGGTCGTAATAAGGGTTGTCATAACTAAAACGGCTAATGAGGTTATCTACACCATCGCCTGCGTGTCCGTCAAAAAGGTTTACTTCTTTGAGTACCCATTTGGCTCCGTTAGCTTCGTAAGAGCTTGGTTTGAATTCGTAATCAACGGTAAAGCTATTGCCCATAGCGTTAGTTACACTTTTTAGTTTGTTGGTACGTTTTATGTTAGAAAGACGTACGGTAAGATTGTCTTCGTTTTCGGATTTTATGTAGTCTAAATTACCATCGCCATTAATATCGTTGAAAGTAGATTCAATTTTGCTTACGGAATTGCCGGTACTTGCTCCTATCTGAAAAGCTAAACGGATAGGGATAGGAGGGAAATTAAGACCGAAAGTATAACTAGCATTCATACCATAACTAGTTGATTTGTTTTTACTCATACTAGCATATTTTGGGTATTGTAATGGGGTAGAGTCAAAGCTGTTTCCTAAGTTTAGGAAAATGAGGATGTTGTTTTGTGTATAAATTATTTTATCGGGTAATCCATCGGTATTGATATCGAGAAAGGATTTAGATTGTTCATTAGAAGAGCCGTTATAAGAAAATCCTCCAGATATAGAGCCTGAGGCAAAACTAAAGCCTAATCCTGCTCCGAAATCGGATGAAGCTCCTTCGTTTATTCCTTTGTCTAGGTTTTTCCAATTGTAATCAGGAAGAAAGCGGTATCCTGTATTGAATAGAACCACTCCGTTATCATTAATTTGGTCTGTTAGGCCATCACCATTGATGTCGGTGTGTATTTTTTGGGAGTAATCATTTCCTGTACCTATACTTCCGCTTATACTAGGGTATTTTCCTGCTTTTTGGGCATCGGAATTGGATTTACTATTATTAGAGCTTTGTTGTACTGTAATTCTAGCACTTGTTTCTGTACTGGATGAATTGGGACTTCCGTGGCTATATTTACCATTGACACTTCCGCCTTTACTTCCTATAATGGATACGCTAAAATCGCCAATATTATTTTGTAGGTTAGACAAACCTCCTCTAGGTGTGGTAAATTGTACATTGCCGCTGCGTACAAAATCGGGAAAACGATCTCCATTAAAATCGGTCATGGTTTCAATTACTGTTGATTTACCTTCTGAAAAGTTGGCACCTGCACCTAAAGGGCCTGCTGATAAGCCAGCAGCATAGGCATTACTTGCGGATTCTGAGATGGTAAATAAGGCTCGACTGCCGCCTCCTTGAACAGTAGGTAACGAAGTGTCTAGGAATTTTTGTAAATCATCTTCGCCTAGACGTGCAGAGCTAATATATTCTTCTTTAATAAAAATGGCGTCTTCTGCTCCTAACCATTTGTTTAATGCGTAATTTCCTCTGGCTTGTATAAAGTATTCTTTGGAGGCTTCAAATTGTCCATGAGTTCCTGGAGTAACAGATGTGTTTCCGCTGATGTCTGGCATATTGTTCGGATCAATATTATACGGTTTTTTATCTGATATTATAAGGTTTTTGTCAATGGTGTTGCCTGCTAGATTTCCGTTAATTAGAAATACGCCCCAATTTCTATGTCTAATTTTTAATTTTTTTTCTAGATCATCAAAATTGTCATAGTAGCTGTTTTCTGAACTGAAATAATTGTGTTCTACTAATGTTTTTTTGTTTTTTATTATGACAGAATCTCTTATTATGAGAGATGCGCTAGAACGATTTTGTTGAAATAGGTTGGATGTATTTTTGTTATTAAGATAGTATTCTATTTTTATAGGTTTATTAGCTACAATACTGTCGTAAGGATACGATAAATCAATTGCTTTTGGTGTATAAGCTAGGTATCCATCTATTAATTTATATCTAATTCTAGCTACTAGTTTTTCTTCTTGTTTAGCGGTTATTAGTATGTCGCTGTTAAAACTTTGATCAGGTTTAACTTTATTAATATAAATTACTCCGCTGTAATTATGAAAGGTTGCTTTTCCTTTTGTAGTAGGTATAATGTGGTTGAGTAGATATTGGTTATCTATTCGTTTGTAAATTGTATGTGTAACTTCTAGGGGTTTTGTTTCTTCATTATCAGAGTGGTCTTTGTATATAATGGTAGGGTTACATATCAAATTTTTCCAATCTATATTTGTTTCAGATTCTATGATTACGCTGAAGCCGTCGCCTTTTAGGGCATTTGTAAGAGGAATTGTATTAAAATTGAATGTAATGTTTTCTGATGCTAAAAATTGTTTAGAAAATATAACTGTTTCTCCTACATTGAATCGGTTAGAAATAACTTTTAAAATGATGTGATCGGAAGTTGTTTTTTTAGAAAAAATTCCATCAAAACGTATTGGAGAATCTTTTGGGGTCATAATAAGCGCTTGTGAACTTACTAAAAAATCTTTTTTAGGATTGTAACTTTTTAAACTAAGACCATTAGGATCCGTATGGCTAGGGTTTATATCTTGATAGTTAATGGTAGGTTCCCAAATAATGTTATCAAAATTACCGTCTTTTATAGAACTTACTCTAAAATAAAGATGTTGCCCTTTGGTAACAAAAAGATTGTCTTGTTTTTGTTTTGCTGCATAATCTGTTGCTCCAATAGTTTCGGACCAAATTAAATTATTATCTTGTTGAAAATATAATTTTACGCCATCCGCTTTATCTGAACCGTTATTGTTTTTATAATTTTGTCTGTCAGTGGAAGTGTCTTCTAGTAATTGATATACATGAGTGATTTGTATAACTCCAGATGTTGGGGCTTGCCATACACGCACGATGTCGTGTAATGGGTTTTTATTTACTATTTCGGCTTCGGAGTTTTGTGTATTGCTTGTTAGTAATAACTCGCCTTCATTCACTATGGGAGAAGGGGTTCCTGTACTGTTAGGTGCAAAAGTAGGAATGCCATTAATCAAACGATTGTAATAAACGGTTCCGCCATCAGCAAAATCAGTAAGTCCGTCACCATTAAAATCCATGAAATAACTAGTGGTAGTGCTTTTTGATATTTGTCGATCATATCCTAAATTACCACCCAATTGCCCAAAGCCTAAAATTAGATCGACACCGTAGTTATAGGAATAACTTCTAGAAAATCCAACATTGCCAATATTAAGGACATGGTATGTGTCTGAAAATTGGTTTATACCTGTTGCACCAAGGTTTTTTCTAAAGTAAACTTTATCTCCTTTGGTGAAAATTTTATCAGGTAGGTTGTCTCCGTCTAAATCTTCTAAGGCAACATAGGTAGAGGTATTGCTCCAGTTGTTTCCTCCTTGTCCACCTAAAGTATTTTCATTTAAGAAGCCTACTCCTGTAACTCCGACTCCGACTCTGTAATTAAAACCTCCTGAAATAGAGCGGGAACTTCCTGTAAGAGTGTGTGTGCCTTTAAATTCTTTAAAAGCAGCAAAAGCAGGTGTAATACCGTCATTAGGCACGCTCCAGTTTTGTTCTTCTCCAAAAGGAATATAGTTGCCATTAGCATCGCGTACATCGTCGTAATAATCGAGGGCGTTTTTATAAAAAAGATTCCCTTTTGTGTCATATACTCCTATATCTTTTAGTAATGTTTTTTTAAAAGCACCTTGTTTATAGGTAAGTTCATAGCTACGAACCATTTGGTCTTTAAATTTGACTTCTATTTTTCGTAATAGTTTATTAGAGGTTTGCTGAAAGCCTAATCGTGCGGCTATTTGTACATCTTCTCTAGTAGGTTCTCCTAAATCGGTATCTTTAATAAAGTGTATGCTGTATGCTCCTTTTTGGTCATTTTTGCCAGTATAATATATCTTTTTGATATATAATTCGCCTTCGGATTTTTCGTATTCGTATGCTACGGTATTGCCTTTTAAGTCAATTTGTAAAGTAATTGCCCAATGGCCTATATTGCCATTGGCATCTTGTAAAATAGCCGTGTTATTTATACCTGATGGAGTACCACCATAGTAGGTTGTTGTACCGCTTTTGTCTGTTACTACCCAATAATAGTTGGTAGGGTTATTTCCTTTACGGATTATTTTTTGAAAAGCACCTTCTTTTCTAGGATAAAATTGTTTATCGGTTTGTCTATCCGTCCAAGTTTCTCTATGAGCGTTAGGTAAGAGGGGCTCACCTGCTAGGGTATAACTTTCGGTTTCTTTGCTACCATCGTATCTTGGTGCTCCCCAGCGGGTTTCTATAGTTACACTCGGTAGACTTATTGCCCATCCTAGCCCAGTCCAGCTATGGTCAGATTCGCTACTGTATTGTAAGGCTAATGAGGGTTGCATGCCCATTCTGCCTTTTGGAATTTCGATAGGGAAATTAGTACTAGTACTGCCGTTCGGATTTGCAGCAGGAGGGGTAATAGGGGTTATGCCTACGGCTGGAGAGGCTGCTTTTAAATCTTTGATGCTTGTAGGGGTATAGCCAGAGGTTTCGGGTGATTCAGGTAGTTTTATAATACCTGCTATAAAATCGGTAAAATGGGTGGTTTTTCCTGTTATTTTAGATTCATGGGCTAATAGTGTGTCTTTAGGTATCTCTTTCCATAGTCTTTTCTTTTCATCAAAAAAGAAAAGATTTATATCTTTTTCTGTGTATCCTTCTGGAATTAATTTTTTGTCGTAAGGTAAGGTGAGTTTGCCGGTTTTTTGAATTGTATTCCGTGGGGTAATAATCTGTAAGCAAATGAATTTTGAGTTACATTAACCATTGAAGGGTTTAACGGTGCAATATCTCTTGAATGGAGGGTTTCAATGGAAAATAATATGTTTTTTTTGATGATATCTTTTTCTAAATAAAAATGAGCGTTTGAATGGTTTATACTCCCGCCATTAATACCTATTGTATGCTCTTTTTTATGTTTTTATTATATAAAGGAATGTAATAATCTACAGGTATAAAGTTATTTATAGATATAGGAATTATAGTGCTTGTGTTGTTTTCTTTTTTATACAGGTTATTTCTTTTTGATTCGTATAGTCTATTTCAGTTTCAAAACGCTGATTAATGGTATTAATTTTTTTGTCATTTATATATAATGCTGTATTTTTTCCGGGTTGAAATCCAGTAATGTAAAGTTTATTTCCAAAACGAAATAATTCAAATTTTTGAAGGGTATTTTCTTTTTGTAGAAGTTTAGTGTAATGTTTTTTATTTTATATTGGTTGTTTTTTATTTCTGGAGCATTAAAAAAAAGTACATTATTTCCTTTTTTATTACACTATTGCTTATTTGTTCTTTTTGATGTAACCATTGATTCCCTTTTACAATAAAGTTTCCTCCTGTACTTGGGGTGTTATTAATGCTCTTAATAATAGATGTTCCATTTTTATAACCATATAAGTCGTATTCTAAGAATACTGTTTCATCATTAGTAGGTAATTGGTTTATTTGGATATGAAATAAATTATCAAAGGCATCATCTATTATTTGGCTTGAATTAAGGCCTATAACTCCTTCTTTTATATCTGCCTTATGTATTGCAACTTTAGATGAGATGGCATTTGAAAAAATTTTTTTATTTGCTATTAAGTTAACTTTTGTAGGTCTATTTATTATCGTTTTCTTTATTGACTTAAAATTTGCAGCGAAAACGATGCCGGCAATTAATAGAAAAAATAAGTATATTTTCTTGCTCATTCTAGTAATAGTTTATTTTATTATTATTTTTATTGATTTTTCTTCTTCTGCTGTACTTATTTTTGCTATATAAACGCCACTTGTAGGAATATGACCGTTATATATATATTGGGTTTTTCCAGACCATTTTTCAGTTGTTATTAGGGCTCCAGCTGAGTTGTATATATAGAGTGTTGCATTTGTAATCGTGCTGAAGTTTCCAAAAATTTTAAAATGGCCATCTTCACTAGGATTGGGTAATGCTATTATTTGATTGTTTTTACTATTATTTTTCTCCTCTACTCGAAAGTTTGTAACCGTTTCACAGTCATTGGCATGTTTTGTAATTAATTGATAATCGCCTGGATTCGTTAACATTATGGAGTTGCCATTGGTAATCAATTCTTTGTTTAAAAACCATTGAAATTGATAGTTTCCTTCTGGTAGATAATCGTTTGCATTTATGACTATTGGAGTATCATTTAGGGTAAATATTTCTTGTAGTTTAGGACTTGTTATATCTTGATCTGAAATAAATATTTTTTGTTCATAAATGGTTCCACTGGCATCAACGACTATATAATTATATTTTCCCGAATGTACAGCTATGTTTGAGGCGTTACCATCATGAACCCACTTTTTAACAACATTTTTAGTGTCGTAGTTTATTAATGTTATAGTATAAGGAGCTTTGCCTCCAATAATTGTATATTTTAAAAAACCATCAGATATTCCGCATTTAGGCTGAGTAATTTTTACTCTAGCAAACATATCTGGTGCCATTTGAAAAGTATAAACGATTTTTTTTTTTTTTACCATCCCAATTGTAATTGCTTAGGGTTGTAGTTCCATTTGAGGTTTCTTCTAATTTTTTATATATTATTTCGTCAGAATCCCATTTTGCTTTACCTGTAGGATCTATCACTAGCCGGGGTTTTGTATCGGGTTCTTTTAAGTTTGTTATTTTTTTTAAATTAAATTGCCATTTTATTTTATGACTATCGATAGTCGAATCGATGCACATAAGCCATTTTCTTTCTAGTAATTTAGGTAATCCTTCTTCTTGTTTAAATTTTAATGGTTTAGCATTGTCACTCCAAAATAAAAAGCTATTATCAGGAACACTTTCCTGAATAGAACTTAAATCAATAGTTGTTAAATCATCTTCAATATTACGACTTTTACTTTGGTAGAGTTGTGATGTTTCATCTTTACCTATAGCGGTTACATGATTTAAATAGTGTTTGTTTTCAAGAGCATTCCAAATGATTTTTCCTTTGCTATTTGTGTAATTCTGGAGTTCATTTTGAGATAAAGAAATACCATATTTTATAGCTAAATAACTTGCTATTTTATTAATTTCTTTACTATTAAGAAATCTATCATACATGATAATTTCACTAATGTATCCTTTTAAAGAATGAGCGGGTATTGCTAGGTTGTGTTTTATTTTACCTATCGAGATTTGGTATTTATTATTATTACCTAAATTCGATTTCGTATGTTGATAAAAATGGATAGCAGAGGAATATTCGGACTTGTTTTTTAATGAATTGTATTTAAAATTAGAAAGGTTCGCTAATCTTTCGGTGGTTGTTAGAGTAATGTTTTTTGATTGATCCGCTATATTCCATAATACTTGTTCTGTTAAACTGTCCTTTACTTTATAAACGAGAAAAATAGTTTGATAATCTATTTTTGCTATATCAAATGTTAGAGTATCTTGGCTTGCATCAAAAAATATACTGGGATGATTATTTGTCAAAACACCTTCCTTCTTTTTTAATAATATAGAATTAGAATGTAATTGATTTCTTAAAATAAACTGATTTTCATTCTTATCTGCTGTTATCCAAATGTAGGGATTTTTGACTTGTGCTGGACATTTTTGAGCAAAGCTTTTTATCGATAGTATAAGGATAAAAAAGGGGATATATAGTTTCATGCGTGTCGTTTATTTGTTATTTATAATACAGAATAAATACCTTTACCTCAATGCTGTATTGTATTGCCTATTTTTTATACTATTAGTAATGATTTTAATAATATCACAAAAAAACAAAATACAGCTAGAAATTATTTGAATCATCAAAATCAAATTTGTATCCTATGTGCAATGAAAAGGCGTTGGTTTTATTATTATTATCTATAAATCGGTGTCCATTTTCTTTAGTTTCTAGAGCATCCGTTAAACCTAAATGATATCGAAAACCAAGAACTAATTTGTTTTCAAATTCATAACCAATTCCAAAAATACCTTGAAAATAGTCGGCTCCTTCAAGAGATTCTTTTAATGTTTTTTGTACAATGGGATCAGGAGTAAATGAGACTCCGTACTTTTGTTCCATTTCAGCTCCATTAGAAGTATAACGAATATTATTCCTGTTAAGATTTAGAGCAACATTAGGGCCTATGCCTAAGTACAAACCTTCATGTATATAATATTTGAATAAAAAGCCTAAATTTAAATTCTGATAGTCAAACTTTATTTGATAATTAAGTCCTTTACTGTCGTTGTAATTAAAATCAGTAGCTTGGCGACTGTAAAATATTTCAGGTTGAAAACTTATGTTGGCTCGAGGGTATTTCCAATTTAAGAAAACACCAACTAGAGCCCCGAATTTGTCTTTTTCGGTTGTGGAAAAATTAGTGTAAATGTTAGGAGGAATTATTGTGTTTTGTATATTATTCATTTTGGAGTATACAGCACCTGCGTAAAGACCGTAACTAATTTCTTTCCCAATTTGACTATGAGTAACTATTGTAAAAAATAAAAGAAATATAATTTTTTTCATGTTGTTGATTTTTTAATGTTACCAATTATGTAAACTATACCCTATAGAAAGGCCTATGATAGAGCTTCTGTTGTAATTTTCTATAAATTGAAATGACGCCGTTTTGTTTTTTATAATATCACCTAGCCCTAAATAATATCGGCCTTCAATATGTAAATCATAGGGTAATTCATATCCTAATGAAAAAGATAAGCTAAAGTCATCACTACCTACTAATGCGTCTCTATAAAATTGTCGTTTCGTAGTATCATATCTTCCATCGTACTCATTAGAAGTGTAATTTATATTGCTAGGGTTTATGTTTTTAGAATAAAATACGCCTGTTCCTACATTAAAGCCTTTATAAGGGTATATTTTATAAATGGCTCCAATGGTAATAAAAGAATAATCAAAACTTAAAGTGTAACTTTTATCTAAAGTATTATTGAATATTAATTTATCTCCTGAATTTCTGTAAAGAATTTCACCTTGTAAGGCTACTCTTGTATTGGGTAATTTAGCATTTACAAAGAAACCGCCTTCCACTCCGTAACTTCCTTTAGAATCTAGACTAAAATGAGTTAAAGAATTGTCTCTGCCTACAATCATTTCGGGAAGATTACTAAATGACGAATGTACTGCGCCTATTTTTAAACCGTATGTAAAAGACTCTGTGTGTTGTGAGTAAAATTTATTAAAAGAAAGAAAGATTGTAAGAAATATAATTTTTTTCATTGTTTTTTTCAAAAATAAGAAAATTCTATAAAAATATAGTTTTATCTGTTTTTTTATTAAATGATTGTTTTGATGTTTTTTTAAAAGATAAGGTGTTGAAAGTGTTTTTATGTGATTATTGTGTATTTTGTTCTAAAAAAGTTTACTTGTTCAGGTTGACGGTTGAAACAAAAGGATTTGTTAAAAGTTTGTAAATTTATTAAAAATTAAGTATAAACTGTATAAATTTAAAGAGATTTATACAGTTTGTTAAGTTGCTAAAAGGTCTTGTTTTAGGAAAAGGAGTAATTATTTTTGTATAAGCAATGGCTGATATGTTAATTTGGAATTAAATAATTTCCAAAATTCGTTCAAGAGCCATTCCTCTAGAGCCTTTTATTAAGATGGTGGTGTTATTTATTTCGTTAGGTTTATTTTTAATAAAATCTTCAAATGAGGCGTAATAAAAAATATGTTCTTTTTCAATTTTTGAAGAGTAAAAATCTTTGCCTATGAAATAAAACTGAATATTTGTTGTATTAATGATACTTTCTATTATTTTTTTGTGTTCTTCTAGACTTTCGTTGCCAAGTTCAAACATATCACCTAAAAAGGCAATTTTGGAACCGTCTAGCTGTTGGAAATGGCTCAGAGCGGCAGCCATACTGCTTGGATTAGCATTGTAAGCATCTAAAATTATTTTGTTGTTTCCTTTTTCTATTAGTTGGGAACGGTTGTTATTTGGAATGTAATTTTCGATAGCGTCTTTAATTTCGTTGTCCGTAATGTTGAAATATTTCCCGATGGTAATAGCCGCATTAATATTATTAGAATTATATATTCCGATTAGGTTGGATTGTATTTGAATTCCGTTATATTCTATTTTTACGAATGGATTTGCTTCGATTTTTTGAATTGTAATATTTGCTTTTTTATTGTTATTTGTTGAAAATGTATAGCGATTGATTTTTTGTGTTTTTTCTTCTTGAATAGGATCATCTAGGTTGATAAAAACAGTTTTGTGATGATTTTCTATGTAAGTATACATTTCGCTTTTGCCTTTTATCACGCCTTCTATGCCTCCAAAGCCTTCTAAATGGGCTTTTCCAAAATTAGTTATATAGCCAAAGTCAGGAGAGGTGATATTGCATAATAATTCGATTTCTTTTTGGTGATTGGCTCCCATTTCTACTATTGCTATATCGGTGTCTTCTTTTATCGAAAGCAGGGTTAAAGGGACTCCTATGTGATTATTAAGGTTTCCTTGTGTAGCAACGGTGTTGTATTTTTTTGACAAAACACAGTTTATAAGTTCTTTAGTTGTGGTTTTTCCGTTGCTTCCTGTAAGTGAAATAACAGGTAAACCTAGTTGAGTTCGATGATAATGGGCTAGTTCTTGTAAGCTTTTAAGAGAGTCGTTTACGAGAAACATTTTATTTTCATCTGTGTAGTATTTTTTTCGTCTACAACAGCAAAAAGGGCTCCTTTGTTTAGTGCTTCTTGTGCAAATTCGTTAGCGTTGAAAAGGTCTCCTTTTAAAGCAAAAAACAGACTGTTTGGTGTTATTTTTCTTGTGTCCGTAGTAATGGAATCACATTGTAAAAAGCATTGATATAATTCTTCTATTTTCATAAGGCTAAAGTACCTAAAAAAATAAAATCCCGCAAAAGCGGGATTTTATTTTGAACGAAAGTATGTTATTTTCTATTTCTTGGTGTTTTTTTGAAATCTGATTTAGGGCCTACACGAGACATTGCGCATCTAAAGCCAATGAAATCTGTAGCTAAATCTTGATTTAAATATCTTCTTGAGGCTGGATCTAACCAATAAGCTCTATCTTTCCAAGAACCTCCTTTGTAAACTCTTACATTGTCTCCTACTAATGTAGTTCTTTTGTCGGATTTATCAAATTTGCGACCAATTTTACCTGTACTGTCAGGCGATACTTTGTGGATAGGAGAGTTGTACATTCTTTTTTTATCCTTTAGGTCTTCTCCTGAATCATCATTTAAGTTGAAAAAACGAGATGATTGTTTGTCACCATCTTTAAAACCTATATTGTTACTTCTTGAGAAGTTTTGTCTTAAGTATGTTTCGTTTTCATCTACTGGAACTTGAGCAATTTCTCCTGGTCTACTTCTAGCGATTACTTTACCATTACTTAATGTGTCATATTTTATCGTTTCAGAAGTTATGAAAACAATTTTTCCATCTTTGTCTATTTGGTTTTTTGTATAAACGTTTCCACGGAAATAGTTGAAATCATTTGCTTCGTCATCTACTATAGGACGGTAAACGTCTTGTACCCACTCAGCTACGTTACCTGCCATGTCATAAAGACCGAAATCATTAGGTTTGTAGGATTTTACAGGGGCTGTAATATCTGCATTGTCATCTGACCAGCCTGCAATTCCTCCATAATCTCCTTTTCCTTGTTTGAAATTAGCTAATTGATCTCCACGTGTCACGCGGTTACCAGAACGGGTGTACTGACCTTTCCAAGGGTATTTTTTTTGTCCTCTATAAGTGTTGTATTCACGAGTACCTACATCTGAGGCTGCTGCATATTCCCATTCAGATTCTGTAGGAAGTCTGTATTCGGGTAATAATAAACCAGAAGTTTTTTGAGCATATACATTTTTAGGACCATCTGTACTAGCAGTTGCGTCGCTAGTAGCAGCTGCATCTTTTTTCGCTTTTTTAGCTGATTTGGAACTCGATCTACCACGTTGCTTTTGAAGGATAATTTCTTCATTTCCTCCAAAGGAAGTAGAAGGTGATACTAGATAAGCCTCTGTGTCAAAGCTGTTGTTAGCATCAGTGTCTACCAGTTTAGCCCCTTTTTTCATGTATCCTTCTCTCTCCAAAAGAGCTTCGTTTACACGGTTGGTTCTCCATTTTGCGAAATCAGTAGCTTGTAACCAGTTAACACCAACCACAGGGTACTGAGAATAAGCAGGATGACGCAAATAGTTATTGGTCATTGTTTCGTTATAGCCTAAACGATTTCTCCATACTAAAGTGTCAGGTAATGCACCATTATATATGTGCTTATAATTTTCTTCTGTTGGAGGGAAGACTCTTTTAATCCAGTCTAGGTACTCCATGTACATTATGTTCGTTACTTCGGTTTCATCCATATAAAAAGACTGGACGTGTTGCTGGGAAGGCGTATTATTCCAATCATGCATAACATCATCTTGAATTTTTCCCATCGTAAACGTTCCTCCTTCAACTAAAACCAGACCGAGGACCTGTTTCTTGTTTTGTGAAATTCGAGTTGTACTGGAAACCTCCATTAGGATCATTAATTTTCCAGCCTGTTGCAGCTGAAGTGTCTTTAGTACTAGACTTTTTACTACAACTGGTAGTAAAACTTAAAAGCACCATAGCAGATAAAAGTGCTCTTACTGTCATCGTTTTGTTTACTTTCATACTTTCAGTAGGTAATTATTTAAAGTGATGCAATATAATAATTAACGGGTAATTAGCAATAAGAGTTGTTAAAATATTTTTTTGGTACAAAATTATTTGATAAATAATATATGTTTAACGAATTAAAATGTAGTTTATTGTTCATTAAAGTTTATTTTTACCGATAATATGGTAAAGTAATTTTCGTTTTACAGTTGTATGAAGTGGTATTTTGTTTTTTTTAGTTTTTTATTTTGTTTTTTTTTAAATGCTCAGTCATCAGGAAATATTGAATTGAGTTGGACTGCAAAGCCTTTAAGGTATGATGAAACAAGAATAGTTGCAATTCCTAATTTTCAACGAGAGGGACTGGTTTTTAATTTTGAAGAGAATAGTTTGTTGTTTTCTAAAAAAATTGCTGAAAATACTTTTTCAGAAGAAGAATCCTTAATTTGTTATGATTTAATAACAGAAGAAGTAGAAGAATCGATGTTAGGTGTTTTGGATCGAAATAAAATTAATGAAAATGTAAATTTTAAAATAAGAAATGTTGTTTTTAGAGACGAATCTTCGGTCGTCTTAAGTTTTAATCCTATTTATAAAGAAGGGAATGTTTATAAAAAAGTTATATCTTTTGCCTATACCTTTAAGGAAGGTATAACTAGAAAATTGCTTTCTAGATCGAGTCTTGTGAATTTACAAAATTCCGTTTTACAAAGCGGCCTTTGGAAAAAATTTTATATTGAAAAATCAGGAGTATATAAAATAACAAAGTCTTTTTTATCTCGATTAGGTGTTGATGTTAAGGGAGATCCTCGTAATCTGAAAATTTATGGTAATGGAGGTGCCATGATTCCTTTGTTAAATTCTGAAAACTCTAATTTGGATTTACAAGAAAATGCAATTCAAATAATAGGTGAAGAAGATGGTGTTTTTGATGATTCTGATTACATTTTGTTTTATGCTATAGGGATGGATAAATGGAGTGAGGAAAATATGACGCATAATAATTTATATGCAGACAAGGCTTACTATTATATTACGACTGGAGGGGATAGAGGGAAAAGAATTGAAACAAAGATTCAGCCTACTGGTTCTCCTCATTTAATTTTTGATAAATATGATTTTTATACTTATCATGAAGTTGATAAATATAATGTGGGGGAGTTTGGAAGACGTTGGTTTGGCGAAGAACTACATTTAAAACCGAGTTATACTTTTGATTTTAGAGTTCCGAATATTGTTTTGGGAGATAATGTTATTGTTGAATTTAGTTCAGTAGCAATAAGTTCTAAGCCTTCTACTATAAATGTAACGGTAAATGGAATTAATCAAAGGGCTGTTAATTTTTAGGGATTTCAGATTTAAATACAGTAAAAGGACAAGAGGGAACGTTTGAATCTAATTACAAAGAAAATGCTTCTAATACTATATCCGTTACTTTGTCTTATAACAATAATGGTGTGCCTTCTGCAAAATCTTATTTAGATTTTTTAACTGTTAGAGCTAAATCTAATCTAATAGGTTATGGTAAACAATTTGGCTTTAGGGTTAATAGAATTGAAAACAATCCATTAATAGGTCAATACAATCTTAAAAATATAGGAACAGTTACTGAAATTTGGGATGTGACCACGGTTAATTCTGTTTCCAAAATTAATAAAGGTCCTGAAAATGATTTTTCTTTTTGAGTCCTATAGATAGTAAAGTACACGAATATTGGTTAGTAGATCCTAATGATTATTATGATCCTAAAGTAGATGAAAGCGTTAATGTCTTTAATCAAGATTTGAAAGGAACTCTTTTTTTAGATGAAAATAATCAAGTTAAACCTCTTGATTATCTGATTGTAACTCCTAAGATTTTAAAGTCTCAGGCTGATCGTTTAGCTGATTTTCATAGGAATTATTCAAAATTAAATGTAAAGGTTGTAACCTTGGATGCTATTTATAATGAATTTTCAACAGGAAAACAAGATATAGGAGCTATTCGTAATTTGGTGAGGTACTTATATGAAACGGCACCAAACGGAAAAAAAATAAGTTATTTATGTCTTTTTGGAGATGCTTCCTTTGATTATAAGGATAGAATAAAAAATAATACAAACTTGGTGCCTAATTTACAATCGTTAGGAAGTTTTACTTTAGCAGATTCCTTTGTGTCAGATGAGTTTTTTGGTATGTTGGATCCCGCTGAAGGACGTATGACAGGAGTAGAGGGATGTGATATTGCTGTAGGGAGAATTCTAGCAAAAGATATATTACAAGCTCAGCAAATGGTTGATAAAATAATTCAATATCATGATAAAAAATCACTAGGTAAATGGCGAAATAATTTAGTTTTTTTATCAGATGATGTAGATAAGGATTCTGATGCGACTTTGCAGGTTAATTTAAATAATATGGCGGATACAATATTGTATAATCGTCCTTCTTTTAATGCAAAAAAAATTTTCTACAGACGCTTATGAGCAAATTATTACTTCTGGAGGACAAAAATATCCTAAGGCAAAAGAGGCGTTTTTAAATTCTTTTTCACAAGGAGCATTAGCTATGGTGTATATAGGGCATGGTGGTGAAAGTGGTTTGGCAAGTGAGCGTTTATTTGAATTGGCAGATATAAAAAATTTAACAAATCCTTATAAATTCCCTTTATTTATGACGGTAACTTGTGAGTTTACTCGATATGATAACCCTTTAAGAGATACAGGAGGAGAGCTTGCTTTTCAGAATCCATACGGAGGACCAGTAGCTTTAATTTCTACATCGAGATTGATTTATCAATTTATAGGAGAACAATATAATTTACTAATTGCACCGTATTTATTTGGGTATTCAGATAAAGGAAAAGTATCGATTGCAGAGGCTGTACGTTTGGCAAAACAAGAATCATTAAATATAGGTAATCATGTTATTTCATTTATTGGAGATCCAGCAATGAAGTTAGCTATACCTGAACCTAAGGTGGTTATGACACATATAAATGATCAACCAATTGCTGATTACACAGGAAGTTTATCTGCCCTCTCAAAAATAAAAATTTCAGGAGAAATACAAGATGATAAAGGACAGTTAAAAAATGATTTTAACGGTGAATTGTTTGTAAGTATTTTTGATAAATTTATAGATAAAACAACTTTAGCAAATGATGGAGTTTTACCTAAAATGTCTTTTAAAGCCTTAGGAGAAACTATTTTTAGAGGAAATGCTAATGTTAAAGAAGGTAAATTTCAATTTACTTTTGTGGTTCCTAAAGATATTGCAATTCCAATTGGAAATGGAAAAATGAGTTTTTATGTTGCAGAAGATACAAAGAACCAAGATAAAGGAGGTTATGATTTGAACTTGAAAATTGGAGGCGTAAACCAAAACGCACCAGAAGATAAAACCCCTCCTAAAATGCAGTTATACATTAATGATAAAACGTTTGTTGCAGGAAGTGTTGTAAATCAAAAACCAATATTAATTGTAGAATTACAAGATGAAAATGGAATTAATACAGCAGGAGGTATAGGTCACGATATAGTAGCTTATTTAGACGGGGATGAAACTAAACCAATCATATTAAATGATTTTTATAATTCAGCAAAAGATGATTATACAAAAGGAATAGTAAATTATCAGTTTTCAAAGTTATCTTCAGGTATACATACCCTGACAGTTAAGGCTTGGGATGTTTATAATAATATGGTAAGTTCTGATTTGAAATTTGTCGTGATAGATGACTCTGAACTAGTTCTGACCAATGTTTTGAATTATCCTAATCCATTTGTTAATTACACAGAGTTCTGGTTTACTCATAACCGCCCTTTTGAGCCTTTAGAAATTCAGATTCAGGTAATGACTATAACAGGTAGGATTGTTTGGACTAAAAATCAAACAGTTTCTACAACGGGATTTTTATCAAGAGATTTGGTTTGGGATGGGAGAGATGATTTTGGCGATAAAATAGGGAAAGGAGTTTATCTGTACAGATTGAGTGTTAAGTCAATTTTGTCAAATAAAAAAGCGGAAAAAATAGAAAAATTAGTGATTCTTTGAGAAAAGAAATTATATTTGTAAACATTTTATTTAATCCAATGAAGAAATTTAGTTTAATAATAATCGGGATTTTTACAGGAGTAAGTGCCTTTGCTCAGTTTCAGAACGATAATAGAGTTATAACAACAGCAGTGCCATTTTTACAAATAGCTGCGGATGCAAGAGCCGCATCTATGGGAGATATGGGGGTAGCAACTTCGCCTGATGCTTTTTCACAGCAATATAATCCTGCTAAGTATGCTTTTTCGTTAAAAAAGCAAGGAGTCTCTGTAAGTTATACACCTTATTTAACCGAATTAGTAAATGATATGTCCTTAGGACAGCTTACTTATTTTAATAGATTTAATGAAAGAAGTGCTTTTGGAGTTGGATTTCGATATTTTGGTTTAGGTCAAATTGAACTAAGAAATGAAACAGGAGTTCAAACAGGGAGTGTTAACCCAAATGAATTAGCATTAGACGGATCTTACTCTTTACAATTGAGTGATCGTTTTTCAATGGGTGTTGCTGGTCGATATATTCGTTCTAATTTAAGAATTCCTACAAGTACAAATGATGCTAAATCGGCTCAAACTTTTGCAGTAGATGTAGCAGGTTATTATGAATCATCTGAAATAGCATACAGTAATTTTAATGGTAGATGGAGAGGCGGTTTTAATCTTCAAAATATGGGACCTAAAATTTCGTATGATTCTGATGTAGAACGTAGTTCTAACTTTTTGCCAGCTAATTTACGTTTAGGAGGAGGATTTGATTTTATTTTTGATGATTATAATAAGTTAACTACTACTTTAGAATTTAATAAGTTATTAGTACCTACGCCTAAAACAGCTATTGATAGCAATGGTAACGGAATTTTAGATCCTTCAGAACAAAAAGATTATAGAGATGCTATTACACAATATAATAATACAGGTTGGGTTGCTGGTATGTTTAAATCTTTTGGTGATGCTCCGAGGAGGTTTTAGTGAGGAATTAAAAGAAACTACTTGGGCAGCAGGATTAGAATATTGGTATCAAGATTCGTTTGCATTCAGAGGAGGTTATTTTAACGAAAGTGCTGTAAAAGGAGCAAGGAAGTTTGCAACCATAGGAGCTGGATTTAAATATTCTTCTTTAAAGGTAGATGTTTCATATCTATTTTCAATGTCTAAAGTTAAAAATCCACTAGAAAATACGTTACGTTTTTCATTAACCATTAATTTTGGTGATAATTACGATCAATATTAAAAAAATAAATTATTAATTATGAATCCAAATTTCAGTAAAATGAGATTTGGATTTTTTTCCCCTTAACATTTATGATGAGAGAAATTAAAATTGATACAAAACTGAGTATTTATGATTCAGTAGCTGAGTTATCGGAGGAAGTGAAAACATTAATGCAAAAAGCCATTGAAGCTCGAATACAGGCGTATGCTCCTTATTCTAAATTTAATGTTGGAGCAGCTCTTTTGTTAGATAATGGGCAGATTGTAACAGGTTCTAATCAAGAAAATGCAGCGTACCCTTCAGGATTGTGTGCAGAGAGAGTCGCTATTTTTTACGCAGGAGCTCAATATCCAAAAGCCAAAATATTAAAGATAGCAATTACTGCGGGGTCTACTATGTCAGTTACAGATAAACCGATCCCTCCTTGCGGAGCTTGTAGGCAATCTATTTTTGAATATGAATACAAACAAGATGAATTTATAGAAATTTATTTTATGGGTGAAACTGGAGAGGTGTATAAATCAGATTCTATAGAAAATCTCTTACCTCTTACATTTGATAAAAAATTCTTATGATTTAAAAATTATTCATTAAATTTTACTACTTACTAGGAAAGTTATACTTTTGCAGTGCATTAATTTGAGTTTAACTCATTTTTGTATATTAATTAGAAAAAAAATAGACTTTATTTATATAGGTATAATAAATAAAGTAAATAGAAGCTAGATATGAAACCAATCACAAAAGAAGTCTACCTTAAGTGGTACGAAGACATGCAGTTCTGGAGAAAGTTTGAAGATAAACTTGCAGCCTTGTATATTCAACAAAAAGTTAGAGGATTTTTGCATTTATATAACGGACAAGAAGCAGTATTAGCTGGTGCTTTGCATGCTATGGACTTGTCTAAAGATAAAATGATTACAGCATATCGTAATCACGTACAGCCGATAGGTATGGGAACCGATCCTCGTAGAGTGATGGCTGAGTTATTAGGAAAAGTAACAGGAACATCTAAAGGAATGGGGGGGTCAATGCATATCTTTGATAAAGAACATGGTTTTTATGGAGGACATGGTATTGTAGGAGCTCAAATTCCAGTAGGTGCTGGTATTGCTTTTGCGGATAAATATTTTGGTCGTGATGGGGTTACATTGACTTATTTTGGCGATGGTGCAGCACGTCAGGGATCTTTACACGAAGCCTTCAATATGGCAATGAATTGGAAATTGCCAGTAGTATTTATTGTCGAAAACAATGGATATGCTATGGGAACCTCTGTAGAAAGAACCGCTAATCATACCGATATATGGAAATTAGGTTTAGGATATGAAATGCCTTGTGGACCTGTGGATGGTATGAATCCTGTAAAAGTAGCAGAAGCTATGCACGAAGCTATCGATAGAGCACGTCGTGGAGATGGACCTACTTTCTTAGAAATGAAAACATACCGTTATAGAGGACACTCTATGTCAGATGCTCAATTATACAGAACAAAAGAAGAAGTAGAAGAATACAAAAAAATAGATCCAATTATTCAAGTTTTAGATATAATTAAAGCAGAAGGATACGCTACAGATGCAGAAATAGAAATGATAGATCAACGTGTAGTAGACTTGGTAGCGGAGTGTGAAAAATTTGCAGAAGATTCACCATTTCCTACAGTTGAACAATTATATGATGTAGTGTACGAACAAGAAAATTATCCATTTTTACCTCATAAATTATAAAAGATTATGGCAATAGTAGTTACCATGCCTCGTTTGAGCGATACCATGACCGAAGGAACTGTAGCAACATGGCTTAAAAAAGTGGGAGATAAAATAAAAGAAGGAGATATATTAGCTGAAATTGAAACCGATAAAGCCACAATGGAATTTGAGTCTTTTAATTCAGGGGTATTGTTGCATATAGGAATTGAAGTAGGCCAAACAGCTCCTGTAGATTCATTATTAGCAATTATTGGTCAAGAAGGTGAAGATATTTCCACTTTATTAAATGGAAGTACTCCAAAAAAAGAAGAACCAGTTAAAGAAAATCAAGTAGAAATGCCTGTAGTCAATTCTACAGCGTCTTCTGAAATGCCAGCAGGAGTAAAAGTAGTTACGATGCCTCGTTTGAGTGATACTATGACAACAGGTACTGTGGCTGCTTGGTTAAAAAATATTGGAGATACAATCAAAGAAGGTGACATTTTAGCTGAAATTGAGACAGATAAAGCTACTATGGAATTTGAATCATTTAATTCTGGTACTTTATTATATATAGGAGTTCAAACAGGTGGTTCAGCTCCCGTAGATAGTATTCTAGCAATCTTAGGTCCAGCAGGTACCGATATTTCAGGTATTTTAGCTAATTTTTCAACTGGAGGAGGTACTACAGAAGAACCTAAACTAGAAAAAATTACAGAATCAAAAGTAGAAACTGCTTCAAATCCTCAAACAGAAGTGTTAACTAATACAGGCAGAATTTTTGCTTCTCCTTTAGCTAAAAAAATGGCACAAGAAAAAGGAATCAATCTGGCTGCTGTAAGAGGAACAGGTGAAAATGGACGCATTACTAAAGCAGACGTAGAAGGATATAATCCAGCTGTAGTAAATACAAGTATAACAAGTATTATTTCTGATCCAGTAGTTGAAGCAACAACAACCGTAGCTGCTGTACAACCTTTCATACCAGCAGGTGAAGTCTATCAAGAAGAAGTGAAAAACTCGCAAATGCGTAAAGTTATTGCAAAACGTTTAGCAGAATCTAAATTTACTGCACCCCATTATTATCTAACCATTGAGTTAGATATGGATAATGCAATGACTTCTAGATCTATGATTAATAATTTACCTAACACAAAAGTTTCTTTTAATGATATGGTAATAAAAGCCTCTGCAATGGCATTAAAGAAACACCCTCAAGTAAATTCACAATGGAAAGAAGAGGCGATGATTTTAAATCACCATGTAAATATTGGTGTTGCAGTTGCGGTAGAGGATGGATTAGTAGTTCCTGTATTAAAATTTGCTGATCAAATGACTCTATCACAGATAGGTACATCAGTAAAAGATATGGCAGGAAGAGCTAAAATAAAAAAATACAACCAAACGAAATGGAAGGAAGTACCTTTACAATTTCAAACCTAGGAATGTTTGGTATTCAGTCTTTTACATCAATAATTAATCAGCCTAATTCCGCTATTTTATCTGTTGGCGCTATCGTTCAAAAGCCAGTTGTTAAGAACGGGCAAATTGTAGTAGGTAATACAATGACAGTTACTTTGGCATGCGACCATAGAACAGTAGATGGAGCTACAGGTGCTCAGTTTCTACAAACTTTCAAAGCCTATATGGAAAATCCAGTAACCATGTTAGCATAAAAAATAAAATGACAATAATTAAGTCCCGAAAGTTGAAAAACATTCGGGATTTTTTTATTTTGTAACGTCAAATAATGCCAAAAAATGTAGAGGAATTAGTGATTGTCTCATATAACCTCATTACATGTTATAAAGAAATACTCTGTATAAATGATAGAAAAAACAAAAATTCTAGTATTAAGTTCTATTTTGATACTATTTCAAAATTGTCAATCTGTATATAAATCAAATCAACATATAGAAACGCCTATATCTGTAAAAAAATTACACGAAGACATAGATTTTGTACAAAGAAAATTGTTTAAACTACATCCTTCTTTGGATCTGTATATTACAGAAAAATATTTAAAGTTCAAATTCGATAGTTTAAAAAAATCTATTAAAACCCCCTTAAAACCAAATGAATTTTATTTTGGAATTAGTAAAGTGGTGGCAAGTGTTAGACAAGGCCATACAACTATACAGCCTTTACAAAAACAATTTACACATAATGAGTTAAAAGAATTAAAAAAGAAAGGTACTTATCCATTGTCTTTATTTACTTTTAGTTATATAGATAATGAATTAATTATTGCCCAAAATCATTCAAAAGACACAAGTATAAAAGTCGGTACCGTTGTAAAAGATATTCAAGGAATAACACCTTCGTTTTTATTTGCTAAATATAAAGGAACAGATGCATCGGATGGGTATAATCAAACTTATTATAATAGCGCTTTTGCAAATAAAATAGTTCATTATTTTAAATTAGAAAAAACATTAAAAGATAGTATACAAGTAAATTTCTTGTATAAAGACAGTCTTTATACAAAAGTTTTAACACGAATAGCTTTAACAAAAGGTTTTAAAAAAGAAACGGTAAAGAAAACTAAAGATTCAGATAAAAAGATTTGTAAAACAAAAAATAAAAATCAGTTATTAAAAGAAAAAGAATTAAAAAACAAAAAAAATATTTTTGGATATGATGAAATCAAAAAGGAATTTACAAGACAATTGCTTTATCCTATAAAAGATTCATCATTGGCAGTATTACGCATAAAAAAATTTGTGGGAGGAAAACAAGCTAAAGCATATTCTCTTCTTTTTAAAGAAATTGATAATAAAAAGGTAACAACTCTAGTACTCGATTTACGAAACAATGGAGGAGGGAGTATTGAAGAAATTAAAAATTTATTTACGTATATTAGTCCCGACTTTGTCAATTTTGTTGATACATTAAAAGTAACGAATAGAACCAGTTTAGTAACTAATATGTTTCGTAATGTTCCAAAAGGAATTCTCATTTCCTTAGCCCCCATAATCATTCCCTATACAATCAAAAATTTATTTTCGATAAAAAAATCACCCACAGGTTTTTTTTATCAAAAATCAAAATTAACAAATAGATTACAACCGAGAGATTCGAATTACCAAGGAAAATTATATGTGTTAATAAATGGAGGAAGTTTCTCTGCGTCAAGTGTTCTAGCTGCTAATTTACAAAATATAAATAGAGGCATTTTTGTAGGAGAAGAAACAGGAGGCGCTTTTAATAGTACAGTAGCAGGTACATTACCTGTATTAACTTTACCTCATTCTAAACTAAAATTTAGAGTAGGAATGATGGAAATAGGTGTGGTAAAAAAATCAGCTATAAAAGGAAGAGGGGTAATGCCTGAAATTACGATAACTTCAAAAAAAGAAGATTATGAAAAAAAAATAGATTCTGAATTACAATGGATTATAGAAAAAGAAGGGAAAAATTAAAATAACAGATACTATGAATATATATAAACTAGTAGGGATATTTTTAATTGGTTTTTTAATAAAACTGAATGCTCAAGAAACAAAACAACAAAAAAATGAAAGAATTGAGAAAGTATTACAGTTTTTAACCTCAGATGAAAATAAAGGACGTGAACCGGGAACTCCAGAAATGGAAAAGGTTATGGTTTTTTTAGAAAATCAATTCAAAGAAAATGATATAAAGCCCTTTTATAAAACATATCGAGATAAATTATCAGATTATTATAAGCCAGCTTATAACATAGTAGGTATTATTGAAGGTAAAGATCCTATTTTAAAAGAAGAATATATAGTTATCGGTGCCCATTACGACCATATAGGTAATGCAACAAAAGTAGAAGAAGATAGTATAGCTAATGGAGCTAATGATAATGCTGTAGGAACCGTAGCCGTATTAGAGCTAATGAAATATTTTTCAGAAAAAAAAACGAATAAACGCTCTATTATTTTTGCTTTGTTTACAGCCGAAGAAAAAGGATTGTTAGGATCACGTCACTTAGCTAAGAAAATGAAAAATGCAGGGGTAGATATTTATTTTATGTTTAATTTTGAAATGATAGGGGTTCCGATGAATCAAAAAGATATGTTGGTTTATATGACCGGTATAACAAAATCAAACATGGCTAAAAAAATGAATGAGTATGCAGGAGAAAAATGGGTAGGTTATCTCCCCGTTGAAAGCAGGTATCAACTTTTTAAAGCTTCAGATAATTATCCTTTTTATGAAGAATATCACATTCCTGCTCATACAATCTCTACTTTTGATTTTGAAAACTATAATTTTTATCATCATGTAAAAGATGAATTTGAAAAAATAGACATGCAACATCTTCAAAAAGTAATAGGAAAGAGTAAAGTTGTACTTGAAAAAATGATAAATGCAACAACAAAAGAAATTAAGTTAGATGAAAAATAAAAATATTATAATTACAGGAACTTCTAGAGGAATAGGTTATGAATTAGCATTGGAATTTGCCAATGCAGGCCATCAAGTATTAGCTATTTCTCGCAAAAGACCACAAGCTTTACTTCAAAATCAAAACATAACCTGTTTAGCTATAGATCTAGCTGTCGAGAATGATTTGAAACAAGTAGGGGAATTTTTAGAATCATCATGGAAACAAGTAGATGTTATAATTCATAATGCAGGAAGCTTTTTGCATAAACCTTTTGAGGAAATTACGTCTGCTGAATTTGAAAATATTTACAAAGTAAATGTTTTTGGTATAGCAGCATTAACCCGTATTTGTATTCCATATTTGCAAAAAGGAAGTCATGTGGTAACCATAAGTTCAATGGGAGGTATACAAGGAAGTATGAAATTCGCAGGTCTATCAGCTTATAGCTCGAGTAAAGGAGCTGTCATCACATTATCAGAACTACTGGCAGAAGAATATAAAGAAAAAGGTATTGCTTTTAATGTCCTTGCCCTAGGAGCAGTACAAACCGAAATGCTACAAGAAGCATTTCCGAGGTTATCAGGCACCCATAACAGCATCAGAAATGGCAAATTATATTTTTGATTTTGCACTAACAGGCAATAAATATTACAACGGGAAAGTATTACAAGTTTCTTCAACAACACCTTAAAAAATAAATTGTAGTATGAAAATAATTCCATTAAAATAGACGTAAAAGGGTTTCTATTATTTGAATAAGATAACAGATTCTTTTAATCCTCTTTACAATAAAAAGGATAAAATGAAAATGAGAGATGCTTAAAAAAACGAATAAAATGAAAAGACAAATTTTGACGATAGATTAAAAAGTACCGATCTGATTAATAAATTTCGAAACTTGTATAAAAGATAAGAACAGTATTAATTGGATAAGGAAAGCATTAAGAAATCAAAGAAAGAATATAAAAGATTTCTATTTTAATATAAAAACGCTTTAAATTTAGAAAACAAAGGGTGATAAAATGCAAGATATTCTCTTAAAATACCTTCCAGAAAAAGCCGTTTCTATGTGTTTTGAGTTAATCAAGACAAATCGCGTACATTTAAAAATTGTAAATGAACGTGTAACTCGTCATGGCGATTATCGAAGAGAAGGAAACGGAAGACATGTCATAACCGTTAATTATTCACAAAATGAATACCGTTTTTTAATTACACTCATTCATGAAATCGCACACTTAGTAGCATTTGAAAAATATGGACGAAATATAAAACCACATGGCGAAGAATGGAAACATACTTTTCAAAGATTGATGATCCCATTTATTCGTCCTGAAATATTTCCATCTACATTATTATCGCTAGTAGCTCGACATTTTCGTAATCCAAAAGCAAGTAGCGATACCGATGCAACCTTAGCTTTAGCACTAAAACAATTTGATCCAGAAAATGATAAACATTATATTTTTGAAATTCCTTTTGGAAGTGTTTTTAGAATTCATAACGGAAGGATTTTTAAAAAAATAGCCCTTCGTACAAAACGTTTTGAATGTTTAGAATTAAGTACAGGAAAAACCTATTTGTTTAATCCCAATGCAGAAATAGAGTTGTTACCAAATTAATTTTAATCTTTGTAACTTTGCACTTTGTTACTTTTAAACCTATGAACAAAAATTATTACGCAATTATAATGGCTGGTGGAGTTGGCTCTCGTTTTTGGCCTGTGTCTACCGTACAGTTTCCTAAACAATTTCATGATATGTTGGGTACTGGAGAAACGCTTATTCAAAAAACATTTTCAAGACTTTCACAACTCATACCAAAAGAAAATATTTTAATATTAACAAATGAAAGTTACAATGAGATAGTTTTAGAACAATTACCGGGAGTTAAACAGGAACAAGTTGTGTTAGAACCAGCAATGCGCAATACGGCACCTTGTATTTTATACGCTACTCTTAAAATAAAAAAAGCAAATCCCAATGCAGTAGTTGTGGTGGCACCATCTGATCATTGGATTGAGGATGAAGTACAGTTTTGTGCTAACCTACAACATGCTTTTGATTTTTGTGAACGTGATGAAAATTTAATGACTTTAGGTATCTTACCTACATTTCCTAATACAGGTTATGGCTATATTGAGTATGATAAGTTAGATTCAAGACCCATAAAAAAAGTAAAACAATTTAGAGAAAAACCTGATTATGCAACAGCTCGTAAGTTTATACAAAGTAGAAACTTTTTATGGAATGCAGGAATTTTTGTTTGGAGTGTAAAAAGTGTTTTAAAAGCTTTTCAAGAATTTCAACCCGCAATGTATGAGCATTTTATAAAAGGGTATGAAATGTATAATACCGAAAAAGAAGCCGCTTTTATTTTAGATAATTATCCATTAGCTCAAAATATTTCTGTAGACTATGCTATTTTAGAAAAAGCGCAAAACGTATTTGTATTGCCCGCTACTTTTGATTGGAATGATTTAGGAACCCGGGGATCATTATATGATAAATTACCTAAAGATGAACAAGATAATGCAGTAGTAAACGCTACGGTATATTTAGAAAACGCAAATAATAATATTATCCGAACAGAAGGAAAAAAATTAGTTGTAATAGATGGATTAAAAGATTATATCGTAGTAGATAAAGAAGACGTGCTATTAATATATCCTAAAAATAAGGAACAAGATATAAAAACGGTAGTAGCCAATTTATCATCATAACCCTAAGTATATCAAATATAAAAACTGTCTGAAAAAGTATACAATTTGTCATCTATTTATTCTGAAAATACTTTTCTTTCCTTTTTAAAAAAAGTAAAAGGATTAAATAAAAATAGGAATAGTATTATTTTTTTAGACAGCTACTTTTAAATGCTTTATTCGATAAACCCAGATTGGGTGCTATTTCCTCCAACTTAATTGCCATTATTTGTTGGATTTAGAGATAAAGTAATTCCTTAAACCACTACTATTATTTCATTGAAATAATAAACTCCATTTTTTCCTGAAAAATAATTTACATTCTCTTAAAATGTTGTTATTGAGTTAATATTGAAGTAAATTATTTAAAAATTTAGATAATAATAGATAATTTTAAATTAAGAGTTTCCTAATCTATTGCCTATAGTTTTGTTCAAAAATTAAAAGATGAAAAAACTATTACTTCTATTAGGCTTACTGCTTATCGGATCTTGCTCAGATGAAAATGTTTTGTTATTAGAAAATAACAAAAATTCGACAAAAAGACTAACGGACTCTTCTGAAACCTTTTCAGTCATGAGTTATAATGTTTACCAATTACCCAATGTTATGACACAATACAAGAGTAAAGAAAGAGCTATTGAATTACAAAAATATATTTCAAATTTAGGAACAGAAACACCTGATGTGTTAGTTATAGAAGAAGGATTTAATGCGCGTTTTGGTGATGAATTTCTAGCTAAAGTAAAAACTATTTATCCTTATATGAGTTCTTTGTTAGGACTTTATTGCACAAGCGGAAAAGGAACATCCTTATATCCTAATGATTGGGATGGGTATTATGGTGATTGTGGGAATACTTTATTTCATATTAATGGAGGAATTATTATTTTGAGTAAATATCCTATTTTGAAAAAATATCAAATGATATTCAAAAATAGAATTAATTCGCCAGAAGGCTTAACGAATAGAGGAGTTGCTTATGTTGTTATTCAAAAGAATGGAAAAAAATATCATGTAATGGGAACTCATACAGCTTCTGAACAACCTGGTTTTCCTGGTAGATTAACTCGTGAAAAACAATTTAACGAAATGAAAACCTTTAAAGAAACGTTTTCGATTCCTCGTACAGAACCTGTTATTTATGCAGGAGATATGAATGTAGAATATACTCTAACGGATGAATATCAAAAGATGAAAACCATCTTAAATGGGGTAAATAATTACCTTTTTAATCCACTTATAGATAGAGGGACTTATTCTAATCAAAATACAATAGTAAAATACCGGGGATTTAAAGATTATAATAATACATTGGACTATATATTACTCGATAAAAATCATAAACTACCCGAATATATAACACCAACAAATCGTTTGATGGCTCAATATTTTGGTGGTGATATTTCAGATCATGACCCCGTATATGCAAAATTTGTGTTTACGTATTAATTATTTATGATGTGTGTTTAAAGAAAGAAGGTATCCTAAAAATCAGCAATCTTTTATTTTGTCTCTTTCAATAATCAAAGAAAGAATCTAATTAGAAACAAGCAAATGAAATTACATAAATATGATTCCGATTGTTTTTGGTTCTATAATTACAGATTAAATGTTGATTCCTTACTTTTGGATACCTTCTTGTATTTTTTACATTTCTTCTTTTAATACAGCTTCTCTAACCTTTTTAAATAATTCAGAAGAATAAACAAAATCAGTGACAGCTTCGTTATCCGTTTTAAAAATCTGAGATTTATCTCCTTCCCAAGCCTTCAAACCATTTTTAAGAAAAACAATTTTATCGCCTATTTCCATTACGGAGTTCATATCGTGGGTGTTGATAACAGTCGTAATATTATATTCTTTAGTAATTTCCTGAATAAGATTATCTATAACAATAGCAGTTTTAGGATCAAGACCTGAGTTAGGTTCATCACAAAAAAGATATTTAGGATTATTTACAATAGCACGAGCAATTGCTACACGTTTTTGCATACCTCCTGATATTTCACTCGGTTTTTTATGATGCGCATTGATAAGCTTTACCCGATCTATTACAAAATCGACACGTTCCTTGATTTCTTTTTTTGTTTTATTAGAAAACATTTTAAGAGGAAAACCTATATTTTCTTCTACAGTCATCGAATCAAATAAAGCACTTCCTTGGAAAACCATTCCTATTTCAGTACGTAAATCACGTCGATCATTATCGCTCATTTCTTCATAGATACGACCGTCAAAAGAAATAGTCCCACTATCTACTTTATGAATTCCTAAAAGGGATTTAAGAAATACGGTTTTTCCAGATCCAGATTGACCGATGATTAAGTTTGTTTTACCAGCCTCTAGAGTGGTACTGATTCCTTTTAAGACCATTTGATCACCAAATGATTTTTTAATATTGTGGACTTCTATCATGATTAGTTCGTTAAAAGAAGTTGAGTTAAAATATAATTACATAAGATGATGACTACAGAAGTCCAAACAAATGAAACGGTACTGGCTTTACCAACTTCAAGAGCTCCGCCTTTCATATAATAACCATGAAAAGAAGGAATAGTAGCAAGTAAAAAAGCAAAAACAAATGTTTTTATAAAAGCATATACGACATGAAAAGATATAAATTCAGCTTGCAATCCTGACATAAATTCGTCTGCTGTGGCAAATCCTCCATATACTGCGGCAAGCCATCCTCCAAATATTCCTAAAAACATACTCAATCCAATAACAAAAGGATATAGTAGTAATGCTATTAATTTGGGGAAAACTAAATAATTTAAAGAGTTAACACCCATTACTTCTAACGCATCAATTTGTTCTGTAACGCGCATAGTTCCAATACTAGAAGTAATGAAAGAACCCATTTTCCCTGCCATAATAATGGAAATAAAAGTAGGGGCAAATTCAAGAATTACAGATTGTCTAGTAGCAAAACCAATTAAATATTTAGGGATTAATGGATTGGTAAGGTTTAAAGCTGTTTGAATAGAAACTACTCCTCCTACGAAAAAAGAAATAAAGGACACAATTCCTAAAGAATCAAATATTAAATCATCTATTTCTTTAAAAATTAAATTTTCCATAACCGACCATTTGGTAGGTTTCTTGAAGATTTCTCGTAGCATTAAGAAGTATCTTCCTATTTGAGATAAATATCTTACTAACATCATAAAGTAGTATTCAGTTTACAGTTTTTAGAATTTAGTTAAGTAAACGAAAGGGTAAAAATACTATTTTTTAATCATTCTTTTAGAGAACGATACGTAATTACTATTTACTTAATGATTAAAAAAGTTTTTCTTTCATTTTTTTCCATCTATAAGCTCTTACAAAGTCAGCTTGTTCAGGTGTTACGAGCATTTCCTTTCTTTCTATTTTGGCCTTCCAAAAACCTTTAATATAATCAATGAATAATAATGGTTTGCCTTTGCGTATAGCTAATTTAAAAGAAGCGATAGCTGTTATTAAAAAACCATAACCCAATGAGTAAAAAGCTTCTCCCTGTTTGTAACGTGATGCTTGGTTATAATTAGCTCCTGTAGGTTTTAAATGCTTAACATGCAAAGAAGAATTGGTTATGACTTTCCAATTATAAAATTGGCAGAGTAATTCATCTACAGTATCCCAACCCATAGCAGGTCTTAATCCCCCTATTTGTTTAAAAGTTTCTTTTCTATAAGCTTTAAAAGCACCGCGAATATGATCCTTATCTGTCAGATTTTCTAAAACCCAATTACCATTTTTTTCGATATAAGCAAAACCACCTGCCATACCTACTTTAGGATCTTCTTTAAAATGGTTAAGAATTGCTTCAAAATAATTAGAAGGGAAAATCAAATCAGAATCCCCCTTAACCATGATGTCATATTCGTCGTCAAGTGTATTTAAGCCCGCTTGGAAAGCCTGAATTACTTTACTTCACGGCAAGTGAATAGCATCTGATTTCTTCTCAATTAAAGAAATCCAAGGATGTTTTTGAATGTAAGATGAAACAATTTCAGCTGTTCTATCGGTAGAATTATCGTTAACAATTACCGCTTTCTTAGGTAGTACGGTTTGATTAACAAGTGATTCTAAGGTTAAACCTATGAACTTTTCCTCGTTATGAGCAGGTATGACAATGTAATATTCCATTTTTTATAAATAGTATGCAAATATCTTTATTTTTGCGCTAAATATGAACAACTTTTTGGGACTTTTAGTTATAATGTTTTTTATATGAAAACAAAGTATGTTAAGTAATTTTTACTTTGTGTAATTTTGTGATAAACTTTGTATCAAACAGTATTGTAAATTTGAAAAAGAAAATAGCCTTTATAGAAATGGAAACCCACTCAGCATTGCTAGAGCAGTGGTATTTATTAGTTGCAGAAATGCCCCGTGTAAATTTTCATTTTTTTGTCAGTCAAAAAGTTTTTGATAAACTAAGTGCTATTCCAAGGCAATATTTAACGATTATTAATTCTGTTTCTAAAACAGATTTTTCTAATTATGACGGCGTCGTGGTTAATACCATACATCGAAATTATGATGACTACAAAACACTTTTTGAAAAAAAATCCGTTTTATGTCTAATCCATAACCTTAATTTTAGTCTTTTTTTTAAGAAAATATCCTGGCTAAATATCTTTAAAGAGAAGGAAAAAGGAGCTTACTTTTTAAAATTGTATTGTAAAGAAAAAGTGGCATCTAAAAGAAAAGTAATTGTTAAAGCGAGTAAACTAGGCGTGATTGCTAGTTCAGTCTTAAAAAACATAGAAAAACAAAGCGTATTTTTAGATAAAATAGAACTAATTCAGATGAATTATTGCAATCAATTTGAAATTCCAAAAGAGGATGTCATTCAAATTGTCATGCCCGTGTAATGTGTCTAATAAACGTAAAGATGTGGATATGGTTTTTAGCGTAATTCAAAAACTAAAACCCCAAACCAAGCTACATTTTATTTTTTTAGGAAAACCTGAAAATAAAATGGTTTTAAAACAATTAGAGTCTTTAAAAAGAATTCCGATGACAATATTTCAATAACACATTATCATCAATTTATTCCTTGGGAAGAGTATAGCCAAGTTATTTCAAAAGCACATTTATTACTTTGTCCTATTAAGGAAGCGACCTCTTTTTATTGGGTTGATGAAATATACGGAGAAACCAAAGTAAGCGGGGCTGAAGCGGATTGTATTTATAATGGAAAAATAGGCGTATTTCCAGAAAGTTATCCTAAAATGGATTGGATAAATTTGCTTTACAAAAGTGAATCAGAACTGCTAGAATTGCTGCAAAATCTAACATTGGATAAGTTGCATTTAGCTTACCATGAATTAGAAAAAATAGTCATTCGATACAAAAAGAACACGTTGTTCAAGATCTTGAAGGGATTTTGTTGAATTTGTAAGAGATAATGAAATGCTTGAAGAGTGTGATTCAAATCCTTTAAAAATAAATAGAGTAAATCACATAATATGGTAATGTGATTTACTCCATTGTTATCGGAACAACAACAAACCCAATGTTAAATCAGAACGTTTAAAATGGATGCCGTTTGCTGATTATTTTAAAAAATCAAGTGCTTTTTCTAAAGCCTCTTTTATTCCTGCTGGATTTTTGCCCCCTGCAGTAGCAAAGAAAGCTTGTCCACCACCACCACCTTGGATGTATTTACCTAATTCTCGAACAACGTTGCCTGCATTTAAACCTTTAGTTTCTGCTAAATCTTTCGAAATATAACAAGTTAACATTGGTTTTTCTTCGTTTATAGTCGCTAAAACTAGAAATAAATTGTTTTTATTTTGTCCTAGCTCATACGCTAAATCTTTAGCCCCATTAGCATCTAGATCTACTTGTGTAGCCAAAAAATCAATTTCGTTAATAGACTGCAATTGAGAAGTTAATTCCTCTTTTAGATTCTTTGTTTTTTCTTTTAATAATTGCTCAATTTGTTTTTTCAGCTTAGCGTTTTCATCTTGTAAAGAAACCACTGATTTTATGATGTCCTGTGGGTTTTTTAAAACTTCTTTTACTTCTACAATAAGATTTTCTTGTTTAGTAAAGAAATCTTTTACAGCATTGTTGGTAATTGCTTCAATACGACGTATACCTGCTGCAACGGCTCCTTCTGAAACAATTTTGAAATGCCAAATTTCAGCTGTGTTTTTTACGTGAATACCACCACATAACTCCATGCTATTGCCAAATTTAATAGCACGTACATTATCGCCATATTTTTCACCAAACAAGGCCATAGCACCTTCTTCAAGAGCCTGAGCAAAAGGAATATTTCTTCTTTCTATTAAAGGTAATTGTTCTTGAATACGGGTGTTTACAAAATCTTCTACTTGTTTTAGTTCTTCGTCTGTTACTTTAGAAAAATGAGAAAAGTCAAAACGTAAGTAACTAGGAGCTACTAATGAACCTTTTTGCTCTACGTGTGTGCCTAAGATACTACGTAATGCCCGGTGTAATAGGTGTGTTGCGGAATGATTACTAGCGCATAAATTACGCAATTCTGTGTTTACTTTTGCTTGAAACGTAGCATTTATATTTTCAGGTAAGCGTTTTGTAAAATGTAAAATTAAATTATTTTCTTTTTTGTGTCAATAATTTCAATTGTTTCGTTAGCTGAAATTAAAAATCCCTTGTCTCCCACTTGTCCACCACCTTCTGGATAAAAAGGGGTATTGTTTAAAACAATTTGATATAAAACACCATCTTTTTTAGAATCAACCTTGCGAATACGTGTGATTTTTACCTCATTTTCAGTCTGATCATAGCCTACAAAAGTTTCGACATTGCCATCAATTAATATCTTCCAATCTTCTGTAGATACTTCTGAAGCAGCACGTGAACGCTTCTTTTGTTTTTCTAATTCCACATCAAATTCAGCTTCATTATAAGAGTATCCTTTTTCTTTTAGGATTAGAGCTGTTAAGTCTTTAGGAAATCCAAACGTATCATATAATTCAAATACTTTTTCTCCTCTTACTTCCGTTCCAGTAGTTTCAGCTACTACTTTTTCTAATAATTGTAGACCTTGTTCTAGTGTGCGTAAAAAAGAAGCTTCTTCTTCACGAATTACTTGAGTTACAAGATTTTGTTGCGCTTTGATTTCAGGGAAAAATTCACCCATTTGATTTGCTAAAACGGCTACCAATTCATTAATAAAGGGTTCCTTTTTATTTAAGAATGTAAAACCATAACGAATAGCACGGCGTAAAATACGACGAATAACATAACCCGCCCCAGTATTGGAAGGTAACTGACCATCTGCAATAGCAAAGGCAACAGCGCGAACGTGATCTACAATTACGCGAATAGCAATATTGATTCTATTTTGCTCCTCTGTAAGATCTTTTATTTCATTATTGGTGTATTTTGATTTTGTAATTTCTGTTACTTTTTCAATAAGTGGTGTAAATACATCGGTATCATAATTAGAAGTTACTCCTTGCATGGCCATACACAAACGCTCGAATCCCATACCTGTATCTACGTGCTGTGCAGGTAGTTTTTCTAAAGAGCCATCTGCTTTGCGGTTAAACTCCATAAATACATTGTTCCAAATCTCTACGACTTGTGGATGATCATCATTTACTAAACTTCTACCCGAAACTTTAGTTCTTTCTTCGTCAGAACGTAAGTCGATATGAATTTCAGAACAAGGACCGCAAGGACCCTGATCGCCCATTTCCCAAAAATTATCTTTTTTATTTCCTAAAATAATTCGGTCTTCCGAAACATATTGTTTCCAAATATCAAAAGCTTCTTGATCAAAAGGGACATTTTCAGAAGGATTTCCCTCAAAAACGGAAACGTATAAACGATCTTTGTCTAATTTTAGCACTTCTGTTAAAAACTCCCAAGCCCAAGCTAAAGCCTCTTTTTTGAAATAATCGCCAAAAGACCAGTTTCCTAACATTTCAAACATAGTATGATGATAAGTGTCAAAACCTACATCTTCTAGATCATTGTGTTTTCCTGAAACACGAAGACATTTTGAGTATCGGCTATACGTGAACTTTTAGGTGTTCCGTTACCTAAGAAAAATTCTTTAAACTGTGCCATACCTGAATTGTTAAACATTAAGGTAGGATCATCTTTTAATACGATAGGTGCAGAAGGCACAATTAAGTGATCTTTGCTTTTGAAAAAATCTAAATACGCTTTGCGAATGTCTTGTGATTTCATTAATCTTTTGTTTAAAAGTTTAAAGCTTAAAAGCTTAAGGTTTTCCTTACTCAGATAAACTAAAAAATATATTTAAAATTTTCATCATACTTTACAGTCTCGATGGAGTTATAGTGAAGGTTTCGAAAGAAAACGACTAACAGCAGCGAGATGAATGATCTGAAATATTAAAATAATAGGATGTCAAAATGGGCATAATATCATTAATTTTTGAAACATTTTTTCCAGATTATTCGTATAATAATTGTTACTTTGTCATAACGAGTGCAAAAATAGGATTTTTAATTAAAAATATGTCGAAAAAAGTTAAGTATTACTATGACACAGAGAGTCTGGCTTACAGAAAAATAAAACCAAAGAAAGGGCGCAAAGTAGGAGTTGGAATATTGTTTTTATTAGCTTCTGTACTTTTTGGCTTTTTATTTTTCTTTTTAATATCTGATTTAGGTTATTTTAGTACACCTAAAGATAAGATGCAGGCGAGAGAATTAGAAAATTTAAAATTAAATTATGTTATCCTAAACAAAAAGATAGACCAGCTTAATGAAGTCCCGGCAAGTATTGAAGAAAGGGATAACAATATATACAAAGTTTATTTTAATATGGCAAGTCCTGGTGAAACTAATGAGGATAAAAAAATTGTATCCAAAGCACGTTTTAAGAATTTGCTTGCTATGAATAATGAGCAGCTAATAGTGAGTACTGAAACTCGACTTTCAGGACTTTCAAAGAGCTTGGTAGGTCAATCAAAATCATTAGATAAAATTTTATCTTTGGCCAAATCAAAAGATAGGTTTTTAGGATCTATTCCTGCCATACAACCTGTAAAGAATGAGCAGTTAAAAAGAATGGCATCAGGTTTCGGTTATAGAAGTGATCCGTTTACCAAAGCAAGAAAAATGCACAAAGGAATGGATTTTACGGCTCCAACTGGAACTCCTGTCTTTGCAACTGGCGATGGAGTGGTACGTAGAGCCGATGCAGGAGCCTCTGGTTTTGGTAATCATATCGTAATTAATCACGGATTTGGATATGAAACTATATATGCGCATTTGAGTCGTTATAATTGTAGACTAGGTAGAAGAGTAAAACGAGGAGATATCATCGGGTTTGTAGGAAGTACAGGACGTAGTCAGGCACCTCATTTACATTACGAAGTACATAAAAATGGAAGTGTAGTAAATCCTATAAATTTTTATTACGGAAATATTTCGGCTGTGGAATATACTGCTATTGCTAAAATGGCAACACAAGAAAATCAATCATTTGACTAAATTTTGTTTTATGTTTAAAGGGGAAATGCCCACACAGGAAAACTTAAGCTATTAAACATTTATGCAGATAAATCTTCCAGAAAATAAACGATATTATACGATGGGCGAAGTAGCCACAGCTTTTGGGGTAAATCAATCCCTAATTCGTTTTTGGGATAAAGAGTTTGATATTCTAAGACCCAGAAAAAATGCAAAAGGAAATCGAATGTTTACTCCGGAAGATATCAAAAATTTACAACTCATTTATCATTTAGTAAAAGAAAGAGGATTTACTTTAGAAGGGGCTAAAATTCATCTAAAAGAAGGACAAAAAAAAGCCTTAGATAAGTTAGCAATTATTAATAAGTTGGAAGCTGTTAAAGAACAGTTACTCTTTATAAAAAATAATCTGTAATTAAAATTAGACTATAGAGATTGTAACAATCGGATCCATATTCCGTCTAAATTTTAAAGAATGAATAATATGACAAAAGACTGTTTATTTAGTTCAGTTAAAAAATAATGTTTGATTCATCACAATATGCAATTTTTAATATTAAAAAAATAGGTTTATTTGTTTAATTTGTAAATTGTTTTTTAACAGGGATGCTTGTTTTTCCTTTTTAACACAAAAAATTAAAAAGATTCTAAAAAATAAATTTTGACAATTATGAGAAAATTTTTGCCTTGGATTATTATTGGAGTATTAATTTTAATAGGATACTCATATTTTAAAGGAATTAACAATACAGCAGTAGAGTTAGACCAAAATGTAAAAGAGGCTTGGGGTAATGTGCAAACTTCTTATCAACGTCGTAGTGATTTGATTGGTAATTTAGTTAGTACCGTAAAAGGAGCCGCTGATTTTGAAAAAGAAACTTTGACAGCCGTTATGGAAGCACGTTCTAAAGCAACACAAATCACAGTAGATCCTAGTAATATAACACCAGAACAATTAACGCAGTTTAATCAAGCACAAAGTGGAGTTTCTTCTGCATTGTCTCGTTTATTAGTTACAGTAGAGCAATACCCACAACTTAAAGCAAATGAAAACTTTTTGAAATTACAAGATGAGTTAACCAGTACAGAAAATACCATTCAAACGGCAAGAACACGCTTTAACGAAGCTATTAAGCCGTATAATAAACACGTGAAGATATTTCCAAATAGCATTTTTACAGGTTGGTTTGGTTTTAAAGAAAAACCTTATTTTGACGCAGAACCACAAGCACAAAATGCTCCTAAAATAGAGTTCAATTTTGATGATAAAACCGATAAAAAGTAATGTCAACGGTAGAAGATTTTTTATCAAAAACAGATGAAGAAGCGGTAGTAGAGGCTATTCGAACAGCTGAATCCTTAACCTCTGGTGAAATTCGTGTACATATAGAAAAAAACACTTCTTTAGTAGCATTAGAACGCGCTAAAGAGGTGTTTCATTTTTTAAAAATGAATCAGACCCAATTGCGTAATGGTGTCTTAGTATACATAGCTGTAGAATCTAAAATATTTGCTATTTATGGTGATAAAGGGATAAATGATGTAGTACCCGTTAATTTTTGGGAAAGTACACGTGATGTTATTTTAGAACAATTTAAACAAAGAAACTTTAAACAAGGATTAATAGAAGGAATCTTAAAAGCAGGAGAACAATTGCAAAAACATTTTCCTTGGACTGAAACAGATAAAAATGAACTGCCTGATGCTATATCTAAAGGTTAAAATGAAAAACACTAAACAGCATATATTAAACAACAAATTAGGTTGCTTCCTATTTCTATTGTTTTATTTTATAAATTATTCTTGGGCGCAATTTAATATTCCAAAAAAACCTAGTTTTCAAACCAGTGTATACGATTATGCTAAAGTGTTATCTGATAATGAAAGTAAATTATTAGAAGAAAAATTAATTAAATATTCAGACTCCACAACCTCCCAAATTGTATTTATTTCTATTGAAACACTCAAAGGAGAAAATATAGGTTTGTTAGCCCCTAGATGGGCACATACATGGGGTATAGGACAAGGGAAAGAGGATAATGGTGTAATTTTGCTTCTGGCAAAAAAAGAACGAAAAATTTGGATTTCACCGGTTATGGAGTAGAAGATCGTTTAACAGCTGGAATAACAGGTGAAATTGTTAGAGATTATATAATACCCGAATTTAAAAAAGGAAACTATTATGCAGGTCTCGATCAAGGAACGGATGCTATTATTCAAGCTCTAAAAGGAAAGTTTAAAGGCGAACGGAAAAAGAAAGAAAGTGGAGAAGATATGGGGGACATACTCTTTTTTATAATCCTAATTATCATCATCCTAATTATTGTTTTTAAGAACAAAGGAAATGGAAATAATCGAGGTGGGGGTGGATTAGATTTAGGTGATATTATCATTTTAAGTCGTATGGGACGCGGCGGTAGTAGCGGGTCTTTTGGTGGTAATTGGGGAGATAGCGGTGGTTTTGGCGGCGGTTTTGGTGGTGGCGGCTTTTCAGGTGGTGGTGCTGGCGGTGATTGGTAATTTTTTTAATATTAATTAATAATATTTTGAAGTAATTTTATTTGAACCCCAAATCCGTATTAAACTTGAACGAAGTGTATTGATGAGGTAAATCTGCTTCATTTTAATCATCAAAATAGTTTCTTATTTTTTCTTTTAAAATTTTGAGTGAGCATTTGAATTTTTTGAAAAGTTTCGTTACGAAATAGAGTCTACAGCATAATTCTATCTAACTTAGCTAAAATTATTTTATACGAGATAATATGGTGTTTGATCATTGATTGTCTCAAAGGGCTTCCATTTGGAAGCCTTTTTCATTTCAGCCAAAATCTGGAAGGAGATAAATTCACCATTTTATTCATAGGCTTCACTCTTATTTGTTAAAGAACAATACTTTCTTGAAATCTGGGTTGCATATAATTTAAGTAAGAACTAAATTAATACTGATTTACCTATTTTTAAATTTTCAATATTATTAATTTCAATGTTCTTATTCAAAATAAACTCAGCAATAGTGTCTCCAACAACCTCCGTTGAATAATTCAAATCTTTATTTAAGTCTACAGTTACTATTTTTGATTCTAATGCTTTGTTTACAGCCTTATTAATAGTGGCGCTTTCTTCATACAAACCAAAATGTTCTAAAAGCATAGCTGCACTTAAGATAGAGGCAATAGGATTTGCAATGTCCTTTCCTTTAGCTTGGGGATAGGAACCATGAATGGGTTCAAATAAAGCATTTGTTTTACCTACAGAAGCCGAAGCTAATAAACCAATTGACCCACCTATTACGCTCCCTTCATCTGAAAGAATATCACCAAACATATTTTCTGTTAAGATGATGTCAAATTGACTGGGGTTTAAAATTATTTGCATAGCGGCATTATCTACAAATAAAAAATCTAATATCACATCAGGATAATCTTTTGCTATTTCTGTAACTACTTTTCTCCAAAGTCTAGATGATTCTAATACATTTGCTTTGTCTACTAAAGTAAGATGCTTTTTCCTAGTTTGAGCTGCTTTAAAAGCAAGATGACTAATTCTTTCAATTTCTTCTTTTGAATATTCGCATAAATCAGAAGCTATGGTACCTGCCTCGTTTAATTTTTTTTTCTCCAAAATAAATACCGCCTGTAAGTTCTCGATAAATTATCATATCTGTTCCTTGAATAATCTCTCTTTTTAAGGGCGATTTACTAAGTAATGTTTCATAAGCTTTTATCGGACGAATGTTGGCAAACAGTCCTAATTCTTTTCTTAATTTTAGCAATCCTTGTTCAGGTCTTACTTTTGCTTTAGGATCATGATCATATAGAGGATCGCCTATGGCTCCAAAAAGGACAGCATGACTTTCTTTGCATAGTTTTAAAGTTTCTTCGGGTAGCGGATTACCAGTTGTGTCTATTGCAATAGCTCCTACAATAGCTTCCTTAAAAATAAAGGTATGTTTGTATATTTTAGCTATAGCTTTTAGTGCTTTTACAGCTTGTTTTGTAACTTCTGGACCAATGCCGTCTCCTGATAATAATGCTATGTTTATTTCCATGTTGTTTAAGCTTATATTGTTGTTTTGGGATAAGATAAGTTTCTTGATTTTTCGAAGGCTACAATTTTGTCGGTGTTATTTATTAAAAAATCTATATCATCATAGCCGTTTATCATACAGATTTTTTTATAAGTATCTATTTCAAATTTTTCAGTTTTAGACAAGTTTGTAACTGTAATAGTTTGCGTTTCTAAATTAACTTCAATTGGCGCTTTGGGATTTCTATTTAGTAAATCTAATGTTTCGGCTAAAAAGAAGGGCTTACTTGTACAGGTAATAAGCCATTGTTTAGTGCATTTTCCTTAAATATATCGGCAAAATAGCTAGAAACAATTACTCTAAAACCATAATCGGTTAGTGCCCAAGCAGCATGTTCTCTACTGCTACCACAACCAAAATTATCTCCAGTGACTAAAATGGTACCTGAATAGTTAGAATTATTTAATATAAAAGAATCAATTGGATTGTTCTGATTGTCAAAACGCCAATCTCTAAATAGATTATTTCCAAAACCAATTTTGTTTGTTACTTTTAAAAAGCGTGCAGGTATAATTTGGTCAGTGTCTATATTTTCTACTGGTAGAGGTACTGCTGTGGCTATTAATTTTGTAAACTTTTCCATATTTTATTTTTTTAACTTATACCATTACAATTTTGCCTTCAATAGCAATTGCAGCGGCTAAAATGGGGCTGGTTAATAATGTTCTGGCACCGGGTCCTTGACGTCCTTCAAAATTTCTATTAGAGGTAGAAACACAGTATTCTCCTGCTGGAATTTTATCGTCATTCATAGCCAGACAAGCAGAACAACCGAAGTTGTCTAATTTCAAAACCAGCTTCTTCAAAAATTTGATTTAAACCTTCTTCTTTAATTTGTTTAGCTACTAGTTGTGACCCCGGTACAATTAGAGCATGTACGTTGCTTGCTTTTTGTTTTCCTTTTATATAATTAGCAGCAGCTCTAAAATCTTCAATTCGGGAGTTAGTACAACTGCCAATAAAAACATAGTTAATGGTTTTATTTAATAAATATTCACCTTTACTAAATCCCATATATTCTATGGCTTTATTAAAAGAAGGGTCATTATTTATAAAGGGAATAGCCTCTGTTATTTTGACTCCCATTCCGTGATTCGTTCCATAAGTAATCATAGGGGCAATATCTTGAGCATCAAAATAATACTCTTTATCAAAAAGAGCTCCATCATCTGTTGGGAGAGTTTTCCAATAGGCTATTTTTTCTTCTAATTCTTTTTCTTTTGGAGCCAATTCTTTTTCTTTTATATATTCAAAAGTTATTTCATCAGGTGCTATCATACCTCCTCTGGCTCCCATTTCAATACTCATATTACAGATTGTCATACGTCCTTCCATAGACATTTCGCTGAAAACATTTCCAGCATATTCACAAAAATAACCTGTTCCTGCATTGGTGCCAATTTTTGAAATTATGTATAATATAACATCTTTAGGAGTTACGTTATTGGCTAGTTTGCCATTTACATTAACACGTAAGCTCTTGGGTTTATTTAATAATAAGCATTGACTCGCAAAAACTTGTGCTACTTGGCTGGTTCCAATTCCAAAAGCGATGGTTCCAAAAGCGCCATGAGTAGAAGTATGACTATCACCACACACCATCGTCATTCCCGGTAATGTCATTCCTAATTCAGGAGCTATTACATGAACAATTCCTTGATATTGATGGCCTAAACCATAAAGTAGGATCTTGTTTTTTTTGCAATTTTTCGTTAATTGTTCTACTTGTTGTCTTGATAATTCGTCCTTAATGGGGAGGTGTTGATTAATAGTAGGGACATTATGATCTACGGTGGCAATAATCTGATTGGGTCTAAAAATAGAAATATTACGTTCCTCTAATTCTGCAAATGCTTGAGGACTTGTTACTTCATGTATTAAATGTTTGTCTATATATAAAATTTGAGGACCATTGGGCACTGTGCTTACTACATGGCTATCCCAAACTTTGTCAAATAAGGTTTTCTTTTCCATTACGCCAATATTTCTATTTTACTTAATTCAATAATTTTATGTACATCTTCATCTATGACTTCTTTTTTTCGATCAGCAAACTTTAGAAATTCTGGATAAACGGCATCTAATTGTAGTTTTGTTAATTCGTAGCCTATTTTTTTTTGCGCGATATGCTAATGCGGCTCGACCACTTCTTGCAGTAAGAATAATCGAAGATTCATTAACTCCTACATCGCTGGGGTTTATAATTTCATAAGTTGCTCTGTTTTTGATTACTCCATCTTGATGGATGCCTGAACTATGAGCAAAAGCATTAGATCCTACTATAGCTTTATTAGGCTGTATAAGCATTCCCATTTGTTCGGAAACTAATTGACTCATTTCGTATAATAATTTAGAATTTACGTTTGTACTAAATCCTAAATCAGGATGCTGACGTAAAATCATTACAATTTCTTCTAAAGAAGTATTGCCAGCTCTTTCTCCAATTCCATTTACAGTACATTCTATTTGTTTGGCACCATTCATGATACCAGCAACTGCATTAGCTGTGGCTAATCCTAAATCGTTATGACAATGACAAGATAAGATAGCATGATCTATTCCTTTTACATTATCTTTTAGATATTTTATTTTAGCTCCGTATTCATCTGGTAAGCAATACCCTGTGGTATCAGGAATGTTTAAAACAGTAGCGCCTGCACTTATTACCTCACTACAAATTAGAGCGAGGAATTTATTATCTGTTCTTCCTGCATCTTCGGCATAAAATTCAATATCATCTACAAACTTTTTAGCAAAAGAAACCGCTTTTACGGCTCGTTCAATAATTTCGTCGCGAGTTGCATTGAATTTATGTTTTATATGATAATCAGAAGTTCCTATACCTGTATGAATACGAGGTTTGTTGGCTTTTTCTAATGCTCTTATAGCTACTTCTATATCTTGTTTTACGGCTCGGGTTAAACCACATACAGTTGCATTTTGAACGATTTTAGAAATAGCCTTTACAGATTCAAATTCTCCTGGACTAGAAACAGGAAAACCTGCTTCAATTACATCAACGCCTAGTTCATCCAAACGTGAAGCAATTACTAATTTTTGCTCCTTGTTTAGTTTACATCCGTGTACTTGTTCACCATCGCGAAGAGTTGTGTCAAAAATTTTTATTTTCTGATTTTCCATAAAATATTTTACATTTTGATAGCGAATTTATATTTTGTGTAAGCATTAAAATGATTTTAAAATATTGATTTTACAATATCTAAAGAGTAATGAAATAGTCATAAGTGCTTTAATAATAATGGATTAATAAAAAATAAATTACAATGTCTAACCTTACAAAAGATAATCTTCATATTTTAATTCATTCGCTTTCAAAATCTGAAAAAAGGCATTTTAAACTATATGTCAATAGATTGGGAATTAATACGGATGCTAAGTTTTTATTACTTTTTAATTTGCTTGATAGAATGACAGAATATGATGAAGAGGAGATATTAAAAAGTAAAATTGTTACAAAACTTCAGTTGTCTAATTTAAAAGCGCATTTATATAAACAAATTTTGGTTAGTTTACGATTAAATCCGATGAATCAAAATATGCGAATTTTGATAAGAGAACAGCTTGATTTTGCTACTATTTTGTATCAAAAAGGATTGTATAAACAAAGTTTGAAAATTCTTGATAAAGCAAAAATGATGGCTATTGAAAATGAAGAAAAAAATATTGCGTATGAAATTGTAGAGTTGGAAAAAGTGATAGAATCGCAATATATTACCCGTAGTATCATTAACCGAGCAGATGAGTTAGCTATTCAAGCAAAAGATCTTAGTAAACAAAATGTAATGGCTAGCAAATTATCTAATTTATCCCTTCAACTTTATAGTATTATGCTCAAAAGTGGTTATGCTAAAAGTGATGAAGAAATGAAAGAAATAACGGAATATTTTAATAAAAATGTTCCAAAATATAAATACGAAGAATTAGGATTTAGAGAAAAATTATGGCTTTATAAAGCGTTTTTATGGAAACATTTGCTTGTTCAAGATTTTTTGAGTTGTTATAAATATTCTACTAAATGGATCGAGTTGTTTTATGAAAACGAACATCAAATATATATTAATCCAGTATGGTTTTTAAAAGGAGCAACTTATTTATTAGAATGTTTGTATTTAATTAAGTATAAGTCAAGCTTTAAAGTTACTTTAAGTCGGATTGAATATACTATTCAATCCGATTCTTTTCCTAAAAATGATAATATAAATTCGCTTGCCTTTTTGTGTATTTATAACAATAAACTTAATTTACACTTTTTAGAAGGAACTTTTGATGAAGGACTTTTGTTAATAGAAGAAGTGGAAAAATTAATAAAAATGTACAAAAATAGGATTGATGATCATCACATAATGGTTTTTTATTATAAAATAGCTTGCTTGTATTTTGGGACTAATAATAATAGAAAGTGTATAGAATATTTGACTAAAATTATAGAGAATAAAAACTTAAGCATGCGAGAAGATTTGATGTGTTTTTCTAGAATTTTAAATTTAGTAGCACATTATGAAGCATGTATGGATTATCAGCTGGAAATACAATTAAAAGCTACTTATAAATTTCTTATAAAAATGAATGATTTACATGAAGTTCAAAGAGAAATGATTAAGTTTTTGAAAAATTTAGGTGATATTTATCCTCATCAATTAAAAAATGAGTTTAAAAAACTTCACACGAAATTAAAAACATTTGAAAATCATTCTTACGAAAAAAGAGCATTTCTTTATTTAGATATTATTTCGTGGTTGGAGAGTAAAATTGAAAATAAGCCTGTAGCTGATATAATTAAGTCTAAAAGTAAATTTTTAACGCGCTAGTTGTATATTTGTTAATACAAAGAAGGTGCTCTAAAAGAAGGAATTTTCTTATTTGGATTAAAGAAAGATTCAAAAGAATTGAACAGGTAAAGTAGTTTCTATTACGTGTTGTTTATTCTTTACTTTTAGAACACCTTCATGGTAAGGGTAAAACTTAAATTATTTTAAAAAGATACGTTTACTTTCTTGAATACCTTCTTTAGAAATTAATTTTACTTCATATAGACCTCTAGGTAAATTTTGTACTGAATAGTTTTCCATTGGTCGTGTTGTTCTTACTAATTGGCCTAAGTTGTTATAAATTTCTATCCAATTATCATTAGATGAGTTTTCAGATAGAGTAAATGTTACTTGGTCTGTGGCAGGGTTTGGTGAAATGATAAATTTAGATTCTTCTTTGTTAATAGGTCCCGTTAGAGGTAGTGTTACATTTACGGGATTACTCCAGTTACTTTGAGCTGTAGAGTTAAGTGCTTTTACTCTAAACTGAAATTGTGTGCTAGATCCGAGGTTTTAAGATATAGAGATAATAACTGGTTGAAGTCCCTACTGTGTACCAAGTGCCAGAAGTGTTTAATTGTACTTCGTAGCTATTGGCATTAGGAACGGTATCCCATAACGCATAAAATCCATTTTTAGAAATCCCACCGTTTAAATAAGCATAAGGTGTTTGTAAAGTTGTACTTTGTTCCTGTATTTGTACAGTATAATCCTCAATTTCTCCATTATTTATATTTCCACAAGGAGTATTAGAAGTGTCATTATAACGCATTGTTATACGCATGCGAAAAGTGCCTTTTGTTGTGGATGGTATAGAAAAACTTCCTGCGTACTCTTTGTTTGTTAATGCTGTTTTTAATACAATTTCGGAGTTTTCAAACTGTCTGTTATCATTGTAATCAATCCAAATTGTCCAAGACTCATTTAGAGAAGAAGATGTAAAACCGGTGTAAGTAGTGTACTTACTTGTTCTCCAGATTTTAAGCTAATTGTTTTTGCTGTATAATTACCATATCCATCAAGATCCGCTCCAGAAGTATTACTGAAAGAGCCTAACTTAATAGTTTTAATATATTCATTAGTGTTAGTTGAATTGGCTTTGCAATAATCAATATAATCATTAGGAGCCATAATAATGGTTTCATTAGAATAACCTGATTTTTCGGATCCTTTGTAAGCACTTACTCTGTATTTATAGCTAATGCCACTACTAATAGAATTGTCGGTATAGGTAGAAGTGTTTGCTACTAAAGTTTTAATTATTTGATAAGTTCCACCATTAATGGATTTTTCTACATAAAAACCATCCTCTGTAGTGTTTTTATCATTCCAGTTTAAAATTACAGCATTGTTGTTTATATAAGATGTAAGATTTGATGGAGAAGTTAATAAAACTTGTTGATCTTTTTCACCCGCTTTTATAGGGGCTCCGAGCTGTGTATTATAAGCATATTCTGTAATTCTATAACCTTCTGATCCACTAACAGGCTCTACTTTAAAATATCCATAACAGATATTACCGTCAATTTTATATTCATAACCAATATATCCTATTTGGCCTCTCCAGTCATTATATGATGGATTAATTACGTCTAATTGATTAGGGTAGGCTCCGAGGAGCTGTAAAGTTAGAAGAACTGTTTATTTCTGTTCCTTTTGTTAAACGAGTAATATTTCGTGTGTTCGCGTTGCATATTAAGCGTTTTCCGTAAGTTTCTAATTTGTATTTATCGGTTTCAAACAACCAAAATCCATACGATGTATCGTCTCCTTTTTCAGTGCTAAAGAAAAGCCATGTTTGGCTAGGAGTTGCCATCCAATTGGGTTGTCCTTTAGCTAGAAATATGCCATACGGATCTATAAAATCGAATTTAATATTTAATTTGTCTGATATTAAGTTATTAATACCTCCAGAAAAAGCAGCAGGTAAAAATTTGATACTAGCTAAAATATTATTACTAATTTGATGGTTTTGTGCCAAGCCTTCTAATGTAAGAGTTGCTTTAGAATTATTGATTAGAGTTATTACGGGATTTAATCCTTGTGGAAAATTAGTTAATGTGTAATGAGTTCCTTGAATAAGTTTTCCAGAGGATAAAGAAAAAGTTTTTCCTCCAGTTAGGCTTAACTCATTTGTTTGTGTGAAAGAACCATTATTGCTTAAGTTTTCTTTGTAAATACTTAACGGTGCGCTAATAGAAGCTAATTGATTGTCGTATACGCCTGTGGCTAGTAAATTTGAATTTTGCCAAAGACTAATTCTAGCTTCATGTTGCATTGCCGCAATCATTCGGTCAACTTGTCCTCTAGTAAACATTTTATAACAACCTCTTGCGCCGTTATAGCCCATATAATTTTCAATATTTACTTTATCTCCATCACAATTTGTACTGGTGTACAGTTTAAAGAATGTTTAGCATCTTCTTTAGGAGTATCATCTACTTGATCTGTTCCGGTACAACCATCTTCAAATGTGTGAATTAGATTAAAAAAGTGTCCAAATTCATGTGTAAGAGTAGAGGAAAATTCCTTATCTGTGTTACCTAATAGATAAGCACCATTAAAAACTATTCTGGCGGTATTATTATTAGTCATATTTAGATCAGGATACCAAGCAACTCCAGAGTTATTGTATATGTTTTGATTGTATAAATCATTTTGAATATAAACGTTTACATATTTTTTGTTATCCCAAGCATCTGCTGCAATTTGAGTGTCATATCCTCCTCCGTTTCCATAGCCATTTTTTATGCTATGAAAAACAACTCCTGTAGTGTTGCCTCCGTTAGGATCAATTTTTGCTAATCTAAATTGAATGTTTAATGTGGCTCTACGGGATTGAAAAAAAGGTTCAACGCTGTTAAAGTCATCATTAAGCCCATTAAAATCATTATTAACGGCATTTAATGCGTTAACGATTTTTTCATAAGTAACACTTTTTCCGCTTTGTGTAGTGCCGTAAATGTGAAAAACAACAGGAATAATATAACTAGTAGCTAAAGCTTTGTTGTTTGTGCTTTTGTTTTTACGTAAATTCTCTACAAACTTTTTGGTAAAGATTTCAAATTCATTTCTTTTCTTTAAAGCGTTAGGATTTTTTCTTAATGTAATTTCGTTTTGTTCTTTTGTTCCGCACTCTAAAATCTGAGCGAATAAACCTCCTTCAAGACTTAATAGAAGGGAAATTAAGATTAATGCTTTTTTCATAATTCTGTTTTTTGGTTTTTTATTTATACATAATGCAATTTATTGTTGTTTTTTTTATGTTTTTTATATTTTTTTAATAATAAAGAATACTATTCTATCCTGTTTTTTGTTTGTTGAGAATGGAATTATTTGCTATGAAAGAATGAAATAGTTTCTAAATAAAAAAGCCACTGCTTATTTGAGCAATGGCTTTTAAATAAAGACGGTATTATTTTATTTTTCTCTTATGTAAATATCAATTGGTACACCTTCAAAGTTCCAGTTGTTTCTGATTTTATTTTCTAAGAAACGTTTGTATGGATCTTTTACATATTGAGGCAAGTTAGCAAAGAACACAAACTGCGGTGATTGTGTTGGTAACTGCATACAGTATTTAATTTTTATGTATTTACCTTTTAATGCGGGAGGTGGCATGTGTTCAATTATATTGAGCATATATTCGTTGAATTTAGAGGTAGGAATACGTTGCTTTTTGTTTTCATATACCTGAACGGCTGTTTCTAATGCTTTTAATAAACGTTGTTTAGTTAATGCTGAAACAAAAATAATAGGAACATCTGTAAAAGGAGCTATTTCTTCACGAATTTTGGCTTCATATAGTTTCGTGGTCATCGTATCTTTTTCAACTAGATCCCATTTGTTAACAAGAATAACAACTCCTTTGCGATTTTTTTCTGCTAACCAAAAAATATTTTGATCTTGTCCTTCAAAGCCACGAGTAGCATCTATCATTAAGATACAAACATCACTATGTTCAATGGCACGAACTGAACGCATTACAGAGTAAAACTCTAGATCTTCTTTGACTTTTGATTTACGACGAATGCCAGCTGTATCAACTAAATTAAATTCAAAACCAAAACGATTGTACTTGGTATCAATAGCGTCACGAGTAGTACCCGCAATATCAGTTACTACAAAACGATCCTCTCCAATTAGAGCATTAATAAATGAAGATTTACCGGCATTAGGTCGACCTACTACACAAAAACGAGGTAATGGATTTTCATCTTCTGTGGTTTCGGGTAGTTCGGGTAACATTTCGACTAATTTGTCTAATAGTTCTCCTGTACCGCTACCATTCATCCCTGCAATAGTATAATATTCTCCTAAACCTAAAGAATAGAACTCAACAGCATCACCCATGCGCATAGCATTATCTACTTTATTAACGGCTACCAAAACAGGTTTGTCTACTTTACGGAGTAAATTAGCTACTTCCATATCCATAGGGGTTACGCCTTCCTCTACGTCTACAACAAAAATAATAGCATCCGCTTCGTCAATGGCTAGTTCTACCTGTTTACGGATTTCTCCTTCAAAAATATCATCAGAACCTTTAATATAACCACCTGTGTCAATTACAGAAAACTCTTTTCCATTCCATTCACTTTTGCCATAAATGCGGTCACGTGTTACCCCTGCAACAGAATCAACAATAGCTTCACGACGTTGAATTAATCGGTTAAAAAAAGTTGATTTCCCTACATTAGGTCTTCCTACAATGGCTACGATATTATTCATTTTTCAATTTTTCAGTCCGCAAAGGTAAAAAAAACAAACTGGTTACACATTCTTTTTAGCAAAATTATCTTTCCATGGATCTGATTTTTATATATTTGCTTCTCCCACAAAAAGTTTAAATGAGAAAAATTATCCTATTGTTGCTTGCCATCGTTATACTCATGCATGCTGGGGTAATTAGTCCTTTGTTTGAAATTAAGCAAAATTTTCTAAAATTAGGAATGTTAGAAAAGTATTCAGAAAAGGATTGTTTTGTGATGAAATTGTCTTTGAATGAATTTTTTAAAAAAAGAATTTCAGATCATGAAATGATAATAGATAAAGAACTACATGATATTGTGGAAGTAAAAAGAATTGATCAATATGTTATTCTGAAATTAATTAATGATCAAATTGAAAAAAAATACCTTAATAAAACGAAAGATTATAAAGAAAAAAGTAGTGCAGGATCTAAAAATAAAAATCATATTCCAAAAGTAAAATTTTTTTATTGTGGTGAAAATCTTCAAATTTTACTAATAAAAAATAAGCCCATTTGGCGTGTAGTGAAATTAAATAGAAATGATTCTTTGATTTGTTTGCAAAGTGAACAAGGCGTAGAATCACCTCCTCCAGAGTATACAACTAGACATGTTTTAATATAATAAATTAACCAATAGTTAAAGTAAAGAACAGTCTTAAGTTTACTTGGTAGCTATTTGTTTTATTGAGGTATTAACTAGCTAAAGATAAAATATTAGCTGATTTTGATACAAAAAAAATATTTAAATTAAGTAAAAGTATACATGAAAATTATAAATAAAGTAGGAGTTGCATTATTAGCACTTACTTCAATTCAAGCTATTTCGCAAGATAAAAAGAAAAATATAGAAATTAATAAATTAAGTGAAGTAGAAATTACAGCTACCTCACAATCGGACAAAACATTATTAAAACAAGCAGCATCTATTTCTAAATTAGAATCAAAAGAACTTCAACGTGGTACAGGATTGTTTTTTGATGATGCCGTAAATACAAATATACCGGGGATGTTTATGCAACGTCGTACAGTATCTGCAGGGCAAACATTCAATATCCGTGGATATGGAAATGGAGCAAGAGGGACTAATGGTACTAATAGTAATTTTGATTCACAAGGAGTAAAAGTATATTTAAATAATATACCTTTAACAGATGCAGAAGGAATTACTTTAATGGATGATATTGATTTTAATTCAATTGGAGAAGTTGAAGTTTTAAAAGGGCCAGCAGGTTCGTTATACGGATTAGCCATTGCGGGGGCTGTAAATTTAAAAACAATGAAGCCAGAGGCAGGAAAAACCTCTATTTCTCAAAATACCATGTTTGGGAGCTATGGTTTAAGACGTTTAACATCCCAAATAGCTGTAGGAAGTGAAAAATCATCTTTTTAATTAATTATGGAAATCAGAAGTACGATGGTTTTATGAATCATACTGCTTCTAAAAAAGATTTTGTAAATATTTTGGCTGATTTTAATTTAAGTAATAAGCAAAAAATAAACGCTTATGTTGGATATACGAATAGTTATGAAGAAAGAAATGGAGAACTTACAATAGCTCAGTATCAAAATTTAGATTATTCGGGTAATCCAGCTTATATTAAAAATAATGCACATAGCAACGTAATTAGTTTCCGAGCAGGATTAAATCATTTTTATCAAATTTATAAAAATCTGAGTAATTCCACTTCTGTTTTTGGTTCAGGAATTAGCAGTAATGTAAGTTCTGCTGGAGGATGGACAGATAAATTACCGATCAATTATGGTTTTCGTTCTACATTTGATAGTAAATGGGAGTTAGGTAATGATTTTAAATTATCAGGTATTACAGGTATTGAAGTACAAATGCAAAATGCGCAAATATTAGCTTATCCTATGGGAAATCCTGTAAATGCAGATGGATATAATACAGTGGGCGTTTTAAGAAGTAATTTATACGTTTTATCCAAAACAAACGCCGTATTTACAGAATGGACTTTAAATTTGCCGTATGACTTTTCTTTAACCGCAGGTATTAGTTCAAATTACATGGGAATAGATTCAAGTGATAGATTCCCTTACATTTATAATGCTTCAGGAAATCCACAAGTAACTCAAAATACGAAACCACTAAATTTTAATGTATCGTACAAGGATATGTATTCTCCAAAAGTAGCTATAAATAAAGTTTTTTATAAAATGATATCCGTTTATGCCTCTTACAATAAGGCATATAAAGCCCCTGTTAGTGGTTATTTGTTTATTCCTGAAATAAACCAAGTGAATAGTAATTTACGTCCAGAAATTGGAGAACAATGGGAAGTTGGTACAAAAGGAAAACTTTTAGACGGACGTTTAGGATTTGAATTGGCTGCTTTTAGAACAAATTTTAAAGATAAAATGGCAACAGTTTCAGTTGCCGATCCAGCTAATATAACTAAACTATACAGTTATATGATTAATGGTGGAAGTCAGTTACATAAAGGAATCGAAGGTAATTTAAAATATGAAATAATAAATACAACAAATGGTTTTCTAAAGTCATTAACACCATTTGTAAATGGGACATATTCTGATTTTACATACCAAGATTATAAATTTAGTAGAACTACTAGTGGTGCTAATACGACTCAAAATATTTATGATTTTTCAAGATTGAGCGTATTAGGAACTCCCAAATGGGTTGCTAATGCAGGAATAGATTTTGCAACTAAATTAGGGATTTATGGTAATGTAACATTTAATCATAGAGGGACAGCTAATTTTGCATACGTTCCTGTGGATAGAACAAATTCAAATTTACAAATCTCTACTGCAGATAAATATAATTTGCTACATGCTAAATTAGGATTAAAAATGAATGTAATCAATCATTTAGATTTAGATATATTCTCAGGTGTAAATAATATAACGAATGTGCAGTATTATCAAATGATTTTTGTTAATCAAATGCCTGATGCTTATATTCCGGCCCCTTTGAAAGCAACCTTCTTTGGAGGGATAAATTTAAAATATACTTTTTAATATGACTTAGAGCGGTGTTAGTACCGCTCTAAAATTTTTAATTTATTTTATGAAAAAAATAGCGCTATTTGTAATAACATTAATCTCCATTATTAATTGTAAACGTTTTAATAATGAAGAAAATCAAAATACAGGAAAAGAACGTATTGTATGTATTGCCAAGCAATATACTGAAATAGCCTTTGCACTGGGTGCCCAAAAAGATATAGTAGCGGTTGATTTATCCAGTACTTTTCCAGAAGAAGCCAAGAAAATACCCACGGTAGGTTATCATCGCGCACTAAGTATAGAAGCCATTTTAGCTCAAAAACCAACATTAATTTTAGAAGATGATAACATAGGCCCAGAACATGTAGTAGACCAGTTAAAAAAATTACAAATCCCAATGAAACGTTTCGGAGAGTATAGTAAGTCTATAGAAGGTACGGATTCTTTAATTACCGAAATGGGAGAGTATTTTCATAAAGAAAAAGAAGCACAAAAACTATGTCAGAATTTAAAGTCAGATATGAATAAAGCACTAAATGAAGCAAAAAAACATACAAAAAAACCTAAAGTATTGGTAATTCATTACGGGCAAGCATCAAACGTGTTTTTAGTAATGACTAGTAAAAGTGTAGGAGCTAAAATGATTGAATGGGCAGGAGGTAGATTATCCATTCAGGATAAAAAAGGCATGAAGCATTTATCACCAGAATTAGTTGCAGCTTCTGATCCTGATGTGATTTTAATGACCGATTTTGGATATGATAAATTAGATGGCGATTTAAATAAAATCAAAGATTTACCGAGAGTATCCAGTACTAAAGCATTCAAGAATAAGCAGGTTTATCGTATTGAGGAACATGATTTAGTTTACATGGGACCGCGTACAGGTAAGAATGTATTATTAATTCAAGGACTAATCCATAAAGAAAAATAATTTAATAATAACTCTTATTAGAGTCTATAGTGAAATAATTAATTAAAGAAAGCGTTGTATTCCGTTTAAAGACATGATCCAAATAGATCGCTTTCTACAATTCTAAAATAATTTAGTGAAGCAAAATAAAAACATATTACTGTTTGTACTATTCCTCTTTTTATTAATCGTTACTGTTCTAACCTCTTTGCGATATGGAGCAGTAGCCATTTCTATAGAAGAAATAAAGAGTGCTTTTTTTCATTGGCTTGATAATTCTCAAAATTTGCCACTTAACGAACGTATCTTTTTAGAAATCCGTTTACCTAGAACAATTCTCAGTGTAGCAGTAGGAGCCATATTGGCTGTAGGAGGAGTGCTTTTACAATCATTATTTAGAAATCCTATTGTAGAACCCGGAATGATTGGTACATCCAGCGGAGCAGCATTTGGAGCAGCATTTTTTATTGTTTTAGGAAATACATTCGGAATTTCAGTAGATGAATGGTCATTGCCCTTACTAGCTTGCTTAGGAGGTGTTATAGGAACTATTTTAGTCTTAGTTCTATCAAATACGAATAAAAAAGGAAAACAATCCATTATATTGCTATTACTTACAGGAGTTGCCGTTAATGCGCTTTTTATGAGTGGTGTAGGATTTATGGGATATATAGCTCGTGATCCGCAGGCACGTTCTATTACTTTTTGGAATTTAGGAACATTATCAGGAGCTAATTGGAAGGCAGTACAAATAGTAAGTGTTGTGGGGATATTAGGTATTTCTTTTGCCTTTAAATTAGGAAAATCACTGAATACATTAATATTAGGGGAAGAAGAAGCAGGTTATTTAGGGGTTAATCTTAAAAAATTAAAAATAAAGGTATTGGCGATTAATGTTATTATGATTTCAATTGCCACTTCGTTTGTAGGAGTTATCGGATTTATAGGTTTAATTGTGCCTCATATTTTGCGAATGCTTATAGGATCAGATAATCGAAATTTAGTTTTATATAGTGCTATTTTAGGAGGAATTATTTTGAGTATTGCGGATTTTATTGCTCGAAATATTTTAAGTCCCGCAGAACTTCCCATAGGAATCATTACCTCTATAGTAGGAGTTCCCATTTTTATTTTCCTTTTACGTAAACGTAATTACTTCTTTTAAAAATAGAATTTTTCTTAATGATACGAATTCAGAATATTAGCTATAAAATAGAAAATAAGATTATACTAGATAATATTTCAGCCACATTTGAGTCTGGTAAAATTAATCTTATTATTGGACCTAATGGGGCAGGAAAATCAACCTTAATAAAAATAATGAGTGGGCAAATAAAACCTTCTCAAGGAAATCTTTTTTTTCAGAGCAGGTAAATCTTTCAACCGCTGAACTAGCTAAAAGAAGAGCTGTGCTTTCTCAAAACATAGAAGTTCATTTTCCTATTAATGTAGAAGAAGTAATTATGATGGGACGTTATCCTCATTTTGATTCTATTCCAACTTCAAAAGACCGAGAAATAGTGCAAGAAGTAATTCAATTTTTTGAAATTCAAGATTTACTAGAACGTAATTTTATAACTTTAAGTGGGGGTGAAAAACAGCGTGTTCATTTTGCCCGCGTAATGGCGCAAATATGGGAACAATCATACGATAGGATTCTTATAATGGATGAACCTTTGACTTTCTTAGATATTCATTATCAATACGATGTTATGTATAAAATTAAAGAATTAAGTCAACAAAGAAACTTATTGATTATAGGTGTTTTGCACGATTTAAATCTAACAGCCAAATTTGCAGATAATATTTATGTTATTCAAAGAGGGCATCTTGCGTATACAGGAACTAAAAACGAAATTTTTAAACCAGAAATTGTGGAAGAAATTTACTCCATAAAACCCACTATTTTTGAAAAAGAAGAAACGTATTTTATAAGTTTTTAATAATTTTCTTATCTTGGTTACCCTCTAATCAAAGTAAACTAAAAAATGGAAACTGAAAACACGATTAACCTACGACTGCGATTTTACAAAGATATTGATGAAAAAGTTGATATCGTCAGACAAAAATTTATTGATTACAAAAGTCAAATTTCTTCGGATTATATAATGAAAATAAGAAGAAATCATATACAATTTACCATAGGAGGAGTAAAAGAACGCTATTGGTCACCGTATTTAACGATAGAATTGGAAGAAAAAGAAGGGAGTAATGGACAAGCTACTCATGTTAGAGGATTGTTTGGACCTGCTCAGACAATGTGGACATTTTTTATCTTTATGCACTTTATGATAGCTGGAATCTTTATCGTCTTTATGATGTTTGCCATTTCAGATTATATGTTAAAAAAAAGTGTTATATCTGATTTCATGGTAATGGGATTGATGATTTTTTGCTGGATATTCCTTTACATATTAGGTCGTCAAACACGTGAAAACGGATACGGTCAGATGAATGAATTAGAACAAGAATTTTTAAAAATTATCCAGTAAGATTATTATATCTTCAAATAAAAAATGACCCCGTTTTTTACTATCCTTGTTTAAAACGGGGTTTCATTATAATATTGTAAAACGTTTAAATGATGGTATTTTGATATTAATTTTTTTGATTATAGCCAAAACGTCTTAATTGTCTTTCATTTGATCGCCAATCTTTATTAACTTTCACATACAATTCTATATGAATCTGTTTACCAAAAAAATTTTCTAATTCTTCACGAGCTTGAATTCCCACCTTTTTAATTGCAGCCCCTTTATGGCCAATAATGATTCCTTTTTGAGTATCGCGTTCTACCATTATTAAAGAACGGATTCTAATAATTTTGTCATCTTCTTTAAACTCTTCCGTTTCTACTTCGCAAGCATAAGGAATTTCCTTATCATAGTTTAATAATATTTTTTCACGGATAGCTTCGTTTACAAAAAAACGTTCTGGCTTATCTGTTAAAGCATCTTTAGGATAATATGGTTCAGATTCTGGAAGTAACTCTATAATTCTATCAAAAACAGTTTGCACATTAAAGTTTTCTAAAGCAGAAATCGGAAAAATTTCAGCATTAGGAACTTTTTCTTTCCATAATGCAACTTGTTCTTCTAGTTGTTCCTGATTGGATTTGTCTATTTTATTTAACAATAAAAGAACGGGAATCTTAGAGTGAATAATTTTATTAAAAAAAGCTTCATCCTTTAAATCCTTTTCTCCTATTTCTACCATATAAATTAAGACATCAGCATCTTCAAAAGCCGACTTAACAAAATCCATCATAGAACTTTGTAATTCATAAGCAGGTTTTATAATACCGGGTGTATCCGAAAATAATATTTGAAAATCATTGCCATTTACAATACCTAAAATTCTATGACGAGTTGTTTGTGCTTTGCTTGTAATAATGGATAAACGCTCTCCTACGAAGGCATTCATTAGAGTTGATTTTCCAACGTTGGGATTTCCTATAATATTGACGTATCCTGCTTTGTGCGACATAATGTACTTTTTTTGCAAAGGTAGGAAATAAAATGTGATAGGTTTGTTTTCTATGAGAAGAAAGCTTCTTAAGATGATAAAAATCAGTAGGAAGTTATATTAAATGAATTACATTAGCTGTATGAGAGATATAGAAACAAGACAAGACATATTATTTGTAATGAAGGTGTTTTATGGTAAACTCCTAGCTGATAACAAAATTAATTTTTTCTTTAATAAGGTAACCCAAGTAGATGAACATCTAGATCATCACTTAGATGTTTTATGCACCTTCTGGGAACAAGCCCTTTTTTTAAAAGGAGGGTATGCCAATAATATGTTTCAGATACATAAAGATGTGCATGATAAATCGCCTTTTTAAAAGAACATTATGATATTTGGTTAGATTATTTATATGACAGTATTGATCCTCATTTTGAAGGTAAAATGGCAGAACAAATGAAAAAAATGGCAGTTAATATGGCTACAGTATTAAAGATTAAGTTGGTTTAGTTATTTATCTAATGAAAGACATTATTATTTCAAAAGTAATTAATAAAATAATAATCCATTCCAAACGAGAGCTTTCTTTTACGTTTAGAACTTCTGTGAAAATTTTTAAATTGTTTTCTACAATAGATAATCGGTAATCTACGTCTTTAAAACGAGGTAAAATTTCAAAGTTCGATTTCATTTTTCTGTTAAGAGCATCCAATTTTTCGTTTTCCCAAACAGAGTTCGGATCATCTAATATATATAAATTGTCAACAATACTATTTTTTACATTTAATACTTGACCGATGTATTTTAAGAGGTTTTTTTTAGAAACATTAATTTTTCCAGTATTTTCTAATTGAAGTATAAATTCTTTCGTTGAAGAAACTAGTTTGCCTGTAATAATTTCGTAATATTCTAATGCAACTGATTGTGCTACATTAAGCATGATTATCCGGATAGCTGAACTGTCTAATTCAGGCAATATGACTTCATTGTTTTTTACTTCAAAATTTATATTGTCTTCTTTTATCAGGATACTATACTCTTCTTTTAAAAGCATGTTAATAGGGGATTCCTCGTGCTTTTTTATTTTGTATAGCCATTCTTCTTCTTCTGTACTGCTAAAATTAGCAAAAACAACCACACCATAATCTAATAAATAAATAAATTTATTAGATTCTATTTGCTTAAAAAAATTCCGAACCAGAAAAACTATAATTAGCTCCTTCTAATTCATTTTTGAAATTTTTAATATTGATAATTTCAGCTAATTGAATTGCGGAGACTTTTATTTTCATAATATTTTATTTCTTACAAATTTACACATAAAATTATTTTTATAAATATTATTTCTGTTTAAATTATTGTAAGTCAATTAGTTGTTTTTTTTGGTGTTTTCTTTTTATCGCATTAAAGATTTAGGTAAGACCTCTTTTATAGGAACAATTTTAAAAATCCAATTAGCTATAGCAAAAACAAGTAATCCGATGAAGGGTTTGTAGCATAAATTAAAGAAAATAGAAGCAGTATCAGGTAAAATATGTCCTATACTAATTACAATAATTAATAGCAGTAATAAGTGTAGAAACTTCCAACTAAAAGGATGTACTCCAAATTTTTTATAATTAAAATAAATTTTAATTAAGTTATAAGAAGTTAATGAAATAGCGGTTGCAATAGAAACGCCAATAATACCTAATTTAAACCAGAATAAAAAAATTAAGTTGGTAGAGATAGTGAGCAGAGCTAAAGCAATTGTAGTTGTATTATTAAATTTATAATATTTAGAATTGGTAATAATATAGCCATTAAAACCAGTAGCTAAATCAAATAAGAGAGCAAATCCCATGATATATAATACGGGTAATCCTTGCGCCAATTTATCTCCGTTTTTCATTAAAGCAAATAGATCTTCAATTCCAATGGCAACCAAACCAAACAAAACGATACCAATTACAAATAAATATAAAGAAGTTTTGTGGTGTAATGTTTTTAAATCTTCCATTTTGTTTTCGGCTATTTGTTGTGCAATAATTGGGGCTGAAATAGTATAAACTCCCAAAGCAGGAACCGTAATCATACGAACTAAGTTTAGAGAGGTATTATAAATAGAAACCTCTTGATAAGTCAATATTTCACCAATCATATAAGTGTCAATATTTAATGCAATTACAGAACCCATACTTCCTAAAAAAGTATAAAAAGAATAAGTAAAAAGCTCTTTACTAAATTGATTTTGGCTTAAAAAAATAAAATCAATCTTTTTTGTTAATTTTTCCAAATGATTAAGATAAAGGAGCATCCCTAAAAAAGCGATAACAAAAAAACTAACAAATATCCACAACGCTTTATTTTCTTCTAATTTGTTGAAAAAGAGTAAAATAAAAGCACTTATCATTCCTAATTTAGGAAATAGATTTTCAAAAATGTTAGGAATAACAATACGTTTTTTGATAGAAATATATTTAGATATTAATTGTATTAATGAAAGTAATAATGCAATAAAGAGTATATAAGGGGCATATATCCAAAAACTTCTTGATTTAATAGAAGGAAATATAATAGATACAAATGTTAGTAAAATTAATCCTAAAAAGAAATTACCAATAATAAATAGAATAGAAAACTTGAACAAATCTTGTTGCGTGTTATTTTGTGACATTTGTGGGAAAAATCGAACATTAGCGTGCATAATACCTAATGCAATCATTGGTAAAATTAATAATGCAGTTTGATGTATAAATTGTAGTTTTCCCGAAAAATCTAAATTATACGGATACAAAAAAACAGTAGAAAAAATGCCTATTAAGGTACTAAAATATCCTATTATACTATATTTTATACTTTGTCTAGCTACAACACTCATTATAAGTTTAAATTACGAATTTAATTATTTTAACTCAGATTACGCGATAGATTTTGTGATGAAGATAAAAAAGACAAAGAAGATAAAAATGTACAAAAAATCTTTACTACAGACTTCGTCTTGCTATTTTGAAGAAAAAAGTATGCTTTTTTCTTCAAAATTATTTTTTAATAAAAATAAAATTATTGATGTATTTATTAAAATCATTTAAATAGTCATCTTTTTGAAAATCAGATAGTAGGTTAGTGTCAAAATTTTGTAAACTCAATGATTTTCGATCAAAATAAAAAACCTCATATTCAAAACCTTTTATGAAATCAAAAATCGAGTGAATAGGATAATGCGCATGACGTAGTTCTATTTCAATAATAAGAGTGGGATGCAACTCTTGTAATACCTTTTACTGCCCTTTATAGTGTCAAATTCGTGTCCTTCAACATCAATTTTTACTAAATCTAATTTTTGAATTTTATTTTCAAAAACCCAATCGTCTAATGTTATTGTTTTGATTTCAATTTTTTCGACTTCCTCTCCCATATTTTCTAAAGAAGCACGTGTATCCTGTAATCCATTTTCTTTTTAGGAATATGTAATACAGAGGTGCCCGTACTTGAAGAAACTGCTAAGGGAAACAATTTAATTTTAGGAAACAAAGGTTGGATATAGTTTACCAAAGAAACATTAGGCTCAAAACCAAAAATTTTACCTGATTTAATCTTCTTCTCCGCTTGATACAAATAAATCCCTTTATTAGTTCCTATATCTAAAAAAACGGAATCTTCTTTTAAGAGTTGATGAATAAGTAGTAATTCAGGTTCACATTTATAATCTCCTGTACCTAATGAAGCAAGGGTTTTATAATATCTTTTCTTGTATAAAGTAGGCCAAAAATGATAGGCCAATTGGATTAAAAATTTCATTTATATTCTCGTTTAACTAACTACTTTAGAAAGACAAACCTGTTGTTGTAAACGTTGCTTATCTTAGAAAACACTGTTGTTATCATTTTAATAACGACATTTCAAAAGTAATCTTTTATATAGAATGGCGCAAATAAGGTGTTTGACCAAAAATAACAAAGATGCTTTTTTGAACATCTATTTCCTTTCTCCTATCTGCTGACGCCACATTGCATAATACAGCCCTTTGCTATCTACTAAATCTTCGTGTTTTCCTTGTTCTATAATTTTTCCTTTTTCAAGAACAAAAATTTTATCAGCGTGCATAATAGTAGAAAGACGATGAGCAATAAGAACCGTTATGCGGTTGTTGTTAGATATAGATTTGATTGTGTCATTAATAGCTTCTTCTGTAATAGAATCTAGAGCAGAAGTGGCTTCGTCAAAAATTAAAAGATTTGGATTTCGTAAAATAGCTCTAGCTATAGATAAACGTTGTTTTTCACCTCCTGAGACCTTAATTCCTCCTTCTCCTATAGTAGTATTTATGCCTTTTTCTGCACGATTTAACAAGTTTTGACAACTAGATTGTTGTAAAGCATTTAACAAATCCTCATCAGAAGCATCAGGTTTAACAAAAAGTAAATTTTCCTTAATGGTCCCAGAAAATAGTTGGGCATCTTGCGTTACAAATCCCAATTGTTTCCTAATTTCTAATAATTCTACTTCCGTTTCGTTTATGTCATTATAGGCAATACTTCCTTCATTAGGTTTGTATAGCCCAACAAGAAGTTTGACTAATGTTGTTTTTCCTGAACCCGAAGGACCTACAAAAGCAACAGTTTCGCCTTTTTTTATTTCAAAAGAAATATTTTCAACGGCCTTAAAATGGGCTGTTTGATGCTGAAAACTTACTTGATTAAAACTTAATTTTTCAATTGTTCCAATTGTTTTTGGAGAGGCTGGTTTGTATTCTGATTCTTGAGCTAATAACTTTTTAAAATTATCTAAAGAAACTTTGGTTTCATTCTTTACAATGATAAATTGACTCATTTCTTGTAGAGGATTAAAAATAAAAAAAGTAAAAAAAGTCATTGTTAACAAGTCTCCAATGACTATTTTGCCTTGAAAAACAAAATAATATAGAGTAAAAACAACTAACGTCCTCATGAAATGAACAGTTGTTCCTTGTATAAAACTTAAACTGCGGATGTAACGTATTTTTTGGAGTTCAAGGCCTAAAATTTTAAGCGTATTTTGGTTTAGACGCGCTTCTTCTTGCTGGGTTAAACCAAGACTTTTTACTAATTCAATATTACGTAAACTTTCAGTGGTTGAGCCTGCTAGAGCATTTGTTTGAATTACTATATTTCGAGATATAGCTTTTATTTTCTTCCCTAAAACAGAGCTAACAAAACCAATGATAGGGGCTGTAATAACAAATATGAGTGAAATTTTTATATCAATACGAGCAATGTATAAAAAAACAAAAATAAACCCAACGATTGTTTGAAAAACCAATGAAATGGAAAGATTGATCAGTTTTTCAGAATCAATCCGAACCTTTTGCAGTTTATTTAGCGTTTCGCCACTTCGTTGATCTTCAAATTGAGCATAAGGTAAATCCAATGATTTTTTTATACCATCAGTATACATTTCAGCTCCAGTACGTTGAATAACAATGTTAGTAAAATAATCTTGGAAGTTTTTAGTAATCCTAGAAATCATAGCCATTAAAACAGATAATCCTAACCAAAAACCAACCGCTTTTATAAAAGCGAAATCATTTCCTTTGTATTTTTGTATACCTACGCCACAATCTTGCATGATTTTACCCGTAATGATTGAATCACTTAGACTAAAACAAATATTCATACCTGCCATTAATAAAGCAATGGTTAAAAGTTTATAGTGCTTTTTTAAATATTGAAATAAAATATCCATTTCTATAAAATCAATGTTTAGAGGATTGCTAAAATATTTGTAGTTTTGAATATGATTTTTTCGTTGAAAATACCCATAGCCAAAACCAATCAAACAATAGATTACCAATCCGATTTATTGTTATTGGGTTCTTGTTTTTCAGAAAATATTGGTAACAAATTTAGTTATTTTAAATTTAAGACCACAGTAAATCCTTTTGGGATAATTTTTAATCCCATTTCTATTGAAAAAATAATAAAAGGATTGTAGAAAAAAATACTTTACAGAAGATGATATTTTTTATCATAATGATTTATGGCATTGTTTTGAAGTGCATTCAGAACTTTCAAATCCAAGCAAAGAAGCATTTTTGGAAGAATTGAATAATTTAATCAAATCTATAAATAGTCAAATTAAGGAATTAAGTCATTGTATGATTACATTAGGAACCTCTTGGGTTTATAGAGCTACTAAAATAGATACAATAGTTGCGAATTGTCATAAGGTACCACAAGCAGAATTTACCAAAGAGTTGTTATCTGTTGAAGTTATTCAACAAAGCTTACTAAATATCATTTCATTAGTAAAATCTTTAAATCCCCATATAAAATTTATTTTTACAATATCTCCAGTTCGTCATATAAAGGATGGTTTCTTTGAAAATAATGTAAGCAAAGGAAATTTATTTTCAGCGCTTCATAAATTGCTTTCTATTTCGGGAGTAGAGGAGACCTATTTTCCAAGTTATGAAATTGTAATGGATGAATTACGTGATTATAGATTTTATGAAAAGGATATGTTGCACCCTAATGAACTTGCTGTAGATTATATTTGGGAACGTTTTTTAGAAAATTATTTCGATGAAGAAACAAGATCTTTAATGCTTGATATAAAAGCGATTCAAAAAGATTTAGCACATCGTCCTTTTAATCCTAATACAGAAAAACATCAAAAATTTTTAGAAAAAGTACATGCTAAAAAAATGTTATTATTAAAAAAAATACCTCATTTATCTTTTTAATTATGATGAATTTATATAAAAAAATATTTTTCGGATTGTTATTTCTCGTGGTAGTGTTTGTTGCATATCAATATTTTGCAGATAAGAATGAAACAAGAACAGAATATAATTCCAATCTAATTCAAGAACAAATTAAAAATGTTGGAAAATTAATTGTAACAGAAGGACATTACTCGCAAATACTTACGTTTAAAGATCAAGACCGTTATTTGGGAGGGCTTATTTCATTTGACAAAAAAGCATTAGTCATAGTAAATTCAGATGTAACGGTAGCTTATGATTTGCGACAAATGCAATATGAAATAGATGAAAAATCTAAAGTTATCCGAATTATTTCTGTGCCAAAAGAAGAAATAAGAATAAATCCAGATATACAGTATTATGATATAGAACAAAGTAAATTTAATGAATTTACAGGTGCTGATTTTAATGCTATTACTAAAAAGGTTAAATCAGATTTGGCTAAAAAAATGCAGAAATCAACGTTGAAAAACAATGCTAAAAATCGTTTAGTAAGTGAACTTTCAAAAATATTGTTAGTTACTCATTCTATGGGGTGGAAAGTAGAGTATAATGGAGAAGAGATAAAAAAAGAAGGAGATTTTAAGCTTTAACTCAGATTAGATGAGGTTTTGTGATGGAGATGAAAAAGTAAATAAAAACAAAATCTTTATTGAAAGTATGCTTTTTTAGATTGTTTTGTATCTGTAATAAATTTTAATTAGGATTTAATATTGTTGAGTCTAAAGTTTATTTAATATGAGGTTCTTTTAAGAAAAGCGTATTTATATAATAAATCTAGTAGTAAAAATATAAATGATTTAATAACTAAAAAGGCTGTTAGGACAGCCTTTTTTATTATAAAAGTAAAGTTTAATCATTCATAGATATTAAAAATTCTTCGTTGTTTCGGGTCTTTTTAAAACGATCATTGATGAATTCCATGGCTTCTACTGAGTTCATGTCAGCTAGGTATTTGCGCATAATCCACATACGTTGAATGGTTTTTTCGTCTAATAAAAGATCGTCACGACGTGTACTAGATGATGTTAGATCTACAGAAGGGAAAATACGACGATTAGCAATTTTACGATCTAACTGAAGTTCCATATTACCCGTTCCTTTAAATTCTTCAAAGATAACCTCATCCATTTTAGAACCTGTTTCTGTTAATGCCGTAGCAATAATACTTAATGAACCTCCATTTTCTACATTACGTGCAGCACCAAAGAAACGTTTCGGTTTTTGTAACGCATTAGCGTCAACTCCTCCGCTTAGGACTTTGCCAGAAGCTGGTTGTACAGTGTTGTAAGCACGTGCTAGACGTGTAATAGAATCTAATAAAATCACAACATCATGTCCACATTCAACTAAACGTTTGGCTTTTTCAAGTACGATATTGGCAATTTTAACATGTTCCTGTGGTTCACGGTCAAATGTAGAAGCAACGACTTCTGCGCGTACACTACGTTGCATGTCTGTAACTTCTTCTGGACGTTCATCTATTAACAATACAATCATGTATACTTCTGGATGATTTGCTGCAATGGCATTGGCAATATCTTTAAGTAGCATGGTTTTACCAGTTTTAGGTTGCGCTACTATCATGCCGCGCTGTCCTTTGCCAATAGGGGAAAATAAGTCTATGATACGGGTGGAAATAGAACTGCCTTTTTCAGCTAATTTGAATTTTTCGGTAGGAAAAACAGGTGTTAAGTGGTCAAATGAAACGCGATCTCGAACAACTTGTGGGTCATGACCATTAATTTTTAGAACTTTTACCAGTGGAAAATATTTTTCTCCTTCTTTTGGTGGACGAACAACTCCCTTTACAGTGTCTCCTGTTTTTAATCCGAATAGTCTAATTTGTGAAGTTGATAAATAAATGTCATCAGGAGATGCTAGATAATTGTAGTCGGAAGAACGTAAGAATCCGTATCCATCAGGCATCATTTCTAGTACGCCTTCACTTTCTATAATCCCTTCAAATTCATAATCAGGCTCTCTGAAATTAGTTGTTTTTTTGTATTTGGGATTTTGATTGTTGGAATTGTATTTGTTTTTATTTGGCTCAACAATAGGGGCTTGTTCTGTTTCTGTAATAGAATTGTTCGTTTGTTCTGTTGCAATTTCTATTGTTTCTATTGTTTCTTCTGCTTGCTTTTTGGGAAACTCTATTGCCTCATTTACTTCTTCTGTAGGGATAGGAAGGATCTGAGATGTTTTCGATAGTTTCCGTTGTTTTCTTTTTGTCTTTAGAGAACTTAGGCGTTTTGGTTTTCTTTACAAAAACTTCTTTTTTTTGTTCCGAAACTTCATCGGGATGAGAAGTTTTTTTATTGTTTGTTTTTTTAGAACCTTTTTTTTCTTCTGATTCTTCGGAAAAAAGGGAGGTTTCGATAGTTGCATCCACTTTTTCAAGTTCAGATACTTCTTTTTTGTCTTTAACCATACGAGCTCGTTTGGGTTTTGAAGTGTCTTCAGAAACACTATTTGTTTCTGGAGTTAGTTTTTCAGGGTTTGAAGCTTGGAAATCAAGTATTTGGTATACTAAATCGTCTTTTTAAGAGTTTTAAAATTCTTGATTTTGGCTGCTTTTGCAATTTCTTGCAATTCATTTAGCTTCATTTCTTTTAATACAGAAATATCAAACATAAAGTATAGTTAGCTTAAAAAAATGGGGTTTAAAAATTGATTTTTTGAAACTTATGTTCCGAAGTATGAAGTGCTTACGGATTGTTCCTGCAATAATACAAAAAAATATTTAGGAAACAATAGCTTTTTTAAAAAGAAAATATATTTTTGTACCAATATAGTAAAAAAAAATGATTCAAAGAATTCAAAGCGTATATTTAGTTTTGGCTTTTGTTATAATGGCGGTTTTTCCTTTTGTATTTCCTCTTTGGAAAGAAGAAGGTAAAGAAATTTATTTTATGACGAATATTATGTATACCGTTTTTTTTGGTCTTAGTACATCGTTTTCTTTAATGAGTTTACTATCTTTCAAAAAGAGACAAACTCAATTTGTGTTAAACAGATTGAATATGATATTAAACTTAATTTTACTAGGATTATTTGTGTATCGTGCACTAAGCTTACCGGAGGAACTCAGATTCTTGTGAAAGGTATTGGGATGTTTCTTCCTATAATTACTATCTTGTTGTTAGTTTTAGCTAACAAAGCCATTAAGAAGGATGAAGATCTTGTAAAATCAGTGGATCGATTACGATAAACCTATCATCTTAGTTTATTAGTGCGACTAATCCCAGAGGTAACTCTGGGATTTTTTTATGATCTTGTTTGAGAAAGTTTTGAAATTGTGAAAAAGATAAAAAATACAGTAACATGAATTTTTTAGTTTGTAAAATTTAAATTGTTGATTTGGTTTAGTTTGATTTGGATATTAGAAAATACCATTTTAGAGTATCTTAAAATTATATTCATGATCCTTGGGAAATTTTATTTTTAATCCAGATTCCGCATTAGACTTGGTTGTTAGAAACAAAATTTTTCAATAAATTCAAGTGCTCACGGAAAATTTTAGAAGAAGAAATAGTGAACTATTTTGATGATTAAAATTTGAGTACGTGCTTGAATTTGAAGAAAAATAAAGTGGAATAGATTTACTTCGTCTATTCGCTACGCTCGGGTCTAATGCGTAATCTGGGTTTAACTCAGATTATGCGTTAGAGATTTATTATATATAAAAATGATTTTGAAGAGGGGGTTCTAAAAGACTGTAATCTTGTCATACTATGTTTTTTGTATAGGGAGAAATCACATGGTGCTGATAATATAACTTCTCCTCTTGTAGAAGTGGTAGATTAGATGTTTAATTTTGACTTTTCAAACACTTTTTTAAATTAGATTATCCTAAAATCGTAATTTTATTTTGATCAAAGGAAGTTTTGGATGAAGAGAGTAAAAGAAATGAATTAATACTGTTAATGAGGAGACTTCTTTCTTTGTGTGAATTGATAAACAATACGTTAGATTATTACTTTCTAGTCTCTATGTCTGTAAAAAAAAACTATTTCAGCACAAAGTCTAATTTGTAATCTGGGTTGAAAAAAGGCTATCTAAACTAGATAGCCTTTGTTTCAAAAAAAACTAATAATGTGGTATATCTTGATATGAAGAAAATTATAGTTTATGTTGTAAACTATCCCAACTCCCGCCGTTTATACACTCAAAATTGTGTTGTTTAAGTATAGAAACTGCTTGACTGCTACGTATACCACTACGACAGCAGGCAATTACAGGTTTATTTAACTTTTTGATGTTTTCTATTTCTTGTTTGATATCGTCAAGAGGTATATTTTTGGATCCTGATATGTGTCCAGAAGAATATTCATTAGGGGTTCTTACGTCTATAATAACGGCTCCTCTGTTGATAAAGTCTTGTAAGTTATTCTTTTTATCTAAACCTAGAAAGCTGAAAAAGCCCATACATTTTGATTTTTTACCAAATGTATGAGCTCTTAATTTATTTTTGTGTGACAAAAGTTACATTAGATAGAAACTTTTTCAAAAATTAAATCTAAACCATTTTGTATTAATTTTTTCACCTCAGGTTTGCGGATTTTAACGGTTTCTAAATGATTTAATACTTTGTTGACTAAATCATTATGATTTTTTTATGAGCTATTTCTATAATTTCTACAGCTAGTAGCCAATCATTAGGATGATTACTTGTTAAAATACCAAAAGTCTCTTTTAGTGTTGTGCTGGTATTCTTTTCTTCTCTTATATTTCGTATATTTTGGTATAACTGTTCTAGTTCTTTACGCTCGGATGATTTTTGCTGCTTGATAGTTTTGGTCGAAGGAACATGATTAATCATATCAAAACTATTTACATCAGCGGGTCCAGAAAAGGCAGAAATAATATCTTTTCCGACTGCCATATCATAAATACCCCATTCAGGTTTAAATAAGATTTGATTATTGTGTGTAACAGTACAGTTTTTGAATTTAATGAGTAATATCTTTCCTTGTATATTACGTGTTCCAGTAATAATTTCGCCTGTAACTTTTATATTTCCTTCAAATTCTAAGGTAACTCGTTCTCCTTCATAAATGGCATAAGCATTTAGATCCCTAGGACTCATGTCTTCAATGGCAAGATTAATTCCTTTTAATTTTCCTATTGGAGAGCCAAAACCTTCTGCGTGGTATTCTGTTCCGTGTCCTACCAATTCTTTTTCGCGATAAGATAAGGCTGTTTTTCCTGTTGATTGGATATAAACAGGTTTGCCTTCGTTTTCTATTACATTTGTAAATATGCTTGAGATTTGTAATCCAGTACTTAACTCGATGGTTCCTAAAGCTTTCGAGTTTATTAATTTTTGTATACCAGATAAGCCTCCTGTACGCAATGCCATTTTGTTGGCAAATTCTTCTAAGATTAAACTTAAGTGAGCGAAATCAGGTGTTACATACAGCTGAGGTTGAGGTTGTGTAATATCAAAACTTTGGTTTGCAGCGGTTAAATCATAGGCGATTTTTTTTACGTTATCAGTCATACACCATTCACTTTCGCCTATTGAAGAAAGTAATCCAGCTCCATATATTTTGGGTTTTTCAACTGTTCCTATTAAGCCATATTCAACTGTCCACCAATGTAGATTTCTGATTTGTGCCATTTCAGAAGGTTCTCCCATGTTGTTTTGAAGAAAGAAAACGTGTTCTTCTGCTTTTTTTATATCTTCTTCTGGTGTGTTTTCGGCTTCTTTTAGAATGGAAAGTAAGCGGATGGCTTCATATAGTTCATAATCTCTTGCAGAAGAAATGGCCTTACAGCCAATTTCTCCGAAACGTCTTAAGTATTCAGCATATTCTGGGTTGGCAATAATAGGTGCGTGTCCAGCTCCTTCATGTATAATATCAGGGGCTGGTGTGTATTCTATATGTTCTAATTGGCGGATATCGCATGCGATAACTAATACGTTATAAGCTTGAAATTCCATAAAAGCACTAGGCGGAATAAAACCATCTACAGCTACTGCTGCCCATCCAATTTTTTTTAAAATACGGTTCATCCCATACATGTTAGGAATATTGTCTGTATCAATACCTGTTAGTTGAAGACCGTCTAGATAAGAATCATGAGCAACTTTTGAAAGATAATCTACATTTTTACGCATTACATAACGCCAAACAGCTTGATTAATAGGCGTATAATCCTCATAATTTTGTGGGATTATGAATTGCTTTAAGTGCTGAGGTAATCGGTCGATTAAGGGATTGCTTTCAAAATGAGTTTCCATATCTTAATTAGTTGTTTTAAGCAAAAATAAGCCTTTTTATAACGAATTTAAAATTAAAAATAATGATGGTACTATAATAGGGGTTGATGATTGTTTTTTTTGAAATATTCCATTTTATGTTGAAATAGTTCGGCCATTTTATCAGCTCTCCATTTAGCTTCGTTAGCTTTTTCTCCTGTAAATAAATTATCTACGGTGTTTTTGAATAGGAACATCCATCGGTCAAAGTGTATTTTTTCTAAGGGCATTTTAGCATGAGGAGGAAAAGGAGCTCCAGAATAGGAGTGTACCTCTAGTAAGACTGTTTCCCAAAAATTATACATTTTGTTTAGGTGAGGTGTCCAATCTTTTATAGCACCATTAAAAATAGGTCCAATAAGAGTGTCTATTTTTACGTTGTCGTAAAAACTATTGACTAGTAATTCTATATCAGTTCTATTTTGGATGTCTTTCATTTCTTTAAGAATGGACTGACAAAGATATACTGTAAATAAGAATAAAAATATGATAAATGTTAGTTTTTGAAAATAAGAGGCTATCTAAAAAAAATATTTAATCTGTTGTGCTTTTTTAGTAAAGCTCAAAAGTATAAGAGGTATTTTATGACAATGGAGTAAAATTGAGACTACCTGACGAGTAGTAAAGTAACACTTTGTTTATTGTTTCGACGATAGGAGAAGTCACCTTTTAATATGATGTGATTTCTCCCAATAGTAGAAATGAACAAGATGCGCCTTTTTCGGGGAGCCTCTGTTTAATTTTTTATTTGTGGAGGGTATTTTTCGAGTATTTTAGAAACAAATTCTTTAATGCGTGCATCTTTTTTGTTAACATCTTCTGTTAAATATCCTGAACCTTTTCCTTGCCAAATTAATTCTTTGGTTTTAGCGTCTATTACGTCAATTATTAAGGTACCTTCTATGGATGTAACAGGCATTGAATAGCTAAAGCCTCCCCACCAAGGGTTGTTCCATCCCATGTTCCATCCCCAATTGTTATAATAGTCTACTCGTTCTTTTTCCTTGGTGAAAAAACTGATTAGTATATCTGCATTTTCGGATTTAGAAAATCCTTTTTCTGTTAGAGTTTCGTCTAAGGCGTAAAGGATTCTTTTTTTATCTAAATCAGATATTTCGGCTTTGTCAATTCCGCTTTTCAGATAGGCAAAAGTTTTATATTGATCAAAACGTGCTCTCTTGTCATAATCAGTATTTACATACACTGAACTGCATGCTGTAAGCATGAGCAAGCTAAATAGTGTTAGTAGTCTTATCGTTTTCATAGTATTGAAAATTTAAAAGGGTTCTATAAAGTTATAACAAAAAAATAGACCAAAGCAAATGGTAATTTTAGAGTAATGTTTCGTCAACTAAATTGGGTAACGTGACCTTTAGTAAAGGTTCTTGTTCCATAGCTCGTTTAATTGCAAAAATAGCCCCTTCATTTCGTGCCCAACTTCTTCGTGAAATACCGTTGTTTACATCCCAGAAAAGCATTGATTTTAATCGTCTTTCACTGTCTGCTGAACCGTCTAATAGCATACCAAAACCGCCATTTATTACTTCTCCCCAGCCTACGCCACCACCATTGTGTATAGAAACCCAAGTAGCACCGCGAAAACTGTCTCCTATAACGTTATGAATTGCCATATCAGAGGTAAAACGAGAGCCATCGTATATATTGGAAGTTTCACGATATGGTGAATCGGTACCAGAAACATCGTGGTGATCACGTCCCAAAACTATCGGTCCAATTTCTCCTTTATTAATAGCATTGTTAAACGCTTGTGCAATTTTAGTTCGACCTTCAGCATCGGCATATAAAATACGAGCTTGGGATCCAACAACTAATTTGTTTTGTTGCGCTCCTTTAATCCATTGAATGTTATCGGCCATTTGTTGCTGAATTTCTTCTGGCGATTTTTTCATCATTTCTTCTAAAACTTGGCAAGCAATATTGTCTGTTTTTTGTAAATCTTCTGGCTTACCAGATGTACATACCCAACGGAAAGGACCAAAACCATAATCAAAACACATAGGTCCCATTATGTCTTGAACATAAGAAGGGTATCTAAATTCTCTACCTAAAGTTGGTTTTTCGGCCATGACATTGGCACCTGCTCGAGAGGCTTCTAATAGAAAAGCATTTCCATAATCAAAGAAATAAGTTCCTTTTTCTGTGTGCTTATTTATAGCTTCTGCATGGCGTCTTAGTGTTCTTTGAACTTCTGTTTTAAACTGTTCGGGGTTGTTAGCCATCATTTCATTAGCTTCTTCAAATGAAATACCGACAGGATAATAGCCTCCTGCCCAAGGATTATGTAATGATGTTTGGTCTGAACCTAAATCAATAAATAGATTTTCTTGGTGAAAACGTTCCCATACGTCTACCACATTACCTAAATAGGCTAAAGAAACTATTTCTTTTGTTTCTAATGCTTTTTTAACTCGAGCAATTAAACTGCTCATATCCTCGTGTATTTCATGAATCCAGCCTTGTTCATGACGTATTTTGGTTATTTTAGGATTTACTTCTGCACAAACGGTTATACATCCTGCAATAGTTCCTGCTTTTGGTTGTGCACCACTCATTCCTCCTAGTCCAGAAGTAACGAATAAACCTCCACTTGGATTTTTTTTGATTTTTCTAAATCCGTTTAGTACAGTAATGGTTGTTCCGTGAACAATTCCTTGAGGTCCAATGTACATATAACTTCCAGCGGTCATTTGACCATATTGAGTTACTCCTAAAGCATTGAAACGTTCCCAATCATCTGGTTTAGAGTAATTAGGGATCATCATGCCATTTGTAACGACTACTCTGGGGGCCTCTTTATGGGAAGGAAATAAACCCATAGGATGACCTGAATACATGACTAGTGTTTGTTCATCAGTCATTTCAGTTAAATATTTCATCGTGAGTCTATATTGTGCCCAGTTACTAAAAACACCTCCATTACCTCCGTATGTTATTAATTCATGTGGATGTTGTGCTACGGCATAGTCTAGATTGTTTTGAATCATGAGCATAATGGCTTTAGCTTGTAAGCTTTTGCCGGGGTAGTCCGTAATGGGTCTAGCTTTCATTTCATAATCAGGGCGTAAGCGATACATGTAAATACGACCGTATTTTTCTAATTCTTCTTTGAACTCAGGAATGAGTTCAGCATGCTGATTAGGAGGGAAATAACGAAGAGCATTTTTTAAGGCTAATTTTTTCTCTTCATCTGTTAATATTTCTTTACGCTTTGGGGCGTGATTAATTTGTGATTCATACGTTTTTGGCTGTGGTAAAACGGTAGGAATACCTTGTGTTATTTGTTCTTGAAATGTCATTTTGTTAAGCTTTAAGCTTTATGCTGTAAGCAATAAGCAATATTTATGATATGTTTTTTAAACTTTTAGAATACTACATTAGTACTAAAAATTATTCATTTTTTTATAACTCCGGTTTTTTTATCAAATCCGTAAGGGCAGTGTCTACATCCGCTTTTACAACAATAGCCTCGTTTTAAATGGTATTTTTCTGTAAAGCATTTATATCCTTGAGAAGTGTAATAGAAATCTTCTCCTTCTTTTAAATTATTTGGATTTAAATCATTGTTCATGTGCGCAAATTTATCAATTTTGTGTATATGTTTTTTATAGTATCTAAATATTTAACACCTAGAGGATTTCATGGAATTACTTTTTTTCCATTTGTTTTTATAAGGGATGAAAAGAATAAAGAAGATGTATATTTTATAAACCATGAAAGTATTCATATTCGTCAACAAAAAGAGATGTTGATTGTGTTATTTTTTGTTTGGTATGGATTAGAATATTTGTTTCGATTGTTACAATTTAGGAATCAACATAAAGCGTACTATAATATATCGTTTGAGAGAGAAGCTTATAAGAAAGAAAAAGACCTCGACTATTTAAAGAAGAGGTCCTTTTGGGCATTTTTAAAATATCTTTAGTAAATGATCTTTTTCGTTACTATTGCACCATTTTCAAGAGTTATTTTTACTAATACTACATTTTGAGTATTTTTTAGATTAAGTAAAGTATCTTTTTGATTGATGTCTTTTGATTGAAATAGAGTTTTCCCTAAAAGATCATAAATTTCAATATTTTTTAAATTAAATAACTCTGATTTAATGTGTAATTCATCTGTTCCATGAATAATTACGCTATTGTCGTATTCTACATCATGGTTGGATAATGTTTCTTTAGCATATTTAATTATAAAGCGTCCTTTAAATAGACCTTTTTCACTTGTGAATGCGTAAGGGCTTGTGGTTAAATCATGCGTAGTATTTGTTAATAAATCTTCAAGATATATTTTTTGATTGGTAGATTTAAATAAGCCATCTACTTCTGATATAGCAAATTTATAATGGCCATTTGTGGGTACTTGATATCCTATACTAAATTTATCATTTATGTCAAAAATTCCTTTTCCTTGAATGATGAAGGCATCATCATTTAGTATTGAAAAAGCTTTTAGAGGAGCTTCATAATCTGTTTTAGCATCAAAAAGAAAATCTTGTTCTGCTGTGGCACCTTCTGCATAACCAATTAAAAAAGTGCTGCTACTTGATACACTGTCAACCAAATCGATCCAAATTCGATCAGGTTGACTTTCTTTTTGGTTATTCGTTGTTCTATAGAATTGGCTGTTGTTATAAGCATTGTTTGAATCATCAAAACGCATATTGTTTTTAAAAATGATATTATTTGTTAGAGCATTACCATCTTTCATTTTTACTAAAAATCCTTGTCCAGCAGCTATTTTTCCGTTAAAACCTGTGTCAGCTCCTGTACTACTTCCTGAGCTAGATCCTAATTTGGTGTAGGTTAAATAATCACTAGAGGAATAGTTATTGGAAAAATTTTGGTAATATGGAGAAGCGTTATTTTTTGATATTGTTCCTCTATGTGTCCAAATTTGAATTCCGCCTTCTAATAATGATTGGTTTTCGGTCAAAAATTTAATAGCATCTATAGCAGAAGGATATGGATTTCCAATTAAATTTAGGTTATCATCCAAATTGGTTATGAAATTTCCAGTAGCTCCTTTATAGTCGCTTCCTGTATAAGGACCTCTTGTAATAGTTTTAGTAACGATACCGTTTGCTGGTGCTCCTGTAAAAGTAGTTGAGAATGTAGGGTTGTTATTAGCTACTCTAACAATATAACCTTTTCCTGCTTGCATATTCTCAGTTGTATTAAACCAGTTGCCAAAACCAAAACCATTAGGATTTGGGTGAGTTGTTACCCAATGATAAATTTTGTTAGTTGGAGTACTTGGAGATACACTTGTAATAGGGAAATTATTTACGGGAGAAGACCAATAAATATAATCAAATAGCTTTAATCCAGTTGCAGTCCTGTCCATAGTAAAGGTTCCTGAAATAGTATTAGAAGAGGAAGGAGTGTCATTTCTTTGAACAAAATTGGCATTGTTACGAACATTGAAAACACCTCCACTTTTTATATCCATCCAGTCTGTAATAATTAAATTATTATTGGCCTGTAATTCTAAATTTCCTGTTGATTTAACTGTTAGATTTTTTCCATATCCAGTGTATCCAGTACCGATAATTTTTGCTGTACTAGGAATAATTACGCAAGTATTAGAATCAGGAATAACAGCGGGAGCCCAGTTTTCTGCTATATCCCAACGGTTGTTTATGGTTCCTTTCCATGTACGTGTACCATTTGTAATAGAAATAGGAACAGTAGATAGGCATCCATTAGGCGTTAATGATTGTACAGATGTTGACCAAGAAGGTAATTCTATAGAAGAACCACTTGGAGCAAAATAAACGCTGCTTACATTTTGATTTGTGTAAAGAGTGTCTCCTATGTTGTCGTTGTTTGTATCAATATATATTATACCTGATGTATTGCTCCATAAATAATTAGGAATAAAAGGTTTTGTTGCATTTATATAAACATCATCAATAGCCCAACCCTCAGCCCAAGTACCTTTATATTCAAATTTGATGGATAATTTTTCAACATCAATAGGTAATGGATAACTAGCAGATGCAAAAGAATGCGCTAATCCTTGATCAGAATTATATTGTACTAATTGTGTCCAATGAGAACTATTGGTAGGATCAGGTGAAGCAAGTGTCGAATAGAAAATAGTTGCCGTATCTGTATTGTCAAAATCAGAGTAGTAATGTCTAAATGTTAAGGTAGCACTACTACACCCAACCGTCGAAACAGTACTTTTGGTTGTCATTCTGCTAGTCATTCTAAGTTCAGAATAATCAGAGGTGGTTAAGGCAAATCTATCGTCAGCATTTCCTGAACTAATAGCAGGTTTAAAGACAGTAGTATTGATAGGTACTGATGGACTTTCATATAATTTCCAAGTAGCATTAGAAAAGGATTTACTAAGTGTTTGCGTTACAAGAAAATTAGTGTCTGAAATATCAGCTTCAGAAAATGTTTCGGTTAATAAATTAATTTTAGTTTCTCCAACAGATGCTGTAATTTTTACTTGGGAATTTTCGCCACAAATGCTAGGAGCTGAAGCATTTAAATTAATGTCTGTTGTTGATTTTATTTCAGCATTTACATAAGTATTATAAAAACTTTGGCAGCTTCCATTGTAGCCCTTAACATTATATATTTTACTTGTGTTTAAAAAAGGAGTTGTCCAAGTAGTAGTAGCTTGTCCAGAAACAATTATGCTAGGACTAGTTCCTGCAAGAACATTAGTTACTGAATCATACCATCTAAATTCAGTAATATTGCTTGTTCCGTATGCTTGTAAGGTAATAGTTCCTGGTCCGCAATTACTTCCTGATGTAGCAGCACTAATTTTAGCAACACAGTAAGGTAATATTGTTATAGTATAATCTTCTGTTTCTCCATCGTCATAATTTCCACAAGGATCTACAAAATTAGATGAAAAAGTTTTAATTCTAAGAATATAAGTCCCAGCTGGTATCGTACTAGGGATCTTAAAACCAAGTGTATTTTTTAGTTCTGTTTTCGTACCACCAGTAGTATAAACTAATTCATTAGTATCAAAAATACCATTTTTGACATCCCAATCAATCCAAATTCTTATATGTTGGCTATATGGTTTATCTGGTAGGGTAGCCAATAGGTTTACACCACCTCCTTGTACTTGTGTAAATAGGTTGATATGTTTGTAATTACCGTAACCATTTGTAGAGTAACCAGTATTGTTATTAGCGTATGTTGTTACAGTACCTACAGATTCTAAGCTATTTATGTATCGAGTATTATTATTAGAAGAAGGGATACAGTATGTAAAATTAGTAGTTACGTTTGCCGATAAAGGATTTAGCGTATTGTATTTAGGACCTCCGGAACAATTAGTATTGTTATAAGAATAAATATAATAATAATAGGTTGTATTAGGTGTCAATCCGCTATCGTTAAAAGAGGTATTAGAATTAGTATTTACTATTGTATAATTTGAGCCTAATTGAGTAGATCCTATTGTGTATACAGTTCCATTTGCTACATCAGGTTTAATGTTTGTGCTAGAACGTATAACCAAATAACTATTAGGGGAAGGACTTGCTGCTGTGAAATTTCCAATTACTGTTGTGCTGTCTGGTGCTAGAACTAAATTAGAAGGTTGTGTTGTAGGGGTAGAACAGGGTGTTAAAGAAATAGGAGTCCAAGTAAAAGTCAAACCATTAGATGGAGTACTTGAGTTATTTGTTGTACAAGTGTTGGTGTTTACGGTTCCTTTTGTGGTTGTTAAAGCCCAATTAGAATGAGTTGTTTTACTTCGATTATTAAAGTCCGTATTGGTAGCACCTCTTAATCCAACTTCAACATTTATGTTGTCAGTTGAGCTTAGACCAACTGGCGAACAAAATCCATAGATAATTGAAACAACGTTAGTGGTTTCATATAATTTTATTTGAAAATCAAAAGTTCCATTTTTAGTATATCTTTTAGCATCATCCCATTGAATAGTAAAAATTCTATTAGGAGCAGTTCCTGTTGTAGAATAGGTTATTGCTTTTGCTCCTGAATCGGCCATATCGGTTCCAATCGCACTGATAGCGCCGCTATAAGCAGTTGATGATGATATAGGATTGTATAAAGATTCAGTAGGATTTGTTTTACCAAAAGTAATAAAACCATTACTGCTAATACTACAAGTAGTGTAGCTTAAATTATTAAAGCTAAAAGAAAAACCTATAGGGATGTTTGTAGCTACATTTTCATCCCATCCTGAATTTATTGCAACTGTACCTGATATCGAATTATAAGTTCCATTACTTTCCGAAAAAGTATAAGATGATACCTGAGCTTTAATTCCATTTATAAACAGAATTAAAAATAATGTAAGAAAAAAATATCTTTTCTTTGCAGAGTAAAATTCTTTCATAAATATTTGTTTTTTTGGAGATATTTACGTATATTATACGTCGTTCAGGAAGTAAAATTATAGGTTGTTGTAATAAAATCCAATTTATTTAAATACAAAATGGCTTTTGTCGATTTTTTTCTACAAACGATTTTCTTTTTTGTTTAATTTTTTTTCTACTTCTTCCTTTGAAAAGCTTTATGAATACTAGTCTTTGTTTAAATATTTGATTTTGAGATAGTTTTTTTAATAAGACATTTTTTTTATATAAAATTTCTTACACTTTTTTTAAATCAAATAGTCTAATTGCTTAATTTTTAAAAATATATACCTTTACCAAGTGAAAAGTTCAATTCAAAAAATAGATATTTCGTTACCCGAAAAAATCACGCTTTTTATTAAGCGTGAGGATCAAATTCATCCCTTTATCTCAGGAAATAAATACCGAAAACTTAAGTATAATTTACATTATTTAGAAAATAATCATTATGATACATTAGTAACATTTGGAGGTGCTTTTTCTAATCATATTGCGGCTACTGCTTTTGCTTGTCAAGAAAAAGGGATAAATTGTGTAGGAGTAATTAGAGGAGAAGAGCTTTGGAAGGAAGTAGATCATAATCCTACCTTACGGTTTGCTCAAAAATGCGGAATGAAATTTGAGTTTGTTACAAGAGAACAATATAGAGATAAAGAAAGTATAGAATTGAAAACTAAGATACAGTCTAAATATGGTAGTTGTTATTGGCTGCCAGAAGGAGGGACTAATAAATTGGCAGTTCAAGGATGTTGTGAAATTCTTACTAAATCAGATGAAGTTTATGATTATATCGGCACAGCAGTAGGAACCGGAGGTACTATTTCTGGAATAATCAATAGTGCTTTATCTCATCAGAAAATATTAGGTTTTCCTGCTTTAAAAAATAGTTTTTTAAAAGAGGAAGTTCAGTCATGGGTACAAAATAGAAAGCAATGGGATATGATAAACGACTATCATTTTGGAGGATATGGAAAAGTGACAGAGGAATTGATTCATTTTATCAATGATTTTTACATTCAAACAGCTATACCTCTAGATCCGATTTATACAGGAAAAATGATGTTTGGTATAATAGATATGATTCATAAAGGTTATTTTAAGTCAGGAACAAAAATTTTGACAATTCATACAGGAGGCTTACAAGGTATAGAAGGAATGAATCAATTACTAGCAAAAAAAAATAAAACATTGATTCATTATGCAAATAGTTTAAAAAATGAATAATTTTGAGTTTTACTTTTATAAGGAAAATAGATTATCTAAAAAATGAGTGTATAAAAGTATTGGCTTATATGTTTTAAGTATCAATGAGTTTTTTTTAAAGAAAAATAAATTTTAAAAGAGTTCGTTTGAATTATATAGCTAAAAGTATTAAATAAAGTTGCTTCATGAAAAAAATATTATATCCCCTTTTAATGGTCTTTTTAGTTAGTTGTGGAACTTCTAAACCGAAGATTCAAACTACTAAAAAAGTAGTACATACTTCTCCACAAAATAAAGGTAATCAGTTAGGAAAAGAAATAGTAAAAGATCAAAATTCTGCTAAATCTGAGGAATTGGTAGCAACATCAAAAGTGAAAGTTACCCCTGAGATCGTCAATAGTTATGTTATGCAATTTAAAGATGTAGCTATGAATAATATGAAACAACATAAAGTGCCAGCCAGTATTACCTTAGCACAAGGTATCTTAGAGTCAGGTGCAGGAACAGGTACTCTTTGTCGTACCGCTAATAATCATTTTGGAATTAAATGTCATAAGGAATGGGCAGGCGAATATGTACGTTATGATGATGATGCTGAGCAGGAATGTTTTAGGAAATATGATGATCCAACTCATTCCTATCGTGACCATTCATTATTCTTAACTTCTCGTTCTTGGTATGCCCCTTTATTTAAGCTGGATCCCTATGATTATAAAGGATGGGCGTATGGATTAAAAAAATCAGGATATGCAACTGATCCTAAATATCCAGAAAAACTCATATCTATTATAGAACGTTATAAACTTCATGAATATGATTCTAAGGTGTTAGGTTTTGTTTTTATTCCTTCACCTAAAACAGACATTATAGAAAAAGAAACAAAAACAGTAGTTAAAGCACCTACATCAAAAGAATTAATATCTGAAGTAAAGGATACAGTAAAAGTTTTAACAAAATCCGATCCAATAATAGAAATGCCTATTAAAGGAACTACGCATACCGTAATGCAAGGAGAAACCTTATATGCTATTTCTAGAAAATACAGTACAACAGTAGAACAAATTCGGCAAAAAAACAATCTAATAGATAATGCAATTGCTGTTGGACAAACATTAATAATCTTTTAAGAGTCCTTTTTAGGACTATTTTTTAAACGTAGTTTCCCGTTGTATGACGTGTATGACATTATGAGTATTAATTAATTTAAACTTGATCTAATCATTACATAATTACAGAACGTCCTTTTCGTCGGGGCTAGATATAAACATTAGGAACAAAATGATTTATCAAAGAAGCAGTCAGTTATTTCAGGAAGCGGCAGAGGTTATTCCAGGAGGAGTTAATTCACCTGTACGCGCTTTTAAGTATGTAGGGGGAACCCCTATTTTTGTAAAAGAGGCCAAAGGGGCTTATTTATATGACGAAGATGGTAATCGTTTAATCGATTATATCAACTCTTGGGGGCCTATGATTTTGGGACATGCTTATGAACCCGTAGTAAAAGCCGTAATAGAAAAAGCCCAAAAAGGTACTTCTTTTGGAATGCCTACCGAATTAGAAACGCAAATAGCAAAACGAGCCGTTTCTATGGTACCTAATATTGATAAAATTCGATTTGTTAATTCTGGGACAGAGGCTTGTATGAGTGCCATTCGTTTAGCAAGAGGTTTTACAAATCGTGACAAAATAATTAAATTTGCGGGTTGTTATCATGGGCATTCCGATTCGTTTTTAATTCAGGCAGGCAGTGGAGCTATTACTTTTGGTTCACCTAATAGCCCGGGAGTAACGCAAGGAACAGCTAAAGATACTTTATTAGCAAATTATAATGATATTGATAATGTAAAAACTTTATTAGAAGCCAATAAGGATCAAGTAGCTGCTATTATTATAGAACCAGTTGCAGGAAATATGGGATGTGTTCCTCCTAAAGAAGGTTTTTTACAAGCATTAAGAGAAGCTTGTGACCTTCATGGTACTTTATTAATTTTTGATGAAGTAATGACAGGATTTCGTTTAGCAAAAGGGGGAGCACAAGAATTATTTAATATCAAAGCTGATATTGTTTGTTTTGGTAAAGTAATAGGCGGTGGACTACCAGTAGGTGCTTTTGCAGCAAGAAACGAGATTATGAATTATTTAGCACCGCTAGGTCCTGTTTATCAAGCAGGTACGCTATCCGGAAACCCTTTAGCTATGGCAGCTGGATTAGCTATGTTAGAAGCATTAAATGAAGATCCTGAAATATTTAATCGTTTAGATCAAAAAACAGCTTATTTAGAAAAAGGAATTCGAGAGGTGTTAACTAAAAATAATATCCCTTATACAATTAACCGTGTAGGATCTATGATTTCAGTTCATTTTGATGAGGCTGAGGTAGTTGATTTTGAAACCTCTAAAAAGGGAGATAATCAGTATTTTAAAGATTTCTTTCATGGATTAGTACAAGAAGGCATTTACATTGCCCCATCAGCCTATGAAACATGGTTTATAACAGATGCTTTAACATATCAAGATTTAGATTTTACAATTCAAGCCATTGATAAAGTTTCAAAAAAATTATAAAAAATAGTTTTATATACTAAAAAAGCGCGGTGATATCATCGCGCTTTTTTAGTATACAAAGATTCAATTATCTTTTTTATGATCAGAGTCATAAGAGATAAGATATCTTCGTAAGAAATTTGTATAATAATTATAAATAATGAAAAATTATGAAACGAATTTCATTAATCATGTTAGGTTTAACAATACTATTTTCATGTGGTAAGAAAGAAGGGAAAGTAGACGATTTTTCAAAACCAACAGAAAAACAAGTAGTTAAAGAAGGATCCGATTCAGATGCCTCATCATACGATCCTAATAGAGGAGAAGGAAAATTTGATAAGATTGAATTAGGAGCATTGGATCTTAAAAAAGCAACCGAAGGAGAAAAAGTTTCTGCGGTTAAATGTATTTCTTGTCATAAAATTACAGATGAAAAATTAGTAGGACCCGGTTGGAAAGGCGTAACAGAAAGGAGAAAACCAGAATGGATCATGAATTTTATAACCAATCCAGATCCGATGATTGATAAAGATCCTGAACTTCAGGCACAGTTAGAAATTTGTTTAGTAAGAATGCCTAATCAAGGGCTGACAGATGATGACGCTAGAAATATTTTAGAATATATGCGTAAAAATGATGGCGTTAAATAAAGCGAATTATGGATGCGAATATTTCAAAACTAGGATTATTCATTTTAGTAGCAGGAAGCATTTTTTCTTGTAAACCTAAAAGTTCAGTTGACGCTGTAAGTGGCGATGCTGCTCAAAAATCCTATGTGGCACCCGGTAAATACGATGAATTTTACAACTTTGTTTCAGGAGGATTTAGTGGACAGTTAAGCGTTTATGGATTACCAAGTGGACGATTGTTTAGAGTCATCCCCGTATTTTCAGTAGATCCTGAAAAAGGATGGGGATATAGTGAAGAAACCAAACCGATGTTAAACACTTCTAATGGATTCGTTCCTTGGGACGATTTGCATCATACCGAATTATCACAAACAAACGGTGAAGTTGATGGACGTTGGGTTTTTGGTAACGCTAATAATACACCCCGTATTGCCCGTATTGATTTAAAAACCTTTAAAACAACAGAAATAATTGAATTACCAAATTCAGGAGGAAATCACTCGTCTCCCTTTATTACCGAAAACACAGAATATGTAGTAGCAGGAACACGATTTAGTGTGCCAGCAGATTATGCAAATGGTGATGTTGAGATTAATACTTTTAAGAGAAATTTTAAAGGACATATAAGTTTTGTTAAAGTAGGTAAGGAAGGCGAAATGGATCTGGCTTTTCAAATTGTAACACCAGTGTAAATTTTGACCTATCTCATGCTGGTAAAGGTAAATCTCATGGTTGGTTTTTCTTTTCTTGTTACAATACAGAACAAGCTAATACACTATTAGAAGTTAATGCTTCGCAAAAAGATAAAGACTTCATAATGGCAGTAAATTGGAAAAAAGCAGAAGAATATCTAAAGGCAGGAAAAGCCAAGAAACAAAGTGTAAAATATGCTCATAATAAATGGCATGAAAAGACACATTCAGCTACTTCAGTGATTAAAAATGAAGTTATGGTTTTAGATGCAACAGAACTAAAAGATATTTGTTACATGATTCCTTGTCCTAAATCGCCTCATGGTTGTGATGTTGATCCTTCTGGAGAGTATATTGTCGGTTCAGGAAAATTAGCTGCATTAGTACCTGTATTTAGTTTTGATAAAATAATAAATGCTATCAATAATAAAAATTTTGAAGGAAATTTTGAAGGAATAAATGTACTGAAGTACCAAGCCGCTCTACACGGAGAAGTACAAAAACCAGGATTAGGTCCTTTGCATACAGAGTTTGATGGTAGAGAAAATGCTTATACCACATTTTTCGTATCATCAGAAGTAGTAAAATGGGACTTGAAAACATTAAAAATATTAGATAGAGTGCCTACCTATTACTCTGTCGGTCATTTGTGTATTCCTGGAGGAGATAGTAAAAAACCGTTTGGTAAATATTTAATAGCCTATAATAAAATTACAAAAGATAGATACCTCCCAACAGGTCCTGAATTAGCTCAATCTGCTCAAATTTTTGATATTAGTGGAGATAAAATGCAAATGATTCTAGATTTTCCTACAATAGGAGAACCGCATTATGCCCAAGCAGCACCAGCAGATTTAATTAGGAATAATGGACAATTGAAGTTCTATAAAATGGCAGATAATAATCATCCTTTTGTTACAAAAGGAGAAAAAGAAGCTAAAGTTGTAAAAAAAGGAAATGTCGTTCATGTGTATATGACTTCTATCAGATCGCATTTTGCTCCCGATAATATTGAAGGAATAAAACTAGGAGATGAGGTTTATTTTCATGTTACAAACTTAGAACAAGATTGGGATGTCCCACATGGTTTTGCAATAAAAGGAGTTGATAATGGAGAATTACTTATTATGCCCGGTGAAACGACTACTTTAAAGTGGATTCCTAAAAAAGTAGGAATTTACCCAATGTATTGTACTGATTTTTGTAGTGCTTTACATCAAGAAATGCAAGGTTATGTTAGAGTATCTCCTGCAAATAGTAAAGTACCTGTAACTTATAGTTTAGGAACCAATTTACCTAATACAAAATAATAAAACATACAAGACTGTCTAAGTTTATAGAATTTAACAATTAAAGTCTATTCCTTTAGACAGTTTGTATTATTACCTTAATATTTTTTAGAATGAAAAATCAAAAATTATCATTCGTATCAAAAGTACTCCTAATAACGGTATCAGGACTCTTTATCTTATCCGTTTTCTTTCCATTATGGCAAATACAATTGGATGCACCTCAATATCCAGAAGGATTAGTATTAAGATTATATACTCATAAAATAGGGGGAGATGTAGATATAATAAACGGTTTAAATCACTATATAGGAATGGCAACCCTTCATACAGAAAACTTTTTTGAATTTTCTATCCTTACTTATATTATGCTAGGTTTTGGACTTTTTACATTGCTATTACCATTTTTAAATAAAATAAAATACGTACAATCCTTTTTAGCCCTTTATTTTTTATTCGTTATTGTATCAGCAATAGATTTTTATCGTTGGAATTATGAATATGGGCATAATTTAGATCCTAATGCAGCAATAAAAGTACCGGAATGGTTTATCAACCACCATTGATAGGATATAAACAACTGTTAAATTTTGGAGCCTATTCTATTCCAGATGCAGGAGGCTGGATGTTAATAACGATTGGATTTTTACTGTTATTGATTATTATTAAAGAAAAATATGCCCATGTTAAGATATAAGATTTTATTGTGTTTGAATTTTGTTTTCTTTCTTTCATGTGGTTCTGATAAACCAAAACCCATAAAGTTAAATGTAGATTCATGCGAATTTTGTAAAATGATTATTTCAAGTCCTCAGTTTTCCAATGAAATAATTACAAATAAAGGAAGATGCTATAAATTTGATGATCTATCTTGCTTGTTTCAATATTTAAATGAAACAGATATAAAAATAAAAAAAATCTATGTGTCAGATTATTCAAATAATAATATGATATCTGCCGAGACTGCCTTTTTTATAAAACATGAAGATTTTAAAAGCCCTATGAATGGTAATATAGCCTGTTTCTCAAATTTAAAGAAAAGCAAAAAATATCAAGAAAAATGCCATACAGTTATATTAAATTGGAACGAATTAGCTCAACTATACAGATGAAAATATGTGTGGTTTTAGCTCTGATTTGTTTGCAAAATTCTTTAGCAAAAACAATTATAGTCAATCATTCCATTAAAAAAGCGATAGAAAAAAGTATTGATAATGATACCATTATAGTTCCTAAAAAACTATATCGAGAAGGAAATATCCTTATCACAAAAAGAATTGTTTTGATAGGGAAAGACTTCCCTGTAATTGACGGAGAAAATAAATTTGAAATATTTTCAATTAATGCTAATAATGTAGTTATAAAAGGATTTAAGATCATTAATTCTGGCTTTGCAGCACTCAAAGATCCTTGCGGAATCAGAGTATATGATCAAGAAAATGTTACAATAGAAAATAACATTTTAGATAATAATTTTTTTGGTATTTATATTCAAAATGGAAAAAATTGCCAAATTAAAAATAATAAAATAAAAGCTTACGGAAAAGAAGAACAACTTATAGGAAATGGTATTCATTGTTGGAAAAGTGAAAATTTAAGAATTATAGGTAATACAATACAAGGTCATAGAGATGGTATCTATTTTGAATTTGTAACAAATTCTGTTATTTGGAGGAATATTTCAAACAACAACATTCGTTATGGATTGCACTTTATGTTTTCTAATGATGATGCTTATATAACAAATATTTTTAAAAATAATGGAGCAGGAGTAGCCGTAATGTTTACTAAAAACGTCAAAATGATTAATAATTATTTTGAAGAAAATTGGGGTGATTCCGCTTACGGATTATTGTTAAAAGAAATATCAGATAGTTATATATATAATAATAAGTTTGTTAGTAATACTTCTGGTATTTATATGGAAGGAACTTCTCGAATTCTAGTAGAAAAAAATCAATTTAGAGATAATGGCTGGGGAATGAAAATTCAAGCCAGTTGTATGGATAATATGATAACCAATAATAATTTTATTAAAAACACCTTCGATGTCAGTACCAATGGAAGTTTAATACTAAACACGTTCGATAAAAATTATTGGGATCAATATGAAGGATATGATATTAATAAAGATGGTTTAGGAGACATACCCTATCATCCATTAAGCTTATTTGCTGTTTTAACAGAAAATACACCATCAGTAATGCTCTTGTATAGAAGTTTTATGATTACTCTTTTAGATAAGTCAGAAAAAGTTATACCAACTATTACACCTGATAATTTCGTTGATAAAAAACCTTTAATAAAATCTTTGCCCTTATGATTGTAATTCGTAATTGTAATAAAAAATTTGGAAAATTAGAAGTATTAAAAGACATATCTGTAACATTAGAAAGAAGAAATTGTGTAGCACTCATAGGACCTAATGGTTGTGGAAAAACAACTTTAATTAAATCAATATTAGGAATGGTTATACCTGATTCAGGAACTATTCTTGTAAATAATAAATCCATACAAAAAGATTTTTTATATCGAAATAAGATAGGTTATATGCCACAAATAGGGAAATATCCAGAAGGATTAACCATATCTGAAGTTATAAAAATGATAAAACAACTAAGAAATTCAAAAGAAAAATTAGATGAAGAATTACTTCATTCTTTTAAACTTCAAACAATATTTGATAAACCAATGAACACATTGTCAGGTGGAACTACACAAAAAGTAAGTGCTGTTTTAGCCTTTTTATTTAATCCTGATATTCTAATTTTAGACGAACCAACAGCAGGTTTAGATCCTTTAGCATCTGAAATACTAAAAGAAAAAATCATGAAAGAAAAAGAAAAGGGAAAATTGATTATCATAACTTCCCATATATTAAGCGAGTTAGATGATTTAATTACACACATCATTTTTATGCAAGAAGGAAAAATACAATTTCATAATAGCATGAATGAATTAAAAAATCAGACAAAGGAAGAAAAAATGAGCAAAGCTATTGCAAAAATTCTAAAACAAAATCAAGACAACAAAAAGTTCGTTATACATTAGAAAGATGAATTCACTACTAAAAATCATCATAAAAGATATTTACAAGAATAAAATTGTCTTAATTTATACCCTTATCCTATCTATTTTAAGTTGGAGTTCCTTTTTCTTAGAAGATAATTCATCAAAAGGGATTTTAACTATTTTAAATGTCATTTTATTTACAGTTCCTCTTGTATCCATTTTGTTTGCAACGATATATTTATACAATAGTACAGAATTTATAGAACTATTATTAAGTCAACCCATTAAACGAGAAAAAATTTGGTATCATCTATACTTAGGAATATCATTTTCATTAGTCATCGCCTTTTTTATAGGAGCAGGAATCCCTTTGTTAATAAATTCATTTGATAGGGTAGGAATGATGATGTTAGTTGTAGGAACCTTACTAACCATAATTTTTGTTTCCCTCGCTTTTTTAAGTACAATCCTTACTCGAGATAAAACAAAAGGGATAGGACTAGCAATCATGATATGGTTATATTTTTCAGTTCTATTTGACGGATTGGTTCTTTTTTATTATTCCAATTTTCAGAATATCCAATAGAAAATGCTATGGTTGGAATTACAGCATTTAGCCCAATAGATTTAGCTCGAATTCAAATTTTATTGCATTTAGATGTTTCCGCCATGATGGGCTATACAGGAGCTATTTTTAAAGATTTTTTTGGAACGACATGGGGGCTAATAATTTCATTTTTACTCCTTGGTTTTTGGGCTTTGATCCCTTTTGTTATTTCATTAAAAAAATTTAAAAGCAAAGACTTATAATAATCTCTCTAACTTTAAATTAAATAATTATGATACATCATTTTTTACTAATAATTCATTTGTTAGCCGCTAGTATTTGGGTAGGAGGGCATTTAATCTTATCTATTAGATATTTACCAAAAGCATTAAAAAATAGAAATATTGAAATTATTAAAAATTTTGAAAAACAGTATGAACCCATAGGGCTTCCCGCTTTATTAATTCTAGTAGGAACAGGAGTGTTAATGGCTTATCAATATAATGTGAATTTTACAAGTTGCTTTTCTTTTGAATCTAATATCGAAAAAGTAATATCAATGAAATTATTATTACTCGTATTAACTCTAATTCTAGCTATTCATGCACGATTATTTATTATTCCGAAGTTAGTTCCTGAAAAAATTATTTTAATGGCAGTTCATATCATATTAGTAACACTAATAGGCATTGCCATGCTAATTTTAGGAAGTTTTATAAGATGGGGCGGTTTTTAATTGTAATTTTTCTGTAGCCAATTTCTTAAAGTTCACAATCTAAAAAGAATATTCGTAAAATGATAAATATCATAAGAATTTAATGAAGATTAAATGACATTTGTTGTGTTCCCTTTCTAAATAATTTTTTTAAATTAAAATCTTTATATAAGTAAAAAGCAAAAATTTAGTAATGCCCGTGTAAATTGTATACATTTGTACTTTAATAATGAAAGGATTATATATCATATTAGCTTTTTCGATACTGTTGCGTCCTATAATGCCAGTTATTGACTATGTCGTAAATTACGATTACATAGCTAAAGTGTTATGTGTAAATAAAGATAAACCCGTATTAAAATGTAATGGAAAATGTCACTTAATGAAAGAGTTAGCAAAAGCCTCTGAAAGTGAAAAACCAACACCTGACAAAAAAAATGTTCTTTCAGAACAATATGAACTTTTATTTTGTCAAACCATTTTCCAGTTTGAGTTTATAAAACCTACTTATATACTAATCCATCAATTCAATAGTTATATAAATTTATATAAACTTCTGACCAAACACTTTATCCTTAAACCTCCCATCTTTTAGGTAATTTTTAAATGTGTTGATTTACATTAATAACAACAAGCTATACAATTAGTATTGACTTGTCGTACTTTGTTTAAATTAATTATCTAAAAACTATGAAATTTCTGAAGTATTGGAGTGTTGTATTGCTATATACAATCACTTCTTGTACATTGGAAAAAACAGATTATGAAGCAGAAATAGCAACAGTTGTAACTGAATATTCCGCCTTTAGAGAAGTAACTTCTTTAAAAGTAGAGCACTATAATATTTGTATTGAATCATTAAACGGAACTTTTTATAAAGGATATAATGAGATTCGTGTAAAAGTTATTGATTCAAAAACAAATAAAGCAGTTGTTCCTACTTCAGTATCTTTTTACCAATTATGATATCGACAAATGATACAAAATCATCTTGTCCTCATCAATCTAATATGGAATATAAATCAGCAGAAGGATATTTTGCAGGATATTCTGTTTTTACAGATGAAAATGATAAAGGAGCTTGGCAAATAAATATTAAGATCACAATTAATAACCAATTGATAAGTGGTACCCAAACTATATCGGTTTTTTCTCAAGACAATAAAAACCTGAATATGACCACTTTTATAGGGAATGATGGAGAAAAATATTATATAGCTTTAATAGGTCCTAAAAAACCTAAAGTATCAGAAAATGAGCTGATTGCGGGGATTTATAGATATAATCAACCAACAATGTTAAACCCAAATCAATACTCTTTTACTGAAGTTAAAGATTATACTTTAAAATTAGATCCAAGGATGCCAGAACCCTCTATGGGAAATCATTCTTCACCTAATAATAAAGATTTAACACAAGAACAAGATGGTTTTTATCATGGTGTTGTAAATTATACAATGACAGGCAATTGGACGCTTAATTTGATCTTATTAGATACCAAAGGAAAGTTGATAAAAGGATCAAATGTTCCGAAAGACTTTACGCCCGGAGTTCAAGGATTCAAGAGTGATCTTTTTATGGATATTCTATTCTAATATCTTATGAAAAAAATAGTATTTCCAATAATTGTTACCCTTTGTTCTTTTGCAAATGCACAAAGTATAGAAGTCAGTAAGGATTCTGTAAAAAGAATGAAAGAAATTTATTTGAAGAAAATTCAGAAAAAAAGAAAATTGAAACAGACCTAAAATTAGCCGTTTCAATAGATGAATTTTTAGCATCTTCTCATACTATTTCTTTTATCAAGAGAGGGGCGTATGCTTGGGAACCATTATTAAATAATATGAGTAGTGAGCGTTCCACAATTACGATTGATGGGATGCACATTTTTGGAGCTTGTACAGATAAGATGGATCCCGTTACATCCTATTTAGAAATAAATAATTTAGCTACGATTGATATAAAATCAGGACAGCAAGGAGGACTGCATGGATCTACTATTGCGGGAAATATCAATTTAATTAGAAAAAGTAGCTCTTTTACTGAAAAAACAAAAATAATAGGGAGTTATCAAGGAGGATTTGAATCCAATAATCGTCAGTCTTTTAACCTAGGTAATATAGCTTTTACCAATAATAAATTTGTTTTGGATGGAAGTATGGCCTATAGAGAAGCAGGGAATTATTTTGATGGTAACAATAGAGAAGTAAAACACTCCCAATATACCAAATTTAATTCCTCATTAGGTATGGCTTATAAAACAGGACTCCTTTCATCTTTAAAAGTAGATGCCGTTTTTGATATAGCAAAAAATGTAGGATTTCCCGCTTTACCTATGGATTTATCTCTTTCAAGAACCCTTATAACATCCGCTGCTTATAAACAACTTTTTGATGAAAAATTAATTAAAGTATGGGATACTAAAGTATACTTTAATGCGATTGAACATTATATGGATGATACGACTCGACCTGAAAATTTAGTTCACATGGATATGCCTCGGATGGAGTACAACCTATGGTTTGATTTCTAAAATCAATTTGAAAAAAAATCAATTTTCTTCAGAAGTACAATTCAATGCGTATAATAATTTATCCATTGCAGAAATGAGAATGTACCCTCAAGATCGAAGTAAAAGAACCATGTTTGCTTATACTTGGCCTTGGGTAACCACAAAATTTGCAAGTTTAGCTATGCAAAATTCTTGGGATTTTTTAGAACAACATCAAATTTCTTTTGGCGCTTCTTTAGGTATTAATCATAATTTTTCTAAATATGTAGAATTCAATCGAATTTTTTATCCAAATAGTTCCCAACAAAAAAGCAGAATTTTGCCTAGTATTAATGTAAACTATCAATACAAGAAAAAAGCATATCATTTCTCTGTAGGAACAGGATATGGTCATAGAGCCCCTTCTATTTCAGAAGGATATGGCTACTATATTTATAATAGTTTTGATCGATACGATTATATAGGAAATCCTGACTTGAAAAATGAAATTTCCTATGAAGTAAATGCAACTTCAGGGTATAAAAATAATACGATAGGACTAGAAGCCAAGATTAATTATTTTTATATTAAAAACTATATTGTTGGCGAAATCCTCAATATAGGAAGTCCTATGAATTATCAATCTATAGGAGTTAAAGGGTATACCTCCTTAGATTATGCAAAACTTTATAACATAGCTATTAATACCTTTTATAATATAGACGAACATATCCGATGGGAAGTAGTATTAGCTTACGCAAGAGGAATCGACAAGAATGGAATTAATCTCCCATTTATTAGACCCTTAACTTATTTAAGCTCTATACAATATAAACATTGTAATTTTGGAATAAGAACCTCTATAAACGGCGATCTTGATCAAGTGCATTACAGTTCGTTATATGGAGAAGATAGGACACCTAGATACTTATTGTGGAATAGTTCTGTAGATTATACAATACCTTTTGATAAATACAAAATAACATTACAAACAGGAGCAGAAAACATACTTAATGAAAATTATAGTACGTATGCTGATTGGGGAAATATTAATAGAATGGGACGAAATATTTTTATCTCATTAAAAATCAATTTTTAACAAACATTTTAATTATTATGAAAAATTTAAAAAAATATTATTTATTAACTATCTCATCATTATTGTTTTTATCTTGTACTAAAGATGACGATCAAAAAATACTTGATTCAAGCACTTCCTCTAATAACGTAACATTAGTTTTTGAAAATACGTTTAAAAAAACACCCATTGTACTAGGAGAGCCTACTTCTGCCACTGTTACTACTAATATTTCAGTAAACAATCAAAAACATCTTTTTAAAGAAATAAAGTACGTAGTAAGTAATATAAGATTCGTAAAAGAAGACGGAACAGAAGTACCTTATAATGTGTCAAATTTAGATTTAGGAGCTACAGTAATAGATCAATCAAAACCAGAAACATTAAATTATGTTTTATCTGCTATTCCTTATGGTAATTATAAGCAGATTAAATTTGGATTAGGGGTACCAAGTAATTTAAATAAAGTAGATCAAACAAAATTTCCCATCTTTTTTGCTAATGCCGGAGAAAATAAAACACAAATGATGTGGGAATGGGGTGCAGGTTACCGTTTTGTAAAAATTGAAGGTTATTACGGTGATACAAATAACAATCTTTCAATTCATACAGGAAGTACTGAAAAAAAGATCCTAATAAAAATTTTGTTCAAGGAGTGAATGCTTATAGAGATATTATTTTAAATCTTCCAATACAAGCAATTGTGGGGAAAATGAGTCCTAAAATTACCATAAATGCTGATTTTGATAAATTATTAAGCGGTACAGACAAGATTACTCTAATAACGAATGATAGGGATGATAACAATGCAACCCCCAATATTCATTCAGCTGTACAAATGATGCGTTTTGTAAACAATATAGGAGGAAATGGTACGACGGATGTTATGGGAATGTTTTCTGCTACCAAAGTTCAAAATTAAATATTAGTTTGAGAAGTGTCCCAAAAGATTATGATCGTTTTATTTGGCTCACAAAGATAAAAGACATATTATGAACAATATTATTTTAGATTAAACAAGAACCAATAAACGAAAGATTTAGTTAGTTCTTTTGGGATAGCCTCTCTTTATTATTTTGATATGAAATTAAAAACTTTAGTTCTAATCCTTTTATTTACTTTATACTCCTGTTCTAAGGACAAAGAAGTGTATATAGAACCCATTCCTGTTTCGGAATTTGATAACCCAGAAATTTTGATACAAATCCCTAAGAACTTTCCCCTATTAAATAGCTTTTTTCTTCATAATAAACCTACAAAATATGGCGTACAGTTAGGTGAAAAATTATTTAATGAAAAAAGATTGAGTAGTAACAATTCTGTTTCATGTGCAACGTGTCATATTCAAGAAAACGCATTTACAGACAAAAAAACAAAAGCAATCGGAATTCTAGGACGTATAGGATTACGCAATACACCCCCTATTCAAAATTTGGCCTTTATGAATTTTTATATGTGGGATGGAAATGAACTAGAATTAGAACATCAACCTATAGTACCCATCATAACAAAAGAAGAAATGGGATCTTCCATCCTAGAAATAATAACAAAAATACAAGAGGATAAAGAATACCAAGATCTGTTTAAAAAAGCCTATGGCGATGATAAAATAACACAAGAAAGAATATTTAAAAGTATTGCACAATATGAATATACCCTAATATCTTCTAATAGTAAATATGATAAAGTCATGAAAAAAGAACAAACATTTACCCCAAATGAAGAAAAAGGATATGAAATATTTCAACAAAAATGTGCTAATTGTCATGCTTCAGAATTGTTTACAGATCAAACATTTAGAAATATAGGATTCCCTCTAAACCCCAACAATGATGAGGTAGGTAGAGCTAGAGTAACAGGAAAAAAGGAAGATATACACGCCTTTCGAGTACCCTCTTTAAGAAATATAGAATACACCGCTCCTTATGGAAGCTTCGGACAGTTTACTTCATTAAAAGAAGTGTTAGATTATTTTGATAATGGGGTTTTAAATGCAGATAATTTAGATCCTATTCTAAAAAATAAAAACAATAAAATTGCCTTAACAGAAGAAGAAAAATTAAATCTAATTTATTTCATGAAAACATTAAGCGATCCAATATTTATTAAAAAATAGTTCAAATATCGTACAAAAAAATCTTCATAAACATTAAATGAAATTTGCCTATCTAATATTTGTTTTATCATTTTTATTACGTCCTGTAGTACCTGTGTTTTCATATATCATAAATTATGATTACGTAAGTACTGTATTGTGTGAAAATAAGAATAAACCAGAATTAAGATGTAATGGCAAATGTTATTTAAAAAAACAAATGGCAAAAACATCAGAGGAAGAAAAACCTCTTCAAAAAAATACAAAACAGATAAAATTAGAACAAGAACTCCTATTTTTTTACCCCAATTTAAATGGTCTAACGTTATTAAACCCCACTTTTAGTTTTAAAACAACAACAACCTTGTATATTAACTTATATTATTTTTTAGAAGAAAATTTTATTTTTCATCCCCCTTCGTTTAAGAATGATGTACAATATAATGCCCATTTTTAAGTATCATATTGTGTAATTATCCCAGATTATACGTTAGACTTTTTGATGAAAATGAACAGAATAAATAGATAAAAAATAGAAGGAAATTTTTATCACCGATGTATTCTACTCTATTTAAGATAAAAAACAACGTGCTTTTTAGATTCAAAGTTATATTTTATTCATAATAAAATTGCTTTACCTCTTCGCTTCGTTTAGGTTTAACACTTCATTTGGGATTATCCAACAATAATCACTTCAGTCCACTATTACTACCAGAACAAACCATTAATTTGGTTCTAAATGGTTGTTTAATGCAATTTTAGGTCAAAGACAAAACGATTATTAACGTTCGATAAAACACGTAATTTTTATTTCTGAAAAACAGACTGCTTATAAGAAAAGTATGTTATAATAATAATCTTCCAATGAAAATAATAAAAGTATTCATCGCTCTTTTAGGAGTGGTTACAACGTATGCACAAAATAAAAAAAATCAAGATACCACAAAGATCCATCATATAGAAGAAGTAGTGGTAACTTCCAATAAAATAGAAACAAAAAAAATAGAAACACCAGTTGCTATTTCTAAGCTAACAGAAAAAAAAATAGCAGAAACTAAAGCAACAGCTATATATGAGTTAGTTAATAAAACATCAGGTGTTTTAATGACCAATTTAGGAAATGAACAACACAGTATGTCTATTAGACAACCCATGACAACAAATGCTTATTTTTTATATCTAGAAGATGGATTACCTATTCGTCCTTTAGGTGTATTTAATCACAATGCACTATTAGAAATTAATCAATTTAATCTTCAAAGTATAGAAGTAGTCAAAGGACCTGTTTCTTCTCTATATGGGCCAGAAGCTGTAGGAGGAGCAATTAATCTCATTTCCAAAAGACCATCTAACAAACCAGAGTTAAAATTAGGTTATCAAGGAGATCAATTTAATTTTAATCGTTTTCAAGCAATGGGTTCAGGAACTATAGGTAAATTAGGATATCATATTGCAGGTATAACAACCATTCAAAAAAAAGGTTGGATGACCTATTCAGACTATGATAAATATAATATAAATGGACGTTTCGATTATACTTTTAATCCTAATCATAAGCTTATTGCCACTGTTTTTTATGGGCAATATTATACTCAAATGAGCGGCAGTGTAAATGAACAAGACTTTTATGAAAGAACCTATCAAAGTCAAACTAACTTTGCTTACCGTAAATCAAACGCTTTACGTACAAAGTTAGCCTATGAACTAAATTGGAATAAGGATGCCATGAGCTCCTTAACTGTTTTCATGCGAGATAACCAATTAGGACAAAATCCCTCTTATGCTATTAGAGTGTCAGAAGATAAAAAAAATGCTAAAGGAGAAATTAATGCCAATAATTTTACCAGTTATGGTATTTTAGGGCAACATACCCAAAAAATGAATTGGTTTAATACAACCCTCGTAGGAGGTATTTTATTTGATCGTTCTCCTATTGATTATCAGGCTTATCAAATTGACTTAAAACCGATACTAAAACCAGGTACCACAATTGTTTCACAATATGAATTTATTACAGAACGACCAGATATAAGATTGAAAGTATACAATGGAACTATTTATAATTATGCCGTCTTCGCGCAAGTAAAAACCATGCCCGTAAAAAATATAACCCTGACATTAGGAGGGCGATATGATAAAATGAATCTAGAATATTACAACGATATTAGCAAAAAAAATGGAGCTAAAGATTATAATCAATTTACTTTTAAAGCAGGAATGAACTATAATCCATTAAAAATACTCGGTTTTTATGCCAATTATGCACAAGGTTTTTCTCCTCCCAGTGTTTCTACTATTTTTGAAATTAAAGCAGGAACAGGAGGAAAAACAGGAATTCCAGCAGAATTTAATTACGACCTAAAGTCTGCTTTATTTTATAATTATGAAGTAGGGGGCTGGCTATCATTGATAAAGAATACATTAAAAATAGATTATTCTTTGTACTATATAGAAGGTAAAAATGAATTAATCAACACACGTTTAGTTGATAACTCAACAGATTATCGTTCAGCAGGAAAAACATCACATAAAGGAATCGAATTAGGATTAAACTATGAAATCTCAAAATCTGTTAATATAAGAATAGGGGGAGCTTATTCAGAACATAAATTTGTAGAATTTGAGTTTCCAGAAAAATCTTTAGAAGGTATAAGAAATTTAAATGATAAAGAAATGCCATCCGCACCACGTTGGATAACAAATTCAGAACTTAGTTACTATCCAAAATGGTTACCAAACTTTAGGATATCAACGGAATGGCAATATGTTTCAAGCTTCTTTCAAGACCAAATTAATACCGTAAAATATCAAGGTTACAACGTACTAAACGGAAGAATAGGATACAAAATAAAAGGGATAGAAGCTTATTTAAATATCATAAATCTTACAGATAAGTTATATGCTTATAATGTGTCTAGAGGAAATTCATCCAAATCTTCTGCAAATTATACCGTAGCAGCACCTAGAACCTTTGTTTTTGGTATACAATATAATTTATCCCTATAATTCTATAAACCCGATAAAAATGTAAAAAATATCAAGCTAATAAGCACTATTTTAATAATACTTTGAGTGTAAACTCATAAAACCTTATAAAATAATGATAAAAACAATTATTCAAAAAATAAAGAAAAAAATAAAACAACGTATTTACAAAGGACATAAGTTACTAGCCTATATAACATTTATTCCCGTTATATTATGGTGTTTATCTGGAATTATGCACCCTTTTATGGCACACTTCTTTAAACCCCAAATAAAAAATGAATGGATAGAACCTAAAGCGATAGATCCAGCTAAAGTAAAAGTTTCTTTACAAGAAATTTTACAAAAAGAAAAAATTACAACCTTCAAGAATTGTCGCTTTATCGAAATGAACAATAATTGGTTCTATCAAATAAAATTGCGGAATAATTCCTTAACCTATTTTAATACCCTCAATGGTAAAAAAATGAAACAAGGAGATGAAAAATACGCACAATATTTAGCAAAATATTTCTTAGATGATAATCAAAGCAAAATATCAAAAATAGAATATTTAACCCAATTTGACCATCAGTACAAATATGTAAATAGATATCTACCCGTTTACAAAATTACTTTTGATCGTAATGACAACATGCAAGTATATGTAGAAACAACATCCAGTAAATTAGCAACCTTTAATCCCTTGTCTAGACAAATCTTTATATGGTTTTTTGATACCTTTCATAATTGGTCCTTTTTAGATGCTATTACTACCAATGAAATACGAATAGCCTTTATGATTATCTTTTTAGGAACCATTATCTTATCCGCTTTATCAGGAATTTTTATTTACGGTTTTTTTTGGAAAACATTTAAAAAAATACAAATTACATCCGAAAATAAAAACCGTATTCATCACCGAAAACTAGGTTTATGGTTTTCAATACTAACCATTGGGTTTGCTTTTAGCGGTGCATTTCATTTAACAAAAAAATGGAGTGCTAAACCAATTCAGAATATGATATATGAACCTGTTTTAAATCGCAATAAAATAAAAATAAATCCAATAGAAATAGCAGTAGATAAGACAAAATTTCAAAACTTAAGTCTTATACAATTTCAAGACACTATCTATTATCGTTGCGAATTAAAAGCAAACTTAAAACCTTCCTTTCAAGATTATTCAAAAGGAGAAAAAAAGAAAAAAAAATTAGCTCCTATACCAGATGTTTTCTATTTAAATGCAGAGACTAACAAGATAATTAAAGATTTAGATATAGAATATGCTGAATTTTTAGCCCATTATTTTGAAAACTCATCATTTGAAACGACCACCTGCTGTGAAGATCAAACGTTAGAAGAAACGAAAAATTGTCGAATAGATAACGTTGAATTACTCGAAACCAAAATTATAACCGATTTTGATAGTCGTGAATATGGTTTTGTAAACAAACGTTTACCAGTGGTAAAATTAACCTATGATACCCCCGAAAAAATAACCTATTTTATAGAAACAGCAACTTCACGAATTGCTTCTGTAGTAAGTAAGTCAGATCAAATAGAAGGCTATTCTTTTGCCATCTTTCATAAATTTTTATGGATGGACTGGGCAGGAAAACCTATTCGTGATTTAGTTATGACTTTTGCTGCTATCGCATTGTTGATACTAACTTTTTTAGGATTTAAATTAATAATTAAAAAATAAGAATACGTTGTATTGTAATAGAGATTTGGTTAGTTTTATATGATTAACCAAATCTTTCAATATATGAAGTTAAACCGATCCAATCTGTCTTTTCTGATAGCCATTATTATTTGCTGCCAATCCATATATTCTCAAGAATATTTGAGTACATTACACAAACAAAATCCCTTAACAAGTGACCAATGGCAGTCATTATTTCCAAATCGAGCAGGACTAAACCCGGGTCATCCACAAGGTTATACCACCGATTTTTTTTCTTATAATAATTTTACACAAGCCCGTAATGAAATGGCAGACTATTTGGTGAAAATTAGAAAAAAACAAGGAATAAATGGAGAACTAATTACTATTACCAAAAAATCTTCTAAAGTAGTTTATAACTATTCAGACGTAGAGGCCTCATGGTATTCCAATACAACGCCTGAAACCATTATTAATGTTGATTTTGCAGACTTTATTAATACCTCCAATTCTGTAAATAATACAAGAGAATTAGGTGCTTTTTTGGCTAACATTTCAAAAGAAACCACTGGAGGATGGCAAACACCAGTAGGAGGAGGAAGTTTAGGAGATTACGCTAGATGGGGATTGTATTTTGTACATGAATTAGGTTATAATGTAACCAATTCTGCTGGCGCTTATAGTCAAGCAAGTACAGAATATCCTGCAAATCCTACGAAAGGATATTATGGAAGAGGACCTATTCAATTATCATGGAATTATAATTACGGACAGTTTAGTAAGTTTTTATATAACGACAAAAATGTTTTGTTAAATAATCCTGATTTAATACAACAAGATGGAGTATTAGCTTTTAAATCTGCCATTTGGTTTTGGATGATGCCACAATGGCCTAAACCTTCTTGTCATCAAGTTATGCACGATCTTTGGGTGCCAAACATAGGAGAGTATGCCATGAATAAAATGTATTTAAAAGGATTTGCACATACTAACAATATCATTAACGGAGGATTAGAGTGTAGAAGTTCATCTAGTTCTGTTTTTACAGTAAAAGTAGCTTTACGTTCTGATTTATATAAATATTATTTAGGAATATTAGGTTTAAATTCAAATCAAATAGCAGGAGAAGACTCAGGTCAGTATACTACTACCTGTTTTCAAGAGACTTCTAATGCCATGCAAGATTATCAAAGTGCAAATGTTTTAGCAACTAAATGTTTTGATTTAGAAAATTTTATTTATAGCCCAAATCCAGTACAAGAAAATTTAACAATACAATACAAAAAAAATATAGATCAAATTGTTATATATGGATTAGATGGTAAAGAAATTCAGAAAATACCTATTCAAAAAACAAGTGCAGAGTTAGATAGTAATAAATTTGAAAAAGGTATTTATTTATTGAAAGTTATAAGCGAAGGAGAGTCTGCAATTTTTAGAATTGTTAAAAATTAAATCATCACAATAAAGATAAGATTGGTAAAAAGAAATGCTATAACATCATTTTGAATTCAATCTCTGTTTTAAAATAAGGAGAAATCACATCGTCAGTCTTGTGTGATTTCTCCTTGTGGTTTATATTGTGTTCCGTATATTCAGCTCTCTTGTATAAAGCAATATTGGTAAATTACATAAGGACAACAGTTTTACTCTCGCCTTCTACAACTACTTTTGTTAAACCTGCTTTTGCTAATTCCTTCATAGAAGCATCCCATTTTTTGCCACTCAATCCTGATTTTTCTTTTAAAGCCGCTAAAGCTTGATTATCTTCTGCTTTTAGTAGTTCTATAATGGTTTTTGCATCATCACTTATAGCTAATGGTTTTACTTCTGGACGCATTTGTGGGAAGAATAATACTTCTTGAATAGAGGCATTATTGGTTAAAAACATGATTAAACGATCCATTCCTATCCCTAATCCAGAAGTAGGAGGCATTCCATATTCTAAAGCACGTAAGAAGTCCTCGTCAATAATTCCATTAGCTTCATCATCTCCTTTTTGAGCTAATTCCATTTGTGCCATAAAACGTTCACGTTGATCAATAGGGTCATTTAATTCAGAATAAGCATTAGCTATTTCTTTTCCACAAACCATTAATTCAAAACGTTCTGTTAATTCAGGATTATCACGATGTTCTTTTGTTAATGGAGACATTTCCTTTGGATAATCAGTAATAAAAGTTGGTTGAATGAAATTACCCTCGCATTTTTCGCCGAATATTTCATCAATTAATTTTCCTTTACCCATAGTATCATTTACTTCAATGCCCATAGATTTTGCAGCTTCACGTAATTCCTCTTCCGTTTTGCCTGTTATATCAAAACCTGTAAATTGCTTAATAGCATCAGTCATGGTAACACGGGCGTAAGGAGCCTTAAAGTTTACTTTGTGTTCTCCAAAAGTAGCCTCCGTAGTACCATTTACTTGTAATGCACAATATTCTAACAAATTTTCAGTAAACGCCATCATCCAGTTGTAATCTTTGTAAGCTACATAAATTTCCATAGCTGTAAATTCAGGATTATGCGTTCTATCCATCCCCTCATTACGGAAGTTTTTAGAAAATTCATACACTCCATCAAACCCACCTACAATCAATCTTTTTAAATATAACTCATTAGCGATACGCATATATAGCGGAATATCTAAACTATTATGATGTGTAATAAAAGGACGTGCTGCGGCTCCTCCGAGAATAGACTGTAAAACAGGTGTTTCTACCTCCATATAGCCAGCAGTGTTAAAAAATGTACGCATAGCAGTAAAAAGTTTTGTTCTTTTTATAAATACATCTTTTACCTGAGGGTTTACCACTAAATCTACATAACGCATACGATAACGTAATTCAGGATCAATGAATTCATCAAAAACCTTACCGGTTTCATCTGTTTTAGGTATTGGTAAAGGACGTAATGTTTTACTTAAAAAAGTAAAATTTGTAACACGAATACACTGTGCCCCTACCTGTGTAGTAAACAATTCTCCTTCTATTCCTATAAAGTCACCCAAATCGACTAACTTTCTAAAAATAGTATTGTATAGCGTTTTATCTTCATTAGGACAAATCACATCACGATTAAAGTAAGCTTGAATACGTCCTTCGCTATCCTGAATTTCAGAGAAACAAGCTTTTCCTTGGTCACGATTACTCATTAATCGACCTGCAACCACAACCTTCTTACCTTCTTCAAAAGATTCCTTCACTTGTTTCGAAGTATGATCTACTGGATACAAATTAGCGGGATACGGATTGACACCAAGTTCACGTAACTTGGTCAACTTTTCTCTTCTGATGATTTCTTGTTCTGAAAGTTGCATAAAAATATTTTTTTAAAGACAGCAAAGATAACCATAAGTTTAAAAGTTTAAAAGTTTTAAAAGTCTAAAATTAGAATATAACATAACTATATCGTTTATTTTTGTGATTTATTTAAAAACTACAAATTCCTTAGAACTAATAGAATCGATATCTTTGTCAAAAAATAAAATGAAAAACGTCGTATCCCTATTATCGCTCCTCTTTTTGTTAACCAGTTGTGTTTTTGAAGAAACGATAGAGGTTAATTTGGATGGAACAAGGGAAATACGTTCTTGAAATGGATGGATTTAGTTTAATAGCGATATTGCCCAAGGATACTGTAATGTTTAGAAAAGAAATAGATTCTGTTTTTGTATTTAAACACTTAGTAGAGCAAAAAAAGATAGTCTATCAAAACTTAGTATAGAAGAGCAAGAAAAAATAAAAAAACTAAAATTTTTTTTAATGCGAATCAATATCAATCAAGAAAGGAAAAAGTATTTGTTTTTGTTAGAAACTCCTTTTAACCCAGATTCCGCATTAGACTTTGTTGTGAAACAAAATTTTTCAATAAATTCAAGTGCTCACGGAAAATTTTAGAAGAAGAAATAGTGAACTATTTTGATGATTAAAATTTGAGTACGTGCTTGAATTTGAAGAAAAATAAAGTGGAATAGATTTACTTCGTCTATTTGCTACGCTCGGGTCTAATGCGTAATCTGGGTTTAAATCACTTGCTCATTTAAAAGAACTTATAGGAAATAGACAAAATCTTTTCAAATTAAGTGAAATGGATGGCAGATCCTAGTTTTTTATTAGGAAGTGGTATTGAAATGAATTATTTTTACGATGATAAAAAATTTATTCGAAAAGTTATTGTTCATAAAGAACAGCTTGAAAAAAACAATAAGATTTTTTTAGAACAATATAAAATGATTTTAGAAGCATCTAAATAAATAGTCAAATATCATTTTTCAAAACCTGTTAGGCCATATAAAATAAAACAGCCATATTTTCTAATGATCGAAAAATATAACGATAGAATTTAAAATTGATAAGATTTTAAAATCGCCAGAATCTTTAAACCTTCAAATACAATTCAAATAAATTATTCAAATTATAAGTTTGTATCAATGTTAAACAAGTTGTCTAAAAAAAGAATCGTATTATAACTCTTTAAAATGTAAAGATAAATCAAATAAGAACAAAAGGAGGTATCATCGCGAAAGAAGATGTAATAACAAGTTATCAACTCTTTTTAAAATTAGTCATAATTAAAATAAATAATGAACAGAAAAATAAAAATCCAAGATTTAGGATATAAGGATTATAAAACGACATGGAATTATCAGGAGGAATTATTTGCAGAAATTGTAGCGCAAAAGATAAAAAAGAGAGATAATTCAGAACAAGAAACAGATAATTACTTTTTATTTGTAGAACATCCCCATGTATATACATTAGGGAAAAGCGGAGATTTATCTAATCTATTATTATCTGAAAAACAATTAGCAGAAAAAGGAGCAACATTTTATAAGATAAATAGAGGGGGAGACATAACCTATCACGGACCTGGACAAGTCGTTGGTTATCCTATTTTAGATTTAGAAAATTTTTTCACAGATATACACAAATACTTACGATTACTTGAAGAAGCCATTATCCTAACCTTGGCTGAATATAACATAAAGTCAGAACGTAGTGAGGGAGAAACAGGAGTATGGTTAGGAGTTGGGACACCTTTTGCACGAAAAATATGTGCTATGGGAGTTCGAGCCTCTCGATGGGTAACTATGCATGGTTTTGCATTAAATGTAAATGCAGATTTAGGATATTTTGACAACATTATTCCTTGTGGTATAAAAGGAAAGGCGGTAACCTCTCTTCATGTTGAGTTAGGAAGGGCGGTAGATGAAGAAGAAGTGAAAATAAAAATATTAAAACATTTTAAAGATCTATTTAATGCCACTTTAGTAACGCTATAATGTTTTAATAGTGAAAAAAATCGGTTGAATTTTGAAATGGAAACATAAAAAATCAACCGATTTATGTTATAAGATTCTATTCAGAATTTAAATTGTAAAAAGTTTTTCTTGATTTATATAACTTACAATATGATAGATTATGAATAAAGTAAGATATGTAAATTATAAGTCCAAAACAAATTGCTCAGGAAGCAGTTTAAAAGATCTTCTATGATATTTTGTAATGCCATATTGGGCAATAGCTGCTCTGTGGTCCTTCGTAGGATAACCTTTATTTTTATTCCAATTATACATTGGAAACTCTTCATGTATTTTATTCATATATTCATCTCGATAAGTTTTAGCTAAAATAGAAGCAGCAGCTATACTCATGAATTTGCTATCACCTTTTATAATACTTTTATTAGGGATAGAGTTTAAAAAATTTATTTCATCATTACTTAAGTTATAACCCGTTTGTGTTTTAAGACCTAATTTGCTTAATAAAGGGCGATTTCCATCAATAATGATAAAATCAGGTTTTATGTTTAATTTTAAGATGCTTTCTTGCATAGCTTTCATAGACGCATTAAGAATGTTAATTTCATCAATTTCTGGACTAAATAAGTGAGTTACGGCAAAACTTAAGGCTGAAATTTCTATAGTAGGTCTTAAAGCATCTCTTTTCTTTTCAGATAATTGTTTAGAATCGTTTAAAGAATCAATTTGAAAGTCCTCAGGAAGGATGACGGCAGCTGCTGTAACAGGTCCAGCAAGGCAACCTCTTCCAGCCTCATCGCATCCAACCTCTGTTGCATAATTGCTGAATTTTAAGGATAACATAATACTATAAATAGGTGTTTAAAAATGTTTGATTTTTAGTTGTAGCTTTTTTAGAAATAATAAGCTTTTGTATGAAATATAAAAAAAACAAAGGTACTTTATAAAATTTAACATTCATAAAAAATGAATATCTACAGATAATATTTGGGAAATTAAGAAATATTTAAGAAGTTTGCCAGATAACTAACTCAAATAAAATTAATATGAGATCAAAGTTCAAATGGATTTTTACGCTACTGTTAGCGTTAACGATGCAGTTTTCTTTCGCTCAAGAGAAAACGATAACTGGGGTGGTTACAGACGCAAATGGGCCATTACCAGGGGTAAACGTTGTAGTAAAAGGTACACAACGTGGAGTTTCATCCGGATTTGATGGTAAATATAGTATTAAAGCAAAAGAAGGCGAAACTATCGTTTTTTCATTTATGGGAATGAGAGAAGTGTCCAAAGTGGTTGGAGCTTCTAATGTGATGAATACTGTAATGCAGAGTGATGCAAAGCAAATTGGAGACGTGGTTATAGTAGGTTTTGCTAAGCAGGAAAAGAAAAAGATGATTCAGTCCGTAGCAACTGTAGGATCTGATAAAATTAAAGATGTTCCTGTTGCTTCTGTTCAAGATGTTCTTCAAGGACAAACTTCAGGGGTTCAAGTTGTTTCTTCTTCGGGTGTAATTGGTTCTGCACCAGTTGTAAAAGTAAGAGGGGTTGCTTCAATTACAGCAGGCGCTAGACCATTGTATGTAGTTGATGGAGTGCCTTTAAATGATGTTAATTTAACATCTTCTCAAGGAGGACAGGCTTTAAATCCAATTGCAGATATAAACCCTGCGGATATTGAGAGTATGTCTGTTTTAAAAGATGCTGCTGCAACTTCAATTTATGGATCTCGTGGTGCAAATGGTGTTATTCTTATTACGACAAAAATGGGTAAGAGAAATCAAGATGCTAAAGTTACTGTTGGATTTACTACTTCTTTTACAAATTATACTGATGCAATGAAAATGATGAATGCCTCCCAGTATAAGGAATATAATGCTAAGTTCCCTCAGGCATTAATTAATTCAGGAGTTGCAATTGATGATATAGGTGAAACTAATTTTGATTGGTTAAATGCTGTTTCTAGAACAGGTGTTTCTATGGGATCAGATGTTTCAGTTTCAGGAGGTTCTGAAAAGACAACTTATTTTGTAGGAGGTAGTTATGCTAAGCAATCTGGCTTTATTATTGGTAATGGATTAGAAAAATCCGCTGGGAGACTTAATATTAATACAGAAGCAAATTCTTGGTTAAAAGTTGGAATGAATCTAGGTGTAACTACTTCGAAAATGGATAGAGTTGCTTCTGAAAATTCAGTAAACGCACCTTTTACATCTGCTTTTTTACAAGAACCTTACATATCACCTTATGATTCTAATGGTAATTTTCAACGTACAGGTTTTGTAGCTAATGTTGTGGCAATAGAAGCCTTAAATATTAATGATTTAATTACTAATCGTATAACAGGTAATGTGTTTGCAGATTTTAAATTATTTAAACCTTTAACTTATAGAGTAGAATTTGGTTTAGATAGATCTGCAATCGAAGAATTTCGACGTGAAAAGAATATAAATCAATCAGGTGGTTCTGCATCAGATTATCAGGCTGTTCAACAAAAAACTATTTTTACAAATACGTTAAATTTTAATAAAAAGTTAGCTGAAAAAATTAATTTAAATGCATTAGTAGGTTTTACTGCAGAAAATACAGAAGTAAGAGATATTAATGTAGCGGGTTCAGTTTTTGCTTCTGATGATTTTTTAAATGTAACTTCTGCGGTTATAAAATCAACTACAGAAAACACTAATGCACAATCTAGGTTAAATGGTTATTTTTCACGTTTGAATTTAGATTATGATTCCAAATATTTACTAGAGGCTTCTTTTAGAAGAGATGGGTCTTCTAGATTTGGCTCTAATAATAGATTTGGTAATTTCTGGGCAGTTGGAGCGGCATGGAATATTGCGAATGAAAATTTCTTAAAAGATAGTAAATACATTACTGAATTAAAATTAAAAGGTAATGTTGGGGTTACGGGTAATGATAGAATTGGCGATTATGTATGGAGAGAGCGCGTTAATGGAGGTACTTATCCAAATTATAATGAAACCTCGGGTTTAGCTTTATATAGATTCAGTAATCCAGATTTAAAATGGGAAAAATCGAAATCTGTTGATTTAGGGTTAAGCTTAGGTATGTTTAGTGATAGAGTTAAAATAGCTGTTGATGTTTATAGAAAAATAACATCGGATTTATTGCTAAATAAATTATTATCTACAGCTGATAATGATGGCGTTAGAACTTATTTAGTCAATGCAGGTAGAATGGAAAATAAAGGTTTGGATTTGGATTTTAATTTTGATATACTAAGAAACTCAAAATTAAAATGGACTACAAATTTAAATTTTAACTTTAATAGAAATAAAATATTAGAACTAAATTCTGATGCTTCTGTAGATGCACAAGGGAATAAGTTTATTGGAGGATCACTTATCAAAGAGCAATTGAAGGATATTCGGCTAATACGTTTTATTTAGTACCTTATTTAGGAGTTAATAAAGAAACAGGGAATGCAGAATGGTTAGATATAAATGGTAATCCAACAACTGTTTACTCTACGGCAAATAGAAGAATTGTAGGTGATGCAAACCCTGATTTTACAGGAGGATGGTCTAATAATTTGAAATATGAAAATTTTGATTTATCAACATTAGTTAATTTTAGTTATGGTAATGATATATTTATAGACGGATTACGTTTTGTTGATCGTTCAATATATGCTTATAATCATAGAGAGGTTGTAGGTAATGTATGGCAAAATCCTCGAGATGATGCGTTTACACCAAATCCTAAATCTTCTACATTTAGAACCGTTCAAAATGCTTCAACCAGACAATTGAAAGATGGTTCATTTGCTCGACTAAAAAATGTAACTCTTGGTTATAATTTCCCAATGGCTAAGTTTGGTAAAAGCTTTGTTTCATCAGTAAGAATTTATGCTACAGCACAAAATTTATATACATTGAAAAGCAAAGAATTACAAGGTATTGATCCAGAAGTGTCTAATTCGATTTCCGCAGGAATTCAAGGAGAAACATTTTTTACAGCTCCTCAAACTAAAACATTTTTGTTTGGTACACGTCTAACTTTCTAAGTTTTTAATTATGAAAAAAATATATATATCAACACTTTTTCTAGCATTTGCAATTGGTTGTCAAACAGATTTGGATGTTAAAGCACAAGATGAATCTTCTCGTGATGTGGTGTTAGCTACTAAATTAGGGGTGAAATCTTATGTAACAGGATTGTATGGGTTAGCTCAGCAAGAAGGTGCTTTTGGTGGTGTTCCACAACTATTAGGAGATTGGCAATCCGATAATATTGCTTTTAAAGGTACTTTTCCAACATTACAAGAAATAAGAGATTATACAACTATATCAACAAATGGAAACGTTGCTTCAATTTGGCAAGATCACTATGAAATAATAACTCAAGCTAATACAGTAATTAATAAGGCTTATTTGACTCCTGATGTTGATTTTTCAATGGACGAAAGAGATCAGGCTGTAGGTGAAGCTAAGTTTATGAGAGCTTTAGCTTATTTTCAATTAAATTGTTTATTTGCACAACCAATTCAAACGGTTGGAGCTGGTGGTTTGTCTGTTCCTTTAATTACTAAACATATTAGCTCCGTAAGTGAAATAGGTCTTAGAAATACTCCAAGAGCTACTGTTGGAGAAGTATATGCTCAAATTGAAGCAGATTTATTGGATGCAATTAGTAAAATTAAAGATTTTAATAGAACAAGAGCTAATGTAGGAGCAGCTAAGGCTTTATTGGCTCGTGTTTATCTATATCAAGATAAATTTGCACAGGCTGCGGATTATGCTAATCAAACAATTAATTCAGGAAAATTTGAATTTGCATCCGACTATAATTTTTATGATAATAAAGATTCAAAAGAGCATATATTTAATTTAGTTAATTTATCTAATGATAGTCAGTCGGGGAGTAATGAAAATGGACCGTCAGTTAGTTTTTCAACTCTAACTAATTCGTCTGCTAATGGAGGAAGAGGAGATTGTCCTTTCTCAGCAAGTTTGAACGCTACTTTTGAGAATTCAGGAGATTTACGTTACACATTAAAAAGGAGAGATATAGAAAAAGCTGGAATCCCTTTTTATACAACGAAATATAATGATGGACTTAATCAGTCGTCAGATTATTCTGTAATTCGTATTTCTGAAATGTATTTAATTAGAGCTGAGGCTAATTTAAGAGCAGGAACAGTAATAGGAGATACTCCAGTTAATGATGTTAATAAAATTAGAAGACGTGCAAATCTTCCTGATTTGGCAGTTATAACATTAGATGATATTATAAAAGAAAGACGCCTTGAGTTTTGTTTTGAAGGTCATAGAAGAATGGATTTATTGCGTAATGGAAAACAATTAAGATCGTCAGGAACTGTACCAGCACCAGCTGAAACAGCACCGGGTAAGCCGAAAGTGGTCTTACCAATTCCTCAAAGAGAATTAGACTTAAATAAAAATTTAATTCAAAATCCTTCTTATTAATAAAAACCCTCGCTAATAGCGAGGGTTTTTTTATCTCTTCTCTTTTCCCTATTTTTGTACCTCATTATAACCCTATGAAGTACGTTTTTTATTTAATCATTGCTTTAGCTGCTATACCAACATTTGGACAAAATGATTTGTCTGAAATTAAAAATGATACGGTTCGTAAGTCCTTGCGTCAAACACGGAAAGAAAATCCTAAAGCACCTCATAACTGGTATAAAATTTATAATTTAAAAAGAGACACCACTTTTGTGGATACGTCACTTACCATAAAAAGTGATTATAAATTTAATTTATTAAAAAAAGATATTTTTGGCTTATTACCGTTTGCTAATGACGGATATATATATACCATTTTGAACTATGGTTATAAAGTACCTAATGCTTTGCCAAGCTTAGGATTTAATGCAAAACAATTTAATTATATCCAATCAGAAGATATATCTTATTATAATGTACCAACTCCCTTGACAGAATTGTATTTTAAAACTGTTTTAGAGCAAGGACAAAGTATAGATGCTTTTATTACATTGAACACTTCTAAAAATCTTAATTTTTCATTCGCTTATAAAGGATTAAGATCATTAGGTAAATATCTAAATTCATTATCAAGTACAGGTAATTTTAGATTTACTTCAAGTTATCAAACTTTCAGTAAGCGATATGGGTTTAATTTACACTTTACAAGCCAAGATTTTACCAATCAAGAAAACGGGGGAATCCTAAATGATGCTGATTTTATTTCTGGAGATTCTCAGTTTAGTCAACGTTCAAGATTAGATGTGAAACTAAGAGATGCGAGATCACTTTTTGAAGGGAAACGCTATTTTTTAGATGAATATTTTAGATTAAATCGAAATCAAAAATCAAATAACGTTTTATTAGAACATCAGTTTAAATATGAAACTTTCAGCTTTAGCTTCGAAAAAACGACTAAAACAGATTATTTCGGTTTAGGTTATGAAAATTCTAATTATTCAGATTTAACAAAGTCATCTGTGCTTTATAATAAAATCGGAACTACTTTTTTTAATACCTCTATAGGTAAGTTTAATCTGTTTTTAGAAGATAGTCGTTTTCGTTATGGATACAATCGTTTAGTAATCGAAAACCAGCAAATAAAAGTGCCTGCTCGAAATGATTTTTCAGTTCAAAATGTAGGAGGGAAATATTTTTATTTAAAAGATAAAATTCGAGGAGAAGCCCTTTTCTCTAAAGCTCTCTCAAAGTATACAAATTCAACTGTTGATATTTTTGTAAAATATACATTAAATGACAAAAATAGTTTTTCAGTTCAATATCTTAATTTAAGTAAATTACCTGAATTAACTTCTTCCCTTTATCAAAGTGATTTTGTAAACTATAATTGGAAAAATTCATTTAATAATGAAAAGATTAATACGATTCTATTAAACGCTCAAACACAATGGGGAACTATTGAATCACAATTTACAGTACTTCATGATCATATTTATTTTAGTAATAATGATTTAACCCAAAAAAGCTTACAGACAACACCCAAACAATATGGAAATCCTATAAATTATTTTTCAATTAAATTACAAAAAGAGATAAAGTATAGAAAATGGACCTTAGACAACACTCTTTTATATCAACAAGTAGCTCAAGCAGAACAAATTCTAAATGTGCCAAAAATTTTAACACGAAATAGTCTGTATTTTTCGGATCAATATTTTAAAAAAGCCTTACTCTTACAAACAGGTATTACGGTTCAATATTTTACTAATTATTATGCTAATGGATATAACCCTCTAATGGGAAACTTTTACACACAAAACCAAGTTCAAATAGGAAATCACCCTATTTTAGATTTTTTTATTAATGCTAGAGTACGCCAAACAAGAATCTTTTTTAAAGCAGAACATTTTAATACTACTTTTATGAATAATGATTTTTTTGTAGCACCTAGTCAACCCTATAAAGACTTTCTTGTTCGTTTTGGATTAGTATGGAATTTCTTTCAGTAATTAAGATAAAATGTTTTAAAAATGAGAAAGTTACTCCTCTTTCAAAACTTTGGTAATTTAAAATCATATACATAATATTTATAACTTTGCAAATCCTTTAAAAATAATTAGTTTAAAATAAAAAATAAGATACAGTATGCAATACGCAAAAAATATACTAGAAACGATTGGTAATACACCACTAGTAAAATTAAATAAGGTAACAGCTGAAATTGACGCATTAGTTTTAGCAAAAGTAGAAACCTTTAATCCTCGGTAATTCAGTAAAAGACCGTATGGCTATTAAAATGATTGAAGATGCTGAAAAAGACGGACGATTAAAGCCGAGGCGGAACCATTATTGAAGGGACTTCTGGGAACACAGGCATGGGATTAGCTTTAGGAGCCATTATTAAAGGATATAAATTAATTTGTGTAATTTCAGATAAGCAATCAAAAGAAAAATGTGATATACTAAGAGCAGTAGGGGCAAAAGTAGTAGTTTGCCCTACAGATGTTGAACCTACAGATCCTCGCTCTTATTATTCTGTTTCAAAACGTTTGGCCGAAGAAACACCAAACGCTTGGTACGTAAACCAATATGATAATCCTAGTAACGCATTAGCGCATTACGAACAAACAGGTCCCGAAATTTGGGAACAAACAGAAGGTAAAATTACACATTTTGTTGTAGGAGTAGGCACAGGAGGAACAATTTCAGGAGTAGCTAAATATTTAAAAGAAAAAAATCCAAATATTAAAATTTGGGGAATAGATACGTACGGTTCCGTATTTAAAAAATACCATGAAACTGGTGTTTTTGATGAAAATGAAATATACTCGTACATAACAGAAGGAATTGGAGAAGATATTTTGCCTAAAAATGTTGACTTTTCCCTCATAGACGGTTTTACCAAAGTAACAGATAAAGATGCTGCCGTATACACACGTAAAATAGCACTAGAAGAAGGAATATTTGTAGGTAATTCAGCAGGTGCTGCTATTAAAGGATTACTACAATTAAAAGAAGAATTTAAACCAGATGATGTCGTAGTTGTTTTATTTCATGATTCAGGAAGTCGTTATGTAGGTAAAATGTTTAATGATGATTGGATGCGTGAACGCGGATTTTTAGATGAAGAACTAACGAAAGCAGAAGATCTAATTAAAGAGCATATTGAAAAACCACTTGTGATTGTTCGTACAGAAGAACTAGTAGCACATGCTATTGAGAGAATGCGTAAGTATAAAATTTCACAAATACCAGTTGTCGATATAAATGGATTTGTTGGATCTGTTGATGAATCAGATCTTTTTCAAAGCTTTATAACAGATAAAAATACCGCTGATAAACCAATAAGAGAAGTAATGGGAGCACCTTTCCCAATTGTAGCAAAAGGATCTTCTATAGAAGAAGTATCAAAATTAATCACGAAAGAAAATCAAGCTGTTTTAATAAATTTAGGAGAAGGAAAACATCATATCATCACAAAACACGATATAATTAATTCTATAAAGTAATAAAACCATAAAAAAGACCCTATAAATTTTAATTTGTAGGATCTTAGAATAAAAAAACCTAATGAAATTCATTAATAATGAGTTTGTTAGGTTTTTTTTGTAAATTTATACTTCTAATTGAATTATACATTTTATTTAAAAAGATAATGGTATAATTTCATTTTTATACGCCTTATTAACATTACACGCCTAAAATTATGAAAGAAGAATTTTTATACTATGTATGGAAAAATAAAAAGATTCCTTTACAATCCTTGACAACTGTACAAGGCGAAAACCTTCAAATACTTCATTCAGGTTTTCAATTAAATAGATCAGGACCTGATTTTTTTAATGTCCAGCTTGTTATTGATGGACAGAGGTGGGCTGGAAACGTAGAAATACATCTAAAATCTTCCGATTGGTACCATCATCACCATCAACTCAATAGCCAATATGATAACTGTATTTTACACGTAGTATGGGAGCATGATGTACCCGTTTTTAGAAAAAACAATGCAGAAATACCAGTTTTAGCACTTCAGAATTATGTTCCAGAAGAATTAATTGCCCAATATAAAAACCTTAAAGTAAGGAAAAAATGGATAAATTGTGAAGAAAAATTAAAAGACATACCAGAATTTACTAAATCCAATTGGATTCAACGTCTGTATTTTGAGCGATTAGAGTTTAAAAATAACCCCATTCAAATATTATTAAAAAAAACAAATTATGATTGGGAAAACGTTTTTTTTATAATTTTAGCCAAAAATTTTGGACTAAACATAAATGGAGAAGCCTTCTTTAATTTAGCCGATTCCATTCCTTTTACAGTCCTAAGAAAAGAAAGTTTTGATGTAAGTTATCTAGAAGCCTTATTTTTTGGTCAAGCAGGACTTCTTCCGCTAAAACCCCAAGAAAACTACGTAAAAGATTTGATCGAGTTGTATGAGTACATAAAAATTAAATACAATCTAACATCAACCCACGTAGAACATTTTGAATTTTTTAGATTACGCCCCGATAATTTTCCAACAATTCGAATAGCGCAATTAGCAATGCTTTATCATATTCAAAAAAACCTTTTTACACGGATTATTCAAGCAACCAGTGTAGAAGAATTTTATGAAATTTTTTCAGTAGGCGTTTCTGATTATTGGGAGTATCATTATAACTTTGAGAAAACATCAACCCACAAAGAAAAAAACTGTCCCAATCGTTTATTGAATTATTAATTATTAATGCAATTCTACCTATTCGGTTTTCCTACACACAATATTATAATAAGTACGATAACGATCTAGATTTAATGTTAATAGAAATGATCAAACCTGAAAAAAATAAAATAATAAATTATTTTGAATATTACGGAATGAAGGCTAAAAATGCAATGGAATCACAAGGACTTATTCAGTTGAAAAATAAATATTGTGATGCAAATCGATGTCTAGAATGCAGTATAGGTCTTGATTTTTTGAAGTCTGAAAAATAATTGTAAATTTACTAAAGTATTATTTATTTTAAAAACAATAGAATTAATGGTATTAAAACTTAAATATTTTTTTGAACGTCAAGGATTTCATATCGCATCAAGAGTATCTGATCGTCTAGGAATGAGAGCCAATAGCGTTCGTTTATTTTTTATTTATATTTCATTTGTTACCATAGGATTATGGTTTGGAGTGTATTTAACGATTGGATTTATGATGAAATTAAAGGATCTAGTGAGAGCCAAAAGAACCTCTGTTTTTGATTTATAACGATGCGTCAATCACTTAAAAAATATTTTGAATACACAAAAAATCAACAAATAGCATTGTTGTGTATCATAATTTTAAGTGTATTGCTTCAAACAATATATACTTTTGTCGATTTCTCAGAAGAAGCTTACTTAACACCAGAAGAAAAAAAATGGCTTGCTAAACAAATTGTAATAGATTCATTAAAAAAAGAAGCAAAAAAGAAAAATATAAAATACAGCCCTTTAATCCTAATTTTATTACAGATTTCAAAGGATATAAATTAGGAATGTCTATAGAAGAAATAAGTCGTTTGTTAGCCTATAGAAAAAAAGGTAAGTACGTTAACTCCTCAAAAGAATTTCAAGAAATAACACAAATATCCGATTCATTGTTGGCTTCAATGGCATCTTATTTTAAATTTCCCGATTGGGTTTTAAAAAACAAGAATAAGAATAAAGAAGAAACAACCCGATTCACTGTACCAAAACAATATAAAAAAAGAGACACTTGGGTAAAAAAAGATATAAATCTAGCAACGAAAGAAGATCTTATGAAAGTATACGGTATAGGTGATGTTATTTCAGATCGAATACTCAAAAATAGAGAAACTTTAGGAGGGTTTGTATCTATGGAACAACTACAAGACGTATGGGGATTGTCTCCAGAAGTTATCCTTGAATTAAATAAAAAATTTATTTTATTAAAAATACCAGAAATTGTAAAATTAAAGATAAACGAAGCATCCTCTAAAGAACTTTTAAAAATTCCATATCTAAAATACCCTGTAGTTCGTGAAATAGTTGGTTTTAGAAGCATGAATAACGGAATTCATTCAGTAGAGGATTTACTCAAAATTAAGACTTTTCCAGTTGATAAAGTAAAAATAATTGCCTTATATTTGGACTTTAAATAAATAATAAGAAGAACAATATAACTTTATGAACTCAATTTATTTTACAGAAGACCATCAATTATTCCGACAAAGTTTTCGTGATTTTTTACAAAAAGAAGTAGTACCCTACATTGAAAAATGGGAAAAAGAAGGAACCATAGAACGTTTTATTTGGAAAAAATTTGGCGATATGGGATTTTTTGGATTAAATTATCCAGAAGCTTACGGTGGTTCCAATCTTGACTTATTTTATACGGTTATATTTCTAGAAGAATTACAAAAAGTTAAATCATCAGGTTTTGCCGCTGCTATGTGGGCGCATGCTTATTTGGCAATGACACATCTAAACGCAGAAGGAGATGAAAGAATTAAAAAGAATATTTAACAGCAAGTATTACAGGTGATAAGATAGGTGCGCTTTGCATAACAGAACCCTTTGGAGGAAGTGATGTAGCAGGAATGCGAACAACAGCTGAAAGAAAAGGCGATAAATTCATAATTAAGGGATCTAAAACATTTATTACAAATGGGGTTTATGCAGATTACTATGTAGTAGCAGCCAAAACAGATCCTACTTTAGGTAATAAAGGAATTAGTATTTTCCTAATAGATGCTAAAACACCGTGTATATCAGCTACTAAATTAGATAAATTAGGATGGAGAGCTTCCGATACAGCAGAATTGGCATTTGACAATGTAGAAATTCCTTTAGAAAACTTAATGGGAGAAGAAGGAAAAGGATTTCCTTACATTATGCAACATTTTGCGTTAGAACGTTTAATAATGGCGATTAATGCACATGCTCGCGCTGAGTACGCTATAGATTACACATTAGGATATATGTCAGAACGAGAAGCTTTCGGAAATTCTATTAATAAATTCCAAGCTTTACGTCATACAATGGTAGAACATGCAACAGAAGTTGAACATTGCAAAGTTTTTAATTACGCAACCGTAGCACGTTTAGATAAAAGAGAATATGTGGTTAAAGAAGCTACTATGGCAAAATTAAAATCAACAAAAGTAGCTGATTTAGCAATCTATGATTGCCTGCAAATGTTAGGCGGTTATGGTTATATGGAAGAATATCCATTAGCTCGTTTATTACGAGATAGTCGATTAGGGCCTATTGGTGGTGGAACATCTGAAATCCTAAAAGAAATTCTGTCAAAAATGATTATTGATAATAAAGATTATCAACCAGCAGTAAAATAATCATTTAGATCTAAATAAAATAATTAAACCGATTTTCTCACTATTTGTTATTGATTCAAATTACAAATCAGATTTTGTAATGAAAGATAAAACGGTAAGAAGGGAGAGTAAGAAAAAAATAAGAAAATACGAATGTATTTTCTTATTTTTTTCTTAAAAAATTAATTTTTAATGCGTACTTTAGGTTAAATAAAATAAGTTTTTAAAAACTAATGTTATTTTTTTGTTTTCTAACACTTTTAATAAAAGTTAAATTAAAATTTAATGAATAGACGTAAATTTTTAAAACATTCAACAGTGTTGAGTGCTTCGGTTTTGATACCTTCAATTTTAACCTCCTGCGCTTCTGAAATAGAAGAGGATAATTCAAAAAAGGTACAAGTATTAATTATAGGTGGAGGAGCAGCTGGGCTGTTTGCAGGATACACATTAAAGCAAAAAGGAGTAAGTTTTAAAATTTTAGAAGCTTCTTCAAAATATGGTGGGCGTCTAGGAAAACAAACAGGTTTTGCAGATTTTGATATTGATCAAGGAGCAGAATGGCTACATCTAGAAAATAGTATAATTGGTAAAATAATTAAAGAAACACAAACCAAAATAACTCTAGATGATGCTGATTTGCAATATTGGTATAATAATCAAATTACTTCAACTTTACCTCTACAAACAGATATATTTAGAAGTCAAACAGAAGTTTTTCAAGATGTCAGTTTTTTGGAACATGCACATCAAAAAGGCTTAGATAATTCGTATAATTATATTGTAGAAGCCTATGCAGGTGATCAAGGAGCAAGTGCAACCAATATTTCTGTAAAATGGGATAATGAAGAGGCGAAAAAAACAAATAGTCAAGAAAGAAATTATAAATTCGGAAAAACATATTTCGATGTTTTTGAAGATTATATTGTGCCTTTTGTTAAACAAGATATAAAATTAAATACAATTGTAAAAAAAATTGATTATTCAGGAAGTTCAATCGAAGTAACAGATATAAATGGGGCGACTTTTATTGCAGATAAAGTAATTGTTACAGTGCCAATCACCATACTAAAATCAAATGATATTACTTTTAAACCTTCATTGCCTAATGAAAAGATAGCCGCTTTTCAAAAAATAGGAATGGAAGCGGGGATGAAAGTATTCTTGAAATTTAGTAAAAAATTCTATCCAAGTAATTTTATTTATGGAGGCTCCATTTGCGCCGCGTATGGAGATGTTACAATAGGCAAGCAAACTAATGATAATGTTTTGTTAGCATTTATAATGGGTAAACAAGCTCAAGCTCTTTCAGATCTGAATAGTAACGAGGCAATAACAAAAGCATTATTAACAGAATTAGATACCATGTTTGGGGATAAAGCAAGTGCTAATTTTATTAAATCAAGTGTTCAAAATTTCACAAAACACCCATTTATAAGAGGAGCTTATTCCTATAGTTCTATTGGCATGGAGAATGCTCGAGAAATTTTAGCAGAATCTGTAAGTGGAAAAATATTTTTTGCAGGAGAAGCAACCAATTTAAAAGGCGATCACCAAACAGTTCATGGCGCAGTAGCTACCGGTGTAGAACAAGCAGAAAAAATAATCTCCTTGTTGAAATAGCAAAACCATAGTTTTAATTGTCTTTTAATAATACTAGAGCATTGGGAATTTTTAAAGGACATTATTAAATAAGGTGACAGAACGTAAAAAAAAAATAGAAATAGTAATTAAGTTTTAAAAACTTCTATTTTAAAATTATTTTAATTTAATGATAACTTACAGATTTAATGCTAAGAAATTACTCGATAATCAGTTTTTGATAGCTTGCTTGAAAAGGAGTTCTTTTAGAAATCTTTAAAAAACTTGTAAAATAAATGATAGATTGTAATTCTTAATTCAAAATAAATCCTTACGTTTGCAGCCACAAATGAAAGGAGGTGTCAAAATTATGTTAATTATACCTATTAAAGACGGAGAAAATATCGATAGAGCGTTAAAACGTTATAAAAGAAAATTCGATAAAACAGGAGTTGTGCGTCAATTAAGATCACGTCAGCAGTTTACAAAACCTTCTGTAACAAGAAGAGCTGAAATTCAAAAAGCACAATATATTCAAGGATTAAGAGATGCTGTAGAAAATTAATAGCAAATTATAATCATATATGAAATCGCTAGTGTAAAAGTTGTACTTTTAACTAGCGATTTTTTTTGTTTTTGTTTAATCAAGTATTTATGGTTGAGAATTTAATTCGTTTTGAAGATTATTTGTTAAAAGAAAAAAAATATTCCCAACATACAGTTAATGCTTATGTAAAGGATTTGTTATCTTTTCAGAATTATTTAATTGAGGAAGGAGGAGGTAGTTTGGAAGAGGTTAGTTATTCGTTTGTTAGAAGTTGGATTGTTAGTTTAGTCGAGTCAGGTCTTGCTAATCTTACGATTAATAGAAAAATGGCTTCTCTAAAAGCGTTTTATAAATTTCTTTTGAAAGTGAAGTTGATAGATGTTTCACCTCTATTACAACATAAATCTCTAAAGGCAGAGAAGAAAATTCAAGTTCCTTTTTCTGAAAAAGAGTTAGAATTAGTGTTGAGTGAGGTGAAATATAGTGAGGATTTTGAAGGGCTTCGTGATAAATTGATTATTGGTTTGTTTTATACAACAGGTATTAGGCGGTCGGAAATGATTAATTTACAGTTGATTAATGTAGATCTTGATCTGAAAGTATTTAAGATTTTAGGAAAACGCAATAAAGAACGTGTTATACCAATGTTAGATGCGATTTTTTTAGAAATTAAGCAGTATTTAGATAAAAGAAAAGCCTTGCCATTAATAATTGATGAAGAATATTTATTTCTTCTTAATAATGGTAAGAAAATGAATGAAACTTTTGTTTACAGGTTAATAAATTGCTATCTTAGTGTTGTCTCGGAAAAATTGAAAAAGAGTCCTCATATGCTTCGTCATACTTTTGCGACTCACATGTTAAACCGAGGTGCAGATTTAAATTCAATAAAAGAGTTCTTGGGGCATTCTAGTTTAGCGTCTACACAAGTTTATACTCAATCTAGTTTAGGGCAGATAAAAGAGGTGTATAAAAAAGCGCATCCTAGGGGACAAGAATGAATTTTTAAAATTGTTTAACCTTAAAAAAGATTTAATTATGAAGGTAAGTGTTCATGCAGTTAATTTTAACATCGACAAAAAATTGATTTCTTTTACAGATGAAAAAATAAATAAACTTGGAAAATATTATGATAAAATTATTTCTGCGGACGTGTTTATGAGGGTGGAGCAGGCTAGTGAAAAAGAAAATAAAGTAGTTGAAGTTAAAATTTTAGTTCCGAGTGATGAATTTGTTGTTAAAAAAACATGTAAGTCATTTGAGGAAGGTGTGGATTTGTCTGTTGATGCTTTAGAAAGATTGCTTGTAAAGCATAAGGAAAAGCAAAGAGTGCATGCTTGATTGAAAAAAATCAAAAAAAAATTAAAAAAATTTTTGAAATCTAAAATATATCTCTACATTTGCAGTCCGTTAGAAATAGCGGACTTTTTTACTGAATGCCGGTGTAGCTCAGCTGGCTAGAGCAGCTGATTTGTAATCAGCAGGTCGTGGGTTCGAGTCCCTCCATCGGCTCTTTGAAATATTGAAAAAATGTTTTATATTTGCACTCCGAAAGAAGAGGGTAAATTAAAAATAAGGCGGGGGAGATACTCAAGCGGCCAACGAGGACGGACTGTAAATCCGTTGGGAAACCTTCGCAGGTTCGAATCCTGCTCTCCCCACAAAATGAGTTTAAGAGTTTCAAGTTTTATATTGCATTCGAAACAGGATACTTTTGATTAGAAACCTAAAACTTTACCGCCGGTGTAGCTCAGGGGTAGAGTGCTTCCTTGGTAAGGAAGAGGTCACGGGTTCAAATCCCGTCATTGGCTCACAAGATTTTTTTGAACACTAATTATTATAACTAAGATTAAAAATTAAGTAAAATGGCAAAAGAAAGTTTTAATCGTTCGAAACCGCACTTAAATATCGGTACTATCGGACACGTAGACCACGGAAAGACTACTTTAACTGCTGCGATCACTAAAGTGTTATCTGATGCAGGTTACTGTCAAGCTAAGTCATTCGACCAAATTGATAACGCTCCAGAAGAGAAAGAAAGAGGTATTACTATTAATACATCTCACGTAGAATATGAAACAGCTAACCGTCACTACGCTCACGTAGACTGTCCAGTCACGCGGATTACGTTAAGAACATGGTTACTGGTGCTGCTCAAATGGATGGTGCTATCTTGGTAGTTGCTGCTACTGATGGTCCAATGCCTCAAACTCGTGAGCATATCTTATTAGGTCGTCAGGTAGGTATTCCTCGTATCGTTGTTTTTATGAACAAAGTGGATATGGTTGATGATGCTGAGTTATTAGAGTTAGTAGAAATGGAAATCCGTGATTTATTATCTTTCTATGAATATGATGGAGATAATGGTCCAGTTGTTCAAGGTTCTGCTTTAGGTGGATTAAATAATGATCCAAACTGGGTTCCTAAAATCATCGAATTAATGGATGCAGTTGATGCTTGGATTGAAGAGCCAGTTCGTGATAACGAAAAACCATTCTTGATGCCAGTTGAAGACGTATTCACAATTACAGGACGTGGTACAGTTGCTACAGGTCGTATCGAAACAGGTGTTGCTAATACTGGAGATCCAGTTGAAATCATCGGTATGGGTGCTGACAAGTTAACTTCTACTATTACTGGAGTTGAGATGTTCCGTAAAATCTTAGATAGAGGTGAAGCTGGTGATAACGTAGGTTTATTATTACGTGGTATTGACAAAGCTGATATCCGTCGTGGTATGGTTATTTGTAAGCCGAGTTCAGTAAAACCACACGCTAAATTTAAAGCAGAGGTTTATATCTTGAAAAAAGAAGAAGGTGGACGTCACACGCCATTCCATAACAACTACCGTCCTCAATTCTACGTACGTACAACTGACGTAACAGGTACTATCTCTTTACCTGAAGGTGTTGAAATGGTAATGCCAGTGATAACTTAACTATCAATGTTGAGTTGCTTCAACCAATCGCTTTATCAGTAGGTTTACGTTTCGCTATCCGTGAAGGTGGTAGAACAGTAGGTGCTGGTCAGGTAACTGAAATCGTTGAATAATTAAATTCACATAAAAAGAAGTCGGTGTCGTTCAGCGACGACACTGACTTATAACAAACGGGCGTAGTACAAGGGTCAGTATAGTGGTCTCCAAAACCATTGATGGGGGTTCGAATCCCTCCGCCCGTGCAAATAAGAAATATAATGAACAAAGTGACTAATTATATATCAGAAGCTTTTGAAGAGTTTAAGTCAAATGTGACTTGGCCAGGATGGGAAGAGGTTCAGAAACTAACTGTAGTTGTGGCCATCTTCTCTGTCATTTTTGCACTAGCCACTTGGGGCGTTGACGAAATTTTTACTAAAACAATTGAGGGTTTCTTTAATTTGTTAAAAGGATAAAATAAAGTTATGGCTGAAACTAGTGTGAAGAAATGGTATGTTGTAAGGGCTGTAAGTGGTCAAGAAAATAAAGTTAAATCCTACATCGAGCAAGAAATTAATCGTGTGGGAATGGCTGATTATATATCACAAGTATTAGTGCCAACTGAAAAAGTGGTAACTGTTCGTGATGGTAAAAAAATTAGTAAAGAACGTGTTTATTTTCCAGGTTATGTTATGATCGAGGCAAACCTAACAGGAGAAATACCTCATATAATAAAGTCTATTACAGGTGTAATTGGTTTTTTGGGTGAGGTAAAAGGAGGAGATCCTGTGCCTTTGCGTCAATCAGAGGTTAATAGAATGTTAGGTAAAGTAGATGAATTAGCAACTACTGTTGATCATGGTTCTATACCTTACTCTGTTGGAGAAACTATTAAAGTTATTGATGGTCCGTTCAATGGATTTAACGGTACTATTGAAAATATAAATGAAGAAAAACGCAAGCTGGAAGTAATGGTTAAAATTTTTGGAAGAAAAACACCTTTAGAATTAAGCTTCGTTCAAGTAGAAAAAGTATAATATTTATTTATATAATTCACATCAATCGCTTCCAATGATCGATGTGCTTAATTTTTTTTAAAATGGCTAAAGAAGTTAGTAAAGTAGTTAAACTACAAGTTAAGGGAGGTGCTGCGAACCCGTCGCCACCGGTTGGACCTGCTTTGGGAGCTGCTGGGGTTAACATCATGGAGTTCTGTAAGCAGTTCAATGCTAGAACACAAGATAAACCGGGCAAAGTATTACCAGTTCAAATTACTGTGTACAAAGACAAATCGTTTGATTTTGTTGTTAAAACTCCACCTGCTGCTATTCAATTGTTAGAAGCTGCAAAAATTAAATCTGGATCTGGGCAACCTAATCGTAAAAAAGTTGCTAGTGTTTCTTGGGATCAAATCAAAACGATCGCTGAAGACAAAATGCCTGATTTAAATGCTTTCACAATTGAAAAAGCAATGAGCATGATAGCTGGAACAGCTAGATCTATGGGTATTACTGTAACTGGAGATTCTCCTTTAAACTAAGAGAAAATGGCAAAATTAACGAAAAAGCAAAAAGTTGCTGCTTCTAAAATTGAGAAGAATAAAACTTATTCTTTAAAAGATGCTTCTGCATTAATAAAAGAAGTTGCTTCAGCAAAATTTGATGAATCAGTTGATATCGCTGTTAAGTTAGGTGTAGACCCTCGTAAGGCGAATCAGATGGTGAGAGGTGTGTGTTCATTACCACACGGTACAGGTAAAGATGTAAGAGTATTAGCTTTAGTTACTCCAGATAAAGAAGCTGAAGCAAAAGCGGCTGGTGCTGACCACGTAGGTTTAGACGAGTACTTACAAAAAATTAAAGATGGTTGGACTGATGTAGATGTAATCATCACTATGCCAGCTGTTATGGGTAAGTTAGGTCCATTAGGTCGTATTTTAGGACCTCGTGGTTTAATGCCAAATCCTAAAACAGGTACTGTGACTATGGAAGTAGGTAAAGCAGTAGAAGAAGTGAAATCTGGTAAAATTGACTTTAAAGTTGACAAAACTGGTATCGTTCATGCGGCTATCGGAAAAGTATCTTTCGATGCTGAGAAAATCCGAGGAGAACGCTCACGAAATTATTCAAACATTAATTAAATTAAAACCAACCGCTGCAAAAGGTACTTATATTAAGTCTATCCACTTATCAAGTACTATGAGTCCAGCTATTGCTTTAGATCCTAAAGCAGTGTAATTGGTAGTTAAAAAATTTTAGTATCATGACTAGAGAAGAAAAATCATTAGCGATTCAAGATTTAACTGCACAGTTAGCTGGAACTAATATCGTTTATTTAGCAGATATTTCTGGTTTAAATGCAGAAACTACTTCAAATTTAAGAAAAGCTTGTTATAAAGCTGGTATCAAATTAGAAGTTGTTAAAAATACTTTACTTGCTAAAGCAATGGAAGCTTCTGATAAAGAATTTGGTGATTTACCAACTACTTTAAAAGGAAATACTTCAATCCTAATTGCTGACGTTGCTAATGCTCCAGCTAAAGTAATTAAAGAGTTCCGTAAAAAAGGTGATAAACCTCTATTAAAAGGAGCTTATATCAATGAGGAAGTATACATTGGTGATAAAGAATTAGAATCGTTAGCAGCTCTTAAATCGAAAGAAGAAGTTATCGGAGATATCATCATGTTGTTACAATCTCCAGCTAAACGCATCATTTCTGCTTTACTTAACAATGCAGAGCAAAAAGGTGAAGAAACAGCTGAATAATTAGCGCACTAATTAAATTATATAAATTTTACAAATCATTTAAAAAAGATAGAAAAAATGGCAGATTTGAAACAATTCGCAGAACAATTAGTAAATTTAACAGTTAAAGAAGTAAATGAATTAGCTGCAATTTTAAAAGATGATTACGGAATCGAGCCTGCTGCTGCTGCTGTAGTAGTTGCTGCTGGTGGAGCTGATGCTGCTACTGAAGAGCAAACAGAATTCACTGTAGTATTAAAAGAAGCTGGTTCTTCTAAATTAGGTGTAGTTAAAGCAGTTAAAGAATTAACTGGTTTAGGATTAAAAGAAGCTAAAGACTTAGTTGATGCTGCTCCAACAAATGTTAAAGAAGGTGTTTCTAAAGATGAAGCTGAAGGCTTGAAAAAAGCTTTAGAAGAAGCAGGAGCTGTAGTTGAGCTTAAATAATTATACATAGTATAAATTATAGGTTTAGGCCTTGAGTAAAGCACTCAATGGCCTAAACCATTTTTTCGTATAGTAAACTATTTGTTTTTTAAATAGATTCTTACGAATTTTAACTCAACACGAAGAAAGAAACTAAAGTTTATCAATACACTTGTTTTCAAAAGAGGTGTGAGTTATAAATAAAAAAGTATTGATTGTTTTAAATGTTAATAGACTAACATAAAATTACTTTTTTTTAATCATAATTTTGTCCATAGATGATATTAAATCAGACTGAAAGATTGAATTTTGCCTCGACAAAAAACATTCCAAACTATCCAGACTTTTTGGATGTTCAAGTGAAGTCGTTCAAAGATTTCTTTCAATTAGAAACGAAATCTGATGAAAGAGGCAACGAGGGGTTGTATAACACCTTTATGGAAAACTTTCCAATCACTGATACTCGTAATCAGTTCGTATTAGAGTTCTTAGATTATTTTGTTGATCCTCCTCGTTATACAATTGAAGAATGTATAGACAGAGGTCTTACATACAGTGTGCCACTTAAAGCACGTCTGAAATTATACTGTACTGATCCAGAACACGAAGATTTTGAAACCATCGTTCAGGATGTGTATTTAGGTACTATACCTTATATGACTCCTAGCGGTACTTTTGTTATTAATGGTGCCGAGCGCGTAGTTGTATCACAATTACACCGTTCACCGGGTGTATTCTTTGGACAATCATTCCATGCTAATGGAACAAAATTATACTCTGCCAGAGTAATCCCTTTCAAAGGATCTTGGATTGAATTTGCTACTGATATCAACAGCGTGATGTACGCGTATATCGATAGAAAGAAAAAATTACCTGTAACTACGCTTTTCCGTGCTATTGGTTTTGAGCGCGATAAAGATATCTTAGAAATTTTCGACTTAGCGGAGGAAATTAAAGTATCTAAATCAGGTTTAAAGAAATATATCGGTCGTCGTTTAGCTGCGCGTGTATTAAATACATGGCATGAAGACTTCGTAGATGAGGATACAGGTGAGGTAGTATCTATCGAGCGTAACGAAATTATCTTAGATCGTGATACGCTTTTAGATAAAGATAATGTTGAGGAAATTGTTGATGCAAATGTTAAATCCATCTTATTACATAAAGAAGATTTAAATACCGCAGATTATTCAATCATTCATAATACATTACAAAAAGACCCTACAAACTCTGAAAAAGAAGCTGTAGAGCACATTTACCGTCAATTACGTAACGCTGAACCACCTGATGAAGAAACAGCTCGTGGGATCATTGAGAAATTATTCTTCTCTGATCAACGTTACAACTTAGGTGATGTAGGTCGTTATAGAATGAATAAAAAATTAGGTCTTGATATTCCTATGGATAAGCAAGTGCTTACTAAAGAGGATATCATTACTATCGTTAAATATTTAATTGAGTTAATTAACTCAAAAGCTGAGATTGATGATATTGACCACTTATCTAACCGTCGAGTACGTACAGTAGGTGAACAATTATCTGCTCAGTTTGGTGTTGGTTTAGCTCGTATGGCTCGTACTATTCGTGAGCGTATGAACGTTCGTGATAACGAGGTGTTTACACCAATCGATTTGATTAATGCAAAGACCTTGTCTTCTGTAATTAATTCTTTCTTTGGTACAAATCAGTTATCTCAGTTCATGGATCAAACGAATCCATTAGCAGAGATCACACACAAACGCCGTTTATCTGCATTAGGACCCGGTGGTTTATCTAGAGAACGTGCAGGTTTCGAGGTACGTGACGTTCACTATACACACTACGGACGTTTATGTCCTATTGAAACACCTGAAGGACCAAACATTGGTTTGATTTCTTCATTAGGAGTTTATGCAAAAGTTAATGGAATGGGATTCATCGAAACACCTTACCGTAAAGTTGAAAATGGTAAAGTAGATTTAGTGTCCGAACCTATTTATTTAAGTGCAGAAGAAGAAGAAGGTAAGTTAATTGCTCAAGCTAACATCGAAATGGATGAAACAGGAGTGATAACTACGGATAAGGTAATTGTTCGTGAGGAAGGGGATTTCCCTGTAGTAGAACCAAATGCAGTTCATTATACAGACGTTGCCCCTAATCAAATAGCATCTATTTCCGCTTCATTAATTCCATTCTTAGAGCATGATGATGCAAACCGTGCTTTGATGGGATCAAACATGATGCGTCAGGCGGTACCATTATTGCGTCCTGAATCTCCTATTGTAGGAACAGGTTTAGAACGCCAAGTAGCGTCTGATTCAAGAGTATTAATTAATGCAGAAGGAAATGGAGAAGTAGAGTATGTAGATGCTGATAAAATTACAATTAAATACGAAAGAACAGATGCTGAAAGAGCAGTAAGTTTCGATCCAGATGAAAAAACTTATCAGTTAATTAAATTCCGTAAAACAAACCAAAGTACCACCATTAATTTAAAACCTATCGTAAGAAAAGGTGATAAAGTAGTAAAAGGGCAGGTTTTATGTGAAGGATATGCGACCCAAAATGGAGAGTTAGCTTTAGGTAGAAACTTACAAGTTGCCTTCATGCCTTGGAAAGGATATAATTTCGAGGATGCAATCGTAATTTCAGAAAAAGTAGTTCGTGATGATATCTTTACATCAATTCATATTGATGATTATTCATTAGAAGTTCGTGATACGAAATTAGGTAACGAAGAATTAACGAATGATATTCCTAACGTATCTGAAGAAGCTACTAAAGATTTAGATGAAAATGGTATGATTAGAATTGGTGCCGAGGTGAAACCAAGGCGATATTCTAATTGGTAAAATTACACCTAAAGGAGAATCAGATCCTACACCAGAAGAAAAGTTATTAAGAGCTATCTTTGGTGATAAAGCGGGTGATGTGAAAGATGCTTCCCTAAAAGCTTCTCCATCATTACATGGTGTAGTTTTAGATAAAAAATTATTTGCAAGAGTTGTAAAAGATAAGCGTAAACGTTCTCAAGAAAAAGACGAACTAGCAGCTCTTGAAATGGAATATGAAACAAAATTTGTTGAATTAAAAGACCGTTTAATTGATAAGTTATTCCTAATCGTTGATGGTAAAACATCTCAAGGAGTAATGAATGATTTAGGTGAAGAAGTATTACCAAAAGGTAAGAAATACACCAAAAAAATGTTACAAGCTGTAGAAGATTTTGCTCATTTGACAAAAGGGCAGTGGGTTGCGGATGATGAAACTAACGAAATGGTTAACGACTTAATTCACAACTATAAAATTAAGTTAAACGATTTACAAGGTGCTTTACGTCGTGAGAAGTTTACAATCACTGTAGGGGATGAGTTACCATCAGGTATCCTAAAATTAGCTAAGGTTTATATTGCCAAGAAACGTAAGTTAAAAGTAGGTGATAAAATGGCAGGTCGTCACGGTAATAAAGGTATTGTGGCGCGTATTGTTCGTCAAGAAGATATGCCATTCTTAGAAGATGGAACACCAGTAGATATCGTATTGAATCCACTAGGGGTACCATCTCGTATGAACATTGGTCAGATTTATGAAACAGTATTAGGTTGGGCAGGTAAAAAGTTAGGAAGAAAGTATGCAACACCAATTTTTGATGGTGCATCTCTTGACGAAATTAACGCTCTAACAGATGAAGCAGGAGTTCCAAGATTTGGTCACACGTATTTATATGATGGTGGTACTGGAGAGCGTTTCCATCAACGTGCTACAGTAGGTGTTATCTATATGTTGAAATTAGGTCACATGGTTGACGATAAGATGCACGCACGTTCTATTGGTCCTTACTCATTAATCACGCAACAACCATTAGGTGGTAAAGCACAATTTGGTGGTCAGCGTTTTGGAGAGATGGAGGTTTGGGCACTTGAAGCGTATGGCGCATCAAGTACTTTACGTGAAATCTTAACAGTAAAGTCAGACGACGTAATAGGTAGAGCTAAAACTTACGAAGCAATCGTGAAGGGTGAAACTATGCCAGAACCAGGATTACCTGAATCATTCAATGTATTAATGCATGAATTAAAAGGTCTTGGTTTAGACATTCGTTTAGAAGAATAACATTCAGTTCAAAGTTAAAGGTTTCAAGTTATATAATTTGAAGCCTAAAACTTTAAAACTTTTAAACAAAAAATTATGACAACAAATAGAAATAAAGATAAAAATACCATCAAACGATTCAATCAAATCTCTATTGGTTTGGCATCGCCAGAATCTATCTTGGCAGAATCTCGTGGTGAAGTATTAAAACCTGAAACTATCAACTATCGTACACACAAACCTGAGCGCGATGGTTTATTTTGTGAGCGTATTTTTGGTCCTGTAAAAGACTATGAGTGTGCCTGTGGTAAATATAAAAGAATCCGTTACAAAGGTATCGTATGTGATCGTTGTGGAGTTGAAGTTACAGAAAAGAAAGTACGTCGTGACCGTGTTGGACACATCAATTTGGTTGTGCCTATTGCTCATATATGGTACTTTCGTTCATTACCTAACAAAATAGGATATATTTTAGGACTACCATCTAAGAAATTAGATATGATCATCTATTACGAACGTTATGTAGTAATACAACCGGTATTGCTAAAAACGCTGAAGGTGAATCATTACAAGCAATGGAGTTCTTAACAGAAGAAGAATATTTAAATATTTTAGATTCGCTTCCGTTAGAAAACTTATATTTAGATGAAAGCGATCCTAATAAATTCATCGCCAAAATGGGGGCTGAGTGTATTATGGATTTATTGGCAAGAGTTGATTTGGATTCATTATCATATCAACTACGTCATGCGGCTAATAATGAAACATCGAAACAAAGAAAAACAGAAGCATTAAAACGTCTTCAAGTTGTAGAGTCCTTCCGTGAAGCAAATCTGAACAGAGAAAACTTACCTGAATGGATGATATTAAAAGTAATTCCAGTTATTCCACCTGAATTACGTCCATTGGTACCGCTAGATGGAGGTCGTTTTGCTACATCGGACTTAAATGACTTATATCGTCGTGTAATTATCCGTAATAATCGTTTAAAACGATTAATGGAAATTAAAGCACCTGAAGTAATCTTACGTAACGAAAAACGTATGTTACAAGAAGCGGTAGATTCATTATTTGACAATACAAGAAAAGCTTCTGCAGTTAAAACAGAATCGAATAGACCATTAAAATCATTATCTGACTCGTTAAAAGGTAAGCAAGGACGTTTCCGTCAAAACTTATTAGGTAAACGTGTGGATTATTCTGCTCGTTCGGTAATTGTTGTTGGACCTGAGTTGAAAATGTATGAGTGTGGTCTTCCAAAAGATATGGCTGCCGAACTTTACAAACCTTTCGTTATCCGTAAATTGATCGAGAGAGGTATTGTAAAAACAGTGAAGTCTGCGAAGAAAATCATTGATAAAAAAGAGCCTGTAGTATGGGATATCTTAGAAAATGTAATCAAAGGACATCCAGTATTACTTAACCGTGCTCCTACGCTTCACAGATTAGGTATCCAAGCGTTTCAACCTAAGCTAATTGAAGGTAAAGCAATCCAGTTACACCCGTTAACATGTACGGCATTTAATGCCGATTTTGACGGTGACCAGATGGCAGTTCACTTACCATTAGGACCTGAAGCTATTCTTGAAGCACAACTATTAATGTTAGCATCGCACAATATTTTGAACCCTGCAAATGGTGCACCTATTACGGTTCCATCTCAGGACATGGTTCTTGGATTGTACTATATGACTAAAGAACGTTTGTCTACTCCTGAATTAATAATTAAAGGAGAAGGTTTGACATTCTATTCAGCTGAAGAAGTACATATTGCTTTAAATGAAGGACGTTTAGAATTAAATGCTCGAATCAAAGTAAGAGCTAAAGATTTTAATGAAAATGGAGAATTAGTATATCAAATTATCCAAACAACTGCAGGACGCGTATTATTTAATGAAGTAGTACCTGAAGAAGCAGGTTATATAAATGAGGTATTAACGAAAAAATCCTTACGTGATATTATTGGTAAGATTTTAGCTGTTACGGATGTTCCTACAACTGCTGCTTTCTTAGATAATATGAAAGATATGGGATATGGTTTCGCATTTAGAGGTGGTTTATCATTCTCTTTAGGGGATATCAAAATTCCAGATCAAAAAGAACCTTTGATTGCTGACGCAAGAGAAAAAGTGGAAGAGATTTCTATGAATTATAACATGGGTCTTATCACGAATAACGAGCGTTACAATCAGGTAATTGATATTTGGACATCTGCCAATGCACAATTAACTGAGGCGGCAATGAAAAATATTCGTGAAGATCAACAAGGTTTCAACTCAGTATACATGATGCTTGATTCTGGAGCCCGTGGTTCGAAAGAGCAGATTCGTCAGTTAACTGGTATGCGTGGTTTGATGGCTAAGCCTAAAAAATCAACTGCTGGTGGTGGTGAAATTATTGAAAACCCGATTTTATCGAACTTTAAAGAAGGTTTATCGATCTTAGAATACTTCATTTCTACGCACGGTGCTCGTAAGGGTCTTGCGGATACGGCGTTAAAAACGGCCGATGCGGGTTACTTAACACGTCGTTTACATGATGTAGCTCAGGATGTAATCGTAAATACGGTTGACTGTGGTACATTACGTGGTGTTGAAGTTACGGCTTTAAAGAAAAATGAAGAAATTGTTGAAGGTTTAGGTGAGCGTATTTTAGGACGTGTTGCGTTACAAGACGTAGTTAACCCATTAACTTCTGAAATATTAGTTGCTGCTGGTGTAGAAATTACAGAAGCTATTGTTAAAGAAATTGAAGCTTCTCCAGTAGAAAGCGTAGAAGTACGTTCTCCATTAACATGTGAAGCGACTAAAGGTATCTGTGCTAAATGTTACGGTCGTAACTTAGCAACAGGTAGAATGACTCAAAAAGGAGAAGCTGTAGGTGTAATTGCTGCACAGTCTATTGGTGAACCGGTACACAGTTAACACTTCGTACCTTCCACGTTGGAGGGGTTGCTGGAGGTATTTCAGAAGAATCTAGTATCATTGCTAAATTCCTGGACGTTTAGAAATCGAAGATTTAAAAACAGTTAAAGGGGAAGATACAGATGGAGAAGAGGTAGATATCGTAATTTCTCGTTCTACTGAGTTAAAATTAGTAGATGAAAATACAGGTATTTTATTAAGTACACACAATATCCCTTACGGATCCAGTATTTTCGTAACAGATGGTCAAGTAGTAACTAAAGGAGATACAATTTGTAAATGGGATCCTTATAATGGAGTAATTATCTCAGAATTTACTGGTAAAGTAGGTTACGAAGATTTAGAACAAGGACAATCATACTTAGTTGAAATTGATGAACAAACTGGTTTCCAAGAAAAAGTAATCTCTGAAGCTAGAAACAAAAAATTAATACCAACGTTACATATTTATGGTAAAGATGGTGAGCTAATTCGTTCTTACAACCTACCAGTAGGCGCACACTTAATGGTAGAGGATGGTGAGAAAATTAAATCTGGTAAAGTATTAGTGAAAATCCCTCGTCGCTCTTCTAAAGCAGGTGATATTACGGGAGGTTTACCAAGAATTACAGAGTTATTAGAAGCTCGTAATCCTTCTAATCCGGCAGTAGTATCTGAAATAGATGGTGTTGTGTCGTTTGGTAAAATTAAGAGAGGTAATCGTGAAATTGTTATCGAATCTAAATTTGGTGAAATAAAGAAATACTTGGTAAAACTTTCTAACCAAATCTTAGTACAAGAAAATGACTTTGTAAGAGCAGGTATACCTTTATCAGATGGTGCCATTACACCAGATGATATCTTAAGAATTAAAGGACCTTCAGCTGTACAACAATACTTAGTGAACGAAATTCAAGAAGTATACCGTTTACAAGGGGTAAAAATCAACGATAAACACTTTGAAGTGGTTATTCGTCAGATGATGCGTAAAGTACAAGTAAATGATCCGGGGGATACATTGTTCTTAGAAGAACAATTGATTCATACAAAAGATTTTATCGAAGAAAATGATAAATTGTACGGAATGAAAGTAGTGGAAGATGCAGGAGATTCTGTTAATCTGAAGCCTGGACAAATTGTTACACCAAGACAGTTACGTGATGAAAACTCATTGTTAAAACGTGAAGATAAGGATTTAGTTGTAGCTCGTGATGTTATAACGGCAACCGCTACTCCAATTCTTCAAGGTATTACAAGAGCCTCGTTACAAACTAAGTCATTTATTTCAGCAGCCTCGTTCCGGGAAACAACAAAAGTGTTAAATGAAGCAGCTGTAGCTGGTAAAATAGATACTTTAGAAGGTCTTAAAGAAAATGTAATTGTAGGACACAGAATTCCAGCCGGTACAGGTATGAGAGATTATGATAATACAATTGTAGGTTCTAAAGAGGAATATGATGAATTAATGATTACCAAAGAAGAATATAATTTCTAAATTTATTTGGTTATAGAATTTAAAAGCTGTTCAGTTATGAACAGCTTTTTGCTTTTTTGTAAGCTATAAAAAAGAAGAAACCAAAATAATCCCAGATTCGTATTAGGATACTTTTAAAAAATAGCCTTATAAATTTTAATTTGAAAGATTGTTTCTGTCAAAGTATGTTATTAATAGATAAAATTGTTTTTTATTACTATTTTAGTAAAATGAATAATGAGCCAGTTTTAAAGTTTATAAATAGAGTCTTTTAAATATTTTCTTAAAAACAAAAAATAATAGTGTGAATAGTTGGTTTTTTTACTATCATTGTTCTAATAAAATAGATAACATTAAAAAAGAAATATGAATAATCATGATCAAGAGCAAGAAGGACAAATAAATATAGAATTAGATGAGGCAATTGCTGAAGGCTTTTATTCTAATCTAGCTATTATAAATCATTCAGATACAGAGTTTGTAGTTGATTTTGTTAATATTATGCCGGGTATGCCAAAAGCAAAGGTGAAATCTAGAATTATATTAACTCCTGAACACGCTAAACGTTTAACTCAAGCTTTAATTGAAAATATTCGTCGATTTGAAAACACGCATGGAGCTATTAAAGAAAGTGAGCATCCTCAAATTCCTTTGAATTTTGGCCCAACAGGAAAGGCTTAATTATGTTACCATGAAATTTTGATTTTACTTCTTCGAAATCAATAGACGATTGTCCCTAAAAGTAGTGAATTACCAGCTAGTTTGTCACTGCGATAGCAATAGTCATTTCAGACTATGTGGTTTGTTTATTTATTCAGTTCGTTCGAGCCTCCCTTTGGTCGAAAAGACAAGGTTCCCGACTTTTGGATCACATTGTGAAATTATATTTTAAGCTATCATTTACAAGTTATATAAGGATTAAAATTTTCTAAAAAAATATAAAAATTGAGTATTTTGAGCAAAAAGACACCAATTTATGTTGAGTTGATTTTTCAGTAGTCCTTATTTACTTATAAAATATATCGCAATGATTTAAGTACAAAAGAGGCTGTCCTAAAACTTGCACTTTTTTTGGACAGCCTCTTTTTTAGTCAAATAAAATAACCTATCGAAAATGTTTTTTATCTTTTAATATTTGTTCTTTATTTTATCGAAACTATATTTATTCAAATTCCGAAGTAAATAGTAACTTTACATTAGGGAATTTCTGTTGTGTCATGGTAATAGAAAAATCAGAATCAGCTAAGAATACCAATTGTCCGTATTTATCTTTAGCCATAAATTTCTGTTTGATACGTTTGAATTCGGCAAATTCTTCACTTTTTGGATCTTCTGGTTGTACCCAGCACGCCTTATAAGCAGGGAAATTTTCATAGTTGCATTTAGCACCATATTCATGTTCCAATCTGTATTGTATCACTTCGTACTGAAGTGCTCCAACGGTACCAATTACCTTTCTTCCATTCATTTCTAATGTAAATAACTGTGCTACCCCTTCATCCATTAATTGGTCAATACCTTTTTCTAATTGTTTAGCTTTTAATGGGTCGGCGTTGTTAATATAACGAAAATGTAAAGGAGAAAAACTCGGAATTCCTTTGAAATTCATTTGTTCTCCTTCGGTAAGAGTGTCTCCAATTTTAAAGTTGCCTGTATCATGTAATCCTACAATATCACCGGGGTATGAAATATCAACAATTTCTTTTTTTTCTGCAAAGAAAGCATTAGGGCTTGAGAATTTAAGATTTTTTCCGTGGCGTACATGTAAATATGGTTTATTACGTTCAAAAGTACCCGAAACAATTTTGATAAAAGCTAAACGGTCTCTGTGTTTAGGATCCATATTAGCGTGTATTTTAAATACAAATCCTGAAAATTTATTTTCGTCTGGTTTTACCTCTCGAGTGTCTGAATGTTTGGGTCTAGGAGAAGGAGCAATTTCAATAAAACAATCAAGAAGTTCTCTAACTCCAAAATTATTTAATGCAGAGCCAAAAAAACAGGTTGTAAATCTCCTTTTAAATAAGCTTCACCGTCAAATGGAGGATATACTTCTTCAATAAGTTCCAATTCTTCTCTTAATTTAAGAGCTGCTTTTTCACCTATTATTTTTTCTAATTCAGGATTATTAACATCTTCAAAAGCAATCGTTTCTTCAATGTTTTTTCTGCTATCTCCTTCAAATAAATTGATGTTTTTTTCCCAAATGTTATAAATTCCTTGAAAATCATATCCCATACCAATAGGGAAACTTAGAGGGGTAACGTGAAGACCTAATTTTTTTTCTACTTCATCCATTAAGTCAAAAGCATCTTTACCTTCACGATCTAATTTGTTAATAAAAACAATCATCGGTATATTACGCATACGACAAACCTCTACTAGTTTTTCGGTTTGTTCCTCAACCCCTTTTGCAACATCTATTACAACAATAACACTATCAACAGCTGTTAAAGTTCTGAATGTGTCTTCAGCAAAATCTTTGTGACCGGGCGTGTCAAGAATGTTAATTTTTTTGTCTTTATAGTTAAAAGCTAAAACTGAAGTAGCCACAGAAATTCCTCTTTGGCGTTCAATTTCCATGAAGTCAGAAGTAGCACCTTTTTTTATTTTATTGCTTTTTACGGCTCCCGCTTCTTGGATTGCACCTCCAAAAAGTAACAGTTTTTCAGTTAAAGTCGTCTTACCTGCATCAGGGTGGGATATGATTCCAAAAGTTCTTCGGCGTTGTATTTCAGTGTTGAAACTCATTGTTAAAAGAAAAAATTAAGTATTTTTGCGTTAAATAAATGTAAAAAACTTGCTTTTTTTTAAAAAACTGAATTGTAATTTTTTGTTAAAAAAGCCTTTTAGCCTGCAAAATTAATAAATAAACATGAATAAACTTCAAAATAAATCTTACTTAAGCCTTATTATAATACTTTTATTGCAAATACTCTTTTTTTATCTAGTGTTTTTGGAATACAGAGGTGAAAAACAGTTGTTGGTAATTACCCGAGAAGATAAAGTAGATAGAAAATTTAAGGATAAAGCACAAAAACTCTCAGATTTGATTGAAGGGACTCAAAATTATTTTAATCAATATATTCTTTTTAGGGAATTACCAGACCTTAAAAAATACAATGAGAGTCTTGTTTTAATGGCAAAACACTTGAATGATCTTATTACAGATCAAGATCAAAGTATACGATTAAAAAGAAAGATTGAAAAAAATGTAAGACTTAATCAAAATTTAATTGATTTAAAACAAAAAACAGATTCTATAATAAACGATCAATCAACAATTTCTCAAAAGGTAAATTTGGATGAATTTTTAAAGCCAAGTAATTACAAATTTGAAGATGTTTTAAATAGTGTAGAGTTTGAAACGGATAAAAAAGTAGATAGTGTAAAGAAAAAAGGTTTGTTCTCAAGATTAGGCAGTGCTTTGAAGGGACAGAATGATATACAAAAAGAGCAGATTAATAGTATATTACGTCTTAAATTTGGAAAAAAGGTAGTTTCTGGTGATATAAAACAGCAATTTAAAAATGTTTTATTAGAGTCACAAAAACATTATAATAAACAATTTGGAGCTATTGGGAGAAGTTTAACTAATATTAAAAAAGGAGAAAAAAGTTTAATTCAAAAAAATCAATCACTAGTTTCAACTTACCGTGAAGTAAATGATGAGTTAAAACTTATGATAGATACAGTATTAGATGATAATTCATTGAAAATAGAGGAACAAGCTAAAATCAATAAGGAGATACGATTCTATTTAATCATAACGGTCATGGTTTTAATTTTATTTATGTTATTTGTCTTATTAAAGTATATAACAGATGTATTTAAAGTTAAAAAAAGTTTGTCGGAAGCTAAAGATCAAATTACGAAAGATTTGTTTTTAAAGAATCGTATTATTTCAATACTAACTCATGAGATAAAAACACCCATAAGTATTATTAATTTATATGGAGCATTTATGGGAAATAAAAATGAAAATACAGAATTAAAAGAGTTTTTTGATACAGTAGTTTACACATCCAATACATTAACACATATTTCCAATCAAGCAGTAGAATTAGTGAAAAATAACAAAGGAGATGTAGAATTAAAACTAGAACCCATTAATATGTATGATGAAACGACTGCTATTGTTAATTCATTAAAGATTTTTGCTTCTTCAAAAAATATTGAGTTAATATTTAAAAATGAGTTGCCTACTAATTGGATTGTGCAATATGATAAAGCTAAGTTTTATCAGTTAGTTTATAATATTGTTGGGAATGCTGTTAAGTTCGCAAAAACAAGAATTGAAATTATAGCTAAATTAGAAAAAAAACAAGATACTCAGAGTTTTTCTTTTACTGTAAAAGATGATGGGATAGGAATTTCAAAAGAAGATAAAGAAAAGATATTTGATTTAGAATATCAGAGTAAAAATAATAAATCAGTTGACTCTTTAAGCTTAGGATTAGGATTGTATTTGTGTAAAAATATTATAAAAGCAAGTAATGGCACAATTTCTGTTGAGAGCGAATTAAATAAAGGAAGTCAAATTAAGTTTAATCTGAATTTAAAAAAATAATGAACATAAAAGGAGAAAAGAAAGTCTTAATTGCAGATGACCATGCAGTAGTATGTCGCGGGATAGAAGTATTGGTAACACCTGCATTTGAAAAAGCAACATTTTCTTATGCTAATTCAATTCAACAAGTTTTAGATACAATAGAACGAAATCAATACGATGTATTATTGTTAGATGTAAATTACGCGGATGGAAATTTAACACAAAAAATTTCTGAAATTAGACAAAAATCAGCTCAAGCAAAGATTATTGTTTTTACAAGTGGATTGTCATTTAAAGAATTTAATGTTTTAAAAAAAGAAGTAAACGCTATTTTAACGAAACAATCAGAAGCTTCAGCTTTTATACATATATTAGAAACCGTTTTTAATGCTGGAGGATTTGTAAGTTCACCATTGAACGAGGAAAAAGTAAAACGTTTAGAAACACTTACGGAAAGAGAATTGGATATATTAGAATGTATGTTAAGTGGTATGGGAAATAAAGAGATGGTTTATCATTTAGATATAAAAGAATCTACTATCTCGACTTTGCGTAAAAGAATTTTAGGTAAGTTGGACTTAAACAATAATGTTGAATTGTTGAATTATTTTACAGAAAATATTTTGTAGAATTTTGTTTCTTGTAATTGTTAAATTTAAAAAAATAATCAAAAAATGATCTAGTAGATTTTTTATCTATAATTGTTTTTATCGATTGTTTTTTCTTAATAGTTAAAAGAAAACGAATGATGTAAACCCTTTAGATATGCTGTTTTGAAGATCTTTAAAACTTTGTTTTATGTGATTTTCAATAGGATAGCTTCTAGAGGTTTTTTTTATGTAGAAAATTTTCTAGCCAAAAAGAAAAGAAAAAAAAAAAAAGAATTACTTTTACAATATAATTTGTTTAAAAAGAATCGTATGAAGCTTTTTGTTGACCTAAGAAACAGCCCTCCTGTTCCTTTTGATGATGGGCCTCCGCCTGTAGGTTTGAGTGTAGGGTGTAGTGAAAGTGTCCTTATTGTTATGGCATTTTTTTTATGGTTTTATCATTCTTATAGAAAAAAAATAGGATGATTTTTAGTTAGATGCTTTGGGTTATAGTGCTTAAATATGTGTATTATGAGAAAAAAAACTATTTTTCTTTTTTATTTTTTATTTTTTTTAGTAAGTGAAAATTATTCACAGTTATATGTAGGAGGAGATTCCAATAAGTATTTTTTTGTACAAGGAGTTCTTGTAACGGTTCAAGGAAATGTTAATTTGGCAAGTTCAGAAGGGAACTTCTTTTTAAGAAAAGATGGTCAGCTTATGCAAACCTCTTCTGGAACTTCGACTAATACAGGTTTAGGAAATCTTTCAGTTTTTCAAGAAGGAACTGTTAATAACTACCAGTATAATTACTGGTGTTCTCCTGTAGGTGAACCTAGTTCTGTAGCAGGTAATTCTAAATTTGGGATAAGTAGGCTAAAATTACCACTTACTACATTAGGAAAATCAGATGCAGTTATAACTTCTGGACTTGATGGGGTTTCAGCAAATGGATCACTCACAATTTCTAAAAGATGGATACATACTTATCAACAATCAAGTGCCTATAGTGGATGGGTCTTTAAGGGAGATGCTATTGACATAAAGGCAGGCGAAGGATTTTCGATGAAAGGAACTATGGGAACTGATAACACGATACCTGTTGCAGGTTTAACGCTAAATAATTCAGGAAGTAATCAGCGTTATGACTTTAGAGGAAAACCTAATTCTGGTGATATAAAAGTACCTGTAGCAAATGGGAAACTTACGTTAACAGGTAATCCCTATCCTAGTGCAATAGATTTAAATTTGTTTCTTAATGATGCCGCTAATACTCCTTTTTCCGATGGTACGGCTTTATTTTGGGAACATGATAAAACAGTAAACTCTCATTATTTAGGAGAATATAGAGGAGGATACGGAGTGTATAATGCAACTACCAGTGTTTATACTCCCGCTGTTTTTTATACCTATGATGCTGCCGGTAATAAAGGAACTATATATAGCGCACCGGGGCATGATTATAAGAGACGTTTTTCTCCTGTAGGTCAAGGATTTATGGTTCGAGGGAAAGCGAACGGTGAGCTGACTATAAAGAATAGCCATCGGGTGTTTGTAAAAGAAAACGTGACAAGTACAACTTCTCAATTTGAAAGAAAAAGTAATGCTAAATATAGTAGTGAGTTCTATCCTATGATACCCAATATTGCAGGGGTTGATTATACAAAAGAAAAAATAGTAAATCCTAATATTAAATTGAAAATTTCTTTTTGTGAAGGAGTAGCAACTAAAGAATTAGCATTAGTATTAATGAGTGGATGTCAGACAGGTGTTGATAGAGGAGATTCAAGACCTCCTTCACGATATACTAAAGATATAAATCTAATGATTGATCAAGAATCATTTATTCATGATTGTAGACCATTTGATATGAATACTAAATATCCTTTAAAATGTATGTCAGATCAAGATTGTGTTTTTAGAATTCAGAAAGCCTCAGAAGAAGCAATGACAAATTCAAAAGTATATTTACATAATAAAAAAGAGAATCTATATTACGACTTAAATGGAGAACCTATTCCATTTTCTGTCAAAAAAGGAGAAGATTCAGAAACATACGAAATCGTTTTCACTAACGAATCGGAAGTTTTAGATCTTGATGACGTTACGTTAGCTGATGATTTAGTGGTATATTATAATAAAGAACTAAGATCAGTTATTATAGAAAACAAAAAAGAACATGATTTAAAAAAATTTGTCTGTTAGATTTAACAGGAAGAAACATTAAATGTTCGACTTTGGAAACTAATGAGAAATCTAAATATGTCATAGGAGTTGATTATATACAAGATCAAACATATATCGTCAAAATACAAGATAAATTAAAAAATACAATATCTAAAAAAATTATTATCTACTAAGGATGGTTGAAAATGAAGAGGAAATGAAATGATTGAATCTTCATTTTTTCTTTTAGAAATTGTCTTTTTTAATAGAAGAAATAAAAATAGCTCTTAAAAAAATCCTTCAAAAAAATATTAAATAAAAAGAGTTGTACAAAAAGTACAACTTATAAGTTAGTAGAAGTTGCAAAATTGAGGTAATTTGTAGTGGCTTTTATTCATTTTTATAAATAAAACCTTGTTTAGTATTTAATAGTTCTTAAAATAAAAACTTAGAAGAAGAACAAAAACTTCCAAAAAAGAATCATATTAAAGAAAAGTCAAAAAGATAAGTTGACATTGCATAAGTTCTTTTAAATAAAAAAAGTTTCTTTGGTTTTAAATGTATTGATTCTAATGTAAAATAATGGTGAAAAAAACATTAATTTTTTAAAAATAAAATTAAAATAATAAAAAATATGTTAATTTAGTTAGTATTTTTAGTTTGTAATAATTAAGATGGCAAAGTATGAGTGAAAAATAAAATAAATGATTTAGATAATTCCTTCCTTTAAACGAATTATCTTACTAAAAAATGGGGTCATAATTTAGAAATCATAATCTTACGATCATGTAAGATAGACATTTTGATAATTTAATTTTTTAGTTTATTACGGGTATCGTAGGTTATTCTTAACCTTACATAGAAGGTAAAAGTGTCTATTGTAAATCAATATAGCTTTTAATGATATCTTTTTAAAATTTTAAAATAATTGATTTTTTGTATTTTAAAAAGATAATAGTTTTAAATAGTGTAATATGTAAAAACATATTTATAAAACCTTATTCTAAAGTTTAAAATAAAAATTTAATATATGGTCGAAAAAATACCAAAAACATTTGGACATAAAGTTAGAAATTTAATTTTTCTAATGAGTTTTATTATGTCATTTTTTTTACCCGTTGAAAAATCATATTCGCAACGCGGATATAGTTTTCAGAAAAAGGGTTTTTTGAAGAGTTTAATTGTTGAAAATCAAAATATTAATTTAAAAACAAGGAAACCTCTATTAATACCTACTAATACTTTTGTAAATCCATTCATAGGGTTAAATTCTTTTCCTATCAACGGGATAAATAAAGATAAGTATTATGTGGATAGTAAGAAAAGAGTTCGTAGCACTTTTTTTATATTACTTGATTCAGATATTGATGGTATCGATGATAGTATTGATTTAGATGATGATAATGATGGAATATTAGACGTTGTTGAAGCGAGAACATGCGGATTACCGAGTTTTAAAATGGAAAGAATATTTTCTGATTTTGAATCAGGTGTGAATGGTGCATTGTCTACTGTTATTTCAGGAATGAGCAGTGTTGGAATTACAGGAACCTATACAAATGGTAGAAAAAAACCTAATAATTTTTCTACTAGTTTAGGTGAGATTTTACAGATGAATTCAACAGGTACAACGAATGCTTATTCTTCTACATATCCTTCATATTCACCTGTAACACCTTCAGGAAATTATGCTGCAGCTCCGGGTTCAGGATCAAGTAATCCTTTTCCGTTAAGTTTAAATAATGCAAATAAAGTTTTTAATGCAGCTACTTTTTCAAGTACACAGTCGGGAGGACTTTATACATTAGATCCGGGAACTCCTAAAACACCATCTTCTTTAACAACAACTGTTGATGTGAGTAGTTTTGAATTTAGAAAGAATTTAAATCAGCTTACAATATATCCTTCTTTTGTTATTGAATATGATTTTTTTCAAGCGAATGGAACTGCCGGAAATGAACCGAGGAGCATATATAAGTAATGGTGTTGCAGATAATTTATGGGCAAATACAGGTACTACTTTAAGAGGTTTTTACACCTATAGAGCAAATACCTTATTCAAGGTAGATGCAGCTCCTTTTGTTGCTTCGGGTACACAAGTAGCAGCAGGGGATAACACCATTGATATTGCAAGTTTACCAAACAATAATAAGTGGTATCATCAAAAAGTAACATTTTCTTTGAATAGTGCCGAGAATGTATTAACAATAACATTAAACACTAGAGCCTATGATTCAAGTGGAAATCTTACGGGAACAAATTATCAAAGATCATGGACTAATAATGTGAATCTTTCAGGTAATGAAAGTTGGTTGAAAAATTTTACCGCTGGTATTTCTACCGATGGGGTAATTGATAATGTGGAAACGTATTATCTTGTTTGTGATTCAGATAATGATGGTATAGCAAATCATTTAGATTTAGATTCAGATAATGATACTTGTTCTGATGCAAATGAATATTATGATTCAGCCAATGCAGATGGAGGAGATAATGGTGTGTATGGAATAGGAAATCCTGTTGTAAATGGAAATGGAACAATAACTACAGCATCTTATTCTGGATCTTATACAAATGTTGTTTCAGCAGGGTCGGTTTCTAGCTTAAATATAACGGCACAACCCAACGATCAAACTATAGCTTTAGGTTCTAATGCTACTTTTGCTGCAACAGCAACAGGTGTTTCTACTGTTAAATATCAATGGCAAGAATCTCAAGACAACGGGACTAATTGGACTAATGTTTCTAATGGGGGGTATATAGCGGTGCTACTACAGCTAGCCTTACACTTACGGCACCTCCAGTTAGCATGAATAACTATCAATACAAGTTAGTGATAAAAGAATCTAATTTTGTTTGTGGTGAAAAAGTTTCTAACGCAAAAATTTTAAAATTCACTAATGCTTTAGTAGCAAGTAATGAGGTTTTTGTAGATAAAGGAGGATCTGTATTAGGAAATGATATTTTAAACGGTGTTCCAGCTACTTTAACAACAGCTATTGTGACTCCTATTACAAACGGTCCTTTGTCTGTTGATGCGTCAGGTAATTTAACAGTTGCTCCAAAAACTGCTCCAGGGGACTTATTCTGTAGTTTATACTGTTTGTCAAATAGGAGCTGTGCCAGCAAATTGTACTACAGCTACAGCTACAGTTATTATTAATGATGTTGATAATGATGGGATATATGATTCTGTAGATTTAGATAATGACAATGACGGTATTCTCGATACACAAGAAGGTCTATGTATCCCAGCACCTACGGGTACTTGGACTCTCATTAGTTCAACTGAAGCAACACAAAATTTAGGAAATGGCGTTGTTGTTAGAGTAAAATCATCAAAACCTGTTAGTAGTGGTTCAGGCACGGGAAATGGTTGGGCAAACGATACTTTTAATACACCATCTTTTTGGTCAAGAGCACTCTCTGTAAAACCTTCTCTATTAGGGAATATAGGTTTTGGAACAGAACTGACTGTTAGTTTTGAAGATGCTTCAGGTAATGCTATTGTTGTAAAACGTCCAGAAATTCATTTTGATCGATTAGGAGGTAGAGATGCAGATACACCTCAAAAACAAAACAGTGCATTAATTACGCTACAAAATGGACTTACATGGGAAAAATTACCTAATGGAACCAATGACTTCTTTGCTACATCTGATGCGGTAAAAGATGGTGGTTCAGGTACCTTAGCAGCTTCTGGATGGGTAGGCGAAAGTACTCTAAATGATGCTGATGGTACAGCTGCGGGATCACTACAACTCACTAGTAATGTGTCTTCATTTAAGATGAATTTTATTCAAGATGGTGGTTTAGGAACTGGTTTTGACGGTATTGAAATGATTTTCTTCGCTTGTAAAGACCTAGATACAGACAACGATGGTAAACCAGATTATTTAGACCTTGATTCAGATGCAGATGGTTGTTCTGATGCTAATGAGTATTATAATACTGCAACCGCCGATGGTGGAGATGATGGAGTATATGGTACAGGTACCCCTGCAGTAAATGCTGATGGTACGGTTACAGCAGCGGGCTATAATGGTACAGGTTTAACTAATGTTACCACAGCAGGCTCTCTTGCTTCAATTACCACACAACCTAGCGACAAAACCATCTCTTTTGGGGCTAATGCTACTTTTACAGCAGTAGTAACCACAGGTTCTGGTACTACTAGCTATCAATGGCAAGAATCTCAAGACAACGGGACTAATTGGACCAATATTTCTAATGGGGGGTATATAGCGGTGCTACTACAGCTAGCCTTACACTTACTGCACCTCCAGTTAGCATGAATAACTATCAATACAAGTTAGTGATAAAAGAATCTAATTTTGTTTGTGGTGAAAAAGTTTCTAACGCAAAAAAATTAAATATTACGACCACTCTTGTAGCAGTAAATGATCCAAAAATAACAGTTGCGAGTACAAATGCTATAGTTACAGTGCCAGGGAATGTTACGACAAATGATACATTAAATGGAGTAGCGGTTACCTCAGCTAATACCAATGTAACGCCTGTTACAACGGGTCCATTAAGCGTAGATTCAGAAGGAAATATAACGGTAGCGGCCAATACTCCATCAGGAGTTTATAATGTTACATATCAGTTATGTGAAGCAAATCCAGTTACGGGGTCTAATATAACCCCTTCAAATTGTACAACAGCCATTGCTATAGTAGAAGTTAAAAACGATTTAATAGCTAAAGATGATAATTTAGGTACGATTGCTACCTCAGCCACAGCAACTACTGCCGCAGGAAGCGTTTTAGCGAATAATGTAAACGGAGCTGATACATTAAATGGCGTTGCAGTAACCACCGCCAACACAGATGTAACCCCTGTTACAACAGGTTCTATTCGTATCGATGTAGATGGCAATGTAACTATCCAGCCGAGTACCCCAAGTGGTACTTACACGATTCCTTATACAATTTGTGAAACAGGAGCCACACCAGTAAACTGTAAAACAGCCAATATAACTGTAGAAGTTAAAAACGATTTAATAGCTAAAGATGATAATTTAGGTACGATTGCTACCTCAGCCACAGCAACTACTGCTGCAGGAAGCGTTTTAGCGAATAATGGAAGCGGATTCGATACATTAAATGGCGTTGCAGTAACCACCGCCAACACAGATGTAACCCCTGTTACAACAGGTTCTATTCGTATCGATGTAGATGGTAATGTAACTATCCAGCCGAGTACCCCAAGTGGTACTTACACGATTCCTTACACAATTTGTGAAACAGGAGCCACACCAGTAAACTGTAAAACAGCCAATATAACTGTAGAAGTTAAAAACGATTTAATAGCTAAAGATGATAATTTAGGTACGATTGCTACCTCAGCCACAGCAACTACTGCTGCAGGAAGCGTTTTAGCGAATAATGGAAGCGGATTCGATACATTAAATGGCGTTGCAGTAACCACCGCCAACACAGATGTAACCCCTGTTACAACAGGTTCTATTCGTATCGATGTAGATGGCAATGTAACTATCCAGCCGAGTACCCCAAGTGGTACTTACACGATTCCTTACACAATTTGTGAAACAGGAGCCACACCAGTAAACTGTAAAACAGCCAATATAACTGTAGAAGTTAAAAACACTATTGATGCAGTAGACGATGCCAAAGTAACTGTTGCTTCAGGAGGTAATACCCTAAATGTAACGTTAAACGATAAGTTAAACGGATCAAACGTTACGATAGGTGCAGCAGTAGGTCAAGTAAGTCTAACAGGTGTAAACGTTCCGGGAGGCTTAACACTAAATACAGATGGTACGATTACTGTAGGGTCTACCACACCAAGTGGCACATACCAAGTAGAGTATCAAATCTGTGAGAACGGAGCTAACCCAGCAAACTGCGATAGAGCCATTGCTATAGTAGAAGTTAAAAACGATTTAATAGCTAAAGATGATAATTTAGGTACGATTGCTACCTCAACTACAGCAACTACTGCCGCAGGAAGCGTTTTAGCGAATAATGGAAACGGAGTCGATACGTTAAATGGCGTTGCAGTAACCACCGCCAACACAGATGTAACCCCTGTTACAACAGGTTCTATTCGTATCGATGTAGATGGTAATGTAACTATCCAACCGGGTACCCCAAGTGGTACTTACACGATTCCTTACACAATTTGTGAAACAGGAGCTGCACCAGTAAACTGTAAAACAGCCAATATAACTGTAGAAGTTAAAAACGATTTAATAGCTAAAGATGATAATTTAGGTACGATTGCTACCTCAGCCACAGCAACTACTGCCGCAGGAAACGTTTTAGCGAATAATGGAAGCGGATTCGATACATTAAATGGCGTTGCAGTAACCACCGCCAACACAGATGTAACCCCTGTTACAACAGGTTCTATTCGTATCGATGTAGATGGTAATGTAACTATCCAACCAGGTACCCCAAGTGGTACTTACACGATTCCTTATACAATTTGTGAAACAGGAGCTGCACCAGTAAACTGTAAAACAGCCAATATAACTGTAGAAGTTAAAAACGATTTAATAGCTAAAGATGATAATTTAGGTACGATTGCTACCTCAACTACAGCAACTACTGCCGCAGGAAGCGTTTTAGCGAATAATGGAAGCGGATTCGATACATTAAATGGCGTTGCAGTAACCACCGCCAACACAGATGTAACCCCTGTTACAACAGGTTCTATTCGTATTGATGTAGATGGTAATGTAACTATCCAACCGAGTACCCCAAGTGGTACTTACACGATTCCTTACACAATTTGTGAAACAGGAGCCACACCAGTAAACTGTAAAACAGCCAATATAACTGTAGAAGTTAAAAACACTATTGATGCAGTAGACGATGCCAAAGTAACTGTTATTTCAGGAGGTAATACACCAAATGTAACGTTAAACGATAAGTTAAACGGATCAAACGTTACGATAGGTGCAGCAGTAGGTCAAGTAAGTCTAACAGGTGTAAACGTTCCGGGAGGCTTAACACTAAATACAGATGGTACGATTACTGTAGGGTCTACCACACCAAGTGGCACATACCAAGTAGAGTATCAAATCTGTGAGAACGGAGCTAACCCAGCAAACTGCGATAGAGCCATTGCTATAGTAGAAGTTAAAAACGATTTAATAGCTAAAGATGATAATTTAGGTACGATTGCTACCTCAACTACAGCAACTACTGCCGCAGGAAGCGTTTTAGCGAATAATGGAAACGGAGTCGATACGTTAAATGGCGTTGCAGTAACCACCGCCAACACAGATGTAACCCCTGTTACAACAGGTTCTATTCGTATCGATGTAGATGGCAATGTAACTATCCAGCCGAGTACCCCAAGTGGTACTTACACGATTCCTTACACAATTTGTGAAACAGGAGCCATACCAGTAAACTGTAAAACAGCCAATATAACTGTAGAAGTTAAAAACACTATTGATGCAGTAGACGATGCCAAAGTAACTGTTGCCTCAGGAGGTAATACCCCAAATGTAACGTTAAACGATAAGTTAAACGGATCAAACGTTACGATAGGTGCAGCAGTAGGTCAAGTAAGTCTAACAGGTGTAAACATTCCAGTAGGCTTAACATTAAATACAGATGGTACGATTACTGTAGGGTCTACCACACCAAGTGGCACATACCAAGTAGAGTATCAAATCTGTGAGAACGGAGCTAACCCAGCAAACTGCGATAGAGCCATTGCTATAGTAGAAGTTAAAAACGATTTAATAGCTAAAGATGATAATTTAGGTACGATTGCTACCTCAGCCACAGCAACTACTGCCGCAGGAAGCGTTTTAGCGAATAATGGAAGCGGATTCGATACATTAAATGGTGTTGCTGTAACGACAGCCAACACAGATGTAACCCCTGTTACAACAGGTTCTATTCGTATCGATGTAGATGGTAATGTAACTATCCAACCGAGTACCCCAAGTGGTACTTACACGATTCCTTATACAATTTGTGAAACAGGAGCTGCACCAGTAAACTGTAAAACAGCCAATATAACTGTAGAAGTTAAAAACACTATTGATGCAGTAGACGATGCCAAAGTAACTGTTGCTTCAGGAGGTAATACCCTAAATGTAACGTTAAACGATAAGTTAAACGGATCAAACGTTACGATAGGTGCAGCAGTAGGTCAAGTAAGTCTAACAGGTGTAAATGTTCCGAGGAGGCTTAACACTAAATACAGATGGTACGATTACTGTAGGGTCTACCACACCAAGTGGCACATACCAAGTAGAGTATCAAATCTGTGAGAACGGAGCTAACCCAGCAAACTGCGATAGAGCCATTGCTATAGTAGAAGTTAAAAACGATTTAATAGCTAAAGATGATAATTTAGGTACGATTGCTACCTCAACTACAGCAACTACTGCCGCAGGAAGCGTTTTAGCGAATAATGGAAACGGAGTCGATACGTTAAATGGCGTTGCAGTAACCACCGCCAACACAGATGTAACCCCTGTTACAACAGGTTCTATTCGTATCGATGTAGATGGTAATGTAACTATCCAACCGAGTACCCCAAGTGGTACTTACACGATTCCTTACACAATTTGTGAAACAGGAGCCATACCAGTAAACTGTAAAACAGCCAATATAACTGTAGAAGTTAAAAACACTATTGATGCAGTAGACGATGCCAAAGTAACTGTTGCTTCAGGAGGTAATACCCTAAATGTAACGTTAAACGATAAGTTAAACGGATCAAACGTTACGATAGGTGCAGCAGTAGGTCAAGTAAGTCTAACAGGTGTAAACGTTCCGGGAGGCTTAACACTAAATACAGATGGTACGATTACTGTAGGGTCTACCACACCAAGTGGCACATACCAAGTAGAGTATCAAATCTGTGAGAACGGAGCTAACCCAGCAAACTGCGATAGAGCCATTGCTATAGTAGAAGTTAAAAACGATTTAATAGCTAAAGATGATAATTTAGGTACGATTGCTACCTCAACTACAGCAACTACTGCCGCAGGAAGCGTTTTAGCGAATAATGGAAACGGAGTCGATACGTTAAATGGCGTTGCAGTAACCACCGCCAACACAGATGTAACCCCTGTTACAACAGGTTCTATTCGTATCGATGTAGATGGCAATGTAACTATCCAGCCGAGTACCCCAAGTGGTACTTACACGATTCCTTACACAATTTGTGAAACAGGAGCCATACCAGTAAACTGTAAAACAGCCAATATAACTGTAGAAGTTAAAAACACTATTGATGCAGTAGACGATGCCAAAGTAACTGTTGCCTCAGGAGGTAATACCCCAAATGTAACGTTAAACGATAAGTTAAACGGATCAAACGTTACGATAGGTGCAGCAGTAGGTCAAGTAAGTCTAACAGGTGTAAACATTCCAGTAGGCTTAACATTAAATACAGATGGTACGATTACTGTAGGGTCTACCACACCAAGTGGCACATACCAAGTAGAGTATCAAATCTGTGAGAACGGAGCTAACCCAGCAAACTGCGATAGAGCCATTGCTATAGTAGAAGTTAAAAACGATTTAATAGCTAAAGATGATAATTTAGGTACGATTGCTACCTCAGCCACAGCAACTACTGCCGCAGGAAGCGTTTTAGCGAATAATGGAAGCGGATTCGATACATTAAATGGTGTTGCTGTAACGACAGCCAACACAGATGTAACCCCTGTTACAACAGGTTCTATTCGTATCGATGTAGATGGTAATGTAACTATCCAACCGGAGTACCCCAAGTGGTACTTACACGATTCCTTATACAATTTGTGAAACAGGAGCTGCACCAGTAAACTGTAAAACAGCCAATATAACTGTAGAAGTTAAAAACGATTTAATAGCTAAAGATGATAATTTAGGTACGATTGCTACCTCAGCCACAGCAACTACTGCCGCAGGAAGCGTTTTAGCGAATAATGGAAGCGGATTCGATACATTAAATGGCGTTGCAGTAACCACCGCCAACACAGATGTAACCCCTGTTACAACAGGTTCTATTCGTATCGATGTAGATGGTAATGTAACTATCCAACCAGGGTACCCCAAGTGGTACTTACACGATTCCTTATACAATTTGTGAAACAGGAGCCACACCAGCAAACTGTAAAACAGCTGAAGTAATTGTTGAAGTTAAAAATGAATTAGTTGCTAAAAACGATAACTTAGGTACTGTAGCTACTTCTGCTACCACGAGTACCCCAGCAGGAAGCGTTTTAGCGAATAATAATGGAAACGGAGCCGATACATTAAATGGTGTTGCTGTAACGACAGCCAATACAGATGTAACCCCTGTTACAACAGGTTCTATTCGTATCGATGTAGATGGTAATGTAACTATCCAGCCGAGTACCCCAAGTGGTACTTACACGATTCCTTATACAATTTGTGAAACAGGAGCTACACCAGCAAACTGTAAAACAGCTGAAGTAATTGTTGAAGTTAAAAATGAATTAGTTGCTAAAAACGATAACTTAGGTACTGTAGCTACTTCTGCTACCACGAGTACCCCAGCAGGAAGCGTTTTAGCGAATAATGGAAACGGAGTCGATACGTTAAATGGCGTTGCAGTAACCACTGCCAACACAGATGTAACCCCTGTTACAACAGGTTCTATTCGTATCGATGTAGATGGTAATGTAACTATCCAGCCGAGTACCCCAAGTGGTACTTACACGATTCCTTATACAATTTGTGAAACAGGAGCTACACCAGCAAACTGTAAAACAGCTGAAGTAATTGTTGAAGTTAAAAATCAATTAGTTGCTAAAAACGATAACTTAGGTACTGTAGCTACTTCTGCTACCACGAGCACCCCAGCAGGAAGCGTTTTAGCGAATAACGGAAACGGATTCGATACATTAAATGGCGTTGCAGTAACCACCGCCAACACAGATGTAACCCCTGTTACAACAGGTTCTATTCGTATTGATGTAGATGGTAATGTAACTATCCAGCCGGAGTACCCCAAGTGGTACTTACAGGATTCCTTATACAATTTGTGAAACAGGAGCCACACCAGCAAACTGCGATACCGCAATTGCTATAGTAGAAGTTAAAAACCCAATAGTTTTAGGAGGGCCTGATAAAGAGTTAATAGTATCAGGTACTACAGGAACAGTGTCTATTTATAGTGATGATACATTTAATGGAAAGCCATTATCATCTACCATAGGAACAGGAGTAGGTCAGGTAACAGTCACAACAACAGGATTACCACAGGGGATGATACTTAATTCTAATGGAACAATTACAGTAGATGATACAGTTGATAATAATACGTATACTTTTACTTATACTGTTTGTGAGAATGGGGCTTTAGTTCCAAATTGTGTTACGCAAACAGTTACTATAGAGGTTTCAGTTAAGGTTGATGCAAACGATGATAAATTTGTTACAACAAATGGAGGTTCAGGTTCTGTAGTAGGGAATGTTTTAGTAAATGATGCTACAAGTAAAGGTTCTGCAACAATTAATAATGTGGTATTAACCCAAAGTACTTTTGCCCAGCCAATAATTACTGTACCATCAAAATCTCCAGTGCCGTATCTAAATGCAGCTACAGGAGAGGTAATAGTTCCAATAGGAACGCCAGCAGGTACTTACAGTTTCACATATAATGCGTGCTTAGTAATTAAACCTGGTATTTGCGATACTGCCACTGTAACAGTAACGGTTAATCCGTCAAACAATGAGGAACTTGTTATTTACAACCACATGACACCTAATGGAGATGGTGATAATGAAATATTCTTTATAGACGGAATAGATAAATTTCCTAATAATTCAGTAGAAGTTTACAACCGTTGGGGAGTATTAGTGTACGAGGCAACAAGTTATAACAATAACGATCGCGCATTCCGAGGCATATCATCAGGAAGAGTTACGATTGAAAAATCAACACAATTGCCAGAAGGGACATATTATTATATGCTTAAATATGAAAACACAAGTGGTGTAACGAAAGAAAAAGCAGGTTATTTATATATCAATAGATAGAGAATTAATATTCCTCCGTCTTGAGGCGGAGGGTATTTAAAAAAAGAAAATGATATGAAAAACAAAATTATATATTTACTACTTTTAATGAGCGGAGTTATTTTTGCTCAACAAGAAGCACAGTATACTCAATATATGTACAACACTGCTAATGTAAATCCGAAGTTATGCAGGAACTAGAGGATGTTTTAGTGCTTTAATAATGCACCGTTCCCAATGGGTAGGTTTAGAAGGAGCCCCTAAGACCAATACGTTAGCCTTAAGTACACCTTTAGGAATTAACAATAAAATGGGATTAGGAGTAAGTGTAATAAATGACAAAATAGGGCCTTCCGATGAAAATGCGATATCGGTAGATTTAAGTTATAATATTCCAGTTTCAGAGGGATCAAAATTGTCTTTTGGAATAAAAGGGACGGCAAATTTCTTTAGTGTTGATTTTAACAAAACTAACATTCATAATGTGTCGGATGGTTTGATAAGACAAAATGTAGATAATCGTTTTTTTCCTAACGTAGGAGCTGGAGCATTTTGGTATTCAGAGAAGACCTATGTAGGCTTATCAATTCCCTTTATATTGGAGCAAAAATATTACGATAATGACGTGCAATACGTAGCAAGTGAGCGTATGCACCCACACTTAATAGCGGGTCATGTATTTCGTTTAAGTAGTGAAGTGCAGTTTAAGCCAACAACTATGATAAAATATGTAAACGGAGCTCCATTACAAGTTGATTTATCAGGTAATTTTTGGTTTAATGAAAAATTTTCATTGGGAGCGGCCTATCGTTGGAGTGCTGCATGGAGTGCCATGGCAGGATTTCAGATTAACGACTCTTGGCTAATAGGATACGCCTATGATCGAGATGTTACCAGATTAGGGAATTTTAATTCTGGTTCACACGAAGTATTTTTACGTTATGAATTGTTTAAACGAGTAGAAAAAGTGGTAGCCCCACGTTTCTTCTAAAACTATTATTATGAAAAAAATCATTTTATTTACTGTACTAGGATTGTCTTTGCATGGAGGATATGCACAAGCGAAAAAAATCATAAGAGCCGGTAATCACTATAATGGTTTAGCATACGTCGATGCAATTGATACCTACTTAAAAGTAGCTCAAAAAGGATACAAATCAAAAGAGTTATTTCAACGCTTAGGTGATTCGTATTATTACAATGCTAAATTCGTTGATGCAAATAAGTGGTATACTGAACTGTTTACTTTAGGTGAAACGGTAGATCCTGAGTACTATTATCGCTATTCACAAACGCTTAAATCATTAGAAGATTATAAAAAATCAGATGCGTATATGAATCAGTTTTATCAATTAACATCAAAGGATACCCGAGCGAATATATTTAATAATCAAAAAGATTATAAAAACACTATTGCAAAAAATTCAGGTCGTTTTGAGATAAAACCAGTGAGTATTAACGGTAGTTCTTCGGATTATGGTACAGCATTTTATGGAGATAAAGTTCTTTTTGCCTCAACAAGAGATACTATTGGAGTATTTAAAACAAAAGCAAAATGGACAGGTAAATCATTTACCAATCTGTATGTTGCCGATAAAAATGAAATAGGAGACGACCTTCTTAAAGCTACTCGTTTTTCTAAAGCAATCAATTCAAAGTACCACGAAGATTCTCCTGTTTTTACAAAAGATTTAAAAACAGTTTACTTTACCCGCAATAATTTTAATGAAGGAAAAGTAGGAAGAGATGATAAAAAAATCATCAATTTAAAAATCTATCGAGCTAGTTTAAATTCAAAAGGAGAGTGGGTAAATGTAGTAGAATTACCCTTTAATAGCGATCAATACAGTGTAGCGCATCCTGCCTTATCTCCTGATGAAAAGACATTATATTTTGCCTCCAATATGCCGGGAACATACGGAGAATCTGATTTGTTCAAGGTTGCTATTTTAGGAGAAAACAGCTACGGAACACCTGTTAACTTAGGCAATACCATCAATACAGAATCAAGAGAAACCTTTCCTTTTATTACAGATAAAGGCGTGTTATATTATGCCACTGATGGTCAGCAAGGATTAGGAGGACTAGATATTTATGCTACCCAACTAGACGATAAAGGAATGGTGTCCAATTTAATAAATATAGGATCCCCAGTAAATGGTCCCATGGATGATTTTGCCTTTATCATAGATGAAAAAGGCAAAGGCTTCTTTTCATCCAATCGAGTAGGAGGTAAAGGATTAGATGATATTTATAGCTTCATAGAAAAATCACCATTAAATTTAGAAATTCAACACGAGCTATCAGGAGTCGTTACTAATTCAGAAACCTCAGAAGTAATTCCGAGGAGCAACTGTAACATTATATGATGAAAAATTTAATGAAATAGGAAAAGTTATTGCAGATGAGAAAGGATTTTATGATTTCAAAAAAGTTCCAGCTGGTAAAAAATATTATGTTAGAGCAGAAAAAGAAGATTATGAAACCAAAGAAAAACCAGTAAATATTCCAAATAAAACAGGCAAAACAAATCTACCTATTGATACCGCTAAAAAAGTACGAGAAATAAAAGAAGGCTCTGATTTAGCAAAAATATTTGAAATAAAAATTATTTATTTTGATTTAGATAAATCATTTATACGTTCCGATGCAGCAGTAGAATTAGCTAAGATTTTAGAAGTGATGAAACAATATCCTAGTATGAAAGTAGATGTTAGATCACATACAGATTGTCGTCAAACAGCCTCATATAATGCTAAGTTATCAGACCGTAGAGCCAAAGAAACAGTAGCATGGCTGGTTAAAAATGGCATAGCCAAAGAACGATTAACAGGTCGTGGTTACGGAGAATCACAATTAGTAAATGATTGTGGATGTGAACCAACGAACCAATCTTCTTGTACAGAAGAACAACATCAAGCAAACAGAAGAAGTGAGTTTATTATCGTAAAAATGTAATATAATCAGAACTTAATTAAAAAAGCACCTTGGAAAAGGTGCTTTTTTCGTTAATAATTTTTTGTTAATAGATTTATCTTTACTTGTTTAATGTGTTCTAATTCTTATTTTTGCTTTGCTATTTATAAATAACAATAGAATAATGAATCTGAAAAATTTTTTAACTACAGTATTGTTAACAGTTTCTACTGTAAGTTTTTCACAAAATACAAATAAAGACATATTGTTTACAATTGATGAAAATCCTTATTATACTGATGAATTTTTACGAGTTTATAATAAGAATATTGATCTAGTTAAGGATGAATCACAAAAAGATTTAAATGCTTATTTAGATTTATATGTAGCTTATAAATTAAAAATTAATAAAGCTAATAAACTGAGTTTGCAAAATGGAGAACAATACAAAAATGAATTACGTTCTTATAGAAATCAATTAGCTAAAAATTATACTTCTGATATTAAAGTTACCAAAGCATTAATAAATGAAGCATATACTAGAATTAAGAAAGAAATAAAAGCAGCACATATTTTAATTTTATGTGATGAAAATGCAACTCCTGAAGATACCTTAAAAGCCTATAAACAAATTCAGGATATAAAAAGTAGAGTACAAAAAGGAGAGTCTTTTGAGTCATTAGCTATTCAGTACTCTCAAGATCCTTCGGCTAAAGAAAATAAAGGGAATCTAGGATATTTTTCTGCTTTTCGTATGGTTTATCCTTTTGAATCCGCAGCTTATAATACAAAAAATGGAGAAGTTTCTATGCCTGTGCGTACAAAATTTGGATACCATCTGATAAAAGTACAAGATATAAGAGAAAATAGAGGAGAGGTAACAGTGGCTCATATCATGATCCTAAAATCTCAAAGTAATACAGATCTAGATATTACAAAATCGAGAAATTCAATTTTTGATATTTATGCAAAATTAAAACAAGGAGAAAATTTTGCCACTTTGGCTAATCAATATTCAGAAGATAAAAGTTCTGCTCCTAAAGGAGGTACTTTACCTCGGTTTAGTTCAGGTCAATTAAGTTCCGATGTTTTTGAAAACAAAGCGTTTGAATTAAAAAATACAGGAGATTATTCAGAACCTTTTGAAAGTCAGTTTGGTTGGCATATAGTAAAACTTATAGAAAAGCATCCTGTTAAAAAAATAGAAGAAATGGAACGTGAATTGGATGCTAAAATAAGAAAAGATGATCGTTCTAAAATAATTGTTTCCGCATTAACATCTAAGCTACGTCAAAAATATTCTGTAAAACACAATGAAAAAATGTTAGCAGAAATTAAAAATACAGTAACAGACAGCTATTATACTACAGAATGGAAAATGCCAGAAGATAAAAAACAATTTGATGGCGAATTAGTAAAAATAGTAGATAAATCTATTGCAGGAACCACATTTTTAAATGAATTAAATTCACAGCAAAAAGCAAAATCAAAAATAAAACCAATTGGTAAACTAGTAGATCAGTTATATGCTAATTTTATAGACAATCAGTTGAATATTTATTATAATGAAAATTTAGAAAAGGAATTTCCTGATTTTGCTAATATTGTAGAAGAGTATAGAGATGGTTTATTGTTATTTGATTTAATGGAAAAGGAAATTTGGAATAAGGCTAAACAAGATACAATCGGACTTAAAAAATATTTTCAAGAAAATAAATTAAAATATCAATGGAAGAATAGAGCAGAAGTAATAACCGTATCTTCTACTAATGAAGAATTTGTTAAAAAAGCACAAAAATTATTAAAAGAAAATGCCTCTATTGAACTCTTAAAAGAAAAATTAAATACAAAAGAAGTAATTAATGTCATACCTAAAAAGAAACAATTGAAGAAGGGAATAATGCTAATATCCCTTTAAAAGAAGGTATTTCTAAAATTTATAAAGAAAAAGAGTATTTTTACGTTACCAAAGTGTTAAAAATTTTGCCAGCTAAACAAAAAGAATTGGAAGAAACTAAAGGCAAAGTTATTAGTGATTATCAGCAATATCTTGAAGATAATTGGGTTTCAGAACTCAAAAAAGAATTTAAAGTTAATATAAATAATAATGTTTTTGAAAAGTTAAAAACATCTAAATAAAAAGTAATAAAGCCATAAAAATGAAATTAATTCAAAAAGTAAGTGTTTTTCTAACTTTATTCATTGCCGTTTTTTCGACTACTGCTCAAAAAACAAAAGTTGATGGTGTAGTTGGAGTAGTTGGAGATTATATAATCTTGGATTCAGATATTGATAAAACCTATATAGAACTAAAACAGCAAGGAATTAATACAAAAGAAATTTCTCGTTGTCAAATGTTAGGTAAATTATTAGAAGATAAACTATATGCACATCAAGCAGTTCAAGATAGTATTAATGTAACCGATACAGAAGTAAATCAAAAATTAGAAGAACAATTAGATTACGCCAAACAACAATTAGGCTCAATTGAAAAAGTAGTTGAATACTATAGAAAAAACAGTGAACAAGAATTGAGAACAGAATTATTTGATATTATTAAATCAAATAAATTAACGGCAGAAATGCAAAAGAAAATTGTAGATCGTGTAACAATTACTCCCGAAGAAGTACGAGATTTCTATAAAAAAATTCCCAAAGAAGAATTACCTGTTTTTGGAGCAGAAATGGAATTAGCCCAAATTGTAATAAAACCAGAAATAACTAAAGAATCCAAACAAGCCATTATCGATCAATTAAAAGCGTTAAAAAAGAAGTGCTAGAAAATAGCGCAAGTTTCTTTACTAAAGCCGTTTTATATTCCGAAGATCCGGGATCTAAAAATAATGGAGGTTATTATAAGATGAATCGTAAAACCCAATTTGTAAAAGAGTTTAAAGACGTAGCCTTCAGTTTACAAGAAGGAGAAATTTCAGAACCTTTTGAAACAGAATTCGGTTATCATATTATTCAATTAGAAAAAATAAAAGGACAAGATTTAGAATTACGCCATATCGTCATTGCACCTAAAGCATCTGATAAAGCCATAAAAGAAGCAAAAGAAAAAATAGAAAAAATTAGATCCCGTATTTTAAATAAAGAGTTAACTTTCGCCCAAGCAGCTCGACAGTCTTCTGATGAAAAAGAAACTAAAAATGATGGAGGCGTTTTGATAAACCCCAAAACACAAGATACTCGTTTTGAATTGACTAAAATGGATCCTTCTATTTACGGAGTAGTAGCAAACCTAAAAGACGGAGAAATATCGTATCCTGTAACAGACGAAGATAGAACAGGAGCGAAGTTTTTTAAAATTATGACCGTAACTAATCGTTTTGAAGAGCATACAGCGGATTACGCAAAAGATTATCTGCGTTTAAAAGAATTAGCACTAAAAGAAAAACAATTAAAAGAAATTGGGAAATGGAGTGCAGATAAAATTAAAGAAACTTATATCAAAATTAATGGAGAGTACCGTGATTGTACCTTTACAAATAACTGGTTAAAGAAATAATTTTTTATTTTGATAGAAAAAGAGTTAATTTTATGTCCTTATAGAATTAACTCTTTTTTTGTTATTTATAGTTATAAGAAAGAGTTTCTTATAACTATTATCTATGTCTACTCTTACTGCTTTTTTAAAAGAAAATAATACAAAATTAAAAGAAATAAAGAAACTAACTGTTCGTGATTTAGATCAATTAGAACCTAATTTATTTGTTGCTTATGTAGATCAAAAAGATAAAAGTTACGATGTACAAATAAGACTAAATTCTAAAAAGCAAATAGAAACAACCTCTTGTGATTGCTCAGATGGAGCCATTTGTATACATATGGTAGCATTAGCTGATTTTTTAAAAAATCAAACAAAAACAACTGAAACATCAAAAAAAAGAATCCTTAAAAAACAGTCCGAATCAGATCAATTATTAGAAGCTATTTCAGATCTTGATTTGCGAATTTGGATAGCGGATTTGTTAAATACCAATAAAGAAATAGCCTTTGTTTTTAAAAATAAATTTTCTAAAGAAGAAATTCAAATTTCAGAAGAAAAGCTTACAGCTGTTATTAATGAATCTATAAAATCCATTATAGGAAAAAGAAAAACAGTACAAACTAATGAGGTTAAAAAAATTATAGATACTCTTCAAATAAGTCTAAAGCCTTATACTGATGCTCTTTTACAAAATCAAACCCTAGAAAATCTAAAACATATTAATTATATAGCCAAAGAACTTTGGCAATTTTATGATGACTATTATTTAAATACGACTCGAATAGGAACCTTTATTAATAAAATAAAAGAAACCTTTATTACAAATCTTTTATTACTAAAAGATTTTGACCTATGGTGTGAAAGAGTAGAGGATTTGATAGCCTTTGAAATAACAGATGAAAAACATACCCATTTTTTTTATACAGATAAGATTTATAAATTTTCAAAAACAAACGAGTTAAAACTTGCTTTTTTCTTGAATAAATTGGAAGAAAAAACAAAACCCTTTTTGGAAAAAAAAGAAAATTGGAGCTTAGAAAATTTTCATTTAAAAGCATTTGTTTTACCTATTTATATTGAACAAGGGATGTTTGCTAAATACGTAAAAATCTTTAAACCTGTAAAATTTCAAAACGACTATAACCTCTTACTTATTCAAGCATTAAAAGAACTAGGCGAAAATGAAAAAGTAGAAAAATACGCCTTAGATCAAATTGCCAATAATTATTATTATGAGGAATTTAACATTCCTTATGTAAAAATTTTAGATGAACTATATCGCAAACTAGAGCAAAATGATAAATTGGCCTTATTACTAGCACGACACGGGAAATATATTTTTAGTCTAAATAATTATGAATTAATAAAAAAATATGCTCCTTCAGAAGATTTTAAAAAGTACAGACAAGCTTTGTTGACAAATGCAACTAATGCCATAGTTTCTGGAAATCTAGAAGCATTTGAGTTGTATTATCAATTAAAAAAAGATGAAGGGAAACAAGATTTTCTTTTTGATATTTTAAATAAAACAAATAGTTATACCATTTTTAATCAATACAAAGAAGATGCTTTTAAAATGTCGGAAATGAAATTCTTAAAAGCATTATGCAATATCCGTAATTCATCATTATACGAGAAAAAAGAGGTAAACGAAATTGTTCAATTTATAACAAAAAATTACGATGAAAAACAATTGGAATTTTATCTAAAACAATTCAGAGGTTTTAATGAAGTGCTAAAAGTATTATGGAAAAACTATTAGATGACTAATTAGCTTTGTTTCAAATTTTTTTAAATCAAATAAAAACATTAGTTTTAACCTTTTTAAAAGAAAAAGTTTTCTTATGAAAGAGTTATGATTTTATATGTTTTTCAATTTTAAAATCAAAAAATATAAAATAACATAGAATGTCAGATGTAACAGCTATAGAACGATTAGTTCAAAAACAAAAAGAATTAAAAGCAGAAATTGCCAAAATAATTGTAGGACAAGAAGAAGTAGTCAATCAAATTGTATTAAGCGTTTTTTCTGGTGGGCATGCACTTTTAGTAGGAGTGCCGGGATTGGCAAAAACCCTGATGGTCAATACTATTTCGCAAGCTTTAGGATTGGACTTTAAACGTATTCAGTTTACTCCAGATTTAATGCCATCTGATATTTTAGGAAGCGAAATTTTAGATGAAAATCGCACTTTTAAATTCATAAAAGGACCTGTTTTTTCTAATATCATCTTAGCAGATGAGATAAATCGTACACCGCCAAAAACCCAAGCAGCACTTTTAGAAGCGATGCAAGAAAAATCAGTTACAGTAGCAGGACATCATTATAAACTAGAGCTGCCTTTTTTTGTATTAGCTACTCAAAACCCCATAGAACAAGAAGGAACTTATCCCTTACCAGAAGCACAATTAGATCGTTTCATGTTTGCTATCAAGTTAAACTATCCAACCTTTGCAGAAGAAGTAATGGTGGTTAAAAGTACTACATCAGATTTTAAAGCAAACGTAAAACCATTATTTACACCAAATGAAATTATTGAATTTCAACAGTTAATTCGTAGAATACCTGTTACAGATAATGTGATCGAGTATGCGGTAACTTTAGTTTCCAAGACTCGTCCGGATAATGTTTTAGCACCCGATTTAGTAAAAAACTATATTGATTGGGGAGCTGGGCCACGTGCTTCACAAAATTTAATACTAGCTGCTAAGACGCATGCGGCCTTACAAGGTAAATTTAGCCCTGATATAGAAGATGTACAAGCTGTAGCGATAGGGATTTTACGTCACCGTATTGTTAAAAATTATAAAGCAGATGCCGAAGGGATTACAGAAGAAAGTATTATTCAAAAATTATTCTAATATGAGATGGATTGGAATAATAATAGCGCTGTTTTTCTTATCCTTTCAAGAGAAACCTAAAAAAATTGAGGCTGTTAAAGGGAAAACCTCCTATCCTTTTTGGGTACAAGCACCCCAAGAAGGAGAAAAATTACCTTTATTACTTTTCTTACACGGAAAAAGTCTCTCTGGTACCAATTTGAATCGCGTAAAACGCTACGGCGTCCTTCGTGCTATAGAACGAGGACGTAAGATTGATGCAGTAGTTATGGCACCTCAATTAGCTAAAGGAGCTTGGAATCCAGATAAAGTACTAGAACTTATTCAATATGCAAAAGAAAATTATGCTATAGATGCAACTCGTATTTATGTTTGTGGAATGAGTTTAGGAGGATATGGAACTCTGCATTTTGCAGGGAAATACCCCAATGAATTAACAGCAGCTGTTGCTATATGTGGAGGAGGAAATACAGCAGATAGTTTTAATCTAGCACAACTTCCTTTATGGATCATTCACGGAGCAAAAGACTTTGTAGTACCTTTACGAGAATCTTCAAAAGTATACGAAGCTATAAAAAAATGTATACCCGAAGCAGATGCCACTTTTACAATAGAGCCCAATGGGAATCATGGTAGTGTAGAACGTTATTTTCATAAAGACAGCTTTTATGATTGGTTATTTAAATATATAAAAGCTAAAAAATAATAAAAAACATATTTTTAAAAACAAAACAGGTTCTATTTCGTTAAAATACAACCTGTTTTTTTTTATTTATTTTTAAATATAAAGTGCAGATTTTGATATTTTGGTAAAAAATAATGAACGATTGCGATATTTGTTTGGAAAATTTTTAGACAATCTGAACATTTCGTAAATTTGAACAACAAAAATGATAACCTTATATTTATAGTATTAGATATGGAATTGTATAAAGAATACCTTAAAGAAATTGAAGAACGAAAAGGTCAAGGATTACATCCAAAACCTATTGATAGTGCGGAATTATTAAACGAAATTGTAGCACAGATAAAAGATATGAAAAATCAGGATAGAGAAGATTCTCTAGGTTTTTTTATCTACAATACTTTACCCGAACAACTCCAGCTGCAAAAGTAAAAGCTGATTTCTTAAAAGAAATAATTTTAGGAGAAGAATTAGTACCAGAAATAACACCCACTTTTGCATTTGAATTACTGTCACACATGAAAGGAGGTCCTTCCATAGCCGTATTATTGGATTTGGCATTAGGAAATGATACCGAAATTGCTAAACAAGCTGCAGAAGTATTAAAAACACAAGTATTTTTATACGATGCAGACATGGATCGTTTGAAAATAGCTTTTGAAAAAGGAAATACAGTAGCTGTAGATATATTAGAAAGTTATGCTAAAGCGGAATTCTTTACAAAATTACCAGAAGTAGCCCAAGAAATAAAAGTAGTTACTTTCGTAGCAGGAATGGGTGATATCTCAACGGATTTACTCTCTCCGGGTAACCAAGCGCATTCACGTTCTGATAGAGAATTACACGGTAAATGTATGATTTCTCCTAAAGCACAAGAGGAAATAGAAGCCTTGAAAATACAGCATCCAGATAAAAGTGTAATGTTAGTGGCAGAAAAAGGAACTATGGGAGTAGGATCTTCTCGTATGTCAGGTGTAAACAATGTAGCATTATGGACAGGTAAACAAGCAAGCCCTTATGTACCATTTGTGAACTTTGCCCCAATCGTAGGTGGGACTAACGGAATTTCTCCTATTTTTTTAACTACAGTTGATGTAACAGGAGGTATTGGTGTTGATCTTAAAAATTGGATCAAAAAAACAAATGAAAACGGTGAATTAGTTCGTGATGAAAACGGAGAACCTGTATTAGAGCAAGTCTATTCTGTTGAAACAGGAACCGTTTTAACAATTAATACAAAAACAAAAAAATTATACGACGGAGACCAAGAATTAATTGATTTATCAAAATCATTTACTCCGCAAAAAATGGAATTTATCAAAGCAGGAGGCTCTTATGCCATCGTTTTTGGTAAAAAATTACAAACTTTTGCTGCTAAAACATTAGGAATAACAGCACCCGTAGTTTTTGCTCCTTCAAAAGAAGTTTCTATAGAAGGGCAAGGATTAACAGCTGTAGAAAAAATATTTAATAGAAATGCAGTAGGTAACACACCGGGAAAAATATTACACGCAGGGTCAGATGTTCGTGTAACAGTTAATATAGTAGGATCGCAAGATACTACAGGCTTAATGACTGCTCAAGAACTAGAATCAATGGCTGCAACTGTAATTTCTCCTATTGTTGATGGAGCTTATCAATCAGGTTGTCATACCGCTTCAGTTTGGGATAAAAAAGCACAAACAAACATTCCTAAATTGATGAAATTTATGAATGACTTTGGTTTAATTACAGCACGCGACCCTAAAGGCCTATATCATGCAATGACCGATGTTATTCATAAGGTATTAAATGATATAACAGTAGATGATAGAGCCATTATTATAGGAGGAGATTCACACACACGTATGTCTAAAGGGGTAGCGTTTGGAGCAGATTCTGGCACAGTAGCTTTAGCTTTAGCTACAGGAGAAGCCTCTATGCCAATTCCTGAATCAGTAAAAGTAACTTTTAAAGGAAATATGGCTAATTATATGGATTTTCGTGATGTAGTTCATGCAACACAAGCCCAAATGTTACACCAATTTGGAGGAGAAAATGTTTTCCAAGGTAGAATTATTGAAGTACATATAGGAACTTTAACAGCAGATCAAGCCTTTACATTTACAGATTGGACAGCAGAAATGAAAGCGAAGGCATCTATCTGTATCTCTGAAGATCAAACCTTAATAGAATCATTAGAAATTGCTAAGTCTAGAATCCAAATCATGATTGATAAAGGAATGGATAACAAAAATAAAGTACTACAAGGTTTAATTGATAAAGCAAATCAACGTATTGAAGAAATTCGCTCAGGAAAAGAACCTGCATTAAAACCAGATGCTAATGCTAAATATTACGCTGAAGTAGAGGTTGATTTAGACGTAGTAAATGAACCAATGATTGCTGATCCAGATGTAAACAATAAAGATGTGTCAAAACGTTATACACACGACACTATTCGTCCTTTGTCTTTCTATGGCGGAACCAAAACAGTTGACTTAGGATTTATAGGTTCTTGTATGGTACATAAAGGCGATATGAAAATATTAGCTCAAATGTTAAAAAATGTAGAAGCACAAAAAGGAGAAGTAAAATTTAATGCACCATTAGTAGTAGCACCACCAACATATAATATCGTAGACGAATTAAAAGCAGAAGGCGATTGGGAGGTATTACAAAAATACTCAGGTTTTGAATTTGATGATAACAACCCTAAATCAGTAGCGCGTACAGAATATGAAAATATGTTATATTTAGAGCGTCCGAAGTTGTAATCTATGTATGGGGAATCAAGAAAAAGCATCGAAAGGTGATACCGTAATGGCAACATCTACTCGTTTATTCCAAGGAAGAGTAGTAGAAGATACCGATGCCAAAAAAGGAGAATCTTTACTTTCTTCTACACCAGTAGTGGTATTATCTACAATCTTAGGAAGAACCCCAACAATTGAAGAATATAAACAAGCAGTTCAAGGAATCAATTTGACCAATTTTGCTCCTTCTCATAAACTATTAGTAAAATAATCTATTCTTAGAATTAATCAAAAGGCTGTCTGTAATTTTTTTTAGACAGCCTTTTCTTTTCTTCTTAAACCCAGATTCAACATTAGACTTCGTTTTGAAACAAAATTTTTAAATAAATTCAAGTACTCACGGAAAATTTTAGAAGAAAAAAGAAGGAAACTATTTTGATGATTAAAATTGAAATACGCGTTTGAATCGGAAAAAAATAAAATGAATTTGCTTTGCTAATTCACCTCGAATCTAATGCGAAATTTGGGGTGAATTCAAAGGCACTTTATTTATAATAAATTTTAAAATGTAATTCAGTTTTAATTATGAAAAACCAAGCAAAAAAAGTTGTAATATTTTTGAAAATAGAAGAATAACAATAAAAAGTTATTAGAATTTAGTAATTAAAATTTAGTAATTAAAATTTAGTAATTAAAATTTAGTAATTAAAATTTAGTAATTAAAATTTAGTAATTAAAATTTAGTAATTAAAATTTAGTAATTAAAATTTAGTAATTAAAATTTAGTAATTAAAATTTAGTAATTAAAATTTAGTAATTAAAATTTAGTAATTAAAATTAATTTTATAAGCAATCAACCTAATAAAAAAGAAATATGATACTAGCCATAGATGTATATTATATAAATGAAATAGCTAAAAGTGTAGGAGTTCTTTTTGATTGGAAAGATATACACCCCCAAGAAGTTATTATTGATATAAAAGAAGGCGTTGCAGAGTACGTGCCGAGAGAATTTTACAAACGAGAATTACCATGTATTGAAGCATTGTTAAAAAAAATACCATTAGAAAAAATAAAAATCATTATAATAGACGGTCATATTTATGTAGATGATTCCCTAAAATACGGCTTAGGAGGTTACGTGTGGGAATTGTTAGAAAAGAAAATTCCCATTATAGGAGTAGCTAAAAACGCGTTTCATAGTAACACTTCTACAGTAGTACCCCTATATAGAGGAGAAAGTAAAAAACCCTTATATGTTTCCGCTATTGGGATGGAAATAACAGAAGCTGTTGCTCATTTACAAAATATGCAAGGTGATTTTCGTATTCCATCTATTTTGAAAGAATTAGATACTATTACGAAAAATCAAAATTAGAAAAAAAGATCTTTGATATTTATATAGAAAAAACATCCTTACATAAGAAAAAATAAAATAAATGGATATAGCTAACAAATATTCTTAAGAGTATGACAATCTATTACAAACAGCATTTTCTATTTAAATATACAGAAGAAAACCCTTTGATTAAGATAATTATTTGCTACATATAATCAAAAGCTAGGTTAAAAATAAAGCACAGGTATGATCAGTAAAATAATGAGAAAATAAAATTTTATAGGAAAATGTTGAATAGAAAAGACAAACGGGAATAATATACTATTTAAAAGTTCTTTTTCATTTATTGTTTTAGTGAAAATTAGATTTATTTATGAAGGTACTATTATTGAAAATTGTAATGAACGTCGTTCATTAAATCTAATATTTATGTTATTTCTCCTATTGTATAAATACCAAGATTGCCAACTTCTAAGACAATCTAATTAAGGGCAAAAAAGGCTCTTTTTTAGGTTCAAAATCCTTCTTTATTTGTAATAAATTTCTACCGCATAATTGGGGCTTAAGAAATGATTAGCTGATTTAAACCCAGATTTCAAGAAAGTATTGTTCTTTGACAAATGAGAGCTAACTTGTACTTGCGAGCGAAGCCTATGTATAAAATGGTGAATTTATCCCCTCCCAGATTTTGGCTGAAATTAAAAAGGCTTCCATTTGGAAGCCCTTTGAGACAATCAATGATGAAACACCATGTTATCTCGTATAGAATAATTTAAGCAAAGATATTACATTTCCTCGCATTTTAATAAAAAAATATTTTATGAAAAGTTTCGAAAAAATGCAAATTGTAAATCCCAATGCTGCAGGAATTGATGTTGGGTCACGTTCTCATTTTGTAGCCATAGGACAGGATGAAAATCAAATTAGAGAATTTAATGTTTATCAATCAGGATTATGCGCTTTGGTAGCTTATCTTCAAGAGAACAAGATTCGTAGTGTTGCTTTGGAGTCCACAGGGAGTTATTGGCAATCTTTGTTTATGATCTTGCAGGGAAATGGTTTTGAAGTTCTTTTGGTTCAAGGGACTCAAACAAAAAACCTCAAAGCAAAGACAGATGTGAAAGATGCACAATGGATACAGAAACTTCATTCTTTAGGGCTATTACGAGGTTCTTTTTGCCCTCTGAAAGCACTTTGCAGATAAGAACACTTCATAGACATCGTTCTAGTTTGATTGAACAAAGTTCAAGCTTTGTAAACAAAATGCAAAAAGCATTACGTTTAATGAACTTCAGACTCGACGTTGTGATAAGTGACATCACAGGAGTTTCTGGAATAAGAGTAATTGAGATGATACTATCAGGTGAAACTTCAGGTGAAAAATTAGCTGAATATTGCGACAAACGAGTTAAAAAAAGCAAAGAAGAAATAGCCGACGCTTTGCAAGGTAAAATAAACAATGAATACCTACATGAGCTTTCCGATTGTTATGATATTTACAGACTTATTCAAGATAAAATAAAAAACACCGATACTCGTATTGATCAAGTGCTGAAAAATCAAACCAGAGAAATTGTTTTATCAGAAGATATCGAATTGGTAAAGAAACAGAATAAAGGGAAAAACCAACCCAAATTTGATGTACAGAAATATAGTTTAAAACTTTTTGGAGTAGATCTCTTTGCTATAGAATCAGTTTGCTCAGGAACCGTTACTAGTTTTTTAGCCGAAATAGGCACCGATATATATAAATTCAAGACCTCCAAGCAATTTGTGAATTGGCTCAGGTTAGCTCCAAATAATAAAATTAGTGGAGGTAAGGTTTTGAGTAGCAGAACTCCAAAAGGGAAAAATAAATTTGCATTGACATTAAGAAATGCGGCAAATACAATTGAAAGAAAAAAAGAAGGTTACCTCGTTATGTTCTTTAAAAGGATTTCTTTTAAAAAGGAAGAGGTGCTGCAATTACAGCAACAGCAAGAAAAATAGCAGTTATAATTTGGAATATGATAGTCAAAAAACAACATTATATACCAATAAATACAGACCAATATATTCAAGAAATGAAGAATAAAAAAACGATACAAATTAAAAAAATGATTAAAAAATACGGAATCGAAACTACTTCTTTATCAATTCCTTAAATTAAGTTAGATAGAATTCCGCATTAGACTTCGTTTTGAAACAAAATTTTTCAATAAATTCAAGTGCTCACGGAAAATTTTAGAAGAAGAAATAGTGAACTATTTTGATGATTAAAATTTGAGTACGTGCTTGAATTTGAAGAAAAATAAAATGGAATAGATTTACTTCGTCTATTCGCTACGCTCGGGTCTAATGCGTAATCTGGGTTAAAATAAAATATAGGGTCGCTGGGTTTAATATTTTGAAAATAAGCATGCTTTTTATTTGTAAACCAAAAGACTCTATAAATAAAGTAGTAAAAAGAATAAAATAAATTTTTTAAACAACATTCTGTTAAAACGGAAGAGGTCTTTCAAAGAGGAAATCCGTGTTGTTGGTTTTTAAAAAAGTGTTAAATTTTAGAGGAAGAGCCATTTTTATTGTGTAACTTGCGAAACGAATAAAAAAGGGTAAGACCTTCTATACATTTAAATTTAAATAATGAATTTTCAAAAAAAAATTATATATACTTTTTTATGTCTATCAGTTAGTGTTTTCGGGCAAGAAAAAATCAAACACAAAGTGGTAAGTGGTGAGTCAGTTTATAGTATTGCACAAAAATACAATGTAAAACAAAGTGCAATTATAGAACTAAATCCCAAAGCAAAAAAAACATTACAACTAAATATGCTTTTAGAAATCCCTATTTCTAGAGTTAAGGACAAAGACTCCCAAGTTGAAATAGTAGAACATGAAGTGTTAACCAAAGAAACGTTATACAGTCTTTCAAAAAAGTACAAAACAACTATAGAAAAAATAAAGGAAATTAATCCTAGCATAGAATCGCAAGGCTTAAAAATAGGAGAACATATAAAAATACCAACAGAAAAAGAAAATTGGGCAAATTTAACAGAAGAAAAGCCTAAAAAAAATAAAAAAAGGAAGAAGGAAGAAACCACGATGATGCAAGAACAAGCGGCTGCACCTTCTGAATTAAATAATAATAGGATAGAAGTCATACATGAAGTACAAGTAAAAGAAACAAAATACGGTATTTCAAAAAAATATGGAATGACTATTACCGAATTAGAAACCTTAAATCCTCATATAAAAAATAGTCTAGCAATAGGAGATAAATTGCTCATAAAAACAAAATCAATACCTGAAAATGTTGCGATATCTGTAGAACCAAAATCTCAAAATGCAATAAAAGATGCAGTAACAACTAAAGAAAAAGAAATTCAAAAAGGAGAAAAAGAAGTAGAAGTAGCCAAACAAGTAGAAAAAATAATGCCTACTTCACCTAAAAAGGGCAAATCAAAATTGTAGAAATTAAGCCTCAAATAGAAGAAGAAAATACAGATGAGTTAATTATTGAATCAGAAGCTGTACAACCAGAAATGCCAATTACAGTAGTAGCTCCTTTATCAGAAGAAAACATGTCCAAAGCAGAGTTTTTAATAACTAAAGCATCCGAAAATATAGGGGCGCGTTATCGTAGTGGTTCTACAGGTAATGGAGGGTTTGATTGTTCTGGTTTAATGTTTGCTACATTTAAAAATATAGAAATGACTTTACCTCGCTCATCAAGAGAAATGGCTCAAAGAGCAGGAGTACGTATTGATAGAGATCAAGCACAAAAAGGCGATTTAATCTTTTTTGCTACACGGGGTAGAGGAGTAGGCCATGTAGGAATGGTTACAGACGTTATAGAAGATGAAATTAAATTCATTCATTCGTCAACGAGTCAAGGAGTTATTATATCATCTACTAAAGAACCTTATTACGCTAAGAGATTTGTACAAATTAATCGCGTTTTATTAGATGAATAAGAAAGAAAAATAAAACTTTCAGAATCTACAAATTAATTTCAAAAATATTTTATTATGCTACTTTCATAAAGATAGCACGGTATTTCTTATTATATTATAAAACCATTTTTGAGCCGTATTTTCTTATAAAATCCTCATCATTCAAATCAAATTTATTGATAGAACCATCTAATATTTTTTATTGAAATAGATAAGGAATTATAAAGTTTAAAATTAAATTAGTTAATCATAATTTTTTAAATAAATAAAATGAACTACATGAGAATAATTGTACTATTTTTTATAAGCCTTAATTGTTTAAATGCTCTAAATGCTCAAAATTTAAAGATTGATAATACGCTAACCAAATTAGAAAAATTCGTTAAAAAACACAAAGTAAAATCGGTTAAAAAGGAATCGTTAGTTTTCCTAACAGATGCTCTTTCATTGAGCAAAGATATTTATTTAGAAAATAACGACAATAGTACCCCTAAATTTACAAATTGGATAGGAGAAAATCGTAAAGTAGCAGGTGATAATCCTTCTACAAATTATTATTCAGCATTTATTACAAGTAAAAATAATTATGTAATAAAAGGAAATTTAGGAAAAGCAATTTATATAGGTGTACAAGTATACAAGAAAGAAGAAGGGTATAATTTACTAGCAGAAAGTATTTCCTCAGAAGCAATGGAAATTAATGCTAACGGTGATTACGAAATTAATCTATCCCCAGAGAATATCCAAGGGCAAAAAAATTGGCTAAAAATAAATGATGAAGACTATATAATAATCCTAAGAGAATATTATGCTGATTATACCAAAAGGCTGAAAGATACAAAAATGCCCCCTGTTATAGAAAGACAGCTATCTAATTCATCTAAAGAAATAGTAAATAAAAATACGAACATTAATACGAATAAATCATTTGCTGAATTTTTTACAGGTTTAGTTGAAAATTCAATAGATTTAACAAATTCATTAAGTATAGCTCCTAACAAATCCAAACAAGAAGTAAGATTAAATCCTAAAAATTCTAACGCATTATTTCCTTCAAAAGATATTTTCTATGAAGGTGTTTATGTAAAACTAAAGGAGGATGAAGCACTAGAAATTACAGTTGAAAAACAACCCCTAGCAGATTACTTCTCTTGGACGTTTTATTCCCCTCTTTATACTACTCCAGATTATAACTTATATAAAGTACAATTAGTAAAAGAAGAACTCTTACCAGATTCCAATAATAATTACAAATTTTATGTTACAAGAAAAAAGTTAAATATTGTTAATTCTATTCAAATGGGACAATATGATACAGGTATATTAAGTTTTAGATTTTTAAAAAACAAAAAAGACTATAAAATAGATAGTTTAGATTATGAAATTAAATTAATCAAATTAAAAGACATCAAATGAAAAGATTAAAATTTATTGATTTAGCCAAAGCACTAGCAGCAGTATTTATGGTTTGTGTGCATGTTCTTAATACACATACTTTATCAGCAATAGAAAAAGATACCTATTTCGGAAAAATAATTACCCTATTAGGCGAATCTCCAGCAGCTCCCGTTTTTATGTTTAGTATGGGGCTTTCTTTTTCCTATTCGAGAAATTTTGATTTTATGTCAAGATTAAAAAGAAGTGGGTCTATTTTTTTGAAAGGATATAAACTTAATTTTTTTAGATTATTAATCCCAGCTATTTTTTTTGGAATTGTTTCTCTATTCGTAAAAACAGAAACGGTTGAGGGGATTTCAAAAGAAGGAGACATGGTTCAAACCATATTAAATAACTTTTTAGTTATTGATATACTACAATTTGCAGGATTATCCTATTTAATTATGACTTTATTAAGTAGATATAAAGTGCCTGTAAAATATATAGCAATTCTAATACTGCTTATAGGAAGTTGTTCAACTTATCTATGGGGTATTCAGACAGGTAACCTGTTTATAGATAGAATATTCGATTTATTTTGGGGCGATAAAGGCGATGCTGTATCATTCCCTCTATTTCCATGGTTAGTTTATCCTTTAACAGGATATGTAATGGGACACTATTTCTTGTACAAAGAAGATAAAGAAGTTTTAATAAAAAGTTTTTATTTGGGAGTTGTTCTTTTTATAACGGGAGGAATAATGAGCTATATAAACCCAAAATATCATTTAGGCGATTATTGGCATACCAGAATAGGTGGAATCCTATTATATATCGGATTTGTGCTTATATGGATGAAAGTTTGTGATATTTTAATTCAATATGTTTCTGAAAAAAATATCAACCTATAGCTTTTTAAGTAAAAATTTGACTAATTTTTATGCTGTCCAATGGATTGTAATAGTAGGATTAATCCCTTTTTAGGACAAAAAGAATGTAATTTATATCAGTCTATTTTGCTTATGATTGTAGTTTTTCTTGCTTCCTATTGGATAACTATGATAATGGAAAGAAAGAAAATAAATTTTTAATGCGTAATCAAGGTTAAAACCTACAAAAAAGGCATTTATACTTCATTCTAAAAATGTTGTATAAATGCCATAATTTTATTTGAAAAAATAATTATAGAATATTTTTAAGCCAAATAGATTTTTCAATTACATATTGAAATTTCAAAACGTCAGGTTGATTGTCATAAAATACAGAAAATTCCTTGTTCTTTATACCGCCAATTTTTTCAATTGCTTTTTGAGAACGGATGTTGAGTGCGCCAACCGTAAAATACACTTTATCTAAATATTCAAAAGCATAATCTAGCATTAATTTCTTTATTTGAGAATTATATAGAGATCCCCAATAATCTCTACTCAAAAAAGTATAGCCTATTAATATACTTTTATCCTCTAGGTCAAGATCATAATATCGTGAGCTACCTATTATTATATTTTGTTTTTTATCAATAATCTTAAAAGCTCCCTTTGAATCAATAGCTTCTTCGAAAAATATTTTGAACGCGTCTATTTGGTAACGATCTTTTTTAGGGTGTTGTTCCCAAATTAGAGGATCTGATGCTACATGATATAATGCGCCAAGGTCTTCTTCTTCTAGAGGAACTAATAAAATATTTTCATTTTCTAATTGTGGTTGCAAATTCATTATTAATTGTCTTTTTTAGGATGCAAAAGTTTAAAAGCATTAAATACAGCAGGGTGTGTTACTGTTGCATGATCTTCTTCTGGTAAATAATCAAAAACAACTTTTACTGTTTTCGATTTACCATATTTTATTTTATCAAAAAGTAAATTAGCATCTACTTCCATTACGTGATTATCAAATATAGGACTCAGTCCCTCTTTGCCAACTCCTATATAAATTGATTTGTTTTGTTGGAAACTTTCGTTTAATATATCAGGATTTAATTTTAAAAGAGCTCCATCATTCCACCATAAACTAGGACTAATAATAATATATTTATCAAATAAATGAGGCTTTTTAAATAAGATTTCAGTGGCTAAAAGACCTCCCAATGATTGTCCAATAATGGTTTTTTCATTAGATATTTTATAGTTTTTATTTAGGTAAGGTTGTAACTCATTTTCTATAAAAGCTATAAATTTATCAGAACCGCCTGAAGTAGGATAACGATCTCGTATGATTTGTTGATTAGGAGTTGATGTAAAATCTCTTTTTCGATCTTTATTAGCAATCCCTACTACAATAGACTTAGGAATTCTCTCAATCCAAGGAAATGTAAAGTATTGTACTAGACCTGTTATGTGAATAAAATCTTCTTCGGCACTCCCATCCAAAACATAAATTACAGGATAATGCTCTTGGTCGTTATAACCTTGTGGTAGGTAAATGTTAAGCGTTCTTTTTTCATTTAAAATAGTAGACGTAATTTCATCAACGATGCCTAAATTAAATGATTTAGTGGTTTTCGTTAAATTGTTTTGTTGAGCTAGAGCCATTAAGGCGTAGAAAAAAAGCTCAGGAAAAAAATTTTTTCATTTTCTATTTTTTGATTGATTAGATTTTCAAATTTAAAAAAAAATAAAATCATAATAATCAGCCAAATGGCATTAAAAAAGCCGTTTCTTTGGAAACGGCTTATATGTACTTTGGTTTGTTTGTTTATCTATTAATAGTAAGTGTAACGTCTTACTTTAGCAATATATTTTGCTAAACGGATTACTTGGTGACTATAGCCATACTCGTTGTCATACCATACATACATTACTACGTTTTTACCATCAGATGAAACAATAGTAGCGTTACTATCAAAAATAGAAGGAGCAGATGTACCTACAATATCAGAAGAAACAAGTTCATTGTTTAACTCATATTTTATTTGTTCTACTAACTTACCTTCTAATGCGTATTTTTTCATAATACCGTTTAACTCTTCACGGTTTGTAGTTTTTTCTACTTCAAGGTTTAGTACAACCAATGATCCATTTGGAACTGGTACACGAATTGCGTTTGAAGTTAATTTTCCAGCTAAACTAGGTAATGCTTTTGCAACAGCGCTTCCAGCGCCTGTTTCTGTAATTACCATGTTTAGTGCAGCAGAACGACCACGACGGTATTTTTTGTGCATGTTGTCTACTAAGTTTTGGTCGTTAGTGTAAGCGTGGATTGTTTCTATATGTCCCTTTACAACTCCTAATGTTTCCTCAATAGCAGCTAATACAGGCGTAATAGCGTTAGTTGTACAAGAAGCTGCTGACCAAATTTTAACGTCATCTGGGTTGTATGCTTCATGGTTTACTCCATGTACTATATTAGGAACGCCTTTTCCGGAGCTGTTAATAGTACTTTTTCAACGCCTATTGATGTTAAATGACGACTTAAAGCTTCCTCCGTTGTAAAGGCACCTGTGTTATCAATTACTAAGGCATCTTGAATACCATACTTTGTATAATCTATTTCTTCTGGAGAATTAGCGGTAATGATGTGTACTGGAGCGCCATTAATGATTAGAGTACCATTTTCAGCATCTGCTTCTACAGAACCTTGAAAATCACCATGTACAGAATCATAACGTAATAAAGAAGCACGTTTTTCTAGTAAAACAGCATCGTTCTTGTCACGAGTTACAATGGCACGTAAACGCAATTGTTGTCCTTTTCCAATTTTTGAAGAAAGTTCGCGTGCTAATAAACGACCAATACGTCCAAATCCATAAAGGACAACATCTTTGGGTTTAATTTCGTCAGAAGCTTTAGCCTCTTTTAACTTGTCTACCACAAAGCTTGTAGCATCATTGTACTTATTGTCTTCTAAGTGAAACTCGTAAGTTAATTTGCCAATATCCAAACGTGAAGGAGGTAAATCTAATGCGTGAATAGCTCTTAAGATTTCTACTGAGTCAAAAATATTAATGGGTTTTTGAACGAACTCTCCCGCATAATCATGTAAATTCATGATTTCGCTTACATTACGATCCAATAATTGGTTTCTAAATAAAACCATTTCGATTGATTTGTCATACCATAAATCGCTCACGATTTTGATAAATTCAACCGCTGCTTTTCTTCTGTCAGCCTGAAATGCTAACTCTTTTTCATAAGTTGTATTGCTCATTTCTTTTTATAAAAATTAGACCATGCAAAAGTATTTATTTAAAATCTTTTGCTAAACTTTTTTTTGAATTTTTTAATAAAAAAACCAACGTTTTAACGCTGGTTTTCAATAGTTAATAGAAAAGTATATTTACAAAAGGAAACGTAACAGTTCTCCTGTATTGGTTAACATTTCAATCTGAGTTTTTGAGATTCACTCTTTTTAGCGATTACTCGTGTAACGGTTTCTATATCAGTAGCCTTAACGTTATCTACTTTTAATATAATTCCTCCTTTAAGCTGTTCCGCATAATCCCCTAATTCTTCATTTGAAACTTCCTTTATCTTTACGCCATAACTTAAGCGAAAACGTTTTTTATCGTTGGCATCTAAATCTTCTAGTTCTAAACCTTTTAGGTCATAATTTATGAGTTCCTTTTTGATTAATTTTACTATGCTGGTCATTAGTTTTCCCTCTCTTATAAAACCTACTTTGACTTCTTCATTAGGACGTTTTGTATTGATATAGGCTGTTAAATCAGCAAAAGAGTTAATAGTTTTGTTATCTAACTGCTTAATTACATCACCTGATTTGATACCTGCTTTTTCAGCACCCGTTCCTTTTGAAACTTTAGCTACATATACCCCTGCTGTTTCTTTAGTCCCTATTTCTTTAGCTCCTATAGCATTAAGTTCTCTTCCCTCAATACCCAAAACAGCTCTTTGTACATTGCCATATTCCATTAAATCCTCTACGATTTTACGAGCTAAGTTTGAAGGTACAGCAAAAGAATATCCAGTATAACTTCCAGTAGGAGATGAAATCATAGTGTTGATGCCAACCAGTTCGCCTCTCGTATTTACTAATGCGCCTCCACTATTGCCGGGATTTACAGCCGCATCGGTTTGAATAAAGGATTGGATACCTTGGTTACTTAAGTCACGGGCTTTAGCAGATACAATACCAGCCGTAACCGTAGACGTTAGGTTATAAGGATTACCAACAGCTAAAACCCATTCGCCCACTTTTATCTGTTCTGAATTGCCAAAAGTAGCAGCAGGTAAATCGCTCTCTGCTTCGATTTTTAGCAAAGCAATATCCATTTTACTATCGGTACCAACTAATTTTGCTTTGTATGTTTTATTGTTGTTTAAGGTCACTTCTAGTTCTGTTGCATTTTGAATTACGTGGTTGTTTGTTATAATGTATCCGTCTTTACTAATGATTACACCAGAACCTGTGCCAACCTGAGTTTGTTGTTGTCCACCTTTGTGTCCATAAAAAAACTCCATAAAAGGATCCGAGGGTAAATTATAAACCGTTTTGTTCTTTACGTGTACAACGGTATGTACAGCTCTTTCGGCGGCTGATGTAAAATCTATATTTTCAGCCCCCATGCTTACCGCACGTGTATAATCAGGAGCAATAGATAAGGAAGAACTCATAGAATTGTTTTCAAAAAACAACTTGTAGCCTCCTAATGTAGTTGCTCCACTTAGTACTGAAATTAAAAATAAACTACTTAATTTTTTCATGACATCTTCTTTATTCTTGTTTTTATTTAAATGTAAAAATATAATTTTCTTATTCTGATTTTTTAGCTTTAACGCCTGTTTAACAATCTTTAACTTCCTATTAATATTTTGTATCTTTGGTAGCTTTATAAAGGATTCTGATATTTGTTATGTTAAGAGTAATCCGCTGATTTTTATATAATCTATGTCTGTTATAAATTAATATTAATACATGAAACTTACATTTTATAAATACCAAGGAACAGGAAATGATTTCGTTATCTTGGATAATCGTGATTTAATTTTTCCCAAAAATAATACCAAACTTATTAAATTTATTTGTGATAGACGTTTTGGAGTAGGAGCTGACGGATTAATGTTGTTAGAAAATGACAATTCGACAGATTTTAAAATGGTTTATTATAATGCAGATGGAAATGAAAGTTCAATGTGTGGTAATGGTGGTAGATGTCTTGTTGCATTTGCTCGAAAAATGGAGATAATTCAAGAAACCACCACTTTTATTGCAGTAGATGGGATACATCATGCAAAAATTACAAATGAAAATCTTGTTTCACTTCAAATGATAGATGTACAATCAATACAAGTACAATCTGGGTATGTTTTTTTAAATACGGGTTCTCCACATCATGTACAAGAAGTACAAGAATTAAAAGAATTAGATGTTAAAAAGGAAGGGGCAAAAATTCGTTATAGCGACTTGTATGGAAAGGAAGGGAGTAATGTTAATTTTGTAATTCAAAAAGGAGAAAATGATTTTGCTATTAGGACGTATGAACGAGGAGTAGAAGATGAAACCCTGTCTTGCGGTACAGGAGCAACGGCGGTAGCATTAGCAATGTTTCATTTAGGTAAAGCGACTTCAAATAGAATAGGAATTGAAGTTCAAGGAGGGCAATTACAAATCACATTTGAAAAAGATATAAATAAATATAAAAATATACATTTGATTGGTCCAGCCCAATTCGTTTTTAAAGGAGAAATTGATTTTGATGAAGAGTAACTTAAATACATTGGCTTGTTTGTATTGCTAAATACTATTATAGTAGTTAAATTGTATAGGATTTTGTAATTGAAAAGAAAGGTTTATGAATACATTAAAAGGGGAAAATATTTTTTTACGAGCACTCGAACCAGAAGATCTATCATTTATTTATAAAATAGAAAATACTGAATCCATTTGGGAAGTTAGTAACACACAAACTCCATATTCTCGTTTTTTGATTAAACAATATCTAGAAAATGCCCATCAAGACATTTATCAAGCAAAACAATTACGTATGGTAATATGTAAGTTAGGAACATATAAACCTGTTGGTTTAATAGATTTGTTTGATTACGATCCTAAAAATCATAGAGCAGGAATAGGCGTAGTAATAGAAAATATAGAGAATAGAAATAAAAGGGTAGGTAGTGAAGCACTAGAGCTCTTAATTAAATATTCATTTTTTCATTTACAATTGCATCAATTGTATGCAAATATTGGTTGTTCTAATGAAGCTAGTTTAAAGCTTTTTACTAATTTTGGATTCCAAAAAATAGGAGTTAAAAAAGATTGGGTTTTTCAAAACGGAAGCTATCATGACGAACTCCTTTTTCAGTTAATCAATCCAAATTATTAAAATCGAATTATTTTGAACAAAAAAGTATTTTTAGGAGTAGGACTAATAGGACTCGTGTTAGCCGTTTTTGTTTACATTAAAGCTTTTACAAGCAATACACAGTTTTCAGAAAAAGAAAAGTATGTTTTTATACCAACAGGGGCTACGTATGGAGACGTGGTTAAGATTCTTGCAAAAGAAGTAGAAGATATAGAAAATTTTAAATTAGTAGCAGAAAAACGTTCTTATGATCAAAATGTTTTTCCGTGTCGTTTTTTACTAAAAAAGGAATGGGAAGCTTTCAGATTGTAACAGCTTTACGCCATAATATGCCATTAAATCTATCTTTCAATAATCAAGAAGTTGTTGAAAAGTTAGTTTCACGTGTAGCAGATCAAATTGAAGCAGATAGTTTAAGTCTTATGAAAGCCATACAAGATTCCATTTTTTTGAAAAAAAATAACTTAACACCTGATAATGTATTAGGTATTTTTATTCCCAATACCTATGAAATAAAATGGAATATTGGGGCTGAAAAATTTAGAGACAAGATGTTGGAAGAGTATCATAATTTTTGGAATTCAGAACGTATAGCAAAAGCAAAAAAAAATAGGACTTACTCCAGAACAAGTAATGGCATTAGCCTCTATAGTGCATAAAGAATCAGTAAAAGAAGATGAGCGACCAAGAGTAGCAGGTGTTTATTTAAATAGATTGAAATTAGAAATGCCTCTACAAGCCGATCCAACCATTATTTTCGCTATTAAGAAAAATTCAAACGATTTTGATCAAGTAATCAAGAGAGTAAAAGGAGATATGTTATTTGTAAATTCACCGTATAATACCTATAAAAATATTGGATTACCTCCGGGTCCCATTGCTATGCCAGATATCTCAGCAGTTGATGCTGTTTTGTCGCCAGAAAGCCATGATTATATATATTTTTGTGCCAGTGTAGATCGTAAAGGATACCATGATTTTGCTGTTACTTATGAAGAGCATCAAGCAAATGCAAAAAAATATGCAGAATGGGTAAATAAATTAGGTTTATAACCCCTGTATCTATTTATAATAAGTATGAAATTGCGAATATTGGGTGTAAAAATTCTCTTTGAGTCAGAGTCATAAATTTAGGTTTTAGTTTGTTGTTTTTGAAGGACTCTTTTTTTATGAAACATCTCTTTATAATGGAATAGATAAAAAAAGAAAATTTTCACCTTTATTAAGAATAAAAATAAAGACTAATGAAAAAATGATTATTTTTTGTTTTTCTTTCTTTAAGCTTAATATTCAAAAAGTTAGTGATAAAAAATTGCATATTTTGTTTTTAATTGTAACTTTGTCAAGTTAATTTTTTGGCGATGATAGTATAGTAATATTATTTTATTATGATGCTTAGTTGAAAAGAAAAATTTTTATATGACAAAAAAACAAATATTCTGTTTTGGATTATTTGCCTCAATCGTTCTTTTAAGTTCGGGTTTTAGGCCCTTTAAAGTAGAAATGTATCCTTGGTTGCATACTTTTGAAAAAAGAGAATTATCTACAGTATCAATGGAAGTAGAAGTAGGTCAGCGATTTTTTGATGTACCTTTTACAGGTAAAACGTTTGTCGGTTTTACTCAAAGTGTAGGAGCAAGAGAATCACAAGGAATATACAATATTGTAAATTCGTTAGGTTATCTAGGAAAATATCAATTTGGTTCAGAAACATTAGCTGCCCTAGGTATAAAAGATCAAGCCTATTTTTTGAGTAGTAAGGAATTGCAAGAAAAAGCCTTTTTAGCTAATTTAGCTAGAAATAAGTGGGAGTTGCGTCGAGAAATAACTAATTATTCAGGCTCAAAAATTAAAGGTATTATGATTACCGAGTCAGGAATTTTAGCAGCAGCTCATTTAGGTGGTGTAGGTTCCGTAAAAAGATTTTTACGAACGAATGGAGGGCGTAAATTTAGAGATGGTTATGGAACTTCCGTAACAGAATATCTTAAAGAATTTGCAGGCTACGATACCAGTTGCGTAGAGCCCAATAAAAATGCAAAAGCTCAACATTATAATTTAAATTAATAATGTTTGTGGATAATAAAGATAGAAGGTCGGTTGTGTAAATCGACCTTTTTTTTTCCATTCCTTTATAGTGAGTGTTTTGATATATTCAGTAGGTAATGTGATATCGCAAGCAATACATAAATTTGTATTAGGTTGTAAAATTTGAATCAAATCTTCCAAAAGTTTGTTATTTCTGTAAGGTGTTTCTATAAAAAGTTGCGATTGTTTTTTTTCAAAAGATAGTTTTTCAAATGCTTTTAAAGCTTGTTTTTTCTCTCCTTTATCTATGGGTAAATAGCCATTAAATGCAAAACTTTGTCCATTCATACCTGATGCCATCAATGCCAATAGGATAGAGCTGGGGCCAACTAAAGGAATTACCTGTATCCCTCTTTCGTGTGCAAGTTTTACAATGACAGCACCGGGATCTGCTACACCGAGACATCCTGCTTCGCTCATTAATCCGATGTTTTGACCGTTCAATAAGGGTTGGATAAAGGTTATATAATCGGATTCTTGTGTGTGTTTGTTGAGAGTGTTTATAATAAGATCTGGTTGTTTTTTTTCTGGCTGTATTGCTTTTATAAAGCGACGAGCTGTTTTTTCATTCTCAACAATGTAATGATTTATGAAATCAATACTTCTCTTAACGGTATGAGGTAAAACATCTTCTGGGTTTATGTCTCCTAAAGTTGTTGGAATTAGATATAATTTCCCAAGAAAAGTTGCTGGTTTCATAGATTTTATATTCTTTTGTTGAAAATGTATTTTAATTATGGACAAAGATAGAATAAAAGAAATAGGTAGGAGTATTGCGATAGGTTTTTTAATCCTGTTATTTGTTTTTGTAATGGTGTTTAAGGGCTTTTAGAGGCTCTTTTTTTGTAGCTTGTCGGCAATGCTCTTGCAAGCTAGGTCTAGCATATTAAAGACGTTTTTGAAACCTTCTTCTCCACCGTAGTATGGGTCAGGAACATCTACTTTTTCGCCGGAAATATTTCTTCCAAAATTAAGCGTACTTTACTTCTATGGTTTTCTGTTGTGGCTTGATTGATAATATCTTTGTAGTTTTGATTATCCATTGTGAAAATGTAATCAAAAGTATCAAAATCAGTCTTTTGGAATTTTCGGGCTTTTTGTTGGCTGATGTCAATTCCTTTTTCTTGAGCAATATGTATAGAGCGTCTATCAGGTTTTTCTCCAGCGTGCCATCCGCCAGTTCCAGCAGAATCTATGAGGTAGCTATTAGGTAATTTGGATTTTAATATTCCTTCAGCTAAAGGGGAACGGCAAATATTCCCCAAACAGACCATCAAGATTTTTTTAGACATTATAACGAAAGTTTTTTATTGATATCATCTACAAACTTTTTAAATTGTTTGTCTGTTGTGAGTAGGTTGTCAACTGTCTTACAAGCGTGTAGTACAGTAGCGTGGTCGCGATCTCCAATTTGTGAACCAATATTTGCTAAAGATGCTTTCGTGTATTTTTTGGCAAAAAACATAGCTAATTGACGAGCCTGTACTACATGACGTTTACGAGTTGTAGATTGTAGTGTGGCAACGTCTAACTGGAAATAATCGGATACAACTTTCTGAATGAAATCAATAGATATTTCCCTTTTTACGTTTTTAACAAATTTTTCAACTACTAGTTTTGCTAAATCAATAGTTACTTCTTTTTTGTTGAAAGAAGATTGTGCAATTAGAGAAATAATAGCTCCTTCTAATTCTCGTACATTTGATTTTATGTTTCGAGCTACATATTCTATTATATCCTCAGGCATTTCAACACCATCGCGGAATAAAATACTTTTTACAATCGCTACTCGAGTTTCGTAATCAGGTTGGTTTAACTCGGCTGATAATCCCCATTTGAAACGGGATAATAAGCGCTGTTCGATATCTTGCATATCAACAGGAGCTTTGTCAGAGGTTAAAATTACCTGCTTTCCATTCTGATGAAGGTAGTTGAAGATGTGGAAAAAAACGTCTTGTGTACCCGCTTTACCAGATAAGAATTGTACATCATCAATAATTAAAACATCAATTAGTTGATAGAAGTGGATAAAATCATTACGGGTATTTTTTTTGACAGAGTCAATATACTGTTGTGTAAATATTTCGGCTGAAATGTATAAAACAGTTTTCTCAGGATGTTTTTCCTTTATTTCTACACCTATAGCATGTGCAAGGTGAGTTTTGCCTAATCCAACACCGCCAAAAATTAGTAAAGGGTTAAATGAGGTGCCTCCCGGTTTATTTGCTACAGCCATGCCAGCACTTCTGGCAAGACGATTGGAGTCTCCCTCAAGGAAGTTGTCAAAACTATAATTAGAATTTAATTGTGAATCAATTTTAATATTGCGTATTCCGAGAATGATAAAAGGGTTTTTTAACTCTGGATTTTTTTGTTGTACAGGTACGTCAATTTCCTGTGTTTTTACAGGAGCCTTGTCAGCACTTGGAATTTGTTGTGTAAATGGAAGTTTATTCCCATAAGGGTTTTCCATTTTAATTTTATATAGTAACTTCGCACTCTTTCCTAGTTCTTTTTGTAATGCTACCTTGAGTAACTTAACGTAATGTTCCTCAAGCCATTCGTAAAAGAATTTGGAAGGAACTTGAATGTACAATGCGCTATCAGTAAGCTCTACCGCTTTGATAGGCTCAAACCAAGTTTTATAAGCTTGCTCTTGGATGTTATCTTTTATAAATGAAAGACAATTAGCCCATACTGATTCCGCAGTTTTGTTCATTGTGTGCATTCTTATTGTGTTAATTTTTAAGGTTTTACTTGACAAAATTTAGGCCAAGATTTAGGGTCAATCGGGATAGCAAAGATGGTTGATAAAATTCTTTAAAAAAATTTTTTTGATCTTGATTTTGTAGAAATTTTATTGTAAGAGCTAAATTTTAACTTTAAATAAAACATAAAAAAGTAAGATAAATAGTATGAAAAAAATGGATATTCAAGTGCGTGTTCGTTATGCTGAAACAGATCAGATGGGGGTGGTTTACCACGGTAATTATGCACAATATTTTGAAATGGGGCGAGTTGAATGGCTTAGAAGTCTAGGGGTTTCCTATAAGTGGATGGAAGAAACAGGAGTAATGCTGCCCCTAGTGTCATTAAGTATGAATTATAAAAAACCAGCGCGTTATGACGATTTACTGACTATTAGAACCATTTTTAAAAGTCAGACTTCTGTAAAACTAGAATTTGATTATGAAATTTATAATGAATCAGAAGAGTTATTAACAACAGCTAATACTATCTTAGTTTTTGTAGATGCTAAATCAGGTAAACCTATAACGCCTCCAGAGTATTTAGAAGAGTTGTTGAAGTTTTCTTAAAGTTCACTTATTGATACTTCAAAAATAGCGGAAAAAATGCCGAAAATCATTTCGGCATTCTTTTGTCGAATCGAAATAATTAGTTCACAAGTTTCTTCCATTTTTTGAGCAATAATATTTATATCTTTTTCCTTTATAATTCTCATGACTTTATTCATGTTTTTATAGTCGAAATTTATTTTATATTGAATATTAATTGTTTTTTCTACCAAGGAAGAAGCTTCTAATGCCATCTTAGCACTTTCTCTATAGGCAGAAACTAATCCTCCAACACCTAATTTGATACCACCAAAATAACGAATTACAATAACAAGTACATTGGTTAGTTCAAATGATTGGATCTGACCGTATATAGGCATTCCTGCGCTGTTGTTGGGTTCGCCATCATCGTTTGCACGGTAATGTTTTTGAATTGTGCCTAGTTGCCAAGCATAACACCAATGTCGTGCGGCATAATGCTTCTTTTTAGTTGTTCTAAATATGTTTTGATTTCCTCTTCATTAGCAACAGGAAAAGCATAACCATAAAATTTACTGTTTTTTTCTTTGTATAGAACTTCAGGAGAAGCTTCTTTAAGAGTTATGTAAGTGTCTTCTGTATTCAAAAGTGATAATTTTAGTGCAAAATTATTGTTTTTGAAGTTAAAATAAAAATGAATTAAAAAGGGATTTCCTTTTTTGAAAGTAGGGCTGTTATATCTTCTTTCTCTATTTGTAAATGCCATACGTGCATACCTAGTGAAGAAGCTATTTCAGTATTTTGTTTTTCATCATCTACAAATAAAGTTCTTTTTGGGGCTAATTCATGTTTTTTTAGTATAAATTGAAAAGCTTCTATTTCGGGTTTACGAAAACCTATTTCGGAAGAAAAATATACTTTTTCAAAACATTGATAAAATGCTCTGGCAAAAGTCATTCCCACATGATGTTCAAATTTAGCAATGTGTATTTCGTCTATATTACTTAAAAGATAGAGTTTGTATTTATGGGATAATTTTTGCAGAAATTCAAGTCGAGAAAGAGGAAAATCTTTTATAGCGGCATTCCAAGCAGTGCGTATATCTTCTACAGAAGCATTAGGTATTCTTTTTTTTAGTTCAATCATAAAAAGAACTTCTGATATTTTGCCCTTTTCAAATTCCTGATTAATCTGCTCAAAATGCTCATCCCATTCTGAAAGCCCTAATTGTTTAAGAGCTTCTAGAGAGGCATTTTTATCCAAATTCATAAAAACATTGCCGAAATCGAAAATAATGTTATTGATCATAATTTGAAAAAATTAAAAGTTCATCATTCAATATTTTTTTTCTTTTTACTTTTTTACTAGATACAGAAGGAGCTATAATACCTTTTAAAAAGGTGTTTGTTCCTCTAAAAACACGGGCTTCATCCCAATAATTGTGATCTATGAAATGTTGTAATGTACGGCTGCCTCCTTCAATTATGATGGATTGAATTTGATTTTGATAGAGCCACTCAATTATAGAAGAGACGGAATTTTTACTATGATTTAAAACAGTTTCATCTAAAATGAAGGTTGGAGCTGATTTATCAAATATAATGTTTTCTTTTGAAATTTTCTTTTTTTATCTAAAACTATTCTTATAGGGTTCGTTCCTTGCCAGTCCCTAGCTGTAAGGTGGGGATTATCATCAAGAACCGTTTGGGTTCCTATTAATATGGCTTGCTCCTCTGTTCTCCATTTGTGAGTTAATTGTCTACTGTATGAGTTGCTTATCCATACAGGCTTCTGGATATCCTTATGATGAGGTGCGATTAAACCATCTGCTGTTTCTGCCCATTTTAAAATGATATAAGGACGTTTTTTTTGGTGAAAAGTAAAGAAACGTTTGTTTAATTCTTGGCATTCTTTTTCTAGTACACCTATGATTACTTCACAGCCTGCTTCTTTAAGCTTTTTTATACCAGCTCCGCATACTTTAGCAAAAGGATCTTGAGTGCCTATAATTACTTTGGGAATTTTATGTTTAATTATTAGATCAGCACATGGAGGGGTTTTTCCAAAATGACTACAGGGTTCAAGACTCACATAAATGGTAGAGTTGACCAATAAGTTTTTATTCCTTACGGAATTTATAGCGTTAACTTCTGCATGAGCTTCACCTGATTGCTGATGCCAACCTTCACCTATAATTAAGTCATTGTGTACAATTACACTTCCTACTAAAGGGTTAGGATAAGTAGTCCCTAATCCATTTTTAGCTAATTCTATACAGCGGGATATATATTTTTGATGTATCTTCACCACACAAAAATAAGAAATTGATTCCTGAAATATAAAAAGTAAATAGGATTTTAGATTTTCATAAACTAGTTTTAAATAAAGAGATATGATCCGATTAATAAAAAAAGAAGATAATATAGATATTGCGGCTCTAATTCGAACTGTTTTAGATGAATATCAAGTGCCTAAAAAAGGCACTGCTTACGAAGATCCGCAATTAGATGCTATGTTTGAAACTTATCAAAAGAAACAATCAGCCTATTTTGTATTAGAACTTTCAGGAAAAATAGTAGGTTGTGCAGGCATAGCCCCTTTGCAAAATGCTAGTTTTGAGATATGTGAATTGCAAAAATGTATTTTTTGTCTTCTGTTAGAGGAAAAGGGTGGGGGGCTCAGATGATGGATGTTTGTCTCAATAAAGCAAGAGAAATAGGATTTCAAAAATGTTATTTAGAAACTTTACCTACTATGGATAAAGCTCAAAATTTATATTTGAAATCAGGATTTAAATATTTGTCCAAACCTATGGGGAGTACGGGGCATTCTGCTTGTCCTATTTGGATGTTAAAAGAATTATAATAAAGAAAAATGATAAGGTAATATGCTGCTGAAAGAATACAAGATACAATTTGTAGAGGAATTATTAAAAACGTATGATGAAAAAGAAATAGAAAGCTTTTTTTGTCTGTTGTTAGAGGCTTTTCATGGTATGAAAAGAATTGATTTTGCTTTGAATCCTTATCTCGAATTAGATGCCTTACAATTATTGCAATGGGAAACGGTATTAGGTCAATTAAAGCAAGAAAAACCCATACAATATATTTTGGGAGAAACTGATTTTTTTGGCATGTCTTTTTATGTTAATGAACATACATTAATCCCTAGACCTGAAACAGAAGAATTAGTTAACTGGATCATTCAGAAGGTATCAATTGTTAAAAAAGATGCGAAAATCAGAATTTTAGATATAGGAACAGGAACAGGATGTATTGCTATTTCATTAGCAAAAAATATTCCAATGGCTGAAGTATACGCAATGGATGTTTCGTTGAAAGTACTTGAAGTAGCAAGGAGAAATGCTAGAAGAAATAATGTAGCAATTGAGTTTATTCATCAAGATGTATTAACTCTAGAAAAATTAGACTGCACATTTGATATAATAGTTTCTAATCCACCCTATGTTCGAAATTCCGAAAAAGTAGAAATAAAGAAAAATGTATTAAATTACGAACCCCATTTGGCACTATTTGTAAAGGATGAAGACGCATTAATTTTTTATAGAAAAATTGCCCAATTAGCTTTAATAAGTTTAAATGAAGAAGGATGCCTTTTTTTTGAAATTAATCAATATTTAGGAAAAGATATGATGGTACTTATGGAAGAGTTACAATTTGAAAATATTAATTTACGTAAAGATTTATATGGAAATGATAGGATGTTATTAGGGCAAAAAGCATCATTTTTTTAATTTAAAATGAATTTTATTCATATCGTAACGCTTCTATAGGGTCTAGTTTTGATGCTTTTAAAGCAGGATAAGAACCTGAAATGATAGCCACTATAAAGCATATAATAAATGCAGAAATAATAGCGATCCAAGGAATTACAAAGTCAAATTCTAATAAGGTAGCAAAGCCGTAGCCGATTAGGATGCCACTTAGTGTACCAAGAATCCCACCTAATTGCCCAATTATGAGTGTTTCCATAAAAAATTGAAATGCTATAGTGCTCCTTTTAGCACCTAAAGCTTTTCGAGTTCCTATTTCCCGAGTTCTTTCTGTTACGGAAACTAACATAATATTCATAAGAGCTATAGAGGATCCGAATAAAGTTATAATGCCTATAATCCAAGCTGAAATATCAAGATAAGAAGTGATTTCAATAATTCTCCGAATTAAATCATCACTTCTAGTGATCCCAAAATTATCGTCTTCTATCGGTTTTAATTTTCTTATAATACGCATTTTTAAGATAGCATTTTCTATGGCAACCTCTAAAAAATCTTTTCGAGTAGTCATTACACTAGTCGTGTAGTTGATATTAGGAGAGCTAAAAAGAGATCGGGCTACAGGTAATGGAATGAGTACTCTTAAATCTTGATTATTACCAAAACTAGATCCTTTTTCTTTTAAAATACCAATAACCTTAAATTTGGCACCTCGTATACTGATCGTTTTATCTAACGGATTCATATTGGCTAAAAGCTTTTTTTCAAAGTCGGCACCCAATAGACATACAGGATGATTGTTGATGATATCAAATCCTGAAAAATTTCTTCCTTTTACAATTTCGAAACCAGTATTTGTAATATAGTTTTCATCTACGCCTAATACACTTACTTCTGGATCTGTTTTTTTATTTTCATATTTTATCTCTGCTGTAGGTGTAGCAATAAAGGAAATAGAAGTATAAGTAAGGGGGAATTTATATTTTTCTTTAAATGTTTGTGCTTGTGAATAAGTGATGATAGGGTTTATTTTTTCGCGCTGCTTGCCTTTTTTATGTCTTTTAATATCATCTTTATATTGACTAATAGAAAAAGTATTAGCCCCCATAGAAGCAAAATCTTTAGTAATAGTGTTACTTAAAGCAGATACGACGGTAAGTATCCCTACAAGAGCCATAATGCCGATAGCAATGATTAAAACTGTTAATGTTGTCCGTAAAATTTGAGTACGGATAGAACTTAGAGCAATTTTAATATTTTCTTTTACTAATGCTATCATATCTACATAAGTATCCTCATGAGCTGAAATGTTACAATTAAAATCAAAATTTTAGTTTTCTTTGAAAAAATAAGATATTTGCAGAAGATAATAGTTTAGTTTTTAAAAATTTTAAAGTGTTGTTCGTATAGGCAAGCTAAACTAACTATAATTTTAATTTAATATAAAAAATAATGAAACCATCCATTCCAAAAGGGACTCGTGATTTTTCACCTTCAGAAGTAGCTAAAAGAAATTATATATTTGGGACGATTCGTAAGCATTTTGAACGTTTTGGATTTCAACCTATAGAAACGCCTACTTTTGAAAACTCAGATACATTAATGGGGAAATATGGAGAAGAAGGAGATCGTTTAATATTTAAAATTTTAAATTCAGGGAACTATTTTTTTAATAGAAAAAAAATTGAATTACCTTTTAGTATTGAAGAACTACAATTAAATTCTGCTGAAACGATTTCAACAAAACAGCTAATTGAATTGAATCAATTTACTAGTAGAATTTCAGAAAAAGCACTTCGTTACGATCTAACTGTTCCATTTGCGCGTTATGTAGTACAGCATCAAAATGAAATTGAATTTCCATTTAAGCGTTATCAAATACAGCCTGTTTGGAGGGCGGATAGACCCCAAAAAGGACGCTTTAGAGAATTTTATCAATGCGATGCAGATGTGGTTGGGTCGACTTCCTTATGGCAAGAAGTAGAATTGGTTCAGTTGTACGATGCTGTTTTTGCAGATTTAGGGTTAAAAGGAGTAACTATAAAAGTTAATAATCGTAAAATTTTATCCGGTATAGCAGAGGTAATTGGTGCTTCTGATAAATTAATTGATTTCACCGTAGCCTTAGATAAATTAGATAAAATAGGAGAAGACGGAGTTAAGAAAGAAATGCTTGAAAAAGGAATTTCGGAAGTCGCAATTGAAAAAATACAAGGATTGTTTGATTTTACAGGAACAATAACAGAAAAAATAGAAAAACTTTCAAAACTCCTAGAAAATTCTAATGAAGGGATGAAAGGTATAGAGGAATTACAATTTATTTGTCAAAATGTATTAGCTGTAGGTCTTCAAGAATCTAAATTAGATTTAGATGTTACTCTTGCACGAGGGTTAAATTATTATACAGGTGCTATATTTGAAGTTTCAGCACCTGAAGGCGTGAGCATGGGATCTATAGGAGGAGGAGGAAGATATGATGATTTAACGGGGATCTTTGGACTTAAAAACATGAGTGGAGTGGGAATTTCATTTGGTTTGGATAGGATTTATCTAGTAATAGAAGAATTGGGATTGTTTCCTGAAGCCGTATTAGGTACTTCTAAAGCCATTTTTTTAAATTTTGGTTCAGAAGAAGCCTTATATTCAATGAAAACAATAACCAAATTACGTCAACTCGGTATAAAAGTAGAGTTGTATCCCGATTCAGTAAAAATAGGAAAACAGTTTCAATATGCAGATAAAAGAGGTATTCCATTTGCCGTTATAGTAGGAGAAGAAGAAATGAACAAAGACGAATATAATTTAAAAAATCTGCAATCAGGTGAACAAAAAAGAGTTTCTTTTGATGAGTTAATTAAAGACTTACAATAAGTAATAAAGAGAGTGTTTTAGTTTAAGAAAGTAAACAAGACACTCTTTTTAGTTTAAAAAAATTATGATTTACTTCTAGGGTGGTATTTGTGAAGAACGAGATTAAGATGAGTGCGATCAAGATGCATGTAAATTTCTGTAGTAGTGATGCTTTCATGTCCTAACATAATTTGAATAGAACGTAAATCAGCACCATTTTCTAATAAATGAGTAGCAAATGAATGCCTGAAAGTGTGTGGACTAATTGTTTTGTTTAGGTTTATTTTTTTTGCTAAATCCTTGATGATTGTAAAAATCATCGCTCGTGTTAGTTGTTTTCCTCTTCTGTTAAGAAATAAAGTGTCTTCATGACCTTTTTGGATGTTGAGGTGGCAGCGAATTTGGTTTTTATAAATAGTTATGTATTTCTGAGTGAGATCGCTTATTGGAACAAAACGTTGCTTGTTTCCCTTTCCTGTTATTTTGATGAAACCCTCTTCAAAAAATAAATCTGAAATTTTTAAAGTAGTTAGTTCCGAAACTCGAAGACCGCAAGAATAAAGTGTTTCCAATATAGCTCGATTTCGTTCACCTTCAGAAGTAGACAGATCAATAGCATTAATTAAATTATCTATATTTTCAATACTAAGTATGTCGGGTAATTTTCTTCCTAATTTAGGACTCTCTATTAGTTCTAAGGGATTGTCTTGTCTGTAATTTTCGAAAATAAGATATCCAAAAAAACTTTTCAATCCAGAAATTAAACGAGCTTGGCTTCTTGGGTTTATACTGCTAGAAATGTGGTATATAAAATCTTGAATAACTTCCTCCTTGATGTTTGTAGGGGAGTGGTTTAAATTGTTTGAGTTGAGGTATTGTATTAATTTTTCTATATCCATTGTGTAGTTTTCAATGGAATTTTTAGAAAGAGCTCTTTCTAGTTTTAAATAATGTTGGTAATCTTTTAAAAGGGTTTGCCAATTCATAAGACTAAGTTATTATTTATAAAATAAAACCTCGGAATTATCCGAGGTTTTATTTTTCTTATTTTTTTAAAAATTAGAATTGGAAACCTAATTTTAAACCACCAATTGCATTAGTGTATGTGTTTGAAACTTTTCCTTCACCAGACTTCGTTACTGTAGTATCGATTCCATTTACGATTGTAGTTTCAACAGCATCTTGTTTTCCAGAATTGTAACCTAATCCAACCTCTACTCCAAGATATAATTTTTTAGTAAAATAATAATCAGCACCTACTGTAGCTCTAACACCAAAAGTAGAAGAACCAACGCCACTTATTCCAAGATCGTTAACGGAACCAACTACTGTTGTAGAATTGTTGTTGTTTGATTGTGTTGTTTTAACCTCTGCTCCAGTAAAACCAAAAACGATATCAGCTCCTACATAAGTTGATAAACGATCTGTTCCAGCAAAATGCTTTTCAGCTCCTAATGTGATAACTCTGTTTGTAGTTCTAGCCACTTTAGTTGTTGTGTATTCTAAAGGGGAATTTTGGTTTATAATAGTGTTTTCCTCTTTTTTGTTGCTACCTAAACCTAAACCAGCTCTAACAGCTAAATCATCTTTTATGAAATATCTGAATTTAGCAGCTCCATTAATAGCGTCAAATCTAGTATTTAAAATACCTCCTGTAACACCTACTTCTGTTGTTAAAGTACCTTTAACAGGTTTGAAAGATTCTTGCGCATTAGCAAAACCGAAAGTAAAAACTGCAGCAGCAGTCAATAAAAAATTTTTCATTTTAGTTAATTTAATTTTTTTTGCGAATTTAGATAAAAAAAGATACATTATGCAAATTATAAATGTCAGAATTTACACTAAAAATGCAAAATCTTCGTTTTAATATATGAATTTGTTTTTTAGATAAGATTTGTTTAAATATTTTGTAGATCCTAACTAAACAAAAGAAAGTTTTAATTTTAAATTATATAGATATATGAAAAAGGAATCATTTTTAGTATTGCTTTTGTTCTTTATGACCTTTACAGGAAAGGCGCAATTAATGAGATTAGGTGTTAAAGCAGGTGCAAATTATGCTAATTTTAAAAGCAGTACGTTGCAAACAAAAGCAATAACCAGTTACCACGCAGGTTTAATTGCTCAAATTAAAGTTTTAGGAGGTTTTAACTTACAGCCAGAATTATTGTATTCTACACAAGGGGCTTCCTATGACTATGCACTGCAAGAAATAAAGTCAGAGCTAGGCTATATTTCATTACCTCTTATGGCTAAAATAGATTTAGGGAAAACATTGAGTCTGGAATTAGGTCCCCAGTTTTCTTGGCTTGCATCTAAGAAGGTAAATTGGCAAACAGAGGTAAAAACACTTGATTTTAGTGCAAATGCAGGGGTAAGTGTTAAGCTTACAGATCATTTATTTATTCAAGGAAGATACGTCTTAGGTTTAACAGAAATAGGAAAAAATGCAGATATTAAAAATAGTGTAGGACAACTTTCTTTAGGTGTATTATTTTGATAGAATATAAAAAAAGAGTTAAGCCATTCTATATTAGGATGGTTTTTTTATTTTTACAAAAAATCAAAGAAATGAAAATATGTATTATAAACGGGCCTAATCTTAATTTGTTAGGACGTAGAGAGCCAGAAATATACGGAAGTGCAACTTTCGAAGATTTTTTTATAGAATTAAAAGAGCTTTTTCCTTTTATTGAATTATCTTATTTTCAGAGTAATATAGAAGGAGAGTTGATAGATAAAATGCAACAAGTTGGTTTTACTTATGATGGAATAATTTTAAATGCAGGAGCTTATACCCATACTTCGATAGGTATAGGTGATTGTATAAAGGCAATTACTACTCCGGTAATAGAAGTACATATTTCGAATACTTTTTCAAGAGAGGAATTTCGTCATCAATCCTATATTTCGCCTAACGCAAAAGGGGTAATTTTAGGTTTTGGATTACAAAGTTATCAATTGGCTTTACAAAGTTTTACTAAATAAGAGGATAGTTTGAATCTTAAATGAATTCCAAAAAAGGCATGATATAATTTGAATTTTAGAAAAAAATAAAATTCAAATTTTCCAATGGATTTATACAATAAATTACTTTATAAAAATATCATAACTAAGTCGAATTAAAGTACCTATAACTACCGTTAAAAAGAAAATTCTAATAAATTGATTTCCTTTGTTGATAGCTAGTTTAGCACCTAGCCATCCTCCTAAACCATTGCAAATAGCCATAGGAATTGCTATAAGCCAAATGATTTTGCCTTTTAAAATAAATAAGCTTAATGAGCCAATGTTAGAAGCTATATTAACTAACTTGGCATGTGCAGATGCGTGTAAAAAATCAAGCCCTAAAATGACAATAAAAGAAACAATCAAAAAACTACCTGTACCGGGACCTATAAAGCCATCATAAAACCCAATAATACTACTAATGATACAACCAAAGTATAGAAAATGATTTTTAGAAATGTTTTTAGGTTGATGAGTACCAAAGTCTTTTTTGATAAAAGTGTAAATTGCTAAGATAAATAAAATAAAAAAAAGCAATGGTTTCATAAAATGATTACTGACGAGTGTAAGTAGATAAGAACCTAAAAATGCACTAATGCAAGAAAAAAAAGCCATAATTAATAATGACTTCCAGTGCATGCTAACATTTTTAAGATAATGCACTGCCGCAATAGAAGTTCCTGTGATTGCAGGTACTTTTAGAGATCCTATTATGTTAGAAATAGGGAGGTTAGGAAGTAGTATAAGTGCTATAGGAGTCTGTATGAGTCCTCCTCCTCCTGCAATAGCATCAATAAGTCCTGCAAGAAAAGAAGAAATACAAAGTATAATAATAATATAAGTTTCCAAAAAAAGAGATGTTTAGTTTGTGATTTTAGTTTTATAAGGCTGTCCTAAAAGATATAATGGGTTCACTTAACTCCTTTTCATTTATTTAAAAAGTTTTCCTAGGAAAATAAAAAAAGTAAAAAATATACATTAACAAAAAATCATGTAATCAATTTTACTGTTTGATAGACAAAAGGTGTGAAATGTCGTTTTTTTGGACAGCCTTTTTGTTAAATATTAATTATGCTCTAATAATATTTGCGCCTAAAGCTCTTAAGCGTTCATCGATACGTTCATAACCTCGATCAATTTGCTCTATATTTTGAATGGTACTGGTGCCTTTAGCTGTTAAAGCAGCAATTAATAAAGAAATTCCAGCTCTAATATCAGGAGAACTCATGGTTGTTGCTTTTAATTGCGATTGAAAATTATGTCCCATAACAACAGCTCTATGAGGATCACACAGCATTATTTTAGCTCCCATATCAATAAGTTTATCAACAAAGAATAAACGACTTTCAAACATTTTTTGATGAATCAAAACATCTCCTTTTGCTTGGGTGGCTACAACTAATATGATACTTAGAAGGTCAGGAGTAAAACCTGGCCATGGTGCGTCTGCTATTGTTAGGATAGAACCATCAATATCTGTTTTAATTTCGTATCCTTCAGTATGAGCAGGAATGTAAATATCGTCTCCTTTTTTCTCGATGGAAATACCTAATTTTCTAAATACATTAGGAATTACACCAAGATTTTCCCAACTTACATTTTTTATGGTAATTTCACTTCTTGTCATAGCGGCTAGTCCTATCCAAGAGCCTATTTCAATCATGTCTGGTAAAATGCGATGTTCACAACCTCCTAATGATTCTACTCCTTCAATAGTTAATAAGTTTGAGCCAATACCGCTAATTTTAGCACCCATTGCGTTCAGCATTTTGCATAACTGTTGTAAATAAGGTTCACATGCTGCATTGTATATTGTTGTAGTTCCTTCTGCTAGTACAGCAGCCATTACAATGTTAGCTGTGCCCGTAACAGATGCCTCGTCTAAAAGCATATAAGTTCCTTTTAGTCGTCCATCTATTTCTACTCCATAAAAATGATCGGCTCTTTCGTATCGGAATTTTGCACCCAAATTTATAAAACCTTCAAAATGTGTATCTAAACGGCGGCGTCCAATTTTGTCTCCTCCTGGTTTTGGAATATAACCACAACCAAAACGAGCTAATAAAGGACCAATAATCATAATAGAGCCACGAAGACTACCTCCTTCTTTTTTGAAAGTTTCTGTTTTTAAATAATTTATGTTGACTTCGTCTGCTTGAAAAGTATAATCTCCGGGGCCATTCTTTTGGATTTTAACACCTAAGTTACCTAATAAAGAAATTAGTTTGTTGACATCAATGATGTCAGGTATATTCGTTATGCGTACTTTTTCAGAAGTTAAAAGTACAGGGCATAAAACTTGTAATGCTTCATTTTTAGCACCTTGTGGTTGAACATTTCCTTTAAGAGGTTTTCCTCCTTCAATTTTAAAAGTTCCCATGTTTTGAATTATAGGTTATGGAGCTCTAGGCTCTTAGTTATTTTTTTTAAAAGGTCTTTTTGGTAGAATGTTTTTTTGATTTTTATGTTTGCTGTTGTTGTTACTGCTGCCACTACTACTCTGCATCTTGTTAGATGTTCTTTTGTTGGTACGCATTAAATCGTGAGTGTTAGAAAGCTCCTCAGTAGCAGAAGAAAGATTTATTTTTCTTCCCGATAATTCATACAAATGTTCAAATATAACAGCATCAGTAACCGTATCTTTATTCCAACTTAAATAACTTTTTTTCATGTGATTTGCAATCACACGAATTAAGGCATTTTTAAGATCTCCATCTTCCCATTCATTCGCTTTATCTATCATGTAGGTAATATTGTTACCGTAAAAACGATATTTTGGAAAATTTTGAGGATATGGTAATGGAGCAGCCTTCATATTGATAACCTCGCGAGTTGGGATAGGATAGGGAGAATCAACATCTAGTTGGAAATCAGACATAATAAATAATTGATCCCAAAGTTTGTGCTGAAAATCAGGAACATCCCGTAAATGCGGGTTCATTCCACCCATAACTCCAATAATGTATTTTGCCAGTTTATTGCGCTCTTCTCTATTTTCAACCGTAATGGCTTGATTAATTAAGTTGTGTAGATGGCGTCCGTACTCGGGTATAGCAAGCGATTTTCTTTCAGAGTTATACTCTAAAAAATGAATAGCCTCTAAAACTTGATCTGCATTAAATTTTGTACTCATCTTATAATGAAATTATCCCTTCGATAGTTGATACTTCTTGGTATTTTTTTATGATTTCTTCTGCATTAGGCATTACTACATCAACTGATATGCTAGTAAAAGTTCCATTTTTTGACTGACGAGTGTCTATTATAGCTCCCATGCAATCAAAAGCCTTTTCTACTGCACTTATTTTGTGTGTGTCAGTAGGAACTATAAATTTATATAAATATTTTGAAGGCCAAACTTTATTTACAGCATTTAATTCCTCTTTTAATCGAATATAAAATTCAGTGGTTTTTTTATCCATCTTCTACATTATAAATATAGGCAAATATAAGCTTTTTAATGGTTTTTTTGAAAGTCAATCTTTTACTTTATCTTTTATTTATTCCTTTAAGGGAAAATGTGTTTCATAAGTAAATTTTGAATAGAAATAAAAAATTAATCAAGATCTAAAGAAAATAAAATCATGTTTACAGAACATAAGAACTATTTTCATTTTTAAAAAACAAATAGTTTGATTAAGTTTGCGCTCTTGAAATTGATGTTTTGAAAAGAGGAGTCATTGTAATTACAGGTGGACCTGGTACAGGTAAAACCACTATTATCAATAGTTTAGTTGAAAAAGGATATGTTTGTTATCCCGAGATTTCGCGCGAGGTAACGTTAGAAGCTAAAAAACAAGGAATTGATCAGTTATTTTTAACAGAGCCCTTGTTGTTTAGTCAAATGTTATTAGATGGACGTATTAAACAGTTTGAAAATGCCCAAAATGAAGAAGATCATTTGGTGTTTATTGATCGAGGCGTACCTGATGTATTAGCTTATATGGATTTTATAGGAGATGACTATCCCGAACATTTTGATACACAATGCCATGAAACGCGTTATGATACCGTTTTTGTTTTACCTCCTTGGGAAGATATATATATAAGTGACGAAGCACGTTATGAAAATTTCGAACAAGCAAAAGTCATTTATGAACATTTGAAACTTACTTACCAAAAGTACGGTTATCAATTAATCGAAGTTCCTACAGGTACAGTAGAATATCGAGTTGATTTTATTTTTAACCATCTTAAAGTAATTGGATAAGTTTGTTAAAGTTCTTAACTTTAGCCTGATTTAAATAATTAACTTTTGCAAAAAGCATTACAAATTCTTCAAAAATATTGGGGATATGATAGTTTTAGATCTGTTCAAGATAAAATTATCGAATCAGTTCTAGCGGGACATGATACCTTTGCGCTTCTTCCAACAGGAGGAGGTAAATCACTTTGTTTTCAGGTTCCAGCAATGACCAGTGAAGGGATATGTTTAGTTGTATCGCCATTAGTCGCCTTGATGAAAGATCAAGTAAATCAACTTCAAAAAGAGGTATTAAAGCCATTGCTTTAACAGGAGGAACTCATGCAGAGGAACTCATACAATTGTTAGATAATTGTCAATTTGGTAATTATCGTTTTCTGTATCTATCTCCAGAAAGATTAGAACAAGATTGGGTGTTAGATCGAATTAAAAGCCTATCAATTAATTTGATAGCAATAGATGAAGCACATTGTGTCTCTCAGTGGGGGCATGATTTCAGACCCTCTTATTTAAAAATTAATAAACTAAAAAAAGACTTTCCAAAAGTACCATTTGTTACGCTTACAGCTTCAGCAACTCCAGAGGTTCAAGAAGATATATTACAAAACTTAGGATTGACTAATCCTCAAATTTTTAAAAAATCGTTTTTGCGAGATAATCTAAGTTATCATGTTATAAAATCAGAAGATAAGCTTTATAAAATTAAGCAAATTTTAACGAAAAATCCAGAACCATCAATCATATATGTTAGAAATAGAAAATTGTGTTCAGATTATGCAACCCAATTGAATGCTCTTGGGTTTAGTACAACCTATTATCATGGAGGATTATCTCCTAAAGATAAAACTAAAAATATGGAATTATGGATGAGTGAAAGTTGCTCAGTTATGATTGCAACAAATGCTTTTGGAATGGGAATTGATAAACCCAATGTTAAGACTGTTATACATGTTAATCTTCCCGAAAATTTAGAAAGTTATTATCAAGAAGCAGGTAGAGCAGGTAGAGGAGGACAGAAAGCTTTTGCTATCATGATTGCTTCTTCTAATGATGTAATTCATGCCGAAGAGCAATTTCTTAATGTCTTGCCAGATGTTATTTTTTTGAAAGAAATCTACAAAAAAATATGTAATTATTTTCAAATTCCTTACGGTGAAGGAATTAATGAAGAATTTACATTCAGTTTAAATAAATTTTGCACACACTATAATTTCCCTATTTTAAAAACCTTTAATGCACTGCAATTTTTAGATAGACAAGGAATTATTTCCCTCTCTAATGAACAAACTGAAAAAGTACAACTTCAATTTATAATAGAATCAAAAGAAGTCATACGATATGTAAGTCTTCATCCAGAGGAAGAAGCTGTTATTACCACTATTTTAAGAAATTATCCTGGTATTTTTGAAATTCAAACCAATATAAACACTGCTTTTGTAGCAAAACAAGCATTTTGTAAAGAAGAAGAAGTATTAGCTCTACTAAATAAATTAAAAGAAAAAAATATAGTTCAGTTATTAATTATTCAAAATGAATCTAAAATAACTTTTTTAGAAGTAAGAGAAGATGAACGTACAATTAATAGAATAGCAAAATACTTAGAAAAACAAAATCTTACAAAAAAAAGTCAATTAGCTGCTGTTATAGCTTATGTTAATGATGAAAAACAATGTAAAAATAGATTATTGCTTACTTATTTTGGAGAAGTAGGTATTTCAGATTGTAAAAATTGTTCTTATTGTTTAAAACAAAACAAAACAAACTTCAATAAAAAAGCTCTAATAGAGCAATTGCTTGAAATATTACAAAATCAAGGACTGAACTCTCGCGAAATACTAGAAAAAGTAGATATAGAAGAAAAGATCCTTTTAGAAATATTAAAGGAAATGTTAGAATATAATATGATCCAATTAGATCATAAAAATCAATTTATTATTAAATGATGAAATCATTACGAATCGTTTTTATGGGAACCCCAGAATTTGCTGTTGGAATTTTGGATGCCATTGTAAAAGAAAATAATTATGAAGTAGTTGGAGTTATTACAGCTCCAGATAAACCAGCTGGGAGAGGACAGAAAATGAAGTATTCGGCTGTTAAAGAATACGCTTTAGAAAAAGGATTGCATTTATTGCAACCAACCAATCTTAAAGATAATGCTTTTTTGCAAGAACTAAAATCCTTAAATGCAAATTTACAAGTTGTAGTAGCATTTCGTATGTTGCCTGTCGTTGTTTGGAAGATGCCAGAATTAGGGACTTTTAATCTTCATGCTTCTTTGTTGCCAGAATATCGCGGTGCAGCACCTATTAACTGGGCTATTATTAATGGAGAAATTAAAACAGGCGTTACAACTTTCTTTATTGATGATAAGATTGATACAGGCGCTATGATTTTAAGTAAAGAAACAGCTATTTTACCAGATGAAAACGCAGGACAATTGCATGATCGTTTAATGGGATTAGGTTGTGAGGCAGTCGTAGAAACCTTAGAGAAAATAGCGGCCAATAACGTAATTACTGTTTTGCAAGAGGATTCGCCTGAAATCAAAACGGCTTATAAATTAGATCGAGATAATTGTAAAGTTGATTTGGATAAAGGCTTAGATGCTGTTTATAATCAAATAAGAGGTTTAGCTCCATATCCTGCTGCTTATTGTACTTTTATAGATAAAGAAGAACAATGGAACGTTAAATTGTATGAAGTTGAAAAAGAACGGAAAGTACATGAATTAACTATAGGAAAAGTAATATATACTAAAAAAGAAATTCGTATCGCTCTAGCAGAAGGTTTTTTAAATATAAAATCTTTGCAATTTCCGGGAAAGAAAAGAATGAGTGCTCAAGAATTATTAAATGGAGTGCATTTTTCAGAAGATATAAGAGTAGAATAAATTACATTAAAATCAGTATTTTCTTTCAAAAAATATTTTTGATTTACTTAAAAAGTAGTTTTTATAGCAAAAAGAATAAAAAAGAGTTAAAAATGTTGTGCGCTAAGTAAATCCTACTAAATTTGTGGGGCTTAGAATTAATATTAACCTATCAATTAATAACTAATTATTATGAACAAATCAGATTTAATCGATGCTATGGCTGCTGATGCAGGTATTACTAAAGCTGCTGCAAAAGCTGCATTAGAATCATTTTTAAGTAATGTTGAAGGAACTTTGAGTAAAGGTGGTAAAGTTGCTTTAGTAGGTTTCGGATCATGGTCAGTATCTACAAGAGCGGCTAGAGAAGGAAGAAATCCTCAAACAGGAAATACTATTAAGATAGAAGCTAAAAACGTAATAAAATTCAAAGCAGGTGCAGAATTAGAAGGAGCTGTTAATAAATAATAGTTTTTAAATATTACATAAAAAGCCGCGTTAAATCGTGGCTTTTTTTATTTTTTTTTGATTATATTTTGTTTGCAATTATTTTTTTTGTTAAATTTAGATGAAAAAGAATAGGTATGATAGTGATTAAACCACAAAAGGGGCATTTGTTAATAGCCGAACCCTCTGTTATAGGTGACCTATCTTTTAACAGATCTGTGGTTTTGTTGGCAGATCATAATGAAGAGGGATCTGTTGGTTTTATTTTAAATAAGCCCTTGAATTATACAATTAAGGATTTAATTCCTGAAATTTCAGCTTCATTTAAAATATATAATGGAGGCCCTGTAGAGCAAGATAATTTGTATTTTATACATAATATTCCTCATTTAATTTCAGGTAGTGTAGAAATAGCATCTGGGATTTATTGGGGAGGTAATTTTCAACAGACAAAAGAGCTTATAAATGGTGGGAAAATAAGTAGAAATAATATACGTTTTTTCTTAGGGTATTCAGGATGGGATGCAGAACAATTACAAAGTGAATTGGAGTCTAATTCTTGGATTATATCGGAAAATCATTTGAATAATAATATAATAGGAAGATGCTCTTCTAATTTTTGGAGGGAAAAATAATAGAACAAGGAGGGGAGTATTTATTTTGGTCAAATGCTCCCGAAAATCCTATGTATAATTAATGGAGTCTTATTTTGATATTTAGTTTTGTTATTAATAATTCAGATATGTTAGTTGTGTAGTCTTTTTTGCGATACTTTGTTATGGGTTGTATGCCTTTAATAACATTGCTTATAAATAGCTCATCTGCTTTCTGTAATTCAAAAGGGGATATAGCTCTTTCTTCTATTTTTAGGCTTTCTATGTTTTGAGCTATTGTAAGAAGTTGTTTTCTCATAATTCCATTTATGCAGCCTTCCGAAAGAGGAGGTGTGGTTAAAACGTTATCTTTAATCATAAAAATATTACCGTTTAAAGCCTCCACTATATTTTTTTCCTGATTTAGAAGTAGGCAATTATTAAGTTGATTTTCTTTAGCATAAATACTTCCTGTTACATTAATTATTCTATTAGTGCTTTTAATAGTAGATAAAAGTTGTTTTGTAATTACAAAATCCTTGTATATGTCCACTTCATAAATTGTTTTAGATAGTTGGTATGCCGTTTCTTCTAAAGGTGTTGCAATTGCAAAATAAACTACCTCATTCGTTTGAGGTAGGTAAAAACCACCATTCTTTCTAAAAACATTAAAACGAACACGAGCAGATTTTTCTATTTCTAATGCTCTTGCTGCTTTTAAAATTATATCGTCAAAGTATTCTAGGGTAAAGGTTGCAGGAATTTCCATTCTTAAAACACGCATAGAAGCCATTAGTCTAAAATAATGATCCTCTAAAAAAAGTACTTTATTGTCTAGTACTTTTATAGTTTCAAAAACGGCATCCCCATATAAGAAAGCTCTGTTGTCTTGTAAAGTAGAAAAAATATCCATAAAAAATCCCGATAAATCGGGACAAAGATAAGTTATATTCTTTTTTAAATAGAGCCTAAAACATGTTTTAGATCAGAAATTTGATTTTCCCAAAGCATTTTGGCTTCTGATAGATCATTCTCTTCAGCAAAATCGACTATCATTAGAGAAACATCTTTCGTAATATCATCTTCTAATATTCTAAGTTCAAAGTAGTATTCCGTGTCTTTGTTTTCCTCGTCAACCCATTTAAACTTAATTTTTTCGCCTGTCTTTTTAGAAAAAATACGTGCTTTTTCTTCAGAGTCGTCCCATTTAAATGTAAAAAAATCACCTCTTGAATTGACATTATTAGCAAACCATTCTTGTAATCCAGATGGTGTTGATATATATTGATATAGTAATTGAGGGGATGAATGTATAGGGAACTCTAATTCGTATCGTATTTTGCTGTTCATAATGATTTTTTTTCGAAATATAGATAATATGAATTATTAAAACAAGTAAAATGTTTTTTATTTGTCTTTTTGTGTAGAGATATTAAATGATGATTTGTTTTGTGTTAATGCGCATTAAAAGTTTATTTTTTTTTGTTTTTTAATTAGTTGTTTATTAGATGATTGTGTTTTTTTATGAAAAAAAAATAAAAAAAGTAGAAAAAAAGTTTGCGTAACTTGAATTTAGTTGTAAATTTGCACTCGCATTCGGGAAGGATGTTACCAACAGAATAAAAGGCGAGGTAGCTCAGTTGGTTAGAGCGCAGGATTCATAACCCTGAGGTCACGGGTTCAACTCCCGTCTTCGCTACAAGGCCTGAAACGCAATATGTTGTTTCAGGCTTTTTTATTGTTTTTAAATATGTGATTATTTTAGAGATCAAAAGATGCCAAGTCCAAAACCTGTGGAGAAATTTAAGGAATCTTTTTTTGTTATCTAATTTTTTTTCAATAGAATATTCATTTGATAATCTTATTTTAACTTTTACTACCTAATTGTATTATCGAATATTTTGAGTTAGCACTAATAAAAAAACTTTATTTATATTTAAAATAATAAATCTCCTGAAGAGTATTCACCACACAAAATTTAATTAAGAGCTTTTTTGAAAATATAACAGTTTTTAATAAGAGTATTAAAAATCTATCCATATCTATTAGTTTTCATAATGTAAAAAGAGGGTGGGTTTTTTGAAGTAAATGTGAAGTTGTATAATTTAAACTTTCAGTATTCTTTTATTTCTTTGCTTGTGTAAAGAAGTTATAGTGGTTTTATTCTGGTAAAATAATATTGTATCTAAAAATAATTCGTATAAATTTTGTTTTCTTCCTACTTTTTATCTTTATAATAGAGTTGATCTCGTGATTAGGATGAAAAAGAACTGAAGATGATAAAATGCAAAAGTTTTAGTTTAAATTTCCTTGTCATTTTAATAATAGGAGGGGTGGCGCAATCAGAAGATAAAAGATCTTAGGTGATTGTTTTGAAAGAAATAGAGGATGATAAACGGTAATTTTATTTTAGATACATTTTGCGAATAAAATGTTAGGATGGTATGTGAAAGTATTTTATAATCCTGCATTAGTGTGATTTTTATGTTAATTGTTTGTTAATTAAAGCTATATTAGGCAAAAAAAATAATTTTATCTAATGGAGATTTATATAAAACCGTATCTATCAGTTTTGTATATGTTAAATTATAATTATAAATATTTTTGTTTAATATTGTTTTTTAAAAAAATAAAAATGCAATTAGGGTCATCAGAACATTTTTTTTTAAATAAAATAATTTCTAATCAGTCGTTACTTTTCTTTCAGTTTTCTGTAGATTTAGATGGTTTTTTAATTGTTGATTATCTACAAGGATCTCATTATGATTTTTTTGAATCTGATATTGAAATGTTTAGAAGTAATCCTTTGGGTGTTTTTAAGAAGGTGGTATTTCCGTTGGATAAGTCTAGAATTTTAAATGCTATAGATAAAAGTAGAAAAGATTTAGCTAGTTTAGATTTAGATTTTAGAGTTGTACTATCCAAAGAACTAAGGTGGTATAAGATGTTAGCTACAGCGGAAAGCGAAAGTGATAAGGTTTCTTTCTTTGGAATTATTTCAGACATTACGAAACAAAAAAAGATAGAAGAGGAGAAAAGAATAGAGGCTTTAAGAAATCAATTTGCTAATCAAGCCTCTGAAATAGGTGTTTGGGATTGGAATTTGGTTACCAACGAAGTGTTTTATTCGGCACAATCTCTTAAAATTTTAGAAATAAGTAAAGGAAATTTAGGATTGATTTCAAATCCTGAAGAATGGGATAAATTAGTGCATCCAGATGATAGAGAAATTTATTTTTATAATATACAAGAACATTTGGAAGAAAGAATACCTTATTATGAAACCTATCATCGTGTTTTGTGTAATGGAGTATATAAATGGATTTTAGATAGAGGAAAAGTTATTGAACGAGATGCTTTAGGGAAACCATTGAGGATTATCGGGACTCATACAGATGTTACGATTCAAAAGGAAAAAGAACAAAAACTTAGAGAAACTTTTGATTTAGTAAATAATCAAAAAGGGAAATTGATGAATTTTGCTCATATTGTTTCACATAATTTGAAAAGTCACACAGAAAATTTTTATATGCTGTTGTCTTTTTATAAAAATGGTTATGTTTCTACCGAAGAAGTTATTAAAAGTTTGCAAATTGTATACAATGAATTGAAAGGAACTATAGATAATTTAGTAGATTTGGTGGGAGTACAAGCAGAAGTTATTAATGAAAAACAAAGTAATAATTTACGATGCTATATAGAAAAATCATTATCTGTATTAAAAGAAATGATTTGTGCTAAAGAGATTACGATAACCTTGGAGGTAGATAAAGGAATGGAAGTTTCTTTTATTCCAGCTTATTTAGAAAGTGTGATTCTTAACTTGACTACGAATGCTGTTAAATACGCAGATTCTAATAAAAAGATAAATTCATTTCGTTTTATTTAGAAAAAGAATTGCTTCATAATGTAGAATATGATGTTTTGTGTGTTGAGGATAATGGAATAGGGATTGATTTAAAGAAATATCAAGAAGCAGTATTTGGACCTTATAAAACCTTTCATAAAAACCGAGAGTCGACAGGGATTGGTTTGTATATCGCTAAAAATCAAGTAGAGGCTATGGGAGGAAAGATTAGTGTTGATAGTAAATTAGGTATAGGTTCTGTTTTTAAAGTTTACTTTAAGAAGTGATATTTTTCCTTGAAAAAGTTAAAGAGGTGTAAAATAATATTCTCTTTTTAGTCATGAGAGAATATTATTTTGTAAGATTTATTCTTTTTTAAATCTATAGGTTCTTGTGATGAAAAGAAAAAGAATAAAAAAGTACGGAAAATTTTTCTCCTAGATGAGGAGATTGAAAAAAAATAAAGTAATTATACTAAATATCTAATGCTTTTAATAATTTGGTAAAAAAGGATAAGATGGTTTTTAACCCAAATTCCGCATTAGAAATCTATTCCAGTTTATTTTTCTTTCAATTCAAACACGTACTCCAATTTCATTCATCGAAATAGTTGATTATTTCATCTTCTAAAATTCTCCGTGAATACTTGAATTTATTGAAAAATTTTGTTTCACAACGAATTCTAATACGGCATCTGGGTTTAAATATTCAAAGTAAAGTTGTCATCTCTTTTTTGAATTTTATTTTTTGAAGAACTGATAAAAATGTATTAGAAATATGAACCCCTGTTTTTAAGGCTTTTACTCTAAAAAACAGGGGTTAAAAATAAAGGATCTTTATTAATCCTCTGATATATGTATCTAAAAATTAGACGCTCTTTTGTTTTTTTATTTGGCTATATTAACGGCTCTAGTTTCGCGAATTACAGTAATTTTTACTTGACCGAGGATAAGTCATTTCGGTTTGAATTTTATGTGAAATATCAAAAGATAACTTCGCTGCCATTTCATCATTTACTTTTTCGCTTTCAACGATTACTCTTAATTCTCTTCCTGCTTGAATAGCATACGCACTTTTTACTCCACCAAAGCCATAAGCTATGTCTTCTAGGTCTTTAAGTCTTTGAATATAAGAATCTAGAACTTGACGTCTGGCTCCGTGTCTAGCACCAGAAATAGCGTCGCAAACCTGAATAATTGGAGCAATTAAAGATTTCATTTCTATTTCATCGTGGTGTGCACCAATGGCGTTGCATACATCTTCTTTTTCGCCGTATTTTTCAGCCCATTGCATACCTAATAAAGCGTGTGGTAGATCGCTTTCTGTTTCAGGAACTTTACCTATATCGTGTAAAAGTCCTGCTCTTTTGGCTAGTTTTACATTTAGTCCTAGTTCAGCGGCCATAATACCACAAAGCTTTGCTACTTCTCTGGAGTGCTGTAGTAAGTTTTGACCGTATGAAGAACGATATTTCATGCGTCCTACTATCTTAATTAATTCAGGATGTAATCCATGAACGCCTAATTCAATTACAGTACGTTTTCCTACCTCAATAATTTCTTCTTCTATTTGTTTTGTAGTTTTTGCTACGACTTCTTCAATTCTAGCTGGATGTATACGTCCATCTGTTACTAATTTATGTAGGGATAAACGGGCAATTTCTCTCCTTACAGGGTCAAAGCAAGACAAGATGATTGCTTCTGGGGTGTCATCAACAATGATTTCAACTCCAGTAGCCGCTTCTATAGCACGTATGTTACGGCCTTCACGACCAATTATTCTACCTTTTACATCATCTGATTCTATGTTAAATACGGATACGCAGTTTTCAACAGCTTCCTCTGTTCCTACACGTTGAATGGTATTGATGATTATTTTTTTGGCTTCCTGTTGAGCCGTCATTTTAGCTTCTTCTATGGTTTCTTGAATGTGAGCCATAGCATTTGTTTTAGCTTCTGCTTTTAGGCTTTCCATTAATTGATTTTTGGCTTCTTCAGCAGAAAGACCAGAAATAGTTTCTAGTTGTTCTACTTGTGCTCTGTGCATTTTTTCGATTTCAGTAGTTTTCTTTTCTAAGTTTTCTACTTTTGAATCGTATTCTTTTATTTTGTGTTCAACCTCATCGTTTAATTTTCTTGCTTTAGCAAGTTCATTAGAAACTTGTGATTCTTTGTCGCGCGTTCTCTTTTCTACTTCGGCAACTTTTCGGTCACGAGTTAAAATAACCTGTTCGTGTTCAGCTTTTAATTCAATGAATTTTTCTTTGGCTTGTAATATCTTATCTTTTTTGATGTTTTCAGCCTCTGTATTAGCGTCTTTTAAGATAGAAGAAGCTTCTTTCTTTGCGTTTTTAATCAAGGTAGATACATTGGTTTTTTCTAAGTATTTTGCAATACCAAAACCTGTTGCAACTCCAAGAATTCCAATAATAATTACTATTAAAATGTCCATAGTCTGTGTTAAGTGTTATGTATAAAAAAACCTACATTAGAAAAGTTGTATAAACTCGGTATGTACAAGTTTTGGGTTAACTCAATGTTCAAGCTTCCTACTGAAAGGCCTGCTATAGTATTGATGATTTGCCCTTTTTAAACGTTAGTGTTGAGTTTATCAAATGGGTACTAATGTAGGTAGTGTTTCTAAATTTATTAATTTTTTAAGAACGTACTTTTTATTCTGTTTAGAGATGTTTGTCTAATAAATCATTTAACTTTTTTAACTTTTCTGTCACTTGTAGATTTGAGGTTGTTATTTCCTCATTTTTTTGTTCTACTTGAGTGGCAAATTGTAGAGCACACATGGCGAGTAAATCTTGCTTATCCTTTACAGCATAATTTTGTTCAAACTGTTTTAGCATATAGTCAACCCTTTGGGAAGCTTTTAGTAAGCTTTCTTTTTGGCTAGGATCTACTGTTAGAGGGTAAACCCTTTCTGCTATCGAAATATCTATTTTTAGTTTTTCACTCATTATGCTTTCTAATCAGAAAGTTGTGCTATACAATAATCTATATCTTTGATTAATGAATTTATTTTGAGTTTCGTATCTCTTTTGAATTCGTCACTACCTAAAAGTGAGTTTGTAATTTTGACAGAGTCAAGTTCCGACTTTATTTTTTTTAAGTCTTCTCCTTGTTTTATAATAATTGATTCCGAATATCTAAGTTTCAGTCTTAGTTCTTGGTTGTCAAGTTTTAGGTTTTCCATTTTTTGGAAAAGTTCCTGAATCTTAACTTCAAGAGAATCAGTTATTACGTCTAGTTTACTCATCGTAACAAAAATACATTACATCACTTCACAAATTTAAATTTTAAAATGTATTTTAACAATAAGATTGAGGAAAAAAATGATAATTATCAATTTTTTATTCTTAATCGTTTTAAAATGAAACTTTTAAAAATAAAAAAATAGGACTGAAATAATGTAAAAGGAATCGTTATCTTAGCAGAAATAAAGAAAGTTTTTAAGTTTACAGCTGTAATTATTATGATATGGTTAAAAAGTTTTGGTTTTTTCTCTTATTTTTTTCTCTTGTAGCATTTACACAAGATAAATACCCCAAAGATTATTTTGGTTCTCCGCTAAATATTAATTTAAATATAGCAGGTTCTTTTGGTGAGCTTAGACCTAATCATTTTCATTCAGGAATTGATTTTAGAACCCAACAAAAAGAAGGTTTTCCAGTGTATGCCACTGCAGATGGTTTTGTTTCTCGTCTAAACGTTTCCACTTATGGCTATGGAAAGTGTTTGTATATAGATCATCCTAATGGTTATACTACCGTTTATGCGCATTTACAGCGTTTTTCAGAAACAATAGATCGGTATGTTCGGGAAAAGCAATATGCAGATAAAACCTTTGTTTTAGAATTACGCTTAAAAGACAATTTTTTAGTTGTAAAAAAGGGGATTTAATAGGTTATACAGGCAATACAGGAGGTTCTAGTGGTCCTCATTTGCATTTCGAAATAAGAAATACAAAAACAGAGTTTATTATGAATCCTTTCTTGTTTGGATATGATACTTTAGTAAAAGATACAAAAGCGCCTTCTATAGAAGGATTATATGCTTATGCCTTATCTATAAATGCTATAGTTAATGGTTCTTCTCAACCTATTATGGTTCCTTTAAGTTTACAATCAGATGGGACTTATCTTGCCACCCCAGTTAAAGCCAAAGATACCATAGGATTTGCAATAAACGCTCATGATGTATCCGATTTTAATTTTGGGAAAAATGGAATTTACAAGTTAAACGCATTTTTAAACGGAACACCTTATTTTAATTATCAATTTGATAGTTTTTCTTTTGATGAATCAAAACATATAAACTGTTTTATTGATTATCCAAGATACAAAAAAACACATCAACGTTTTCAAAAACTTTTTGTGGGGTATATATTTCCAGAAAATATTATTAAGCACAAAATAAATAACGGACAACTAAAAGTAGAACCCAATTATAACTTAAACTATGAAATAGAAATTTATGATTTTCATGGCAATAAAAATACCTTAATTATTCCCATAGAATTTTCAAATTCGAATAGTTCTATGGTGAATAATCCGCCTAAAACTCCCTATTTTTTAAAATCTCAAATTGAGCAATTGTATTCAAAAGAAGGGATTTCTGTATTCATTCCAGAACAAACGTTTTATGAAGATTTTTATATAAAATTTGATGTAAAGGATAAAGAGCTGTACTTACATGATGAGTCCGTAGCAATTAATAAACCTATGACCATTACATTTGATGTGTCTCATTTACCTAAAGAAGAACGTGAAAAAATGTTTATAGCTAATTTAGATCATAGCAGAATAGAATATAATTTTACAATTAAGAAAGAAGATCAGTTTATAATTAAAACAAAAAAACTCGGAAAGTTTTTTATTGCAAAAGATACGATAGCACCTAAAATTTATGCACCTAATTTTAAAATGGCTGAAGATTTAACTTCAAAAGATTCGTTGAAAATCTTTATTTCAGACAATTTATCGGGTATTAAATCTTATAATGCGTATTTAAACAATGAATGGATATTAATGGAATATGAACCTAAATTAAATAGATTAATTCATTTTTTTCCGATTCTAAATTTATAAATGGTAAAAATGATTTTAAGTTAGAAGTAGTGGATAATTTAGGAAATACAACTACATTTGAATCAAATTTTTATAAAACAAAACTGTAAATTTTGAAAACTAAATTTTCTTTTTTATTACTTCTATTTTCATTTAGCCTTTTAGGACAAATTGCCAGAGTTAAAGGAATTGTTTTGGATGAAGAAAACAATCCTGTAGAAGGAGTTAATGTATCATTTCAACAAAAAAGTACCAAGACAAATGAAAATGGATTCTATCAATTAGCCATTCCTTCAAAAGTAAAATCAAATTTAAAGTTTACACATTTATCTTTAAAATCAGCTGTTATTTCGTTAGAACTTAATCCCTAGTGAAGATTATGAATTTAATGTAGTATTAAAAAGTACAACAGAGCAGTTAGGCGAAATTGTCATATCGAATAACAGTAAAAAAAGAGTAGAGGGCATTACGACCTTATCACCAAAAGCTATTCGATTGATACCGGGAGCTAATTCTGGAGTAGAAAATATTTTAAAATCACTACCGGGAGTAAATTCTAATAATGAATTAAGTACACAATATGCTGTAAGAGGAGGTAATTATGATGAAAATTTAGTATACGTAAACGAAATAGAAGTATACCGTCCTTTTTTAATTCGATCAGGACAACAAGAAGGGCTAAGTTTTACAAATACAGACTTAATTCAGCATGTTGATTTTTCTTCTGGAGGATTTCAGGCTAAATATGGAGATAAATTATCTTCCGTATTAGATATAACTTATAGAAAACCAACTAAATTTGGAGCTTCCCTTGAAGCTTCCTTTTTAGGAGGAAGTGTTTCAATGGATAATGTGTCAAAAAATCAAAAATGGAATGCTATTACAGGAATTCGTTATCGAGATAATAGTTTGTTAGTAAAAAGTCAAGAAACACAAACTAATTTTAAGCCACGATTTGCGGATTTACAAACCTATATAACTTTTACTCCAAATATTAAATGGCAATTTGGGTTTTTAGGTAATTTATCACAAAATAAATACGATTATAGGCCTTTTTCTAGACAAACTAATTTTGGATCTTTACAAGAACCGATGGCTTTATTAGTACAATATGATGGAACTGAAAAGGATGCTTATATGACTACTTTTGGTGCTATAAAAGTTAATTATAAGATAAATGATGACTCCAATTTAAAATGGATTAATTCAATCTATCATACTATTGAACAAGAATATTATGATATAATGGCAGAATATCGATTAGGAGAGATAAATTCTAATCTAGGTGATTCTAGCTTTGGCAATGTTGAATATTCTAGAGGAATAGGCAGTCAGCTCACACATGCTCGTAATGATTTGGATGCTTTGATCATTAATACAGAGCTTAAAGGAAATCATAAGAAAAAGAAAATCAAATAGATTGGGGATTTAAATATACACGAGAGAGTATACGAGATAGAATTAGAGAGTGGGAAGTGATTGATTCAGCAGGTTTTTTACTAAACCCTCCCAAAATATTTCCTAAAAAAGAAGAACCTTATACAGTTTATCAAGGGCCTTTAGTACCTTATAACAGTGTTAGAGCTATTAATTATACAAATATTAATCGTTTTTCAGCTTATCTTCAGTGGAATAGGCGTTTGAGATGGAAAGAACATGAATTGTTTTTAAATGTAGGAGCAAGAGCGCAAAACTGGAGCGTCACAGATGGGGTTAACATAGGAAAAAGTCAAGTTGTTTTTAGTCCAAGAGCACAATTTGCTATAAAACCAAACTGGAACAAGGATATGTTTTTTAGAATATCAGGAGGTTGGTATCATCAACCCCCTTTTTATAGAGAATTAAGAGATTCTTTAGGAATCGTTAAACCCAATGTTAAGGCGCAAGAATCTACTCATATAGTCTTAGGACATGATTTTAGTTTTAAAATGTGGAAACGCCCTTTTAGATTAGTCACGGAATTGTATTATAAAGATATGAATAATGTAAATCCTTATACAATAGATAATGTTCGGATACGATACAGAGCTCTTAATAATGCGGAGGCTTATGCTAAAGGAATAGATCTTAGAATAAATGGGGAATTTATACCGGGAACGGAATCTTGGTTAAGTTTTGGCTATATGGATACACAAGAGTCAATAGATGATAAAGGATATATAGCACGTCCTACTGATCAAAGACTCAAGGTTGGAGCTTTATTTCAAGATTATATTCCTAATATACCTGCTTTAAAAATGTATCTTAATTTAGTTTATAATACAGGTTTGCCGGGAGGATCACCATCGTATGCTAATCCTTACGAATACCAATCAAGATTAAGAGATTATCGTAGAGCCGATATTGGATTTTCGTATGTTTTTACCGATAGAGCTAGATCAAAAGAGAAAGATAATTGGTTAAGACACTTTAGAGAACTAGCCCTTGGAATTGAAATTTTTAATATGTTCAATAACCAAAACTCGATTACGAACACATGGGTGCGGGATGTATATACTAAAAATCAATACGGAGTTCCTAATTATTTAACAACACGCGTGTTTAGTATAAAATTAAATGTGAAAATATAAACAAAAATGGGTATATTTAGATTAAATAGGATAATCATGAAAAAAAAGATTTTATATTTTTTACCTTTTATTATTTCATTTGGAAGTTGTAAAGAAGAACCCAAACCGAAAGTAAAATATGATAAGCCAGTAAAACAAGTTGAAAGAAAGAAAGATACCACTCGTTTATTAGTAGCGGATTTACCCATACAGTTTCCGACCTCCAATGTGTTAATTTATCCTATAGGAGAACTTAGAGTGAGTGATTTGAAAAAAGGAAGTTATGAAGGAGATAAAATGGATATGAATGGATTTAACGTATCAAGTGTCTTAGATGAAGAACTTACAGGATATTTACAAAATATTAAATTTCAAGAAATAGGAAAAGATTCTTTGCATGTATTAACAGATAAATCTGTTTTAATTGAACGAATGACATATCTTAAGTCTAAAAATATTTTAGTATATGTTATGGCAGATAATGATACAAATCAAGATGGAAAAGTAGATTCTTATGATGTAAAATCTTTGTATTTAAGTACTGATTTAGGAGATAAATTCACTAAAATTTCAGTTGATATGCAGGAGTTAATAGATTGGAACTATGTAGAAACAGCAAATAAAATATTTTTTAGAACAATAGATGATCGTAATAAAAACGGTGCTTTTGATAAAACAGATGGATTACATTATTTTTATGTAGATATAAAAAAAGATTGGGTAGCCCAAGAATTTAAAATGTAAAAATCTTTGATAATAAAAAAATGCCCCCAAACAGTTATTAACTTTAGGGGGCATTTTTTATAGTTTTTATTCTAAACTTTGCATCATGACAAGTTTCGAATAAGTACCATTTTTAGCAAGTAATTCGCTGTGTGTGCCTTGTTCAACAATTTCTCCTTTTTGCATCACAATAATATTGTCTGCTTTTTGTATAGTAGAAAGTCTATGAGCAATTACGATAGAAGTTCTGTTTTGCATCATGTTTTCAAGAGCCACTTGTACTAATTTTTCACTCTCTGTATCAAGAGCAGAAGTAGCTTCATCAAGGATCATGATTGGCGGATTTTTTAATACTGCTCTTGCAATAGACAAACGTTGTTTTTGTCCGCCAGATAATTTTCCACCTGCATCACCGATATTGGTCTCTATACCATTAGGTAAATTGATTACAAATTCATACGCATTAGCAACTTTTAAAGCATGAATAATTTCTTCATCAGTAGCTGTAGGTTTACCAATTAATAAATTATTCTTTATAGAATCGTGAAACAAGATAGAGTCCTGTGTAACAATCCCCATTAAAGATCTCAAAGACTGCATTGAAATTTCCTTAATATCGGTTCCATCTATACTTATTTTTCCTTCATTTACATCATAAAAACGAGTAAGTAAATTGGCAATTGTACTTTTTCCTGATCCAGATTGACCTACTAATGCAATGGTCTTTCCTTTTGGAACGTCAATAGTAAAATTTTTTAAGACATTGTTGTCATCTGCATAAGCAAAATGAATGTTCTCAATTTTGATAGAATTTGTAAAATCTTTTTTATCTAGAGCATCTGGTAAATCTACTATTTGGCTTTCTTGTTCTAGTAAAGTAAAAACCCTTTCAGCGGCAGCTAGACCACTTTTTACCTGATAAGAAGATTTTGAAATAGATTTAGCAGGTTGTAAAATAGTGTAAGCTAATGCGATATAACCAATGAAGGCTGTTCCAGCAAGGCTTTTTTCAACCAAAACCAAATGACCTCCATACCATAATAAAGTAGCAATAGTTACGATACCAAAAAATTCACTCATAGGAGAGGATAGATTGTTTTTATTTGCTATACTGTTTGATAATTTTAAAACACGATTAACAGAATCATTAAATTTTTGAATGAAAATAGATTCTGCATTAAATCCTTTTACAACTTTTAATCCTGATAAAGTTTCGTCTAAAATAGAAATAAAAATACCTTGTTCCTGTTGGGCTTTTTGCGATTTAGATTTTAATGTTTTACCAATTCTTGAAATTATAAATCCTGAAATAGGAATAAATATAAAAACAAATAAGGTAAGTTTTATACTAATAAATAACATAGCAATAATAGAAAAGACGATAGTCATTGGTTCGCGAACGATAAGTTCTAAGATTTGGAAAAAGGAATTTTGAACTTCTCCCACATCTCCTAACATACGAGCCATAACATCTCCTTTTCTAGTATCTGAATAATAAGAAACGGGGAGATTAATAATTTTGCTATATAACTTAATACGTAGATCTCTTAATACACCATTTCTTAATATTGTAACCTGTCTGGATCCTAAATAGTTAAATAAGTTTTTTAATAAAGCTGTAATGATTACAATACTTATAACAACTAATAAAGCGTTTTGTTTACCATATTCATCTGAAATTTCAGTTAATTTATAATTAAAAGAATTTGATAAAAAATCCTTTAAATTAGATAAACCTGTGTAAATAGGCTTTTTACTAATTTTTGTATTTTGTTTAAAGAGAACCTCTAGAGTAGGCATAATAGATACCATTAAGAGTGTGCTGAACAAAGCATAAAGGATGTTGAATGTAATATTCCAAATAATATTTGTTCTGTATCTTAATGCGTATGGAATTATTTTTTTTAAATTATGATCCATTAGTTCAATTGCATATCGTTAATGATATTTTTAATTTTTTCGTCCAATTGTTTCTCCGCTTCGGGTATATCATCAACCGATTCGATGGTGCAGTTTACACTGAAATAAAATTTAATTTTAGGTTCTGTACCACTTGGACGTGCGCATATTTTACTTCCATCTTCTAAATAATAAATCAATACGTTCGATTTAGGAATGTTAATGTCGAATTCTTCATTATTCATGAGGTCTTTACCTTTTGATGTTTGATAGTCTTCTACACAAACCACACGGTTTCCGTTGATTTCTTCCATTGGATTTTCGCGTAAATCCTTCATCATTTGTTGGATTTCTGCTGCGCCATCCATTCCTTTTTTGTAATAGAAATAAGATGTTCTTTATAAAAACCAAAATCCACATAAAGTTCCTCTAGTCTCTGATATAATGTTTTGCCAGCTTCTTTTGCTTGCGCAGCAATTTCGCAAACTAATAAAATAGCACCTACAGCATCTTTATCACGAACAGCATCGCCTACCATAAAACCAAAACTTTCTTCACCTCCTCCAATAAATTTTTGGTTTGGAAAATCTTTAATGAATTTAGCAATCCATTTAAATCCTGTTAATCCTACTTTACATTCTACTCCATAAGCTTCTGCTAAATCAAGCATCATAGGGGTAGAAACAATAGTAGATCCAATAAATTCAGTACCTGTTAACCTATTAGATTTTCTCCATTGCTCTAATAAAAATGCGGTCATAATAACCATCGTTTGATTCCCATTTAAAAGAATCATATTGTTTTGATTGTTTCGTACAGCCACTCCTAGGCGATCCGAGTCAGGATCAGTTCCTATAACGATATCAGCATTTATTTTATTGGCCAAATCAATTGCCAAACTAAGTGCTTCTGGTTCTTCGGGATTAGGTGATTTGACAGTAGGAAAACGACCATCTGGAATGGCTTGTTCTTCTACTATATTTAAATCATTATATCCAGCCGCATTCAAAACATTAGGTATTACCTTTATAGAAGTGCCATGTAATGAAGTGTAAACAATCTTTAAGTTTTTCTTAGCCTCAGCTGTTGTGTTAAAACTAGCGTTTTCAAGTGTGCTTTTTAGGAAAGCATCGTCGATCTCCTGATCTATATATTCTATAAGTTCTGGATTAGAAGCAAAATTTATATCACTATATTCTAGCGCTTCAATAGCCTGTATGATTTCTTTATCTTGTGGAGGAACAATTTGGCCGCCATCTTGCCAGTACACTTTATAACCATTGTATTCAGGTGGATTGTGTGACGCTGTTAGAACAATACCTACATGGCAAGCTAAATGGCGTACTGTGAATGATAGTTCAGGAGTAGGTCTTAATTCAGAAAATAAAAATACTTTAATTCCATTAGCAGAAAATACATCAGCAACAACTTTTGCTAGTGTGTTACTGTTAGCCCTACAATCATAAGCAATAGCAACTTTTATTTCTTCGTTTGGAAAACATTTTTTTAAGTAATTAGATAAACCTTGAGTGTTTTTACCCAAAGTATATTTGTTAATTCTATTGGTCCCTATTCCCATAACACCGCGCATACCGCCCGTTCCAAATTCTAAGTTTTTGTAAAAACTTTCTTCTAATTCTTTAGGTGATGAAGTCATCATTTCCTTGATAGATTCTTGAGTTTCGTCGTCAAAAGTGGGTGTTAACCAAATATTTACTTTTTCTAAAATTGCCTGTTCAATGTGCATAATTCTTTTGGTTTTATAGTCAATTTTTTAGTTTTATTATGGCTTTTTATTTTTATGTTTTGATCTCTATAAAATAAAGATTTCTAATTTTTTAAAAACAAAGCCTGTATTGTTTTAAGAAAGTTAGAGCAAGTATTAGAGAATGCTCTTAAAGATTCCGCTAATAGTTGAGCTCAATTTATTTAGGTTATAAGATTTCTTGAATTTTATATCGCTCTTCATTGTGTTTGGTACGAAGAATTATTTCACCCAAAAATCCTGCTAAAAATAATTGAGTTCCTATAATCATTGTGGTCAAAGCTATGTAAAACCAAGGATTATTGGTAATTAAGATTGTTTCTTGATGGGTGTAAAGTTTCCAAAGTTTAACAGCCCCTATGTAGCCTGCGGACAAAAAACCAATCATAAACATGAGAGTACCCAACAGACCAAATAAGTGCATGGGTCTTTTTCCAAATTTACCTAAGAACCAGATGGTAATCAAATCTAAAAAACCATTTACAAAACGATCAATTCCGAATTTTGACTCACCGTATTTGCGGGCTTGATGCTGTACAACCTTTTCTCCAATTTTTTTAAAACCTGCGTTTTTAGCTAATACAGGTATATAGCGGTGCATTTCGCCAAAAACCTCTATGTTTTTTATGACCGTATTTTTGTAAGCTTTTAAACCGCAGTTAAAATCATTAAGTTGTACACCAGATGTTTTTCTAGCGGCTGCATTAAAAAGTTTAGAAGGCAGGTTCTTAGTTAATGTATTGTCATAACGCTTTTTTTTCCAGCCTGAAACTAAATCAAAATTTTCATCTGTAATCATCTGGTACAGTCCGGTATTTCATCAGGACTGTCTTGTAAGTCGGCATCCATCGTAATGACTACATTTCCTTTTGCCTTGGCAAAACCAGCATGTAAAGCTTGACTTTTTCCGTAATTACGCAAAAAACGAATGGCTTTAAGATTTTCGTTTTTAATGCCAATTGCTGTATAACGAGCCAAGAATTATCCGTACTTCCATCATCTATAAATAAGACTTCGTATGAATAATTGTGTTGAGTCATTACACGTTCAATCCATGAAGTCAATTCTGGTAATGATTCTTGTTCGTTTAATAAAGGTATTATAATTGATATATCCACTTTTATAGTTGATTTGACGATTTTGTTTTGAAAAATGCAGACAAAATTAAACCAAAAATTGCACTTATTAAAATTGTAAAAAGAGTTCCTTTAAAAAAGTTAGCTATCGAAAACTGATCTTGATTTTCAATTTGTTTAATAGATTCTTTAATAACGGATCTAGGTGTTCCAAATTTTTGAAGCATTCCCCCGTTTCTTTAATTATAATTTCCTTTACGCTTTGTTTTAGAGAAGGATCCACAAGGTTAAATAAAATTACTTCGAAAAAAGTCCCCATAACTATTCCAATAATAGTAGCTATAAAATAGGTAGTAAAAGTTTCTTTAAATGTAATGCCTGTTTGAAAATCTTTTTGCGTTTTTCTCAGTAAAAGGATGATTATAATCAAGTAAAGGCTATACTTAACAAAGGTAATCCAACCTGAAGTAAATAATTCAATATTGATAAGGTAAATGAAAAGCGTCGTTAATATTGAAATAAGCCCTATTACTAATCCGTATTGAACCCCATTTTTTTTGATAATCTCATTCATAATTTGATGTTCTAAATTTAGTTTAACAAATATAAGTATTTTGATAGTAAGTAGTTTTAATATTAAAAATGTTACATAATAATTTGTATATTAAAAAAATGTATTAAATTTGCGACTTAAATTAAAAATAAAATATTACAAAAGCCGTTGTAGTTCAATACCTTTTAGAGATAAAAGCATCAAGAATAAAAACAGCAAAACATAAACAGATTTATTATGAAAAAAGGAATCCACCCAGAAAATTACAGATTAGTAGCTTTCAAAGATATGTCAAATGATGACGTATTTATTACAAAATCTACAGTTGAAACTAAAGAAACAATTACACATGAAGGTGTAGAGTATCCAGTATTCAAAATGGAGATCTCTCGTTCTTCTCACCCTTTTTATACTGGTAAATCTAAATTGGTTGATACAGCTGGACGTATTGATAAATTCAAGACTAAATACGCTAAATTCAATAAATAATATTGAAATCAAAATAGTTAGAAAGCACCATTTGTATGGTGCTTTTTTATTTTACCATTTTTTTGAAATTTATTAGAAATTTCTAATTTAAAAATGGAATTTGCTTATTTTTGAAATGTTAAAATAAAAGATATTCCGAAAGTAAAGAATTACTATTTAGTTTGCGTTCCTTTTTAAAGAGGAAAAGATTTATAATCCATTGTTTCTTATGTCAATTATAGTATAATGAATTAAACGGATTTAAATAAAGAGAATAGCCGACTTTTTGAATACCTTTAGATAAAATTTAAATATATATGAACTACATACTTTTTGATGGAAATGTACGTAATGCTTTACTTCCATTTACTTTTACCCGACCTGTAGCTGATATTCGAGTAGGAATTTTAACTATTCGCGAAAAATGGGAAAAATTCTTAGGATATACCACCACAACCATAACTGAGGAATATTTGTCAGAAAAATACCCTATGGTAGAAATGGATGAAAATGTCATGATTAATGCGTCTTTTTACCCAACGATGTATTAGTAGAAATGGTAAAATCTTTAGAAGAAAATCAAGCTATTTTTTATAAAGAAGAAGTAGTTGCTTTTTATAGTAAAGAAAATCAAGAAGTGGATTTTGATACTTTTGAAATAATAGAATGTACAGTAGATTGTATTACAATACAACATACATGGGATATTTTTGCCAAAAATGATGTTGCACTTCGTGAAGATTTTGAATTAGTTACAGAAGGAAGAACCTCGCAACCTATACCAAAGTCAGTGAACGTTATAGCACCTGAAAATATTTTTATAGAAGAAGGAGCTAAGTTAGAATTTGTAACACTTAATGCCTCTACAGGTCCTATTTATATTGGTAAAAATGCCGAAATAATGGAAGGATCTGTTATTCGTGGTCCTTTTGCTTTGTGTGAAGAAGCACAAGTAAAATTAGCAACTAAGATTTATGGAGCTACCACAGTAGGACCTCATAGTAGAGTAGGAGGAGAAATTAATAATTCTGTCTTATTTGCTTACTCTAACAAAGGACACGACGGTTTTTTAGGCAATTCAGTATTAGGAGAATGGTGCAATATAGGAGCTGATAGCAATAACTCTAATCTAAAGAATAATTATGAAGAAGTAAAACTTTGGAGTTATGAAACAGAAAATTTTGCTCGTACAGGACTTCAGTTTTGCGGATTAATGATGGGTGATCATAGTAAATGCGGAATTAATACCATGTTTAATACAGGTACCGTAGTGGGGGTTTCTGCTAATATTTTTGGATCAGGATTTCCACGTAATTTTGTTCCTAGTTTTTCTTGGGGAGGAGCTTCTGGTTTTACGACCTATCTTACATCAAAAGCCTTTCAAACAGCTAAAATTGTAATGGGAAGACGTCATGTTGAATTTTCAGAACAAGATGTTAAAATTTTAGAACATATCTTTGAAGAAACTAAAAAATATAGAAAAGAATAATTAAAAAATAAATTGAAATAAGAAACCGCGAATGTAAATTCGTGGTTTTTTAGCTTTGAAAAAATGTATAGAATAGAAAACGATTTATTAGGTGATTTACAAGTTCCTGTAAATGCTTATTATGGAGTGCAAACGCAACGTGCCATTGAAAATTTTAATATTTCAGGAGTAAGATTATATCAATTTCCTGAATTTATAAAAGGGTTAGCTTATGTGAAATGGGCTGCAGCTGAAACAAATTTTGAGCTAGGATTACTCGAAGAAACCATAAAGAATGCCATTGTACAAGCTTCTAAAGAAGTGATTGAAGGAAGGTTTGATAGTGAATTTCCAGTTGATATGATTCAAGGTGGAGCAGGTACTTCTACCAATATGAATATCAACGAAGTTTTAGCTAATAGAGCCCTAGAAATTATGGGATATGAAAAAGGGCAGTATCAATTTTGCTCTCCTAATGATCATGTAAATTTATCACAATCTACAAATGATGCCTATCCGACAGCCATAAAAGTTGGAGCGATACGCTCTAATATGAATCTGATTTCCCATTTAAAAGAATTAATAACCTCTTTTAGAAAAAAAGGCGAAGAATTTAAACATGTTTTAAAAATGGGACGGACACAGTTACAAGATGCAGTTCCGATGACATTAGGACAAGAATTTGAAGCTTTTGCGGCAACCTTAGAAGAAGAAATAGAACGATTAACCCAAAATTCAAACCTTTTTTTAGAAATTAACATGGGAGCAACTGCTATTGGTACAGGCTTAAATGCTCCAATAGGTTATGCCCAGTTATGCGCTCAAAAATTAGCCAAAATAACCGATCTAGCTATAGTATCAGCTCCCAATTTAATTGAAGCAACACCTGATACGGGGTCTTATGTTATTTATTCGTCAGCGTTAAAACGTATGGCAATCAAAATGTCAAAAATATGCAATGACCTACGATTATTATCCTCAGGACCTCGTTGTGGATTAAACGAAATTAATTTACCTCCTATGCAGCCGGGCTCCTCTATCATGCCGGGAAAAGTAAATCCTGTTATTCCAGAGGTAATGAACCAAGTTTGTTTTCGTGTAATAGGAAATGACCTAACCGTTACTATGGCTGCCGAAGCAGGGCAATTACAATTAAATGTCATGGAGCCAGTGCTGATTTATGCTATTCTTGAATCGATGCAATTAATGAGCCAAGCGATGGATACTTTAAGAGAAAAATGTATTGAAGGTATTACAGCCAATGAAGAGCATTGTCGTGAAATGGTACTACATAGTATAGGCATTGTAACCGCTTTAAATCCATATATAGGATATAAAAACAGTACTAAAATAGCTAAAGAAGCACTAGAAACAGGTAAAAGTGTATACAATTTAGTTTTAGAACATAATATCCTTTCTAAAGAACAATTAGACGATATTCTAAATCCAGAAAATATGTTAGCACCTAAAGCCTTTCATAAATAAAAAAAATACCAATTTTATAAAGATCATTTGATAAGCCAAACAAATTGTTTTAGTTGCTTGTTATATTTTAAAATCTAAAATCAGTATTTGTTTTAGCCCAGATTGCGCAATAGATATTGTAATGAAGACAAAAGGACAAAGAAGAACAAAATCGACGAAAATTTTTTATCGCAGATATAGTTTTTTGCATAGAGCATAAAAAGGTCTGTTCTTTTAGGTATCAAGTCATTTTATTTCTAATAAGTTATCAAAGCGTAATTTGGGGTAAACCAGCCATTCTAAATAAATTTTGTTGAGAGTAAATAAACTACTGTTTTTTAAACCAAAAAAACGAGTTAAATTTGTAACCTCAATTTTTGACAACGATTTCATTGATTGACAACGAATTATGAAAAATAAAAAAAAGTAGCGTTTTATACGCTCGGATGTAAATTAAATTTTTCTGAAACATCCACCATTGCACGAAATTTTCAGGAAGAAGGTTTTGATCGAGTAGATTTTGAAGAAGTAGCCGATATTTATGTAATTAATACTTGCTCCGTTACAGATAATGCTGATAAACAATTTAAGCAAATTGTAAAAAAAGCAATGAAGCTTAACGAAAAAGCCTTTGTCGCCGCAGTAGGTTGTTATGCACAGTTAAAACCAGAAGAGTTAGCAGCTGTAGATGGTGTTGATTTAGTTTTAGGGGCAACTGAAAAATTTAAAATAACAGATTACTTGAATGATCTTTCTAAAAATGACTTAGGAGAGGTACATTCATGCGAAATTCAGGAAGCTGATTTTTATGTAGGAAGTTATTCTATAGGTGACAGAACCCGTGCTTTTTTAAAAGTACAAGATGGATGCGATTATAAATGTACCTATTGTACCATCCCTTTAGCTCGAGGAATTTCTCGTAGTGATACAATGGGAAATGTTTTAAAAAACGCAGAAGAAATTTCTGGAAGAGGAATTAAAGAAATCGTTTTAACCGGTGTTAATATTGGAGATTATGGGAAAGGCGAGTTTGGTAATAAAAAACACGAACATACTTTTTTAGAACTAGTTCAAGCATTAGATAAAGTAGATGGTATCGAAAGATTACGTATATCGTCAATAGAACCTAATTTGTTAAAGAATGAAACAATTGATTTTGTTTCGCAAAGTAGAACTTTCGTTCCTCATTTTCATATTCCATTACAATCAGGGTCTAATACTATTTTAAAGAAAATGAAGCGTCGTTATTTACGAGAATTATATTCAGATCGTGTTGCTAAAATACGAGAAGTAATGCCTCATGCGTGTATAGGTGTAGATGTAATTGTAGGCTTTCCAGGCGAAACAGATGAATTGTTTTTAGAAACCTATAACTTTTTACATACTTTGGATATATCATATCTTCATGTATTTACTTATTCAGAAAGAGATAATACAGAAGCTGCTCAAATGGAAGGGGTAGTTCCGGGAAATGTACGTGCCAAACGTTCAAAAATGTTGCGTGGTTTATCTGTAAAAAAACGTCGTGCCTTTTATGAAACTCAAATCGGTACCAATAAAACAGTACTTTTTGAAGGAGAAAATAAAGAAGGCTATATTCACGGCTTTACAGAAAATTATGTAAAGGTAAAAACACCGTGGAATCCAGAATTAGTAAATACTTTGCGTCAGGTAAAACTATCAAAAATAGATGAGGACGGAAGTGTAAGAATGGAGTTCGTATAAAAATAGTTTCTTAAACCCAGATTGCGCATTAAACTTCGTTGTAAAACAAAATTTTTCAATAACTTCAAGTGTTCACGGAAAATTTTATAAGATGAAATAGGCAACTATTTCGATGAATAAAAATGGGGGATGTGCTTGAATTTGAAGAAAAACAAAGTGGAATAGATTTCCAATGCGGAATTTGGGTTAAAATAGAAACAGCAGCTATATACTTTAATAGCTGCTGTACTAAAAACGCTAGTTATACTACTAGTTTATAGTGTTTTATTTGCATTTGTACTTTATAATTATATCAACAATCTTTAAGTAATCTTTGTGTGATCTATAATTATATTCTATTTTATCAACATCTTCATCAGCACTTTTACATTTGCCTTTAAACATTTCTGCTAACATTTTTTTAATCATACCCCCTCTGCCTATATGTACAGTTGCGGCAGCTTTAGATTCTTTTAAGCCCCAATATATTACTTCGTCCCCTTTCTTTTTAAAAAAGAAAGTAACATCGCCAAATGAGGTAACATATCCGCTATTTATAAAAGTTGACCTAGTCATGGTTTCGATAGTATAAACCTTAATGTTTGCTTTTTCATAAATAAAATAAAACCATTTTTTTGATTTTGAGTAATCAAACCCAAAACTTAAAAGATCAAAAGACCAATGTTTCATTCTTTCAGCTACATATTTGTCGCCATCTTCTGTAGTATACTCTATTTTATCTAGTTCATCTGATTTTATTTTTTCAGTATCACCATCTAGTTCCTTTCTAAAGGATACTTTCCTATCAGGACATTCAACAAGTTTGGCAAAACCTTCCGTTTGCGTTCCGTTAGTATAATATACTTTTGCTTTTAAAAATTTGGCTTGCATTCCTGTACTTAGCGCAAGCATTAATGCACATATAAAATATTTCATAAAAAAATTTGTTAAATTTAGTAAAATTTAACATTAAAAAATGAATGTTCATTGTTGCTGAATTCATTAAACGCAATGCTTTTTGAATTTTGTTTATAAAGCTAGCATGATGCCTATGTAGCGTTCTTATTTGTAAAGTGCTTTTTGGATGACGTACTCCTTGTAATGAATTTAAATTTCAGCAATGAAATCATGTAAAGGAGTAAGTGAAATTTCAGTTCCTGTTTCGCCATTTTCAACATAGTCAAATGGATTGTCTAAATCTTTGATTAAAAAAAGCATATACCAAATTAAGAAAGTAATCAATAAAGTAAGAAACATTGCAGCTAAAAAAGGTTCTATATTTATAATGATTAATCCAATAGAAGTTAATAAAGCCATGGCCTCAACAATAGCATAAGCAGATACAGCAAAATCCGTATCTCGTATCGTATCCATCCTCATAATGGTCTTGCGTAATTGATTTTGTTCATTCTTTATTTTTATGATATAGTTAACTTGAATATTTTCTTCTTCAAGATGAACTAAATGTTCATTAATATTGCTGATAAATGCTAAAATAGCGGAAGTTTTTTCTGTTCTGTAAAGCCATTTTTTAATTAAAAATGGGAGCTCTTTTGGTATTGTAAAAAAAATTTCGCTGCTTCAGAATTTTTAGATTTAATAATGGTAAGTGTATCATCTTGTAAAGTACGCATAGAAACAACTAGTTCTGTAGGCAACTTTTCGCTTTCTTTATAGTCGGATAATACACCACTAATCAAGAAACCAATTAAAAAAATAGTTCCAGCTACTAAACTAGTAAAAAGCGCATTGAGTTCCATTAGTTCAAAATTGTAGTAATGACTCATTAATTTAAAAATTCCAACAATCAAAATAATAGGGAAAATTTTAAAAGCTATTTTCCACTTAAGAACTAAATTTTTCATTTTATTTTTTTTGCAATTTTAAAGAAAAAGTTTTTTTAAAGCTACTGTTTTATCGCTAGAATAAATAATTTAGTCAAAATTTAATAAAATACAGTAATGTCTAAGTTTCAAGTATATTTTATGCCGGGAATGGCAGCCAGTTCAAAAATTTTTGAACGAATTCAATTACCAGAAGATTTTTTTGATGTGCATTTTTTAGAATGGGAAATGCCACATTTTCAAGAACCTCTTGTACATTATGCTCAAAGAATATCAGAAAAAATAGTAGGAGAAAATATTATTTTGATAGGCGTTTCGTTTGGAGGTATTCTAGTACAAGAAATGGCCCAATTTGTTCAGCCTAAAAAAGTAATCATTATTTCAAGTGTAAAAAGTAATCAAGAATTGCCTAAAAGAATGAAAATTGCAAAGGCAACGAAATTATATAAGTTATTACCTACTGGGTTAGCAAAAATATAGAAACATTAGCTAAATATGTTTTTGGAAAAGGAATTGTAAAGCAAAGAATTGAGTTGTACAAAAAATTTATGACTCGTACAGAAAAAGAATATCTAGATTGGGCTATAGAACAAGTTGTTTGTTGGGAAAGAGATCAACCTGATTTAAAAGTAATTCATATTCAAGGAGATGCGGATGAAGTCTTTCCTGTAAAAAATATAGAAAAATGGATAAATGTTAGAGGAGGTACTCATATTATGATTTTAAATAAATATAAATGGTTAAATGAAAATTTACCTAAATTAATAGTAGAATAAAATGAAGATTAAAATTATTGTTTTTTTTGTTTTGTGTATTGGTCTTGGATTAGTAAGCTGGAAGAATAACCATTTTTTTCCTGTAAAAATTGATTTCTGTGGAGAAGAAGTGCCCCTAGATATACCTGATGTTCGTGAAAGATTAGATCGTGAATTGGTTATTAATGAATATATGCACGGTTCTACTATCATGATTATTAAACGAGCGTACCGTTTTTTTCCAATTATAGAGCCTATTTTAGCTAAAAATAATGTGCCAGATGATTTTAAGTATTTAGCCGTAATAGAAAGTTCTTTAACAAATGCAACCTCTCCTTCAGGTGCAAAAGGATTTTGGCAATTTATGCCTCAAACTGCTAAAGAAAAAGGCATGGAAATTACAGAAGGAGTTGATGAACGTTATCATTTAGAAAAAGCAACGCAGGCTGCTTGTGAATATCTATTGAAAGCAAAAGAAAAATTTGGTTCATGGACTTTAGCAGCAGCTTCATATAATGGAGGTATGAATGGTTTACAAAAGGCTATTAATCAACAATTGGTTACTAATTATTACGATTTGCTACTTACAGATGAAACATTTCGATATGTTTTTAGAATTTTAGCACTCAAAGAAATTATGGAAAATTCTAAACATTACGGATTTAGCTTAAATGAAAATGATCTATATAAGCCATTAAAGATAAAAAAGATAGAAATCGACAGTACTATTACAGATTTAGCTAAATTTGCTAAAAGTCAAGGTGTTAATTACAAAGAATTGAAATTAATGAATCCATGGTTACGAGATGTAAAGCTGGATAATCCAAATAAGAAAAAGTATATTTTAGATTTGCCAATGAAATGAAAATAGTAGAGTATTATCAGAAAAGGTTTGTCAGAAAGAAAGACTAATAAATAAAAAAGAATGGGTGTAAATAAAATTTTGAGCGTATGAATATAATAACGATAATTGTTTTAGTAATTACAGGTTTATTAGCAGGTGTGTTGAGTGGTTTGGTAGGAGTAGGAGGAGGTATAATAATGGTGCCTATGATGGTTTTTGTTTTAGGTTTTTCACAACATCAAGCACAAGGAACTAGTTTGGCGGTGTTGGTCGTGCCTGTTACAGCTTTAGCTGTTTTTAATTATTATAAAGAAGGCTATATAAATTGGAAATATGCTGCTGTTATTGCTTTGTTTTTTGTTGTAGGAAGTTATGTAGGGAGCAAGTTAGCCGTTAGTTTAGATCAAAAAATGCTGAAAAAAGTTTTCAGCATTATATTAATTCTTATAGGAAGTAAAATGTTTTTAGAAAAATAACTAGTTAGAATCAGAAATTTGAGTTTCGATCATTCTTTTTCAGTAAAGATAGATTTTAAACCAAGATTAAACGTGTCGTAGTTCATTGTTAAAGCATTTGAAAAACTGATATTAGACTGAGGGTGTGCTCCTCCTCGTTTAATATCAACTACTTTTAGTTTTTCATCTAAAAAATAGGAAGTAGGAAATCCTAATGTATGTTTTAAATGAGCTACTATAGGAGCATCATTTTTATAAGACTCATTAGCATAGCAAACTTCAATGTTATGGTTAAAATTTCGAGCTATTTTTTTAATATTTTCTCGTTTGTCCCAAAATAATAAAATAAACTTAATATCCTTGGCATGTTTTTCTGCTAATTTATTTAAAGCTTGAAATTCTCCTTTGCTAGGAACACACCAAGAGGCATAGGTTAAAATAAAGATAGGTTTTTGAATGCTACTTAGCTGGATTGTTCTTTTTTCGAATGTTTTGAATGTATAGTCTTCAAAATGCGTTCCTTTTAGATGAAACTTAACTAAAGAATCAAATAACATTTTAGAAGTTTTGATATCATTTTTTTCGTAAGCATAGTTAACTTTTTCATTATACTTGGCTAAATGAGCTCTTAATGCGTCAGGAAAACTTATAGTTATTACCTTATCTTGGCAAAAACTAAAAAGGGAATATAACGCAACTATTAAGAAATATAACTTTTTCATGTTTATTATTTGCTGCGAAGATAAACCGCTCACTTTTAATGGAATAAAATATTCGATTAACAGTATTTTTTTCGATTATCTACCCTAAATATACTAAAAAAACCGCATTTGTTAGGTGCGGTTTTTAAACTTTAACATATTTTGTAGTTAAATTCTTTTCAATTGCTCTTTCATCATACTTATCTGATCTTTTAACATATTATGTTTGTCTAATTTTTTGGCTTCATTCAAAAATGTAGTAGCTTCCATTTTCCTTCTCCTAGATAATGCTATTCCTGCTAGATTTAATTTGGCTAATGCTAAATCCTGATCCATAGACAAACCTAATGAAATAGCTTTTTTGAAAAACTTTTCAGCTTGATTTAGGTTGGTTTGAGAAACCATCAATCCATTCAGATAGTTGTAATAACCTTGTTGCTTTTGGATTAAAGCTGTTTCAGGATTCTTGATTTTGTCTAGCCAATTTTTAGCTCCTGCAAAATCTTGATTTCTTAATTTTAAGAATGCAAGTAAAATATACTCATTACGAAAATATAAAAATATAGGGATTATAGACAGTAAAAATAAGAAGATACCATTACCGATATTATTTTCTGTAAATTGCCAGATTCCTGTAACAATTAGCAAAGCTGCTAATACTAATTTAATATTTCTGTGAAACATGTTAATTGCTTTTTAATATGCTGCAAATATAGAAAAGTTATATTAAGAAATAAAGTGAACTTTTTAAGTCATTTGGTAAAAATTGTATGTTTTTTTGATATTATTTTGAAAAAGCATTTGCAGGAATAAAAAATGATTGTATATTTGCACTCGGTTTTGAGAAAACCAAATAACTAGATAAATATACAGGATTTTAAAGATAAAAAGCTATGAGTAAGAGAACATTTCAACCATCGAAAAGAAAAAGAAGAAATAAACACGGATTTATGGAAAGAATGGCTTCTGCAAACGGAAGAAAAGTTCTTGCTCGTCGTCGTGCTAAGGGAAGACATAAGTTAACCGTTTCTTCTGAACCAAGACACAAAAAATAATGATTGTTTGACAATCTATACAAAGGCGTTACTTTTATTGGTAACGCCTTTTTTTAAAAATTTAATTCTGATAATATTTTTTTAATTTTATTACAAATCAATATTTCATACAACTAATATTGCTGGTTAACAGCGCCAAACAACACACAAAATGCCTAAAGACAACTCTATTAAATCGGTTTTAATTATTGGATCAGGACCTATTATTATTGGTCAAGCTTGCGAATTTGATTACTCAGGTTCTCAATCTGCTCGTTCATTAAGAGAAGAAGGAATTGAAGTAATCTTAATCAATTCCAATCCCGCTACCATTATGACGGATCCTTCTATGGCAGATCATATTTATCTAAAGCCATTAACTACAAAATCTATTATCGAAATCCTTAAAGCGCATCCACAAATTGATGCGGTTTTACCAACAATGGGAGGGCAAACAGCTTTAAATTTATGCTTGGAAGCGGAAGATAAAGGAATTTGGAAAGATTTTAATGTTAAATTAATAGGAGTTGATGTAAATGCAATTAATATTACAGAAGACCGAGATCAGTTTAAAGATCTATTAAACAAAATAGGCATTCCTCAAGCACCCGCTAAAACAGCTAATTCTTTTTAAAAGGTAAAGAAATTGCACAAGAATTTGGTTTTCCATTAGTAATTCGTCCCTCTTTTACATTAGGAGGAACAGGAGCTGCTTTTGTTCATAAAAAAGAAGATTTTGATGCCTTGTTAACTCGTGGTTTAGAGGCTTCCCCCATACATGAAGTATTAATAGATAAGGCACTTTTAGGATGGAAAGAATATGAATTAGAGTTATTACGTGATAAAAATGATAATGTAGTAATTATCTGTACGATTGAAAATATGGATCCTATGGGAATTCATACTGGCGATAGTATTACAGTAGCACCTGCTATGACCTTATCCGACACTACTTTTCAAAAAATGCGCGATATGGCTATGCACATGATGCGAAGTATAGGAAACTTTGCTGGTGGTTGTAATGTTCAGTTTGCTGTTTCTCCAGATGATAAAGAAGATATCGTAGCAATTGAAATTAATCCTCGCGTGTCACGTTCATCAGCATTGGCATCTAAAGCTACAGGGTATCCAATTGCTAAAATAGCAACCAAGTTAGCCTTAGGTTATACATTAGACGAATTACAAAACCAAATTACAAAATCAACTTCGGCCCTATTTGAACCTACATTAGATTATGTCATTGTAAAAATACCGCGTTGGAATTTTGATAAATTTGAAGGTTCTGATAGAACATTGGGACTTCAAATGAAATCGGTAGGTGAAGTAATGGGAATTGGACGTTCTTTTCAAGAAGCATTACATAAAGCTACTCAATCTTTAGAAATTAAGCGAAATGGGTTAGGTGCTGATGGTAAAGGATATAAAAATTATGAACAAATCATCGATAAGTTAACACATGCAAGTTGGGATCGCGTTTTCGTGATTTATGATGCAATTGCAATGGGTATTCCATTATCAAGAATTCATGAAATTACAAAAATTGATATGTGGTTTTTGAAAGAATATGAAGCCCTTTATCTATTAGAAAAAGAAATATCTAAATACAAATTAGATACTTTGCCAAAAGAACTTTTGCTAGAAGCTAAGCAAAAAGGATACGGTGATCGTCAAATAGCACACATGTTAGGCTGTTTAGAAAGTCAGATACACACTCTAAGAGAGGAAATGAATGTTCAGAGAGTCTATAAACTAGTAGATACCTGTGCAGCTGAATTTAAAGCACAAACACCTTATTATTATTCCACCTTTGAAGCAGAAATTGAAAAAGCAGATGGCTCTCATTATGTAGCAAATGAAAGTGTTGTTTCAGATAAAAAGAAAATAGTAGTTTTAGGATCTGGCCCCAACCGTATTGGTCAAGGAATTGAATTTGATTACTCTTGCGTTCATGGTGTTTTAGCAGCCAAAGAATGTGGTTATGAAACAATCATGATTAACTGTAATCCAGAAACAGTTTCGACTGATTTTGATACCGCTGATAAATTATATTTTGAACCCGTATTTTGGGAACATATTTACGATATCATTCGTCATGAAAAACCAGAAGGCGTTATTGTACAATTAGGAGGTCAAACCGCCTTAAAATTAGCTGAAAAATTAAGTAAATATGGTATCAAAATAATCGGAACAAGTTTTGATGCTTTAGATTTAGCAGAAGATAGAGGACGTTTTTCAGAATTATTAACAGAATTAGATATACCATTTCCTAAATTTGGAGTAGCTGAAAATGCTGAAGAAGCAGTACGATTAGCCGATGAATTAGACTTTCCATTATTAGTGCGTCCTTCGTATGTATTAGGAGGCCAAGGAATGAAAATTGTAATCAACAAACAAGAACTAGAAGAACACGTAATTGAAATATTAAAACATATACCAAATAACAAATTATTGTTAGACCATTATTTAGATGGGGCTATTGAGGCAGAAGCAGATGCTATTTGTGATGCAGAAGGGAATGTGTATATAATAGGAATTATGGAGCATATTGAGCCTTGTGGTGTACACTCTGGTGACAGTAATGCTACATTGCCTCCATTTAACTTAGGAGAGTTTGTAATGCAACAAATAAAAGATCATACCGAAAAAATTGCAAAAGCATTAAAAACAGTAGGCTTAATTAATATTCAATTTGCCATTAAAGAAGACACAGTTTATATAATAGAAGCCAATCCAAGAGCATCCCGTACCGTGCCATTTATTGCAAAAGCTTATGGCGAACCTTATGTAAATTATGCTACTAAAGTAATGCTAGGAGAGAAAAAAGTTACTGATTTTAATTTTAACCCAGTATTAAACGGTTTTGCTATCAAACAACCCGTATTTTCATTCAATAAATTCCCGGGAGTTAATAAAGCATTAGGACCAGAGATGAAATCAACAGGGGAAAGTATTTTATTTATTGACGATTTAAAAGACGATCAATTCTATGAGCTATATTCTAGAAGAAAAATGTATCTAACAAAATAATGTATAACAAAGAAATATCTTAAAAGAAGTATTTTCAATGTTTTATAGATACCTTTAACCCAAACAAGTCACACTATTACTATTATAATGTGACTTGTTTTTATTTTGAGAACAACAAAGAGAGTTGAAACAAACTCACTCTTTTTGTAGAACCTCTTTTTTATCAAAATTTTCTTTTATTATTATTTATATTTGGCATACTATAAACTAAATTATGCCTAGGAGAGTTTCAGCTAAAATCCAACTTTTTTTTAGAACCCTTTTTGCTCGTTTAGAGTATTTCTTTTTAAAGCAAAAGAAATGCTTTCAGAGCGGAATTTTTTGTATTTATCTAGTGTAGCAATTGCTATTTCAGTATCCTTTGCTGTAATCTTCCTTAAAACGTTTGCTCATAAAGTTTTTATTTGGGCTAATTTACTCAATAAATACTTAAAGTTGCCTTATCCTAATAGTATACTACCAATTGTTGGTTTGATTTTAACAGTTTTCGTAATCAAACGATTTTTAGGAGGAAGTATAGAAAAGGGAAGCGCAAAAATTTTGCATTCTATTGCTAAAAAAGGAGGAATTGTACCCAGAAAACAAATGTATGCCCAAATTATGACCAGCTCTTTAACGGTCGGTTTAGGTGGTTCAGCAGGATTAGAAAGCCCAATTGTTATTACAGGAGCAGCATTCGGCTCCAATTACGCGCAAAGTTATTCATTATCTAAAAAAAATAGAATATTATTATTAGCTTGTGGAGTAGCTGCTGGTATAGGAGCAGCATTTAATGCACCTATTGCAGGAGTTCTCTTTACTATTGAAGTTATATTAGCTGATATATCTATTTCTGCGTTTATCCCTATTATGATTTCTGCTGCAACAGGCGCTTTAGTTAGTAAAATAATAATTAGTGGCGAGGTTATTTTGAGTTTTCAAAAAGTACAACCATTTAATTTTTCCAATACTTTTTTTTATATCCTATTAGGCGTTTTAGCTGGTTTAGTTTCTGTTTATCACGCTCGTACATTTAGAAAAATAGAGCATTTTTTTAATCATTTTTCGGAACGAGTTTATGCAAAAGCCATTTTTGGCGCCCTAGTTTTAGCTGTTCTAATTTTCTTTTTTCCAACTTTATTTGGAGAAGGTTATGAAAGTATTAAAATTTTATCGACAGCGCATCCAGAAAAAATTTTAGAAAACACATTGTTAGAGTGTGTGAAAAATGAGAAATGGATTCTTATTTTTTTTGTAGGAGTTATTGTTTTTGTGAAATCTATAGCAACAGGAATTACTTTAGGTAGTGGAGGTAATGGAGGTAATTTTGCACCATCTTTATTTGTAGGGTCTTACTTAGGTTTTGTAGTAGCAAAAATAATTAATGTACTAGATATTTCGCAGTTGCCTGTAACGAATTTTACCATAGTCGGAATGGCAGGTATATTAAGCGGTTTGTTTCATGCTCCTTTGACGGCTATTTTTTTGATTGGTGAAATAACAGGAGGATATGATTTAATGATCCCCCTCATGATCGTATCATCTGTAAGTTATGCAGTTTCTAAACGATTTGAAGAACATTCTATGGATGTAAAAGTATTAGCCGATTCTGGTGATGTCTTTACAAGTAATAAAGATAAAAATGTATTACAAAGTATAGAAGTAGCAAAATTGATAGATCTTCGTGTTCAAACGGTATCTCCAGAAGATCTGTTAGATAAGATTATAGAGGTAATAGTAGATAGTGAACAAACCATTTTTCCGGTATTAAATAAAGAACAAGAAGTATTAGGTGTGGTATATTATGATACAGTGAAAAAACTTTTGTTTAATCCTTTTCAAGCTAAGTTTACAAAAGTAGAAGAGGTTATGTCAAAAACTTTTTTAGTCGTTAATATTAATGAAGATATTGATGATATAATGAACAAATTCGATACTGTAAAAACGAATCATTTGGTTGTTCTTAAAAATAATAAATTCTATGGCGTTTTAGATAAGATTAAAATTTTAGAAAATTACAGATTAACTTTTAAAAATCTATTAATTAACTGATTTTTAAAAGTTAAAACCCTTCAGAAATAATAGAAAGTAATTTGATATTAACAATTTTTATACTTCTACTATGATTGACTAAAAGTCCTTCTGATTCGAAAAAACTAATTACCCTAACGACTGTTTCTTCAGAAGTTTCAGAGTATTTAGCTATATCTGATTTTGTCATGGATATTTCATATTCTTCTTTTTCCAATTTATATTTCTCATCTAGAATAAGTAAAATTAAAGCAATTTTTTCTTTTGCGGATTTATGAGAGAGAGAGGTGATTAAATTGATCCAAACATTGAATTCGAAACTTAAAATTTGAACTAAGTTAAATGATAAATTGGGCGATTTTTTAGTTACTTCGATAAACTTGTTTCCTTCGTAAATTTCTACTTTACTATCTTCTAATAAAATGGCTGTTACAGGATGTTTCTCGTTACTCAATAAAGGTCTAAAGCCAAAAAATTCGCCTTCAACAAAAATGTACACAATTCTGGTTTTTCCATCTTGATTTAGTTGCTCAATTTTTACTTTTCCTTTTATTAATTTATATACAGCTTTAGCTTCCGTGGCTTCTTCATAAAGAATATGCCCTTTATGATAACTTTCAATTGTTTTGTTAGCATTTAATTCTTGTAAAAATTTTGGTTTTACGTTTTTAAGAAGTTCGTGACTTCTAAAAGTATATTTCGTTATATCAAAGCTCATGAAAAAATAGTTTCTTTAAAATATTGACGGCGGTCAACTTTGTTAAAATAAAGGTTATTTATTTTTGTGATATGTAAAAGTATTAATAAAATGAAGAAGATTTTAACTCTGGCTTTTTTTGTTTTAACATTTTTTAACAATCTAAGCGCTCAAAATAAAAATGTTTCAAAAAGTATAATTGATCCGACGGCACGTGTTACTAGATTTCACGAAAAGAAGGAATTAGAACAAATGCAAAAAGGGGGCTTGGTAGAACTATACTTAGAGCGTATTCGGGTTTTAACAAACAGAATCCCTTTTATAGCTCTAACTAATAAGGCAGGTATATCTATGCAAGATGTAGGGATACCTGAAAATTCAGGATATAATAAATTTTTAGATAAACAACATGAAGCAATTAAAAATTTTATATCAGAGACAGAAAGCTGTCAAAAATCTATAACCCCTTTTGCTGATAAAAATAATATTATAAATGCAATTTTAGCTTATGAAACTATTTTAAAAGATCTGAAAATGGTGCATGATAATTAATTTTAAAAAGAGTTTTTCTGTTTTTATAATTTGAATGTCAAAATGGTTAGGTTTTCCCGTTACAATTATTACGAGTTTGGGTTATATATATAGTTGTTTTGTTTTTGTAACTGACTTTGTTAGTTGCTTGTTACTAATCTGGAAAACCTTCCATTTTGTTTTTTTTTATGAAGACACTATAGAAATAAGAAAAATGAATAGTCTATAAGAAAGACCTATTTATTAGTTAACTCCAACTTTAAAGAGGTTGTCTAAAAAGTTACTTAACTCCATTTAGCTGTTTTTAGTTAAGGGAGAGTTTTTAAGAGCGGTGGTGCTCTGGAAATAGTAGGATAAAGTTAAATTTATTATGATGAAATAATAATGTTGTTTTTCTATTATTAAAGGAGGTGAATTAAAAGTATAATAGTTGCTTTTAGATACTTACTTTTAATCTATTACGTTTCGATTTTTTACCTTTGGACAACCTTTTTATTTTTTTTAAAGATTTCCTTTTTATTGGTTAATACGGCTTACCCCAGATTTCATATTAGGCTTCGTTGAGAAACAAAATTTAGTAATAAATCTAGGTGCTCACGGAGAATTTTAGAAGAAAAATAATAAACTATTTTAATGATTAAAAATTGAGTACTTATTCGGATTTGAAGAGAAGTAAAGTTGAACAGATTTGTTTTGCCAATTTATTTCGTTCGAGTCTAATGCGTAATCTGGTTTAAATTACGGTCTTTGCCCGCATGCTACAAGAAAAAAATCCCTATATTTTTATTTCTGTACTATTTTATCTTCATTGCAAAGTTCAATATCTAATATCATTTTAGTTTTGAAATTACCTAAACCAAAACTCACTACAGAATACACGATCAAGAGAAATTACACTATCTTATTATAGTAAATTTGAAGCTTAAATGGTATAATACCGAATTTGGATTCAAGTGCTCTTTTTATAAAAATAGTATAATGTATAAAACACGATAAGGTTATTTAGTAAGAATAACTTTATCGTGTTTTAATTTATAGAATTATTTTAGAAATCTATTGTTTTATTTTTTAGAGTACTTGATTTTGTATAAATAAGGTTCTTGTGTTGAGAGAGGTATCTAAATCTTTTTGGATAGATTTAAGTTTTATTATATAAAATCTTATTTTTTTTCTTTTAAAATGGCTTTTAAGTAAAATAAACCAGTAATGCCAGCTAATAAAGAACCAATAATAATATATAATTTAGAATTATTGATTATAGTAGCATCTGTAAAAGCTAATAGAGCTATAAAAATGGACATAGTAAATCCTATTCCTCCTAATATACCAGCTCCTAAAATGGTAGGCCAATTTAAATCTATTGGTAGTTTTGCCCATTTTAGCTTAACAGATAGCCAAGAAAGAAAAGTGATACCTAATGGCTTACCTAATGATAATCCCAGAATAATTCCTAAACCATAACTGGGCAATAGACCTTCATTGTTATCAAAAGATAGTGTAATGGCTGTATTGGCTAGAGCAAAAATAGGAAGTATTAAAAAAGCGACAGGTTTGTGTAATACATGTTCTAATTTGTACGAAATAGTATTTTCCGTTCCATCTTCAAATGGAATAGCAAAAGCTAGTAAAACACCCGTAATAGTTGCATGTACTCCTGAATGCAACATGAAATACCACATGATAATACCTAAAATTAAATAAGGCCAAAGTTTATAAAATTTCATTCTATTCATTACTAAGAGTATTCCAAAAATCCCCATAGCAATTCCTAAATTTATCCAGTTCAGATCAGTTGAATAAAATAAAGCAATGACCACTATAGCTCCTAAATCATCAATAACGGCAAGAGCTGTTAAAAATATTTTTAAAGAAACAGGAACTCGATTGCCTAATAAAGATAATATCCCAATGGCAAAAGCGATATCGGTAGCCATAGGAATTCCTATTCCATTTGTATATGGCGTATTTTGATTGGTGAGGTAGTAAATTCCTGCTGGAACAATCATGCCTCCTAAGGCTCCTAAAATAGGTAATAAGGCATTTTTAATTTTAGATAATTCTCCTATATAAATTTCACGCTCTAGTTCTAGGCCTATCATTAAGAAGAAAATAGTCATGAAACCATCATTAATAATATGCTCTATTGAAAAACCACCTATTTTAGTATGCCATAAATGAGAATAATTTTCTCCAAAAGTTGAATTGGTTATAGTTATAGAAAATATGGTGCAGAATATTAAGATGATACCACTGGCTTTTTCACTTTCAAAAAAGGATTGGAATAATTTAGTTAATTTCACAGTTAATGTTTTTTATAAAAATATGGTAAATTTACGAAAAAAAAAATGATGGCAGTATTTGGAAGGAAAACAAGGAAGCTAACAACTGATGAACATACAGGTTTTGGTTCTGATCCTGAAAATTATGGAGGTCGTTTTGTTAGTAAGGATGGATCGGCAAATGTTGTAAAAACAGGAATCCCCTTATTTGACCAAATTAGTTGGTTTCATACGTTATTACAATTGCCTATTTGGAAATTTCATCTTATAATCTTAACTGTATTTGTTATCATTAATTTTTTATTTGCTTCTATATATTACATTATTGGGATTGAACATTTGAATGGAATTACGGCCGTAAGTGAATTAGAAAAATTTGGACAAGCATATTTTTTCAGTGCACAAACTTTTACAACAGTAGGATATGGCCATATAAATCCAGAGGGTTTTCTAACAAGTGCAATAGCCTCTATTGAAGCTCTTATGGGATTGTTAGCTTTTGCATTAGCAACTGGTTTGCTGTATGGTAGATTTAGTAAACCTAGGGCTTATTTGAAATTTTCTCATAATGCACTAGTTACGCCTTTTCAAGGAGGTCTGGCTTTAATGATGAGAGTAGCTCCCTTTAAAAATACAACTTTAACAGACGCAGTAGCAAAAATAACATTGGGTTTAAAAGTAAAGGAAAAAGAAAAGTGGGTAAATAAGTTTTATCCATTAGAACTTGAGTATGATCATGTAAATGTATTGACTCTAAGTTGGACTTTAGTACATATAATTGATGAAAATAGCCCACTTTATGGTTTTTCCGAAAATGATTTTAAATTTAAAAAAGGAGAAGTATTGGTTTTTTTAAAAGCTTTTGATGATATGTTCAGTAATAATGTGGTAAAAAGAACTTCTTATACATTTGATGAAATAATATATGGAGCTAAATTTAAACCCATGTATGAGCATAACAATAATTTTACCTCAACAATTCTGCATATAGATCGTTTAAATCAATTTGAAAATACTGAAATATAGATTAAGAAACAGAAAATAAAACCAAAATAGAATCCTCTTTTGAAATTATTGGGCTACTAACTTAAAGGTAGTAGACACCTCTATTGATTTTGCAATTTTATAACCAACAACACTTGGTATGTCAATATTAAACTCCTCTGGTTTTAAAATAAAATTAGCACTGAGAATATAATTATTTCCCTCTTTTTTTAATATAGCAGGAACTAGCATGTTTTTTGATTTTCCATGAATCTCAAAAGTCCCATTTATTTGAACCTTTGTTTGGTTATCAAAATTATAAGTATTATAGTTTTCTATTTTTCCTTTGAAAATAGCTTTAGGAAATTTGTCACTTTCCATATAGTTTTCATTAAAATGCTCTTGCATTAAACTGTTTTTAAATTTAAAAGTTTTAATGTTTATTATAGAAGCTATATCCCCAGTTTTAGAGTTTAAGACACATACAGCAGAGGAACTAGTCGCTTTTATTTCTTCAAAAGTAGCAACAGATGCCTCAAATGTTACAATCCCATTTTTTGCTATACTTTTTTCTTGAGCCAAAGAATGTAAACTACTAAATAGAATTAATGCGTAAAACAGTATTTTCATAATTTATATATAGTTTTAATAGTAGTGAATTATTAATTGATTTTTTTAACAAGCACACTTTAGGGGTAAGTGTGCTTCTTTAGTTTTTTATAAAAAATTATTTTTCTAATAAGCCATCAGCTTGCCACTTTTTTATAATATCAATATTAACTTGAGGCATTTTTCCTGAACTAGGCATAACTCCAGCTCCATCTCTTTGTATTCTATCTAAGATCTTATCGATGTTTGTTTTTACAACATTATACGAATCAAAAGCAGCATGACAACGTATACAGTTATTTGTAAAAACGGCTTTAGCGTTTGCTTCATAAGTTACTTTTGCTCCAGTAGTAGTCGTGGTAGTGGTGGTAGGGGTTGAAATAGCAGGTTCATTGTCCTTAGAGCAACTTGCTAAACCGATTGTTAAAAAGCTTAAAAACAAAAATGTTTTTTTCATAATAAATAATTTTAGTGATTAATTTTATATATTTGTCTATACAAATGACAGCAAATGTAATTTATTTATTTGATGTTTAGATGTTAAAAAACTAAAAAGTATGTTAAAAAAAATTTTATTAGGACTTTCAATTGTGTTAAGTAATAATTTACAAGCACAAGATGATTTGTTAAAAGGAGTAGAAAATAACGATTCACAAGTTGTTGAATCAGCATTTAAATCTTTAAAGATTGTAAATTTAGAGTCAACAAAATTGGCATCAAAAGGAGATTTGTATTTTATAGTTTCCCATCGTTTTGGATTTTTAAATTCAGGATTTGAAAACTTTTTTGGATTAGATGGTGCAACTACTCAATTAAAAATGGTTTATGGATTAGTAGATGATGTTACTATACATTTTTCAAGAAGTACTTTTGGTAAGACTTATGATGCGGGAATTAAGTACAAAATTATGAATCAAAAGAAAGAGGGGTTTCCTTTTACGATAGTAGGATATAATGCTTTAGCGATTAATTCAGCTATGAAAAAGAAGCATATCCATTACTAGAGTTTAAGCACAGACTTTCTTATAATTCCCAATTATTAGTGTCAAGAAAGTTTAATGATCAATTAACATTACAATTGGCTCCTACTTTCTTCTATGAAAATGTTGTTCTTAATCCCGAGCAAAAAAATGCACAATTTGCAGTAGGTATGGGAGGCCGTTATAAGTTAAGTAAGCGATTTTCTTTAAACGTAGATTATGCTGCGCACTTAAATAGGGTTAAAAATTCAAATTTCAAAAATCCTCTTTCTGTAGGAGTAGATTTAGAAACAGGAGGCCATATATTTCAAATGTTTTTTACCAATGCTAATGCCATGCACGATACAGGTTATTTAGGTAGAACAGCAGGTGATTGGAGCAAAGGAGAAATCAGTTTTGGTTTTAATTTAGTAAGAGTATTTTAAGATTATTCTGAAATAAAGAGACTTTTCTAAAAGTTTTGTATTTATTCTGCTGCTTAATTTTGTTTCGTTTTCTTTCTACTAGATTGGCGATTTAGTACAAAATTAATACTTTTTAGAATAGTCTCTTTATTGATTAAAAATTAACCCTTACGTTGTATGCTGATAAATGAGTCAAAGCTTCTGGGCTTTTATAATTAAAATAGTCCTCATGTTGTTGCTTTTCCTTTCTGTTAGAAATACTTTTAATGCAGTTATAAAAGCGTCTAACATCTTCAAAGTTGCTCAAAATAAGCCCCGAACGGGTGTTGATTGCCCTGTTTTATCTCTTGCAACCATTGTAAAGTAAGAAGAATTACAATGTTTGACTACTCCTGTTTGTATGTTTTCAGCCTCTACACGTATGCCAACAATCATAGAAGTTTTACCTACATAATTTACAGAAGCCTTAAGGGTTACTAATTCACCCACTTCTATTGGAGCTAAAAAATCTACAGTATCTACTGATGCTGTTACACAGTAATGACCTGAAAATTTAGAAGCACAGGCAAAGGCAATTTGATCTAATAATGATAAAATATAACCGCCATGTATTTTACCACTAAAATTACTATGTGATGGGAGCATAAGTTCTGAAATGACTATTCTAGAATCATTTACGGTTTTAAAAGTGTTATTCATTACAAAAAAATATCTTAATAATCATTTTTCAATTAATTCAAATAAAATAAATTGATTCAGTTGGGGACCAAATTGTTGAAAATTATCATCTGATATAACGATGATAGTTCTATTGCCGTTAGGTTGATTTTTGCCAAAAGTAATCCCTTCAATATTATCTATTTTAGTCTGCTTTAAAAACTTTTTTATATCATTAAAATCCAAAACTAATTCTTTTTTCATAGGAATATATTTTTCTGATTTCAAACTTTTTGTGCCAAATGAATTGGTAGAGTTAGTTGTGATAGATGCGTCAAATATTTTTACAATATTTTCATTTTGAAAAGCTCGTTCTATTACTAAAAAATGATCTTTTTTATACTCTAAAATATCTGATACGCCGTTCATATCATTACCATTTATTCTTGGTTGAGTAAGAGCTGATAATTCGTAAATAAATTCTTTTGTGGCTTGTCTTGTGTTTTGATCATAATAAGTAAATCGAACAGGAGAATTCGTCTGAGGGAAATCAGGTTCTGATCCATCTGTTTTTAGAGGCAATTCATTAGCACTCCATATTCCTTGTTTATCAAAACTCTTCGTTAATGATTCAAATGAGCCATTATTGCGTGTTTCTTGTAAAAAAATATTAGGAACTGTAAATTCTGATAAAAAATTTCCTTTTTATCAGAGCTAAATATGCTAGGTTTTTGATGTCCGTAAATATTACCTTCAGATGATATAATTATTTGATTGTTTAGGTATAAGATACTTTCTAAATCTAAAAATGTAGAAGAGTAAAAAGGAGCCTTTTTATCAAAAACAAACATGTCTGTAAAAATAGGTTTGTTGATTTTATTGTTTTTGATATCAATATTTGCTGTGTAATATCTAGGATTGTTAGGATCATCAGAAACGATATAATATAAATCGTTTTCAAAATCATAATCAATACCAGATAATCCTCCAATTGGTAAATTTTTAAAGTTTTCATTTAATGGATAAATGTATTCATCTAAAAATTTGAGCTTTACTTTTGATTCGTTACTTATATTCTCTTTCACAGTTGTTTGTATAGCTTGTTCATCTTCTACTTTACTACAACTTGTAAGTAAGAAGATAGAAAAAGATATACCCATCATCATGTGTTTTTTTGAAAAAAGCATATTATATAGGTTAGTGGGTTTGTTTGATAGGGTAGACAGGGGTACTATGCTATCGGTTAAAAATAGGTGATTTTTCTTCTTGTACATTCGTTACAAAATAAGTGGTATCTCCCCACCAAGGAAACGTTTTGTAACGTTCTATATAAGTTATTTTTACGTAACGACCTTCTAGATTTTTTAAATTTTGAATCGTGTTGTCTTCATTATCTAATATAGAAAAAGAAAAAATTTTATTACCTGAAAGACCTTGACTTAATTCACCCTCCCAAGTTTTAAAGATATAACCTTTCCTACTAAATTTAATTAGTTCACCTGTACGTGTGCCTTCACTATAAGAGGCATAGTATAAAATGGTAAAGTAAAAAGCAAAGCAAAGAGTAAGAGTGCTTAGACTTATCCAAAGAATTTTTTTTAGCATATACTATTTTTTATTTAGTTGTTTTCATTTTGTTCTGCTCTATTGATGATGGCTTCAGGAAGTGATTTTTTAGCCTTAGCCCCCATTTTTTTTAGCTTTTCTACACTGGTAATGAGGTTTCCTTTACCTTCTATTAGTTTGTTCATAGCGCCTGAATATTCATTTTTAGCTTCATCCATTCGTTTGCCTATTTTGATTAAATCTTGAACAAATCCTTCAAATTTATCGTATAAAGCTCCCGCCTGACGCGCAATTTCATAAGCGTTTTCCTGTTGTTTTTGGTTGGTCCACATACTGTCAATAGTTCGCAAAGTAGCCAGTAGGGTAGATGGAGTTACTATAACAATATTGCGTTCAAACGCTTTGTTGTATAAGGTGGCATCTTCTTGTAAGGCTAGTGCAAATGCGGGTTCTATGGGTACGAAAAGCAATACAAAATCTGGACTTTCTATTTTGTATAAATCGTGGTAGTTTTTTTCGCCCAGTTGCTCTACGTGTCGTTTTAAAGAAAGTACGTGCTCTTTTAGGTATTGTTCTTTTAAGGTTTCGTTTTCCTCGTTTACAAAACGTTCATAAGCTGTTAAGGTAACTTTCGAATCGACAATCATTTTTTTGCCATCAGGCAGGTTGATAACGACATCGGGTTGTAGGCGTTGCCCTTCGTCGTTTGTAAAACTTTGTTGTACTTCGTACTCCCTACCTTTTTCTAAGCCTGATTTTTCGAGTACGCGTTCCAATACTAGTTCGCCCCAATTTCCTTGCATTTTGCTATCGCCTTTTAGAGCTTTGGTCAAGTTAAGGGTTTCTTTGCTCATTTGTGCATTCATTTCGCGTAGCCCTAAAATTTGTTGGCGTAAGGCAGCGTGATAATCAATACTTTCTTTGTGGGTATCTTCGACTTTTTTTTCAAAGTTTTGGATTTTGTCCTGTAATGGCGAAAGGAGATTTTTTATATTTTCTTTGTTTTGCTCAGTAAACTTGGTCGATTTTTCTTCTAATATCTTGTTGGCAAGGTTTTCAAATTCTTTAGTAAACTTTTCTTGAAGTTGTTCTACTTCTTGCTTTTGTTCTTTATTTCGTTCCAACAAATTATCAAAATCAACTTCTTTTTTTGATAATTGAATAGCTAAGGCTTCTTTTTCATTGCGAATACCATCTTTTTCTTGATTAAGATGAGATAATTGTTTTTCCCAAGTCCCTTTTTCTGACTGAAATTGTGATTTTAATTGTTCGATTTGGGAAAGCAATCCGTTAATTTTTTCCTCAAAAGTAGCAGTAGTAGTTTTTGCTGAAGCCGAAAAGATGATTTTTCCCAAGTAAATTCCTATTCCTAAGGCAATGATGAATGTGGCTAGTACAATAAGGGTGTCTGACATGGTTCTGTTTTTTTGTTCAAAGTGTAAATTTAGGAATTTGTTTTTAAGTTTTTGTTTGTTTTTTTGTAAAGGAATAAGTGAGTTGTGTGTGAAGTTATTATTATTTTGAAGTTTGTTTTTTTGAGTAATGAAAATTCTACATAATGAGGGAGTTAGTAAAATAAACCTATTGAAGGTGTAAGTTTTTCGAAAAACAACTAAGACTAAAAGTGTAATTAATGATTCTTTTATTTGAAAATGAAATTTAACCCAGATTCCGCATTAGACTTGGTTGTGAAACAAAAATTTTCAATAAATTCAAGTGCTCACGGAAAATTTTAGAAGAAGAAATAGTGAACTATTTTGATGATTAAAATTTGAGTACGTGCTTGAATTTGAAGAAAAATAAAGTGAAATAGATTTCTAATGCTGAATTTGGATTTAATCAGATTTTCTAAAAATTAAAAGAAGTTACAATTCATTTATAGATATTAAAGAGGGATTATCAAAAAGAAGGGAATAATACTAAAAATATATTGATAACATAAAAATAATTGTATGATTTATTATAACCTTGTTTGTTTTTTATTATTAATTCGGAATTATTATAAATCTGTTTATAATAAAAAATAGACTGAATTACATTGTCAAATTAATTCATTAAATAGCGTTATAAGTCTTCTTTTTTAGAAGTATTTCTTCTGTATAGAAACACCCCTGCAATACCTACTATAACTCCTACAGCGATTGTCGCGGCTGTTTTAGGGTAGTCTTTTGTAATACATAAGTATACTAAATATGATATGACTAATACACTTGAAAAAGCAAAAAACATACCAATTATCATAGAAAATAAGATTCCAAATTGGCTTCTTTTATCTATTGAATGTTGATGAATTTGTTCCTTTTCAGTCATAATTAGTATCCTGTTTGCGAAGGTAGGATCTAATTGGTTGTATTTTTCCATCATTTCTGGAGAGGGTAATTGCCCTTCATAAGTTTGACTCAAAAGTAACTTGCCTTTTGAATGCTCTAAACCCCGGTTTTTATTTTCTTTGTAATTCTTTTGCTTGTTCATCAAAAATCTTTTTGAAAAGAACACTTACGTTATTCCAATATGAGAAAATAGCTGTATTCGTACCTTTAGATTTAGGTAATAATTCAGAAATGGAATATAAACCAAAAACCGCAAAAAAACCGTATTTAAAATATTTGAAGTTCATTTGTATTATTTAAGTCTCAGTATACAAAGATACTATTTATTGCATATCAATAACGTTTTTCTATAATTAATATTGTGTTAATTTAGATGAATGAGTTATTATTATTTTTGTAGTAATGTATTAATTTTTATAGACTATTGATAAAGGATTTTCGTCTTAAGAATTATTTAAAAGCAAAAGGGCATGTATTATTAATGCTGTGTGTTTGGAATCATGAAAAAAAATCTTGAAAGCCTTGTATAAAGACCTTTAGGTCTTTTGTTGTATTTTTGCCTTATGAGTAAACACCGTCATTTTATATTGCACAAACCGCATGGCTATTTAAGCCAATTTATTTACGAGAAAAAACGAAATAAGAAAAAGTTAGGCGAATTATTTGATTTCCCAGAAGGTACAATGGCAATAGGTAGGTTAGATGAAGATTCAGAAGGGGTTTTATTGCTCACCACAGATGGAATGATGAGCGAAATGGTGCGAAGTAAAACGGTTGAAAAAGAATACTATGCACAAGTAGATGGTGTTGTAACGCCTGATGCTATTGAAAAACTGAAAAATGGAGTAGAAATAGGTGTTAAAGGGGTTCGTTATAGCACAAAGCCTTGTGATGCCAGAATCATAGATGTGTTGCCTGAGTATATAGGTGAAGGTAGGCGTATACGTGACGAACGCCACGGACCTACCAGTTGGCTCTCTATTACGCTTACCGAAGGAAAATTTAGACAAGTACGTAAAATGACCGCAGCTGTTGGATTTCCTACATTAAGATTGGTTCGTGTACGTGTAGGAAGTATTGGGTTAGATGGATTGAAAGCTGGGGAGGTAGTGGAAGTAGAGAAATTTTGAAAATAAATAAAATATTGAAATAATATGTCATCAAATTTGCCAATTATTAGACAGGTAAACTGGTTGTCATTAATACCGCAAGCTCTATTGATGTTTAGTTTTCTGTATATCTATGAAAAGATAGAAATATCTGATCCTATTTTATATGCGATTCTAACGTATTTAGTAATTGCATTTGTATTACGTTTTGGTATTGCTAAAAATCATAGAAACGGAATAACTTTTGTAAAGAAAAAGATTTTCAAAAAGCAATTCCAGAATTTAAAAAAAGCTATGATTTTTTTTTAAAAAATAAATGGCTAGATGATTATAGGGTTTTATTTCTTTTAAGCTCTTCAAAAATATCTTACAGGGAAAAGACACTTTGTAATATCGCATTTTGTTATAGTCAAATTCAAAAAGGAGTCGAATCTATTGAATACTATGAAAAAGCTATTAGGGAATTTCCGAAAAGTGAATTGGCAAAAGCTGGACTTAATATGTTGAAATCCGTAAATATAGATTAAGTAATGCGCAACAATAACCTCGACATCCTTAAAATACTGATGGCATTTCTTGTTATTGCCTTGCATATTTTTCCTGTTTCTAGAATAGGAGGTATCCAAGGTTTGATTTCTTATGAAATAGCCAGTGGTATTACCAGAATTGCCGTTCCCACATTTTTTTTAATCTCAGGTTATTTTTTGCGAAACAAACTAAATGATACAGCTTATTTATGGAAATATATTAAGCGAATACTGTTATTGTACGTGGTTTGGCAAATTATCTATTTACCAGATTTATATCGCTTTTATAATTTGGGTTGGTTTTCTAATAGGAATATGATTTTAAAATTGATTTATGGCTATTGGCATTTGTGGTATTTATTAGCTACAGCTATTGCTGTAGGTCTGTTGTATTTAAGTCGTAATTATTCGCTAAACGTTAAGTTTCTTTTGCTAGTCCTGCTTTTAGGGATTGGTTATGGATATCAAATAGGAATGCAATCAGGAAACATACACAATTTAGAAGTTCAGTTTTTATATGAAAGTATAGGAACTGCTCGTAATTTTTTGTTTTTTGGTTTTCCAATGATGCTTTTGGGAACTTTATATGATCAATGGAGAGGAGTTATTTCAAAATTTAAAAAGTATTATTCTTTATTTTGGCTTGTATTGCTAATAGAGGCAGGTGTATATTATAAACTGCAAGTAAAAGCTATGGATTTTTTATTGGTTTTACCTTTATTGAGTATGTTGACTTTTAGTATCGTAAAAGAAAAAGCATCCTTTTCAGATGCTTCAATTAATAGTACATTTTCCTTAGGGATTTACTTAACCCATCCTTATGCAATGCGACTAGTATATGAAATGTTTCCTCAAAAAACCTTCGGTTTTATAGTCGTGAAATATTTTTTGGTTTCTTTTACGGCGATATTGTTTTGGTGGATTTTGGATAAAATTAACAAAAAAATACCGTATTTTTTCTAATTAAGGATTTCAGCAAAGAATTGTTTCATAGCCTCCCAAGATCTCTTTGCGGCTTTTTCATTATAGGCTACGCCTTTACTTTTGTCGTTACCAGCATCTTTGTGCGTAAAAGCATGCACTGCATCTGCATAATAAATCATTTGCCAGTCCGCTTTAGCTTTGTTCATTTCATCATGAAACGCTTTGATTTCCGCTTCTGGAACAAAAAAATCATCTGCACCATGTAATACTAAGACTTTTGGAACTATAGGTTCGATATATCTATCAGGATTTCGTCCTAAGCCCCCATGAAATGAAACCACTCCTTTTACTTTTAAGTTTGTTCTTGCAGCTTCAATAGCGCCAGTACCACCAAAACAATAGCCTATTACTGCTATTTTGTCTGGATTAGCACCTGCTTGTATAAGTTGGTCTAAGGCTAATTGAATGCGTTTGTGATAGTCTTGATAATTGTTTTTATAGTATCCAGCTTGTTGTCCAGCTTCTTTTGTGTTTTGAGGTCTTTTGTCTACACCATAAATGTCTGCAACAAAAGTAATATAGCCCATTTTGGCTAGTTCCATTGCATTTTCTTTGGCATTGTTATCAATGCCCATCCATGCAGGAAGTAATAATACACCTGCTTTATTTTTCACTTCTTTTTTGGGTTGTGCTAATAGGCCTTCAAGTTTTTGATCGCCATCAGCATAAGCAACTGGTTTTAATTGAGCATTTATGAATAAAGAATTTATAATTAAAAATATAGAATAAACGATGCTTTTCATAATTCAAATTTTGAAGAATAAATATAGTCTTTTGGAAACAGAAATATGTGAATAAAATCTTAATTATTTAAATAAGAATTTTCCCTTTTCATTATCAAAAGTAATATCATGATCTTTGAATAAGAGATTAAAAATTCCTTTTTCAATTAGTAAACAAGGTTCATTCTGTATAATAAAATCGGGAGTCATAACCACCATTTCGTCACTTATTTGAATAGCTAAATCAAGATCGTGAGTAGAAAATAAAATACACTTTTGGGTTTCATGGGCTAATTTCTTTAATAATTTAAAAACAGAAACTTTATGATGTAAGTCTAAATGTGTTGTAGGTTCGTCTAAAATAATTAAAGAGGTATCCTGAGCTAATGCTCTTGCTATTAATGCTTTTTGTAATTGACCATCACTTATCTCATAATGTTTTTTGTGTTGAATAGATGTGATTTCGGTCAATATTAGAGCTTCTTTTATTTTGGTATGATCTTCTTCAGTAAGTGTTCCTAGCCAATTGGTATAAGGTTGACGACCTAGAGCAACTAATTCATAAATAGTTAAGTTACTAGGAGGTAATTTTTCAGTAAGAACGACACTCAAATTTTTAGCTAATTCAAGATCTGTATATCGATGGATATTTAAATTATTTAAAATAACTTCTCCATAAAGAGGTTTTTGAATAGAAGTGAGTGTTTTTAAAAGAGTAGATTTACCTACTCCATTAGCCCCTATAAGTGTAATTAGTTTTCCTTTTTGAAAATTTAAATTCAAATTTTGAGCAATACAATTTTGGATATTTTTGATTGTATAACCAATACTAAGCTGTTTTGTTTGTATAATAATTGAATTTTCCATTAGTTAAAAGTACGTTTTTTTACCAAAAGCCATACGACTATTGGAGCACCTATTATAGAGGTAATAGCATTGATAGGAATGGCTACTTCAAAGTTATGTGAAAGAATATCACAAAGTAGCATAATACAAATTCCTGTTAAAATAGTAGTTGTAAACAAACTAAGATGTTGATTGTCTTGAAAAATAATTTTTGAAATATGTGGAATAGCAAAGCCGATAAAAGCTATAGGACCGATAAAAGCCGTAAGAACACCTGTTAGTATGCTTGTTATTAAAATAGTTTTATATACTGTTTTTTTATAAGGGATACCCAAACTTTTAGCGTAATTTTCTCCTAACAAAAGAGCATCTAAATTTTTAAGAAGTTTTATTGTGTAAAGTAAAGTAAAACCACAAATGATAAGGATGAAATAAAGATTATGCCAACTAACATTTCCCAGACTTCCCATAGACCAAATAGTAAATTTTTGTAATTGTTCAGCTGATGAGAAATAACTTAAGATATTGATGATAGAACTTGTGAAATGGCTAAACATTAATCCAATGACAAGAATAGACATTGTATTTTTAATTTTTTGGGCGGTTAAAATTACGGCTATCAAAACAATTAAGGATCCTATAATAGAGGCAATGGCAATTCCGTAGGTTGAGATAAAAAAAGGAATAAGAAAAGAAGGGAGGTAACTACTTCCCATGATAACGAAGGCTACCATCAGACTCGAACCAGAACTTAATCCTAAAATATAAGGGCCAGCCAATGGATTTTTAAAAAGAGTTTGCATAAGTAATCCGCATATAGGTAACGCTGCACCTACTGTTATAGCTACCAAAGCTTTTGGAAGTCTAAAATTAAAAATAATGTACTGCCAAGTAAGTTTTGAAGCATTATTTCCAATTAAAACTTGAAACGTATCACGTATAGGGATTTGAACGACACCTAGGCATATATCTAATACAAAAAGAATTATACCTAGGAGAATAAAACCAGAAAGCAGCTTCTTATTTTTCAAAACTTTTATTGTATGGGAGTTACGAAGGTAAAATGATAATCAGGTAATAATTCAGGATGTATTATTTTAATATAATCTTTTAAAACCTTGTCAGGTTGGCTAGGTGAAAGCTCAAAGAAAATTGTACCTCCCGTTTTCCCTTTTTACCTTCAAAAGTGAAAACTTTTTTATTTTGATAAGCATTAAATTGAGCATAATGAGTATTTATTTTTTTTAACTTTATCCAATCCGTAACATCTTCTGTAGTAATCCATATTGAAGCATTTTGCCCTTTTTCAAATACTTCTTCAAAACTAAGAGGTTTGCTTCCTGTACCTTCTAGATTTTTCCATAGATAGGAGCCTCCAGCATCTTGTATATAAGCACTTGTCCAACTATTACCTTTGGGAACATACCATTGATCTTGATATATTTTACCATAAAGCACAGTTGGGTTTTGTTGGGTAGTTTTTGTGATTTCTAATGTTTTTAAATAATTCTTTTTAACTAGTTCAAAATAGTTTTTAGCCTCTTTTTCTTTTCCAACTAAAGCACCAAAAAATTTAATCCACTCTGCTTTTCCCAGAGGTGTTTGCTCCATCCAATCGGCTTGAATTAGAACAGGAATTCCTGTTTTTTTGATAATATCTAAACTAGGATTGTTTCCAGTTATTTCAAAAGTAACGAAAGCATTTGGTGATAAATCAATTAATTGTTCTACATTAATTTTTTCATTCTCACCTAAATTTTTGATTTTTCCTAATTCAATTAATTGCCGCGTTTTATGAGAAGAAATATAATCAGTATGTGGAAATCCTATTAACTTGTTTTCTGCACCCAAGATTTCTAAAAAGGAATATTAGTAGTTGAGGTAACCACAAGACTTTTAATAGGAACGTTGATTTGAGTGTATTGTTTTAAACTATCAGGGATGTTTTTGTTGTTTTTTTTGAGAATATAAGTAAATGATTTTTGGGCATCAGGCCATGGAGTAGTAACTCTCAGGATAGAATAATCTTTATATTCATATAAGCAAAAAGCCTTGGCATCTGTTATACTATTATTTGTTTGATTCTTAATAGCAGGTTGATGATTGTTTTTTTTGCATTGTATGGTCATCAAAAAAATAAAAACAAATATTGTGTATTGGAAGAATTTTATCATAAGATTATATTTTAAATACGAGTCATTATATTATCTTAATGGCTAAGAAAAATTTTGTTTAATACTAATTTATTTAGGACTATTTGAATGCTATGTTAGCATAAGTAAAGGTTTGTTTGTAATAACGTTCATCAATAATCTTTTAAGGTTCTTTTCTTAGATAAAAAGCAAAGAAACAAACTTGTTTTAATATTTAATAACTTTTTTAAATAGATGGAATTTGTTTTTCGGTTATAGAAACGGATTTTTGCAAAAATAAAGAATTGGGTATTGTGATAGTTTGCTCATCTTTAGTCTTTAGATAGACAAAAAAATAAGTAAGTTCAATTATTTCGCCCTCTAAAGGAAAGTCTTTATCAAGTATTTTGATAGTGTCCCCCAATTTAAGAGGATGATTAAAAAAAAGTATTAAACTAGATGTGATATTCGATAACAAAGACCACTGAGCAAAAAAAGCAACTCCTAAAGCAGTTAATATACTACTAGCAAATACTGCAATTTTATTTTGTTCTAAACCCCAAATACCAGAAATTAAAACAATAAATACAATAGTTATTAAAAGATGTAATATTTTGATAGATATTTTTCTCCTCGTTCTCTCAATATATGTTTTTTTTAATGTATTATTAATGAAGTTTTTAGTGAAGAAAAAAAAAAAAATATATTACTAACGATGCCACCGTTTCTAAAATTTGAATCTGATAAGTATCCATAACTATAATATCTTAATAAACTTATTTCATAAATAGAATTAAGTTCGTTACAATGTTTTTTTACGATTTAACAAGCAAAGATAAAGTTTTAAATATCTTTACAACCAAAAAAAGATAGTATGTTGTATCTTATAACAGGGGGGAACGTTCAGGTAAAAGCGCGTATGCCCAAAATTTAGCTCTCGAATTAACCTCTAACCCCGTTTATATGGCTACCGCTCGTAAATGGGATGGAGATTTTCAAAAAAGAATTGATCGACATCAAAAAGATCGTGATCATCGTTGGACCAATATTGAAGAAGAAAAAAATATAAGTAATTTTGATTTCTCAGGAAGAGTTACCATGATTGATTGTGTAACTTTATGGTTGACTAATTTTTTTGTAGATACTCAAAATAATGTTGAAAGATCATTAGAATTAGCAAAATTAGAAATTGAAAAAATACTACTTCAACAAAATAGCCAAATTATCATTATTACAAACGAAATTGGTATGGGAGTTCATGCACATACCGAAATAGGAAGAAAATTTACTGAATTACAAGGTTGGATGAATCAATATTTAGCTCAAAAAGCAGATAAGGTAATTTTGATGATCTCAGGAATACCTGTAAATATTAAGTAAATAATGCGTTATAAAAAACAAAAGGATGAAATCAATTCTTTCCCGGAGTGGAGGTAAAGACAGTTGTTTAGCAACCATAAAAGCGCTAGAATTAGGATACAAGCCTATCGTGCTTTTAAACATGATGAATGAAAATGGGAAGGTTTCTCGTTCGCATGGACTCACACAAAATATTTTAAAACAGCATGCCAATGCACTAAAAATTCCCTTAGTAGGCATACCAACTACTTGGGCAGATTATGAAAAAAATATATAGAAACACTTTGTCAATTAAAAAAAGATTATGGTGTAGAAAGTGTTGTTTTTGGAGATATTGATTTAGAGCCCCATCGTGAATGGGAACAAAAAGTCTGTCAACAAGCAAAACTCGAAGCGATCTTACCCCTTTGGCAAAAAGATCGTTTAGAATTAGTAAAAGAAATTATAGAAGAAAATATTGTATGTATGATTGTTTCCTGTAATACGACTATGGGGGTAGAATTTTTAGGAAAAATTTTAACAAAGGAAACAGTTCAACAATTAATAGATTTAAATATTGATCCATGTGGTGAAAATGGAGAATTTCATACCGTCGTAATCAATTGTACGCTGTTTGATACCCCCATTATATTGCCTAAATATAAAAAGAAATTTACCAAAACTATTGTTTTTTAGTTTGGGAAGAATAATATAAGAAATAATGAGTTTAATAGAAAAATTACAACACAAAATTGATTTTAAAACAAAACCTTTAGGATCTTTAGGTCAATTAGAAAAAATAGCGTTGCAAATAGGACAAGTTTTTAATACGCTTACACCTGAAATACGAAACCCACATATTTTAGTCTTTGCAGCGGATCATGGTATAGCAAAAGAAGGAGTAAGTGCTTATCCAGCAGAAGTAACCCCTCAAATGGTTTTGAATTTTGTAAATGGTGGAGCCGCAATTAACGTGTTTTCAAAACAAAATGGACTAACCTTAAAAGTAATTGACGCAGGAGTTAATTTTGATTTTGATGATTCATTACCCATAATACATCAAAAAGTAGGAAACGGAACGAAATCCTTTTTAGAACAAGCCGCTATGTCAGTAGATCAGCTTAAAGACTGCTTACAAAAAGGAAAACAAATTGTACAAGAAATATACGAAAAAGGCTCTAATTGTGTTGGCTTTGGAGAAATGGGAATAGGAAATACAGCCACTTCTTCTATATTAATGAGTATTTTAACAAAAATCCCAATTCAAGATTGTGTAGGCAGTGGTACAGGAGTAGTTAATGAAGCTTTAGATAAAAAAATAAGTATTTTAAAATCAGCTTTAGAAAAATATAAAACATCAGAAGTATTAGATGAAAAATTAGCCCATTTTGGTGGGTTTGAAATTTATCAAATGGCAGGAGGAATACTCCAAGCCTTTGAAAACAATATGCTAATTTTAGTAGACGGATTTATTAGTTCAGTAGCTTTTTTAGTCGCCTATACCTACCAACCCAAAATACTTAAGAATACCCTATTTTGTCATTGTTCACAAGAAAAAGCACATAAAGCTTTATTAAACCATTTGAATGTAAAAGCATTATTGGATTTAGAATTGCGACTAGGGGAAGGAACAGGAGTAGCACTTGCTTTTCCTATTATACAAAGTGCTGTAAATTTCTTAAATCAGATGGCAAGTTTTGAAGAAGCAGGCGTGAGTGAGAGTATTTAAATGAGATTCGTTTATCATTTACAACCTAGAATTTTTATAAAAATGAAAAAACAACGGGATATATTTTTTACAGCATTAATGTTTTATACACGTATTCCGTGTCCAAAACATATTAATCATGATTCTACTTATTTAAATAAAGCAACACGTTATTTTCCATTAATAGGCTGGCTAGTAGGAAGTATTTCTTATTTAGTATTTTTAGGAGCTCATTATCTTTTTTCATCATTCATTGCTATTATTTTTTCAATGATAGCTGGAGTGTTAACTACCGGAGCCTTTCATGAAGATGGGTTTGCTGATGTTTGCGATGGTTTTGGAGGAGGTTGGACCAAAGAAAAAATATTAAAAATAATGAAAGATAGTGCAATAGGAGCCTATGGTACCATAGGTGTTGTACTATTATTACTAACCAAATTTTTACTCCTCTTTGAAATAATAAATAAAATACCTGATGCTTCTTGGAACCCTTATATTTATGCAAGTCTTTTATTCATTACCTACCATAGTATAAGCAGAGCGAATGCCATTTCACTTTCCTTTACGTTACCGTATGTAAGAGAAGATGAATTAAGTAAAAGTAAACCTATAGCCAAAACATTTAGTCAATATGAAGTAATAGGAGTCCTTTTATTTGGGATATTACCATTAGCATGTATGTCTTTTATATACAATCCATTTTTTTTATTAATACTTCCCCTTTTGCTTCTTACACGCTTGTATATGGGACGCTATTTTACTAAATGGATTGGAGGATACACAGGCGATTGTTTAGGAGCTTTAGAGCAGATAAGTGAAGTAGTAACCCTTTTATCTTTTCTCACAATATGCAAATTTATTTAGTACGTCATACAGAAACCATTTGTCCTAAAGGAGTTTGTTATGGACAAAGTGATGTAAACTTAGCACCTAATTTTTTAGAGCAATTTCAGGAAATAAAAAAACAATTACCAGTAAAAGCATTGGTGTATAGTAGTCCTTTAACACGCTGTGTAGAATTGGCTGAATATTGTTTTTTAAAAGAAGAGATAACATTAGACGACCGATTAAAAGAAATGAATTTTGGAAAATGGGAGCTACAAAATTGGGATGTAATACCTGAAGAAGAACGAACTCCTTGGATGTCAGATTTTGTAAATATTTCAGTTCCTATGGGGGGAATCTTTTCAAATTTTGTATGAAAGAGTAATTGAATTTTGGGAAAACCTAAATAAGCAATTATTAGAACAACCATTAGTTATTTTTACGCATGCAGGTGTCATAAGAAGCTTAATTTGTTATTTAGAAAATAAACCTCTTACAGAAGCTTTTTCAAACAAAGTAGATTTTGGAGAAGTAAAAATACTTTCATTAAAAAGAGTATAAGGAAGGATGATTTAAATGAATAAGTTAATAATTAGTTAATTGCTTTGAGAAGCAATCTTTCTTGTTTTTTTTAAACACAGACTGATAAATATTTAAAAACATGTGAGATTTATTTGTTTTCTTGTTTTTTATTGTACCTTTGCGCTCCCTTAAACAAGAAAAATGAAAAAGAGTATTAAATTCCCGTTGTTTTTAGTTGTGTTATTGTCTTTTTATAATAACATATTAGGTCAGGTAATAAATCATAATAATGATATTTGGTTACATTATTTAGGAAAGAACAAACTAAATAAAAACCTTTCTTTAACACTTGAAGGATCTTTGATATTTGCAAATGGTTTTGATCAAAAACAACAGTATTTCATCCGTCCATCGGTAGATTATCAGTTTACAAAAGAAATGAGTGCTAGTGTAGGTTATACACACCATGAATTTTTTGTCTACGGAGATGTTCCTTTAAATAGAGTAGTAACACCAGAAGATAATGTTTGGATTCAAGGTGTTTATAGTTGCGCTAAAGATAATTTTAGATTTACCCATCGTTTACGTGATGAAAGCCGTTGGGTAGGAGTTGCTACTAAAAATGAAGCAGGAGATTTTGCTATAACGAGCAGAGATTATAGAAATCGTTTACGATACATGTATTTAGTAAATTATACCTTAACTAAAAAGAAGATAAACCTCAATTGTTTGCTTTTTTAGGTGACGAAATATTTATGAATATAGGAGTAAAAGCAGCAAAAACATTTGTACAACAAAATAGAGTAATTGCAGGTTTAGGATATAATTTAAACCCTCAACATCAAATTCAATTAAGTTACATTCATCAAAATTTATGGAATGTACCCAACACCATACAAGAAAATAATCCCACGCTAAGGATTTCTTATATAACGAACTTAGATTGGTCAAAGAAAAAATAATTTTAAAAGTTTTATAATAAGATCTTTGTTTTAAGTAATAAAAAAGCTGCAACATAATAGTTGTGGCTTTTTTTATTCAAATTTGTTCAAAACATATTAAGTATTACAAATTGATTATGGATAAACATATTAGGTTGAGCTTAAAAAAATCCTTGTATTTTTATACTCTTTCCCCTTTTCATCCTCATTACAAAGTATAACGCATAATTTGATATGAAATAAATCTAATATCATATACTGAACTTTGAAATATCTAGAGATTATGAATCTTTGTGTTGAGAAATTTTTAATGAAAGAATCTGTTTGTGTGTGTTTTTTTTATTTTTTTCAAAAGATGTACTAAATTTGCCCGTGAATTTATGGTGCTCGACTTTTGTGTAAAGTCAGCTTAAAAGGGAATCAGAGTGAGATTATAGAAGTATTATTTGAAGATTAACAGAAAAGGAATCATATTCCTGAAGTCTAATCTCTAAAATAAAAAATCAAAGATCAAAACCTGAGCTGTACCCGCAACTGTAAGCTATTAAGCTTGTAAGAATCTACAACCACTGTTGATAATTTAATACGGGAAGGTTAATTACAAGACGCAAGCCGGGAGACCTGCCTAAGTTTATTTTATTAACAAACTTTCGGGAAAAAAAGTTTGGGAATGGGTAAATTCTGTCTTTTTTTCCGCATTTAAAGAATTAAAATGAAAAAAACATTTTATTAGCAAGCGTTTTAACGTGTATGTATGGTGGTACTGCTTTTGCACAAAAGCAAGAATCAAAAAAATAGAAGAAATAGTCGTATCAGAGACTAAATTTCAGCAAAACAAAACAAAAACAGGAAGAACGATTGAAAAAATTACATCAAAAGATTTAGAACAAAGAAAAGGACAAAGTGTTGCTACCATATTAAGCCAGTTAGCCGGATTTGAAGTTGTAGGAAATCAGAGTGGAGTAGGTAAAAATTTAGAATTGTTCGTTAGGGGAGGAACCACAAAACAAGTTTTAATCCTAATAGATGGCAATCCCGTAGTAGACGCATCCAGTATTTCAACAACGTATGATTTACGATTATTACCAGTAGAACAAGTTGAAAGCATAGAAGTACTTAAAGGAGCTTCCTCTGTATTATACGGTGCTAATGCAGCCACAGCAGTTATTAATATTACATTAAAAAAAGCAACTGACAAAGGAGTTATAGGAACAGCTTATTTTAATGTAGGAACGCAAAACTTAGCAACCACTAAAAAATATAAACCAGAAGAATATAATCAAGGTTTTTCATTGAACGGAACAAAAGGAAAAATGTCTTTTTTAACCGCTCTAAATAGTACAGAAATAACGGGCATTAGTGAAGCAAAAGGAGATAATTTTGAAAAAGACAAATTTTCAAGAGTTAATCTTAATCAGCAATTAGGAGTAGTTATAAATAAAGAAATTAAGCTGAATTTTTTTGCTAACTATGATCGCTTAAGATTTGCCTATGATGCAGGTGCCTTTGTAGATAATGAAGTAAATACTTTAATAGGAGAACAGTTTAGAGGAGGCTTTTCTCCTTCAATGAAATATGAAAAAGGAGAGTTGAAAATAAATTCTTCTTTCGGCTTTTATGAACAAAAAAGATTATCAGGAGTTTCACTAAATAATTATACTGAATCTTTTTCTAAATCACGAAATATAAATGTTGACGTTTTTAATAAATACAATATAGGAAACTCTTTAGCTTTTATTACAGGGGTTCAATTTCAATATTTTGATATGCTTCAAGCTACTCCTTATGTTAATATTTATAATCAAGACGCTAAATACACTATGTTAGATCCTTATATTACAGCAGTATTAAATACCAAGTTTGGATTAAATGTAAATGCAGGAGCTCGTTATTTAAAACACAGTGTCTATAAAGATTATATCATCCTTAATATTAATCCAAGCTTTAATTTTGAAAAAATCAATTTAAAATTATATGGATCAATAGGAGGAGCAGTAGTAGCACCAACATTATATCAAGTATATTCTGAGTATGGAAATAAAGATTTAAGCCCACAAGAAAATGCTACTATTGAAACTGGTTTTGAAAAAAGTTTTTTAAATCAAAAATTAAAAATTTCAGCAGTTGGATTTTATAGAGAAGAAAATAATTCAATTGGTTTTAAAAAGAAGGCCTCAAATGTAGGATGGCAATATGAAAATATAGAAGGAATCAATAAGTCAAAAGGGATTGAATCCAATATAATGATAAAACCTATAGAAAAAGTAAGCCTAACAGGTAATTATACTTTTGTAGAAAATGATGAAGCCATTGCAAAATCCGTTGCAAAACATAGAGTAAATGCGGGGGTATCAGTTGAGTTTACGAAATCTATCACATGGGATGCTCAATTCCAGTTCGTAGACTTTAGAAATGTGTCATATTACAACTCCTTTACCTTTAAAGCAACAGATACATCTGTTGCTGCTTATAAATTATTTCACACTAATTTAAAAGTAAAATTATCAAACCATTTGAATGTTTTTGGATCCGTTCAAAACTTATTAAATGAGGAGTTTATAGAAACAATGGGATATAATACAAGAGGAAGAAACTTTAAAATCGGAATGAATTTTCAGTTTTAATTAAAACGGTCAAGGCTTAAGAAATAATAATATTCATAAGTTCATTACTTCAATAAATAGGAGAAATCACATTATCGTTATTTTGTGATTTCTCCTTACTTTTGAATAAAAAATAATTTTGTAGTTATAGAGCGTTGTTTAATCTATATACATTTCATATTTTAAATCACGTTTAGAAAGATCCATAATTTCATTGCCAATTTTAAATTGAGGTTTTTGAATACCAATTCTATTACCAGATTTAATTAAGCTCATTACCTTAGCTAAATAAGGTTCAGAGCTGTTCCCTAAAATACCTAGATTACTTATGTCTTCCATTAATATATTAGTCGCATCGGGCGTAATACCCGCTTCATAATCTCCAAAACCTACTTTATTAACAATTTTTAAAACAATTAATTGCATAGCATATCTATGCGTTGGATTCAAATTTCGTTTTGTGTAGTCTGGTGAGTCATACATTGTAATAGACCCCACATTTTTGCCTGTAGTAGTAGTCCCTATTTGAATTACCTGAATGTAAGGCTTTAGACAGTTAATGATTAATTCACTAGCAGAGGCGGTATTGCCCGTTGTTAAGATATATACTTTATTTAAATTTAATGAATTAATAGAAGTACCATTTTTTAATTGTGAGGTAAATTTATTTAATAACCTATTAGGATCTATTTTACTATTGATCTTAGAGTTCCATTGTTCTTTAGCAAAAATTTGATCTTCAAATTGTCCTGTAATCATACTGGCTAAACGAGTAGCGGTTGCTACCGATCCTCCTGAATTATAACGTAAATCTAGTACTAAATCAGTTATTCCAGCTGCTTTTAATTTACCAAATGCTTCATTTAATTGCGGTTCATAATATGTATAAAAACCATTATACATTAAATAGCCCACTTTTTTATTTCCTTCCTCTATTATATTGGTAATATAAACAGGATTTTCAGAATACGCCTTTTTAGTTAATGCTACTGTTTTTCCATTAGATGTAATAGCACCTCCATCATACGATGCTAAATTTAAAGTGTAATTTGTTTTAGATAACAATTCACGATAATTACTACGAGTAAGGGGTATATCATTAACGGCATAAAAAAGATCTCCTCGTTTTAGATCTTTTGTACTAGCATCACTATTAGACATGATGTATTTTACCCAGCCAAAAACTTCAGTTTTACTACCATTCTTAGGACTAATCCCATACTCCATACCATTACTATCATTCGTTCCAGAAAGAAGCTGTTCTAATATAGTATAATTAGAAGATATAAAACTAAATTTATCGACGTTTTTTCGATCGTAAATTAAATTTTCAAATAAAGCTTCAGGTTTTGAAAAAGTATTCAAAAAGAATTAAGCTCGTTTTGAGAACCAAAACGATCATCACGCAAATTTGCTACATTTTCTTGATAATAATAATATTTGTTCAAACCCTTCCAAATAAAATTATGAGCATCTAACTCACTATATTGAGGTTGATCATCTAAATCATTACAGCTAAACAGTGTGCCAACTGTTAGAATGATGAAAAGCTGGATTATATTTTTTTTCATTTATAAAAAGATATGATGTAAATTTATGAGCTTAAAATTAGATCAAATGCGTAAAGAAAAAATAAAAAATCGAAATTTATTTTGGTTTTTAACATTTATAGTTGGTTCGGTAGCGTTTGGGAGTTACTATTATTGGTTTAAAACACAGAATATAAAGAAGGAAAAAACTTTCTTAGGAACCTATCAATCCCCTGAAGAAGCTTATAAGGAAACACAAAAAGCCTTGTATTTGATGTCAATTCAATTGAACTCTGGCATGAAAAATGCTCAGAGATTAAAAGAACATAAGCAAACTATTCAAAAAAAATAAAGCAATAAAAATGAGAAAAATAATAATGTTCCTTTTAGGAATGCTTTCGTCTTATGTGAGTATAGCGCAAACCCCTTTTGATAAATTTGAAGGCAATAGTAATGTCTCTTCTGTTGTTGTAAATGACAAGATGTTTGAGTTAATGAGTAAAGTCAAGATGGAAACAAAAGAAGATCAAGCTTATTTAAATTTAATTAAAAAATTAGATTATTTAAAAGTATTCAAAACAACGCATCCTAAAACAACTTCTGATATGCGTACTAGTGTAGATCAATATGGAGATAAATTAGAAGAGTTGATACGTATAAATGAAAATGGGAAAAATGCCAAAATATATGCCAAAATGATTTCAGGAAGTACCAATGTGTCAGAGTTATTACTTTTTATGGAAGGAAAAGAAACCGTTTTGATGTTTTTAACGGGAAATTTTTCATTAAGTGAAATTTCGCTTTTAACTAAACGAATGAATTTACCAGGAGGTGAAGAATTGAATAAAGCTACTAAGAAATAAAAAGAGGTTGCCCAAAAAGAAATATCATAATATTAGTAGCCTTTTTTCTGTGGAAAATAAAATCCAGCATCATGTAATTTTTATCGTCTGAATAAAAAATCAGTCTACTTTTGGTTGAAGTATGGTTTGGACAACCACTTTTTTTAAGAATCGTATTTTTGAATTATCTTTTGTAATACATAATAATAGAAGCTTTTTCAAGAGTATTACCATTTAAGTAATAACCCACTAGTGCAGGACTAGCATTTTTGTCTAAACCTAATTTATCTGTTTTTAATGCGTAAACAGTAATAGTGTATTTATGAAAACCATGACCTTCAGGAGGACAAGGACCTCCGTAACCAGATTTTCCAAAATCAGTAATACTCTGTATTGTACCAGTAGGCATTAAGTTTTTAGTAACATCTCCAGCTCCCGTTTTTAATTCTTTAGTCGTAGCAGGAATGTCAAACGCAAGCCAATGCCACCATCCACTTCCTGTAGGTGCATTTTCATCGTGTATTGTAATGGCAAAGCTTTTAGTGTCCTTTGGTGCATTTTCCCAAAATAATTGAGGAGACATATTTTCGCCTGTACAACCAAAACCATTAAAAACTTGTTTCATAGTTGCTTGACCACCTAAATCATTACTTTTTAAAGTAAAAGTTTGTGCACTTGCTGTAAAAACTGAAATAAAAGCAAGTAGAGTTAAAATTCTTTTCATTTTTAGACTATTTTATAATGCAAATTTATAACGAAGTTGGGTACTATCATTACGCTAAAAGTTCAAAAAGATGTTTTGTTAGTTCATTTTAATCCAGATTCCGCGTTAGAATTTTATTACGAATAAAAGGAAATATTGAAGTAATAGATTCTGTATTAAGTTGTTGAAATTAATGCGTCTATATTTCCTGTGAAAAATGGGTGTGCTTATTTTCTTAGTTCTTCTCACCTTCATTACAAAGTCTATCGTGTAATCCAGATTTAATCTTTAAAATTTTTAGGTGATACACCATAATATTTTTTGAACTCATTGCTAAATGCCGATAAATTTTCATAGCCTAATTCATGGTAAATGTCAGAAGGCCTTTTGTTTAGAATTAATTCGTTACGTGCTTTTTCCATTCTTTTTGAAATAAAGTACTTTTTTGGAGAAATTTGATAAATTTCTGCAAACTTTCTTTTAAAACTAGAAATACTCATATTAGATAAAAAAGCAAGTTCCTCAACAGTTAAATGATTATTCTCATACTGCTGAACAATATCTTTTATTGATTTATTTTTATTGCGACTTAATGTGTTTTGGAAAAAATTAATAATTCGGTCAGATTCTTTATGTAATAAATATAATAGAATTTCTTCCAGTTTTATATAGGTAAGGAGGGATGATTGATTAAAATCATTTTTTAATAAAAGAACTGATTTTTCAAATAAACTAACATAAGGATCTTTGTGAAGATCTAGTACCGTTTGGCTTAAATCATTTGTTTTTTTTAAATGAATTTGTTTTTTTGATAAAAAATCATTTAAAAAATGATCAGAAAAGAAAAAAAGAATACTATTATACCCCGATTCTCCTATCAGGCGTTCCGTCATTAAACTATTTCCAGATTGCAACAAAAAAAATTGATTGTTTTGTATAGAAATGTTGTTTTGATTACTAATGACTTCCTTATGGCCACTTAATAAAAGACAAAGAACATTATGGGTAAAGGTAACAGGTATGTTTTTGCTGGATTGTTGCGCATTATAAAAATAAACGGCACAGTCAAAATGGTTATCCTGAAAAAGATCAAAGGGTAAATTAACGGGTTGTGTATTCATTAAGTAGCATTTGATAATAAGAATCTAAATGAAAAACGACAATTAAAGGAGTTAATTGTCGTTCGTATTATTTTTATTTCTTTAAGTAGTTGGTGAATTTTTTGCCGTATTTAGAATTGGCTACATCTGGTGACATCTTTTTTTGTATTTCTACTAAAAATTTGGGCTGCATATCATAAATATCCGTAAGAGCTATATAGGGAGCAATTTCATGATCCGCATGGGTAAGTGCAAAATTAGCAGAATATAAATATTTCCTTTTTAATAGTTGGTCTTGCTTGTTTTGATTATCTGATGCGCTATAGTTTTTATTGCCTTTATTACCCAATATTTTAGCTTGGAGTAATTGAAGTTGTTGTTCGTTAAATTTAGAAATGATGTCTTTATATTCTTTATAAAGATCATGATTTTTAGAGCCTGTAATTTTGGCATTAGCAAAAAAGAATTCAAGGTCTGTGTCAATATTTATTTTTCCGGGTTCAGCAAAAAATAATAGATTATTATCTAATGAGTTAGTTTGTCCTCTATCTACAAATAAATATAGCATTTCGGGAGAATCTAATTTAATAGAACTTTCAAAATTAGACGAGCCATTTAATTCAATAGTATCTAAAGCAACTAAAGTACTGTCCTCTACTTTTTGAATGTATAATTTTCCTTTTTTTAATCCCCTTATATTTCCTGTTACTATTACCTCATCTTTTACAAGTGTTTTGTCTGTACATGAAGAAAAAAATATAAATGAAACTGCTATGATGATTTTTTTATACATATTTATTATAAATTTCTCGCAATGTAATAAAAAAATCCTCAAAATTCAACTGTATTTTGAGGATTTAAACGAAAAATAAATATGATTTATCCTTTTAGCCAAGCTTCTTTTAAAGCTTTTTTATTATCGTCTGTGGCTTTATAAGTTGTTACATCTTCAAAAGGAAGTTTTATATTTCCTTTTAAAATTATTTCTTTTTGATCTCTCTTTATTTTAATAGAAATTTTCTCATTTTCCTTCCAACTCTGACTTGTCATGATCATATCATAAATATTGTCTAAGTTGTAGTTTTTATCATTTATAGCCAAGATGTAATCACCTCCTTTTAGTCCTAAATTTGAATAAAATTCAGGAAGTTCTATTCCGTGAATAATAACTATTTCTTTCGTTTCTTGGTTAACTGTTATATAAGGTGTTTGGTCTTTTATAAAAACATTTCCGTGTACTTTAGTTTGTGCCTGTGTAATGCCCATTTTGGCAAAAAACTTATCATAAGGTATAGGAGTTGGTCCATCTACGTAAGTTTTTAAGAAATCACCCACTTCTGGATAAGTAAGTGCTATAATCTTATCAAAAAGAGCTTCATCTTTAAATGGCTTATTAATACCATATTCATTATTTAATTTTTGCATTAGATCTAATACACCACGCTGACCATTGCTTTTTTCGCGAATAAGAATATCTAAACACATGCCTATTAAAGCACCCTTTTGATATACATTAAGATACTGATCTTTGTAAGGTTTTGTTAATACATTGGCACTCATTTTAGTAAAAGGAATTGTATCATCCATATTGGCTGCTTGTCTAATCTTGTCAGTCATACGGTTGTAGAACTCCTCCTCATTAATTAATCCTTGGTTAATTTGAAAAAGATTCGCAAAATATTCCGTTATACCTTCATACATCCACAAATGTTTAGACATTTTAGGCTCATTAAAATCAAAATAATGAATTTCTTCAGCATGAATGCCCAATGGACTTACGATATGGAAAAATTCATGAGAAACAATGTCTTTTAATTGTTCATCCATTTGGTCAGAAGGCATCATTTCAGGCATTACAACTGTTGTAGAAGTAGTGTGTTCTAAAGCGCCAAAACCTTTTGCATCCTGTTTTTGTACATCAGTAAGGTAGATTAATACAGAATATTTTTTTGTATTATTTATAGGACCTAAAAACTTTTTTTGGGCTTTCATCATTTTCTCCATATTAGGAGCTAAATCAGCTGCTTTGTATTTTCCTGTTGGAGAATAGAGGCTAATGAGAATATCCATATCATCTACCTTAAAAGTAACAATGTCTGGTTTTGTATACATTATGGGATGATCTATAAGAGTAGCGTATCTATTTGTTTTGAAAACATCTATTTGATTACTAGAGTTGTTATCTGTGAGTGAAGTAGCGCCATATAGATGCTCAGGGTGTAGAACCGTGAGTGTATAAGGAACTTCCTTTTTATCACTAAAATACCCAATAAAACCATGTGTATTTAAAACAAAGCAGTTAGAGTCTATGTTTGTTCCTGCTGGCGAAAAAACATCGTCACCTCCTATACCGCCAACTTGTTCTGTATCGTAGGTGTCATTTACCCAGTAAGTTATTTTAGCTAATTTTTTAGCACCTGTAATGCGGTATGTGTTTTCATCTAGTTTAGCTAAAGGTAAATTTTCCCCTTTATTAGTATAGGCTTTTATTTTTTCAATAAAACGACCATAGTTGTCTAATGAGTAGGTTCCGGGTACTGTTTTAGGGATGCTAAAAATAATAACATCTTCTTTAGACGGTGTAGGAACTACTGTAACCATGACTTTGTCGTCTTGTATTGTGTTTAAATCAATTGTAACATTTACTTCTGGATTTTTAGAATCTTTTAAAGGAGTTGCTTTAGAATTAAAAGAAAGAAATGCTAATAAAGATGATAAAAATATTTTTTTCATTGATGAATAATAAGATTGGAAAAAAGGGTTGTTAATCTGGATTGCGAGATAGATTTTGTGATGAAGATAAAAAGACAAAGAAGATAAAAATGCACGGAAATTTTTTACCGTAGACGTAGTTTTACTACATTAGGTACAAAAAATGAAGTACTTTTTAGATTCAAGGGCACTTTTATCTCTAATAAATTTCTAAAACGTAATTTGGGGTTAAAGATATTAGTTTACTAATTTTTAATGTAATCTTTATGAAAAAATTAACAAAAAAACTCCTGTAAAACAGGAGCCTAAAATTAATCAAATTTATTTTTAAGGTAATACTTCCCGTCTAGATCATCATCAAAGTCATTATTTTTAATAGGTTTAGGTTTGGGTTTGGAAGCTGTTATTTTTTTCTTCCAAAGTTCAAATTGATCTTTTGATAAATGTTTACGCATTAACTCTGTTACGTCACTTTCGCCCACTCCAAATTCTTCTTTAATTGATTCAAGGGGTTTACGCTCTTCTTTTGCCATGCTGATTAGTCTTTCTAAATTTTCTCTGTCTAATTCAGCGATTTTACTTTTTCTCATTTTAAATTATAAAAACAAAATTGTATTAAACTTTATGCAATACTTATTCCAATATTAATAAAAAGGAATGACTTTTTAAAATTTTTTTATGTTTTAGGATCTCTATATTTTTGAAAAGGAATTGATAATAAATTTTTAAGATTATTATGCTCTTCTTTAGCCATATAAGTATCTATGCCAAAGATGATTTTATCGTCTGCTAATTTTGTATAAGTTCTTAAAAAACGGTCCCATATACTAAAAATATTACCATAATTGCTATTCGTGTAAGGTAACTGGTAATGATGATGTATTCGGTGCATTTTAGGGGTAATCAAGACAAGTGCTAGTAAAGAATTTAACCAATTAGGAAATTGTATATTAGAATGATTAAACTGAGATAATATGACAGAACAAGATTGATACATGAAAAAAAGCCAAATAGGAGCTCCAGTGAATAAAACGGCTAAAGCAGTAAATAAAAACCGAAAAATACTTTCGCCGGGTGATGACGGTTAGCGCTAGTTGTGTCAAGCCAAGTGTCAGTATGATGAATCAGATGAAATCGCCATAAAAATTTTATTTTATGCTGTAAATAATGAGGAAGATAAGCACCTATAAAATCCATTACTAAAAGTCCAATTATACATTGTAATCCCAAGTTTGTAATAGAAAACCAATGTAAAATTCCAAAATGATTTTGAGTATTCCAAATGCTGCTTTTAAATAAAAGTATTGCCAAAAGAAAATTAACAATAATAGTAGTAAAAGTAAAAAAAAGATTAAGTAAAGCATGTTCGCTTTTATTGTATTGAAATTGAAAACGAGGAAAACCGCTTTCTAAAATCCAAAAAAAAGCAATGCCTCCAAACAATATTAAAGACCTATGGGATGAAGGTATCGTCTCAAAATAATTAATAATCTCGTGAATCATAGTTTTTAGTCTAAAATCAAAAATAGTAAACTATTTGTTATGAATGAAGCAAGATTGTTTTTTTATTCAAATAATTCACCTCTGTGAGGTTTTAAAGCATCTCTAACCTGAATCATATTTTCGTTATTTACAACCATCCAAGCTATAGCGTACATATCGTTTAGTACAGTAAAACCTGTAATTTTAATAGGAAGTCCCTCTCTATCGATATACTCTTTTAGATGAATTTCATGATGTTCAGCTATTTTAGCAGCTGTAGAACCTCTAAAATCCCAAATAAGTTTTATTTGTTTTGGCATCGTCTGTTAATTTTGAAATGCAAATTTACAACGAATCACTTAAAAATAAGTAGTATTTTTGCATTGTAAAAAATTGATAATGCCAAAAGAACTTCAAATTCAAGTGTCACCTGAGGTAGCTTCTAATGAAGTAATGCTAAAGAATCATATTGCAAAATTAATACAAGTATCCATTGTAGAAATACAACATATTGTAATTCTTAAAAAATCAATAGATGCTCGACAAAAAGCAATTAAAATAAATTTAAAAGTCATTCTCTATTTTCAAGGAGAAAAAATTATAGAAGATAAAATGACTTTGCCAAACTATCAGGATGTGAAGAATGCACCTGAAGTTATTGTTGTAGGAGCAGGGCCAGCTGGTTTGTTTGCTGCTTTACAATTAATAGAGTTAGGTGTTAAGCCAATCCTGTTAGAAAGAGGAAAAGAGGTAAGAGGAAGAAGAAGAGATTTAAAAGCAATTAATAGAGATCATATAGTCAATGAAGATTCTAATTATTGCTTTGGAGAAGGAGGAGCAGGTACTTATTCTGATGGTAAATTATATACTCGTTCAAAAAAACGTGGCGATGTAGACCGTATTTTAAGATTATTGGTAGCATTTGGAGCCTCTCCTGAAATATTAATAGAAGCACACCCTCATATAGGAACGAATAAACTCCCAGAAATTATCCAAGATATTAGAGAAAAGATAAAAGAATATGGAGGACAAGTCTTATTTGAAACACGAGTAACAGATATTCTAATAAAAAATAATGAAGTAGAAGGCGTGGTTACTCAATCAGGCGATATCATAGAAGCTAAAAAAATAATTTTGGCTACAGGACATTCAGCTCGTGACATATTTGAATTGTTAGATCGAAAAAAAGTATTGATAGAAGCAAAGCCTTTTGCCTTAGGAGTGCGAGCAGAACATCCGCAAAGCTTGATAGATTCAATACAATATTCTTGTGATTTTAGAGGAGAATTTTTGCCTCCAGCTCCTTACTCTGTTGTTAAACAGGTAAACGGAAGAGGAATGTACTCCTTTTGTATGTGTCCGGGAGGAGTTGTAGCTCCTTGCGCAACAAGCCCCGGAGAAGTAGTTACAAATGGTTGGTCGCCATCAAAAAGAGATCAAGCCACCGCTAATTCAGGAATTGTAGTAGAACTAAAAATAGAAGATTTTAAACCGTATGCTAAATTTGGAGCCTTAGCAGGTATGGAATTTCAAAAAGCAATTGAACAAAAAGCATGGGAATTAGCAGGTAAAACACAAAAAGTACCCGCTCAAAGAATGGTTGATTTTTCTCAAAAAAAAGTTTCACAAAGCATACCTAAAACATCCTATGTGCCGAGTACTACTAGTGTAGAATTAGGAACTGTTTTTCCTTCTTTTTAACCCAAATTATGCGCGAAGGATTTGTTCAATTTGGAAAATCAATGAAAGGATATTTTACCAACGAAGCTATTTTACACGCTCCCGAAAGTAGAACCTCATCACCTGTTAGAATTCCTCGTGATAATTTTACATTGGAACATTTGCAAATAAAAGGCTTGTATCCTTGCGGAGAAGGAGCCGGATACGCAGGAGGTATTATTTCAGCTGCTATAGATGGAGAAAAATGCGCTATAAAAGCAGTCGAATCACTCTTGTGTTAACCTGTTTAAAATCTGTGTAAAAATCATTTAAGAGGCAATAAAAAGGAGAGCGCAGTAATTGATAGACTTTTCGTACTTTTACCCCGTAATACAAAACTATGATTGAAGAAAAAGTAATATTGGTAAATGAAGCAGATGAGGTAATAGGATTAATGCCCAAACTAGAAGCACATGAAAAGGCGCTGTTGCATAGAGCTTTTTCTGTATTTGTATTGAATGATAAACGAGAAATAATGCTTCAGCAAAGAGCACATCACAAATATCATTCACCATTATTATGGACCAATACCTGTTGTAGTCATCAACGGGAAGGAGAATCTAATATAGAAGCTGGGAAAAGACGTTTACAAGAAGAAATGGGATTTACAACAGAGCTAAAAGAACTTTTTCACTTTATTTACAAAGCCCCCTTTGACAATGGATTGACAGAACATGAATTAGATCATGTGATGATAGGATATTTTAATGAAGCACCGCTTATAAATCCGGAAGAAGTGGAAAATTGGAAATGGATGTCTATTGAAGCCGTAAAAGAAAATATAAGGCTTTATCCGGGGCAATATACCGTTTGGTTCAAAATTATTTTTGATGAATTTTATCATTATTTAGAAGCGCACACAATATGAGAGTAACAGTATCTAGAAAAGCTCATTTTAACGCAGCCCATCGCCTATATAGAAAAGATTGGACAGACGAACAGAATCAAAAAGTTTTTGGAAAATGTAATAATCCTAATTTTCATGGTCATAATTACGAGTTGATAGTGAGTGTTACAGGGATTATCAATCCAGAAACTGGTTATGTGATTGATATTAAAGATTTGGCAGATATAATTTATGAAGAAATAGAAATTCCGTTTGATCATAAAAATTTAAATTTAGATGTTCCAGAATTCGAAAATTTAATACCTACAGCGGAAAATATAGCAGTCATTATCTGGAATAAAATTAGAAAAAGAATACAAATAGAAAGCGATTTAGAGGTTACGTTGTTTGAAACACCACGTAATTTTGTTACATATAAAGGATAATTAAATTATGCAGAAAGGTTTGAAAGTAGGGGATAAACTGCCTCTTTTTGGAGCAAAAGATCAAAATGGAAATGATTTTTATATTAATTCTGTTCTTGGTAAAAAAGTATTAGTCATTTATTTTTATCCAAAAGATGATACTCCCGGTTGTACCAAACAAGCTTGTTTTTTAAGAGATCAATATGAAGAATTTAAAACCATAGGAGCAGAAGTTATAGGTATTAGTGGAGATAGTATTGCGGCACATAAAAAATTTGCAAGTAAATATGATCTACCTTACATATTACTTTCCGATCCTGATAAAACATTACGTAACCTGTTTGGGGTAAAATCAAATATGTTAGGGTTAATTCCCGGGAAGAGTAACCTATGTAGTTGATAAAGAAGGAATAGTTCAAATGATTTTTGAGGACATGAATGCTACTAATCATTTAGATCGTACAGTTGAAAAAGTAAAAAGTTTGATTTAATGCCGATGGAATTATACCCTTTGCAATTTAAACCTATTTTTAAAGATAGAATTTGGGGAGGTACACGTTTAAAAACACTTCTAAATAAATCAATTCCTTCCGAAAAAACAGGAGAGAGTTGGGAATTGGCTGCTATAGACCAAGATGTTAGTCAAGTAACTGAAGGTGTTTATAAAGGGATGTTTTTAAACGATTTGATAGAAAAATACCCATTAGAAGTACTCGGTCATAAAGTATATCAACAGTTTGGGACGCAATTTCCTTTACTGTTTAAATTTTTAGATGCTAGAGAAGATCTCTCTATTCAAGTCCATCCTAATGATGCGTTAGCAAAAGAACGTCACAATTCTTTTGGTAAAACCGAAATGTGGTATGTAGTAGAAGCCGAACCAGAAGCAAAATTAATAGTAGGATTTAAAGAAAATGCTTCGAAAGAAGCTTATTTGGAACATTTGAGAAATAAAAATCTATCCTCTATCTTAGACGCATATCACGTAAAAGAAGGAGATGTTTTTTATTTAGAAACAGGCACTGTACATGCGATTGGAGCAGGTACCGTTGTAGCAGAGATACAACAAACCTCTGATATCACGTATCGAATTTATGATTTTGATCGTAAAGACGCACAAGGTAATCTAAGAGAATTACATATAGATTTAGCTTTAGATGCTATAGATTATCAAAAGAAAAAAGTAAAAGTTGATTATACCTTATCGGATGATCAAGCCGTAAATGTAGTCGATAGTCCCTATTTTACAGTAAAAGTTATAGAATTGAAAAAAAATATAAAAAACAAAACGAAGTAGATAGTTTTGTGGTTTATATGTGTATAGAAGGGGATTTAGGAGTTAAAATAAAAGAACAAATTTATGAGTTTAGTAAAGGCGATACTTTTTTAATTCCAGCAGCTCTAAAAGACTATCAATTAATAGGAACTTCAAAGCTGTTAGAAATTGTAATTTCTTAACAGATATCGAAAGAATAATTGTAATTTTGCAAACGTAATTTAAAATACATACTAATGGCAAGTGTAAGAAATTTAAAAAAGAGTATCAATTATGTAATTAGTCAGATTATTGAAGCGGTTTATTTATATGAAATGACTTCAACAGGGAAACCAACTGATACAACTAATGCTATTATTGAAGAAGCTTTTGTTATTTTTGATAATTTGATTGAAAAATTAAATCAAAAGAACGTTGAAAATAAAAAAGCACACTTTAAACAAATAAACGCAGAATTGGAAAATGCTGCAAACCAATTAGTTGATAAAATTAATGCTTTGTAATTAAAAAAAGTATAAAAAAGTAGGGTGCAAAGCTTTGGAAAATAAAAAAACTATCCTATATTTGCACCCGTAAATGAGTCGCCGGTGTAGCTCAGCTGGCTAGAGCAGCTGATTTGTAATCAGCAGGTCGTGGGTTCGAGTCCCTCCATCGGCTCAAAATTTATCGAAAGATAAATTAGAAAATAAATTTATTGGAAAATACACTTTGCCGGTGTAGCTCAGCTGGCTAGAGCAGCTGATTTGTAATCAGCAGGTCGTGGGTTCGAGTCCCTCCATCGGCTCAAAGTTTATCAAAAGATAAATTAGAAAATAAATTTATAAAATACACCTTGCCGGTGTAGCTCAGCTGGCTAGAGCAGCTGATTTGTAATCAGCAGGTCGTGGGTTCGAGTCCCTCCATCGGCTCAAAAAGAGAAATCAAATCGATTTCTCTTTTTTATTTAAAATAAGTATATCAAAAGTAACCTTACTTTTGTGAAAATAAAAAAATGACCAATTTTTATTTTTTGGTTATTTTCGTTTTCAAAAATTTCAAAAGAAGAATCAAGTCAGAAATCTGGGATTAAGTTCATGAAATGTTTTTTTATTATGTGATTCCTTCTTACTTCGGAGTGACAAACAAAAGGCATTTAGCTTCGGATTCTTGTCATCCTATAAAGTGAATAACATAGCGTTTTTGATTTAGCAAAGCATGTGCTATATACTTTAGAGAACTAATTTGAAAATGGGAAACCTCATTTATTCTATAAAAAAGTCTGTTCTAAAAACATTTTTTATGAAACCAGATTACGCATTAGACCCGAGCGTAGCGAATAGACGAAGTAAATCTATTCCACTTTATTTTTCTTCAAATTCAAGCACGTACTCAAATTTTAATCATCAAAATAATTCACTATTTCTTCTTCTAAAATTTTCCGTGAGCACTTGAATTTATTGAAAAATTTTGTTTCAAAACGAAGTCTAATGCGTAATTTGGGTAAATAAAATTCCTAAAAAATGGCAAACCCTTAAAATATTTTTTTAATGAATTAGACTTTGTTTCAAAATAAATTATTAAATTTGGTATAAGACAGGTAATATTTTATACTTCTGTCAGACTTAAAACCTATCGCTTCAGTAGAAATTTATCAAAAATGATATTGATGATAATCTAATGAGCCGGATGATTAGAAATTATCATTATTCTACCATTTTATTTTTTTTGATAGGTGTATTATATTAATTTTTTTAATTAATCTAATTTTTATTATTGTTCCCTTTTATAGCAAATATACTAGTTGCTACGATTGCTATTGAGTCAAATTTTAAACTTTGTGAAAATTAGATTAAAAAACATCTTGTCACGGTTATTGCTTATTAATATACTTTTAAGCAAAGCCATAGTATTAATAAAAATAAAAGACTAATGAAACCAGTATTTTTTTTAATAACAGCACTATTCTTGACAAGTGTCTTAGGAATAGACGCTCAGTGTACGCCTACTTTTGTTCCTGATTTAGCATTACAATCAAGTGACGCAACTATTAAATCGGAAATCCAAAATATTTATGATAAAGCTAAAAATACAAGATTAGCTGCTACCCAACCATCCAGCTCAAGTCTAAATACAGCTATTGGACTCTATAATAATTTCAATATCGTTGTAAACGGCAATACGATTACTGGTAATCCTATAACCGATTATAATAAACTTACCTTTTTAAATACGTTTGTTGACCACCTAAAATTTAGTCCTAATGATACCGCCGTAATTGAAAAGGTCAATAATTTAATATGGTGGGTTTCAGAAAACCTTTGTAATAATACCCTATCAGTTGATACACACGGTTACATATTTAAGAACTTTTCAAGAAAAGGCTTCTTCTGTGCAGAGTATTTAACCCTTCAAAACAAGCAAAGGATTTTGTATATTATGGAAAAAGAATTTGCCAACTGGAATGTTTTTTGGAAACCAACTTATGATTATAAATCCCAAGTAACAGAAGGCGTTATTAATACAGATGATGTTTATAATAAATTAGATGCACTTGTGCCTTTAGTAAAATGTTTTCCAACAGATGATGAACAGTATCGTTATATGTTAACCTTAAGCCGATTTGTTACCCGATTTGCCTCTGTATACACAGATGGTACCCGAGATGGAATAAAACCAGATGGCAGTGGATATCATCATTGGAACAATTACGAAACGTATATGTATGCTTATAATACTCTTATTTATTGCTTAGATGTATTTGATACTACTCGTTTTCAAATAAAAGCTCCAGCGTATAAAGTTTTTAGAGATGCTGTTATGCACAAATTATTAATTTCTAATGATGCTGGATGGATCCCCCTATCTATGACAGGTAGAAGTGGTAACTGGGAAACAATATCAGTAGATCAAAATTCTATAAAAAATTTAGCTCTTGTAGGAGGCCGTATTTTGGGTTTAAGCACAGCAGATCCTCTCTTAGCGGGTATTTATAATAAAAGATATGGCGTAGAACCGTCCTTTAATTATAGTACAATTGCTCCTTTTTACGATGGCTTTTATCAAAACAATCACGCAAGTGCAGGTATATTTAGAACCAAGAACACGGTGATACTAAATAAAGGATTTAGCAATCAACTTTGGGGAGCAGAAACCTTTAGTAATAGTAACAGATATGGTAGATATCAAAGTTATGGAGCTATGAATATCCTATATCCGAGGAACTGCTGATGCTAACGGTTTTAATAATACAAAATGGGATTGGAATTATAATCCGGGAGCTACGACTAAAGTATTATCATGGCAAGATTTAATTGTACCTTGGCAAAGAGTAGATGAATATTCAAGTAAAAAATTTTCAGGGTCTTTACAGTATAATTTACAAAATAAAGAATATTTAAGTAACGTTTTTGGAACACTTGGGATGTTTGCTATGGATTTTCAAGAGGCAGAAAATATAGGATGGGGAGGAACCCCAACAGGATCAAATACGCATGACATTTCTTTTACCTTTAAGAAATCTTCGTTTTTCTTTAATGATATGATCATTTGTTTAGGCTCTGATATAAGCAATAGCGATGTTAATAATTCAACCGTTACCACTTTATATCAAAATGCAACAACTCCTAACAATGTGATAATAAATAACAATACATATACCTCAACAGGTACAACATCTACTTATTCAGGAACAAATCCAAATTGGGTTTTGGATAACTTTAATACAGGCTTTTACTTAGTTAATGGAAATAATGATTTAAAGATTCAACGTAAGAATCAACAAACACCATCACATAATCAGAACAATCCAACAATTTTAAATCCCATTACAGAAGCAGCTATAGGATTTATAGATCACGGTAAAGCGCCTAATAATGCTCAATACGAATATGTAGTAGTTCCTAATACGAATGCTTCCGATATGCAAAATTTAGCCAATTCATTCCAAAATACCAGCACACGACCATATACGGTGCTAAATAAAGATAGTAAAGCACATATTATCAAACATACAGCATCAGGAATACATGCTTTTGCTCTTTTTGAACCGAATACAACACTTCCGGGGAATACAAGTATTATTTCAAATGATAAACCTTGTTTAATAATGTACGGATCGTTAAACTCTAATTCAGAAATGACATTGAGTTTATCCAATCCAGATCTAGGTCTTCCAGATAAAAGAAGTTTTGATTCATTCAAAGTTCAGCCTATAGAGATTACATTTGATGGAGAGTGGGAATTATCACGACCTCATAAAGATATTCAATCCGTGTCTTCAGGTTCAACGGGTACTGTATTCAGGTTTTTAACTTCTCAGGGCTTGCCTATTGAAGCTACTTTTAAAAAAAATATAACTTCAACAAGCCCAAGAATAGGTTCGTTTGTAAATAATGGAAACGCTGTAAAGGCAATTTTAGCTTACCCTAATCCAACAAATACGATCATACGGGTTGATAATGTTCAAATGAACTCAACAAATACTAAGCTATATAATTTACAAGGACAAGATTTAACTCATTTAGTTATAATTAATAGCAACACAGTAGATATGTCTAAATTATTAAGAGGGACATATTGGTTAAAAGTCGATAATCAAAGTATTACAGTCTATAAAAAATAATAGGATAAAAAGATAAACTATAAATAACTAAAAAATCATTCTTTAATTTTATATAAAATAGGATAATAGAATGATTCTATCAAAAATCCCATTTTGAATAACTACAAAATGGGATTTTAATATTTTATTTAGAGAAGACCAAATTAAACCCAGATTACGCATTAGACCCGAGCGTAGCGAATAGACGAAGTAAATTTATTCCACTTTATTTTCTTCAAATTCAAGCACGTACTCAAATTTTATTCATCGAAATAGTTGACTATTTCATCTTCTAAAAAATCTCTTGAGCATTTGGATTTATTGAAAAAAATATTTTACAACGAAGTATAAGGCGATCGGAGTTTAATCTAATTCAAATTTCAATTTTTTAGAATAATCCTCCTCCTTGTGATTCATTTTGACTTCTTTGTTTTCTATCTAAAGCTTTATTTTTGCCACTACCAAAACGATAATTAAAATTGATATTTATAGATTGGCTCTCCCATCTAAAAATTCCATTAATTTGGGCAGGCTCATCACTATAAAAGCGTGCTCTCATTTTGTTGAAAATATCGTTGTATCGAATGCTTAAAGAACCTTTTCCGTTTAATAGGTTTAGTCGAGCTCCTAAATCGGTTTTCCACATATCTTTATTAGAAAATTGTAGACCATTTTGACCCGCTCTATACATGGTAAACCAAATTAATCGAAAATCTTTAGTTAGTTTAAAAGTATGATTCATTCTGCTATTAAACAGAACTGCGTTAATATTTTGTGTGTATAAGTTACTATCTCTTTTTTCTATGATACCTGTTGAATTGGTGAAATAGCTATCAAAACCAAAATTTACGCTCCACCATTTTCTAAAATCTAAATTACCAGATAATTCAATACCGTATTCTGTATTACGATCAAAATTAGTAAAGGTTAATTGTTGTTTTGTTGGCTCGTTAGGATTTGTTGTAATAATTTGATCAATTTCATTTTGAATAAAACGTACAAAAGCTCCCGATGTAATAGATCCTATTTTTAATTTTCGAGTGTAATTTAATTCAATAGAATTGGTAAATTGAGGTCTTAATTTAGAGTTTCCTACTTGTTGGATTGTAAGACCATTCCATTGTCTAATTTCATTTACTTGCTCCATATTAGGTCTGTCAACTCTTCTAGAATAGTTAAGGTTAAATGAATTGTTTTCAGATAAATTATAGGTTAAAAAAGCCGAAGGATATACCGTGAAAATATAATCGGAAAATGTTTTATCTGTATTTCCTGTTTTTTGAAAAGAACCTTTTGCTTCATAACTCTCAAATCGAATACCTAGTTGATAGTTCCATTTTCCTAATTCTTTACTATAATTACTATAGGCAGAATAAATATTTCTTCTAAAATTAAAAAGAGCGTCAAAGGTTGAGTTAATTTGGATTTTGTTATTTGTATCATCTAATCTGCTTTCTAATCCGAGTTCTATTTTAGATGTTTCGTTTATAGGGTTTACAAAATCAATATTACCAATGAAGTTGCTGCCTTTTTTTTGAATTGTATTGGTAGATTTTATAGTATAGTTGCGATCTTTAAAAATACTATTTTCAGGTTCATCATTTGTATTATAACTTAATTCAATATCCAGTGTCCTATTTTCATTGTCAAATAGGTGTTTATAAGCAAGATTATAGGTTTGGTTTTTGTTTAAACCACTAGCTTCTTGTATTTGTAAATCTTTAAGGTTACTATCTAAATAATGAATACCATTTTTAAATTCAATAGTAGGGTTGTCAAAATTTTGAATGGTATAAAATGAAAGTGTATTCTTATCATTTATATAAAAATCGGTTCCGATTTTAGAGAAATTATTTTTTCGGAAATGAACGATGTCAAAATTAAGATCATAATCTTTTGTACTGTCGTATTTATTCCATTTTATAAGACCATGATTTGTGTTTTTTCCATGATTTAATGAATAATTGGTGTAAAAATTAAATTTATTAAATCGGTAGTTTAAGTCTATAGAGCCATTGAATTTAGGTGTAATCCCAAAATTAACAGCCGTGGTTATATTGCCATTAAACCCTAAATTAGAATTTTTATTAAGTACAATATTTATAATACCACTCATTCCTTCAGGGTTGTACTTAGCCGATGGATTCGTAATGAGTTCTACCTGTTTTATGGCAGTTGAAGGGATTTGTTGTAAGGCTTGAGCAGCAGATAGATTAGAGGGTTTACCATCTATAAAAATTCGTACATTTTCATTGCCTCTTAAACTTACAGTGTTGTTCTGTACATCTACACTTACGGTAGGAATGTTATTCATTAATTCAGCAGCAGTAGCGCCTGCTGTTTGTAAATCTTTGCCGATTGTAATTACTTTTCTATCAATTTTTTGTTCAACTGATGATTTCTCTTTTGTAATACTGACTTCATTTAGTTGTTTTGATTCATCTTCTAATACAATATTTTTTAGATTGATATTTTTGTTTTCAGAAGTTAATGTTACTGTATTTACGTATTTTTTATAGCCCATAAAAACAACTTCTATAACTAAATTTTTAAGTGGTAGACTTGATATTGAAAAAGCCCCATTATCTTTTGTTATGGCTCCGGATATTGTTTTACCTTCGCTTTTTACAGTTATGGAAACATAAGGAAGGGGAGAATTGTTTTTTTATCAATTACTTTTCCAGTTAGGGATCCTGTAGTATTTGAATAAAGGCTGTTGTAATTATTGTTACTAGGAGTTACAGGAGTTTGTGCTTGTATAGTGCCCATAGCAGCTAGTAGGCAAACTAAAATTGCTTTTCTTTTCATTTTGATTGATAATTTTGATTGATGATGATTGAATCAATTTAAAGTAAAAGTAATATTGTAATACAAGGTACTTTTAGAATTAAATTTGATTTTGTAGAATAAGACGTGATATGTTTTTTTTTGTTACAGTTTAGATAAAAAAATCCCGAAAAATTTTTCGGGATTGAAATATTATCTTTTTAAACTAAAATGAGATTTGAAAATTTTTGTACTATTCTTTTCATTATATTCAACTGTAAACCAATAATCATCAGCAGGTAGAGGAATGCCTTCAGATGTTCCGTCCCATCCTTTTGAATTGGGTGAAAAACGTTGGATTAATTTTTCATAACGATCAAAAATTTGAATAGAGGCGGTAGGGTTGCTTTTTAGTAAATCAGGAATGTTCCAATAATCATTATAACCATCACCATTGGGAGTGAAAAATTTTGGATGATTTATAATTGATATTATAATAGGAGCAGGGCTACAATGTCCTAAATTGTCTTTAGACGCAATAGAATGTTCCCCTGAGCTTACATTATAAAAAATATTACTATCTTGATAATTGCCATTGTCTAATTGATAACTATAATTATTTGAACCATTACCTAAAACAGTAACTTTAATAAACGAAGGTATCTCAAAAGCATCGCTATACTCTAAAACAAGATAAGGTTTGTATTTAGTTACTTTTGTTATGTAATTTTTGTACAATTAGTAGTAGTATTGGTTATCATTACAGCATAATTGCCGTCTTGCGAAACTGTGATAGAAGGAGTTTTAGCTGTTAAAGGAGTATTGTTATAAAACCATTTAAATTGATGATTATTTAAAGATAAACCTGTATTTAAAACGGCTTGGTTGTATAAAGTACCCGTTGCATAATCCTCACAAATAATATATTCTGGTTGTAAACTAGATTTGGGTAATGGTTCTATAATTAATTTTATTTCATTACTTACATCAAAACAAGAGTTAAGTTTACTACTTGATAATCTGGCCCAAATGGATTGGTTAAAAGGGGTATCATTGATATATTTTATATTAAGAGGTGTTGCATTTAAATCATTTGCTTCATTGAAACTTCTAAAATAATCTACTTTTAAATCATGGGTTGAAGTTACATTTCCTAAAACGGAGCTATTAATTGTGCTTAAATCAAATTGATAGATACCATCAAAAGGATCTTGGAAATCATCACAAATAGAAGGAGTCGTAATGTTTTTAGGGGCGACAGGTTGAGGTATTATCGTTAGTTTAAAACTCTTTTCATCTATACATTTAAGCTTGTTATTTGTACTGGTATATACATATATAGGACTTATAAAATTTGAAGAGGTATAGGTTGTTCCTGCTGGAATAATTTTACCGAGGATGAGGTAATTCAGGATGAGCAGGATCCATTGGACTATCATAATATAACATATTCAAGGGAAGGGAAGGAAGGGTATATGAATTACAAACCAGTAGATCCTTTTGTGTAGGAACTTCTAAACTGTCAAAAGTTATAGTAAAAGAACTTTGGCTATAACAATTAGATACTACAGGATTTTGCGCATATATATAGATGGTTTTTATTCGAGTTGTCTGTTCTATTCCGTGTCTAAGATCGCCACTATCTATAGTTAAACTAGTTATAAGATTTTGACCATTAGGATCTTCATAATAACGACCATTGGTTAAGGGGGTTAAATCATATTTAAAACAAGTAATTTGATCACCTCGTACATCAATGGTAGGTTTATTAAAAATGGTTATTATCCAAGGAACTTCGTTAAAACATTTAGGCGTTAGAGTATTAGGAGCTGTGGTAGATTCTTTGTAAATCCAAAGAGTGGTAGAGGCTTTTATTTCATTATTAGGGAATAATTCAGTGTTACCTAGTGTATTAGGTCCGCCTTGTAAGGTAAAATACCTTCCGCCCTGACTTTCGATTGGTAAAATATAACTTATACAAGATTTTGCTTCTTCAGGACTTGTTAAAGAAGGTTGATGAAAATTTATAGAGAAAGAAGTATTATAAGTACAACTAGCCCCTTCAATATAATGATAAATAGTTGTATTTTGAGTGATTGTTTTTGGCGTTTTTATCAGGTTTCCACCTCCATTAGGAGCATCCCTAAATTCACCCATAATAGGTGGGGTTAGAGTATAAAAACTATTACAAGAATCAATATCTTTTAGTCCAATATCTCCTATAAAAACCCAAAAATCAGTAATGTTTGAACGGCAATTATTATTGATAGCGTAAGTATATACATGAGTTGTTTTATTAATAGGAAAAATAAGTGAACTATATGTACCAGTTGAGCTGTCATAGGTGTAGTAATCTGCTGTTCCAACATTTGTAATTAAGACAGGTAAGTTGGTAATGGGGAGGCAACTAAATAAGTTTGTAAAGGTATTGTTGATTGTTGGGCTTTTTGAAATATTAATTTTAAAACTGGTTGTAATAGGAGGACAATTAGGATTTGAAAATACATAATTTACATATAAAGTCGTTTCTCCAATTGTGGTAATACTAGTGCCGGGGAGTATTTGTTGTGTTAATGCACTATCTAAAAAATAGTTTGATCCGAGAATACGAGGATTAGGTATAATATAATTATCGCAACTTGTTAATGTTTTAGGTACTAATTGATTAGATTTTACAACATGTACAGTAAAAGAACTTTCTACATAACAATCGCTCAGGTTACCGCTGCTAATATACTGATATACTAAGGTTCCATCTACTGTTATGTTAGTTCCTGCAGGCCAATTAATACCTGTTTGATTAGGACCAGACCAATATTGAGCTCCGTTAGGCTGCTCTGGTAAAGTGTATTGGATACAAACATATTGATCTTTTATGATTTCTAATGTAGGTCGTGGAATGACGATTATTTTAAATGATTCAGAAACAAAACAAGTTGTGTCTGTTTTTACAAATAATTTAATGTAAATAGTGTTATTACTAGTTGTAAATGATACGTTAGGATCTATTGGAGCATCGCTAAAGTCAGGTTGTAAGTGATAATCTATTTGGTAAATAGCGTTAGGTAGTCCATTAAGTAAGCTATTTGTAAGAGTTTTGAACTCTTGTGCTGAAATAGATGTTTGTCCACTTCCAGAAGTGTTTTCACATTTTGTAATATCGGCAGGTTTGATTAACGAAGGAGTGGGAGTCAGTTGTAAATCAAAAGATTTTGTATTATAACAACCGTTTGTATTTTGAACTCTTGTCCAAATAGTTTTGGGAAATGTATTAGCTATAACATTGTAATTAGTACTAATAGAATTAGTGTTTTGTTGAGCATCTACTAATGTTTCATGAAAACTAATGGATAGAGCTCCTGTTGGATTTAATAAAGATTGATTAAAGCTGAGATCAAAATCATAACGATTTGAATTCGTATTGCATTTATATAAGTCTTTAGGATTTACACTAGAGGGAGCGTTTTGATAACTAATTTTAATTTCATCCTGTCCAGCAATACAAGGAGTTGACTTTATATAATAAATCAGACGGTAAGTTCCAGCTTGATTGAGGGGTAAGTTGGGTGAGTTAGATCCCATAAGATTATTGTTGCGATCTCTCCATTCAAAATCATATAGTGAGCTATCTAATCCTGATTGTAATATATAGGGCTCGTTAATACCATTATTAGTACATAAGGTTAGATCAGGGCCTAAAGGAGAAGTATTCAGAACAAAATTTGCTCGACCTAAAAAAATAGCTGAATCATCACTGGTTACATTTCGATCAGCAATAACAATTTTAAGATGATAAGTAGCCCCTTTTATCAAGTTGTTTTTACTAGCTGTTAATAAGACCGTTTGGCCATTATAATTAGTAGGAGAAATATTTGTACTGATTCCCCCATTAAAACTACCAAAAAAAGTTGGATTAGCTGAGCTACAACTAGAATTATACAAATTATCACGTATAGTTTCTACCGAAATAGGAAGTTTTGTGTTAGGTACTAGAGCTAGATTTTCTACCGTTCCATCAGGATGGGTTAGTAGTATAGCAATTCCATCATACGTATTGCATTGATAAGTACCATATTCTTCAGAGCTGAATATAAAAGGAAGCTGAATATGAGAGCTTAATGAGGTAAAGTCAAATTCTAATTTTGTAGCATTAAGAAAGATAGCAGGAAAAGCAGGGTCAGTTGTAAATACAGAAGTCAAATCACTATCACTGGCCATGTATCGATTCCATCTTGTAATCTTGATGTGTTGGGACCTATAGATTTTAAGGCATTTCCTGTACTCAAAATGATACCTTCGCTAATAGGAAAAGCAGGATTTGTGTTTTTAAAATAACCAATGCCATTTGTGGATCCGTAGTTCGTTCCTGTAGAACTCTTGACATTAGAAACATTTATACAGACTGATTGGGTTAATGTGTTACGTACTAAATCATCAGGAGTTCGATTTGTTTCAACTGAAATAAATTGTGCATGAGAGTAAAAGTCTATAAAAAAGACCAATAAAAGTAGGTATCTTTTAATCATGGTGCAGTTTTTAAAAAATGAGACGACAAACTTATATTAAATATAGGAAAAAACTGATTAAAATGAACATAAATTCATTTTATAACCTTCAATTTACTTAGAGACTATTTTTTTAAATACTTCGAAATACTACTTGTTATATAAATTTAGTGAATTTCTATTTAAATAGTATCTTTGTATACTTTAAAAAATGATTAATTATGACATTACAACAAATTCTTACGGAAAAAATAAAGATTGCGGTTATGCAATTGTTTGAGGTTTCACTTGATAAAGTAGAATTTCAGGCTACCCGTAGGGAATTTGAAGGAGATATCACCATGGTCGTTTTTCCTATATTAAAATTAATAAAAGGGAATCCTGTGGAAATAGGAAGTAAGATAGGTGATTATTTAGTTCAAAACGTAGCCGAGATTGAAAAATTTAATGTGGTACAAGGGTTCTTAAACCTAGTCGTTACCGATCGTTATTATGTAGATTTTTTTAATACAGCTAGAACAATTGAACAATTTGGTTTTAAAACACCTATAGAAGGAGACAGGGCTATGATGGTAGAGTATTCTTCGCCTAATACCAACAAACCTTTGCATTTAGGACATATTCGTAATAATTTATTAGGATATGCAGTAGCCGAAATAATAAAAGCATCAGGAAAAAAAGTTTATAAAACACAAATTATAAACGATCGCGGTATTCATATTTGCAAATCTATGCTAGCGTGGCAAAAAGAAGGGAAGGATCAAACACCAGAATCAACAGGCTTAAAAGGCGATAAATTAGTGGGACATTTTTATGTTGAATTTGATAAACAATATAAAAATGAAATAAAAGAGCTAATAGCAGCGGGGCATACTGAAGAAGAAGCAAAAAAAATAGCACCATCTATTTTAGAAGCACAGGAAATGCTTCGCAAATGGGAAGCGGGTGATGCCGAGGTAGTTGCCCTTTGGAAAAAAATGAATCAATGGGTATACGATGGTTTTAGTGTTACCTATAAAAATTTAGGAGTTGATTTTGATTCGTATTATTATGAAAGTAATACCTATCTATTAGGTAAAGATGTTATAGAAGAAGGATTACAAAAAGGGGTTTTCTATAAAAAAGAAGACGGATCTGTTTGGATTGATTTAACGGCTGAAGGATTAGACGAAAAATTAGTTTTACGTGCCGATGGGACATCTGTTTATATAACACAAGATATAGGAACAGCTATTCAACGTGTAAAAGATAATCCAGATGTAGGAGGAATGGTTTATACTGTAGGAAATGAACAAGATTATCATTTTAAAGTGCTGTTTTTAATTCTTAAAAAATTAGGATTTGATTGGGCAGAGCAGTTATATCATCTTTCTTACGGTATGGTAGAATTACCTTCAGGCAAAATGAAATCACGTGAAGGAACCGTAGTAGACGCAGATGATTTAATGGCAGAAATGACATCTACAGCCCAATCTATTTCAGAAGAATTAGGAAAATTAGAAGGTTATACGGATCAGGAAAAGACAGATTTATACAAAGTAATAGGTCTAGGAGCTCTTAAATACTATATGTTAAAGGTAGATCCTAAAAAAACAATGATGTTTAATCCTGAAGAATCTGTTGATTTTAATGGAAATACAGGGCCATTTATTCAGTATACCTATGCACGTATACAATCTATCCTAAGAAAGGCAGATTTTGATTACTCAGCCAATGTTAATCCAGAAGAATTACAAGAAAAAGAAAAAGAATTAATCAAACAAATTGCTTTATTTCCAGAAATCATTCAAAATGCTGCCATTAATCATAGTCCAGCATTAGTAGCTAATTATACGTATGATTTAGTTAAAGAATTTAATTCTTTTTATCAGAATGTATCTATTTTAGGGGAAGAAAACGTAGATAAAAAAGTTTTTAGAGTCCAGCTAGCTAAATTGGTAGGAGATATAATTCGATTAGCATTTAGTCTGTTAGGAATCCAAGTGCCTGAAAGAATGTAATAAAAAAAGTAGGCGGCTCTTTTAAATTTTTTAGAACCGCCTATTTTTTAAAAACGATAACGAGCACTTACGCCTATATTAGGTCCAAATCCTCTATCGGTTATGTCTTTGTATTCAGAACTTATATAAAGCTCGGGTCTTATATCTACTGCCACTCTTAATGGAAAATCAAAGTTGTATTCAACTCCTCCGTTGGCCGCTACAATTAAATACACGCCACTTTTGTCCTCATATCGACCATTATTTACGCTGTAATAGGAAGAAGTGTTCCAAGAACCTATTCCTGCTCCGAGTCCAACAAACCATTTAAATCCATTTTGTATGTCAAAAACCCAATGGTACAATGCTGTTAGTTTTATTTCACGTTGATCATAACTATATCCTCCATATCTTGAGTATCCTTGATTTTTGAATCCCAAATTAGCCTCTATTCTATTCTCTTTAGATAGGTCTCTTTGAAAAGTAACTTCAGCTCCAAAACCATTGTTCTCATTAAGACGTATCCCTATAGCATTATCTTGAGCTATGCCTGTAGCCGTAATGCCCAATAAGGTGATGAATGTTAAAAATTTTTTTTCATTTCATAATTTTTAGTTAGTTAACGGTATTAAATTAATAAATATTGTTTAAAAAACAGATAATACGCAAAAAAGAAACGTAATATAACCATTAAATTGTAAATAAATAAAAAATCAGTTTAACTTTTCTTGTAAAGCTTTTATTTCGTCACGTAATTTAGCAGCTTGCATAAAATCTAAATCCTTAGCGGCTTTTTCCATAGCTTTTCGTTTTTCACGAATACGTTTTTCTATTGCAGGTTTAGCCAAATATTCTGTCTCAGGTTCTGCGGCTTTAGAAATAGAATTGTTATAATGATAATTGTTTTCAAGATTTTTTGATAAGTGATTTTCAATAGACTTATTCAATGCTTTTGGAACTAAATTGTGAGTCGTGTTAAAATTAATTTGTTTTTCACGACGATAATTCGTTTCGTCAATTGTACGTTGCATAGAATCGGTTATCTTATCAGCATACATAATGGCTTTGCCATTAATATTACGAGCAGCACGTCCTACAGTTTGTGTTAAAGAACGACGGCTGCGTAGGAATCCTTCTTTATCTGCATCTAAAATGGCCACTAAAGAAACCTCTGGTAAATCCAAACCTTCACGAAGTAAGTTAACACCAATGAGCACGTCAAATAAACCTTTACGTAAGTCCTGCATGATTTCTACTCGTTCTAATGTATCTACATCTGAATGTATATAGCGACAACGTATCGAAACTTTGGTTAAATATTTGGTTAATTCTTCCGCCATACGTTTGGTTAAAGTCGTAACTAAAACACGTTCATCTGCTTCACAACGTTGCTGTATTTCCTCAATTAAATCGTCTATTTGATTGGCACTTGGACGCACTTCGATGATAGGATCTAATAAGCCAGTTGGGCGAATAACCTGTTCTACGTAAATTCCTTCTGATTTTTGTAATTCATAATCAGCGGGTGTAGCTGATACATAAATTACCTGATTTTGTAATGCTTCAAATTCTTCAAATTTAAGCGGACGATTATCTAATGCAGCAGGTAATCTAAAACCATATTCAACTAAGTTTTCTTTTCTACTTCTATCTCCTCCATACATAGCATGTACTTGTGAAATAGTTACGTGACTTTCATCTACCACCATTAAGAAATCATCTGGGAAATAGTCTAATAAGCAAAATGGACGAGTACCCGCTTCACGACCGTCTAAATATCTAGAATAATTTTCAATTCCTGAACAATAACCTAACTCACGTATCATTTCAAGATCAAAATTAGTTCGTTCTTCTAAACGTTTTGCTTCTAAATGTTTTCCTATTTCTTTAAAATAGTCTACTTGTTTAACTAAATCTTGTTGGATATTCCAAATGGCGTTTTGTAATACATCTGGTGAAGTTACAAACATGTTAGCAGGGTAAATGTTTAGTTTTTCATAACGCTCTATTACTTTAGATGTTTTTACATCAAAAGCTTCTATTTCCTCTATTTCATCGCCAAAAAAATGAATTCTAAAAGGATCATCGGCATACCCGAGGAAAGACCTCAACAGTATCCCCTTTTATTCTAAAATTACCGGGGATTAAAATCAGCCTCGGTACGAGCGTATAAACTTTGAACTAAACGATGTAAAAATTTAGTCCTTGATATTTCTTGATTTCTTTCTATTGAAATGACATTTTTTTGAAATTCAACAGGATTGCCTATACCATATAAACAGGAAACAGATGCTACCACTAAAACATCTCTACGTCCCGAAAGTAATGCAGAAGTAGTGCTTAAACGAAGTTTTTCTAATTCGTCATTAATTGATAAATCTTTTTCTATATAAGTACCCGTTACAGGAATATAAGCTTCTGGTTGATAATAATCATAGTAAGAAACAAAGTATTGTACCGAATTATTCGGAAAAAATTGTTTAAACTCTGAATATAATTGAGCGGCTAATGTTTTATTATGAGCTAGTACCAACGTAGGGCGTTGTACTTCTTGTACTACATTGGCTACTGTAAAAGTTTTACCCGATCCTGTTACACCTAATAAAGTTTGATATTTTTCATCATTTTGAATTCCCTCGGCTAATTTTTTTATAGCTTGAGGTTGATCTCCCATGGGAGCAAAATTAGATACAACTTGAAATTTCATTTAATACTAAAATTTAAGAGCGTAAAGTTAAAATTTTTATTTATGCTATTAACTACATAAATAGCGTCTATTTTTATGCTTATGGCGATATGCTAGTCAAAAGATTCTATTAATAATAAATGGCCTTCCTTATGTTCAATTGATACGATGCCATCTTGTGTCACAAAATTACTACTGCCCGTTCGGAAACCTAATGTTAAGGTGTCATCATTTAGAGCGTAAAATAAATTTTTAGAAGAAATCCCCTTAACTTCTCCTATTGGAATTAATGAAATGATACTTCCTTTAGTGTACCATTTTTCAAATTTTGGAGGAAGTAAATGTATTTTTGAATAATCATCTAAAATTACAATTTTTAATTCCTCTTTATAACGAGCAATACTCGTAATATTAGTGAAGGTATGGTCTGCTCGTTTACCTGTAGCCCAAACGACATTGACCGCTTGATGTCCTTTACTTATCAAATAATCAAACGCTTTTTCCAAATCTGTTTTATTTTGATCAGGAGTATGAATAATTTCAAGAGGATATTGTTTCTCTTTATAAGAATCAGCGTTAAAATTTCTGTCAAAATCACCTAATAAAACATCTACTTTTATGTCCAGATTTAAAACCCTTTCTATAGCTGAATCCAATACAATTACAAAAGGGGACCATTCCAATAGTTGATCTAATAATACACGTGAGCATTCTGCTCCATTGGCAATGATTAGAGCAGGTTCTTGGTCGTCTCGGACGATATGATGTGAAGACATTTTTTTTGTGTAAAAATAAAAAAGAGGGTTTAATAATAGGGCAACTACTAGCTAAAAAATAAGTATTAATTATAAATTACTTTTTGAAATAATCAAATTTAGAAAAGGGAATGATGAAAAAGATTTATCAATTAATGGGAAATGTCCATATTTTAGGATCATAATTACAAATAAAAGAATAAAAAAGTTACCACAGAAAGGAGATAGGTAATACTATTGTAAAATAGAGAATAGTAGATAAGGTAAAAAAGAAAAACCTTTTTATTTTATTAACTTTTCTATTATTTTTAAAACTGTTCAAAAAATAACACATTAACATTTAGTGTTTTACGTTTACTAAAGTAAAAGGAATAACATTATGATTCAATTAAGATTAACAGTTTTCCTTTTAAGTTTACGAAACAAAACTTTATGAAGCAATTGTGATTTTTTGAACAGTTTCTTAATAATCCTTATTTTACTATATAATCTTCAGACGATAGTACGCTTAAATTAAAATAGCCAAAAGGATAACGTTCATTCTGAGTTTCATTAATGATATTTCCACGTAGACTGACAGGAGGAGTGCTAAAAGGACCACCTCCATTTTGTCCTGAAATACTAAGCAGTTTATTCATATAATAAAAATGCTGTTCTGTAATACTTTGGATACTGATTTTTATTTTATCATTAGCTTCTATCTTGTTATAAAAAAGACCAAACATGAGCTTTCCTTGTGAAAATTTATCATCGAGTAATCTATATTCAGGAAAAGGAATTCTGTTATTATCTATTTTAAATAAGTAATAATTCTTCTCATTTCCATTATCTTGAAAAAATCCTTTAATGCGTATCTGGTCTTTGCCATTTATACCTTTTTCATTTTCTTGATTGATTTCAGTAATCTTAGGTGTAGAAAGTAACGTATTACGAGCAGTATAAATATCTCCTTGGTAAATTATTTTTAACGTATAGGTTTCACCTATTAAAGGAACAAAGTTATTACAAACATAATCAGTAGTACCTGTCACCTGATTAAAATTGTAAACTTCGTTACTTCCATTTTGTATTGTAACAATGGCATTGTTAGCAGGTAAAACATCATTAGAATAAAAATGATTGGTAAGACTAAGTTTAATCGTTTGATTTTGTCCTGTAGTGTTAGGTAACCATTTTAAATTAGCATCAATTACTAATTTTGGATTAGCAGTTTCTAATGGAACATTTATCACATCCTCACAATTTGTAAAGAATAAAATGATGATGCAGCTATATAAAAATATATTTTTCATGTTGTATAAGATTTTAGATCTTCCATAAAAGATTTCTTTTAATAAAAAAGAAATTATTTTATACTGTGGAAGATATATTGTTTACTTTAAAATTTGAAATTATATGATACCGATGGAATAATCCCAAAAATAGATAATCGAACAGCCTCGTTAATACCCGTATCTTTATTTTGTCTAAAACTAATTGAAGCCGCATTTCTTCTGCTGTATAGATTATAGATACTAAAAACCCATTCTGATTGCCATTTTTTATTTAAATTTTTTCTAGGCTTTAGAGTAGCAGATATGTCCAAACGATGATAAGTAGGTAGTCTGTTTTCATTTCTTAATCCGTAACTAGGAACCACGAGACCTTGGTATACATATTGTCCATTAGGATATGTAATAGGTTGTCCTGATTGAAGCGTGAAATTAGCCCCAAAACGCCACTTTTCATTTAATTTATAAGCTCCTGTAAATACTATATTATGAGTTTTATCATAAGCAGAACGATACCAGTTTCCGTTATTAATCCCCGTTTCTTGGTTATTTCTTCCGGTGTCTGTTGTTCCGATTTAGACAAAGTATAAGATAGCCAGCCTGTTAAATTACCACTGTTTTTTCGAATTAAAAACTCTAAACCATACGAACGCATTTGCCCGTTTAAAATAACCTGTTCAATAGCCTCATTTGCTATCAAATCGGCCCCATCAATATAATCCATTCTATTCTGAATTTTTTTATAAAAAGTTTCAATCTCTAAAGTATAGACATCATTTTTAAAATTATTAAAATAGCCCATAGCTACTTGATCAGCAATTTGAGGTTTAATATAATGATCACTAGGTGTCCAAACATCAAGAGGAGTAGGAGAAGTCGTATTAGAAACGAGTTGTAAGTATTGTACCATACGATTATAGCTCAGTTTTAATGACTGTTCAGGAGTTAATTCGTATGCCATGGCAAAACGAGGTTCTAAATAATTATGAAATGCTATTTTTTGAAATGAACCAAAAGTTTTTTGGTCAATAGGAGTTGCTTTTTCATAAATTTTTAATTCTGGATCAAAAATGACAGGATTATCATTTTTATAATAACGGATGGTAGAATTACCTAAACGATAAAATTGACTATAACGTAACCCGTAAGAAACGTTTATTTTAGAACTTATTTTTTGTTCAACATCTAAATACAGAGCAGGTTCAAAAGCGTACTTTTTATCCAGTTTCTTATATGTTATAGGAGATTTTTCATCTGTAGGTTCAATAACCCCGGGATTAAAATCGCTATAAATGGCATTTAATCCATAATTTAATTTTAATTTATCCGAGATATAATGTTTGAAATCATACTTTATGTTGTAATTTTTGATCCCAGAAGTCCAATTAAAACTAATAAAATCCAATCGGAGACCATAATAATAATCACTATAAATTAAAGAAAGATTAGAAAATAATTTATCGGAATATAAATGATTCCATCTTAAATTCAATGTCGTGTTACCGTAAGTGTTATAAAAAGTATTGTTGAATTCAAATACATCACGACCAAAATAACTAGATAAAAATAAATTGTTGTTACTGTTAAGCTTGTAGTTTAATTTAGCATTTAAATCATAAAAATAAGCAGCATTTTTATTATCGCTTAACTTTAGAAATAAATGTGCATAAGAAGACCTTCCACCCACTAAAAAGAACCGCGTTCTTTTACAATAGGACCTTCCGCCAAAAGACGACTCGTAATAAGTCCAATACCACCATTGACCGAAAAACGATTACTATTACCATCTTTTTGATAAATATCCAATACAGAAGATGCTCTGCCGCCATATTTTGCAGGAATCCCTCCCTTGTAAAGTTTTAAATCCTTAATTGCATCTGGATTAAATACAGAAAAGAACCCAAAAACATGAGAAGCATTATATACAGTAGCTTCATCTAATAAAACTAAGTTTTGGTCAGCTCCACCACCTCGAACATTAAAACCAGACTGCCCTTCTCCTGCATTTGTAACACCGGGTAATGATAAAAGAGATTTGATTACATCTACTTCCCCTAATACAGCAGGTATCTGTTTAATCGTTTGAATGTTTAACTTATTAACACTCATTTCAGGTTTGCGTATATTGGCTTTTTGCTTAGTGTCAGTTATTAGAATTTCCTTTAATTGTTTGTTTTCTTCTTCCAATTGAAAATTTAGTTTTAAATCGCCCTTTAACTCAAATTTTTGGCGTTCTGCTTTAAAACCAACAGAACTGACAATCAAATTATAAGTTCCTTCTGGTAATGTAATAGAAAAAAACCATATTCATTAGTAAAAGAAGTTATAGAAGTCCCTTCAACCTGTAAGTTTACACCAATTATAGTTTCATTCGTTTTAGCTTCAGATATAACACCGCTGATGGTAAATTTTTGTTGACTAAAAAGAAATGGACTGTGCAGAATAAGAAATAAGAGGAATATGCTTTTTAAATTCATTGTATGTTTGTTTTTTAATTTTTAAATAGTTAGACTCTTTTTTTTAGATCAAATTTACCAAAATATTACCATTCCACTATGATTTAAATTAGTTTTAAAAAAAACAAAGATTTCGTTCCGTTTTATATTAATTATCTTTTTTAAAGAGAGATAGTTAATATAAATAATAAGCTATATAATATAGATAAAAGGATAAATAAGATGAAAAGACATAGGATTTTTTTATAGATGCAGTCCTATTATGTTAAATATCAAAAAAATACTTCTTTTATATTTTATCTGTAATAGATATACATCTTATGTTTAATTTATTTGAGTTTAATATAGCATTTGGATTTATAAGAAAGAATATGAAATTAAACAAAATACCCTATTTAATATTCATAAAAAAAGTTCCTAGTTAATTTTATGATTTTATGTGAGAATTAAAAAAATAGTATTGTTAATTTTGTCAAAAATCCCTGAATTACTTAATTATGAAGAGCATTTTTGATTTAAATAATCAGAATTTAGGTGTCGATGGAAAAATTATGGCAGCTTTAGATAAATTGGCATCCATACAGCGTTATTTAATTTGGGAACAATCAAAAAAGAAAGGATTGAGCCCTATTCAAATTCAATTGCTAATTTTTTTAAAACATCACAGATCTGAACAAGCAACAGTAAGTTATCTAGCAAAAGAATTTCATGTAACGAAACCTACAATTAGTGACGCAGTAAAGATACTATTTCAAAAAAAGTTAGTTGTTAAAAAGAGAATGCTACAGATGCTCGTAGTTATGCTTTAAAAATCACAGAAGAAGGAGAAATCATTGTTCAAGAAACAGAAAGTTTTACACGTCCCTTACAAAATATTTTAAGACTTGAAGAACCAAACAAAAAGAACAAGTATGGGAATTATTATCAAATTTACTTTTTCAATTAAAAAAAATAGATATTATATCTGTTAATCGCATGTGTTTTAGCTGTCAATTTTATACTAAAAAGAAGAAGGACACCATTGTAACTTGATGTCTAAAATTTTAGAATCAGTAGAAATTCGAATGGATTGCCCAGAGCATATTGAAAAAATAGAATAATAGAGAACTCTTTTAAAATCAAAAAGAACTAAAATTTGGGATGAAAAATTTTCGCTTCAGACAAAAAAAGTTTAACCCATATTCCATATTAGACTTCGTTGTGAAACAAAAAAATGATAAATTCAAATGCTCACGGAAAATTTTAGAAGATCAAATAGTCAACTATTTCGATGAATAAAATAGAGTACGTGCTTAAATTTGAAGAAAAATAAAGTGGAATAGATTTACTTCGTCTATTCGCTACGCTCGGGTCTAATGCAAAAATGGGGTTTAATCCAATAGGAAAGAGAGGAGCGAACGATAAAGCGTATTACTTTATAGCTCAATGATTAACTCCTCTCTCTAGTATTTGTTTTAGCCGATGGCTTATTTCTTCCAATATTCACCTGCTAAACTTCCACCGCCACCACAGAAGAAATTCAACGCTAAACGATCATCAAATTTAGATGTAAAAATTTCAGCAGATGTTTTATCTTTAAATAAAATAGTCATAGTACCTTTTAAATCTTTATTGATTTTGTTTAATTCCAAATCAATTTGATTGTTAATTAATTGGCCTTTTCCTTCAAAAGTACAACCTTTAGGAGCTCCAGTAAAGGAAACTTTTACATTGTAAATGCTGTCGTTATCGGCTTTTAATTCTAAAATTTGGTTGTAACCTTTGCCTGATTGTTCAGTATGATAAATCCCGTTTAATTCTGCCGTAGTGTATACTGCTGTTTTTTCGAAGATATAATTTTTACTTAACTCACCAGTTACTTCTTTTTTATCCTTATTTAGCATTACCAATGTATTATTTGGTTTTACAGCATAATACTCATTAGAAGAATTTTCGATTTTGACTTCAATGATATCATTGTTTTTTGTCCAAGTACCGTATTCATTTAATGAAGTATCATCACTATCCAAATACATAGTACTTTTAGCAACTGTACCATCGTTTTTGAAAGTAATGTGGGTGTAAATACCGGGGCAATCAGCGCAAGGCGTTGTGCCGCTGTACATACCCGTAAAGTTGTTGCTAACATCGTTTGTTTGTTCTTGTGGAGCTGGAGTAGCTCCTGTTTCATTTTTTTACAGTTAGTAAATAATACAAATCCAGTAGATAAAAGGATTAAAGCGATTTTTTTCATAATTTGATTAAGATATTTAATTTTTATTATCCAATAATCTTGCCAATATTTCCTCATTCTGTATATAAATTATGACAAAGGTGTCTAAAGGCAGTAAATTAACCTATTTATAGTTTGTTATTTTGATAACAAGAGAAACTGCTTCTTCTAAAATTTTGTTTCACAATGAATTCTAATATAAAAACTAAATTCAAATGATTACGTCCTTTTAGGACAACCTAATCGAGGACACAAAACAGCCTACTTTTTAGATTTAAAGTCGTTTTTATTTGTAATAAAATTTTAACGCGTAATCTGGTTCGAAAAATAGTAGCAATGCAAGAGAAATCACTTTGTTAATTCGTGGAGTGAATAATTAAAAAAAGCGACCCGAAGGTCGCTCAATATTAATTTAATTTAGCTAAAATACTATTTAAAGTCTCACTCGGACGCATTGCCTTGTCAGTCAATTCAAAAGAAGGTTGGTAGTAACCTTTAATCTCTTGTGCTTTTCCTTGAGAAGCAATTAACTCCGCGTCAATTTTAGCTTCGTTGGCAGTCATTTCCGCTGCAATTGGAGCAAAAGTAGCTTTTAAATCAGCATCTTTCGATTGATTTGCTAAAGCTTGTGCCCAGTATAACGACAGGTAGAAGTGTGAACCTCTGTTGTCAATTTCACCCACTTTACGTGCAGGCGATTTGTCGTTAGCTAAGAATAAAGCATTTGCTTCATCTAAAGTATCGGCTAAAATTTGTGCTTTAGCATTGTTTTGTGTTTGTGCTAAATGCTCTAAAGAAGCTTGTAATGCTAAGAATTCTCCTAAAGAATCCCAACGTAAATAACCTTCTTCCACGAATTGCTCTACGTGTTTAGGAGCCGAACCTCCTGCACCAGTTTCAAATAAACCACCGCCATTCATTAAAGGCACGATAGATAACATTTTAGCCGAAGTTCCTAATTCTAAAATAGGGAACAAATCGGTTAAATAGTCACGTAATACGTTACCTGAAACTGAGATAGTATCTTTTCCTTCACGAATTCTTTTTAATGTTTCTGTCATGGCGTCTTTTACATCCATAATACGAATGTCAAGACCAGTAGTATCGTGGTTTTGTAAATATTTCTCTACCTTTTGAATCATTTGGCTATCGTGAGCACGACCTTTATCTAACCAGAAAATAGCTGGAGTATCAGATAAACGTGCTCTAGTAACTGCTAATTTAACCCAATCTTGAATAGGAGCATCTTTGGTTTGGCACATTCTGAAAATGTCACCAGCTTCTACTTTTTGAGTTAATAAAACGTTTCCGTTTTCATCTTCTACATTTACAGTTCCGTTAGCATCGATTTGGAAAGTTTTATCGTGCGAACCGTATTCTTCCGCTTTTTGCGCCATTAAACCAACGTTAGGAACAGTTCCCATTGTTTTTGGGTCTAAAGCACCGTTAGCAATCATATCATCTACAACCGCTTGGTAAAAACCTGCATAGGTACGGTCTGGGATAATACAAACCGTATCTTCTTCTTTACCTTCCTTGTTCCACATTTTACCGCCACTACGCGCTAACGCGGCCATCGAAGCATCTACAATCACATCTGAAGAAACGTGGAAGTTCGTGATGCCTTTATCCGAGTTTACCATAGCCACACGCGGTCCGTTTGCTAAAGCCGTATCAATAGCCGATTTGATTTCAGCTTCTTGAGCGTGACCCGCAATTTTAGCGTATAAATCTTGTAAACCGTTGTTAGGATTAATATCTAATGATTTGAATGTATCCGCATAAGTGGCAAAAACATCGGCGAAGAAAGTTTCTACGATAGCACCAAAAATAATGGGGTCAGAAACCTTCATCATTGTCGCTTTTAAGTGCGCTGATAACAATACGTTTTTCTCTTTAGCTTCAGCGATAGCTTCTTTAACAAAAGCTTTTAAAGCCGAAAGATTCATTACCGAAGAGTCGATAACTTCACCTGCTTTTAAAGGAGAAAAATCTTTTAAAACTTTTGATGAACCATCAGCACCATTGAAAACGATACGGAATTTACCGGCATTTTCTACTGTAGTGGAAGTTTCTGTTCCGTAGAAGTCGCCAGCATTCATGTGCGCCACCGAAGTTTTGCTATCTGATGCCCAAACGCCCATACGGTGCGGATTTGCTTTCGCATAGTTTTTAACTGCTTTAGGAGCACGACGGTCCGAGTTTCCTTCACGTAACACAGGATTCACCGCCGAACCTAATACTTTAGCATATTTAGCTTTGATGTTTTTTTCGTCGTCGTTTTGTGGCTCTTCTGGGAAGTTAGGCACCGCAAAACCATGCGCTTGTAACTCAGCAATTGCTTCTTTTAATTGTACGATAGAAGCCGAAATGTTGGGTAACTTGATGATGTTAGCCTCAGGTGTAGTAGCTAATTCTCCTAGTTCTGTCAAAGCATCTGCAATGCGTTGCTCTGCTGTTAAAAATTCAGGGAAGTTAGCTAAAATACGCCCCGCCAAAGAGATATCGCGAATTTGGATATCAATATTAGCCGATTTGGTAAACGCTTGTACTATAGGTAAAAACGAATGGGTAGCCAGCATAGGAGCTTCATCCGTTAAGGTGTAATGAATCGTTGATTTATTAGACATTATATGGTATGTTTTATTTTCGAACACAAATATAAGAAAATCAGCCCGAAATCTTTTTTGAAATTAGGGGCTGAGGTTGATTTTTATGAATTTGAAAATTAGGGGAGGGGTAAAATGTGATTTTGGGAAAATTATAGGGGAGAGTTTAGGAGTTTGTATGTTTATAAGTTTATGGGTTTATTTGTTTCAGGTTTCAAGTAGCGGTTAGTGGGGTACTATTACCTAATGGCTATTGCCTTTTTGCTAATTTGTTTCAAGTTTCAAGGTCGGTAAAACGGAAACGCTTGGTACTATTGCCTAATGGCTATTGCCTTTTTCGCTATTTTGTTTCAAGTTTTAGATAATGGGTATTTTTCGGAGCTATTGCCTAATGGCTCTTCACTCTTTTCTGAATTCTAAATTCAAGTTGTGGTTTGGGTGAATACTTAGTACAATTCCCTAATGCCTTTGTGCTAATTTCTCTTGTTGTTACCAAAAGTATGTTTTTAGGATTGTCTCCTTGAGGTGACTATAGGGGTGTTGAAGTATTAGTTAAAGATAAAAGTTTGCAAGTGCAAAACAAACTTTAAATAGGCTTTTAACTGCATATGGCAAACTGTATGTTAGCAGTGGTTATTAATTGTATTCAATTTCAAAACTAAAAATACCTTTTTGCAATAAATCTAGATAATTAGTATTTAATGAATCTATCCAAGTATATAAATCATTAGAAAAGCTATTAATCCATACTTTAAATTCTTTTTCGCATTCAAAAAAGAATTTTCAAAATTTAATAAAATATTATTTTCTAGTATGTCAAAATTGATATAATAACTTTGAAATTCATTTCCCCTTTTTAAAAGAAACGTCAAAGATACCATTATATCTATTTAATTTAGCTATTTCAAAAATTTGATAACTTAATTCTAGAGAAATACTGTCAGAATTTATTTTTTCAAAATATGTTTTTAAATGAAAAGGGATGTTTCCTGATAAATAAAAATTGAATCCATTTTTCACACCATATTCATGAAGATTTATCAAGCAATAAAATTCAAATGTGTTAGTTATTAAAATCTTTGATTTTTTATTTATTCCACCTCTTTGATGTTCTGGTTCAATTCTAATTAGGAATGATTCATCAAGTTCTAACCCATTTTCGGGTTGGATACTTATAATTCTATTTTTGAAGTTTATATTTTCCAATTTTGATATAATTACTGCCTATTGTGTGAAGTAAAAATATTAATCTTCAACTATATCTATATTTTTGCTTAACAATGAAGTAAAGGTTTTTAAAAGTTCTAAACATTCATCATATGTCATTATTCTTAAATTACTTTGATTGTTTCTGAATAACTCAAATGAGCGTATCATATCTTTAGATTTAAGTGTACTTAAATTTCCTATTATTAATAAAGATTGAACGTTATATGCTTCAATATTTCTATCTTCAGCATTTTTTATTAGGTTTGAAATATCAGTTTCTAATTGGTATTTTTGAGTTAATAACTGAGTTATAGAACCCGATAAATTTTTTGACGGATTGTAAACACCTGTATTTCTATATGGTGTTTTATCTAGTAAGGATGTGGTTGGCGTTTTTATTTCTATAATAAAAGTATTATTTGTTAGTTTATTTTTGTGGAGAAAGTCTGGATATTGTCCGTTCGAATTATCGAATGATTTACCACCAACATATGCCTGATTTTTAAAAGTAACAAATGGAGAACCTGAAAAAAAAGTTAGAAGTAAAGGATTTTGTTCAAAAAATAATTGATAAGCAGATTCTTGATGATTTCCTTTTATTTTTTCTTCAAATTCATTCATTAATACAGTCAAGTAACTTAAATCAGTAGTGTCTTTTAATTGTGATAAAGTATTTTTATCACCATTTGTAATTTTGGAGTAATCAGTATTTCTCAATACTTTATAAATTACATCTTTTCTTGAGGGTATTTTTAAATTAGGAAATTTTTCAGAATCGATATAAGTAAAAATATTGTCGTGAATAAAAGACTCTTTAGCAATTTGCCCTTCTCTGTAGAATAATTCCTGATTTCTGTCTAAACCTCTTCTAATTTTGTCAAAATCAGAATGGTTAATAATTAATTCGTTAGAGTTTAATGAAGTTTTATTACCCTCTGAAATCCTTATCTTTTGACAATCCTTACAATATTTTTGAATTGTATTTAGTAATATCTTATATTTTTTTTCTAAGCCTAGTCCATAAGCTATCGTTTTAGTAAATCCTTCGGGTAAACCATAAACACCATATCCACCAGAATCTAATTCATCAATTTCAATTTCTAAGTCCTCAAATATAAATTCTTTAATGTCATATTTTGGTTCGAAATAGTAATAAGATTCAATTATGGTGTTTATAGGTCTTATAATGGTTACATTATTTTTTTTATTAATCTCAACTATTATATGACTTAAATTTTTACTTTCATTAATTATTTTACATTCAATAGTATTATCCTTTTTTTCAAGCACTAATTTATTATCATTAGTTTGATTCCCTAAATTACTAGTGTCTAATATTTCTTTTAAAATGTCTTTCAATGATGTTCTGTTTTTAGTTTATTTCGCACAATTCACAAATATACGCAACACATTTTTATTTATACAAATAGTTTTATAAACTATGTCCTAGTGATAATTTCAAAATAAAGTGATTCTTTTTAGTTTATCATTACTAAAGTAAAAAAATGATTTATAAAAAATTATTGAGCACAATATTTTTAATAAATCCGCTTTACACTTCAATCTTGTTTTAGACGCTTCGTGCCTCAGCATGACATACTGGGAGGATATTAGTTAAATGTTTGTTTAGCGGTAGTTGGTTTTAAGTATCTGTGTCATTCGGTAGCTGTTTTTTTACCATAGCTTTGATAACAATTCGTGCCCATTCGTGAAATTCTTTATATCACAATGTTCATCTGTGTCATCGGTGAACATTTGTGTTTTTTTTAAAATTAAATTGTTCTAATTTGTGTGTAATTTGTATTAGTTGAAGGTTTATACCCCTATAGTCCCCTCAAGGGGACAATCGTAATAAGGAAATTTTTAAGTGTTTATGTGGGTTTTGAAATTGTTATTGATACTGTAATTGCAATTTTTTACCACAGCTTCGATAACAATTCGTGCCCATTCGTGAAATTCTTCTAATCACAATGTTCATCTGTGTCATCAGTGATCCTCTGTGTTTTATTTTAAAATTAAATTGTTCTGTATTGGGTGTAATTTGTGTTAGTTGAAAGTTTTACACCCCTATAGTCCCTCAAGGGGACAATCGTAATAAGGAAAGTTTTAAGTGTTTATGTGGGTTTTGAAATTGTTATTGATACTTACAATTGCAATTTTTTACCACAGCTTTGATAACAATTCGTGCCCATTCATGAAATTCTTCTAATCACAATGTTCATCTGTGTCATCAGTGATCCTCTGTGTTTTTTTAAAATTAAATTGTTCTGTATTGGGTGTAATTTGTGTTAGTTGAAAGTTTTACACCCCTATAGTCCCCTCAAGGGGACAATCGTAATAAGGAAAGTTTTAAGTGTTTATGTGGGTTTTGAAATTGTTATTGATACTGTAATTGCAATTTTTTTGCCTCAGATTCACAAATTCGCTAATAATTTGTGCTAATTAGTGTTATAACAATGTTTATCTGTGTTTAGTTTTGAGTCTTTTAAAAATAAAAAAGCCCCGAATTTCGGAGCTTTTCTATTGGTTAAAGAAAGATTATTTACGGCTTTCTTTGATTTTAGCTTTCTTACCAGTAAGGTTTCTGAAGTAGAAGATACGAGCTCTACGAACTTTACCTTTTTGGTTAACTTCGATTTTTTGTAACGCTGGCATGTTGATAGGGAAGATACGCTCAACACCTACAGCTCCTGACATTTTACGGATTGTAAAAGTCTCAGTTGCACCAGTACCTCTTCTTTGGATTACTACTCCTTTGAAGAACTGAGTTCTTGTTTTTTCACCCTCTTTAATTTCATAGTACACAGTGATAGTATCACCCGCTTTGAATGAAGGAAAATCATTTTTTGCAACTAATTCGTTGTTTACGAAATCTAATAAACTTGACATTTTTATAGAAATTATAAGTTAAAACCTGAGCAACATGCACGATTCTCGCCAGAGGTTGGTCAAATTAGAGCGCAAAGATAATTATTATGTTTTAAAATGACAATTCTATTTATAAAGAATTTGTTTTCAATATATTTTGAAATGTATTGATGTGAGGTTGATCAATTTAATGATTAAAGTCCAATTAGACCTTCTATTTTTACTTACTGATAAAGATAACGTTGCGTCTAACGCAGATCCCGTATTAAACTTTGTGCTGAAGATGAAAAGGCAAAGGTAATAAAGATATACGGCAATTTTTTACTGTAGATGTGGAAGAAAAGGTATAATTTAATCTGTTCTTTGTCTCTTCGATCAGAGGTAGAAGTCATATTATCCATAATTATGTCTTTTCTCGTTGTATACAGGATAGATTATGTATTTTTAAGAGAATCTAATTGAGAGTAAAAAAGGATATTTTTAGATTCAAAGGTCTTTATTATTTGTAATAAATTCTTAATGAATAATCCGGGTTTGATACAGAATTTGAGTTGAAAAAAAGGGGGCTAAAATTTACGGATCTAACCAATTAAATTGTGGTTTTTTTTATATATTATTGATAGATAGGTTGATATGTTGTTAAATATTGTTTTTTTTTACGTGTTTTATGATATGAAAAAGTATTTTTGTGGTATAATTTAAAAATTGCTATATGTATACAAAATTACTTAAAACATTATTATTGTTTATTTCAATCTCTTCTTTCGGTCAAGTAGGAATAGGAACAGAGTCTCCTAGAGGAGCATTGGAGATAAATTCTTCAACCAATGGTTTTTTACCTCCTCAAGTAGCTTTAACTTCTTCAAATTTATCAGCTCCAGTAGTTAATCCGCAAGGAGGAGGTGCACCTGTAGCAGGTACTATTGTATATAATACGGCAACGACAGGAACAGCTCCTAATAATGTGGTACCGGGTTTTTATTACTGGAATGGATCCAGTTGGTTGTTGTTAACAAGTCAGGCTACTTCAGGTTCTTCTCAGTGGACATTAACAGGTAATGCAGGTACCTCTGCGTCAACTAATTTTGTGGGTACTACAGATGCTGTTGATTTTGTAACCCGTACTAATAATACCGAAAGTATGAGAGTTACAAGTGCAGGCAATGTAGGGATTGGGTCTAATAGTCCATTAAGTAAACTTCAAGTTAACAATGGAGGAGCGGCAGTAAGTGGAATTTCGGTAAGAGCTTTAGCTGATTGGGACGCTGTTTCTATCTCTCATGATGGGAATACAGGTTATATTAACGCTGCGGGTGTTGAAAACGGTCTTGCTTTTTAGAACCAATTCAACGGCATCAGGAGATTATTTGTCAAATGCTTATACAGAACGAATGCGATTGTTGAATAATGGGAATCTAGGAATCGGAACGGATTCTCCAGCAGCTAGACTCGATGTTTCGGCGGGGGTTACAGGAGTTCAAACCGTTTTGAATACGACGGGTAATATTAATGATTTTTTCCAATATAATGTTCAAAATACCAGTACTGGTAATAAGGCTCAGAGTGGGTATTCTGCTACAGCTAATAATGGTACGGCTACTACAGGTTTTGCTTGGATGGGGATTAATAATTCAGGATTTAATTTTCCTACGGCTTATAACATCGGAGGAGCAAATGATGTGTCTTATATAGGAAGTGGACAAGATATGCACATAGCCAATGCAAACAATACAAAATCTATAATTTTTTCTACAGGAACAGCTTCAACTCCTTTTTTTAATGAAAGAATGAGGATTACAAATGCAGGAAATGTAGGAATAGGAACTAATAATCCTACAACAAAATTACATATCAGTAGTACTACTTCTCCAGCATTAAGAATCGCGGATGGAACTGAAGGAAGTGGCAAAATGCTTGTTTCAGATGCAAATGGTAATGCAACTTGGCAATCAAGTAATCTGCCTTTAATTTCCGCATTTCAAGGTATGGTAATACCTATATGTGCTAATGTATCTGTTAATTCAACGGGTTCTTTTACAACAACTATAAGTGGAGTAAATACTACTGTAACTTGGACTGTTTTGTCAAAGCAAACTTCTAGTGCAAGCTTTCCGATATATGCAGAAAGATTGCAGGTTAGATATAATTTTTCGCCACAATTACCATTTGTTCCAAAAGGAATTATATTTAACGCGCTTAATAATAGTGGATATCCCGATACGTTTTCTTTAAATTATGCGGCAAAATCGCAATCTTCTATTACGGTTAATATAACAAGAAATGACACCCTTGGAAATGGAGCAGTATCTTGCTGGGCAGGTCAGTTTTATTTTGATGTTATGGTTATGAATTAAATTATAAAAACAGCTTTATTGGCTGTTTTTTTATAGTTATTTAAAATAAACAAGTTGTTACTTTTCTTGAAAAAGGAAATAAAAGTTGAACTGAATTAAAGCGAAAGAGATGTTGAAAATAAAGAATAGGTTCTTTTTTGTAATACTTTACTTATGTAATGTGTTCATTGATAGTTTTTTGTGTTTTATAAGGTTAAAATTAAAATTATTTGATGTGTTTTTATTAAAATATGTATATATCATAATTTTTAATGGTTATTTTTGTGAAATATTAAAAAAAATAATTGTATGGGCATAAGATTGTTTAAAACGTTGTTTTGTTTGTTTGTTTCAGCTTATTCTTTCGGTCAAGTAGGAATAGGAACAGAGTTTCCTAGAGGGGCATTAGATATAAGCTCTTCTACGAATGGTTTTTTACCTCCTCAAGTAGCTTTAACCTCTTCAAATTTATCAGCTCCAGTAGTTAATCCGCAAGGAGGAGGTGCACCTGTAGCAGGTACTATTGTATATAATACAGCAACCACAGGGACAGCTCCTAATAATGTGGTGCCAGTTTTTTATTACTGGAATGGATCCAGTTGGTTGTTGTTAACAAGTCAGGCTACTTCAGGTTCTTCTCAGTGGACATTAACAGGTAATGCAGGTACCTCTGCGTCAACTAATTTTGTGGGTACTACAGATGCTGTTGATTTTGTAACCCGTACTAATAATACCGAAAGTATGAGAGTTACAAGTGCAGGCAATGTAGGGATTGGGTCTAATAGTCCATTAAGTAAACTTCAAGTTAACAATGGAGGAGCGGCAGTAAGTGGAATTTCGGTAAGAGCTTTAGCTGATTGGGACGCTGTTTCTATCTCTCATGATGGGAATACAGGTTATATTAACGCTGCGGGTGTTGAAAACGGTCTTGCTTTTAGAACCAATTCAACGGCATCAGGAGATTATTTGTCCAATGCTTATACAGAACGAATGCGATTGTTGAATAATGGGAATCTAGGAATCGGAACAGCTTCTCCTACAACTAAACTTGATGTTTCGGCGGGTGTTACAGGAGTTCAAACAGTCGTAAATGCTACAGGTAATATTAATGATTTTTTCCAATATAATGTTCAAAATACTAGTACAGGTACTCAGGCTCAGAGTGGGTATTCTGCCACAGCTAATAATGGTACGGCTACTACGGGTTTTGTCTGGATGGGGATTAATAATTCAGGATTTAATTTTCCTACGGCTTATAACATCGGAGGAGCAAATGACGTGTCTTATATAGGAAGTGGACAAGATATGCACATAGCCAATGCAAACAATACAAAATCTATAATTTTTTCTACAGGAACAGCTTCAACTCCTTTTTTTAATGAAAGAATGAGGATTACAAATGCAGGAAATGTAGGAATAGGGACAGCAACACCTTCCAGAAGATTAGAACTTAATTCAGGTGCTTTAATGACTCCTCCAATTCGCTTAACACAGCAAAGAGCCAGTGTTTCGGCAACATCTACAACAGGTGATGGAACAAAAAATTTGGTAGTTGATAATAATGGGGATTTAGTTACAAAAGTAAATGAAAAAGATATACGCCTAATACATGTACGTGTGCAGGCGCATTTCCATACACTTTGCCTGCTGATTTAACAACTTATGAAGAGTACGATGCAAATTGGTCAGGAAATAGTCAATCTAATACGACTTTAGCCGATTTTATACTTCCAACAGTTGCTAATGCTATTACAGCAGGACATAAATATGGTGATGTAGTAGTAATTCATAGAGGATCTGCTTATAATGTAGTCATAGGAACTACGAATACGAATCTTTCAAGTGTACTTAGTTTAGCACCAAATACTTCGGTTGGTTTTGCATTAGGAATAGATAAGTGGTACAGAGCTTTTTAAAGAAAAATACGTACCTGTTTTTATACTTATTAATACTTTGAGTGATTTTGTTAGACTCTTTTCTTAAAGGAAATTTGTAAATCACTCAAAGTAATAATTTTCTTCTTAATTATATTTCGGAATAAGATGAAAAGGCAAAAAAATATGCACAGAAATTTTTCTTGCAGATGGGGCTGCCAAAAAACTTTAATTTAGCATCTTGTTTGTCACTTCGATGAAAGGAAAGAGTCAGATTATCAATATTGTGTTATTTCTCTTGTCATATACATGATAAGATTGTGAACTTTTAAGATAAGCTAATTGAGGATAAGATATGCTTTTTTAGATTCAAAGATCTTTTATTTGAAATAAATTTCTAACGTGCAATCTGAGGTTAATTCATAATAAAGAAATAGTAATGTCAAAAATATCATTTAAAAACAAGAAAGTGCTTATTACAGGAGGAGCCTCTGGTATAGGTAAGATAATGGTTAGAAAAGCGTTAGAGCGTGGTGCATCCGAATTAATCGTGTGGGATATAAATGAAGAAGGATTAAAAATTTTAAAAAAAGACCTAATAACCTTTGAGGCTAGATTAAAAGTTTATACCATCGATTTATCTAATATGCAAGAGTTAATGGTATTGGCGGATCGGATAAAACAAGAAATAGGTGTAATAGATATATTAATTAATAATGCAGGGATCATAGTTGGTAAGTATTTTTTAGATCATACGGCTAATGAAATATCTCGTACTTTATTGGTTAATACGGAGGCACTTATGCAGATTACCTTAACATTCTTGCCGGGTATGTTGGCTCAAAATTTTGGAGCTATTTGTAACATAGCTTCATCAGCAGGATTGGTGTCAAGTCCTAAAATGTCCGTTTATGTAGCTTCTAAATGGGCAATTGTTGGATGGAGTGATAGTATTCGGTTAGAATTATTACAACAAAAAAAAGAAGTTGCGGTAACGACTATCATGCCATATTATATTAATACAGGTATGTTTGATGGAGTTCGATCTAGGTTATTACCTATATTAGAGCCAGAAAGAGTTGCTGAAAAAATTATACTAGCTATAGAAAAAGAACGCGAATGCTAGCAATGCCATTGCCTTATTGGTTTATTCGTTTAGCTCAAGGTCTTTTTCCATTATCTATCTATGAGTGGATTATGGGGAAGATATTTGGAATTTATGATGCTATGAATGATTTTAAAGGGAAAAAATAGATAAATAATGCTTTGTGAAACTTAAAAATAAAAAGAGTTCACAAAGCATTTATTGTTATTAATCTTCTAAAAGATCAGGTCTTCTGTTTTTAGTATGTTCGTATGCTTTTTCTTCTCGCCATCTGTCTATATTAGCTTGATGTCCACTAAGTAAAACATCCGGTACCTTCATTCCGTTATATTCAGCAGGACGCGTATAGATAGGAGGAGAAAGTAAATTATCTTGAAAGCTATCTGTTAAAGCGGAAGTTTCATTGCTTAAAACTCCCGGGATTAAACGAATAAGAGCATCACATAAGACAATAGCGCCAATTTCACCACCACTCAAAACATAATCTCCTATAGAAATTTCCTTTGTAATATGTAAATCGCGTACACGTTGATCGACTCCTTTATAATGACCACAAAGAATGATAATGTTTTCATACATAGACATTTTGTTGGCTAAAGGTTGACGTAGCGTTTCTCCGTCAGGCGTCATGTAAATAACTTCATCATAAGTTCGCTCCTCTTTTAATTTGGAAATACATTTATCAATCGGTTCTATCATCATTACCATACCAGCACCACCTCCGAATTGATAATCGTCTACACTACGACGTTTATCTGTAGTGTAATCTCTCAAGTTATGAAAATAAACCTCTACTAATCCTTTTTGGATGGCTCTTTTCATGATAGATCCTTCAAAAGGACTTTGCATAAGTTCTGGTAGAACAGTTATAATGTCAATACGCATTTTGTAATTCAAAAAGTTAAAAACAGCAAAGTTACAAAGTTTCTACTAACTTTAGAAGGTACTTTCTTATTGCATTATACTCCAAATTGTTTTAGGTGATGGTCTAGATGATTCCATTGAAGTTTATTCCAATCTTCATTTGATAATTTACCCCAAAAAGGATGCTGTCTGAGTTGGATAATCTTAGTTCCTTTTTGAAAATTTCTTGTTTTTTGAATTAATTCTAATTTTGTTTTTTCAAAATCATATTTTTCTTTAAAAATAAAAGAAGGAGCGGTAGGACTATTCTTTTTAAATTCGTTTGTTAACACTCTTTTTTTTATTAATCGGCCTAATAAACCCATAAAAAAGGGATTTTTAAAACTAAATCGCCTGTAGCAACATCTATTGGAGCAATGCAATGTTTCATCATCTGATCTACTGTCATTTTGCCCCATAAAGGTTGTTTTTCAGGAGTTAGTTTTTCAATACGACTTATTAATTCTTCATTGTCTGAAGGAATGAATATATTTTTCATTAACTATAGTTTTTTATAATGTTTGTATGATAGGTTATTTTGTAATCTAAAAACTTATATTTTGGTAGCAGTTAGGCTAAATAGCATTGGAATTTTGTTTTCTAGGTGCCTAATTCTAAATTTACCTTTTTCAAATTCTTCGGTTTGGTTAAAACAATTGTATGGAGAGTAATCGTATTCATCAAAAGAATTGACTTGGAGGCCATTTTTAATTAGTGCATTTAGTACCTCTGATGTTGGATGATTCCATGATATGGTTTTAGTCTCTATTTCTGAATTGCGATCACCATAAGTTCCTTTTTCTTCTTCAATTATAGTTTCTGTATTAAAGTAATTATATGCTATTTCTTTAAAGTTATTGTCAAACATCCAAACAAAAGGATGAAATTCTACAAAAATAAATTGACCATTAGGTTTTAGGAAATCAGAAATTATTTTAGCCCATTTATCTAGATCAGGTAACCAACCAATGGTTCCATAACTAGAAAAAATAATATCAAATTTTTCATTAATATAATTGGGTGTTTCATACACATCACAACAAATGAATTTAGTATTTAATCCCAATTGGGAATTAAAACTTTGAGCCGCTTCTATTGCCTTATCAGATAAATCAATGCCTGTTACTTGGGCTCCCATTCGTTGTAAAGACATAGAATCTTGACCAAAATGGCATTGTAGATGTAAAATACTTTTATTTTGAATGTTTCCTAAAAGCATTAATTCGATATCATTTAATGTGGATTTACCACTTAAAAAGGAACTGTTTTTATAAAAATCAGAATTAATATGAATAATTGTTTTTTCGTTCCAAGTTTTTCTGTTTATTTCTAAATAGTTTAATTTTGTCATAGTTATAAGTTAAGTTCCATTTGTATATCAGCTCTTGTGTAATCAGTTTCTTCTAAAGGAACTTCAATAAAATTAAAATTTCGGTATAAATTAAGAGCAGGAATTAGTTTCGTACTTGATAAAAGAAATATTTTTTTTGCTTTTTGAGAAATAGCATAATCAATGCAAGTACGCATTAATGAAGAACTTAATTTCATTCCTTGAAAATTTTTATCCACAGCCATCTTTGCTAGTTCGTAAGTAATAGGATCCGTTTTAATCATTGCTACGGTGCCTACAACTTGATTGTTAACCAAACAAAAAAAGATAGTGCCGTCTTTTTCAATAATATCTCGCTCTATGTTTTCAAACGTAGCAATATCGTGTGGTTCTATGTAAAAATATTCTTCTAGCCACGCTTTATTAAGTCGAATAAAATCTTCTTTATATTTTGAATCATAGCTAATTATTTTGATGTCCATTTGAATATAAAATTGTAATTTTGTTTCTCAAATTTAATAAAATAAAGTGATGCAAGACGGTATTTACGCAAAATTTAATACTTCCAAAGGAGCTATTCTAGTGAAATTAACACATGACTTAACTCCGGGAACTGTAGGTAACTTTGTTGGTTTAGCAGAAGGGAATCTAGAGAACTCAGTTAAATCGCAAGGTCAGAAATATTATGATGGATTAAAGTTTCATCGTGTTATTCCTGATTTTATGATACAAGGAGGATGTCCTCTGGGTACAGGAACAGGTGATGCAGGTTATAAATTTGATGATGAATTTCATCCTTCATTAAAACATGATGCTCCCGGTGTGTTGTCTATGGCTAATGCAGGTCCAGTACTAATGGTTCTCAGTTTTTTATTACACATGTTGCAACGCCTTGGTTAGATGGTAAACATACTGTTTTTGGTCATGTTGTAGAAGGGCAAGATGTCGTGGATCTAGTTGTACAAGATGATGTAATGGAATCGATTGAGATTGTTCGTGTAGGAACTGAAGCGAAAGAATGGAATGCTATTGAAGCTTTTCGTACTTTTGAAGGAGCTCGTGAAAAAGAATAGCAGAAGCCAAACGTTTAGCTGAAGAATCAGTAGATAAGTTATCAGCTGGTTTTGAAAAGACAGAAAGTGGTTTACGTTATAAAATTATCCAAAAAGGAGAAGGTAAAAAAGCAGAAAAAGGGCGTACAGTATCAGTGCATTATCAAGGCTCTTTAGAAAATGGTCAGGTGTTTGATTCTTCTTATAAAAGAAAACAACCTATAGAATTTCCATTAGGAAAAGGCTACGTAATAGAAGGTTGGGATGAAGGGATTGCTTTGTTGCAAGTGGGCGATAAAGCGCGTTTTGTAATTCCTTCTTATTTAGGTTATGGAGATAAAGGGGCAGGAGGGGTAATTCCACCAAACGCTACTTTAATTTTTGATGTAGAATTAATGGATATTAAGTAAAAAATATATTTACATAGATATATTTTAAAAATCCTACCTTGAAAACAGGTGGGATTTTTTATATTTACCCAAACTAAAAAAAATAAATATGTTTAATAAAAAAATAATAGGATTTATTTGTTTAGGCGGAATCCTTTTTCGTGCTCCAAAAAAGTAATATCAACTTCTTCTACTGTGCAAAATAATATAGAAACAGCTAAGATAGAGCTTCCGTCAGAAATTGCAGAAGGAAAATCTTTATATGAAAATAATTGTGCTAAATGCCATAAGCTATTTCCTGTGTCAAAGCATGATAAAGCAGGTTGGGTTAAAACAGTAGACAGAATGGCTCCAAAAGCTAAAATTACAGAAGCACAAAAAACACTAGTTTATAATTATCTAACTTACGGGATGTAGTGTGTTAGATTGTTAAAACTATAAAGGAAAAGCTGTTTATGAAATATTCACTTAGTTTAATCAACTTCAGAAAAATCCTATAATTTATTTAGATAAATAAAAAATACAGAATGTTGGTTCTCCATTTTTTTACTTGAGGTTGATTATATTATAAAATCAATACAATATTTTTAAAACAGCTTTTTTAATAGAATAAAAATGTTATTTCTTAGCTGAAAAACCTACAGGAATCATTAATTCACCTCTTTCAAATTTATTTAAATATAAATTCACAGGTTTTGACTGTCCGAGGATATGTAATTTCATAAATATCTAACATACCAGCTCCTATATCTGCCCTGTTAGTAGGGAAAGGGCAGCAAGACTCTATAAGTTTATATGAAATATTTTCTCCTTTTGGACCTGCTAAAGCATTTAAAAAACGTTTTTGGTTGTTTTCCCCATCTTCTATTGAGGTAAATCCTACATTTACAGGATAAAACTCAGTAAAAGCATATTTTTTGTCTGTAGCATTTTTCGTTATAATAAAACTGTTCTGTTTTTCATTTAATGAAGGACCTGCCACATTATTATCTATATTACGAATAGTATTTCGTGTGCTAATACAACTGTTTAGGAACAAAAAGCTTGTCAGGAATAAAAAATATAGTTTTTTCATTATTTGAATTTTTATACAAATATAAAAACAAAAGCGCATAACAAAAGCGCTCTTTTTATTTAAAAGCTTTGTTTTTTTGAAAAAAATAAGCTTAATTTTGTACCGAAATTTTAATTCAAGCTTAATTGTTTGAGTATAGATATTTCTTTTTCATTATATTGGTTGGGTTAATAAAAGAGTTATCTTAAATTTCATAAAGAGCACCTCAAAAGGGTGCTTTTTGATTTTTGCAACTTCTTCTTTGTTAATTTGTCATTTCTGTTATTTTTGCATAAAAATAGAATCAATGGAAATTTTGACACAAACTTGGCATTGGGCAATTTCAGGTATGTTAATTGGTCTGGTTATGTTATTGTTGACTTATTTAGGAAAGACTTTTGGAATGTCTTCAAATTTAAGAACAATATGTTCAATAACGGGAGCCAAAAAGACTGCGGAATATTTTAATTTTGATTGGAAAGAACAAAAATGGAATTTGGCGGTGGTATTAGGATCTATCGTTGGAGGTTATATAGCTTTTCATTTTTTAGGAGGAACACATAATGTAGAAATCAATCCTGAAACTATTGTACAATTACAAAAAATGGGGATTGATGCCCCTAATGGTAAATATTTACCAGATTTACTATTCAGCTTAGATTCTGTATTAACTTATAAAGGATTCTTTTTGCTATTACTAGGTGGTTTTTTGATTGGATTTGGAACACCTTATGCAGGAGGGTGTACTTCAGGTCATGCTATATCAGGATTGAGTAATTTACAGTTACCTTCTCTAATAGCTGTAATTGGCTTTTTTTTAGGAGGGCTTATCATGGCTCATTTTGTTTTACCTTTACTTTTTTAAATATATGAAATTACTACGTTTTTTTGCAGTTGGATTGCTTTTCGGAATAGTTTTAACAAAAGCAGAAGCGGTGTCATGGTATCGTATTTATGAAATGTTTATGTTTCAATCATTCCACATGTATGGTATTATTTCAGTAGCTATTTTAGTAGGTGTATTGGGTATACAATTTATTAAGAAAAAAGAAATGGCAGATATTGAAGGGCAACCTATTTTAATTCCAGATAAAAATATTTCTATAACCCGTTATCTATTAGGAGGGATTATATTTGGATTAGGTTGGGCTTTAGTAGGGGCTTGTCCTGGTCCTATTTTTATATTATTAGGAACTGGAATTCCTGCTATTTTTATAGTTCTTTTAGGAGCTTTGTTAGGAACTTTTCTATATGGGTTGTTAAAAAATAAATTACCTCATTGATTTTGCTATAACAATATTTTTTATCAATTATATTATAGGGTTATGGAGTCTTATTTATAAAACTACAAGAACCTTTTCTATTCATCTTTTAAAATGTATGAAAAAGAGGCTGTCCGAAAAATAAAATCAAGGCAACGTTGTTACTCCAGCGTAAGGAGAAGGTCTTATAATCAATATTATTTGATTTGATTCGCTTGTTCGAGCAGAGCTCTAGATTCTTACGCTGGTTGAAATGATAAGCCTACCATCTTTTTGGACAGCCTTTTAACATTATTAATTAATCTGAATGGTAATAGGTAGTGAGTATTGAGTTCTAACGGCTTGACCTTGATAAATACCGAGTTCCCATTTTGTTTTAATTGATTTAAGAACACGTATAGCTTCCTTGTCTAAATCAAAACCAGGACTTCTAGGAACCGATATATTGGTAATGCTTCCATCTGGTTCTACTACAAAATAAACCAATATTTTAATAGTATTGCTTTCTTCTATTTCAGGTGTCTGAAAACGGCTACTTACAATTTTTATAAAAGCATTTATGCCTCCCGGAAATTCGGGACTTTTCTCTAAAATACCGGGAGTTAATGGTGTTTCTGGAATTGGAGGAATAGCACTAATAAAAGAAGGAGTAGACTCGTTAGTATTTCCTTTCGGATCACCAGCTATATTTCCCTGTAACGCCAATGAATTTTCTGAAATGTTTTTGCCTACATCATCAGGTTTTGTTAAATTGTTTTCAGTTGTTTCTGTAGATTTAACAACTTTTGGATTGATTAAATCATAAGTTTTAGGAGCTATAATGTCTGCTTTTCTAATTTGTTTGAGTTGTTTTTCAATTTTTTTTTGTTCTTCTTTTTAGGTAGATGAACCTCTGTAATGATGATGTTACCTAAATCATTAGAAGGGCAGATGATGGGAGGTTTCTCCTTAAACGAACTTAAAATGATAGGTAAAATGGCAATGCCTGTAAGAAGGAAGAGGCCACTTAAAAAAGCTTTAGTACTAGTACTGTTATCTTGTTTACGTAATTGATAAGCTCCGTATGCTTTGTTTTTACCTTCAAAAACAAGTTCTAGCCACTCACTGTTGTTTATATTTAATTTTGACATAATTTTTTGGTTTTAATAATATGGAAAAAATAATTTCTGCAGAAATTATTTTTTTATATGAAATAATTATGCCAAAAAAACATTTATTTGTTTGAATTTTATGTTTTTTTTTAAAATATTTATGTTTTAAACCCAGATTAAGCTTTTACTAGACCTTTAAAGTATGATAAAAACGTAATTTTCTTTAATGACCATAAAAATCAATTAAAAATAGACTTAAAAAAAAGAGACCTTAATTGCCTCTTGTATAGCTTTATATTTTTACTTCGTAATTCCTATAGTGAACGTAATATAATTGGGAGCCTGTCCAGAGTTTGCAAAGGATTCAATAAAAGTTTCATTGTTGGCTTCTTCGATGCCCAATGGAAATCTTAGCTGTTATGTGCCGTTCTTCTATTCTTCGTCATCGTCTGTGTCCGAGTCGTCATAATTAAATTCAACCTTACTTTGTAAAATTATTTCGTCAAGTATAGGTTTTAGATACCCTTGTTGATTTGCGATATTAAATCTCTCACGTAAAGTTTGTATATTGATTACTTCTTCAATGCAACTCATATATTTCTCGACGATAGATTTTATTGAGTAGGTTTTGTTTGCATTGTCTTTTATTTTTTGAAGTAAATTTTCTGTGCTTTCTTCTGATTTGATTACAAATGAAATCGGATATTTTTGAATTTTGTCAATGTCAAGGAAATATTTTTTAAAGTCTATTGTTTCAGTGACTTGAAAAAATCTACCTAATGGCTTCATTACAAAATCAATTCCACCATCGTTTGCATTTGTTCTACCTGTTTTATATAACTGTAAGGATTCAGTTGTTAAATTATCCATCTCAAATCCCCAAATAATGTTTTGGTTGTGATAATGGAATTTTAAAATCGAATAGCTCACGATTTCAAATAGTCTAGCATCAACATTTGGGGCTAATAAACCAATAATAAAATCTTCAATGTTCTTAGTTTTATCTTCTTCAAACTTTTGAAGTTCTTCACAAGCTTTAATAAAACTCATAAAAGCTTCTTGCTTTGCCGCAAAATAGGAGTTGATTATCTCAATTACCGCTTTTGCAATATTCTGTTCTTTTACTCGAAGTAAGTTCTCATTAATCCAATATTTTTTTGTTTCAAGATTTCTAATAACTGGAATGAGTTCAATTTCTTCCTTAAAAAACTTCTCAAATTCTGAGTTTACTCTATTGTTGAAAGAGTGGTTTTGAATTTTTTTGCAAAATGGCAATTCGGTAGCTCTCGATTTTATTGCTGTGAAAGTCGCCCCATCATAATCTTTATAACTGTCATTTATATCGAATCCTTTTAAAATGTAATCTTCAATAAGAACATATAAAACTGCAAGAGGGTGAAAACTCCCCCTTGATTTTGATCCTTTATTTGCCGATCTCGTTTTTAAATTTATGTAGCGAATCAAATAGCTATTATTGAATACATCTTCAGCTAAATCTCCGAAGTGACTTTGTAAAACTTGTTTAATGTTTTGCGTGAATATGTGTTCCATTAGGTTCAAATAATGTTTGTTGATTAATGTTTGCAATCTTTTGTGTTTCAAAGGAGCGAATTTCTTTTTCTAATTTTTCGCCTTTAAACTCATTAGCTAACTGTAATCTCCGCAAACCGATTTTTACATACTCGTCTTGAAGTTCTATACCAATGGAATTTCTGCCAAGTTCTTTTGCAACGAAGCAAGTGGTAAATGTTCCCGAGAATGGGTCTATAACTAAATCTCCTTCGTTTGAACTTGCTTTGATAATTCTTTCGAGTAAAGCGATTGGTTTTTGTGTCGGGTGATTTTCGTATTCATCCATACGATAACGAACCCTTGCAAACTCCCAAACATTACCGGAACTTTCTCTGAATTGTAAACTGTTGGAACTGCTTTGCGATAGTCAATAAGTTTACGTTTTGCTCCTGTTTTGGCTTCTACTAAAATGTCATTCGTGTTAAAGGTGTAGTTGTTTTTGTCTTTTACGCAAAACAAGATTGGCTCATACATCGAACCGTAGTATTTTTTAGCTTGAACACCGGAACTGTCGTAATACCAAACAAGTCGGGAAAGTATGTCTAACTTTTTGCGAAGATAAATGTCGAAAAATGGCATAAACTGTGTCGCTGTCATTACATAAAAACTACCGTTTGGTTTAAGTTTTTGTATGCACAAGTCTAGCCATTCGTAACACCAGTCAAGGTAGGCTTCTTCAGTTTTCCACTTTTCAATGTGTCCGTTGAAGTTTTTGCCAATGTTGTAAGGTGGGTCAGCAAAAATTAAGTCAACAGAGTCGTCAGGAAGTGTTTTTAATGCTTCCAAAGCGTCTCCGTGAATAATTTTATGTTGTTCGTTTCCTAATATTTCCATTTTCAAATTCAATTAAAAGGCGTTTCAAATTTAGTTAAAATAACAGGTCGTTCGAATGAAAGTTGTCTGTTTTTGTTTACAGTCATTTTGTTGTAGCACGGTCTTTTAGAATGGTGCATAAGGTCAGTCTGTGAAAAAATCTCAGAAGATCTTCAAATATAGCTGAAATATTTTCATAAAATGTCGTGATTTTTCTATTTTTAGCAGGGGAACATATTCAAGGAATCTCCCGTAATAAGTTACATCTGTCGAGTTTAGAAGGCAAAATTGATTGGATAATCCGCGTAATCAGGGTTAAATTTATTTTTAATATTATCAAACAATTTCATAGTTGTTTCGGAATATTCAACGGCTAATTTTAAATTAGAAACTATTGCGTGTAACTTTTTCAATGTTTTTAATCAGAGTTTAGACGGTATTAATTTTCAGCGGAAAGAGATTTCTACGTGCAGTTTGGTTTTCTGTTTCTGTAATTTCAATTTACTTCGAGTCTAATCTAGGATTTAGGTTAAAATGAAAAAGAGAAATAATCGCCTTTTTTATTAGTTTATTTTAATTCTAGTTGAAATAAATTATCCCTTTTTGATTATATCGGCTAATAATTTTTTGGCACGAAGGAGTTTTATTTTTACATTATTTAAAGGTTCATTAAGGTCATTTGCAATTTCTTGATAGCTCATTTCCTGAAAATAGCGCATTTGAATGACCTCTTGATAAGCTGGTTTTAATTGCTTGATGAATTGAAGTAAACGATTGAGGTTTTGTTCGGTAATAAGTTGGTCTTCTGCTGAAGGTGAGTTGTCTGCTATGGCATAAGCAATGTGATCTTCTTCATCAGTAATGTCTATAAAAAGAGAGGATTTCTTTTTTCTTAATAAATCAATGTGTACGTTTTTGGCTATTGCAATGAGCCATGTGTTAAATTGGAATTCAGAATTGTAGCTGTTTATTTTATCAAATGCCTTCGAGAAAGTTTCTATGGTAATGTCTTCCGCATCGGTTTCATTTTCGGTGCGTTGTAGCATAAAGGCATAGACCTCATTCCAGTATTTGTCTAATAAATATGTAAAGGCTATTTGATCTCCTTTTATAGCTTTTTCTATGTGTTTTTTTATTTCCAAGTAGTAGGTTTTGAAATTAGATTTCTAATGAATACATTGAATTGTGTTAGTATGAGAACTATTTCAAGAATAGGATACCAATACATAACGTCTTTTTCTTCTAATTTCCCAGCTGAAAAACCTAATGCTATCCAACTACTTAAATAGCGTATTCCAATTGCACTTAATACAATGATCCATTGATATTGCATAGCTAATAGTGTAATTGGTGTAATAAAGAAGAAAAATTGACTTAGATAGAATAAAGCCAATTGATTTTTGTCAAAAGCTTTGTATAATTTAGCGGTTGAAGCATGGCGTCTTTTTTGAGTAAACCACGCTCCAAATGTTTGTTTAGGAATAGAATAAGTAAAGCTATCTGGTGAAAAACAGATAGTTGTATTACTATTATTAGAGGCTTCATTAATAAATAAATCATCATCGCCTGACCGTATTTTTATATGATTAATAAAACCATTTGTTTTAAAGAACTCCTCTCTCTTATAAGCTAAATTTCTTCCTACACCCATATAAGGTTTTCCTATTTTACTCCAAGAAAAATATTGTGTAGCTGTTAACAATGTTTCAAATCGTATTAATTTATTTAAAAAACCAGATTCTTTTTTATAAGCACCGTATCCTAAAATAATTGTTTTGTGCATAGTGAAATGAGAGGTCATTTCTTTTATCCAGTTTTCTGAATTAGGAATACAATCAGCATCTGTAAAAAGTAAATACTCTTTGGATGCGGCTTTGATACCTAGAGTAAGAGCAAACTTCTTGTTTCCCCAAAAAGCTTCATTGTTTTCTACCTTTACTAACTTTAAATTAGGGATTTCCTTTTGAAAGTCTTCTACTAAAAAACGCGTGTTATCATAAGAAGCATCGTCAATGATGACAATTTCGTAATTTGAATAATTTTGTTTTGCTAATAATGGAATTAGTTCTTTTAGATTTTCTTCTTCATTTTTTGCACATACTATAACGGAAACAGAAATATGTTTTTCCTTGCTTTCCTGTGGTTTTGCAAAAGAAAATTTACCAAAAATAAACAAATAATATATTATTTGAATGGTTACTACGGTAAGGAAAAAATAAAATAAGATGAGTAAAAATAGCTCCATATATTCTTTCAAAAAATGAAGGGCAAAGGTAGCGGTTTAAAAATCAAATGCCAAATAAGAATAATCAATTGTAGATTAAATTTTTTCTATTTTATGCCTTTTTAAGGTTCTTTGTTTTAATGTTTTTTGAGGTAATGTAGATTTTTTTATGATTTTATTTTTTGACTTTTTTTATAGTTGTTTCAATTTTTAGGGGAAATAAAAATAAGAGGACTTAACATAAGAAAGTAATCGTATTTGTTCTTTGATTATGTTAACGAAATGGATTAAAAAACCTTGAACTTTTATCTTGATCAAAGAGAAAAAATAGAACTCAGATATTAAAATGCTAAATACTCGTTCCATTTTAATCCATTATCTAATATTATGTTTGAAAATTCAATATGTATAACACGTCTTCTCTGGTTGTTTGTTGTGCGTGTTGAGGCATGTAGTGTTAAAGGTTTCATTAGCATTACACCTCCTTTAGGTACATCACAAATGTATTCTTTGTTTTTGTTTATTTCGTGGTCAGTTAATTGAATAATACCTTTTTTATGTGATTTAGGAATTACTTTTACAGCACCATTTTCTACTGTAGTATTGTCTAAATGAATTCGAATTGTAAAAATATTTTCTAAAATTGGAGTTGGCGGTTGTACTGTTATTTGTTCATTCTTTTTAGTCCAATTGATAAATTTATCAGTTTCAATTTTTTCAGAAAGATTAATTGTTAAATCTTGATGATAAGGGACTACCCAATTAGAAGTTTTGGGCTTATCAAAATAAATTGATTTGATTACAAAATATGTGTTATTGCCAATTTCTTCGATAATCTTAATAAGGTTCTTGTTGAAAATATGGTTTTTTAGTTTAGGAATTTCTTTTAAAATAGCACGAATTGCAAATAATTCTTTATCTTTTCTAAAATTTGTATTTGATTTTTCGCTTGATTCGATTAAATGAATAATGGTTTCTATTTCTTCATGAGTGTAAATGTTGTTTAGAATGTGAAAGCCATTCTTGTTGAATGATGTATTCATTGTAATGTAATTAAGGGAGATGTTAAGAAATTTACTTGCTGGATCTTTGTGAATTTGTTTTGTATTCGTAGTTTTTTAGTTCTTAGAGAATTTTAAAAAGCCAAAGATGATTATTTTACAAAGTATTGAAAGTTGGATCGTAATGAATGGTTTAAAATTTAAAATAGGGGATGATTTAGTATGGTTTTTAATAAGCTTATGAGTAATATACGTTTTTTTATTATATCGTTTACCGTTTTTTTAGAAAATAAATAGTTACAAAAAATACTAGATTTGTAACTATTTAGAACTCTTTTTATGAAAACTAGTAGAAATGATTTAAATTATATTAACTTCAGCTTCAATGGCAATGCCGAATTTGTCTAAAACTGTTTTTTGTACAAATTGAGATAAATTTAGAATATCTTGTCCTGTAGCATTTCCGTAGTTTACTAATACTAGAGCTTGTCTTGCATGTACGCCTGCATCACCATTGCGATAACCTTTTAATCCTGCTTGTTCAATCATCCAACCAGCAGGAACTTTTATTTGATTTTCTGAAACCTCATAATATTTTATTTCAGGATATAATGTTTTGGCTTCGTTGAATTGTTCTCTTGATAGAATAGGATTTTTAAAGAAACTACCGCTGTTTCCTAACGATTTTGGGTCAGGTAATTTACTTTGACGGATAGCAATTACAGCATTGCTTACATCTTTTATGGTTGGTGTTGAAATATTTTTATTTTCTAATTCTTTTAAAATATCGCCATAGCCTGTGTTGATTTTATGATGGTGTTTTGTTAGCTTAAAAACAACAGAGGTAATGATGTATTGATTTTTGATAGCTTGTTTAAAAATGCTTTCGCGGTAGCCAAAATTACATTCTTCATTTGTGAAAGTCCTTATTTCTTGCGTGAGAATGTTGAGAGCTTGACATGATACAAATGTGTCTTTAATTTCAGCACCGTAAGCACCTATGTTTTGAACGGGAGTAGTACCTACATTACCCGGTATTAAAGACATGTTTTCTATACCACCATAGTTTTGTTCTATATTCCATAAAACAAATTCATGCCAGTTTTCCCCTGCTTGGGCTTCAACCCAAACATAATTTTCGTCTTCTTTTACAATTTTTTTTCCCTTTAAGTCTATGTGAATGACCAAAGCATTTATATCTTTTGTTAAAAGCATATTGCTACCCCCACCTAAGATAAATTTCGTTTTGGTTATATTGTTTTTTAAAACTTCATCTAATTCTGTTATACTATGTATAGCTATAAATTCAGAAGCTTTTGCTTCAATACCAAAGGTGTTGTGTTTTTTAAGAGAATAATTATGTTGGATATTCATTGTACTAAAATATTTTGATTACAAAGTACGCAAAGATTTTGCAAAGAACATAAAGAAAAAAAGGGAATGAGCTTTTTATTCTTCCGTTTCTAGTGCTCTATTTAAAAACTCATTAAAAGGTTTTATCAAAATAAGTTTAGAGGCTACCTTTTTTGCAAAATCTTTATCTGTAAACCATTTTTCATCAATAGGTTGTGAAATGGTAAAGCTTTTAAGTTTTAAAAATTCTATTGCAGGATGATTTATGTCGTATCCTTTTGGGGCAGATTTTAATACATAACCTTCCTCTTTGTCTATAGTTCCAAATTCTTTCTGAAAAGCAGTATTGTTTACGATTTCTTCTAAATCTTCATGAAAGAACGCAATTTCACGACGTATTTTTTTTAATTCTTCAGATTCAGGACACCATACACCACCAGCTATAAAACATTTGTCTTTTTCAAAGTGAATGTAATAACCGGGGCTGTTTTTACGCAGTCTATTGGTAGACATCCAAACTCCCATATTGGTTTTATAAGGGGATTTGTCTTTAGAAAAACGGATATCACGGTTAATTCTGAAAGTGCAATTTTTTATTTCAAGTGGTTCTAAAGAAGGATCCAAGGGTTTTATTTCTTCTAAAATGGTATGGATTAAATTATGATAATCTTTTTATATGCTTCATAACGTTTTTTGTTAGCGTGCATCCATTCCGTGTTATTATTCGCTTTTAGATCATCTAAGAAATTGATAGCTTCTTTTGTAAACATTATTATCTGATTGTATGTTGAGGTAAATATACGGAGTTATTTTTATTTTTTAATCCGTAAGGAATGTAAAGAGATTGTAATGAAGTAAGGGGTGAGAGTGCATCATTTGGGTATTTGAAAAGACTGTGTTGTGAAGAAGAAGGTTTTCCAAAAGTTATTGATTTTGTTTTGCTTCAATTTAATCGCTTTGCACTAGTTAATCAAGGACACATAGAGGAAATAAAATCAATATTTAATTGGTGCTTTTTGAATACCTTCTTCTGGTTTGTTTTTTTGAAGATTATAACTTCTTTCTTAAATCCTCTTCTTTTATAAATCCTAAATTTTTCCAAACTTCTTTACCATTATTATAATAGATCAAAGTTGGTAATCCTTCAATTAGTAAATCTTGCGCTAATTGTTGGTTTTTATCGGCATCTATTTTTATAATTTTAATATTATCTTTCATTTCTTCCTTCATCTTTTCAAGATAAGGGGCCATTTTTTTACAAGGACCGCACCATTCAGCATAAAAATCAATTAATACTTTTTTATCGGATTGTATTAATTTTTGAAATTCAATAAGAGTCATACTTGAAGATGTAGTAGGTTTAGATAATCCTTCCGCATTCCATTTCATAATTCCCCCGTCATATTATGAATTTCTTTAAAACCCATACGGCTCATTTTAGTCATTGCTTTTCCGCTTCTTCCTCCACTTAAACAGTACAAATAAACGGGTTTGTTTTTGTCTAATTTAGATAATTGAGTTTCGAAATCAGTAGCATTATAATCAATATTTACGGCTTTGTCTAGGTGTTGAGAATTGTATTCTTGTGGGGTTCTTACGTCTAGGATGTACACATCTGCATTTGCTGTTTTTTCAGCAAATACTTTAGGTTCTAAATTGTCTGTTATAGAATTATTTTGGCCTTTACAGCTTGTAAAAGCAATTATAGTAGCACAAAGAGTGCTGAATAGTAAGTTTTTCATTTTTTAAAATTTTAAGCTAAGTTATAAAAATTATATGTTAAAAATTTTATAAAGCTGATGGGTTTGTTTTACAATATTTTCCGTTCGTTCAGGATGGGTGTCTGAAATAAAAAGCTGTCCGAATTCTTCCTTATTAACCATTGAAATGATTTGGCTAACACGATCCTCGTCTAATTTGTCAAAAATATCATCAAATAAGAGAATAGGTTTTTCGCCACTTTGTTTTTTTACAAATTCAAATTGAGCTAATTTTAAAGCAATTAAATAAGATTTTTGTTGCCCTTGGGAACCAAATTTTTTAATAGGATGGTCTTCTATTAAAAAAGCTAAGTCGTCTTTGTGTATGCCAACACTAGTGTATTGTAATGTTCTATCTTTTTGTATATTATCTAGTAATAATTGGGCTAAAGGAGTATGTTTTAGCTGACTTTCGTACATTAAATAAACACGTTCAGCGGAATTAGAAATAAGTTTGTAATAGTGATTGAAAATAGGAATAAATTCAGTTAAGAATTGTTCCCTTTTTTAAAAATTTCGGTGCCTAAATTAGCAAGTTGGTCATTGTAAATTTCTAAGGTGTCTTGTTCGAAAATGCGATTTAGAGCAAAATATTTTAGTAAAGCGTTACGCTGAGTCAATACTTTTTGATATTGAATCAGTTGGTGTAAATAACGGCTGTCTAATTGCGAAATAACACTGTCTATGAATTTTCTCCTAACTTCGCTTCCTTCTCGAATTAAATCGGCATCGGTTGGTGAAATGATAACCATTGGAATTAAACCTAAATGGTCGGAAAATTTTTCATACAGTTTTCCGTTGCGTTTTAATATTTTCTTTTGTCCTTTTTTTAAGCTACAAACGATGTTTTCAGGACGATCTTGTTTCATAAATTCACCATCTATTACAAAAAAGTCACGTCCATGTCTGATGTTCTGTACAGCTAGAGTGTTAAAATAGCTTTTTCCGAAAGCTAAATGATAAATAGCGTCTAAAATATTGGTTTTGCCAATACCGTTTTTACCTACAAAACAATTGATTTTGTGTTCAAAGTCGAAATTTGCTTCTTCAAAATTTTTAAAGTTAAACAAAGAAATTTTTTTTAGATGCATAAATCGTACAGATTCTAATTTTTAGGAAATGATTGTTAAAAAACGTTCGCAAATTATTAAAAATAAAGTGAAAACTTATTTTGTTTTTCAATAAAAATTTTATTTTTGCACCTCACTAATTTAAAATTATAATGGCAACTTATAATAAAAGAGGATACAAAGCTCCAAAACCACAAGTTGAGAATACCGAAGAGGGTACGCTTGAAAACGTAGCTGATTTAGAACAAACTGTTACGGTTGAAGAAAGTGATAGTACTACTGCTAGCGTTTTTAACACTTTAGATGAAACAGCAAGTAAAACGGAAGAGTTTGTTGCAAAAAATCAAAATATAATTTTATCTGTTTTAGGCGGAGTAGCTTTAGTTGTAGTGGGGTATTTGATGTATAGCAAATTTGTATCAGCTCCAGCGGAAAATGAAGCCGCTAGTGATATGTATCAAGCTCAGAAATATTTTCAACAAGCTGTTGATGCAACACAAGCTAATGATTCTTTGTTTAAGTTAGCTCTAAATGGAGGTGAGGGTAAACAAGGTTTTATAGATATTGCTAAAAATCATAGCGGTACAGATGCAGGTAATTTAGCGAATTATTATGCTGGTATGGCTTATTTGCATACTAAGCAGTTTGATAAAGCAGTAGAGTATTTAAGTGATTATAAATCAGATGATGCTTATACGAAGGCTTTAGCTTTAGGAGCTATTGGTGATGCAAAAGCAGAATTAAATAAAACAGATGAAGCTTTAGAATACTATGTAAAAGCGGCTGAAAGCAATGAAAACGAATTAACAACACCTCGTTTCTTGTTAAAGGCAGGACAATTGGCTTTTGCTAAAGGAGATAAAGCAACCGCATTGAAATATTTTACTCAAATTAAAGAAAAATATGAAGACACTCCAGAAGCTCAAAATATTGATGCTTTAATAGGAATGGCTCAATAAATAATAGATAGAGTAGAAAATAATTGCAGTGTTAAGCATATATGAATTATAATGCTGTACTGAAACTGTAAACGAAAAATATGGCTACAGCAAACAAAAATTTATCAGAATATAATAAAAATACTATCCCAAATGCGAAAGACTTTCGATTTGGGATAGTCGTTTCTGAATGGAATGATAAAATCACCGAAGGTCTTTTTAAAGGAGCAGAAGAAGCGTTACTTGATTGTGGTGCTTTGCCCGAAAATATCATTCGTTGGAATGTTCCGGGTAGTTTTGAGCTCATTTACGGAGCAAGTCAAATGCACAAAAATTTAGATTTAGATGCCGTTATCGTAATTGGTTGCGTTATTAAAGGCGAAACTATGCACTTTGAATTTGTATGTGAAGGGGTTACCCAAGGAATTAAAGATATGAATGTTATATACGATGCACCCACTATTTTTTGTGTGTTAACTGATAATACAGAAGAACAGTCTATAGCTAGAAGTGGAGGAGCACATGGGAATAAAGGAACAGAGGCTGCAATAGCTGCTATTAAAATGGTAGATTTAAAGAATAAGTTTTAGAATGAAAATAAAACGCACTTTCTGCAGGATTTTTTTCTAAGTAATAAAAAATAATCATGAAAAGCCATTCTAATTTCGATGTAATAGAATGGCTTTTTTTATGAAAAAATAAAAAGAATGAGAGATAAAAACCCATTCCTTTTCTTTAAATTTGTTTTCCAACCCATTTAAGAAATTAATTTAGTAACTCATTTAATGTCAAGTATAATACAATTACTACCCGATCATGTGGCTAATCAAATAGCAGCAGGAGAGGTAGTACAAAGGCCTGCTTCGGTAGTGAAGGAATTGGTAGAAAATGCAATTGATGCAGGATCAACCGATATTAAACTTATTTGTAAAGATGCAGGTAAAACACTCATACAAGTTATAGATAATGGTAAGGGGATGAGTATAACAGACGCACGCTTATGTTTTGAGCGTCATGCTACTTCTAAAATTAGAAAAGCAGAAGACTTATTTGATTTACACACCAAAGGTTTTCGTGGAGAAGCTTTAGCCTCTATAGCTGCAATAGCTCATGTAGAACTCAAAACCAAACAAGATCAAGAAGAACTAGGAACTCATTTAATTATAGAAGGGAGTAAATTTATTTCACAGGAGCCATCTGTGTTACCTAAGGGGACTTCTTTTTCCATCAAAAATTTATTTTTTAATATACCAGCACGTAGAAATTTTTTAAAATCAGATACAGTTGAATTACGTCATATAATAGACGAATTTCAGCGAGTAGCTTTAGCGCATGAAAATATACATTTTACTTTTTATCACAATGGAAGTGAAGTATTTAATTTGCCACAATCTAATTTACGTCAACGTATTGTAAATATATTTGCAGCTAAGACAAATGAAAAGTTAGTACCAGTAACAGAAGAAACAGAAATTGTAAAGTTAAAAGGCTTTATAGGTAAACCCGAGTTTGCTAAAAAGAGTAGAGGGGAACAGTTTTTCTTTGTAAATGATCGTTTTATAAAAAGTGGATACTTGCATCATGCTATTATGGCAGCCTATGAAGGCTTATTAAAAGAAGGAATGCAACCTAGTTACTTTCTTTATTTAGATGTGCCTCCTCATACAATCGATATTAATATTCATCCAACTAAAACAGAAATAAAATTTGATGATGAGCAAGCCCTATATGCTATTATTCGTTCAGCTGTAAAACATAGTTTAGGACAATTTAATGTAGCTCCTATTTTAGATTTTGAACGAGATGCTAACCTAGATACACCTTATAGTTATGTAGGAAAAGAGGCTGAAATGCCTACTATACAAGTAAGTGCAACTTTTAATCCTTTTGCAGAAGAAGAACCTATTGTAAAAAAAATATCCAATAACAGTTCAGGAGGAATTTCAAATAATAATAGCTTTAATTATCACCCTAAAAAGAAAGTCAGAGTTGGGAAAGTTTATATGTGGGATTAAAAGACGCATTTGAACCAGAAGAAATACATATTGAATCAGAATCTGTTACAGAATCCTTATTTAATGATACTGAAATTGAAAAAGCAAAATCGATAACCTATCAACTACAGAAAAAATATATAATAAGTCCTATAAAATCGGGGATGTTAATAATAGATCAACAAAGAGCACATCAACGTATTTTATACGAACAATTGTTGAAAAATATAACCGTTCAACAAGCAAATAGTCAGCAACTGTTATTTCCTTTGAATTTATATTTTTCAGGAACTGAAATGGTTTTGTTTCTAGAATTAAAAGCATCATTAGAAAATGCTGGATTTGTATTTGAATCAGCTGTCTCAGGTACGGTCATTATATCTGGTATTCCTGTTACTATGACAGAAAGCGAAGTAGCAAGAGTTTTAGAACAATTAATAGCAGATTTGCAACAAGAAATACCCGATAGTAGTTTTAGTCAAATGGATAGTATGGCCAAATCTATGGCGCGAAGTTTGGCTGTTAAAACAGGTACCATTTTAACAGAATTTGAACAAGAAAATATAGTTAATAATCTTTTTGCTTGTAAAGAACAATCAGTTTCACCATTTAATCGTCCTACATTTATTACTTTAAGTGTAGAGGATATAGATAAAAAATTTAATATATGATGCAAATTACTCCCACAGTTAAGCAACTTTTAATTATTAATGTTATTTGTTTCATTGGGGCTCAGCTAGTGAAGCAATCTAATGATGTGTTAGCTTTGTATTATTTTGAAAATACAAATTTTAGACTATGGCAATTATTAACCTATATGTTCATGCATGGTAGCTTTACGCATATTTTATTTAATATGTTTGCTTTGTATTCTTTTGGAACCGCATTAGAACATTTTTGGGGAGCTAAGAAATTTTTGTTTTTTTATATTTCATGTGGTATAGGTGCTGGATTCATACATTCAGGAGTAAATTATATTCATTTTCAAGAAGGATTGAATTTATTAGTCGAAAACGGTGAAAAGAAAATCGAAATATTTAAAATTCTTAAAGAAGGTAAATATAATATAGCTTGGGAACAAATTTTATCACCACAAGGGTTTACTTCTTTTTATCAGCCTATGTTTCACGAGCAGTAGGGGCTTCAGGTGCTATTTATGGGCTTTTAACAGCGTTTGCATTCATGTTTCCTAATGCTGAGTTAATGATGATGTTTATTCCAGTTCCAATAAAAGCCAAGTACTTTGTTCCAATACTAGTTGGCATGGATTTATTTTCAGGTGTAACAGGGGCTTCTATTTTTGGAGGAAATATTGCGCATTTTGCACATGTAGGAGGAGCTTTGATAGGTTTTATAATGATGTGGTATTGGAAAAAGAACTCATTCAACGATAATCGTTGGAATTAATAAAAGAATCATAACAACAAACGCAAACTAAATTATACAATATGAATATTTTATATGACCTAAAACAGCAATATAAAGTAGGTGATTTAACTATAAAATTAATTTTTTGGAATGTCATATTGTTTGTTTTTTCAACTCTTATTATTACTCTATTGAAAATAACAGGAAAAGAGTTGAACTTTTATGAATGGATTGCGTTATCTAGTAATTTACAGAATTTTTTTTACAAACCTTGGACTTTAGTTAGTTACTGTTTTTTTCACAGTAATTTAGTTCATTTAATTTTCAATATGCTGATGCTGCATTTTGCAGGGCGAATTTTTACGACCTATTTTACACAAAAACAACTTTTGTCAGTATATGTTTTAGGAGGATTATTTGCAGGCTTAATTTATATTTTAATCTATCTGTTATTCCCTTTTCTATCTAATCAGGCGGTTTTATTAGTTGGTGCCTCAGCTTCTATTATGGCTATAGTATTTGCTACTGCTACTTATCAACCTTATATGAACCTTCGATTAGCTTTATTTGGCAATGTTTATGTTTGGCAAATTGCATTAGTTTTTCTAGTTGTAGATTTAATACAATTACCTTTAGAAAATACAGGAGGGCATATTTCGCATTTAGGAGGTGCTTTTTTTGGTTTTTTTTATGTAAAATTATTACAAAAAGGAATTGATCTAGGTAGAGTAATAAATGAATTTTTAGCTAGAATAGATGCTGTTTTTACTAAAAAGAAAGCAACACCCTTTAAAACGATTCATAAAAATGTTACATTATCATCAAATGAAGTAAAAAGTAGAGTAATTAGAAAAGATAAAACGCAGCAACAAATAGATGAAATATTAGATAAAATTAGTCAATCAGGTTATGAAAGCTTGACTAAAGAAGAGAAAGAGTTTCTTTTTAGAGCAGGTAAATAAAGTAAAAAAAATTCGTGAAAATAATGTTTCTTTGTAACAATTTTTAAATAAGATAAAATGAAAAACCTTACGTGGTTTAATAAACTCGTTTTTGTTGCTAATCTGATGCTTACGCTATTAACATTTTTAGCGTATGCACTGCCTTTTTAGCACCTAAATGGTTTTCGTTTTTGTCTGTCCTCACTTTAGTCTTACCCTTTTTTTTAATTGTAAATGCTCTATTCTTTTTGTACTGGCTTTTACTATTGAAGAGACAGATGATTTATTCAGGTTTGATTTTATTGTTAGGGATTACTTTTGTAAATAAGTTTTATAAATTTTCTTCTAAAGAATTAGTCACCTCAGATAAAGATTTTGTAATAATGAATTACAATGTTCGACTGTTCAATTTATTTAAATGGATACCAAGAGAAGATGTAGCGGATCAAATTTTGGAATTTATAAACGAAAACAATCCAGATCTACTTTGTATTCAAGAGTATTCCACTTCTGCATCTGCTAAGGTAGATTTTAAATTATATCCATATCGTGCTATTTTTACTAAAGGAAATTTAATCAAAACAGGGAATGCTATATTCTCAAAATTTCCTATAGTAAATGAAGGAGAAGTAGGATTTCCAGAATCTAATAATATTGCTATTTTTGCTGATATTAAAATAGGGAAAGATATTATAAGAGTTTATAATTTACATTTAGAATCCATAAAAATATCACCTGATGTAAATGAAATATCAGAAAAAACAGAAGGTTTTAGCCAAGCTAAATCTGAAATGATTTTCAAACGTATAGGAAAAGCTTTTAAAAAACAACAACAACAAGCAGAAATATTTGTAGATCATAAGAAAGATTGTTCTTATCCCTTAGTAGTTTGTGGAGACATGAATAATAGTGCTTTTTCGTATGTATATAGAACTGTTAAAGGGAGTATGCAAGATACTTTTGAGGAAGCTGGAAAAGGATTCGGACAGACTTATAACTTTAAGTATTATCCTGCCCGAATTGACTATATCTTTGCAGATCCTAAGATGAATGTTAAAAGTTTTAAAAACTTTCCTAATTTTGTTAATTCAGATCATTTACCCATTTTAACTAGGCTTTCTTTATATTAATTATAAGGTTTGATTTAATAAATATTCTTTCGCATAACGTCCTTCGTTAAAGAGTAAATCTAAGATACTCAAATTGTTTATAAAGCCATGTTTTTCCTCAAAAACTTGTGTGTATGGAGTTAGTAAAGCAGTATCTTTTTTTCCGTTAGCTAACGAACGTAAATCATTAAAGTCGGGAGCTTCTTTAAAGTATTCTTGGGTTTTGTTATATTCAAAATTTATTCCCAAACATTTTGATACGATTTCAATAGTTTGGTAATTCAGATCCATTAAGAAATCCTGTTTTTTTGTAAATATGGGAGCAATAGCATCTTCATAATATTCAAAAAAAGGAGATGTCCTGTAAGCAGCTTCTAATGATTTAAAATGTTGCTTCTGCCAGTCAAAAGCAGTTTCCAATCGAATGTCTTTTGTCTTTTGATGTCCTTCTTTAGAATGTTTTACAGGGATGTTTAATAATTGAATCCCATTAGGGCTGTAAATGTACATCCTATTTCTATTAGTCTGTTTTTGGAAATTATCATCCATTTCAAAAGTTATCTTTTCTGCTTGAGCAATAGCTACAAAATGACTTATAGAAGGAAAATAAGTGGGAAGAATTAATAGATTCATATTATATTAAAAATTACAGGTTTCAGTTTTCGAGTGTTTTAAACTGAAATCTGAAACCGGAGATAAATTTATTGTTTTTAAACTATGCTTTTTTCTTTTTATTTCTATACCAATCAAAACCAAACCAAGGCTACAAGGGCTATTAAGAAATATTTAAAATAAGAAGTTGGTTGTCCATCTCCTCCTACTGTGCAGAACAATCGTTCCCATCTAATTTTATCAAGGGCTTTACTCCAAGGAATATTAGGGTCTATACTCCACCAAATAAATATGGGTTTGCCGACCACATGATCCATAGGAACAAACCCCCAATAACGACTATCTTCTGAGCGATGACGATTGTCTCCCATCATCCAATAGTAATCTTGTTGAAAAGTATAGTTAGTAGCCTCTTTGCCATTAATATATATTTTGCCTCCTCTTTCTTCTAGCGTATTATCTTCATATACAGTAATAATTCTTTTGTAAAAAGGAAGTGTTTCTTTATTTAAGGCAATTGTTTTGTTTGCTTCAGGAATATAAATAGGACCTAAATTATCCAAAGACCATTTTTGGTTATGAGGAAAGATAGATTTGTCAATTTCTTTAGGGGCAGGAGTTAAGTTTTTAGTGATTGATTTTACAATTGGAATATTCTTAATGCGCGCTATATTTTCATCTGTAACAGCGCTTAAGAAGTATTCATTTGGCTTATTTGTTGGATAAATACCATCCGTTATTTTTAATTCTTCTATTAATAAACTAGCATAAGGAGCTAAATCACTACCGTCTGTTGTTATATAGTAAGAATATTGAGGTTTTGCTCTTTCAGGTAAAATTAATTTTTTATTATTAATGTATACATATCCATCTTTTATAGATAGATTGTCTCCTGGTAAGCCAACACAACGTTTTACATAGTTAGAGCGTTTGTCTTTTGGCTTGTCAATATGTCTTCCTGAACGATCAAAAAATTGATAAACAGTATCGGCAGGCCAATTAAAACAAACAATATCATTATGTTGTATTTTTTGCAATCCTGGTAAACGGAAAGAAGGAAGTTGGGGTTTGCTTAAATACGACTTTGCTTTTACTATCATCATGCTATCATGAACCATTGGCATTGCCACTGCGGTAGAAGGGGTTCTGGCGCCATAATGAAATTTACTTACAAATAAAAAATCGCCTACTAATAAGGATTTTTCTAATGAAGAAGTAGGTATGTTAAAAGGTTGTATTACATAAGTGTGTACTAATGTAGCGACTACTATAGCATAAAGTAGCGAAGCTATAGTGTCTCCTGCTTTAGTACTAGGAGTTAAGCTTCTGTCTCTTTTGTAGTCAATATTTACAAAGTAATTTATGTAATAGATATAAAAACCGAGTGTTAAAACACCTAATAAAGTGTCTTTTTCTTTATTATAACCAAAGCTTCTTAATGTTTCTACCCATATAACAATAAACATAATTAAGTTTATTATGGGGATAAAAAGTAAAGCAGTCCACCAAGTAGGACGATTAATAATTTTCATCAAAACGATAGCATTATAAACAGGAATAAAGGCTTCCCATGATTTTCTACCTGCTTTTTGATAAAGTTTCCAAGTTCCTAAGCCGTGAATGATTTGTACGACCAAGAAAAAAATAAACCACTGTGTTACTGTCATCTTTAATGTTTGAATTTTGAAAATCTGTTAAACTTTGTTCGGATTGACTAAAATATATTTATTTATAATTTATTGTTTTAATGAAAGTACATCTTTCATTGTAAAGACTCCTTTTTTGTTCACTAGCCATTCTGCTGCTATTATTGATCCTAAAGCAAAACCTTCTCGGTTATGTGCGGTATGTTTTATTTCAATTTGATCTACTTTGCTATCGTAAAAGATACTATGAGTACCGGGGATGTTTTCTATTCTTTTGGCTTCTATATGAATTTCTGTATTAGTAGGAGGATTCATAGTCCAATTATCATATTTTGAATTTTGAATGATTCCTTCGGCTAATGTAATTGCAGTACCACTTGGAGCATCTAATTTTTGCGTATGATGAATTTCTTCCATAGAAACGTGGTATTGTTCTAGATTAGCCATCATTTTAGCCAAATAAGAATTTAATTCAAAAAAAATGTTTACTCCTAAGCTAAAGTTAGAACCATATATAAAGGCTCCTTCTTTTTTAGTACATAGATCAACCATAGTTTGGTATTGTTCTAGCCAGCCTGTTGTACCACTTACAACTGGAATATTTTTTTCAAAACAAGTTGTAATATTAGTTACAGCACTTGTTGGAACACTAAAATCAATGGCTACATCTGCTTTTTCAAGTCCATCAAAACTGTTTTGGCTTGATTTTTTTAAAATGATATCATGACCTCTTTCTAAAGCAATTTTTTCAATTACTTTACCCATTTTTCCATATCCTAGAAGCGCTATTTTCATTGGTTAGAATTTAAAATTTAGAGCAAGTCCTATGTTTTGCTGTGTGTTAAAATCGTTAGTTTGTATTTCAGGACGAATACTTAGTCCATTATTTACATTGAACTGTTGTAAATGAGCGTCAACATTAGCATCTATTATATTAAGTGCATAAAGAGCTACTGTAATAAGTAGCGACAAATCTCTGTTCTTTTGATGAAATTGTTGGCCTTGAATTAGTTTATCGTCTGATAAACGGGTATAATCAGGATTTAAATCAGAATCTTTAGCCAATCGTTTGATGTATTCTGTTCGAAAGCTATCATATCTTTTTTGATTCCAGAAGTAAAAATAGGCTCCTGTTCCTATTGCAGCGTATACAACAGGGATTTTCCAGTATTTTTTGTTGTAGGCTTGCCCAGCTCCCGGCAGTAAAGCAGAGTAAAAAGCTGCTTTTGCAGGACGTAAAGGGTCTATTTGTTGTTTTGTTATAGTATCGTTAGCTATTAGTTTTATCTTATTTTGTGCATTTGCGGTAAAAAGACCAAAACTAAAGCTAACAATAACTATATGTATCCAATACTTCACTAAGAGTTTATTAGTTTTAAAATTCGATTGAAATCTTCTTCTGAATGAAAAGGAATGGTAATTTTTCCTTTTCCGGAACCTGCTACTTTAATGTCTACTTTTGCTCCAAAGTAATCATTAAATGATCTTTTTCATCTAGGCCTATATCAAAGGGAGCTTCTGTGGGTTTGTTAGTAGGTTTGTCTAATTCGCCATTGTGATAAGCTTTTACTAAAGCTTCTGTTTCGCGAACAGAAAGGTTTTGACTTACTATTTTTTGATATATAGAAGCCTGTGCATCATGATCGTCTATTGTAATAATAGCGCGACCGTGCCCCATAGATATAAAACCATCACGAATACCTGTTTGAATGATCGGGTCTAGTTTTAATAAGCGAAGGTAATTAGCAACGGTAGAACGTTTTTTACCTACTCTATCACTTACCTGTTCTTGTGTAAGTTGAATTTCGTCCATTAAACGTTGATAAGAAAGAGCAATTTCAATGGGATCTAAATCATGGCGTTGGATGTTTTCTACTAACGCCATAGTTAGTGACTCATTGTCATTTGCTAAACGAATATAGGCAGGGACTGTTTTTAATCCTACAATTTTAGAAGCACGTAAACGACGTTCACCTGAAATTAATTGGTATTTATTAAAGTCAATTTTACGAACGGTAATCGGTTGGATAACGCCTAATTCTCTTATAGAAGTAGCTAATTCTTGTAAGGCTTCTTCGTTAAAATTAGTACGAGGTTGAAAAGGATTAATTTCAATAGACTCAATATCCACTTCTAGGATATTACCTACTACTTTGTCTGCATTTTTATCGGTTGCTGATTTGATATCATTATCTGGATCTTTCAGTATAGCCGATAATCCTCTTCCCATTGCTTGTTTTTTTTGCCAATGCCATATAATCCTCCTAAACTTAATTGATTAACTATTCTTTTTGATGATTTCTGATGCTAAATCTAAATAATTTGTAGCACCTTTGCTCGTAGCATCATAGTTTATAATGCTTTCACCAAAACTAGGTGCTTCGCTTAATTTAATGTTACGTTGTATAACAGTATCAAATACCATATTATTGAAGTGTTTTTGTACTTCTTCTACTACTTGATTAGATAAACGTAAACGAGAATCATACATAGTAAGCAAAAGACCTTCAATATCTAAATCAGGGTTGTGAATTTTTTGAACACTTTTAATTGTATTTAATAATTTTCCAAGTCCTTCCAAAGCAAAATATTCACATTGGATAGGTATTACCACTGAATTGGCGGCAGTTAGAGCATTTAATGTTAGCAAGCCTAATGAAGGAGCACAATCAATAATAATATAATCGTAGTTATCAGAAACTGATTTTAATGCTTCTTTAAGCATGTACTCACGATTTTCTTTGTCTACTAATTCTATTTCAATTGCCACTAAGTCAATATGTGCAGGAATTACATCTACGTTAGGAGCAGTACTGTTAATTAACGCTTCAGTAGGCGTACAACTGTGCTCTAAAATTTGGTAGGTGCCTAGTTCAACTGACTCTACATCAATACCTAATCCTGAGGTAGCATTTGCCTGCGGATCAGCATCTATAAGTAATACTTTTTTTTCTAAAGCCCCTAAAGCGGCCGCTAAATTAATAGAAGTGGTTGTTTTACCTACACCACCTTTTTGATTAGCAATTGCAATTATTTTACCCATCTTGATCTTCGAAATTTTGAGCCGTAAAAATACAATTATTTATGGGTTTTGAAAATCTATTTTGTTAACAATTTAATAAATGATTGATCTTCCATATTATAATGCTTTTTTTAATTGATTCTATTTTATTTTTATAAGTTTCTCAGCAGCTTGAATTAAGGTTTCATCTGTTTTGGCAAAACAAAAACGAAGCATTTGTCTATCTGTAAGGTCGTTGTAAAAGACAGACATGGGAATGGCAGCTACGCCTTGTTTTTCAATCAATTCTTTGGCAAATAAAACGTCGTTTTCTTTTGAGATATTTTGATAATTTACTACTTGAAAATAAGTTCCATCACAAGGCATTAATTCAAAAGGGCTGTTCTTTAATAAGGCCTGAAATAAATTTCGTTTTTGAAGATACATCTTTGAAACGGCATCAAAATTTACGATATCTAAATATTCAGCTATAGCAAATTGAGCAAAGCTATTCACACTAAATACTAAAAACTGATGTACTTTTTTGATTTCATTCATGATTAATTCAGGCGCTATTAAGTAGCCTATTTTCCATCCAGTAACATGTAAGGATTTTCCAAATGACGAAGCTATTATAGTACGATGTATTAATTTTTTTCGGGTATTAAATGAAATATGAGCTTGCTTGAAAGTGATATATTCATAAACTTCATCTCCTAAAATAAGGATTTGTGGATGTTTTTCTAAAATGATTTCTAATGATTCAAAATCTTTTTCATCCCAAATTCTGCCCGTTGGGTTATGAGGATTGTTGATAATAATCATTTTCGTTTTAGAAGAAATGGCTTTTTCTATATTATTAAAATCGGGTGTATAGTCTGGGTTTAAAGGAACGCGTATTGGTTTTCCTCCCGCTATTAAAACAGAAGGTTCGTAACTGTCATAACAAGGGTCTAAAATTATTACTTCATCATTTGTAGATATTAAGGCATTAATTGTGCTGTATATTCCTTGTGTAGCACCAGCAGTAATGAGCATTTCGATATTGAAATCTACAGAACGATTGTATTGGGCTTGGGTTTGTTTTGCAATTTTTTCCATTAAGGTAGGTAAACCTGCCATAGGAGTATATTGGTGAATGTTGTCTTTTAGAATTCGTTGGCTTATGTCTATTAATCGTTTGTCTTCTGGAAAATTAGGAAAACCTTGGGATAAATTGATAGCATTTTTTTCATTAGCTAGTTTAGACATGGTGGTAAAAATGCTGGTTGTAATGTGTGGTAATTTAGACATGACTGGGAATAGTTGGTGTGTTAGAATGTTTTATAGGGAACAAAAATAAGAAAGTTTTAGAGTTCGTTATACGAATTGGTTTAGTAGGAGATTAAAACATAAAAAAAGCGTCTTTTGAAAAGACGCTTTTTTTATTATTTAGGAAGAATTTCGGTTAATGGTATAGCATCTGTGCTATTAGGTAAAGTTGTTTTTAGTTTTAGGGCTAGGGTAGGAGCTATTTGAGTAATGTCCTTTTTATCAAAATTTTCTCCCTTTTTTATTCCCCAACCATAAAATAAGCAAGGTACGTGTGTATCATAACTATAAGGTGAGCCATGAGAAGTTCCTGTAGTTTGGTATTGCATATAAGCGGGTTTGTCTACAATGATCAATTCACCATTTTGAACGGGGTCATAACCTTTAGATACAAAATTTAAATAGTTGTCAGCTACAGAACCTGCTATAATTTCGTTTTCATCATATACTCTTTTAACATGTTTTTGTGTATATAAAAATTCCTTAACGGCATTTTTAACTTTGCTAAGTTCTAAGCCTTTTTCTTTAATTTTTGCTTTGTCTAAGAATACATTAAAAGAATCGTATAACAGTAATAAGTTTTCGCCGAATTGTGTTTTTGTAAATTCCGCTATAGCGTGTTCTATATTTTTTTCGTTGGTGTCTTCTACATCATAGCGATTGTCTTTTAGGTGCATAACGTTTTCAGCACCTGCGTGATCCGCTGTTAAAAAAAGTAAGTAGTTGTCTTTGCCTACGTTAAGGTCTAAATAATGTAAAAAGCTTGCTAATGTTTGGTCTAAGCGTAAATAAGTATCTTGTAATTCAATAGAACGTGGACCATACATGTGACCAATATAATCAGTAGCTGAAAAACTAACAGTTAAAAAGTCAGTGTCTTCATCTTTTCCTAGTTGTTCATTTTCTATTGTTTTTTGAGCAAAATCAGCTAAGAAATTATTTCCAAAAGGAGTAGTTCTTAAAATTCCTACATCTCCTGGTTTTGTTAATTCAGAAAGGGAATAAGGAAAAAAAGCTTGTTTTTTATTTAGTTTTCCTTCGTATGGGTTATCATCTGGTAAACTTTCATTGTAAGTTGTTTTATCTTTTAGTAAGTCCCAATTTTGGTTAACGTATTTTTCATAATTTTTTTCATTGTTAAATTGGGTGACCCAAGTAGGTAATGATTTGCCATAAAATGTACTAGAAATGAAATTTCCAGTTTTACTAAACCAAAAAGCCCAGTCTGCAAAATGTCCAGCAGGTAAAATTGCCCCACGATCTTTAACGCTTACGCCAATTACTTTTCCTTTAAAATTGGTACTTAATTTTAGTTCGTCTGTAATGGTTGATGCTTGTAAAATTTTGGGAGACATTTTTCCTTCTTGTTCAGTGCCATTACCTACTGTAGATACTTCTGTATCATCTGTACAGTACAGATTTTTTCCTGTGGCTTTATTAAACCATTCATTTCCTACAATTCCGTGTATCGCAGGTGTGGTTCCTGTGTAAATGGAAGCATGTCCCGGGGCCTGTAAAAGTAGGCATGTAATTATAGTGCATGTTGTGGTAAGTAAAGCCATCACGTAATAAACGTTTGAAACCGCCTTCTGAAAAATCGCTATAAAAACGGTTTAAGTATTCCATTTTCATTTGATCGACTACAATTCCAACCACAAGTTTTGGTCGTTTTACTTCTGCATTGATTTTAGAGGTTTGTGCACTAACCGCTAAACTCAATATTAAAAAATATACGTTGAAAAGTTTTTTCATTTTTAAAAAATTAGCTCGCAAATTTAATTATAAATCTAATGTATGAAGTGAAAGTGGTATGATTTTTTTGTGATAAAATTTTCTTTTAATTTTAGGAAAACCAATATATTAGTATTTTTTAACTTATTACTTTTTTTACTTCAATATTATTTAAATTGAATTGGCATTCTGTATGATTCAATATTAGTTTGTTTAACCTTGTTTTATGGGTTAAAACAAAGAAATGTGTTTTTCTTGAATTACTTGTGCGTGGTGTACATTATGTCCAACGACCATAAATCCTAATGATCGAGCAGTCAAAATAATTGGGTTTGTGACTCCTTTGAAATCTAACATTTCTTCTGTCATATTTTTATAGAGACTAATGGTAGCATTCCTTACGTTTATATATTCCTCTCGTAAGTCACTTAATTTATAATTTACTGATTTGAGATTTTGGATGTATTTGTTTTGGTCAAAGCCTGTTAGTTCTGTAGCATCAAATCGGGAAAAACGCAATGCTCTATAAGTAAGTATTCTTTCAGCATCTATGATATGAAGAAGGACTTCCTTAGTAGTCCATTTATCTGGAGCATAAGCAAAATTTTCCATTTCAGGAGTTATGCTATCTATTAAAGCAAGAGTGAAATTTTTGCTTTTTTCTAATTCTTCCATTAAATGATCGGACTCTATAAGATCAAAAAAGAATGAAAATAAGCAGGTGCATTTTCGTAAATAAACGGATTGTTCATAGTGTGTTTTAGTTTTAAAGATTATTTAAATGATAAGGTTAAAAAAAGAGGATCTGCATTCTTAAAAGTAGGCGGTTGTTCAATGATGGAAGCCACTCTTTTCTTGTTTATTTTCATAGTTATGTCAGCTTCCGATGTGAATAATAGGGCAGACATAAAAGGATTTTGAATATAAGGAATCGTTTCGATTTCTAATTCCTCTAAATTTACTATTTTTTCAATTTCTTGAAGTCCTTCTTTATATATTTTGTGGGTCACTAATAGTTTTAGTTGATCTTCTATTTGAGTTACTTTGATATAGATATTTTGTAATTCAGGGTTGCCAATAGTTTTAGCTAATGTTAGTTTAGCAAAGGTTTTATGGGTAATGCTTTCTTTTACTAAGTCTAAAAAACGTATATAAGTTTCATTATAAGGTGTCATATAATCAATAATTTTTTTAATATTTAGGGGTAATAGAAATAGCCCTTTTGATAGTGTTTTATAGGGTAAGAGTGTTTTTTGTATGTTAAGAAATTATTTAGTAAAGATAATTAATCGGTTTGTAATATTGAAATTTGAAAAACCAAAGGTTTTTGTAATCCATTCAATTGTTTCTTTTTGATACATAAACACGTGGGTCGTATCGTTTTTATAATACCATTTTTCGAAATCAATTTCAGGACTGTACACATGCGTCATGCAATACAATTTGCCAGCAGGTTTTAGAAGTTGGTGTAATAATTCAAATTCCTTGTCGGGATGGTGGAAATGCTCCACGACTTCGCAACAGGCTATAAAATCATATTGTTGTGTTAAAACATCTGGAAAGGGATGAAAAAAGGGGTCGTATGACGTAATGGAGTAGTCATTGTCCTGCAATACTTTACTTACTGCTGAACCTGTTCCTGCGCCAAAATCCAAACCGCAGTGTGAAGGGGCGAAATCGTGTAATATGCCATTAGTTATGGGGGACACAAAATTGAGATAACCTAGGTCGGTTACATCATTGTTGTGAAAACGATAGTGATTTTCTTCCTCCTGTGTGGTCATATACTGCTCGGGATGTAATAGTATAGCTTGACAGTTGGAGCACTGAAAGTATTCACGGTTTTTGATGTTGTGAAACGGAGAGGTGTGGGAATGGCAAAGTGGGCAGGTGGGGTGCATGTCGTTAGTTGTAAAATTGTTGCAATTTTACAAAAAATATACGATACGATTTTGTACTTCGTTAATTCAAGAGTTTTTAGACTTCACTTTTATATCAAAAATCCCTAACTACAACCGTAATTAGGGATTTTATTTATTCTGTTAATCAACTGAACAGTGATTACTGAAAACTAAACTAGTTTTGAACCAAAACCCACTGACCAGAAGCTAATAAATGCTCCGCTTTTTTGAATTTCATGGTTTCTGTTTGACCGCTTAACACGTTTTTGATGGTAACTTCATCGTTACGGTTAATCTTTGGTTGATCACGAACAATAGTTTCGGTAATTGTATGCTGTTGAGGAGCATTTACATTTTGTACTGCATCTCTATGACGCTCAGCTTGTTCCTCCATATTTAATACCTCTTCTTTGCTTTCTATATAATGATCTTGTTGTATTTCGTCTATTGCCTCTTGGATTTGAGTATTTTGTTGTGGTAAATCCGCTTTAAATAAGAATGAAATAACCTCTTTGTTGATACCTTCCAACATAGTTTTAAACAAATTGAAGGATTCAAATTTGTAAATTAGTAACGGGTCTTTTTGTTCGTGAACGGCCAATTGTACCGATTGTTTTAATTCGTCCATTTTACGTAGGTGCTTTTTCCAAGCTTCATCTACAATGGCCAATGTGATGCTTTTTTCAAAATCAGCAATTAATTGTTTTCCTTGTGTTTCGTATGCTTTGTTTAAATCTGTTACAACATTCATTCCCTTTATTCCATCTGTAAAAGGAACTACGATACGTTCAAAATGATTATCGGGGTTTTCAAAAACATTTCGTATAATAGGAAATGCTTCGTTTGCGTCGCGATTATTTTTGTTTTGATAATATTCACTAGCTGATTTGTAAACAAGCGCCGTTATCTTAGTTTCATTTAAACTGGCAAAATCGGTTTCTGTTACTGGAGATGTAATAGATAGATAACGTACTAATTCAAATTCAAAATTTTTGAAATCTTTTGTTAATTTATTTTTCTCTACAATACTGTCACATACATCATAAATCATGTTGGCAATATCCAGTTTCAAGCGCTCTCCGTGTAGGGCGTGACGACGACGTTTGTATACAACTTCACGTTGTGAGTTCATTACATCGTCATATTCTAATAAACGTTTACGTACACCAAAGTTGTTTTCTTCTACTTTTTTCTGTGCTCTTTCGATAGACTTAGTCATCATAGAATGTTGAATTACTTCACCTTCTTTTAGGCCCATTCTGTCCATGATTTTAGCCACACGGTCAGAACCAAATAAACGCATTAAGTTGTCTTCTAAAGACACATAGAATTGTGAACTACCAACGTCTCCTTGACGACCTGCACGACCGCGTAACTGACGATCTACACGACGCGAGTCATGACGTTCAGTACCAATAATAGCCAAACCACCTGCTGCTTTTACTTCGTCGCTTAATTTAATGTCTGTACCGCGACCAGCCATATTGGTAGCAATTGTAACAACGCCGAGCTTACCTGCTTCTGCTACAATTTGCGCTTCTTGTTTGTGCATTTTAGCGTTTAATACATTGTGTTGAATGCCTTTCATTTTAAGCATACGACTTAATAATTCAGAAATTTCAACGGATGTAGTACCAATTAATACAGGGCGACCTTGTGCTACTAATTCTTGTACATCATTAGCTACTGCGTTAAATTTTTCACGAACTGAGCGGTAAATTAAATCTTCTTTATCTTGACGAGCAATGGGTCTATTGGTAGGGATTTCGACTACATCTAATTTGTAAATTTCCCAAAATTCGCCTGCTTCTGTTACGGCAGTACCGGTCATACCTCCTAATTTGTTGTACATACGGAAGTAGTTTTGTAGGGTAATCGTAGCGTAGGTTTGGGTAGCTTCCTTAATATGAACGTTTTCTTTTGCTTCAATTGCTTGGTGTAAACCATCTGAATAACGACGACCATCCATAATACGACCTGTTTGTTCGTCTACAATTAAAATTTCGCCTTCCATAATTACATACTCAGTATCTTTTTCAAATAGAGTGTAGGCTTTTAGTAATTGTGTTAAGGTGTGGATACGTTCGCTCTTTACTGAAAAATCGGCAAATAAAGCTTCTTTTTTTCTGCTTCTTCTTCTTTTGAAAGATTTGATTTTTCTATAACCGCAATTTCGGTTCCTATGTCAGGTAATACAAAGAATTTGTCATCAGTATTTTTAGATAATTCTTTAATACCTCCTTCGGTTAATTCAACTTGATTATTTTTTTCTTCGATAACAAAGTATAAAGCTTCATCTACTTGAGGCATTTTACGGTTGTTATCAGCCATATACTCATTTTCTGTTTTTTGAAGTAATTGTTTTGTTCCTTCTTCTGATAAGAATTTGATTAAGGCTTTGTTCTTAGGTAATGCACGATGTGCTCTTAATAAATTAAATCCAGCATCTTTAGTATTTCCTTCTTTAAATAAACGTTTTGCTTCTGCTAAAAAGCCGTTTGCTAATTGACGTTGGATAGCAACAAGATTATCAATGAAAGGTTTTAGTTCATTAAATTCGTGACGATCACCATCTACTACCTGACCCGAAATGATAAGAGGGGTACGTGCATCGTCTATTAATACAGAGTCTACCTCATCCACAATAGCAAAATTGTGTTTGCGTTGTACTAAGTCATCAGGTGTATGAGCCATGTTATCGCGTAAATAGTCAAAGCCAAATTCGTTATTGGTACCATACGTAATGTCTGCCTCATAAGCTTTACGACGTGCTTCAGTATTGGGTTGATGATTGTCAATACAATCTACTGTTAGTCCGTGAAATTCAAATAATGGAGCTTTCCAAGTGCTGTCTCGTTTTGCTAAATAGTCGTTAACCGTTACGAGATGTACACCATTTCCTGTTAGAGCGTTTAGGTATAGAGGAAGTGTTGCTACTAAAGTTTTACCTTCTCCTGTTTGCATTTCGGCAATTTTTCCTTGATGTAATACCACGCCACCAATCATCTGAACATCGTAGTGAATCATGTCCCGGGTTACCGTTTTTCCTGCGGCTTCCCAAGAGTTAGACCATAAGGCATCTTCTCCTTCAATAGTAATATAAGCTTTATTAGCAGATAATTCGCGGTCTTTGGAGGTAGCTTTTACACGTACTTGCGTGTTTTCTTTAAAACGACGAGCAGTTTCTCTTACAACAGCAAAGGCTTCTGCTAAAATTTCATTTAGCACTTTTTCAGACACTTCATAAGCCTCTTTTTCTAATTTGTCAATTTCAGTATATACATCTTCTCTTGCGTCTATATCTTCAATGCTTTCTACTTCTGATTTTAATTGCGAAATTTTAGTATCTTTTTCGGCACGAGCTTGTTTTATTTTTTCTTTAAACTCAAAAGTTTTAGCACGTAATTCATCATTTGTTAATGAACTTAGTGGACCTTCAAAAGATCTAATTTTGTTAATTATAGGCTGAATGGCTTTGATGTCTTTTTGTGATTTATCACCTACAAAAACCTTTAATATGTTGTTAATGAAACTCATACGTTTTGTTTTAAAATGTGTGTAAAAATACCAAAAAAAAAGCCTCTTAAGAGACTTTTTTAGTAGGTTTATGCTTAATACTCATCCTCGTTCCAAAGATAATCTTCGTCTGATGGATAATCTGGCCAAATTTCTTCCATCGATTCATAAATTTCTCCTTCATCTTCGATAGACTGTAAATTTTCTACCACCTCAAGAGGCGCGCCAGTTCTGATGGCGTAGTCGATTAATTCGTCTTTGGTAGCAGGCCATGGAGCATCGCTTAAATATGATGCTAATTCTAATGTCCAATACATCTCTGTAAAATTTTAATTTGTGCAAATATAATTTTTCTACTCAAAAAATCAAGTTTTTTTTGATTTATTTTCAGCTAATTTTTAAGAACTTATTTAGATTAATAATTTTAAGTTTAATGTTTGCTTCTGTGTTAGTTTAACATTAAAAAAATCGTTTATTAAACCTGAAATAGACTATGAAGTAAGAACTTTTGTTTAGTTTATAAATTTGTTTTGAATGTGAATTTTCAATCCAAAATTATTTTCTAGGTATCCAAGGTACTTCATTTGCATTCAAATCGTGTGACAACTTTCGTGCCAGTACAAAAAGATAGTCAGAAAGTCGGTTTAAGTATTTTAAAACAAGTTCATCTGTGGGTTCTTCTTCGTGTAATTGGGTGGCTAAACGCTCGGCACGACGGCATACACAGCGCGCAATATGACAATATGACACCGTGGTATGCCCTCCGGAAGTACAAAATGTGTCATAGGTGGCAAATCGGTTTCCATTTTATCGATTTCGTTTTCTAAATATTCGATATCGGTTTCGGTTAAGCCTAAGTTTTGTAAACGCTTTTGTCCATTTTTTAGGACTTCTTTTTCGGGTGGAGTGGCTAAAATGGCTCCTAACGTAAACAAACGGTCTTGTATTTCTATAAGAACGGCTTTGTATAGCGGATTCATTTCTTGGTCGCGTATGAGTCCAATGTAGGAATTTAATTCGTCTACTGTGCCATAGCTTTCAATTCGAATATGGTGTTTGGGAACGCGTGTGCCTCCAAATAGGGCTGTGGTTCCTTTATCGCCTGTTTTTGTGTATACTTTCATTTTGAGTTTAAAAGTTTAAAAGTTTATAGGTTTATGAGTTTAGAAGGTTAGAAGTGTAAGAGTTTTGTTTCACAGAAGTGCATGAAGTTAATATTGTTTATCGGGTGTTTGTACATAAAAAAATGGGAACAATATAGGATTTACCATTTAATTTTATCGTAGTCAAAAAAATCGTCATTGACTTCTAGTTCGTACATTTTACAGTTCAGACGTTTAGCGTCTTCTTCTAAAAGTTTTTGATATTCATTGTATTCATGAGTTAAAAAAACACCTTTCTGTAAGAGTTTAGGTAGTTTTCTAAAAGCTTTTTTGCCTCCTCCAAGTAAAAAGAAATCTAAGTTGATACTTTTCATGTATTGATAGATTAATTCATTTCCTCCGTGAATCCCACCTTCGATATATCCGACTAAAGATGCTGAGCCAATTTCATCATAATTTTTCATCGCTTTTTCTAACCAAAATTCAATCAGTAGTATTTGAGATATATCATATTTAGTTGTTTCTTGATAACGCATATTATATTTTAATGCAGTTAGGGAAAAAATAAAATGAACCCAAGAAAATTGACAACCTAAGTATTCTTGTTTTTCATTTGAAAAGTGATTTGCTTCTCTTGTTAACCTGTTGCCATCCTTTGCTTTCCTTATTTCGTAAGAGAAACTAGATAACAAAGTATCTCTATTTTTAAAATCTTCTTTAGTTAAAGTATTCTCTCTATTCCAAAATTGACTAATAAAACTATATAAGTTTTTAAAATCTTCGTAGTTGCCCCATAGTTCTACTCCAATTCCTCTTTTTGTTGGTATTATATAAATCATCTAGCTTTGTTTTTGAATGTTTTTTTTAGTTTTTGTATTACTTCTTGATGTACTTCGCGTAATGCTTCGCGACCTTTGCGGTTAAATCTTTTCCGAATCAAAAATAGGAATTAAAAACCAAAGCCTTTCTTTTTAAAATCAAATTTCAATATTTATACTAGTCTGTATCGTTCTTTTTTGATGTTAAGAAAAAAAAAGACCACTCTTTCGAAATGGTCTTTTAAAAATTATGTTTGAAGTTTTTTTAGTAGCCAAAAAGTTCTTCTAACGAAATCTTTTTCACTTCACCTAATTTCTTCATGTCTTCTAAAGAAACTTTTTTCTCAGAAGCTACGATAGCATAGGTATAGGGTTTGCCTGCTAAGTTAGTGCTGTGGAAATTTTTAACATCTTGCATGGTGATAGCGTCAACTGCTGTGTAGACTCTTTTTCTAATATCAGATGTTTCGCCTAATTGCTTGTTGGCTAAATACGTGAAGATGATATTATCCTGCGTGATACGCTCGGTTTGAATGTCTTTTTAACACCTGTTTTAGCTAAATCTAAATTAACGGGTAATTCAGGCATTTTAGTTAATAATTCATTCATGGCAGTTGTAGCTTCATTGAATTTATCCGCTTGACTCCCCACATAACTCATCATGTAATAGTTTTGGTCTTTCTTTTGTGGTGCAACATAATAACCGTAAGTACTGTAAGCTAAGGCTTTACTTTCACGGATAGTTTGGAATACGATAGAGCCCATACCACCACCAAAATAGCTATTGAAAACATTTACAATTGGTGTTTTGTTTACATCATAATTGTCTGTGTTTCTAACCCAACGTGTTTCCGCTTGCACCATGTCGTAATCGGTAAATAAAACTTGGTTAGCCGTTTGTACAACTTGTTTGAATTCTTTCATGGCAGGAGCTGTAGCGAAAGTAGCGGGTACGGTGTGCATTGTTTTTAATTTATCTACAACAGCTGGTAACGGTTGTGGGCCGTAGTAAATTACAGTTTGCTCGTAATGGTTTAAATTTTTGATGCGGTCCACTAATTCTTGAGCAGTCATAGTTTCCAAGGTTGCGTCAGAAAGCGTATTGTTGAATTTGTTTTTTGGACCAAATTGAGCGTAGCTTGTTAAACCTTGTAAGATAGCGCCTTTGTTTGCTTTAGCATCTTTACGTGATTTTGCTAAACGTGCTTTTAAGGCTTTTAAGGCATTCTCATCCGCCTTGATACCTGTAATAAGGTCTTCGTAAAGTTTTACTGCTTTTTCGAAGTTTTCTTGTAATCCTTCAATCGCAACAATAGTGTATTCTTCGTTAGTACTCACGCTGAAACTACAAGCAATTTTGTAAAATTCTTTTGAAATTTCCTCAGCCGTCATTTTGTCTGTTCCTAAAAACTGAACATACTGTGAGGCGATAGCTTGTTTTAAATCGTTTAATGAACCCATTTTGTAACGGTATTTTAAACGGAAAATATCATTGTCTTTGTTAGCAACGTATAATACTTCTGCTTTACCCATTTTTGATTTTTGGATGTCTTTGTCAAAATCTAAGAAAACAGGTTGTGCAGGTGTACTTGGCATATCATTTACCATTTTAACAAAATCAGATTGTTTATCTGCATTTGTTTCTACTGGAGTGATAGCAGGTTTTTCAATTTTGTTGCTAGTTGGAGCTTCTCCTTTACGTTTTAAGATAGCCACATAGTTTTCTCCTAAATATTTATTTGCAAAAGCTACGATGTCTTCTTTTTTGATTTTTGATAAATCATTTACATACGCCACTTGGTCTCTCCAATCTAATTCAGATGTAAAAGCATCCATTAAAGTACCTGCTCTGTCACCATATTTTTCAGTTTCGTAGATTTTCGATTTTTTGATATTATTGATGATAGAAGGAATTAGGTTATCATCAAAATTACCTTTCTTCAAGTTTTCAATTTCTGCTAAAACCAATGTTTTTACTTCTTCAAGCGATTGTCCATTAGTTGGCGAAGCAGAGAAATATAAAATTCCGTAATCAATTAATGAATAGGTAAAAGCACTAGCTCTTAATAAACGTTGTTTTTTAACTAAGTTTAAGTCTAATAAACCGGCTTTTCCATTGGTTAAAATTTGTCCTACTAAGTCAGCTAATAAGGCATCTTTATCTTTATTACACGGTAAACGGTAACCTAATGTTACACTTTCTGCATCGGGACCTACAATTTCTTTTACTATAGGAGCTGAGATAGGGTTTTCGGGTTGGAAAGTATATTTAGCTACAGGCTTATTTTGCATATAACCAAAAGCTTTGTCAATTTTAGCAATCATCATATCAGGATTGAAATCGCCTGAAAGGATAATCCCCATATTATTAGGAACGTAAAATTTATTGAAATAATTACGAATTTCTACTAATGATGGGTTTTTTAGATGTTCCACCGTACCGATAGTAGTTTGTAAACCGTAGTTGTGGTTTTTGAATAAATTGGCAAACAAAGATTCGAATACTTTACGTCCGTCGTTATCCAAAGTACGGTTTTTTTCTTCGTAAACGGCTTCCAATTCGGTGTGGAAAATACGTAAAACAGGATTACGGAAACGCTCGGCTTGTACCGCTAAATATTTATCAATAGAACTACTCGGTACATCGTCTGTATATACGGTTTGCTCAAATGAAGTAAATGCGTTAGTGCCTTGTGCGCCCATAGCCGACATCATTTTGTCGTACTCATTAGCAATAGCGTACTTACTAGCCACACCAGAAACCGAGTCAATTTTTTTGTAAATGGCTTTACGTTGCGCCTCGTCTTTTGATTTGTTGTATTGCTCGTATAAGGCATCAATTTTGTTTAATTCGACTTGTTCTTTTGCCCAATCTAATGAACCGTATTTATCTGTTCCTTTGAATAACATGTGCTCTAAGTAGTGTGCTAAACCTGTATTGGTTGCAGGGTCTGTTTTACTACCTGCTTTTACAGCCACATAACATTGAATTCTGGGGTCTTTGTTGGTTGGACTCAAAATAACAGTCAAACCATTTTTTAAGGTATAAAAACGAGCTTTAGTAGGGTCGTTTGTAACGTATTTGTAATGGTATCCATTACCAGAAGCATCTTTCCATTGATGCTGACTTTGAGCTAAAGCAACTGTTGAAAAAACAGTAGCCATTAAAATAAATTTGATTTTACTTAGCATTGTTAGTTAAATTAATTTAAAGATCAGAAATAGTTATTTTGAGATTAAATTCAGACTACGTGATTGATTTTGTGATGAAGATGAAAAAGACAAAGAATATAAAAATGTACGAAAAATTTTTATTGAAGATGCAGTTTTATTACATCGAGGACAAAAAGTATACTTTTTTAGATTTCAAGTCATTTTAATCTATAATAAATTTTTAAAGCATAATTTGGATGAAAAAGGAATAATAAAAATTAACGTTTATTACTCTTGTCACTTTCAATAGATCCGTCTTTTAAGCGGATAATTCTATGGGCGTGTTGGGCAATATCTTCCTCATGAGTTACTAGTATAACGGTGTTTCCGTTGGCGTGAATAGCATCAAATAGTTTCATGATTTCAATAGAGGTTTTACTATCTAAATTGCCTGTGGGCTCATCAGCTAATATAATAGAAGGTTTGTTAACTAAAGCTCTTGCTACAGCCACACGTTGGCGTTGTCCACCTGAAAGTTGATTGGGTTGATGATCCATACGATCGCCTAATCCTACTTGATTAAGAACTTCTATTGCTCGTTTTGTTCTGTCTGATTTTGAGTAACCTGCATAAATCATAGGTAATGCCACATTGTCTAGTGCAGTAGTTCGTGGTAAAAGATTAAAAGTTTGAAACACGAAACCAATTTCTTTATTGCGGATTTCAGCCAATTCATCATCTTTCATTTTGGAAACATCTTTTTGTTTAAAATATATTCTCCTGATGTAGGTGTATCTAAACATCCTAAAATATTCATTAATGTTGATTTTCCAGAACCAGAAGGCCCCATTAAAGCAACATATTCACCTTTTTTGATATGTAAATCAATTCCTTTTAAAACATGGATAGTTTCGTCTCCTAATTGAAAATCACGTTTGATATCTGATATTTTGATTAATGATTTATCCATTTTTGTGAATACTTTTTACAATTAGTATCTAAAAACAAAATATGTTACAGTTGTAGATGAAAAAAAGAGGCTTAAGTTATTTTTACTTAAGCCTCTTCTGAAAAGATATGTAGTCTTATTGAGTAACTTCAAAAAGTTGTTTAACATTAGGAGAAACCTCTCTAACATTTAATGATTCACCATCATTGTTTAAAATCATCGCTACAAATCTCATTTTTTTGCTATTTTGTACATTTCTTGATAAAGGAATGTTGAAATTTTTAGTTACGGTATTGTTTGCTTTTATTGTTTCTACAGGATCACCGTATATATTTGTTAAGCATTCTCTTAAAACATCATTATGAACAAAATCTTTTATTACAGAATCGCTTACGTAGAAATTAGTGTAATTTGCTTGGTTGGATATTAGACCGTCTTCAACAATATAAACTACGAGTTTAAGATTGCTATAATCTTTAGTAGCTTTAATGTTTATACTTAGATTTATTTTTTCTGAATCAACAGTTGAGTTCATTGCAATTCCTAAATCAGTATTGTCATTAGTTAAGTCAACTACTTGATTAATATTATTGTTTTGAGGTGATTTCCATTCAATTTTTCTGTTAAGTATACCAGTTGGGAAACTTTTAATTACAGCAGGTAAAGTTCCTGAGTAGTTATAAGGGTCAAATCCGCCGCCACTAGAGCCTCTATGTATTGCTACGCTTACAACTTTGGATGTGTTTTCTTTTACTTTTGTAGTACTATAACTTATTCTAGGACACCATCCGCACCAAGTACCTGTATAATCCTCAATAAGGACATTTTTGATGAATTTTGAAGAAGCAGAAGGTGTTTGATTATCAACAATAGCTTGGGGTGTAGACTCTTTTGTTTCATTTTCTTTACTACATGCTAATAGTGAAAAAACAGCAAGAAATGATAATATTTTTGAAAATTTCATAATATTATTTTTGAGTTAATTAAAATAAATATTTGCGAAGATGATAAAAAAAAATACTTTAGCAAAAAAAATCGTAAAAAAAATCTTATGTTAAAAGTATTTAAAAATTTGTTTTTTTTCTTTATAGCAAGTAGTGCCCTTGCTCAACAAAAAATACCCAATATCGTATTAAAAGATTTGGATAGTAAAGAATTTTCTATTCAAAAAGATTTTGAAGAAAAGGATAAATTATATGTTTTTACCTTTTGGGCAACATGGTGTGGTCCTTGTATTAAAGAATTAGAAGAAATGAATGAGATTCAAGAAGAATGGAAGCAAAATTTAAATTTTGAAATTATAGCTGTATCAATAGACGATACAAGAACACAAAAGAGAGTAAAACCTTTAGTAAAAGGAAAAGAATGGACATATAAAGTTTTATTAGATACTAATCAAGATTTTAAAAGAGCGATGGGAGTTGTTAACCCTCCTTTTACTATGGTTGTTAAAAATAGGAAAGTTGTTTACATCCAAAATGGATATACACCGGGAAGTGAACAAGAATTGTATAACAAATTAAAGACTTTATAAATCTCATGTATAAAAAAATAATTTTATTTTGTTGTTTATTCCCTTCAATATTCTCATTTGCTCAAGAAGGAACAACAGAAGAAGCACCTAAAAAGAGTATGGAAAAGTATTTGGCTTTTTTGAGTCAAATGGACAATGGTATTTGAATGATAAAGAGTTGAAAATTAATCATCCTGATTATCCAATACGTTCAAATAATTATTTAGGACTTAATTATAATTACAAACGATTTACTGTAGGTGTTCAAACAGAATCTTATGTTGATAATGCGTTGTTGAATTTTAATCCCAAATATGAAAAAACAAATATTGGGACCTATTTTTTAAATTATAAATCAAATAAATTAGATGTAACAGCAGGTTATTTTTATCAACAATTTGGTAGCGGTTTGATTCTAAGAACTTGGGAAGATAGAGCTTTAGGAATTAATAACGCTTTAAGAGGAGGTAAAATAAGTTATAAGCCATTTGATTTTATTTCATTAACGGCATTATATGGTAAACAACGAACAGGTTTTGAAGTAGCAAATTCGGATATTTATGGTTTTAATACAGATATTGATATCACCAATTTATTTAATGAAGACTATTTTACACTTGAGATTGGTTTTAGTTATGTAGGTAGAAATGAATTAACAGACGTAATTCGCCCTAAATTTTTGAGTTTAACAAATGCTTATTCAGGTAGATTAAATTTTTCAAAAGGAGCCTTTTATATTGCTACAGAATATGATTATAAGTCGCCTGATGCTATAGTAGAATTTGGGGAAATAGAAGAAGATTTTATAAAATCAGGGTCTGCTCTTTTAATAAATACTGGATTTTCAAAAAAAGGATTTGGTATTGATGCAACGTTTAGAAGATTAGAAAATATGAGCTTCTTTTCAGAGAGAAAAGCAAAAGGTAATTCGTACAATGACAAAATAATAAATTTTGTTCCTAGTTTAACAAAACAACATCATAATAATTTAGCCAATATTTATGTTTATCAAGCACAATCTAATGTTTCAATGCCAGATGAAGCAATTTTAAAAGCAGGAGAAATAGGAGGGCAAATAGATATATTTTATAACTTTAAAAAAGGATCTAGTTTAGGAGGTAAATATGGAACAAAAATAGCTTTAAACGCATCTAGTTGGTTTGGTTTGGCAGGCAAATATTCTTTTTATAATCCTAGAGATTATAAAACTGATTTTTTTAGTTTGGGACAAAAATATTTTACTGATTACAATATAGAAATTGATAAAAAAATTAATGATAATCTCACAATGAATTTTGTTTATATAAATCAGTATTATAATAAAAAGTTGATTGAAGAAACTTATGGACTTGTTAAGACTAATAACATAGGTTTAGAAGGAACTTATAAGTTTAAAAATAAAAATCAGTCATTAAGAATTTTAGCAGAACATCTTTGGGCTGATTCTGATAAAAAGAATTGGGGAGGAGGTACTTTTGAATTTAATTTTAATCAAAAAATTTCTTTATATCTAACAGATCTTTATAATTATGGTAATGAAGATGTAGAAAAACGTCAACATTATTATAGTTTTGGTGGTGTGTTTAGACAAAAATCAACCCGTATTCAATTAGCTTATGGAAGGCAAAGAGGAGGTTTAATGTGTGTAGGAGGTGTTTGCAGAATGGTTCCTGAAAGTAGTGGATTGTCATTAAATATCAACACTGCTTTTTAAATAAAATAAAGAATAAAAGAGCATGAATTATATTCGTATGATAAAATGCTCTTTTTCTTGTTCCCTTCTAAAAAATACAAAACCCCATTGAAAAGTATCAATGGTAACGGTTACTTTTTCATGCTTTTTTATTGTTTCCCAAGCTTCTTCCATATCAGCAGACCAATGAATATCGTCAAATATCCAAATCGAATCGTTAGATATTGTTGGGAGTAATAAATTGAAATATTCTAGTGTAGCTTGTTTAGAGTGGTTACCGTCGAAATAGATTAGTTCAAGCCCTCTAGTCTTAAAAGGGAGAATTTGATTTAGATAATTTGAAAATTCTGTATTGTCAAAATCAATGTTGTTGAAGTTTTGCAATTGACATTGATTTATTGCAATTGCAATTATGTTTGTGCATCCTTCTAAAGTAGTAATTTTAGCTTTGGGATTGCCTAATGACAAGGCTGAGGTTGCTAATCCTAACGAAGTGCCAATTTCTAAGATAGTTTCAGGTTGAAAATAACGCACTACACGAAATAATAATTCGGCTCTTTTAGGAGAGATTCCAGCATTTTTAGCAATCGCAGAAATTGGTCTTTTATTCGATTTAAAAACACGTGAACCCGCGCCAAAATCGGTTACTTCAATGGTTTCATGGTTTTGTAAAAGACTTTTTCGGTATTCTTTTAAGATATTGTATTCAGAATAGTGGGTTTTGTCGTAAAAGCATTTGGTTACTAAACTAAATACAAAAGGGGAGTGAACTCCGTGTTGGTTGGTGGATTTCCAAAGAAATTTTAGATATGATTTTATTATTTGTAACACAGCGTTTCTCAAAGTTTGCCACAAAGAAACACAAAGTAAATATAAAATAAAAACTTTGTGTGACTTTGTGAGGACTTCGTGTCACTTTGTGAAACTATTCTTCCATCTTCATAGAAAGTTCAAACCAACGTTCTTCATTAGCTTCCAATTTCTGAATTACTTTTTGCAATTCATTTGCTTTTGTTTCAATTTGGTCATCAGCCACACTTCCATTTGAAAATAAATCTTCAATTTCTTTTTTCTTAGCTTCCAAATCTTTGATTTCGCGTTCAATTTTTTGGAATTCCTTTTGTTCTTGGAAGGTTAAGCCTTGTTTAACTTGTTTTTCTTTCCAATTAGACTTCGCAGTTTGCGTTTCGTCAACTCCCCCTTTGGGGGTTGGGGGCTACTACTATCTTCATACGCTCTAAAATCAGAATAATTTCCGGGGAAATCTTCTATCTCTCCTTGTCCTCTAAATACAAATAAATGGTCTACAATTTTATCCATAAAGTAACGGTCGTGACTCACGACTAACAAACAACCGGGGTAGTCCAATAAGAAGTTTTCAAGTACATTTAGCGTTACGATATCTAAATCGTTTGTAGGCTCATCTAGTATTAAGAAATTCGGATTTTGGATTAAAACCGTACATAGATATAAACGTTTTAATTCGCCACCGCTTAATTTTTCTACGTAGTCGTGTTGTTTTTTACGGTCAAACAAAAAGCGTTCTAATAAACCTCCTGCAGAAATCGTTCTCCCTTTGGTTAAAGGAATATATTCCCCGTATTCTTTAATAATATCAATTACTTTTTGCTCAGGCTTAGGATTGATACCCGCTTGTGTGTAGTAACCCACTTTTATGGTTTCTCCGATAACCACTTTACCGTTATCAGGTTGTATGGTTTGGGTCAGAATATTTAAGAAAGTCGATTTTCCAGTACCATTTTTACCAATAATACCAATACGTTCACCTTTGTTAAATGTATAATCAAAACCATTTAGAATAACACGTTCATTGAATTTTTTAGAAACTTTGTGAAGCTCGATAATCTTACTTCCCATACGTTCCATATTGATTTCTAATTCCACTACGTTCTCCTTACGGCGACTCATTGCTTTTTCTTTAATCACATAAAAATCGTCTTGACGTGATTTCGATTTGGTAGTACGCGCTTTCGGTTGGCGACGCATCCATTCTAATTCTTTTACAAAAAGGTTTTGAGCCTTATCAATGCTCGCATTTTCAGATGCAATACGCTCTTCCTTCTTTTGCAAATAATAGGAATAGTTTCCTTTGTATTGGTATATTTTTCCGTTTTCTAACTCAATGATTTCATTACACACACGTTCCAAGAAAAAACGATCGTGTGTCACCATGAATAATGTAATGTTTTCTTTGGCAAAATAATTTTCCAACCATTCAATCATTTCTAAATCCAAGTGGTTGGTTGGCTCATCCAGAATTAATAAATCGGGTTTGTTGATTAGAATGATAGCTAATGCTAAACGCTTTTTTTGTCCACCCGACAAGTTTTTAACTTTTAGCTTTAAATCCTCTAGTTTTAGCTTGAAAAGAATTTGTTTGTATTGGGTTTCAAAATCCCAAGCATTATGGCGGTCCATATTGTCAAAAGCTTTTTGATACGCTTCCTCATTTTCAGGATTTAAAATCGCCTTTTCATATTGTTCAATAACTTTCAGAATTTCATTGTCACTAGCAAAAATGCTTTCCTCAATAGTCAATTCGTTTTGTAAGTTAGGTTCTTGCGATAAAAAGGCCATACGGATTTCTTTTCGCATTATAATTTGACCGCTATCAGGTGTGTCTTCTCCGGTTATAATACGAAGAATAGAGGTTTTTCCTGTTCCATTTTTAGCTACAAAAGCTATTTTTTGGTCTTTATTTATTCCAAATGATAAATCTTTAAACAAAACACGTTCGCCGTAAGATTTTGATATATTTTCAACTGAAAGGTAATTCACAACTTTTTTTAGCAAAAGTAATGTTAAATAAAACATTGCAAAATATAATATTCTAAAAATTATAGATTAACAGTTTACTATCTTACTAAAATATTTTTCACAATATTTATTTCTTTCATGATTAAAATATTATTTTATCAAATAATTTTATACTATCCTAAGAAGAATATTCGTTTATATAATACAAAAGAGTAAAGTTAAGTTTAAAATTAGCATAGATTTTGATGTAAGAAATAAACATTGTTTTGAGAATATCAAAAAAAGTCAGATCTTGTTCAAGTAAAAAAAAGAGTCTTAAATAAAGTTAGAAAAATAGAAGAAAATAAAACGATCAATAGTTCAAAAGAATTATTCGGAAAATGATCTTCTTGATTAAAATAGAAAATTTAAAATCAAATAATAAATATGAAAAAAGTAATTATCGGAGTACTGCTAATGTCTGCTTTTATTAGCTGCAAAAAAGAATCAGAATCAAACACAAAAGAAAATGAAGTAACACAAGAAAAAGTAGATCAATACAACAAAGATGAAGTTGAAATGATTGAAAATTCTGACACTACAAGTTACAAGAGTGTAGATGGAAAAAGAAGTTTGAAAATTATTTATACCCCAGAATTTGAAAAAGAGAAAGGATCTCTTGAAATTCAGTTAAAAGAAGGGGAGCAATTTAAACGATTAGAAAAGAAAGGAGAAGATAGTGGAAATCCTGTTTATTCAGATGGAAAAATATCTTGGATGACAAAAGAAACAGGAGGGAAAGGAACCTTAACAGAAGATAATAAGAAAATAGAATTTGTAATGCAATAATTAAAAAGCCGATTTATCGGCTTTTTTTATAGAATATAAAGTTACATATTTGTATTATGCAACTTTCGGTCATCATTCTCAGTTATAATGTGCGCTATTTTTTAGAGCTATGTGTCTTAAGTGTTCAAAAAGCGCTTCAAGATATTGATAGTGAAATTATAGTAGTCGATAATAATTCTTCTGATGATAGTTGTAAAATGATGAAAGAAAAATTCCCGTGAATAAAGCTTATTCAAAATGAAAAAAATTATGGTTTTCCAAAAGGAAATAATATAGCAGTAAAACAAGCACGAGGAAAATATATTTGTATTCTAAATCCCGATACTGTTGTGGCAGAAGATACTTTTTTTAAGATATTAAACGCTAAAAATTGGAAATCAGATACAGGTATAATAGGCTGCAAGTTGATAGATGGGACGGGGAATTTTTTGCCAGAAAGTAAAAGAGGATTGCCTACTCCTTGGGTTGCCAGTACTAAAATTTTAGGATTATATAAAATATTTCCTAAGAACAAATGCTTTAATCAATACTATGCCCAACATTTGAGTGAAAATAAATCAGGGAAAATAGATGTTTTAGTTGGTGCTTTTATGGTAATGAAGCGAGAATTGTATCTAAAAGTGGGAGGGTTTGATGAAGGTTGTTTTATGTATTCCGATGACATAGACTTAAGTTATTTGGTGCAAAAAGAAGGATTTCAAAATTATTATTACCATGATACAAGCATCATACATTATAAGGGAGAAAGTACTTTGAGAGACAGAAAATATATCAAACATTTTAGTGATGCGATGCAGTTTTTTTATAATAAGCATTTTGGAGGGGCTTTTTTCTTTAAAATTCTAATGAAAGTAGGGGCCATATTTTTTGCATTACTAAAAAGCAAACAACAAAAACAAATTTTTTACAATATAGCGGAGTATATTTTGTATACAAAAAATGAAAAAATAGGCGAAAAAATCGCCAACGTACTAAAAAAAAATGTACACAGATTAATGATATTGAACAAAATCCCTTATTTTCGCATAGCTATCTAACTAAAAATAAAATAGAAGTTTTACTAGATAATAATAGTTTTTCTTTTAAAGAAATTATTACATTTTTAGAAAAAAATAAGAATAGTGGTTTTACCTTCAAGATTCTTCCAATGAATTCCGATTTTATATTAGGAAGTAATAGTAGTAACGATAAAGGAGAAGTTCTTTTGTTGAGGTAAAAATTATATTAAACGAAATTATTAATCAAAATAATTGTTAATTTTGCAATTTAGATAAGAAAACACAACTTGAGTTTAAAGATATGGCAAAGTTTGAATTGAAATTACCCAAGATGGGTGAGAGTGTTGCAGAAGCAACTGTAACCAATTGGTTAAAAAATGTGGGCGACCACATTGATATGGATGAAGCGGTACTTGAAATAGCTACTGATAAAGTAGATAGTGAAGTGCCAAGTGAGGTAGCAGGAACGTTAGTTGAGATTTTATTTCAAAAAGACGATGTGGTACAAGTAGGTCAAACCATTGCTATTATTCAAACTGAAGGAGATAGCCCCCTAACCTCGCAAGGGGGAACAACTACCGCAACTGAAGCGCCAGTAGCTGTAGCAGTTAGTGAAGTAACTAAAGCGGTTGAAGTGGCTAAAGAAACAGTTGCTTCAGTAGATTTTTCAGCTTCTGATAAATTCTTTTCACCATTAGTGAAAAATATTGCAAAAGAAGAAGGTGTTTCTTTAGTAGAATTAGAGTCTATACAAGGTACAGGTAAAGAAGGACGTGTAAATAAAGAAGATATTCTAAATTATATCAAAAATAGAGGAGATCAGTCAGTAGTATCTACAGTTGTAAAAGCAACACCAGTTGCTACAGCTTCTGCTATACAAGCCGTTCCAGTATCGGTAAACGGTGCGGATGAAATGGTAGAAATGGATAGAATGCGTAAACTTATTTCTAAATACATGGTGGAGTCCGTTCAGACTTCAGCTCACGTACAGTCATTTATTGAAGTAGATGTTACAAATATTGTGAAATGGAGAGATAAGGTTAAAAATGCTTTCGAAAAAGAGAAGGAGAAAAGTTAACTTTTACTCCAATCTTTATGGAGGCTGTTGCTAAAGCATTACGCGATTTTCCGGTATGAATATTTCAGTAGATGGAGACTATATCATTAAAAAGAAAAATATTAATTTAGGTATGGCGGCTGCATTGCCTAACGGAAACCTAATTGTGCCTGTAATTAAAAATGCAGATCAGTTAAATTTAGTAGGAATGACTAAAGCGGTAAATGATTTAGGTAACCGTGCTAAAGCAGGTAAGTTAAAACCTGATGATACACAAGGAGGAACTTATACTGTAACCAATGTAGGATCCTTTGGGTCAGTATTTGGAACGCCTATTATAAATCAACCACAAGTTGGTATTTTAGCCTTAGGAGCCATTCGTAAAGTACCTGCTGTTATTGAAACGCCAGAAGGAGATTTTATTGGGATCCGTCAAAAAATGTTCCTTTCACATTCATACGACCACAGAGTGGTAGATGGAGCTCTTGGAGGTATGTTTGTAAAACGAGTAGCTGATATATTAGAAGCTTGGGATCTTAATCGAGAAATATAATTTGTTATATAAATAAAATAAAAATCCAAATAAGGAAACTTATTTGGATTTTTTGTTTTCCAGATTTATATCTTTGTACTATTAACCGAATAATAAATTAATGGAGTTAAAATTAAATCGTCCGATTTGTTTTTTTGACTTAGAAACTACAGGGACAGATATTTCAAAAGATCGAATTGTTGAAATTTCAATAATAAAAGTTTTTCCAAATGGAAATAAAGAAAGTAAAACATGGTTGGTAAATCCTACTATTCCTATTCCAGTACAAGCAGCTGCCATTCATGGTATTTCAGATCAAAAAGTAGCAAATGAGCCTACTTTTTCAGAATTAGCTAGTCAAGTACATAGTATGATAAAAGATTCTGATTTAGCAGGATTTAATTCGGATCGTTTTGATATTCCTTTATTAGCAGAAGAATTACTACGTGCAGGAGTTGATTTTGATATGAAAAATAGAGTTTCTGTTGATGTTCAAACTATTTTTCATAAAAAAGAAGAACGTACATTGAGTGCTGCATACAAATTCTATTGCAATCAATCTTTGGAAAATGCACATAGCGCAGAAGCGGATACCAATGCCACTTACGAAATCTTGAAAGCACAGCTAGATCGTTATCCTGATTTAGAAAACGATATGAAGATATTGTCAGAGTATACAACCCGTAAAAAATCAGTTGATTTTGCAGGTTTTATTGCTTTAAATGAAAAAGGACAAGAAATCTTTGCTTTTGGTAAACATAAAGGAGCCTTAGTTGAAGAGGTTTTTGATAAAGAACCGTGGTATTTTGGATGGATCCAAAATGCTGATTTTCCTTTATACACTAAAAAAGTATTAACAGGGATTAAATTGAGAAAATTAAATACAAAACAGTAAAAAGTGAAGCGTGATTAGCGCATAGTGAATAGGAGCTAATTACGGATCACTTATCACTAATTACTTGAGAAATGAAAATAATCTGTATAGGTCGTAATTATACTGACCATATTGCTGAACTTAATAATGAACGTCCGATTGAGCCAGTAGTTTTTATGAAACCGGATACCGCTATTTTGCCCAAACAGTTTCCTTTTGTCTTGCCTGATTTTAGTGATGATATTCATCATGAAGTAGAAGTTTTGGTTAAAATAAATAAAGTAGGAAAGTATATTGATGCTAAATTTGCTCATAAATATTATGAGGAAATAGGTTTAGGAATTGATTTTACTGCCCGAGATTTACAAGCAAAATTAAAAGAGAAAGGTTTACCGTGGGAAATAGCAAAAGCATTTGACGGTTCAGCGGTAATAGGTGACTTTTTATCGAAAAAAATTTTAGTTCGTTAGAAAATATTAACTTTGAATTAAGAAATAACTCACAAATTGTTCAACAAGGCAATACAAATCAAATGCTTTGGAAGATAGATGAAATCATTGCTTACGTTTCGCAATATTTTACTTTAAAAACAGGTGATGTTATTTTTACGGGAACTCCTGCAGGAGTTGCTAAAGTAAATCCAAATGATATTTTGGAAGGATATTTAGAAAATAAACAACTATTTAAGATTCAGGTTAAATAATGGCTATTCATTATAATTTAGCAAAAGTATATGCAATTTCAGATGATGATGATGATGATTTTGTACGTCAAATAATTACTCTTTTTATAGAAGAAGTTCCAGAAGATGTAAGACAGATAAAAGAAGGTATTGAAGAAAAAGATTATGCTAAAGCTTATGGGTATGCGCATAAGACAAAACCGACTTTGGATTTGTTAGGAATGGAAGCTGCCAAAGAAGAAATTCTTCAAATTGAGCAATGGACACGCGATAAAGGAAAAAAGAAGGAAATTAAAGAAATTTATAAAAGTTTAAAAGCTAGAATAAATGCGGCTTTAGATGAAGTGAAAAAAGATTTCAAATTTTAATAAAAATTACTTGATTGAAAAACAAGGATTTAAAGGAGTTTTGATAACGATCAGAATCCTTTGATCCTTGTTTTTTTTGATATTTGTAAAAGAAAATAAATAAAAAGGATGAAAGCAGCTATCATAACTATAGGAGATGAAATATTAATTGGCCAAATTACAGATACAAACTCTGCTTATATAGCAAAATCTTTAGATAAAATAGGTATTCAGACAGTGGAAATGCTGTCTATTTCTGATGATAAAAAACATATTTTAAAAACACTTTCCTACTTACAAGATCAAGTAGATGTTGTTGTTATAACAGGTGGTTTAGGTCCTACAAAGGACGATATTACAAAAAAAACACTATGTGAATATTTAGATGATGTTTTAGTTTGTGATGAAGAAGTGCTGAGACATGTAACCAAAATGATTGAAAATTATTTTAAAAGACCTATAACTCAATTAAATAAAGATCAAGCGTTAGTGCCTTCTAAATGCAAAGTACTATTTAATCAAGTAGGAACAGCACCTGGAATGTGGATGGAAAAAGGAAAGACAGTTTTTATTTCTCTTCCGGAGTTCCCTATGAAATGAAGCATTTGATGGATGATGAGGTAGTGTTAAAATTAGTAAATAGGTTTGATCGTCCTTATATTTATCATCAAACATTGATGACTTATGGAGTGGGAGAAAGTTTGTTAGCTGAACGAATTGAAGAGTGGGAAAATAAGCTGCCAGATTTTATTAAATTGGCTTATTTACCTAGTCCTTTTCAGGTAAAACTCAGATTGACGGCAAGAGGCATTAATGAACAGGAATTAAAAGAAAGAGTGGCTTTGGAAGTCGAAAAAATAAAACCTTTGATACAAGATTGTTTAGTGGGGTTGGATGAAGGAGAAACAATTGAAGTTATGTTAGGAAGGTTGTTAACTCAAAAAAAAATGACTCTATCAGTTGCGGAAAGTTGTACAGGAGGGAAGATAGCTTCTTTACTGACGACAACGGCAGGAGCTTCTGCTTATTTTAAAGGAGGGATTGTAAGTTATGCTACAGATGTAAAAAAAATGTTGTTAAACGTAGATAGTGCTGTTATTAACGAATATTCAGTAGTAAGTGAGCAGGTAGCTCAAATGATGGTGAAAAATGTAAAAGAGTTGTTGAAAACAGATTTCGCAATTGCTACAACAGGAAATGCAGGGCCTTCTAAAGGAGAATCAGATGCAGATCTGGGGATAGTATATATAGCAATTGCAACACCTGAAAAGATAGTCGTGGAAAAATATGAGCTAGGACAACCAAGAGAAAAAGTAATAGAAAGAGCTGTAAATAAGGGGCTTGAAATGTTGTATAAAGAAATTTTAAAAAAATAATAAAATAGTTTGTTTAATCGTTTTATTTTTTGTTACTTTGCACCCTGATTTTGAATAACGATAAAACATAAGTATAATGTCAAGAGTTTGTGACCTTACAGGAAAAAGAGCGATGGTAGGAAACAACGTTTCGCACGCTATGAACAAGACAAAGAGAAAATTCTCTGTAAACTTGATTAAAAAACGTTTTTACCTTCCTGAAGAAGATAGATGGATTACTTTAAGAGTAGCTGCTTCTACAATTAAAACGATTAATAAGAATGGAATTTCAGCTGTGTTGAAACAAGCACAGGCTAATGGATTAATCAAATAATCTATTCCTAATTTAAATATATTTTAAGATGGCAAAGAAAGGTAATAGAATTCAAGTGATTTTAGAATGTACAGAGCATAAGACTTCTGGTGTACCAGGAACTTCTCGTTACATTACTACTAAAAATAAAAAGAACACTCCAGATAGATTAGAAATTAAAAAATTCAATCCTATCCTAAAGAGAGTGACTGTTCATAAAGAAATTAAATAATTTAGAAGTTTTTATAACTAAAAATTTCAATTAAAAAATGTAAGTCATGGCAAAGAAAACCGTTGCAACCCTACAGACAGCATCTAAGAGATTATCTAAAGCTATTAAAATGGTAAGATCTCCTAAATCTGGTGCTTATACTTTTGTTGAGGCTATCATGTCTCCTGAAGAAGTTGATGAATTTCTAAAAAGAAATAATTTTATCTATTCAATATAACAAAGCTGCTTCTTTTTTGAAGTGGCTTTTTTATTTTATATTTGCTAAAAAAATAACCTAAATAATACTTTTCTTGTTGTATAAAGTATATTTTCGTTTTTTTGATTTATTGAGTAGATAGATCGTAGTTGTAAATTGTAAATCATATATAAATGAATTTCTTTAAAAAAATTTTTTCTTCTGAAAAAAAGAAACACTTGATAAAGGTTTAGAAAAGTCAAGCACTTCTTTCTTGTCTAAATTAACTAAAGCAGTTGCTGGTAAATCAAAAGTAGATGATGATGTATTAGATAATTTAGAAGAGGTGTTGGTAACTTCTGATGTTGGAGTCAATACCACCTTAAAAATTATTGAACGTATTGAATCACGTGTAGCGCGTGATAAGTATTTAGGTACAGATGAACTTAATAAAATATTAAGAGAAGAAATTGGCTCTCTTTTATCAGAAACTAATTCAGGTGATGAAACAGACTTTGTTATTCCCGCGAATAAAAAACCGTATGTTATTATGGTTGTGGGGGGTAAATGGAGTAGGTAAGACTACTACTATTGGTAAATTAGCAAATCAATTTAAGAATGCAGGTTATAAAGTAGTGCTAGGTGCGGCAGATACATTTCGTGCTGCAGCAATTGATCAATTACAAATTTGGGCAGATAGAGTAGGAGTTCCTATTGTAAGACAACAAATGGGTAGTGATCCTGCTTCTGTAGCTTTTGATACCTTACAAAGTGCTGTGGCACAAGGAGCAGATGTTGTAATTATTGATACAGCAGGACGTTTGCATAATAAAGTAGGTTTAATGAGCGAACTTTCAAAAGTTAAAAGAGTAATGCAAAAAGTGGTAGTAGATGCTCCTCATGATGTGTTATTAGTATTAGACGGTTCTACAGGTCAAAATGCGTTTGAACAAGCAAAAGAATTCACTGCGGCAACTGAAGTTACTTGCTTAGCTGTAACAAAATTAGATGGAACCGCTAAGGGAGGAGTCGTAATTGGTATTTCCGATCAATTTCAAATTCCAGTCAAATATATTGGAGTAGGTGAAGGAATTAATGATCTTCAAGTGTTTAATAAATATGAGTTTGTAGACTCTTTCTTTAAATAATATGCAAAGTTTTAAAACGTTTCATTTTTTTCTTTTTGGAACATCAGCCCTTTTAGTAGCTCAATATACTAAGAATGTAAAAATTTCTTTATTGTTTTATACGATAGCTCTGGTATTATATATTACTGCATTGGTGAAATTTTATAAAGAAAAAAAATAGAAAAAGAGGCTGTCCTAAAGTGTGCACTGGATCAGCCTTTTTTTATTAAATTTAAACGAAGTGAATTGGCAAAGCCAACTATTTCACCTTATTTTCTTCCAATTCAAGTAGGTACGCTGATTTTAATAATCAAAATAGTTTCTTGTTTTTTAAAAATTCCCGTGAGCATTTGAATTTATGGATAAATTTTATTTCACAATGAAGTTTAATCCAGAATCCGAGGTAAAGTGTTCATGTCTCTATTGGAGATAGTTTTTGTATAAATTCAGATTATATGTTAGAAATTTACTACAAATAAGGGCTTCAAATTTTAAAAGTATATTTTTTGTCCTTAATTAGATTGTTTTAAGAGTTTACGGTCTTATCATTTATATAACAGGATAAATCATATATTATTAATGTTATTTATGCCCTTGGTTAAAGGGACAGGTCATGCGTTAAATTACGGCTTTTGCCTCCACAGCTCTGATAAAAAACATCTATTTTTATTTTTCTTCTTTTCATTTTCACAAAGAAGTCTAATACGGAATTTGGGATAAACAGTTTGTGTAAACTAAGTTCTACTTTTAGTTCCCCTCATTTTTATCAATAGAAAATAGTCTTTTCTTTTTTATAATAAATTAATAAATCATTTATATTTATAAATGTATTGAAAACTGTAATTTTAGTTACTTTTATTCCGCTTTAAAATGATTATTTTTGACACCTAAAATTAATATTATGTCAGATACTACAATAGAAAGAGTAAAATGTTTAATTATCGGTTCTGGTCCAGCTGGTTATACGGCTGCTATTTATGCTGCTAGAGCTAATATGAATCCTGTTTTATATCAGGGGACTCAGCCGAGGAGGACAGTTGACAACGACTAATGAAGTAGAAAATTTTCCGGGATATCCAGAAGGAGTTACAGGGCCAGAGATGATGGTGCAGTTAGAAACACAAGCAAAACGTTTTGGAACTGATATACGAAATGGTTGGGTTACGAAAGTAGATTTTTCTGGTGATTTACATAAGGTATGGATTCATGATGGAAAAGAACTTTTGTGTGATACAGTGATTATTTCTACAGGAGCATCCGCTAAATACTTAGGTTTGCCTTCAGAACAGCATTATTTAAATATGGGAGGAGGAGTTTCAGCTTGTGCTGTTTGTGATGGGTTCTTTTATCGTAATCAAGAAGTGGTTATTGTAGGAGCTGGAGATAGTGCGTGTGAAGAAGCGCATTATTTATCTAAAATGTGTAAAAAGTAACAATGCTTGTTCGTAGTGAGCAATTTAGAGCCTCAAAAATTATGGAAGAGCGAGTGCGTAAAACTGAAAATATTCAAATTTTAATGCATACAGAAACAGAAGAAGTCTTAGGAGATGGTCAGGTTGTAACATCTGTTAAAGCAAAGAATAAGTCAACAGGAGAAATAACAGAAATTCCTGCAACAGGTTTCTTTGTAGCTATTGGGCATAAACCTAATACTGATGTATTTAAAGATTATATTGCTTTAGATGAAACAGGCTATATTGTAAATGTTCCGGTACTTCAAAAACTAATGTTCCGGGTGTTTTTGTTGCAGGTGATGCCGCAGATCATGTATATCGTCAAGCTATAACAGCTGCAGGTACGGGATGTATGGCCGCTCTTGATGCGGAAAGATATTTAGCGGCAAAAGGACACTAAATTACCATTTGTTACTTCATAACATCTCCTTGTAAGAAGTAGTTCAATTTTTTTACTTTAACCCAAAAAGTTTAAATGACCTCAATGATAAAACCCCGGTATTAAATTTAATATCGGGGTTTTAAAAAAATTATTTACTTATATAAGAATCAATTATGTGGCTTATTTCTTCAGGAGTAGCTTCTGATTTTAATTCAAACAATTTTATGAATAATGGTTGTTTTTCTTTTTTAATGTTAAGTCTTTGTTTTTGATGAAAATAGTGGACCATTTATTTCTAACATTTTTCCAAATAGTGCTATTTTTTTTCCAGTAATTTTGAGCCAAAGTACATTTAGAATTATCTATCTTTTTGTAAACATCATATCCTTTTTCTTCGGCTAATAAAGTATCTTCATTTTCGCGTATTATTTTTTTATTATCTTGATTATGAATCCATCCAAAATCTTTTATTTCATGTATGTTATTTCTTTTTAAAATATTGTAGTCATTTCTTATTGTATGCTCTCTACGTGGTAAAGGAGCAGCTGTCGTATTTTCCCAAAAATGTCTTCCGTCAATATGTACCCACGAAGCTGAACCTTCATAACGAGGACTATCGTCAACTTGATATACTTTTTGAGTCCATTGACCTACTACTTCTTTTTTATCTAGTTTTTTGTATTTCCATGTTTGATCTTTTTCGAAAATATACAAGTCAGTATTTTCATACAACCAATCTTGTCTCCAGTGTTTTACGATTGATTCTTCTGTTTCTCCAGTGATAAGTAAGTGTTGTAATGATAGTTTGTTTGATTCCTCTTCAATTAGTTCTATCCATTCGATTGCCTTTTCGTGTTTTGTAGGAGAAGGTTTATAATCATTGTTTTTTGAATAGTTAAATGTTTCGGTAAAATTAAATTCAACTTCATAGCATCCGCACATTGATTTGATTGCCTTTCTATCCTCTTCTTTTTTGTTTTGTCCATAGTTTTTCGAAAATAGACTTATTAGAATAAGCGTTAAAGTTGTTTTTTTCATGTAAAGATTGTTTTAAAAAATTTTAGCAAATATATTAATTTAATTTAGAATAAATAAAAATAAGAGTATATTTGCATTCGAATAAAGAATACATCTTCTATCATGTATAAAATAAAAACGCTTGTTTTTGTTCTACTTTTTTTAAGTAATATAGTAAACGGACAAATTAATTTAAAAGACTCGTTACGAGTAAAAAAAATAGATGAAGTAGTAATTACAGGACAGTTTAGTCCTCAATCATTAAAAAGATCTGTTTTTAATGTGAGAGTTATAACCTCTAAAGATATACAAAATTTATCTGCTAATAACTTTACAGATGTATTGAATCAGTATTTAAATATTTCATTGCAACCGAGTGGTATAAATGGTCGTTCTACTGTTTCTTTGTTTGGATTGGATGGTCAATATTTTAAAATATTAGTAGATAATGTGCCATTAATTAATGAAAATGGTTTAGGAAATAATATTGATCTTTCACAAATTAATTTGAATGATGTAGAGCGAATTGAAATAGTTGAAGGATCTATGGGGGTTACCCATGGAGCTAATGCTGTTACGGGAGTTTTGAATATTATTACAAAAAAGAAGTTTTCAGGGAAATTAGCTTTTAAAATGGGTGTTCAAGAAGAAACCATAGGTAAAGAATTTCGTTTTTTTGATAAAGGAAGACATATACAAAATTTAAAATTATCCTATAATTATAAGGAGAGTTTATATGTTGATTTCGGTTTTAATAGAAATGATTTTAAGGGGTTTTATGATACTAAACAAGGTAAGTTTTATAGCGAAAATGATGGGAATAGAGGATTACGATGGTTGCCTAAAGAACAACTAAATGGTACTACAACGATTGTTTATCATACTGAAAATTTTGATTTGAATTATAAATTAGAAGTATTTAAAGAATTAGTTAAATTCTATAATAGTACAGTTCAATCAGGATATAACGATGATTTAGGGTATTATCGTTATGCTAATGATAAACGGTATTTTGTAAACAGATTATTTCATAATTTAAATCTCTCAGGACATTTTTTTTCTAAAATAAAATACACAGGCTCTTTTTCTTATCAAGAACAAGAGCGAAAATTAGAAAATTTTAAATTTAATTTATATAACAAAAACGAATGGAATCATGATCTTTTTAAAGATCAGTCGATGGAGGTATATTATAGTACGGGGTCTTTGAGTAATTTTTTTAATACTGATAAAGCAGATCTATTATTAGGTTATGAATTGGTATCTAGTAAAGGATTTTCTTTAATTCAAAAGGAAAATAATATTTTAGAACCTATTGAAAGAAGAATCAATAATTATGATTTTTATGTTTCTAGTGAATTATCAATTACAAATAAATTTTCTATTAAACCGGAGGATTACGATTTTCTATTCAATCTTTGTTTCAAAATCAATATGCTTCTTCATTAGCCTTGCGGCATTTATTTAATGAAGGAGTTGAGATGCGATTATCTTATGGGACTTCTTATAGAACGCCCAATTTTACTGAACTTTATTCTAAACAAATTTTTGATGGGCATTTTTTTCAGGTAATGAAAAATTGCTTCCAGAAACCAGTACTTCCTATGAAGCTAGTTTAAAACGAGTACAAGAACTTAAAAAAAATAGCATTTTTTCCAACCAATTATCAACTAGTTTTATTGACTTAAAGGATAAAATAGATATGGTTTTATTTAGATTTAATCCTGACACAGGCAATCCCGAGTACCAATATATTAATATTAGTAAATATAAAGTGCTCAATATAGCAGCTTTGACTCAGTTAAAAACTAAAAGAATTTCAGTCAGTTTAGGTGCCTCTTTAGTAGGCGTTTCTCAAAAAATAGATAATCAAGTTTTTTCTTCCAATAAAGATTATTTATACTCTTTTAATTGTAATGGTAGTCTGTCTTATTCTTTTTCAAAACCAGAAATCAACGCATCTCTTTATTATAAGTACAATGGGAGAGTTCAACAACTAGTAGAAGGCGCAACTAAATATGAAATTTCTACTGTAGACTCTTCAAATTGGCTGGATTTTACACTACAAAAAAAGATTTTTAAAGGAAAGATAGAAACAACTATTGGAGCAAGAAATATTTTAGATATAACGAATATAAGTCAGTCAGGATTGGAACAATCTAGAGGACATGTAAGAAATGCTCAACTCATGTTGGCTTATGGGCGTTCGTTTTTTGCTAAAATAGTATACAATTTAAATATTTAAATGAAAAAATAAGAATAATCATTACAATATTTCACAGCGAGAAATTTAAATGATGATCGTAATATTTCAATGATATAAAAAATAACAATAACTATTTATGATATATGAAAAAAGGACTATTATTACTGTATTTGGCTACATCTTTTATTTCTTGTTCAAAAGAATCGGTAGACGAAAAAGAAAAGCATTTAATATCTAAAGAAGAAATATTAAAACCAGAAATAGGGGGAGCTAATCAGCCTAATCAGGTGTTTTTAGATTTGAGTAAAGGAGAATCTAAAGTTGTAAATAGAGGAACATGGGATTTGGGTTTTTATTCAGGCGATGAATTTAGAGTGGTTTTGAACAGTTCTACATTTATGGCGGTTAAAAAAACAGATCAAATAGATATAACCTTAGCTCAAAATCCAGATAAAAATGTAGTACCATTAGGAGGATTTAATTTAGTCCAAAATGGATATTGTGATGACGCTACGGGTATTTTAAATGGGAAAGGACAAGGACAAGGAACTGCAATAGGAGAAATTTCTGCACTGGATAATGAAAATAAGGTATATCTGCTTAATTTAGGTTTCGAAGTTTCTACAAAAACGCCAGCAATAGGTTCTGTTAGTACGGAAGGAAATGCGAGAGGCTGGAAAAAAATTAGAATATTAAGAACTAATAATGGAGGATATAAAATTCAATATGCAAATTTATTGGATAAAGACTTTAAAGAAAAAATAATAGATAAAGATAAGTTATACAATTTTACTTTTTTTAGTTTATTAAAGGAAGATGTTGTAATGGTAGAACCTAAAAAAGAATTATGGGATTTATGCTTTACCACTTTTACCAATTATATCTCATCGGGAACAGACATCGTGACTTATGGATTTGCAGATTTTGTTATTTCTAATATGAAAGGAGGAACGCAGGTATATGAAGTAAACATATCCGAATATACTTATGAAAATTTTAAAAAAGAAAATATAATAGAATCTAAATTTATACCATCTAAAACCGATCAAAGAATAATAGGCTCAAACTGGAGAGTAGGAGGGTCTCAAGCTGGAGGATTACCAAGTATAAAAACAGATCGCTTTTATGTCCTAAAAGATATTCAATCCAACTATTATAAAATAAAGTTTCTTACAATGACTAATGATAAAGGGGAAAGAGGTAATACCAAAATTCAATACTCTTTATTGTAGACTTAATTTTTACCAAGTATCATTTTAATACGCACCTCTTTTTATCTCGTGAGTTAAGAGCGCGCGATTTTTGACGCAAAAAAATAATTTAAAACTATATATATGAAAACAATAAAACTATTTTTATTGATGATTTTCAATTGGTGTGCTTATACTCAAATAGTTTATAATCCAATTGTTGCAAAAATTAACTTAGGAAACGATGGAGAAAATAAAGCATATTATAAGCTTAACTCAGGAATCGTAAAAAATACTAAAAATGAAATTAATTGGCACCTTGCGTTTCAAATAGACAACGATCGAGGTTTTGGAATTAGAGCTAATACGAGTAGTGCAATATGTACAGTTTATAAAACAGATAAAACGGAATTAAGTCAAGTAACAAAAGAAAATTATAGCTCTTTAGCAAGAGGTTCTGATAATGAGTTATATAATAGCACTGTAGATTGGAATATAGGGGCATTAAATAATGATCATTGGGATGATCAAACCAATCCTCATAAATATTATATTGGCTGGGGAGCTTATGATATAAGGACACATAAGGTTAACGGAAACCGTGTTTTTATTATACGACATTCGATTTTTACAAATGGAACTTGGAAAGGAGATTACTATAAAGTAAAAATTAATTCTCGTTTTAGAAATTACGTTTTCAGCTATTCAAAATTTAATGAAGGTGATTGGGAACCAGAAAAAACACAAGTAATAAACGATTTAGATTATAGAAATTTAGGAAATAAATTTGTATATTATAACCTAGATACTCATTCTATTGTAGATGAAGAACCTCAGTCTTGGGATTTCTTATTTACGACGTATGATCAAAATTTAAACAAAGCAGAAATAAACCCTAGTGATTATATGTATAGTGTAACAGGTTGTTTGCAAAAGGATGGACTTGTTGTAGCAGAAGTTTTAGAAGAAGATGAAGTTATTAATCCTAATTTCGAAAATTTAACATACAAAGAAGATATGAATGTTATTGGATATGATTGGAAAGAATTTAATTTTCAATTTAATAATCCGAGCTATACAATGTCTAAAAAGAAATTTTATGTAAAAACCTTAGAAGGAGATTATTACAGAGTATTTTTGAAGTACAAGGTTGTCAATAAATATGAACGAGAAATAGAAATTTATAAACAAAAATTAGAAAAACAAGTATTATCTAATCAAGAATTTCAAAATGACTCTTTTAAAATGTATCCTACTTTCTTAACAAATTCAAGAATAAATATAGAAACTTCAGAGCCAAAGGAATTTAAAAATATTTTAATTCTAAATTCAGTAGGGAAAATGGTTTATCAGCAAAATATTAATTCAACGCTTAGTCAATTAGAAATAGATTTGCCAGAAAATATAGATAAAGGTGTTTATATAATAAAAATAAATACTGATAATAAAATTTTTGCAACAAGACTTATTAAATAAATAATTATGACTTAATAATTTTGATAAGAGATAGTGTACCAATTAATAACAATGTATTTGTTTTTTAATAAATGAGAGGGGCAAGCTATTTTAAAGAAATTATAGAGGAATATTCAGAAATAAAAATCTATCAATAAGATCAAGATTCAAGATTTCATTACTTCTGAATAAAATCCAGATTCCGCATTAGAAAATAAAGTTGAATAGATTTCGAATGCGGAATTTGGATTTAAATAGGTAAAGAAATTATGTATAAACCTTATTTTGTTTTTTTCATTAAAACAGCTTCGTCGGCAAATTTAATTATTTCAATTTTAGGTTCTCCATAAATGGCTAATTTACTTTTTCCTGATGCGGATATAGCTAATTTTCCATTTGTAGCTATATCACAATCCGTGTAGCCTTCAACAGTTAGTGTCGTATTTTTTGAAGTTAAATTTTTCCCTTCGTATTTAGTATTATTATCTAGACGTAATTTTAATTCATTTGTATCTCCTTCTATAGCTGCCGAGGATTTTTGATACATATCTATTTTTATAGAATTTGTATTCATTAGAGCCTTTAAATCAGTATTTTTACTCATTTCTATAATAGCATTGTTCCCTTTCAAATTTAATTCTGTTTTAGATTTGTCATTACTAATTAATGTGAAATCAGGAATTGTAGCATTGATTGATATTTTGGAATAGTCAAATGCTTTAATTGTAAGTTTTTTTACATTTAAATCATTAAACGCGTTAAGTTTTGCGTGATGTTTAACGTTGATTAATTTTAGACTATCTGTGTAAAACACGCGAACATCAATTTTTTTATAGGTAGCTATTTCTTTGTTGGTATTAAGACGTAATGTTTTTCCATAAATTTTGCGATCTATTACATCATGTAGATTATCATCTGCTTCAATTTCGATAGCATTTTTTTCAGCTTTTACTAAATATACCTCTAAGTTGTCTTCTATTTCAATTTCTTCAAATGATTCCGTTCCATATTTTTCAGTTTTTATCATTTTAGTTCCTTTTATTCTTTCTTTGTTTTGAGAGAAAGTAATGGTTGTCATAAGGCTGATAAATAATAAGCTAATTTTTTTCATTTTTGTAGAATTTGGTAAAATACAAATATAAAAAAAATCATTCTTATTTAAGGAATGATTTTTAAGGCTTATTCTTAACTTTAAAAAAGGAAAAGCATACAAGTTATTGTTCTTCAATTGTTGCTTCGGAAGAATTGGTTATTTTTTTAATTTTAGGAGTTCCTGAATAATAAATGCTACTGCTGCTCGATGCATCTGCATGTAGTGATACCAGAGGATGGATTTTAATTTCACTACTACTTGAACTATTAGCAAAAATATCGTTAGCAAGTAAATTATGAGCATCTACATTACAACTGCTAGAAGCTTCGATGATAAGTTTTATAGCTTTGCCAGAAATAACTATATTGCTACTACTACTGGCATCTATAGTTATTTTTTCTGATTCTATGGAAACTTCTAAATTAGCTGAACTGTTTGCTATTAACTTAATATCATTGCTCTTTATAATACCTTTGGTTTTTAATTGAGAAGAACCAGAGGCTTCTAGTTGTTCAATAATAGGGAGTGTGATATAAATTTTTTTAGATTTGACATGGGTATAATTGCCATTTTGAGAGCTGATTTCTAATGTATTATTTTTTACCTCTGTTAATATATCTTCATGTAAATTTTCGTCAGCTACTACAACTACTTTAAAGTTAGAACCTTGAGTTATTTCACACTCTAAATCATTTGCAATAGATATCTTACTAAATCCAGTCAGTTCTCTTTCTTTTGTTAGAACTTTACCATTCCCTTTTGTGGATTCTTTATTTATGTTTAAATTACAAGAACCAAAACTGAAAGCTATTATCGTGGTAACTATTATTTTAGCCAAATGAACCATGAATTTTATCATAATGTTATTTTTATTTGTTGTTAAATGAGTTTTTTGTCACATCCTTTCATAAATATAATAATTCTGTTTTTAAATTAAACGTTCGACTTTATCAAATAGACTAAGTAAAGTAAAATCATGATAAATGAAAAATAATTTAAAATCCAAAAAATATTCTCTTTTTTCTTGATTCTAATGGTCTATTGGTTAATTAGATCGAAGTGACAGTATGTAATAAAATGAATAGGACTTTTAGTCTATCTTTTAAAAATTATTCGGTTTTAATGATAATACCCTCTTTGCTAATTTTTAATTCTTTTATATCTTTAGTATTTGTGAGGGTAGTGTCTTTTTTTATTTGTAAACCATCTTTATTTATGATTATAGATGAGTTATCATCATAAGAAGATTCTTCTTCTTGATCCTCATCCTCTAGTAGATTGGTTGGACAATTTTTACACTTTATTTTATTTTCTTCTACTTTATATACATAATCATTTGAAGAGGCAAAAAATCTGAAGTAATCACTACTTGTTATATCATAATATTTTAAAGAACTATCCGGTTTTATATACATTCCTTTAGGAACAAATAAGAAAATTCGAACTTGTTGATCACGAAATTTATATTTAGGATCGATTAAGAAATAATTATCAAGACTTAAAATATTAGGATTAGAGTCGTCATTTCTAAATTTATATCCAATTCTGTCTGCATTTTTTCTCGCTTCTGACAAGGTTTTTCCCTTGGCTGTATATTCAATTTGGATATAAGGTTTGGCTTCATCTGTAGGCATTAATTCTAATTCTACATTATTAGAATAGATGTATTCGTGACCTAAGGAGTCCTGAACCAGTTCAAAGTTTGTTCTATCATCTACATCTTTAGAAAAATATTCATTGTTTTTAAATTTAAGAGTTAGTGTGTCATTTAAACTAAAATTTTTGTTTAAATAACTTTTATAAACAATTTTATTTTCATAAGCTAATTCACTAGAAGTTATAATTCCTAGAGCAATAAGGCTTATGATTGAACTTAACCAAATAGCGGATAAGGTTAATTTAGCTATATTTCCTATAGAATTAATGGTAGGGATTAATATTTTTAACCCCAAAATTAACAAGAAGAAGAAAGGGACAGCCACAGCAAAAAATGATATTAAACAAATGATCCATAAGGATGTGCCCGTATAATTAAATGATTCAAAAAACTCAATCCAAGGTAATTTCATGAAGGAGGTAGAACCTAATGTAAAGAAACCAATGAGTAAACCAATTATGGTAATTCCACCTGTAAATACCATAATAGCGCCAATGAACTTGATAAAGATGTTTATAATATTCACAATAATATCACCTAAAGAACTTCCGACTCTTTGTGCTCCATGCCTTACATTTTCCCCCATTTGGGTATAGTCAGTATTTTTAAATTTTTCGGAAACGGATTCAAATTCTTCTTTTACTTTTTTTTCAATATTTGAAATGGTAATGGGTTCTCCCTTCATTTCTAATTTTTCAGAGGTAGTTATAGCCTCAGGAGTGACTAACCATAAGATAATGTAGGCTAATAAACCAATACCAAAACCAGCAAAGACTAATAAAACCAATGCAATTCTAAGCCATACAGGGTCTATTCCAAAATAATGTCCTAAACCAGAGCAAACACCTGCAATTATACCAGTTTCTTTGTCTCTATAAAGTTTTTTTGTTTTTCGAGTGTAAGAATAGTTAGAACTTATAGTAGGCTCTTCTTCTATTTTATAGTCTTCTGGTTGTCCCATTATAGTAATGACATCATCTACATCATTTAAGTTTAAAACTTGTTTACCACTACCTAATTTTTCAGAAAAAAGTTCGGCAATTCTACTTTCAATATCATTCATAATTTCATCTCGTCCTTCAATAGAGAGAGAGTTACGTATAGCATTAAAATATCTGTTTAGTTTTTGGTAAGCGTCTTCATCAATATGGAAAAAGAAACCACCTAAATTCATATTTGCTGTCTTGTTCATAAGTCTTAGTTTTGTGATGTTATAGTGTTTACCGCTCCTGCAAGTTCATTCCAGAGTTATGCTTAGTTCTTTTAAAAATTTTTTTCCATTGTCTGTTAAACCATAGTATTTTCTGGGAGGGCCAGAAGTAGATTCTTCCCAACGATAAGTTAATAAACCATCATTTTTCAGTCTAGTTAATAAGGGATATACGGTTCCTTCGACTACTAGTAATTTTGCATTTTTCAGCGTATCAAGAATTTCTGAGGTATAAGCATCTTTTTCTTTTAATACGGATAAAATGCAAAATTCTAAAACTCCTTTGCGCATCTGAGCTTTTGTATTCTCAATGTTCATAAGATTTCTTTTTGTTGTTAAACTGTTCATTTTGATTGATTGATTGATTGATTGATTGATTGATTGAAACTCTCTATTTTATAGCTTGATGGTTGTAACTGTAAATTCTTTTCATTCTCCATAGCTCATTTTCAAGTAACCAAAGATGTATGAATTTTGCCTTTCCATCAGGATATTCTTTATTTTTGTTTATTGTTAATAAAAAAATATGCTCTCCGCTGTATATAAGACCATAAGGTTTTCCTTCTCTGTATAATATTGAGAACTGTTCTGTTCTTTTTATTAATTCTCTTCTTATTTTATAATTTTTATTTGAACATAAATTATTTTGTATTGAATTGACTAAATTCTCTTTTCCTAATGTTATACCTCCTTTATCATGATAAAATTCTATGTCATCATATATATATATTTCGATATCTTTTGTGTTACAAGAATTGTAAGCTTTCCAAAATTCGGTATCTAAATTTTGTATTTTTTTTATTATCTCTGTTTCAGATTGAGCAAAAAAGGAGAAATTGAATAAAAAAATAAACTGAAAATTATTTTAGTTTTCATTATTTTAAGAAATTTATTGTCAATGGATATTTAAAAAAAATCCTTCATGAGCTTTAATTGCTCCATATATAATATAGAAGAACTCTATTGTTTTTAATAGAATAATCATTACAAAACAAACGATTGCAAATATGGCTGATAGATTGTAAGATACTAAACTTTCTAACTCAAAATGTCCCTTTTCTATTTCTTTCCAACTAAAATTACTCAATATATTTCCTATTGTACAAGGAATTGCAATGGCAATGGCTATAATGGTGTATAATAAAATGCTAAGTTGAAAATTAATAATTTGTTTGCCATGAAAATCAATAAAAGAAGATTCCTTTTTTTTTGTATTCCATATTATGATAGGAATGATATAATTAGTTAAAGGGAATATTAATTTTGAAAAAGCACTTAAATGAGTGATAAAAGCGTAATTTTTTTCTTGTCTTGTTATTAGTGATGTTTTCATAATACTATAGCTTTTTGATTGATGATGTTTAATATAGTTGTTTTATAAGGCTAATACTTTTTTAAGCTTATTAATTTTTTATACAAAGATAATGTAAAAAGAAGGTACTATGTAAAACAAAGTAGTTTAAATTAACAAAAAATTAACATTTTTAAAAATTAGGCTCGCATAGTATTTTTTGTAGTTTAGCAAAACCAATATATCATGAAATAAAATAATTTTTGTGGTATTGTTTGAGTTTGTATTTTTTTTTTTTTTTTTTATTATCATGTTATAAATTAGATAGATATGAAATTTACACCTACTAAATTAAATCTTTTTCTTTTTTTAAACTACCTTCAGCTTTTTGGAGTGGTGTTCGAGTAAAAAGAATAGATGATTACGAATGTCAAGCAACAGTTAAACATAGATGGTTTAATCAAAATCCCTTTAATTCTATGTATTTTGCTGTTCAGGCCATGGCAGCAGAGTTAACAACAGGAGCCTTGGTTATGAAACAAATTAAAGAAAGCGGAAAAAATATTTCTATGTTAGTTGCCAATAATAAAGGAACTTTTACAAAAAAAGCCACAGGGAAAATTACATTTATCTGTAGTGATGGACGTTTAATCGAGGAGGCTATAAAAAACACAATTGCTACTGGAGAAGGTCAAACTTTTTGGATGAAATCCATAGGAATGGATGAAAAAGGAGATCAAGTTTCTGTTATGGATTTTGAATGGACAGTTCGAGTAAAAAAGTAATATTATAAAGTTAAACTAATCCTAAATAACATACGATGCAAGTCTAGTGTTACTAAATTTGTATAAAAAAACAAAGTGAAAGTTTTAGTTACAGGAGCCACAGGTTTAGTAGGTAAAGAAATTGTTAAAATGTTGCATGCAAAAGGCATGTTCGTACATTTTTTAACCACTTCTAAAAAGAAGTTACAGCACTCAAACAAAACAAAAGGTTTTTATTGGAATCCTAAAAAGGAGAAATAGATGCGGCTTGTATAGAAGAGGTGAGTGCTATAATTCATTTAGCTGGAGCTCCTATAAGTAAGAGATGGACTTCTAGGTATAAAAAGAAATACTAGAGAGTCGTGTGCTTCCCTTACAAATGTTATACAAACTATTACAAAAAAATCCTAATCAAGTTCAGAGTGTAGTTTCAGCCTCAGCTGTAGGAGTTTATCCGTCTTCTATTGAAAAATATTATTCAGAAGATTTTATGAATTTTAATGATTCTTTTTTAACTAACGTAGTAAAATCTTGGGAGGAAAGTGTAGATAAGTTTGTGGATTTAAATATAAGAGTTTGTAAGTTACGAATCGGTTTAGTATTGTCTTCAAAAGGAGGTGTATTACCCGAAATACTTAATCCGTTACGATTAGGTTTGGGAGTTCTTTTTGGATCAGGTCAACAATGGCAATCTTGGATACATATAAAAGATCTGGCCAGATTATTTCTTTTTGCATTAGAAAATCAAATACAAGGTGTTTATAATGCTGTAGCGCCAGATCCTGTTACTCATAAAGAATTTATGTTGACTTTAGATTTGTTTAAACAAAAACCTTTAATTGTTTTGCAATTACCGAAGTTTTTGATGAAATTAATTTTAGGCGAAAAATACCTGCTACTCTACGATTCACAACGTGTTTCATCTGTGAAAATTCAACAGATAGGATTTCAATTTCAATATGTGAATTTGGAAGACGCGTTGAACGATTTATTAAATAGAAATTAAGTTTTATTTTTTAATTTTTTTGGCAATTAAATTCACTTGTATGTGAATTTGATCGCTGATAAATTCATCTTTAAGATCATCAAAAATACTTTTTGAGCCATAGTTTACATTCCAATAGGTTCTATTTAGTTGAAGTGTATCGCTTTTTAAACTTATTTGATCATTATTAATATTAATTTTGGCAGGAAAATTAACAGATTTTGTTATGCCTTTAATAGTTAAATTCCCATAAATGATAGTTTTGTTGTTCTTTAATTCAGAATGCGTAATTCTAAAATCAGAAATAGGATATTTGGATATATTAAAAAAATGATCTTTAATATTTTTGTCAGCAAGCCCTTTTAAATGGTTTTCTAGCTTGTTTTTATCTTTTTTGTCTTTTAAATCAGTTACTGTTATAGAATTCATATTCATATAAAAACGTCCTAAGGCAATAGTATTCTGATTACAAATAAAAAGACCTTCTTTAAGTTTTAAAGTTCCAGTATGTTTTTCAGAAGGCTTAAAGCCAGTCCAATAGATTGTAGAGCGTAATGTATCTACTTGGTATTTTATTCCTTTTATTTCAGGTAAGTGAGTTAAGTAACTACCATGAGCAGTTGTGCTTTCTTTTTTGCAAGAAATCAATGAATAAATGACAATTAAATAGAAGAAAATTAATAACTTTTTCATAAGTTTTAAAGTGTTGATTATTAGTTACTAATTTACAAATTGTCTCCTTTAGATACAATTTAAATAGAAAAAAAGTGACAATTTGGCATTTTTTGTTTTTTGGCAATACTTTTGCGATCGCAATTCAAAATTGATAAGACAATGAGTGCTGAAAATACAGAAAAAGAATTAGAAGTAAACAATACTGAAAAATCCCAAGAAGAACAGGTAGAAGCAACTCAAGCTAATGAGTTAACTATTGAGGAAAAATTACAAGAAGAGTTAGCAAGTGAAAAGGATAAATTTTTACGTCTTTTTGCAGAGTTTGAAAATTATAAAAAACGTACTTCAAAAGAGCGTATTGAATTATTTAAAACAGCAGGACAAGAAGTATTGCAAGCTATGTTGCCAGTTTTAGATGATTTTGATAGAGCTTGGGTTCAAATTTCAAAATCAGAAGATGAAGCATTGGTAAAAGGAGTTGAGTTAATTCATGAAAAATTAAAATCAACATTGGTATCAAAAGGATTAAATGAAGTTGAAATCAAACAAGGAGATGCGTTTGATGCTGATTATGCGGAAGCAATTACCCAAATTCCAGCAGGTGATGATTTAAAAGGAAAAGTGGTAGATGTAGTAGAAAAAGGATATAAACTAGGGGATAAAATTATTCGTTTTCCTAAAGTGGTAATAGGCAATTAATAATTTGAGATTAGAAATTGATATTGGTAAGCAATTTGAGATTTCAGATATTCAGATTTTAAATTAAAATTATGAGCAAGAAAGATTTTTACGAGATATTAGGAGTTAGCAAAGGAGCTTCTGAATCAGAAATTAAAAAAGCATATCGTAAAAAAGCGATTGAATTTCACCCAGATAAAAATCCCGGAGATAAAGCAGCTGAAGAAAAATTTAAAGAAGCAGCTGAAGCTTATGAAGTGTTGAGCGATGCCGATAAACGAGCAAAATATGATCAGTATGGTCATGCCGCATTTGATGGAGCAGGAGGTTTTGGAGGTCATCACATGAATATGGATGATATATTTAGTCAATTTGGTGATATTTTTGGAAGTGCTTTTGGTGGAGGCTTTGGAGGTTTTGGCGGAGGCGGAGGTCAACGTCGTGCAAAAGGAAGTAATCTTCGTATCAAAGTAAAGTTAACACTAGAAGAAATTGCTACTGGTGTTGAAAAAAAGATAAAAGTAAAAAGAAAAATACAAGCAACAGGAGTTACCTATAAAACTTGTTCGACATGTAATGGTTCGGGGCAAGTTGTTAAAATACAAAATACTATTTTAGGTAGAATGCAAACCGCTTCACCTTGTCCTTCTTGTGGAGGTCTAGGGCAAATGATTGATAAAAAACCTTCTGATGCTGATTCACAAGGTATGATCTTAGAAGATGATACGGTATCTATCAAAATTCCAGCTGGAGTGGTAGATGGTATGCAATTAAAGGTTGCAGGTAAAGGAAACGATGCGCCCGGTAATGGAGTAGCAGGAGATTTAATTGTAGCTATTGAAGAAATTGAACATCCAACTTTAAAACGCGAAGGAGAAAACCTACATTATGATTTATATATAAGTTATCCAGAAGCCGTATTAGGTGTGTCAAAAGATATAGATGCAGTTACAGGTAAAGTTCGCATCAAACTAGAAGAAGGTATTCAGTCTGGAAAAATTTTACGTTTAAAAGGAAAAGGAATTCCGAGTTTAAATAGTTATGGTAACGGAGATATGTTAGTGCATATTAATGTATGGACACCTAAAAATCTTTCAAAAGAACAAAAGAAATTCTTTGAAGAAAATCTTGAAAACTCAAATTTTAATCCAAAACCAGAAAAAACGGATAAATCTTTTTTTGAAAAAGTAAAAGATATGTTTTCATAATTTATAGACTTAAACAGTTTGTTCATCAGAATCTGAAATATAATCCCAACTTTTGATATCAAAGGCTGGGATTTTTTGTAACATTTTTTATTTATCAACAACTAATTATTTATTTTTACAGCTTTACAGAAAGCAAAGAAAACGACTCAAACTTACATAATGAATAATATTCTTGAAGTAAATAAAGTAGTGAAACAATATGGTGATTATACCGCCTTGAATTCGGTTTCATTGCAAGTTCCTAAAGGGAGTATCTATGGACTTTTAGGTCCTAATGGAGCAGGAAAGACATCCTTGATACGTATTATTAATCAAATCACAATGCCTGATAGTGGTGAAGTTTTTTTAGATGGCGAAAAGTTAGCTCCTCACCATGTATCATATATAGGTTATATGCCTGAAGAGCGTGGTTTGTATAAAACAATGAAAGTAGGAGAACAAGCCTTGTATTTGGCACAACTAAAAGGGATGCCTCATGCTGAGGCTAAAAAGCAACTTAAATATTGGTTTGAAAAATTTGGTATTGAAGGTTGGTGGAACAAAAAAATACAAGAACTATCAAAGGGAATGGCACAAAAAATTCAATTCATTGTGACTATTTTACATCAACCGAAATTATTAATATTGGATGAGCCTTTTTCTGGCTTTGATCCTGTAAATGCTAATTTAATTAAGGATGAGATTATTGAGTTAAATAAGCAAGGAACCTCTATTATTTTCTCAACTCATCGTATGGAAAGTGTAGAAGAAATGTGTGATTATATAGCTCTTATTCATAAATCTAATAAATTAATAGAAGGAAAGGTAAGTGATGTTAAGAAAGAATATCGAACGCATAAATTTCAGGTGGGTATTCTATCTAATAATGTAGAAGGTTTAATGTATGATTTAACACAAAAATTTACAGTTAGTCAAACATCTTTTAAATCATTGAATAATGATCTTAAATTAGAAATTGATCTGGGAAATAAAACGCAAAATGAATTATTAGAAATTTTGATTAAAAATGGACAAGTCACCCATTTTACAGAAAATATTCCATCAATTAATGATATTTTTATTCAAACAGTAACCAATAAAAAATAATCAAAAATAAAATTCAAAATAAAGAATAACTTTTAAACCTTAGTATTTAGTGTTTGTTATTTTATTTGTTTTGTGATTTGAAAATTGAAATTTACGAAATATGAATATATTGAGTTTAATCATAAAAAGAGAATTTATTGCCAAAGTTCGTAATAAATCATTTATAATAATGACTTTTCTAAGTCCTTTACTTTTTTTAGGAATGTCAGTTTTAATTGGTGTTCTAACTAATATGAATAAAGGGGAAGTTAAGAAAATTGCAATTCATGATGAAGGAGGAGTTCTAAAACAAGATTTCAAAAATAGTAAAGAAATAAAGTATACCGATTTATCCCAAATGCCTTTTGATTTAGCAAAAAAAACAGCTTCAAAAGATTTTGAAGGCTTAATTTTTATTCCAAAAGTTGTAGAATCAAAAGAATTAATAAACAAAGTAGCATACATTTCAGATGAAAGTCCTAGTTTAGAATTTGTTTCTGATATTGAAAAATTAGTAGATGCACATCTGACTAAAGAAAATCTAAAAGTACTAGGATTTGATTCCGAAAAAATTGAAAAAGCGAAGGTGGAATCAGCACTTCATATCGAAAAGTTTTCAGGTGAAGAAGGTTTAAAATACTTAAATGAAATAAAGGTGTTTTTTGGAGGTGCTTTTGGCTATTTAATAATGATGTTTATTATTATTTATGGAAACTTTGTAATGCGAAGTGTTATAGAGGAAAAAACATCCAGAATTATTGAAGTTATTATTTCATCCGTAAAGCCATATCAATTAATGATGGGTAAAATTATTGGTAATTCATTAGCTGGTATTTTGCAATTTGTTATCTGGATCGCGTTAGTATTATTATTGTTCTTTGGATCCTCTATTTTTTTGAGTAGTTCAACAGATACAGCAACAGTACATGAAGCTATGAGGCAATTACCTTCGCAAGCAGAGAATATAACAGCTATGATTGAAAAGGTTAATCTTTATTATAACGAGATACCAGTTTTAACTACAGTTGCTTTCTTTTTAGTGTATTTCATAGGAGGGTATTTTTTATATAGCTCTTTGTATGCTGCTATTGGAGCAGCGGTTGATTCAGAAACTGATTCGCAACAATTTTTATTGCCTATTATTATGCCGTTAATGTTAGGAATTTATGTAGGTTTCTTTACAGTAGTAAATGATCCACACGGAACTGTTGCAACTATTTTTTCTATGATTCCATTTACATCACCAATAGTCATGTTAATGCGTATTCCGTTTGGGGTTCCCGTTTGGCAATTAGTACTATCTATATTGCTACTTTTCGGAACTTTTTTAGGGGTAGTTTGGTTTGCTAGCAAAATTTATCGAGTAGGAATATTAATGTATGGTAAAAAGCCTACTTGGAAAGAATTATATAAATGGCTTAAATATTAAAAGTTAGCCTTAAGAATCAAACTGTTAGATATGGAAATATTCTTGAATTTTGAAAATTCTGATACGAAAAAGTTGCTATAAAAAATGGACTTTACGTTTTTTATGAAACAAATAGTATATTGAAAATATTTCTTTTGAGATTTAATAGACCCCCGTTGCGCTTCGGCAAAAACTAAGGCTGGGAACGCTTCGCAATGTACCAATCGTTAGGTGATTGATTTAGTTGTATTTTGTAAATTCGAATAATAAAAAATATTCTCAAATATATAAAATGAGTAAAATATTAATAATAGAAGACGAAGCAGCAATTCGTAGAGTTTTAGCAAAAATTCTTGCGGAAGAAAATGACGCTTATAAAGTAGATGAGGCAGAAGATGGAGTGCAAGGTTTAGAAAAAGCCAAGAATGAAGATTATGATCTAATTCTTTGTGATATTAAAATGCCTAAAATGGATGGGGTAGAAGTATTAGAAGCTATAAAGAAAATAAAGGCTGAGATACCTATGATTATGATTTCAGGGCATGGTGATTTAGAGACAGCAGTTAATACAATGCGCTTAGGAGCTTTTGATTATATTTCAAAACCACCCGATTTAAATCGTTTATTGAATACTGTTCGTAATGCCTTAGATAAAAAGAAATTGGTAGTTGAGAATAAAATTCTTAAGAAAAAAGTTTCCAAAAATTACGAAATGATAGGGGAGAGTATGCCGATATTGCATATAAAAGAGATGATAGAAAAAGTTGCTCCCACAGAAGCACGTGTGCTAATAACGGGACCAAATGGTACAGGGAAAGAATTAGTGGCTCATCAAATTCATCAGCGTAGCGAACGTTCTTCTGGGCCGATGATAGAGGTAAATTGTGCTGCTATTCCTTCTGAATTAATAGAAAGTGAGTTGTTTGGACATGTAAAAGGAGCTTTTACTTCCGCTGTAAAAGATAGGGCGGGTAAATTTGAGGCTGCTAATGGAGGAACGATTTTTTTAGATGAAATTGGAGATATGAGTTTGCCTGCTCAAGCGAAAGTATTACGTGCTTTACAAGAAAATTTAATCCAACGTGTAGGAGCTGACAAAGATATAAAAGTCAATGTCCGTATAGTAGCGGCAACTAATAAAGATTTGAAAAAAGAAATAGAAGAAGGTCGTTTTAGAGAGGATTTGTATCATCGTTTGGCTGTTATTTTAATAAAGGTTCCTGCTTTGAATGATAGAAGAGATGATATTCCTAAATTAATTGAACATTTTACTAGCAAAATAGCTATAGAACAAGGTAGTGCGATAAAGTCTTTTTCAAATTCAGCTATTAAATTGTTACAAGAATATGACTGGACAGGTAATATTCGCGAGTTGCGCAATGTCGTAGAGCGTTTGATTATTCTAGGAGGTAATGAAATTTCAGAAAGTGATGTAAAATTATTTGCATCTAAATAATTAATTAAAAGTTTTAAAGTGATAATTTTTTAAAGAGTTATCTCTTTTTATTTAATGTTTCAAAGAACATGAATTTAAAAAAAATAAATCAAAATCTTCATAATGCCCTAATTGAAAATGGTCTTACTGAAGCAACTGAAGTACAGTTGGATTGTTGGGGAACCTTAAAAAGTGGTGCAGATGCTGTAGTGGTAATGAATGGAGGAGAAGGAAAGTCTTCTACTATAGCTTATACAGTTATTCAAAAACTAGAGAAAGCAATAGGCGAATCTACACGGGCATTAATTATGGTTAAAGATAAAGAGTCTGTTTTACAAATGTTAGATTATTTTGAAAAGTTTGGAAAATATAGTAATCTAAGGGTGATTGGTGTGAATGATAAAACGGATATAGATGAAGAGAAGAACGTTATTTCCGCAGGAATGGATATTTTAATAGGTACTCCTAATAAAATTAATGCTATGTTTTCTGGAGCTGGATTTAATATGAATACGATTAAAATTTTTGTAGTAGATGATGCAGATATTCTTTTTAAGCAACGTTTAGAACCAATTGTTCAGCGCTTGTCTTTAAGTGTAGAAAAAACACAACGTTTGTTTTTTACTAGTCAATTAACAGAACGTGTTGAAATTTTAGCAGATAAGATTATGATAGATCCGTATCTTTTTGGATTGGAATACGATGACGAAGATTAATATTAAAGACTTAATAAAGTAGGTGTCAGTTTTGATGCCTATTTTTTTATTTAAAATGTTAATATCGGATAAAAATTTTTAAAATCAAAACGATATTAATAAATTTGTGCTGTGTGGAATATAGATTTGTCATATAGAGAAGAATTTCAGTTAACTTTTGAAAGACTGTATGAAAAAAAGGAAATGCTGGTAAAAGCCGAGGCCATTACCTAAGATAGCTATTGAAAAAATAAAAGAAACACTTTCTATAGAATGGACCTATAATTCTAATAGCATTGAAGGGAATACTCTAACCTTAAGAGAAACTCAAATGGTTCTTCAAGAAGGAATCACTATAAAAGGAGTTTCTCTAAGAGAACATTTTGAAGCAAAAAATCATGAAAAAGCGATTGATTATCTTTACGAAATAGTAAGTGATGAATATATTTTTAGAAGTATAGATATGCTTACTTTACATGGATATGTTTTAAGATCAATAGAAGATGATTTTGCAGGACGCTTACGTAATGGAGGTGTTCGTATATCAGGGGCTAATTTTATTCCGCCTAATGCTAATAAAGTTTCGGATTTGGTAGATGAATTAGTGGAGTTTGTTAATTCAAATCCTTTAGATTTGAATGATATAGAATTAGCTACTATATTTCATCATAAATTTGTTTGGATACATCCTTTTTTTGATGGTAATGGCAGAACAGTTCGTTTGTGTATGAATTTATTATTAATGCGTTGTGGCTTTCCTCCAGCTATTATTTTAAAAAACGATAGAAAAAAATATTATGAAGCTTTAAATCAGGCAAATAATGGAAATTATCAAAAACTTATTTTGCTAATGTGTCAAGCTGTAGAACGTACATTAAATATTTATTTAACAGCTTTGCCTAATAATGATGAAGATTATTTGCCAATTGCTAATATTGTTAATGAGCCATCATCATCGTATGGATTTACTCAAGAATATGTTAGTTTATTGGCTAGGCAAGGAAAAATAGATGCACATAAAGAGGGTAAAAATTGGGTTACGACGAAGAAAGCTATCCAAGAATATATCGAAAATAGAAAGAGAAAAAGAACTTTGAAATAAAAAATGATAAAGTTTTTTTGTGAATTTGTTGTAAAGTCTCCTTTTTTAGGAGATTTTATATTTTATAGATAACTTGTACTGAAAAATAATAAATGTTAAAAGATATGTGGAAATATAAAATGCTTTTTATACTCTTATTTCTATTCAAAGAGGGATGTTTTTATGCACAAACGGTAAAAGGAGTGGTTTCAGAGCAAGCAATGATAGTATCAGCGAGGAAAGAAGCTTCTGATATTGGTATTCAAATATTAAAAAAAGGAGGTAATGCTTTTGATGCAATGGTTGCAACTGAATTAGCATTGGCTGTTTGTTATCCGCAAGCAGGGAATATTGGTGGTGGTGGATTTATGGTATATAGGAAAGCAAATGGAAATACAGGAAGTCTTGATTATAGAGAAAAAGCACCAATAAGAGCTTATAAGGATATGTTTTTGGATAAAAACAAAGATGTAATAGAAGGATTAAGTACGAGTTCTGGTAGTGCTGTAGGGGTTCCCTGGTACGATTGCGGGGGTATTAGAGGTACATAAAAAAATGGGGTCTTTGCCGTTAAAAGAAATCTTAACACCAGTTATAGAATTGGCAGAAAAAGGATTTGTAGTTACAAAAAGAATGAAATTACCTTTGCTTCTTATAGGAATGATTTCATAAAAGTAAATGGAGCTCATAGTTTATATTCTAAAGTGTATAAAGAAGGTGATACAATAAAGCAAACACAGTTAGCAACAACTCTTAGAAAAATTCTTAAAAATGGGAAAAAGAATTTTATGAAGGAGAAACGGCTAAAAAGATTGTAAATTTTGTTAAAAAAGGGGAGGAATTATTTCATTAAAAGATTTAAAGGAATATTCGCCTGTTTGGAGAAAACCTATAATTATTCAGTATAAAGATTATAGTTTGGTAACGATGGCTCCTCCTAGTAGTGGTGGGATTACATTGTCACAAATTCTTAAAATGATAGAACCTTATTCGTTAAAAGATTTTGGATATAATTCAGAAAAAGCAATTCAGATTATTGTTGAAGCGGAACGAAGGGCTTATGCTGATCGAAATTATTTTTTAGGAGATCCCGATTTTGTTAAAATTCCACAAGAAAAATTATTGAATGAAGACTATTTAAAAGGTAGAATGAGTAGTTTTTCTTTTGACAAAGCGACTCCTTCTATTGAAATAAAACACGGAGCAATTCATTTTTCTAATGAAAGTACAGAAACTACTCATTATTCTATAGTAGATGCTTTTGGGAATGCAATTGCAGCCACAACAACTTTAAATGATAATTTTGGGAGTAAACATTATTCAGATGAATTAGGATTTTTTTCAATAATGAAATGGATGATTTTAGTATAAAATCTGGAGTTCCTAATTTATATGGACTTGTGGGAGCTAAAGCAAATGAAATTCAATCTAAAAAACGCATGTTAAGTTCTATGACTCCAACAATTATAGAAAAAGGAGGTAAATTATTTATGGTTGTAGGAACTCCGGGAGGTTCGACTATTATTACTTCGGTATTACAGACTTTTTTGAATGTTATAGAATTTGAAATGACTATGCAAGAAGCCGTTAACGCCTCTCGATTTCATCATCAATGGTTGCCTGATGAGGTTGTTTTTGAACCTTATCAGTTTTCGAATGAATTGATTAATAGTTTAAGAAAAAAGGGATATATTATTAATGAAAAACAAAATAAGATTATAGGGAAAGTAGATGCTATTTTGGTATTACCAGACGGTAAGTTGGAAGGAGGGGCTGATTATAGAGGAGATGATAAGGCTGTTGGGTTTTAGCAAAAAATAAAAATGAGTTTGATTATAGTTTTTTCTGGAAATGAAATAAGTGCCTTGGCTATAAAGGCAGAATTAGAAATAAATGGGATTTTTGTAATTTTAAAAAATGAAATTCAAGCTACGGCTATGGCTGGATTTTGGAGTCCTTATTCGGGTGTTGATGTTCTAGTGAATAAAAAAGATGTAATGCAAGCAAAATTATTAGTGGAAAAAATCATTAATTTTTGATTTTCAAATTCTTTAATTTAGTCATTAATTTTATCTTTGCACCTTCAAAAATTTAAGGAACTCTTTTAAATCCCCTTAAACTTTTAAACTTCAATTATGATTACAGTAAACGATATTGCCGTAGAGTTTGGCGGAACTACGCTTTTTAGCGATGTGACTTTTGCAATTAATGAAAATGATAAAATTGCCTTAATGGGCAAAAATGGAGCTGGAAAATCCACTTTGTTAAAAATCGTTGCAGGTGAAAACAAACCTACACGAGGGAATATTTCAGCACCTAGTGATGCTGTAATTGCATACTTGCCTCAGCATTTGTTATTAAATGATGACAGTACAGTAATGGAAGAAACCTCGAAGGCTTTTGCTTCCGTTTTAGGAATGAAAGCGGAGATAGATGAAATTAATGAACAATTAACTATTCGTACAGATTATGAAAGTGATGAGTACATGAAGTTAATTGAACGTGTTTCAGAACTTTCCGAAAAATATTATTCTATAGAAGAAGTTAATTACGAAGCAGAAGTTGAAAAAGTATTAAAAGGATTAGGTTTTGTTCGTGAAGATTTTACTCGTAAAACTTCTGAGTTTTCTGGTGGATGGCGTATGCGTATTGAGTTGGCTAAAATTTTATTAAAAAAACCGGACTTAATATTGTTAGACGAACCGACCAACCACTTGGATATGGAAAGTATTCAATGGTTAGAAGATTTCTTAGTTACTCAAGCTAAAGCAGTAATGGTTATTTCCCATGATCGCGCTTTTGTAGATAGTATTACTAATCGTACTATTGAAGTGACGATGGGTAGAATTTATGATTACAAAGCAAAATATTCTGATTATTTAGTCTTACGTCAGGATAGAAGAATTCAGCAGCAAAAGGCGTATGATGAACAACAAAAATTTATTGCTGAAAATCAGGCTTTTATAGAGCGTTTTAGAGGGACTTTTTCAAAAACAGAGCAAGTACAGTCCCGTGTACGTATGTTAGAAAAATTAGTTTTGGTAGAAGTAGATGAAGTTGATACATCCGCTTTAAAGCTAAAATTCCCACCGTCGCCACGTTCAGGGCAGTATCCTGTTGTTGTGGAAGAACTTACGAAAAAATATGATGATCATGTGGTATTTAATAATGCTAATATGGTAATTGAACGTGGTCAAAAGGTAGCATTTGTAGGAAAGAATGGAGAAGGAAAATCAACAATGATCAAAGCTATTATGAAAGAAATTAATCATGATAGTGGTAAATTAGAAATAGGGCATAATGTACAAGTAGGATATTTTGCTCAAAATCAAGCGGCATTATTAGATGGTGATTTAACCATTTTTGAAACTATAGACCGAATTGCAGAAGGAGATATTCGTACCCAAATTAAAAATATTTTAGGTGCCTTTATGTTTAAAGGAGATGATATTCAGAAGAAAGTAAAAGTTCTTTCAGGTGGAGAAAAAACACGTTTAGCTATGATTAAACTTTTGTTAGAACCTGTAAATGTATTGATTCTGGATGAGCCTACCAATCATTTGGATATGAAAACTAAAGATATTATTAAGGAAGCATTAAAAGAATTTGACGGAACATTAATTTTAGTTTCCCATGATCGTGATTTCTTAGATGATTTAGTAACTAAAGTGTTTGAATTTGGCAATAAAAGAGTTCGAGAACATTTTGAAGATATTAAAGGTTTCTTGGCTTTCAAGAAAATGGAAAATCTAAAGGAAATCGAGAAATAAAATGATCATAAAGCAAAAAGAGGCTCTTTTCAATTTTAGAAAGAGCCTTTTTTTATGTGAGCCAAAACCAATCCTAATAAAAAAAGGTGTACTAAAGTTACCAATTTGGTCATAGGAAGAAATTATATAGTACTGATAACATTATATTTTTTCTGTTGTTTAATCCAGATTACGCATTAGACTTCGTTGTGAAACAAAATTTTTCAATAAATTCAAGTGCTCACGGAAAATTTTAGAAGAAGAAATAGTGAACTATTTTGATGATTAAAATTTGAGTACGTGCTTAAATTTGAAGAAAAATAAAGTGGAATAGATTTACTTCGTCTATTCGCTACGCTCGGGTCTAATGCGTAATCTGGATTTAAGTTAAATAGCTATTTTTTAGAACACCCATTTTATCATAATGCTAAATATTAAATAATTATAAGTATTTTACAAAAATGATTACAATTGAGCACTTTTAATAAGTCGAATAAATTCAGTTTTATAACCTTCTGAGTCGTTATGTACCCCCTTATTAGCGAGCTCTATAATATCTTCCGTCTTTTTGTTTTCAATATATTTCGAGTCTCTTAATTTCATGCCAAACCACGCCACAGAGGAAGCAAATTTAAAATCAGAACTAGCAAATTTTAAAGGGTTGTTTAAATTTTTAATGGTTTGTATCATTTCAATACTTCTTTCTCCTTCTGGTTTTTTATATCGAAACTTGATTGTAGCTAATTCAAGAGACGTAGAATTGTGTTGAGATTCTTTTGATGTGTATTTTAGCTTTGTAGGAGAATAAGAACTTTCAACTCCTGTTGGGATAATTTCATACAAAGCAGTAACTGTATGACCACTTCCTAATTCTCCTGCATCAATAGCGTCATTTTTAAAATCTTCGTCGTTTAGTTTTCTGTTTTCATATCCAATTAAACGGTAGGATTGTACTTGAGAGGGATTAAATTCAATTTGAATTTTAACATCTTTAGCAATGGTAAACATAGAGCCATTGAACTCTTTGCCTAAAAATCGAGTGGCTTCCTGCATGTTGTCTATATAAGCATAGTTTCCGTTGCCTTTGTTTGCAAGGGTTTCCATTTTACTATCTTTATAATTGTTCATGCCGTATCCTAGACAAGTTAAAAAGATGCCAGTTTTACGTTTCTGTTCTATTAAATGTTCCATTTCTTTATCGGTTGAAGCCCCGATATTAAAGTCTCCATCTGTTGCTAAAATAATTCGGTTATTACCTTCTTTGATAAAGTTTTCTTCCGCAATTTTATATGCCAATTCTATTCCTTCTCCACCAGCGGTACTGCCGCCAGCAGTTAAGCCATCAAGAGCATCTATTATTTTGTTTTTCTCATTTCCTGAAGTAGGAGGAAGAATCATACCTGCTGCTCCTGCATATACAACTATAGAAACTTTGTCTTCAGAACGTAATTCCTTTGTGAGAACCTTCATAGATTCTTTTAGTAAAGGAAGTTTGTTTTCTTCTTCCATAGATCCAGAAACATCTATAAGAAAAACAATATTAGAAGCAGGAAGATTGTTTTTATCCATCTTTTTTCCTTGAAGACCAATTTTTAATAATTTATGTTTGGAATTCCAAGGACATTCACTATATTCTGTATTAATAGAAAAGGGGTGATTATCATTCGGTTGTGGATAAGTATAAGAAAAATAATTGATCATTTCTTCTAGACGTATAGCATCTTTCGGAATCTTTTGACCGTTATTGATAAAACGACGGATGTTGGTATAAGAAGCATTATCAACATCAATCGAAAATGTAGACAAGGGAGTTATATTTGTGTTTTCAAATTTGTTTTCTTCTATTTCTGCATAACTTTCCTGATTAGTGTATTCTGGATCGCTTGTTTCAGGATTTTCCGGCATTAGATTGTTAATTTCTACCTCGTTAGCTATTTCTTCATTAGTCGTGTTAGAAGATTGTTTGCAAGCAGTAAAAGATAATGCTAGTAGGTATAGTGTTAGAAATGTTTTTTTCATGTAAATAGCGGTTATTAATTAAGTTTTTTCTTATTATTTATAGCAAATTATGTGCCTCATTTATTTATATTGAAATTGTTGATTGAAATTGTTGATTGAAATTGTTGATTGAAATTGTTGATTGAAATTGTTGATTGAAATTGTCATTGAAATTGTCATTGAATAAATTATCTTTGCAGACTATGAAGCTTTCGACTTATACTCAAGAATTTAAAGAAAACATACGATTAGCATATCCAATTGTTTTAGGCATGTTAGGGCATACCTTAGTTTCTATAGTTGATAACATAATGGTAGGAAAACTGGGAGCAAAGGAACTTGCGGCAGTTTCTTTAGCGAATAGTTTTGTATTTATAGGAATGTCATTAGGATTAGGATTTTCAACAGCTATAACACCCTTAGTTGCAGAAGCGGATGGAGAGAATAGTTTAATAAAAGGACGTAGTGTTTTTCATCACGGATTATTGCTTTGTACAGTATTAGGAATTACCTTATTTGCTATTATATATTTAACTAAGCCTTTGATTGTATATATGGGACAACCAGAAGAAGTAGTTGAACTAGCCAAACCATTTTTAGACTTAGTTGCATTTTCATTAATTCCGTTAATTATTTTTCAAGGATATAAGCAATTTGCCGATGGTAAAAGTGAAACAAAGTATGGTATGTGGGCTAATTTGCTTTGTAATGTCATACACTTGTTTTTTAATATAGTATTGATTTATGGTATTTGGATTTTTCCAAAAATGGGAATGTTAGGAGCGGCAGTTGGAACTGTTTTATCAAGGGTAATAATGGTGATTTATATTCATTTTGCTTTAAGATCAAGAAAAAAATTTAAACCTTATTTTGAAGGATTTACTATTAAAAGTATAGGGAAATCAATGACAAAAAAAATAGTTGATCTAGGACTTCCTTCCGCTATGCAAATGTTTTTTGAAGTAGCGCTGTTTACAGGAGCTATTTGGTTGTGCGGAAGTATTGGTACAACTAGCCAAGCAGCTAATCAAATAGCTCTAACTTTAGCAACTTTTACCTTTATGTTTGTTTCTGGTTTAGGGGTTGCGGGTATGATACGTATAGGGAATCAGAAGGGGATACAAGATTATAAAAAATTACAAGTTATTGCACGCTCTATTTTTTTATTAGCAATATTAATTCAAGGAATTTTTGCAATTCTTTTTATAGTGACAAATAATTGGTTACCTGAATTATTTATAGATTCCAAAAATACATTAGCTTTAAGAGATAGTACAGAGGTAGCTACAATAGCATCTAATTTGATTTTAGTTGCGGCTGTTTTTCAAATTTTTGATGGAATACAAGTTACCGTACTTGGTGCTCTAAGAGGAATACAAGATGTAAAAGTACCAATGTATCTTACATTTGTTGCATACTGGATTATAGGTTTTCCTATATCTATTTATTTAGGTTTATTTACTTTCTTAAAAGCTATTGGGGTTTGGATTGGATTGTTATCAGGACTTATTGCAGCCGCATTGCTTTTGTTTTATAGATTTGAAAAATTGTCTAAACGTATGATTTTCCAAAATAGCACAAATTAATATTAAAAATTATTATAAAATGACATTACCAAAATTTGTTTTAGCAGATAATTCTGATTTTCCAGATGATATTTTTATTATTCATCTAGAATTTCCTCGTTTTTTAATTAATTTAAAAGATGATTCAATTGAATTTATAGAAGAGTTAGATGATGAAGATGAATCTGAAATAGAAAGAGAAATGGAATATTTAATTACTTTAGCAGGAGAATTTTACGATCGAGAAATGGAAAGATATGAAGAATAAAAATTCATAATCTATTATATCTTTAATCCCGATAAGTGATGATTTATCGGGATGTTAATTTTTGGGTTTTATGAAAATGACATTTAGTGAATTAAAATAAGTTAGTAGATAGTAAAAAAAAAGATATGAATGAACATCCAATTTTTGAAGAACATCCTTGGTTAATTTTAACATTTGCAATTATAGTTTTGTTTATGTTGTTATTAGATTTAGGAATCTTTAATAAAAAAAGTCACGAAGTTTCTAGTAAAGAAGCTGCAACTTGGTCATTTGTCTGGATTGCTTTAGCAATGGGATTTAGTGGATTATTATATCATTTTGCAGGAGCTATTAAATTTTATGAGTTCCAGTCAGCGTATTGGATTGAAAAGGCTCTTTCGGTAGATAATCTTTTTGTTTTTATTATGGTTTTTAAATTTTTTGAAGTAGCCAACGAAAATAAACATAAAGTACTGTTCTGGGGAATTATAGGAGCTCTTGTTTTAAGAGCAATTTTTATATTTTCAGGGGCTTTTTTGATAGAATTAACCTATTTGAATAAAATTTTAGGATTAATAGGTTTTTCGGGATTTAAATATGACATTAACTTAGTGATGACTCTTTTCGGATTATTCCTGATTTATGCAGGAATTAAATCTTGGTTTAGTAATGATGAAGATCAGGATCAGGATTACAACAATACTAAGGGAGCAAAATTAGTACGTAGAATTTTTAATGTAAGTGATAATTATGATGGAAATAAATTTTTTACAGTTGAAAATGGTAAAAAAATAGCAACGCCTTTGTTAGTTGTAGTGACAGTTATTGAATTTACAGACCTGTTATTTGCCGTTGATTCTATCCCCGCTATTTTTGCTATTTCAAGAGATCCGTTAGTTCTATATACATCTAATATTTTTGCTATATTAGGATTACGAGCTCTATTTTTTTTACTAGATAATTTTATTCATTTATTTCACAAACTTCCTTACGGGTTAGCTATTATTTTAACCTTTATAGGGATAAAAATGATTATAGCTCCTTTTTATCACGTAGATTCTGTAATATCACTCATAATAATAGGCGCTGTTTTAGTACTGTCTGTATTTTTGTCAATTGTTTTTCCTGAATCTAAAGAATAATGTATTTTATATAATTTAATATGCTACGATATTATGCTGAAAAAAATCTTATCTAGGTATATTTAAAAATAAAAGATATTGATAAAATAAAGGTTTAAGACCTTCTCACTTCTGAATTTAATCCTTGTTTTTAAAGATTTTGTTCTAAAAACAAGGGTTAATATTTTTAATACATTTTATATAGCTACTATTTCAAGAAATAAAAAGTTAAACCCAGATTTCAAGAAAGTATTGTTCTTTGACAAATGAGAGCTAACTTGCACTTGCGAGCGAAGCCTATGTATAAAATGGTGAATTTATCCCCTCCCAGATTTTGGCTGAAATGTAAAAAGGCTTCCATTTGGAAGCCCTTTGAGACAATCAATGATGAAACACCATGTTATCTCGTATAGAATAATTTAAGCAAAGATATTACATTTCCTCGCATTTTAATAAAAAAATATTTTATGAAAAGTTTCGAAAAAATGCAAATTGTAAATCCCAATGCTGCAGGAATTGATGTTGGGTCACGTTCTCATTTTGTAGCCATAGGACAGGATGAAAATCAAATTAGAGAATTTAATGTTTATCAATCAGGATTATGCGCTTTGGTAGCTTATCTTCAAGAGAACAAGATTCGTAGTGTTGCTTTGGAGTCCACAGGGAGTTATTGGCAATCTTTGTTTATGATCTTGCAGGGAAATGGTTTTGAAGTTCTTTTGGTTCAAGGGACTCAAACAAAAAACCTCAAAGCAAAGACAGATGTGAAAGATGCACAATGGATACAGAAACTTCATTCTTTAGGGCTATTACGAGGTTCTTTTTGCCCTCTGAAACCACTTTGCAGATAAGAACACTTCATAGACATCGTTCTAGTTTGATTGAACAAAGTTCAGGCTTTGTAAACAAAATGCAAAAAGCATTACGTTTAATGAACTTCAGACTCGACGTTGTGATAAGTGACATCACAGGAGTTTCTGGAATAAGAGTAATTGAGATGATACTATCAGGTGAAACTTCAGGTGAAAAATTAGCTGAATATTGCGACAAACGAGTTAAAAAAAGCAAAGAAGAAATAGCCGACGCTTTACAAGGTAAAATAAACAATGAATACCTACATGAGCTTTCCGATTGTTATGATATTTACAGACTTATTCAAGATAAAATAAAAAACACCGATACTCGTATTGATGAAGTGCTGAAAAATCAAACCAGAGAAATTGTTTTATCAGAAGATATCGAATTGGTAAAGAAACAGAATAAAGGGAAAAACCAACCCAAATTTGATGTACAGAAATATAGTTTAAAACTTTTTGGAGTAGATCTCTTTGCTATAGAATCAGTTTGCTCAGGAACCGTTACTAGTTTTTTAGCCGAAATAGGCACCGATATATATAAATTCAAGACCTCCAAGCAATTTGTGAATTGGCTCAGGTTAGCTCCAAATAATAAAATTAGTGGAGGTAAGGTTTTGAGTAGCAGAACTCCAAAAGGGAAAAATAAATTTGCATTGACATTAAGAAATGCGGCAAATACAATTGAAAGAAAAAAAGAAGGTTACCTCGTTATGTTCTTTAAAAGGATTTCTTTTAAAAAAGGAAGAGGTGCTGCAATTACAGCAACAGCAAGAAAAATAGCAGTTATAATTTGGAATATGATAGTCAAAAAACAACATTATATACCAATAAATACAGACCAATATATTCAAGAAATGAAGAATAAAAAAACGATACAAATTAAAAAAATGATTAAAAAATACGGAATCGAAACTACTTCTTTATCAATTCCTTAAATTAAGTTAGATAGAATTCCGCATTAAACTTCGTTGTAAAAAAAAAATAAAATCAAATTCTCACATAAAACTTTAGAAAAAGAGAATTATCTTTTGATGAAAGAAATTAGAAAACGTGCTTGAATTGGAAGAAAATGAAATTTATACCATTTTAGTTTTGAAATTACCTAAACCAAAACGGACTACAAAATACACGAATCAAGAAATATTACACGATATTATTACAGTAAATTTGAACCTTAAAGATAGTATTATATATAAAAATGACGTTGAATCTAAAAAAATGTTCATTTTTATTTCGACCAAAGTAAGATTCGAAAGTGAATGGGTAGAATTATATAATCATATAACATTGAAAATTTAACTTCTTCTGTCGAAGAAACAAACTATATGTTAAGTTGTTGTTTTTTAGATGTCTGTATCTGTAAAAAAAAACAATTTATTATATCTTCTTCTTTGCCTTTGTACTTGATTACAAATTTTATTATGTAATCTAGGTTTAAAATGATTCAGGTCATAAGAAAGAAATAGTTTTTATTTGTTTTTAAAGTAATTGTCTAGTAATTTTTGTGCAGAAACAAATGGAGAACTTTGGTTGTTTTGTATGGCCATTTTTTCAATTTCTAAAAGAGAGGAGATGGTAGGGTGATTAAAAAAATGACTTTTTAATTGCTCGTTTATACTTTCTAAAAGCCAGTATTCACTCTGATTGTTTCTTTTGCTATCGAAATAACCATTTTCTTTTGTTATTGAAACATATTCTTCAATAGTTTGCCATATAGAGTCAATTCCCTTTTTTTCTAGAGCACTGCAAGTTGTGACTTTTGGAATCCAACCTGATTTTTTTTCAGGAAATAAATGTAAAGCTCTGTTGAATGCTGTTTTAGCAAGTTTCGCCTTGGTTGTATTATCACCATCCGCTTTATTAATTACTAATAAATCAGCCATTTCCATAATACCTCTTTTTATACCTTGCAGTTCGTCTCCAGCCCCTGCTAAATTCAATAATAAAAAAAAGTCAGTCATACTATGTACAGCTGTTTCACTTTGTCCTACTCCAACTGTTTCTACAAGTATTATATTAAAACCGCAAGCTTCACATAGTACAATGCTTTCTCTTGTTTTTCTAGCTACACCTCCCAAGCTTTCGCCTGAAGCACTAGGCCGAATATAGGCATATTCATCCTTTACCAACTCTTCCATACGTGTTTTGTCACCTAAAATACTTCCATGACTAATACTAGAACTTGGATCGATAGCTAATACAGCTACTTTTTTTCCTAATGAGGTTAATAGTTTTCCAAAGGCTTCTATAAAAGTACTTTTACCTACTCCGGGTACACCAGTAATGCCAATTCTGATAGATTTATTACTATGAGGTAGACAATTTTGGATAATTATGTTGGCTTTTTCTTGGTGTATACTATTTGTGCTTTCAACTAGTGTTATGGCTCTACTAAGCGCTGTTTTATCTCCTTTAAGGATGCTTTCTGTAATTATTTCAGGTGTAAGGTTTTTATTCCTGTGCTCTTTTATTTGCTTGATTGCTTCTGGATTAATACTTTCAGGTTGTTTGATGCCTTCATTTTCTTTTAGAGCGGACTTTTTTCTGTAAGTATTCAATGGATCTGGTTTTTTAGTAAAGATAATTATTTTTTGTAATAATAATGATTTATCTTTAGAATGTAGATTTTAAAAATTCCTATTATTTTATTGAAATGTATTTTATCATGAATGAAAAAATATTAGATATTGATTGCCAATCAGTTGAAATGCTTTTTAGTTTGGAAGCATTTCAAAAAAGAATAATGATAAAAAAATTTGAAGTAGGAGATTATTTAGTTTCTCAAGGAGATTCTTTTTGTATTTGCCTATTGTGAAATCAGGAGTAGTGAGGTTGGATTGTACTTCTATTTCGAAAGATGTTTTGTTAGATTATGTAGTTGCAGGGGAGGCATGTATGGTTAGTTTTTCTCATTATAATATAATGGATAAGTTATTGTTCACCGCTCAAGCTTTAACGAAAGTAGAAGCTTGGTTGTTGCCAAAAGTGGTGGTAGAAGAATTGTTGGAAAAAGATAAAAGATTTATAGACTATATAGTAAATAGATTATCTTTTGAATTTCAAAATATACTTCAATTATATATAGGCTTGCAAAATGATGATCTAGATAAACGATTAGAACGATATTTGAAAAAATATAGCACGAAATTAGAGTCAAACGGTATTAAGTTAACTCATCAGCAAATTGCCACGGATTTAGGGGTTAGTAGGGAAAGTATTTCAAGAATTATGTCTAAAAAAGTTGAGTTGTGATCTAGATCACAACGAGTTTAGTATTATGAAAATACTTTTGCTTAAAAAATATTTTATGGACGTTTTAATACCTAATAATTCTTTGATTACGGCCACTCCTGAAGAAGGGAGATTGTTGGCTGTAAAAATGGCTAGATTAATTATTAAATATACACAGCCTGATGCTTCAGTTCGCGAAAAACTAAGACCAGTTTATGCAGAAGATCCAGCTATGTTAATAGCGATTGGTCAGACTGTAGCGCTAGAATTTGCTACTATAGCAAAAGCTAATAATTATTGGAAAAAATAAATGTGTTAATTTTTTGTTTTTTAAAGGCTGTTCAGCTGATTTGCTACTTTGTTCTAGGGGTCAGATAATCTTTAGCTATTTTATGATAGTTAAAAATTGAGAATAAAGAGTAAATTCTATCGGACAGCCTTTTGCTTAAAATTAAAATTTGATAAGTAGATTTCTGTTATAGGCAGTATTGTTTTTAATGGTTTTTAAATGTGGTTTGTCCTTTGTGAAGTTAACAAACCATTTTGCTAATTCATCAATTTCGGATGAAATAAGAATTTTGATAGATTGATTTAACTCCTTGTTAAATTGTTCAGGATTTAAACTTGCTTTTTCTAACTTTCTTTGAATGTAGATTGACATCGTACTCATAGGCTAATAATAATTTATATTTGGGTTAATAAAATTAATAAAAAATATTTTATTAAACAAATAAAAAAAATATTTTATAAAATAATTTTAAAATTGAGATTTTGAAATATTTGAACTTTTTGTTTTTAACAAATTATAGTTAATAAGAAAAAAGATAAAATGAATTAAATATGTTTAATTTTACATAAACAAAACTCAAATGATATGTCTGTTTCAAAAGAATTAATTCAAAAATTAATAACTGTTGTTGGTGAATCGTATGTTTTTACGGATATTGAAACACGAAATAACTATGGACATGATGAAACAGAAGATTTTTGTTTTCCTCCAAGTGTTGTGGTAAAACCAGGTTGTACAGAAGAAGTTGCAGCTGTTGTTAAATTAGCAAATGATTTTTATACAGCTGTAGTGCCTATAGGAGGACAAACAGGATTGAGTGGAGGGGCTTTGTCTGTTTTAGAAGGAATCGGACTTTCTACAGAACGATTGAATAAAATTATTGAAATAGACGAAAAAAACCTTCAGGTTATCACAGAACCGAGGCGTTATAACACAAGTATTACGTGAAAAGGTAGCAGAAAAAGATCTTTTCTATCCTGTAGATCCAAGTAGCATGGGAAGTTGCTTCATAGGAGGGAATATAGCAGAAAATTCAGGAGGAGCTAGAGCTGTTAAATATGGATTAACGAAGGATTATGTACTCAATTTAGAAGTAGTCTTACCTACGGGGGAAATTATTTGGACAGGAGCCAATACACTAAAAAATTCGACAGGTTATAATCTAACCCAATTAATTATCGGTAGTGAAGGTACATTAGGGATTGTTACCAAAGCAGTACTAAAATTGTTGCCTAAAGTATCGTTTAATATTTTAATGTTAGTTCCTTTTTATAAGGCAGATCAAGCTTGTGAAGCCGTTTCAGCTATTTTTAGAGCAGGTGTAGTACCTAGTGCCTTAGAATTTATGGAACGTGATGCTATTGATTGGAGCTTGAAATATATAGAAGGAATAGCTATTGATGTTCAACCAGATCATCAAGCTCATTTATTGATTGAAGTAGACGGAAATTATCCTGAAATTTTAATGTTAGAGGCTGAAAAAATAATGAATGTTTTAGAAAAATTTCAAATTGATGAAATTCTTTTCGCCGATACTGAGGATCAAAAGAGTGCCTTGTGGAAGATGAGACGAGGTGTTGCAGAAGCTGTAAAAGCAAATTCAATCTATAAAGAAGAAGATACTGTCGTTCCTCGATATGAATTACCCAAATTATTAACAGGAATCAAATCAATCGGTGCTCGATACGGTTTTCAGTCAGTTTGTTATGGACATGCTGGAGATGGTAATTTGCATGTAAACATTATAAAAGGAAATCTAACAGATAAACAATGGAATGAAGAGGTGCCAAAAGGAATTCGGGAAATTTTTGAGTTAACTCTTTCTTTAAAAGGAACCTTGTCTGGAGAACATGGGATTGGCTGGGTACAGAAAAATTACATGGATATAGCTTTTTCAAAGGTGCATTTAGAGTTAATGGAACAAATTAAGTATATTTTTGATCCTAATAATATTATGAATCCGAGGAAAAATTTTACCAGACAAATTTTAGTTTAAATCTATTTCTCCTTTGTAAAAATCGTTAGTTTTATTAGATTTTTTAGGTGTTAGACTTCGCTAATAATCAATAAGGATTAAATAGTGTGCGTGATAAGGCAATTTAAAAAGAAAAATAAAAAATGTTTTGCTTTTTTGTAAGTATTTTGTTTTAAATAGTTTATGAAACGTTTTAATGTAGAAATTGAATCAAAAAAGAGAATTGCTAAAAATGTAAAATAAAAAAGATTTCTTTAAATCAGAATTATTTAATGACTCTAAACGTTAAATTTATTCTGGGGCCTATGTCTCTTTGCGTTTTAGGTATTTGGTGTTTCCAAAAATGTTGTATTGCACCTTGCATGATTAGTAAGCTTCCATGTTGTAAGTTTATATTTTGCTTAGCCCTTTCAATAGTATTGTGTTTAAGTTGAAAATTTCTTTCAGCCCCAAAACTAACAGAAGCGATAAGAGGGTTTCTCCCTAATTCTTTTTCGTTATCAGCATGCCATCCCATGCTATCCTGACCATTCCGATAATTGTTTAATAGAACCGTTGTAAAATGGGTGTTACAAACTTGTTCAATTTCATTTTTAATATGAGTTAATAAAGGAGTCCATTGATGAGGGTGCATTATGATGTTAGAATATCCATAGGGTTTTCCTTCATTACCAAATAAAGCTGTTAATCGTGGCTGAAAATGCTCTTTTCCATAAACGTTTATTTTATCCTGTTGCCATGGGATTTCGGATTGTAATTTTTGAAAAAGAATATTTGCTTTTTCTAGTGAAAAAAAAGCAGGATAATAAATAAGCTCTGCATCAGGAAGCTTAAATTTTATTATTTCATCAGGAAATAGCATTTTGTTAGTTGGTTTTTATTAAAAGATAGAAACAAAAAATAAATTTACAAAGTTTTATCTAATTATTACTTTATTATTCTATATAAAATGGATTAAAACGGAAATAAATTATAGAATTATTTAAATAGTACAACCAGATAAATTGAATAAAGTACAGGTTAGATGATAGACTTTATGTTGAAGATGAAAAGAAGAAACAAGATGAAAAAATGTATATTTTTAGATCCAAAGTTATTTTGATCTATGATAAAACTTTAACCCAGATTAGTATTAAACTTTGTTATGAAGCAAAAAAACAATAAATTCAAAGTGCTCACGTAAAATTTTGGAAGAAGAAATAGAAAACTATTTTGATGGTCAAAATGGAAGTATGTGCTTGAATTAGAAGCAAAATAAAGAAGAATAGATTTGCTTTGCTAATTCACTTCGTTCGAGTCTAATGTAGAATTTGACTTTAAAAGCTAATCTAAGGTGAAAATTAAAAAGACTGTTCGAAATTTAAAAATTAATTTACCTTTTGTCATCCTATGTTTGTCTAGGTAAGTTCTTTGAATATTTATAAATTTATTTCAACAGAAGAAAGAGAAAGATAAAAGCTAAATTTTGTCATTGATCAAAAGACTGTTCACAAAGCTAGTTCCTTTCTCTCTCTGCTTTTGAACTTGGACAGTTCATCCCGACAAAAGGAGAAATCACACAATATTCCTTATGAGATTTCTCCTATATTAGTCGAAAGACAAGATTGTGAACTTTTACGTCAACCTTTTTAAGCCCAGATTCCGCATTAAATTTCGTTGTGAAACAAGATTTTTCAATAAATTCAAGTGCTCATGGAAAATTTTAGAAGATGAAATAGTCCACTATTTCGATGAATAAAATTGGAGTACGTGCTTAAATTTGAAAAAAATAAAGTGGAATAGATTTCTAATGTTGAATTTAGGTTAAAATGAATGAAATTAAATATAGAAAAGTAGTATCATTTTTTACTACTTATATTCATTATTACAATTGCTAATATGATGAGTCCTATTCCTAACCATTGAGATAAAACAACGGTTTCGTTTAATATAATAAATGCCATCATAACCGAAACAGGCAATTCTAAGGAAGAAACAATACTTCCTAATCCAATTCCAGTATGAGGAAATCCTGCGTTCATTAGGATAGGAGGGATAATTGTGCCAAATAAAGCTAAAAAGACACCCCATTTAGTAAAAATAGCCATGTTGAAAGGTGTTACTTGTGTAGCTATAGAAAAACCAAAAACAATAATAGCACCTCCTAAAAGCATGTATAGGCTACGTTGTGCAGACGATATTCCTACAGCAATTCTATTGGCTGTAAACATAGTAGTAGTAAAAGAAGCAGCAGCTAAAAGTCCCCACATGATACCTCTCCAATCTAAATTAATTGATTTACTAAATAAGTTGGTAGCTAAAGCTGTTCCTACTAAAACGATTGTAACGGAAATTATTTTTTGCATAGAAGGGGCTTTTTTATCTAAAAACCATTCTAGTAATACTCCCATCCAAACGGTTTGCATTAACAAAACAATCCCTATAGAAACGGGAATATATCTTACAGCTAAGTAATAAAAAACACTCGTCATACCAAGTGAGGTCCCCGCTAACATTAAGTGCAAAATATTAGCAGAGCTTGCTTTTATAACTTCTTCCTTCTTTTTGAATTTTTGGAAAGCATTTATTAAAAGCATACCTAAAATTCCATATATAAACTGTGAGGACGTAACCTCTGCTGTAGTAAAGTTTTCTTTATAAGCTAACTTTACAAAAGTAGCTAACATTCCGTAGCTAGTTGCTCCTAATCCTACTAGAAAGACTCCTTTTAAAATACTATTCTTCAACATTTTTTTAAAAATTAAGGGCGGCAAATATACAACAACTAAAATGTTAAATATTAAAATCTATTAGTTTTTTTTGAAAAAATAGAGCCGAAGTGAAACGTTTTTATTTTGTAGGATTAATAAAAAAGTCTATTAGGCAGAAAAAGTTAGTTAAGGCATTGTTTCTTATACCTATTTGACTTGTATTATTTAGCCCATATCCGTATTAGACTTTGTTGTGAAGATGAAAATGAAAAAAATAATAAGGCATGGGAATTTTTTCTTGCAGATATGGAGACAAAAGTGATAGTTCAATGCGTGGTTTGTTACTTAGATAAAAGAGAGAAGTAACATTATCAATATTATGTCATTTATAGAATAGTAGAAATAATAAGATTACGGACCTTTTATACAACTACTTTTGAAACTATTTCAATATTTAAATTTCCATTATCAAGATTAACGAGGGATCTTTATATGCTAATCTAGAAACTAATAGAATAGGTGTTTCAAAATTTCTAAAGAAAAATAAGATGTAAAAAGCAAAGAACTTCAAGGTTTTAGAGAAAACCTTGAAGCAAATTAAAGATATTGAAACTTTGAGTTTTTTTGATATTTAATTTAAAATTAAGCACCTTGCATAAAACAAATTTTAGAATCTCTAATAGAAAAAATGATTATCCAAATGAGTACTTAAAATGGAAGAATTTATCGTTTATGATTTTTCCTACCCATATTATATGGTATCCTTTTTGGTTTCATAAATGAAGCCTTATTTTTTTTTCTAGAAAGATATTTTACATGTAATTTTCTAGCAGGTGTTTTTATTCGGTGAAAATAACCTCTATGTTTATAAATGTGAGTGATAAATAATGCGTGATTGATAGGGCGCCAAGGTTTCCACCAACGAGGAAACAATGACCAGCGTACAGGTGACACCCAAACACGATAACCTGGAGCATAAATGAATCGAATACAAGGCCATGTCCAAACATTTATCATGATTCGTGTTATAATACTCTCCCCAACGGAAGGACCTTTATCTCTCATTATTTTTTCAGATATATCATAAGGTTCAACAATTGTATTTTTATCAAACAAATCTTCATCCCCTATAATTTGAATATACACCTCGTCATTTCCTACTTTTTCAATATTTAAAGTGGCAATATCTTGTTTTTCGGAATCACCTACTAATGCACTTAAAATAATAATATGATCAGAATCGTCTATTATATCTTCAACAGTAATGTAATCTGTTGTTCCATCATTATTCAAATCAAGATTGTTTACATTGTTATTTTCTTCATTTATAGCTTTCTCAAACTCCTCTAATGAAGCTGCGTTTTTAAAGATGGCTAAAGCGCCTTCTAAATTAAAGTTTTCCTGATTTGTTTCCTTTACCTCCATATTTTGAGCATATTTTGGAGTCAAAAAGAAAAAGGTTAAAAATATAAAGAGAAATTTTTTCATGATTATTTAGATTTATAGGTTTGTTTATAAGACTGAGAAAAAATAAAAAGGTTTAATAGGGGTTATCTGAAAAAGTTTCTGTTTATTTGTAAGGTGTAAATAATTGGGGAATTTATGCAAAATTCAGTTAAGACTATAGAGCAAAAGCTAGTAGAGGCTTATTCTATTAGGATTAATAATCTTACCAAAAGTATAACAATAGCTAATCAAGCTTTAAAGGCTTCTTTATTTATAGATAATAAAGTTTTGATTGGAAAAAGTTATAGCCAACTAGCTTTATACTACATGATAGTTGGGGAAATGCAAAGAGCTAAATATTATTCCGAAAATGCCATAAAAATTTTTAATGAATTAGGAGATGATCGAGGCTTGGCAGATGCTAAATATGGATTAGCAGGTGTTTATTACAAAACAAATCAGTATCATTTAGGTCTTATTCATTTTAGTGATGCCTTAAAGATTTATAGAAAGTACGATGATTATTGTAATCAATCGCGTACTGAAAAGTCTTTGGGTACTATTTTTGAATGTATAGGCGATATAACCAGTGCATTTAAAGTATATAAAAGTGCAATTCGTAATGCTAAGAAAATTCATGATTTAAATCTAGAATCGAATGTGTATAACAATCTTTCAGGTATTTTGATTAAAATGGGAAAGATAAATTTTGCAAAACAAACGATTAATAAATCCATAGAACTAAAAAAACAAACAAATGATATAAGAGGAATGGCTTACGCATTGTATGGTAAAGGCAAAGTATATCATTTTTGTAAAGAATATGATAAAGCAAAAGATTTCTATGAAAAATCCTTGAATATTCATAAGAAAATGGGGGAAAATATCGGAGTTGTTATGACGATGACAAAATTAGCAGCCCTTTATTTTGAAATGAAAGATATAGATAAAGCATTACAATTTGCAAAAGAAGGATTATTATTAAGTGAAACCTTAGAGTTTTCAATATGTACTATTAAATTAAATCGTATCATTTATCTTATATATAAAAGTTTAGGTGATTTTGAAAAATCCTTATATTATTTTGAAAACCATTTATTAGAAAAAGAAACTGTTATTAATACTCAAACATTAAAAGTAATAGAAAGTTAGGAGTTAATAGCTAAAATGGAAAAAATAGAAAATGAAGCCATTTTACAAAGAGAAAAACAAAAAATATTAGAAAAGAAAAATTTAGACGAACTTGAAAATTATAAAAGAAAACAAGAGTTTTTGTCTATAATGAGTCATGAAATAAGAACTCCATTGAATGCTATTGTAGCCTCACTCGTTTTATTAGATGATAAAATTGTAAATGAAGGGAAAAAAATTGTAAGAAATTTAAAATTCGCATCGGATAATCTAATTAGTGTTGTAAACGATGTTCTAGATTTTAATCGGTTAGATGGACAAAATGTAAAATTAGATTTAGTTTCAACCAATATTAATTTTTTATGTCAAAATACAATTGAAATGTTCGAACGTTTTGCAAAAAGTAAAAACATTGAACTCGCCTATTTTTCAACAGTAAATTTTTCTAACCATTATTTAATAGATCCCACCAAATTAACACAAATTTTAAATAATTTAATAAGTAACGCTATTAAATTTACAGATGAAGGAACTGTAAAATTAGAAATAAAAGTAGTTAATTCAGGAGAAGAAACCGATCTAATTTCTTTTCGAATAACTGACACAGGAGAAGGGATATCAGAAGAAAACTTACCTCGTATATTCGATAGTTTTTCACAGCTAAAACCTTATTTAACACGCAAACATGGAGGAACTGGTTTAGGATTAGCAATTGTAAAACGATTGATAGAATTACATAACAGTAGTATAATCGTAGAAAGTAAACAATATATAGGAACCTCTTTTTATTTTGAAATCGAGTTAGAAAAATCAAAAGAAATTTTGATAAAAATAAATGAAAAAAATCAATTAATAGGGAAAAAAGTATTGATTGTAGACGATACAAAAATGAACGGAATGTTACTTTCAAAACTATTAAAAAAATGGAGCATGGAAATTGAGTATGTGGATACAGGTAAAAAAGCAATAGAAATAGTAAAACATCAAAAATTTGATTTCATTTTAATGGACATCCACATGCCCGAAATGAACGGTTTTGAAGTTTCAAAAGATATTAAAATAACTCAAAATTTAAATATACAAACACCTATTTTTGCACTTACAGCCGATATTCTGGCTGATACAGATGAAGATTTTAAAAAATATTTTTCAGGCATTATTTTTAAACCTTTTGATATAAATAAACTATATAATTTATTAATTGCCTATTGAAAATGATTTAATTTTTTTCCAATTAGCAACAAAATGATCTTTTTGCCCCATATTCCATCCGTGTTTTGACTCCGTAATCCCTTGCAGTGCAAAAAAATATAAGATATGAAACAAAAAACCTAATTTTTGCTCCAACAAAAAAGTTTAAAACATTTCGTTGATACTCAAAAACTAAATAATATTCTTTGTTAAAAAAAGGTTAAAACTTGTAACAAAAATCAATAAAACAGTCTACTAAGATAAAAGATTTTATAAATACATGAAAAAAAATAAAACCTGTCTTTTGTTATTAACTTTTTTATCTATTGCAACTCATGCTCAAGAAAATAAAGGAAAAACGAATGAATTAAAAGAAATAGCAATTGTTAAAGAAAAAAAAGCAGTTGAACAAAAAGCAGATCGTACTATTTTTGAATTTGCAAGCCAAGCTCATCTAAATTCAGGATCTGTTTTAGAAGGAATGAAAAAATTACCTGGTTTAGTAGCTTCTGATGTTGCAGGTATGATGTATCAAGGTAAACAATTAGATGTATTTTTAGACGGAAGACCTCTTAATATTTCAACAAATGAGTTGAACGCTTTTTTAGAAGGATTACCAGCTAATTCCGTTGAAAAAATAGAAGTCATTACAAATCCGAGAGCAGAATTTCCAGCCACCTCAGGAGGCGCCATTCTTAATATTGTTACTAACAAAAATGCCAAAAATTATCTAACAGCCACCTATACCAATAGCAGTAGTTTTACCTCTTATGATAAAAATCGTTGGCGAACAAACAACAGTGTACTTTTAAGCTCTAAAAATAAAATATTTGGATGGCAGTTAAATTTAGGTCAAAACTATGCAGAACGAGGCATGTGGTCAGAAGTACTTAAAAAAGAAACAGATCAGTCTACGTTATTAAATTCTATTGATTCAGATCGGATCTTAAGAACACTTTTTGTAAAAACAGGACTTACATTTGAGATAGGAAAAAATAGAGTATTATTGAATTATGATATTTATTCTAATAACAATTCTAGTGTTACAGATGCAAAAGGATTATTACCTAATTCAACTATATTTTCAACCATAGATGACAGTAAAACACAAACATTGCGTCAGGATGCAGTAGCAACATACCAAATGCGTTTTTCGGATTCTAATAAAAAACTTGATTTTAAATTTAATTTTAATAGTATATCAAATGATTTTGACTTGTATTCAAGAAACTTTAATATAAATACCCTAAGTAACGAATCAGTACAACGCCTTTATAACTTTAAAATAGATTATAATCAACCTATAAAACTATTAGACGAAGGTAAAATTACTGTAGGTACTTTGTATGAAGAATTATATTTTAATACTTTTAATAAAAAAAATAATAATTTAGAATACAAAAGAATGACTGCTTCTACTTATGCAGAATTACAAACTAAATATAAAAAGTTTGAATTTACTATAGGGCTAAGAGGAGAAAATTATGATATTTCAGGAAAAACAGAAACACAACCTTTAATCCCTTTTAAACAATATAGAATATTTCCTAATGCAAGCATTCAATATGACTTAGCAAACAAAATAGTTATATCAGGAAGCTATAATAAAAAGATAACATTACCTAGTACATCTTCTCTTAATCCAAATAACACAAATTATCAAAATCCAAATATTGGATATTTGGGAAATCCACAATTACAACCCACACTTTTTAATAATTATGAATTAAAATTATCCGTTTTTGAGTACGCTTTTATTGGTTATAATATTAGCGAAGGATTTAATCAAGTTGCTCAACGAATGTATTTAAGTGGAAACCGAATGGTTAATACAAATGAAAATATTCCTTCAATAAAAATTCATACATTCAATTTTGGATTACCTATTCCTTATATGCTATTCACCAAAGGTTTAAAAGAAACGGCTCAATTTAATTTCAATCCAGATAAAATCAATTTCATGTTTATTTATGCAGGTAGACAAAAACATGAAATACCAACAGTTGATACGAAAGCATTTTGGATTTTCAATATTATGTCACAAATCGTATTACCAGGAGAAATTAAATGGGTAACTAATTATAGCCATATTACAAAAGGAGGAAATTATTTTTATTTTGTAGCGCAAAGACCTTTTAATCATAGTTTAGATATGACTTTTTCTAAAAAGTTTTTAGCTAATCAATTAACAGTTTCAGTAAATGTAGACGACATATTTAATTTTAATATATCATCATTTAACTTTTCGAATACTGCCCTTTATATGTCTAATAAAAGTGATACGCGTAGAATAGGGATTACTTTAAACTATAAGATTCCAACCAAAAATAAAATGGCAAAAGAAGATCCTAATATGTTGAATAAAGAAAAAAAGGAAGATAATGGAAATATAATAGGGAATTAAGTAATAAAATAAAAAGATGTTTTTTGAATCTAAAAAGTACATTTTGTTCTACATAAGATGTCTTAAAAGTTCGTAATCTTATTATCTATACAATAAGAGAAATCACATAATATTGATAATGTGATTTCTCTCTTTGATTCAAGTGATAAATAACGATTTTTGTACTCAATATAGTAATTAAGTTGACGATAAAAAAATCCTTACAGTTTTATCCTGATTTTCACTTTTCATCTTCACGGTAAAGTTTATCGCGTAATCTGGAATAAAAAAGAACTTAATTTTTTTTTGAAAATTCCTCTAAATCACTTAAATGAACTTTTAAAGCATGAACAGAAATACTAATTTCCCAAAAAGAAATTCCTAAGGATACTAAAAGGCTAAATAAACTAAAACCAAAAATATAAATAGCAATGTATTGCAAATTAAAAAATAATAATAACATTGCAAAAACAGATAAGAATAAGCAGAGTACTCCCATAAGTTGCATAAAACGAATTAGATTTAAACGGTTATTAAGATTTTGAATTTCTAAAATAATAGATTTGTTATGAACCTCCTCATAATTCTTTTTAAACTTCTAATAATTTGAGCAATTGTTAAAAAGCGATTCGTATAGGCTAATAGGATTAAAGAACTAGCTGAAAATAATAAGGCAGGTGTTTCAATTGATAGGGTCATGTTAATTTTTTTGTTTATTGTGTAAAATGAATTTAAAAAAATCCTTATTGATCATTAAAAAACGATATTTAAGAGAATATTATCGAAAATACAATTAATAATTTTAATTAGAAATTACGAAGAGATAAGTTTTAAAAGTAAAAAACTAGAACACAATATTAGAAAGTCTAAAATACGTGTATTTTCGTTTGTATTATTAAATTATTTTTTAATGAAAAATAATTGATCTATTTTAATTTTAAAATAGACTCGGTCAAATTTACTAAAAAAAACTTTCTATTTAATTTTTGCGGTAGTTTTCTGGTTAAGATTTTTGTTTTATTTTCAATTTCTTGTATTCTAATTTTTCTCAAAAATGAAAATAATTTATCTGTTATTATCCCAGATTCGGGATTAGACTTCGTTGTAAAACAAAATTTTTCAATATTATTCAGATTATCATAAAAAAGCCACAGCTTATTGTAAGTAAAAAGGAATGATTTCTGATTATTGTTTCTTAGTAGATTGGAGTATATCCTTATAGTGGAATGAAGATGTTTGAAAAGTCAAAATTCAATGTTTAATCTGTTACTTCGACGAGAGGAAAAGTCACATTATCAGTAGCATGTGATTTACTTTACCTATTCGAGTTAGGATACCTTCATCATAGATAGAAAATAAAATATATTGATTTTTAGTTTTTTAGATCAAAATCGTTTTTTTATCGTACATTTGCCCTTTAATTTAAAGGTTACTGCTTTTTGATTTTCTGTTTTAGTAGTTTTTAACTTCCTCAGTAATTACTTTCCAGCTGCCATTTTTTTAAAACCTATTTTTTAATTACTAATTATAATTTTTACAGTAATAACATTGTGTAATTATTGTTGTGTGATTAATTTATAGTTAATAATACAAGTAAACCTAGATATATATGGCAGATTCTTATTCGAAAAAAGAAAATAATAAGAAAAAAATAAAAAAACAACAAGATAAAGAGCTCAGAAGAAACGAGCGAAAAGTCAATAATAATAAAGGAAAATCTTTAGAGGAAATGTTTGTGTATGTTGATAAAAATGGAAATTTAACCTCAACACCACCTCATTTGCAAGTTATTGAAACAGAAAAAAATAATGAAAATGGAGAAAAGGACTTTAGTAGAATAAAAAAAGATTTTTCTACAGGTCTTGTTACTTTTATAAAAGAAACAGGTTTTGGATTTATTACTGAAGATGAAACCAGAGATAATTTATTATTTCATTTTGAAGGGACTAATACCAAATTTAAAAAGAATATAAGGGTAAGTTTTAAAAAGAAACAACACCTAAAGGTTTTAGAGCCACACATGTCGTAATTATTAATTAAATATAAATAGAAATGCAAGAAGGTACAGTAAAGTTTTTTAATGAAACAAAAGGTTTTGGATTTATTACTTCTAATGATGGACAAGAAATATTCGTTCATACTACAGGTTTAACACAACGTGTAAGAGAGAATGATGTAGTAGTTTTTGAGGTTGAGCGCACACCTAAAGGATTAGCTGCAGTTAATGTAAAAGAAAATAATTAAAAACAAAAGCCTGATGAAATCAGGCTTTTGTTTTTCTTGCTATTTATTTTAAAGCTTCAAAACTTCGTTTTACAAATGAAGTTAATTCTTCTCCTTTTAATAAACCTTGTGATAACTTAGCTATATCTAAAGCTTGTTTTACCAAGTCCTTTTGTTCGCTTTCATCACTATTTAATATAGAAGAAGCTAAATCAGAGTTGGTATTTACCACTAAATTATACATTTCTGGAAAATTACCCATTCCAAACATACCGCCACCGCCAGTTTGACTCATTTCTTTCATACGACGCATGAATTCTGGTTGTGTAATCATAAAAGGAGCCGAATTGCTGTCAAGAGCTTCCATTTGAACAGTATAGTTTTCTTTAGGAACCACCGTTTCAATTGTGATTTTTAATTTATCCTTTTCTTCATCAGATAATTTTGAAATCGCAGTGTCTTCTTTTTGAATTAATTTGTCTATATGATCCGCATCTACACGAGTAAAGGTTACATTTTCATTATCAGCCTCTAATTTTTGAATCAAGTGAGAAACAATAGGAGAGTCTAACAATACCACTTGATAACCTTTTTCTTTTGCAATATCAATATAACTATGTTGTGTTTCTTTGTTAGAAGCATAAAGAACGACCAATTTACCATCTTTGTCAGTTTGTGTTTCTTTTAATGCTTCTTTTAATTCGGTTAATGTGTAAAATTTATTATCCGTTGTTGGATATAATACAAAATCACCCGCTTTTTCATAAAATTTGGCCTCAGATAACATTCCGTATTCTAAAACTACTTTAATGTCATTCCATTTTTTTTCAAAATCCTCATGATTTTCATTAAATAAAGATTTTAATTTATCTGAAACTTTACGTGTAATATAGTTTGAAATTTTCTTTACATTACCATCGGCTTGTAGATACGAACGTGATACGTTTAGAGGAATGTCTGGAGAGTCAACAACTCCTTTTAGCATCATTAAAAATTCAGGAACAATACCCTCTACATTATCTGTTACAAATACTTGATTTTGGTATAATTGAATTTTGTCTTTTTGTATTTGTAAATCTGAAGATAATTTAGGGAAATATAAAATACCTGTTAAGTTAAACGGGTAATCTACATTTAAATGAATATTGAATAAAGGATCTTCAAAATTCATAGGATATAATTCGCGGTAGAAGCTTTTGTAATCCTCATCCGTTAATTCTGAAGGTTGTTTTGTCCATGCAGGATTCGTATTGTTAATAAAATTATCAACTTCTACGTATTCTGTTTTGTAATCTTCAGGGGCATCTTCGGGTTTCGGTAAGGCTTCTTGTTTAGTACCAAATTTGATGGGAATTGGCATAAACTTGTTGTATTTTGTTAATAATTCGCGAATTTTGAATTCCTCCAAAAACTCAACAGAATCATCCGCAATATGAAGAATAATTTCAGTTCCTCTTTCCATTTTATTATGAGGCTCTAAAGTAAATTCAGGACTTCCATCACAAGTCCAATGAGCAGCCGATTCTTCTTTAAAAGATTTGGTAATAATTTCTACCTTATTAGCCACCATGAAAGCAGAATAAAAACCTAATCCAAAATGACCAATTACGCCTGATTCTTTGGCAGAATCTTTGTATTTTTCTAAAAACTCCTCCGCTCCCGAAAAAGCAATTTGATTAATGTATTTTTCTACTTCTTCAGCAGTCATTCCTAACCCCGGTCAATGATATGAAGCTTTTTAGCCTCTTTATCAATTTTAATTTCTATAATAGGGTGGCCGTATTCTACTTTAGCTTCGCCAATGCTGGTTAAATGCTTTAGTTTTAAAGTAGCATCTGTAGCATTTGAAACTAACTCACGTAAAAAAATTTCGTGATCGCTATATAAAAACTTTTTGATTAAGGGAAAGATGTTTTCTACTGAAACATTAATTTTTCCTGTTGTCATAATGTTATTGAAATTTAAATTTAATAGTTTATTCCTTTTCAAATAGAATACCAATTCTTAAAATCTGACAAATTGACGGTTTGTGTAGTAGATTTTCTACTAAAAAATTACTAAATTGGTATTAAATTTGCCCTGTTGGCAAACGTAAAAAATCAAAATAAAATGAAAAAACTAGTTTTAATGGCTGCTATGTTAGGGGTCATGGTTTCCTGTAAACCTAAACAATCATTGGTTACTACAAGTGTAAATAGAAAAACACAAGTAGCTTTAAAGGGAGATTGGGTAGTTAGTGGAGTAGAATATGCAGGTTCTGAGTATTTTAAAGTAACTTCTTTTGAAATTGCTGATGCAAAATGTTTTGAAGGGAGTGAGTGGCATTTGGTGTCCAATAACGATTCGGGAAACATGACATTAAAAAAAGCGGGTTGTTCTTCTTATGCTTCTGATATTAAATGGTATGTAACAGATGAGAACCAAATGGTTTTGAAGTTTATTAAAGAAGGGGAAAAACCAAGAAAAGTAACTTCAGGATATATCTTGATTGTTTCAAATGTAACAGAAAACGCATTTGATTTGACTAGCAAAGTACAAGTTGGAAATAGTGGAGGTAAGGTCGTTTACCATTTTAGAAAAAAATAAAAGTTATAAAAAGATGAAAAAAATAGCAATATATACCATGTCAGGAGCTTTTTTAATTAGTGGTATGACAAGTTGTGAGGCAATTAAAAATACAAATAATACACAAAGGGGTGCGGCAATCGGAACTGTAGCTGGAGCTGTTTTAGGAGGTGTTTTAGGAAATAATATAGGAAAAGGTGGGAATAGTGCTTTAGGAGCTGTTTTAGGTGGTGTTATTGGAGGTGTAGCTGGAGGAGTTATTGGAAATAAGATGGACAGACAAGCACGTAAGATTAGTGAATCATTACCCGGAGCGCAAGTAGAAAGAGTAGGAGAAGGTATTAAATTAACTTTAGGAGAAAATGCTGTTAATTTTGATTTTAACAAAGCGACTTTAACAGCCAAGGCAAAATCAAATTTAGATAAATTAGTACCTGTTTTCAAAGAATATGCGGATACAGATATTAAAATTTATGGTTATACGGATAGTAAAGGTTCTGATGAATATAATCTTAAATTATCAGATGATCGCGCTAAATCAGTAAAGAATTATTTAGCTTCTAAAGGATTAAATGGAGCTCGTTTTATTACAACAGGTATGGGAGAAGCCGATCCATTAGCAAGTAATGATACAGATGCTGGTCGTGCTCAAAATCGTCGTGTTGAATTTGCTATTACTGCTAATCAAAAGATGATTCAAGAGGCTAAAAATGAATCAGGACAGTAAAAAGATAGGAAAGGCTGAGGTTGTCTGAAAAGAAGTAAATCAACGTTTAGTTTGTTGCTTCGACAATAGAAGAAATCACATTATCAAAATTATGTGAAATCTCCTACTAGTCGAAATGTAAGATAGCCATCTTATTAGACGCCCTCAGTCTTTTTTTACTGAATGAAAAATTCAGATTTTTTAGTAGAAATAATTTTTTTATTTTCTAAATCATATAAATCTAAAATTAATTGATGCGTTCCTAGTCTGGCCAATCCTTCCAAAACTTTTGGAACCCATTTTTCATTTAAAAAAGGAGTTTGATTAATTGTAATTCTAACAGTATATTTTTTAGAATCAATATTTATTTTAGAAGCCTCTGTTAAAATATAATCAATCAAAAGTTTTTTAGCATCTGTTAAAGAATAAGTACCTCTTGGTCTACTAGCAAAAATATGAGGCTGATTGCTAATGTTTACTCTTAAAATTTCATCTCCATTCATAATCGTACTTTTTGTTGTAATAATTGCTTCTGGATTTTTGTATATTTCATGATAGGAACGCCCCGGAGCAATTGCAATAGTATGTTCACCATCGGCTAAATTATATTTAAAAGGGGTACTTGATACACCCAAATAAGGCGCATCATCTATAATTAAATGTAAGTGTTGTCCCATTGGAGAAAAAGGTAAATTAACGGTTGTTTGATCGGTCGTAGGAATGCCTAATTGATAATTATTGAATGTAAAATTAAATTCTCCTGTTTTGTAAGTCCACGGTTTGATATTAGGTAAGTTGATGGGTTGGTAGGTGGCAATATCCGTTAATGTTAATAATTCAATAGGAAGAGCGGTTTTAGGATCTAAATTCTTTTTAAATGAATTAGATAATCTTTTAATTACGGCATCTTTTACATCCAAATTGGTAGGGTATATTGTAACAGATTTAACTTTTACTGTTTGTTTGTCTGAAGCTAATTCTGTTTTTAAGATAATTTTTTCTAATTTTTGATTTGACCATAAATGAGCTAGATTTGATTTTTTTACGTTAATTGTAACTTCTCCGTTTGTAGTAATATACTCTCCTTCTACGGCAAAGTTATTAGCGTAAGATTTATCATAGCCAATCCATCGTTGTGCTGTAAATTTTCCGTCTTGAGTAAACGAAATTCTTACGGTATCTTGTTTGTCCCATGTTCCTATAAACTCGTTTTGAATTGTAGGATTTACTATTGGTGCAGAAGCATTATCTTTTTCACAAGAGAATAAACTCAAAATGCCAAAGCTACTAAAAAGCGCAAATTGTAATAGTTTTGATTTCATTGTTAATTAAATTTGGTTTAACATATTAAAAGCAAAACTACTTACATTCTAATGTCCAAAGAATAGATGGAAAAACATAAATATGGATAAAAAAACTAAATCTTGATCTGAAAATCATCAATATGATTTTGTTTTAAGTTTATTCGGAAATCTTTTGGAGAAACAAGGGTATGTTGTTTGAAAATACGACTAAAATAGAAAGGATCTTCAAAACCTAATTCGTAAGCAATTTCTTTAACACTCAAATTAGAATTAAAAAGTTTGCTCTTAGCTAATGCAATTAATTTTTCATGAATAGCTTTTTGAGTCGTTTTGCCCGTTCTAGATTTTATAAGAAAATTTAATTCTCTAGTTGTTATATTAAGTTTTTGAGCATAAAAATTAGGTTGATGTTGAGAGGTTATATATTCATCCATTAAAATTTTAAGACGACTCATATCTGTATCTAATAAAGTTTTTTTTTGAGAAGTAATAATTCTTAGGCATAAAAGAAGTAAAATGCTTATATAATTTAAGATTAAAAAATAAGTTCCAATAGAAGAATGCTGTATTTCTTCTTCAATTAAACTAAATTGATGAATTATTTTGTAAAGATCATGAGTGGAAAGTTGCATTATACGAGTTTGTAATATATTTTGAAAAATAACTCCCCGGCATCCATATTCTTTCGCCTGTACGTCTAAACAAAAATAATTAGGATGAAATAAAAGTAACTTACCCGAAAGATTTGAAATAAACTCTAATTTTTGATAAGGATAAAAAAATAAGATAGAATTTAAAGTTATTTCATGTTGTACACTTTCAAATAATATAGAAGAAGGGGTGTCATTTTCAAAAATAAAAATGCCATAGAAATTTTTATTTACTATATAACGCCAAAAATCAGAATTATTAAAATTTATAATTGAAACAATTATATCCTTTTGATTGTTTTTAAAATCAATTCTTTCCATCCTTTTTTTTGAAATTTATCATTAGGATTTTGAAAAAAGAGCTATTTTGTATCAATTTTTCTTTTTATATCATAATAGAATCTTATTATTTATGGTTAAAAAATATTTGCTTCTTGGATATTCTTGTTATTTTTGTGACCCTAATTTGATAAAATGCTTCAAGTAAAAAATATTTCATTCGGATATACGGATACCCCAATTATTAAGGCCATAAATTTTGAGGTTCAAAAAGGACAAAATATAGCATTAATTGGCGAAAGCGGCTGTGGAAAAAGTACTTTATTAAAATTGATCTACGGATTGTATGATGTAAATGAAGGAAATCTTTTTTGGAATGAAAAGCCGATTATAGGACCTAAGCAAAATTTGGTTCCGTGGATGCCATTTATGAAATATATGGCTCAAGATTTTGGATTAATGCCTTATGAAACGGTATCTGAAAGCGTAGGCAAGTTCTTATCTAATCAATTATTAGCAATCAAACGCTTGCGTATTCAAGAACTATTAGATATAGTAGAAATGGGGGATTTTTCACGACGTAAAGTAAGCGAGCTAAGTGGGGGGCAACAACAGCGTGTTGCCTTAGCTAGAGTTTTAGCTCTAGAACCCGAAGTATTACTTTTAGACGAGCCCTTTAGCCATATTGATAATTTTAGGAAAAACGCATTAAGACGTAACTTGTTTGCTTATTTAAAATCGAAAGGTATTACCGTAATTATAGCAACACACGATAGTACAGACGCATTAGCTTTTGCTGATGAAACACTCGTTTTAAGAGGAGGCGAGTTAGTAGTAAAGGCTCCGTCTAAAGAAATTTATACCCATCCTAAAAATAAATATGTAGCGTCTCTATTTGGAGAAGTTAATGAGCTAGTAATCAATAGAAATGGATTGTCAGAAACCATTCTATTGTATCCTCATCAATTAAGAGTTTCAGAAGAAGGGCAACTAAAAGCAACAGTTAAACAATGTTATTATAAAGGAGGGTATTATTTAATAAAAGCAGCGTTTAATGGGCGACCTATTTTTTTTGAACATAGAGATATTTTAGAGCTCCAATTAGATGTAGCTTTAGAAGTACTTATATAATACCTACTATAAGGCTGATGCCATAAATAAAAAGTAGAAAGGCTACTACTTGTTGAATAAAAACTAGTGTAGTCTTTTTTAATATTTTATTGCCAAAATAAACCCCAACAAAAGCAGATAAAGTTGCGATTGTAATCAGTTTAAAATCTAAATTAGAGGGATCGTTTATGATTCTAGAAAGATAAATACTTATTCTGGATATATCTATAAAAAAGGCTATTACTACTCCAGTTGCAATAAATGATTCCTTTGTTAAACCTGCTCTAATTAAAAAAGCACTACGTAAAGCTCCTTGGTGTCCAGAAAGCCCTCCAAAAAAACCACTCAAAGCACCCCCGAAACTTAAGTATTTTCTATTAAATTCTATTTTTTTTAGTTTAGGAATAACATCAAATAAAGCAAATAAAATAAGTAAAAATCCGATCAATACCTTCAATAAAGTAATCTTAAAAACCTTGTTGGCTAAATTATATTCTAATAAATCGTTTTGATCTGTTAAAAAATTTAATAAAAAGGCACCCAAAAAAGAAAATATGAAAGCAGGTAAACCAAATTTTAAGACGATAGCTCGATCTGCATTTTTTCTAAACAAGAAAAATTTGAAAATATTATTTAAAAGATGAACAATAGCGGTTAAAGTTATTGCTATTTCAACAGGAAAAAACAAGCCGAAAATAGGAAATAGAATAGTTCCCAATCCGAAACCTGAAAAAAGGGTTAAGCCAGCTCCCACAAATGTAATGGCACAAATTATAATATAGTTCATGTTTTAAAATATAGAATTATAATTTAAAAAAGGAAAAGATATTCAGATACAAATATCTAATAAAGATAAATTTTTATGAGAAATATGGAATAAAAAATAATGCGACAATCTGTTTAATTTGATGTTGAGTGTTTGGTTTTTCTAAAAATTATTGATTTGTAAAAAAAGAGCTCTAAATTTTGTTAATACTGTAAGTTCAGTTAACTTTGTTGACTGGTTTTTAACTAAAATTTTAAGTATGTATCATTCTAGAATTTCAGGATTAGGTTATTATGTTCCAGAAAATGTGGTAACCAATGACGATTTATCTAAAATTATGGATACCAATGATGAGTGGATCCAAGAAAGAACAGGAATAAAAAGAAGACGCCATGTAAATAGTCCTGAAGAAACAACTACTTCAATGGGAGTAAAAGCGGCTGAGATAGCAATAGAAAGAGCAGGGATCAGTAAAGATGATATAGATTTTCTGATTTTTGCAACTTTAAGTCCAGATTATTATTTTCCGAGGACCGGGAGTGCTAGTACAGCGTGATTTGGGATTAAAAACAATCGGAGCATTAGATGTACGAAATCAATGTTCAGGTTTTGTATACGCTATTTCTATAGCTGATCAATACATTAAAACAGGAATGTACAAAAATGTATTGGTTATTGGTTCAGAGGTTCATTCCAGAGGTTTAGATATGACTACTCGTGGACGTGGAGTATCTGTTATTTTTGGAGATGGGGCAGGAGCAGCCATTTTAACACGTGAAGAAGATCTGTCAAAAGGAATCTTATCCACTCATTTGCATTCTGAGGGGCAATATGCAGAAGAATTAGCTCTTATTGCGCCTGGTATGGGAAAACGTTGGGTAACAGATATAATGGCAGATAATAATCCAGATGATGAAAGTTATTTTCCTTATATGAACGGACAATTTGTATTTAAGAATGCAGTAGTTCGTTTTAGCGAAGTAATCATGGAAGGATTAAAGACAAATAATTTAGAGGTTTCGGATATAGATATGTTAATTCCTCATCAAGCTAATTTGCGTATTTCTCAGTTTATTCAGCAAAAGTTTCAACTGACGGATGATCAAGTATATAATAATATTATGGAGTATGGAAATACGACAGCCGCTTCTATTCCTATTGCGTTAACAGAAGCTTGGGAACAAGGTAAAATAAAAGAAGGAGATACAGTTGTTTTAGCAGCTTTTGGCTCTGGTTTTACTTGGGGAAGTGTTATTATTAAATGGTAATTTATTAAATAAAAAAGAGGCTGTTTACTTTTTTAACAGCCTCTTTTTTTATTAGACTATTTAGGTACTATCATAATATAGTTTTTGTATAAACATTTCTTAGAAAAAAGGTTTGATTTTTAGTATACCCTAATCACAAAGAAAAAATGTTTTGCACCCAACTAGTTAGTTGGTAATTTTTCATGATTGATTCATCAATTCTTGTTTTCGAATGAAGAAATACTTCAATATTATCAAGTTCATTTAAGTTTTTTAAATAAAAGATATTATTGATTTTAAATAAATCATATTTCACTATAGAAGGGTTATTCGTAATTATTTTTTTCTCAAGTCCTAATGCTTCAAAAATTCTAAAACTTAAACCGCTCTGGTTTTTTCGGATAACATCTACTATAACAGAACTTTTTTGGTATAAATCTAACGTTTCAGCTTGACTAAAACGTTTTTTTCTAAAGGTAATATTAGAATAATGTCCCCTATATTTTTTCTTAAGATTGAAAAACCAAGATTTTTTACCAATACTATAAAAAGTAAATGAGAGTTTTTTTCTTTTTAAAATTTCACCTATTTGATTTAATAGATCAATTCGTTCGTCAATTGAACCAATATAAATAAAATCTTGAATTTTGTTTTTTGTTGCGTTTTTTTCTGTTGTATAAATATAATTAGATGTTTTGATAAAACGATATTCTTTGCAATTAGTACTATCAAAAGAATATATTTTATCAAAAAGATCAGGAGATAAATGATTAATAGGATTTCTTTCTATACTATCATATAGATATGCTAAATAGAGATTAGTGAATTTTTTTATTTTTAGATGATATTCAGGAGCTATAAGTTCTGGATTTATGACTAAAATTTGATCCTGTTTTCCTAATTCCTCTAATCTGGATATAATATAGTCTTGGCGTTTTTTTATTTTAGGATTTTTGCCTAAAAAAACTTTAGAGAAAGTGTTTTTTAATCGCTCAAAAAAATTTTTGTGTTTTAAATTTCCAATTTTTATATGATGACTTTCATGACCCAATTTTTTTAGTTCAGTAACAATATGATGATCATAATTCCAGTGATCAAAACTAATAACGCAAATTTTTTGATTCATTTTATTCTAATAAAAGGTGTAAAGATATTTATTTTAAGTTATTTTTGCCTTTAATAAAAGTTGTTTCATGAAAAGAAAAATTCAAGACCTGTTATTGCAGTTAAAAGAAAGAGGAACCGATTTTACAATAGGAACAAGAAATCAAATAAAAATTATTTCCCATGAAGGAAAAGTCTTGAATGTTAAAATTTTTAAAGTTCCATCATTGTTTAATGGAGTTGTATATAAGTTTTTCAGGAAATCAAAAGCAAGACGTTCCTATGAATATGCTCACCTTTTAGCACAAAAAGGAATAGGAACTCCTTTTCCTGTAGGTTATTTTGAGAATTTTTCGTGGTTTACCCTGAAAGATAGTTATTATGTTTGTGAACATATAAAATATGATTATCTTTTTAGAGATCTGTTAGATTTATCAATAGAGGAATCAGATCATGTAAGAATTTTAAAAGAATTTACAAAGTTTACTTTTTTACTCCATAGCGAAGGAATAGAGTTTTTAGATCATTCACCGGGTAATACATTAATCAAAAAAAATGATACGGGAGGATATAGTTTTTATCTTGTAGATTTAAATAGAATGAAATTTCATGCAAATATGAGTTTTGATCAAAGAATGAAAAATATGGAGAGAATTACTCCAAGACAAGATCAACTAGAAATCATAAGTGAAGAATACGCTATTCTTTATGGCAAAACAAAACAAGAAGTTTTTGAAAAATTAGTATATCATACATCTGCCTTTCAAAAAAAGATAATTACAAAGAAAAAGTTCAAAGAAAAATGGTTGAAAAGATAAAAAATATTTTCAAAGTTAGTTTTTTTCAAAATCCAAAAAATATAGCCATCATTTGGATTATTATTTCAGCAGTTTCAGCTATAAAACAATTTGCAAGAGGGAGCTACAACAATTATTTAATCTTTAAAAATGTTTTTTGGCATACATTAGAAAAACAATCTTTATATGCGGAGTATCCCAACTTATATTTTGATCATAATCATTATGGACCAATATTTAGCTTGTTTATAGCCCCATTTGCTGTTTTACCAGATGCTATTGGTATTGTATTATGGAATTGTTTTAATGCTTTTTTACTTATATGGGCTGTTTTTAAACTACCACTAAAAACACAAAAAATTAATTTGATTTTATGGATTTGTTTAAATGAATTTATTACATCCAACTTAGGATTACAATTTAATCCTATTATGACAGCATTAATAATTCTTACTTATGTTTTTATTATTGAAAAAAAGAACTTTCGGCTGCTTTTTGTATAATTCTAGGTATTTTTATAAAACTTTATGGCATTGTTGGATTGGCTTTCTTCTTTTTTATAAAAAATAAACCCAAATTTATAGCAGGACTTATTTTATGGAGTCTGGTCTTATTTATATTACCTATGCTGATTTCATCTCCCCAATTCATTTGTCATTCATATATTGAGTGGTTTGAAAGATTAGTGGTAAAAAATAGCGAAAATGCCTCGTTTAATTCTAGACAAGATATATCTGTAATGGGAATGTTTAGACGTATTTCAGGACATGCTGAATGGTCTAATTTGCCTTTTTAGGAATAGGGATTTTGCTTTTTGGATTACCTTATTTAAGGTGGTCAATGTTTAAAGATCGAAATTTTCAATTACTTTTATTAGCTTCTGTTTTAATATTTACGGTAATATTTAGTTCAGGATCAGAATCACCGACCTATATTATAGCGTTTTTTGGAGTCGCAATTTGGTTTGTATTAAAAGGAAAGACTATGACTAAAACAGATTGTTTTTTGTTTGTTTTGGCTATGCTATTAACCAGCTTTTCACCAACGGATCTATTTCCAAAATTTGTTAGAGAAAAGTATATTAACCCTTATGCTTTAAAAGCCCTACCATGTGTGCTAGTTTGGCTAAAAATTGTTTATGAAATGTTAGTTATAAATACTAATAATCATCATATAAGTTTAGAAAATGACTAGTGAAAAGAAAAAAATAGCCGTAGTAATTCCCGCTTATAATGAAGTGGGAAATATAAAAATTATGATTGATTCTTTACATAGGGTTTTTGCTACTCTTGATTATCAATATAGTTTGCTTTTTGTAGATGATGGAAGTAAAGATTTAACATTGTCTACATTAAAAGAGTTAACAGAACAAGATAGTAGACTGTTTTATGTTGAATTATCTAAAAATTTCGGACATCAAAATGCACTAAAAGCAGGAGTAGATACAGTAGTAGATACAGTAGTAGATACAGTAGATGCTATCATAACAATGGATGGAGATATGCAACATCCACCAGAATTATTACCTCAGTTATTAGCCAAATGGGAGGAGGGATTTGATGTGGTATATACCATTAGAGAAGAAGATGAAAATTTGTCTTTATTTAAGAAAAAAACTTCTCGTGGATTTTACAACTTAATGAATTATCTTTCAGAAGTAAAATTTGAACCGGTACAGCTGATTTTAGACTAATGGATCAACGTGTAGCAAAAGTTTTTTCCAGTTTTTCTGAAAATGAATTATTTATTAGAGGTTTGATAAATTGGCTTGGTTTTAGGCAATACGGAATTACTTTTCAACCAGCAAAACGATTTGCAGGAGAAAGTAAATATACAGTAAAAAAAATGTTGCGTTTTGCATTACAAGGTATCACCTCATTTAGTACACGTCCATTGTATTTAGCTGTGCTTTTAGGTCTATTCATCACTTTAGTATCCTTTATAGGCTATCTTGTTTACATCTTGTTTAGCATTTATCACGGACATGTAATTTCTGGTTGGGCTTCTCTTATTAGTACAGTTGTCTTTTTTGGAGGATTAAATCTAATTGTTTTAGGAATTATAGGAATTTATGTAGGTAAATTATTTATGCAGTCTAAAAGCAAGACCTAATTATTTAATTCGTGATACCAATTATAAAAATTAAGTATGATTTTATTAAGTTTTGATATCGAAGAGTTTGATATGCCCTTTGAATATGGTAAAAAAATTTCTTTTGAAGAACAAATGTCTATTTCTATTGATGGAACAAATAAAATTTTAGATTTGTTAGACAAACATCAGATTAAAGCTACCTTTTTTTCAACTGCTACTTTTGCCATGAATGCAAAATCGGTTATAAATCGTATTATTCAATCAGGACATGAAATAGCCTCACATAACTATTATCATACAGATTTTGAAGTAAAGCATCTGAAAGAATCAAAAGATAAATTAGAAGAATTAACAGGTAAAGAAGTGATAGGGTTTCGGATGCCTCGTATGTATCCAGTGGATGAAAAAGAAATTCAAAAAGCAGGTTATATCTATAATTCATCCATAAATCCAACATTCTTACCGAGGACGTTATAATAATCTAGATAAACCAAGAAAATATTTTTATCAAGATCAAGTTTTGCAAATTCCAGCCTCAGTAAGCCCTTGGGTGCGATTTCCATTATTTTGGTTATCTTTTCATAACTTACCAATGTGGCTTTACCAATTTTTAGCTAATTGGACTTATAAAAAAGATGGTTATCTAAATATTTATTTACACCCTTGGGAATTTACAGATTTAAATCAGCCAGAAAAGTTTAACTTTCCAAATTATGTTGTAAAAAATAGTGGTGATCCACTAGTAAAACGATTAGATGATTTTATTTTCTATTTTAAAAAAGAAAATAAATTATTTGGAACATTTAAAGAATTTGTAGCAACAATTAAATAAGTAATGAATATATCTGTTTTTATCATAACTTTTAATGAGGAAAAGATAATAGCTAAATGTTTAGAAAAATTATACTGGGCTAGTGAAATATTAGTTATAGATTCAGGGAGTTCTGATAATACGGTTGCTATTTGTAAAGAATATGGGGCTAAAGTAATCTATAATAAATTCGAAAATTTTGGAAAACAAAAACAATTTGCCCTTGAGCAAACGACTCATACATGGGTATTATCATTAGATGCAGATGAAGTACTTTCAGATGAATTAATAAATGAAATTAAAGAATTAGATTTAGAAAAATCTTCTAAAAACGGATTTTTAATACCTAGAACTCATGTTTTTTTAAATAAAGTATTTCAATATGGAAATGAAAATAAAAAACCCATTTTAAGATTGTTTAATAAATCAAAAGGAAGTTTTACACCTGATAGAGTTCATGAAGTTATAAAAGTAGAAGGATCGTTAGGGATTTTGTTTAATGAAATGCTGCATTATACAGTCTTTGATGTTTCTACTGCTGTACAAAAACAAGTAAAGTACTCATTGTTAAGTGGGGAGCTCCTTTATGAAAAAGGAAAGAAGGCTTCGTTGTTGAAACCTTTTATTCTGTTCCCTTTTCAATTTATTAGAGTGTATTTTATTCAATGTAATATTTTAAATGGTTACGAAGGTTTTGTATGGAGCATGTTTTCTGCCTTTGGAAGTTTTTTAAAGTACACAAAACTGTACGACTTACATCAAAATAAAGATTGATAACAATTCATTAAATTCTTTGCGATTACTTCGTCTGTAAATTGCTGAACATATTCAAAACCTTTTGTAGAAATAAATTCTGCTTCCTTAGGATTATTTAATATCCATTGAATTTTTTCTTTTATTTCCTCTGGATCATGAGGATTGATATATAAGCTATTAGGCCCTCCAGCTTCAGGGAAAACGCCCGAATTAGTTGTAATGATAGGCGTTTTTGAAAAAGAGCTTCAATAATAGGAATTCCAAATCCTTCAAAAATAGAAGGGTATACAAAAACAGTTGCCAACTGATAAAGAATAGCTAATTCTTCATTACTCACATCTTTTAAAAAACTAACTTTATGTTGAATTTGGTGTTTACTTATATAATGATGAATTTCTTTCGTATAAGGAGTTTCTTTGCCTATAAGTACTAAATGGGTATCTATATCTTTTATAGCTTTTACAATATTGAGTGCATTTTTTCTTGTTTCTAAAGTACCTACATTTAGAACAAATTGATTAGGTAGATTGAATTTATTTAAAACTTTTTCTTGTAATTCAGTAGTATATTTTTTTTTGAAAACATCTTGACATCCCTGATATATTACTTTAATTTTAGATTCAGGAATGTTTAAAAAATGAATAATATCCTTTTTAGTTTGTTCACTTATAGCAATGACAAGATCAGCTTGTTCAGCAGCCTTTTTAAATTTGTAAAAATGAATTTTTCGATCAAAAAAAGAGTACAATTCAGGATATCTTACAAAAATTAAGTCATGTATTGTTACAATACTTTTAATACCGTTTTTATGTAAACCATTAGGTAGCTCACCCGAAAGACCATGAAATAATTGGATATTATCTTTTTAAGATCAGAAATAATTCCAAATTGTCTCCATACGTTATAAAATTTTTTATAAAAGCCAGAAGAAGGAAGTTTTTCCAGAACATTACTCCTTTTAATATTAAATAAAGGTGTTTTTGCTTTTTTAGGATTATATAAAAAATACTGATTTTCTGAAAAAAAGTAGCAAGGATTCGAACAGAATCCCTGCTATAATTTCCTAAACCTGTTCTATTATGAAATACGCGTTTAGCTTCGTATCCTATTTTCATTTATTGAATGTTTTTAACTTTTAGTAGAAGTTATACCGCTACGTTATATTCTCTTAAAGCGTCATTTAAAGAAGTTTTTAAATCAGTAGAAGCTTTGCGTTTTCCGATGATTAATGCACAAGGGACTTGATATTCACCTGCTTCAAATTTTTTAGCATAACTGCCTGGTATAACAACACTTCTGGCAGGAACAACTCCTTTGTATTCCACAGGCTCTGAGCCTGTTACATCGATTATTTTAGTAGAAGCAGTAAGGCAAACATTAGCGCCTAAAACAGCTTCTTTTTCTACTCTAACACCTTCTACGACAATGCAACGAGAACCGATAAAAGCACCATCTTCAATAATTACAGGAGCAGCTTGTAAAGGTTCTAACACCCCACCAATACCAACACCACCACTAAGATGAACATCTTTTCCTATTTGAGCACAACTTCCTACTGTAGCCCACGTATCTACCATTGTACCAGCATCTACATACGCTCCTATATTTATATAAGAAGGCATCATAATTACCCCAGATGAAATATAAGCGCCGTGTCTTGCAACAGCATTAGGAACCACTCGAATCCCTTTTTCTGCATAATTCTTTTTAGAGGCATTTTATCATGGTATTCAAAAATACCTACCTCAAAAGTTTCCATTTTTTGAATAGGGAAATACATTACAACGGCTTTTTTTACCCATTCGTTTACCTGCCATCCGTCAGAAATAGGTTCAGCCACTCTTAATGTCCCTGCGTCAAGTAAATTTACTACATCTCTAATGGCTGTTTGTGTTGCTTCTTCTTGTAATAAAGAACGATCTTCCCAAGCTTTTTCTATTATATTCTGTAAATTTTGCATTTGATTTTTATTTTGAGCAAAGATAAATGATTTGAAGCAAAGCAAAAATCAAAGTTTTAGCTATTTTTGTTGAAATTTTAATTCATGTCAAGAATTTTAGCGATAGATTACGGGATAAAACGTACAGGTATTGCTGTAACGGATGATTTTCAAATTATAGCGTCGGGACTTACTACAGTAGCGTCTACAGAAGTGTTAGATTTTTTGAAAACTTATTTTGAAAAGGAAAAAGTAGTAAAAGTTTTGATTGGAGATCCCAAACAAATGAATGGACAACCTTCAGAAAGTGCGCCATTAGTAGAAGTTTTTGTTCAAAAGTTTTGTCACCAATTTCCAGAGATGAAAATAGTCCGAGTAGATGAACGTTTTACCTCTAAAATGGCTTTTCAGACTATGATTGATAGTGGACTCAAAAAAAAGCAACGTCAAAATAAAGCGTTAATAGATGAAATTTCAGCAACAATTATGCTCAAAGATTATTTAACTAGAAAAATGATTTAACATTCTTTACAATTTTTGTAGAATTAATTCGTTACCTAAAAAAATGTAAAAAATAATACTTTTACGATGTATCTTTGCATCACAAATTACTAAAATGGCAACAGCAACTCAAAATCAAGAAACAGATGTAGTGTTAATTGGCGCTGGAATTATGAGCGCTACCTTAGGTTTGTTATTAAAGGAATTACAACCTGATATTAGAATTCAAATTTTTGAACGTTTAGATGTGGCAGCAGCTGAAAGTTCTGACGCATGGAATAATGCAGGAACGGGGCACGCCGCATTTTGCGAGCTTAATTATACTCCCGAACTAGAAAATGGAACGGTAGATGTAAAAAAAGCAGTGAAAATTTCAGGAAGCTTTTGAGGTGTCTCGTCAGTTATGGGCCTATTTGGTTGAAAAAGGACTTCTTAATAATCCAGAGTCTTTTATAAAATCTGTTCCTCATTTGAGTTTTGTGTGGGGAAAAGAAAATGTTTCTTACTTACGTAAACGTTTTGAAGCCTTACAAAAATATGAGCTGTTCAAAGAAATGGAATATTCAGAAGATCCAGAAATTATTAAACAATGGGCTCCATTAGTAATGGAAGGACGAAAAAATAATGCAGATATAGCTTGTACAACCATGAAGTATGGAACCGATGTTAATTTTGGTGCCTTAACAAAAAATATCTTTAAATATTTAGAAACCTTACAAGGGGTAAGTATTCATTTTAACCATGAAGTTAAAAAATTACGCAAAAAGAAGACGGTAAATGGCGTTTAAAAATAACAGATCTAACTTCTAAAGAAAAGAAAAGACTTTATACGCCATTCGTATTTATTGGAGCTGGAGGAGGTTCATTATTATTATTAGAAAAAGCAAATATTCCCGAAGGACAAGGATATGGAGGTTTTCCAGTAAGTGGACAATGGTTGAAATGTACGAATGAAGAAGTAATTAAAAAACATGATGTAAAAGTATATGGTAAAGCTTCAGTAGGAGCACCGCCTATGTCGGTTCCTCATATAGATACACGTGTAATAAATGGTAAGAAAGAATTATTATTTGGTCCGTACGCAGGTTTTTCAACAAAATTTTTAAAAAACGGTTCCTATTTTGATTTAATTTCATCTATAGAGGTTGATAATATCAAACCTATGTTACAAGCAGGAATTAAAAATATACCCCTAACGAAATATTTAATCGAACAAGTTTTTCAATCGACCAATGATAGAATGAAAGCCTTAAAAGAATATGTTCCATCTGCAAAAAAAGAAGATTGGGTATTAGAAACCGCAGGACAGCGAGTACAAGTTATAAAAAAAGATAAAAATGGAAATGGAGTTCTTGAATTTGGAACAGAAGTAGTAGCTGCTCAAGACGGTTCTTTGTCTGTGTTGTTAGGAGCTTCTCCGGGGGGCGTCAACAGCTACCTCAATTATGATTGAACTACTCGAAAAATGCTTTCCTGAAAAAATGAAAAGTGATGCTTGGAAAACAAAGCTGAAAGAGATGATACCTTCTTATGGTCAAGAGCTAAATAAAAACCCTCAAATGACAAAAGAAATTCGTCAAAAAACAAATGAAGTTTTAAAATTAAATATTTAAAAGTATTTGTACTTTTGCATACCCCAATTTATTTTGAAAAAATAGTAGAATGATATATCCAATTGTAGGTTACGGAGATCCTGTGTTACGAAAAGTAGGTGAAAATATTTCAAAGGATTATCCTAATTTGAAAGAAATAATAGCTAATATGTACGAAACCATGTACAAGGCACATGGCGTAGGATTAGCAGCTCCACAGGTAGGTTTAGCCATCCGTTTGTTTATTGTAGATACAGAACCATTTAGTGATACTGAAGACTTATCTAAAGAAGAAGCTACATTATTAAAAGGATTTAAAAGAACTTTTATTAATGCCAAAATATTAAAGGAAGAAGGAGAAGAATGGGCCTTTAATGAAGGTTGTTTAAGTATTCCAGATGTTCGTGAAGATGTATATCGAAATGAAAAAATTACGATTGAATATTTTGATGAAAATTTTGAAAAGAAAACAGAAATATATGATGGATTAGTAGCACGTGTAATTCAACATGAATACGATCATATAGAAGGCGTTTTATTTACAGATAAAATTTCAACCTTAAAAAGACCTTGATCAAAAAGAAATTACAAAACATTATGGAAGGAAAGGCTCGACCTGATTACCGTATGCGTTTTGCCAAAATAAAATAAAAGTAATTAATTGTTCTCCCAGTCGTGGAGTAATGAAAATAATTTAATAAAATGAATTTAGAAAGAATATTAGCCATTTCAGGAAAACCGGAGGTTTATATGCTCTAAAAATGCAAACAAGAACTGGTTTCGTAGCAGAATCATTAGTCGATGGTAAAAAAGTAACAGTAGGTATGCAAAGTAATGTAAGTCTATTATCTGAAATTTCAGTGTACACTTACACGGAAGAAAAACCGTTAGTAGATGTAATGAGTGCCATTGCTAAAAAAGAAAATGGTGGTGAAGCCCCTCGATTAAAAGATGATAAGGCTGCTTTATTAGCCTATTTTGGCGCAGTTTTACCAGATTATGACCAAGATAGAGTATACCCTTCTGATGTGAAAAAAATATTGAATTGGTATAATATATTGCAGGCTAAAGGATTAGTGGTTTTAGCAGAAGAAACAACAGTAGAAGGAACAACAGTAGAAGGAACAACAGTAGAGGAAACAACAGTAGAGGAAACAACAGTAGAGGAAACAACAGTAGAGGAAACAACAGTAGAAGAAAAACCAAAAAAAAACGAGAGCGACCAAAGCTAAAAAAGAGGAGACTGCTGGAGAAAAAGAAGAAAAGCCCAAAAAACCAAGAGCAACAAAAAAAACAAAATCTGAAGAATAGTCAGTTTTAATTTTAACAAAAATATAAGTCCTGTATTTGATCTACAAATGCAGGATTTTTTGTTATTTAGTAAACCTATTATTTTATAAAAAAACGATATGAATACACGTTCAGAACAACTACAAGCTTTTAATCGTTTATTGGATATTATGGATGAACTTAGAGAAAAATGTCCATGGGATAAAAAACAAACATTAGAAAGCTTGCGTCATTTGACTATAGAAGAAACGTATGAATTAGGAGAGGCTATATTAGATAATGATTTAAATGAAATTAAAAATGAACTAGGTGATTTATTACTTCATATCGTTTTTTATTCTAAAATAGGAAGCGAAACCAATCATTTTGATATAGCAGATGTAACGAATGCTATTTGTGACAAACTAATTCATAGACATCCTCATATTTATGGAAACGTAGAAGTAGCAAATGAAGAAGAAGTAAAAAAAAATTGGGAAAAACTTAAATTAGAAGAAGGAAAAAAATCAGTTTTAGAAGGAGTTCCTAAATCATTACCCGCTATGGTAAAAGCCAGTAGAATACAAGATAAGGTAAAAGGAGTTGGTTTTGATTGGGAAGAACCACATCAAGTATGGAACAAAGTACAAGAAGAATTGCAAGAACTACAAGAGGAAATAGAAAAAAAGAACCAAGATAAAATAGAAGCAGAGTTTGGAGATGTTATCTTTTCAATGGTTAATTATGCACGATTTTTGAATGTAAATCCTGAAGATGCACTAGAAAGAACGAATAAAAAATTTATTAAACGCTTTACTTATTTAGAGCAAAAAGCGCAATCATTAGGTAAAAACCTTTCAGATATGACATTAAGAGAAATGGATGTTTTTTGGGAAGAAGCCAAACAGCTACCTTAATAAAATAGCTTAAAAAGTATAATTTTCAAAAGAATAATTTTCAAAAAGAATAATTTTCAAAAAGAATAATTTTGACCTCCTTATGATGCGATATCAAATCTTTATAATTATAATTTTTTTATCTTTCAAGTTGCAAGCACAGCATGATGGTAAACGATTGCCTTCTCTTAAAATACCAAGAATAGATATTCCTGAACCGAATAAGAATAGAGGACAAGAAGAAATGGCACCACAATATTCGCTGAATAAACCTTTTGAACCAAAACTATTTAAAGTTCCGCCTAAAAAATACGATCCGCCTAAAATGGATAAAGAAATGGAAATGCTTGGAGGCGGGAGTGATTTAGATTTAGGAAAGCAATATGCAGAAAAAATGAATAATAAATTAAATCCTCAAATTAAAGAAGGCGTACTAGATCCGAAAGAATTTAGAAAGCATCAATATTTTGGCGATTTTACTATAGATTCAGAAACAATCACTTTAAATTATCGTGATTTTGGAGAAATTGATGGAGATCAGGTTCGTGTTTGGGTAAATGGTAAAAGCGTGACCGATTATTTAGAATTAGAAGGATTTAGAAAAAAATTATAATTTATCTAGTAGAAGGTATTAATCATATAGAAATAGAAGCTTTAAACGAAGGTGTTTTTACACCCAATACAGGCGAATTTTTGTTTACAGATGCTCAATCAAAAATTATTATGGGAGATAAATGGGGATTGGCTACAGGTTTTAAAGCAAAATTTAACATCTTAAGAGTTTCTAATAATAGTAAAACAATAGAGAAAAAATAGTCCTATTGTTTTACTATTTATATCGTAAATATTAACTCCAGATTCTGTATTAGACCTCGTTTAGAAATAATTTTTTCAATAAATTAAAAGGTTCTCGGAAAACTTAAATCCAAATTACGCATTAGAGATTTTCAAAAAACACATCTAGAATTAGCAAAAAAATAATCCCTTTTATTTCAGTAAATTATAAAATTTATTTTTTTTAATGCGTAATTCTATCTAACTCAGCTAAAATTATTCTATACGAGATAATATGGTGTTTGATCATTGAGCTTCCATTTGGAAGCCTTTTTACATTTTAGCCAAAATTTGGAAGGCGATAAATTCACGATTTTATACATGGGCTTCGCTCGCAAGTGCAAGTTAGCTCTCATTTGTCAAAGAACAATACTTTCTTGAAGTCTAGGGTAAAGAGCCTAAAAGAATTAAAACTCTTGAAAAACTACTAAAGTTGAATATTTTGGGTGAAAATTGAAACTAATTTACGTTCGGTGAGTTTTTTAGGAGTCCTTAAATAGATAAATGTCTTTCAAATTCCTTTGTTACAAATTTTTCAAATTCTTTATTGTGATTATAGAGTACAGAACCATGTCCGAAACACAAAATACGAGGATTAAGTTCTGCTATTCTTTTTAGAGAATTGAGATTTTCTTTAGGCTTAGCAGTAAATAAGGAAGGAGGTAAATGTAATCCTGTTTTTGTTGTAATTAAATTCATATTAGTAGCTATATCGCCAGCAATCAAAACCCCATCTTTTTCTCTAAAAAGACTATATGGCCCTCAGAGTGACCGGTGTTTCGATTACTTTAAATTCTCCTAGAGTGTCTCCTTCTTGAAGTGTTTTATTTACTTTTATCCCTTTTCCAGCCCAGAATTTTTGTTGTAATAGCGAAATAATATTTTGAGGAGAAGGATAATCTTTGGTTACCAATCCAGACTCAACTCTTGGTACTTCCTTAGCATGACAATATAGCGGGATATTCAATGTGTCACAAATTAATTGAGAGGCACCTTGATGATCTGGATGTGCGTGTGTTAAAGCATGGGCATGAATAGGTATTTTTTTAGTTGCCTTTTTAATTTTTAAAAAGAACTTTTTATACCAGCATCTATTAAAATACCTTCTATAAAGTAGCAATTTACACTATTTCTAGGTAATAGAGGAATATGAAATACATCAGGTGCTATTTTTTTCATTGTGTAAACTTTTAATATTTTTAAAAAAAATCTATTATTTTATACAACAAAAATAGAAAAGGGATGAATAGTAAAATAAGACATTTGTCTTATTCTTTTTGATAAAAATCATGCTTAGCTCTATTTAATGTACGTGTAGTAATACCTATAAAAGAAGCAATATCTTCTGTTTTAGCCCGGCCAAGAAGGAATGGATAAAATTTAATGAGATTGTGAAATTTTAAATTGGCGGATTGATGATGGAATAATTGTAAAAAACGCTCTTTTTCTAGATATTCTTTTTGTATTATATGTTGCGTAACTTTTTGCCAATTAGGATTTTTTTGAATAAGAAGATTTAAGTTTTGAGAAGTAATGGTAAGTAATAAACTATCTTCTACTGCTTGTATGTTTTTTGTAGCAAGCGTTTTATTTTGAAAACTATTTAAGATCGTTATAAAATCATTTTCGATACCAAAGCAATAAATATTTTCCTTACCTTCAATGTCTATTGAATAAGCTTTAACCATTCCTTTGACAATAAAACCCAAAAGTAAACAAGGTTGGTTTTGTTGGATAAAAAAATCAGATTTTTTTAGATTCCTAATATTAAAGAAAGAAGATCCCCAATTAATTTCATCTTCACTTAAAAAAGAGAGTGATTTTAAATACTCCTTTAAATGATTTTCTATTAATTGGGGATTCATAATGATATTATTTGAAATTTTTAATACCGTTTTCTAACCAAGATTTATATTCATCAATACCTGTAAAACCAATTGGTTTAGATAAATCATTTCCATCTGAATCTAGAACTACATAAAGCGGTTGGGAATTACTTTTGTATCTGGTAATTTGAAAATCACTCCATTTATTACCAATTGTTACAATTTCTTTACCTGTAGCTTTTGAAATGTATTGTTGTTCTTTTGGTAATTCAATTTTTCTATCACATACTAAAGAAACAACTACAACTTTTTCTTTTAAGATAGACAATACTTCAGAATTAGACCATACATTATCTTCCATTTTTCTACAATTAGCACAAGCATCTCCTGTAAAATCTAAAAGAACAGGTTTGTTAACTTGTTTTGCGTATGCTAAACCTATTTCATAATCATCAAAAGTAATGATATTATGTGGACCATAATGGGCGTGTTCTGGTAGTTCTGATTTTGTATTAGAGGTAGAAGAACCCACTCCATTTGTACTTTCGGCATAATTTAAAGGAGGTGTTAATCCACTTAAAATTTTAAGAGGAGCTCCCCATAATCCGAGAATCATATAAAAAGTAAATGAAGTAACTACAATAGCCATTATGAGTCTTCCAATACCAATTTTGTCAGCTTTTTCATAGTCATGCGGAAGCATATATTTTCCAAATAAGTATAAAGCCCAAGCGCCAAAAATAGCAATCCAAATAGCTAGAAATAATTCTCTTTCTAATAGATGTTTTTGTAATACTAGATCTGCATTAGATAAAAATTTAAAAGCAAAAGCTAATTCTAAAAAGCCTAAAGAAACTTTTACGGTATTTAACCATCCTCCTGATTTAGGTAAGGTATTTAACCATCCAGGGAACATAGCAAAAAGCATAAAGGGAAGTGCAATAGCTAAGGAAAAACCAAACATACCAATAATAGGAGCTATTCCTCCTTTTGTTGCAGACTCTACTAATAAGGTTCCGACAATAGGACCTGTACAAGAAAAAGAAACAACAGCAAGTGCTAAGGCCATGAATACAATTCCTAATATTCCTCCTTTATCCGCTTGTGAATCTAATTTTGTAGCCCAAGAGCTAGGCAAAACAATTTCAAATGCTCCTAAAAATGAAAGAGCAAATACAATTAATAAACCGAAGAATATTAAATTAAACCAAACACTTGTTGATAATTCATTTAAGGCTTCAGCACCAAAAAGACCGGTTATTAGTGAGCCTAAGATGACATAAATAACGATGATAGATAATCCGTATAAAATAGCATTTCTTATACCCTCTGCTTTTGTTTTGCTTTGTTTTGTGAAAAAACTTACCGTCATTGGTATCATCGGAAAGATACAAGGCATTAATAGAGCAGCAAATCCACCTAAAAATGCTAATAAGAAGATAGTCCAAAGACTTTTGTCTTGTTCTTCATTTTTTGTATTCGAATCATTTTTTATATCAATATTTACAGGTTTGTTTTCCTTTGTAATCAAAGGAACAGCAATTACTTTTGAAGTAGTATCTTTTTTAGCTTCTTCGTTATTAGCTACTTCTTCTGGAGTACTTGTTAGGGGTAATTGAATATCAAATGTTTTGTCTTGTTGTATACAAGCTTCTTTACATACTTGATATTCAACGTATACTTTTATATTACTGTTTTTGGGATTTGTAAGTTTTATTGTTTGTTTGAATTGTGCTTTATTTTCAAATAAATATTCATCTACCTCAAAAACCTCGCTATACACTTTTTTGTAAGTACTTTCAGAAGTTTTACCAACTAATAGGTAGTTTCCTTTTGCATTTTTAAAGGAAAAAATGGTTGGTAATGAGCCTCCATCAGGTGTAAATTGAGAAAAAAGATGCCAATGAGGCTCTATTTTTGCATCAAAAGTAATGGTAAATTCAGTTTCTGACTTTTTTTGTACACTCGTTTTCCAACTTACTGGATTTAGTATTTGACTATGAACTCCTAAGGAGCTTAAAAAAATAAAAAGGCTAATAATTTTTTCATTTTGTGAAAATTATGTTTACTATATTCTTTGTTTCGGAATGGGCTATGAAACGATTATCTGCTCTATGATTGATGATCCAAACAATTCTATTGTCCGAAAGTAAAAGCCAAGTGTTTTCTTTATCAATTAATGAAAATTTTTCATCTTTAAAGTATTTACTCACTTTTTTTTTACCATTCATTCCAGAAGGGTAAAAATAATCACCTTCTTGCCATTTTCTAATTTTTAAAGGAAACTTTAACGTTTCCCTATCTACAAAAATAGAAGATTTTGTAGGTATTGTATTGTAACCTGAGTTACAAAAACGCAATTTTATTGGGTTTACAATGTAATCAGTTTCATTAGAAATAAGGAACTCTAAAGTTGAGGGTGTTTGTTTTGCAGTTAGTATAAGAATATTTCTATCTTTTATTAATCGGTAATGATCGGACAAAATTTGTTTACCCGATTGATTTTCTACTAAATCATAAATAGCACCCCAATCTTGAAATTCGTATAATTTGAGCCATTCGTATAAATAAGCCTTATAGTTAGATAAAGATTGTAATTTTAAAATATCAAAATAAATATTATTTTCCTTTTTAATGGCTATTTTATCGAATTCCTTTTTAATAGAATCATTTGCTAAAGATTCTGTTTGATGTAAATTTTTAAGCGTATTCTGAAAAGAACCTAATAGATTTGTATTTAATTCCTTTAGGATTGGAACAACATGATGCCTGATTTTATTTCGGAAATATTTGTCGGAAGCATTACTTGCATCTTCTCTCCATTGAATTTTATTTTCTGTTGCGTATTTTTCAATTTCTTCACGAGAAAAAATTAATAAAGGACGTACAATTTTGTCGTTTATTTCAGGAATTCCTGTTAGTCCTTCAATACCTGTTCCACGGGTAAAATTGATTAAAAATGTTTCTAATGAATCATCTAAATGATGCGCGGTTAGTAAATAATCAAATCCTTGCGTGTTTAATAATTCATAAAACCAATTATAGCGTAATTCACGTGCTGCTTGTTGAATAGAGAGTTTATTGTCGTTCGCATATATTTGCGTTTCAAAATTTTTAATAAAACTTTTAATTTTTAATTTTTGACTCTTAAATTTTACAAATTCTTCGTCCTTATTACTTTCATCACCTCTTAATTGGAAATTACAATGTGCAATAGCTATTTGTAAGTTTAACTTTGAAAATAAATCTAATAAAACAATACTATCAATGCCCCCGCTAACAGCTAAAAGTAAATGTTTACCATTTAAAAAGGAAAGATTTTGATGAATATGATTGCGTAATTGTGTCAGCATCTTGTAAAATTAACTTTATTTGTAATAAAAAGGAGTTTTCATAGGATTGAAATTATTTAAAAAATCCAAACTAAGATGTAAATACCTTTTTTAAGTTTCGTTGGATCCGATACAGAAATAAGAAAGTAATATAATTCATTGTTTAATGATAAAAATTATAAAGGTGAATGTAATTTAAGAATGAGATATGAAACTTAAAAATATTTTTTATCTAATTTTTTGGAATAATCTTGTGTCTCAGCTTAATACCTCACGCATGGCTTTAGCCTTTAATAAACATTCTTCATATTCTTGTTCAGGGTCAGATAATGCGGTAATAGCACTGCCTACAGAAAAAGAAAGATACTGATTGTCAGAATTGTATAAAATACTACGAATAACCACATTAAAATCAAAATTACCAGAAGGAGTAAAGTAGCCTACAGCTCCACTGTACAAACCTCTTTTAGTTTCTTCTAATTCCTCTATAATTTGCATAGCTGAAATTTTAGGAGCACCCGTCATACTTCCCATAGGGAAAGTAGTTTTTATGATGTCAACTGGATTAGTTGTGCTTTTTACTTCAGAAACAACTGTTGATATCATTTGGTGTACTTGTTTAAAAGAATAAATGGTACATAATTCTTCTACTTGTACAGAGCCCTTTATAGCTGTTTGAGCTAAATCATTTCGAACTAAATCTACTATCATAATATTTTCAGACCGTTCTTTAGGATTTTGTTCTAATTCAGTTTTAGAATTTGTATCTAAAATGAGATCTTCAAATCGTTTAGAAGTTCCTTTAATAGGTTGGCTGATGACTTTTTGATTTTCTTTCCTTATATAACGCTCAGGAGAAGCAGATAGTAAATAATGGATATGATTTTTAAAAAAACAAGCAAAAGGCGGTTTCGAAATTTTATTTAATTCTTGAAAAACTTGTGAAGGAATGATTTTACCGTTTTCAGCATAAAATTCCATACAAAAGTTAGCTTCATAGAGATCGCCTCTATGGATATGAGTCAACATTTGATTCACTTTTTTTATATAATGCTCCCTTGAAATACGTTGTTGGATTATAATTTCAGATTTTTGAGTTTCGTTTTTCGTTTTTCGTTTTTCTAAAATTTCTTCAAGATCGGAATCAATTTCATCATCACACATATTTAAATAAGCAATTTCTAGTTCGTTCCCTTTTAAGAAAAATATTTTTTTAGGCTGAAAAAAAATAAATCGGAAAAGTTTAATCCATCATGATTTTTAGAATCTAGCGATTCAATATCATTTTTTAGGTCGTAAGCTAAGTAACCAAATAGCCAATCATTGGTTTGTTGTTGATATTGTTTTAAATCATCAAAAGCATTAATATAATCTGTTTTTAGGGAAGTAAAAGCATCTACAGCAACAATTAAGTCATAAGAACTATATTGTTGTGGATAGTCATTGCTTTTTAGATAAGCTACTTCACGGAAATTTTCTGCCCAGTATAATAGTTTTTTTTTGATCGTTATAGGATCAATATTTATTTTTTTTGTGACTCTCAAAATATTTTTTTTAAGAGGCTAAAATATTACATACTTTACAAAATAGAAAATAAGTGAGCTTTAAAAAGTTATTAGAGTACGTAAAAAGTAGATTATTCCAGATTATGGGACAGACTTTTTGAAGAAAAAGAAAAAGGAAAGAAGATAAAAGGATAATAAATTTTTATTGCAGATGTATTTTCCTGTAATTAGGACAAAATATGAGGTACTTTTTTAGATTCAAAGTTGTTTTAAAAGTGTAATTTGAGATTATAGAAGCGTTTTAATTTTTTTAATTGGAGGCAGAAAAATCATTTTTGGAGTCAATTGAAAAAGTTTAAATCACTTTATAGTAATAATAATTTTTTTATGGAGATATTTCTTAATTTTAAAACTTTAAAACGTCAAGTCCTTTAACTAATGAATATTCCACAAAGTTCAAAAAAAAGAGTTGTTATAATTGGAGGTGGTTTTGCTGGTATTGCTTTAGCCAAGAAACTAAAAAATAAAAAATTTCAAGTTGTACTGATTGATAAGCATAATCATCATACATTCCAACCTTTATTGTATCAGGTTGCTACAGGAGGATTAGAAGCAGGTTCCATAGCATATCCTATCCGTAAAGTTATTCAAGGATGTTCAGATTTTTATTTTAGATTAACTACCGTAAAAGAGATTGATACTAAACATCAAAAAGTTTTATCAGAAATAGGGGATATACATTATGATTATTTAGTTATTGCTACTGGATCTAAAACCAATTATTTTGAAAATAAGGAAATAGAACGCAATTCAATGTCCATGAAAACCATTCCACAGTCACTTAATATTCGTAGTTTAATTCTTGAAAATTTTGAAGAAGCTGTTTTAACAAAGGATGAAACTGAAAGGAATGCTTTGATGAATTTTGTTTTAGTAGGGGGAGGACCTACAGGTGTTGAGTTAGCGGGAGCTTTAGCTGAGATGAAAAAAGCAATTTTTCAAAAAGATTATCCAGATTTAGATGTACAAAAGATGCAAATTCATTTGATACAAAGTGGTGATAGAATTTTGAATACTATGACGGAAAAATCATCAGTAGCGTCTGAAAAATTTTTGAAAGAATTAGGGGTTAAAATCTGGAAAAATGTACGTGTAACGAATTATGATGGGCGAACGATTACTACAAATACAGATCTTGTTTTAGATGCAGGTACTGTTATTTGGACGGCAGGGGTTCAAGGAGCTTGTATACATGGTTTGCCCGAAGAATCTGTTGTCAAAGGAGTGAAACGAATAAGAGTGAATGAGTTTAATCAAGTAAAAGGATTTGAAAATATTTTTGCCATAGGAGACATTGCTTCTGTGGAAAATGAACTGTATCCACAAGGACATCCTATGATGGCACAACCTGCCATACAACAAGGAAATTTATTAGCAGATAATCTACTTAATTTACAACAAAATAAATCTATGAAAGCTTTTGTGTATGATGATAAAGGCTCTATGGCAACTATTGGTAGGAATTTAGCTGTTGTAGACTTGCCTAAATACCATTTTAATGGTGTTTTTGCTTGGTTTGTATGGATGTTTGTGCACTTGTTTTCATTGATTGGATTTAAAAATAAAGCGGTTGTTTTTTTAAATTGGGTTTATAATTACATCCGTTTTGATCGAGAAGGACGTTTAATTATTCGTCCTTACAAAAAGAAAAGTTTTATTACATTTACTAGTGATGAGATTTAGTAAATTGTGGCTTAAGTTTAATTTTTTAAACTTAAGCCATTTTTATATGAACTAATTTAGGACTAATTACTTTTTTAGAGTATGTAAAGAGATAGTGTCCTTCTTTTACTCGGATTACGTATTAAAAATCTATTTCACTTTATTTTTCTTCCAATTTAAGCACGTACTCCAATTTTATTCATCGTAATAGTTGACTATTTCATCTTCTAAATTTTCTGTGAGTACTTGAATTTATTGAAAAATTTTGTTTCACAACGAAGTCTAATGCGGAATCTGGGTTTAAGTTATCATTGTCCCATTTTAAAATAATAATCAGCGGAGTGCTTACCACTTCCATAAAAAAGAAAGAAAGTACAAATAGATAATAAGAGAAAAGACAAAATCAGATTTGTATAATTCATTTCATCAATAAAGTTTACCAAGAATGCGCCTATTAATATAGGAACTTGTGCCATTATTGACCAGCGAGTTAACAATCCAAACACAATCATAATTCCACCGACTATATGAGCAGCCATAACATAATGCACAATTAACATCCCGCCACCAAAATTTTTAATCGGTTCTGTTAATTGCGTGTAATAAACGGTATTTGTCATAAAAGAAACACCTTTCATAAATAAAAAAACACCTATAAAAATTCTCAATAAATCTAATGAGTAATAAGTGTGTGCATTTGCCCACTTATTCAAATTTTTACAGTTCCCATAGCTATAAGTTTAAATATTTTAAGCTAATATACTAAAAATCAATGTATTGTTTTGTTTTTATGGAGTGTATTTTATGTAAAATGATTTTTTATTAGGTTTAATATCATTTATTTCTTTTATATGAAAAGGTATTAATTTCCAATTATTGGAAACAAGCATTGTGTATTTTTGATTTTTAATAAACAATTCTATTGGCATTTCAAAATTAGGTTCTTCGGTAACCCATCTAATTTCAAATTTTTCTTCTTTTTTTTGAATTTCTAAAACAGGAATTGTTACGTACTTTAGATACTGATTGAATATAGGCGTTAAATTCATTTTTGATTCGTTATTAAAAAAATCAATAACCGTTTTCCCTTCAATAATTTGTTTTTTATATTTTGTAGAGAACTTTAATAAAATATCCCACCATTTGTCTTTACCTATAACATGGCGGAGTGTATTTAACATGTTAGCACCTTTGTAGTACATATCGCCACTCCCTTCCTTATTTACGCCAAAAGAACCTATTATAGGGCGATCATGCGCTATATTTATGCGCAGGCCTTCACAATAATCAAGTGCTTTTTCATATCCATATAAACACTCTATAAAAGCTACTTCTGAATACATAGTAAAGGCTTCGTGTATCCACATATCAGCTATGTCCTTGCTGGTTATACTATTGCCAAACCATTCATGTCCTGTTTCATGTATTGTTATGTAGTCAAATAAAAGACCAATACCAGTTCCTGATAAATCCCTCCCTTGATATCCTTTTTTATATTTGTTTCCGTATGCTATCGCACTTTGGTGTTCCATTCCTAAGTAAGGAGTTTCTACTAATTTGTAACTGTCTTCTTTAAAAGGATATGGACCAAATTTTGATTGAAAACAATCTAGCATAGGTTTTACTTCTTCAAAGTGTTTTCGTGCTTTTGTTTCATTATTTCGAAGTACATAATATTTTAGGTCTAAGCCTTTATGATAATCTTCAATTAAAACATAATCTCCAATATTAACAGTGATATCATAAGTGTTAATAGGATTTTTAACTTCCCAATCCCAGCGAGTATACCCATTTTTTAGATCTTCACTTCCAATGAATCGTCCATTAGATACATTCATTAATCCGTTTGGAACAGCTACTTTAATAGATATACCTAGGTCTGGTTCATCACTTTGTGAATCTTTTACAGGATACCAAGAACTGGCTCCAAATCCTTGACAACTAACGGCTACCCAAGGTTTGTGGTTAGGATCTTGGGTAAAAGTAAAGCCTCCATCCCAAGGAGCTCTTTTAGCAAGAGTAGGATTTCCTGAATAGTAAAACTTAATTTTATGAATACTTCCTTTTGAAAGTGTATTAGGGAAATGAATGAAAGTAGCTATTTCATCCCGTGTATAATGAAGCCTTTGATTATGATAAAGAATACTATCTATTTTCATATTTTCAAATAAATCAATTTGAATTTTTGATGTATTATTTACTACTTTAAAAGTAATATCATTATAACCTATTATTAATTTTTTATCAATATTAATGTTGATGTTTAGATCATAACGTTGTACATCAAAACAGATGCGTTCTGTTCGTAATCCTCCTTGTAAAGAGTCACGATGAGTATATTGCTCTTTGGCTACAGTTAACTGTGCGGATATAGGTTGAATTTTTAAAAAAAGGAATAAAAATAAAATGTATTTTCTCATAATAAAAAAATCTACCGCGTAAAGGTAGATTTTTATGAGCTTTAATAAAAAATAATTTATTATCGAATATTTTAAATAAACTATAAATGATTTAAAGAAATAGTTGTTATTAACTAAACCTGAATCACGCCTAAATTAAAAGGTTTTTCTATAGGAGCGTGATTAGCGGCTTCTATTCCCATAGAAATCCAAGTACGAGTTTCAAGTGGATCTACAATAGCATCTGTCCATAAACGTGAAGCAGCATAATAAGGAGAAACTTGTTCGTCGTAACGTGATTTGATTTTATTAAATAATTCTTCTTCTTTTTCAGGCGTAATTTCTTCGCCTTTTGCTTTTAAAGAAGCAGCTTCTATTTGCATTAATACTTTAGCTGCTTGCGCTCCTCCCATAACAGCTAATTCAGCGCTTGGCCAAGCAAATATTAATCTAGGGTCGTAAGCTTTTCCACACATGGCATAGTTACCAGCGCCATAAGAATTGCCTACTACTATAGTAAATTTGGGTACTACAGAGTTGGATACAGCATTTACCATTTTAGCACCGTCTTTGATAATTCCCCCATGTTCAGATTTAGAACCGACCATAAAGCCTGTTACATCGTGCATGAATACTAAAGGGATCTTTTTTTGATTGCAATTAGCTATAAAACGAGTTGCTTTATCGGCACTATCAGAGTATATAACGCCTCCGAATTGCATTTCGCTAGGTTTAGTCTTGGCTCCTGTAGTTTTAGCTATTAAGCGTTGATTCGCTACAATGCCTACTGCCCAGCCATCAATACGCGCATACCCCGTAATGATGGTTTGACCATAACCTGCTTTGTATTCATCAAATTCAGAGTTGTCAACTAAACGTTTAATGATTTCCATCATATCATATTGTTCAGCGCGTGATTTTGGTAGAATGCCAAAAATTTCATTTGGATCTAAAGTAGGTTTTTCAGGTTTGATTCGGTTATATCCTGCCTTATCAAAGTTGCCCATTTTGCCTACAATACTTTTAATTCTATCCAATGCGTCTTTATCATCTTTGGCTTTAAAATCGGTTACACCAGAAATTTCACAATGGGTAGTAGCACCTCCTAATGTTTCGTTATCAATTGTTTCACCAATTGCTGCTTTTACTAAATAGCTACCAGCTAAAAATATACTACCTGTTTTATCAACAATTAAGGCTTCGTCACTCATAATAGGTAAGTAAGCACCACCTGCAACACAGCTTCCCATTACGGCAGCTATTTGCGTTATTCCCATACTGCTCATTAAGGCATTGTTACGAAAAATACGACCAAAATGTTCTTTATCTGGAAAAATTTCATCTTGCATTGGTAAATATACACCAGCGGAGTCTACAAGATAAATAATAGGAAGTCTATTTTCCATTGCTATTTCTTGTGCTCGCAAGTTTTTTTTGGCAGTAATAGGAAACCAAGCACCTGCTTTTACAGTAGCATCATTAGCCACCACGATACATTGTTTTCCTTGTATATATCCTACTTTTACAATAACTCCTCCAGAAGGACAACCACCATGTTCTTTATACATACCTTCCCCAACAAAAGCTCCTATTTCAATTGATGTGGCTTCTTTATCTAATAAATAATCAATTCTTTCTCGTGCAGTCATTTTGCCTTCAGCATGAAGTTTAGCAATACGCTTTTCTCCTCCTCCTAATTTTACTTTTGCTAAACGCTGTTTTAATTCAGATAATAAAAGTCTGTTATGATCTTCGTTTTTATTAAAGTTTAAATCCATAGTGTATTGTTTAATTTCGGTGCGCTAAATTACAAAATCTGTTTTAACTATTTTAAAAAGCGTTAAAGGACTGTTAACAGAATTAATATGCAATTGATCTTGACTTAACATTAACTTAACATATAGGGGGTATTTTCGCATCTGAAATTAAATTGATTAAAAATGGCATTTAGAGACGTACTAAAATTCTTTTCACCAAAGGACACAACTTTTTATCCTTTATTTAATAAAGCAACAGCTGATTTACTTGCTTTATCTGAAAATTTACATGAAGCCGTAAATATAGGGAAAAGCGAAATGGAAAACAGAACTAATTACTACAAACAAGTAGAGCAGTTAGTAGCGGATATTGAAAATGTGAATCATAAAATGAATATAGAGTTAAGTAGAAATTTTATTACTCCTTTTGATCGTGAAGATATTCACATGTTGATTACTACGATTACAGAGGTAGCTAATAATATTTATACAGCTTCTAATCGTATGAATTTGTATAATGTGATTAAGATAAATAAGTCTATTCGTAAATTAACGGAAATAACTCTAGAAGCGTGTACTCATATTAATAGTGCTGTATTAGAATTGAAAGATTTAAAGAATTTAGACAAAATTAATAGTGCTGTTAAAAAAATCAATAAATTAGAAAGTAAAGCAGATTTGGTTTTTGACAAAGCTGTTGCTGAATTATTTGAAAATGAAACAGATGTTATTAACATTATTAAATACAAAGAAGTGTTATATGCTTTGCATAAAGCAACAGATAAATGTAAGGATGTATCTAGAACTTTAGAAGCAATTTCTGTTAAACACGCTTAATAGCGCTCTAAATTATATTTTTAAAATGGAATTTGCTTTATTAATTATAATAATTGTTGTAGCTATGGGCTTCGACTTGGTCAACGGTTTTCATGATGCGGCCAATTCAATAGCTACAGTAGTTTCAACAAAAGTATTATCGCCAACCCAAGCTGTAATATGGGCTGCAATTTTTAATTTCGCTGCTTATTGGGTTTTTGATATGAGTGTAGGTAATACAGTAGCCAAAACAGTAGATAACTCAGTTATTGACTTATGGGTAATTTTATCAGGCTTATTAGCAGCTACAGTATGGAATTTACTAACTTGGTGGTTAGGAATACCTTCGTCATCATCACACACCCTTATTGGTGGATTTGCAGGCGCTGCTGTGGCACATGCTGGTTTTGATGTGCTAAAATTAGAGGAAATTACAAAACCCTTAATGTTTATTGTTTTAGCACCTATTATTGGTGGTGTTATCTCTTTTATCATTACACTCATGACAATTCAAAGAAATTTCTTTATAAAATTGTCGTGTTATATCCTATTAACCCTATTTACAGTTTATATGACTTGGGCTTATAAAGATATTTTTGATATTAAGCCAATTATGATTTGGATTATAGGTGTTTTATTGTCTTCATTTGTCTTGATTTTTATCATTTTTGAATTAGTTGTAGGTAAAAATAATACGGCAATGAAAGAAGGTAATTTGTATAAAAAATTACAACTATTATCCTCAGCCGCTTTTTCATTAGGTCACGGTGGAGCCGATTCTCAAAAAGTTATGGGTATTATTTGTGCTGCTTGTATTGTGTATGCTAATGGGGTAAGAAGAGGAGAAGTAAAAGGAAATGTACCTAGCTTATTACAGGTAACAGAGGTGTTACAGGTGAAATATACAAATGATGAAGGTAAAATTAAAAAATTCAAACCTGCTATAGGTATTTTTGATAAAGATACCGTTTACGTAGATGGCAAAAAGATAATTGATTTATCTACCCAGCAAAACATTTATGAAGATGAAAAATTAATAGCAGGTGTAAATCCAAATAATCCTTTTCTTTTACATTTGAAAAAAGAAAATATTGATCTGAGTAATTTTGATAAGGCAGCTAAAGAATTAACAACATTGCATGTGTATACAGATAAAAAAGATGTGCATGATAATGATACAAAAGAAGTTATTTTTAAAGATAAACATTTAAATCCTGCTTATCGTTATGCAAAAATATTTGCAAAGTATGTAGATGAAAAAGGAAAGTTGAAAGAAGATATCAAAGCGAAAGTTGAAACTAAGGTTACAAATAAAACAATGCCTATCTGGATTGCTTTTGGTTGTTATTTAATGATTGGCTTAGGAACTTTAATGGGGGGATGGAAAATCGTAAAAACAATGGGGACTAAGATTACTAAAGTGACACCATTGGAAGGTGTTTGTTCAGAAACAGCTGGTGCTCTAACACTTTTCACAGTTTCTCAAATGGGAGTTCCTGTGTCTACAACTCATACTATTACTGGATCTATTATAGGAGTAGGAGCTACTAAGCGATTAAGTGCAGTAAGGTGGGGCGTAACTATTAACCTAATTTGGGTTTGATTTTAACTATTCCCGTATCCGCTTTAGTTGCTGCAATTATTTACTATATTTTGTCAATTTTTAATTAATCATATTATTTCTCTAGGAAGAGGCTATTGTTAGCCTCTTTTTTTTTATTTTTTTTAAAAGAATAACAATTTAAATAGATAACACACAACTTTAAATTAATATTTTTAATCTAACACTAAACATGAAAAATAATCTTTTAATTTTCCTGTTACTTTTTATTACAGGGGGTTTTTTTAGGACAAAATAAAGAACATTTATCGGGGTTTTCTACACTTTCGTTGACTTATAAATTTAATAAAAAATGGTATGTTTATGGTGAGCTGCAAGCTCGATCAATTGCTGATTTGACTACTGTTGATTATTATGAAATAAAAGGAGGGAGTGGTTATAATATAAATTCAAGTAATCAAACTTTTTTAGGTTTGGGAAGATATGCTAATTATAGAGAAAAAAGTATTTCAAACGAGGAACTACGTTTTTGGTTACAGTATACTTATAATAAATCTTTTGGACGTGTTAAAATTGAAAATAGGATAAGAGCTGAAAAAAGACTTTTTTATAATCCTATTACAAGTATAAATACTAATACAGAACGTTATAGAGATAGAATGAATGTAATTGTGCCAATTAATAATAGGAAGGTTGAAGCCAATACTTTTTTTGCAAATGTGTATGATGAATTATTTTTAGGACCTGACAGTCCTATTATAAAAAGAAACAGAATGTATGTAGGAGGAGGGTACCAACTTTCTAAAGATTTTGGAGTAACCTTAGGGTATTTATTTCAAAGAGATTTTAATTTGAAAGCAAATACAAATTTACATTTTATATTTTGTGGTTTGAATTTTATAATTGATAGATCCAATAGTATACCTGTAGAGGCTCCTACACCAGATCATGATTAGTTTTTATAGACTTCGTTTTGAAACAAAATATTTCAATCATAACTTCAATAGGAGAGAAATCACATTATCAGTATTATGTGATTTCTCTTGTTAGTTGAAATGAAAGATTGCAACCTTTCTAGGTATTCTCTTTGAGAGTTTATATTTTAAATAAATTATTTTTTCTTAAGTATTTTGTATTCTTCATAGCAGCCATTAATGGCATCTAAAATTTGAAGATCATTGGCTGTTTTCATAAAAGAATCAGAATAATTACAACGTTCTAAAATCTCGTTTAACTCTTTTTCATTAATACCAAACATTAAATAAATAGTTTGACGATCGTAACGATTTTGTAATATATTGCGTAAACTGTCATCTTTTCGTAATTCTTTTAATTTTTTGAGTTCAGTGGGTTTCTTTCCAAAAAAATTATAAAGAGCATCAGCAGGGTTAAATAAGGAACCAATGACCCTGTTAAAAGCATTAGGAGAATTTTCACCTCCTTCGTATCTTTTGGTAAGACCTGCTATAGAATACCAATAATTCTCTCTTTCAGGAATTAATTTAGAGTCTACTTCTAAATAACCTGTGAGTTCGTAAGGCGGAATGATAATTTCTTCTAAAGCATAAGCTTTTTCTGTTAATTTTACTCTGAAATTTTGATTTTTTATCCAGTCATTAGTTACTCTAATTTCAATAGATTGAAAACCTAAACAAGAAATGAGTAAATTGTCATTTAAATCGGCTTTGATTTCAAAATTACCCTTGGCATCGGATATAGCCCCGCGGACTTTGTTGGTGTTAACAATATTAACATTCCAAATAGGGACTAAAGTATTACTATTGATAATAGTTCCTTTTACAATATTTTCTTGTCCCCAAATAGAAGATGTGAAAAAAATTAAAAATATAAAGTATCTCATGACTAAAGTTATCTTTGCGAAAGTAGTTAAACCGTGTGATATTTTATATAGTTTAAAAGAAAATTAACAATCTCTTTTTGTGAAAAATAAGAAAGGATCATAATAAGGAATTGAAATTTTGAGGGAATAAAAAGATTGATCGTTTCCTCCTGTTTTTATCCGTGAGAGGAAACAATAAATTTAATTTTTTTTCTTACCGTTTTTAAAACGAACAGGTTCAAAAACAGGGTTTGAATTTTTAATTTTCTTTTGAGGAAAAGATTGTTTATTTGTGGGATTAAATTCTTTGTCAGATTTTTTTTCTTTCTTTTCCGATTGAGTTTTTTTGATATTTTGTTTGTTTAGATTAAGTACATCTAAAGGGTTTTTAGGAGTTTCTTTATTTCCTCTTAAATAAAGAATTAAGCCATTTAAAAAATTACGAAGTATTTGATCACCACATTCCATGTATTTAGGATGGTCTTCATTACGGAAAATATTACCCAATTCCCCTTTAGAAATCCTAAAATCTACTAATTCAAGAATTTCTACGATTTGATCATCTCTAAGTTGTAGTGCAACTCTCAATTTTTTAAAAATATCGTTATTTGTCATGCCATTTAATTTTTGTCAAAGATAAGGTTTTAATCTTACATGAGAAGTCTAACCCAAATTACACCTTAGAAATTTATTTCAGATAAAAATGATTTAGGAACTAAAATAATAGAACATTTTTGTTCTCACTATAGTAAAGTTATGTTTGCTGTAAAAGTTTCTGTGCATTTGTATATTGTTTTATCCTTTTCTTTATTATCATAAGATGATTAACTAATTTGAGAGAATTCATATTGTCACACTGTTTTTGTATATTCTATGCAAAAATTATAGATTTGTTGGCAAAAAAAATAAAGATGAATAGCCAGAGAGAAAAGATTAATTTATTGCAAGAAATGATTGAATTTGCAGTTGTAGATGGAGAATTACACGATAAAGAATATGATTTTCTTTGGATAGTAGCACAAGAGTTGGAGATAGATAAAGCTACTTTTTTAGAATTATTTAAGTTGAAAGGATTAAAACAGGTTGTGAAAGATGAATTTCAACGTATTTTACAATTTTATAGATTGGCTTTATTGATGCACTGTGACGGTATCTTACATAATAGGGAAAAGGAAAGAATATATGAGATAGGAATAAATATGGGGTTGAATCCGAGTGCGATGAAAAGAGTACTTTATCTTATGGGAAAATCACCTAATCAAATATTAGAAGCAAGTGTGGTTATAGAGGCTTTTCAGGAACAGTTAAATTAAAAAAATAACCCAAAAAAGAAGAAATTTACATTAATCCTATCTTCATAAAAAAGGAATTATATTCGATTTACGAGGATTTTAGAAGTAAAAAATATCTTTTTTGGGTTGTTTATAAAAATTATACTTTTTCTATTTTTTTGTTCTCATCACAACTAAATAAGTGATCGCGTTTGATTAGTTCAGCGATACCTTTAGGAAGCATTTCTTCCCAGCCGGAGCTTACCGCATCCGATCATTTTCAAAACCTCACGAGAAAATATTTTCAAATGTGATTTGTCAAAATCTGTGATGTCAATTACTTTTCCGTTGTAAGCAAAGAATTTGTATAATTCTTTCATTCTAGGATGTACTTTAAGATTTTGAGAAGTAAGAATAGTGCCGTCTTCATCCTCCATAGGATATAGATATACTTTCATATCGCGATAGAATAATTTGCCAAAGGCTTCTAGAATTCCACCGCTTAAATGGCGATAGTATTTTTCATCAAAAATATCAATTAAGTTGTTAACTCCCATGGCAAGTCCCATGCGTTCTTTGGTGTAGTTCGAGAAATACTCTACAACTTTGTAATATTCTTGAAAATTAGAGATTAAAACGGTTTGTCCTAAAGAGCAAAGTAGTTCAGCACGGTCTAAGAAATCTTTTTCGTCAATTTCACCATCAGAACGTAAGTTAGATAAAGTAATTTCAAATACTACAAGGGTATTTTCTTCTTTAACCTTGTTTTCTTGAAGGAACATTTGTAGTGATTTTTCATACATATCCATGTTAACTTTTGTAACAGGGCGAAAACTGCCTCTAAGAGCTAAAATGTTTTTTTTTGTATAAAATTTGGGCAGGTAATACGTTTTTAGCATTAGGGTCAAACATAACGGCATCTGTCATGCCATTACGTACTAATTGTAGACTCATTAGGCGGTTGTCTACTTCTTTAAAACGAGGACCAGAAAAGTTTACAGTATCAATTTCTAATTGGTCTTTGTCTATATGATCATATAAATAACGTAACAAACGTTTGGGATCATTGTATTTATAAAAGGCACCGTAAATTAAGTTTACACCTAGTTTGCCTAAAGTTTCTTGTTGTAGTTTTGCATCATTTTCTTTGAAACGAATGTGAAGAATAATTTCGTTATAAGCTTCGTCTGGATCTAATTGAAAAATAATACCAACCCATCCGTGTCCTTTATATTGTTTAGCAAAATCTATAGTAGCTACAGTATTAGCGTAGCTAAAAAATAATTTGTTGGGATGCTTTTCTCTTTTTAAACGCTGTTCAACTAATTCAATTTCATGTTGAAGCATTTTGCGTAAACGACTTTCTGTTACGTAACGCCCATCATCTTCTATACCATAAATAGCGTCACTAAAATCTTTGTCATAAGCACTCATTGCTTTAGCAATAGTACCAGAGGAAGCACCTGCTCTAAAGAAGTGTCTAACCGTTTCCTGTCCAGCACCTATTTCGGCAAAAGTACCATAGATGTTTTCATTTAAATTGATTCTTAGTGCTTTATCGCTTATGGAAGGGATTTGTTCAATCTCTCTATCTCCTTTTAATCTAATTTCTTTTTGTAGATCTTTCATCTTCATAATTAAATACTTTGCAAAGGTAGTAAAAGCCTTATTTTTTATCAAATAATATTTATTTTTGTAAAAAAAAGCATTTCTATTGAAAATATATTTTTTAGGTACCGGAACCTCACAAGGTATTCCTGTTATAGGGAGTGATCATCCTGTTTGTTTAAGTGAGGATGTAAGAGATAAACGTTTACGTGTTTCTGTATGGATTCAATGGGATCATCACTCATTTATAATAGATTGTGGACCGGATTTTAGACAACAAATGCTTTCATCAAAATGCCCCAAAATTGATGCCATTTTTTTTACACATGAGCATGCGGATCATACAGCAGGTCTAGACGACATACGTCCTTTTTCTTTAGACAAGGAAATATCCCTATTTATGCACATGAACGCGTTTTAAAAAATTTAGAAAAAAGATTTGACTATATCTTTGAAACGATTGATAAATATCCGGGAGCTCCTAGTGTAGATAAATCACTTGTAGTTAATGGACAATTAGTAAATATTGATGATAAAAAAATAGAGCCTATAAGTGCTTGGCATGGAAATTTGCAAACTTTCGGTTATCGTTTTGATCGTTTTGCGTATTTAACAGATGTTAAAAGTATTGATGAAAAAGAGTTAAATAAACTTTTAGAATTAGAAGTTTTAGTAATTAATGCGTTGCGTGAAGAACCTCATGAAACACATTTTAATTTGGAAGAAGCATTGACATTAATAAAAAAAGTAAAGCCCAAGAAAGCTTATCTAACCCATATAAGCCATTTGTTTGGATTTCATGAAGAAATACAAAAAAATTACCAGATAATGTGTGGGTAGCTTATGATAATTTAGAAATAACTATTTAATATATATGAGAAAATTACTTTTATACGGATTCATCTTTTCAGTTTTAATGAATATTTTTCAACTAATGTATGCTACTAAAAAATTTAATCATGATAGCCAAACAACTGAAAAATATAAGAAAAAGATAAAAGATTCAATAGCCAAGATTGTTGCAGAAAAAGAAGAAGGAGATTATTTTTCATTAGTACATAACGATAAGGCTAGGGATTATTTTGAGGATCAAGATATAGATCAATTAATGCCGAAAATAAAAGAACAATTAGTTGAAATGAATAATAATCCTAAAGGAAATCCATTAATTTCATACGAAGGAATGGTTATTAATAAAGTTCGCTTTTTAAATCATCGATGGATAATTGCTGATTTCACTGGTGAATCGGGTTGGGGAGAGCTTATTTTAAAATATTTTGTAGAACCAACAGGAAAAGTTTCTTTTGAACCAGCAGAAATTTTAATGTATCCAAATACCTAATGAAGAATTTATTTTAATAGCTTTTAGAGAGATAAAAAATAAATTATTGTATTTAATTCTTGGTTAATACATTTAGGAATGTACTATAAATTAAGGATTAAAACTTTCTTTTTTGAATTTAACCCAGATATCGCATTAGACTTCTTTTTGAAAAAAATGAATAAATTCAAGTGATTACAGAAAGTTATAGAAGAAGAAATAGAGAGTTATTTTGATGACTAAGTGGGAGAGTACGTGCTTGAATGGTGAAAATAAAGTGAATGGATTTGCTTCGCCGATTTACTTCGTTCGAGTTTAATGCGTAATTTTATATAACTGATTTTAAGCAATTGATAAACATTAAATTCTCTAATTTGATTTTCATTCTGTCCTATGGCTACAAAATGAGAACGTGATCCAACATCAATTCCTGCCGCATTGGGATTTACAATTTGCATTTTTTCGAAATTTTTCATAAATTTTCATTTTATCAAAATGCGAGGAAATAGAATATCTTTGCTAAAATTATTCTATACGAGATAAGATGGTGTTTGATCATTGATTCTCTCAAAGGCTCCCATTTGGAAGCCTTTTTGCATTTTAGCCAAAATTTGGGAGGGGATAAATTCACCATTTTTTACATAGGCTTCGGTCGCAAATACAAGTTAGCTCTCATTTGTTAAAGAACACTACTTTTTTGAAATCTGGGTTAAATAATGAATATAGAAAACTCAAGTAAAAGACAAACAAAAGTGTTGAAAAGGATCATTTATTGATCATACTGTGTCAAGTTTCTATACGTAAAATATAAATTTCGAGAAGCAGAAAATGACTTATTAAATATAAAAACTATTTCTTTACAAATTTTACTTCTCGAAGAATGAAATAATTTGCACACTTCCAAAGGCATACTATCTACTAAAAGTAGTTTTTTTAAATCATTTAGTTTTGTTACCATCTTCATTTTATTTGCTCAATAAAAGCAAATAATTTTTACTTTCTTTTATTTAAAAAATTCTTCGTTCTGTTTTAATTAGAATATGAAACTCTTTTGTATATCTAAATCAATGATAATTAGTATCTATTGAATTAATAAACTATATTGATTGATGGTTTTATTTATCTATTTTGGTTTTTCATTAATTAAATTATGAAATAGATGTTATTAGTTTGTTTTTTATTATTTTAGCTGTTTTTTTTTATAATTTGTTGTGAAAAAATGTTTTTAAAAATAATTAACAAGTATTTGTCTTTTTTGTTTTTTAATAGTTAAAATAGTGTAATATGGGTGAAAAATAAAATAAATTATCTAGATAATTCATGTCTTTAAACGAATTATCGTATTAAAAAGTAAGTCAAATTAAAAAATCATAATCTTACGATCATATATAATAGAGCGTATTGGTTATTTAAATTTTTAGTTGATTGTGGGTATTGTGGGGTATTCTTAACCTCATATAGAAGGTAAAAGCATTTATTGTAAATCAGTATGACTTTTAGTGATATCTTTTTAAAATTCTGAAAATAATTGATTTTTATATTTTAAAGAGATAATAGTTTAAATAGTATAATATGTGAAAGCATATTTTTAAAACCTTATTCTAAAATTTTTAAAAAAAATAATATATGGTCGAAAAAATACCAAAAACATTTGGACATAAAGTTAGAAATTTAATTTTTCTAATGAGTTTTATTATGTCATTTTTTTTATCCGTTGAAAAATCATATTCGCAATGTGGGAATGGTTTTCAGCAAGGGGGCTTTTTGATGAATGTAAATAATAATATTTATTCTGTTAATATAAGAACAGGTAAATCTACTTTTATAACGACTAGTCCTTTTGTAAGCGGAGTAGGAACGGGAGGTCTGAATTCTTTTGCTACTGATGCGGCAAAAAGAATAATGTATTATGTCAATACTGCTAATTTAGCTTCTAATACTACTTTGTATGCTTACAATATAGCGACTAATACACATGTTGTGGTATCGTCAAATGTCACAGTTCAAGGTATAACGCTGGGAACAGCCGGTGTAGGTTCTGGAGGAGCTGCTTTTGATGGGGGATTTTTGTATTTAGCGATAGAGCAATCTCTTACAGGTACACCTAATCCTGATACAGTAATCTATAAATGTACGATGTCAGCTGATGGTTTGACATTAGTTAATGCTGTACCTGTAATTCAGATTGACGAAGCTGAATCTATGGGAGATTTTGCTATTATAGGAGATCTAATGGTTAGAACTTTTGGAGGTGAAGTTTTTGAGTATACAATACCAGCAACTTATGTCTTTGGTAGTAATACGGTATATACTTCTAAAGTATCAGGGAGTGGTACTTATGTATCTCAAATAGCTCAAGATCATTTAAATAATTTATGGTTAGTTGGTGATAGAGTTAGACAATATTTTCCAAGTACTCATACTATTTCTAATACGGAAGTAGTGACTACATCTGATGGTGTTACAAAGGATATACCAAGTCCGTTCGATGCAGGTGGATGTGTTGCTGCAGATGGTATTATAGGGAGGAGAGTTTACCGAGACTCTAATAACAATGGTATTTTTGATAGTGTAGATACAGGAATAGTTGGAGTAACAATTAATATTCATGATGATTTAAATAAGAATGGAATTATTGATATTGATGATCTTTTACTAACAACTGTTACTACTGGAGTAGGAGGTTTTTATAATGTGAGTGGTTTGCTTCCGTGTGATTATATTGTGAGAGTGACTGATACAGGAAAAGTTATCGATGGAAGTGCTATTTCAACCACAGGAGGAAATATACAAACAGAGGCATTGTCTATATCTGAGTCAAATTTAACACATGATTTTGGATATTTTACCCCTAATTCGAATTTAGGAATAACAAAAACAGTTAGTAACGCTACACCTAATGTAGGTAGTAATGTAACTTTTACACTTACGGTAACTAATGCCGGACCAAGTACTGCAACGGGAGTTATCGTAAATGATTTACTACCATCAGGTTATACTTTTGTTGGTAGTTTGCCTTCCGTAGGAACTTATAATTCAGGTACTGGAGTTTGGACTATTGGTGCATTAACAAATGGAGCTATAGAAACATTAAATATTGTAGCAACGGTTAAAGCTACAGGTAGTTATGTAAATACTGCTACTGTTACAGGAATTGAGTTTGATCCTACACTAGGTAATAACTCTTCTACTAGTACACCTATTCCAATAAATGTGATAGTAGCAGTAAATGATCCAAAAATAACAGTTGCGAGTACAAATGCTATAGTTACAGTGCCAGGGAATGTTACGACAAATGATACATTAAATGGAGTAGCGGTTACCTCAGCTAATACCAATGTAACGCCTGTTACAACGGGTCCATTAAGCGTAGATTCAGAAGGAAATATAACGGTAGCGGCCAATACTCCATCAGGAGTTTATAATGTTACATATCAGTTATGTGAAGCAAATCCAGTTACGGGGTCTAATATAACCCCTTCAAATTGTACAACAGCCATTGCTATAGTAGAAGTTAAAAACGATTTAATAGCTAAAGATGATAATTTAGGTACGATTGCTACCTCAGCCACAGCAACTACTGCCGCAGGAAGCGTTTTAGCGAATAATGTAAACGGAGCTGATACATTAAATGGCGTTGCAGTAACCACCGCCAACACAGATGTAACCCCTGTTACAACAGGTTCTATTCGTATCGATGTAGATGGCAATGTAACTATCCAGCCGAGTACCCCAAGTGGTACTTACACGATTCCTTATACAATTTGTGAAACAGGAGCCACACCAGTAAACTGTAAAACAGCCAATATAACTGTAGAAGTTAAAAACGATTTAATAGCTAAAGATGATAATTTAGGTACGATTGCTACCTCAGCCACAGCAACTACTGCTGCAGGAAGCGTTTTAGCGAATAATGGAAGCGGATTCGATACATTAAATGGCGTTGCAGTAACCACCGCCAACACAGATGTAACCCCTGTTACAACAGGTTCTATTCGTATCGATGTAGATGGTAATGTAACTATCCAGCCAGGTACCCCAAGTGGTACTTACACGATTCCTTACACAATTTGTGAAACAGGAGCCACACCAGTAAACTGTAAAACAGCCAATATAACTGTAGAAGTTAAAAACGATTTAATAGCTAAAGATGATAATTTAGGTACGATTGCTACCTCAGCCACAGCAACTACTGCTGCAGGAAGCGTTTTAGCGAATAATGGAAGCGGATTCGATACATTAAATGGCGTTGCAGTAACCACCGCCAACACAGATGTAACCCCTGTTACAACAGGTTCTATTCGTATCGATGTAGATGGCAATGTAACTATCCAGCCGAGTACCCCAAGTGGTACTTACACGATTCCTTACACAATTTGTGAAACAGGAGCCACACCAGTAAACTGTAAAACAGCCAATATAACTGTAGAAGTTAAAAACACTATTGATGCAGTAGACGATGCCAAAGTAACTGTTGCTTCAGGAGGTAATACCCTAAATGTAACGTTAAACGATAAGTTAAACGGATCAAACGTTACGATAGGTGCAGCAGTAGGTCAAGTAAGTCTAACAGGTGTAAACGTTCCGGGAGGCTTAACACTAAATACAGATGGTACGATTACTGTAGGGTCTACCACACCAAGTGGCACATACCAAGTAGAGTATCAAATCTGTGAGAACGGAGCTAACCCAGCAAACTGCGATAGAACCATTGCTATAGTAGAAGTTAAAAACGATTTAATAGCTAAAGATGATAATTTAGGTACGATTGCTACCTCAACTACAGCAACTACTGCCGCAGGAAGCGTTTTAGCGAATAATGGAAACGGAGTCGATACGTTAAATGGCGTTGCAGTAACCACCGCCAACACAGATGTAACCCCTGTTACAACAGGTTCTATTCGTATCGATGTAGATGGTAATGTAACTATCCAACCCAGTACCCCAAGTGGTACTTACACGATTCCTTACACAATTTGTGAAACAGGAGCTGCACCAGTAAACTGTAAAACAGCCAATATAACTGTAGAAGTTAAAAACGATTTAATAGCTAAAGATGATAATTTAGGTACGATTGCTACCTCAGCCACAGCAACTACTGCCGCAGGAAACGTTTTAGCGAATAATGGAAGCGGATTCGATACATTAAATGGCGTTGCAGTAACCACCGCCAACACAGATGTAACCCCTGTTACAACAGGTTCTATTCGTATCGATGTAGATGGTAATGTAACTATCCAACCGAGTACCCCAAGTGGTACTTACACGATTCCTTATACAATTTGTGAAACAGGAGCTGCACCAGTAAACTGTAAAACAGCCAATATAACTGTAGAAGTTAAAAACGATTTAATAGCTAAAGATGATAATTTAGGTACGATTGCTACCTCAACTACAGCAACTACTGCCGCAGGAAGCGTTTTAGCGAATAATGGAAGCGGATTCGATACATTAAATGGCGTTGCAGTAACCACCGCCAACACAGATGTAACCCCTGTTACAACAGGTTCTATTCGTATTGATGTAGATGGTAATGTAACTATCCAACCGAGTACCCCAAGTGGTACTTACACGATTCCTTACACAATTTGTGAAACAGGAGCCACACCAGTAAACTGTAAAACAGCCAATATAACTGTAGAAGTTAAAAACACTATTGATGCAGTAGACGATGCCAAAGTAACTGTTATTTCAGGAGGTAATACACCAAATGTAACGTTAAACGATAAGTTAAACGGATCAAACGTTACGATAGGTGCAGCAGTAGGTCAAGTAAGTCTAACAGGTGTAAACGTTCCGGGAGGCTTAACACTAAATACAGATGGTACGATTACTGTAGGGTCTACCACACCAAGTGGCACATACCAAGTAGAGTATCAAATCTGTGAGAACGGAGCTAACCCAGCAAACTGCGATAGAGCCATTGCTATAGTAGAAGTTAAAAACGATTTAATAGCTAAAGATGATAATTTAGGTACGATTGCTACCTCAACTACAGCAACTACTGCCGCAGGAAGCGTTTTAGCGAATAATGGAAACGGAGTCGATACGTTAAATGGCGTTGCAGTAACCACCGCCAACACAGATGTAACCCCTGTTACAACAGGTTCTATTCGTATCGATGTAGATGGCAATGTAACTATCCAGCCGAGTACCCCAAGTGGTACTTACACGATTCCTTACACAATTTGTGAAACAGGAGCCATACCAGTAAACTGTAAAACAGCCAATATAACTGTAGAAGTTAAAAACACTATTGATGCAGTAGACGATGCCAAAGTAACTGTTGCCTCAGGAGGTAATACCCCAAATGTAACGTTAAACGATAAGTTAAACGGATCAAACGTTACGATAGGTGCAGCAGTAGGTCAAGTAAGTCTAACAGGTGTAAACATTCCAGTAGGCTTAACATTAAATACAGATGGTACGATTACTGTAGGGTCTACCACACCAAGTGGCACATACCAAGTAGAGTATCAAATCTGTGAGAACGGAGCTAACCCAGCAAACTGCGATAGAGCCATTGCTATAGTAGAAGTTAAAAACGATTTAATAGCTAAAGATGATAATTTAGGTACGATTGCTACCTCAGCCACAGCAACTACTGCCGCAGGAAGCGTTTTAGCGAATAATGGAAGCGGATTCGATACATTAAATGGTGTTGCTGTAACGACAGCCAACACAGATGTAACCCCTGTTACAACAGGTTCTATTCGTATCGATGTAGATGGTAATGTAACTATCCAACCGAGGTACCCCAAGTGGTACTTACACGATTCCTTATACAATTTGTGAAACAGGAGCTGCACCAGTAAACTGTAAAACAGCCAATATAACTGTAGAAGTTAAAAACACTATTGATGCAGTAGACGATGCCAAAGTAACTGTTGCTTCAGGAGGTAATACCCTAAATGTAACGTTAAACGATAAGTTAAACGGATCAAACGTTACGATAGGTGCAGCAGTAGGTCAAGTAAGTCTAACAGGTGTAAATGTTCCGAGAGGCTTAACACTAAATACAGATGGTACGATTACTGTAGGGTCTACCACACCAAGTGGCACATACCAAGTAGAGTATCAAATCTGTGAGAACGGAGCTAACCCAGCAAACTGCGATAGAGCCATTGCTATAGTAGAAGTTAAAAACGATTTAATAGCTAAAGATGATAATTTAGGTACGATTGCTACCTCAACTACAGCAACTACTGCCGCAGGAAGCGTTTTAGCGAATAATGGAAACGGAGTCGATACGTTAAATGGCGTTGCAGTAACCACCGCCAACACAGATGTAACCCCTGTTACAACAGGTTCTATTCGTATCGATGTAGATGGTAATGTAACTATCCAACCGAGTACCCCAAGTGGTACTTACACGATTCCTTACACAATTTGTGAAACAGGAGCCATACCAGTAAACTGTAAAACAGCCAATATAACTGTAGAAGTTAAAAACACTATTGATGCAGTAGACGATGCCAAAGTAACTGTTGCTTCAGGAGGTAATACCCTAAATGTAACGTTAAACGATAAGTTAAACGGATCAAACGTTACGATAGGTGCAGCAGTAGGTCAAGTAAGTCTAACAGGTGTAAATGTTCCGAGGAGGCTTAACACTAAATACAGATGGTACGATTACTGTAGGGTCTACCACACCAAGTGGCACATACCAAGTAGAGTATCAAATCTGTGAGAACGGAGCTAACCCAGCAAACTGCGATAGAGCCATTGCTATAGTAGAAGTTAAAAACGATTTAATAGCTAAAGATGATAATTTAGGTACGATTGCTACCTCAACTACAGCAACTACTGCCGCAGGAAGCGTTTTAGCGAATAATGGAAACGGAGTCGATACGTTAAATGGCGTTGCAGTAACCACCGCCAACACAGATGTAACCCCTGTTACAACAGGTTCTATTCGTATCGATGTAGATGGCAATGTAACTATCCAGCCGAGTACCCCAAGTGGTACTTACACGATTCCTTACACAATTTGTGAAACAGGAGCCATACCAGTAAACTGTAAAACAGCCAATATAACTGTAGAAGTTAAAAACACTATTGATGCAGTAGACGATGCCAAAGTAACTGTTGCCTCAGGAGGTAATACCCCAAATGTAACGTTAAACGATAAGTTAAACGGATCAAACGTTACGATAGGTGCAGCAGTAGGTCAAGTAAGTCTAACAGGTGTAAACATTCCAGTAGGCTTAACATTAAATACAGATGGTACGATTACTGTAGGGTCTACCACACCAAGTGGCACATACCAAGTAGAGTATCAAATCTGTGAGAACGGAGCTAACCCAGCAAACTGCGATAGAGCCATTGCTATAGTAGAAGTTAAAAACGATTTAATAGCTAAAGATGATAATTTAGGTACGATTGCTACCTCAGCCACAGCAACTACTGCCGCAGGAAGCGTTTTAGCGAATAATGGAAGCGGATTCGATACATTAAATGGTGTTGCTGTAACGACAGCCAACACAGATGTAACCCCTGTTACAACAGGTTCTATTCGTATCGATGTAGATGGTAATGTAACTATCCAACCAGTACCCCAAGTGGTACTTACACGATTCCTTATACAATTTGTGAAACAGGAGCTGCACCAGTAAACTGTAAAACAGCCAATATAACTGTAGAAGTTAAAAACGATTTAATAGCTAAAGATGATAATTTAGGTACGATTGCTACCTCAGCCACAGCAACTACTGCCGCAGGAAGCGTTTTAGCGAATAATGGAAGCGGATTCGATACATTAAATGGCGTTGCAGTAACCACCGCCAACACAGATGTAACCCCTGTTACAACAGGTTCTATTCGTATCGATGTAGATGGTAATGTAACTATCCAACCCAGTACCCCAAGTGGTACTTACACGATTCCTTATACAATTTGTGAAACAGGAGCCACACCAGCAAACTGTAAAACAGCTGAAGTAATTGTTGAAGTTAAAAATGAATTAGTTGCTAAAAACGATAACTTAGGTACTGTAGCTACTTCTGCTACCACGAGTACCCCAGCAGGAAGCGTTTTAGCGAATAATAATGGAAACGGAGCCGATACATTAAATGGTGTTGCTGTAACGACAGCCAATACAGATGTAACCCCTGTTACAACAGGTTCTATTCGTATCGATGTAGATGGTAATGTAACTATCCAGCCGAGTACCCCAAGTGGTACTTACACGATTCCTTATACAATTTGTGAAACAGGAGCTACACCAGCAAACTGTAAAACAGCTGAAGTAATTGTTGAAGTTAAAAATGAATTAGTTGCTAAAAACGATAACTTAGGTACTGTAGCTACTTCTGCTACCACGAGTACCCCAGCAGGAAGCGTTTTAGCGAATAATGGAAACGGAGTCGATACGTTAAATGGCGTTGCAGTAACCACTGCCAACACAGATGTAACCCCTGTTACAACAGGTTCTATTCGTATCGATGTAGATGGTAATGTAACTATCCAGCCGAGTACCCCAAGTGGTACTTACACGATTCCTTATACAATTTGTGAAACAGGAGCTACACCAGCAAACTGTAAAACAGCTGAAGTAATTGTTGAAGTTAAAAATCAATTAGTTGCTAAAAACGATAACTTAGGTACTGTAGCTACTTCTGCTACCACGAGCACCCCAGCAGGAAGCGTTTTAGCGAATAACGGAAACGGATTCGATACATTAAATGGCGTTGCAGTAACCACCGCCAACACAGATGTAACCCCTGTTACAACAGGTTCTATTCGTATTGATGTAGATGGTAATGTAACTATCCAGCCGAGTACCCCAAGTGGTACTTACAGGATTCCTTATACAATTTGTGAAACAGGAGCCACACCAGCAAACTGCGATACCGCAATTGCTATAGTAGAAGTTAAAAACCCAATAGTTTTAGGAGGGCCTGATAAAGAGTTAATAGTATCAGGTACTACAGGAACAGTGTCTATTTATAGTGATGATACATTTAATGGAAAGCCATTATCATCTACCATAGGAACAGGAGTAGGTCAGGTAACAGTCACAACAACAGGATTACCACAGGGGATGATACTTAATTCTAATGGAACAATTACAGTAGATGATACAGTTGATAATAATACGTATACTTTTACTTATACTGTTTGTGAGAATGGGGCTTTAGTTCCAAATTGTGTTACGCAAACAGTTACTATAGAGGTTTCAGTTAAGGTTGATGCAAACGATGATAAATTTGTTACAACAAATGGAGGTTCAGGTTCTGTAGTAGGGAATGTTTTAGTAAATGATGCTACAAGTAAAGGTTCTGCAACAATTAATAATGTGGTATTAACCCAAAGTACTTTTGCCCAGCCAATAATTACTGTACCATCAAAATCTCCAGTGCCGTATCTAAATGCAGCTACAGGAGAGGTAATAGTTCCAATAGGAACGCCAGCAGGTACTTACAGTTTCACATATAATGCGTGCTTAGTAATTAAACCTGGTATTTGCGATACTGCCACTGTAACAGTAACGGTTAATCCGTCAAACAATGAGGAACTTGTTATTTACAACCACATGACACCTAATGGAGATGGTGATAATGAAATATTCTTTATAGACGGAATAGATAAATTTCCTAATAATTCAGTAGAAGTTTACAACCGTTGGGGAGTATTAGTGTACGAGGCAACAAGTTATAACAATAACGATCGCGCATTCCGAGGCATATCATCAGGAAGAGTTACGATTGAAAAATCAACACAATTGCCAGAAGGGACATATTATTATATGCTTAAATATGAAAACACAAGTGGTGTAACGAAAGAAAAAGCAGGTTATTTATATATCAATAGATAGAGAATTAATATTCCTCCGTCTTGAGGCGGAGGGTATTTAAAAAAAGAAAATGATATGAAAAACAAAATTATATATTTACTACTTTTAATGAGCGGAGTTATTTTTGCTCAACAAGAAGCACAGTATACTCAATATATGTACAACACTGCTAATGTAAATCCGAGGTTATGCAGGAACTAGAGGATGTTTTAGTGCTTTAATAATGCACCGTTCCCAATGGGTAGGTTTAGAAGGAGCCCCTAAGACCAATACGTTAGCCTTAAGTACACCTTTAGGAATTAACAATAAAATGGGATTAGGAGTAAGTGTAATAAATGACAAAATAGGGCCTTCCGATGAAAATGCGATATCGGTAGATTTAAGTTATAATATTCCAGTTTCAGAGGGATCAAAATTGTCTTTTGGAATAAAAGGGACGGCAAATTTCTTTAGTGTTGATTTTAACAAAACTAACATTCATAATGTGTCGGATGGTTTGATAAGACAAAATGTAGATAATCGTTTTTTTCCTAACGTAGGAGCTGGAGCATTTTGGTATTCAGAGAAGACCTATGTAGGCTTATCAATTCCCTTTATATTGGAGCAAAAATATTACGATAATGACGTGCAATACGTAGCAAGTGAGCGTATGCACCCACACTTAATAGCGGGTCATGTATTTCGTTTAAGTAGTGAAGTGCAGTTTAAGCCAACAACTATGATAAAATATGTAAACGGAGCTCCATTACAAGTTGATTTATCAGGTAATTTTTGGTTTAATGAAAAATTTTCATTGGGAGCGGCCTATCGTTGGAGTGCTGCATGGAGTGCCATGGCAGGATTTCAGATTAACGACTCTTGGCTAATAGGATACGCCTATGATCGAGATGTTACCAGATTAGGGAATTTTAATTCTGGTTCACACGAAGTATTTTTACGTTATGAATTGTTTAAACGAGTAGAAAAAGTGGTAGCCCCACGTTTCTTCTAAAACTATTATTATGAAAAAAATCATTTTATTTACTGTACTAGGATTGTCTTTGCATGGAGGATATGCACAAGCGAAAAAAATCATAAGAGCCGGTAATCACTATAATGGTTTAGCATACGTCGATGCAATTGATACCTACTTAAAAGTAGCTCAAAAAGGATACAAATCAAAAGAGTTATTTCAACGCTTAGGTGATTCGTATTATTACAATGCTAAATTCGTTGATGCAAATAAGTGGTATACTGAACTGTTTACTTTAGGTGAAACGGTAGATCCTGAGTACTATTATCGCTATTCACAAACGCTTAAATCATTAGAAGATTATAAAAAATCAGATGCGTATATGAATCAGTTTTATCAATTAACATCAAAGGATACCCGAGCGAATATATTTAATAATCAAAAAGATTATAAAAACACTATTGCAAAAAATTCAGGTCGTTTTGAGATAAAACCAGTGAGTATTAACGGTAGTTCTTCGGATTATGGTACAGCATTTTATGGAGATAAAGTTCTTTTTGCCTCAACAAGAGATACTATTGGAGTATTTAAAACAAAAGCAAAATGGACAGGTAAATCATTTACCAATCTGTATGTTGCCGATAAAAATGAAATAGGAGACGACCTTCTTAAAGCTACTCGTTTTTCTAAAGCAATCAATTCAAAGTACCACGAAGATTCTCCTGTTTTTACAAAAGATTTAAAAACAGTTTACTTTACCCGCAATAATTTTAATGAAGGAAAAGTAGGAAGAGATGATAAAAAAATCATCAATTTAAAAATCTATCGAGCTAGTTTAAATTCAAAAGGAGAGTGGGTAAATGTAGTAGAATTACCCTTTAATAGCGATCAATACAGTGTAGCGCATCCTGCCTTATCTCCTGATGAAAAGACATTATATTTTGCCTCCAATATGCCGGGAACATACGGAGAATCTGATTTGTTCAAGGTTGCTATTTTAGGAGAAAACAGCTACGGAACACCTGTTAACTTAGGCAATACCATCAATACAGAATCAAGAGAAACCTTTCCTTTTATTACAGATAAAGGCGTGTTATATTATGCCACTGATGGTCAGCAAGGATTAGGAGGACTAGATATTTATGCTACCCAACTAGACGATAAAGGAATGGTGTCCAATTTAATAAATATAGGATCCCCAGTAAATGGTCCCATGGATGATTTTGCCTTTATCATAGATGAAAAAGGCAAAGGCTTCTTTTCATCCAATCGAGTAGGAGGTAAAGGATTAGATGATATTTATAGCTTCATAGAAAAATCACCATTAAATTTAGAAATTCAACACGAGCTATCAGGAGTCGTTACTAATTCAGAAACCTCAGAAGTAATTCCGAGAGCAACTGTAACATTATATGATGAAAAATTTAATGAAATAGGAAAAGTTATTGCAGATGAGAAAGGATTTTATGATTTCAAAAAAGTTCCAGCTGGTAAAAAATATTATGTTAGAGCAGAAAAAGAAGATTATGAAACCAAAGAAAAACCAGTAAATATTCCAAATAAAACAGGCAAAACAAATCTACCTATTGATACCGCTAAAAAAGTACGAGAAATAAAAGAAGGCTCTGATTTAGCAAAAATATTTGAAATAAAAATTATTTATTTTGATTTAGATAAATCATTTATACGTTCCGATGCAGCAGTAGAATTAGCTAAGATTTTAGAAGTGATGAAACAATATCCTAGTATGAAAGTAGATGTTAGATCACATACAGATTGTCGTCAAACAGCCTCATATAATGCTAAGTTATCAGACCGTAGAGCCAAAGAAACAGTAGCATGGCTGGTTAAAAATGGCATAGCCAAAGAACGATTAACAGGTCGTGGTTACGGAGAATCACAATTAGTAAATGATTGTGGATGTGAACCAACGAACCAATCTTCTTGTACAGAAGAACAACATCAAGCAAACAGAAGAAGTGAGTTTATTATCGTAAAAATGTAATATAATCAGAACTTAATTAAAAGAGGCTGTCCTTTTGGGCAGCCTCTTTTCAAAATTAGTTGTTTTTTATAATTAGCTTACCATTAGTGTCAATTGAGAATTTTTCTTTTTTATAATTTTCCAACTACTTCCTTTTTGACTTTGGTATCAAGATTTATGATGTAATCATTACTAACATTAAATGATACTATTTTTGTAACATTATTATAATCGTCAGTTTCGGAGAAACCGATTGTCTTGTTTGTGACAACCTTATTGTTTTTCAATGTTATTAGAGTATAGGTAAAATCGTCATAATTAAAATTTCCTATAATAAAAACCTTTATATCGTTTATATTAGGTAATCTTAAATAGTCTTTTGTTTCTAAATTTGCAATATTACAATCTAATTGATGCCACACATCATTTCCGTCAATTGTTTTCTTTGTAATGGGGAGGGGTGTGATTTTTGCTTTAGAGAAACAATCTGTTTTAGCTGAATTGTTTCCTTTTTTTAAAAAAACGAGATAGTCATCATACACAATAACTAAAGTATTATCAATTATTAAGATTTCATCCCACGGATTGTCACATGATTTTTCAGGATATAATGATTGATAAACAGTTATTTTATCTCCTAGTTTTAAACCATTTTTTGAAAAAATAGTTTCATATAATTTGACTGTTTTATCGCTTTGATAATACTTGATTGGTTTTTTTTCTGCTTTGTAATATTCAAAAGAACATAAATTGCCAACTTTTAAATTTTTATCATCAATTTCTATTTTTATATTTTTGAATTTTTCTATTACATTTAATTTGCCTTTTTTAGATGTTCCTGAGATTGATGATTCAGAAACATTGTAATAATTCCAGTATTTATCATTAATCTTGTTATTAACTTCGTCATTTTTCTGATGACGATTTGAATATGAACTTTCAGTTTGAATCTCGTTATTTCGTTTGCTATCTAGTACTATATTTTCGGTTTTCTTTGATATTTCTTTACAATTAAGAAAAATAAAACCTATGAAAGCAATAAGTGATAATTTTTTCATTATATTCATTATTTTAATGGGTTGAATTATATATATTATTTAAGAACATATTATTTTCTGCTTTTCTTCTTTTAACAAGGCCAGAAAGACCTCCGCTAGTCACATCCAGCATTTCTTCAGCAGCGTTTTCATATTCTTTGTTTAGAAGATGTTTGTGAAGTTTTGGTGCTTTCTTTTTTACAAAAAAGTTTTCACCACAGTTAAATAAAAAACTCACTAAAGCGTCGAATTCATATTGGTATAAAGGAACTGTTACATCACGTTGAACAGCTTTTTCAAATTCTGGTAATCTAAGCTTAAATAATTCTGAGGCTTTTTCTTTTGTAATACCTTTTTGAATTCTTCAGATTCATTTCCATTACAGGGACCTCTGTGAACTAAATGGCCGTATCCAATTGTACAGTGATGTTCATCTGAATCATCATTATATAAATTTGATTTAAATGATTCCCAATCTTTTATAAAATTTATCCCTTTGTCAGATGTTTTTAAAGTTTTGGGGTCAACTCTTCTATTTTTATTTTCCTCACTCTTCTTCTCTTGTGGTTTAAAACCAGAACTATTACATATACAAACGTTTAGATAACCAAGTTCTTGTGCCAATTGAATTATTGGTTTTCCAATGACTAGATTTTGAGTCTTGATAAAATAGATGTCTTCTAAAAATTTATTCTCAAATTCTCTAACATCCATATGAACCCAACTCCAAGTTGTTCCGCTAGATAAACCAAAAGGTTCTAAAGAGAAATTGTTTTTACCATCTACCCATTGATATTTTGTATCAAGATATTTTTCATAGAATTTGTCTCGTATCTCTTTTAATAATGGAAGATTTGAAGATTTTTTTCCAACAATAGGTTCACCATTTTTTGAAAACTGTATATCAACAGCTTTACCCATATGATTTGTAGTTAACCTTCCTTCGTGGTTATTATGTTCCCAACATCTATACCCTGCTGTTTTGTGTAAGTATTTATAGATTGATTGTTGGCTTAGATAATATCTTAATGCGCTAACTCCCCATAATAGAGTTCTGTGTATGCCGGGTCTTTCATATTTATGGTATCTTTCGACATGTGGTGTACTATTATATTGGTCTTTATATCTTTCTTTACCAAATCCAGAGCATTTATTTGTTATGGATCTCACATTTTTACAAAGACAAGTATATTCTGAAATATTTTCATGCCATTTGTTACAAAAATCATCAATCGCCCTCAACACATTACCACAAACCTTACCCGTCTCAGGAACTTTCATATAATCCCGTTGAAACTGTTTAATCATTTTTTCGGTGCGGTCTGTAAATTCATCAGTCGGGACATTTCCGCCAAAACCCGCTAAACGAATATTAATTTCTCGTATGAGTTCACTCTTGTCTCCTTTTTTAATGCAATATCTTTCACCACAGCTTGTACCTGTAGTAGAAGCCTTCTCCACTTTCGTTTTCCCCACAATAGCGGGGCTTTTTCCCTCCGGGATTTCAATGGTGTGGGGTTTGTCTCTTAGGGCAGTTTCTTGGGGTTCTACCCAATCCCATATTTCGCCTAAGGTTTCGGAAATAGGGTTTAATAAGCCACTTTCCTCTTTCTTGCTTTTTGGTTTTTCTTCAGCTGGAGAACCTTTGGCTTTTTTTATTCCCGTAGACTGAGAAGGGGGTTTATTTTCTGTAGGTAATGGATTTTGTATATCTACGTTTGCTGTTGTGTGCTTTTTATTTTTGTAATATTCTACTGTTACATAAAACTCTAGTTCTCGTATATCTGTTTCACCTTGCATGGCTTTCTTCATCAAGGCTTTGGTTAGCATAAAGTCTACTACAACATTACCATATAGATCTACTTTTGCTTTCTTTGTATCAATGAGTTTGTTAGAGGCATGTGTCCGCTGCCTTTTGCGTCGTCTTCCCATAAAGTAAATAAGATTTCTTTGTTAAACATATTTACACAATGCGCTTTGGCTCGTAGTTTTTCTGTAAAACTAAAAACACTTCCTTTACTATCGTCTACATAGGTTAGGTCTACTTTACATATTTTGGGGATTCTGCTGGCTTTGGGGGTTATGATTAATCCGCCTCCTTCGGGTTGGTATAAATAGGCTTCTAATCGATAGGTTTCTCCTGCCGAAGATTCGCCAAAGGTAAAACGGCTGTCTCCTTTTTTCTTAACATGGGTGGTGGTAAATCTTCCATCGCTTCTTTTTTTGAATAGCTCCCAAGTAACGTTGGCTTTTTCTCTTTCGGATAAGGGGGTATTGGGGTACCATTCGGATATGTGGTAGGTCATTTTTTCGCCTACTGTGGGCGAGGTTACGCCTGATATTACGGATATCCCTTTTTTCATTATAAATCTGTTTTTTTATTACCAAATTTCATTATTATCACTGTTAATTTCTTCTTGAAATTCTTCAAAATTCAGAATGGGGTTGTATAGATGTTGTTCGTGTGGATTGGCTTTTTTAACTTGCTTTTTACTGGTTTGACTTTCTTGTCCGTGTTTTAAAATGGTAATTTTACCGCCTGTACTGCACATTAACTCGGATATTTCGGTGACGCATTTTTTGTCTAAAATTTTTACTTTATCATAGGTTTTAGTCCATTTCCCTGCGGCTGCAAAGGAGCAGGGTAAATACCCTCCGGAGCTGGGTTTTAGTTTACATTGTCCAAAGGGTTGTGCTGTTGGATTTAGTTGTATATCTTCTTCTGTTACGGCCAAGTAATCAGACTTGCCTTGGGAATCATTCCAATAATGTTTGGTATGACTGGTTACTTTAAAGGATGGAAATTGAAACCCTTGGTTGCACTGACATTGTCCTTTTTGTACGACAAAGTGCTTGCCTTCGTGTGGAGTGGAGCTGGAGGAGTCAGAACTTGGACTTGTTTCTTTTTTGCTGCTTCTTTGGAACTCTGGGATACTGCTACTTCTGTTTTTGTATCGTTGTTCTGTGGGGCATTGTTTTCTTGCTTTTCTTTTATATAAGGGGCTTCTTCTGCTATTAGAAGCTCTTTTCCTACTACGACTTCTGAATCTAATAAGTCTTCTAAAGGACAATATATGTTGTGAAATGCGCGAAGGCTGGCTCCGTCTTTTATGGCAAATTTCTCCGCTAGGCTATTGAGTGTGTCGCCTTTTTGTACTCTATATTTTTTCATATATAGACTGGTTTAGTTTGTTTAGTTAATAGGGGAGTAGTTTACAAATAAAAAAGAGGCTATCTTATAATAAGATAACCTCCGAATATAAATTTTTAAACGATAATTTTATATCTCCCAAAAACAAAATAAGTAAGACAAAGTTGTGGTGTTTCTACTAATCAATAGCATTTTTTGAAAAATTACCCAATAAAAATACAAAATATAGTTAGTAGTTTGCTTTATCTAAAGTTCGTTTAAAAATTTAGTTTGTTTATTTGATTAAGAACGTGATCCAAAGGTAGATAAGTTAAGTTTATTTTAGTTACGGATTATCCGTATATTATGTTAAAATTTATGTTTTTGATTAGGACTTGTATCAATTAAAAAAGCCCTGTAAATAGTTACAAGGCTGTTTTTTTATAAATTTTTAAACGATAATTGTATATCTCCCAAAAACAAAAATAAGATAAAGTTGTAGGTCTTCTACTAATCAACAGAAAAATTTAAGAAAATTACCCAATAATACAAAATTTAGTCAGTAGTTACTTTATCAGAAATTCGTTTAAAAATTTAGTTTGTTTACTTGATTAAGAACGTGATTCAAAGGTAGATAAGTTAAGTTTATTTTGGTTACGGATTATCCGTATATTATGTTAAAATTTGTTTTTTGATTTGGGCTTTGCGTAAATTAAAAACAGCCCTGTAAATAGTTACACGGCTGTTTTTTTATAAATTTTTAAACGATAATTGTATATCTCCCAAAAACAAAAATAAGATAAAGTTGTAGGTCTTCTACTAATCAACAGAAAAATTTAAGAAAATTACCCAATAATACAAAATTTAATCAGCAGTTACTTCATCAGAAAATTCGTTTAAAAATTTAGTTTGTTTTAATTGATTAAGAACGTACCCAAAGGTAGGTAGTTGTTTACTGATTTTATTGTGGATTATCCGTACATTTTGTTAAAATATATTATCTTGCTTTTTTAAATTGTAGATATGAAAATAGTTTTTGCATCCAATAATCAGAATAAGATTAAGGAAATTCAAAAGTTGATACCTAATAGTATTGAAATTTTGAGTTTAAAGGATATAAATTGTTTGGATGATATTCCAGAAACAGCCACTACTATTGAAGGGAATGCTCGTCTTAAGGCAAATTATGTTACCGAAAAATATGGATATCCTTGTTTTGCAGATGATAGTGGTTTAGAGGTAGAAGTACTTAACGGAGAACCGTGTGTTTTTTCAGCTAGATATGCTGGAGAAGAAAAAGATGATCAAAAAAATATAAAAAAGTTGTTAAATGTTTTATCGTGTGAATTAAATCGTAAAGCTAATTTTAAAACGGTTATAGCGTTAAACTTAGAGGGAGAACAGTATTTATTTACAGGAACTGTAGAGGGAATTATTACGTTGGAACAAAAAGGGAGTAATGGTTTTGGATATGATCCTATTTTTATACCTGATGGACATGAAATAACTTTTGCGGAAATGACACTGGAAGATAAATCAAAAATAAGTCATAGAGCAAAAGCGGTTAATCAATTAATAATGTTTATTAATCAATCGGATATTTGAGAGGGATTAATAGATTTATTTACGTATTGGAAAAAGTATCCTGAAAATAATAATGTTATGTTTGTTGTTTTGAATATGAGGAGAAATCAGATTATTAAAATTAATGTGATTTCTCCTTTAGGATAGAATTTTTTAGAAACCGTTTTTTTGCGTTTTGAAACAGAGTGTTTTATGCTATTATTTGTAATTTAGCAAAACGTAATAATAATTTTTTAATACCTCCAATTTCAAAACGTATTTCTGCTTTTTTATCAGCTCCTACACCTTCAATATTTAATACTTGCCCCTTACCAAATCGTTCGTGTATAACCATATTGCCAATTACTAAAGTTGTATTATTATTGGCTTCTGTACCTGATATAGGAGTAGATAGGGGTTTTAAACGTCTGATAGAAGGGTTAGCTGTTGGTTCATTCGTTGTTATTGTTTTAGGAGGTGTGCCAGCAATGGGTTTTTGTAAGCGTAGTTTTGATTTATCTACTTCTCCAAATATATCTGCGTTAATAGTGGGTTTGTATCGGTAATTAGTTTCTACTGGAGATAAAAATTCTAGATATTGTGAATGAATTTCTTCTATAAAACGAGAGGGATCAGAATCAACTAATTTACCCCATCTGTATCTTGATTGCGCATAGGTTAAATAGGCTTGATGTTCAGCTCGTGTTAAGGCTACATAAAAAAGTCGTCTTTCTTCCTCTAGTTCACTTCTTGTATTTAAACTCATAGCACTAGGAAAAAGGTCTTCTTCCATTCCTACAATGAAAACAGTAGGAAACTCCAGTCCTTTGGCCAAGTGAATAGTCATTAAGGCCACGCGGTCATCATCCCCAGTATCATTATCCAAATCAGTTGCTAAGGCTACATCTTCTAAGAACTCAGATAGAGCGCCTCTTGCGCCATCTACTTCTTTTTGACCTTCTATAAAGTCTTTTATACCATTTAGTAATTCTTCAATATTTTCTATTCTGGCAATGCCTTCAGGAGTACCATCTTTTTTGAGTTCTTGAACTAATCCTGTTTTTTTAGTAACATGTTCAGTTAGATAAAATGCATCTTGGTTTTCGTTTATCACTTGAAAACTTTTAACCATGGTTACAAAATCGTTTATTCGTTGTTTTGTACCTGAATTTAATTTCAAATCAATTTTATCAACATGTTCCATTACTTCAAATATGGAACGTTTATAATAATTGGCAGCTACTGTTAACTTTTCTACGGTAGTATCTCCTATACCTCGTGCGGGATAATTAATAACGCGTACTAAAGCTTCTTCATCTTTAGGATTTACTACGAGACGCAGATAAGCTAATACATCCTTAATTTCTTTTCTTTGATAAAAAGATAATCCGCCATAAATTCTATAAGGAATGTCTCTTTTTCGTAATGCGTCTTCCATGGCACGTGATTGCGCATTAGTACGATATAAAATGGCGAAATCACTATTCTTTTTTTGATTTTGCATTTTGTCTTCAAAAATGCTAGAAGCTACAAATCGCCCTTCTTCGCCATCTGTTAAACTTCTGTGTACTTTTATTTTAGGACCATTATCATTGGCAGTCCATACTACTTTATCTAGTTTGGTTTTATTGTTGTCAATGACATTGTTTGCTGCTTCTACTATATTTTTTGAAGAACGATAATTTTGTTCCAAACGATACATTTGTACATTGTCATAATCTTTTTGAAAATTTAGAATATTATTGATATTAGCTCCTCTAAAAGCATAGATACTTTGAGCGTCATCTCCAACAACACAAATATTTTGGAAACGATCAGAAAGGGCACGAACAATTAGGTATTGAGAATGGTTAGTATCTTGGTACTCATCTACTAAAATATAGCGAAAACGATCCTGATACTTCATTAAAACATCAGGAAAACGAGTTAAAAGCTCATTCGTTTTTAATAATAAATCGTCAAAATCCATAGCACCTGATTTAAAACAGCGTTCTACATAATTTTGATAAATTTCGCCTAATCGAGGCTTTTTACTCATAGCATCAGCCTCTTGTAATTCGGGATTGTTAAAGTAAGCTTTTACGGTAACGAGACTGTTTTTGTATTGGGATATCCTACTTAAAATTTGTTTGGGTTTATAAATATCCTTATCTAATTGCATTTCCTTAATGATTTGCCCTATTAAACGAACTGAATCTTGTGAATCATAAATAGTAAAATTAGATGGATATCCTAATTTTTCGGATTCTATACGCAAAATCTTTGCAAAAATGGAGTGAAAAGTCCCCATCCAAAGGTTTTTAGCTTCATTATTTCCTACAATGCCTGCAATACGTATTTTCATTTCGCGTGCTGCTTTATTTGTAAAAGTTAAGGCTAAAATATTAAAAGCATCTACTCCTTGACTCATTAAGTTGGCAATACGAACTGTTAGTACACGGGTCTTACCTGAACCAGCTCCAGCAATTACAATCATAGCACCTTCTTTTTGTAAAACGGGTGCTCTTTGTGCGTCATTTAGCTTTTCTATTATTTCCTGAATCATAACCAAAAATCAAAAGGTCAAAAATACTGCTACTAAAATTGGATTACAATAATTTTTTTGAGTTTATTTGTATTCGTATCATAAATTAACAAATAGTATTTTATAAAAATGAATTCGATAAACGTATTGGATGTTGTGGCTTACACAATTCCTTCTATAGTAACGGCTGGAATTGCCTATTATTTTTTTCAAGCTTATTTTAAAGATCAACAAAATATGCGTTACTGGTTACTACAAAAAGAAAATCAAAAAGAATCGTTACCTTTAAAACTGCAAGCATACGAGAGAATGGCTTTGTTCTTAGAACGTATTAATCCTACTAAATTATTAATGCGTGTAGCGCCAATGAATGAAGACAAGATGCTTTACGCTGTTTTTTTAATAGATCACATAGAGCAAGAATTGGAACACAATATTACACAACAAATATATTTAACAGATAATTGCTGGAATGTTATCTTAACTGCTAAGAATACAATTATACATAATATTCAAAAGATGGCTAAAAAAGAAGAAATAAAAGATGCCGATAATTTGCGTCAGACTATTATTAATCAGTTAGCTAATCAAGAATCACCTACAACTGTAGCTCTTGCATATCTAAAAAGAGAAATTGGACAAGTTTTGTAATTTTAAATTCTTGTTTTTAAATATTCTTTTTCATTATTAAAAAAGGTTTTTTATTTTCGTTGAATGAATAAAAAGATAAAGATAGTTAGTTATTTACTATTAGGAGTGCTTTCATTTGTATTAGCATTCCAGTCTTTGCATTCATTTGAACACTTAATTGAGCAGTTAAATAAACCGCATTGTAAACATCGGTATGACCATTCACATACAGTTGTTTCACATAGTCATCAAGATTTCGATGACTGTTTTACTTGTCATTATTCTTTTAGTGATTATCTAGATACCGCATTACCTGTTATTGATTTTTTATCAATAAACGCTAATACGACCTATTTGTTTGGTTATATTGAAAGAGTAAGTTTTTTCAACGGTAGTCTACAAAATACTCGAGCTCCTCCATTTTTACTATTTAATTAGTTGTATATTAAAATAATAATAGTAAAAATAATTTAATTTAAATGACAAAAATTTTTACAACCCTATTCTTAGGGTTAAGTGCTATTGTATATAGTCAAAATATCTTAAAAGGTAAAGTAACCAATGTAAATAAAGAACTGATAAAAGGCGTTTCTATTTCAATACCTGAATTGCATAAAGAAGTAGTAACGGATGAATCAGGTAGTTTTAAAATAGATAAATTAGCATCGGGTTCTTTTTCGATTATTTTTTTCATCCAAATTATGATACTTATACTTCAATTGTGATGTTAGATAAAAAAGAAAATATTTGTGATGTTGTTTTATTAGAAGAGCACACACATCATATAGAAGAAGTAATCGTTTCTACTGCATTCAATAAAGCGCAGAGCCAAAATGTAATGAAAGTAGAACATAGTTCATTAAAAGCCTTACAACAAAAAGGAGGTGCAACCTTAATGGAAAGTATTGCCACAATACCGGTATTTCAAATGTGTCAACAGGAGTCTCAATAGGAAAACCTGTTATCAGAGGATTAAGTGGTAATCGGGTTTTAGTATATTCACAAGGAGTAAGGTTAGAAAATCAACAATTTGGAGAAGAACATGGCTTAGGTTTGAGCGACAGTGGTGTCGAAAGTATTGAAGTAATAAAAGGACCTGCGTCTTTATTATATGGTTCAGATGCTTTAGGAGGAGTATTGTATTTTAATCCTGAAAAATTTGCACAATCAGGAACTTATGTCGCTGATTTTTCTCAAAAATATTTTACTAATACTCAAGGGATTTCCACAGGCTTTGGATTAAAGTCTTCAGCGGAACATTGGAAGTTTTCCGTGCGAGGAGCTCATAATGCACATTCCGATTATTTAACAGGTTCAGATCAAAGAGTAACCAATTCACGTTTTAATGAAACAGATGCTAAAATGGCATTAGGTTATTATAATACTAGATTTTCATCCGTATTAAGGTACAATGTTAATAACTTAGATTTAGGACTACCAGAAGAATTAGGAGAACAAAGTTTATCTAAAAAAACAAACTATCCCAAACAACGAGTAATAGGGCAAATAGCCAGTTGGAATAATATCTTGTTCTTTAAAAAATCAAAATTAGAAGCAGAAGTTGGATATGTGAGTAATAATAGAAAAGAATTTGAAAATTCGCCAATAGCTTCATTAAGTATGAATCTACAAACAGTGAATTATAATTTAAAATATTATACTCCTAAAATAGGACATTTAGAAACAATTATAGGTATACAAGGAATGTACCAAACGAATAAAAATTCAGCAGAAGAAATTTTGATTCCCAATGCCAAAACACACGATTTAGGATTTCTCACAACTTCTATGTATAGTTGGAGTAAAAATACCATACAAGCAGGACTTCGTTTTGATATAAGAAGTTTAGAAACATCTTTACATGGAAAAGAAGGAGAAGAAGCTTATTTTAAACCTATTGATAAAAAGTTTAACAGTATTAATGCTTCTTTAGGTTATAAAACAAATTTGTTGGATAATTTACTTATGCGAATCAATCTAGCCAGCGGTTTTAGAGCTCCTAATCTTGCAGAATTAACTTCTAATGGGATTCATGAAGGAAGTAATCGTTATGAAAAAGGAAATGAAAACTTAAGAAATGAACAAAATATTCAAATGGATTTCAATTTAGAATATGGAAATTCTCATCTTGAATTATTTGCTAATGGATTTTACAATCATATAAAAAATTATATCTATATAGCTCCAACTGGTAATCGCATAGAAGATAAAGATGTTTATACTTATGAACAAGCTAACGCCGCATTGTATGGAGGAGAAATGGGAGTACATCTACACCCACATCCAATAGATTGGTTACATATAACTTCTAGTTTTGAAATGGTAATAGGTAAAAAAAAGGATAACGAATTTTTACCATTAATACCAGCAAATAAGTGGGTGAATGCCATAAAAGCTCAGTTTAATTTAAATAAAACAATTAAAGAAGGGTATATTTTTGCTAATTATGAAACCAACTTTGCTCAACATAATATTTCTACTTTTGAAATGACAACCCCTTCTTATTCATTGTTAAATTTTGGATTAGGAGGAAATTTATCTCTTTTTAAATTAAATTTTAGTGCAAATCTTGTAGCTAATAATATTTTAAATGAAAAATACATAGCCCATTTATCACGTTTAAAAAACAATAATATTCAAAATATGGGAAGAAATATTATGTTAGGAATTAATTTTAAAATCTAAAAACAATTTATTTTTAAATAAAAAAGCCCTCTTTTTTGAAGAGGGCTTTTTTTAACGTATTTCTAACATTTGAAAATGTATTTTTGTTTAAAATAAATTAAAAAATGAAAGTTTTAACAACTACAGTGGTTTTAGCTACTAGTTTGGGGGCTATAGCACAATCTAAAATAAATATGAATTCTATGGGGTATCCTGAAACAAAAAAAAAGGAACATGTTGATACCTATTTTGGGACATCTGTAGAGGATCCTTATCGTTGGCTTGAAGATGATCGCTCTTTGGAAACAGAAGCTTGGGTAAAGACTCAAAATGCTGCCACCTACAAATATTTAGATCAAATTCCTTATCGTTCTATACTAAAAGAACGGTTAGAAAAAATGTGGAATTATGAAAAAATTAGTTCCCCATTTGTAGAGGGTGATTATACCTACTATTATAAAAATAATGGGTTACAAAATCAATCCGTTTTATATAGAAAAGACAAACAAGGAAAAGAAGAAATCTTTTTAGATCCGAATACATTTTCTAAAGACGGAACAACATCCTTAGCCGCGATCAGTTTTTCCGAAGATGGAAGTAAAGTTGCCTATCAAATTTCTATTGGAGGTTCAGATTGGAGAGAAATAATAACGATAGATGCAAAAACCAAGAAAACAATAGATACTAAATTAATAGATGTTAAATTTGGTGGAGTTTCCGGTATAAAAATGAAGGTTTTTATTATTCTAGCTATGATAAACCGAAAGGAAGTGAATTATCAGCTAAAACAGATCAGCATAAATTATATTATCATAAATTAGGAACTAAACAAAAAAACGATCAAGTAGTTTTTGGTTTAGATAAAAAAAGATTATATGTAGGAGGGTTTGTAACAAGAGATCAACATTATTTAGTTATAACAGTAGCCAATTCTACCTACGGTAATGAATTGTATATAAAAGATTTAAGAAAAAACAATAGTCCAATTGTAACCTTAGTAGATAACTTTGACTCTGATAATGAAGTAATAGAAAATAAAGACGACGTTTTTTATATAACAACAGATTATAAAGCACCTAATAAAAGAATCGTTACCGTTGATTTGTCAAATCCAAAACAAGAAAATTGGAAAGATTTAATAAAAGAAACAACAGATGTGTTGGCTTCCTCTGTAGGAGCTGGATATATTTTTACACATTACATGCAAGATGCTGTTTCTATGGTAAAGCAATATGATTTTTCAGGTAATTTAATACGTACAATTAAATTGCCCGGGCATAGGATCTGTAAACGGTTTTGTGGGAAAACCAAAAGATAAAATATTGTATTTTTCATTTTCTAATTATTATACTCCAAATAATATTTATTCTTTAAATCCAGAAACAGGCGAAACAACTATTTATCAAAAAACGAATATAGACTTTCAAAGTGATCTGTATGAATCAAAACAAGTTTTTTATAAATCTAAAGATGGAACGAAAATACCAATGATTATAACCTGTAAAAAAGGGACGAAATTAAACGGTAAGAATCCAACTATATTATATGGATACGGAGGATTTAACATCAGTATGACCCCTAATTTTAGTGTTTCAAATGCACTTTGGTTAGAAAATGGTGGAATTTATGCCGTAGCTAACTTGCGTGGAGGAGGAGAATATGGTAAGAAATGGCATACAGGAGGAACTAAATTACAAAAACAAAATGTTTTTAATGATTTTATAGCAGCAGCAGAATACCTTATAAAAAATAAATTTACATCTAGTGATTTCTTGGCAATTCGAGGAGGATCTAATGGAGGTCTGTTGGTAGGAGCCACCATGACGCAACGTCCCGATTTAATGAAAGTAGCTCTACCAGCCGTTGGTGTGATGGATATGTTACGCTATCATACTTTTACAGCAGGTGCAGGTTGGCGATACGATTATGGAACAGCAGAAGATAGTAAAGAAATGTTTGAATACCTTAAAAAATATTCGCCAATACACAATGTGAAAAAAGGAGTAAAATATCCCGCAACTTTAGTAACTACTGGAGATCATGATGATAGAGTGGTTCCTGCACATAGTTTTAAGTTTGTGGCAGAACTTCAAGATAAGCAATCAGGAACGAATCCTACTTTAATACGTGTAGATATAAATGCAGGACATGGAGCAGGAAAATCAGTTTCAGCTACTATAAATGAAAATGTAGATATACAAGCATTTACACTATGGAATATGGGAATAAAAAAATAAATTAGTTTATATCATATAAACTATTTAAAAATAAAAAAACTGTTTGAAATGTTCAAACAGTTTTTTTATAAAGCAAAATGACTTAAACTCAAATACCATATTAGACTCGAACAAATTGAATTGGCAAATCTATTCCGCTTTATTTTTCTTTCAATTCAAAGCCTGTATTCCCATTTTAGCCCTCTAAATTTTCGTGAGTATTCGAATTTAGTCAAAGTTATTATTTCACAACGGAGTCTAATCCAAAATCCGATTTAATAAAAAATAAAAAGAATAACTGTTTGTCCCGTATTATAGAATAGGTTTTCCCATGAAGATGAAAAAGATAAAGAAGATATAAAAAGACGGGAATTTTTTACTACATCAAGAAAAAGCCCATTTTTTGAGATTCAAATTTATTTTTACAATAAAATTTTAAAGTATAATTTGGGTTTATATGCCTTTTGTAATGATAAAAGGCTCTTATGAGGCTAAAATTGTAAATGATTTATCCTGTTTTTTGTTTATTATACAGAATATTTGAATAAATAAAAAAATAACATCTAAAATTTATTTTTAAAAATTTTAGATAATTCCTAATTATAGTATCTTTGCAACTTCTAAAAAATAAGGAATTATGTTTAATAATTTATCAGAGAAGTTAGATAAGGCGTTCCATATATTAAAAGGACACGGTAAAATTACAGAAGTAAACGTTGCAGATACCTTAAAAGAGGTACGTCGTGCCTTACTTGATGCCGATGTTAACTTTAAGATTGCTAAAGATTTTACAACAAGAGTAAAAGAAAAAGCATTAGGACAAGATGTATTAACAACCTTACAGCCGGGGCAATTATTAGTTAAAATTGTAAAAGACGAATTAACTGATTTAATGGGAGGTGATGTTCAAGGTATTAATTTGTCAGGAAATTTCTCTGTTATTTTAATGTCTGGTTTACAAGGATCAGGTAAAACCACCTTTTCGGGCAAATTAGCAAATTTCTTAAAAACCAAGAAAAATAAAAAACCATTATTAGTTGCTTGTGATATTTATCGTCCAGCAGCAATTAATCAGTTGCATGTAGTAGGTGAGCAAATAGGAGTAGAAGTATATTCCGAGCCAGAAAATAAAAATGCAGTTGAAATTGCGCAAAATGCTATCAAATATGCTAAATCAAATGGCTTTAGCGTCGTTATAGTCGATACCGCAGGACGTTTAGCAGTAGATGAAGAAATGATGGCAGAGATAGCCAATGTTCATAAGGCAATTACACCTAACGAAACATTGTTTGTGGTAGATTCAATGACTGGTCAAGATGCCGTAAATACAGCAAAGGCATTTAATGATCGTCTAAATTTTGATGGTGTTGTTCTTACTAAATTAGATGGTGATACACGTGGGGGAGCTGCTATATCAATTAAATCAGTAGTAAATAAACCTATTAAGTTTATTGGTACAGGTGAAAAAATGGATGCTATAGACGTGTTTTATCCAGAACGTATGGCAGATCGTATTTTAGGGATGGGAGACGTTGTGTCCTTAGTAGAACGCGCTCAAGCACAATACGATGAAGAAGAAGCTCGTAAATTACAGCGTAAGATTGCAAAAAATGAATTTGGGTTTGATGATTTCTTAGCTCAAATACAACAGGTTAAGAAAATGGGGAATATGAAAGATCTAGTAGGAATGATACCGGAGCAAGTAAAGCCTTAAAAGATGTAGAAATTGAAGACGATGCCTTCAAACATATAGAAGCTATTATTTATTCCATGACACCAACAGAAAGAAGTAAACCCTCTTTAATTGATACAAAACGTAAAAATAGAATAGCAAAAGGATCAGGTAGAAAAATTGAAGAGGTAAATCAGTTACTAAAACAGTTTGATCAAATGAGTAAGATGATGAAAATGATGCAAGGTCCAGGAGGTAAACAATTAATGAAAATGATGGGAGGAATGAAAGGCGGACTTCCGAGAATGAAATAAAAAACAAAGGTGCGTATTTTCGCGCCTTTTTTATTTGAATTTAAATTTTAGAATGATATAAAACAACACACAAAAAGATTAGTAATGCAAATTTTAGACGGAAAAAAAGTTTCTGAAGACATTAAAAATGAAATAACATTGCAAGTTCAAGCAATCAGAGCAAAAGGAGAAAAAGTACCTCATTTAGCTGCTTTGATTGTAGGAAATGATGGTGCTAGTTTAACTTATGTAGGAAGTAAAGTAAAAGCATGTGAAAAGGTAGGTTTTGAATCTACTTTGATAAAAATGCCAAGTACTACCTCCGAAACGGAGTTGCTAAAAAAAATAAAAGAATTAAATGAAAACGATGAAATAGATGGCTTCATTGTTCAATTACCATTACCAGAGCAAATAGATACTCAAAAAATTTTAATGGCGATTAATCCTAGTAAAGATGTAGATGGATTTCATCCTGAAAACTTTGGAAAAATGGCATTAGACATGTCAACCTTTATTCCCGCTACACCATTTGGTATTTTAGAATTATTAGAACGATATAATGTAGAAACTAAAGGAAAACATACGGTAGTTATTGGTCGTAGCCATATTGTTGGAAGACCTATGAGTATTTTAATGGGAAGAAAAGGATTTCCGGAAATTCAACGGTTACACTAACTCATAGTCACACTAAAAACATCAACCAAATTACTTCGCAAGCTGATATTATTATTTCGGCTTTAGGAGTACCCAATTTCTTAAAAGCAGAAATGATTAAAGACGATGCTGTAATTATAGATGTAGGAATTACTAGAGTACCCGATGAAACTAATCCAAAAGGATATGTAATTAAAGGAGATGTAGATTTTGAAAATGTTTCTAAAAAAGCCTCCTATATAACCCCCGTTCCCGGAGGAGTTGGCCCTATGACAATTGCTATGCTATTGAAAAATACACTTTTAGCGCGAGAATTTAAAATGGAAAAAAATAAGAATATTTTAGAAAAGAGATTGTGTTTAATTAAAAAACAACAAAAAACTTAATTTATACTGCTATATAAGACAGCATTTTCAAGTTTGTTTGATTTCGTTATGCGAATATTTTTAATCGTACAAAATTTTTAGGAAAATAAAAGATAAAACACTTTTTTAATTCAATGTCATTAATCGGTAATAAATTTGTTTGCCTATTTAATGCGTAATCGAATTTTAAAAATAAGAAGATGTCCAAAAAGCGTATTTTTATTTTAATTAAAAGGGGACTTGAATACGAAGTAAAAAAATAAAGTAAATCAATATCATTCTCCTATAGTTGCAGTGATAATCTAGAAATAAGCCACTACTTTTTGGACAGCCTCTTTTTTTGTGGATATTTAGAAAAATAAAGATGAAAATTATTGAGGTAAAGAAGGAAGAAATTAGTGTAATAAAGAAATTAGCGTATACTATTTGGCCTGATACTTATAAAGAAATTTTAAGTGTAGAACAGATAGAATATATGTTGAATTTGTTTTATAATGAAGAGGCTCTACTAAAACAAATGAAAAAACAAAATTTTTTATTACTAGAAGAAAAGGATCAATTTATAGGATTTGCTTCCTATGAAATAAATTCTAAAATTAAAAAAACAAAGTTGCATAAAATTTATATACTTCCGAATTTGCAAGGAAGAGGATTAGGACGATTTTTGTTAAATGAAATAATAAAAAGAGCACAAGAAGCTAATAATTTACACCTTTTTTTAAATGTTAATAAGTATAACAATGCACTTCATTTCTATAAAAAAATAGGATTTCAAGTGATTGCAGATGAAGTAATACCAATAGGAAATAACTATGTTATGGATGATTTTGTATTAGAAAAAAAAATAGATTAACCCCAGATTGCGTATTAGATTTTGTGATAAAGAGCAAAAGACAAAGAAAATAAAAAGACAAGTAAATTCTTTCTTGTGCATGTAGAATAAAAGCCCTAATCTAATATGTTACTTGTTACTTTGATCAAAGGGAGAAGTTGTATTATCAATGGTATGATAAAAAGGACAAGATGGTGAGTTTTGATTTAGGTAATTTAAGAACTAAAATGGGATTACTTCTAAATTTCAACCCCATTTTTAAGAAATTTACTCTAAAAATGGGGTTTAATATTTTTGGTAATGTGGTCAAAAATAGTTGGTGATTTTTTAGTATTTAATGCTTATATTACCCCTATCAAATTGAAGAGGACGTTGGCTCTGCTGAGGAGCAACCAACTAGCAATAAGTTTGATAATTATACGATAGTTTGAGAGGATAGACTGAAAATCTATCCTCTTTAATTATCGGTAATTTAACATGGCTAAATAAAACCTTTTTACATTTGGTTTTTATAATACAAATACCATTTCAAAAAGTTCTTTCTGTTGGCTAAACTTAATCCTCTATGAATATTCAAGTTGCCTTTTAAGTGTCCGAAAAATGATTCCAATGAGTTTGTTGAATTGGGTATTTTTTTTCATCTTTTAGATACAAAAATATATTAGGCAATGCTTTTTTGATTACCGTAAACGATCTTCTAACCATTTTATGCGTATACCAATATCTTCCTGTTTCGGGATTATATGATTTTTGATTAATGAAATCTCTATATGTTTCTTCCCATTTTATGAGTTCCATAAGCCATAATTGCTTTTTGTACTCGGTGTTTATATAATGAATTTTAACAGCTATTTGTTTCAGTTCAAAACCAGATTTATGTTTTGGATTTGCTGTAAGCCATATTCTACACATTCGTGATATATGAACTAAACATCTTTGAAAGGGTACTTTTGGACAAACTTTTTTAATGGCTTTTATAGAAGATTTATCTCCATCAGAAGTAATGCTTTTTATTGTTATCCCAAGCTTTAATAGATTTTCTAAGTCTTCGGCTATTTCCTCAAAATGTTCTCCATTGCTTATTCTGTAAAGTTGTGTTAGCTTTAAATGAAAGTTTCTATATACAACTAAACAGATATCATTTGGAAAATAAGTTCCATCAAGAACTAAATATATCTCATCAGTTGAACTAAACTCTAAGACAGGAGATTTGTTTAGCATCTTATAGAAATAACGTTGTAAAGTGCTTATTCCATATCCTGATTCTTGTGAAATTTTATTAAAAGTGTCTTTGCCAATTACCCAATTTTTGAACCATATTTCTTTATTAGAATCTGAAACTGATTTATTAATATTAGTAAATAATTGTCCACAATTTTTACACTTAAATCGTTGTTTGTTTTGTTGAATTCCCCATTTTATAGTTTCTAGACTTTTACAAGTTGGACATCGCTTTTTTTTGAGTTTTTCATAAATAAAAAAAGTTTATTGAAACGAATTTCAATAAACTCTTCGAAATATCATATTTTACAATAGCTAACAGCTATTTTACCAACTATTTTTGACTATTAAACCATATTTTTTTGAATGATATTTTATAGGTATTTATTTCAAGAAGTAAAAATAAATAAGAAACGCTATTGTTTCCTTTTGAATATCTGACTACTTGTCTTGAAAATATTTTGTATTAAAGTATAGAATATTTAAGTGTTTACCTTCGGAAAAAGAAAATGCTATTTTAAGTTTAAAATAGAAACGAAGTTATATAATGTATACTTTAATCTCTCTACCATTTTTTATATTTCATTTGGTAGTTTTAATAATGTTTTTTAAGATGGCTTTGTCTTCAAAATTTTCCACTTCTAATTCAATGGGTTGTTTTTTTGTAGTAAATCCTTCAATAATATAGCGTTTGCCTCCAGATTGGGTCTTAATATTACTTCTGTCAAAATCTACATCACCATAAGTTAGAGTGTTTTTAATATCCGTAGTATCAATCCATTTTTCGGTTAGAATTTTTGAAGCTTCTTTTGAATAATGAAAAGGTTTTGAACGTAAATTGTTTAGAACTCGATCATTTGGAAAGTAACTACAGCTTGTTTTTTTTTTGATTTAAAACAAAAAATAAAACAATGCTACCTCCTAAAACACCAAACAAATAATAGGCTAAGCGATATGTAAATGTACTCATTTAATTTTTTTGTACAAAAGTAATAAAACTTATGAATTAAAAAACGATCAGATTAATATCTCTGTAAGTTAGATTGAACCATTCACCTATCGTTTTATTGCTTAAAATACCATGATAAAAATAAATGCCATTTTTTAATCCAGCATCACAGCGTATAGCACTTTCTATTCCACCATCATCCGCTATTTGTAGAAGATAAGGAGTTATAATATTACTAATAGAAAAAGATGCTGTTTTGGCATAACGAGAAGGTATATTGGGAACACAGTAATGTGTTACGCCATGTTTTACAAAAGTTGGGTTTTCATGTGTGGTAATTTCTGAAGTTTCGAAGCAACCTCCAGTGTCTATACTGACATCTACTATGACAGAGCCTTTTTTCATGTGGCTAACCATATCTTCACTTACTACAACAGGAGTTCTGTGTTTACCACGCATTGCACCTATAGCCACATCACATCGTCTTAGTGATTTGAGTAATGTTTTATTTTGTATAGTTGAAGTGAAGATACGTTGTTGTAAATTATTTTGTAATCGTCTTAGTTTTGTAATAGAATTATCAAATACTTTTACAGAAGCACCCAATCCTAGCGCAGTTTTAACTGCGTATTCGGCTACTGTGCCAGCTCCTAATATGATGACTTCGGTAGGTTTTACACCTGTTATATTACCAAAAAGTAATCCATTACCTCCCTTGTTACAGGTCATGAGTTCTGCTGCTATTAATACTGAAGCAGTTCCAGCAATTTCGCTTAAAGATTTAACAGCAGGGAATGAATTATCATCATCCTTTAAATATTCAAAAGCAAGTGCTGTTATTTTCTTTTTTTAAGAGATTCAAAATATTCTTTTTTACGAGTCTTTATCTGTAATGCTGAAATAAGAATAGTTTGAGATTTCATCATTTCAATTTCTTCCTGTGTAGGAGGTTCTACTTTTAGAATCATTGGGCAGGAAAAAACTTTTTTAGTGTCATTGGTGATTTCAGCCCCCGCATCACTGTAATCTTTGTCTGTATAGCTGGCGTTTTTTCCAGCTCCTGCTTCAATGAGTACTCTATGACCATGATTAACGATTGAATTGACTGCATCAGGTGTTAAGCAAATACGACGCTCTTGAAAAGCAGTTTCTTTAGGAATACCAATAAAGAGTTCGCTTTTGTGTTTAGTAACTTCCAATTTTTCTTCTTGAGGAAGTAACTCTTTTTGCTAAAAGGAGTAATGACCATGATGATGTATTATAGAGTCACAAATTACAAAAAAACTTGATGGGAACAAAGTTCCCTTTGGTTTTATTTTTAAAGTTACAAAAAAGTGTAAATTGTTTTATTCCGCTATCTTATAATGTAGTTTGTAAAAAGGTGTAAACTGAAAGAGATTGCTTTGAAAGGTCGTAATCTTGACATTTTTTGATTCAAGGGAAAAATTATATATACTGATAATGTGTTGTTTATCTTGTTATAAAAAATGTTTAGGTCCTACTGTCGTTGAGGTGATACACTAGATGTTGAGTTTTGACTTTCAGGCAGCCACTGTTCTATTTTAGTCATTAACATAAGGTAATAGACTGAAAAAAGTTACTTTCTTTAATTTTTAAAGACAAAAAGAAAGGCTTTCTTAGAATGAAATTTACATTTTTAATGGTGTTTACTTTGGTTAACAATACAAGCTACAATAAATATTGTTTGATAAAAAAGAATATTAGAATTTGCCTTTATAAAAAGAAGAATTTAATTCAAGTGTTCTTTTTTCATTCTCTAAAACAGAAATAGTAATAATTGTGTGTTTTTCAGGGATTAAATCAGGTATTTTTTCAGCCCATTCTATAAAGCACCAATTACCAGAGTAAAGATATTCTTCTATTCCCATATCCAATGCTTCAGCTTGTGATTTTAGACGATATACATCAAAATGATATATTGTTTCATTATTTTCAGTTTCGTATTCATTAACCAAGCTGAAAGTGGGACTGCTAGTTGCTTCCTTGACACCTAAAACTTTACATAAAGTTTTGATAAAAGTTGTTTTTCCTGCTCCCATTTCGCCATTAAATAAGATAACCTTTTCAGGATTGGTAGCTAAAACTTGGTTAGCGATTTCTTCAATGTCTTGTAAAAAATATTCTAACTTCATCGTTAATGTTTTCAATTTTTCAGGGTAGCAAAAATAAATAAAATCTAATCAAAAATAAATAAGAAGCTCCCTGTTATTACTTCTAAACTACCATTTTGTATGGAAAAATATAAATTATCGGTTTTTGTTATAAAATGATGTAAGAAATACGTGTGATAGAGTAATCCTATTTGAATATAGAGTGATAAAAAAACCTGATATGAATTGAAATTAATGAAACATATCAGGCTGTCTATTTTGGTTACCGAATTCGATCTTAAAAAAACTATTTTTTAGGACTAAATACTAAGAAAGGAACAATCATTTCTTCTAAAGAAATACCTCCGTGCTGATAAGTGTTTTTGTAGTAACTGGCATAGTGATTGTAATTGTTTATATAAGCTAAAAAATGATCGTTTTTTGCAAAAATAAAAGAACTGGTCATATTAATGGCAGGTAAACCTATTTTTTTAGGATCCTTAATAGCAAAAACATCTTTCGATTCAAAAGTAAGACTTCTTCCTGTTTTATAACGTAAGTTTAAACTAGTGTTTTTATCGCCAATGACTTGCGAAGGATTTTTTACATTAATAGTCCCGTGATCTGTTGTTAGTATTAGTTTAAATCCTAAGCGTTGTGCTTGTTGAATGATTTCTAAAAGGGGCGAATTTTTAAACCAACTTAATGTTAAAGAACGGTATGCTTTATCATCAGAAGCTAACTCCTTTACTACATCCATATCGGTTTTAGCATGCGAAAGCATATCAACAAAATTATAAACAACAGCAACTAATTTTTTGTCTTTTAACCCCTTGAAATTTTCAGCTAATTTTTTCCCATTTGTAAAATTTGTAACTTTAAAATATTCATGTGAAATATTTAATCGAAGTCGTTTGAGTTGTTCAGATAAAAACTCTGCTTCATATAGGTTTTTACCCCCTTCGTCTACATCGTTTTTCCAATATTGAGGGTACATTTTTTCCATTTCTAGGGGTAATAAACCTGAAAAAAGAGCATTTCGAGCATATTGGGTTGCTGTTGGAAGTAGAGCAAAATATGGAGTTTCAGCTTCTAATTTATAATGATTTCCTAATACAGTTTCAAAAGCTTTCCATTGATCATAACGCAAATTGTCGATTACAACAAAAAGTATATTTTCGTCTTTTCTTAATTCTGGAACGACTAATTTCCGGAATACTTCATGAGATAATACGGGACGATCTTGAGATTGTGTAAACCAATCCTCATAATTTTTTTCAATAAATTTGCCAAATTGAGAGTTCGCTTCTACCTTTTGAGATTCTAGAATTTGAAACATATTCTGATCATCTATAGTTTCTAGTTCCATTTCCCAAAACATAAGTTTTTTATATAAATCTACCCATTCCTCATAGCTATTTACCATAGCCATATCCATTGCTATTTTTCGAAATTCTTTCTGATAGTCCAATGTTGTTTTTTCAGATACTAAACGAGAATGATCGAGGTTCTTTTTTAAACTTAAAAGTATTTGATTTGGATTAACAGGTTTAATCAAGTAATCCGCAATTTTAGCACCAATAGCTTCTTCCATCAAATATTCTTCTTCGCTTTTTGTGATCATTATAATAGGAATAGCTTGTTTCTTTTCTTTCATTTCAGCAAGAACTTCAAGTCCAGTCATACCGGGCATGTTTTCATCTAAAAAAATAATATCAAAATTTTCCTCCTGAAAAAGATCCAAAGCATCCCGTCCGTTATTACAAGTAGTAACTTCATAATTTTTCTTTTCTAAAAATAAAATATGAGGTTTTAGTAAGTCTATTTCGTCATCAACCCAAAGTATTTTCATGGTTTATATTTTAGTATTAGGTAAATTTTATTTGATTTTTTAACTGTAGAATACACGCAATTTACTATTTTAAAAACTATGGTTTCTTAAAAATAGTATAAATTATAGTAATTTTTTTACATTTAAGATATATTTGAACTTTAAAAAATAGAGGAATAAATGAAAATCCATAAACTATCCATTTTACTATTAGGTATTACTGTTTTTACAGAAAGTTGCAAAAAAGAAGTAGATTTAAATACCCCCCGATATTTTAGTTACCAATAAAGATGCCAAAGCTAATTTGTCAAATGATTTTTTTGAATATGCTAATGGCGGCTGGTTTCAGAAAAACCCAATTCCAGCATCCGAAAGAAGCAATGGTATTTTTAGAACCATTCAAGATACAATTAATGGACAAATTAGACAAATTTGTGAAAAATCAGCAAAAGAAAATGCTGATAAAGGAAGTAATAAACAAAAAATAGGTGATTTTTATACTTCAGGAATGGATACTTTAACAATAAATAAGTTAGGCATTAATCCGTTACAAAAAGAATTAGATAAGATAAATGAAATAAAAGATTTATCTTCTTTGTTAAAGCAAATAGCTTACATGCATACTATTGGATCAGATCCAGCTTTTAGTTTTTATATTGCTCAAGATGATAAAAACAGTGCTAAATATGCCTTGTGTTTTAGTCAAGGAGGTTTGGGTATGGGGAATAGAGATTATTATTTTAATAATGACAAAGAAACCATAAGAATACGTTTAGCCTATTTACAACATTTAGAAAAGATGTTTCGTCTGATGGGCGATACGAAAACAGCTTCCAATAATGCCCAAAGAATTATGAGGTTAGAATTAGAATTAGCTAAAAATTCAAGAAAGCTAGAAGCGCTTAGAGATCCTATAGCAAATTACAATAAAATGACTTTAGCTAAATTTAAAAAATTAACACCCAATATAATTTGGGATCAAGTATTAGAACAACTAAAAATTAAAAAAATAGATTCAGTTATTGTTGGACAACCAGAATTTTATCAGGCACTAGACCGTGTTGTAAAAAACTATACAATTGAAGATTGGAAAATATATCTAAAATGGAATTTAGTTAATTCGTATGCGGCCTATTTGAGTAATAATTTTGAAAAAGAACATTTTTATTTCTATTCGACCGTTATGAGTGGTGTTAAAGAACAAAAACCAAGATGGAAACGAGTGATAGAAAAAACAGATCAATCACTTGGAGAACTGATTGGTCAAGTATATGTAAAAGAATATTTGCCAAAAGGAACAAAAGAAAAATTATTAGAAATAGGAAATGCTATTCGAGAAGTGTATGCTGAGCGAATTAAAAAGTTAGATTGGATGAGTTCTGAAACAAAGAAAAAAGCACTCTTTAAATTATCTAATATAGTAATGAAAGTAGGTTATCCAGATAAATGGAAAAACTTAACTTCTATTATGATTGATAAAAAACATTATTTAGCTAATGTGATGGCTGTTAACAAGTGGAATTATAATGAAATGATATCTAAAAACGATAAAGCTGTAGATCGTACAGAATGGGGAATGTATCCGCAAACATATAATGCCTATTATAATCCAAGTAATAATGAAATATGTGTGCCTGCTTGTAATATAATCGTTCCTGGATTTGAAAATCGTATGCCTGATGATGCAGTATTATACGGTATTATAGGAGGGTCAACTTTTGGGCATGAAATTACACATGGTTTTGATGATCAAGGAAGTCAATATGATGAAAAAGGGAATTTAAATAATTGGTGGACCCCTGAAGATTTAAAGAAATTTAAAACAAAAACAAAAGCCATTGTACAACAATATAATAAATATGAAGCATTGCCCGGTAAGTTTGTAAATGGAAATGCAACCCAAGGAGAAAATATTGCTGATTTAGGAGGTGTCGTTATGGGGTATGAAGCATTTAAAAAAACAGTGCAATTTAAGAAAAAACAAAAAATAGCAGGTTTAAATCCTAATGAACGTTTCTTCTTAGCTTATGGATATGCTTGGATGGTAAATGTTAAACCAGAAGCATTAGCACAACAATTAATAGAAGATGTACATTCACCAGCACGTTATAGAATTAACGGGCCTTTAAGTAATATAGATGTATTTTATGAAACTTTTAAAATAAAAGAAGGAAGTAAAATGTTTATACCTAAAAAAGACCGAATAGTAATTTGGTAATTCAAAGTTGTTGATTTGTAATTAAAACCTGATAATTTTTCTGAATTGTCAGGTTTTTTTATCTTTGTTAGACTAAATTTACATTTGTGAACAATACAAACAAACTTAAAATATTTAATGATCCTATATATGGTTTTATAACCATCCCCAATCCCTTTATTTACGATTTAATACAACATCCTTATTTTCAGCGTTTAAGAAGGATAACCCAAATGGGGATGTCTTATTTAGTTTATCCGAGGAGCCCATCATACACGTTTTCATCACGCATTAGGATGTTTGCATATAATGCAAAAAACAGTTAGTGTACTTCGATTTAAAAGTGTTATAATATCCGAAGAAGAAGAAAATGCTTTGTATACAGCCATATTATTACACGATATAGGACATGGACCCTTTTCGCATGCTATGGAACATAGTATAGTAGAAAATGTTCATCATGAAGAAATCTCTCTTTTGTTTATGAATAAACTAAATGAAGAGTTTGATGGAAAGCTAACCTTGGCAATTCAAATTTTTAAAGGTGAGTATCATCGAAAATTTATGCTTCAGTTAATCTCTAGTCAGTTAGATATGGACCGAATGGACTATTTAAAAAGAGATAGTTTTTATAGCGGAGTAGAAGAAGGAAAAATAAATTCAGATCGTTTGATTCAAATGATGAATGTAGTAGATGACGTTTTGGTAATAGAAGAAAAAGGAATTTATTCAGTTGAAAAATTTTTAATGGCACGTAGACTTATGTATTGGCAAGTTTATTTGCATAAAACCAATTTGGTAGCAGAAGAAATTTTAACAAAAATATTAAAAAGAGCAAAAGAATTATACCAAAAAGGAGTTGAGGTAGAATGTAGTAAACCCTTGTATTTTTTTATTAAAAATAAGATCTATTTTGATAAATTTGATGATACTATATTAGATGAATTTTCAAAACTAGATGATACCGATATAGTAGGAGCTATAAAAAATTGGCAATATCATGATGATTTTACGCTAAGCGAATTAAGTAAAATTATAATTAATAGAGATCTATTAAAAATTAAAATGGGAGAAGATAAATTTTCTCCAGAGGAAATAAATCAGTTACTAGATAATTTTGCAAAATCAAAAAACATATCCACTTTAGAAGCAAAATATTTTGTATTCAAAGGAAAAATAAAGAATCAAGCTTATAGTAAAATAGCAGAGCCCATTAGAATATTAAAAAAAGATGGGACATTAGAAGATGTTGCTGTTTTATCAGATCAATTGTCCTTAAAGGCTTTGTCAAAACAAGTAACTAAATATTATTTGTGTTATCCAAAACAACTAAATAAAAGTTAAAATTTCAGTAAAATTTTATACTTTTGCAAGAATTATGAAGTTTACAGCAGAACAAATTGCAGGAATATTAGAAGGAGAAGTAGTAGGGAATCCTAATGCAGAAGTCTCTAAATTATCTAAAATAGAAGAAGGTACAGAAGGATCATTAACGTTTTTAGCAAATCCCAAGTATTCAAATTATATATATGAAACAAAGGCAACCATAACCATCGTAAATAAAAATTTTGAGCCCGAAAGTGAATTAACTACTACTTTGGTAAAAGTAGAAGACGCTTATAAATCTTTTTCGAAATTATTAGATTTTTATAATCAAATCAAACACAATAAAATAGGTATAGAAGAACCTTCTGTGCTTTCTAAAAGTGTTAAATATGGCGATAATTTTTATTTGGGTGCTTTTAGCTATGTTGGCGAAAATGTAACCATAGGTCATAATGTAAAAATATTTCCTAACTCATTTGTAGGTGATAATGTAATAATAGGAGATAATACCATGATTTTTGCAGGAGCAAAAATTTATTCAGAAACTATTATCGGAAAGAGTTGTACTATTCATTCAGGAGTAATCATAGGTGCTGATGGTTTTGGTTTTGCTCCAAATGAAAATGGAGAATATAGTAAGGTTCCTCAAATAGGCAATGTAATCATAGAAGATAATGTAGATATAGGTGCGGCTACAACTATAGATAGAGCCACTTTGGGTTCTACGATCATACGTAAAGGAGTTAAGTTAGATAATCAAATTCAAATAGCTCACAATGTAGAGGTTGGAAAAAATACTGTAATAGCTTCTCAAACAGGAATAGCAGGATCTACTAAAATTGGAGAAAATTGTATGATTGGAGGACAAGTAGGTATTGTAGGACATATTACAATAGGTAATAATGTAAAAATACAAGCCCAATCAGGTATTGGTAGAAGTTTAAAGAATGGAGAAGTAGTACAAGGAAGCCCCGCTTTAGGCTATAGCGATTTTAATAAATCCTATGTACATTTTAAAAACTTACCAAAAATTGTTTCAGAAATAACAGAACTAAAAAGAAATATAAAGAAGTAGTAGTCATGGTTAAACAAAAGACCATTCAGTCAGAAATTACACTAAAAGGAGTTGGTTTACATACAGGTAAAGAAGTTACAATGACTTTTAAACCTGCTCCTGTAAATAATGGTTTCACTTTTATACGTGTTGATTTAGAAGGACAACCCATTATTGAAGCAGATGCAAATTACGTTGTTAATACACAAAGAGGTACAAATCTAGAAAAATTAGGAGTTATGATTCAAACTCCTGAACATGTTTTAGCTGCATTAGTAGGATGTGATTTAGATAATGTAATTATTGAGTTAGACGCGTCAGAATTACCTATTATGGATGGTTCTTCTAGGTATTTTGTAGAGGCTATTGAGAAAGTAGGATTAATAGATCAAGAAGTAGAAAGAGATGTTTATGTCGTAAAAGAAGTTATTTCTTACTTAGATCAAACAACAGGTAGTGAAATTACAGTTATTCCATCAGAGGAATATTCCGTAACCGCTATGGTTGATTTTGGAACCAAGGTATTGGGAACCCAAAATGCCTCAATGAAAAATATTGCTGAATTTAAAACAGAAATAGCATCGTGTAGAACTTTCAGCTTTTTACACGAATTGGAAACACTCTTAGAACACGGCCTGATAAAAGGAGGCGATCTAAATAATGCCATTGTTTATGTCGATAAAGAATTGTCAAATGAAACAATGGATAAGCTAAAAGTTGCTTTCGGTAAAGAGGAAATTTCAATTACGCCAAATGGAGTACTAGATAATCTAACCCTACATTATCCAAATGAAGCGGCGCGTCATAAATTGCTAGATGTAGTAGGTGATTTAGCCTTAATAGGAACCAAAATAAAAGGAAAAGTCATAGCTAATAAACCGAGTCATTTTGTAAATACACAATTTGCAAAAAAAATGGCTAAGATCATAAAAAATGAACAACGTAATAATGTTCCTGTTTATGATTTAAACAAAGAGCCTTTAATGGATATTCATAAAATAATGTCTATGCTTCCACATAGACCTCCCTTTTTATTAGTAGACAGGATTTTGAGTATGACGGATACTCAAGTAGTAGGATTGAAAAATGTAACGATGAACGAAGAATTTTTCGTTGGACATTTTCCGAGAGCACCAGTAATGCCGAGCGTTTTAATTGTAGAGGCAATGGCGCAAACAGGAGGAATATTAATTTTAAGCACAGTTCCAGATCCTGAAAACTATCTTACTTATTTTATGAAGATTGATAATGTTAAGTTTAAACATAAAGTTTTACCGAGTGATACTTTAATTTTTAAATTAGAGCTATTATCGCCAATTAGAAGAGGAATTTGTCACATGCAAGGATATGCCTTTGCAAATGGGAAATTAGTAGCAGAAGCTGAATTAATGGCTCAAATTGTTAAAAATCAATAGGTGTATAGTATTTAATAAGAAAATACTAGTTAATTTAAACTTATAATAAATTAGAAATGAATCAACCATTAGCATATGTACATCCGAGGGGCAAAAATTGCAAAAAATGTTGTGATTGAGCCTTTTACAACGATACATAATAATGTGGTAATAGGAGAGGGTACTTGGATAGGTTCTAATGTAACGATTATGGAAGGAGCTCGTATAGGTAAAAACTGTAATATCTTTCCAGGAGCCGTTATATCAGCTGTTCCACAAGACTTAAAATTTGGGGGTGAAGATTCCTTAGCTGTTATAGGTGATAATACAACCATTAGAGAGTGTGTTACTATTAATAGGGGAACACTTGCTTCTGGTCAGACCATAATAGGTGATAATTGCTTAATTATGGCCACAGCGCATGTTGCACATGATTGTCATATTGGAAATAATGCCATAATAGTAAATGGAGTAGCATTAGCAGGGCATGTTACAGTAGGAGATCATGCTGTAATTGGAGGATTAGCAGCAGTGCATCAATTTATTTCTATTGGTGATCATGCTATGATTTCAGGAGGTTCACTCGTTAGAAAAGACGTACCACCTTATACAAAAGCAGCTAAGGAGCCATTGTCCTATGTGGGAATTAACTCAGTTGGACTCAGAAGAAGAGGCTTTTCTACCGAAAAAATCAGAGAAATTCAAGATATATATAGAATTTTATATCAAAAAAATTACAATACAACCCAAGCGTTAGCTATCATCGAAGCAGAAATGACAGCTACTCCAGAACGAGATGAAATTCTTGATTTTATTAGAAATTCATCTAGAGGAATTATGAAAGGTTATACAGGAAATATTTAAAAATAGTAAAATAAAATGGCAAGTACGGCAGACATTAGAAACGGATTATGTATTAAGTATAATAACGATATCTTTAAAATAGTTGAATTCTTACATGTAAAACCGAGGGAAAGGACCCGCTTTCGTTCGAACTAAATTAAAATCTTTAACTTCTGGGAAAGTATTAGATAATACATTTTCAGCAGGTCATAAAATTGAAGTAGTACGAGTTGAAACTCACACTTTTCAGTATTTATATAACGAAGGGTCAGAGTTTCATTTTATGAATCAAGAAACTTTTGAGCAAATAACTTTAAATAAGGATATTTTAGATGCTCCTGATTTGTTAAAAGAAGGAACTAACGTAATGGTGCAAATCAATACAGAAACAGAAATGCCTTTGTCTGTAGATATGCCAGCTTCAGTAGTTTTAGAAGTAACCTATGCTGAACCGAGAGTAAAAGGAAATACAGCAACAAATGCTACGAAGCCTGCTACTGTAGAAACAGGAGCTCAAGTAAACGTACCTTTGTTTATTAATGAAGGAGATAAAATCAAAATTGATACAGCAACAGGCGCTTATATGGAGCGTGTTAAGGAATAATGAAGTTTCTTAGACAATATCGTTTAGAGGAAATAGCATCTATTATAAATTGTAAATTTATAGGAGATGCTCATTTTCCCGTTTTAGGAATGAATGAAATACATGTTGTCCAATCTGGAGATATTGTTTTTGTAGACCATCCTAAATATTATGATAAAGCTTTACAATCTGAAGCTACGATTATTTTGATAAATAAAGAAGTGGAATGTCCAGAGGGAAAAGCCTTATTAGTTTCAGAAGATCCTTTTAGAGATTTTAATTTTCTTATAAAATATTTTAAACCATTTCAAGCCTCTAATACATCTATAGCTTCTACTGCTCAAATAGGAGAAAATACAATAATACAACCCAATTGCTTTATTGGGAATAATGTAAAAATAGGGACCAATTGTTTGATTCATTCAAATGTTTCCATTTATGATCATACAATTATTGGTAATAATGTTATCATTCACTCAGGAACTATTATTGGAGCAGACGCTTTTTATTATAAAAAAAGACCAGAAGGATTTGACCAATTATTATCAGGAGGAAGAGTAGTCCTCAAAGATAATGTAGGAATAGGAGCATTATGTACTATTGATAAAGGCGTAACAGGTGATACCACCATAGGCGAAGGAACAAAAATAGATAATCAAGTGCATATAGGACACGATACCATAATAGGAAAAAAATGTCTAATTGCTTCACAAACAGGTATTGCAGGTTGTGTTGTTATAGAAGATGAAGTTACATTATGGGGGCAAGTAGGAATTACTAGTGGTATAAAAATAGGCGAAAAAGCAGTGGTAATGGGACAAACAGGAGTTACAAAATCACTCGAAGGATCAAAAGCTTATTTTGGAACACCAGCAGAGGAATCGCGTGAAAAATTTAAACAATTAGCAAACCTCAAAAAAATGCCAGAAATATTAAATAAGCTTAGTCAAAATGAAGAATAAAAAATCTTAGTATTATAGATTGTTATTGGTTAACAAAATTTTAGAAAATATCAGTTTATTCTTCTCAATTCAGTCCTATTCTAAGAAGATTAATGAAATATAAAATTTCAAATATTCTTTTTAAAAATAATTTTAAAGTAAGAGTAAAAGGTTTACTTTTGCGTCATATATTTTATAACAAACAATACACATATTATGAGTGTTTTAGTAAATAAAGATTCAAAAATAATCGTACAAGGTTTTACAGGAAGTGAAGGTACTTTCCATGCTTCACAAATGATAGAGTACGGAACTAATGTAGTAGGAGGAGTTACCCCCGGGAAAAGGAGGTTCTACACATTTAGATCGTCCTGTATTTAATACAGTAAAAGATGCAGTAGATCAAGCAGGTGCAGATACATCTATTATTTTTGTACCACCAGCGTTTGCAGCAGATGCTATTATGGAAGCAGCAGATGCAGGTATTAAAGTTATCATTTGTATTACAGAAGGTATTCCTGTAGCAGATATGATTAAAGCATATGATTACATTAAAGGAAAAGGTTGTAGATTAGTAGGTCCTAATTGTCCCGGTGTAATTACTCCAGAAGAAGCTAAAGTTGGTATTATGCCTGGTTTTGTTTTCAAAAAGGAAATATAGGTATTGTGTCTAAGTCAGGAACTCTTACTTATGAAGCAGCAGATCAAGTAGTTCGTCAAGGATTTGGAATTACAACTGCTATCGGAATTGGAGGAGACCCTATTATTGGTACCACTACTAAAGAAGCCGTTGAATTATTGATGAATGATCCAGAAACACACTGTATCATTATGATCGGTGAAATTGGAGGTCAATTAGAAGCAGATGCAGCTAAATGGATAAAAGCAGATGGCAATCGTAAACCAGTTGTAGGATTTATTGCTGGTGAAACAGCACCAAAAGGACGTACAATGGGGCATGCTGGCGCAATCGTAGGAGGAGCTGACGATACAGCCGAAGCTAAAAAACGTATCATGAGAGAAAATGGAATTCATGTTGTAGATTCTCCAGCTGAAATTGGTAAGAAAGTAAAAGAAATATTAGGATAATCTTTTGATTAAAATAACATTGATAGAAAAATTTATTTTAAACTAATCCAATAAATTATAAAATATAATATTAGAATTATATAATAAAATGAGTCTGATTTTGTCAGGCTCATTTTGTTTATATTATAAACTTCTTTAATTGAATATTTGTGGGGATATTGATCATTTTCTTAAGTTTGAATTACATATAGTTCTAAATAATTTAAGAAGAAGAAGTCTTGTTTATAATAAATACAAAGATTTTTAGTTTAAAAAATCTCATCCTTTTACTCAATCAAAAAAGTTTCTATACTTTTATGCTTACTACAAGATCTATTCTATGATTTGAAATTTTTTAATAAATCAAAATAGATAAATTAAATAAATTAGAATATTATTTAAAAAAAAAGAAAAAAGAATACTATTATTCAAACAAAAAGAATTTTATGTGTAAATTATTCATTAATTAATTTTAAAAAATGAATAAAAATTGTATTTTAAGTTAAAAATAATTAATTTGCACTATAACTTTACCCCTATTTAATAATGACGAACATTACAAGATTATTTGATTTTCCTTATTATCAGCTAGAAAAGAACAACTTACCAGATGCGTTAGTTACAAAATATCAAGGAAAATGGGTTAAAACGTCTACCCAAGAATATATAGATAAAGCAAATGCCGTTTCAAGAGCACTTATTACCATGGGAGTGCAAAAAGATGATAAAATAGCCATTATTTCATCTAATAATAGAACAGAATGGAATATTATGGATATAGGAGTATTGCAAGTAGGAGCTCAAACAGTCCCTATTTATCCAACCATATCAGAACAAGATTACCAATACATTTTAAGCCATTCCGAATCAAAATATTGTTTCGTATCTGATAAAGAAGTTTTAAATAAATTAAATTCTATTAAAGCTAATTTACCTAATTTAGTAGGAATTTTTACATTTGATGAAATTTCAGGAGAAAAAAATTGGACTGATTTATTAGCTATTGGGAAAGATACAAATACACAAAATTTTGTAGAAGAACGTAAAAACAATGTAAAAGCAAGTGACTTAGCAACCATTATTTATACCTCAGGAACAACAGGTAAGCCAAAAGGTGTAATGTTATCGCATAACAATATAGTCTCCAATGTTTTAAATAGCTCTGACAGAATCCCTCTAGAACCGGGGTCAAGCAAAAGCTATGAGTTTCCTTCCTATTTGTCATATTTTTGAGAGAGTTATCTTATATATTTACCAGTATTATTCTATCTCAATTTATTTTGCAGAATCTATTGATAAAATTTCAGATAATTTTAAAGAAGTTCAACCCGATGTATTTACAGTTGTTCCTAGACTATTAGAAAAAGTTTATGATAAAATTTATGCAAAAGGAACTGAATTAACAGGACTTAAAAAGAAAATTTTCTTTTGGGCGGTTGAATTAGGTTTGAAATACGAACCATACGGTAAAAACGGTTGGTGGTATGAATTTCAATTAAAAATTGCTCGTAAATTAATATTTAGTAAGTGGCAAGAAGCATTAGGAGGAAATGTGAAAATAATGGTTTCAGGAAGTGCCGCTTTACAAACTCGTTTAACTCGTGTGTTTTCAGCAGCAGGAATGCCTGTAGTGGAAGGGTATGGTCTTACCGAAACTTCACCTATTATATCTGTAAATGATATGCGTAATGGGTTGTTTCGTATAGGTACCGTAGGTAAACCAATCAAAAATATAGAAGTCAAAATAGGAGAGGATGGCGAGATTCTTTTTAAAGGACCTAATTTAATGATGGGATATTATAAGGATCAAGCACAAACAGAAGACGTGATTAAAAACGGCTATTTCCATACAGGCGATATAGGTGAATTTGATAAAGATGGTTTTTTACGTATAACAGATCGTAAAAAGAAATGTTTAAAACTTCTGGAGGTAAATATGTAGCTCCTCAGATTTTAGAAAACACATTTAAACAATCTAGATTTATAGAACAAATAATGGTTATAGGCGAAGGACAAAAAATGCCAGCAGCCATTATTCAACCTGCTTTCGAATTTATTAGAGAATGGGCTCACATTCATCATATAAATATTGGCTCAACAAATGAAGAATTGGTTCAAAATCCAGAAGTTATTAAAAGAATTTATCAAGAAATAAACCATCTTAATGTTAAATTTGGTAATTGGGAACAAGTTAAAAAAATAGAGCTTACACCCAATGTTTGGTCAATAGATGGAGGAGAGCTTACGCCTACATTAAAGCTAAAACGTAAAGTAGTTCTAGAAAAATACAAAGACCTTTGCGCTAGAATCTACCAATAAAATATTTTATTTTAAAAAAAAGACTGTTTAAAGTGATTATCTATTTTAGACAGTCTTTTTTTATCGTAGATTCAAATAAAACCAATTAAAAAAAATCAAGGTTCAACCCCTTGTTCCTTACTCCTTTCTGAATCAGGGTTTAATCCAAATTACGCATTAATCTTCTTGTCAATATGAAAAGGAAAAGAAAACAAAATGCACGAAAATTTTTCCTGATTTCCGAACCAAGATAAAAGTCGTAATTTAATAGATGGTTTGTCACTTCGACCAAAGGGAGAAGGCATATTCTCAAAATTATGTAATTTCTTCCTTTGGCCGGAATAAAGAAGATTGTGATCTTTTAGGATATTTACTTGATGTTGTTTAAATACTTTAAAATTAATTTAAAAATTGCATAACTTGCGCAATTACATCATCATTTCCTAATATTTTTCTATGGCCTAATTTTTCAGTTTCAATAAATAAACCATTAGGTAACTGATTATAAATGGCTTTTCCGCAACTAATAGGAACTTCATAGTCATCCTTGTCATGTATAACTAAAGTTGGGATTATAACTCCTTTAGCAGCATTAGCAGCATCATAGTTGTCTATGGGTTCTCCAAAATTAGTTTCAAATTTTTGTTTCATGAGTTCCGAAATTTCAGATTTTAAGCCTAATTGCATAACAAAAGATCGTAAAATGTCAATAATTTTATCCGCAGCGCCAATTGTCACCATTTTTTTTACCTGTAATCCCCTCTTTACAGAATTAAGTAAAGACATTCCACCAAGAGAATGGCCAATAGCGTAATCAAATGGACCAAATTGTTTTTCTAATTCAAAATTGCAAGCTATAAATTCGGTTATTAACGTGGGACTAGATTTTGATTTACCATGTCCGAGGAGCATCATAGCTAATTGTAGAATAACCTATTTTTAATAATTCATCCGCTATTTTGAAAAGCTGTGTTCCTCTTCCTGACCAACCATGAACTAGTAAAACTTTTTTAGGGCTATCGCCATAATGATAAACTTCTATCTGTTTATTTATTTTAGGAATAAAAAGAGGTTCTGTTCTTGATTTTTGAACCATCTGCCATTCTCTTTTTGGAGTTTTATGTTTCGTAGGGGTAGTAAACAAGCGAATGCAAAACGTTGTAGTTAATTTTTTAGAAAAAAAAGCAAATCCTTTTGCTGTATAAATAATTGTTTTAGGTACACTGTTGCTATTTTGTTTCCTCTTTTTCAAAATATAATAGTTTTTAGAGCTAAATTAATACAAATTAATGAATCATGATAGAAGGTATTAAAAATAGATGATTAAGATCCGCGGAAAAATTGAAAACTTCATAAAACATAATAACTCAAATTCGAATTTTATTATCAAGTGTAAGGTTTTTATATTATAACATTCAAAAATCTTGTATCGAAGTATTCCAATTTGGGGATTTAGTTTTTTAACAGAACTCAATTATTAGGTGTTTTACTGTTTTTTAAAGAAATAAAAAGAAATTCTCTAAATAATTTAGATAAAAAGAAGTATTTATAGATGAATTTCTACTGGTTTTATAAGAAAAAACTTTTTGAAAATTGTAATTTTACCTTTTAAAAAAAATAAAATAATGAAAAAAAGAATTCTATACGCATTTAGTATTTTATCTCTTATAATATCTTGTGCTAAAAATCCCTTTACAGGTAAAAGTACTATGGCATTAGTTCCAGATAGTCAGATATTTCCAACAGCATTTCAACAATATAATCAATTTTTATCTGAAAATAAAGTTATAAAAGGAACTACAGAAGCAAAACGAGTTGAAAATATTGGAATAAAAATAAAGACAGCAGCAGAAAGATGGCTAAATGCAAATGGAAATTCGACTTATTTGAAAAATTACGCATGGGAATATAATTTAGTAGATAGTAAAGAAGTAAACGCTTGGTGTATGCCCGGAGGAAAAATAGTAGTTTATACAGGTATTTTGCCAATAACGAAAGATGAAGCAGGTATGGCAGCAGTTATGGGGCATGAAGTAGCACATGCACTCGCTAATCATGGACAACAGCGTATGAGTGCGGGTTTGTTACAACAAGCAGGAGCTATAGGAGTTGCTATTGCCACTAGTAGTAAGTCTCAACAACAACAGGCAGAGTTTATGCAATATTATGGATTAGCTTCTCAAGTAGGGGGAATGTTGCCTTTTAGTAGAGCTCATGAATCAGAAGCGGATCAAATAGGATTATTGCTGATGGCTATTGCAGGTTATAATCCTGAAAATGCAGTATACGTATGGGAACGTATGTCTGCTAAATCAAATGGACAAGCACCACCTGAGTTTATGAGTACACATCCTAGCAATGAAACACGTATAACCAATCTAAAACAATGGATTCCTAATGTAAAAATAGAAGCGGCCAAATTTGGTGTTGTATTTAAATAAAAAAGACTACTTTAGAAGCCCCTAATAAGGGCTTTTATTTTTTAATTTAAATCAAAAAAAAATGCAACCACTTCAAAAAGGAGATAAAAAATTATTAAATGCTTGGGCTTTTTATGATTGGGCAAATTCAGTATATAGTTTAGTCATAACTTCTGCTATTTTTCCTATTTATTATAGTGCTATTTTTAAGATCAGAGGAAACCACTATGTTGATATTTTAGGATATCATTTTAAGGATACTGCTGTGATTTCTTTTGTAACGGCAATAGCTTTTGTTATAGTTGCTCTTATTTCACCAATATTATCAGGAATAGCTGATTATGTTGGAAATAAAATGGCCTTTCTTCGTTTTTTTTTGTTATATGGGAGGTGTAGCATGTATAGGCTTATATTGGTTTGATTCAGATAACTTTTTTTTAAGTTTTGTAATCTATCTTTTGGGATTAATAGGTTTTTGGGGAAGTTTAGTCTTTTATAATTCTTATTTACCCGATATTGCTTATCCTGAACAACAAGATGCCGTTAGTGCACGTGGATTTTCAATGGGATATTTAGGAAGTACCCTTTTGTTGTTAGTTAATTTAGGAATGGTAATGAGTGTCGATTCTAATGAAAAAGCAATAGATATGATGCGTTATTCTTTTGTAATGACAGGTATTTGGTGGATAGGATTTAGTCATATTACCTATTATTATCTTCCTAAAGGAATAAGTACAGGAAATAAAGTAACACGAGCTGTAATCTTAGATGGTTTTCATGAATTGCAATTAGTTTGGAAAGAATTGAAAAAAATTTAGCACTTAAACGATATTTAGCTAGTTATTTTGTTTTTATTATGGCTGTTCAGACAGTAATGTTAGTCGCTACTTATTTTGGAGCCGAAGAAATAAGTTGGAAAACCGATAGTCAAAAAACATCAGGACTAATTATAAGTATTTTGTTAATTCAATTGGTAGCAATTGTAGGAGCCTATTTTACGTCCATAGCTTCGCGAAAATTTGGAAATATTAAAGTTTTAATTTTTTTAAATACATGTTGGGCTATTTTATGTATTGTAGCCTTTTACGTAAAAACGCCTATTCAGTTTTATGGAACAGCAGGATTCGTAGGATTAGTAATGGGAGGGATTCAATCATTAGCGCGTTCTACATATTCAAAATTTTTACCAGAAACTACAGATACAGCATCCTATTTTAGTTTTTATGATGTAACCGAAAAAATTGGTATCGTAATAGGAATGTCTATTTACGGAATTATAGATCAAATTACAGGAACAATGAGAAACTCAGTATTGTTTTTAGCTGTTTTTTTTATTATAGGTCTATTATTACTTTTAAGAGTGCCAAGGAATAAATACACAAATGATTAGAAGGTATGGCATAATCCTTGAAAGTTTAACTCGGTTTATAGATTATTATTTGTGTATATCTATCTGTAAATCAGTTTTTTTTGTTGTATTTTCTATAGTAAAGAGAATACAAATAATTTTTTTTTAATGTCAAAATGGCTTAGTTTACAATATGTCACAACAAAAAATCATTACACTTGACAATATGTCACTTCAGGAAATAGATCATGAAGCAGAATTAATCCCTCTTTTAACACCAGAAGATGAGGAAGAAATGAATAAAGAAAGTCTACCTGTAGATTTACCTATCTTACCTTTGCGTAATACAGTGCTTTTTCCAGGGCGTTGTAATACCTATTACAGCAGGAAGAGATAAGTCAATAAAATTGCTAAATGATGCCAATGCTTTAGATAAAATCATTGGAGTTGTTTCGCAAAAAAATGAAGAAGATGAAGATCCTACAGCGGAACAAATTAATAAAATAGGTACAGTAGCACGTATTTTAAAAATTCTTAAAATGCCTGATGGTAATACAACCGTTATTTTACAAGGGAAAAAACGCTTTGAAATAGATACTGTAACAACCACAGAACCTTATATAAGAGCTACTATAAAAGAAGTTCCTGAAATTCGTCCAGCTGAAGAAGATAATGAATTGAATGTAATTATAGATTCAATTCGTGAGTTGGCGATTCAAATTATTAAAGAAAGCCCTAATATTCCTACAGAAGCAACCTTTGCCATCAAAAATATAGAAAGCGATCCTTTTTTAGTAAGTTTCGTTTCTTCTAATATGAATTTAACGGCAGAAGAAAAACAAGAGCTGCTCGAAATGCATGATCTAAAAGAACGTGCTTTAGAAACATTAAAATATATGAATATCGAATTTCAAAAGTTAGAATTGAAGAACGATATTCAATCAAAGGTTCGTTTTGATTTAGATCAACAACAACGCGAATATTTCTTGCAACAACAGATGAAAACCATACAAGAAGAATTAGGAGGTAATTCTACTGAGCAAGAAATAGAAGAAATGCGTAAAAAAGCAAAAGCTAAAAAATGGAAGAAAAAAGTAGGCGAGCATTTTGAAAAAGAATTGCAAAAATTACAACGTACAAATCCTAATTCACCTGATTTTAGTATTCAACGTAATTATTTAGAGCTTTTTTTAGAATTGCCTTGGAATGAATACACGAAAGATAACTTTGATTTAAAAAGAGCCCAAACGATATTGGATCGTGATCATTATGGAATGGAAGAAATCAAAAAACGAATTATAGAACATTTAGCTGTTTTAAAATTACGTAATGATATGAAGTCCCCTATATTATGCTTTACAGGACCTCCGGGAGTAGGTAAAACTTCTATTGGACGTTCTATTGCAGAAGCATTAGGTCGTGAGTATGTACGTATGTCTTTAGGAGGTTTGCGTGATGAAGCTGAAATTAGAGGGCATAGAAAAACCTATATAGGAGCAATGCCCGGTCGAATTTTGCAAAATTTGAAAAAAGTAAAATCATCAAATCCTGTTTTTATTCTGGATGAAATAGATAAATTATCAAGCAGTCATAGTGGCGATCCATCATCTGCCTTATTAGAAGCATTGGATCCAGAACAAAACAAAGAATTTTATGATAATTTCCTAGAAATGGGATTCGATTTATCTAAAATCATGTTTATTGCAACTTCTAATAATATTTCAGCTGTACAACCAGCACTTAGAGACCGCATGGAAATTATAACGATGACAGGTTATACAATAGAGGAAAAAGTTGAAATAGCAAAACAGCATTTAGTTCCTAAACAAATTAAAGATCATGGATTAAACGCTAAACAATTTTCTATAGGTAAAAAACAAATAGAAAAAATAGTAGAAGGTTATACTAGAGAATCAGGAGTGCGAGGATTAGAGAAAAAAATTGCCCAAATGGTTCGTAATGCTGCAAAATCGATAGCAATGGAAGAAGAGTATAATGTAAAAACGACAGATGAAGATGTTATTAAAGTGTTAGGAGCACCTCGTATGGAACGCGACAAATATGAAAATAATGAAATAGCAGGAGTTGTTACAGGTTTGGCATGGACTAGTGTAGGAGGAGATATCTTATTTATTGAGTCAATTATTTCAGCAGGAAAAGGAGGCTTGACTTTTACTGGAAATATAGGAACTGTAATGAAAGAGTCAATTACGATTGCTATGGAGTATGTAAAAGCAAATGGAAGTAGTTTAGGTATTGATACTGATATTTTTACAAAATATAATATTCACGTACATATTCCAGAAGGAGCAACTCCTAAAGATGGACCAAGTGCAGGTATTGCCATGTTAACCTCTTTAGTGTCATTGTTAACACAAAAAGAGTCAAAAAAACTTGGCCATGACAGGAGAAATAACGCTGAGAGGAAAAGTGTTACCAGTAGGAGGTATAAAAGAAAAAATACTAGCAGCTAAACGAGCTAAAATAAAAGAGATAATTCTATGTGTAGAAAATAAAAGAGACATAGATGAAATTAATCCGGAATATTTAGAAGGCTTAACCTTTCATTATGTAAGCGAAATGAGTGAAGTACTCGAAATTGCAATAACAAAAGAGAAAGCAAAAAATGCAAAAAAATTGTAAGATGAAAAACGGCTATGTTAAAATAGCCGTTTTTTTATTAAAAATAATATCTTCGCTGCAGCGTTACAAATATTAATTTAACGCAATGTTTGATGCAGTCTAAATTCCTATTATTAGCTTTTATTATCTCTCTACCTATCTATTCACAAATAGGGGGTAGTGGTGTTTATCGTTTTTTAAATTTAACTACATCTCCAAGACAAGCAGCCTTAGGAGGGAAAGCTATTACAATATACGACAATGATGTAAATCAACCGATGCTAAATCCAGCCTCTGTGAATCAAGAAATGGATGGAAAATTAGCAGTTAATTACGGAAGCTATTTAGGTGATATAAATTATGGTACAGCGTCTTATGCTTTAAATTATGATAGGCATATTCAAACAATTCATGCAGGAATATCCTATATTAATTACGGTAAATTTGATGGAAGAGACGAATTTGGGGGGCAAACAGGTAGTTTTACAGCTAATGAATTAGCTATGTCCTTAGGATACGCATATAATATCCCTAGAAGTGATTGGTATTTAGGAGCAAACGCTAAGCTGATAGCCTCTTCTTTAGAAAATTATCAATCATTTGGGATTGCTACTGATATAGGAATTAATTATTTAGACGAACAAAAATCCGTTAATTATGCTTTATTAGTCAAAAATTTTGGAACACAAATCATAACCTATAACGGAATACAAGAAAAATTACCATTAGAAGTGATGTTGGGAGTTTCACAAAAGTTGGAACATTTGCCAATTAGATGGCATTTAACAATAGATAATTTGCAAAAATGGCAACTTGCATTTTCTAACCCCGCAAGAAACGAACAAACTTTAGATGGAGTGGTAAAAGAAGAAGAAATAAGTTTTTTAGGAAACGCTATGCGTCATGTAGTTTTAGGAGCGGAACTTTTACCAGATAAAGGAATTAATTTTAGAATAAGCTATAATTTTAGAAGAGCAGCTGAACTTAAAATTTTAGAACAACGTACTTTTGCAGGATTTTCAGCAGGAGTAGGAATCCGTTTTTCTAAATTTCGTTTCGATTATTCTTATGCAAGATATACTTTAGCATCCAATACATCTATGTTTGGATTAACTATAAATCTTTAAAAATTGAAAAAAATTACAATTGCAATTGATGGATTTTCCTCCACAGGAAAGAGTACTTTAGCTAAACAAATAGCAAAAGAGCTAGGATATGTATATGTAGATACTGGAGCTATGTATCGTGCCGTTACTTATTTTGCTATGCAACATAATTTAATTGATGAATTTCAATTTGATGTTAAACAATTAATAAAACTTTTACCAAGTTTAAACTTAAATTTTCAATTTAATTCAAGCCTCGGTTTTGCCGAAATGTATTTAGATGGAATTAATGTGGAAAAGCAAATAAGAACATTAGAAGTTTCTACCTATGTAAGCAGAATTGCTGAAATATCAGAAGTTCGATCTAGACTTGTAAGCCAACAAAAACAAATGGGAATTGATAAAGGAGTCGTTATGGATGGTCGTGATATAGGAACCGTTGTTTTTCCAAATGCAGAAATTAAATTATTTATGACTTCTAAAGCAAATGTTCGAGCACAACGCCGTTTTGATGAATTGACAGAAAAAGGACAACAAGTTTCCTATGATCGAGTGTTAGAAAATGTTTTAGAACGTGACTTTATAGATACCACTCGGAAAGATTCACCATTAGTTAAAGCAGCCGATGCAATAGAAATTGATAATTCAGAATTAACAAGAGAAGAACAATTTAAAAGAGTTATGGAAATAATTAAAGCAAAAATTTAAAAAAGCGAATATTTTTTTATAGAACCATCAGAAAGTACTGATTTTTTCATAGATTTACCCGCTTTTTAGAATATAATAACCAAATCAAAACGTATGAATATAAAAATTAGACTAACCTTAATGAGCTTTTTACAGTTTTTTGTATGGGGAGCTTGGTTAATTACAGTTGGGAATTACTGGTTTGGAACCAAACAATGGAGTGGTGCTGAGTTTGGAGCCATATTTTCAACACTTGGAATATCTTCTATTATTATGCCAGCTATTACGGGTATTGTGGCTGATAAATGGATAAATGCAGAAAGATTATATGGTATACTTCATATATTAGGAGGTTTGTGTGTGGCTTATCTTCCGCAAGTAGATAATCCAACCACCTTTTATTGGGTTATCTTTGCTGCTATGATGTGTTACATGCCTACTATTTCTTTGTCTAATTCTGTAGCATATACTATTTTAAAAGAAAATGATTTTGATGTAGTTAAAGTTTTTCCTCCCATTCGTGTATGGGGTACTGTAGGTTTTATTTTAGCCATGTGGACGACTAACTTAACAGGAAATAAAGCGTCTGCTAATATGTTTTATATTTCTGCATTAACAGCAATTATTTTAGGGATTTATTCGTTTACCCTTCCAGCTTGTAAACCTCAAAATTTGATGGATGAAAATGCTACCTTATCTAAAAAATTAGGTTTAGACTCATTTAAGTTATTTAATACATATAAAATGGCATTGTTTTTTGTTTTCTCCATGTTTTTAGGAGGAGCATTGCAATTAACTAATATGTATGGAGATGTGTTTTTGTCGGAATTTGGTAATATGCCTCAGTACGCTAATAGCTTGATTGTGAAAAATTCTACTTTAATCATGTCTATTTCTCAAATTTCAGAAACACTATTTATTTTAGCAATTCCATTTTTTTTAAAACGTTTTGGTATTAAACAAGTAATGTTAATCTCTATGTTGGCTTGGGTGCTACGCTTCGGGTTATTTGCTTATGGAAATCCTGCGAGTGGATTATGGATGATTATTTTATCCTGTATTGTATACGGAATGGCATTTGACTTTTTCAATATTTCAGGTTCTTTATTTGTAGAAACAACAACAGATTCCTCTATTCGTTCCTCTGCACAAGGATTATTTATGATGATGACAAATGGTTTTGGTTCATTTTTTGGAGGATTAATTAGTGGAAAAGTAATAGATGCCTATTTTACAATCAATGGACAAAGAGATTGGCATAGCATTTGGTTTTCTTTTGCTATTTATGCCTTAATTATAGCAATAGCTTTTGCCTTTTTATTCAAACATAAACACAATCCTAAAGATGTAGAATCTTTTTCACACTAAAAAAGAATACACTAATACACTATTAAAAGCCGATTTTATTAAAAATCGGCTTTTTTTGTTTGTAAAAAAGAAAACTATTTGTTAATTAATTTATTATGTGTAATTTTGCACACCTTTTAGCAGTAGGTGTATCTGAAAGGGATTCAAGTAATTATATGTAAAACGCTTCTGTTTTTTACTGCTTAATGAAACACTGAAGAAACAGAATACAAATTTAAAAATCAGATCATGTCTGAAATTACAAAAGAACAAGAACAATTTTTAGCAGATTTTAACTGGCATAACTATGCTGAAGGTATTGATGCAGTAGACGCTAAAAATTTACAAGAGTTTGAAGATTTAGTAGCAAAAACTTTTATTTCTACAGGTGCTGAAGAAGTTGTAGAAGGTGTTGTTGTTAGAATTACTGAAAGAGATGCTATTGTTGATATCAATGCAAAATCAGAAGGTGTTATATCTTTAAACGAGTTCCGTTATAATCCTAACTTAAAAGTAGGTGATAAAGTAGAAGTATTAATTGATATCCGTGAAGATAAATCAGGTCAGTTAGTATTATCTCACAAAAAAGCTAGAACAATCAAAGCATGGGATAGAGTTATCGCTGCGAATGAGTCTGGTGAAATCGTTAATGGTTTCGTGAAATGTAGAACTAAAGGCGGTATGATTGTTGATGTATTTGGTATTGAAGCTTTCTTACCGGGTTCTCAAATCGATGTGAAACCGATCCGTGACTACGATCAATATGTGAATAAAATGATGGAATTCAAAGTGGTTAAAATCAACCACGAATTCAAAAACGTTGTTGTATCTCACAAAGCGCTTATCGAAGCTGATATCGAGGTTCAGAAAAAAGAAATCATCGGTCAATTAGAAAAAGGTCAAGTATTAGAAGGTGTTGTTAAAAACATTACTTCTTACGGTGTATTCATTGACTTAGGAGGTGTAGATGGATTAATCCACATTACTGACTTATCTTGGTCAAGAATCAACCACCCATCTGAAGTATTAGAATTAGACCAAAAATTAAACGTTGTTATCTTAGACTTTGATGATGAGAAAACACGTATCCAATTAGGTTTAAAACAATTAAACGCTCACCCTTGGGATGCTTTAGATGCTAACTTAGCTGTTGGTGATAAAGTAAAAGGTAAAGTAGTTGTTTTAGCTGATTACGGTGCTTTCATCGAAGTTGCTGAAGGTGTTGAAGGTTTAATCCACGTTTCTGAAATGTCTTGGTCTACACACTTGCGTTCAGCTCAAGATTTCGTGAAAATTGGTGACGAAGTTGAAGCAGTTATCTTAACTTTAGATAGAGAAGAAAGAAAAATGTCTTTAGGTATCAAACAATTATCTAACGACCCTTGGACTGATATTACTTCTAAATATCCTGTAGGTTCTAAACATACTGGTACAGTAAGAAACTTTACTAACTTTGGTATTTTCGTAGAATTAGAAGAAGGTATTGATGGTTTAGTGTACATTTCTGACTTATCTTGGACTAAAAAAATCAAACACCCATCTGAATTTGTTAACGTAGGTGATAAATTAGATGTTGTAGTATTAGAATTAGACGTTGATGCACGTAAATTGTCATTAGGTCACAAACAAACTACTGCTAACCCTTGGGATAAGCATGAAGATGCTTTCGCTGTAGGTACAGTACACAATGGTACTATCTCTGAAATGGTTGACAAAGGGGCAACTGTAGATTTCGGTGATGATGTTGTAGCTTTCATTCCTACACGTCACTTAGAAAAAGAAGATGGAAAAAAATTGAAAAAAGGGGATACTGCTGACTTCAAAGTAATTGAATTCAATAAAGAATTCAAAAGAGTAGTAGCATCTCATACAGCTATCTTCCGTGAAGAAGAAGAGAAAGTAGTTAAAGAAGCTGAAACTAAAACTACTTCTAATCAGGCTGAGAAATCAACTTTAGGTGATATCGACGCTTTAGCTGAATTAAAAGCTAAAATGGAAAGAGGAGAAAAATAATCTTTGATTTCTTTATATAATTAAAAGCCCCGCATTTGCGGGGTTTTTTTGTGTATAAATTGTCGTAATAAGTTATATGGATTGAGTAAAGCTCTTTTGAATAAAAATAAGTTGAATAGGCTAATATTTACTTCGAATCCAATGCTAAATTTGAGTTTAATTGGTATTTGCTTTAATTTCTTAAATCAGAAATATGTTTAAATTCAAATAAAAAGACTAAATTTACACTCCAAACGAAATAACACAATATGAGTCATAAAACGCTCCTAACTTCAGAGGAAGTAAATATTATACTGCATCGTTTGGTTTGTCAGCTTATTGAAAATCATCTCGATTTTTCTCAAACTGTTCTTATTGGTATACAGCCTAGAGGAACTTATTTAGCAAAACGGTTAGTACAAATTCTAGAACAACAATATCAAATAAAAAATATTCCACTTGGATTTTTAGATATTACTTTTTTTAGAGATGACTTCCGTCGAGGCGAAACTTTGGAAGCTAATAAAACACAAATCGACTTTTTGATAGAAGGGAAGAAGGTTATTTTTATTGATGACGTATTGTATACAGGTAGAAGTATCAATGCCGCTTTACAAGCTATGCAATCCTTTGGTCGTCCGGTAGAAGTGGAATTGTTAGTGTTGATCGACCGTCGTTTTAGTCGTCATTTGCCTATACAGCCAGATTACAGAGGTCGTCAAGTAGATGCTATCAATAATGAGAAAGTTGTAGTAAAGTGGCATGAAATCCACGGAGAAGATTCAGTTGAAATAATTACTAAATAAAATGAAGGAACTAAGTGTAAATCATCTTTTAGGAATAAAATATATTACAGAAGAAGATATTCAGTTGATTTTTGAAACAGCTGACCATTTTAAAGAAGTGATTAACCGTCCAATAAAAAAAGTACCCTCTTTACGTGATATAACGATTGCTAATATATTTTTCGAAAACAGTACACGAACAAAACTCTCATTTGAATTAGCTCAAAAGAGATTATCAGCTGATGTAGTTAATTTTGCAGCTTCAAGTTCTTCTGTAACCAAAGGAGAAACACTTATTGATACCGTAAATAATATTTTAGCAATGAAAGTAGATATGGTGGTAATGCGTCACTCATCACCGGGAGCTGCTGTGTTTTTGTCAAAAAATGTAAATGCAAGTATTGTAAATGCGGGTGATGGAGCACACGAACATCCTACACAAGCTTTATTAGATGCGTATACCATTCGAGAACGTTTGGGAGAGGTAGGAGGAAAAAAAGTGGTTATCGTGGGCGATATTCTGCATTCACGTGTCGCATTATCTAATATTTACTCTCTACAAAAATTAGGAGCGCAGGTTAAAGTATGTGGACCAAATACATTAATTCCGCGTTATATACGCGAATTAGGAGTAGGGGTGGAGCCAAATTTACGTAAAGCCTTAGAGTGGTGTGATGTGGCAAATATGTTACGTGTACAAAATGAACGATTAGATGTAAGCTATTTTCCTTCCACTAGAGAATATACCATGCAATATGGTTTAGACAAAGAATTATTAAACTCTTTGAATAAAGAAATAGTAATAATGCATCCAGGTCCTATTAATCGAGGAGTTGAAATAACTAGTGATGTAGCAGATTCTAAACAGTCGGTTATTTTAGATCAGGTAGAAAATGGAGTTGCAATTCGTATGGCAGTAATTTATTTGTTAGCTTCGAAGATTAAATAAAATATTTTTTATTTAATAAATGAATGTTTAATTTAGTGTAAAAAAGAATGATGAAAGTAGATCATAAAGGACATACTGCTATTATAAAAGATACAGAAGGAAGTTTTGATGTGTTTTTACAAAAATTGACAAGCCAATATAATACATTTAAAGATGTTAATCTAATCATAGACATTACCCATGATGATTCAATTAATTTAGATGCTATTAGTTCTTTTTAGAATTATCAGATAAACATAAAGCTTTAAAGAAATCTTTTGTTTTAGTGGCTAAAGGAATTGATTTTAGTGAAGTTCCTGAAAATATTTTGGTTGTTCCTACTTTGTTGGAGGCACATGATATAATAGAAATGGAAGAAATAGAACGTGATTTAGGGTTTTAATTTTATAAATAAGTAGAAAGAAAAGAGAAGGAAGACTCAAAGAAAATAGTTTTTTCATAAATACATTATCGTTAGACAAATTTATAAGTAAAGGCTTAGGTCTTTTATATTTTAATGAAAAATTTTTATTAGACATATTTTAAATATTTAACGGGAATGTAGTGCTTTTCAATTTTTACTTCTTCAAATAGCATTCATAAAATCTGATTACCCCAGATTGTGTGTTAGAAATGTATTATAAATAGAAAGGACTTTGAATTTAAAAAAATTACCCCATTTTTTGCTTTCAATTAAGTTGTCTTAAAAGTCTGTACTCTTGTTCATTTCAGACAAAAGGAGAGATTATATAGTTGATAATTTCTCCTGTTATATAAGTGATAGATTAGGTGTTGAATACTGATTTTTTAGATCTTTTTCTTTGCTTGAAGGAAGAAAAATCAGTCATTAAATTACTGCTTTTACCCATATCAGTAAGAAAAAAAGGGGTGTTTTTTTATCCAGATTCTAGATTATACTTCGTTTAGAAACAAAAAAATCAATAAATTCAAGTGCTCACGGAAAATTTTAGAAGAAAAAATGTGACCTATTTTGATGGTTAAGATTGGAGTGCCTGTTTAAATTAGAAAAAATAAAGTAGAATGAATAGATAATTTGCTTCGCCAATTTATTTCGTTCGAATCTGTGCGGAATTTGATGTAAAAAGGAATGTCACTTTCCTAAAAGAATTTCTCCCTAAGAAAGTTTTTCTTTCAAAGGGAGAAATAATATAACTTGATAATGCGACTTTTCTTATTGTTGAAGTAATAAGTTAGACGTTAAGTTATTACTTACTTTTAGGTATTCTCATTCTCATTAAAATTATCTAACTTTTTGGTGTAATTTTAAAAATAGGCAACCTTCTTTGTTCTTGCTTAGTTAGTCTTCCTCCTCTTCGCCTTCGTCTTCATCAGAATCTTCGTCTTCATCAGAATCTTCGTCTTCAGATTGCTCCTCTTTTTCTTCATCCGATGCTTCATCCGAATCGATTTCTAAATCTTTTAATGCGTCTAGTGTATCATCACCATCCATATCGTCATCGTCATCAAAGTTAACAATTCGATCTGCTAATTTAGTGCTTACTTTTACTAAATAAATAGTATCTTCAGTTCTAACTTCAACAGCTTCGATTGTTTCGTTTTTAGCATTTTTAAAGCGAATGATGTCAGAATCATCATAACCTTCAGGGAACTTTTCTACTAGAAGGTTTAAAATTTCACTTGTAAGCTTTGAATAATCTACAATAACTCTTTTCATAAATTGGGGATAATCTTTTTTTTATTGACCTAAAACGTATGCGAAAATTAATGGAGCAACAATAGTTGCATCAGATTCAACAATAAATTTTGGAGTTGTAATATCTAATTTACCCCAAGTTATTTTTTCATTAGGAACAGCACCGGAGTACGAACCATAACTAGTGGTTGAGTCTGAAATTTGACAGAAATAGCTCCAAAAAGGAACATCATGCATTTCCATATCTTGGTATAACATAGGAACTACACAAATAGGGAAGTCACCAGCAATACCACCTCCAATTTGGAAGAAACCTATTCCTTTTCCTTCGCAGTTTTTAGTATACCAGTCAGCTAACCACATCATATATTCTACACCACTTTTCATTGTGGTAGCTTGAAATTCCCCTTTTATACAATAAGAAGCAAATATATTACCCATTGTACTGTCTTCCCAGCCGAGTACAACTATTGGAAGATTTTTTTCAGCAGCAGCTACCATCCAAGAGTCTTTAGGATCAATTTCGTAATATTGTTCTAAGACACCAGAATTAATCATTTGATACATAAATTCATGAGGAAAGTATCTTTCACCTGATTTATCTGCTTTGTTCCAAATATTATATAAGTGTGATTGTAAACGACGGAAGGCTTCTTCTTCTGGGATACAAGTGTCAGTTACACGGTTGTAATGATTTTCTAATAAGTCCCATTCTTCTTGTGGTGATAAATCACGGTAGTTAGGAACTCTTTTGTATGAATTATGAGCAACAAGGTTCATAATATCTTCTTCCAAGTTAGCTCCGGTACATGAAATGATGTGTACTTTGTCTTGACGAATCATTTCGGCTAATGATTTACCTAATTCAGCAGTACTCATAGCTCCTGCTAAAGTAATCATCATTTTACCATTGTCTAACAAATGTTCTTCATATCCTTTAGCGGCATCTACCAAGGCAGCTGCATTAAAATGAAGATAATGTTTTTCAATAAATTGACTAATAGGTCCTTTACTCATTTTTATTTATTGTTTGTGTTTGTATTTTTTGTTTTTATTTTTTGTTATAACCTAGTATTTCTAGTATTTCTTCAGCTTTTTGTTCTTCTGAAAAAACTTCTGTTGCAAAAATGCCATTTTTATCTTTGTCAATCAAGATATGTTTAGGTTGTGGTAAGATACAGTGGTGTAAACCTCCATGCCCTCCTATGGTTTCTTGATAGGCACCTGTATTAAAAAAACCAATATACAAAGGTTTTTCCTTATTGTATTTAGGAAGATAAATGGCGTTCATGTGTTGTTCCGAGTTATAATAATCGTCTCCATCACATGTTAAGCCTCCTAATAGCACTCTTTCATAAGTATCATTCCATCGATTTACAGCTAACATGACAAAACGCTTATTTATTGCCCATGTATCAGGTAATGTCGTAATGAAGGAAGAATCGATCATGTTCCAGTTTTCTCTATCATTTTGTTTTTTCTGATATAGTACTTGATAGACAGCTCCTCCTGCTTCTCCAACTGTAAAAGATCCAAATTCGGTAAATATATGAGGAACAGGTACTTCTGCTTCATCACAAGCGATTTTAATTTGGTTTAGGATTTCATCTACCATGTATTGATAGTCATATTCAAATGCTAAAGAGTTTTTAATAGGGAATCCACCACCAATATTTAAACTATCTAAAGTAGGACATTCTTTTTTTAGATTTATGTAAACCTTCATACATTTTAGTAACTCGTTCCAGTAATAAGCTGTATCGCGTATACCAGCGTTAATAAAAAAGTGAAGCATTTTTAGTTCGACTTTTTTATTATCCTGAATGTTTTTTCTGTAAAAAGGAACTATATCTTTATAACCTATTCCTAAACGAGAAGTATAAAATTCAAACTTAGGTTCTTCTTCTGCTGCTATACGAATACCTATTTTGAATTTACCGTCAATTTCTTCTTGTAATAAATCTAATTCTTCAAAATTATCAATTACGGGAACGGTATTTTTATGACCATTGTTGATTAATCGAGCGATATTGGTAACGTATTGTCCACGTTTAAAACCATTACAAACAACAAAAGTATTTTTATTGATTCTCCCATCTTCCATTAATTTTTCAACGATATTAATGTCAAAGGCAGAAGAGGTTTCTATGTGAATATTGTTTTTTAAAGCTTCATTTAAGATAAATTCAAAATGTGAACTTTTAGTACAATAACAATAATAATATTTAGCTTCATAGCCGTGTTTTTCCATAGCATTACGAAACCACATTTTGGCTTTGTTAATGTTTTGAGAAATTTTAGGTAAATAAGTAAACTTTAAAGGAGTACCGTACTGTTCTACTAATTTCATTAGATCAATACCATGAAACTGAAGATGGTCTTTGTTTAAAGTAAATTCTTCTTGAGGAAAATAAAATGTTTGATTGATTAAGTCGAAATATTTTGTATTCATTTAGCTATAAATAAATTGTAAATTAAAATTAATAAAAAAAACTCTATACAATTTATTCAAATGCGAATATTCGCAAAAATGATTTCTAGTTCGGTATAAAGGGGTTCATCCATAGCAGGCAAAAATAAAAAATAATAACTTTTTACTCCAAAGAAAATTTTTAAAAAAATTAAATTTTATAATCATCAAAAGCAGTTAATATATCTAAGTCTTCTACCGTTTGATTTATTACGCATTGACCGATAGAATTTAGAAGACTGAATTGTATCTTTCCAAATTCATTTTTTTGTCGTGAATTAATAAATTAATGATTGTATTAATTTCATCAGATTCAAAAGAAATGGGAGAATATATGTTTTGTATTAAACGTTTTATTTCTTGATATTCCTCTATGGATAAAAGCTCTTTTTTAAATGATAAATAACTTTCCAAAATCATACCACAAGCAATGGCTTCGCCGTGTAATAGTCTTTCTTTAGAAGGTGTTTCTAAAAAGTAAGTTTCGATAGCATGACCGAGAGTGTGACCAAAATTTAAGGTTTTTCTTATTCCTTGTTCTTTAGGGTCTTCTAATACTATTTTGGTTTTTATAGATACCGATTCTTTTATTAAGCTATCAAAACTATCAAAATGGATTTCGGATAAATTTTTAAATTTATTCCAATGTTCTTTATGAGCAATTAATCCGTGTTTTAACATTTCAGCTAACCCTGAACGCATTTCTCTTTGTGATAATGTTTGAAGGTATGAAGTGTCTATTAAAACCATTTCGGGTTGCGTAATAGTACCTATTTGATTTTTTAGACCTCCTAAATCTACTCCATTTTTTCCTCCTACAGAAGCGTCCACCATGGCTAATAAAGTGGTCGGAATATTGATGAATGCTAAACCTCTTTTGAAAGTTGAGGCAATGAAGCCTCCCATGTCTGTTACGACTCCACCTCCAATATTAATAATAAGCGTCTTTCTATCAGCGCCTAATTCAGTTAAAGCTTCCCAAACACTTATGCAAGTTTCTATAGTTTTATTTTCTTCACCCGCCTCTAATTCAATAATTTCAAATTCAATTTCGGTTTCCAATTTCGGTAAAAAATAAGGAAGACAATATTCATTCGTATTTTCATCTACCATGATGAAAATTTTTGAAAAATTATTTTCTTTTAGAAATTGATTTAAAAGTAAATAGTTTCCATCTAAAAAATGGATTGTAGATTTTTTTGAAATCATTTTGTGCAATTTTTTATCATAATTTCTTTACAGTCTTTAGGGATGTAATTATTATTCAGTGCCATTTGAGCATAATTACAAGCCAGTTCAGATTGTTTCATGTAATGGTAACAAGCAGCAATTATATATTCTGATTTACCATTTTTAAAGATTTTAGAGTCTATCACTTTCTTTAGATAGGGGATTGCAAAATTATATTTTTTTAATTGATAATAACAAACTGCAATATTTTCAGTGTAAATTATTTTCTTTGGATTTATTTTTTCTAACTCGATATATGTATTCAGTTGAGCTTCCCAGTTGTCAGAACGAATTGATTTTAGTTTATTTAAGAACATAGCTTCTTTGTCCGCTTCATTAGTATCAATTTTGTCTTTTTGTTCTATTACTTTTGAAATAATATTTATGAGGCTGTCTTTAGGGTGCTTTTTTATAACATCTTTATACATTTTTTTAATCTCGTTATTAGAAATATTTGCTTCTTTTAAATATTTTGTAGCTATATAAATAAGTTTTGGATAATAATTTAAGGTTTTAATATAGTTTACTACTTCTTTTAACTTTATAGTGTCTTTCCTTTTAGATAAAATATTTAAATGATTTGCGAAGAAAGGTTCATATAATGGAAACATTTTGTAGCATTTTTCCCAATTAGTATTAATACTATCAGTAATATTTTTCTTGGTATAAATAGTTGCTAATATAGATTCGTTTATCATCATATTCTTATTTTGGTTTCTAGAACTATTCAGTAATTGTATAGCTTGATCAAAATGCCCTTCTTTTTCTAAATACCTTGCTTTTACCGCGTCTATTTGATAACCTAGTGTGGTTAGTGTAGGGAAACTAGGTAAAATTTCATCTACTTTTGATGAAGACAAAGTTAATTTGTTTTCATCGAGTACAATTTCATTTTGTCCTTGTAGTGATTTATGTTGTAGGTAGTTTGGATATATTGTTAAAACAGAAAATACAATAAAAATAACTAATATATTTTTTGTTTTCACTACGAAAAATTCTTTCAAATCTCTTGTAAGAATAAAGAATAAGAAAGTTATTATAACAAAATGAATTTGAGTAATTATTCTTTCTTTTGGAAAATTTAATGAAGAGTCAAAACCGTAAGCAAAAACAGAAGTAAAAACAATAAGAGCCAACCAAAAAGTATCACTTTCTGTTGATTTTTTTATAAGAATTTTAAATGACTTCCAAGCAATTATTAAAAATAAGCTTAAATAGATTAAACCATTAATTATTCCAGTTTCACTTGCAGTTTGTAAAAAATCATTATGCGAATATTTTGAGATTGACCATGTTGTTCTTTGTTTACTTTCATAAGGAATTGACTCAATCTTATAACTACCCAGTCCTGTTCCTAAAAAGGGTGAATTTTTAATTATTTCTATTGTGTTTTTCCAAAGATATATACGTCCACTTGTTGCGTCTGACTCTGCATCACTCATATACACTTCAATCACGCCTTTCTTAGGTAAATATTTTAAATATTTTGTTTGAAAACCAAAAGCAATAAATAACCCTATTAATACTATAAAGGTATTAATAAGATTATTTTTTTTGACTAATGAAGCTATTATAAAACATACAGAAACTATTAAGAGACTTATGATACTCGTTCCTAGAAAGAGTTAAAAAAGAATAATTGAAACAAGAATAAAAGTTAAAGAGAAAAAAACTTTTTTTATTCCTGTAAAATAATGAATCCCATATAATATGAATGGGATTTTAAAAACCAATGTTGCAGAAAAAATATTAATATTACCTGAGTTTTGGGTCAAAATATTATAAATTTCATTTAGAGGAGCTTCATTTACTTTAGAAATAAATGAAGTAAAAGCAATAAAAGATTGAAAAAACGCAATGATACTAATTGCAATTGAAAGGTTTGGTAAAAAAAATATTTTTATTTGGCTAAAAAGTTTAAGAGTAAAAACTAAAAAAGCAATTAGAATTAATCTATTAAAAGTTAAAATAGCTTCAGAAAAATTAGGTGCATAAAAAATCGAAATCCCAGAGAAGAAAAGGAATATTGAGTATAGAATAATTATATTATTAACTTTAAAAGTTCTTAATTCTTTTAAGTTTTCGCTTTTAATAAAATGGAACACAAAATATCCTATACCTACATTTAATATAGACATTGTTAACCATTGAAAACCAGCTACATCAATTGAGTTTAATACTGGGACAAAATCAAGTAATAAATAAATGCTAAGAGTTAAGACCACAAAGATTGATTCAAAGGAAAAATTATAATTACTATTTTCTAGAGATAGGTCTTCAGAGCTCATGCTTGTTTTTTTTTTGTTTAACAAAAATAATAAAATTCTCATGCTATATTTGCATAAAAAATTAAAACACCAATGAAAAAAATATTTGATAATACACAAAATGCTTTTAGCCTAAAAAGCGATACGGAGTTAGAAAGGGCTCATTTTTTGTTTAAAGTTATTGATTCAGAACCTTTGGTTAAAATAGGAACAGCAGTAACCAATTTTGCTCTAAAAGCAAAATTACCAGTAGAAGGTTTAATTAGAGCTACTGTTTTTGATCATTTTTGTGGAGGCGTTTCTGAAGACGATTGTATTCCAGTAGTGGATAAAATGTTTACAAAAGGTGTTTCATCTGTTTTAGATTACTCTGTAGAAGGAAAAGAAGACGAGTCAGCTTTTGATGATGCAATGAATAAGACCTTAAAAATTATTCTTTTTGCAAAAGAAAAAAAAGCAATCCCTTTTGCTGTTTTTAAACCTACTGGATTCGGACGATTTGAATTATATCAAAAAATAGGCGAAGGAGAAGAATTGACCGAATCAGAACAAGCAGAGTGGAAACGAGTAGAAGAGCGTTTTGATAAAGTGTGTAAGTCAGCTCATGAAAATGATATAGCGCTATTAATTGATGGAGAAGAAAGTTGGATGCAAGATGCGGCTGATAATTTGGTAGCGCAAATGATGCAAAAGTATAACAAAGAAAAAGCCATAGTATATAATACACTACAAATGTATCGTTGGGATCGTTTGAAATATTTGAAAAATTTGCATGCTCAAGCCGAAAAAGAAGGATTTCATATAGGAATGAAGTTAGTTCGTGGTGCTTATATGGAAAAAGAAAATGCAAGAGCACAAGAAAAAGGCTATAAAAGTCCAATATGCGAATCCAAACAAGCAACCGATTCTAATTTTAACGATGCCGTAGCTTACATGATGGAACATATAGACAAAATGGCCATTTTTGCAGGAACTCATAATGAAGATAGCTCATATAAACTAATGGAAATGATGGTGCATGAAGGAATAGCGAAGGATGATTTTAGAGTTTGGTTTGGTCAGTTATACGGAATGAGCGATAATATTAGCTATAATTTAGCAGCTAATGGTTATAATGTGGCTAAATATTTACCTTTCGGCCCCGTTAAAGACGTAATGCCCTATTTAATTAGAAGAGCAGAAGAAAACACTTCAGTTGCAGGTCAAACAAGTAGAGAACTGACTCTGATTAAAAGAGAGCGAAATAGAAGAAAAGGAGAATAAAAGACATTGCAGTTTTATTTTTCTTCCGATCTTTAAAACTGCAAATTTTATGATATTATATAATTTAGATGAATTTAACTATTTTAGGTTGTTATGCCGCTACCCCTAGGACATTTACCAATCCTACATCACAAGTTTTAGAAATTAGTAATCGATTATTTTTAATTGACTGTGGAGAAGGAACACAAACTCAGTTACGAAAAAATAAAATTCGTTTTACAGCTATTAATCAAATTTTTATTTCTCATTTACATGGAGATCACTTTTATGGGTTAATAGGATTAATTTCTACTTTTACCTTGCTTAACCGACATAATTCGTTAACCATTTACGGTCCCGTCGGGATAAAAGAGGTTATTAAGCTACAACTTCGTTTAGCTAATTCATGGCCTCAGTACGAGCTAAATTTTGTAGAACTTAAATCTAAACAATCCGAAATTATATATGAAGATAAAAAAGTAATAGTACGAACAATTCCTTTAAAACATAGAGTTTATACAAACGGATTTTTATTTACAGAAAAAACTAAAGAACGTAAACTAAATGTAGATAAAATACAAGAATATGGAATAGAGACTTGTTATTTTCAAAATATAAAAAACGGACACGATATTGTCTTAGATAATGGTACCGTAGTTCCAAACCATGTTTTAAGCCTTGATCCTCCTAAATCAAAAAGCTATGCTTTTTGTTCTGATACACAATACGATGAAAGTATAGTGCCTATCATTAAAGGAGTGCAAGTCCTTTATCATGAGTCTACATTTTTAAATACAGAAGAACATATCGCCGAAAAAACAATGCACTCAACCGCTCAGCAAGCCGCTCAAATTGCTCAACAAGCTAATGCAGAAAAATTAATTTTAGGACATTATTCCACTCGTTATGAATCTATAAAGCCTTTTAAAAAAGAGGCAGAAACTGTATTTAAAAATGTATTACTAGGCGATGATGGTGTTAATTTTAAATTTTAAAACTCTTTTAAGTCTATAACGACTGTTAATTTGAAGGTGATGATTGTAAGAATAAAATTAACTTTATATCTTGTAGTTAATAGTAAACTTTACAAGTGAAAATATGAATACATAAAAAAATCACCAATACTATAAGTTTGTGAGGTAGGAGTAGAAGGGCGAAAAGTATTTTTATATTTCAGATCATTCCCATTTAAGTAAAGATAGCGAAGTAATTCACCTTGTTAGTTCTAATAAAATAGAATTTTAAATAAATGAAAAAGAATTGAAAACTTCAGAAAAATGCGATGAAGTTATTGTTAAATCACCTCTCCTGAAGTTTAGAGTTATTTAATAAATCTTTCTAAATAAAAACTTAAATTCCAAATAAAATTATTATAAAAAGATAACTCTAAACTTTTTATTTTTACATATAGCATTATAATATACATACTATACTAAATAGATGTTGAAAAAAATCTATTCTTTTACAATGTAGTAAGGATATTAGATTAAACACAGATTGTATATTAGACTTCGTGGTGAATATGAAAAGGCAAAGGAAATAAAAACACAGAAATTTTTTTTGCAGTTGTGGGAACAAAAGCCGTAACTTAACGCGTTGTTTGTCACTTCGACCAAAGGGAGAAGTCATGTTATCAAAATTATGTTATTTCTCCTGTTGTATAAATAATAAGATTTTAAACTTTTAAGACAATCTAACAAAAGGCAAAAAGAATGCTTTTTTAGATTCAAAGTTCTTGTTTATTTGGAATAAATTTCTAGTGCATAATTTGGTTTAAAAAGAGTTTAAAAACCATTCAAATTAACTTTAAAAACTAGAAAGAAAAATAAGTAAGTAACTACGTTAGTTTTTTTAAGTAAACAGGTAAAATAGAATAGGTATTTCTTAAATAATAAAAGACGACAATAAATAAGAATAAAATGGAAGATTTAAGCAATTATAGAAAAATATATCAAAAAAGTGAATTGTTGGAAATAAATATTCCAGAAGATCCTATAAATCTTTTTCACCGTTGGTTTCATGAAGTAGAAGAATTTGGAGGAGTAGACGAAGTAAATGCTATGACTGTTTCAACAATAGGATTAGATGGTTTTCCAAAGGCAAGAGTAGTCTTGTTAAAAAAATACAACGAAGAAGGGTTCATTTTTTATACCAATTATTTATCAGAAAAAGGGAAAGCAATTAGTATAAATCCCAATATATGTCTTTCTTTTTTTTGGCATTCGATGGAACGTCAAGTAATTATAAAAGGAAAAGCAAAAAAGTAACAGCATCCATTTCAGACGCCTATTTTGATTCAAGACCCGATGGTAGTAAATTAGGAGCAATTGTTTCAAAACAAAGTGAAGTAATTCCAAGTAGAGCCTTTTTAGATCAAAAGCTATACGAATTAGAAATAGATTTAAAAGGAAAAGAAATTATTCGGCCTGATTATTGGGGCGGTTTTTTAGTAGAACCAAAAGAAGTAGAGTTTTGGCAAGGACGCCCGAATCGTTTACATGATCGAATTAGATACAAACTAAAAGAGGATTTTACTTGGGAAATGGATAGGTTATCACCTTAAAATCATTATTTTTGTAAGGTATTTCTTATTTTTTTAAATAAAATTATGTTTTTTATCGATTTTATTTGCTCTTTAATCGAAAATTGTTTTATATTTGTATCAGAAATCAAAACAACATTTGTTTTTAGAGTTTTAATAAATCTGAAAATAAATTCATGATAGTTTAGTTTTTTAGTTTGTTTATTTGATTGAGAAGTGCCTCTTATCCCCAAGAATAGAGGTGCTTTCTTTCATTTTTAGGAAGTATTGAAACGTTTTAATAATAAACCTTATCTTGTTTTGTCATAAAAATAAAAAAGACCAACTTTTTAAAGTTGGTCTTTTTATTTTTTTAAATACGGTCAATTCCAAAAGTTGAAGATTAGGTAAAAAAAGCAGATCTGTAAGCCGGATTCTGTACATAAAAAATATGTCCTTATCATTTATCTAGTCAAATTATTGCTAATTTGATCCATCTGCCTACCCCTCAGCAACGGGCGAGCAACCCTTAACTGCTGATATACATGGCATTTCACCGCATAGAGTTTACCTGATTTCACTACAGCATTACCTGTACATCCTTTCTGTTGCACTTGTCCTCCCTTAAATTTCTTTAAAGTGACGGGCGTTACCCGCTATGCTCGCTCTGTGGTGTCCGGACTTTCCTCCCCTTAAATATTTTAAGAAGCGATAAGGCGACCTGCTGTGCAAATTTAAGAATAGAATTGATATAATTATGGAATTGATAGATTAAAAATTTAATTTATAAAATAAACTAGAAAATTCAAGTGTTTAAGTCTTGCAGATGAGATAGGTTATGTAATATATGATAAAACAAAAAAGATGAAGAAATTGTGAAAATACACGAAAAACTTTACAGTGTCAGAATAAAAATGGAATGTTTTTTTAGATTTAAAATCATTTTAATGCAGAATAAATTAGTATCATTTAAATTTAATAAGAAAACAAAGGAGTGTAGCCTTTCCTAATTTATACTTATTTCTATTTGTTTTTGTTTAGAATACTTTTTTGTTAACTACTATTAATTTATTAGCGATGATTAGTGAATTCACTTGTGTATAAATTAAAATAAATAAAAAGAAATTTCCTTTTGGAAGCTATAGGTTTAATCTGTTATATTTGTAATTCATTTTTATCTATGGAACAGTTTATTGTATCAGCTCGTAAATATAGACCTCAAACATTTAAAGATGTAGTGGGGCAGCAGGCTATTACTAATACATTATTAAATGCCATTGATAATAATCATTTAGCTCAAGCTTTGTTGTTTACAGGGCCAAGAGGAGTTGGTAAAACAACTTGTGCTCGAATCTTAGCAAGAAAAATTAATCAAGAAGGATATGATGATCCGAATGAAGATTTTGCTTTTAATGTATTTGAGTTAGATGCGGCTTCTAATAACTCAGTAGATGATATTCGTAATTTAATAGATCAAGTACGTATACCCCCTCAAACAGGTAAATATAAAGTATATATCATAGATGAGGTACACATGTTGTCAACTGCCGCTTTTAATGCTTTTTTAAAAACATTAGAAGAGCCTCCTAAACATGCTATATTTATACTCGCTACAACGGAAAAACATAAAATTATACCAACTATTTTATCTCGTTGTCAAATTTTTGATTTCAAGAGAATAACAGTTAAAGACGCTAAAGAACATTTAGCAGAAGTAGCAAGAAGTCAAAGTATACTATTTGAAGACGATGCTTTACATATAATTGCACAAAAAGCAGATGGAGCTATGCGTGATGCTTTGTCTATTTTTGATCGAGTGGTTTCTTATTGTGGAAAAAATTTAACAAGAGCTGCTGTTACTGAAAATTTGAATGTTCTTGATTTTGAGTACTATATTAAAGTAACAGATTTAATTTTAGAAAATAAAATTCCCGATTTGTTATTAGCTTATAATGAAATTTTAGCAAAAGGTTTTGATAGTCATCACTTTGTTGCAGGTTTGGCTTCTCATTTTAGGAATTTATTAGTTTGTAAAAATCCAGCAACCCTAGTATTGTTAGAAGCAGGAGAACACGCTCAAAAGTTATATGGAGAACAAGCGCAAAAAGCAACACAAGATTTTTTACTACAAGGTATTGAATTGGCTAATGATTGTGATTTAAAATATAAAGCATCTCAAAATCAGCGACTTTTAGTAGAATTGTGTTTAATGCAGTTAGCCTCTATCACTTTTGATGGAGAAAAAAAAAGCTAACTCATTTATAATTCCACCCACTTATTATAAAAATTCCAGTTTTTCTATTACAGAAGTAAAACCAGTTGTTCATAATCCAATTTCTCAAGTTGCTAATACTGAAGATGAATTAAAAAAAGTTGAAATAACTCAACAACAGATAGAAACTAAATCTGTAACCCCTCAAAATACAGAACCTAAATTATCCTCTTTATCATTGTCCAGTATTAGGATTAAAAAGAATTAGAAGCGCAACTAAAACCAGAGCAAAAACAGCACGACGAATTACCTGTAGAACCGTTTACAGAAACAGAAATGTTAGAGCAATGGTTGAAGTATGCACAAAAATTAGGTAATAAAGGATATAAGATCTTAGAATCTTTGATGTTAATTAATGATCCCATTTTAGAAGGAACCACCATTATTCATGAATTACCTAACGAAAGTTCAAAAATAGATTTTGAAGGAGAAAAGCATGACCTTTTGGGATATCTAAGAGGTAAATTGCATAATCACACCATTAATCTAGAAATTAGACTCAATGAGACGATTGAAACAAAAAAAAGCATTTACAGCAGAGGAAAAATATCAATTAATGCGAGATATCAATCCTGCCTTAGATGTTCTAAGAAAATTGTTCGATTTAGATGTTTGATATGAATTTATTTTTTTATAAATAGCTTATTCAAGAAATCGTATTTCTTTAACCTAAATTCCGCATTAGACCTCGTGGTAAAGATAAAAAAGGAAAAAGAAGTTATAAATGCACAAAAAAAATTTCTCAAAGTAACGAGTGTTTAAATCTAGATTCTGCATTAGGTTTCGTTGTAAAATAAAATCTTTGAATAAATTCAAATACTCACAAAAAATTTTAGAAGATGAGATAGTCAACTATTTTGGTGAATAAAATGGGAGTACGTGCTTGAATTGGAAGAAAAATAAAGTGGAATAGATTTTTAATACGTAATTCTATCTAACTTAGCTAAAATTATTCTATACGAGATAAGATGGTGTTTGATTATTGATTGTCTTAAAGAGCTTCCAAATGGAAGCTTTTTCACATTTCAGCCAAAATTTAGGAGGGGATAAATTCATCATTTTATAGATAGGCTTAGCACGCAAGTATAAGTTAGTTCTCATTTGTCAAAGAACAATACTTTCTTGAAATCTGGGTTAAAGTCTTTTTACTTATAATAAATTTCCAACCTGTAAATAGAGTTAGAATATGTCATTTTGACTTGTTTTTGTTTGTTTTTTATTTTAAATATAGACATTTTGTCCTAAATAATACAATGGAATATAAATTGTCTATTCTAAATAAAAATAAACTTCAAGCTTAAGTAAAAGATTAAAATTAAAAATGTTGAACTTGAAACTAAAATAAGATGAACTTAAATAATTTAACAATTAAATCACAAGAAACCTTACAAAAAGCACAGCAAATTGCGCAAGGTTACGGACAACAACAATTAGAAAATGAACATATTTTTAAAGGAATATTAGAAGTAGATGAAAATGTAGCTCCTTTTATACTAAAAAAATTGAATGTAAATGTTGAACTTTTTAAAAAAATAATAGAAAGTACCATTCAAAGTTTTCCTAAAGTATCAGGGGGAGATTTGATGCTTTCTCGCGAAGCAAATGCTACTTTAATTGAAGCGAACAATATAGCTAAAAAAATGAATGATGAATATGTTTCAATAGAACATCTCATTTTGGCTATTTTTAAATCAAAAAGTAAAGTAGCCCAGATTTTAAAAGATCAAGGCGTTACAGAAAAAGGGCTTGAGAGCGCTATCGCTGAAATACGAAAAGGAGAACGAGTAACATCTGCATCTGCGGAAGAAACCTATAACTCATTAAGTAAATATGCTAAAAATTTAAACGAATTAGCAAGAACAGGAAAATTAGATCCAGTTATAGGGAGAGACGAAGAAATAAGAAGAGTATTACAAATATTAACAAGACGAACCAAAAACAATCCAATGCTCATAGGTGAACCCGGCGTAGGAAAAACAGCTATAGCAGAAGGATTAGCACATCGAATAGTAGATGGAGATGTACCAGAGAACTTAAAAGATAAAATTGTTTTTTCTTTAGATATGGGAGCCCTTATAGCAGGAGCAAAATATAAAGGAGAGTTTGAAGAACGTTTAAAATCCGTTGTAAAAGAAGTAACCTCGGCAGGAGGAGATATTGTATTGTTTATAGATGAAATCCATACGTTAGTAGGTGCTGGAGGTGGAGAAGGAGCAATGGATGCTGCAAATATATTAAAACCAGCATTAGCAAGAGGGGAATTAAGAGCTATTGGTGCTACTACATTAGATGAATATCAAAAATATTTTGAAAAAGATAAAGCCCTAGAACGTCGTTTTCAAAAAATAAATATTGATGAACCAGATATTGAAAGCGCTATTTCAATATTACGAGGAATTAAAGAAAAATATGAAGCTCATCATAAAGTACGTATCAAAGATGATGCAATTATAGCTGCTGTAGAACTATCCCAACGTTATATCACAAATCGTTTTTTACCCGATAAAGCAATTGATTTAATGGATGAAGCCGCTTCTAAATTACGCATGGAAATCAATTCTAAGCCAGAAGAACTAGATGTTTTAGATCGCAAAATCATGCAATTAGAAATTGAAATCGAAGCCATAAAAAGAGAAAATGATGAAATTAAATTAAAATTATTAGGTATAGATCTCGCTAATTTAAAAGAAGAAAGAAATGAAGTTTTTGCCCGTTGGAAATCAGAAAAAGATCTAGTAGATGGTATTCAAAATGTAAAATTAACAATTGAAGATCTTAAATTAGAAGCAGAAAGAGCAGAAAAAGACGGTGATTATGGTAAAGTAGCTGAAATTAGATATGGGAAAATTAAAGAAGCCCAAGAACGATTGGATCAATTACAAAAACAATTAAAAGAAAATCAGCAAGAAAATACATTAATAAAAGAAGAAGTTACACAAGATGATATTGCCGAAGTAGTAGCTAAATGGACAGGTATACCTGTAGTTAAAATGCTGCAAAGTGAGCGAGAAAAATTATTAAAATTAGAAGATGAATTACATGAAAGAGTCGTAGGACAAGAAGAAGCAATACAGGCTATTAGTGATGCAGTACGCAGGAGTCGCGCAGGATTACAAGATGTGAAAAAACCCATTGGTTCCTTTTTGTTTTTAGGAACAACAGGAGTAGGTAAAACAGAATTAGCTAAAGCATTAGCAGAATATCTTTTTGATGATGAAAATGCCATGACTCGTATTGACATGAGCGAATATCAAGAACGTCATAGTGTAAGTAGATTAGTTGGAGCACCTCCGAGTTATGTTGGATACGATGAAGGGGGACAGCTAACAGAAGCCGTTAGAAGAAAGCCTTATTCCGTAATCTTGCTAGATGAAATTGAAAAAGCACATCCAGATACCTTTAATATTTTATTACAAGTTCTAGATGAAGGTAGATTAACCGATAATAAAGGACGATTAGCAGATTTTAAAAACACAATTATTATCATGACCTCCAATATGGGAAGTCAAATAATACAAGAAAAATTTGAAAATTTAATAGGATCCATAGAAGCCGCTACAGAGTTAGCAAAAATAGAAGTATTAGGGTTATTAAAACAAACAGTTCGACCAGAATTTATTAATAGAATTGATGAGATTGTGATGTTTACACCATTAACAAATGCTAATATTAAAGAAATTGTAACCTTACAGCTAAAAAGTGTTACGAAAATGTTAGCACATCAAAATGTAACAATGGATGCAACTCCCGAAGCTATTAACTATTTGTCAGAAAAAGGATTTGATCCAGAATTTGGTGCAAGACCAGTAAAACGAGTAATTCAAAAAGAAGTTTTAAATCAATTATCTAAAGAAATCTTGGCAGGAAAAATAACAACTGATACTATGATCCTTTTAGATTGTTTTGATAATCACTTGGTTTTCAGAAATCAAGATAATATTAAAAATTAACAACTATTTAAGAACAAAAAAAGAACAAAGAGGATCTCCTAAAGATTGTTGTTTTCATCACAATCAGCGGAAGAAGTTTTATAATTCTGATAATCAAACTTATTATAGAGTTGAATTAGAAAATAAAATGCAAGTACAATCTTTAGGATAGCCTCTTTTTTGTCTAATTCTTAAAATGAATAAATATTTTATCTTATTATTTTTTTATAATACGAATTAAACCCAGATTACGCATTAGACTTGGTTGTGAAACAAAATTTTTCAATAAATTCAAGTGCTCACGGAAAATTTTAGAAGAAGAAATAGTGAACTATTTTGATGATTAAAATTTGAGTACGTGCTTGAATTTGAAGAAAAATAAAGAGGAATAGATTTACTTCGTCTATTCGCTACGCTCGGGTCTAATGCGTAATCTGGGTTAAATGCAACAAAAGTTATAAAATAATAAAAAAACAAAATTTAATAATTATTGTTTAAAATAGGTTTTTATTTCGTTATATTTGATAAAACTATGCGTGCATATTATGTCAAGTTATATTTTATCATTAGATCAAGGAACTACAAGTAGCCGTTCCATTTTATTTGATTTACAAGGAAACGTTGTAGCCGTATCACAAAAAGAATTTTCTCAAATTTTTTCCTACGCCGGGTTGGGTAGAGCATGATCCTATAGAAATTTGGGAATCACAACTAGCCACCATTTTTGAAGTATTAGAAAAAGCCCAAATTAAAGTCTCTCAAATTGAAGCTATTGGTATTACTAATCAACGTGAAACCACAGTATTATGGGATAAAAATACAGGAAAACCTATTTATAACGCAATTGTTTGGCAAGATAGAAGAACTGCTGCCTTTTGTGATGATTTGAAATCTAGAGGATTAAATAATATAATTCAGCAAAAAACAGGGCTAGTCGTTGATTCCTATTTTAGTGGAACAAAAATAAAATGGATTTTAGATAACGTTCAAGAAGCAAGAAAAAGAGTCGAAGAAAATCAAATTTTATTTGGCACCATTGATACTTGGTTACTATGGAATCTAACTCAAGGTAAAGTTCATGCCACAGATGTAAGTAATGCAAGTCGTACCTTATTATGTAACATTCATACTTGTGAATGGGATGAAGAATTGTTAGATATTTTAAATATTCCAGCTTCTATCTTACCACAAATTTGTAGTAGTAGTGAGATTTACGGTTATACAAATGTCTTAAATTCAGAAATTAATATTCCAATTGCAGGTATAGCAGGAGATCAACAAGCAGCTCTTTTTGGTCAAATGTGTATTCAGCCAGGAATGGTTAAAAATACATACGGGACAGGCTGTTTTATGTTAATGAATACAGGAGAAGAACTAATCCCTTCTCAAAACCATTTATTAACAACCGTTGCTTGGAAAATAAACGGTATTACACATTATGCTCTAGAAGGGAGTGTGTTTATTGCAGGCGCCGTTGTACAATGGTTACGGGATGGTTTAGGAATTATAAAATCTTCAGAAGATATAGAAAGACTAGCAAACACAGTACAAACAACAGAAGGTGTTTATGTGGTTCCTGCATTTGCTGGTTTAGGAGCTCCCTATTGGAATCAGCATGCAAGAGGAACCATTACAGGATTAACAAGAGGTACTACATCAGGTCATATAGCTAGAGCATCTTTAGAGAGTATTGCTTATCAAACCCGTGATGTTTTATTAGCCATGCAAGCAGATAGCCATATTTATATAAAAGAATTACGTGTAGATGGAGGAGCTACTGTTAATAATTTACTCATGCAATTTCAGGCAGATTTGTTAAATACTAAAGTAATAAGACCCATTATAACAGAAACAACAGCTTTAGGAGCAGCCTATTTAGCTGGTTTAGCTGTTGGTTTTTGGCAAAGTTTAGAAGAATTACAAAAACAATGGCAAGTACAAAAAGCATTTACATCAACTATGGAACCCGAAATGCGAAATGCTTTAAATGAAGGTTGGAAAAAAGCTATTAATGCCTCATTAGCATCTATATAAATGAACAGACAAAATCAAATAACTAAATTAAAGTCGATAAACGACTTTGATTTTATTATAATAGGAGGTGGAGCAACAGGTTTAGGATGTGCAGTAGACGCAGCTTCTCGTGGATATAAAACGTTATTAGTTGAAAAAAATGACTTTGCAAAAGGTACCTCAAGTAGAGCTACAAAACTAGTTCACGGAGGAGTTCGGTATTTAGCACAAGGTAATGTACGTTTAGTTCGAGAAGCCTTAATAGAAAGAGGAAGATTACTTAAAAATGCACCACATGTTTGTAAAAAAATCCCTTTCGTAATGCCAGCCTATCGTTGGTATGATAAATGGTTTTACGGAATTGGTTTGTGGATTTATGAGTTGTTATCTGGTAAATTAAGTTTAGGAAATACTCGCTTCTTATCAAAAAAACAAACAAAAGAACTGTTACCTGATTTAAAATCAAAAAAAATATCAGGAGGAGTTTTATATTATGATGGACAGTTTGATGACAGTCGATTAGCAATAAACCTAGCAAAAACAGCTATTGAACAAGATGCTATAATTGTTAATTATTTTGAAGTATTTGATTTTATAAAAGAAAAAGAAGATTTAAAAGGCATTAAAGTAAAAGATGTACTAACTCAAGAAGAATATTGTATCAGATCAAAAGTAATCATTAATGCTACAGGTGTTTTTGCCGATGATCTATTATCCTTAGCCGAAAATAATATCTCTAAAACTATAGCACCTTCACAAGGTATACATTTAGTAATTGATTCCTGTTTTTTTAAAGGAAATCACGCACTAATGATGCCTAAAACCGATGATGGAAGAGTTTTTTTCGTTATTCCTTGGTATGATAAAATAATTTTAGGGACTACGGACACCGCTATAAATAAGGTTTTAGTCGAACCTCTAGCGTTAGAAGAAGAAATTCAGTTTGTTTTAAATCATTTTAATAAATATTCTTCAAAAAAGATAACAGAAAACGATATCAAAAGTGTATTTGTTGGATTAAGACCTTTAGTGAAAAAAGAAGGGGTAAGTGCTACTAAAGTAATGCCTAGAGATCATGTAGTAACAGTTCTTCCTTCAGGATTAATTCATATTATAGGAGGGAAGTGGACAACTTATAGAAGTATGGCAGAACATACTATAGATACCGCTATTCAAGCCGCTAAATTACCAGTTAAAAAATGCAGAACAAAACAACTAAAAATTCACGGTTGGACTAATCAAAATGATACTACTCATTTTGCTGTTTATGGAACTGATGCACCTCAAATAAAGAAATTATTATATAAAAATACGGAATTAAGAGACTTACTTCACCCTAAATATCCTTATACAAAAGCAGAAGTAGTATGGTTTCTTAGAAATGAAATGGCTCAAACAATAGAAGATATTTTAGCAAGACGTATACGTTTACTGTTTTTAGATGCGCTTGCCTGTTTTGAATGTATAGAGATCGTAGGACAAATAATAGCTTTAGAAAGAGGAATCACATTTCAAAGCATGGAAAAAGAAATAGAAGATTTTAAAAAATTAACCAAGCAATATTTAATTAATTCAAAATGATAAATCCCTTTTTAGCAGAATTTATAGGAACAATGATCTTATTATTATTGGGTAACGGAGTAGTTGCTAATGTTGTTTTAAATAAAACAAAAGGTAATAATGGAGGTTGGATTGTTATCACTTTTGGATGGGCAATAGCTGTTTTTGTAGGAGTATATATGACAGCATCAAGTAGTGGGGCACATTTAAATCCCATTGTATCATTCGTTTTAGCTATTTTAGGAAAATTAGCCTGGAGAGATCTTCCTTTCTATATTATATCCCAGTTTTTAGGTGCTATGGCAGGTTCAATATTGGTTTATTTAACCTACAAAAAACACTATGATCAAACAGAGGATATAGCATTAATAAAAGCTACTTTTTGTAATGAACCAGCTATTAGAAATGTTTCATATAATTTAATTTCAGAAATAATAGGGACTTTTGTTTTAATTTTGGGAATTTTATTCCTAACAGGATCAGAAAAATCGTTAGGAAGTTTGGATGCGTTACCCGTTGCTTTATTAATATTAGGGATAGGCCTTTCATTAGGAGGAGCTACAGGATATGCTATTAATCCAGCACGAGATTTAGGACCTCGTATTGTATATGCCATTTTACCCATTAAACAAAAAGGAAGCCCTGATTGGTCTTATAGTTGGATTCCTGTTTTAGGCCCTATTTTAGGAGGTTTATTGGCGGTTGGGATTTTTATTTTGTTAACTTAGTATTGAATTTAAATAGACTAAAAAAACCTATGAAAGAATTAAAAAAAAGTTTAAAAAATATGTTAAAAAAAAGTATATAATTATTTTTATTGAAAAATAATTATAACTTTGTGTTATAACACTTAAACAAAAGCCTATAGAGCAATAATACTTTTAATTACAGTTTTTTATCCCAATAACTTTTAAAAAGTATTGTTTATGACTACTACTTCAATTCCAGATGCACTCTTAGTAAGGAGCTATATAGAAGGTAATGAAAATGCTTTAGCTCAGTTGATTGATCGTCATCAAACCAAAATCTATAGTTTCATCTATTCAAAAGTACAGGATAGTGAAATCGCAAATGATATTTTTCAAGATGTCTTTATCAAAGTAATTAAAACATTAAAAGGGGGAGGAAAACACTATAACGAAGAAGGTAAATTTTTACCTTGGGTTATGAGGATCTCCCATAATTTAATTATAGATACTTTTAGAAAGGAAAAGAAAATGCCTAAATATAGAGATACAGAGGAATTTTCAGTTTTTTCTTTAATTACAGACGGTTCACCTAATATAGAAATGAAGATGATTGCAGAGCAAGTAGAAAATGATCTGATTCGTCTTATAGAAGAATTACCTGATGATCAACGTCAGGTGTTAGAGATGCGCATATACGATGACTTAAGTTTTAAAGAAATTGCAGAAATTACAGGCGTTAGTATTAATACTGCTTTAGGGCGTATGCGCTATGCTTTGCTTAATATGAGAAGAAGTATAGAAAAAAATAATATCATTTTAGCAAGTTGAGATAATAAAGGGATAAAGTTTACGTTATATATTTAAGTAAATATAAAAAGAAATTATGGCAAAACTTTACATGAAAAATACATCTCAATTTCCTAAAATAATGCCAAAAAGAGAAACAATAAAATTTATTTTAAATTACTCAAAAGATTTAAAAATAATAAAAGTAGATGGTAAAAAATTTGAGTTAGTTACCAGCTAATGCTTGATTATGTAATGTTTAAAGCATCCTATTTAAGGATGCTTTTTTTGTTATATTCTTTTATAACACTACTTCGTCCAATTGTTTTTGTAATAATATCATTTTCAAGTCTCCAGCCCCTTGCAGGAGAATATTCTCTTCCGTACCATATAATCTGTAGATGAAGATCATTCCATGTTTCTCTAGGGAAAAGTCTTTTAGCATCTTTTTCAGTTTGTTGTACAGAAGAACCATCTGATAGATTCCAACGATACATTAGTCGATGAATATGAGTGTCAACAGGAAAGGCTGGAACTCCAAATGCTTGACTCATAACAACACTAGCCGTTTTATGTCCTACAGCAGGTAAAGCTTCTAAAGCATCAAAAGAAGCAGGAACTACTCCTTCGTGTTTTTCGATTAAAATATGCGATAATCCATAAATTCCTTTTGATTTCATAGGAGATAAACCACAAGGCCTAATAATTTCCTGAATTTCTTCAATACTTAATTTAATCATATCATAAGGATTATCCGCCTTAGCAAAAAGAAGAGGCGTAATCTGATTAACCCTTACATCTGTGCATTGAGCCGAAAGCAAAACCGCTATTAAGAGTGTATAAGGATCTTTGTGATCTAAAGGAATAGGTATAGTAGGATAGAGCTCGTTAAGAGTGTTAATTACAAAATTAACTTTTTCTGCTTTGTTCATTATTATTTATTTTTACCAAAAATAAGTAAAACAATGACAAATTTAAAAATTGGAGATAAAGCTCCCGATTTTTCAGTTTTAGATGAAAATGGGAATAAACAAGAATTAAAAAATTACAGAGGAAAGAAAGTCGTATTGTTTTTTTACCCAAAAGCCAATACTCCGGGATGTACAGCTGAAGCATGTGATTTAAGTAATAATTTTGAAAAATTTACAGCCCTTAATTATGTGTTACTAGGAGTAAGTGCAGATAATGCGAAGATACAAAAAAGATTTTCAGATAAATTTAGTTTTCCTTTTCCTCTATTAGCAGATGAAGACAAAGAAATAATTCAAGCATACGGAGTATGGGGACCTAAAAATTTATGGGAAAAGAATTTGACGGTATTCACCGCACAACATTTGTAATAGATGAAAAAGGAATTATAGAAGACGTTATTCTAAAAGTAAAAACGAAAGAACATACATTGCAAATATTAAAAACACCTTAATCGTTTAAAAGAATCAATAAGATAAAAAAATATTGGAAATTTAATATTATTGTAAAATTAACCCAGCTTCCACATTAGACTTCGTTGTGAAATAAAAAAACAAATTCAAGTGTTCACGAAAAATTTTAGAAGAAAAAATAAAGAACTATTATGACAATTAAAATTTTGAGTACGTACTTACATTTGAAGAGTAATAAGGAGAATAGGCTTTGCAAATTTAATTTGTTCGAGTTTAATGCGGATTTTGGGTTTATAAAAATATTAAGGGATTAAAAAGTCAGAATAGCCTAGCGTGAAAAAATAATCTCTTTTATCACAAAAAACAATTCAAAATTTTTTGATTGAAACGAAAATAAGGATTTTTGTTTCATGTTTTAGTTTATATGTACCCTATCGCAGGGGTACAAATAAGCAAGATGAAATAGAGAGTAGAAAATCATTTTGCAACCAATTGAAAATCCGTTAAAAAAGCACAAAAATAGCTAGATAAGCTTATTATTAAATTCTATAGTATTCTCAAGAGCCATTAACTTTATTTCCGATTCCTTTATCAGAATATCAAAAAAAATAGTAAATTCCTCTTCAAAGAGTAAATAAAATTCTTTTAATTCCCGAATTGCGCCGCCCATATTAGCTCTGTATTGCGTTCTATGATCCATTTGAAAAAGAATTTTCTCAATTCCAGAAAGTGAGCCATAGCTCACAAGCCAGTTATGAGCTATCATATAGGGAAGCATGTTTTGAGTTTTAAGAGTAAGTAAATTATAATTATTTTTTAGTGATTGATAAAAATCATCAGCATATTCTTCCAAAGGTGTAGAGTGGTAAGTTAACCAGTTTTTGGCTAAAAAATGATCATAAAGAATATCCATAATAACACCTGCATAATGCCCGTAATTTTTATGAAGTCGATGTTTACTTTTTCTATAAATAAGATGACTATCCGTAAAAGAATCTATAAATCGATGTAAAAGTATTCCTTTTTGAATTTCAATATCAAATTTATTATATTCTTTTCCACGTATGCCATCAGCCATAAAATTGCCTATTTTTAGTAATTCATTATTACCAGATAAATAAATGTGAGCTAGAAAATTCAATTATATATTGTTTTATAGGTGTTATAAATATAGTTTTTTTACTTGAATCTTTAAAGTATATTTGTTATCCAATTATAAACATAACAAAAATGACTTTAATAAAATCAATATCAGGAATTAGAGGGACGATAGGAGGAAATGTAGGAGATAATTTGACCCCAGTAGATGCGGTAAAATTCGCTTCAGCTTACGGAACTTTTTTAAAACAAAATGCAACAAAAGATAAATTAAAAGTTTGTATTGGTCGTGATGCGCGTATTTCAGGACCAATGATTCATAACCTAGTGGTTAATACATTAATAGGCTTAGGAATAGATGTTATAGATTTAGGGTTGTCTACAACCCCTACAGTTGAGGTGGCAGTACCTTTAGAGCAAGCCGATGGAGGTATTATTTTAACCGCTTCTCATAACCCTAAACAATGGAATGCTCTAAAGTTATTAAATGATAAAGGCGAGTTTTTAAGTGGTGCTGATGGAGCTAAAATATTAGAAATTGCAGAACAAGAAGCATTTGATTTTGTAGAAGTTGATTCATTAGGAAAAGTTATTGAAAATGATGCCTATATGGATATTCATATTGATGAGGTGTTGAATTTACCTTTAGTAGATGCTCAAGCTGTTGCTCAAAAAAAGTTTAAAGTAGTTGTTGATGGCGTTAATTCATCAGGAGGGATTATTATTCCTAAGTTGTTAGAGCAAATGGGGGTAGAAGTAGTTAAGTTATATTGTGAACCTAATGGGCATTTTCCTCATAATCCTGAACCCTTAAAAGAACATTTAGGCGATATTTGTAAATTAGTAGTAGAAGAAAAGGCTGATTTTGGAATTGTAGTAGATCCAGACGTAGATCGTTTGGCCTTTATTTCAAATGATGGTGAAATGTTTGGTGAAGAATATACATTAGTTGCTGTAGCAGATTATGTGTTAAGTAAAACACCGGGAAATACTGTATCCAATATGTCTTCATCCCGTGCGTTAAGAGATATTACCGAAAAACACAAAGGTACCTATCAAGCAAGTGCTGTAGGAGAAGTTAATGTAGTGGAATTAATGAAAGCCACACAAGCAATTATTGGAGGAGAAGGTAATGGGGGGATTATATATCCTGAAATTCATTACGGACGTGACGCATTAGTAGGAGTAGCCCTATTTTTAACTCATTTAGCAAATCAAAACGTAACAGTCGCAAAAATGAGAGCCGATTTTCCTCAGTATTTCATGAGTAAAAACAAAATAGAATTAACACCTCAAATAGATGTTGATGGCATAATGAATAAAATAGCAGAAAAATATGCTAATGAAAACATTTCAACAATTGATGGCGTAAAAATTGATTTTCCAACGGAATGGGTACATTTAAGAAAATCAAATACAGAACCCATTATTCGTATTTATACAGAAGCACCTTCTCAAAAAGAAGCAGATGTTTTAGCAGAACGTTTTGTTAACGAATTAAAATACTTAGCAGGTATTTAATCTCCTTTATACATTGTTAGTATTTCTAGATTAGTATTCAATTGTTAAAAGAAATAATCAATATACTCAAAGTAGTATCAAAAAATATCTTAGAAATAATTGAATACTTTTCTTTTAAACCAGATTTCCGTATTAAACTTTATTTTGAAATAAAAATTTTTGATAATCAAGTGTTTATAAGGAATTTTATAAAAAGAAATAGAGAGCTTTTGGATGGTTAAAATTGGAGTATGTGCTTGAACTTTAAAAAAAAGTAAAGTAGAATAGATAGCTGTATTCAATTCGCTTTGTTTGAGCCTAATGTGGGATTTAGGTTAAATTTTAGATTACTATTTTATAAAAATTGAAAATCTAAAAAAAGGATCCTTAGTAAAAATAGATAGACTTTTAAGAAATTAAAATAGATTTCTTAAAATTAAACAATTCTAAAAAAAATAACACTATATAAAAATAGTCATAATATATACGGCTTAGATACTCTTTAAAGATGTCATAAATTTTTCATTTTATAATAGAGATATTATATAAAAAACAAATAAAAACGTAAAAAAAAATATATAAATAAAAATTTTTCGACAAGTTTTATATATTTGTTCATCTTAATATAAAAAAACAATCAAAAAAATATGTCATTAACACGTTTATTTAGAAAAAAATCACTTGACGTAATCTTAAAACAAGGAGGTGATGGAGAACACTCGGGATTAAATAAAGTGTTAACAGTAAAAGATTTAACCTTTTTTGGAATTGCAGCTATTATAGGAGGAGGGACTTTTTCAGCTATAGGAAATGCCTGTTTTTCAGGAGGGCCAGTGTAATTCTGTTATACGTTATTTGTGCTATTGCATGCGGTTTTACAGCTATGTGTTATGCTGAGTTTGCAGCAAGAGTTCCTGTTTCAGGTAGCGCTTATACCTATGCCTATGTTTCTTTTGGTGAATTGTTTGCTTGGATTATAGGCTGGGCATTATTAATGGAATATTCTATTGGAAATATTTATATAGCTTTTTCCTGGAGTGGATATTTTACTAATTTGTTAGAATCTTTTGGATTACACTTACCAGAATGGTTAACAATAAATTACAAATCAGCACATACAGCTTTTCTAGAAAATAAAATAGGTGAAGGTTTATTAGCTTGGCAAAATGCTCCTGAAATAGCAGGATTTAAAATTATTTTTGACATGCCAGCTGTATTAATAAACGTATTGATAACCTATTTAATTTATAAAGGAACCAGCGAATCAAAAAATGTCAGCAACTTTATGGTCTATTTAAAGTTGATAGTCATAGTACTTGTAATAGCAGTAGGAGTCTTTTATATAGATATTGATAATTGGAATCCTTTTATGCCTAACGGTTTCAAAGGAGTTATGGCTGGAGTTTCAGCTGTTTTCTTTGCCTATATTGGTTTTGATGCTGTTTCTACCTTAGCAGAAGAAAGTAAAAATCCACAACATGATTTACCTAGAGGAATGATTTATTCATTGGTGATTTGTACCATCGTATATATCATTTTAGCTCTAGTATTAACAGGAATGGTAAAATATGATTTATTAGGCGTTAGTGATCCTTTAGCTGAAATTTTTGCCTTAAAAGGAATTAAATGGATGTTATTCATCGTATCAATTGCAGCAGTGGCAGCCATGACTAGTGTAATGTTAGTTTTTCAGATGGGACAACCTCGTATTTGGATGACGATGAGTCGTGATGGATTAATGCCTAAACAATTTGCTTCTATACATCCTAAATATAAGACACCGGGATTTGCTACAATAGTAACAGGAATTGTTGTAGGATTACCTATCTTTTTTACAGATGAAAATTTTGTCCTAGATTTTACAAGTATAGGCACTCTATTTGCCTTTGTATTAGTTTGTGGCGGTGTTCTTATGTTAGCTCCCCATAATGAAGAAGAAGCAAATGCTCCCACAAGAGGAAAATTTAGAATACCATACATAAATTCAAAATGGATTTTTCCAACTATAGTTGTTATTTCATTCTTAACAATTCATTTTTTATTCCCAGATTATTTTAGTTCTACTTTAAGTTTAAATGAATCTAATTTAGCAACCAATTTGCCTCTAATAGTTTTCTTTGCTTTTACTTTGGTTATGACTATTTTATCTTTCTTAAAAAAACTATCACTGATTCCTTTATTGGGACTAATATCATGTTGTTATTTGTTAACAGGAATGGCTGTAAGTAATTGGAAATGGTTTGGAATTTGGTTAATTATAGGATTAATAATCTATTTTTCATACGGATTTAAAAATAGTAAGTTAAATAAAAAATAGAAACTAAAAAGATGTAAAGAAGAAGTCCTAAAAGTAAAAAGATTATGTAGCTCCACTAGTTCATTAAATGAAGATTAGAATAAGCTAATTAATTAGATTGTTTTTATTTTTAAGACTCCTTTGACTCAAGATTCGATATTAGTTCGTTGTAAAATAAAAATTTTCGATATATTCAAATGCTCGCGGACAATTTTAGAAGAAGAAATAAAGATACTTTTTGATAATTAAAACAAAGTGCGTGTCTGAATAAGAAGAAAGCAAAAAAGAAAGATATAGATTTACTTCGCCAATTCACTTCGTTCGAGTCTAATTCGGAATTTGGCTTAAAAATTAAATCTTAAATTTTCTTATTTCTTATGAATATTTAGAAATAAGATGTATTGTATCATAAATCAAGGCTTAAGATTTCTTATTTCTGAATTCAAATCCTGTTTTTAAGGCTTTTGCTCTAAAAACAGGGTTTGTTTTAATAGATTTGCATGAATACTATTTCAAGAAAAAATCCAAAAAATAAATTACTCTTCTTTTAAATATTTTATTAAAGTCTCAGACTTTTGCCTAATAATAAAAGAGTAGAAGGCATATTATCAGTATTATATCATTACTTTCGCTGGTCGAAATGAATAAAACGGGAGTCTTTTGAATACCCTCTAAAATTACCTGTTAATAAGAATATTATAATATATCAGCTAACTTTTTTGTTAAGTTTTTGCGAGAATATTGTTGTAGCCCTACAGCATATACCTTTAAATTATTTTCTAAATAAGCATTAAAATAAATTAATATTTTCTCTTTAAGAGCTTTCTTTTCATTATAAGTAAAAAAGCTACCTGTATTAGTTTCCGTTATAATAGAAGCAAAATCAGAATCTTTTGGGCCAATTGCTATTATGGGACGTTCAGAAACTATATACTCAAAAACTTTACCGAGGGATAATACTTTTTGTTTCCTCTGAGTCAATTTCTATTAAAAGTAATACTTGAGATTTTCGCTGATGTATAACAGCTTCTTCATGCGAAACATATCCTAAATTATTTGTAAATGAATCGAGATGAAATACCTTGATAGAATTAAGAACTTCTTGACTGATTGCACCCATTAATTTTAACTCAAAATGTTCAGAAAAATTAGGGTTTTCGGAAATTAATTCCCTTAAAGCTTGCCATAAAATTTGAGGATTTCTATCAGAAAGAAAAGAACCTATATGAGCTAATGTAAATTTTGAATCTAAGACTTGTTTATTTACTTTTTCTATATCATAACCATTTGTAATGACATGTATAGATTTAGATGTAATAGATTGAAATTCTTTTTTGGTAGTTGGACTCGTAACAATTAGCTCATCCGCAGTATTCATTACTTTATACTCTAGTTCTTTATGTTTTAGAGCCGAATTTTTACTTAATTTCAACGATTTATGATATCCAATTGTAGTCCAAGGATCTCGAAAATCGGCTAGCCATTTGATATTTAGATTTTTTTAAGACCCAATCCAATGAGATGTAAACTATGGGGAGGACCAGTGGTAATTATAGTGTCTATGTTATTTTGTTGTATGTATTCTGATAAATAAGCTATAGAAGGTTTTACCCATAAAACACGTGCATCAGGAATAAATAAATTACCCCTGATCCATAATAATAATTTCTGGATAAAGGACTGCTTTTTTTGAGCTGGAATAATTCCAGAACTTATTTTTTTTGTACTATTTTTTGAAAAAAGAGAAGCCCAAGCATAAGGTTCTATAATTGTTTTTTTTAAAATAGTTGTAGTAGGTAATATTTCTTCGATTAATTTTTGATCAAGTAAAGGATAAGTAGGATTTTCAGGTATATATACAATAGGTTCGATATTAAAATCGGGTAAATATTTTACAAATTTTAACCATCTTTGAACACCTGGCCCTCCAGCAGGAGGCCAATAATATGTTATAATTAATACTTTTTTCATTACAATAATTAAAAAGATTTAGTAATTCAACTTTTTATCAAAAAAATACCTAAATAAGTCATGCCAAAACCAATAGCTAAACTTACAAAAGTATATAAGAAAGCAATACCTATTTGATTGTTTTGTAATAATTGAATGTTTTCGTTAGAAAAAGTAGAAAAAGTAGTAAATCCACCACAAAATCCAGTTATTAAAAAATATTTTAACTCAGTAGTATTATCAGTTTGTTTTTCAAAATAGCCAAAAAATAAGCCAATTAAAAAACAACCTAAACTATTTACGATAAAGGTGCTAATAGGAAAATTGCTTATAAAAAAACGATTAAAAAAAGAGAGGCTAGATAGCGTAAAATACTACCTATGCCTCCTCCTAATCCTATATAAAAAAATGATTTCAGTTTCTTTGATTTTTTTAATTAAATAAATACCTCCTACTATAAGACCTATCATTAAGATAAAGCTAATCAAAGCTATAATACTACCCGTTTTAACGACTTGAGGTTCAAATTTAAACTCAATGATATGTTTGCCAGCAGGAATAGGTAAGCCTCTTAATATATAATCTACACGGTAATGATTCTTTAATTTTCCATCTATGTAAGCATTCCATCCTTTGCCATAATACATTTCTGAAAATACAGCAAAACCATTTTGAGGATTTACGGATTCATATTTTAAATCATTTGATTTATAAGACTGTAATATTATTTTAGCATCTTTATTTGAAATCTTTTTATTCTCTCTAAAATCTTCATTTATTGAAGTACTATTTAAGATAGCAACCTCTTTTGAATTAAATTTATTCAAAGATTTCATTTCCTCATCTGCTGACTTTACAAATTGTATAGATTTTACAAACCAAGCATTACCATTACTTTGTTCATTGCGAATAGGAAATTGTTCTCCTTTTTCATTTTTTTGTATCAAATACTTTACGTTAAGCATATTCAAAACCTCAATATTGTTTTTTGAAATTTGATAATCAAAAAGTTCTTGCATTCTCCTTGGTTTAGCTGCATGATAACCACCAATAGATTTATGAAAGTATGATGCACGAGGATCACTCATTACATTTTGGGAAACTTCAAAAACGCGATAGTGTGATTTGTCTTGCAGAATGGCTTCATCAAAAGGAGCCATAACGAAAGGGATTTCTACTTCGGAAGCATTTACAAAGTCAGAAGCATTTACATAATTTTTGGCAATTAAAAACAAATCAGCTACCATTAATAACCCCACAAATAAAGTAGCTGCTTTATTTGAAATAGTTTTTTTGAAACTCAAAAATAAACTTCCAGCCGTTAATCCTATTAAAAAGATGGAACGTAATAAATCAGATGTAAAAAGTGATTTACGATCTTCTTTTAAGGCATCAACAAACCCAGGGCCATAAGAATCAATAAAGTAGGTATCTCCTGAAGCTGAAAAACTAAATAAAGATTTAGATAATAATAATAGTAGTAGTGTTCCTATACTCACTATAGTAGCCTTTATAAGACCTTCTTTTTGTTCTTTTTCCTCAGCAATAAAATAAGCCTGAAGTCCAAGTATAGCCAAAACAGGCATACAAAGTTCTAAAATAACTTGTATAGATGATACTGCCCTAAATTTATCATAAAAAGGGACGTAATAGATAAAGAAATCAGTTAATAACGGAAAGTTTTTCCCCCATGATAGAACTAATGAAACAATAGCACCTGCTAAAAAAGCATATTTAATTTTTCTTTTATCAATGAGTAAGGCTAAAATGGCTAAAAAGAAAACAATAGCCCCTATATATGCTGGAGCAGCTACTATAGGTTGATCTCCCCAATAGGTAGGTAGGCCTTTTACTATTTCTTTAGCTTGATCTTCAGGAACATCTTGTGATAAAACAAAATTATACATAGCTGATTTTGTGCCTACATTTTCACTATTAGAACCGCCAAAAATTCTGGCAGATACTAAATTAAGACTTTCTGCAATCCCATAACTATATTCCGTTATATAGTCATAAGTCATAGAAGTTTTAGTATTAGTTTTTTTACCATCAGGACTAAAAGTTAATTCATTTTTGCCTCTTGTACTTTCATTAGCATATTCTTGGGTAGCTAATATTCCTGTTGCATTAACCCCAATAGATACAATTCCAGCTATTACAAATATTCCAAAACTATAAATTAATTCTTTTAAATCATTTTCTTTAATAGCTTTATAAATGTAATAAATAGTCAAAACAAGTAAGAAAATAAACAAATAATAAGTCATTTGATAGTGATTAGCATTAAGTTCTAATGCTGCAGCAATCATGGTTAAAATCCCTCCAATTATCCATCTTTTTTGAAAAACCAGTAGTACACCAGCTATGACCATAGGCATGTAAGCAATTGCGTGGGCTTTTGCATTATGTCCTACTCCCAATATAATGATTAGATAAGTAGAAAAACCAAAAGTTAAAGCACCAAAAAAAGCTTTTATGGGTTTTACTTTTAATACTATTAATAAAATGTAAAAACCAAGAAAATAAAGAAATAAATAATCTGCTGGTCTTGGCAAAAAGCGCAAAACAGAATCAACTTTCTTGATATAATTATAAGGGTAATTAGCTCCTAATTGATAAGTAGGCATTCCGCCAAAAGCACTATTAGTCCAATAAGGTTCCTCATGATATTGTGCTCTAAAATCATTTTGTTCTTTAGCCATTGCTGTATATTGAACAATATCAGATTGTAGAATTTTTTTACCACTTAAAACAGGATAAAAATAAATGATAGAAACGAGTACAAAACCGATTATGGCTAGTACGTGTGGATAAAAACGTTTTAAATTATTCATAAATGAAGCACAATCAAAATAAGGCGTGAAGATAGTAAAATTTTAGATAGTAGGAATTACAAGTTATAATGAATATACTTTACCGTGGTTTGTCATTAGATTGGTTACTTTAAAATTTAATTCACTCTTCATCCCTTTATCTAAGGTTCTTGAATGCTACTCCGTAACTTTTTAGATTATTCTTAAAAAAGTAAAAAATAATTTTGACTTCATATTAAAGTGAAAAAGAGATAAAAAAGAATAAAGCATCTATTTTAAGAGTTTATTCTACTTCTTCATAATCCACATATTCACCTACTTGTTTCGTTGGTTTTTTAAAATCTCTAGTTGAATTCTTTTCATCATAGTAAGTTTCTTTTGTAGATTGATCAAAATTTTCATTTGAGTACTGACGATTAAAATTTTCTTGCGCCTTATTTATTACTTTTCGCATGATGATTGGTAGAAAAACGCGACTTAAAATTTTTATTAAATAATAAAAACCTAAAATGTAAACAATAGTTTTAAATAATCCGGTATAGAAGCTTCTTGCATTTTTATTTTTTTTCAAAAATAAAAAGATTCATTTCACAGTTAAACTGTTTTAACTTATTTTTTATCATTATTGCGATTATTTTTAAAAGCCTTGTTTTAAAATTTCTTTTTTCTTAAAAATAAAATAGTACTTTTGAAACTACATAACATAAGTCATGAAGTCAATCAAACATTTAATTATAACAATTTATTTAATCGCTTTTAATCAACTAACTGCACAGTATACAGATGAAATTAATACCAATAGACCGGGTAATTCAGCTGGTGCCTTTTCAGTTGGAAAAAAGGTTTTACAAGTAGAAGCAGGCGTATATTATGCTAATGAATCCCATTCAGTCCTAAATTATGATGCAAATGGTTTTGGGGTTGATTTAACCACCCGTTATGGTCTTTTAAAAGAAGAATTAGAGTTGTCTCTTGATTTACAATTTCAAATGGATCAGTATACAACAGGTATATTTAAAAAAAATAGAAACGGTTTACGTCAAACAACTTTAGGAGGTAAATATCTTTTTTACGATCCATTCAAAGCGAAAGAAAAAAAACCTAATATTTACAGTTGGAGGGCTAATCATAAATTTGATTGGAAACGATTGATCCCCGCTATATCAGGTTATGTAGGAGTTAATTATACAATGAATAATGATTACGCCATACCTGATGAACTAACTCTTTCACCCAAAGCCATGTTAATTACGCAACATCATTTAGATAGAAGATGGGTAATTGTTGCCAATTTTTTTGCAGATAAAATTATTTCTAAAACATTTAATTACGGTTATATAATAACTGTTACGTATGGAATTAATGAAAAATGGTCTGCAATGCTTGAAAACAGAGGGATTAAAGGGAATTATTACTCAGATGGTATTTTTACTGTAGGAGGAACTTATTTGTTAAACAAGAATCTTCAATTAGATGCCTCTATTAGTAAAAATATAAAATCGACTCCTGATTTATTATACGGTGGAGTTGGTGTTTCCTGGAGGTTAGATAAAAATCATCAAGATCCAAAAATTAAAGAGGGTAAAGAAGTTAAAGAAGTTAAAAAAGAAGAAAAGAAAAAATCAAAAACAGGAATCTTGTCAGAAGAAGAATTAGATAAAGCAGCGGAAAAAGCAGAAAGGAAAAAAAAGAAAAATGAAAAAAATAAAATAGAAGAAGTAAAACCTGTAGAGGAAAAGAAAAAGCGCGTTGATGATTTAGAAGAATCAGGTAATTAAGCTGTTTTATATATTATGATAACAATTATTGAAGCAAAGACAAAAAAACAAATAAAAGAATTTATAAAATTTCCATTTCAATTATATAAGAATAATCCTTATTGGGTGCCGCCATTAATTAGTGACGAAATGGAAACTTTTGATAAAAATAAAAACCCTGTTTTTAAAAATGCAGAAGTCCATTTTTATTTAGCTTATTTGAATAATGAAATAGTAGGACGTGTAGCAGCCATTATTAATTGGGATGAAGTAGAACAATTAGGTAGAAAAAAAACGCGATTTGGTTGGTTTGAAGTTATAGATAATATAGAAATAACGAAACAATTAATTGAAAAAGTAAGAGCGTTAGGTTTAAAAAATCAAATGGATCATATAGAAGGACCAATGGGTTTTTCTAATTTAGATAAAGTAGGTTTTCTTACAGAGGGATATGACCAAATAAGTACGGCTATAGGTTGGTATACACCATCTTATTATATAAAGCATTTTGAAGAATTGGGTTTTAAGGTAGAAAAAAATATATAGAAAGTGAATTTAGTTTTCATGAAGTTGCCTATGAACCAATAAAAAAAGCTTCCGATATTGTAAAAAAACGTTATGGTTTTAAATCTATAAATTTTAATAATACAAAAGAAATTGAACCTTATGTTGATCGAATGTTTGAATTGTTTAATAAAACATACGTAAAATTACAATCATTTGTAACGATTAATAAAGACCAAGTTAATTATTTTAAGAAAAAATATATCCCCTTTGTCAACCCAGAATATATAAAATTTGTAGAAGATATTAACGGGAATATTATTGCTTTTGCCATTGTTATGCCTAATTATGCTCCCGCTCAGCAAGCAATAAAAGGAAAACTTTTCCCTTTTGGTTTTTTAAAAATGCTTCAGGCAAAAAAAATAATAAAGAAGCAGTCTTTTATTTAATAGGTATAGCACCCGAATATCAAAGTAAAGGCGTAACAGCTGTTATATTTGAAGAATATCACAAGGTTTTTACTAAAAAAGGTGTAACAAAATGTGTTCGTACGCCAGAGCTAGAAGAAAATGCAGCAATACAAAACCTTTGGAAAAATTTTAATCCTAAAATAACAAAAAGAAGATGTACTTATAGTAAAGACATTTAGTAAAATTATAAGGAAATGTATCAGGATTCTAGGTCTTAATGAGAAAACAAAATCAGGATAATTTTTCAAATATTCAAAAAGAAATAAAAATATATGGTGTTCCTTTTTGATTTTTACTTTTAAAATATTTTCCATAGAATGTATAAAAAAAATAGTAACCCCCATTTTTAAGGCTTTTACTTAAAAAAGGGGGTTAAATTTAGGAGTAATAAGCTCTTAAATCTTCATTTATTCATGAATGAGCAAACTCAATCATATCATAACGGTCCATTCAAAAGGATCTTCTGTTATTTTGTGTTGAATACACGTTAATTTATCTTTTAATCTTTTTGCATAAGAATGATCAATACTAGGAAGTTCATAATATTCCTCTTTATATTGAAAACCTTTTATAGGGCTTACAGCAGCAGCAGTACCAGCTCCAAAAATTTCAAGTAAACTGCCCTCTTTTGCCGCTTTAATTAATTCAGAAACAAGAACAGGACGAACCATTACTTCTATTCCTTCACTTTCCGCTAGAGTAATTAGAGTTTTGCGTGTTACACCATCCAAAATACGATCGCTAGTAGGAGCTGTAAATAACGTATCGTTAATTCTGAAAAATACATTCATCGTGCCGCATTCCTCCAGTTGTGTATGAGTTGCATCGTCAGTCCATATTATTTGTTGAAATCCTGCTTCATTAGCAAGTTTAGTAGGATAAAATTGCCCAGAATAATTACCGGCAGCTTTTGCGGCACCAATTCCACCATTAGCAGCTCTACTATAATAGTCCGCAATCATTACTTTTACATCTCCCGAATAATATGCCTTAGCTGGTGATAAAATAATACAAAAACGATATTGCGAAGAAGGTTGTGCTATGACACCACTACCTATAGCTATCATAAATGGTCTGATATAAAGTGTGTTACCTATTCCTTTTTTAATCCATTCCTCGTCAATCTTTAATAATTCTTTTAAAGCATCTATAAATATAAATTCAGGAACCTCAGGCATACACATACGTACAGCCGATTTATTCATGCGAATATGGTTTTCTTCAGGACGAAATAACCAAATAGAATTATCTTCTGCTTTATAAGCCTTCATCCCCTCAAAAATAGCCTGTCCATAATGAAAAACCTTGGCAGAAGGATCTAAAGTAAAGGGTTCATAAGGTTTGATAATAGGTTTTTCCCAAATACCATTTCTATAATCACAAACAAGCATGTGATCTGTAAATACGCTACCAAAAGCTAAATTATCAAAATCAATTTGACTGATTTTGGAAGAAGTACTTCTAATTATTTCAATGTCACTTATAGTTTGTAAGCTCATCACCTTTTTTTTTGCTAAGTTAAAAAAATAATACGTTTTGTTGTGAAATATGTAATTTTTTTCATTTAAAAGAGTTTATTTTTTTGTTTTATTAAAAAAAATGCTTCTTGTTAGTGTTTTTTTATAAATTAAGAAGAATTGAATTAAATTTATTTACAAAAAAGCTTTTGAGTAAATAAAATTAAATTTTAAGAGATAGATTGATAAGCATTAGATTATATGAAAATTATAGTTTCATCAATTAGTGAAATATTCGTAAGAAAAAATAAATCAATAGTAAGATAAGTATATTATGTATTAGATAAATATAATAAAAAATCAGAAGGATTCACTTCTTTAAAAAATGAAATGAACTTTATAGATTTGTAAAAAAGATAAAACGCATTGAAATCTAGAAAATATCTTTGATACAGAATAAGTTTACAAAATAAATAGAAATTATATAAAATAACATTGGAAAGAAAGATAATAACAACTTTAGACGGATCAACAACAATTCAATTAGTCGATTGGAATGAATGTTATCATTCAAAAATGGGAGCAATTCAAGAAGCCTATCATGTTTTTATAAAAAATGGTTTGGATTTTTTTGAAGACGAATCTGTTTCAATTTTAGAAATAGGCTTAGGAACAGGATTAAATGCTTTTATTACATTTTTAGAATCGGAAAGAAAAAAACAAAATATACTATATGAAGGAATAGAAGCTTATCCTATAAGTTTAGAAGAAGCTCAAAATATGAATTATGCCACCGCTTTAGAAGAGGGTAGTAAAAGACATATTTTTGAAAAAATACATTATTCAAAATGGGAGCAAGAGTTACACTTAAGCGAAAAATTCACATTAAAAAAAAGAAAACAATTTTTTCATGAGATACAAGATATTAATCGCTTTGATTTAATTTATTTCGATGCTTTTGGCTATCAAGTACAACCTGATTTATGGACAGAAGAAATATTTTTTAAAATGTATAGCGCACTAAAGGACAAAGGGATATTAGTAACGTATGCCGCTAGAGGTGTTGTAAAACGAAACATGAAATCTGTTGGTTTTGAGGTAGTTAAGGTTCCAGGACCTCCGGGTAAAAGAGAAATGATGATAGGATTTAAGAAAATTTAAAAAAAAATTATAGTTATTTTAAGAATTATTTAACCCCAAAAATATTAAATTTGGTAAACAAAAATTAAACTAGAATAACATGCCAAAGAGAAATATTGATTTTGTTAAATCAATCTTAGAGAGAGTAAGTTTTGATGCCAAATTGTTTGCAAAAGAATTACAAAAAGCACTTAAAAACCTTTTGCCTTATGAAGTAGAAGAGTTATCATCTTGGTTTTATCAGTACACACATGAAAAACCAGAATTAAGAAAATGTAAAATTTATTTAGAAGACTAATACTTTGAAAAAGAAAATAAAAAAGTTCGAAATTTTCGAACTTTTTTATTTTTACAAAAATATAAAAGAAATTTCTTATTGCCTTAAACCTCTTTTTCTAATACGTAAATTGAGTTGAATTTGATATAAATAAGCATTTCTGGTATAATATTATAACTTTTTCTTACATATTATATATTATATTCTTAACTTTAATCTAAACAAAAGAAATTAGATGAGTAAGCTATCATTCCTTATTATTATGCTTTTTTTTAATTGGAAGTTCTTTGGACAAGAACAATTTTCAATTTATTTTAAAAGCAATAAATATGATTTAACCCCATCTGAAAAGCAGGGAGTAGAAAATTGGATTCAAGAAAATAAAAAAAGTAAGATATTAACATTAAGTGGTTATACAGATGAAGATGGAAGCAATCAATACAATGATAGTTTAGCTAAAAAAAGAACAGAAACTATTTTTAATTTAATAAAAGGAAAGATTGTAATTCGAGAAGATTTTAAAAAAATAAGTTTTGGAGAATTACACCAACAATCCAAAATAAAAGCAGAAAATAGAAAAGTAGTAGTCTTCTATTTAAAAGAAAAAGATTTAAATAAAGAAAAAGAAATTATAGCACCAAAATTGCCAACGAATAACTCCCGTGATTTAGTTATTTTTCCCCACAGCCTACTACTAAATAATCCAGATGGTAGCGAAACAGAAATAAAATTAGATACGCAATTCATGAAAAAAATACATGAAGCAAAAGTAGGAGAGAAGTTAAAAATCGAAAATTTAAATTTTGTATTAAATACCTATGCTATAACCCAAGAATCGAGAGGGAAACTGTACGAGTTATGGTTAGTTATGCAACAAAATCCAAAATTAAAAATTCAAATACAAGGCCACGTTTGTTGTGTTAATAAAGATAGACAAGACTTGTCAACCCAACGGGCAAAAGCCGTATATAAATTTTTAGAATTTAAAAATGTTGATAAGTCCAGAATGTCTTACAAAGGTTTTGGAAGTAGTCAACCATTATATGAGTTGCCTGAAAAAAGCGAAGAAGAAAGAGCCGCCAATAGAAGAGTAGAAATAGAAATAGTAGAAAATTAGCAATCTAAAAAAAGTGATATGATTTACGGTTAAGAATTAACTTCTTTTTATCTTTGCGCCACAACAACATAACTTTTATATAATGACTTCCGATACTTCAAAGCGTTACGCAATGCGAGGTGTTTCTGCATCCAAAGAAGATGTACATAACGCTATAAAAAATATTGATAAAGGTTTATTTCCAAAAGCTTTTTGTAAAATAGTTCCCGATTATTTAACAGCAGATGAAGACTATTGCTTAATTATGCACGCCGATGGTGCCGGTACAAAATCTTCATTAGCTTATGCGTACTGGAAAGAAACAAGCGATTTATCCGTATGGAAAGGAATTGCACAAGATGCGCTTATTATGAATATAGACGACCTATTGTGTGTGGGCGCAGTAGATAATATAATGTTATCGTCTACTATTGGACGTAATAAAAATTTAATTCCAGGAGAAATTATTTCTGCTATTATTGAAGGGACAGAAGAATTAATACAAGAATTAAAAACTTTTGGAGTTACAATTCACTCCACAGGTGGCGAAACAGCCGATGTAGGAGATTTAGTTCGTACTATTATTGTAGATTCAACAGTTACAGCTCGTATAAAACGTTCAAAAGTCATAGATAATGCCCGTATTACTGAAGGAGATGTGATTGTAGGTTTAGCTTCCTATGGACAAGCTACTTATGAAAAAACATATAATGGCGGAATGGGAAGTAATGGTTTAACTTCAGCTCGACATGACGTATTTGTTCATGAATTAGCCACTAAATATCCTGAAAGCTATGACGCTTCCGTACCGTCAGAGTTAGTTTATTCAGGACAAGTTCGTCTAACGGATACAGTTGAAGGATCTCCAATAGATGCAGGTAAATTAGTATTATCTCCTACGCGCACTTATGCTCCAGTAATTAAACAAATTTTAGAAAGATATACACCAAATCAAATTCATGGGATGGTACATTGTAGTGGAGGAGCTCAAACAAAAATTTTACACTTCATAGATAACCTTCACATTATTAAAGATAATTTATTTAAAATTCCCCCTTTATTTAAGTTAATTCAAGAACAATCAAAAACCGATTGGAAAGAAATGTATCAAGTTTTCAACTGTGGTCATCGAATGGAATTATATGTACCTGCCGAAATAGCAAATGATATCATAACCATAGCCCAATCGTTTAGTATTGACGCACAAATTATAGGGCGAGTGGAAGCTTCTAGAACCAAAAAATTAACGATTAAATCTGAATTTGGTAATTTTGAATACTAATTTTAGATAAGAATAATAAAAAAATGCTAAATGATTATTTATTAATAGTAAAAAAATTAAACAACTAATCTAAAATAAATATTAAATGTACGAATTACTATTTTGGAGATACAAAGAGGAAGTTTATCTTAACAATCATGAAGTTTATGAAAAATTGTTAGAAAACAAATTAATTGAAGGTCTAGAAGAACTTCCCGTTACGATTATTTTGAGTCGTATATCAAATGTGTTTGCTAAATGGGAAAAAATAGACTCCATGAGTTTTAAAAATACAACAGGAGTTGGAGCGTTTCATATAAAAATAACGAATCAAAGTCTATTGATAAATTGTTACGGTACAAAAGGAACTGACATGGATAAACTGTGTCAAATTATGGATGAATTTAAATGTCCATTATACGATCCGCAAGTCCCTGTGCGATATGATGAATTTGCTGAGTAAAGATGAAAATTAATCCAAAAATAGGAATTGATCAATTGGTTTTCGGGATGAAACCCAATGATGTAGTAAAGTTGTATGGACAACCCAACAAAGAATTTAAAGATGAAGAAGAAAACTTAATTTACCTTTATAATGAACAAAAATGGCGTTTGACATTTTATGAAGAAGAAGAATTTCGTTTGGGATATATTATTTCATCAAATCCCAATTTGTTATTATTTGATCAAACAATCATAGCAAAACCTATTCATCTAATTCAAGAATTACTGAAAGCCAAAAATTTTAAACCATTAGAAATAGAATCGTTTGACTCAGTTGATAATTATTTTAACGAATCAAATTGGATGATTTTTCAAGTTGAGTACAATCAAGTAATCCGTTTTGAATTAGGAGCTGTATTTAATGATAGTTCGGATGAATTTGATTGGAAATTTAAAGGATGATAAAAAAACATTTTAGTAATAAAACGGTTTAAAGAGCACTAGTATACTAAACCCCATAGGAGAAATTACATTATCAATGTTATGTAATTTCTCTTTTAAACCCAGATTCTGTATTAGATTTCGTTGTGAAACAAAATTTTTCAATAAATTCAAGTGCTCACGGAAAATTTTAGAAGAAGAAATAATGAACTATTTTGATGATTAAAATTTGAGTACGTGCTTGAATTTGAAGAAAATAAAGTTGAATAGATTTACTTCGTCTATTCGCTACGCTCGGGTCTAATGCGTAATCTGGGTTTAATGGTATGATTTAAGATCTTTGAGGTTTTTAACCCCGATTTCAAGAAAGTATTGTTCTTTGACAAATGAGAGCTAACTTGCATTTGCGAGCGAAGCCTTTGTAAAAAGTGTTGAATTTATCCCCTCCAAGATTTTGGCTGAAATGTAAAAAAGCCTCCATTTGGAAGTCCTTTGAGACAATCAATGATCAAACACTATGTTATCTCGTATAGAATAATTTTAGCTAAGTTGGATAGAGTTACGTTATAGATTTTGCGATGAAGATAAAATAATTAAAATTTTGTTCTAATATAATTTTTGAAAAAAAATCGGTTTTATACTTCCAAAATAGAATGGAAGTATAAAACCGGAATTATTAAAAAATTAAGAACTACAAGATAATTGAGAGCAGCCTATTTTTTTCTTTTGCCCAATCGGGTCTTTTAGCAAACCATTTTTCATATTCTGGTTGTTCATCGTATGGATGTTGTATTACTTGATATAGCTCTTCTAATAAACTATAGTCTTCTAAATCAGATTTTTCTATTGCTAGTTGAACCATGTAATTCCTAAGGATATATTTTGGATTTACTAAGTTCATATTTTTTCTTCTTTCTTCATTAGAAAGAGACTCTAAATTAATTCTATTCAAATAATTTTCAAACCATACGAACCATGAATTTTCATTTTCAGGAGTATTATTTGCTACTTCGTAAAAAGCATCTTGTATGACTTGAAAAGCATCTTGTATCGTTTTTTCTTTTGAAATATTGCCTAACAATCGAAAAAATATAGTATAATCTGTTTCTTTTAATTGTAATAAATTAACTAATTGGTAGATTAATTCGCGATCAGAATCATGAGTTTGTATAAGACCTAATTTTTTTCGCATCATATTGATATAGTCATTTTCGTACTCATTTTCATATTCATGAAGTATTTCTTCTAAGTCTTTTGTTTCATTGATCAAAGGATATAAGGCATTTGCTAGTTGATATAAATTCCAAAGAGATACCTGAGGTTGATTACCAAAAGCATATCTATGCTGATGAGAATCGGTAGTATTAGGAGTCCAATTAGGGTTGTAGTCTTCTAACCAACCGTAAGGGCCATAATCAATAGTAATACCGTGAATAGACATATTATCTGTATTCATAACTCCGTGTACAAAACCTACTTGTTGCCAATCTGTGATTAATTTTCGTGTTAATTGAGCAACTGTTTTAAAAAAAAGGATATATGCTTCTTTTCCTGTTTTTTTAATTTCAGGAAAATAATGTTTGATGGTAAAATCAGTTAATAATTGTAAATTTTTTAAATCATTTCGAGCGGCAAATAATTCGAAATTTCCAAATCGAATAAATGAAGGAGCAACACGGCATACAATAGCCCCTTTTTCATAAGCGGGGTTTCCGCTGTATAGAATATCTCTTAGTACATCATTACCTGTTGTTATGATGCTAAGTGACCGAGTAGAGGCAATACCTAAAGCATTCATGGCTTCGGCACATAAATATTCTCTAATGGAAGATCGTAGTACAGCTAAACCATCGGCATTTCTTGAATAAGGTGTTTTTCCAGCTCCTTTTAATTGAAGTGTATATTGTTTATTGTTAATTTCAATTTCAAATAAATTAATAGCACGGCCATCTCCTAGTTGACCAGCCCAGACACCAAATTGATGACCGCCATAACACATTGAAAATGGGGTAGTTTCAGGATATATTTTTTTCCAGAAAAAATAGATATAAAGTCCTCTGATTTTAGGTCATTTATTGAAAGACCTAATTCTTTAGCAAAAAGAATGTTTACATGTACTAAACTGGTTTTTTTTGGATAAGTAGGGGTTGTGTATGAAAAAGCAGACTCAAATACTTTTCGAACTGTATTTTCGTTAATAGGATCAGCCGGTAGTTCCTTTGTAAATTTATTTTTAATTGAAAATGATAAGGACATATAAAATTTAAAAAAGGATTAACTAAATAATAGAGTAATTATTGCTAGTAATGCAGGAATTGTTTGTACAAATAAAATGCGTTTAGATACTGTTAAAGCACCATAAATGCCCGCAACAGCTACACAACCTAGAAAAAATAGAGCAATATTTTCAAACCATTCAATGTTTTTTATTAAGAGAGACCATATTAACCCAGCAGCTAAAAAACCATTATATAAGCCTTGATTTGCAGCTAGAGTTTTGGTAGGTTCGAATAGGTTTTTAGGAATGGTTTTAAATACTTTAGGAGCCTTTGTAGTCCAAGCAAACATTTCAATCCATAGGATATATATATGAATGAATGTTATAAAAAGAATAATAGTTTTGGCTAAGATTAACATAGTTGATTTTTTTATAAATTGTAATATTTTAACTGTTTTTTGATAGATTTGATATTGATAATTAAGTCGTTCTAGATAAAAATAACTTTGCCTTTTTTACTCTTAATTTAGTAGAATTAGATCTACCTGAAAAAGCTGTATATCTTTTATCTTCTTTACTTTTTTATTTCGATTATTAAGTTTAGCACCTAATCTGATTATAATTTATTAAAATTATATTACATGCCAAATGATTATTTATTTTTTTATTGAGGGAACTCGGATTTTAGGTATTTTATAGATTAAAGCATGGACTTGTGTATGTGTTTACGTTTATGTTTAGTTTGGACTAAATTATTTTCTCCAGAAATGACACTGATATTTCCATTTGTTTCAAACATTGCAAGTTTAACATTGTCAAAATGTTCAATACCATGTTCTCGTACGGCTTGTTCTAATTCTTCTAAAGTTATTCCTAAACGTGTTAATGCTTTATAATCAGTAATTCCGTCATGTATTAATATTTCGGGTTTATTTGTCATCAAGTTTTTGATCGTACTTGATTTTATCATTGCTTTTTTAAAAATGAGATTAATTATAAAAAGTGCTAAAGCTGCTGTTAAGCCCCCTGAAAGAGAAGTGTCACTTCCTACCATTGCATTTTGCACGGAATTACTAATTAGTAAAATTAGAATAATATCAGCTGTATTAAGTTGTGAAAGTTCTTTTTTCCAAATAATTGAAGGGCAATTATCATGAATAAATAAACAGATGCACTACGTATTATGATATCTAAAAAAGCGTTCATCATTTAATTTTAAAATTTTTTTCAATCGCCTTTATCATTTCACCTGCAATATCTTTATGTGTAGCACCTTCTATGCCTTCTAGACACGGAGAAGAATTTACTTCTAATAATAGAGGTCCTTTACTGGATCGAATAATATCTACTCCAGCTACCTTTAAATCCATTGCTTTGGCTGCTTTAATAGCTATTTTCTTTTCAGCAGCAGTTACTTTAATTACAGATGCACTTCCTCCCATGTGTATATTGGCTCTGAACTCTCCGGGGGCTGCTTCTCTTTGCATGGCAGCTACTACTTTACCATCTACAACAAATAGACGTAAATCTTTACCATTAGCCTCTTTAATAAATTCTTGTACTAAGATGTTAGCATTTAAACTTTTAAATGCGTTGATAACTGATTCAGCTGCTTTTTTTGTTTCCGCTAATACAACTCCTTTTCCTTGTGTACCTTCTAATAATTTTATTATTAAAGGGGAGCCACCTACCATTTTGATTAAATCATTTGTGTCTAAAGGGGAATTGGCAAATCCTGTGGTGGGAATGTCAATGCCACTTTGTAGTAATAATTGTAACGAAAATAATTTATCTCTAGATTGCGTAATAGCTGCTGCGGAGTTAAGAGTAAAAACTTTCATGGCTTCAAACTGCCGAATTAAAGTACAACCATAATACGTAATACTTGGTCGAATGCGCGGAATAACGGCATCAAAATTGTCCAAAACACGTCCTCCTCGATAATGAATTTCGGGTGTTGTGGCATCCAATTTAATATAACATTCTTTAATATTTAAAAATTCCATTTCATGTCCACGCATTTCACCTGCTTCCATGATTCGGCAATTACTATATAAATTAGGATTACTAGCTAATACGGCAATTCTCAGTTTAGCACTGGATTCTTTATTAACATGATAATGAGATTTTATTTCATCAAAAGAGGGTTGTCCTAAAATGTATTTTTCTTCAGGATCTACCATCATTTTTCCGACCATAGCCTCACGTCCTAAAAGCATACGGAATCCCATAGAGTCTCTATTTGCTAGAGTTACTTCAATAGGAAAGGTTTCATTACCAATGCTTAAGTTTGTTTTAATGACATAACGTTGTTCTCTATAGCCGCTAGAGCTTTTTACAATTCTTTTATCTATTAATTTAGCTTCGCAATGTCTAATTATTTTAACATTACCTTGAAGCGGATTAACATCAAACTTAACCCAATTTTCTCCATTTTTAGAAAAAGGAGTAATATTTGTAGCGTGCATAGCCGATGTTTTGGCTCCAGAATCGACTCTTGCTTTAATATAAGGAATTTCTAACTCAGGAAAAGAGCACCATTCCTCGCTTCCAATAATATCTTTTTTAGATGACATACTTTTAAATAATCAAATAAGATAACAATAAATAATTATTTTCGAATAAAAAAGCCTACTAGTCTGTAGGCTTTTGAGATTTTTTTACTTGAATTTTTAATTCTTGTGAACCACTGTCTAAATCCATCTCAATTATATCTCCTTCATGTATTTTAGAGGTAATAATTTCTTCTGCTAGAGCATCTTCTATATATTTTTGAATGGCTCTTTTTAAAGGACGTGCACCAAACTGTTTATCAAAACCTTTGTCTGCAATAAAAGCTTTAGCTTCTTCGGTTAATTGTAATTCATATCCTAATTCTTTAATGCGAGCATATAATTTTTGTAGCTCAATATTAATAATTTTATCGATGTCTTCTTTTTCTAGAGCATTAAATACAATAACATCGTCAATTCTGTTTAAGAACTCAGGCGCAAATGTTTTTTTCAATGCTCCTTCAATAACGCCTTTAGCATGATCATCTGCTTGTGCTTGTTTAGCCGCAGTGCCAAAACCAACACCTTGACCAAAATCTTTTAGCTGACGAGCTCCTACGTTAGAAGTCATAATGATAATTGTATTTCTAAAGTCAATTTTTCTACCTAAGCTATCTGTTAAATACCCATCGTCTAACACTTGTAGCATCATGTTAAAAACATCGGGATGTGCTTTTTCAATTTCATCTAAAAGGACTACACAGTAGGGTTTGCGTCTCACTTTTTCAGTTAATTGTCCTCCTTCTTCATATCCTACATATCCCGGAGGTGCTCCTACTAAGCGAGAGATAGCAAATTTTTCCATGTATTCGCTCATGTCAATTCGAACCAAAGCTTCTTCAGAATCAAATAATTCTTTAGCTAAGACTTTAGCTAATTGTGTTTTACCAACTCCTGTTGAGCCTAAGAATATGAATGAGCCTATTGGTTTGTTAGGATCTTTTAACCCAGCGCGGTTACGTTGTATAGCACGTGCAATTTTTTTAACAGCATCTTTTTGGCCTATTACTTTTTTGTCTAATATTTCTGGTAAATGAGCCAATTTGTTACTTTCAGTTTGGGCAATACGGTTTACAGGAATCCCTGTCATCATAGACACAACATCAGCAACGTTGTCTTCTGTTACACTTATTCTATTGTTTTTAGAATCTTCTTCCCATTGTTCTTGAGCTATTGCTAATTCTTTTTCAATGCGTTTTTCATCATCTCGTAATTTGGCTGCTTCTTCGTATTTTTGACGTTTTACGACCGTGTTTTTTAGTTCACGTACTTCGTCTAATTGACGTTCTAAGTCTAAGATTTGTTTTGGAACATCAATATTGGTTATATGCACACGAGAACCAGCTTCGTCTAAAGCATCAATGGCTTTATCAGGAAGAAAACGATCGCTCATATAACGTTCCGTTAATTTAACGCAAGCTTCAATTGCTTCCGATGTAAAAATTACATTGTGGTGATCTTCATATTTTCCTTTGATATTATTTAGGATAGTAATAGTTTCTTCAATAGAAGTTGGGTCTACAATAACTTTTTGAAAACGACGCTCTAATGCACCATCTTTTTCGATGTACTGACGATATTCATCTAAAGTAGTAGCGCCTATACATTGTATTTCTCCTCTTGCAAGAGCTGGTTTAAACATATTAGAGGCATCAAGTGATCCTGTTGCTCCACCTGCTCCAACAATGGTGTGAATTTCGTCAATGAAAAGAATGATGTCATCATTTTTTTCTAATTCATTCATAACGGCTTTCATACGTTCCTCAAACTGACCACGATACTTGGTGCCAGCCACTAATGAGGCAAGGTCTAAAGTAACAACTCTTTTGTTGTATAAAATTCTAGAAACCTTTTTTTGTACAATTCGTAAAGCTAAACCTTCCGCAATAGCTGATTTACCAACGCCGAGTTCTCCTATTAAAAGGGGGGTTGTTTTTCTTTCTTCTACTTAAGATTTGTGAAACACGCTCTATTTCTTTTTCACGCCCTACTACGGGATCAAGTTTACCTTCTTCAGCCATTTCTGTTAAATCACGTCCAAAATTATCTAAAACAGGTGTTTTTGATTTTTTATTTGATTTATTGGCAGGATTAGAAGGATTACTTTGACTAAAGCTGTCATCTTGTCTTGAATCATCACCATAAGATGATTCATTTTTAGGAAAATTGTCTTGAAAATCTTCTTCGTTTGGCATCATAGTTAAATATTGTTCTTTAGCTGTATCGTAATCAATTTTGAGTTTGTGTAATAACTTTGTTGTAGGATCATTTTCATTACGTAATATACATAAAAGCAAATGAGCCGTGTTGATTGTTGTGCTTTGAAAAACTTTGGCCTCTAAAAATGTAGTTTTTAAAGCCCTTTCAGCTTGTCGCGTTAGATGCAAATTTTTTTTATCATTACCTAAAGTAGTATTAGGATTTGTAGGGCTTAATATCTCTACTTTTTTGCGTAAGTGCTCTAAATCAATAGAGAGGTTGTTTAAAATATGAATGGCAGAACCGCTGCCATCTCTTAAAATTCCAAGCATAAAGTGCTCAGTGCCAATAAAATCATGGCCTAAACGCAATGCTTCCTCTTTACTGAAAGTAATTACTTCTCTAACTCTTGGTGAAAAATTGTCATCCATATCTTACAGTTATTAGTAATTGTAAATTTAATGATTTATAAATGGAATTGCAAAAAACATTCCATTTCACTTCTACTGTCAGGCTAAAAGACAAAAAAAAAATGAATGCAACAAGTATTGTAATAGGTATTTATTAACGAATAAAAGATGTTTGTTTGTTAATAAAAAAAAAAATAACCCTTTATTTAGTATGCCTAAAATCAGATAAATGTGTATATTAGCGCGTTTGTAAAAAATTTGATAAATTAACGTAAATACTTATGTCTGAGGGAGAAAAGTTAATTCCAATTAACATTGAAGACGAAATGAAATCAGCTTACATTGATTATTCGATGTCAGTTATTGTGTCAAGAGCGTTGCCAGATGTTAGAGATGGTTTGAAACCTGTACACCGTCGCGTGTTATTTGGAATGCATGAATTAGGAGTTTTTTCTAATAGACCACATAAAAAATCAGCGAGAATTGTAGGGGAAGTGTTAGGTAAGTATCATCCACACGGGGATTCTTCTGTATATGATGCTATGGTTCGTATGGCGCAAGATTGGAGCTTACGCTATTTAATGGTAGATGGTCAGGGTAACTTTGGATCAATAGATGGAGATAGTCCAGCGGCTATGCGTTATACAGAGGCTAGAATGAAAAAGTTCTCTGAAGAAATGTTAGCTGATATTGATAAAGAAACAGTTGATTTTCAATTAAACTTTGACGATACTCTAGAAGAACCCAAAGTAATGCCTACTAAAGTACCCAATTTACTTGTAAATGGAGCATCTGGTATTGCTGTTGGTATGGCTACTAATATGGCACCTCATAATTTATCGGAAGTCATAAATGGAACTTTGGCTTATATAGATAATAACGATATAGAAGTAGATGAATTAGCTACTTATATTAAAGCACCTGATTTTCCAACAGGAGGGGTTATTTACGGAATGGATGGAGTACGTGAAGCCTTTAAAACAGGACGTGGTCGTGTCGTAATGCGTGCTAAAGTTGGTTTTGAGGAAGTAGAAGGACGTGAAGCAATTGTTGTAACCGAAATACCTTACCAAGTAAATAAGGCAGAAATGATTAAAAAAACGGCTGACTTGGTAAATGATAAAAAAATTGAAGGTATAGCCACCATACGTGACGAATCCGATAGAAACGGTATGCGTATTGTTTATATTCTAAAAAGAGATGCCGTACCTAACGTTGTATTAAACACCTTATATAAGTATACACAATTACAGTCTTCATTTAGTGTAAATAATATAGCATTAGTTAACGGAAGACCTCAGCTGTTAAACTTAAAAGAATTAATACATTATTTTGTAGAACATCGTCATGATGTTGTTACACGTCGTGCACAGTTTGATTTACGTAAAGCAGAAGAAAGAGCTCATATTTTAGAAGGCCTTATCATAGCCTCTGATAATATAGATGAAGTTATTGCCCTTATTCGTTCTTCTAAAGACGGGGAGGAAGCTCGCGGTAAATTAATAGAACGATTTAACCTTTCTGAAATTCAAGCCCGTGCTATTGTAGAAATGCGTTTAAGACAGTTAACAGGTCTTGAACAAGATAAATTACGTGCAGAATACGAAGAAATTATGAAGTTGATAGCTGAATTAAAAGCGTTATTAGCAAGTAAAGAACTTCGTATGGATCTAATTAAACAAGAATTATTAGAGATTAAAGAAAAATATGGTGATGAACGTCGTTCTATAATTGAGTATTCAGGAGGTGATATGAGTATTGAAGACTTAATTGCCGATGAACAAGTGGTTATTACGATATCACATGCAGGTTATATAAAACGTACGCCGCTGTCGGAATACAAAACTCAAAATAGAGGTGGAGTAGGACAAAAATCAGCTGGAACTCGCGATCAAGATTTCTTAGAACACATGTATGTAGCAACCAATCATCAATACATGTTATTCTTTACTCAAAAAGGAAAATGCTTCTGGATGCGAGTATATGAAATTCCAGAAGGAAGTAAAGTAGCTAAAGGACGTGCTATACAAAACTTGATTAATATTGAACAAGATGACAAAGTAAAGGCTTTTATTTGTACAAAAGATCTAAAAGATCAAGAGTACATCAATGGTCATTATGTAATCATGGTGACCAAAGAAGGTCAAGTTAAGAAAACCTCTTTAGAACAATATTCCCGTCCGCGTACTAATGGAGTAGCTGCCATAACAATAAAAGATGGAGATGAGTTATTAGAAGCAAAATTAACAACTGGTAATAGTCAAGTTTTAATTGCCGTTAAGTCAGGTAAATTAGTTCGTTTTGAAGAAGAAAAAACCAGACCAATGGGAAGAACTGCTTCTGGTGTAAGAGGAGTAACTCTTGCTGATGAAAAAGATGAAGTAATAGGAATGGTATCTATTGATAGAGATCATGTAAATGATTCTCAAATATTAGTAGTAACTGAAAACGGTTATGGAAAACGTACAAAATTAGTCGATGATGATGGAGAAGATGTGTACAGAATAACAAATCGTGGAGGAAAAGGAGTAAAAACCTTAAATATAACCGAAAAAACAGGTTCACTTATTGCCATCAATAACGTTACAGATGATGATGACTTGATGATTATTAATAAATCAGGCTTAACCATTAGAATGAGAGTCTCTGATTTACGTGTTATGGGACGTGCAACACAAGGAGTTCGTTTGATTAATATTAAAGGAAAAGACTCTATTGCAGCAGTTTGTAAAGTAATGAGAGAAGAAGATGAAGAAGAAATGAATTTAGAATCAGATGAATTACATGATAATTTAACAACAGATCCCCAAACAGGAACTGAATCAGAAAATCAAGAATAATATAAAATTAAGAACAAAATGAAAATAAAGAATTTAGTATTAGTAACTGCTTTGTTTTTGTCAGTCACTACAATTGCTCAAAAAGAGGATCTCAAAGCAGCTGAAAAAGCACTGAAATCAGGAAATCCTACTGAGGCTAAAGCATCCTTAGATAAAATAGACTACATGATTGTAAATTTAGACAATCCAACAAAAGCCCAGTATTATTTTATATTAGGAAACACAAATCTAGAATTAGCAAAAAAAAATATTGAAGAAGGAAAAAATTTAGTAGCCGCTGCTAAAGCTTATAACGAGTTAAAAGCAACAGAAGTTAGTTCTGGAAAAAACAAATATACAGGACAAGCAGAATCCTCTTTGATTGAGGTTAAACGTTTGTTAACCAATAGCGCAATTGCTGATTCAAATGCTAAACGTTACAAAGAAAGTGCTCAAAAATTATACGAAGTATACGGTTTAGATAAAAAGATACAACAATGTTGTATTATGCAGCAAGTAGCGCCATAAATGCCGAGGATTATGATTCAGCCCTTTCTCATTATAAAATGTTAAAAGATCTGAAATATTCAGGGAAAGCCACTAATTATTTGGCAAAAAATAAATCAAACGGACAGGAAGAAACCTTTGCTTCGATGAAAGATAGAGATTTTTCTGTAAAAATAGGAACCCATGAATCTCCACGAACTGAAAATGTTCCGTCAAAAAGAGGTGAAATAATTAAAAATATAGCTTTAATATTAAATCAAAAAGGGGATTTAGCCGCAGCTAAAAGAGCAGTAGAAGAGGCGATACAAGCAAATCCGAGAGATACAGGGTTGTATACAGCAGGTATGGAAGTGGCATTAAAAGCGAACGATTATCCAACCTATAAAAAATATGCACAAGAAGCTCTAGCAAAAGACCCTAATAATGCTGATTTATTTTATAATTTAGGTGTTATTTCAGGACAAGCAAATGATAAACAAGCAAAAATTGATGCAGAAGGTTATTATTTAAAAGCCATTCAAATTGATCCAAAATACAAAAATGCGTACTTAAATTTAGGTGTTCTTAAATTAGATGGAGAAAAAGAAATTGTAGATCAAATGAATAAATTAGGAACTTCAGCAGCTGATATGAAAAAATATGAAGCCCTAAAGGTTAAAAGAGAAAATTTATACAAATCAGCAATTCCTCATTTAGAAAAAGCTTATGAACTATTCGAAAGTGATAAAGACATTAAAAATACATTGCTAAATATGTATAATGCTCTTGATATGACAGATAAATACAAAGCATTAAAGGCTAAAAATTAAAGTTAATCGTATTAAAAAAACTCCTCAATTTTCGAGGAGTTTTTTTATAAATCAACGTTGTGGTTTTTTTTGTTTGAAAAAATAAACAAAATTCCATGTTAGAAATTTATATTTAAAAGTGACTTTGAATCTAAAAAAGGACCTTGTTTGTTGAGCTCGATTAGTTTTTCCTAAAAGACGGCAATCTTATCATTCATACAAAAAAGAGAAGCTTGAGCCGAAATGAATACGCTAAGCGGAATTGTATAGCACTGATAATGCGATTTCTCCCTTCGATTGAAGAGTAAAGGAATGCGTTAAATGATTAGTTTATAGTTGTCAAATTTATTTTATACGATTTCTTCTTTTTCCTTTTTATCTTCAACAATAAGACCATTAAATGGAATAAATATCAGACCTTTTTACGTGTATACTTCTCCTTACAATCAGATACTTTTAACAAAATGTATGGTAAAACCGTAATGATTTTAAATTTCGATATTTTATATTTGTCATACGTTCTTAATCAAGTAAACAAACTAAAATTTTAAACGTATTTTTGATAAAGTAAATTTAGTAACCACACCGTGGTGTTTTTTATAAATACCATCACTTTATCTTTATTTTGTTTTTGGGAGATATAAAATCATCGTTTAAAATTATCAAGAAAAGTCATACTGTTTAAAGTGTGACTTTTTTTATTTATTGTTCCTCCATTTTTTAATTTAATCGGTATTAATTTATATTTTTGCCCTGATTTTTTAATCTAATAATAAGATGGTAAAAGACTTATTCGAAAGAATTCAAAACAATAAAGGTCCATTAGGAAAATGGGCATCGCAAGCAGAAGGTTACTATGTATTTCCTAAACTTGAAGGCGAACTAGGTCCTCGCATGAAGTTTCATGGTAAAGAAATTTTAAATTGGTCTATTAATGATTATTTAGGATTAGCTAATCATCCTGAAATTAGAAAAATTGATACTGAAGCAGCAGAACAATATGGAGCGGCCTATCCTATGGGAGCTCGTATGATGAGTGGGCATACTGACTTACACGAACAATTACAAGACGAATTAGCTTCCTTTGTTAAGAAAGAGTCAGCTTATTTACTAAATTTTGGATATCAAGGGATGGTATCTACTATTGATGCCTTAGTAACTAAAAACGATGTAATTGTATATGACGTAGATTCTCATGGTTGCATTATTGATGGAGTTCGTTTACACATGGGTAAGCGATTTACCTATAAACATAATGATGTAGAAAGCCTTGAGAAAAATTTACAGCGCGCAACCAAAATGGCTAATGAATTAGGAGGCGGTATTTTAGTTATTACCGAAGGTGTTTTTGGAATGCGAGGACAACAAGGTAAGTTAAAAGAAATTGTAGCTTTAAAAGAAAAATACAAATTCCGCTTATTAGTAGATGACGCACACGGTTTTGGTACTTTAGGTAAAACAGGTGCTGGAGCAGGTGAAGAACAAGGCTGTCAGGATGGTATAGATATTTATTTTTCAACCTTTGCTAAATCAATGGCTAGCATAGGAGCTTTTGTAGCTGGTGATCAAGATATTATTGATTATTTAAAGTATAATTTGCGTTCTCAAATGTTTGCCAAGTCATTACCTATGATATTTACTGTAGGGGCTTTAAAGCGTTTAGAATTATTACGTACTATGCCTGAACTAAAAGAAAAGCTTTGGGAAAATGTGAATTATTTACAAAATGGCTTAAAGTCAAGAGGATTTAATATAGGTGATACAAATACTTGTGTAACGCCTGTGTACTTAGAAGGTTCTATACCTGAAGCTATGGTAATGGTTAACGATTTAAGAGAAAACTACAATATATTTTTATCAATTGTAGTATACCCTGTAATCCCTAAAGGTATTATTTTATTACGTATGATACCTACGGCATCTCATACTATTGCTGATATAGAGGAAACATTAACTGCTTTTGAAGCAATTCGTGAAAAATTAAGCAACGGTACCTACAAAGCACTAGCTGAGGTTAATGTTGAAAATGTATCATAGAAAAGATATAATATTATTTGATTTTAAAAATTACAAATAAAAATAAATAATTTTAAGAAGAAGGTGTTCAAAAAGTAACGACTTAAAAATTTGTCACTCTAAAAGAAAAAAACACCAACTTTTAGGGCTCCTTCTTCTTATATAGTGATACCTTCACACTCCTTAAAAAACTCATTTTTTAAAATAACTTTAGAAAATAATTCTTCAAAATCAAAGTATAGAATTAACTACGTATTAAAGTTAGTTTTTACTCATTATTCCAAGGATCATTCTCCTTTCTCATTTAAACCTAGATGACAACGGTAAATTTTGTGATGAAGAGATGAGAAAGAAGTATGCAGAAAATTTTTATCGGCAACAAAGGTATATAAAAAGAAATAACTTAATGTGTGGTTTTATTACTTCGACCAAATACAGAAATCAGATATTATCAATTTATGTTATCTCTCCTGTTGTATAAATGACAAGATTGTGAATTTTTAAGGAAACTATAATTGCGGACAAAAAGGAATACTTTTTAAGGCTCAAAAAATCCTTATTTGTTGTAATAAATTTCTAACGTATGATTTGGTTTAACTCAGATTCTGCATTAGACTTCGTTGTGAAACAAAATTTTTCAATAAATTCAAGTGCTCACGGAAAATTTTAGAAGAAGAAATCGTGAACTATTTTGATGATTAAAATTTGAGTACGTGCTTGAATTTGAAGAAAAATAAAGTGGAATAGATTTACTTCGTCTATTCGCTACGCTCGGGTCTAATGCGTAATCTGGGTTTAAATTTATTGTATGCTAAATTAGCAAGTGCATATTTAGTTTTTCCATACTTTAATAAAAACAATTTCTAGAGCACGTTTTTAAATACTCGAAGGGAATTTATAGTTTCTATTTTGCGTTTTTTACTTCTTGAAATAGCAACTATAAAAGGGACTTGGAAATTTATGCTAAAAAAGGGAATAGCTTTTTTTAGTAAAAGTCTTAAAAATAAAGAATAAATTAGCAAGAAGTTCTTGAGTTTTGATCTTCTTAAGTCCGCTTATAAGAAAATTTTTTTTAAAAAGGGAATTTTTAAAATCCCCTTTTAATTATGTAGTCATTATTTTTTAGATATCATCAAAATCGATATCCGTAAAAGAACTTCTAGAGCTATCTCCTTCTCTGTGGTACTCTTTTTTAAAATCTTTTTGATGACGTTCAGAAATGACTTCTTCTCCTTTTTGGTCTAAGACATAAGATGTCATTTCATCTAAAATATCTTTAAAGGCTGTAAAATCCTCTTTATACAGATAGATTTTGTGTTTTTTAAAATGGAAAGATCCATCGTCTTCTGTAAACTTTTTACTTTCTGTAATTGTAATGTAGTAGTCATCTGCTTTTGTAGAACGTACATCAAAGAAATAAGTTCTTCTTCCTGCACGTAATACTTTAGAAAAAATTTCTTCTTTTTCTAACATTTCGTTTTCGTTCATTCTCATTCTATCAAAATTATTTTGTGTTGCGATGTCCAAATTTGAAAAAAAAAATACTCACAGCCAAATATTTATTAAAAATCTTTTTCAGTTAATTGTTTTAAATATAAATTTCTATAGTATCCTTCTTTGTTTACCAGTTGATTATGAGTTCCTTGCTGAGTAATTAATCCGTTTTCTAAAACTATAATTCTATCCGCATGCTTAGCAGATGAAACACGATGTGTTGCCATTATAATCGTTTGGTTTTCAGTTTTTTTGTCTAAATTATTCAGAATTTTCTCCTCTGTCTCAGTATCTATTGCAGACAAACTATCATCTAATAATATTACACTGGCTTCTTTAATTAGAGCGCGAGCTATGGATACACGTTGTTTTTGACCTCCAGAAAGAGTGATTCCTCTTTCACCTAATAGTGTTTGGTATTTTTCTTTAAATCCTTCTATATTGTCATGGATAACGGCTTGTTTTGCCACACTTATCACATTATCTAAAGTAGCATTTTCTTTGCCAAAGCATATATTGTTATAAATTGTATCTGAAAACAAAAAAGAATCTTGAGGTACTACACTAATTGCGTCTCTTAGTTTTTTTAATCGAATTTCTTTAATATTTATCCCATCTATAAAAATCGCGCCTTTTGACACATCATACAATCTAGGTATGAGTGATAAAAGGCTTGTTTTACCAGAACCTGTAGAACCTAATATAACCACTTTTTCTCCTTTTTTATAGTGAAAGTAATGTTTTTAAGCACCAGCTCTTTAGTATTTGGATAACCAAAAGAAACCTCTTTAAAATCTATTTTATTTGCTAAAACAGGAGTATTTATAGTTAAATTATCTAGAATATCAGGTTCGATTTTTAAAAACTCATTTATTCTTTTCTGTGAAGCTTCTGCTTCTTGTACTAAAGAGGAAACCCAACCGATAGAAGTAACAGGCCAAATTAACATATTAATATAAAGGATAAATTTAGCAATAACTCCTAGGTTTAATAAGTCACCTTGAATATATAAATATCCTCCTACTGAAATTACGAACAAATTACTCAAACCTATTAGCAATAACATTAAAGGAGCAAAAAAAGCCTGTGTTTTAGCTAAATCAATACTTTTTTCATAATTAATATGCGAAAAATCATGAAGTTCTAATTCTTTGAAAAATAGAGTATGATAGGATTTAACAACTCGAATTCCCGAGAAATATTCTTGTATAAAGCTGGTTAGCTTCGATAAATTTTGCTGAAAAACAGTACTTTTTTTATTAATTTCAGAACTTATTTTGAAAATAGAATAAGCTAATATTGGTAATGGTAAGAGTACAACTAATGTTAATGTTTTAGATATTTTTATCATATAAAAAATAACAATAGCAAATCGTATTATTGTGTTAATTGTGTACATAACGGCAGGTCCAACGTACATTCGTACTCTTGCTATATCCTCTGTAATTCGGTTCATTAAGTCACCTGTTCTGTTTTCTGTGTAAAAACTTTGACTTAATATTTCATATTTTTTAAAAACTTCATTCTTTATATCATATTCTACGTGACGAGACATGACAATTAGAGTTTGACGCATTAGAAAAGTTAAAAAACCAGCAAATAAAGTAGCTCCTAAAATTAAAATAATGTATTTTTTTAGATTTTCTTTTATTTCAATTGAATTGGATTGATTATGTCTAAAATATTCTTCTATTTTAGTAATAGAATCTCCTATTAACTCGGGAGTATACAATGAAAAAAACTGAGCAATTATTGTAATTAAAATTCCTCCAAAAAAATGATATTTATATTTTATAAAATAAGGGTTAATGTAACGGAGTTCTTTCATTTTTTTTAAATAAAAAGGGTTTAGATGAAAATATCATAATAAAATATTAATATTTAAACAGTAATTTAATGATAATAAAATTTTATTTTTTGTAATTAGAAGTAAATATTTTAGCTTATAATTGCAAAAAAATAATAGAAAAGCGTAATTTTGCAACGGTTGTAAAAAAAACAAACCATACTATTTTAAAAACATTCATTATGATTACTGAATCTGTAAAAGCAAGTGAATTACATAAAGTTGACCCTGTATTTGGTCAAGTTTCATTTGATAATCACGAACAAATTGTTTTTTGCCATGACAAAGATACTGGTTTAAAAGCAATAATTGGTATCCATAACACGGTTTTAGGTCCTGCATTAGGAGGAACTAGAATGTGGAAATATACAAACGAATGGGAAGCATTAAATGATGTACTACGTTTGTCTCGAGGAATGACTTTTAAATCAGCTATTTCTGGTTTAAATCTAGGTGGTGGTAAAGCAGTAATTATAGGTGATTCAAAGCTTGATAAAACACCTGAAATGATTGCTAAATTCGGTCAGTTTGTGCATTCATTAAGCGGACGTTATATTACAGCTGAAGACGTTGGTACAACAACTCCAGATATGGACTTAATACGTCAGCATACAACACATGTGACAGGTATTTCTGAAGCAATTGGTGGATCAGGAAATCCTTCTCCCGTTACTGCGTATGGTGTGTATATGGGAATGAAGGCTGCTGCTAAGTATAAATTTGGTACTGAAAATTTGGACGGAAAAAAAGTTTTAGTGCAAGGGATAGGCCATGTAGGAGAAACTTTAGTTGATTATTTGACAAAAGAAGGTGCAAAAGTGATTATTTCGGATATTAACGAAGCACGTTTAAGTGAAATAGGAAACAAATACGGTGCTAAAATTTTCCAAGGAGACGATTTATACAGTGTAGATGTAGATATTTATGCACCTTGTGCTTTAGGCGCTACAGTAAACGACGAAACAATCAGTAAATTACAAGCACAAGTAATTGCAGGTGCTGCTAATAACCAATTAGCAGATGAATTACGTCATGGACAAATGTTAAAAGAAAAAGGAATTTTATACGCTCCTGACTTTTTAATTAATGCTGGTGGTATTATTAATGTATATGGCGAAATAGCTAATTACGGTAAAGAAGAAGCTATGCGTAGAACAGAAAATATTTTTAATACTACCTTAGAAATATTTGACTATGCTAATGCTAACAATATTACAACTCATGAAGCTGCTTTCAAAATAGCTCAAAATCGTATTGATTTAAAAAAGAAAGAATTAGCTAAATAATTCATAGATTAAAAAACTACGAATGTAACAAAATTATTAAGTTACTTCTTTACGATAAAGTGTTTTAATCTCTAAAAAATATGTATTTTGCGAAGCGAAAGAAAAACTTTCGCTTCGTTAATTTTTTAAAAGTTCTTACAAAGGTGTTAAATAGAAGACATATCCGACTAAAAGTGATGCAAACCATATACGCAATGCATCAAAACCATTCTGATAATATTGAAAAAGAAGAAAAATTCTTATTTAATAGTATCGACAATATGCAAGACTTATATCTTGTAACCATTTCTTTATTATTAGAAATACGAAATAAAGAGGAAGAGTTTTTAGATTTATCTAGCAAAAAATATTTAGCCACCAGAGAAGAAAAAAATCCCAATTTAAAATTTATTAACAATAAAATTCTTCATCTTTTAGAAGAAAGTAATTCCCTTTCCGTAGCATTAGCAGATCGTAAAATTAACGACTGGCATATACATGAGGAATATGTTAAGATTTTTACTACTGAAATTAAACAAAGCGATTTATACAAGAAGTATATGACTAATCGCATCAATGATTTCCAAGAAGACAAAGATTTTATCATTAATTTATTCACCGAAATTTTAGCTCCAAATATTAAACTTTATGAATATCTAGAAGATCATAAGTTAACTTGGATTGACGATATTCCTTTGATTAATACTTTTATACTTAAACAATTGAAAGCTATCAAAAACGAAGAGGATTTATTTTTCGTTCCTAAGTTATTTAATGACATTGAAGATCGCGAATTCGTATCACAACTTTTCCGTAAAACGACATTAAACGAAACAGCTCTTGCTAAAGAATTTTCAGAAAAAACACCTAATTGGGAAATAGAACGTATTGCTGAAATTGATACTATTATTTTAAAAATGGCAATTTGTGAATTATTAAAATTCCCTTCGATACCTGTTAAAGTAACAATTAACGAATATTTAGAAATTGCAAAAGAGTATTCTACGCCAAAAAGCTCTATATTTATCAACGGAATTTTAGATAATTTAGTAAAAGAGTTTAATACAAACGGTAAATTAAAAAAGTCAGGCCGTGGCTTAATGTAATAAGAATATGAAAAAATACAGTTTTGCAATTTTCACAATCCTTTCATTAGTTGCTTGTAGATCAAAAGATGAATTTGAAGTTCAACAAGTAAATAGTAATAATTTAGTTATGCCTCAAGGTATGCTTTCTATGCAAGAAGAGAGCATGAAAAAGAAATTAAAACCAGGTGAATATCCTAAAATTGAATTTGATAGCGCTCAACATGATTTTGGAACCATCAAACAAGGTGATAAGGTAGAACATATCTTTAAATTTACCAACACAGGTAAAAATGATTTATATGTAATAGAAGTTCGCCCTTCTTGTGGATGTACTGCTCCTGAGTGGACTAAAACACCCGTAAAAAAAGGAGAATCAGGAGAGATCAAAATAATTTTTGATTCTAAAGGTAAGTCAGGTCAACAAACTAAATCAGTTGCTCTTTTAACAAATACGGAACAAGGAAACGAAATTTTAACTTTTAAAGCCAATATCTTAGTAGAAAATAGTAAGTAAAATACTATGTGAATCTTAGTATTTTAGATAGTATAAAACGATAAATTAATATAAAATGACACAATTTTTACCTTATTTATTAATGTTTGTAGTAATGTTTGTTTTTTTAATATTGCCACAGCAACGAAAAATAAAAAAAGAAAAAGAATTTGAATCTTCATTAAATGTAGGAGATAAGATTGTTACTAAAAGTGGAATTCACGGAAAAATAGCAGAACTAGCAGAAACTACAGTAATCGTAGAAACTATGGCTGGAAAAATAAAGATGGAACGCTCTGCTATTTCATCAGATATGACAGCAGCATTAAATAAAAAATAATATCTTTTTTGTTAAAAGAAGTTAAAAACTTAAGGGCTTGGATTTTGTTATCTAGGTCCTTTTTTTATAAAAATAAATATGAAATCGTTTGATCTAAATTCTGCATTCGATTTCGTGCTAAAGATGAAAAGGTAAAGAAAATAAAAAGGCACGGAAAAATTTTCTCTCAGATGTGGGGACAAAAGCCGTAATTTAACGAGTAGTTCGTAATTTTACCTCAAGGGAGAAGTCATATTATCAATGTTATATCATTTTATTGTTTTATAATGATTAAGATTACGAACTTTTAAGACAATCTAATTGAAAACGAAAAAAGTATCTTTTTTAGTGTCAAAGCCCTTTTCTGTAATAAATTTCTAATGTAAAATTCGGGTTTGAAATAATATACAACTTTAGATTCTGGTATATATCGTTCGTTCTTTAAAGACTTTTTATAAAGTAGAAAAATAATGGATTTAGAAAAAAACATCAAACGATAGATAAAGACACTTTGTTTTTGGTGTGTTTTCGGATTTTCTTTATTAAGATTTTTAGTTAAACCCAGATTCCGCATTAGACTTCGTTGTGAAACAAAATTTTTCAATAAATTCAAGTGCTCACGGAAAATTTTAGAAGAAGAAATAGTGAACTATTTTGATGATTAAAATTTGAGTACGTGCTTGAATTTGAAGAAAAATAAAGTGGAATAGATTTACTTCGTCTATTCGCTACGCTCGGGTCTAATGCGTAATCTGGGTTAAATTAGGTTCAGTTTTTATACTATCAGTTAGTGTAATTAAATTTCCTAAATTCTATTTGATCCGAAATAGTTATTAGAATTGAATAAAAAAGTATCCTAAAAGTACCAAATAATCACACTTAGTTTGTTAATGACAAAGAGTGTAGAGAAAATCATAATTACATTATTTCTCTTCGTAGTTGATTAGTTAACTTTTAGGATAGTTTTTTTATGTGAAAAAATTATTTTCTATTGATTACCTTTTTAACGGCCTCTACAATAGCAGGGGCATTTAACTGGTATTTTTCCATTAGTTGTTCAGGTGTTCCTGACTCGCCAAACGAATCTTTGACAGCTACAAATTCTTGAGGAGCAGGTAAGTTTAATGTCAATACTCTAGAAACACTTTCACCTAATCCACCCAATATGTTGTGCTCTTCAGCTGTTACTACACATCCTGTTTTTGCTACTGATTGTAAGATAGCCTCTTCATCTAACGGTTTAATAGTATGTATATTGATTACTTCAGCAGAAATACCATTAGCTTCTAATGATTCGGCAGCTTGTAAGGCTTCCCATACAAGATGTCCTGTTGCTAAAATAGTAACATCTGTACCTTGGTTAAGGTGTAAAGCTTTTCCAATTACAAAAGGTTCATCAGGAGATGTAAAATTAGGTACTACAGGACGACCAAAGCGTAAATAAGCAGGACCATGATGATCTGCTAAAGCTATTGTAGCAGCTTTCGTTTGATTATAGTCACAAGTGTTAATCACCGTCATGCCCGGTAACATCTTCATTAATCCAATATCTTCTAAAATTTGGTGAGTAGCACCATCTTCTCCCAATGTTAACCCCGCATGAGAGGCGCAAATTTTTACATTTTTGTCAGAATAAGCAACAGATTGGCGAATTTGATCATAAACACGCCCTGTAGAGAAGTTAGCAAAAGTACCTGTATATGGAATTTTTCCCCCAATTGTTAAGCCTGCTGCAATGCCTATCATGTTAGCCTCTGCAATGCCTATTTGAAAGAAGCGTTCAGGATGATTTTTTTAAAATCATCAAATTTTAATGATCCTATTAAATCGGCACAAAGAGCTACCACATTTTCATTTTTTTGACCTAATTCAGTCATACCCGCTCCAAAACCAGAACGCGTGTCTTTACTTCCTTGATTTGTATATTTTTTCATAATTTAATTGCTTTAGGCAGTACGCTTATTGCTTACTGCTTACTGCTTACTGCATTAATAATCTCCTAAAGTTTCCGCGTTTTGAGCTAATCCAGTAGCTAATTGCTCGTCATTAGGCGCTTTACCATGCCAAGCATGCGTGTGCATCATAAAGTCTACGCCATTCCCCATAACGGTATGTAATAATACACAAATAGGTTTCCCTTTACCAGTACGATTTTTAGCTTCAGTCATTCCAGCTAAAATAGCTTCAATGTTGTTTCCCTCTTTTATCTCAATAACATCCCAATCAAAAGCTTCAAATTTAGCTTTTAAGTTGCCTAGTGAAAGGACATCATCTGTAGATCCATCAATTTGTTGACCATTATAATCAACAGTAGCAATTACATTATCTACTTTTTTTGCAGAAGCATACATAATAGCTTCCCAGTTTTGTCCTTCTTGTAATTCACCATCACCACATAATAAATAGACTAAATGGTTATCGTTATTTAATTTTTTAGATTGAGCAGCACCTATAGCTACTGATAATCCTTGCCCTAAAGAGCCAGATGCCATACGCACTCTCGGTAGTCCTTCGTGAGTTGTTGGATGACCTTGTAAACGTGAATTTAGTTTTCTGAAAGTTGCCAATTCAGAAACAGGAAAATAACCACTTCTAGCTAATACACTGTAAAAAACAGGTGAAATATGACCGTTAGATAAAAAGAAAATATCTTCTCCAATTCCGTCCATATCAAATCCTGGTTTACGGGTCATTAGATTTTGGTACAATACAGTTAAGAACTCAGCGCATCCTAATGAACCACCAGGATGTCCTGAACTTACAGCATGTACCATACGAAGAATGTCTCTTCTTACTTGTGTTGTAAAATCATTTAGTTGTTGAATGTCAGACATTTTTAAAATAGGTTTTTGTGAATCGGTGTCAAAATTACTTCATATTTTTTCGAAAGACAAATCTTGTGTAAAGACTTTTTTAGTTAAAGATTTTAAAAATCTAAAAGAGGTAATCTAAAATCTAAAAGCAATAGGTTATCTTTGCGCTTTAAAATTTGGAAGAAAAGTTACTATGAAGTTCGAATTATTACATACAGATCCACAAACACAAGCACGAGCAGGTAAAGTAATTACGGATCACGGCATTATTGAAACCCCTATTTTTATGCCAGTAGGTACTGTTGCTTCTGTAAAAGGAGTACATCAACGTGAATTAAAAAATGATATTAATCCCGATATAATTCTTGGAAACACTTATCATTTGTATTTACGCCCACAAACAAAAATATTGGAACAAGCAGGAGGATTGCATAAATTTATGAATTGGGATCGTAATATTCTTACTGATTCAGGAGGTTATCAGGTATACTCACTTTCTGCAAATCGTAAAATAAAAGAAGAGGGCGTAAAATTTAAATCACACATAGATGGATCCTACCATTTTTTTTCTCCCGAAAGTGTTATGGAAATCCAACGTTCTATAGGAGCTGATATTATCATGGCTTTTGACGAATGTACACCATATCCTTGTGACTATCGTTATGCAAAACGTAGTATGCACATGACTCATCGTTGGTTAGATAGATGTGTAGATCATCTAAAAAAAGTACCTGCTATGTATGGTTATGAGCAAACTTTATTTCCTATTGTTCAAGGAAGTACATACAAGGATTTGAGAGCTCAGTCTGCTGAGTATATTGCCAATGTTGGAGCAGCAGGAAACGCTATAGGGGGATTGTCAGTAGGAGAGCCAGCAGAAGAAATGTATGCTATGACAGAAGTTGTTACAGCTATTTTACCTAAAGAAAAACCAAGATATCTAATGGGAGTAGGGACTCCTATCAACATTTTAGAAAACATTGCTTTAGGAATTGATATGTTTGATTGCGTAATGCCTACTCGTAATGCCAGAAATGGTATGTTATTTACAGCCAATGGCGTTATTAATATAAAAAATAAAAAATGGGCCGACGATTTTTCGCCAATTGATGAAATGGGACATACATTTGTTGATACTGAATATACAAAAGCTTATTTAAGACATTTATTTGCAGCAGACGAATATCTTGGAAAACAGATAGCAACTATTCATAATTTAGGATTTTATATGTGGCTAGTTCGTGAAGCAAGAAGACATATCTTAGCAGGGGATTTTCGTGAATGGAAAGAAAAAATGGTTAAACAAATGGCTCAAAGGTTATAATGCTCTCAAATTTATTTTCAAAATTATCACTAATAGATCGTTACATACTAAAAAGGTACTTATTTACCTTTTTAGCTATGCTTTATTATTTATTCCAATCGGTATTACGATTGATATATCTGAAAAAATTAATAAAATATTAGAAAATAAAGTACCTTTTGCAAAAGTAGCTGTCTATTATCTCGATTTCGTGATTTATTTTGCCAATTTGCTTTTTCCTATATTTTTGTTTTTATCTATTATTTGGTTTACCTCAAAGTTAGCTAATAATACAGAAATCGTTGCTATTTTGAGTTCAGGTATTTCGTTTCAGCGTTTTTTGCGTCCCTACTTAATAGGAGCCACTATTGTTTGTCTATTTGCCTTAATCATGGGATTTTTTTAGTTCCAAAATCTAGTGAAGGCTTTAGAAGCTTTCGTTATATGTATCTTATCGGAGGAGGACGAGAAGAAATGCGCCAAACAAATGATGTCTTTAGACAAATTAGTAAAAACGAGTACGTTTATGCTTCCAATCTAAATGTTGAAGGAAAAACAGCCTACACATTTGTATATGAGCGATTTGATAAAAATAAATTAGTTGAAAAAATTACGGCAACCTCAATTACATACAACCCTAAAACAAAAGATTATACGCTATCCAATTATACAAAAAGAAAAGTTGGAGAACTAGACGATATAATAGAATCAGAAATAAGTAAAAATTGCAAGTTCAATTTTGAAATAGAAGATTTAACACCAGTAATATACATAGCAGAAACTCTAATGCCTACAGAATTAGATGAATTTATAGAAAAAGAAAAACAAAGAGGTTCTTCTAATATAAATGCTTATTTAGTTGTTAAATATAAGAAATATAGTGTACCAGTTTCTGCTTTTGTGCTAACCATAATAGCTGTAGCCGTTTCTTCTATGAAACGTCGAGGTGGAATGGGAGTAAATCTAGCAATAGGCATAGCAGTTGCCTTTTCTTATATTTTTTTAGACAAAATATTAGGTACAATGGCTGAAAAATCTTCCTTTCCAGCATTTATAGCCGTTTGGTTACCCAATGTAGTATTTGGTGTTTTAGCTTATTATTTATTAAAAAATGCTAAAAGATAAAACGTTTACAAGTTATTTACATCTCCATTTTATCGTTTTTATATGGGGATTTACAGCGGTACTAGGTGCCCTGATTACATTAGAAGCATTGCCATTAGTTTGGTTTAGAATGAGTATAGCAGCTCTTTTTATCCTAATATATGTTTTCTTCTCAAAAATTAGTTTAAGAATTACAATACAATCCCTAATACGATATCTTCTAGCAGGATTGGTTATCGCTTTACATTGGTATACTTTTTTTCAAGCAATCAAAGTTTCCAATATATCCATAACATTAGCTTGTTTATCTACAGGGGCTTTTTTTACCTCCCTATTAGAACCTATTTTTTTTAGACGAAAAATAATTTTATACGAAGTCGCATTAGGATTAATGGTAATTGCAGGTTTGTATTTAATTTTTAAAGTAGAAATGAAATATTTTCAAGGAATTTTATTGGCTTTAATTTCTGCTTTTTTATCCGCCTCCTTTTCAATTATTAATGGGAAATTAGCAAAAAATGACACACCCACTGTTATTTCATTTTACGAATTATTAGGCGGAATCTTATTTTTTTCTCTTTTCTTATTATTTACAGGAAGTTTTAATTACTCGTTTTTTCAAATATCTATGAACGATTTACTATGGATGGCTGTTTTAAGTTCTGTGTGCACCGCCTACGCATTTATAGCTTCCGTTCAAGTTATGAAATATTTGAGTCCTTATACTGTAATGTTAACCATTAATTTAGAACCTATATACGGCATAATTTTAGCTTTATGGGTTTTTGGAGATAAAGAAAAGATGAATAGCCAGTTTTATTTAGGAGCTTTTATTATACTAACGACCGTAATATTGAATGGAATACTAAAAAATAAGAATAAAATAGCAATATAAGTCGTTGTTTGTAAGTGTTTTGTGTGAAATAGAAATACTTTAGATTAAATAATTCTTTAAAACTCCATCTAAAATTTTATCTTTGTTCACTCAACTAGAAATATAAAATCTTATGGAATATTTAGATTTTGAATTACCTATTAAAGAACTTGAAGAGCAAATTGAAAAATGTCAGCTTATAGGTGAAGATACACAAGTAGATGTATCAACTACATGTGAGCAATTAGCTCAAAAGTTAGAAGAGACGAAAAAAAATTTATATGAAAATTTAACAGCATGGCAACGTGTTCAAATGTCTCGTCATCCTAACCGTCCTTACACCCTAGAACACATCGAAAATTTAACAAGTGGTGTATTCTTAGAATTATTTGGAGATCGTGGTGTAAAAGATGATAAGGCCATGATAGGAGGATTGGGTAAGATAAATGGTCAGTCTTTTATGATTATTGGTCAACAAAAGGAATTAATACAAAAATGCGTCAGTTGCGTAATTTTGGTATGGCAAATCCAGAAGGTTATCGAAAAGCATTACGATTGATGCGTATGGCTGAAAAATTTAATATTCCAGTTCTAACCTTAGTTGATACTCCGAGAGCCTATCCGGGCTTAGAAGCAGAAGAAAGAGGGCAAGGAGAAGCCATTGCACGAAATATTTTTGAAATGATTCGTTTAAAAGTACCAATCATTACAGTAATTATAGGAGAAGGAGCTTCAGGTGGAGCATTAGGAATAGGAGTAGGAAATAAAGTGTATATGATGGAAAATACTTGGTACTCCGTAATTTCACCCGAATCTTGTTCGTCTATCCTATGGAGAAGTTGGGAGCATAAAGAAAAAGCAGCAGAAGCACTTAAATTAACTGCAAAAGATATGAAAGAGCATGGATTAATTGATGAAATTATTCCAGAGCCACTTGGTGGAGCACATCGTGACAAACCTACCGCTTTTAAAAATGTAAAAGAATATGTGTTAAAAGCTTTTGGTGAATTAAAAAACTTATCAACAGAAGAGTTAATAACACAAAGAATGGATAAGTATAGTAAAATGGGGCATTATCAAGAATAATATAAAAATTTAATATATTTAAATCCGAAACCCATGGTTTCGGATTTTTTTACCTCTTATTAACAAAATAAAATAATTGTTAACATTAATTCTCAATACTTTAAGGAGTCTTTTTTCTTCTCTTTTTAGAGATTTCAAACTACCTTTGCATTATGGAAAATTTCAAAAACATCAACCCAGCTAAAGTAGACAAAACAGCCATAATAAACCTTGAAAAAGGGAAGTTGCCACCACAAGCGATTGATTTAGAAGAGGCTGTTTTAGGAGCCATGATGATTGATAAAAAGGGGTTGATGAAGTAATTGATATCTTACAACCCGATGCTTTTTATAAAGACGCTCATAAATACATATTTGATGCCATCGTTACACTTTTTAATGATTCTCAACCAATTGATTTATTGACTGTTTCAGCTCAATTAAAAAAATGGGTAAGTTAGAAGTGGCAGGAGGCGATTATTACCTTATTCAGCTTACTCAAAAGATATCATCTTCTGCACATATCGAATTTCACTCCCGTATTATTCTACAAAAATATATTCAGAGAAGTTTGATTAAAATTTCTTCTGAAATTATTGAAGAAGCCTATGATGAAACTACAGATGTATTTGAATTACTAGATAGTTCAGAAGCCAAATTTTATGAAGTTACACAAGGTAATATCAAACGAAGTTCTGAAACAGCTCAAAGCTTAGTAATTCAAGCTAAAAAGAGAATTGAACAAATAGCAGGAAAAGAAGGGTTAAGCGGTATCCCTACAGGATTTCACGCATTAGATAAAGTTACTTCAGGTTGGCAGCCATCCGATTTAATCATTATTGCTGCCCGTCCGGTATGGGTAAAACAGCATTTGTCTTATCTATGGCAAGAAATATGGCAATTCAATTTAATAGTGGAGTAGCTGTATTTTCCTTAGAGATGTCATCCGTTCAGTTAATTACTCGTTTAATTTCTTCAGAAACAGGCTTGTCATCTGAAAAATTACGTACGGGTAAGTTGGAAAAACACGAATGGGAACAATTATCAGTTAAAGTTAGAGATCTAGAAAAAGCACCTCTCTTTATAGATGATACCCCATCTCTATCAATTTTTGATCTACGAGCTAAAGCAAGAAGATTAAAATCACAGTACGATATAAAAATTATAGTTATTGACTACCTCCAACTAATGACAGCAGGAGGAAATGCAAAAGGAGGAGGAGGAAATAGAGAGCAAGAAATTTCAACAATCTCCCGAAATTTAAAAGCATTAGCAAAAGAATTAGATGTACCCGTTATAGCCTTATCTCAGTTATCACGTGCTGTAGAAACACGTGGTTCTAGTAAGCGTCCTTTATTATCTGATTTACGTGAATCAGGAGCAATCGAACAAGATGCCGATATTGTATCATTCATATATCGTCCTGAATACTATAAAATAGAAGAATGGGATGATGATGAACGTTCTCCTACCCAAGGACAAGGAGAATTTATTATTGCTAAACACCGTAACGGTAGTTTAGAAAACATACGACTAAAATTTTTAGGACACCTTGGTAAATTTGATAATTTAGATGAATTTGGGAGTGAGTTTGACGATCTTCCTTCTAAAATGAATTTAGAAGACTCTAATCCATTCATTACGCCTAATTTGCCTTCGCCTAATGAAGCATTTGGTAGCACTATGAATAATTTTGATGATGATAGTGACGTTCCTTTTTAATTAAAAGATTAATATTGTTATATTTGATAATAGATATAAATAGGTGCAATGAAAGCTTTTTTGATTTTTATAATTACAATCTTTAATATTTCCATAAGGGCAAATTCTATTTTGCTTCCTATGGATGAAGTCACGCAAAAAAATCATTTGAAAGCCTATGGGATTACCTATTGGATATTGGATAAAGGATATAAAGGAAGTTGGCTCCTTAATTATAGAGGAGGATCCTTTCTTTTGCCAGATGTACAGGAAATTAGGAAAGAATGTCAAATAAGAGGAGTCAGTTTTGAAGTTATTTCAGATAATGAAACACAACAAATATTGGCAGATATAGCTTCCCCATCTCAAAATATGGAAGCTGTAACATTAGAAAAAGCACCTAAAATAGCGGTCTACTCTCCGCCGGAAAACAACCTTGGGATGATGCCGTAACAATGGTTTTAGCTTATGCCGAAATTCCTTTTAAAGTAGTGTACGATCAAGAAGTATTAAGTGATCAATTATTACTATATGATTGGTTACATTTACATCATGAAGATTTTACAGGTCAATATGGTAAATTTTACGGATCATATAAAAATATGCCTTGGTATATAGAACAAAAAAAAGATGCCGAAAATTTAGCTACCAAATTAGGTTTTGAAAAAGTGTCCAATGAAAAATTAGCCGTTGCCAAAAAAATTCGCGATTTTGTTATTGGAGGAGGCTTTATGTTTGCTATGTGCTCCGCAACAGATAGCTTTGATATTGCACTTTCAGCAGAAGGAATAGATATTTGCGAAACAATGTTTGACGGAGATCCAAGTGAAACAAATTATCAAGAAAAAATAGATTATTCGAAAACTTTTGCTTTCAAAGATTTTCTTCTTGAAAGAAGACCTGAAAAATATGAATTTTCAAATATTGATACAACAGAAAAACATCAAGCAATTGTTCCTTTTGATAAAGATTATTTTACACTCTCAGAATATTCCGCTAAATGGGATGTTATACCCTCTATGCTTTGTCAAAATCATACAGCATTAGTAAAAGGTTTTATGGGACAAACTACTGCATTTGATAAAGAATTAATTAAGTCAAATGTTTTAGTAATGGGAGAATGTCAAATAAATGGAGAAGCCCGTTATATTCATGCCCAAAAAGGAAAAGGTTTTTTTACTTTTTATGGAGGGCATGACCCCGAAGATTATCAACATAGAGTAGGGGATGAGCCAACCGATTTAAATTTGCATCCGAACTCACCGGGTTTTCGATTAATTTTAAATAACATACTTTTTCCAGCTGCTAAAAAGAAACATCAAAAAACCTAAGATGTTATGTGAAAATTAAAGATAAAAATATAAGATTTTGTCCCAGATTCCACATTAGATTTCGTTGTGAAACAAAAAAATCAATAAATTCAAAGCTCACGAAAAAATTTTAGAAGATGAAACAGTTGCGTAATTTGGTTTTAAGCAATATAATCTCATTAAAAGAGATATAGCACTTCGATCAAAGAGAAAAATTTAGATATCAATATTGTGCTGTTATTTCTTCTGTTATATAAAAAGACAGGATTCTGAACTTTTAAGAAAACCTAATTAATTGAGGAAAAAAAGGATGTTTTTTTGGATTCAAAGGTTCTTTATTTGTAATAACTTTTAACTGATTTGGGGTTAAAACTGCTAAAAATAAAGAATTAAGTAAAGAACGTCATAAAAAACGCCAAGCTAAAATTCTTGTAGTTTTATTACCTTGTTTCATGTAGATGATTTCGGAAGAAGCTTTCAGTTTTTTTAAAATGCTTTCAAAATGTTTTAAATGCTCTTTTTAGAAACTAATGAACTGAACCATTTAACTTGTGACTTAAAATGAACACTTTCATAAATCATATTAGTAATAAAAGCCTTTTCACCCCCTTCACACCATAGCTCGTTATTCTGGCCTCCAAAATTTAAAACAACTTTACCTTCTGTCTCTTTTCCTAAATTATGAAGTTTTCTTATACTACCTTTTGTTGCCTCTTCTCTTGAATTATGAAAAGGAGGATTGCAAATTACACAGTCAAAAACTTCATTAGTTTTAATAATTTTTTTAAAACTATTTCTTTTGTTTTCCTGAAAACGTAAAGTAATATATTTAGAAAGCTCATTTTCTTGGATTATTTTTTCCGCAGTTAATAAGGCGGGTTTATCAACTTCCGTTGCTACAAAAGTCCAACCGTATATTTTATGTCCCAAAATAGGATAAATACAGTTTGCACCAGTTCCTATATCTAGTATCTTAATACCACTTCCCGTAGGTAAAGTACCATTAATTCCTTTAGCTAGTAGATCGGCAATATAATGTATATAATCAGCTCTGCCGGTATTGGCGGATATAAATTAGTTTTAGGTAAATCGTAAAAATTAATTTGATAAAAATATTTCAATAAAGCATTGTTCAAGCTTCTAACAGCATCAGGATTAGCAAAATCAATACTTTCATTTCCATATTTATTAATGCTAATATGTTTTTTTAAATCAGGAAAAGCAGTAGTTAATAGATTGAAATTATACTCTTGGTTGTGTTTATTTCTAGGGTGTAATCCTTTATTTAGGTCTTTTTTCATAAACTTGCTGGAAAAAATAATAGAATAATACAAAAATCCCAATCTTGCGACTGGGATTTTTTAAGTAAGTTAAATGTATTGTTAAACGTTATTATTTTACTTTGTTAAGAATAGCTTTGAAAGCTTCAGGGTGATTCATAGCTAAATCAGCTAAAACTTTACGGTTTAGCTCAATATTATTAGCTTTTAATTTGCCCATAAATTGAGAGTAAGATATCCCTTCTAAACGAGCACCTGCGTTAATACGCATAATCCATAAAGAACGGAAACTTCTCTTCTTAGCTTTACGATCTCTATAAGCATATAACATTGCTTTTTCAACCGCATTCTTAGCAACTGTCCAAACGTTTTTTCTTCTACCAAAGAAACCTTTGGCTTGCTTCATTATCTTTTTTCTTCTTGCTCTTTTAGCAACTGAATTTACTGATCTTGGCATAATTTTTACTTTTTTTGAAGTAAGGCGTTCTGATATTTATCAGACTCTTAAAAGCCCACCCCGGGGTTATTAAATTTTTTTAACCTAAATTATTCAGGCATTAGTAGTGATAGTTAATAGTAATTTGTACTAATAGTTAACCACTTTAGACTAACGCTTATTAAATAATTCTTAATTGTTCTTTTACACTTTTCACATCCGATTGATGAACTAATGCAGAGTGAGTTAACGCTAATTTACGTTTTTTAGACTTTTTAGTCAAAATGTGACTTTTAAAAGCGTGTTTTCTTTTAATTTTTCCAGAGCCAGTAACTTTAAAACGTTTCTTAGCACTAGATTTAGTTTTCATTTTAGGCATAATTTCCCAAATTTATTTAATTTAACTTACTTATATTTTGAGTGAATAGCCAAAGTCAAAAGTTATTACTAATGTCTAAGTCTATTTGCTTTTTTTCTTTGGTGTAATAAACATAATCATACGTTTACCCTCTAGAACAGGCATTGCTTCAACTTTTCCTACCTCTTCAAGATCCTGAGCTAATCTTAATAGTAAGATTTGACCTTGTTCCTTGTAAATGATTGAACGTCCCTTGAAGAATACAAAGGCTTTTAATTTAGCTCCATCCTTAAGAAATTTTTCTGCATTTTTCTTTTTAAACTCATAATCATGCTCATCGGTTTGAGGTCCAAAACGAATCTCTTTTATAACGATTTGAGTTGATTTAGCTTTTAATTCTTTTTCACGTCTCTTCTGCTCGTATAAGAACTTTTTATAGTCCATTATTTTACAAACAGGAGGCTCTGCATTTGGAGAAATTTCAACCAAATCAAGTTCTAATTCATCTGCTAGACGTAAAGCATCAGAAGTTTTTATTACTCCCGGTTCTACATTGTCTCCTACTAAACGAATTTCCGGAACACGAATATACTGATTTATTCTGTGTTCATCCTTTTTTCTACGCGAGGTTGATTACCTCTGTTGTTCCTGATTGCGATAACTTTTAATTTTTTAGTTAAACTTCAAATGTTTTCAAAGATTTACTTACCTCCTCATTTACTAAAGTAATGAAATCTTCTATTTTTATGGTTATATTACCTTTTCCTTCTTGACCATGACGACGTACAGAAACAGTTCCATTCTTTTCCTCTTCTTCACCTACAATTAGCATGAATGGGAACTTTTTAGTTTCTGCCTCACGAATTTTTTTCCAATTGTTTCGTTACGGTTGTCTATTAGGGCGCGAATTTCGTTATTTTCTAGCAAATCTGAAACTTTTTTCGCATAATTTTCATATTTTTCACTCAAAGACAAGATTATAGCCTGATCAGGCATTAGCCAAAGAGGAAAATTTCCTGCAGTGTGTTCTAATAAAATAGCAATAAAACGTTCCATAGATCCAAATGGAGCTCTGTGGATCATTACAGGTCTGTGTAATTCATTGTCAGAACCCTTATAAGTTAAGTCAAAACGTTCAGGTAAATTGTAATCTACCTGAATTGTTCCTAATTGCCAACTTCTTCCTAAAGCATCTTTAACCATAAAGTCAAGTTTTGGTCCATAGAAAGCAGCCTCACCGTATTCTACTACAGTGTTTAACCCTTTTTCCTTAGCTGCATTGATAATTGCACTTTCTGCTTTTTCCCAATTTTCATCAGTACCAATGTATTTTTCTGGTTTTTCTGGGTCTCTTAACGAAATTTGAGCTGTAAAGTTTTCAAATCCTAAAGAACCAAATACATATAATACCAAATCTATTACATTTTTAAATTCTAGATCTAATTGGTCTGGTGTACAGAATAAGTGTGCGTCATCCTGAGTAAAGCCTCTTACACGAGTCAAACCATGTAATTCACCAGATTGTTCATAACGATATACAGTTCCAAATTCAGCATAACGCTTTGGTAAATCTTTATAAGACCAAGGTTTTGCGTTGTAAATTTCACAGTGGTGAGGACAGTTCATCGGTTTTAATAAAAACTCTTCGCCTTCAGCAGGAGTATTTATCGGTTGGAAACTATCAGCACCGTATTTAGCATAATGTCCAGAAGTAACATACAATTCTTTCTGACCAATATGTGGTGATACAACTTGTTCGTAACCCGCTTTCTTTTGTGCTTTCTTTAAAAACTGTTCCAAACGGTCGCGTAATGCAGCTCCTTTTGGTAACCATAAAGGTAAACCTTGACCCACGCGTTGTGAAAAGTGGAATAATTCTAACTCTTTTCCTAGTTTTCTGTGGTCACGACGCTTTGCCTCTTCTAATAAAGCTAAATAGTCGGTCAAATCTTTTTGCTTAGGGAATGAAATTCCGTAAACACGAGTTAATTGTTTGTTTTTTTCATCACCCCTCCAATAAGCGCCCGCAACAGAAAGGATTTTCATAGCTTTAATAATTCCAGTATTCGGAATATGGCCACCACGACATAAATCGGTAAAAGTAGCGTGGTCACAAAAAGTGATAGTGCCATCCTCAAGATTTTCAATCAATTCCGTTTTGAATTCGTTGTTAGTATACATAGCTAAAGCTTCCGCTTTAGTCACGCTACGCATTTTGAATTCGTGTTTCTCTCTTGAGATTTCTAATACACGATCCTCAATCTTCTTGAAATCAGTATCTGTAATTTTATGCCCACCAAAGTCAACATCGTAATAAAAACCTTTTTCAATAGCAGGACCAATAGTTAATTTGATTCCAGAGTAAAGCTCCTCTAAAGCCTGCGCCATAACGTGTGAAGTTGAGTGCCAAAAAGCCTTTTTACCCTCAATGTTATCCCGGGTAAATAAAGTTAAGTTACCGTCGGTAGTCAATTCGGTAACCGTTTCAACGGTCGTCCCGTTAAAGCTTGCCGAAATAACATTGCGTGCCAAACCTTCACTAATCGATTTAGCCACGTCCATAGGAGTCACGCCACTTGCGTACTCTCTAATTGAACCGTCTGGTAAAGTAATCTTAATCATACTAAAAATTTAAGAACGCAAATATATAAGTTTAAAAAAATAGATACAATACCTATATCTGTTTATTTTACCTATTAGTAAAAGTTATTTTAAATGTTTCCAATTTGATAATATCTTAAAAATGAACAAAAAATAAAAACAGACTTATTATTGAAGTAAAAGTGGATTTGAATGTTTTTTGAGAGTTTTGTTAATGCTCAGATTACCAGATTATAGGTGTTTCTGAAGTCTGTTTAAAAGCTAAGCTATTAGATGTATCCTTAACGTAATAAAATTGTTTCGTTTTAATCCAAATTTTGCAATAGACTTTAATAATTAAGAAAAAGAGGTGAAAAAATAAAAATACAAAGAACAATACTTTCTTGAAATTTAGGTTAAATATTCGGATTCAAAATATAAACTACCAGATTTGATAATTCTGTATTAATTACCCTCGTTATACAAGCATTATTCCCAATACAAAATAAACTTAATATAAAATTTAAAACAAACACATTTATTGAAGTCTTTTTTATTAAAAAAATCTTTTAATCACTATACAATAAAGTTTATTATCATAAAATCGAAAACTTATTCGGTTAGAAAATTAATAAAAGATTAAAATCGTATATAATTCCATAATTAAAGATAGACAATTCCATTATTAGATCCAATCTAAAAAGAGACAATAAGCAATTCTAATTATCTAATAAAATTCGAAGACATGATTTTAATTTAACTTATAAATGTTGGCAATACGGATATATTAGAAACAATTTAGAAATTTTGTCAATTTTGAAAAGTTCTTTTTAAATTAAAAAAATAACTTAATAGTACAATATTTATTATAGTATTGTTTTGTTAAAAAGAATGCAAGTTTAGACAATAAATATAATTTTAGAATCGCCCCAATATAAAAGTATTTTTATTATCTACATTCAACTATCTACCTCCGTAAGCTGAAAAAAGGTTTTAACTATTTGATAAACAGCAATTAAAATAAAAAACTAAAAAAAATAAGACAAAACACTAGGAAAAAGAAAAAAACGAGCGTATCTTTGCACCCGCAACAGCGAAGTTCATTAAGTTATTGTTAAGACATTTTTAGAAGCTTACTTCAAAAAAAGTTTTCAAAAAAAGTCTTGCGAATTTAAAAAGAATTTTTACCTTTGCACCCGCTAAGACGCTAAGTCAAAAGCGAAAAATAAGAATAAAAAGTTCATAGACATATTGGATTGACAGCACGTTTTAATAGAGGTATTAAAACAATAAAATTTAAGAGAGTAAGAAAACTAGCATTCTTTGTCCACAATATTTAACCTTAGGGTTACAAAAGATATACGATGAAGAGTTTGATCCTGGCTCAGGATGAACGCTAGCGGCAGGCTTAACACATGCAAGTCGAGGGGTAGAAGGAGCTTGCTCCTTTGAGACCGGCGCACGGGTGCGTAACGCGTATGTAATCTACCTTGTACAGGGGGATAGCCCAGAGAAATTTGGATTAATACCCCATAGTATTATGATGTGGCCTCGCATTATGATTAAAGTTCCAACGGTACAAGATGAGCATGCGTCCCATTAGCTAGATGGTAAGGTAACGGCTTACCATGGCTACGATGGGTAGGGGTCCTGAGAGGGAGATCCCCCACACTGGTACTGAGACACGGACCAGACTCCTACGGGAGGCAGCAGTGAGGAATATTGGGCAATGGTCGCAAGACTGACCCAGCCATGCCGCGTGCAGGATGACGCATCTATGGTGTGTAAACTGCTTTTGTACAGGAAGAAACACTCCCTTGCGAGGGAGCTTGACGGTACTGTAAGAATAAGGATCGGCTAACTCCGTGCCAGCAGCCGCGGTAATACGGAGGATCCAAGCGTTATCCGGAATCATTGGGTTTAAAGGGTCCGTAGGCGGTTTTATAAGTCAGTGGTGAAATCTGGTCGCTCAACGATCAAACGGCCATTGATACTGTAAGACTTGAATTACTTGGAAGTAACTAGAATATGTAGTGTAGCGGTGAAATGCTTAGAGATTACATGGAATACCAATTGCGAAGGCAGGTTACTACGAGTATATTGACGCTGATGGACGAAAGCGTGGGGAGCGAACAGGATTAGATACCCCGGTAGTCCACGCCGTAAACGATGGATACTAGCTGTTTGGAGTAATCTGAGTGGCTAAGCGAAAGTGATAAGTATCCCACCCGGGAGTACGCTCGCAAGAGTGAAACTCAAAGGAATTGACGGGGGCCCGCACAAGCGGAGGAGCATGTGGTTTAATTCGATGATACGCGAGGAACCTTACCAAGGCTTAAATGGGAAACGACAGATTTGGAAACAGATCTTTCTTCGGACGTTTTTCAAGGTGCTGCATGGTTGTCGTCAGCTCGTGCCGTGAGGTGTCAGGTTAAGTCCTATAACGAGCGCAACCCCTGTTGTTAGTTGCCATCGAGTAAGGTCGGGAACTCTAACAAGACTGCCGGTGCAAACCGTGAGGAAGGTGGGGATGACGTCAAATCATCACGGCCCTTACGCCTTGGGCTACACACGTGCTACAATGGACGGTACAGAGAGCAGCCACTACGCAAGTAGGCGCGAATCTAAAAAACCGTTCTCAGTTCGGATCGGAGTCTGCAACTCGACTCCGTGAAGCTGGATTCGCTAGTAATCGCAGATCAGCCATGCTGCGGTGAATACGTTCCCGGGCCTTGTACACACCGCCCGTCAAGCCATGGAAGCTGGGGGTACCTGAAGTCGGTGACCGCAAGGAGCTGCCTAGGGTAAAACTGGTAACTAGGGCTAAGTCGTAACAAGGTAGCCGTACCGGAAGGTGCGGCTGGAACACCTCCTTTCTAGAGACAAAAAAAAGGATGTGATTTAAAATTAAATTTAAATTAAAATCTTACTCTCGCTGTTAATTCAAAAAAAAAGAAAAGGCTTAAAATACAGAGTCTCGTAGCTCAGCTGGTTAGAGTACTACACTGATAATGTAGGGGTCGGCAGTTCGAGTCTGCCCGGGACTACTATTTAAAGTTATAAAAAGGAAATTCTAGAAGCGAATTTTGAATTATAAATTTTAAATGATGAATTTGAAAAATAATTCAAAAAAATAATTCAACATTCAAAATAGACAATGGGGGATTAGCTCAGCTGGCTAGAGCGCCTGCCTTGCACGCAGGAGGTCATCGGTTCGACTCCGATATTCTCCACAACAGCCCCTCCTAACCTTCCCAAAGGGGAGGAACACAGAGCAATCGGCTCTCCCCCTTCGGGGGAGCTGGAGGGGGCTCAAAGTTCATTGACATATTGAGATAAACATACAAACAAGTAGAAAGAACATCTTTAGTGATTAGTAAAAAAGCAATAGGCACTAGTGGCTTATGGCTATTGACTAATGGCTAAAAGAATAAAGAAAACAATAAGCAAAATAAGGGCGTATGGGGAATGCCTAGGCTCTCAGAGGCGAAGAAGGACGTGATAAGCTGCGAAAAGCTGCGGGGATCGGCACATACGAATTGATCCGCAGATATCCCAATGGGGCAACCCACTATGTTGAAGACATAGTATCCGATAGGAGGCGAACCCGCTGAACTGAAACATCTAAGTAGGCGGAGGAGAAGAAAACAAAAGTGATTGCGTAAGTAGTGGCGAGCGAAAGCGCATTAGCCCAAACCGTTGTTGTTACGGCAATAACGGGGTTGTAGGACCACAATATTTCTTGTAAACTGAATTAGAATAACCTTTGGAAAGGTTAACCCAAGAGGGTGATAGTCCCGTATAAGTAAAGAATATAAAGAATAGTGTTATCCTGAGTAGGGCGGGGCACGTGAAACCCTGTCTGAATCTGGCGGGACCATCCGCTAAGGCTAAATACTCCTGAGAGACCGATAGTGAACCAGTACCGTGAGGGAAAGGTGAAAAGAACCGTGAATAACGGAGTGAAATAGAACCTGAAACCATACGCCTACAAGCGGTCGGAGCAACGTAAGTTGTGACGGCGTGCCTTTTGCATAATGAGCCTACGAGTTACCGTTGCTGGCAAGGTTAAGTGATTAAGTCACGGATCCGTAGCGAAAGCGAGTCTGAATAGGGCGCGATTCAATCTAAGGGATTGAAAGCGTATTTATACGCTTAAGTCAGTAGTGGTAGACGCGAAACCGTGTGATCTACCCA
>NZ_CP067378.1:3062500-3070000 GCF_019565505.1 Flavobacterium davisii
TCCGATAGGAGGCGAACCCGCTGAACTGAAACATCTAAGTAGGCGGAGGAGAAGAAAACAAAAGTGATTGCGTAAGTAGTGGCGAGCGAAAGCGCATTAGCCCAAACCGTTGTTGTTACGGCAATAACGGGGTTGTAGGACCACAATATTTCTTGTAAACTGAATTAGAATAACTTTGGAAAGGTTAACCCAAGAGGGTGATAGTCCCGTATAAGTAAAGAATATAAAGAATAGTGTTATCCTGAGTAGGGCGGGGCACGTGAAACCCTGTCTGAATCTGGCGGGACCATCCGCTAAGGCTAAATACTCCTGAGAGACCGATAGTGAACCAGTACCGTGAGGGAAAGGTGAAAAGAACCGTGAATAACGGAGTGAAATAGAACCTGAAACCATACGCCTACAAGCGGTCGGAGCAGCATAATCTGTGACGGCGTGCCTTTTGCATAATGAGCCTACGAGTTACCGTTGCTGGCAAGGTTAAGTGATTAAGTCACGGATCCGTAGCGAAAGCGAGTCTGAATAGGGCGCTTAAGTCAGTAGTGGTAGACGCGAAACCGTGTGATCTACCCATGGACAGGATGAAGCTTTGTTAACCCAAAGTGGAGGTCCGAACCCGTTGACGTTGAAAAGTCTTGGGATGATCTGTGGGTAGGGGTGAAAGGCCAATCAAACTCGGAAATAGCTCGTACTCCCCGAAATGCATTTAGGTGCAGCGCTCAAGTTAAGTTATATAGAGGTAGAGCTACTGATTGGATGCGGGGGCTTCACCGCCTACCAATTCCTGACAAACTCCGAATGCTATATAATATATTGAGCAGTGAGGGCTTGGGTGCTAAGGTCCAAGTCCGAGAGGGAAAGAACCCAGACCATCAGCTAAGGTCCCCAAATGTATGCTAAGTTGAACAAACGCGGTTTGATTGCATCGACAGCTAGGATGTTGGCTTGGAAGCAGCCATTCATTTAAAGAGTGCGTAACAGCTCACTAGTCGAGCGATCGAGCATGGATAATAATCGGGCATAAGTATACTACCGAAGCTATGGATTTGTACTAAGTACAAGTGGTAGGGGAGCATTCTAACATCGCCGAAGGTATCTTGTGAGAGGTGCTGGAGAGGTTAGAAAAGAAAATGTAGGCATAAGTAACGATAAGGGGTGCGAGAAACACCCCCGCCGAAAAACTAAGGTTTCCGCAGCTATGCTAATCAGCTGCGGGTTAGTCGGGTCCTAAGGCAAATCCGAAAGGAGTAGTCGATGGCCAACGGGTTAATATTCCCGTACTAGTTATAATTGTGATGGAGTGACGCAGTGGTGAAAGTACCGCGAACTGACGGAATAGTTCGTTAAAGCACTTAGCTAAAGGCCCGGTAGGCAAATCCGCTGGGACTGGTGAAATGCGATAGTACTCGGATTCTTCGGATGAAGGGATAGTGTACCTAAAGGCTGCCAAGAAAACCTTCTAAACATAGATTATAAGTACCCGTACCGTAAACCGACACAGGTAGTTGAGGAGAGTATCCTAAGGCGCTCGAGAGATTCATGGCTAAGGAATTAGGCAAAATAGACCTGTAACTTCGGGAGAAAGGTCGCCAGCGCAAGCTGGCCGCAGTGAAAAGGTCCGAGGCGACTGTTTATCAAAAACACAGGGCTCTGCAAAATCGTAAGATGACGTATAGGGCCTGACACCTGCCCGGTGCTGGAAGGTTAAGAGGAGATGTTATCTTCGGAGAAGCATTGAATTGAAGCCCCAGTAAACGGCGGCCGTAACTATAACGGTCCTAAGGTAGCGAAATTCCTTGTCGGGTAAGTTCCGACCTGCACGAATGGTGTAACGATCTGGACACTGTCTCAGCCATGAGCTCGGTGAAATTGTAGTATCGGTGAAGATGCCGATTACCCGCAGTGGGACGAAAAGACCCTGTGCACCTTTACTATAGCTTAGTATTGGTCTTGGATAAGTGATGTGTAGGATAGGTGGGAGACTGTGAAATGGCGTCGCTAGGCGTTGTGGAGTCATTGTTGAAATACCACCCTTTGCTTATCTGAGGTCTAACTCCTAAAAAAGGAGGACATTGCTTGGTGGGTAGTTTGACTGGGGTGGTCGCCTCCAAAAGAGTAACGGAGGCTTCTAAAGGTTCCCTCAGCACGCTTGGTAACCGTGCGTAGAGTGCAATGGCAAAAGGGAGCTTGACTGAGAGACATACAGGTCGATCAGGTACGAAAGTAGAGCATAGTGATCCGGTGGTTCCGCATGGAAGGGCCATCGCTCAAAGGATAAAAGGTACGCCGGGGATAACAGGCTGATCTCCCCCAAGAGCTCACATCGACGGGGGGTTTGGCACCTCGATGTCGGCTCGTCACATCCTGGGGCTGGAGAAGGTCCCAAGGGTTGGGCTGTTCGCCCATTAAAGTGGCACGCGAGCTGGGTTCAGAACGTCGTGAGACAGTTCGGTCTCTATCTACTGTGGGCGTTAGAAATTTGAGTGGATCTGACTCTAGTACGAGAGGACCGAGTTGGACCAACCGCTGGTGTATCTGTTGTTCCGCCGGGAGCACCGCAGAGTAGCTACGTTGGGAAGGGATAAGCGCTGAAAGCATATAAGCGCGAAACCCACCACAAGATGAGATTTCTTTTAAGGGTCGTGGAAGATGACCACGTTGATAGGCTATAGATGTAAAGGCAGTAATGTCAGAGTCAAGTAGTACTAATAACCCGTAAGCTTATTGTAGCCCCACCCAACCTCCCCAAAGGGGAGGAGCAGTGGGGCGTAAAATTCTTTCTAAATTGAATATTTATCTCAATATGTTAAAATATTAGCCATTAGGCAAAAGGCATAAGCCAAGAGTTTAATGGAAAAGCACAAACTAGTGGCTTATGGCTATTAGCTAATGCCTTTAAAACCTTAAGGTGGTTATTGCGGCGGGGCTCACCTCTTCCCATTTCGAACAGAGAAGTTAAGCCCGCCAGCGTCGATGGTACTGCATATTGTGGGAGAGTAGATCGCTGCCTTTCTTTATTCCAAAATAGTTGGAATCGACATAAAATTCCCCTGTAGATCAGGGGATTTTTTATCCTCGCAAAGTACAAAAGTTCCTAAATAGATTGAAAACCAAGAATTTTAAAATTTTTGAAAAAAATAAGAAAACCCTTGGAAATACTAAAAGAAACACTATCTTTGCACCCGCTAAGACGCTAAGTCAAAAGCGAAAATAAGAATAAAAAGTTCATAGACATATTGGATTGACAGCACGTTTTAATAGAGATATTAAAACAATAAAATTTAAGAGAGTAAGAAAACTAGCATTCTTTGTCCATAATATTTAACCTTAGGGTTACAAAAGATATACGATGAAGAGTTTGATCCTGGCTCAGGATGAACGCTAGCGGCAGGCTTAACACATGCAAGTCGAGGGGTAGAAGGAGCTTGCTCCTTTGAGACCGGCGCACGGGTGCGTAACGCGTATGTAATCTACCTTGTACAGGGGGATAGCCCAGAGAAATTTGGATTAATACCCCATAGTATTATGATGTGGCCTCACATTATGATTAAAGTTCCAACGGTACAAGATGAGCATGCGTCCCATTAGCTAGATGGTAAGGTAACGGCTTACCATGGCTACGATGGGTAGGGGTCCTGAGAGGGAGATCCCCCACACTGGTACTGAGACACTGGACCAGACTCCTACGGGAGGCAGCAGTGAGGAATATTGGGCAATGGTCGCAAGACTGACCCAGCCATGCCGCGTGCAGGATGACGCATCTATGGTGTGTAAACTGCTTTTGTACAGGAAGAAACACTCCCTTGCGAGGGAGCTTGACGGTACTGTAAGAATAAGGATCGGCTAACTCCGTGCCAGCAGCCGCGGTAATACGGAGGATCCAAGCGTTATCCGGAATCATTGGGTTTAAAGGGTCCGTAGGCGGTTTTATAAGTCAGTGGTGAAATCTGGTCGCTCAACGATCAAACGGCCATTGATACTGTAAGACTTGAATTACTTGGAAGTAACTAGAATATGTAGTGTAGCGGTGAAATGCTTAGAGATTACATGGAATACCAATTGCGAAGGCAGGTTACTACGAGTATATTGACGCTGATGGACGAAAGCGTGGGGAGCGAACAGGATTAGATACCCGGTAGTCCACGCCGTAAACGATGGATACTAGCTGTTTGGAGTAATCTGAGTGGCTAAGCGAAAGTGATAAGTATCCCACCGGGGAGTACGCTCGCAAGAGTGAAACTCAAAGGAATTGACGGGGGCCCGCACAAGCGGAGGAGCATGTGGTTTAATTCGATGATACGCGAGGAACCTTACCAAGGCTTAAATGGGAAACGACAGATTTGGAAACAGATCTTTCTTCGGACGTTTTTCAAGGTGCTGCATGGTTGTCGTCAGCTCGTGCCGTGAGGTGTCAGGTTAAGTCCTATAACGAGCGCAACCCCTGTTGTTAGTTGCCATCGAGTAAGGTCGGGAACTCTAACAAGACTGCCGGTGCAAACCGTGAGGAAGGTGGGGATGACGTCAAATCATCACGGCCCTTACGCCTTGGGCTACACACGTGCTACAATGGACGGTACAGAGAGCAGCCACTACGCAAGTAGGCGCGAATCTAAAAAACCGTTCTCAGTTCGGATCGGAGTCTGCAACTCGACTCCGTGAAGCTGGATTCGCTAGTAATCGCAGATCAGCCATGCTGCGGTGAATACGTTCCCGGGCCTTGTACACACCGCCCGTCAAGCCATGGAAGCTGGGGGTACCTGAAGTCGGTGACCGCAAGGAGCTGCCTAGGGTAAAACTGGTAACTAGGGCTAAGTCGTAACAAGGTAGCCGTACCGGAAGGTGCGGCTGGAACACCTCCTTTCTAGAGACAAAAAAAAGGATGTGATTTAAAATTAAATTTAAATTAAAATCTTACTCTCGCTGTTAATTCAAAAAAAAGAAAAGGCTTAAAATACAGAGTCTCGTAGCTCAGCTGGTTAGAGTACTACACTGATAATGTAGGGGTCGGCAGTTCGAGTCTGCCCGGGACTACTATTTAAAGTTATAAAAAGGAAATTCTAGAAGCGAATTTTGAATTATAAATTTTAAATGATGAATTTGAAAAATAATTCAAAAAAATAATTCAACATTCAAAATAGACAATGGGGGATTAGCTCAGCTGGCTAGAGCGCCTGCCTTGCACGCAGGAGGTCATCGGTTCGACTCCGATATTCTCCACAACAGCCCCTCCTAACCTTCCCAAAGGGGAGGGACACAGAGCAATCGGCTCTCCCCCTTCGGGGGAGCTGGAGGGGGCTCAAAGTTCATTGACATATTGAGATAAACATACAAACAAGTAGAAAGAACATCTTTAGTGATTAGTAAAAAAGCAATAGGCACTAGTGGCTTATGGCTATTGACTAATGGCTAAAAGAATAAAGAAAACAATAAGCAAAATAAGGGCGTATGGGGAATGCCTAGGCTCTCAGAGGCGAAGAAGGACGTGATAAGCTGCGAAAAGCTGCGGGGATCGGCACATACGAATTGATCCGCAGATATCCCAATGGGGCAACCCACTATGTTGAAGACATAGTATCCGATAGGAGGCGAACCCGCTGAACTGAAACATCTAAGTAGGCGGAGGAGAAGAAAACAAAAGTGATTGCGTAAGTAGTGGCGAGCGAAAGCGCATTAGCCCAAACCGTTGTTGTTACGGCAATAACGGGGTTGTAGGACCACAATATTTCTTGTAAACTGAATTAGAATAACCTTGGAAAGGTTAACCCAAGAGGGTGATAGTCCCGTATAAGTAAAGAATATAAAGAATAGTGTTATCCTGAGTAGGGCGGGGCACGTGAAACCCTGTCTGAATCTGGCGGGACCATCCGCTAAGGCTAAATACTCCTGAGAGACCGATAGTGAACCAGTACCGTGAGGGAAAGGTGAAAAGAACCGTGAATAACGGAGTGAAATAGAACCTGAAACCATACGCCTACAAGCGGTCGGAGCAGCATAATCTGTGACGGCGTGCCTTTTGCATAATGAGCCTACGAGTTACCGTTGCTGGCAAGGTTAAGTGATTAAGTCACGGATCCGTAGCGAAAGCGAGTCTGAATAGGGCGCGATTCAATCTAAGGGATTGAAAGGGAATTAAAACGTTTTTTTACCTTAAGTCAGTAGTGGTAGACGCGAAACCGTGTGATCTACCCATGGACAGGATGAAGCTTTGTTAACCCAAAGTGGAGGTCCGAACCCGTTGACGTTGAAAAGTCTTGGGATGATCTGTGGGTAGGGGTGAAAGGCCAATCAAACTCGGAAATAGCTCGTACTCCCCGAAATGCATTTAGGTGCAGCGCTCAAGTTAAGTTATATAGAGGTAGAGCTACTGATTGGATGCGGGGGCTTCACCGCCTACCAATTCCTGACAAACTCCGAATGCTATATAATATATTGAGCAGTGAGGGCTTGGGTGCTAAGGTCCAAGTCCGAGAGGGAAAGAACCCAGACCATCAGCTAAGGTCCCCAAATGTATGCTAAGTTGAACAAACGCGGTTTGATTGCATCGACAGCTAGGATGTTGGCTTGGAAGCAGCCATTCATTTAAAGAGTGCGTAACAGCTCACTAGTCGAGCGATCGAGCATGGATAATAATCGGGCATAAGTATACTACCGAAGCTATGGATTTGTACTAAGTACAAGTGGTAGGGGAGCATTCTAACATCGCCGAAGGTATCTTGTGAGAGGTGCTGGAGAGGTTAGAAAAGAAAATGTAGGCATAAGTAACGATAAGGGGTGCGAGAAACACCCCCGCCGAAAAACTAAGGTTTCCGCAGCTATGCTAATCAGCTGCGGGTTAGTCGGGTCCTAAGGCAAATCCGAAAGGAGTAGTCGATGGCCAACGGGTTAATATTCCCGTACTAGTTATAATTGTGATGGAGTGACGCAGTGGTGAAAGTACCGCGAACTGACGGAATAGTTCGTTAAAGCACTTAGCTAAAGGCCCGGTAGGCAAATCCGCTGGGACTGGTGAAATGCGATAGTACTCGGATTCTTCGGATGAAGGGATAGTGTACCTAAAGGCTGCCAAGAAAACCTTCTAAACATAGATTATAAGTACCCGTACCGTAAACCGACACAGGTAGTTGAGGAGAGTATCCTAAGGCGCTCGAGAGATTCATGGCTAAGGAATTAGGCAAAATAGACCTGTAACTTCGGGAGAAAGGTCGCCAGCGCAAGCTGGCCGCAGTGAAAAGGTCCGAGGCGACTGTTTATCAAAAACACAGGGCTCTGCAAAATCGTAAGATGACGTATAGGGCCTGACACCTGCCCGGTGCTGGAAGGTTAAGAGGAGATGTTATCTTCGGAGAAGCATTGAATTGAAGCCCCAGTAAACGGCGGCCGTAACTATAACGGTCCTAAGGTAGCGAAATTCCTTGTCGGGTAAGTTCCGACCTGCACGAATGGTGTAACGATCTGGACACTGTCTCAGCCATGAGCTCGGTGAAATTGTAGTATCGGTGAAGA
>NZ_CP067378.1:3072500-3404711 GCF_019565505.1 Flavobacterium davisii
GGACGTTTTTCAAGGTGCTGCATGGTTGTCGTCAGCTCGTGCCGTGAGGTGTCAGGTTAAGTCCTATAACGAGCGCAACCCCTGTTGTTAGTTGCCATCGAGTAAGGTCGGGAACTCTAACAAGACTGCCGGTGCAAACCGTGAGGAAGGTGGGGATGACGTCAAATCATCACGGCCCTTACGCCTTGGGCTACACACGTGCTACAATGGACGGTACAGAGAGCAGCCACTACGCAAGTAGGCGCGAATCTAAAAAAACCGTTCTCAGTTCGGATCGGAGTCTGCAACTCGACTCCGTGAAGCTGGATTCGCTAGTAATCGCAGATCAGCCATGCTGCGGTGAATACGTTCCCGGGCCTTGTACACACCGCCCGTCAAGCCATGGAAGCTGGGGGTACCTGAAGTCGGTGACCGCAAGGAGCTGCCTAGGGTAAAACTGGTAACTAGGGCTAAGTCGTAACAAGGTAGCCGTACCGGAAGGTGCGGCTGGAACACCTCCTTTCTAGAGACAAAAAAAAGGATGTGATTTAAAATTAAATTTAAATTAAAATCTTACTCTCGCTGTTAATTCAAAAAAAAGAAAAGGCTTAAAATACAGAGTCTCGTAGCTCAGCTGGTTAGAGTACTACACTGATAATGTAGGGGTCGGCAGTTCGAGTCTGCCCGGGACTACTATTTAAAGTTATAAAAAGGAAATTCTAGAAGCGAATTTTGAATTATAAATTTTAAATGATGAATTTGAAAAATAATTCAAAAAAATAATTCAACATTCAAAATAGACAATGGGGGATTAGCTCAGCTGGCTAGAGCGCCTGCCTTGCACGCAGGAGGTCATCGGTTCGACTCCGATATTCTCCACAACAGCCCCTCCTAACCTTCCCAAAGGGGAGGAACACAGAGCAATCGGCTCTCCCCCTTCGGGGGAGCTGGAGGGGGCTCAAAGTTCATTGACATATTGAGATAAACATACAAACAAGTAGAAAGAACATCTTTAGTGATTAGTAAAAAAGCAATAGGCACTAGTGGCTTATGGCTATTGACTAATGGCTAAAAGAATAAAGAAAACAATAAGCAAAATAAGGGCGTATGGGGAATGCCTAGGCTCTCAGAGGCGAAGAAGGACGTGATAAGCTGCGAAAAGCTGCGGGGATCGGCACATACGAATTGATCCGCAGATATCCCAATGGGGCAACCCACTATGTTGAAGACATAGTATCCGATAGGAGGCGAACCCGCTGAACTGAAACATCTAAGTAGGCGGAGGAGAAGAAAACAAAAGTGATTGCGTAAGTAGTGGCGAGCGAAAGCGCATTAGCCCAAACCGTTGTTGTTACGGCAATAACGGGGTTGTAGGACCACAATATTTCTTGTAAACTGAATTAGAATAACTCGGAAAGGTTAACCCAAGAGGGTGATAGTCCCGTATAAGTAAAGAATATAAAGAATAGTGTTATCCTGAGTAGGGCGGGGCACGTGAAACCCTGTCTGAATCTGGCGGGACCATCCGCTAAGGCTAAATACTCCTGAGAGACCGATAGTGAACCAGTACCGTGAGGGAAAGGTGAAAAGAACCGTGAATAACGGAGTGAAATAGAACCTGAAACCATACGCCTACAAGCGGTCGGAGCAGCATAATCTGTGACGGCGTGCCTTTTGCATAATGAGCCTACGAGTTACCGTTGCTGGCAAGGTTAAGTGATTAAGTCACGGATCCGTAGCGAAAGCGAGTCTGAATAGGGCGCTTAAGTCAGTAGTGGTAGACGCGAAACCGTGTGATCTACCCATGGACAGGATGAAGCTTTGTTAACCCAAAGTGGAGGTCCGAACCCGTTGACGTTGAAAAGTCTTGGGATGATCTGTGGGTAGGGGTGAAAGGCCAATCAAACTCGGAAATAGCTCGTACTCCCCGAAATGCATTTAGGTGCAGCGCTCAAGTTAAGTTATATAGAGGTAGAGCTACTGATTGGATGCGGGGGCTTCACCGCCTACCAATTCCTGACAAACTCCGAATGCTATATAATATATTGAGCAGTGAGGGCTTGGGTGCTAAGGTCCAAGTCCGAGAGGGAAAGAACCCAGACCATCAGCTAAGGTCCCCAAATGTATGCTAAGTTGAACAAACGCGGTTTGATTGCATCGACAGCTAGGATGTTGGCTTGGAAGCAGCCATTCATTTAAAGAGTGCGTAACAGCTCACTAGTCGAGCGATCGAGCATGGATAATAATCGGGCATAAGTATACTACCGAAGCTATGGATTTGTACTAAGTACAAGTGGTAGGGGAGCATTCTAACATCGCCGAAGGTATCTTGTGAGAGGTGCTGGAGAGGTTAGAAAAGAAAATGTAGGCATAAGTAACGATAAGGGGTGCGAGAAACACCCCCGCCGAAAAACTAAGGTTTCCGCAGCTATGCTAATCAGCTGCGGGTTAGTCGGGTCCTAAGGCAAATCCGAAAGGAGTAGTCGATGGCCAACGGGTTAATATTCCCGTACTAGTTATAATTGTGATGGAGTGACGCAGTGGTGAAAGTACCGCGAACTGACGGAATAGTTCGTTAAAGCACTTAGCTAAAGGCCCGGTAGGCAAATCCGCTGGGACTGGTGAAATGCGATAGTACTCGGATTCTTCGGATGAAGGGATAGTGTACCTAAAGGCTGCCAAGAAAACCTTCTAAACATAGATTATAAGTACCCGTACCGTAAACCGACACAGGTAGTTGAGGAGAGTATCCTAAGGCGCTCGAGAGATTCATGGCTAAGGAATTAGGCAAAATAGACCTGTAACTTCGGGAGAAAGGTCGCCAGCGCAAGCTGGCCGCAGTGAAAAGGTCCAGGCGACTGTTTATCAAAAACACAGGGCTCTGCAAAATCGTAAGATGACGTATAGGGCCTGACACCTGCCCGGTGCTGGAAGGTTAAGAGGAGATGTTATCTTCGGAGAAGCATTGAATTGAAGCCCCAGTAAACGGCGGCCGTAACTATAACGGTCCTAAGGTAGCGAAATTCCTTGTCGGGTAAGTTCCGACCTGCACGAATGGTGTAACGATCTGGACACTGTCTCAGCCATGAGCTCGGTGAAATTGTAGTATCGGTGAAGATGCCGATTACCCGCAGTGGGACGAAAAGACCCTGTGCACCTTTACTATAGCTTAGTATTGGTCTTGGATAAGTGATGTGTAGGATAGGTGGGAGACTGTGAAATGGCGTCGCTAGGCGTTGTGGAGTCATTGTTGAAATACCACCCTTTGCTTATCTGAGGTCTAACTCCTAAAAAAGGAGGACATTGCTTGGTGGGTAGTTTGACTGGGGTGGTCGCCTCCAAAAGAGTAACGGAGGCTTCTAAAGGTTCCCTCAGCACGCTTGGTAACCGTGCGTAGAGTGCAATGGCAAAAGGGAGCTTGACTGAGAGACATACAGGTCGATCAGGTACGAAAGTAGAGCATAGTGATCCGGTGGTTCCGCATGGAAGGGCCATCGCTCAAAGGATAAAAGGTACGCCGGGGATAACAGGCTGATCTCCCCCAAGAGCTCACATCGACGGGGGGTTTGGCACCTCGATGTCGGCTCGTCACATCCTCGGGGCTGGAGAAGGTCCCAAGGGTTGGGCTGTTCGCCCATTAAAGTGGCACGCGAGCTGGGTTCAGAACGTCGTGAGACAGTTCGGTCTCTATCTACTGTGGGCGTTAGAAATTTGAGTGGATCTGACTCTAGTACGAGAGGACCGAGTTGGACCAACCGCTGGTGTATCTGTTGTTCCGCCGGGAGCACCGCAGAGTAGCTACGTTGGGAAGGGATAAGCGCTGAAAGCATATAAGCGCGAAACCCACCACAAGATGAGATTTCTTTTAAGGGTCGTGGAAGATGACCACGTTGATAGGCTATAGATGTAAAGGCAGTAATGTCAGAGTCAAGTAGTACTAATAACCCGTAAGCTTATTGTAGCCCCACCCAACCTCCCCAAAGGGGAGGAGTCAGGGTGGGGCGTAAAATTCTTTCTTTACCTAAAAAGGATTATAAACAAATTTGAATATTTATCTCAATATGTTAAAATATTAGCCATTAGGCAAAAGGCATAAGCCAAGAGTTTAATGGAAAAGCACAAACTAGTGGCTTATGGCTATTAGCTAATGCCTTTAAAACCTTAAGGTGGTTATTGCGGCGGGGCTCACCTCTTCCCATTTCGAACAGAGAAGTTAAGCCCGCCAGCGTCGATGGTACTGCATATTGTGGGAGAGTAGATCGCTGCCTTTCTTTATTCCAAAATAGTTGGAATCGACATAAAATTCCCCTGTAGATCAGGGGATTTTTTATCCTCGCAAAGTACAAAAGTTCCTAAATAGATTGAAAACCAAGAATTTTAAAATTTTAAAAAAAAAAATAAGAAAACCCTTGGAAATACTAAAAGAAACACTATCTTTGCACCCGCTAAGACGCTAAGTCAAAAGCGAAAAATAAGAATAAAAAGTTCATAGACATATTGGATTGACAGCACGTTTTAATAGAGATATTAAAACAATAAAATTTAAGAGAGTAAGAAAACTAGCATTCTTTGTCCACAATATTTAACCTTAGGGTTACAAAAGATATACGATGAAGAGTTTGATCCTGGCTCAGGATGAACGCTAGCGGCAGGCTTAACACATGCAAGTCGAGGGGTAGAAGGAGCTTGCTCCTTTGAGACCGGCGCACGGGTGCGTAACGCGTATGTAATCTACCTTGTACAGGGGGATAGCCCAGAGAAATTTGGATTAATACCCCATAGTATTATGATGTGGCCTCACATTATGATTAAAGTTCCAACGGTACAAGATGAGCATGCGTCCCATTAGCTAGATGGTAAGGTAACGGCTTACCATGGCCACGATGGGTAGGGGTCCTGAGAGGGAGATCCCCCACACTGGTACTGAGACACGGACCAGACTCCTACGGGAGGCAGCAGTGAGGAATATTGGGCAATGGTCGCAAGACTGACCCAGCCATGCCGCGTGCAGGATGACGCATCTATGGTGTGTAAACTGCTTTTGTACAGGAAGAAACACTCCCTTGCGAGGGAGCTTGACGGTACTGTAAGAATAAGGATCGGCTAACTCCGTGCCAGCAGCCGCGGTAATACGGAGGATCCAAGCGTTATCCGGAATCATTGGGTTTAAAGGGTCCGTAGGCGGTTTTATAAGTCAGTGGTGAAATCTGGTCGCTCAACGATCAAACGGCCATTGATACTGTAAGACTTGAATTACTTGGAAGTAACTAGAATATGTAGTGTAGCGGTGAAATGCTTAGAGATTACATGGAATACCAATTGCGAAGGCAGGTTACTACGAGTATATTGACGCTGATGGACGAAAGCGTGGGGAGCGAACAGGATTAGATACCCGGTAGTCCACGCCGTAAACGATGGATACTAGCTGTTTGGGGCAACCTGAGTGGCTAAGCGAAAGTGATAAGTATCCCACCGGGAGTACGCTCGCAAGAGTGAAACTCAAAGGAATTGACGGGGGCCCGCACAAGCGGAGGAGCATGTGGTTTAATTCGATGATACGCGAGGAACCTTACCAAGGCTTAAATGGGAAACGACAGATTTGGAAACAGATCTTTCTTCGGACGTTTTTCAAGGTGCTGCATGGTTGTCGTCAGCTCGTGCCGTGAGGTGTCAGGTTAAGTCCTATAACGAGCGCAACCCCTGTTGTTAGTTGCCATCGAGTAAGGTCGGGAACTCTAACAAGACTGCCGGTGCAAACCGTGAGGAAGGTGGGGATGACGTCAAATCATCACGGCCCTTACGCCTTGGGCTACACACGTGCTACAATGGACGGTACAGAGAGCAGCCACTACGCAAGTAGGCGCGAATCTAAAAAAACCGTTCTCAGTTCGGATCGGAGTCTGCAACTCGACTCCGTGAAGCTGGATTCGCTAGTAATCGCAGATCAGCCATGCTGCGGTGAATACGTTCCCGGGCCTTGTACACACCGCCCGTCAAGCCATGGAAGCTGGGGGTACCTGAAGTCGGTGACCGCAAGGAGCTGCCTAGGGTAAAACTGGTAACTAGGGCTAAGTCGTAACAAGGTAGCCGTACCGGAAGGTGCGGCTGGAACACCTCCTTTCTAGAGACAAAAAAAAGGATGTGATTTAAAATTAAATTTAAATTAAAATCTTACTCTCGCTGTTAATTCAAAAAAAAGAAAAGGCTTAAAATACAGAGTCTCGTAGCTCAGCTGGTTAGAGTACTACACTGATAATGTAGGGGTCGGCAGTTCGAGTCTGCCCGGGACTACTATTTAAAGTTATAAAAAGGAAATTCTAGAAGCGAATTTTGAATTATAAATTTTAAATGATGAATTTGAAAAATAATTCAAAAAAATAATTCAACATTCAAAATAGACAATGGGGGATTAGCTCAGCTGGCTAGAGCGCCTGCCTTGCACGCAGGAGGTCATCGGTTCGACTCCGATATTCTCCACAACAGCCCCTCCTAACCTTCCCAAAGGGGAGGAACACAGAGCAATCGGCTCTCCCCCTTCGGGGGAGCTGGAGGGGGCTCAAAGTTCATTGACATATTGAGATAAACATACAAACAAGTAGAAAGAACATCTTTAGTGATTAGTAAAAAAGCAATAGGCACTAGTGGCTTATGGCTATTGACTAATGGCTAAAAGAATAAAGAAAACAATAAGCAAAATAAGGGCGTATGGGGAATGCCTAGGCTCTCAGAGGCGAAGAAGGACGTGATAAGCTGCGAAAAGCTGCGGGGATCGGCACATACGAATTGATCCGCAGATATCCCAATGGGGCAACCCACTATGTTGAAGACATAGTATCCGATAGGAGGCGAACCCGCTGAACTGAAACATCTAAGTAGGCGGAGGAGAAGAAAACAAAAGTGATTGCGTAAGTAGTGGCGAGCGAAAGCGCATTAGCCCAAACCGTTGTTGTTACGGCAATAACGGGGTTGTAGGACCACAATATTTCTTGTAAACTGAATTAGAATAACCTTGGAAAGGTTAACCCAAGAGGGTGATAGTCCCGTATAAGTAAAGAATATAAAGAATAGTGTTATCCTGAGTAGGGCGGGGCACGTGAAACCCTGTCTGAATCTGGCGGGACCATCCGCTAAGGCTAAATACTCCTGAGAGACCGATAGTGAACCAGTACCGTGAGGGAAAGGTGAAAAGAACCGTGAATAACGGAGTGAAATAGAACCTGAAACCATACGCCTACAAGCGGTCGGAGCAGCATAATCTGTGACGGCGTGCCTTTTGCATAATGAGCCTACGAGTTACCGTTGCTGGCAAGGTTAAGTGATTAAGTCACGGATCCGTAGCGAAAGCGAGTCTGAATAGGGCGCTTAAGTCAGTAGTGGTAGACGCGAAACCGTGTGATCTACCCATGGACAGGATGAAGCTTTGTTAACCCAAAGTGGAGGTCCGAACCCGTTGACGTTGAAAAGTCTTGGGATGATCTGTGGGTAGGGGTGAAAGGCCAATCAAACTCGGAAATAGCTCGTACTCCCCGAAATGCATTTAGGTGCAGCGCTCAAGTTAAGTTATATAGAGGTAGAGCTACTGATTGGATGCGGGGGCTTCACCGCCTACCAATTCCTGACAAACTCCGAATGCTATATAATATATTGAGCAGTGAGGGCTTGGGTGCTAAGGTCCAAGTCCGAGAGGGAAAGAACCCAGACCATCAGCTAAGGTCCCCAAATGTATGCTAAGTTGAACAAACGCGGTTTGATTGCATCGACAGCTAGGATGTTGGCTTGGAAGCAGCCATTCATTTAAAGAGTGCGTAACAGCTCACTAGTCGAGCGATCGAGCATGGATAATAATCGGGCATAAGTATACTACCGAAGCTATGGATTTGTACTAAGTACAAGTGGTAGGGGAGCATTCTAACATCGCCGAAGGTATCTTGTGAGAGGTGCTGGAGAGGTTAGAAAAGAAAATGTAGGCATAAGTAACGATAAGGGGTGCGAGAAACACCCCCGCCGAAAAACTAAGGTTTCCGCAGCTATGCTAATCAGCTGCGGGTTAGTCGGGTCCTAAGGCAAATCCGAAAGGAGTAGTCGATGGCCAACGGGTTAATATTCCCGTACTAGTTATAATTGTGATGGAGTGACGCAGTGGTGAAAGTACCGCGAACTGACGGAATAGTTCGTTAAAGCACTTAGCTAAAGGCCCGGTAGGCAAATCCGCTGGGACTGGTGAAATGCGATAGTACTCGGATTCTTCGGATGAAGGGATAGTGTACCTAAAGGCTGCCAAGAAAACCTTCTAAACATAGATTATAAGTACCCGTACCGTAAACCGACACAGGTAGTTGAGGAGAGTATCCTAAGGCGCTCGAGAGATTCATGGCTAAGGAATTAGGCAAAATAGACCTGTAACTTCGGGAGAAAGGTCGCCAGCGCAAGCTGGCCGCAGTGAAAAGGTCCGGGCGACTGTTTATCAAAAACACAGGGCTCTGCAAAATCGTAAGATGACGTATAGGGCCTGACACCTGCCCGGTGCTGGAAGGTTAAGAGGAGATGTTATCTTCGGAGAAGCATTGAATTGAAGCCCCAGTAAACGGCGGCCGTAACTATAACGGTCCTAAGGTAGCGAAATTCCTTGTCGGGTAAGTTCCGACCTGCACGAATGGTGTAACGATCTGGACACTGTCTCAGCCATGAGCTCGGTGAAATTGTAGTATCGGTGAAGATGCCGATTACCCGCAGTGGGACGAAAAGACCCTGTGCACCTTTACTATAGCTTAGTATTGGTCTTGGATAAGTGATGTGTAGGATAGGTGGGAGACTGTGAAATGGCGTCGCTAGGCGTTGTGGAGTCATTGTTGAAATACCACCCTTTGCTTATCTGAGGTCTAACTCCTAAAAAAGGAGGACATTGCTTGGTGGGTAGTTTGACTGGGGTGGTCGCCTCCAAAAGAGTAACGGAGGCTTCTAAAGGTTCCCTCAGCACGCTTGGTAACCGTGCGTAGAGTGCAATGGCAAAAGGGAGCTTGACTGAGAGACATACAGGTCGATCAGGTACGAAAGTAGAGCATAGTGATCCGGTGGTTCCGCATGGAAGGGCCATCGCTCAAAGGATAAAAGGTACGCCGGGGATAACAGGCTGATCTCCCCCAAGAGCTCACATCGACGGGGGGTTTGGCACCTCGATGTCGGCTCGTCACATCCTGGGGCTGGAGAAGGTCCCAAGGGTTGGGCTGTTCGCCCATTAAAGTGGCACGCGAGCTGGGTTCAGAACGTCGTGAGACAGTTCGGTCTCTATCTACTGTGGGCGTTAGAAATTTGAGTGGATCTGACTCTAGTACGAGAGGACCGAGTTGGACCAACCGCTGGTGTATCTGTTGTTCCGCCGGGAGCACCGCAGAGTAGCTACGTTGGGAAGGGATAAGCGCTGAAAGCATATAAGCGCGAAACCCACCACAAGATGAGATTTCTTTTAAGGGTCGTGGAAGATGACCACGTTGATAGGCTATAGATGTAAAGGCAGTAATGTCAGAGTCAAGTAGTACTAATAACCCGTAAGCTTATTGTAGCCCCACCCAACCTCCCCAAAGGGGAGGAGCCGAGGTGGGGCGTAAAATTCTTTCTAAATTGAATATTTATCTCAATATGTTAAAATATTAGCCATTAGGCAAAAGGCATAAGCCAAGAGTTTAATGGAAAAGCACAAACTAGTGGCTTATGGCTATTAGCTAATGCCTTTAAAACCTTAAGGTGGTTATTGCGGCGGGGCTCACCTCTTCCCATTTCGAACAGAGAAGTTAAGCCCGCCAGCGTCGATGGTACTGCATATTGTGGGAGAGTAGATCGCTGCCTTTCTTTAAAACCCTTCATCTATACGATGAGGGGTTTTTGTTTTATAGAAATTGCTAATGGAATACCGCAATCACCGCGTGAGCGGGCGTAGCAAGCTACCGTGGAATCAAGAACAAAAGTTGGGGATTAAGTAATACTATTTAAATTTTGAATTTACTGGGATATTACTTACCTTTAGGCATGCCAAAGAAAATCCAAATAGCAATAAAAGAAGATGTTGATTTTTTAGATAAATTACTAGTAAAGACATCTGGATCTTTGAAAAAAGACAGAATAAAGACTTTGATTCTAATTAAGAAAGGAAAATATGTTTTTTATAGTTCCATTGCTAAAAAATTAGGGAGAACCGAGAAGACTGTACGAGGTTGGGCACAGGAGTATCTGAAAAGCGGTATTTCTGAAATGTTAAGTGTTAGAAGTGGAGGAAATAATACAAAGAAAATATCTGAGAAAATGGCCAATGCTATTGAGCAGAAATTGAATGATCCAAAAACAACAATAACATCGTATGTTGAATTGTTGAAGATTCTCGAAAAAGAGCTTAACGAATCGGTTAATTATGGTGCTTTATATGCTCATTGCAAACGCAAGCATCAATCAAAATTGAAAGTTGCAAGAAAATCCCACTATAAAAAGGATGAAAACGCAGAGGCGTTTTTTAAAAAAACCTTGAAAACAAATTTGAAGAGTGTAGAATTATTCTTAATAAAAATAACTTTGAATCTGTAAACCTCTATTTTCAGGATGAAAGTCGTTTCGGTTTGATTACAAAACAGAAAAGAGTTATTACCGCAAAAGGAATAAAAGCCATCGGTACTTATAAACATAGCTATCTTTATAATTGGCTCTGGGGAAGTTTTTCCCCATAACAGGTGAGAGTTTTTGTATGACAATACAAAGTGTTTGCAAAGAATTATTTGTAAAATATCTGGAAGATTTCAGCAATCACAAGCCAACAGAGTTAAAGATTATGATAATTGATAATGCCGCATTTCATTCCACAAAGGATGTGATAATTCCTGACAATATATTTCTTTTGCCAATTCCACCATATTGCCCAGAACTTAACCCTGCTGAGAAAATGTGGCAATGGATGAAAGATAAAATTGCAATGAAAATTTATGATACTTTAGACGACTTAAACCAAAAAATGGAAGAATTGATTAAAATATCTGATGATAAAACAATTAAATCAATAACAGACTATCCGTTTTACATGAATGCTTTTTACAGTGTTTTCAAAGTTTAAACGATATAAAAAGGGGGACAGAGACATTTTCAGGGAATTTGATTTCTTTTTCTTTGGTCTGAATCAAGGCTGTAACTTTTTTAAATATTCAAGTTCACAGCGTAAGGCTTCATTTTCTAAAAGAAGTGCTTCTTCTCTTGTTAACGGTTTGTCTGTTTTTCTTTGTTTTCTTTTAAAATTTATAACGATTGGTCTGCTTTTGGTTTTAAGCCTGTTAAACTTTCTTCAATATAACGAATGTGCCAGTGTCTTATAATGGTACTTGACGGAATATTGAACAACAAGTAAGCTTTACTCAAAGATAACGCCTTGTTTTTAATAGTTTTCAGAACTTTTAATTTAAATTCTGCGTTATAATTTTTTATTTTTCTGTGTTGGTAAAATACCTTCATTGCCAAATTCTTGATAGCGACTAATCCAATCTTTAAGACTGGTTTTTCCCATGTCATTTTCTTTGGCTACAATAGTTATTGCTTGATATTTTTTTAAACTTCTTTTACATAGTGAAGTTTGGCTCATAATCATATTTGACTTTTCTTTCCATAAAAAAAAATACCCCCAAATAATATCTAACTTTTTGGGGGCAGTGCATTTTGGATAGTCTCTTTTAATTATATAATTGAGTTTTATTACTCTTGCATGGTATGAAATACATTCATCACGTCATCATCTTCTTCTATTTTTTCAAGTAATTTTTCAATATCCGCTATTTGTTCTGGTGTTAATTCTTTAGTTACTTGTGGAATTCTTTCGAATCCAGAAGATAAGACTTCTATGCCTCTGTTTTCTAATTCTTTTTGTATGGCTCCAAAGCTTTCAAAAGGTGCATACATGACTATTCCGTCTTCATCGGCAAATATTTCTTCTACACCAAAGTCGATCATTTCTAATTCTAATTCTTCTACATCTTGTCCTTCGGAAGGGATTCTAAAGTTGCAGGTATGGTCAAACATGAATTCGACTGATCCTTGTGTTCCTAGGGTTCCATTGCATTTGTTGAAATAACTTCTGATATTAGCTACTGTTCTGTTATTGTTGTCTGTTGCGGTTTCTATTAATATAGCTATTCCGTGTGGTGCATAGCCTTCAAATAGTACTTCTTTATAATTAGCTGTATCTTTGTCGCTTGCTTTTTTTATGGCGCGCTCTACATTGTCTTTAGGCATGTTAGCGGCTTTAGCATTTTGTATAACAGCTCTTAGTCGAGAGTTGGTTTCAGGATTTGGACCACCTTCTTTTACGGCCATTACAATGTCTTTACCAATTTTTGTAAACGTTTTGGCCATTGCAGACCAACGTTTCATTTTTCGTGCTTTTCTAAATTCAAACGCTCTTCCCATTTCTATTTATATTGGACTATGTGAATGTTTATTGATTTTTTATTGTTACAAAAATAGTATATGTATAATTAAAAAAAAATAGTTGATAGATGTATTCTTTTGTTTATTCGTCTATTAATTCTTCTTCATCGTATTCATCATCTTCTTCTTGCTCAAACTCAAAAAAAGTAAAAACTGATCCTCCGTAGGTTTTTTCGAATGAAAAATTTTCTTTATTTGATAGTTTAGTATGTTTTGAATGTTCTATGATAAGCATTCCGTCTGTATCAAGTAGATTGTTTTCAAAAATGAGATCTAATATTTTTTCAAAGTTTTTTTGATCTAAATCGTAAGGAGGATCGGCAAAAATAATGTCGTAATTGTTTTTGTTTTTTTCTAAGAATTTGAAGACATCACTTTTTATTGGGGTAATATTCATATCAAATTCTTTAGCTGTTTTTTTTATATAATTTATACAACCAAAGTCTCCGTCTACACTGATAATGTTTTCTGCTCCTCTAGATGAAAATTCGTAACTTATATTACCAGTTCCGCTGAATAGATCTAATACGCGTAAGCCATTAAAATTAAAGTAGTTATTTAATATGTTGAAGAGAGATTCTTTAGCCATATCTGTTGTAGGTCTTACGGGTAGATTTTTAGGTGCAATTAAGCGTCTACCTTTGTATTTTCCTGAAATTATTCGCATGCGTGTATTAAAATAAAATTTTTTAAATAGTTGTCTTCGGATATTGATTGGTCTAATTGTAAGTTTTCGGTATACAGACTTACATTTCGGATGTATTTATATGCTATTTCAAATAATTCGTTGTTTTTTGTGATTTTTCCAAGTAGTTTAACGATAACAGATTCTGGGTTTAATTTTAATTGTTCGGCTGTGAATAATAGGTGATATATAAAGTCTTCTGTTTTGTTATATTCGAATGAATTGTAGAGTAATAATTTTTGATTTTTTACAATTATAATTTGAAATTGTTTTTCTTGGATGTGAACGAAAATTTGAGGTTCTCCTACATTTTTGCTGATTTCTAAAATTTTTTTGACGAGTATGGTAGAAGTATGTTTGTAATGAAATTGACCATATAGTTGGGCTAGTGCATTATTAAGTTTTATAAAAGGAATGTATATATTGTTCATATCATTACCTATTACTTCGTCATAGGTTACAAAATCATTTGGAGATACTTTTATATTGTATTGTAAATAAGATTTTAGATATTGTTCGTTAAAAAGTGTTTGCGGAACGAAACTATTTAATCCGTTGTCATGCAATATTAGAACATCGTCAAAACCTGTTTGTAAAATAGTACTTTGACGTATTAGATCTAAAATTTCTTCTTCTGTTTCTTTTAATGTATTATTTGGAGTTAAAATATAATCACCAAAAATTTCTATTTTAGATTCTAAAGTATCGTATAAACAAAATAGTACCTCATGTAATGAAATTTGAAGTATTAATTTTTTATATTTTTTGTTAAGTATTGTATTAGTTGATGTTTGCATTCTTATCTATACCCTTAATAGAGACAAAACTACGATTTTTTTGTTAAAGAAACGTTTTTGAAGACATTAGATTGTTAATATTTTGGAGCTCATTTATAAATATTTTTTTAACATACTGAGTTGATTTGTGCTTTATGGATATAATTTCTTTGTTGATATGTTTTATATTTGACCTCTTTTAAAAAGATTAACTATAACTATGAGTTCTACATTATTTTACAGTATTTTACGAAAAAAATTTCCCTTTCAACCTACTGTAAAACAGGATGTTTTTTTTTGGGAAGGTGGCTGAGTTTATAGAAAGTTCTAATAAGAATGAACTGTTTGTATTAAAAGGATATGCGGGTACGGGTAAAACGACTCTAATTTCTACGATAGTAAATCATTTAGCAGAAGTTGAAAAAAAATATGTTTTATTAGCTCCTACAGGTAGAGCTGCGAAGGTAATTACTAATTATTCGGATAAACAAGCTTTTACTATACACAAAAAAATTTATTTTCCTAAGAAAGGAAGTGGAGGAGGGGTTAGTTTTACGATGCAAACTAATAAGCATACTAACACTATTTTTATTGTAGATGAATCATCTATGATTTCCGATGTAGATACAGATTCTAAAATGTATGAAAAAGGATCGTTATTGGATGATTTGATTTCGTATGTATATTCAGGAAAAAATTGTAAAATGATTTTTATAGGTGATACAGCTCAGTTACCACCTGTTAATTTGGATATTTCACCTGCTTTAAATATAGAGACTTTAGGTTTGAATTATGATAAAGAGGTTTATTCTATAGAATTAGATGAAGTCATGCGTCAAGAAACTAATTCAGGTATATTATACAATGCTACTGAATTAAGAGAATTGTTGAAGGAGTCTTTTATTACAAATTTTCAATTTAAGTTAAAAGGATTTAAGGATATTATTAGACTTACAGATGGATATGATATACAAGATGCAATTAATCAGTCTTATAGTAATTATAGTATAGAGGATACAACTTTTATTGTTCGTTCTAATAAAAGAGCCAATCAGTACAATCAGCAGATACGAGCTAAAATTTTGAGTAAAGAGAGTGAGTTGTCTTCGGGAGATTTTTTAATGGTTGTAAAAAATAATTATTTTTGGTTGAAAGATTCAGATGAAGCAGGATTTATTGCAAATGGCGATATTATTGAGGTCTTAGAAATTCGCTCTATAAAGGAATTATATGGTTTTAGATTTGCTATAGTAAAAATAAGAATGGTTGATTATCCCAATCAACGTCCTTTGGATACTATTTTATTATTAAATACTATTACGAGCGAGTCGCCCTCTTTAACATATGAAGAATCTACTCAACTTTATCAAGAAATTATGAAGGATTATGAAAATGAACGGGCACTATATAAAAAATATCAAAAGGTAAAAAGTAATGAATATTTTAATGCACTTCAAGTAAAATTTTCGTATGCTATTACATGTCATAAATCGCAAGGAGGACAATGGAATACAGTTTTTATAGAACAACCTTATTTGTCTGGTGATATAGATAGAGATTTTGTGCGTTGGTTATATACTGCTATGACACGTGCAAAGGATAAATTATATCTGATCGGTTTTAAAGATGAATTTTTTAATAGTTAAGTATTTATAATTTCGTTTTAGTTGTAAAATTTTGGAATAGAATTTGCTGTCGTATATGTTTTTAAAAAAGTTAAAATGAAAATAATAGCCGTAATACCTGCTCGTTATGCTTCAACTCGTTTTCCTGCTAAATTGATGCAAGATTTAGGAGGTAAGAGTGTCATACTTCGTACCTATGAATCTGCTGTAGATGCTCAGTTATTTGATGATGTATTTGTTGTAACAGATTCAGATCTGATTTATAATGAAATTGTGTCTAATGGAGGAAAAGCTATAATGAGTCTCAAAGAGCATGAAAGTGGGAGTGATCGTATAGCAGAAGCTGTTGAAAACTTGGAAGTAGATATAGTAATTAATGTACAAGGAGATGAACCTTTTATTGATGCGGAACCGTTAAAAAGATTATTAAAATTTTTAAAGAAGATGTAAATAGAAAAGTAGATTTAGCTTCTTTAATGTTTGAAATAGAAGATAAAGTAGAAATTGAAAATCCGAATAATGTTAAAGTTATTGTGGATCAACAAGGTTTTGCATTGTATTTTTCACGTTCAATAATTCCTTATCCACGAGAGAAAAATGTAGGAGTTAGGTATATGAAGCATATTGGGATTTATGGTTTTAGAAAAGAGGCTTTAATGGATTTTTACCGTTTACCTATGCTGTCATTAGAAGCTTCAGAAAAATTAGAGCAATTACGTTATTTAGAATATGGTAAACGCATTCGTATGGTTGAAACTACTCATGGAAGCATAGGCATAGATACACCTGAGGATTTAGAAAAAGCAAGAGAATTTATAAAGAAATAAAATAGTATAAATGGTATAAGGACTTTTTTGCATAAATAACAATAAAGTACTAAGTGTCTAAGAAGGTGTTTGAAAAGTCAAAATTTAACGTCTAATCTGTGACTTCGACGAAAGGAGAAGTTGCATTATCAGTACGATTTGCTTCGCCTATTGGAGTAAAACTTTCAGGGCTCCCTTGGTCTAAATGACAAGATTTTGACCTTTTAGGACACCTTCTTTTTATATTTTTATGTTTAATAAAATTAACTAAAGTTCTACAATTCCTTTTATTTTTAAAGGGGTTAGGCCACTTTCCGTATTAATAGCGTTACTTTCTACCATGATTGATTTACGAATAGGTCCTGGATTCATATTGTATTTTACTTCGATTTTTCCAGATTTTCCGGGATCAACAGGGTCTTTAGAAAAAGAAGGAATTGTACATCCACAAGTAGACTGTACATTTTTTATAATAAGTGGAGCATCTCCTGTATTAGTAAATTCAAAAAAACGAATACCGTTATCACTGGACTTACTAATAGTACCATAATCAATTTCATTTGTTTTAAATTCTATTTTAGCTCCACTTTGAGCTTGTAAGGAAAAACTTAATAATGCTAGTATCGTAAAAAATAAAGTTCGCTTCATTTGGTTTAATTTAGAATGGATAAAAATACTTTCTTTTAGGTAAACCTACAAAAAAAAAAATTTAAACTTTTTATTTTTAAGTGGTTTATTTACTTTTGCATAAAAATACAAAAAGTGTACCAAAAAAATACTTCTATTTTTCTACAGGAACGAGTCTGTCTTTTGTGTCAGTAATCCTTAATATTTCGATGTTTTAACTGTATTGCGGTTGTTTTCATTGAAATTATTTAGCTATTCATAACATTTTAAAATTTAAAAATTTAAAAATAAAATTCATAATATGATACCAGCACAATTCGATCCAAAGTCAGTAGAAAAAAAATGGTATGACTATTGGATGGAAAACAAGTATTTCCGTTCTACACCAGACCATAGAAAACCTTATACAATTACTATTCCGCCACCTAATGTAACAGGCGTGTTGCACATGGGACACATGTTAAATAATACTATTCAAGATGTATTAATTCGCCGTGCTCGTTTAAAAGGATTCAACGCTTGTTGGGTTCCGGAACGGATCATGCGTCTATTGCTACCGAAGCTAAAGTGGTTGCTAAATTAAAATCTGAAGGTATTAATAAAAATGATTTATCACGTGAAGATTTTTTAAAACATGCTTGGGAATGGACAGAAAAATATGGAGGAACTATCCTAGAACAATTAAAGCAATTAGGTTGTTCTTGTGATTGGGATCGCACTAAGTTTACTATGGATGATGACATGACAGCTTCGGTTATCAAATCATTTGTGGATTTATATAATAAAGGGATGATTTATCGTGGTTATCGTATGGTAAATTGGGATCCAGAAGCTAAAACTACGCTTTCTGATGAAGAAGTTATTTATGAAGAACGTCAAGGTAAATTATATCATTTAAAATATCAAATTGAAGGAAGTGAAGAATGTGTAATTATAGCAACTACTCGTCCTGAAACTATTCTAGGTGATACGGCCATCTGTATTCATCCAGAAGATGAACGCTACCAACATTTAAAAGGGAAAAAGGCAATTGTACCTATTTGTAATCGTGTTATCCCAATTATTTTCGATGATTATGTGGATATGGAATTTGGAACAGGTTGTTTGAAAGTAACGCCTGCTCACGATGTGAATGATAAAGAATTAGGAGATAAACATAAATTAGAAATTATTGATATTTTTAATGAAGATGCTACTTTGAACTCTTTTGGACTACATTATCAAGGTAAAGATCGTTTTGTTGTACGTGAAGAAATTACAAAGGAATTGGAAATTATTGGTGCTTTATCTAAAGTAGAAAATCACTTAAATAAAGTAGGTACTTCCGAAAGAACCAAAGCAGTTATTGAACCAAGATTATCTGATCAGTGGTTCTTACGAATGGAGGAATTAGTTAAACCAGCTATTAAAGCAGTATTAGAAACAGAAGAAGTAAAATTATATCCTTCTCGTTTTAATAATACGTATCGTCATTGGATGGAAAACATTCGCGATTGGAATATCTCACGTCAGTTATGGTGGGGGCAACAAATTCCAGCTTACTATTATGGTGAAGGGAAGGAAGATTTTGTAGTAGCAGAAACGAAGGAAGAAGCTTTATTATTAGCTCAAAAAGTAACTAATAACGTACAATTAACCATAAAGGATTTAAAGCAAGATCAAGACGCATTAGATACTTGGTTTTCTTCATGGTTATGGCCAATAGCTGTTTTTGGTGGTATGTTAGATGCTGAAAATGAAGATTTTAAATACTATTATCCTACCAATGATTTAGTTACAGGTCCCGATATTTTATTCTTTTGGGTAGCTCGTATGATTATAGCAGGTTATGAGTATGCAGATGCTAAACCGTTCACTAATGTTTATTTAACAGGTTTAGTACGTGATAAACAAGGGCGCAAAATGTCTAAGTCGTTAGGAAATTCACCAGATCCATTAGATTTAATCGAGAAATTTGGAGCTGATGGAGTTCGTTGTGGTTTGTTATTAAGTGCATCTGCTGGTAACGATATTTTGTTTGATGAAGAATTGTGTAATCAAGGGAAAGGATTTGCGAATAAAATATGGAATGCTTTTCGTTTAATCAAAGGTTGGGAAGTAGCAGATATTGAACAACCTGAAGCTTCTAAATCAGCAATTGCTTGGTATGAAGCCAAATTACAAAAAACATTAGCTGAAATAGAAGATAATTTTGAGAAATATAGAATATCCGATGCTTTAATGGCTATTTATAAATTAGTTTGGGATGATTTTTGTTCTTGGTTTTTAGAAATGATTAAACCGAGGTATCAACAACCTATTGATAAAACTACTTTTGATAAAGCAATTGAAATGTTAGAAGCTAACTTAAAATTGTTACATCCGTTTATGCCATTTTTAACAGAAGAAATTTGGCAATATATTGCAGATAGAACTCCTGAAGAAGCATTAATTATTTCTCAATGGCCAGAAGTAAAGCTATATGATGAAAAATTAATTGCAGATTTTGATTTTACAACAGAGGTAATATCAGGAATACGTACTATCCGGAAAGATAAAAATATATCGTTTAAAGATGCTATTGAATTAAAGGTGGTAAATAATGAAAAAGCTTCTACTTTTTTTGACAGCGTAATTACAAAATTAGGAAATATATCTAGTTTAGAATATGTTTCAGAAAAAGTAAATGGAGCGTTATCTTATCGTGTAAAATCAAATGAATTTTTTATTCCAGTAGGCGAGGGGATTGATATTGAGGCTGAAATAAAAAAATTAACAGAAGAGTTAAATTATACGAAAGGTTTTTTAAAATCTGTTCAAGGTAAACTTTCTAATGAAAAATTTGTTTTAGGGGCTCCTGAACAAGTAATTACTAATGAACGTAAAAAAGAAGCGGATGCTTTGGCTAAAATTCTTACTATCGAACAGAGTTTAGCGGGATTAAAATAAAGTTATAACTAATTATCAAAAGCTATCCTATAAAATAAAGGATAGCTTTTTTGTATGTTTTTAATTTGATAATTTGAATTGGTAGATGTAAAAAGTTATTTTTTTAAAAAAAAGAAGTTTTTAGTTTAAATAGCAAACACTTTTATTTTTTTGAAAGAGGACTAATAATTTCAACATTTTGAAAAGCAATGGCTCCTCTTAAAACTCCTGAAATTACATTACGTAAAGCATCTATAATATGAATTTTCAATTCATTTTTTGGGATTAACAAACTCACTTCTCTTGATGGTTTAGGATCTTTAAAATGACGTAATTTTAATTTTTCTTTCTCGGATAAGTCAAGAGTATGTAAATAAGGAAGTAAAGTAACACCTAGTCCTTCGTTTGCTAATCGTATAAGTGTTTCAAAACTACCACTTTCTAATTGAAATTTATTCTCTTTAGATATATTTTTGTTTTGACAAAGATTTAAAATACCATCTCTAAAGCAATGACCATCTTGTAATAACAAAATTTCTTCAACATTTAAATCTTCAATTTCCAATTCCGTTTTGCTAAATTTACTATGACTTTCAGGAACATAAACCATAAAAGGTTCATAGTATAGTACAACTTCTTTAATTTTTTCTTCTTCTAAAGGAGTAGCAGCTATTGCAGCATCTAAATGACCATTTTTTAATTTAGTTATTATTTCAGCTGTATTTAATTCCTCTATAATTAGTTTAACTTTTGGATATTTTTTTATAAAATTATTTAAAAACATAGGTAATAAGGTAGGCATTACCGTTGGTATAATACCAATTCTAAATTCACCTCCTATGAAACCCTTTTCTTGATCAACAATATCCTGAATTCGATCAGCTTCATTTACTATATTCTTAGCTTGCTCTACAATTTTTCTTCCAACTTCAGTAAGTTGAATAGGTTTCTTTGTTCTGTCAAAAATGATAATATCCAGTTCTTCCTCAATTTTTTGAATCTGCATACTCAGTGTAGGTTGCGTTACAAAACATTTTTCAGCTGCTTGTGTAAAATTTTTATGTTCTGCTACAGCCAATACATACTGTAATTGTGTAATAGTCATTTGATAAGGTTTTTTTATACAAATATAAATAGAATCAATTTATTTTATAGTATAAAGTAGTTAAATAAAAATACTTTTGAACTGAAAAGGAATGCTTTATTGAATAAATGATACAATTTAACATTTTGTATTTATTTTGTTGTTAAAGATAAGATTAATCCGTAATGATTAAAAATAATTTTGTCAAAATTTAATAATGAAAAAGAGATAAAAATAATTAAATAACAGACTGAAATGAAAATAAATAACTTAGGATTACCAGTAGAAGAAACAAAAGAATTAACAATTCAATTGAATATGTTATTATCTAATTTTCAAATTTATTATCAAAACCTGAGAGGTTTACATTGGAATATACGTGGAAAAAGATTTTTCGATTTACATCTAAAATTTGAAGAGTTATATAATGATTCACAGCTTAAAATTGATATGATAGCTGAACGCATTTTAACTTTAGGAGCTATACCTTATCATACTTTTGAAGATTATTTAAAAAATAGTGAACTTATAGCTGGTAAAAATATTTCTAATGATGAAAAAGCTATTAAGCTAATTGTAGAATCCATTACGACTTTATTAGTAATAGAACGTAAGATTTTAAAGAACTCAGATATCATAGATGATGAAGGAACTAGCTCTATGATGAGTGATTTTATAAAAGAACAAGAAAAAACCATCTGGATGATGAGTGCATGGTTAGAAGAAACAACTAATTAGTGTTTATCTAAATTTTCATTAAAAGCAGAAGGAAGAAGCTTAGGAATAAATTTTATAAGTATAGGTAATAATAAACTACCTCCGTGTACTAGAAAAATGGTAAGTGAGGGAATTGTTTTACAAATGTCTAATATTTGGTTCTTAACTTTTTTCTTTTCTTCGGGATTAAGTTCCCTTGTGGTAGATTGTGATAATAATATAACGAGTTCTTTGCTTTGTGATAGTTCAATTAAAAGACGTTTCTTATTTCTTTGTATTAATGTTTGAATATTTAAACTAGTTTGGTCATAAAAATGTTTAACAGGATTTGAATAATTAAAATAAGGAATACGTTTTTTGTGAAGACCTAAAAATAGATCCATGTCATTAATACTTTTACTAACAAAAGAATCTGAAAGATTTAATTGATGATTTAAAAGTTTTAAAAAATGACGTTCAGATTCATCCATTTGACCGTCATTCCATAATGCCATATTGGTAAGATCCATGAGGTAGAATTTTTCGTAATCATCTATTAGATAGGAAAGATCAATATTTTCTAAAGTCGTTTTCGTATTTGTTCTGTTAAATTTAGAATAGCGAACAGAAGAATCAAATAATCTTTGCAAAAGATCATCATATACAGATTTTGTAGTTTTCGTATTTAATGCTAATGAAATAACGTTTACAATTATTTCTTCAATTTTTTTTAGATATTTTTTAGGTAAATAACCGTTTTCAATGTATTTTTTGAATGCTAGTACATCAATGAATAATAAAGCATTTGTTACGATATGTGAAAAATTTTTACTAATAATATTATCATTTGTCTTGATACGATTAGAAATGATTTTTTCTAATTTACTTTCAAAACTATCATTTGGTAAAAAAAAGTCAAAAAGCCCAGAATCTATTGGATGTAATTCTTGATAAAATGTAATAATATCTTGAGTAAATTGTATGCTGTTATTATTCTTTTTATGATTTGATAAATTCCAAATAAAGAATTTAGTAAAGCAATTTTTGAAATTTCTTCTATAGTAAGTGAATCAATTTCAATGGGTATAGGTGTTATGAAACAAGTTGTATAACCTACTAAAAAGCCACTGTTTCTAGTAGCTATATAAAAGCTTTCAGAATCAAATATATTAAACTGCTCTTGTGAGGATTGCTCAAAGAAAAATTTGTGTACCCAACCGTGTGCTGATGGATTTATCATGTGACAAATTAATAGAAAAAAAAAAATTGAAACAAATTTATATAATGTAATCTAGTTAACATTTAGTCGTCGTTTTGAAAACTAATTTTGTGTTAATATACTATAGATAATATAAACTATATAATTACAAGAAAAAAGAAAGAATCTTTTTGCAAATAAATAAATTGAATTATAATAAATATGAAAAAAAAATACTTCTTGGATTGTCTTTTTTAATTTTTTCTTGTGAGCAAGAAGGCGTATTAGTAAAACAAAATACAACTCTGAAAGTTAGCGAATCAGCAGTTTTGTTGCAAACAGGAAATTTTTTGCCTACTTCGGGAATTTCAGCTGTAGGTAAAGTAGATTTATTTTTAGATAAAGAACAGTATAAATTAAAATTGTCGGATGTTATGGTATCATCAGGACCAGACCTAAGAGTTTATTTATCTAAATCTGATACAACAAATTCCGTCATTAATCTAGGTAATTTTATGAATAATGAAACAACTACCTATTTAATACCATCGGGAATTAATATAAAAGAATATCGTTATGTTTTAATTCATTGCCAGCAATACGATCATATTTTTGCAACAGCCTTGCTAAAATAATTAATAATAAAAAAAATAAACAATAAACAATAAACAAATAATCAATAAATAACACAAAAGTATGAATGCTAAAATAAAAATTACACTATTCTTATTATTAGGTGTTGGTGCCCAATCTTTAACAGCACAAGGATGTAGCGATGCTGGATTTTGTTCTGTAGGAAATCCTTTTAAAACTACAAATAAAGATGTAAAAAACTATATAGAGCTTAATGCAGGTTATGGTTTAGGTGAACAAAATGTAAATATTTTATCATCGCATTTAGCTTATACGCGCTTATTTACAGACAAATTTGCTATGAATGTAAAAATTACAGGTTTAGCAGCAAGTGGAGATTTTGGAAAAAGAGCCAATGTAGGAGATTTATTTGTAACAGCCAATTATAGATTAAATGATTCAGACCAATTAAAATGGTCAGGATTATTAGGAGTAAAAATTCCGTTGACAAATGCGAATGATAAAATTAGTAATATTTCTTTACCTATGCCTTATCAGTCAAGTTTAGGAACCTATGATATAATAGGTGGTATTGAAGCAGGACTAAAAAAATGGGATTTTAATTTAGCAGCTCAAATACCATTAAATGACAATAAAAATTCTTACTTAAGTAATTTATCTCCAACGCAAGAATTTGTTTCCTCTAACTTATTGCATAGAAAACCAGATGTATTATTTAGATCGAGTTATAAAATATTGTTGGCAAATGAGCAATTAACATTAAAACCTAATTTATTATTTATTTACCATTTAGGAAATGATTCATATATAGATCAATTTAATCAAAAAGTTACAATAGCCAATTCCAATGGTTTAACACTTAATGGAAATATTATTGCAAATTATAAGTTGGGTGCTAATAGTAGTATCGAAACATCTTTAGCAGCTCCGTTTGTAATACGTCAAGTTCGTCCTGATGGTTTAACTAGAACATTTACTTTTGGTGTAACATTTAAACAAGGATTTTAATAAAATGCGAAGTTTAATTATTTTAGCCTGTGGTGCAGTAAGTACTAGTTTTGGACAAAAAGTAATTTCTGAAATTTCATATAAAGAAGAAAAACAACCATTAGAGTATGTTTATTTACCTAACCAAGATAAAGTTGTTATAATTCAAGGAAAGCCCGTAAATAAAGTATATAAAAATGAAATACAGGATATATGGGCTTTAGATAAAGATGGATTTACACAAAAATTAATTTCAAATGAAAGATTAGCCAATTGTGTTTTTTCACCAATAGAAACCGCTTTTTTAATAGGTAAAATTTCAGATAAAAATGAGTTTCCAAAAGAATACAAACTTAATTTAGATGGTTCCTCAAGTAATTTTTTTAAGATTAATGAAAACTTTAGATATTTTAATGATATCTATGGACTTTCAATAGTTAATCAAAAAAACAGCGAAAAAGTCGACCTTAAAAATGATGATTTATTTTTAAAAGTAGTCGATTTGTTTTCAGGTCAAGCAACTCAAAATAAGTTAATTAAGCCTGATTTGAATAAAATTGAAAATAAAACAACAACTGTTTATTCAGAAGGAGTAAATTTTGATGTTCGTATAAATGAAGATAATATTAGTTTTATTACCAAATCAATCAATAAAAACTATAAATCAGCAACAATTTATAGAAGCGTATATGATTTGAATGGAACTAAAATTGGTGATTTTTCATACCTAATAGATGTACCTAAATATTTTTTATTATTTGCTGACAATGGAGGTGGTACAATAATTGATGATAAAAAAAATAAAAAACTTTCTGAATTAGCAATAAATAATTACGTAATTGATAAAAGTACAGGACATGTATATGTATTTGGTATTTTTGGAAATGAACCAAAAGAATTAGGTGAAAATACTAATATACCATTAGGATTATATGTATTTAAATTTGATACTAAAGGAAAATTAATTTGGGAATCAGTACAAGAAATAACAGACATAACAGGTTTTAATCAAAGACAAGATAGCTCTAATATCAACTTGTCATTACGAATACGCAAAGATGAGGTCTTATGTACTGTAAGTTCAAAAGATTTGAATTATTCAGATGTAATTGCAATACAAAATGATACAGGAGAAAAAAGATCAGATCATTTTTTAAAATTTAATTCAGATCAAAATGGTATTTACGAAAATGGAATACGATCTAATTTAATTATAGATCTATTCAAAGAATTTAGAATGGATAAAGAAACCCTTTATTTTATAAATAGTTCAGAATCATTGCGAAAATATCTAAACTCATTAGATAAAACAAAAACATTATTTTTCAAAAGTTATATCGCTAAAAAAGGCTTTTGGTTAATAGAAACGGATAATGCTTCGTATAGTAAAGTGTTATTTTTTAGTTAAGTTTGTTTGATTAGGTGCTCATAAATTGAGCACCTTTTTCGTTCTTAATTAAAAATATTAAGTTTTAAAAAATGACAATACTATGTTAAGAAATTGATAGATGTAACCTAGTTTACATTTAACAAATTTGAACACACTTACCTTTGGTATACAATATAAAAGAACCACTATGATTACGATTTTAAAAAAAAGTATTCTCTTTTTACTACTTACTATGTTAAACAGTATGAATGCTCAAAACGGAAAAATAAAAAACCCATATTATTCTCATACAGCTACTGATAAATTAAAATTGAGTGACAAAGAATGGAAGTCTATTTTATCAGAAGATTTGTATTTAGTATCTAGAAAAGCACATACAGAAGCTTCCTTTACAGGAAAATATTGGAATTATACAGGAAAAGGAACTTATTATTGTGCCGCTTGTGGAAATACATTATTTCGATCAGACGCTAAATTTGCAAGCTCATGTGGATGGCCTAGTTTTTTTGAACAAGTAAATAAAAAAAGTATCGTTTTTAAAGATGATAAGTCACATGGAATGAGTAGAATAGAAGCCTTATGTAGTCGTTGTGATGGCCATTTAGGTCATTTATTTGATGATGGTCCAGAACCTACTGGGAAACGCTATTGTATGAATTCAATAGCTTTAGATTTTGAACCCGATTCTAAAATAAAAAAATAAAAATATGAAAAAGACAATCATTATTTTAATCAGTTTTTTTAACATGATAGTTGCAGCTCAAACAAAAAAAAATAATATTGAAACCATTACATTAGGAGGTGGTTGTTTTTGGTGTATTGAAGCTGTTTTTGATAATCTAGATGGTGTTATTTCAGCTGAATCGGGATATTCAGGAGGAACTATTCTAAATCCTACCTATCAAGAAGTGTCTACAGGAGAAACAGGTTTTGCGGAAGTAGTTCAGGTAAAATACGATACGACAAAAACTAATTTAGATGAAATTTTTAAAATATTCTTTACAGTACACGATCCCACCACTCTAAATCGGCAAGGTGCAGATGTAGGATCTCAATATCGTTCTGTTATTTTTTATGCTAATGAAAACCAAAAAAATAAAGCAAAAGATTTATTGGCAGCATTAGAAAAATCAAAAGCATATAGAGCTAAAATTGTAACTACATTAGAGCCATTTAAAGGCTTCACAAAAGCTGAAAATTATCACCAAAATTATTACGAAAATAATAAGACTAAAAGTTACTGTCAATATGTTATTCAACCCAAATTAGAAAAATTTGAAAAAGTTTTTAAAGAGCGTTTAAAGAAAAAATAAGAATGTTTAAGATTTAGTATAACTCATTTTTTATTTAACCCAAATTACACATTCGACTTAGTAGTGAAAATGAAAGGGGAAGGATAAAAAAATGCAAAACCATTTTCTTATAAATCTAGAAAAAAATGTAATCTCACTAAAGGGAAAATTCTTATAAGCAATAGTATGTTATTTCTCCTTTTGTATAAACGATAAGATGGCTAACTTTTGAATCAATCTAATATGAATATACAATAAACACCCTTTTTAGAGTTAAATTCCTTATTTACTTGTAATAAATTTCTAACGCCATATCCGGGTTAATCCCAAATATGGCGTTAGACTTCGTTGTGAAACAAAAAAAAATTAGAAGAAGAAAAAAGGATATAAATAAAAAAACTACCTAGCCCCTAGTTCAATAACTTCTAATTCCTTAATAGATTCATCATCAATAACAAAACGTAACATAGTTCGCATTTGATGAAAACCACTTTTACCACAAGCTCCGGGATTCATGTGCAAAAGATTTAATTTTTTATCATATTGGACTTTTAGAATATGAGAATGACCACAAATAAATAATTTAGGAGGATTTTTATAGAGCTCTTCTTTAATTTCAGGATTATACTTATTAGGATAACCGCCAATGTGTGTAATTAAAACATCTACTTTTTCACAATAAAAGCGATTGTGTAGAGGGAATTCCATTCGAGCATTTGTGCCATCAATATTACCATAAACAGCACGTAATGGTTTGTATTTTTTTAGAGTATCCGTAACGATTAGATTTCCTATATCTCCAGCATGCCAGACTTCATCTGCCCAATTTACATGTTTTAATATAGATTCATCTATGTGTCCATGAGTATCCGATAGTAATAAAATTTTTTTCATTTAAAGGAAAAAATAAAGATTAATTCAGAAAAAGAAGGTGATAATTTGTGTACATAATCTTCCTTAATTCCAAAATATTTTCAGGATCAAATATATAAAATCATTAAATTTGAAAGGAATAAAAACAAACGATAATTAAAAAAAATAGCAATAAATGAATAAGCTATTTTTTTAATCTGTTTAAGATTTAAAAATGAAAAAAGTATATTTAGATAACGCTTCTACAACAGAATTATATCCTGAGGTTATTACAGAAATGACCCGAATATTAAGCACTCAATACGGAAATCCATCATCTTCTCATCAAATAGGAAGAGAAGCAAAAAATGAACTTGAATTAGCTCGGAAAACAATTGCAAAAAATCTTAAATGTAATGCGCAAGAAATTATTTTTACATCTTGTGCAACAGAAGCTAATAATTTAATCCTTCGTTCTGCAATAAAAACTTTAGGCGTAAAAAGAATTATTACTACTAAAATAGAACATCATGCCGTTTTGCATACAGTAAAAGTGTTGCAAAAAGAAATGGAAATACAAGTAGATTTCGTTTCTATTAATCCAGATGGAACAATTAATTATAGTCATTTAGAAGAATTATTACGTTATGATATAAAAACCCTAATTTCATTAATGCACGTTAATAATGAAATAGGAACGGTTTTAGATCTAAAAAAAGTGGCTGATTTAGCTAAAAAAAAACAAGGCCTATTTTCATACAGATGCAGTCCAAGGTATAGGCAAAACAGTTGTAGATTTATCAACTATTTCAATTGATTTTTTAGTAGCTAGTGCACATAAATTTCATGGTCCTAAAGGAGTTGGTTTTCTATTCATTAAAAAAAATATTGTTTTAGAACCCCTATTTTATGGAGGAGAGCAAGAAAAAGGACTTAGAGCTGGTACCGAAAGTATTCATAATATAGTAGGAATGGCAAAAGCCTTAGAAATTTCATTAACCAATTTAGAAACCAACAAAGAATATATTAAAGGATTAAAAGACTATTTAATCAAACAATTTCAAAATCATTTTTCAGAAAGTATTTTTGTTGGAAATCCTGAATTAACTCAACATAACATTGTAAATATCATCTTACCATTAGATGAAAATAAATCAGGAATGATTGTCTTTTTAATGGATATGAATGGTATAGCTATTTCTAGAGGGAGTGCTTGCCAATCAGGAAGTTCAAAACCTTCACATGTTTTAGAAGCATTTATTTCAAATGACCATTTGAGAAGACCTAATATTCGAATTTCATTTTCTAAATATAATACTCTAGAAGATATTGATTGTTTAATTGAAGCTATTAAAAAAATATGAAAAAAATAATGCTTATTCTCGTTTTACCCTTGCTAAGTCAAGCACAAGAGTTTGATATCCAAGGACATCGAGGGTGCCGAGGATTACTTCCCGAAAATTCAATACAGGCAATGAAAAAAGCGATTGATTTAGGAGTTACTACCCTAGAAATGGATGTTGTAATAAGTAAAGATAAAGAAGTTTTATTATCACATGAGCCATTTTTATCATGCGAAATATGTTTAGATAAAATGAATCAGACTATTGAAGAATCCAAAGAACAGTCTTTTAATTTGTTTCAAATGAATTATGATGAAATAAAAAAATATGATTGTGGGAGCAAAATTCATCCTAGATTTTTAGAACAAGAAAAAATAAAAACACATAAGCCTTTATTAAATGAAGTAATTGATTTTGTTGAAGATTATATTCAAAAAAAATACCCAGAAAGAAAAATTTTTTATAACATAGAAACAAAGTCAGATCCCAAAGGAGATGATATATTCCATCCGTTACCAAATGAATTTGTAGACTTATTGATTGGAGTCTTAAAAGATAAAAATATTACAGATAAAACGTATATTCAGTCTTTTGATGTTAGAACTTTACAATATTTGCATCAAAAATATGCTGAAATTAAAACAGTTCTTTTAGTCGAAAATAAATTTTCTATTAATAAAAATTTAAAAAAATTAGGTTTTAAACCAACTGTTTATAGTCCAGAATTTATTTTGTTAGATAAACAAAAAGTAGACTTTTTGCACGCAAAAATATAAAAGTAATTCCTTGGACAGTTAATAAAAAGGAAGAAATGGAAAAGGTAATTTCGTATGGAGTAGATGGGCTAATTTCAGATTATCCGAACCGCTATTTTGAGTTAAAAAAATAAAATTCTTCCCATCTAAGTTCAAAATAATATAAGTTATCTTTTATTTTGAACTTAGAAGGAAGAAATAATCTCTTTATTTTTTATAAAAAGGTAGCTTAACTACTTTTGCAGCAACATCTTTATTTCTAATTCGAATAAAAATTTCAGTCTCAGGAGCAGATAAAGTTGAAGGAACGTACCCCATACCAATTCCTTTGTTTAAAGAAGGCGATTGTGTACCCGATGTTACAACACCAATAACAGTTCCATTAGCATCTACAATTTCATAATCATGACGAGGAATACCTCTTTCTAATAATTCAAAACCAACTAATTTGCGTGTTATCCCTTCCTCTTTTTGCTTTTTTAAGTTTAAAGAATTTGTAAATTCTTTTTCAAATTTTGTAATCCATCCTAAACCTGCTTCAAGAGGAGATGTTGTATCATTAATATCATTTCCGTATAAGCAAAAACCCATTTCTAAGCGTAAAGTATCGCGTGCAGCCAGTCCAATAGGTTTAATACCAAAAGAGGCACCTGCTTCAAAAACTTTATTCCAAATAATTTCTGCATCTTCATTTTTGAAATAAATTTCAAACCCTCCAGAACCTGTATAACCAGTAGCAGACACAATTACGTCATGTACACCTGCAAATTCACCCATTTGAAAAGTGTAATAGCCCATATTAGCTAAATCAATTGAAGTTAGACTTTGCATAGCTTCAGCCGCTTTAGGACCTTGAATAGCTAACAATGAATAAGCATCAGAATGATTTTCCATTGTAACTCCTAAATCATTATGTGACGAAATCCAGTTCCAATCTTTTTCAATATTAGAAGCATTTACCACTAGCATATAATGATTGTCCGCTATTTTGTATACGATTAAGTCATCTACAATACCTCCTTCATTGTTTGGTAAGCATGAATATTGTGCTTTACCATTAACTAATTTAGAAGCATCGTTTGAAGTTACCTTTTGGATTAATGCTAAAGCATTTTCTCCTTTAAGAAAAAACTCACCCATGTGAGAAACATCAAATACACCTACGCCATTACGAACCGTTTCGTGTTCAATATTTACACCTTCGTATTGTACAGGCATATTAAATCCTGCAAAAGGAACCATCTTAGCTCCTAAATTCTCGTGAATATGAGTTAATGCTGTGTTTTTCATTTTAAAGTAGTTTGTAAAAAATTGATTGCAAAATTAAGGTTTTTAAATAAAAGTTTGGTGTTATTATTATCTCAAATAGCGTAAAAAATGTTTTATTTCTTCGTTTTTATTCCTTTCGAACACATTTAATTTTTATTTATACTACTCAGATAACAAAGCGAAATAATAAGAATAGAATAATTTTATTTAAAAAAAGAACTTATAATTGAAAAGAATAGGACAAAAGGAATATTTTGTTACACGTGTTTGTAACTACATTTAAATAGGAACTATTTTTTTATTTGAAATAACAAACTTCTTTTTGAAATTTAATCTTTTTATGGAATTTTGGGCAACAAATTTTAGAATAAAATGGACACTACTCATTATATTTCTTCCGATGTATTTTCATTAGAAACATTACAAGAAATCATTTCGCAAAATCAAAAATTAGCATTGTCAGAAGAAGCACGATTAAATATTGTAAAATGTCGTGAATATTTAGATAAAAAAATGAATGAAAATAAAGAACCAATTTATGGTATAAATACAGGTTTTGGTTCTTTATGTAATGTAAAAATTTCAAATGAAAATTTATCGAAACTTCAAGAAAATCTAATGAAATCACATGCTTGTGGAACAGGGGATGAAGTCCCACAGGAAATTGTGAAAATTATGTTGTTGTTAAAAGTTAAATCTTTAAGTTACGGACACTCAGGAGTGCAATTAGCAACAGTAGAACGATTGATAGATTTTTATAATAATGATATTTTTCCTATAGTTTATACCCAAGGATCATTAGGTGCTTCGGGAGATTTAGCCCCTTTAGCTCATTTATGTTTACCTTTAATAGGGGAAGGGGAAGTGTACGTAGACGGATTTCGCCAGCCAGCAATGAAAGTACTTGAAAAAATGAATTGGCAACCTATTATTTTACAATCGAAAGAAGGGTTGGCATTGCTAAATGGTACACAGTTTATGAGTGCTTATGGCAGCTATCTTCTATTAAAAGCATTAAAGTATAGTTACCTTGCGGATGTAATAGCAGCCATTTCATTAGAAGGTTTTGACGGTAGAATCGAACCATTTAATGATTTAATTCACATGGTTCGACCTCATAAAGGACAAATTGTGACTGCTCAACGTTTTCAAGAATTATTAGAGGGTAGTCAAATTATTGCACAACCCAAAAAACAGGTACAAGATCCTTATTCTTTCCGTTGTATTCCACAAGTACACGGTGCTTCAAAAGATACAATTGATTATGTGAAAAAAGTTTTTAAAACTGAAATTAATTCAGTTACTGATAACCCTAATATTTTTGTAGAAGAAGATTTAATTATTTCAGGAGGAAACTTTCATGGTCAGCCTTTAGCTTTGGTTTTAGATTTTCTTGGTATGGCTTTAGCTGAATTAGGAAATATTTCAGAAAGAAGAACTTATCAATTAATTTCAGGTTTACGCGACTTGCCCGCTTTTTTAGTGACGGATCCGAGATTAAATTCAGGATTTATGATTCCACAGTATACTGCCGCTAGTATTGTAAGTCAAAACAAACAGTTAACAACTCCAGCTAGTACAGATAGTATAGTTTCTAGTAATGGACAAGAAGATCATGTTTCTATGGGGGCTAATGCAGCAACTAAGTGCTTTAAGATAATGGAAAATCTAGAGCGTATTTTGGCCATTGAACTAATGAATGCTTCACAAGCCATAGATTTCAGAAAACCTTTAAAAACGAGTGATTTTTTAGAAAGTTTCTTGAAATTATACAGAGAAGAAGTTCCTCTTGTAAAAGAAGATAGAATATTACATTATGATATTGAAAAATCAATAGCCTTTTTATCTAGTTTTTATGTAGAAGATTTAGAATAGAAGTGATTTGATTTTTTTAAACAAAAGTAAAAAATAAAGGTTTTGTTCCGTAATTTCGACTTTTTTGCATTGCGTTAGGCTTATGTACTAAAAAATAGTAGAATAAGGAGAAGATAAAGATTATTTGGAAGTCAAAAGAAGACGTTTAGAGCATTATAGAAAATAGAAAAAGAAGGTGTCCTAAAAGTATCACCCTTTCATTTCGGTCATAGGGAGAAATCACATGATACTGATAATGTGACTTCTCCCGTTGCTGAAGTGATAGACTAGATGTTAAATTTTGACTTTTCAGACACCCTCTTTGATTAAATATAGATTTTTATTAGTATTTTAATTGAACTTTTAATTCAAATTCGTCATCAATCGCTTTGTCTGCTAAAGCACCAAAGTTTTTAGAAGCATATTTTACATCATATTTAGTTCGGTCTACCATTAGGGTTGCATTTGCAACACCTTTATTCGTTATTAGATCAAATTTGATAGGATTTGTAATCCCTTTTATAGTTAAATCAGCTTCTACAGCATACATATTGGTAGATTTTTTTCCGATTTTTTTGAACACCAAAGTTGAAGTAGGAAATTTATCAACAGCAAAAAAGTCACCATCTTTAAGGTGTATGTCTAGTTTGTTTTTCCATTCACCTTGTAAATCTAAAGTGTTAATAGTAGTCATGTCTACCGTAAAATTTCCTCCTTTTAATTCTTTACCATTAAAAATTAATTGACCTTCTTTTAGTTTTATATCTCCATCATGTTGACCGCCAAATTTTTTGGCTAACCATAAAACTTTACTTTTTGATGCGTCTACTTTTTTTGAAGTTTGAGCACTGGTAGTAAAAATACCACCTACAGTTACTAATATTGCTAAGGCAAAAGATTTTAAAATTTTCATTTTCATTTTAGTTTTAGATATTAATAAATAATTCTTCGTTTGATTTTCTTACTTTTTTATTATACTGAGTTATGTCTTCTTCATGTCTATAACCTATAGTTGCGACTAAACTTGCATTTAAATTTTGAGAATTTAAATGCAGTATTTCATTGTATTTATCCGCTTCAAAACCTTCCATAGGAGTTACATCTATTTTTAGTTCTGCAGCAGCATTTAACAGATTACCAAGAGCCAAATAAGTTTGTTTAGAAGTCCAAAAAGCTTGTTCACTAGTAGTTAAGCTCAAAATTTTACTTTTCATAAAATCAGCATAACCAGCTAAATTTTCTTGTGATATCTCTCTAATGTCGCTTATTCTTTTTATGTAATTCTCAATAATAGTTTCATCTAAATTAGTATAGTTAGCAAAAACGAATAGATGAGAAGCATCTGTTATTTGTGATTGATTCCAAGAATATGCTTTTAATTCTTCACGAATTATTGGATTATCAATGATTAGTACCTTATAAGGTTGAAGACCATAAGAAGAAGTGCTTAATCGAATAGCCTCTTTTAATATGTTTAAATCAGATTCATTTACTTTCTTAGAAGAATCAAATTTTTGGTGGCATATCGCCAATTTTGGTGTTCAATAAAATTATTCATTATTTAACTTCTGTATTTTTCTAATAATTCATTAAAAATTTCTAATTCTGCAGGTGTTAATTTATCTGCAAATTCATTTTCGTGTGCCAATACTAAAGGATCTAAAGCTTCTAAAACTTCTAGTCCTTTTTCTGTAATTGTAATTTCCATTTTTCTTTTATTCTCAGAACAAACTTTACGTACAACTAGTTCTTTTATTAATAATTTGTCAACCAATCGGGTGGTGTTACTAGTTTTAGCTAACATACGTTCTTGTATGCAAGCCATATTAGCAGGTTTTCCTTTTTGACCTCTTAAAATTCTTAATACATTATATTGCTCACTCGATAGGTCATAGGGTTTTAATAATTCCAAAAATTTATCTCCTACTACATTTCGGGTGAACGTAAGATTTAGAAGTACCCTTTTTGCTAGCGATAAGGTGACTGTACTTTTAATTTCTTCTTCTATTTTCATTTCTATAGAAATTTGATACAGCAAATGTAAAAAAAAATAACATTTGTATATACAAATGTGTGATAAAAAAATGTTAATTCTATTTTATGTAATAAGATAGGAAGGGAATATTATTTCTTTTTTTTGAATAAAGTGTTGATATTTAGTCTTTTATGTTTTTGTGTAAATGTTTTGTTATTTTGTGTAACTTTTATTTTCGACAAACGTATAATTAACGTATTTAAATTTAATCAATGTAAAAATGATACGACAGTGTTACTAATTAAAAAAGAAATTCTAAATTTTTACTGCAGTAAGAATTTCTATTGGTAATAAATGAAAGATAAACTTCCTTTTATCTGATTAAATTTTATTAAAATGTATTATTCAAACTAATTATTTATGACATCAATTGCTTCATTATGGTGGTTATTACCGTTGGTATTAACTATTGTGTTTTACAAATTTGTTTTAAGAGTATTCTTTGGAATGGTCATTGTACCAGAAGATAAGATAGGTTTAGTAACCAAAAAGTTTGTGTTGTTTGGGACGGATAAATCGTTACCAGATGGTCGAATCATAGCAACAAAAGGAGAAGCGGGGTTTCAGGCACAAACGTTGGCTCCGAGGATTGTATTGGGGGATGTGGATCTGGCAATATTCAGTTGATATGACCGCATTTACGATTATCCCAGAAGGTAAAATAGGTTTAATATTAAGTAAAGATGGGAAAGAAATTCCTACAGGTAGAATTTTAGCACGCAGAGTTGAATGTGATAATTACCAAGATGCTACGGGCTTTTTGGATAAAGGAGGGCAAAAAGGTCGTCAAACAGCCTTTATTACGAGTGGATCGTATCGTATTAATACGTATTTATTTGAGATCGTTATTGTAGACCAAATTAAGATTTTTGAAAACATGGTGGGAATTGTAACAGCACTTGATGGAGAGCCTATACCTCACGGTCAAATTGCTGGAAAATTTGCGGATGGACATAATAATTTTCAAAATTTTGATCGTTTTTTAGACCAAGGAGGGAATCGTGGTTTGCAACCACAAGTGATGTTAGCAGGATCTTATTATATAAACCCTTGGGCAATACAGATAGAACAAAATCCTATGACTGATGTTCCAATTGGTCACGTAGGTGTTGTAATTTCCTATATAGGAGAAGATGGACAAGATGTTACTGGAGAAACCTTTAAGCATGGTAATATTGTTTCTAAAGGACAACGAGGTGTATGGATGGAACCTCTTGGGCCGGGTAAATACGCATTAAATAGGTATACTACTAAATTAGAATTAGTGCCAACAACTAATTTGGTTTTAAATTGGGCAAATGCACGTAGTGAATCACATGATTTAGATAAAAATTTATCAACTATAACAGTACGTTCAAAAGATGGTTTCCCGTTTAATTTAGATGTGTCACAAATTATTCATGTGCCTGCAAACGAAGCACCTAAGGTTATTGCTCGCTTTGGTAGCATGACTAATTTAGTTTCTCAAGTATTAGAACCAACGATAGGAAATTATTTTCGTAATTCAGCACAAGATAGTGATGTAATATCGTTCTTAAGTACACGTAAAGAACGTCAGGAATCAGCAAAGGGGCATATAAAAACGGTTTTAGATGAATATAATGTAAACGCAGTTGATACCTTAATTGGAGATATTATTCCTCCTGAATCATTAATGAAAACATTAACGGATAGAAAAATAGCAGAAGAAGAGCAAAAAACCTACCAAACACAAAAAATGGCACAAGAACAACGCCAAGGAGTTGAAAAAGAAACAGCTATTGCAGATATGCAAAAAGAAATTGTTCGTGCAGCTCAAAGTGTAGAAATAGCACAGCGTACAGCAGATGCTACCGTTAAAAAAGCAGAAGGGGATGCTGCTAGTTTAAAATTAAATGTAAATGCGGAAGCAGAAGCAACGAAAATGCGCGCTATTGCGGAGGCAGAAGCAACTAAAGCAAAAGCAGCCGCTCAAGCAGAAGCAACCAAATTAAATGCAAGTGCAGAAGCCGAAAAAATATCAAAAACAGGTTTAGCAGAAGCGGAAAAAATTATGGCTATTGGTAAGTCTACAGCAGAATCATATCAATTACAAGTTTCCGCAATGGGAGGTGATAATTTTACTAAATATAAAATTACAGAAGAAATTGGTAAAGGAAATATTAAAGTAATTCCGGAGGTATTAATTTCAGGTTCAAATGGAACGGATGGAGGTGTTAGTGGTTTATTAGGTATGAAATTAATGGAACTTATGAACACAACTAACGATTCTAAAAAGAATAAAATATATATATGTAAGTTAAAAAGTTAAGGCTTGGATTTTTACAATCTGAGCCTTTTGTTAAATGTAATATTTTGTTACTTATTCTAATATAAAAGTATAATGATTAATACATAAATGAAATCTAAGATACAAATAAGCTTGTTGACTTTTAGTTGCCTATTCTATTTAATCTATATGCCACTTTCTTAATTTATTAAGCTCTTCTTGTTCTTTAATTTCTTCTATAGATAAAACTTTTAAAAAAGAAGGGTGTTGTTCTATAGCAAATTCAATTTTTTCTACGATAGACTCAATAGATTCGTTGTCATAATCTATTTGTAAAGGTTCTTTAATTGTAAAACTCTGTAGAATTCCTTTCTTTTTGGTTATCAGACCTTTTTGTCAAAAGATCTTCTAAAACCATCTATTACAATAGGAACAACAATAGGTTTGTATTCTTTTATAATATGGGCAGTTCCTTTTCTTACAGGTTTAAAGGATTTAGTGGTACCTTGAGGAAAAGTAATGACCCAACCATCATTCAAAGCAATTTCAATATTTCGAAAATCAGATAAGTTAACTTGCTTTTGTTCGTGTTTTTCTAAATCTTTACCATCTGCTCGCCAAGTTCTTTCTACAGATATAGCACCTACATAGGACATGATTTTAGTAAGCAAATTAGCATCTAGTGTTTCTTTAGCCCCTATGTAATAAAGATTTAATTTAGGTTTCCATAAGTACCAAATATTTTTTATATTGTTTTCACGTCCTTTTAAACTGGCATTAAAAACATGAAACATAGCCACCACATCAGCAAAATAAGTCTGATGATTGGATATAAATAATACATTCGTATTGGGTAAATTACGTATGATTTCTGATCCCTCAATGTTAAGTTGGTTAAATCCTCGGTACCTACGATGGGTACAAATTCCGAATAGAATAATAATCCATCTTTTAATAAATAATATATGTCCGAAAGGATTTCGTTTAAATAATCCCATATTTTTTTAATTTGGAGCAGGCAAATGTATGAAAAAAAAATTATAAGACTTTTTTTATGATATCTTTCAATTCGCTCATCATCATAGCCGTTGCTCCCCAAATGATATACCCATCTATTTTAAAAGCTGGAACCTCAATTTCATTTGCGTAAGAAGTGTTCATATTCAGATGAATAATATTATCATCATTTAAAAAATGTTGTAAGGGTAACTCTATTATATCACTAACTTCTTCTGGGTTTGGTTTGAATATAATTTCTTCATGACAAATCCCTAAAAAAGGCGAAACTAAATAATTACTAGGAGGAATATATACTTTTGTAAAAGATCTTATTACTTCTATTTGATCCTTAGATACCCCAATTTCTTCAAAAGTTTCTCTTAAAGCAGTTTCTGATAAGTTTTTGTCAAATGGCTCGACTTTTCCACCGGGGAAAAGCTATTTGTGAAGAATGTACCCCCGAGGATATGCGTTTCTAACTATTAAAGCTAAGTGAGTTAAATGGTTTTTAGGATAAAATAACATCATAACAGCAGCTTTTCTAGAAAGAATGTTTTCTATATTTAGTCCTTCTAAAAGTTTGATTCGTTCTGGAGGAATCATTTTGGAATGTGACTTTATTGCGGGAAGTGTTTCTTTTGCTATTTTTGGAATGTATTTTAAAAAAATTGGAAAATTCCATTTGGATCTAGTTTTAATAATACTATATAATCAATCGTGTCGTAAATGGTGCTATATTTAATCTACTAAAAATAAAACTATTTTTGGAGATATACAATTATTAAATGTTTTTAACTATGTATAGTAAAGAAGAAAGTATACAAATAAAGAAAGAATTTTGGACAAAATTTGCAGAAGCCTATCCTAGAAAATGGTTATTGTACAACACAAAAATAAAAGATGTTAGTTTTAAATTCTTTATAGATAATAAAAAAGCACAAGTTTTATTAGAAATAGAGCCTAGAGATGAAGAAAAGAGGAAAATATATTTTGAAAAGGTAGAATCTTTGAAAAATATATTATTAGAAGACTATTTACCAGAAGCCATTTTTGAACGTAATTATTACCTTGAAAATGGGAAAGTGGTAAGCCGTATTTGGGTAGAACTCTTAGAAATTAGTATTAATAATAAGTCAACTTGGGATCGTGTTTTTGATTTTTTTATGAACAAATGGATGCTTTTGAACGATTTTTTTATGAAAATGAAGATTATATAAAAGATCTTGAAATTAATACATAAAAATAGAACGAAAGATGAGACTGTTTCAAAAGAGGTAATCTTGTCATCTAAGAGAAAGGAGGAATCATATAAAGTGAATAATACAACATGTACAAAAAAGAGTTTGATTCTAGGACTCCTTTTTACGTAGCAGTGACAAGCTAAATGGTAATTTTTGAATAATTGTTCGATTAGAGGGAGAAATTATATGCTATTGATTATAAGACTCCTCCTTGTGTTGGAATGATAAACGATGCGTTGATTTTTAAATTTTTAAAGAGCCTTTTTCTTTAATCCATATTGCGTATTAAACCTCGTTTTGAAACAAAAAATCAATAAATTTAAATTTTTAAGGAAAATTTTAGAAGAAGAAATAGGATACTATTTTGAAGATTGACATTGAAGTACATGCTTGCTGTAATAGAGGGACTTCTCCATTCACTCCGCTCGAGTCTAATACGGAATAAGGTTGAAAATAAAATATAAACAGAAGGTGTCCTAAAAGTTGAAAATTTTGTTGCTTAATATCGTTTAGTTAACTAAGAAATACTTGAACGAACTAGATGAAATTATTATCACGTTGCTTATAAGTATTTTATTCTGTTTATTTTCTAAACAAAAATTGATATGATATTACTTTTTGGACACCTTTTGGAAAAGTTTTGTTAAAAAATTAAATCCCTAAATAATTACTAGGAGTAATAGCTTTAAGTTCATTTTTAATAGTATCCGAAACGTTTAATGTATCAATAAAAGCGTGTATAGCGTTTTTATTAATAACAGTATTCGTTCGAGTAAGGTCTTTTAAGGCCTCGTAAGGATTAGGGTAGGCTTCTCTTCTAAGAATTGTTTGAATAGCTTCTGCCACAACAGCCCAGTTTTTTTCTAAATCCTCTGCAAATTTTTCTTCATTTAATAGTAATTTATTGAGTCCTTTAAGTGTAGCTTCAAAAGCAATGAGAGAATGCCCTAAAGGAACACCTACATTTCTAAGAACCGTACTGTCTGTTAAATCACGTTGTAATCTTGAAATGGGTAATTTGGCAGATAAATGCTCAAAAATAGCATTAGCTATACCCAAATTACCTTCTGAATTTTCAAAATCAATAGGATTTACCTTATGAGGCATAGCACTTGATCCAATTTCACCAGCTTTTATCTTTTGCTTAAAATAATCCATTGAAACATACGTCCAAATATCTCGATCCAAATCAATCAAAATTGTATTGATTCTTTTTAAAGTATCAAAGAAAGCAGCCAAATGATCGTAATGTTCTATTTGTGTTGTAGGAAAGGAATGTTGTAAACCAAGTGTTTGCTCTACAAAATAAGATCCAAAAGCCTTCCAATCATGGTTAGGATAGGCAATTTTATGAGCATTGTAATTACCTGTAGCGCCTCCAAATTTAGCTGCGAAAGGAATCTTATATAATAATTTCAATTGTTCTTCTAAACGTTGAACAAAAACAAAGATTTCTTTTCCTAAACGAGTAGGAGAGGCAGGTTGTCCATGTGTACGAGCAAGCATAGCTACGTCTTTCCATTCTATTGCTAATTCTTTTAATTTTTCAATAATACGAGTTAGACTTGGTAAATAAACTTGTTCAAAAGCATCTTTTGTAGAAAGAGGAATAGCAGTATTGTTAATATCTTGTGACGTAAGCCCAAAATGAATGAACTCTTTATATTGTTCTAATCCCAATCTGTCAAATTGTTCTTTTATAAAGTATTCAACAGCCTTTACATCATGATTAGTTGTTTTTTCAGTGTTTTTTATCCATAATGCGTCGTCAGTTGAAAAATTTTGATAAATTTTTCGTAATGCAGAAAAAGTAGTATTTGAAATATCTTTAAGCTGTGGTATACCTGCTTCAACGAGTGCTATAAAATATTCAACTTCTATTAAAACACGGTATTTAATTAAGGCTTCTTCTGAAAAAAATGGAGAAAGACCAATCGTTTTATTTCTATAACGACCATCAATAGGTGATATAGCATTTAATTCTGTTAACTGCATTTTGTGTGTTGTTTTAAAAAGAACAAATATAGTTAGAATTCTTTTTTTAGATAAAGCATATTTTCTTTTTTTAACCCAGATTCCGCATTAGACTTCATTGTGAAACAAAATTTTTCAATAAATTCAAGTGCTCACGGAAAATTTTAGAAGAAGAAATAGTGAACTATTTTGATGATTGAAATTTGAGTACGTGCTTGAATTTGAAGAAAAATAAAGTTGAATAGATTTCTAATGCTGAATCTGGGTTTAACTATTAGACTTCGTTGTAAAACAAAATTCATACAAATTCAAGTATTCACGAAAAATTTAAAAAGTAATAGCAGACACTTTTTATAATTAAAATTAGTCTATGTATTCGAATTGTAAGGAAATAAAGAAAAACAGATTTTACTTCGCTAATTCATTTCGAGTCTAATGCGGAATTTAGACTAAATTTAGAATGCTAAGATTGTAAGAATAGGAAATAAACTATTATTTTCTCCTTTTGATTGTATACTTAATGTCAATAAAAATTTGAATAAAGTTAAAAGGGGATTATATATATTGTTATTATAGATGCAATAAGAAAGATTTAAGAGACTGCTTTTTATAGTATTAGAAATAAAAAGGATTTTGTTTTTTGATCTTAATATAGATTGTATAAAAGGTCGTAACTTTATCTATCTTCATCACAAAGTTTATCACATAATCTGGACTAAAAGTAGAGAAAGAATAGTAAATATTGGTAATGTTAGAAGGCTGTCTAAAAGTCAGTAATCTTATAATATAGATCAAAAAATGATAAAATTATAACATTCTTTCTGGCGTTGGAACGACAAACTAAATGTTGATTTTCTACTTTTTGTACAGCCTTTTTAAAATTTTAATAGCAATTATTTTTTAGAAGCTTTGGTTACTAGGTAAATACCTATAAGAATGAAAGGAACACTCAACCATTGACCAGTACTCATAATACCTAATATATTTTCAAAACCGCCTTGACTTTCTTTAACAGATTCCACAATGATTCGTATAGTAAATAAAGTAATTAAAAAGGTACCAAATAATAAGCCCTGTTTGTTTCTAGCATCTGTTTTCCAGTACATGTAAAATAGCAAGGCAAAGACAAAAATATAGCCAAAAGCTTCGTACAATTGTGAAGGATGTTTAGCAGGAATACTTTCTATTAAAGAAGCATATTTAGGGTTTGTGGTTAGTTCTGTATAGGCTTCTCTGTAATTTGTGATGCCAGTAGAGCTAATAGCTTCATTTTTAGAAATGGCATCTTGCACAAACTTTATTCCAAATATAGATTGAGTTTGATCACCCACAATTTCTGAATTAAAAAAGTTGCCTAATCGAACAAATACTGCTCCGCTTGCTACAGGTATTACGATTCTGTCTAATACCCATAAAAAGGCCTTTTGATGATATTTTTAGAATAAAAATACATGCAAGCAATTACAGATATAGCAGCTCCATGGCTGGCTAATCCTTGAAAACCAGTAAATTCAAATTCAGGGCTAAAACGAAAAGGTAATAATATTTCTTCTAAATGGTTTTTGTAATAACTCCAGTCATAAAAGAAAACATGTCCTAAGCGGGCTCCTAGTAAAACAGAAACTACCATCCAAATAAAAAGAGAATCTAATTTTTCAATTGATTCACCTTCTCTTATAAAGATTTTTTTCATAATGGCAATTCCTAAAGAAAATGCAATTACAAACATTAAACTATAAAAACGGATTGTAAAATTGCCTATTGAAATGCCATCTACTGGATTCCAAATAATAGCTAATAAGTGATTCATAAGTTATTTTTTCAAGTCAATCAAAAGTAGAATTATAAAAATAGAAATCCAAATCTACTATAAAAATAGTTTTGATTTAAATGCTAGAATCATATTTAGAAAACTTTTGTCTTTATCGTTTTTTAGATGCTTTAACCTATCTTTGTCCCATGCAAAATTTAATGTTTTTTCAGTCCTTTAAGAGGGATATATCAAGTATAATATTACCTAAAAAGTTTACATTTCCATTCTATTATGATCCACACGAGTTAAGCATAATAGCTAGTCAAGAACTGCAAACATATTTAGAAAATCAAAATGATTTTGAACATAATTTTGGTTTAAAAGAAGGACAAGAGGGACTTGTTATAGGTAAAATGTTTGGTGTTTTGGTATGTCAAAATTTAGCAGGAGAAATAGGGTATTTATGGGCATTTTCAGGTAAATTAGCAGAACAAAATCAACTTAATTATTTCGTTCCTACTGTATATGATATGTTAGATGCTTCAAGTTTTTATAAAGAAGAAGAAGCTAAGATTAATGAGTTGAATGAACAGATTAATTTAGCAGAAACAAAATTTGATTATCTTGAATCATTGTCTCTTTTAAAACAAATAAATGAAGAAGCAGAAAAAGATATTCAAAAGCAAAAGCAATACATAAAAGAGCAAAAAAGTAAACGAGAGGATTTGCGCAATCAAGCTTTACTTACAATGACCAAAGAGGAACAAGGATTGTATTTTATACAGTTGAGTGAACAGAGTAAAAATGAAGCCATTTTATTAAAGAAAATGACAAAATATTGGAATTTTAAAAAGAGGAAGCAAAAGAAAAAAAACAATATTTTGAAAATCAAATTTTATTATTAAAAGAACAACGAAAAAAATTATCAGCTCAAACACAACAACGATTATTTGCAGAATATTCTTTTTTAAATCGATTTGGAAAAACAAAAAGTATAGGCGAAATTTTTAATAATAATCCTCCTGCTGGTGCGGGGGAGTGTGCCGCACCTAAGTTATTACATTATGCTTTTAAAAAGCAGTTAAAGCCTTTATGTATGGCTGAATTTTGGTGGGGACAATCGCCTAAGAGTGAGGTACGAAAGCACAAACAGTTTTATCCTGCATGCAAAGGAAAATGCGAACCTATTTTATTAGGGCACATGTTAGAGGGGCTTGAAATAGATGAAAATCCATTTTATAATAATCCAGCAGAAGGAAAAGATATTAAAATTATATACGAAGATGATTATATGTTGGCAATTAATAAACCAGCAGAATTTTTGTCCGTACCGGGTAAACTAGTGTCAGATTCTGTATATGAACGAATTAAAAAAAAATACCCAAAAGCTACAGGGCCTCTAGTTGTTCATCGTTTAGATATGTCAACTTCAGGAATTATGTTAATAGCTAAAACAGAAGAAATTTATATAGCATTACAAAGTCAATTTATTAAGCGAACAGTAAAAAAATGTTATGAAGCCATTTTAGATGGTTTGCTTAATAGTGATAGCGGATTCATAGATTTACCATTACGAGTAGATCTAGAAGATCGTCCAAGACAAATGGTTTGTTATGAACATGGTAAGCCAGCCCAAACCAGTTGGGAAAAAATTTCAGTTCAAAATAATAAAACAAGAGTGAACTTTTATCCAATAACAGGACGTACCCATCAGTTAAGAGTACATGCCTCACATCCTTCAGGGTTAAATACAGCAATAGTAGGTGATGATTTATACGGTAAGAAAGCGGATCGTTTGTACTTGCATGCTAAATCTATAACTTTTGTGCATCCGATAACTCTTAACAGTTTAACTATAGAAACAGAAGCAGATTTTTAATTTATATTTTATAGTGGTTGAAAAAGATAAGAAAAATAATAAATCAATATTTAGTTTTAGAATAGTAACATTTTTATAATCAGTATTATAGGAATTTCGTTATTTAGTTCCTTCGTTCGAGCTAACCAAAACTAGGAACAAAGGAACTAAATGAAATTAAATGATACGAATGAAAACATTTTGTAAAATGAATGAAAACAGCTACTCTATGATTTTGATTTCAAATATTTTATCCCAATTTTTGCCCGTAACAAATAAAGTTTTGTTACTCGAATTATAAGCTATACCATTTAATACATCCAAATCAGGATGTTGCGTTACTTTTGTTTTTAATTCACTTAAGTCGATTACCGATTCTACAGCACCTGATACAGGGTTAATAATAACAATAGCATCTTTTTGGTAAACATTAGCGTATATCTTGCCATTTATCCATTCTAACTCGTTAATAGCAGGTACTTTTGTACTATTAGTATATACATTGATATGATCTACTTCTTTAAAAGTATTAGGATTTATAATGCTAATTCTTTCAGAACTATCAGTCATATAAAAATTTTTGCCATCTGTGGTTAATCCCCATCCCTCCATTTTTTTAAAATATTGGAAAGTTTTTTCTTTTTTAAATGTATTAGCATCATACACGTATCCCTCATTATTTAACCAAGTTAATTGGTAAATTTTATTATTTAAAAAAGTAATACCTTCTCCAAAAATAGATTCAGGTAACTCTATTTTTTGAATAACTTTCCCTGTTTTATAATCTGTTTTTCGAAGACTAGAAATTCCTTTTTGACCAGTAGATACACCTGAGCCGTTACCTGTGCCTTCATATAAAAAACCTTTGTAAAACTCTAATCCTTGTGTATAAGCCTTTAAATCATGAGGATAAGTAGCAATTAACTGATATTTTAAAAGTTTAGGCTCTTCTTTTGAAACTAATTCTACTCTAGATGTTAATTCTTGTACATCTCCTTCGTAATATACAATAGCTTTTAGGTTTTGATAACCTAATTTTGCTTCATTTAAGATATATTTAAAGGTGTTATTTCCTTTTGTTGATCCAATTCTTTTTTCGTTGCTAAAAAAAGAAACAGAATCAATATTCTTTTCATTTTTATTGGTTATAATGATGGGAATTTCATCACCTGGGTGATAAAGAGCTTTAAATTGCGACTCATCAATAGAAAATAAATTTTTTTTATCACCTTCGCAACCAGTTCCTATTACTAGTAATGATATGATTGTTAGTAAGTTATATTTTTTCATTGTATGTTTTTTTTCAATGACAATATACAAAAGGTATTTTGTTTCTCAAAAATGCTTGCAAAAATATAAAAAGGTTGTATATTTGCAACGGCAAGTCCTACACGACCAGCTCCTGCAAACTCCTCCGGGGTGGGAACGCAGCAAAGGTAAGCGGTTGTAGCGGTGCGATGTAGGTCGCTTGCCTTTTTGACCAGAAAATGTTTACACTATATAATCCCGATTTATTCGGGATTTTTTATTTTAGACAAAATTTTACTGCATGCAATTAACTTGGCAAAAGATTAAATTACCGTTAAAAGAAACTTTTTCTATAGCTTATGGGAATTATTCTTATAGAAATGCTTTGATTGTAGTTTTAAAAAAATCGAATACTACAGGGTATGGAGAATGTACCGAAATAGATTATTATCAAATTAAAATTGAAAATTTAATCGAAGAACTGAAAAAGATAAAAACTATTGTTGAAACTCAAAAAATAGTTCATCCTCTCGCGTTTTATGAGATAATTTCTAAGTCTTCTCTTTCTGCTTTTGTTTGTTCCGCTTTAGATTGTGCTTATTGGGATTTGTACGGGAAACTCGAAAAAAAAAGTTTTTTAGAGTTAAATAAGATAAAATCTGATGTCATACCCGAATCTTCTATTACAATTAGTGTGGATTCATTAAAAAATCAACAAGCAAAAATAAATGCGTCTTCTTGGAATAATTTTAAAGTGAAATGCAAAGGGTTGGAAAGAGAAACTCTTTATTTGTTATCTCAAATGAAAAAAAGTATAGCTATTGACTCAAATGGGAGTTTTACAAAAGAAGATTGTGAATGGTTGGAAAAACAAGAGTTTATTTCTGAGTTTGTTTATTTGGAACAACCTATGAAAGTTGGGCAATATAATATTTTGAATAGGCTAGGTAAGGCTAATTGGATGGCAGATGAAGATTTTCAAGATAGTTTGGATTTAAAACAATTAGAAGAACATTATAAAAGTATAAATATAAAGTTGGTTAAATGTGGAGGTTTAACTCCTGCTCTGAAAATTATTACAGAAGCTAGGAAAAGACAGTACAAGATAATGATAGGTTGTATGACAGAGTCCACCGTTGGTATTTCTGCTGGTGCAGTATTAGCTCCTTTAGTGGATTATGTAGATTTAGATGGTGCTAATTTGTTAGCATCGGATATAGCTCATGGGTCAGAAGTAATAATGGGTAAGGTTGTTTTGAGCGAGTGTCCTGGTTTAGGTATATCAATTAGATAAAGAATAGAAAAAAGGGAGATAAAAATAATGAATAAAAAAGTAATAGTTATTACAGGAGGATCTTCCGGTATAGGAAGAGCAGTGGGAGAGTTTTTACAGGATAAGGGGTATATGGTGTATGGAACGAGTAGAAATCCAGAAAAAAATCAAAATTCTAAAATTCCATTAGTTGCATTGGATGTCAGGGATGTAAATACTATAAATGAAGCGATAAAAAGAATTGTTGCTGAATCGGGTAGGATAGATGTATTGATTAATAATGCAGGTGTAGGTATTACGGGACCTATAGAGGAAATTCCGACGAAAGAAATGCGTGCTCATTTTGAAACTAATTTTTTTGGACCTATTGAGGTTATTAAAGCTGTTTTGCCGCAAATGCGTTTACAAAAATCAGGTTTGATTATTAATATAACTTCTATAGCAGCTTATATGGGGCTGCCGTATAGAGGGATTTATTCAGCCTCTAAAGGTGCTTTAGAATTGCTAACAGAAGCTTTGCGTATGGAAACAAAGCAATTTGGTATAGAAATAACGAATATTGCGCCGGGAGATTTTGCAACGAATATTGCGGCAGGACGTTATCATGCTCCTCTGATAAAAGGGTCTGTTTATGAAAAAGTGTATGGTGATACTTTGAAAGAAATGAATGATCATGTTGATGGAGGACATGATCCTATGGAAATGGCAAAAGCGGTTTTGAGTGTAATTTGTACTTCAAAACCTAAAATACATTATAAAGTAGGAGCTTTTATGCAAAAAACATCCATTTTTTTAAAAAGAATATTGCCAGACAAGGTGTATGAAAAAATGTTGATGAATCATTATAAGCTTTAGGTTTGTTATTATATTTTGACGGAATTGTTTAGAGTGATTATTATTTATATTAAAATTGAATTTGTAAATTTGCTTTAGACACAACTATAATTTAACATAAAAAAAAAGAGATGAAGTTTTTTATTGACACGGCCAATTTAGATCAAATTAAAGAAGCACAAGCGTTAGGTATTTTAGATGGTGTAACAACCAATCCTTCCTTAATGGCGAAAGAAGGTATTACAGGTAAAAATAATATTTTAAAACATTATGTTGATATCTGTAATATAGTAGAGGGTGATGTGAGTGCAGAAGTGAATGCGATGGATTTAGAAGGAATGATAAAAGAAGGTGAAGAATTAGCAGAATTGCATGAGCAAATTGTGGTTAAGTTACCAATGACTAAAGAAGGGATTAAAGCTTGTAAATATTTTTCAGATAGAGGGATTAAAACGAATGTAACATTAGTTTTTTCAGCAGGGCAGGCATTGTTAGCAGCAAAAGCTGGGGCTACTTATGTTTCACCTTTTTTGGGACGTTTAGATGATGTGTCTACAGATGGATTGAATTTAATATCAGAAATTCGTGATATTTATGATAACTATGCTTTTGAAACACAAATTCTAGCAGCTTCGGTTCGTCATACGATGCATATTGTAAATTGTGCAAAAATAGGAGCGGATGTTATGACGGGGCCTTTGTCTGCTATTACAGGTTTGTTAAAACATCCTTTGACGGATATTGGGATAGCGCAATTTATTGCGGATTACGAAAAGGGTAATAAATAGTTTTGATTAAAAAAAAGTCAATCTAAGATTTCTTGTAAGGAGTTAGATTAGATGAAACACTTACTAAATGATTTTTGGTAAGTGTTTTTTTGTATTTATTTGAGATTTTTGTGAATTATGAGTATTTTGTAAATGTTGTGTTTGTTGAGGTGGATAGTAGTTTTTGTTTGTGATGAAGAATAAAAGATTGTTGAATGTGGAAAAACTTTAAAAATTTTAAATCCATTACTTATCTAACTTTTTTGCATATAGTCAAATCCTCTGAAAATGACTCTGACCTATTTAGGAAGGTTAGGAAATATGGGTTTCTTCTTATTCAGATTATTCAATCTTTTTGCTTAATCCCCAACTTTTGTTCTTGATTCTTTTTGTGTTGAGGTATAAAAAAAACCGATAAATTATATTTACCGGTTTTTTTAGTGGGGAGAGCAGGATTCGAACCTGCGAAGGTTTCCCAACGGATTTACAGTCCGTCCTCGTTGGCCGCTTGAGTATCTCCCCCTCACGTATTTGTGATTGCTTGATTGCGTTGCAAATTTACATATCTTTTCTAGATAAACAAGGTTTTTTGTAGGTTTTTTTTTTTTTTTGTTGTTTTTTTGTAAGTTGTTGTTAATTAGTTGGGTAGATTTTGGTTTGAGGTGTAAATATTTAAATTTTTTTATAAAAAGAAGGTGTTCTAATAGGCGAACCCTTTTTTTCTGGGAATTACTTATATGAAAACTGCCTTCGATAGGTGTCCGAATGTTTTAGTAATATAAAAAAGGCTGTCTTTTTGGACAGCCTTTAACGAGATATATTTAAATGAGTTTTAAATGTGCAAAGCTCTCTTGTTAGTAGCGTCTAAAGCGGCTTCTTTAATTGCTTCGGCAAAAGTAGGATGGGCATGCGACATTCTGGAGATGTCTTCTGCGCTTGCACGGAATTCCATAGCTGTAACAGCCTCTGCTATTAAATCTGCTGCACGGGCACCAATTATATGTACGCCTAATACTTCGTCAGTAGCAGTATCTGCTAAAATCTTGATAAAACCATCAGTGTCAGCACTTGCACGAGCACGTCCTAAAGCTTTGAATGGGAAATTACCAGTTTTGTAGTTTTTGCCTTCAGCTTTTAATTGTTCTTCTGTTTTACCTACTGCTGCCACTTCTGGCCATGTATAAACTACCCGGGGATTAAGTTATAATCAATATGAGGTTTTTGACCTGCTAAATATTCTGCTACCATAACGCCTTCTTCCTCTGCTTTATGTGCTAACATGGTGCCGCGGATTACATCGCCAATAGCATAGATGTTTGAACTTGTAGTTTGTAAATGATCGTTAACTTCTACTTGCCCTCTTTCTGTAAGTTTTACACCTGCTTTTTCTGTATTTAAACCATCTGTGTAAGGACGACGTCCTACTGCTACTAAAGCGTAGTCTCCTTCAAGGATTAATTCTTGTCCTTTTGCATTATCTGCTTTTACGATTACGTCATTTCCGTTACGAGATACTTCTTTAACTTTGTGTGAAGTATAGAATTTCATTCCTTGTTTTTTTAATACTTTAGTCAATTCTTTTGATAAAGCACCGTCCATACCCGGAATAATTCTATCCATGAATTCTACTACTGATACTTGAGCTCCTAGGCGTAAATAAACTTGGCCTAATTCTAATCCGATTACACCGCCACCAATGATAATTAAATGTTTAGGAACTTCGGGTAATTTTAAAGCTTCAGTAGAAGTAATAATTCTTTCTTTGTCAATTTTTATGAATGGAAGGCTAGATGGTTTGGAGCCTGTGGCAATAATTGTATTTTTTGCTTCAATTTTTTCAATAGAACCACCTTCCTTTGTTATGTTCAAAGTAGTTGCATTTTCAAACGATCCAACTCCTTGAAACACGGTAATGTTGTTTTTATCCATTAAAAATTTAACTCCACCGCATGTCTGATCAACGACAGATTGTTTGCGTTCAATCATTTTTTGAAGATTAATCTTTACATCCCCAGAAACCTCGATTCCGTGATCTGCAAAATGTTGTAATTCTTCATAATGATGAGATGAAGCTAGTAATGCTTTTGAAGGGATACATCCTACATTTAAACAAGTACCTCCAAGAGTGGCATATTTTTCAATAATAGCCGTTTTCATTCCTAGTTGCGCACAACGAATTGCTGCTACATATCCACCGGGCCCAGAACCTATTACAACTACGTCAAATGAGCTCATAATATCTATTTTATGTTGTTTTAAAAAAGTTGATTGCAAAATTAATAATTTATAATAGAAAAAAATGAGATAATTTGTGATATTTAATTCTAATTAGGAACGACAAAATATATTTTCTTTTTTCATTTATAAAAACTTTTAATGATTCTATTTTTGTAGTATTAAAACGGGATTATGTGTTAATAATTTATTAATAAACAAAAAGAATTTGAATCTAAAAAATAGATTCTTTTTGTTCTTAATAAATGGTTCTAAAAGATCGAAATTTTGTTACTTATATAATAGTAAAAATCATAATATTGATAATGTAATTTTTTTGGTTGAAAAGATAGGCTACACCTTAAGTTGTTCCTTTTTAAAATAGTCATGTCTAGGAGGAAAAAAATCCGTGTATTTTTATTTTCTTTACCTTTTCATCCTCATTATAAAGTCTATCGCGTAATTTGAGTTGAAACATTTTTTTTGACTTTAATTTAAATTTAAGCACGTACTTCCTTTTTAATTATCAAGGATTTCTAAAAAGGTTTCAATTTTTTTCTTTTATATATGGTTTTATGATTAAATAGGTTTTCTGTAAGTATTTGATGTTTTAAAAAAAAGAATGATTTAGTTAGAACGACAATAATAGTTTAAAGTACTATTTTATCTAAATATCATATACTGTTGTGCTTTTTACTTCTCCAATCATGAATGAGGAATGCGTGCTTCCGATATGTTTAATAGATGTTAATTTGGTAACCATAAACTCTCGATATTCTTCCATATCCGCAACACAAATTTTTAAAATATAATCATAATCACCACTGACATGAAAGCATTCTAGGACTTCATCTAATTTTAATATGGCATTTTCAAAATCAGCAATAAACTCATGATTGTGTTGTATTAGTTTAATGTGACAAAAAACAACATAATTTTTATTTATTTTTTTCGATCAACGAGTGCTACGTATTTTTTAATAGTACCGTCTTTTTCTAATTTTTTTATACGTTCATACACTGCTGTAACGGATAAATTGAGTTTTCCAGAAAGTTCCTTTGTTGTTTGTTTACTATCTTCTTGAAGTAATTTCAATAATTTTTTATCTATGATGTCCATTTTTTTTAAAATTTTCTATAAAAGTATTATAATATATTTATATACCGAAAAAAAAACTAAAACTTTTGATTAATATTTAAATTTATTAAGTATTCTTATTTTTGGAAATAATTCAAAAAAAAATAATTAATGAAAAAATACACTTTTAGTTTACTTTTGATAGGGAGTATGACATTTGCACAAAAGTTGACTATTGAGGAAACTGTTACAGGTGGAAGAAAATTTGCACCAAGTACACAATTAGCGCAGCAATGGCGTAAAAATTCGAGAGCAATTACCTACGTAAGTCCTGATTTTTCAAGTTTATTAGAAAAAAGTGCTTCTAATGGTTGGAAAGAAACAGTTTTAGTTACAAAAAATGATTTTGAAGCGGCTTTAAAAAACAAAATAAATTTAGATGAGTTTTCGTTAAAAAGTTTTCCAACGATTATTGAATGGAAAACGGTTGATACTTTTGAAACAGAAATAGCAGGTAAAAAAAATAATTATAAAGTTACTTATGATATTGTTAATAAGAAGGTTTTAAATGTATTAACTTATAGTAATGAAGGAAGTCAAGCAAAATTTGCATCCAATGGAAACGTAGCTTGGTTAAAAGACAATAATATAAGAATTACAACTTCTTCAGGAAATGTTATAGATGTTACTAACGATACAAATAAAGGTATTGTTAATGGTTCTGATTATGTACATCGTCAAGAATTTGGTATTGATGGCGGTATATGGTGGAATCAAGCAGGAACCCAATTAGCTTATTACAGGAAAGATGAAACGATGGTTGCTAATTATCCGTTAACTAATTGGAATGAGCCAGAAGCAGTTAATAAGGAAATTAAATACCCAATGGTGGGGATGACCAGTGAAAATGTTACGGTAGTTGTTTTTGATGTAGCTTCACATAAAAAAATAACGATTCAAACGGGAGAACCCAAAGATCAATATTTAACGATGGTTTCATGGGAACCAACAGGGAAATATATTTTTATTGGAATTTTAAATCGACAACAAAATCATCTAAAATTTAATAAATACGATGCACAAACAGGAGTTTTTGTAAAAACTTTATTTGAAGAAAAAGCTTTGACTTGGATTGAACCACAACATTCATTGACTTTTGTACCGAATAATTCTTCAGAATTTATTTATCAAACAGATTACAATGGGTTTAATCAGATGTATTTATATAATACGGAAGGAAAGTTGTTAAAAAATTTAGGTTATAAAGAGGTAATAGTAAAAGAACTCTTAGGGTTTGATGAAAAGTCAGAAAAACTTAATTATATAGGAACTGCTAATAATGGATTAGACCGACAACTATATCAAGTTGATTTAAAAACAGGTAATACAATACAATTAACAACGGTATCAGGAACACATATAGCTTCTGTTTCTTCAGATGGTACTATGGTATTAGATCAATATAGTAATACGCTAATTCCTAATAAAATTTCAGTTATTGATATCAAAACAAAAAAAGAAACGGAATTGGTAAAATCGAATAATCCTTTTGAAGGAAAAATAGATATGCCTAAAATGGAGTTAGTAACAATTACATCAGCTGATGGTAAGACACCTTTAAATGGGAGAATTATTTATCCAGCTAATTTTGATGCTACTAAAAAATATCCTGTAATGATATATGTTTACGGAGGTTCACATGCGCAATTAGTTAATAATCGTTGGTTAGGAGGAGCGGGGTATTTTGATTATTATATGGCACAAAATGGTTATGTGGTGTTTACTATGGATAACAGAGGGAGTGATTCTCGTGGTAAAAAATTCTGTGATATAAATCATCGTCAGTTAGGAGTAAATGAAATGGCAGATCAAATGGAAGGGATTAAATTTTTAAAATCAAAATCATTTGTGAATCAAGATAAAATTGGCGTTTTTGGATGGAGTTTTGGTGGATTTATGACGACTAGCCTAATGACAAGCCAAGTTGATACTTTTAAGGTAGGTGTTGCTGGTGGTCCAGTAATTGATTGGAAGTATTATGAGATAATGTATGGAGAACGTTATATGGATACACCACAGGAAAATCCAGAAGGGTATGCTAAAACATCTTTATTGGATAAAGCTAAAAATTTAAAAGGACGTTTATTAATTATTCATGGTGCACAAGATCCTGTTGTCGTACAACAAAATAGTATGAATTTTATTGAGGCATGTATTAAAGCGGGTAAACAGGTAGATTATTTTTTGTATCCTAATCATGAGCATAATGTAGGAGGAAGAGATAGAATTCACATGTATGCTAAAATTGCGGATTATTTTGATACACATTTGAAAAGATAATTTATAAATTATGATGTTGATATAATTTATTCTAAAGTTAAATAGTTACATTCAGAAATAAAATGTATCCATAAAAGAAGCTTAAAAATCTGCTTATTTTTGAATTTTGTCCCCCTTTTTAAAGCTATTGTTCTAAAAAAGGGGGACATTTTTTAACCCAGATTTCAAGAAAGTATTGTTCTTTGACAAATGAGAGCTAACTTGCACTTGCCAGCGAAGCCTATGTATAAAACGTTGAATTTATCCCCTCCCAAAGTTTTGGATGAAATGTAAAAAGGCTTCTATTTGGAAGCTCTTTTAGACAATCAATGATCAAACACCATGTTGTCTTGTATAGAATAATTTTAGCTAAGTTGGATAGAATTCCGGATTAGGCTTCGTTTTGAAGCAAAAAATTTCAATAAATTAAGTGCTCACGGAAAATTGTAGAAGATGAAATAGTGAACTATTTCGATGAATAAAATTTGATTATGTGCTTGAATTTGAATAAAATAAAGTTGAATAGATTTCTAATGCTGAATTTGGATTTAAGCAGATTCGATATAAATATAGAAGAATAAAGAAGATCAAGAGACACGCAATTTTTTCTACTAAATGAGGTGTCTAAAAAGAACCAGTTTAAGGTGTAATTTGTGATTTCGAAAGAAGAGGTTATATTGTTGGAGTTATGTGATTTATTTTATTTGAGTTTCGCTTTGATTGAAATAAGATTATAATCTTTTAAGATATTTTGATTGAAGTCAAAAAACAAAGCACTTTTTTAGATTCAAAGTCATTTATATAGAATAAATCTTTAATGCGTAATTTGGTTTTATTATAAATAAGAGGAGTTAGTAAGGACTTAAATATTTATTTATGAATTTGTTTAGATAATGCTATTATTGAAAATTTCTTTGGTACACTTAAATCTGAACTTTTTTATATAAAAAAGTTTAGTAAGTATTGAACAGTTAAAAAGGAAATAAAACAATATATAAATTACTATAACAACGAAAGAGTCAAGTCTAATTTAAAAGGAATGAGCCCGATTAAATATCGAGCTCATTATTATCAAAATTAAGTTTAAATTTGTCTAAACTTTTGGGTGGAGTCTATTATTAGAGTCCTTTTTCGTTATAGTATTTGCTAAAGTAATTATTTTTTTGCTATTTTATCTACTATTAGCGTTAGCATCTGGCATTTTATCTAATAATTCAAGTTCAAAAATTAAATTAGTATTAGGAGGAATTATTCCACCAGCACCTTGTGCTCCGTAACCTAGATTTGAAGGGATGAATAAAACAGCTTTGTCTCCGATATTCATTTTTTCTAATCCTTCTAAGAAACCCGGGATTAAGCCATCTTTTTTACCAATTTGAAAAGGGAAAGGTTGGTAGCCTTTAGCTGCTGCTCTACGTTCATCTAATTTACCAAAAGTTTTGGCTACTTGTTCGTAACTAGTGTCAAATAGAGTTCCATCTTCAAAATAACCAGCATAATGAACATATACGGTAGATCCTGCTTCTGGTTTTTTACCTGTTCCTTTGGTAACTATTTGGTAAGTTAAGCCAGTATCTGATTTGTTGGCATTTACTTTTGCTTGGGCAAAATAAGCAGTTTTATCGGCTTTAACTTTTAGTAATTTAGTTTCCATTTCTTTTTGGGCTTTTATTTCTTTGTCAACGCTTTCTCTGAAAATTTTTGCGGCATCAAATTTTTTAGCTTTTGCCCCTTTTCTTATAATTGTTATTTTGTTTATTACATCGTCTTGAGCAATTTTATTTACTATATCTTGCCCTGTTACGACATGACCAAAAACAGTATGGCGACCATCTAACCAAGGTGTGGCCTTATGGGTAATAAAAAATTGGCTTCCGTTAGTACCGGTCCTGCATTAGCCATAGAAAGGATTCCTGGTCCTGTGTGTTTTAAATCGGATACAATTTCATCTTTAAATTTATATCCGGGTCCGCCACTACCATTACCATCAGGATCTCCACCTTGAATCATAAAATCAGCAATTACACGGTGAAATTTTAGACCATTGTAAAAAGGTTTTCCTGTGTATTTTGTATTTACCATAGGATTTTTTCCTTCAGCTAAAGAAACAAAGTTGGCTACTGTGATAGGGGTTTTTTCAAATTCTAGTTCGACTACAATTTTTCCTTTACTCGTTTCTATTTCGGCAAATAATCCTTCGCCTGTTTGTTTTTCACCTTTTGAATTACAAGATGAAAAAGAAAATAAAAAAGTAAAAAGACTTAAAATTAAACTTATCATTTTTCTCATTTTAGTTAATAATTGATTTTTAGTTATTATTTTTTTCTATATCTATAGGAGGGTTTGTTTTGTTATTTTTTTCTTTTTAATATCATGAAGAATAATAGTACAAATTAAAGGTTGATTAGTTCCTATTTTATTGTTATCTCCATGGTATCCAAAAGCTAAATGGGATGGTAATAAGAAGGTTACTTGTTCTCCTTTTTGCATTAGTTTTATTCCGTCTTGCAGACCTTTAATAAAATCTTGTTGGTCTACTTTGTAAGTCTGTGGTTTTAGTTCAGTTTGAGTATAAATTATGTTCCCTTTTATATCTTTAATTTCATAATTAAAAAAAACAAGATCTCCTTTAGTAGGTTTAGGTTGTTGGGTTGTATTTTTAATATTATAAAAATACCAATATCCTTTTGTAGAACTTGTATATTGATGGGTAGTGTCTTTTTTTATAATGTTAATGATTATTTCTTCTTCATTTTTGTTTAGTTTTTTATTACGATCAATAGATTGTTTCATGAACTCACCTGTTTTATGAGATATAGGTTTTCTAGCTTCTTGTTTTTGTGTACAACAAGTTACTAAATTCATGCTAAGGATTATTAATGTAATGATTTTTAATCTTTTCATTTTCTTGTGTCTTTAACAATGCTGATAAATTTATTTACAGTTTCTTCTAAACTTAAAGTTGATTTTCCGCCAGCAGCATTCAAATGTCCACCTCCATTAAAATAATTTCGTGCAAATTGGTTAACATCAAAGCTTCCTTGAGAACGGAATGAAATTTTAATGATTCCTTCTTCTTTGTTTTCTATAAAAATGGCGGTAAAGTCTATCCCTTTTATACTAAGACCATAATTTACAAAGCCTTCTGTATCTCCTTTTTGATGTGAAAAATGATTTAATTCTTCTTGGCTTAATGTAATATAAGAAGTTTTGTGATTTTCCATTAGTTGCATATTCTGCAAGGCTTTTCCTAATAATTGTAATCTATCATAGGAACTAGTATCAAATAGATTATTGTGTATTTCGGCATTTTTAATTCCTTTTTTATCAAATCGGCAGCTACTTTATGCGTAGTACTTGTGGTAGAAGAAAATCGAAAAGAACCCGTATCTGTTACTAATCCAGTATAAATACAAGTAGCAATAGTGGTATCTATTAGTTTTTCATATCCTATAAAATGAATAAAATGATAGATCATTTCACAAGTAGAACTCATAGAGGTATCAGAATATTGATAAAGGGCATAAGAGTCAGGTAATTGATGATGATCAATCATGATAAAAGTTTTATCAAGTGTGGATAAAAAACTTTCCATTAAATCACCTGTTCTGTGTAAGGCATTGAAATCGAGTGTAAAAATTAAATCGGAAGAATTTAGCTCTTTTTGAGAACGTAGACTATCTTTTTCATAAATTAATACCTGCTCGGAACTAGGTAGCCAAGCTAAAAAACTAGGAAAATCATTGGGAGCTATTACTGTAGCCTTATGTCCTAATTTTTTTAGAAAGTGATATAAGCCTAATGTTGACCCCATAGCATCACCATCTGGATTGCGATGAGGTATAATTGTAATATTTTTTGGTGTAGCTAATAAATCTTTTACAGCTATAATTTCATTTGCATTCATCATAATGCCAAAAATAATATTTTTTTATTCAAATACATGCTGTAGATTTATAAAGATTATAGAGATTTTATCATTTTTATTTTAAAGGGTGATGAAAAATAATGTTTTTATATTAGTATTACTTAAACCCCAATTCATATAGTGCCCATTGTGCATGACTAATACCTAATAAAAGCGCAACTTCTTCTGGAGTTAGCCCTCCTAATGATTTTATATTATTTTTTGGTTTCATTTTTCAATTATGTAGCAAAAAAATAATACAAATATTTTGCTACATCTTGTTGTTGCATTTTTTCGAAACTTTGATAAACTTTCTTTTTATTAAAGTGGGAGTAAATGTAATATCTTAGCTAAAATTATTCTATACAAGACAACTTTATACATAAGCTTCGCTCGTAAGTACAAGTTAGCTCTCATTTGTCAAAGAACAACGCTTTCTTGAAGTTTGGGTTGAAAAGGGTTAGAAAAAAAGATTGCTTATAAAATAAGAGCAATCTTTTTCTGTTTAATATAAAAGAACCTTTTGTTTTGATTTATTTTTCAAAATAATTGGTTTCTTTTCCGTTTGATTTGATTTTAATAAGTGTTGGTTTTTTATTTCCTTGACAATGTACAGTATCGGTTCCATTTACATAATCAGCACCTTTAGACCAAGCTTCGGTTTGTTTGTATATGGTTGTTTTTCCCGATTTGGTAATACGTAATAGGTTTAATTTTTCAGTATTGATGTAAGATAATTCTATTTGATCATTTTTATTTTCTCCATTAATAGCGATTGTGTTTATAGGACTTAATAGGACAAGTTTTTGATCTTTATTATCTATTTTAAAAACGGTTTTGTCTCCATTACTTTCTACTATATATTTACTATCTTCATAAATAGCTCCTTTGGCCCAAGCTTCTTTTTGGGGTAAAATAACGAGTTCTTTTTCATCTAGTGTGATAATAGCAACTCTTTTACCTTCTTTTTCAGTATGGTAGATAGAATAGTTTTTACCATCAAAAGCTTTGTAAATAGATGTGTTACTAGCCTTTTCAATTAATTCATCATCAATATTAGCCTCCTTATTAGCTGTTGTATCTACTTTTGCAAGCGTATCATTTTTAGTGCTATTATTATCTTGAAGCGTATCATTTTTTTTGCAGCTTATAAGGCATATTAAAAGACCTAAACTTAAAGTTATTTTTTTCATTGTTTTTATTTAGAATTATGACAAATTTAATTATTACAGTTTTTAAAATAAATAATTAAATGTAGAAAGATTTAATAGAATGAAAGTTTTTTTATTTAAAAAATTAAATAGTCATAGAAAATAATTGTGTTTGAGGTGTTTTTCTTTTTAATCTTAGATCAAATGCCATACAAATATTACGAACAAAAGGTTTTCCTTTTTCAGTAACAGTTATGGCGTTAGGTTGAAGAATAACTAATCCGTCTAATTCCATTTCCTTTAATTGTTCCAAAATGGTTGAAATATCGTCCAAATATAAGTGCTTAGTATTCCATGATGTGGTAAATTGACACATTAAATTAAGTATGTGTTTACGAATAACTAAATCTTCTTTTGATAATATATGCCCCTTAGATACAGGGAGTTCATCATTTGCTAAAGAAGTATAATATTCTTCAACTGTTTTTTCGTTTTGAGAAAAACTATACCAACTATCACTAATAGAAGAAGCTCCTAAACCGATCATTAATTGTGTTTTTGAGGCTGTATAGCCCATAAAATTACGGTGTAGTTTTCCTTCTTGTGAAGCTATATATAGAGAATCTTTTTTTCGAGCAAAATGGTCCATTCCTATTTCATGATATCCTTTTTATATAAAAGTTGTTTTCCTATTTCATATAATTTTCTTTTTTCCTCGTCTTTAGGAACATCTTCGTCATTAAATCCTCTTTGTCCACTTCCTTTTATCCAAGGAACATGAGCATAACTATAAAAGGCTAATCGTTCAGGTAAAAGGGATTTTGTTTTTTCAATAGTGTCAATAATATTTTCTACTCCTTGAAAAGGGAGGCCAAAAACTAAATCATGTGATATAGAAGTGTATCCTATTTCTCGTGCCCATAAAGTTACTTTGGCTACATTTTGAAAAGGTTGAATCCTATTAATGGCTTTTTGTACTTGTTGACTATAATCTTGTACACCAAAACTTACTCTACGAAAACCTAAATCATAAAGAGTTTGTAAATGGGAGCGGGTTGTGTTATTAGGATGTCCTTCAAAACTAAATTCATGATTAGGAGCTATTTTAGCTTTTGATAAAATGCCATTAATCAGTAAGGAAAGATTTTCCTTTGAAAAGAAAGTAGGCGTACCCCCTCCTAAGTGGATTTCCTTTATAATGGGAGTTTCTTGAAAAAGATTACAATATAAATTCCATTCCTTTAATAAAGCTTCTATATAGGGTTTTTCTACTTCATGACGTTTTGTAATGCGTTTATGACAACCACAAAAGGTACAAAGGCTTTCACAAAAAGGAAGGTGGATATATAGACTAATACCTTCTTTTTGATTGCTTTCTTGAAATGATTTTAATACTGTTTTTGTCCATTCGTTAACACTAAATTGCTCATTTTCCCAATAAGGAACAGTTGGATAACTTGTGTATCGAGGTCCGGGCACATTGTATTTTTGTATTAATGATGTTGACATACCTAATAGTTTACATAATCAAAGGTAGTCTACAGTAAAGGGAAGTAAAATGATATTTGTCAGTTTTCTTATTCTAATATAATTTCCATTATCCAATATTCATCAAAAAAACGATTGTTGTAATTAGAGAAATAATCGTTTTTTATTTTTTCTAAATCAGTATAATAATCAAGATAAGTATAATGATAATTATTTATTGGATTAATAAAATAAGACGGAGTAAATCCTTGTTTTTTAAGTAAGTCTAAATATTTTGTGGCATTTGAGGGAATTTCAAATACATTGGAAACTAAATAATAGCCTTTTTTTAGGATAGAATTAGTATGATTAACTTTTATGGTTGCAATTTCTTTTTCAACTCTAGGTTTCTTTTCATAAGAATTTTGTAGGAATTTGTTTGTGTGTTGAATTTTAGCAATCCAATACTCTTGAAAATAGCTATTGTTTATATTATTATAATAGGCTTTTTCAGCTGTTGTTTGCGAGTTATAGTGACCTAAAGTTAGATAGTATAATTGATTGTCGGGATTTTTGAAAATGAAAGGTTTTATTTTTTTAGTACTTATTTTATTTGCAAAATCATGTGCATAGTGGATATTTTGATAAGCATTAGCCACTATATAATAGCCTTCGGGTGCTATATTAGAATGAAATATATAAGTTTTTATTTCTTTAGGCTTTCTAATAACTTCTATGGAGGTTAATGGATTATTAGTGATTTTTTTTACAGAGGAGCTATTTTCTTTTGAAGTAGTTGTAATGGTTTTAGTTAGGATTTTGCTGTTTTCTTTTTGCTCTATTATTTCCGTTTTCTTTTGCTCAATAGGATTGGCTATAGAGGTAATTGATTCAATTTTTTTTCGGGCAAAGTCTTCGTCTATTTCTATACTGAAGCCTATATTAGTTATATAAAATTTATCTCCTAAAGAACTAATTTTTAAATTAACTTGATCAATATTACTAAAAGAAAGTTCTTTTGATTGTATTTTGTCTAAAAAAACATCATATCCTAAAGTATTTAAAGAAGCGGGAGTTCTTTTGTTGAAATCGGTATTATAATGAGTTATTTTACTATTAAAAATGTTTTGTCCACTTCGTAGAGAATTACTAATATAAAACCATTTATTACTATTTGAGGTGTTGATTCTTATGTTGTCACCTTCAAGGTTTAAATCGCCTTCTAAAGCTGCAATAGTAAGTTTTGGGGTGATTTTTTCTATTTTAGGTGTAACAAAATCCTTGAAATTGATTTGAACAGGCTTGTTATAAATATAGGAAAAACCATCATATAAGCTAATTTGGTGATAGGGGATTATATCGGATTCATAAACTATATAAAGAACCCAACCAGCGGCACTACCTCCTTCAATTTGCTCTTGACTAGCCTGAATATTAGCTACAGTGTAACTACCCCAAGGTTTTTTTTTAATTTCATTTGTTATATCTGAAAAGCATAAGTATGGTGCATTAGCATTGTGTTTGTTATGTTCTTTAGCATCATATATGATACTTCCATTTACTGTAAAATAGTTTTCAGATTGTGGTGTTTTGATGGCTATTTTATTGATAGGTTGTATAGAATTGGTTCTATCAGGCAGTGTAGCACACCAGTACAATCCAGCAAAAACAACTTTATCATTAGGATGATTGGGTTCTAATAGAGCGGAACTAGATGAAAAAGTTTCGGGATCTTGATCTACATCTATATAAGCCATGTTGACTTGATCATTGAGTTTTGCATTTGAATCTATCTTATTATAGGGATCATTTGCATTTTTTCCTGATTTTTTTCCGATAATACTATTGGCGATAAAATCAATATCGCCTTTAGATAGTTTTGATATCGAATACTGAAATTCTTTTCTTCTTGTGCGTTTGATAAAAAGAGAAGAAAAAGGATAATAACAGGAAAGATTTTTTAAACATTTTAGTTTGTTTTTTGTATCACTTCAAAAATAGCTCCTTCTTCACACTTTAATGTTTTGGAAGGGTATTTCATTAATAGAGCATAATCGTGTGTAGCCATTACAATGGTTTTTCCGTTTTGATTGATTTTGCGAAGGACTTCCATGACTTCCATACTGGTTTGTGGATCTAGATTACCCGTTGGCTCATCTGCTAGAATTAAATCAGGGTCATTCAGTAGAGCACGGGCAATCGCTACACGTTGTTGTTCTCCTCCTGATAATTGGTGGGGCATTTTATTAGCTAGATTTAAAAGACCAACTTTTTCTAGAACTTCATCAATTTTAGTTTTCATATCGAATTCATTTGTCCAACCAGTAGCTTTTAGGACAAAGTGTAGATTAGCATTTATACTTCTGTCAGGAAGTAGTTTAAAGTCTTGAAAAACAATACCTATTTTTCTCCTTAAGAAAGGAATATCATTGTCTATAAGACCATGTAAATCGTAATCTACTATAGTTCCTTCACCTTGTGTGAGGGGTAAATCAGCATAAAGTGTTTTCATTAAACTACTTTTTCCAGAACCCGTTTTACCAATAATGTAAATAAATTCTCCTGGACTAATATTTAGATTTATATCTGATAAAATTTTATTACCTTCTTGATAAATAGTGACATTTTGGAGTGACAATATGGTGTGTGACATGCGATATATGTTTAGTTTGGTAAAAATAATAAGTTAAGTGGCGTATTCAAAATAATTTTTAGAATATGTTGCTTTATACTTTTATTTTTAAGATAGTAAAAACAATTTTGAATAGGAAAGTACTTCATTACTTTTTAGTGAAGAAGTATATTTATACTTTCTATTATATATGAGGAAATAAGGACTAATTTTTATTTTAGTCCTTATAAATTGTATTTAAAAAGGGATGTTGTTTTTTTGTTTGAATTGGAGTAATATATGAAACTGAACTCCGAAAAGTATGGAGGCTAAAACGAGATGTATAGTCTGCGAACCAAAAGGGAAATTTAGGTAGTATATAAAAATACCAGAAATAATTTCAAAAATTAATAGGGATAGTACCCAATTCATTTCTTTAAATCCAAGATTTAGTTTTTTGTTTCGTAAGAATAAAAATAGATTGGTCATTAGCACTAAAATAGAAAAACTTCTGTGGATATAAAATGTTATTTGAGGATTGGATAACCATAATGTTGGATTTTCTATTCCGGATTTTATTTGTTCATCTATAAATTGTCTAACTTGTGTTCCTAATATAACCTGTATTAATGTCATGGTAATTGTTACCCATATTAGATTTCGAAAAATAGGATCTAGTTGCTTTTGATTAGGTTTTGTATGAGCTAAAGATATTATATAAATTATGATGGCTATAATTATTAGAGCCATTACCATGTGAAGTGTTATTTTTACGGGATTGAGTACAGAATAGACAACGGTGGCTCCAAGCCATGCTTGAAAACCCATCATAAAAACAACAAGCCATGATAAAAGAGGAATTAATTTATTTTTTTTCCAATAGTTAAATGAATAAAAAGCCATAACTAAACAGGCAAAACCAGATAAGGCTCCGAAGAGTCTATTGATGTATTCAACCCAAGTATGAGTTGGGTTGAATTCTGCATAGTCATGTTTTGTATATTTATTCCATTGTGTAGGGTCAAATTGATTTCCTGTTATACAGTCTTCTTTTGCTATTAATAATTGTTCATTTTTTATGATAACTTGTCCTTTTTGAATACTCTGTTCTTTGTCCAAGTTAATTCTTTGATGTTAGTTGGAGGGATATAGTAACCAAAACATTTTGGCCAATCTGGACATCCCATACCAGAACCTGTCATTCTAACCAATGCGCCGGCTATAACGACTAGGTATACTAAAATAAGTGCTGTTTTTGCTATTTTTATAAATTTCATTTTATTTTTTTAAATACAAAATCATAAAAAAAAAATATTAAAACGTATGATTTAAGTCATGTATGATTTTGTATATGGTTATTGAATCCTTTTTAGTCCCATTTTTTTAGCTTTTTCTAAAACAAAATCTAATGCGGGTTGATATTCATTGGGGATTTCTCCTTCTAAAATAGCTTCCTTTACGGCTTCTTTTAGGATACCGATTTCCTTAGAAGGTTTTAGATCAAAAATTTCCATGATTTCTTCCCCTGTGATGGGAGGTTGAAAAATTCTTATACGATCACGTTCTTCAACTTCAACAATTTTTTCACGGACAATTTTAAAATTGTTATGATATTTTTGAAATTTTTTTGGATTTTTTGTGGTAATATCTGCTTCGCATAAGATCATTAGACTTTCAACGTCTTCACCTGCATCAAAAACGAGTCTTCTAACAGCACTGTCAGTTACGACATCTTGCGCTAAGACTATTGGACGTGAACTCATTTGAACCATTTTTTGTACGAACTTCATTTTATGATTCAGGGGCATGTGTAATCGGATAAAAATATTTTTTACCATTTTTCCTCCTAAAAATTCATGTCCATGAAAAGTCCAACCTTGTCGTTTATGAAATTTTTTAGTAGGAGCTTTTCCAATATCATGTAATAAAGCAGACCATCTTAGCCATAAATCATCCGTGTTAGGGCAAATATTATCTACTACTTCTAATGAATGATAAAAGTTGTTTTTGTGTGTATGACCTTCTACTTCTTCTACATTATTTAGAGCGGTTAATTCAGGTAAAATAATGTCTAATAATCCTGTTTGATGTAATAATAAAAATCCGATAGAAGGTTTTGAAGAAAGTAAGATTTTATTTAATTCATCTACAATTCTTTCTCCAGAAATGATATGAATGCGTTCTTTGTTTCTTTTTATTGATTCTAATGATTTTGTTTCAATGTTGAAATTTAATTGAGAGGCAAAACGAATAGCTCGCATCATACGTAATGGATCATCACTATATGTTATATCGGGATCTAGAGGTGTACGGATGATTTTTTTTCTAAATCAAGTACACCATCAAATGGGTCGACTAAATCTCCAAAATTAGGCGTATTTAGTGAAAAAGCTAATGCGTTGATTGTAAAATCTCTTCGTTCTTGATCATCTCTTAGACTTCCATTTTCTACAACGGGCTTACGACTATCAAAATTATAGCTTTCTTTTCTAGCCCCCACAAATTCAATATCCATTTCTTCATATCGAAGCATGGCAGTACCATAATTTTTAAAAACTTGAACTTTAGGATTGTTAGGGATGAGTTCTGAAACTTTTAAGGCAAGTTCAATTCCGCTCCCGACAGCCACTATATCAATATCTTTTTATGATTACGTTGTAGGATAATATCACGTACAAAACCGCCAATTACATAGCATTCTAAGTTTAGTAATTGAGAGGCTTGTGATACAATTTCAAATATTTTGTGATCTAAATGTTCTTTGTAATTCATTAACACTAATTTAAGGTATGTAGTTTAAAGAAGTTTTTATTTCTTTAAACTTTTAGATTTGGAGTTAAAAATTACTTGCGAATAATTTTTACCTGACTATCATTTGTTATTTTTATGATAGTAGAAGGTTTATTACAAATCTTTTCTTGATGCAAATTTACTATATAGTCTACACCTTTAATAATTTCGGGGCTAATTTCTTTAAAAGAAATAGGAGTGGGTTGTCCTGAAATATTGGCGGAGGTAGAAACTAATGGTTTTTTCATACGTTCCATAAGTTTAAAACAAAAAGGTTCGGTAACGATACGCATACCTAATGTTTTGTCCTCAGCAATGATGTTAGGAGCCACATTCCTTGGGTTGTCTAATACCAAAGTAGTAGGTTTTTCAGAAACATCTAAAATTTGCCAAGCCACTTCGGGTAAGTTGTTGAAAATGTTGTAAATCATACGATCTCCATTAACTAAGACAATCATACTTTTGCTTTCTTCTCGTTGTTTTAAAGCATAAATTTTTTTGATAGCATCAGGATTGGTAGCGTCGCAACCTATTCCCCAAACAGTATCGGTAGGGTAGAGGATGATGCCTCCATTTTTAATAACCTCAAAGGCGTTGTGTATTTCGGTGTTGATGTTTTCCAATTTTTTAAATTTTATTTTTGTATAAGTTGACAATTTTGTTCCAAATAGTTAAAGTATCATTTTGTTCATTGGAATAATTATAGTTTTCTGAAACATATTTTGATGCTTTTTTACTCATATTTAAATAAAAATCTTCATTTTTTTCTATATCTAGAGCAACTTTTTCAATTGTATTGACAAAATCAATTATATTTCTTTCTTCTATAGGAAAACTAAAATCTGGTTTTAAGTATTCTTTACCCGCTTGTCCTGTGTATCCAATTACTATGCAACCACATGCCATTGCTTCGACAGGGGGTAGTCCAAAGCCTTCTTTATAATTTAAGCTAAGAAAAATAAAACTATCTTTCATTATTTTACTGACTTCTTCTTCTGATTTGTTGTCAATTGGGATAAATTCCCAATTTTTTAATTTACCTCTTAAATTTAAAATGTTTAAAATTTGTATAATATCCTCGTTTAATTTTCTAGGCATAAAACAAATTTGTTTCTTTTTTTCTTTATTAAAATTGAAACAGTTCTCATTTATGCTGAGTCTAATTCTTTCAATTAATATATTTTTAAAGGTTGTTTCTAAATATTGTTTAGAATTATCTGAAACGGTAATAGTGGCTAAATTTTTTTTATTTAAATAATGTGAGTCATTTTCTATTTCGGTATTGTGAAATGTATAAAAACAATTTTGATTAAAGATCACTTTAAAATTTTCTGGGAAAACATGATTAATCCAATTACCATATATTTCAGGAAAGACGAGAATGTCTTTATCTGTTATAGTATAATTTTTTTAAATGTATCTGAAATTTTGTCAAAATAAAGTTTTGATTTGGTTTTAAATTTTTCTTTTTTGGAACTATATTTTAGTAGAGAGAAAATTTCTTTATTGTATAGTATTTTGGCGTTATTTTCAAACCAAGTAACTTTATATCCTTTTTTTCTATGTAAAACATATGAATTAAAATTGTTTCGATTTAGTAATTCGACCATTTTATAGATTTGTTTTATTCCTCCAACTGGTTTTTTGTCGTCAGTACATAAGAATAAAATTCTTGGATTTTCCATTTTTTACTGTTTTAATGATTTTAATAATTTATAATATTATCGATCCAATTTTTTTGACTATATTTAAAATATATTTCTTTGGGTAGCTCGTGATATGGGGACTTTAAGAATTCGATTAATTTATCAGTATTAATTTCTTCAAAAATAAAGATATTATTAGGATGATAAAAGTCATAATTAACAATGTCAGAGTTGTTTGTAATAAGCTTAATTTTTAATCCTAATGCTTCATAAGGTCTAAATGACAATCCTTTTTGGTTTTTATGTGCTAGATCTAAAATTGCGTGACAATTTTTATAAAATTTTGAAGAATTTATAAAAGGAATTATAGTATCAGTAAATTCTATGCCTTCTATTTGATGTTTCGGATTAAATTCATTTTTTTCTACAAAATATTCTAGCATATATATCAATTTGTGATGATTTTATTTTTTTATAAACATCAATAAAATCATCGATACGTTTATCATAAGTTCCTAAAAATACAATGTCATGTAGCTTTTCATTTTGTTCTTTTTTTCGGTATCAAAATAAAAATTTGTAATAAATTTTAAATTGTATTTTAAACAATCTTCCTTGTCAAAACTCATGTGTTTTTTAAATAGCGGAATTGTTTTTTTTGATGCAGGTATTTTGTCGATGCTATCCCAATATAGAGCTATCACATTATTAGATTTTTTATGTAAAAGTGAAATGTGTTTTTCATCTAAAATATCAGGTCTGTTTACAAAAATAAGATCATAATTTTTATGCTGATTGATCTGTCTTGTAATCCTATTATGTATAAAATATTTTTTTTTTAGATTTACACCAAATAACATTTTTGAAAAAAATTTAATACTTTTTGAGAGAAATTTCTGTAGTGATAATTTTTATTTGGAGTTATTTTTATTATTTCAAAATCTGAATATTTTTTAAATCCTTTTAATACTACTTTATCAAAATGATAATAGTCAGGAAATATAAATAGCATTTTTTTCATTAGTATGTTAAACTTATTATAAATGTATTTGCAATACACAAATGTAGCTTAATAAATTTTCTAATGAAAAAAATTTTATCATTTTTAAAAAGTTAAACTTTATATTATTTTTACTGCCTCTTAAATTTTAGTTTTAAAAGAAGCACTAGTTTGAGTGAATTTGTAATACCATTTTAATTTGAAATTACGATTATTAAATTGTTCTATGTAATGTATAATAAAGGCAATTTTACTAATCATTTTTTCGTAAATCTAAATGTTAAAAAGGATATTTTTTATTTTAAATTTTGATTTATAATGAAATAGAGAATATGATTATTGCAGATTGGTTGAATTTTATTTTCATCATTTTAAAACTGTAGATCTTGAGTAATTGCAATGTTTTTTTATCAACTGCGCCACGATCACGAATGCCTTTCTTGTTCTATTCCAGAAGATTCAAATGTAAAAAAACTCTCATCAAACTCAATCATTCCTTTTTAATGTATATGGGTATATTTATTTATTTTGTATCCAAAAACGATCTTTTGAACTACATTTACACTCAACTCCTATTTTGCCTTGTTGTTCTTTAAAATGTAGTCTACAAATTTTCTCGCTTCCAAAATTTGCTGTGAAAAAGAATAAGTTCATAACTAGAATTTAAATGGAAATAATCAATTATGAATGATTACTTGTAGTTAAATTTATTTCTTATGATTAGTAAAATTACTTTTAAATTAAAGAAAATCATCTCTTTCAATAATTTGATGCCCTGTTCTTTTTACGCCTAAAAATAAAACATTAGCTAATTCTTGACCTGTGATAGCACGGTATTTTTTCATTTTACCTATAAAAAGAAATTGTAATCCGTTGATTAATATAGTGGCTATTTTTTCAGCAAGACGTTTGTCTTTTCTTTTCCCATAAATTAAAGAAGGTCTGTAAATAAGTATGTTAGAAATATTGTGTTTTAAAACACTTTCTTCCATTTTACCTTTAGTCTGGCTATAAAAAACAGAAGATTTTGGGTTTGAGCCAATAGCAGAAATGACACTAAAAGTAGAAATTTGATTTTGTTCAGATAATTTAGCTGCGCTAACAGGAATTCCATAATCAATAGCGTAATATTGATCTTTATTAGGTGTTTGAGCTTTTGTGGTACCAATACAACAGAAAACCTCATCTGCTTTGAAATCTTTAGAAAATTTTTCCAAAGAAAGTATATCACCTATGAATTCTTCCAATTTTGGATGTTTTTTACCAGTGCTTTTTCGGGTGAATGTTTTTACTTTTTCGTAATCTTCACTCTTTAATAATAAATCTAATAAATAGCTTCCAGTAAGTCCTGTTGCTCCAAGTATAATAGCTGTTTTTTTCATTTAATACTTATTTTTTTATTGGAAAAAATAATTCAATAACTTAAAAGATTTATATGAGAAACTATTAATAGCTATAGTGCCACAATTTTATATAGAATTACAATGTATATAATTTTTTTGTACACTATAGCTAAAATAGATTCATAAAGGTTTGTACTTACTTTATTCTAAAATAAAGTGTTGTAAGTAAAAATATTTATAAACTAATTATTTTCTTTTTCAAGCGCTATTTCTCTTAAAAATAAATAAAGAGGAAATGTAAATGCTATAGCAATTAAGAAAGTAAGTGGTATTAAAGTCCACCAGTATTTAATTTTTAAACGAATAGCATCAGGTATATAAAAGGCAAAAAATGTTAAAACAACAACTTTTAAATCAGCGTCTAATGATTGGGCTGGAAGGCTGCATTTTGCATCTTCAAAAAAGTTTAATAAAGAAGGATCTATTGCTGTTTGAAAATATTGGATATTAAAAAACCAAGTATAACAAAGGCCTAAAATACTTAATAGAAGATAAATGTGTTTTCTTTTCATGATATATATATTTATTAAAATTTTAATTTTCTTGTTTTAGATATTTCCAAATAGCCCACGACCATGCTAAAAATATAAATTGAAACGGTAAACGTATGATGGCTAATTTGTGAGATCCTATAGAAGGATTTTCTACTAATACATCTTTAATATGTATAGGTAAAAAAGTTAACATTAATAAAAAAATGCCTAATCCGCCGTATTTTGCGAGATTGTTTTTAAATACAAGTAGTATGCCTAGAGCTAATTCTATAACGCCTGATCCTAATATGATAAATTCTTTAAAAGGGAAGAAATTAGGTACAAAAGGGAGGTAAAAATCAGGTTTAATAAAATGTTGAATACCAGCATTTATCATGAAAATTGCCAGTAAATAGCGTAATACTATAAAACTAATTGATTTAAATTTATTCATTGTTTAAATAATTATTATTAAATATTAAAATTGTTTAATGTCGGTTCTATTATTGTTTTGTTATCGCGTTGATGACGAAATTTTGATAAAGCTTTATAAATTTCTATTCTTGCACGGTTTATTCCTCCGATTGGCTTGTGTGCTTCTAAAGAATTAGAAGGAGAAAATGATAATTGTTCAGCTAGTTCAAAACGTTCTTCCGTGTTTAAATCTTGAATAGGTATTTCAATTTCTGCTACTTTTATAAAAGGACTGTTCCATTCAATTCCAGCATTTTCTATGGGAGTGTTTTTCTCGTTTACAAAAGGCTGTATAAAAAAGTCAAATTTGACAATGTTTTTTTGTAAATGACTTTCCATATTTTTAGTGAGATAGTTATCACTAAGTATTTTGGGTAATTCACTTTTACTAGTGGAAGTAGGGACTATTTTAAATTTTATCTGTTTATTTCCATACATATAAGGTGTTGTACTCCAGTAGGTCAAATCCAAAGGATTGGCTTCGTTTTTCTTAGCGTTATTGAGAGCTTTTAATATTTTACCATTACCCGAAAAGATCATCTTTAGGGCTAAAACCAAAGGATTCCATTTTATAGCATAATAAACAGCATCTCTGAAAAGTTTAATAGTACCAAGAGGCATTATAGGGAGTGATATCATAAGAAAATCCTGTGTCTGTTTTTCTGTTGTGTCAAATCGCTTTCCATCGACCTCAATTAGTTTAATTGCAAATCCTCTAAAATCTTTTATTTTGTCAGATTGTACTCGTCCGCTTGCATTGGATATTCTGATAAATGATTTATAACTTTTACCTGGTTGAAATAGACCTATTTGTAAGTTATTAGGTAAATTTTCTATTATTTTAAAATGCCCCTTTAATAAAGCTAAACATTTAGGATGTGCATCTCTTTTTGTCTTCCCTTTCGCATAATCTTTCTCCATTTTTTCCTGAAGCATAGATTGCATATCTAATATTAATTCCTGTTCTGTCATGCTTGCATTTAGTTTATTAAAATTATTTGTTTCTCCTCTAATAAAAAAACAAGTTTCGTTATGATGAGGTTTTTCTAATAGGAAAAGAATTAACTGTGATTTAAAGAAAATTCCCTCAATTATTTTTCTATTATATTTAATTTATTTGATGAGACAAAAATACAAAAATAAATGAACGTTCATTCTTTTTTTTGAAAAATCTAACTTTTATAGAGGTACAATATTATTTTAGTTTTGAAATTACCTAAACCAAAACTCACTACAGAATACACGAATCAAGAGATATTACACGATAATTATTATACTAAATTTGGATTTTAAATGGTATAAATTTAAAGTAGATTGTAGATTATGGGATAGATTTTGTGATGAAGAAGAAAAGGGGAAAAGAAGATAAAATACATAAATTTTTACCGTTGAGGTAGTTTTATTGCATCAAAGTATGTTTTTTTAGATTCAAAGTTATCTTTATCTATGATAAATTTAAAACGATAATTTGCGTTTAATTTTAGATATATTTGAAATAAAAGATATTATTTTCGCTTCTTATTGATTATATCTTAATTGATTTTATTTATAATTAGGAGACTTTTATAGAAGTAGAAAAGGTTTAAAAAAATAAAACTCCGCCGATTTAAGGTTCGTTATTTTTAATGTTCATATTGGTAAGATTTTGATAAATTTCATCATGATAAATTTTTCCTCCAGAAGATCCTACTAGTTGTGAAAAAAATATATTTACGCTTGCAATAGCTAATATTATAAAAGCAATCCAATATTTTTTAGGATGTTTTTTATAATTCGCAATTACTCCTATAAAGGCAATCAAACCCAAAGAATATATTATTTTCATAAAAATTTCTGCTTTTTCTTCATGAACTTCTATTAAATCATGAGGGAAACCATTTGTGTTTTCTAAAAAGTGTTCTGCTTTATCTCCCGTTATCATTGATAATTTCCCCATTATCATTGAAAAAATAAAGATCGTATAGGCTATATTTAAGATCAAAGGATTTCTTTTGAAAATTCCATAAATTAAAATAGTAATACCAAAGAATAATCCAATTAGAGGGAAGTGATTTATTAATAAATGTAAATGTGCAGAATTCATTATATAAAATTTATACTATGACAAATTTAATAGTTAATTTTGCTAAAATTTAAAATGAAATGAATTTTTTTGAAAAAAATCGCCCTACAAACAGTTACTGAATCTATTTTTACTTAGCAACTTAGTTTTAAGAATTATACTCTTATTTCATCCTATTACGTCTGCCAGTTTTACTCGGAAAGAATTAGCTAAAATTTTTTTGACAGGATTAATTTCTGATTTTTTTGTTTTCGTTATAGCCTCGGGTTTATTATGGATTTATTTATTGTTTTTGTCAAATGCTAAATATGAAAAACCTTGGGGATATATAATTTTTGGTTTCTTTTGTGCTCTTTTGTTATATGTAAGTTTTGGTAATACCATTTTAAACGAATACGGAGGTGTTTTACCTGAAATTGGTATAAGTTTTATAGCTCTTAAAACGTTATTTTTTGATTGATGCTTTTCCTTCCTAACTATAGGAAGAGGATACGTATCGTTTTGTTTTCAATGACAATATTTATAGTAGTACTAATCATTGTGCAAAATACTATTAGTGAATTTTTCTTTTGGAATGAATTTGGTGTACGTTATAACTTTATAGCTGTTGATTATTTAGTGTATACGAATGAAGTAATTAAAAATATTATGGAATCTTATCCCATTATTCCTTTATTTACGGGAGTTGGATTCATTACAGCCTTTTTTACTTATCAAATTATTAAAAAATCATCTGATTTTTTAAATAATTTACCTTCTTTTAATGATAAAATAAAATCAACCAGTGGTTATATTTTTTTAGCAATACTAAGTACTTTTTTAATTCCTATTTTAGCAAAACAAGAAACTTCTTCTAATGTTTTTGCTAATGAATTACAAGCAAATGGGCTTTATCGTTTCTATTTAGCATTTAGAAATAGTGAGTTAGATTATCAAAAATTTTATAAAACTATTTCAGAAGAAGAGGCATTTACGTTATTAAAAGGACAATTGGGAGATTTGAAAAATAAGACTTCTGAAAGACAGATTATTTCTAAGTTACCAGAAACAAAGAAAAATGTAGTTTTAATAACAATAGAAAGTTTAAGTGCCGACTTTATGAAATGTTATGGAAATGAGTTAAATGTAACACCGTTTTTAGATAGTTTAGCTACTCAAAGTACACAATTTACTAATTTATATGCCGTTGGAAATAGAACAATAAGAGGGTTAGAGGCTGTTACTCTATGCCTTCCACCATCACCGAGGCGAAAGTATTGTAAAAAGGAAGGATAATAAAAATAAGTTTTCGACAGGTAGTATTTTTAAAGAAAAAGGATATATCGTAAAATATCTTTATGGAGGAGATGCTTATTTTGACAATATGGAGGACTTTTTTGGAGGAAATGGATACGAAATAGTTGATAAAAAGACTTTTAAATCTAATGAAATAACTTTTTCTAATGTTTGGGGAGTTTGTGATGAAGATATGGCTAAAAAAGCTATTGAAGTAATGAATACAGAAGCTAAAACGGGAACCCCCCTTTTTAATCATTGGATGACAGTAAGTAATCATAGACCTTTTACCTACCCAGCAGGTAAAATAGATATTCCTAATGATGCAAAATCGCGAGAAGGAGGAGTAAAATATACGGATTATGCGTTACGTCAATTTTTTAATATGGCAAAAAAACAAGCGTGGTATCAGAATACCATTTTTGTAATTATTGCGGATCATTGTGCATCAAGTGCAGGTAAGACAGAATTACCTATGGATAAATATAGAATACCCGCTATGATATTTGAACCGACTAAAAAAGGAGTTATAAATCCCATATTGATGTCACAAATTGATATTATGCCTACTTTATTCGGACGATTAGGGTTTCATTATACAAGTAAATTTTATGGTCAAGATGTTTACTCAATTGATTATAAACCAAGAGCTTTTATTGCAACTTACCAAGATTTAGGTTACATTAAAAATGATATACTTACGATTATTTCACCAAAACAAAAAGTGAAACAATTTGACTTAGTTTTACAACCATCTAATTTACCAAAAGAGTTTCAAATAATGTATGATGAAAAACCCAAAAATAATTTAGATAATCAGTTGGTAAAAGAAACAATCGCTCATTATCAAACCGTTTCGAAAATGCTTAAGTCAAAACAATATGAAAAGAAATGAGTAGATTGACGTTAAGAATTAATTTAATAAGTACACTCAGAAATAAAATGTTATCAATAAATTAAGGTTCAATACCTCCTTACTTTTCAATCTAAACCCCATTTTAATACTTTGTTTTGAAATGGGGTTTGTGTTTTTTAAATCCAGATTCCGCATTAGACTTCGTTGTGAAACAAAATTTTTCAATAAATTCAAGTGCTCACGGAAAATTTTAGAAGAAGAAATAGTGAACTATTTTGATGATTAAAATTTGAGTACGTGCTTGAATTTGAAGAAAAATAAGGTGGAATAGATTTACTTCGTCTATTCGCTACGCTCGGGTCTAATGCTGAATCTGGGTTAAACTAAAATCCATATTAGAAATTTATTGCAAATAAAAGGGACTTTGAATCTAAAAAAGTTGAGTATTTATTTTAAGGTGAAATTAGGTACGCTCAAAATTTCTTTTTCAAGGTTTATAGAGAATGAAGAACAGATAAGTTATTTATTAGTGAGATAGGATAAATTAAGATATATTTTATTCTATGTAATTAATATACCGTTTTTTTTGATTGTTTTTAAAATTAAGATCTGTTTTGAGAAAAATTAAAAAAAGTAACTAATAATATCAGAATCTCCCCAATAAAAATGAATATAAGATGCCATCACATTTTTTAGCATATAAATAGGTGTAGGCACTGCTATTCCTTTAGCATTAAAAACGTTCCCAATAGTTGCTATGTTTCCCTTTTGGATTACTTTAGAATAATGAAACTCATGTCCTTTAATTGTTTGGTTATTAAGTTGTACTTCTCGATATCCCAAAGAAAGTTGGGCTTTTTCCATTGAAGTTTGTATGGGTAAAAAACCTACCATAGAATAACCAACTCCTTTTGAATCAATTATTTGATCACCTAAATACATCATGCCACCACATTCGGCTATTACTTTTCCTCCATTAGAACAAAAATCAAAAATAGATTCACGCATGGCTGTATTGGTAGCTAATTGATCTAAATATAATTCGGGATAACCTCCAGCTAAATACAGTACATCCGCTTCTGGCATTTCAACATCTTTTAGAGGGCTAAAATAGATGATTTCTCCCATTTTTTTAAAGCTTTTATGTTTTCAAAATAGGTAAAATTAAAAGCATCATCATGAGCTACTGCTATTTTATAGTTCTTTAAAAAAGGGTTGCTTTTATTGGTATTTTCATCCGTATAAATAGTTTTTTCGTAATTAGATTGAGACGTTTCGCCGATTGATAAAATTCGACTTATATCAATAAATTGAGCTAAGTGCTTTGCCGCATTTTCAATTATTAATTCATAATCATTTTCAGGAGATATGAACAGTCCCAGATGACGTGAAGGAATGTTTATTTCAGGATTAGAAGGGAGATAGCCTAACGCATCAATTCCTACATCATTGCAAGCATCCTTTAGGAACGAATAATGACTTTCAGTATTAACAAAATTAAAGATAACACCTGCAATTTTTATATTTGGGTTAAAATTTTTAAGTCCAAATAATAATGGTGCTATGCTGTAAGCCATAGATTTAGCATTAACAACTAAAATGACGGGTATATCTAATAAAATAGCAATTTCAGCACTACTTCCTTGCATGCGGTTTGCTCCATCAAAAAGCCCCATTACACCCTCTATAATAGAAATATCCGCTTCCTGACTATATTTGTGATACAATGTTTTGACATGATGTTCATTCATCATATAAGTATCTAAATTAATGCTTGGCTGACCTGAGGCTTTCGTATGATGTTTAGTATCAATATAATCAGGACCGCATTTAAACGCTTGTACATTATATCCTTTATTTTTTAATAATCGTAATAACCCTAGAGTAATGGTTGTCTTTCCAGAGTTACTAGATGGGGCTGCTATGAGAAATTGAGGTTTCATAATTTCAAAGATAAAAATCAATTCCCAATTTTTATCTTTGTAAATCTATAAAGAAAAATAAAATGACAATTAAGATTACTACTTACGCTAAAGTGGGAGAACTCCTTCAAGGGAATTTTGATAAAAATCAACCATTTTTAGTAAGCAATAAGTCTTCTAAACTATTCAAAACAACGACTATTGTAAGTACAGAACCGATTGAAGAAGAAACAAAATTAGGCGCTAAATCTGCAAAAGCATTAGAATTATTTCATTCACTCATAAAAAAAAAAAGGAAATACACCTGTTGATACAATTTATTTTAAGCAAGAAAGAAATTTTAAAATAGGAAAAGGTTTGTCTTCTAGTTCTACAGATATATTGGGAATTTTATTAGCTTTAAATGAATTATATAAAACGCAATATTCAAATCATTTTCTTTATAAAATAGCTTCTAAAATAGATCCTACAGATCCTTGTTTAGATTTAAATTCTTTATTATTTAATCAAAAAACAGGAGAAATATTAGATACTTTAGCCTCTATTCCTTATGCTATGTTATATTTTGATTCAGATCCAGATCGAAATATTGATACAATTAAAACATCCCAAGACCGAAAATATTCTAAAAATCAAATAGAAGAATTTCAAAATATTTATTTGACTTTAAAAAAGAGTGCTAAAAACAAAGATTACTCAACCTTTTTTAAATGTATTACAAAAAGTGCTATTATTAACCAGTCTGTAATACCCAAAAAAAAATTTAGTTTGTTACATGATTTTGCTATAGAAAATAATTGTGGTTTATTTGTTGCTCATAGTGGAACATTTATGGGGTTAATTATAGATCCCTATCGTTTAAAATCAATTGAATTAAAAGTTAAAGATTTAGTTGCAAAATATTGGAAAACAACCCTCTATATTGAATGAATTTTATGCAGAAATTAAAACCTATAATGTTTGTTGGTACAGCCTCTGATGTAGGTAAAAGTATTATTAATACAGGATTTTGCCGTATTTTTAAACAAGATGGCTACACTCCAGCTCCTTTTAAATCACAAAACATGTCACTCAACAGTTTTGCTACACCAGAAGGACTTGAAATAGGTCGTGCTCAGGCAGTTCAAGCAGAGGCATGTGGCATTGATTGTAATACAGACATGAATCCTATTTTATTAAAACCTACTAATGATAAAAGCTCACAAGTTGTTTTAAATGGAAAACCACTAGGAAATCAATCCGCTTTTGATTACTTCATGGGAAATGATAAACAAGAATTATTAAAAGAAGCACAAGCGGCTTATGAACGATTATCAGAAAAATACAATCCTATAGTACTTGAGGGGGCTGGAAGTATTTCAGAGCTAAACCTAAAACATCGAGATATAACGAATATGCGGATGGCAAAATACGCAAATGCGTCTACTTTTTTAATTGCAGATATTGATAGAGGAGGAGTATTTGCCAGCGTTTATGGAAGTGTTGCCTTATTAACAGCTGAGGAAAAAGCTTTACTAAAAGGAATTATTATTAATAAATTTAGAGGCGATTCACGTCTTTTTGAAGAAGGTAAAAAAATAATAGAAGATCTTTGTGGTATTCCTGTCGTAGGAATAGTACCTTATAGAAAAGATATTTACATAGAAGAAGAAGATTCTGTTAGTCTTCAAAATAAACCTTCTTTAGTTAAAGAAAATAAAATAAATATTGCTGTTATTTTACTGAATAAACTGTCTAATTATACTGATTTTAATGTCCTAGAACATCATGAAAATGTAAATTTATTTTATAGTAAAATACCTTCAGAAATAGAAAAAGCAGATATTATAATTATTCCGAGGGAGCAAAAATACTATTTCAGATTTAATTGATATAAAAAATAATGGCGTTGCAAAAGCCATTATAAATAGCTATAAAAATAATAAAATTGTGATAGGGATTTGCGGTGGTTATCAAATGATGGGACAAACAATAGAAGATCCTAATCATATTGAAGGTACAATAGAATGTATGGCAGGTTTAGGAATACTTCCTATAGAAACAATTCTTACACAAGAAAAAACAACTCGGCAAGTGCAATTTCAGTTTAAAGAATACCGAGAAATATGCAAAGGTTATGAAATACACATGGGGGTTTCCACAGTAGAAAATACAAAATCACCTTTAAATACTTTTGATAATAAAACAAATGATGGCTATTACCTATCAGATAAATGTTGGGGAACCTATATTCATGGCATATTGGATAATGATATTGTAATTAATGATTTACTTTTACAAACAAAAAAAGATTTAACAACTACTATATTTGATTATAAATCTTTTAAAGAAGAACAATATGATTTGTTAGCACAACATTTGAGAGATCATATAGACATTCATTATATTTATAAAGTTCTTAAAGAAAAAGAAGCATGATTTTAGGACACGGAGACGATGGTTATTTATATAAAGGAAAGATTAAAGTAAATTTTAGCTCCAATGTTTTTTATGAAGATCCTCCTAAAGGATTAAAAGAACATCTTTTTCAACATTGGGATAAAATTATGAGTTATCCTGAAGCCAATGCAGAATCATTACAAAAGGAATTAGCGAGTTGGCACCAATTAAAACCAAATCAACTATTAGTAACGAATGGTGCTACCGAAGCATTTTATTTGATTGCACACTTTTTACAAAAAAAATCAGCCACCATCATTATACCATCATTTGCAGAATATAATGACGCTTGTTCTAGCTATGACATAACATTAGATTATATAAAATGGTCAGATGTACACGAAAAATATCATTTTTCTACACAAGCTGTTTTTTTAGGTAATCCAAATAACCCAACAGGATTTATTTTTGAAAAAAAATACTTCATTCTCTTTTAGAAAATAATCCCAAAGTCTTGTTTGTAATAGATGAAGCTTATGTAGACTTTACAAAAAGTAAAATTTCTATGATTGATGAAATTTCTAATTTTTCAAACTTATTGATAGTAAAGTCATTAACTAAAACATATTCTATACCCGGTTTGCGATTAGGCTATATGATGAGTCAAAAACAAAATATTCAAGCAATAGAAACCTTTAAAATGCCTTGGTCTGTAAACACTATGGCAATTGAAGCGGGAAAATATATAGTTAAAAATGCTTCTAATATTGTATTACCTATAGAAAAAATAATAGCAGATACTACTCAATTTGCAAACACCTTACAGCAAATTAAAGATATAGAAGTTTATCCAACAAAAACTAATTTTTTCTTGTGTAAAACAAATATAAAAACAGCTTCAGAACTAAAGGAATATCTTCTAAAGAATCATCAATTACTTATTCGAGATGCCAGTAATTTTAAAGGACTTTCATCACAATATTTTAGATTAGCTACTCAAAAACCACCAGAAAATCAACTTTTAATAAACGCTATTAATCAATGGATCATTCTTTAATTATTTTTTTAGGACCTTTGGTTATAGGTTATTTATTAGATTTATTATTAGGAGATCCTAGATGGTTACCACATCCTATCAGACTTTTTGGTACGACAATTTATTTAGGAGAAAAACTTTTAAATAAAGGAAAATTTCGATTTATAAAAGGAATTTTTCTAACATTTGTATTATGTAGTTTTGTCTTTTTATTTTTTTATTTTTTATCAAATATTTTATTAGAATTTAATCCCATTCTTTATAGTCTATTTGCCTGTCTTTTCATTTTTTATGGCTTGGCTAACAAAAGTTTAATCCAAGAAGGAAAAGAAGTATTTAATACATTAGAAGAAAAAGGAATAGAAGCAGGAAGAAAACGACTATCTTGGATTGTAGGAAGAGATACTACGACACTTTCAGAAAATCAAATAAGAATAGCCGTTTTTGAAACTTTATCTGAAAACTTGAGTGATGGCGTAATTGCACCACTTTTTTATTACGCTATCGGAGGATTACCATTCATGATGACCTATAAAATGATCAATACTTTGGACTCTATGATTGGTTATAAAAGCGATAGGTATTTTTATTTTGGAAAATTTGCGGCTCGATTAGATGATGTAGTAAACTATGTGCCAGCTCGAATTACGGCTTTTTTGATGATTATAATCAGCGGAAAACCTAACTTGTTTTCTTTTGTATTAAAATTTGGAAACCAACACGCAAGCCCTAATTCAGGTTATCCAGAATCAGCTTTAGCAGCTATCATGAATTGTCGTTTTGGAGGACCTAATATATATTATGGAAAACTAGTTGAAAAACCATTTATAGGAATAAATACTCGAATAATTAAGCATTCCGAATTTAAAAAAGTATCCTTTATAAATCATGCCGTTGCATTAATTTCAATTGTAACTATATTATTAATAAAATGTAGTATTTTTTATTTTTTTAATAATGTATCACGATGATTTAGTTTTTTTAAACAAACTCTATTAGTTTTTTGTACTTTCGTAACCGCAATGGTTTTGTTTTCAAGAAATGAAAACAAATTAAAAGGGAATCCAGTGTAAATCTGGAACAGTACCCGCTGCTGTAAGTTCTAAAAAAAGATTATAACAATTAGCCACTATTTTCATTTCAAAATAAAACGGGAAGGCGTTATAATTGGAACAAGTCAGAAGACCTGCCTTTGCATTGATTCGCGGCTTTCGGAGTAAAGGCTAATGAGTGAATATAATGCTTCCTTTATTTCACACGTCCTTTTTCTATGGTCGTTTATAATCAGTTAACGGGATTATTAACGAAAAAAAAATTAAGATGTCAAAGGATCTATCAAAGATTAAAAAAATTATTTATTTATGTAATGGTACTTGTTGTACAGATAATGGAGCAGAAGAAAACATTCAAGTACTTCGAAAAACTCTGACAGAACAAGAATTAAACGATGAAGTTCATACCATTCGAACTAAATGTCAAGGTTTTTGTAAAAAAGGACCTATTGTAAATATCCAACCCGAAAATACTTGGTATAAGGAAGTAGATATTGAAACTTCAAGAGGAATAGTTACAACTCATATTCTAAAAAATACATTATTAAAAAAAGACCTATTATTTTCTTCAAATAGTATAATCGAACCTAAAAAAAGAAAAATAATTTTTTCACAAAACTATTTAATTGGTTTTGTATTTTTTCATTCTTATTCTTTTTTCTAACATAAAAGCACAAAGTACGATTCATGGTTTTATTTTAGATGCCACAAATCAAACAAAAATTGTAGGAGCAACCATTAAAGTAAAAGAATCAGGAGAAAGTACCGTATCAGAAGAAAATGGATCATATACATTACAATTTAGTTCAGAGGGATTAAAAACGATTATTATTACTCATATAGGATATGATTCAATTAGTTTAAAAATAAATTTTAAAAAGAACGAACAAAAATTACTAAATGTTTCCTTATTACATAATGTAATGAATCTAGAAGAACTAGTAATTACAACAGCGTTTGCCAAAAAGCAAGAAAATAAAATAGATCAAATTAGTTTACAATTACAACCAATAAAATCAGGACAAGATTTACTGAGAGCAGTTCCTGGATTATTTATTGCACAACATGCAGGTGGAGGAAAAGCAGAACAAATTTTTGTTAGAGGAACAGATAATGATCACGGAACAGATTTTTCTATTCAAATGGATGGAATACCAGCTAATTTGCCTTCTCATGCACATGGACAAGGGTATGCAGATATGCACTTTATGATTCCTGAAACCATAGGAAACGTTCATTTTTTTAAAGGACCTTATGAAGCAAGTCTTGGTGATTTTTCAGTAGCAGGAGCAGCTCAATTTAATTCTAAATATCGTTTAGAAAAAAATAATATTAAACTAGAATCAGGTTTATTTAATACCCAAAGAGTTTTAGCAATGCTTCAAGTGCTAGATCAAAAACATTTAGTTTCTAAGTGGAATGATAATGCTTATTTTGCTTCAGAATACAATTATACAGATGGTTTTTTTGAAAGCAAATTAAAATTTAAAAGATTTAATTTTTTTGGAAGATACAATGCTCAACTTACCAATAAAACAGCCCTTGTATTGTCAGGATCCTATTTTTCAAGTAGCTGGAATGCTTCTGGACAATTACCTTTAAGAGCCATAGAAAAGGGGACTTTATCTAGATATGGTTCTATAGATGATTCTGAAGGAGGAATAGCTTCAAGACTTAATACAAATCTAATATTAGATACAAAGTTAAATGAAACTCAATCTTGGAAAAATCAATTCTATTATTCCAAAAACATATTCGACTTGTTTTCAAATTTCACTTTTTTTATGAACGATCCTATTAACGGAGATGAAATATTACAGTGGGAAAAAAGAGATTTGTTTGGATTAAAAAGTGTTTATAATAGATTAGATAATGTAGGAACAACAAAATTATATTCAGAAGTCGGGTTTGTTACTCGAACCGATATATTAGGATTAGGGAGAGATTATGTCTTAAAAAGAGCGTTTTTGAGCAAAGCAGCAAATGATCATGTAGCAATTACTAATTATAGTTTATATGTAGACGAAGATTGGCAGTTTGCTCCTAAATGGTCACTCAAATTAGGCTTTAGAAATGAGCTTTTCGATTTTTATTTAAAAGACAAAATAAATGATAATAATTCAGGCAAAAAAGCGGTCTACCGTTTTAACCCAAAGGCACAATTATATTTTAATCCTACCTCTAATTTGACAATATTTACAAAATGGGGTATAGGTTTTCATTCCAATTATGCACATACAGCAGTCAGTAAAGATCCCACTGCCAGTAATCCTGTTCCGCAGTCTCAAAGTCTTGATTTAGGCCTTATAATGAAGCTATACAAAAAATCTATTTTCAATTTTACAGCTTGGTGGACTGATAGTGGTTCCGAATTTAAATTTATTTCAGATGATGGAAGCTTTGAAAACTTAGGTTCCAGTAGAAAATACGGGATAGATGCCTCTTTAAAAATCCAATTCACAGATTTTTTATGGGCAGATACGAACTTAAATTACGCATATAGTTTTTTAAAAGAAGCTCCCAAAGAAGAAAATCTGATTCCTTTATATACTAGATGGAACTCAACAGGAGGCTTAACTTTAAAGTTAGAGAATGGTATTAACGCCAGTTTACGCTATCGTTTTATGGGAGAACGTCCTGCTGTTGAAGACGGATCTATATTTTCTAAGCCTTATACCATAACAGATTTAGTTATTAGATATACTAGACCACGATATGAAATGAGCCTTTCTACTGAAAATATATTTAATGTAAAATGGGATGAAGCACAATTTTATGATAAATCACGATTGAAAAATGAAACAGAAGCAGTGACAGATTTTCATAATACACCCGGAACCCCCTTTTTTATAAAAGGAAGCATTTCCTATTTCTTCTAAAAATTAAGTTATCAACTCATGGAACTATTAAGCAACAACTTATCAGCCTTACTTATTTTATTTATTTTAGGTTTACGACATGGTCTAGATCCAGACCATATTACCGTAATAGATAATTATACGTATCGACTACATGAAAAAAATGATACTTGGTCTAAATGGGTTGGAACCCTATTTACTTTAGGACATGGTGTAATGGTTACACTAATAGCATTGGTATTGAGTTATCTGAAAAATAATTTTGAAGTCCCTATTTGGGTTGATTCCTTACTTAATTGGTTGCCTATGTTTTTACTATTTACTATGGGAATTAGGAATATAATAACATTATTACAGTCAGAAACAACCTATTCTTTGAATATAAAAAAATACTTAATACCTAAATTCTTAGATAAAAGTATCCATCCCATTACAGTATTTATAACAGGAGTTATCTTTGGTTTTATATTTGACACATCATCACAAATTGCTGCCTTTGGATTAGCCGTTTCAGGAACTCATCATTGGTTATTTTCAGTAGTAGGAGGCGTTGTCTTTTCCATAGGATTAATGTTTACAGGAACAATAGATTCCTACTTATTAAGTAAATTATTAAAAACATTTGACCGGACTAAGATTCAAAAACATCGTTTTAAATTAAACATATTAATAACCATAATGTGTTTTATTATTCCCATTTATAAAATAATAACTCTTTTTAATTCTAATTTAGAATTAAACGATTTACAAAATAATTTAATAGGTATAGGATTCCTAGGAATTATCCTTTTCCTTTATTTTGATTTGTATCTTCGTTCAAGAATAAGAATAACAGAAAGCGAATGAAAAGACAAAAAATAAGTCTATTAGGTTGCGGTTGGTTAGGATTACCTCTAGCAGAAAGTCTAATAAAAAAAGGCTATGAAATAAAAGGCTCTACTACAAATCTTGATAAAATTCCTTTATTAAAACAAAAGGAATTTTACCTTACTTCATTTCAGTAACAGATACCGATATTGAAGGACAAGAAATAACAGAATTTTTAGATTCGGATATTCTGATAATTAATTTTCCACCTAAGAGAAGAGCTGATATTATTCTATTTCATACCAAACAATTTGAACAATTAATACCAGAAATACTAAAAAGTAAAATACAAAAAATACTTTTTATAAGTTCTACATCTGTTTATCCTGATACAAATGAAATCGTAACAGAAGAAGAAATACGAATGCCTCAAAAAGATAGTGGAAAAGCTTTATTAATAGTAGAAAAAATGCTTTTAAATCAAATCCAGTTTAAAACCACCATAATTCGTTTTTCTGGATTAATCGGTTATGATCGAATGCCGTGGCGTTTTTTAGCAGGCAAAAAGGAGTGGAAAATGGAGAGGCGCCTATAAACGTAATTCATCAAGATGATTGTATTAATATTATCCAAACCATTATAGCTAAAGAAATTTGGGGTGAAATATTTAATGCTAGTACCGACATCCATCCTAAGCGGAAAGAATATTATGAACTTGCAGCTGAAAAAATAGGTTTAGAAAAACCTACATTTGTTATTAGTCCGAATGAATCCTATAAAATTATAAATTCAGATAAACTCAAAACAAAATTAAACTATTCATTTAAGTATCCCAATCCGTTAGACTTATTAAATGAACAATAAAAATATGGATTTAGAATATCAAATACCAATTACTATAAGTATTGTAGGCGCTGGTCCGAGAGATCCTGAGTTACTTACAGTAAAAGCCGTTAAAAGAATTCAAAAGGCAGATATTATTTTATATGATAATTTAATATCATCAGAAATTCTAGATCTAACATCCTCTAATGCCAAAAAAATATATGTAGGTCGAAAATACGGAGATGTAGAAGATGCCATGAAACGTCAAGATACGATTCATGAGCTATTTTTTAAATATGCTCAAGAAGGAAAAAAAATTGTCCGTTTAAAGTCCGGTGATTCCTTTATTTATGGAAGAGTAGCAGAAGAAATTCGATTTCTAACCCAAAAAAATATTCCCTTTGAAGTTATTCCCGGAATCACAGCAGGAATTGCCGCTGCTAACTCACAACATATTCCACTTACAGAACGAAACAAAACGAATTCAGTTCTGTTTTGTACAGGCCATACCGCTACATACGATTTAGAACAGTTAGAGGCATTAGCTAATATGCTAAAAACAGGAACTACACTTATCATGTATATGGGGTATAAAAATTTGAAAGAAGTAATTACCACTTTTAAAAAAATTACACCTGATGAAACCTTATATATATCCGCAATTTCGAAAGTATCTCAAGAAGACGAAACCATTTTTAGTGGAACTTTAGATGAAATGGAGGAAAAATTAGAAATCAAAACAGTGCCAATGCCTGTCGTTTTTATACTAGGAAAATATGCTTTTCCTATAGATCATAATCCAATTAAAATAGTACAAGAAAATGAATACTAAAAAGGAATTTTAATTTGTGGACATGGAAGCAGAGATCCAGAAGGCGTTACTGGATTTAAAGAGCTAGTACGTCTTTTAAAGCTGCGTTATCCTAATTATGAGGTAGATTATGGTTTTTTAGAATTTTCACATCCCATTTATGCAGCAGCAGTAGAACGTCTTTATACTAAAGGAGTTAGAAAAATAATTGCCATTCCTGCTATTCTTTTTGCTGGAAGTCATGCTAAAAATGACATTCCTTACGAAATGAATACCATACAAAGTCAATATCCTGATTTGAAAATTATATTAGGAAAACATTTTGGAATAACCCCCTCAATACTACAACTCTCCAAAAAATTAATAGAAAAAGTTGAAACCAAATTAACAACTATAGATCGAAAAGATACCTGTTTATTAGTCGTAGGACGCGGAACCGCTGATCCTGATGCTAATTCAGATATAGCAAAAATGACTCGAATGCTATGGGAAGGCATGGGGTTTGGTTTTGCAACTACTACTTATATAGGAGTAACTCAACCATTATTAAAAGAAAGTTTAACTTTAGTAGATACACTTCCTTTTAAACGAGTTATCGTATTACCAGTATTCCTGTTCACAGGAGTATTGCTAAAAAAATATATACCCAAGTTGAAGAATTTGCTAAAGACTCAAAAACAGAATATTTTTATACCGCTTCCTTTGAATGCGATGAATTATTATTGCAAACAATTGATGAACGTATAAAAGAAGCCGAAGAAGGAAATCCTAATATGAACTGTCAATTATGCAAATATCGAACGCAAATTATAGGTTTTGAAACCGAAGTAGGTAAGGAGCAAATAGGCCATCATTTGGCCGTAAAAGGAATCCTATTTGAAGAAGAAGATAAAATCGTCACTAAAAAATCCCGTTTGACAACCTTAAAAAAAATATTAGGAATTTAAATAAAACAAATAACGACAGAAAGTTGGTAAAGAAATAATCAATGAAGAAAGGAAAAATATATGCCGTTTCATTAGGACCGGGAGATCCCGAATTAATAACCCTAAAAGGGTTAAAAGTACTTCAAAATGCAGATAAAATTTATTATCCGTGCTCTTTATTGGCTAATGGAAAAACAACAAGCTTTTCTTTACCTATTCTGCAATACCATCAGTTAGATGAAAAAAAGTTAGTAGGAATGTTTCTTCAAATGTCAGATGATAGAAGTCAAGCAGAAGCAACTTATTTAGCCACTTTTCAATCTATACTAAAAGATTATAATGAAGGATTAACTATTGCTTTTGTAAGCGAAGGAGATAGTTTATTTTATAGCACATTTGCCTATCTACTAGAACACATTCAAAAAAAAGAACTAAATGTTGAAATTATAGCAGGACTACCTTCATTTATATTAGGAGCAGCAGAACATAAAGTTCCTTTAGCTATATTAAACGAAAAAATAGCCATTATCCCCCGAATTAAAAACGATAATGAGCTAGAAAAGATACTAAAAGATTATGAAACAGTAGTACTTATTAAAGTACGGAGTATAATTCATAATTTAATGAATATTCTAGAATCCAATAATTTAACAGTTTTGTATGGTGAACGATTAGGTACTACCAAACAATACATTACAACCGATATAGAAGATATTAAAAACAGAGAAATACCTTATTTCTCATTGTTAATTATAAAAAAAAGAAAATGAAATTAAGCGTAGTAGGTATTGGACCCGGAAGCCAAGAATATATTTTGCCTTTAGCACAAAGTGTTTTGGCTAATGCTGATGTGGTGATAGGCTATCATTATTACTTTCAATTTATAGAACATTTACTAAAAGAAAATTGTGAATGTATAGGAAAAGAACTAACAGAAGAAGAAGCTCGAGCAGAATTAGCGGTTAATATTTGTGAAAAAGGGAAACAGGTGGTAGTAATCAGTTCAGGAGATGCAGGTATTTATGCCATGGCATCTTTAGTTTACCAATACGCCAGTACACAAACAGATAAAGAAATAGACCTACAAACTATTCCGAGGAATCAGCGCATTTATAGCCTCGGCTGGAAAATTAGGAGCTCCTCTGGGACATGATTTTTGTTGTATTTCATTATCTGACTTAATGACTCCTTGGACTACAATAGAAAATAGAATTCAAGCAGCTGCCAAAGGTGATTTTGTGACATCATTATATAATCCAAGAAGCAAAAAACGTTTTTGGCAGCTTAATCGTTTTAAAGAAATTTTTTTAGAGCATCGTAGTCCTTCAACTCCAGTTGCTGTAATTCGTCAAGTTACACGTCCTGATGAACATATTATCCTAACTACTTTAGGGGAATTTGATACTCAAATAGTAGATATGTTTTCACTTGTAATGATAGGTAATTCACAAACCTATCAATTCCAAAATTTCTTAGTAACACCAAGAGGATATTTAGCTCGAAAACCCCATACAGGTCAAGAAATACAAGATGAAAGTTTTCGACAAATTGAACAAAATTTGAAAAGAACCGATCTTTCTAAAGAAGACAGATGGGCTGTCATGCGTTGTATACATACTACAGCCGATTTTGAATATGAAAATTTATATTTATCTAATAATGATTCTATCAAAAATGGAATGATTATCTCCAAAACGGAGGAACCATTATTACCGATGTAACGATGGTACAATCAGGTATAACAAAAGAATTTTCAAATAAATACAAAAACCAAGTGCTCTGCTATCTTAATGATCCAGAAGCAACAATAGTAGCCGAACAAGAAAATATAACCCGTAGTCAAGCAGGAATCCGATTAGCACTAAAAAAACACCCCAATGCTTTATATGTAATAGGAAATGCACCTACAGCACTATTTGAATTATGCGAACAGATATTAGAAGGAAAAGGAAACCCTGTGGGCGTAATTGGTGTTCCAGTAGGATTTGTTAACGTAATAGAATCAAAACTAAAATTACAAGCTTTAACAACTATTCCTTATGTGATTATTAGAGAACGTAAAGGAGGTAGTAATGTAGCAGCAAGTATCGTAAATGCTGCCTTTACAGTTCATACAATAAATAGTAAATAAAATGAAAAAAGGAAAACTCTTCAGTAAAGAAGAAGCCAACTTATTGGAAGAAATTATTCTAAATAGGAGAGATGTAAGAGGCAATAGATTTTTAGATAAGACCATTGATAATGATTTACTAGATAAATTATTGTTTTCTGCCTTACATGCTCCATCTGTCGGTTTTTCGCAACCATGGGAGTTTTTAATTATAAAAAATAAGACCGTTAAAGAACAGATAAAACAAAGTTTTGACGAAGAAAATCATAAAGCCATTGCTTGTTTTCAAGATGAGAAACAAAAAGAATATATAAAACTAAAATTAGAAGGAATTATAGAATCTCCTGTAAACATAGCGGTATTTTATAAACCCTCTAATAACCCTGTATTAGGTCAAACGAGTATGCCTGAAATGGGATTATATAGTGTCGTATGTGCGGTTCAAAATATGTGGCTAACAGCACGCTCTTTAAATATAGGAATAGGTTGGGTAAGTATTTTAAATGAAGAAAAAGTTAAAAATATTTTAAATGCTCCAAAAGAAAACAAGTTAATTGCTTATTTATGTGTGGGATATGTTGATACGTTTTATACACAACCTGAATTAGAACTACTTCGTTGGGAAAAAAGAAAAGAAAAAGATACTGTTGTTAGAATAATTGATTAATGAGTAATAGTATGAGTAATAATTTATCCTTTGCATCAACACTTAATGTTGATAATAGTCAATTGTCAATTATAGATTATTATGTGATTGGAATTTCTAATAATCCTCATTTTATTTTAAGTGATGAGGTAAAAAAAATATTAAAAGAAAACCACTTTTTTTCAGGAGGAAAAAGACATTATGAATTGGTTCAGAATAAATTACCCATTATCCATCATTGGATTGAAATAAACAAAAACATAACAACTCTTTTTAATGAATACAAAAAAGCAACTAAACCTATCATTGTTTTTGCTTCAGGAGATCCGTTATTTTATGGTTTTGCCAATACCATTAAAAAATATCACCCTAACGCTAATATAAAAGTATATCCTACCTTTAACAGTTTACAGCTATTATGCCACAAAAATACTATATCATATCAAAATATAGTCAATACATCAGTCCATGGACGCTCATGGCAAGAACTAGATATAGCACTCATTAAACAATCAAGCTTAATCGGAATTTTAACAGACACTACTAAAAATCCGAATACAATAGCTCAACGAATGTTAGACTACAATTTTGATCATTATAAAATGATAGTCGGTGAAGCATTAGACGCTGAACAAGAAAAAATAACCTCTTTAAGTTTAATAGAAGCGGCTAAAAAAACATTTGATCCACTAAATTGTATACTACTGATAAAAGAAGAAGAAAAACAAAAAAAAATGGGAATTAGCGATGTTGAATTTATAGGTTTAGAAAATCGCCCTAATATGATTACCAAAATGCCTATACGTTTAATTAGCCTATCCCAGTTAGATTTATATAATAGAAAAACCCTTTGGGATATAGGATTTTGTACAGGATCCGTATCTATTGAAGCAAAAACGCAATTTCCTCATTTAAATATCATAGCTTTTGAAAAACGAGAAGAATGTAGTATAATTTTTGATATTAACACTAAAAAACATTCTACGCCCGGAATAACGAAGATAATCCATGATTTTTTTAAAGTAGATTTAAAAACAATTCCTACTCCTGATAGTGTTTTTATTGGAGGACACGGTAACAAGTTAGAAGCACTCATTTCCTTGATAGACAAATACCTCATATCAGGAGGGAAAATTGTAATAAATGCTGTAAAAAAAGAAAGCAAAGAAACCTTTATTAAAACGATCAAAAAGTTTAACTACCATTTATTAGACCCTATAGAAATTAATTTAGATAGCCATAATCCAATTACTATATTAACAGCAGAAAAAAAGAAAAATGAATAAAACAGCAATTATAGCAAGTACTGATAAAGGAATTGAATTAGGAGTAATTATTCAAAAAGAATTTCAAAAATCCATATTAGTATCGACTAGAAAAAATAATAATGTAACAGAAATAGAATCTATTAGTTCTTTTTTAGAAAATAATTTTCAAAAATTTGATTCCTTTATTTTTATTGGAGCACTAGGTATTTGTGTAAGAAGTATTGCTCCTTATATTCAAAATAAAATAAAAGACCCCGCTATTATTAATATAGATGATGCAGGGAAATTTGTGCAATCAGTACTTTCGGGACATTTAGGAGGAGCTAATGCAATAACCCAAAATCTTTCCAAAGTACTAGGAGCACAAGCAGTTATTACAACTTCTAGTGATACACAAAATATTTGGGCCCTAGATACATTATCAAAAGAATATAATTGGAAAAGTAAAAGCACCTTAGAAATGAATGCCATCATTTCCTTATTTGTTAATAATAAACCCACGGCAGTATTATTAGATATAAAAGATAGAGGTTGTACTTTTTTAGAAAGAAATAAACCCGATTTTGTAACTATTTATTATCATTATGATGCTATTAATTTTTCTAAATATGAACTTTTTATAGCCGTAACTTATACTACTTATGAAGCTCCAATTCCCGCTTTATATTATTATGCCCCCGTTATTACTATGGGTATGGGCTGTTCTAGAGGAATTGAATCCGATTTGTTAGAAACATCATTTAAAAATGAATTAAAACAACAAAACATAGCAGTAGAATCTATAAAATCATTAGGTTCTTTGGATGTAAAACATGATGAAGAAGCCTTTTTAAATTTAGCCAATACCTTACAAATACCATTTATCACTTTTACGGCAAACGAGTTAAATTCAAAAAAGGTTCTAAATCCATCAGAAATAGTTATGAGCAAATTGGGCGTTTATAGTGTTGCAGAGTCATCTGCAATGCTATTAGCACAAAATGACGAAGTAATTTTAGAAAAGAAAAAAATACACTTAGTTTCAGGTAAAAAACATACAATAGCTCTATCATTAGATAAAAAGGCACAACGAAAGGCTGAAATAATAATTGTAGGAGCAGGGCCCGGAGCAGCCGATTTAATTTCTGTAAAAGGAAAAGAATTATTAGAAGCAGCCGATTTAATTTTATATGCAGGAAGCCTTATACCAATAGAATTAACACATTATGCAAAACCAAATGCTATTGTACGTAATTCAGCGAGTATGACTTTAGAAGAACAAATAGAAATTATGAGTACGCACTATGCTAAAGGTAATTTAATTGTTCGTTTGCAATCGGGTGATCCATCTATATACGGAGCAATTCAAGAACAAATGACCATTTTTGATGAAAAACAAATGGATTATTCCATTGTTCCGGGCATTTCATCATTTCAAGCCGCTGCCGCTTATTTAAAATCAGAATTTACCATTCCCGAAGTAGTACAAAGTATTATTTTAACTAGAGGAGAAGGAAAAACGCCTCTTCCTAAAAATGAAAAGTTAAATGAAATGGCAAAACACCAAGCCACTATGTGTATCTTTTTGAGTGCTACCATTGCCAAATCAGTTCAAGAACAATTATTAGAACATTATCCAGAGGATACACCAGTAGCTGTTTTGTATAGAGTTACGTGGCAAGATGAAAAAGTATTTATAGGAAAACTTACTGAATTAGCACAAATAATTCGTGATAACAAACTTACCTTAACAACCTTAGTCATTGTTGGAGCAGCCATTGGAGCCAGAAAAAATCGTTCCTTTTTATACAATCCTGAATGGAAACATATTTTTAGAACAGGAAAAGAAGTAAAAATCAATCAATAATTCAACTAAACAATTTCGGAATTTAATAAAAATGCTATTAGTTTTTGGAGGTACTACAGAAGGAAAAAAAGTAACAAAGCTTCTAGAAAAAGAAGCTTTAGTTTACTATTATTCTACCAAAACAGAGATTGAATTTGATAAAAATAATCAATTTGGAATTTACCGTTTTGGTGTATTTACACCCAATGAACTCATTCAATTTTGCCAAAAAAATAACATTCAAACGATTATTGATGCCTCTCATCCCTTTGCTGAATTATTACATGAATGTATAGAAGAAGCACATCGTATCTTGTCAATTCCCGTTATTCGTTTTGAAAGAAAATACCCCGAAAGAATAATTTCAGACAAGATCATTTATAAAAAAAATTATCAAGAAGTAATAGATTATCTAAATAACAATGCCTTTTCTACCTTACTGGCTTTAACAGGAGTACAAACTATAGAAAAATTAAAATCTTATTGGGAAAAAAAACTACTTATTTTAGAATTTTACCCAAAAAAACGTCATTAGAAATAGCAAAAAAATCGGGTTTTCCAATAAAAAAAATGATTTTAGAATTTCCAAATAATGATCTGAATGATGAAATTAATATTATAAAAAAATATAATTGTGATGTTATCCTGACTAAAGAAAGCGGTGAATCTGGGTATTTATCAATAAAGATAAAGGCCGCTAAAATTTGTAATATCCCCATTATCATTATCAAAAGAAAACCTATACCGAGTAGTTTTATACTTGTTTCAAATGAAATGGATTTGTTTAACTCTATACTTTTAAAAAAATAAAAAATGGCTCTACTTCCAGTACCTGAAGGACCTTTACGCAATGGTTATACCACAGGAGCCTGTGCTACAGCCTGTGCTAAAGCCGCTCTTATAAGTCTTTTAGAACAAAGAGAAATTAAAGAAGTAACCATTACCTTACCTTTAGGGCAAAAAGCAACCTTTGTTATAACCTCTTGTTTTTTAGATTCAGAATCCGTAACCTGTACAACCATTAAGGATGCAGGAGATGATCCTGATGTTACACACGGAGCCACTATTGGTTGTACTATTTCATTAAATGAAACAAAAGAAATTCGTTTTTTACAAGGAAAAGGAGTAGGAATAGTTACTTTACCGGGATTAGCCATTGCAGTAGGAGAACCCGCAATTAATCCTGTTCCAAGAAAAATGATTACAGATACGCTCAATTTTATAAAACATAAATTACAATGCGATAAAGGAATAAATGTTGAAATTTTTGTAGAAAATGGGGAAGAAATAGCCCAAAAAACACTCAATTCCCGAATCGGAATTTTAAACGGAATTTCAATTTTAGGAACAACAGGAATTGTTAAAGCATTTAGTTCTTCCGCCTATATTGCCAGTATTACGCAAGGAATAGATGTGGCTATAGCAAATGGTTGTACTGAAATTGTCATTAATTCAGGAGGGCGATCCGAAAACTTATTAAAACAGCAATTTTCTTATTTACCCGACATCGCTTTCATACAATACGGGAATTGGATTGGTGATACTTTGACAAAAATTAATTCAGTTTCGTTAAAAAAAGTAAATATAGGAATCATGATAGGTAAAGCAGCTAAATTGGCGCAAGGTGAATTAGATACTCACAGTGGAAAATCGACTTGGGATAAAGAATTTATTTATCAAATGGCTAGAAAATGTGGTTATACAGACAAAAAATGTACCCCTATTTTAAATCTAAATATGGCAAGAAGACTTACTGAAATTTTTGATTTTACAATGGAAGAACCCTTTTTTCAATCATTACAACAACATTGTTATGACGTTTGTAAAAAACATATTCCAAATATAGAATTAAAGGTTTTTTTGATTAACGCAAATGATGAGGTAATTAGTTAGCAGATATTTTAAACCAGATTACGCGATATAGTTTGTGATGAGTATAAAAAAGAAAATGAAAATAGACCAAAATAAGAGTTGTACTATAGGGAAGACAAAAAACTATTTTTTTGATTCAAGTCATTTTATATGGAATAAGTTTCCAAAACGTAATTTGGGTTTAATCAAACACAGTAAGTAACAAAGAAAAAGAATACTATCATAAAAGGATACAAAAAAATATTACAACAAAAACTAAAAATAAACCTTATAAAAAAAATATAACAATTAGATGTAAAAAGTAAGTCAAAAAGCAAAATTAATGTGATGAACAAATTCCAGTATACAAAACTATTTCTTCGAGAATATTCGAACCGTTTGAATTAATCAGTTATTAATAAAATATAAATTTATAAAAAAGAATACAAAATGATAGGCTATTTATTTACAGATTCACTTCTATTAGGGATACAACATTCTTTTGAACCCGATCACATGGTGGCGGTTTCAGTATTAGCATCAGAACGAAAAAGTAACAAAATTAGCTTAGGCAAACTTTTATGGCGTTCTTCTCAATGGGCTATGGGACATTCAGTATCTCTATTAATTTTTAGTGCTTTTGCATTATTGTTAAAATCTACATTGCCACTTAATCTTTCCACTTATGCCGAAATATTAGTAGGACCCGTAATGATTTGGTTAGGAATATCAGCAATTCGTCGGAATCATCAGCTTAAAAAAATAATGGCAGATCATAGAGCTATTCCAGATCATGAACATACTACAAACGTTTTGCACATACACGGTAAACAAGGCGAAGAAATTTCTATGAATCTATTGAGTCGTACCTTTTGGGTAGGAATGTTACACGGATTAGCAGGTACTGGAGGTGCTTGTTCTATTGCATTAGTTATGGCATCTAAAGACTCTTATACAGCCATAGGAATTATTATTTTGCAAAGTATAGGAATTATTATTGCCATGACTACTTACAGTTGTGTTTTAACTTTTTCAGTTTCTCGCTTTATTGAACGAAATCAAATAGCCTTTAAAATAATGAATGCTATTGTCGGGATTTTTTCTATATTTATCGGACTTCTTTGGATTTATAATGCTATAAATAGTTAAATATGATGGAACAAAAAAGTTTTCCTTTTACAGCTATCTACGGACAAGATGATTTTAAATTGGCTTTGCTCTTATGTATGATTGATCCATCATTAGGGGGCGTTTTAGTTCAAGGTGATAAAGGAACAGGTAAAACAACTACTGTTCGAGCCTTACAAAATCTAATGAAAAATATAACAACCCATTTCCCATTTATTAATTTGCCCATAGGTGCTACAGAAGATCGTGTTTTGGGTTCTATTCAATTAGAAACTTTGATCAACGATAAAAAGATAGAAGTACAAAAAGGCTTATTATCTAAAGCACATCAAGGTATTTTATATATTGACGAAGTAAATTTATTGAATGATTATTTAATAGATATTTTATTAGACGCTTCCTCTAGTGGAGGTTATTTTTTAGAACGTGATTCCATTTCTAAATGGTTGGATAGTAGATTTTGTTTAGTAGGAACTATGAATCCTGAAGAAGGTGATTTACGACCGCAATTATTAGATCGTTTTGGATTAGCCGTAACTATAAAAACACCAACTGATAAACAAACTAGAATAGAAATTGTAAACCGCCGTTTGAATTTTGATTTAGATTCAAATCTATTTTGTATCCAATTTGAAGATCAAGAAAAAAAATTAGCTGATCAAATAACAAGTGCCAGAAGAGAACTTTCAAATATTTATCTTTCTAATGAAATAAGAGAGAATATAGCCGAAATATGTATTGCTCATCAAGTGGAAGGGTTGCGAGCAGATATTTTATTAATGAAAGCGAGTCGAGCTTATGCCGCTTTTCAAAATTACAAAGAAGTAACCACCGTACACTTAGAAAAAATAGCACCTTTAGTTTTGAATCATAGAGCAAAATATTTTCCCGAAAATAATCAAGCAAAAGGAAACAAAGAAGAGAATAAAGAGAATGAAGCAGAAAATAAAGATAATGGAGCAGAAAATAGAAGTACAGAATTAAAAGATTATTTGCTACAAGCTACAGCCACAAATCAGTTTTTAAAAATTAATACCCCAGAAACTCAATCCACAAAAAGATTCGTTTTTGAGCGTCCAATTATTCAAAAAAATAAAACCCAAATTTTTGGTAAAACTTCAACAACTATTAATATACTAAATACAGTAAAAGAGTATCTAATCACTAAAAAAATTAAAATCCACTATAAAAAAACAATTTCAAAAGCCAAAATTCATTTAGTATTTTTGATAGATTCTAGTAGTTCAATGATTAAAGATCAACAAATTTCGTTTATTAAAGGAATGATTTCAGAAACACTCTTAAAATTTAAAAATAAAAAAATATGGCTTTCTGCTGTGGCACTACAAAATGGAACAGCTACAATTATTTTAAAATTTACACAAAATATAGACTATTTTATTGCGCAAATAGAACAATTACGTTCAGGAGGAAAAACAAACTTGAGGGCAGGATTCTATTTAGTAAAACAACTTTTAAAATCAAAAAACTTAGAAAAAGAAACACTTTTATATATCATGACTGATGGTAAAGTAAATGAAGGAAAAACTCAAAACCCATTTGAAGAAGCCGTTTCTTATTTTAAGACATATCTAAAAATAAATAAACACACTACAGTTATTGATACCGAAAAAGGTTTTGTAAAATTGGCTTTAGCTAAAAAATTGGCAAATCAAATGAAAGTAAATTATGAATCTATAGTTTATTAAAATAAAAGCAAAAGCAAAAGCAAAAGCAAAAGATAAATTATTGAAAAACAAGAAAGAATAAACTATTCAGAAATAAATTTAAGATATGAAAATATATACTAAGAAAGGAGATACAGGTAAAACCGGCTTATTTGGTGGAAGTCGTGTATATAAAGATGATGTTCGTGTAGATTGTTACGGAACATTAGATGAGGTAAATTCTACTATAGGTTTATTACGTGCCAAGTTAGGAGTTACACATGAATGGCAGTCGAACCTACACAAAATTCAGAAAGATATGATGGATATGATGTCCCATTTAGCACGGCCATCAGACTGTAAAAAAATAAATCCTAATCCAAAACCAGAGGATGGTCCTTTTTTTTGTGAAAATTGGATTGATGAGTTAGAATCAGCCATGACAACTAAATCAGATTATTTTTTGCTTCCGGGAGGGAATGAAATTTCAGCTCTATGTCATGTAGTACGTACACAAATACGTCGTGGAGAACGTTTATTAGTAAGTTTAATGAAAGAAGATGAAGTAGATGATTATATTCCAGCGTATATTAACAGACTTTCCGATTTATTTTTCATTTTAGGTCGTGCTGAAATGGACAAAGCAGGAGTAGCCGAAGAAAAATGGCAATTATTTTTGTATAAAAGAAAGAAACAACCCGAAGTAAAATAATAAAAATCCTTATATAAGGAGATTTAAAAAAAAGTAGTATGTAAAATGGTACTTTAAAAATATAAATTAACGTGAGTTCGATATGAAAAGCATTGGTTATTAGTGTATTACATAAGATCTTTGCGCTTCCGTTAGTGCTTTCTTTGTGTTTTTCGTTGTATAGCTATTACATAAAGTCACAAAAAGTTCCTCAAAGAAATATGAAAGAACTGTTTATTAGCAAGTTAAAAGTTTTCTTAAGTCGAACTCACGCTAAATAAATGTAATTTCTCCCTTGAGGTCAAAGTGATAAACTATGACTGGATTACGGCTTTTGCTCCTTATCTACAAGAATTTTTTGTTCCTTTTTGCCTATTCATCTCGCGCATGAAGTCTAATGCGGAATCTGCGTTAAATCAAACTAATCCCAAAAAAAATATGTGAGCCATTTATTCACTATAAAAATGATTCGGCGCTCTTGTCATCCCGACGCAAGGAGGGATCACATAAAGTAAACAACACAGCACGCTCAAAAAATGAATTAGATTATGTGACTCCTCCTTGCGTCGGAGTGACAAACAGAAAAGGGATTTATTCACTATAAAAAATGATTCGGCGCTCTTGTCATCCCGACGCAAGGAGGGATCACATAAAGTAAACAACACAGCACGCTCAAAAAATGAATTAGATTATGTGACTCCTCCTTGCGTCGGAGTGACAAACAGAAAAGGGATTTATTCACTATAAAAAATGATTCGGCGCTCTTGTCATCCCGACGCAAGGAGGGATCACATAAAGTAAACAACACAGTACGCTCAAAAAATGAATTAGATTATGTGACTCCTCCTTGCGTCGGAGTGACAAACAGAAAAGGGATTTATTCACTATAAAAAATGATTCGGCGCTCTTCATCCCGACGCAAGGAGGGATCTCATAAAGACTTTAAGGAATGAAAAGAGTTTAAAATACAACTCAACTGATTTACTAGATTATATATTACTTTTCTTTTTGAGTTCTGTATGTATCTGTTTATAAACGGGTGTTTCTAAATTATATTTTTGTCCTTCGTTAATAACATATTCAGTTAATGATTTTAATTCGTTTTTAGGCTTGTTGTTTTTAAAGTCAGTGTGCATTGATGATGTTGTTTCAAAAGGTAATGCTTTTAATTTGTTTACAGTTTTTTCTGTGATGTTGTCCGAAATAAAAATCTGTTTTGCTTTTGCTATTTGTATTACTTCTTTTATTAGTGTCGTAGTCGTTTTAAGTTTTTCATTGTCAATAATAAGTTCCCCTATAGACTTATCAAAATAAGAAGTAACCGTTGCTGTCGGTGAAATAAATATAAATTTTTCCCAAATAATTGTTGAAATATTTTTTGATAGAAATGCTTCTATGTTTGCTTCTTTTAATAAATTTTCGAGCAACAGTAATCGGTCATTAATAAGGTTGTCAAGCCCGAAATAAAGTGTTTGAATGTTACCGCTATTTTCAATTACGCCAACTTGTTTTAAACGGGAAACTATATAAGCACAACCATCTAAAACAAGGTTGTTGGGAAAAATGGTTTTAATTCGTTCTTTACTATCTACACCATTAAGCAATGGTAAAATGATGGTGTCTTGATTTATGCAAGGCTTTAATTGCTGCATAGCTAATTCAAGGTCGTAGCTTTTTGTGGCTACAATGATAAAGTCTGAAATGCCAATTTCGGTTGGATTGTCTGTAGCTAAGGTTGGTTTGGCAATCAATACATTATTTCCTTTTATTACTTTCAAACCCTTGTCTTGAATCTCTTTTAAGTGTTGTCCTCGAGCAAAAAAGTTGATTTCAATATTTTCATTATTATAAAAATGATTTGCCAAAAGTCCACCAAAGTAGCCGCCTACTCCTCCAATTCCTGCAATTAGTATTTTTGTTTTTGTCATAGTTGTTATGTTGTCTTAAAGAGTCATACAACGTCAGTCTGTGAAAAACGCACAAACATCTTCAAATTTAGTCAAAATACATCTTATAAAAAAACAGTCTTTATTCCACATCTATAAAAAGTTGTTGTAATTTTTCGATTGTTTCTGGTTGAGGATCTTTCCACATACCGCGTTGGATAGCTTCCAACATACGTTCTGTCATATCTTTTAAAGCCCATGGATTTACTTGTTCAATGAATTTTTGTTTTCGGGATTAAATAAATATTCCTGCGTAATTCCTTCGTACATGAAATCATCAATCATATCGGTAGTTGCATCATAGGCAAATAGATAGTCCATAGTGGCTGCCATTTCAAAAGCACCTTTATAACCATGTCGTTTTATACCTTCAATCCATTTTGGATTTACTACGCGTGAGCGATATACTTTTAGTAATTCTTCTTTAAGTGTTTTTACTTTTGGATTATCAGGGCGCGAATGATCACCAAAATAGATTTTGGGTTGTTTGCCGCTAATTACTTGTACAGCATTACTCAAACCGCCTTGAAATTGATAATAATCATCAGAGTCTAAGAGGTCATGTTCTCTATTATCCTGATTGTGCATTACAATTTGAAGGTCTGATAAACGTTGTTCAAAGACTTCATGTGCAGATTCTCCTATTCTGTTACTACCATAAGCATAACCACTCCATTGCATATATACTTTTGCTAAATCTTCTTTGGTTTGCCAATTTTTTTCATCAATAACAGCTTGTAATCCTGCTCCGTATGCGCCGGGTTTAGATCCAAAAACACGAAATAAAGCCCTTTTATGAGCTTTTTCATCTGTAATACCTTTGTTTATCCATTCTGATTTTTCTTTTAGAAAACGTTTTCTAATTGGATTTATCTCGGGATCTTCGTCTAATTCAGCCAATCGTTCAACAATTCTATTGAATAAAGAAATAACATCAGGAAAAGCATCTCTAAAAAAACCTGAAATGCGTAGCATGACATCTATTCTTGGTCGTTTGAGGTTTAGAGGTGAAATGATTTCAAAATCAATAACTCTTCGATTTGCTCCTTCCCAAATAGGTTTAACCCCCATTAAAGAAAAAGCTTGTGCAATGTCATCTCCTCCTGTTCGCATAGTCGATGTTCCCCAAACAGATAATCCAATAGTTTCAGGATATTCACCGTTTTCTTGTAAATAACGTTCAATAATTAAATTAGCACTTTTAACTCCTAATGTATAAGCTGTTGGAGAAGGAATAGTACGTACATCTACGGAATAAAAGTTTCTGCCGGTTGGTAATACATCTAAACGTCCTCTTGTAGGAGCTCCTGAACTTCCTGAAGGAATATATTTTCCGTTTAATCCATTTATTAAATTAGTAATTTCATTAGTAGTTTGTTGTATTTTAGGATAAGTAGTATCCATTATAAATTGTAGAACCTCATTAAAATAAAAATAACCTGTTTTGTTTTTATTTAACAAAAAAGAAGATAAACAAGTTCGCGATATATATTCTAGTTGTTCAACGACATCTCCAATAGTCCGACAATAAACTTGTTGGATTTCTTTTGGAAAAGATCAGCATAATTACATTGTAAGGGATCAAAATCTAATTTTAAATCAATTGCTAAAGCTTGTGTTATTCCTTTTGTTTTTCCTGAAGGTAAACGGTGTAAGGCAATGAGTAAATCTAATAATTGATTGTTTTCAGGAACTTTTCCAAAAATATGTAAACCATCTCTAATTTGAGCTTCTTTTAAATCACATAAATAACTATCTAGTTTTACTAATAATACGTCTATATCGTTTACAGAAGTTTTTAAATCGGTATCTAAATGTGTTTCTTGAACTAATGTTTTGATTTGTTTTTTTAAAGAAGTAGCTCGTTTATTATCCAATGTAAAGGCCTCGTAGTATTCATCTATTAGGTGTTCTAATTTTGTTAAAACACCATAATTTTCTGCACGAGTCATAGGAGGAATAAGATGATCTAAAATGATTGCTTGATTACGCCGTTTGGCTTGGGTTCCTTCTCCTGGATCATTTACGATGAAGGGATAAAAATGCGGAATGGCTTCTAGTAGTAATCTGGGATAACAGCTTTCTTTACTTAGAGCAACACTTTTACCGGTAACCATTCTAAATTTCCATGTTTGCCAACATGTATAATAGCATTTGCTTTAAAAATATGGTTTACCCAAAAATAATAGGCTAAATAATGATAACTTGGAGGTAAATCAGGTGAATGATAAATAGCTTTTTCATCTTGATTATAGCCTCTTGCAGGTTGAATGCTTATAAAGATATTACCTAATAGAAAACCTGCAATAACAAATTTTTCATCTTTACAAAAGGGAGAATTTTCTGGTTTTCCCCATTGTTTTTCAAGTTGTACTTTTAGTTTAGGTGAAAGGACGTTATAGTGTGTATAAAAGTCTTTTATTGATAATGAAACTTGAAAAGGACGAATTTGTGTAGTGTCTATATCATTCGTTATATAATGTGTTATTAGTTGAATTAATTCCGCACTGGAATTGGGAATAAAATTGCCCAAATCATATCCGTTTTCTTTAAGAGCTCGGATAATGCTTATGATACTTTCAGGAGTATCGAGTCCAACTCCATTAGCCAAACGACTATCTTTGTTTGGATAATTGGGCATGATTAAAGCAATGCGTTTTTCTGAATTTATCTTAGATTGTAATTCATGCCAACGGATTGCAAAATCTACAACAAAATCTACTCCTTCAGAGTGTGTTTCGTATTTTAAGATATCGGAATCAGTTGTTGCATCTTTACCTAAAGCTACTTTAAAAGAAACGGCTGTAGTTATAATTCGTCCATCTAATTCAGGTAAGGCTACATTTATTGCCACATCAGTAGGTGTTAATCCAAACAAATTATCTTCCCATATAGTTTTAGTACAAGACGCAAAAATAGCTTGAATGACGGGAATATTTAGTTTTTGAAAGATGAAATCATGATCGTTTTCTGTTAGTGCTTTTATTGAGAAGCTAGTGGTGTTAATGATCGAACTTAAAGGATGATTTTGAGCTTGAGTTAGTAATTCATATAATTCATCGCAAGTGTTTTTATCTCGGAGATTATTGATAAAGGCTATGATAGGAAAAAGGTTCTTTTTCTTTAACTCTTTGTAAATAGCCTGTACAGGTTCTAAATTATCGGATAAATAATGTGATTTATATACTAAAATGATGGTATTAAATGCGGTACTAAAGGCTTGTTCTTTGGTTAAGATGCCCGTTTCTAAATTATATAAAAATAAATCCGGTGTGCGTTGAGGGCTTTTATAAGTTAATTCTTTTCCTTGAAAAAAATGATGTAGAAGAAAACGTAATAGTTCTATTAAATTATCTTTTCCTCCAGCACAAAAATATTTCCAAACTAAATCGGAAATAGAGAGATTAACATTGGATAGATTTATTAATTCAAGATCTGGCGTATCATAGCCTGATAAAAAAAGTACTGGTATGTTCTTTTTTTACATTCTGTTTGGATAGATTCTATTAAATAAGGATAATAACTAATACCACCAAGTAATCTGCATATAACAAGTTTTGATTGGCCAATTACTTCTTCAACATATTTATCTATGGTTAATTCTTGTTTTAGATAAGTAAGGTTACTCATTCTTAGAGTAGGTGTTTTTGTTTTATTTAAACTCTTAATCAGTTCTTTATAAGCATTGTTTAAAGAATTTATTTCAGTATCCGCAGCAGATAAAAAAACAATATCACCTTTAGATTGTTCTATGTAAAAAACGCCGTCCTCATTAGGATTCCAGCCTCCGGGAATGGTAGGTATTAAATGCATTTATATGATTTAAAATTAAAAAATAAAAGGGGACTAAAAAGAAAGAATATTGTTTTTTTCTTAAGTTTTTTCTTGTTGATTTATGAGAAGTAACAGAAGGAATACAAACGATAATTTTATTTATTTTTAAGTCCTCTTTATTTTGAATATATTTTTAATTTAATCTTTCGTTGATAATTTCTTGTAAATTTTTATGTTTTAATTCATCTCCGATGAGAACTAAACTTGTTTTTCGGGTTTCATTTTCTTTCCATTTACGATCAAAATAGCTATCAAAACGTTTAGATACACCTTGTAAAACCATGCGCATTGGTTTTTCAGGAATATTAATAAAACCTTTTATTCTGTATATTTCATGTTCTTCAATAATTTGCTTTAGCGTTGCTATTAAAGTTTCTTGTGTATGAGGAGCCGTTATATCTACTACAACTGAGTCAATATGATCATCGTGGTCATGTTCATGTCCATTAGCGTGATCTTCTTCATGGTGTGAATGACGACTTTCTAAATCATTTTCGGCTTGAGCTCCTATGCCAAGTAGAATATCAGAACTTAGTGATCCTTTATTAGCGCTAACTATTTTTACATGAGGTCTAATTTTATTAGCAATAATAGCTTGTGTTTCTTCAAATTGGTCTTGATTAAGTAAGTCCTTTTTAGTCATCACAATTAAATCTGCACAGGATAATTGATCTTCAAATAATTCTTCAATAGGCGTTTCATGATCTAGTGAATCATCTGCTAGGCGTTGTGCTTCAACTCTAGCACGATCACAAATTTCGCCTGTTGCTTGTCCTACAGCATCAACTATAGTAACTACAGCGTCTACAGTAATTTGAGGTTTTAATTCAGGCCAATTAAATGCGTGTAATAATGGTTTTGGTAGCGCAAGACCCGAAGTTTCAATTATAATATGGTCTATAGACTCTTTTCGTTCCATTAATTCAAGCATAATTGGTAAGAATTCATCTTGTACAGTGCAACAAACACAGCCATTGTTTAGCTCTAAAATATCTTCTTCAAAACTACAGCATGATTTTAGCAATTCACCATCAATTCCCATTTCTCCAAATTCATTTACAATGACAGCTAATCGCTTTCCGTTGTTGTTTTCTAATAAGTTACGAATAATTGTAGTTTTTCCTGATCCAAGAAAACCTGTTATTATGGTTACAGGTATTTTATTTGTCATAATAGTTTTTGAAATTTATTTTTAGGTGTTAAAAGTACTATATCTGTAAGAAAAAAAATAAAAAAAATAGAGTTATTTAAAATAGAAAAAATTGAGAATATTAATACATGAGGGTATCAATAGAAAAGGGAACTGTTGCATTTTATAGCAAAGTGTATTTTTTAGAATGAGATAGAATTAGTATAACAGTGTTTTGAAAAATAAATATTTTATAAGGTTGTAATTTAACGAATTTTTTTTTGAGTAAAGGGTTTACATGGTAACTTTTGGAAGTATATCCATTACATATTCGTGCATTACCTGACGATAATCCAAATGAGTTACCATACGTAATTTTCCTTGTCCCATTGAACTTATATGTATAGCTCTACTTTTTAATTTTTCCAGAATCATTTTTTCATCCAAATAGGGATGAATAGAAAAAATGACAATATTGGTTTCTACTGGTTCTACAGAAGCTATCCAAGGTAATTGTCTTAGCATAAAAGCGAGTTCTTGCGCTCTTTTATGGTCTATTTTTAATCGTTCTACGTGATTGTCTAGAGCATAAATGCCAGCGGCTGCTAAGTAGCCTGATTGGCGCATACCTCCTCCGAATATTTTACGAATACGAAGTGCCCGTTTAATTGTTTTTTCATCTGAAATAAGCAAAGATCCTACTGGAGCACCTAATCCTTTTGAAAGGCATACAGATATTGTATCAAAAAGCTCTCCAAATTGTCTTGGAGATTGTTCTTTAGCAACTAAAGCATTCCAAATACGAGCACCATCTAAGTGATATTTGAGATTATTTTGAATGCAGACTTGTTTTATTTCTTTTAAAGTTTGAATATCATAACAAGCACCTCCTCCTTTATTTGTTGTGTTTTCAATGCTGACAAGACTGGTTTTTGGAGCATGATAAAATTCAGGATCATTAATAACTTTTTGTACTTGATTAGCGTTTATCATACCTCTTTGTCCTTCAATTAAGCTTAAAGAACAACCACTATTAAAGGCAGTACCTCCTGCTTCGTATAGATAAATATGCGACCAACGATCGCAAATAATTTCATCTCCGGTTGTGTGTTTAGTTTTAAGGCTGTTTGATTAGCCATTGTACCAGATGGAAAAAAAAGAGCTGCTTCCATTCCAAATAAATGGGCTACTTTATTTTCTAGAGCATTAACTGTTGGGTCTTGTTTATATACATCATCGCCGACTTTTGCATTGTACATAGCATGTAACATTTCTTGTGTAGGCTTTGTAACGGTATCACTTACCAAATTTATTTCCATAATTATAAAAGGATTGGTACTTTTGCTTAGGAAATGACTCTGTATTTTTACAGATAATGTTCCAAGAAAATACAAAAATAGTATTTTAATTTTTTTTAAAAACTCCAAAAATAGAAATTTATTATGACAAATGCCGATCAAATTAAAGGTATTGTAGAACGCCTAGGTGCGTTGAGGAGGTATCTTTGACATAGATGCCAAAATGATTGAAATTACAAATGAGGAAGAAAAAACATTTGCTCCAGATTTTTGGAATAATGCAAAAGAAGCTGAAATTATTGTAAGAAATTTACGTTCTAAAAAGAAATGGGTCGAAGATTATAATAAAGCAGTTGTATTAGTTGATGAACTTCAAATAGCATTTGATTTTTATAAAGAAGGGGCGTTTTCAGAGGAAGAATTAGATGATCTCTATTTTCAGTCTATTGAACATATTGAGAATATCGAGTTTCGTAATATGCTCTCTGATGAAGGTGATGTAATGAGTGCCGTATTACAAATTACAGCAGGAGCAGGAGGAACAGAAAGTTGTGATTGGGCCAGTATGCTCATGCGTATGTACCTGATGTGGGGAGAAAAAAATGGATATAAGGTTAAAGAATTAAACTTTCAAGAAGGCGATGTGGCAGGTATTAAGACTGTTACTTTAGAATTTGAAGGAGATTTTGCTTTTGGATATCTGAAGGGAGAAAACGGTGTTCATCGTTTGGTTCGTATTTCGCCATTTGATAGTAATGCTAAAAGACATACTTCATTTGCATCTGTTTATGTATACCCTTTAGTAGATGATACTATTGAAATTGAAATTAGTCCTGCTGATATTGAAATTACTACAGCACGATCAAGCGGAGCTGGAGGTCAAAATGTAAATAAGGTAGAAACAAAGGTGCAATTATTACATAAGCCTACTGGAATTCAAATACAATGTTCTGAAACTCGTTCGCAACACGATAATCGTGAAAGAGCCATGCAAATGTTACGTTCTCAGTTATATGAAATTGAGTTAAAGAAACGTCTTGAGCAAAGGGCTGATATAGAGGCAAATAAGATGAAAATAGAATGGGGGTCGCAAATAAGAAATTATGTTATGCACCCTTATAAATTAATAAAAGATGTTCGAACACAGTACGAAACAAGTGATGTAGAGGGTGTAATGAACGGTAATTTGGATTCTTTTTGAAAGCCTATTTAATGATGATGGGACAAAAAGAAGAATAATAATAAAAGAAAATATCCAATAGAAAAAAGTGGAGTCAATACGCACTTAAAGTAAAAAATAATTTTTAATGTTACATGTCTTTATTAATAAATTATAACAACTTTTTTGGATATTTTCTTTTTATGAAAAAATAAGAATTTGAATTTTAAATAAATTTAGTTTTTTTAAAAAAAAACTAAAAAATTGTAATTTTTACTTTGTATAAGAATATTTATTTAACTAATTATTAATTAAGACAATATGGCTCAATTTCTAAAGATTTATCCCCAAAACCCTAGTGAAAAAGAAATAATAAAAGTTGTTAAGGTTTTAAAAGAAGGAGGGCTTATTATTTATCCAACAGATACAGTGTATGGGTTAGGGTGTGATATTACGAATACAAAAGCGCTGGAACGAATTGCTAAGATAAAAGGAGTTAAACTAGAAAAAGCTAACTTTTCATTTATTTGTAGTGATTTAAGTCATATATCAGATTATATTAAACAAATAGATACTTCTACTTTTAAAATACTAAAAAGAGCATTGCCGTGTCCTTATACTTTTATTTTACCGAGAAATAATAGTTTACCAAAAGAGTTTAAGAAAAAAACAACAGTTGGTATTCGTGTACCAGATAATACAATAGCCATTGAAATTGTAAAACAATTAGGTAATCCTATTGTTTCTACATCAATCCATGATGAGGATGAAATTATAGAATATACAACAGATCCTGAATTAATTTTTGAAAAATGGCAAAATATTGTTGATTTAGTTATTGATGGAGGTTATGGAGATAATCATGCTTCTACTGTAATAGATTTATCCGGTTCAGAACCAGAAGTGATTCGTGAAGGAAAAGGACGTTTGGATATTTTTTAAAATAAATATTCTTATCGTATTTAGTACGTATAATTTCCCTAGTTTTTAAAAAATAAAAAAATGAAAATAGCAATAGTAGGATATGGTAATTTAGGAAAGACTTTTGCCAGTAGTTTTATTAAATCACATTTTATACGAAAAGAAGATATATTGGTTTATACACGTACATTACCTAAAATTCAAGATTGTTTCTCTATTCCTTTAGATCGTTTTTTTGTAAATAAATTTCCTTCCAATCAAGAGATAGATATTCTTATATTAGCTGTAAAACCTCAAGAATTTGAAAAAGTTGCAAGTGTTTTAAGAGGAAAATTAAATAAAGAAACAATTGTTTTGTCTGTAATGGCTGGTATTTCTATTCAAAAAATAACGCAGTTATTACAAATAGATAAAATTATACGTTCTATGCCTAATTTAGGAACGCAGATAGGGCAGGGAATGACTGTTTTTTCTGCATCAGATGCGGTTGATAGGAAAGAATTATTTATTATTCAAAATTTAATTAACACAACAGGAAAATCTATTTATGTAGAAAATGAACAAATGTTAAACCCTGCAACAGCAGTATCAGGTAGCGGGCCAGCTTATGTATTTTATTTTATGAACGCTATGATACAAGCTGCAAAAGAATTGGGATTTTCTACTGCAGAAGCTGAATTATTGGTACATCAAACTTTTTTAGGAGCCGTTAATTTACAAGCATCTTTTGGATTATCTAATGATGAATTAATAAAAAAGTAGCTTCAAAAGGAGGAACAACGGAACAAGCAATCCTAATTTTTGATGAAAATAATTTAAAGACTATTGTTAGTAAGGCTATTCAAAAAGCTAATTTAAAGGCAATAGAGTTGGGAGATTAAGTTGTTTTTTGTTTTGATAGGAATATTTTTTGATTAAAAAATAAGTTTAATAGAAGAAAACAGTAAATAGTCAAATTTAGTAAAACCTATACATAATAACAAAAAATCCCACAATTAGGGTTCTCCTTCGTGATCAAAATAACCTTTAACTTTAACTTTAGTAGAAAAGAAATTTAGAAATAGGACAACAAAAGATAAGAAAAACATTGACTGTATACTAACTAATATTTTTCCTAATAAAGAAATGGGATGAAAATCACCATATCCGATAGAATTAGATGTTATAAGACTGAAATAAATAGGCTCGAACCAATGTTTGAAAGGTTTATTCATTTGGTTACCTATAGCATATAATGCTCCAAATCCAATAACAACTTCAGCATAGTTTAAAAATAATAAGAGCATAGATCGCTTATAAGAGCGAGGTCTTGAAAATAAATCAGATGCAAATATTAAAGTTGGTATATAAAAAAAAGTTTCCAACAAAAGATAAATCATTACGCTGATTATAAATATATTATTTTGCCATCCATTTATTAATATAATAAGAGGAAAAGTAACTTTGGCTAATACATAAAAATCTATGCTAATATCTTCATATTCAAAATTTATTTTATGAACAAGCTGTTTTATATAAATTCCGAGGAAAAAGAAGCTGAGAAGAAGATAATAATAAACGAACGATTTTTTCAATACCACTATCATCCTGATGATCATTATCCCATATAGAAAGAATATTCAGTATACGTTTCTTAATAGGATCATGTTTCGGTTTATCTTTTTTATGATGCTTTCCTAAAAATAATTTTTTATAAAAGAGGGTAAATGACATAGTAAAAAATATAATTTTAAAATATTTATCTTTTAAAATATTTGTTTTTAATCCTTATAAGAAATGGAAAATGACCATGATTCTGTAAGGGATTTACAAATATACATTTTCAAACCATATTATAATTTATAAAAATCAAGTTGATTAGAATAGTTGGATTGTATGGTTTTAATTTATTTACAATATATCTTGAATTTATTAAAAAATTTTGTTTTACAACGAAGCCTAATGCGGAATTTGGGTTAAAAACAGTTCAGTCATAAAAAAATACAATTCAGTATTCATTTATTTTTTTAAAGTTTAAAGTTTTTCAATTTTGAATTGTAAAACAAGTAAAACGATGAGAAATTTAGTAATTTATTTTATGATTTTTTTTACCATTTTTTCTTTTTCTCAAACAAAGATAGAAGGGAAAGTAATTGATAAAAAACAACAAGCTATTTCAGGTGCTAATGTTTTCATAGAAGGGAGTTATGATGGTACTACTACTTTAGATAATGGAACTTTTTATTTTGAAACCAATGAAAAAGGATTGCAGAATTTAATTATAAACCAATTAGGATTTGAAGAATTAAAAATTCAAATAATAATAGAAAAAGTTCAAATAAAGACATATACTTTAAAAACATCAATAAATGCTTTAGACTCTGTTGTAATTACTGCTGGTACTATTAAGGCAGGAGATAATAGCAAATCATCAGTGCTAAAACCGTTAGATATATTAACTACAGCAGGTGCGTTAGGAAATGTAGTAGCGGCTTTTCAAACAATGCCCGGAGCACAAATAAATGGCGAAAGCGGTCGTTTGTTAGTTAGAGGAGGAGAAAGTGAGGAAACACAAACATATATAGATGGAATTAAAGTAGCCCAACCTTATGGGGTTACACCTAATAACTTACCTACTAGAAGTCGATTTTCACCTTTATTGTTTAATGGAATGACGTTTTCCACAGGAGGATATTCTGCCGAATTTGGAGACGCTTTATCAAGTGTCCTATTAATGAATACGATTAATGAAGCAGAAATAGAAAAAACAGACATAGGAATAATGTCAATAGGAGCATCAGTAGGTAAAACTAAAAAATGGAAAAATACTTCATTTAGTTTTAATACCTCTTACGTTAATTTGAATCCTTATCAAAGATTAGTGACTCAAAGAATAGATTGGAATAAGCCTTATCAAACATTTGGAGGAGAAAGCATTTTTCGAAAAAAAGAAGATAATGGAATTTTTAAACTTTATGCAGCTTTAGACTATTCATCATTTGATTTAAATCAGATTGAAATAGGGACATTAATTTCTAAAAGAATTGGAAATCAAAATAACAATTTATATCTAAATTCTTCTTACAAGAAAAAAAAAATAATGGATGGACGTTTACTATAGGAGGAAGTATGGGGAGAAATAACGTAGAAATGTTATTAAATCAAGATGATGTAATAACAAAAGAATTAGCCACTCATTTAAAATTTAAAGTCGATAAAAAAATATCAAATATATTTAGTTTTTCTTTTGGAGGAGATCATTTTTACACGTACTTCAATGAAAAATACCGTGTTAAAAACGGAATACAGTATGAATCAGGTTATAAAAGTCAAATACAAGCATTATTTGCAGAATCAGATTTATATTTATCAGATAAATTTGCCTTGAAGTTAGGAGCCCGTTTTATGCACAATGATTTGCTAAATAAAACGGTATTAGAACCAAGAGCTTCTTTTGCTTATAAAATTTCAAATGAAGGGCAATTTTCCTTTGCTTATGGTGATTTTCATCAAACGCCTAAACAAGATTATTTAAAGTACGATACTTCGTTAGATTTTGAAAAAACACAACATTATATTTTAAATTATTGGCATATCGCTAATAAAAGAACATTTCGTGCCGAATTATATTTTAAAAAATACCAAGATCTTATAAAATACAATACTATACAACCTTTATACAATTCAGTATTTACTAATGATGGCTATGGAAATGCTAAGGGAATAGATATTTTTTGGAGAGATACTAACACATTTAAAAAACTAGAGTATTGGATAAGTTATAGCTATATTAATAGTAAACGTGATTTTAAGAATTATTTGTATGCGGTAACTCCTAGTTTTGTGGCTAGTCATACTGTATCATTAATTGGTAAGTATTGGGTTGAAAAATGGAAATCACAATTAAGTATAACGAATAGTTTTACTACAGGAAGGCCTTATAATAATCCGAATGAACCTTATTTTATGAATGCTAAAACAAAAGCTTATAATAATTTAAGCTTTAGTTGGGCCTACTTATTAACAACTCAAAAAATATTTTATTTTTCAATTTCCAATGTTTTAGGGCGCGATAATGTTTTTGGTTATGAATATGCTTCAAAACCCGATTCAAACGGTATTTTTCAAAGAGAAGCCATTCGTCAACCTGCTGATCGCTTTTTCTTTGTAGGCTTTTTCTGGACATTAAGTAAGAATAAAAAAAGTAATCAATTAGAAAATTTATAGTATACAATAACAAATAGTATTGTGTTTATAAAATAAATGACAATTCATCCAAAAAAAAATACAGTTCAGTTACAATTCATTTTTTAAGAGTAAGTCATAAAGTATTTTTGAAATAGAAATTAAAAATGAAATTAGATATAAACAATTAAACTTTAAAAGATATGATACGTTTTTTAACCTTTTTAGTATGTGTAATAAGTTCAGCAATTTTTGGACAAGAAGGAAAATTTGAGCAAGGCATGGGAAAAGCATTAACTATTTGGAAAGAAGGAAAAATAATAGAAGCCTCTGCTATTTTTGAAAGAATAGCATTAGCCGAAAAAAAGAATGGCTACCGGATTATTATCTAGCATTAATTAATTGTACAGAGGCATTTAATCCGATGAATAAAGAAAAAGTAGCAGCTCTAATTGATAAAGCACAAATAGCGTTAGAAGGTGCTAAGCTTAAAAGTTCTAAAAACGATGAAATTAATGTTTTACAAGCCTTAATTTATACTGTAACTTTAATACAAGATCCTATGAATAACTCTGTGAAATATGCGCCTTTAATAATGACAGAATATCAAAATGCTTTGGCGATTAATCCTAATAACCCACGAGCTGTTTTTGGAAAAGCAAATTTTGAATTAGGAGGGGCTAAATGGACAGGGGCTGATACAAAACCATTGTGTATAGAAATAAATCGTTCATTAGAACTTTTTGCTAATTTTAAACCAGAATCTCCTTTACATCCAAAATGGGGAGCTGAAAGAGCAAAACAAATAGCAGTTACCTGTAAATAATAATATAATAAAAAGAAACCAATGAACAAATGGATTAAGACAATACCTACGGCTATTTTAATTAGTTTTCTTATAGGATTAATATTATTATTTATTAATTATATTAATGGTGCTATTATAACTTGGACTTATATAAAATGGAGTCTTTTTTACGCTTTTCTTTACGGAATGAGTTTATACTATGCTAATGCCTTAGTTTTTGTACTCTTTGATCATTTGTTTAAAGAAAACAGATTTTCTTCAAAACGACTTATTTTAGGAAGTATAACTTCATTTAGTGTTTCATTATTCATGATTTTTCTTTTAAGAATTTTTGAAAGTGTTATGATGGATGACGCAACTTTTATTGAATTTATAAAAAATGAAAAAGCCGCTAATTATGTAACTTCTATGGTTATTACTTTAATTGTTACCTTGGGCTTATATTTACTTCATTTTTATAAAAATTATCAAGAACATAAACTTAAGGAGCAAAAGGTAATTGCAGGTACGGCTTCTGCGAAATTTGAAACGTTAAAAAACCAAATTGATCCTCATTTTTTATTTAATAGTTTAAATGTTTTAAGTTCCCTAATTGAAGAAAATCCAGCGCAAGCACAACGATTTACTACTCTATTATCTAAAATTTATCGCTATGTTTTAGAACAAAAAGATAAAGAATTAATATCTGTCGAAGAAGAACTATCTTTTGCAAAAACCTATATGAATTTACTGAAAATGAGGTTTGAAAATAGTTTACATTTTGAATTGCCTCTAAATTTTGATAATATAGAAGCTAAAGTAGTTCCTCTCTCATTACAATTACTTTTAGAAAATACAATAAAGCATAATGTAGTAAGTGATAAAAAGCCATTGTATATTAAAATATTTATAGAAAATGATTATTTAGTAGTTGAAAATAATCTACAGAAAAAGGAAGTATTACAAGAACGAAAAGGAGTAGGGCTACAGAATATTATCAATCGTTATGGATTAATTTCTTCCCGAAAAGTATTGATTAAACAAAATAATATTTTATTTAGGGTATATCTCCCTATTTTAACAAAACAAGTTGCTATCATGGAAACACAAGATATTTATAATGAAAATTTAGCATTTACAAAAGCCAAAGAAAGAGTAGAAAAAATGAAATCCTTTTATGGTAATTTGATTTCCTATTGCTGTATAATTCCTTTTTAATACTAATTAATCTTAAAACGTCCCATTTTAATTGGTTTTGGTTTCCTACAGTAGGTTGGGGTATGGGACTACTCTTTAACGCTATAGAAGTTTTTGGATATGGTAGGAATTGGGAAGAACGTAAAATTAAAGAAATTTTAAGAAAAGAAGATTTGCAAAATAAAAAATGGGATTAGTATGAAAAGCGATAAAATAATAGAAAAAACTAAAATTGAAATAGCAGCGGAAGAGCTAAAACAAATTAAAAAATATTATACACATTTATTTATTTTTGGAATAGCTTTAGCATTATATGTGTTAAAAAAATATTTTGGAATATCCTTTAATTTTTTCCCATTACGATGGTTGAATCAATTTGTAATTTCTTGTTGGGCATTCTTAATTTTTATTAAGACATTAAAAATGGTATTTATGAACAAGATTTTTAATAGTACTTGGGAAAGGAATAAAATAAACGAGATATTAGAAAAAGGAAACCAATCAAAGACACGTTGGGAATAGTTTTTTATCTAGTAAAAAACATAAAATTAAAAGAGTTTAATAGTATGGCTACTTGTACTTTTAGTTCTAATTTAACGAGATACTTATGATGTTCAATTATAAAATTTGTAATAAAAATATTCTTGTCTATAGAGTATAAAATAGTTTTTTTAAATGTTAAGAATTTCTTATAAAATAGTCCTTTAAAATAGTTTGAGAACAATTATTATGTACATTTGCTACGCAAAATTAACATACACAAGATAATGAAAATAGCTGTTGTAGGTGCTACCGGTATGGTAGGAGAAGTGATGCTACAAGTTTTAGCAGAACGTAATTTTCCAATTACAGAGTTAATTCCTGTGGCTTCTGAAAAATCAATTGGAAAAGAAATAGAATTTAAAGGGAAATTATATAAAGTAGTAGGAATGCAAACAGCGGTTGCTATGAAGCCAGAAATAGCTATTTTTTCTGCTGGTGGAGAAACCTCTAAAGAATGGGCACCTCAATTTGCCGCTGTAGGAACAACTGTTATAGATAATTCTTCTGCTTGGCGTATGGATCCTACTAAAAAGCTTATAGTACCCGAAATTAATGCAACAGTTTTAACTAAGGATGATAAGATTATCGCAAATCCTAACTGTTCAACAATTCAAATGGTAATGGTATTAGCTCCTTTACACAAAAAATATAATATTAAGCGTGTTATCGTTTCAACCTATCAATCTATTACAGGAACAGGAGTAAAAGCTGTAAGACAGTTAGAAAATGAATATGCGGGTATAAAAGAAGAAATGGCTTATAAATATCCTATTCATCGTAATTTAATTCCACAATGTGATATTTTTGAGGAAAACGGCTATACAAAAGAAGAAATGAAGTTAGTTCGTGAAACCCAAAAAATATTAGAAGATAAAACAATAGCTGTTACAGCTACAGCTGTAAGAGTCCCTGTAGTAGGAGGTCATAGTGAGGCTGTAAACGTAGAGTTTAAGAAAGATTTTGAAGTTTCAGAAGTTCGCGCTATTTTACATGCAATGTCAGGCGTTACTGTACAAGATAATATAGATACTTTTACTTTTCCAATGCCGTTATACGCAGAGGGGAAAAATGATGTTTTTGTAGGGAGAATTCGTCGAGACGAGAGCCAACCTAATACACTTAATTTGTGGATTGTAGCTGATAATTTAAGAAAAGGAGCAGCGACTAATGCTGTACAAATAGCGGAATATTTAGTAGCTAACAATTTAGTATAAGACCAAATTTTAAAGATTTAGATTTTTCTTATACCGAAAAAACATTCCGTTTTTTTAAATAAAAACCCGTTTTGACTTTTTTGTTAAAAACGGGTTTTTAAATTTGTTAAAATTTAGAATATTTGAAGCTTTTTGGAAATAAAAAACACTTAATTTAACCCTGTCGAAGTGACAAACAACGCGTTAAATTAGAGTTTTTGCGAGCCCATATCAGCAAGAAAAAAAATCTTGTATTTTTCTTTGCTTTTTTATCTTCATCACGAAATCTAATGCGGAATTTGAATTTAACTTATTTTTTCTAGTTCATGGTAGTTTTTCTTTAATTTACGTAGTAATCTGCCATATAAAAAATTATAGATTAATAAAAATATCCCAATCATTAAACCTGTTAATAAAAGAGATATAAGAATAGAAATCATTAAGATGATATATTCATTTAGATGATTAGTAGCTGAATTTTTATTAAAATGATCCGAAATCCCTATATATACACCATACCCAAATAAGTAAGAATGTATTATGGCAAAAAGACTTAGATTAAAAATAATGTATTGCTTAACGATTTTTCTAACAATAAAGATGTTTTTCATTAATTGTTTAGTAGAGTTAAGCACTTCTATTTTTTTGTATGATATATAAAAATTGTAGATGAAGTACAATATAACTATATAAGATATCCCCGTTACGATATTTAAATAAATTTCAGGTAGATGTATTTTTTCTAAAAAAAGATCTTCTTTGCTATTTTTGTTTAAAGAAAAAGAAAAACTTAATATTATACCTAATAAAAATTCAATTACGCTAATGATAAAAATCCATTTGACCGCAGAAGAAGAATTTTTATGTAACATAGCATAAATATTTTCTTCAGTCATTTTTGGAAAATTATTTGTATTATTCCAATTTTTCTTTAATAAATCCAATTCTTCCATTTTCCTTCTATCGTTACGGATTAATTATTTGTTTTAATTTCGTTTTAATACGATTCATTTTTACCCTTGCATTTACCTCACTAATACCTAATGTTTCAGAAATTTCAGTATAATCTTTATCCTCTAGATACATAAATACAAGCGCCTTTTCTATATCATTAAGTTGATATACTGCCTTATATAGTAATTTTAAATTTTCCTCTTCTTGATAATTATAATCTTCTTGTAGTACAAAATGCCTACCTGTTTCAAATTCAACAGTATGTATTGACTTAGATGATTTTCTATATAAAGTAATAGCTGTGTTGAGAGCTACTCGATAAGCCCAAGTTGAAAATTTAGAATCGCCTCTAAATTGAGGATAGGCTTTCCATAATTGAATTGTAATTTCTTGAAATAAATCGTTATGCTCTTCTTCATTTTGGGTGTAAAGCCTACAAATTTTGTGAACCAAATTTTGGTTATCTTTTAGTTGACTCACAAATGATTTTTCTAATTCAGTATTCATACTACTTATTAGTTAGTCGTTTTTATGAATTGTTACAGTTTAAGTGTATATATTTCAAATTATTTTATGAGATAATAAAATTAAAAGAAGTCTAATTTTTAAATGTTAGATTTAGGAATAATCATTTATGATTAAAATCTGAAAAAGTATTCTTTTTTATTTTCAACCCTGATTACGCGTTAGAGATTTTTAAAAAAACATATTTTATTGATTTTTAGTACTATATAAAATTACGAACTAGAATTATCAAATAAATAAACCCTTCTATTTCAGTAAGTTATAAAATTTATTTTTTCTAATGCGGAATCTGGGTTCAATGTAATAAAATTGCATCAACGTTAAAAAGATAGAGTATTTTATTTTCCCTTTTATTCATAGATGAAGAGTTTTTGTATTGTTGAGGTACGTTTTTTTAAACCCAGATTCAGGATTAGATTTCGTTGTGAACCAAAAAATTTCAATAAATTCAAGTGCTTAAGGAAAATTTTAGAAAAAAACAGGAATCTATTTTGATGATTAAAATTGGAGTAGGTGCTTGAATTGGAAGAAAATAAAGAGAAAAGATTTACTTTGCCAATTCACTTCGTCGAGTTTAATTCGGAATTTGAATTTAATCATATAGAAAGGGTCTTCTATAAATAGGACAAAAAATAAAAAGGGGGTCCTAAAAGTAAAGAATCTACACTTAATTTATCAACTCAATGATAAGGAAGAGTTTTATAATTAATATTAAGTGACTTTTTATTAAAAAGATTATTTGCTTTTGGACGCCCTTTAAAAATTGTTATTTATCTCTTAACAGAAAAATGACCTTTGCTTATTCTACCATCTTTTAATTGTGTTGTAAACCAATAATCGTCAGCAGGGACTGGTTTTCCTAAATAAGTTCCATCCCATCCAGATTGGGATGGAGAAATTTCTTTTAGTAATTTACCAAAGCGATCAAAAATTAGAATTTTAGCATCAGCGTTAAACATAAAATCAGCACCTATAACGTTCCAATAATCATTATAACCATCATTATTTGGTGTAAAAAAAGCAGGAAATCCTAATATGGAGAAAGGAATTTCTAATATTTTACATCCATTTAAATCAATGACATACACTCTATGAATACCGTGTATTAAATGATCAAAATGACCTGTTTTTTGAGTAGGTGCATTTACATCATCTAATGTGAAAACATATTCGCCGCTACCTAATACATTTACAGTAATAGCATTATTATCAACTAAATCTTGAATGATAGGATTACCATTAAGTATTGCAGTAGTGGACTCTGCTACTTTGATCGTCCTTTCTCTGAAACAAGCTAATGGTGTTTTATTAATAACTTTTACTTTATAAGTTCCTATTTGATTTACAGAAATAGATTCTGTATTAAAAGGAATTGTAACACCATCTTTAGACCATTCGTAAGAAAAATTTTGGTGATCACTTCCTATTGGAAGTCCAGATTGTAAAGTAATATTGAAATCAGGGTCGTCAGTGCAGGTGTATGTATTAGATAAGCCTGAAATGTTGGTGTCAATATTGGGTTTAGCTTCTACCTTTAATTCAAATTGTAGCGGTATTCCTAAGCAAGCTTTTGTTATTTTATTTTCTACTCGAACCCATATTTTATCTCCACCTCCTTTATTTGTATTTCTAAAGGACTTAAAATTATTTTTATCAATAGCTAATGATTTACCATTTGAAAATTGTTGATAATAATCATTTTCATTTTTATAAAAATATACTTCTATATCAGGATTATTGAATAGAGATGTTATAGCGTTGTAGTTTTTAGATAAATCAAAAGAAGTTATTCCGTCATAATCATCATGATTTGCATCCAAATAATCATCGCATTCTGTAATAATAGCTTCAGGTATTATGAAGGATGCCTTTGCTGTTGATACATAAATTTCAAAAGAAATTGCATTAAAACAATTATTAGAATTGACTACTCTAGCCCAAATGGTTTCTAATGACTGTATTTGATTTGTATATGTTTCATGATTTTTTATTTGATCCTTAATATCATTTGTTAGAGCACCTGCTTGTGTATGAAAATAACTAAAAGTTTCATTAGCATAATTATCAGAAATTAAACTTTGAACTTTATCTAAATTAAACTGAGCGACACCATTTGTCGAGTCAGTACATTGAATTAATCGTTGATTATTTTTTAATGAAGGAAGAGGGTATATAACTAATCCTGTATTATCTGAAAAGGTATCACAAGCATTACCTAAACGATTTAATTGAACTCTAAATAAATGATTTGTCATTGCGTTAGATAAATTTTTTATTTCTAATTCAGAAGTATTGACACCAGAATAACTACCTGTGTTTGATAAATTATTCCAATTAACACCATTATCGGTAGAGATTTGCCATTGAAAAGTATCAGCGTTTGATGTTAAAGAAATTTTAGTTTTTTCTAAAAGACATCCTTTACCCGGTTTTGGCTGATCTGTTATACTTATAGGAGCGGATTGTAAGTAGATAGTATTAGGGATTGTATATCCTATAAAACCTATAACTCTACCTTTTTTATCTACTAGAGGAGGTGTAATATTACCTAATATACCATCTGTATTGGCATCGATAAATCCAGCCTCTTTTACATCAAAACATGAATCATTATCAGCGTCTAAGTCACGATAGTTATTTATCCCATCGTTATCAAAATCTTTTTCTTTTTCTTCGGAATCTAATATTCCATCGTTATCTGAATCTAAATCAAGATAATCAGGAACACCATCTTTATCGTTATCAAATGGTGTTAATCCGAGTTCAAAAGCGTTGTCTAATCCATTATGATTAGTATCTGTATTCGATATAGCTATTGGAGTATTATTTTGCGCTTCTATACGATCACTTATACCATCATTATCGCTATCTATATCTTCTTTATCAGGAATTGTGTCACCATCAGAATCTTTGGGTACACAAGAGGCTTCTAAATTTAAACTGGACTTGGCTGAAACTAAATCAGATAAATTTTTATGTTTGATTTTTAATATGTTAATATTTTTTCCTGCTATTTTAAAAGTCCCTGAGCCTGACTGTAAAGGAGTAGTACTATTGCGTCTAAAACGAATTTCAAAAGAAGAAAATTGTTTTACACCATTTTCATAGATTCCATCAAAGTTGGTGTCAATTAAAATTTGATTATCTGGATTTAAAATAGTTAAAGTTCTGTTAATATCACTATTGATTATATATTCTGTATCCCCATTTAGAGATTCGCTCACTTGGATATTGTTGGGGTATTTTAATTCAATACTTGTGGGTTGGTCAAATTGTATTTGATACGTTACACTATTTTGTTTGCCTTTTTCAACTTCGGTTATAATGGTACCATTTGGATTACCCACTGATGGTGTAGTGGTTTTATCGCCATCAATAATTGTTTTAGTAATATAATTTGTTGAACTAAAAGGGATAACACCAGCGTTAAGACTTGTATTGATAGCTTGATTTCCGTAAGATTCTGTACAATTTAAGATGCCATCATTATCTAAATCAATATCAATATTGTCGTTAATTAAACCATTATTGTTATCAGGACAATTACTAACGGGAATATTGTCAGATTCTAATGGAGAAAAAATACCACAAGTAGAAATACTTGCTTTTACTTTATAATATCCCGGTTTAGTAGGTATATACGTATTTGCGTTAGCCCCTAAAATAGGACCGTCTTGATCATGCCATTGGAAAGTATCGAAAGAAGAAGCAGTACTTATTGCTAGTTTAATATTGGGAATACAATTATCAGCAGATAAGGATACTTTTTCCAAAGTAATTTCAGGTTTGAAGGTAAAACCAGAATAATATCCTCCAAATGTAGCAGCTCCATTATTACCATAAGCAGCAATATATAACTCGTTTGTTGAAAAAACACCTAGATTGCCTGTTAAGTTTTTTATTGTGTAAGTAACATAATTTGTATTGCCACTAACAGGATTAGGACCTGATATATCTTTACTAGGAAGATTTTTTAAATCGTAATCAACACCATTTATATTAAAGGTTAGAATTGCACCTGCTTTGGTTACTATTGTAATCCGACCATTAAATTGATAATCGCCAAGGTTATCAATAAATGGAATATTATTTATATTATTTGGGGTTTGACAGCTTAATGGAGGGACAAAAAACATTTCTTGATTAGCAAAGTCTTTGCTACCATTTTCATTATATTCTTTTAGAGAGCCTACAGATTGATAAGCAAAAAGGTTTTTGGTAGATTTTACATATAGATTATCATTCAATGAAAATTGAGACCCATTTATTGTTACATATTCTCCTGAATTTAAAATATAATCAGGTGTATTGCTATTATTTAAAAAAATTTCTGTATTGTCTTTATGAGCAATTAATAATATTCTTTCAGCAAGATCCCAACCATCACTTTTTATAAAAATATATTCTGTTGGATTGGCTGCTGTTCCATTAATAATTTCAGGGGAAATTCTATTGATTGTTTCAGCTGAAACAATTTGATCAAATCCCATATCTAGATTTTGAGAGTCGCCATTAGAACCAGCAAAAGAACCTGTATTAACTGCAATAGGCTTATCCGCAGATATTAATGTACCAATAAGAGCATTACGAGGTTGAAAACTAGATCCTTTTAGGGCAATAACAAAGCTTTCACCATTATTTAAAATTATATCACTAGGGGTGTTTCCTTCGTTATTGTTAATTAATCTTGTATTCGGTTTTATGTTACTAAATTTAATTCGAGTATTATTTTCAGTAGCAAGAATAGAAGCAAATGTATAATGAGAGTTATCATAAGTCGGTACACGATCGTTTAAAAATGCACCTAATCTAAATTCCTTACCCAATGCAGCAATCCCTTTTGAAACGATAGAACTAGCATGATAACTGTTTTCTGATCGTATTCTTATAGAAACAGCCACTAAGTCTTGTGCTTCAATTATATAACCTTTATTCTTAAGAATGGTATGCGCAAAAGAAGAACTTACATGAGCTTGAGTATTATTACCATAACCTATTTTATGGATATAAGGTGAATTTCTTGTAACAGTTCCAGTTATAACATTACCTCCTAAGGCTGTAATGTTAAAACTAACAGGAGAGGTACTCGGTGTAGAAATATACATATATTGTTCACCAGCAATTACTTCACCAGATGAAACAGGCGGTAAATAATGAGTTTTACTAAATTGAGCGACTACTGTAAATGTAAGTAATTGAAATAATATTAAAAATTTTGCCTTCATTGGGATTGAATAAAAAACCCACAAAGCTAATCATTTATCGTTTAAGGCTAAAATGATTTTTAATAGTATTATTATTATATAGTTTTATAGTAAACCAATAATCATCAGCAGGTAAATTGTTATCTAAATAAGTTCCATCCCATGCTTGATTAGGATTTAATTGTTTTAAGAGTTTACCATAACGATCAAAAATTTCTATTTCTTTAATATTTTTTTAAAATTAGAATCTTTAACGTACCACGTATCATTATACCCATCATTGTTAGGGGTGAAAAATTTGGGGTAATCTAATATATAAACTGTTTTATAAAGTGTAGGTTCACATCCATTCTTATCTCTAACCGAAATATGGTATTCTCCTTGTTCTAGGTTAGTAAAAAAATTAGAATTTTGATATTGGACCCCGTCTATAGAAAACTCGTAATTACCTCCATTAGAGGTGTAAACAATTTCTAACGAATTAGGATCCGAAAAATCGTTAATAATCGCATTTATATTAGTAGCAGGTGCTGACTCGTGAATTAAATATTTTTTAACGAATTGACAGCCTTGTATGTCTGTAAGTGTAACAGTATAGATCCCTTTTTTATTGATTGTTATATCAGGATTGGTATCGAGAGTGTTCCAAAGATAATGAGTAAAATTTGTAGGAGCTTCAATTTTTACCGCTTCATTTTTACAAATGGTTAAATAAGTATCTTTTACAATATCAGGATTGATATAATTTACTTTCAAGGTTATCGCTATTATATCATCACAAGAATTGTTTTGTTCTATTCGGGCATAAATTTTTTGCTCATCTTTTATTGTATTAAAAAAATATTGCTTAAAGGGAAAAGCTTTTTTCAGCATGACTTACATTCGTATAAAAAAGACAGGTGCCTGTTTGTTAGAGTTTGAAAAAATAATAGGAATTAATTCTTGATCTAATAGAAAATTAGTATAGCCATCTTTTTGGTCATCTTCATCACATTTCGTATAGCTTTTGTTTGTATAAGTAATTGAAGAAAGTTGAAGATTTACGGTTGTTTCAATTGAACAGTAAGAGTTACTTATTTTAACAAAAATAGTTTTAGGAGAAGAAAGATAATGGGTTGGCTCTGTAATAGAGATTCCATTCGCACTTTCAGAAAAAACAGTTTCTAAATTAGGATCGTTTTGAGTTATTATTTTATTTAGTTTTGTTAAGTCAAAATAAGCTTTGCCATCCTTATCAAGATCACATTCTATTAAGTTTTGAGGAGTTAAAGAAGGTAGATTAATAAATTGAACTTTAATACGGCCTTTAGAAGTACAAATTCCATTAATCATCACGTCAACTCGATATTCAACCTCGTTTGTATTCGTATTATCAGTAATTAAGAATTTAGGGGTATGAACTCCTGTATCTATATCATTTTTGTACCAAGTATAAGTATTATTAGTTCCGTATTGTGAGGCATCCAATTCTACCTTTTCTCCTTTACAATAAGGATTTTGGGTAGTTATTGTATGATCTTTACCTAAGAACGTTTCACTCTGAAAAGTACCACCTCCCAAAAAAATAGCAGAATCATATTTCTCATTTCCTTGATCAGCAATGACTAATTTAATATGATAAGAATTACCTGCTACTACAGAGGATTCTGCTTTTAAAATTTTGGTTTGACCGTTAAAAGTAATTGGAGCATCAAGACCATTAAAAGTATCAAAATAAGACTCGTTATTTTTTGGACAAATTGTTCCAGAACCTCTAATAGTTTGAACAGTTACGGGTATATTAGTTCCGGGGACTAACGCTATATTTTGATAACTTTGATTACCATTGTTTGGTTTTATTAAAAAAGCAAATCCATCCGTATAATCACATTGGTTTGCAGAAGGAGAGGAAAGATATTGTTCGGATGCAAAAATATAATCAAATGAAATTTTGTTGGTAAAAGGAATATAATCAAATTCTAATATAGAAGCATTATATGTATTATTAATATTTAATGTTTGCATCAAGTCATTATCACCTTGCCAAGATATAGAACCATCTGATAAGTTACCAGTATTAGGTTTCATAGCATTTAGAACTTTACCTGTACTTAAAATGATACCGTTTTGTAATGGAAAAGTAGTGTTATTACGATCAAAGTAACCAATGCTTTTGATTCCAAAATTTTCACCACCACTTATTGAAACATTTGAAACAGTGCCGCACTTTATACCGCCTAAAAAAATGGATACCAGCTCATTAGCATCATGTTGATCATTGACAGCAATATACTGCGAATGAGATTTTAATATTACAAAAAATAATGCAACTCTAAAAAGGTAATTTTTCATGGAGCTAATATACTTTTAAACTTTATAAAAAAATATAGATATACTATTTTTATCTATAAAAAGTATAAAAAAATAAGAATATTTTAAATGAAGTAATTTAAACTTTTTTTATTGAAGTAAAAATAAAGACTTTTGTTTCATATTTCAGCTTTTTTATACAATATAGAGGACTACAAAATCAATAAAAAGATAAAATAGGAGGCAAAAAACATTTAAAAAGTTTAAACCACTTCAAGAACGAAACTTTTAAGCTTAATTTTAGATTCATAAAAGTATAAAGTAAATCAAGAATTAAATAATTGATAATGAAAGAGTCCTATAGAAATCTATTTAAAAATAAAAAGGAAACATTCATTTTTAATTCATTTTTTTCAAAAATTGCATTATTTTTAGCCTCTTTATAATACGATTAATATGATTTCAGAAAAGCAGTTTCAAGAGGAACTTATAGATATAATAGCTAAAGGAATAAAAGAAGATATAGGACCGGGAGATTATAGTTCTTTAGCTTGTATTCCTACTACAGAAGTGGGTAAAGCAAAACTTTTAGTTAAAGATAAAGGAATTATAGCAGGAGTAGCGTTTGCTCAGATGATTTTTAATCATATAGATCCAGATTTAAAAATAGATGTTTTGATTCAAGACGGAGCTCAAGTAAAATTTGGAGATGTTGTTTTATACGTTACAGGTAATTCTCAATCTATTTTAAAAGCAGAAAGATTAGTGCTTAATTCTATGCAGCGAATGAGCGCAATAGCGACTAAAACAAATCATTATGTAGAATTATTAAAAGGAACTAAGACTAAAGTTCTAGATACAAGAAAAACCACTCCCCGGTTTTAGAGCTTGCGAAAAATGGGCTGTGAAAATAGGAGGAGGAGAAAACCATCGTTTTGCTTTGTATGATATGATTATGTTAAAAGACAATCATATTGATTTTGCAGGAGGTATAACTTCAGCAATAGCTAAAACAAAAGACTATTTATTAACCCATAACCTAGATTTGAAAATTATAGTAGAAGCCCGTAATCTGATAGAAATTCAAGAAATTTTAAAATCAGAAGGCGTGTATCGCATTTTAATTGATAATTTTAATTTTGAAGATACCCGTACGGCAGTTCAAATGATTGGTGGTAAATGTTTAACAGAATCATCAGGTAATATTAATGAAAAAACCATACGAGAATATGCTCAATGTGGGGTAGATTATATTTCTTCAGGAGCCTTAACACATTCCGTATACAATATGGATTTATCTCTAAAAGCAGTTTGATAGCTAATAATATTGAATTCCGATAAATGAATAACGCTTCTGTAAAATAAAAAAATGGAAAATACGAAAGAAACACTTCTGAAAATCCCATTAATAAAACAATTAATAGTTGTTTTAGATAATGTAAAACTACCTTGGCTTAACGGGTTGTCGTTTTATGAATTAATAGAGTTTTACTTAGTAGGGATTCTTCAAGGAGGAATCAGTTATAGAGCAGCAGCTATTGCATTTAGTTTTTTTATGGCATTGTTTCCTTTTGCTTTATTTATCTTAAACTTGATTCCATACATCCCTATAAAAGGATTTCAACATGATTTTTTATTGTTTGTAAGGGATAATGTACCGCCTACAACTTTTGATGCAATTGAAAATATTATAAAAGATATTCTTAATAATAGTCAAACAGGATTATTATCTTGGGGGGTGTTTTTATCTGTTTTTTTAATGACTAATGGAGTAAATGCAGTGATGAGTGGCTTTGAAACATCCTTACATGTAACCGTAAAAAGAGCTTATTTTAGACAATATTTTGTAGCACTTCTTATTTCATTAATACTTACTACTATTTTAATTATAACAATATCAGCCATTGTATTTTTAGAAATAATTATTCAAAAAACCATTATACAAGATGTTCTGAGCTCAAGGGTTTCTGATAAAATTTCGTTGATAGAAATGGGACGATATTCTTTTGTCATCATTATGATCTTGTTAGCAACCGCTGTTTTATTTAAATATGGTATTAAACAGTCTAAAAAAAAGAGACTTATTACAATTGGTACTGTTTTTACAACAGGATTAATTGTAGTATCTTCTTACTTTTTTGGTATATGGGTTGTTAAATTTTCAAAATATAATGAACTTTATGGTTCAATAGGTACACTTTTAGTATTCCTTTTTTATCTTTGGATCAATTGTATGGTCTTATTGTTAGGTTTTGAATTAGATGCCTCCATACGAAAACTAAAAAAAATAAAATAAAATGAAAAAAATTGCACTTTTAACTTTATTATTAAGTTGTTTACAAATGAACGCTCAATCTGTTTTTGGAAAATGGAAAACCATTGATGATAAAACAGGTAAGGCAAAGTCGGTAGTTGAAATTTTTGAATCAAATGGGAAAGTATTTGGTAAAGTAATTGAAATCTTAGATCCTGCAAAACGCGATAGAAAATGTGAAAAATGTGAGGGTTCTGACAAAAATAAACCCATTTTAGGTTTGTTGATTATTAAAGGTCTTGAGAAAGACGGAGAGGAGTATAATGGAGGAAATATTACAGATCCAGAATCAGGAAATATTTATAAATGTTTTATAAAATTAAATGGTAAAGATCGTTTAACCGTAAGAGGTTATATGGGAATTTCTCTTATCGGACGTTCCCAAACTTGGATAAGAAACTAATTCATGCGTTACTTTATAGAAGTTATTATACCTATTTCGCTTCCGCAAACTTTTACCTATGAAGTTTCGGAAGCGGAATTTTCTTTTATAAAAATAGGTATGCGTGTAGCTGTGCCTTTCGGTAAAACCAAATTCTATACAGGTCTGACAATTGGTAAAAATCATATAGCACCAACTTTATACGAAGCTAAAGAAATTCATCAAATTATAGATGAAAATCCTGTTATAACAACTATTCAAATAGAATTTTGGAAATGGATAGCCAGTTATTATATGTGTTCTTTGGGAGAAGTATACAAAGCAGCATTACCATCTGCATTAATATTAGAAAGTGAAACCATAATTACTGCAAAAAAGAAGTTCTGAATACTTCGGATTTATCAGATGACGAATTTTTGATCGTAGAAGCACTTTCCAATCAAACGGCTTTAAAAATATCAGAAGTCACCGCAATTCTTAATAAAAAGAAAGTTTTTCCTGTTATCCAATCTCTATTGGATAAGGGTATTTTAACTCTTCAAGAAGAAATGATTGAAGAATATAAACCCAAATTAATTAAATACGTCCGTTTAATAGCACACTATAATGAACCTAGTCAGTTAGAAGGATTATTGCAAATCCTTAAAAATGCACAAAAACAAAAAGAATTGGTCTTGAGTTATTTTCAACTCATGGCGACTCAAAAAAACCAATTGCTGCTAAAGATTTACTTACGTTTTCAGGAATAACGGCCAATACTCTAAAAGTTTTAGTAGACAAACAAATTTTTGAAGAATATTTTTTAAAACAAGATCGAATATCTTTTGTTGAAACAGAACAAAAACAGATTAATTTGAGTGATGCTCAAGAAGAAGCGTATAAAAACATTTTAGAAAGTTTAGAAACCAAAGAAGTTAGCTTGTTACATGGTGTAACCGCATCAGGAAAAACAGAAGTTTATATAAAAATTATAGAAGAATATTTAAAACAAGAAAAACAAGTTCTTTATTTACTACCTGAAATAGCAGTAACAACTCAATTGGTAGGAAGATTAACCAAACATTTTGGAAATAAAGTAGCCGTTTATCATTCTAAATACTCAAATAATGAAAGAGTAGAAGTTTGGAATCATGTACTCGTAAATTCAGAAAAAGCACAAGTAGTAATAGGCGCTAGATCCGCTTTATTTTTGCCCTTTCAAAAATTAGGACTCATTATTGTAGATGAAGAACACGAGCAAACCTATAAACAAATAGATCCAGCACCGCGTTATCATGCTAGAGATGCTTCTATAGTTTTAGCCCATCAATTAAAAGCTAAAGTTGTTTTAGGATCAGCTACGCCTAGTATCGAAAGTTATTATAATACGCAAAAAGGAAAATACGGAATAGTAGAACTTTTTGAACGATTTGGAAATGCCGTTTTACCTGAAATTATTTTAGTGGATCTAAAAGATAATTATTTTCGAAAAAAAATGACAGGGCATTTTAGCCAAATATTGATTGATAAAATACAAGAAGCATTGTACAATGGAGAACAAATTATTCTTTTTCAAAATAGAAGAGGATATTCTCCTGTTTTAGAATGTATGACTTGTGGACATATTCCACAGTGTCCAAATTGTGATGTGAGTTTAACGTATCATAAATTTAAAAATCAATTGCGCTGTCATTATTGTAGTTATAATATAGCAAAACCAACCAACTGCCATGCTTGTTCAAGTATTGATCTAACTTCTAAAGGCTTTGGGACAGAACAAATAGAAATGGAATTAGCAAATTTATTTCCAACTAAAAATGTCAAACGAATGGATCAAGATACAACTCGGGGTAAATATTCATTTGAACGTTTATTAGACAGCTTCAAAAATAGAGAAATTGATATTTTGGTAGGAACTCAAATGTTAGCTAAAGGATTAGATTTTGATAATGTATCATTGGTAGGAATCTTAAATGCGGATAACATGTTGTATTTTCCTGATTTTAGAGCGTATGAACGAAGTTATCAGATGATGACGCAAGTAGCAGGTAGAGCAGGTAGAAGCGAAAAAAAAGGAAAAGTAGTTATACAAAGTTATAATCCTATGCATAATACAATACAACAAGTTACAGATCATAATTATTTAGGGATGTATAAAGAACAGTTGTATGAACGACATATATATAAATATCCGCCTTTTTATAAATTAATAAAGTTAACTTTAAAACATAAGGATTTTGAAAAATTAAAAGAAGGGTCTATGTGGCTATATCAGGTAATAAAACAAAATTTAGAAATGCCTGTGTTAGGTCCTGAAGAACCTCCAATTGGTAAAATTAGAAATGAATATATAAGAACTATTTTAGTAAAGATTCCGCAGGACAAGCATTTGGGTAATACAAAAAAAACTATTCAGAAGATACTGAATAGTTTTGAAGCAGTTCCTATTTATAAAGCCATAAAGGTAGGAGTTAATGTAGATGTAAATTAAGTATTATGCTTCTAGTACACGCATTAACTCTTCTTTTTGTTACGGCTTAAAGGGATTTTTGTAACGCCAATTTCAGCAAATTTGCTATTGAATTTCTCTATTTTATCAATGTTAATAATAAATGATTTATGAACACGAACAAATTTTTCTCTTGAAAGATCTTTTTCAAAAGATTTCATAGTAGACAGAACAAGATGGCTGTCTTCCTCTGTAACTATTTTTACATAGTCACCAAAAGCTTCAATCCACTTTATTTTAGCAGTATATACTTTTAGTTTTTTTAAATTACTTTTGATATAAATATGTTCACCTTCTTCTTCAGCATTATGATCTTTTCTAAGCATGTGTAAATCCATAGCTCTTTTTACAGCAATGTTAAAACGTTCTTTGGTGAGTGGTTTTTGTAGATAGTCTGTAGCTTCATAATCAAAAGCTTTTAGTGCATATTCTGCCTTAGCTGTAATAAAAATAATTTGTGGTTTTTCTTTTAAACCATCTAGTAAGTTAAAACCATTAATGATAGGCATTTCTATATCTAGAAACAATAAATCTACTTCATTTATAGCTAAAGAACCTTTCGTTTCAACCGCGTTAGAAAATTCACCAACTAAATTTAAGTTTGGGTGAGCTTCTACTAGTTTCGTAACTAAAATTCTTTGGATAGAGCTGTCATCTACGACAATACAATTCAACTTCATGGGAAACAGTTTAAAATAGATTGGACGGTTAAAAATAGTTTATTTTTTTTAAATGTCAAATTATTTTCGTGAAAATCAGTCATTTCGTCGAAAAGTGTAATAAAATATTTGCTGTTTTAAATAATATCACTAATTTTGCACCCAATTTTATAACAAATAAATTTTATTACTATGAATCATTATGAAACTGTTTTCATCTTGAATCCCGTTTTATCTGAAACTCAGGTAAAGGAAACAGTAAGCAAATTTGAAGATTTTTTAACTTCAAAAGGTGCTAAGATTGTTGCTAAAGAGGATTGGGGATTAAAAAAATTAGCGTATGAAATCCAAAACAAAAAATCTGGATTTTATCAATTAATCCAATTTGAAGCTTCTAGTGAAGTTTTAGCAGGTTTAGAAATCGAGTACAGACGTGATGAGCGCGTTATGCGTTTCTTAACAGTAAGTTTAGATAAACACGCTGTAGCTTGGGCTGAGAGAAGAAGAGAGAAGTTAAAAACTAAAAAAGCTTAATTGATATGTCTACAATTGAACAATCTGCAAAAGGAAAAAAAGACGGAGATATCAGATATTTAACGCCTTTAAACATTGATACGAACAAACAAAAAAAATATTGTCGTTTCAAAAAATCAGGAATCAAATATATAGACTATAAAGATGCTGATTTCTTATTAAAATTTGTAAACGAGCAAGGTAAAATCCTTCCTCGTCGTTTAACAGGAACTTCTTTAAAATACCAAAGAAAAGTGTCTGTAGCGGTAAAAAGAGCTCGTCATTTAGCTTTAATGCCATACGTAGCCGATTTATTAAAATAATAACTAACAAAAAAGTTGTTGGTTTCCGAAAGGAACCTAACTTCTAAAACAAAAAGGACAACAACATGGAACTTATCTTAAAACAAGACGTTCAAAATTTAGGATTTAAAGATGATATCGTAACAGTTAAACCTGGTTATGGTCGTAACTTCTTAATTCCTCAAGGATTTGCAGTATTAGCTACTCCTTCTGCAAAAAAAGTTTTAGCTGAAAACTTAAAGCAAAAAGCTCATAAAGAAGCTAAAATAGTAGCAGATGCTAAAGCTAAAGCAGAAGCTATTAAAGCTTTAGATATTAAAATTACAGCTAAAGCAGGTGGTGAAAAATTATTCGGATCTGTAACAAATGCTGATATAGCACAAGTTTTAGAAAAAAATGGTCAGGCTATCGAGAAAAAATTCATTACTTCTGGTGTAGTTAAAAGAATTGGTAAATATACCGCTACTGTTCGTTTACACCGCGAAGTTATCGTTGAATTACCATTTGAAATTATAGCTGAACAAGCTTAATTTTAAAAAAATAATATTTTTAAAGTCCCTTTTGGGACTTTTTTTTATTTTTATTATAAATAACTAAATTTTATTAATTTGAAATATAAGAGACTTACCAAAGAACAATTTGATTCCCTACATCAGGAATTTGCCAATTTTTTGGCTACTCAACAAATTGATAAAGTAGAATGGGATCAGTTAAAAGTAAATAATACTGAAGTGGCAGAACAAGAATTAGATGTTTTTTCCGATCTAATTTGGGAAGGAGTGTTGAAAAATGCTAAATTTATAGAACATTTTTCAAAAAGACATATCTTTTTGTTTCATTGCCAAGAATACTTTATGCAAACCATTGTAATTAAAGCTCTCAACATAGAGGTGGATTTTTTAACTAATGAAGGATTAAAATGGTTAGGAGATCATTTATTTACAGAAAAAGTAGAGCTCCTGCGTGGAAAAAAAGAATATACAAAAGAACGTAATAACGAATTATTTGAGTTAATAGAACAAGGAGCCATATTAAGTGATGGACAGCTGTATATGCAAATAAATGGGATCATTGAGTAATTTTTTTGCTTTACTATAATTAAATGGCTACTTTAGTATTTTATTACTTTAATAGCCTTTTTTTATGGATGTTTTTTCAGAAATACAAGCCCTTAGAAACGAACTAAATCAACATAATTATAACTACTATATCTTAGATAATCCCACTATATCAGACTACGATTTTGATATAAAACTAAAAAAACTACAAGATCTAGAAGAAAAACATCCCGAATATAATGATCCAAGTTCTCCAACTCAACGTGTTGGAGGATCTATAACAAAAAATTTTACAACGATTCAGCATGAATATCGTATGTATTCTTTGGATAATTCTTATTCAAAAGAAGATCTTTTAGATTGGGAAACTCGAATACAAAAAATATTAGGTAACACTCCTGTTCAGTATACATGCGAACTTAAGTATGATGGAGCTTCAATAAGTATTACCTATGAAAATGGAAAACTATTGCGTGCAGTAACACGTGGTGATGGCTTTCAGGGAGATGATGTAACCCACAACATTAAAACGATTAAAACAGTTCCTTTAACGCTTCAAGGGGACTTTCCTGATAGGTTTGAAATCAGAGGCGAAATTATTTTGCCATTTGCTGGATTTGAACGAATGAATCAAGAGTTAATAGAGATAGGAGAAACTCCCTATTCAAATCCTCGAAATACAGCTTCAGGAAGTTTAAAATTACAAGATAGTTCAGAAGTAGCAAAAAGACCATTAGATTGCTTATTATATTCCTTAATAGGCAATAATTTACCTATCGGAACACAATTTGAAAGTTTAGAAAAAGCAAGAAATTGGGGATTTAAAGTACCTGTACAATCCAAATTAGCTTTCTCTATGCAAGAGGTTTTTGATTTTATAGAATACTGGGATATTCATCGTCACGAAATGCCCTATGAAACAGATGGAGTCGTAATAAAAGTAAATAATTTAGATCAACAAGAAGAACTAGGTTATACTGCCAAATCGCCACGTTGGGCAATAGCTTATAAGTTTAGAGCAGAACAAGTAACAACAAAACTAAATTCAATATCCTATCAAGTAGGTAGAACGGGAGCTATTACACCAGTAGCTAATTTAGAACCAATACAATTAGCAGGTACAATTGTAAAAAGAGCCTCTCTGCATAATGCAGATCAAATAGAAAAATTAGATATAAGAATAGAAGACGAAGTTTTTGTAGAAAAAGGAGGAGAAATTATTCCTAAAATTGTAGGTGTAAATGAATCAAAACGATCCCCAAGTTCAAACAAAACAATCTATATAACACACTGTCCAGAATGCCAAACCGAATTAATTAGAAAAGAAGGAGAGGCACAACATTATTGTCCTAATTATTATGGATGTCCTCCTCAAATAATAGGAAGAATCCAACATTATATATCCCGAAAAGCCATGGATATAGAAGGTCTAGGAGGAGAAACCGTAGCATTATTATTCAAAAATAAATTAGTTACGAACTATGCCGATTTATATGATCTTAAAAAGAGCAAATAATTATTTTGGATAGAATGGCAGAGAAATCAGCAGATAATTTATTAGCAGGTATACAGAAATCTAAAGAAACTACTTTTGAACGAGTATTATACGCATTAGGCATTCGATACGTAGGAGAAACAGTAGCTAAAAAATTAGTAAAACATTATAAATCAATCGAAAATCTTCAAAAATCAACATTAGAAGAGTTGATTACTGTAGATGAAATAGGAGTTAAGATAGCGCAAAGTGTAATAGAATTTTTTGAAAATGAAGATAATTTAACGATCTTAAATCGTTTAAAAAATTATGGAATACAACTAGAATTATCAGAAACAGACTCCGAGATAATATCAGATCTACTAAAAGGAAAAATTTTTGTAATATCAGGAGTATTTGAAAAATTTTCAAGAGACGAATTAAAACAGTTAATAGAAAATAATGGAGGAAAAGTAGGAAGTAGTATTTCATCAAAAACGCATTATGTAATAGCAGGAAATAATATGGGACCTGCCAAATTAGAAAAGGCAACACAATTAGGAATCACTATTTTGTCAGAAGAAGAGTTTAATACAATGTTATGTTAAAGAATGCACCATTATATGTATATCTAGTAGCTTGTTTTTTATCCGTTATAGCCATGGTATTAGATAATGAATTTTTATTAATTATTTGTAGACCAATCATTATACCTGCCTTAATAGCTCGTTATTTAGCTGTAGAAGAAAAGCAAAATATATTATACGTATCACTTATATTTATAGTTTACTTTTTTACAGATGCACTCACGTTATTTAACCTAGAGTTTATTCAATTCTTTAATATGGGATTGGATTTATTTCCCTATCTATTACTTCTTTTTTTAACAATTAAAGAAACAAAGAAGATAGGTTTTAATAAAAAAGCTTTTAATTTCTCGTTACTAGGAACCTTTTTTTTAATGATTTTAACCTATTTTTTACTAAATGGATTGGATTTTGAAGATATGAAATATTCTATTGCTATTGTTGTGTATGGAACTGTGCTAACTTTCTTAATTTCAATTTGCACCTATAATTATTTAGTGATAAATAACCTCTGCTTTAATAATATCTTAATAGCCATTGTTTTTTCTGCAATGGCTGATATAGTATATGTAGTTATGGTAAAAATGGATTATGCACTCGTCTTTAAATGTATAAAATTTGTATTTAGAGCTATTTCCTATTTTTTTATTGTTGAATATTTTATAAATACAAGACCTTATTTCTTCAGAGAAATAAGAACAAACGAACTATAATAAACATAATAAAATATTCAATTCATCTCGAAGGGATTAATTGTTTGTTTTAAAAAAATACTTTGCTTTAAAAATTGCAAAAGTGTTTTTTTATAGGTATTTTTGAATAAATTAACTTAAAGTTAAATATATACGCATTGTTGTTTGACTGTTTTCTATTTGAAATGTAAAGTAATCTAAAAGTAACATAAACAAAAAATCAAACTATCAGAATTGATCTCATTTTATACGATAGGTTAAAGTATCCAAAAAATAGATCCTATCATTGATAAAACAATAGAAATTATTAATAAAAATAAACCTAGATATTAAAGAAGAATTGGACTCTTTATTAATTAATAAGCAAATACTATTTACCATATTTTATCAAAATATGTTCTATAAGAATTTTATTCAGGTTATTAAGAACAAGATAAAATATGTTTTTTTAATTATTAAAAATGAAGAAATAAAATTAAATGATAAAAAAGGGGCAATACTTATTATCTTATTTAAATGGTATAATGTATTACAAAAAATAGTAGCAACAAAGCCTATTTTTATTTCTAAAATCAAAATGATATTATTCATTAAATCAAGTGTAAATCCAGAAAAAAATATAAATTTCACAAAAAGAACCTCTTCAATACAATACAACCACTCGCTTTCTTTTACACCCTATAAAAACTTTTGCGATTTAATAAAAAATCAAGAATTAGATCTTAATTCAGAAGAAATAAAGTCTGTTTTTACAGCATCATATCAAATTCCACCAAAAAATTACATATTACCTTTTAATATAGAAATAATAAAAAAATGGAAATCTCGCTCTATTTTATTAACTAAATTATTTACACGACTCAAAAGTCTAAATTCTCAAACTGTTTTTAGTCTCCAAAAAGATTTTAATAATCAAAAGGTTGTAATACTTTGTTGAATTAATACTAAATCACACAAACGAGTCGTTTCAAAACAGAAATGTATTATTAAATAAAATGATTAAAAAAGCTAATATATCATATCACTGAAAAATAAAGTTTGAACAAATGAATAAATTTAAAAGTATACAGATCTTTGAAGATAGTATCTTAATTTGTGGTCAAGAATACGATGGTTGCAAAATTGAAGAATCTCATTTTCAAGCTTTAGCTAAATTCAACGAACTACATCAAAATAAATATTTTAAGATTGAATTAAAAAAAGTCACGTTTCAAAATTTTGTAGGAGTAATTCAAGTTTGTGATTTGATAATAGAAATTTTGCCCAAAATAGATAAGCATGAATTAGAAGAAGAAGCTAACAAACAAAAATGGCAAAAAGCTTTAGTAGAAATGCTTCGTTTAACCCGTAAATTAAATATACAACAAATAGATGAAGCCAACATAACAAAACAAACAACAGATTTATTAGATATTTATTTTGAATGGTTTTTAAATGAAGTACAAATACTTATTCATCAAGGACTCATTAAACCCTATAATAAGGAAACTAGTAAAATAAAAGAGTTAAGAGGAAAATTGAAATTTGCGCGACATATTGCTAAAAATTTAATCAAGAAAGAACGTTTATACACAACTCATCAAGTATATGATAAAGACCTTTTGATTTATCAAATTTTAGCTCAAGCCTTAGAAATTATAAATTCAATTACCCCTGGAAAATACATAAATAGCAGATGTAAAATGATTCAGCTTAATTTCCCTGAAATTACAGAAATTCAAGACATTACTAATATTTTTAATGAAATACCTAGTAATAGAAAAACAGAACCTTATGAAAAAGCATTAACGATTGCTCGTTCAATTATCCTAAATTATGCTAATATTACAAATCAAAATCAAAAAATATTAGTATTACTCTTTGATATAAACCTATTATGGAAAGAGTATATATATGTTCGTTTACAACAAACAGCTAAAAAGAAAGGTATTATTATAAAAGGCCAAAAGGCTAGGCCTTTTCTGGAAAAAAAATCTATTCATCCAGATATAATTATTGAAAAATGTGGAAAAATGGCTATAATTGACACAAAATGGAAAAATATAGATAATGTACTTCCTTCCGTTCAAGATTTGCGTCAAATGTACGCGTATAATGAATATTGGGATAGTCAAAAAGCAATGCTATTATATCCTACAAGTGGTAATTCAACCGAAATAAAACAGGATGATTTTGGAAAATATACCAATAGAGAAAAAAACAGTTGCTATTTAGGTAAAATTAATATTTTTGATGGAGATAAATTAGATGACAAAATTGGCGATACGATTTTAAAATGGTTTTATATTAAAAATAATTCAACAAAGTAAAAGATAAAATACTTGTAAATTTCTTTTCTTATTTAATAACGAAGTTAATACGTTTCTTATTAATAAGGTGATTTAAACCCAGATTACGCGTTAGAGATTTTCAAAAAACATATTTTATTGATTGTTAGTACTATATAAAATTACGAACTAGAATTATTAAATAAATAAACCATTCTATTTCAATAAGTTATAAAAATTATTTTTTCTAATGCGTAATCTGGGTTAAACTTTTTGATTTACCCAAAAAATAAAGATTTTTGTTCTATATCTAAACCCAGATCCACATTAAAATTCGCTTAAAAATAAACTAATACCATTTTAGTTTTGAAATTACCTAATCCAAAACCCACTACAGGATACACGAATCAAGAGATATTACACGATATTATTACAGTAAATTTGAACCTTAAATGGTATAATGCTTAATCAGGGCGTAACGTATAATCTGATTTAAAAAAAAGCACCTCAATTTATTGTAAATCATTTAAAAAAAATCCTTTTTGAAAATATTGAACTAAGATAAAATCAAAATATATGAAAAAATAGAATTATTTTATGGTTTAAGTAAATTTGCATCTTTTATAGACAATAAAACAATTCTTTTAGTATTAGAATTGAAAAAAATAAGAAAATAAAATAGATTTATATATAAAATAATGGTAGCTATGCCTCAAAAAAATCAGATATATTGCCTAGAATCTGTTAAAGACGTAACAGAAGAAAAAGCAAGTATTATTCTAACTTCATTGGAAAATCTTGCTTTTCAATATAGAATAACGAATGTATATAAAACTTTTGACAGTATAGAAAGTTTTGAAGAAAGTATCAGTACCTTATTATATGAAGATAGGCATTTTAAAGACTATACTGTTATTTATTTAGTAATGCAAGGGAGAGCCAACGAACTTAAAATAGATAGTTATTATTATACTTTTGAGGAAATAGCGGAGTTCTTTGAGGGAAAATTAAAAGATAAAATAATTCATTTTGCTAATACCTTTCCATTGGATTTAGAGGAAGAAACTTTTCAATATTTTTTAGATATTACAGGAGCCAAAGCACTTTCAGGATACATTAACCGTGTTCCTATTTTGAGTACTATGTTAGATAATCTCTATTTTTCACTAATAGAAGAGATAGACGATGTGGTAGATTTAACAGAAACCTTATTTGAAAAACAATATGCACTTTGTCAGTCATTAGGTTTTAGGATGTATTACTAAGTATTGTTTAATGTCATGTAAGACTTATAGTTAAAAATAGTCGTAAATTTTCTTTTTATAATTATTGTAACAATTTATTTTGTTCAAACACCAAGATTAGGAAACAAAAAATAAAACATTATTCCAATCAATAAATAGACTCTTTAGAATCATTTTTTACATTAAATCAAAATCTGCTATATTTACCAAACAATTATTTCAAAAGAAAATCGTTTAAAATAAAAAAAATATATGAGCTTATTTTTTCAAATAGATTCACTTGCCACAAGTATTAATCAAGTTAATCAAGAAAGTATACCAGTAGAAAAAACGTTGTCTATATGGGCATTATTAACCTCTGGAGGATTAGTTGGTCAAATTATCATGTTATCTTTATTTGTTATGTTGTTCTTTGCATTGTATTTGTATTTTGAACGACTTATGGCTATTAATAAAGCTTCTAAAATAGATGATAAATTTATGTTATTAATAAAAGATCATGTTACTAATGGTAAGTTAGATGCAGCTAAATTATTATGTGTAGCTACTGATTCACCAGTTGCTCGGTTGATTGAAAAAGGAATTTCAAGAATAGGTAATCGTTTAGAAGATATTAATACAGCAATAGAAAATGCAGGAAAACTAGAAGTTTATAAATTAGAGAAAAATGTGAGTATGCTCGCTACACTTTCAGGAGCAGGACCTATGACGGGCTTTTTAGGTACGGTTGTCGGAATGGTAATGGCATTTCATAAAATGGCAAGTGGAGGAGGACAAATAGAAGTAGGAATGTTAGCCGAAGGGATTTATACCGCTATGATGACAACAGTAGTAGGTTTGATAGTTGGTTTAATAGCTTATGTAGGTTATAACCATTTAGTCGTAAAAACAGATAAAGTAGTACATCAAATGGAATTAAATGCAGTTGAATTTTTAGATTTGTTAAACGAACGATAATTATGAATTTAAGAGGAAGAAATAAAGTTTCGGCTGAGTTTAATATGTCATCCATGACAGATATTGTTTTTTTGTTATTGATATTCTTTATGTTAACATCTACTATGGTTACTACAAATGCTCTAGATTTAGTTTTGCCAAAAGCAAAAGGCAAAACAGACAATAATAAGAGTATATCTATAAGCATAGATAAGGATAAAGAATACTATATAGATAAACAACCTGTTGCTCAAAATGAAATAGAAACTAAATTGCTAACAATTCTCAATAAAGAGAATAAATCAGTTGTGCTTCGTGTAGCTGAAGGAGTACCTATAGAAAAAGCAGTTTATGTTATGGATATAGCTAATCGTAATCAGATAAAAATTGTTTTAGCAGTAAGACCTAAATAATATGTTGTTTTTAGAAACGCCAGAGGAAAAAAAATCATTTGCTATTACTACAGTGATTTTTGTTATCCTACTCTTTTTGTTTCTGTTTTTTGGATTAACTTATGTAGATCCTCCACCAGAAAATGGAATAACAATTAATTTTGGAACGAGCGAAGTAGGACAGGGGCAAATACAACCCAAAGAAATAATAGCTTCTTCATCAAAACCTAAAATAGTAGAATCAAAAGCTATAGATGAAGAAGAAAATATTTTAAATAATGAATCTAGTGATGCTCCCGTTATTAAGCAATCACTTATAAAAAAAGCAATAATAGAAAAGAAAGAAGAATCCAAACGGCCTAATAAGTCAACAGATGACGCTTTATCTAGTTTAATTAATGGACCTAAAACAAAAGGTGTCAATGAGAGTAATGGAGATAATGATATACCGGGGGATAAAGGTGATTTAAATGGAAGTAGATACGCTAATTCATTTTATGGATCGGGTTCAGGAATAGGAGGGGCCGGATGGGGGTTAAAAGGAAGAAATTTAGCCTCTAAATCCCGTAAAGTGCAAGATTGCAATGAAACAGGAAGAGTCGTTGTGCAAGTTACTGTAAATAGGAATGGTCAAGTTATTAATGCTAGTTATGTAAAAGGAACAACCAATACACATCCTTGTTTAATAAATCCAGCTTTAGAAGCTTCAAGAACATTTAAATGGCAGGCAGACCAACAAGCTCCTGAAAGACAAATAGGTTTTATAGTTTTTAATTTTGAAGTAGGGCAATAAATCCCATTAGATTTTTATGACATATCAAGAAACGATTGAATGGATGTTTGAACAGCTTCCTATGTATCAGCAACAAGGAGCTACAGCTTATAAAAAGACTTAACAAATACTATTTTATTAGCTAATCATTTAGGAAATCCCGAAAAAAAATAAAAACGATTCATATTGCCGGAACTAATGGTAAAGGATCTACTTCTTCTATGTTAGCGTCTATTTTACAGGAAGCGGGTTATAAAGTAGGGTTGTATACTTCACCTCATCTAAAAGATTATAAAGAACGTATTCAAATAAATGGAATAGTGATAAAGGAAGATTATGTGGTTGAATTTATACAAAAAAATAAACCCTTTTTTCAACAAAATCACTTAAGCTTTTTTGAAATGACAGTAGGATTAGCTTTTCAATATTTTGCAGATGAAAATGTTGATATTGCGGTTATAGAAGTAGGTCTTGGAGGACGGCTGGATTCTACTAATATAATTACACCCTTAGTCTCTGTTATAACAAATATAGGTTGGGATCATGTACAGTTTTTAGGTACTACATTAGAGGCAATAGCGACCGAAAAAGCAGGTATTGTCAAGTCAGGTATCCCTGTAGTAATTGGAGAATATTTACCTGAAACTAAGGCAGTCTTTTTGAATACAGCAAAAAATATGCAATCTGCTATTTATTTTGCTTCAGATCGAGTGTTTAAAGAATATCCTTGCGGATTATTGGGAGATTACCAAAAACATAACATAAAGACCGTTTTACAAACAATTGAAATTCTTCGGGAATATTTTACTATTACAGATACACAATTAGGAAAAGGATTACTAAATGTAATACAAAATACGAACTTGTTAGGACGTTGGCAACAATTAGAAACAGAACCCAAAGTTATTTGTGATACCGCCCATAATAGTCATGGATTAAAGATAGTATTAAATCAAATAGAAAAAGAAACTTATAATCGTCTATTTTTTGTTTTAGGTGTGGTTAATGATAAGGATTTAAATGATATTTTACCGCTTTTTCCTAAAGAAGCATATTATATTTTTACAAAACCCAATGTACCACGTGGTTTGGATGCAGAAAAATTAAAAACGGTTGCTGAATCTTACGGATTACTATTTAATGAGATAGCTTATTCTGTTTCAGATGCTTATATTCGTGTTAAGGAGTTAGCAAAAGCGAATGATTTTATTTATATAGGAGGAAGTACATTTGTAGTAGCAGAAATTGTGTAAAATTCTTTACTTTTTTATTGTTTTACAAAAAAAGTATCTTATATTTGCACCCACAATAACGGAAGGTATTCTTCTAAAAGTTATTGGGCGATTAGCTCAGCTGGTTCAGAGCACCTCGTTTACACCGAGGGGGTCAGGGGTTCGAATCCCTTATCGCCCACAACAGTCACAAGACAACGTTCAAAAGTTTATCGGGCGATTAGCTCAGCTGGTTCAGAGCACCTCGTTTACACCGAGGGGGTCAGGGGTTCGAATCCCTTATCGCCCACAACAGTCACAAGACAACGTTCAAAAGTTTATCGGGCGATTAGCTCAGCTGGTTCAGAGCACCTCGTTTACACCGAGGGGGTCAGGGGTTCGAATCCCTTATCGCCCACAACAGTCACAAGACAACGTTCAAAAGTTTATCGGGCGATTAGCTCAGCTGGTTCAGAGCACCTCGTTTACACCGAGGGGGTCAGGGGTTCGAATCCCTTATCGCCCACAACAGTCACAAGACAACGTTCAAAAATTTATCGGGCGATTAGCTCAGCTGGTTCAGAGCACCTCGTTTACACCGAGGGGGTCAGGGGTTCGAATCCCTTATCGCCCACAACAGTCACAAGACAACGTTCAAAAGTTTATCGGGCGATTAGCTCAGCTGGTTCAGAGCACCTCGTTTACACCGAGGGGGTCAGGGGTTCGAATCCCTTATCGCCCACAACAGTCACAAGACAACGTTCAAAAATTTATCGGGCGATTAGCTCAGCTGGTTCAGAGCACCTCGTTTACACCGAGGGGGTCAGGGGTTCGAATCCCTTATCGCCCACAACAGTCCAAGACAACGTTCAAAAAATTATCGGGCGATTAGCTCAGCTGGTTCAGAGCACCTCGTTTACACCGAGGGGGTCAGGGGTTCGAATCCCTTATCGCCCACGATACTTCCTATTATTTTAAAATTCTTAAATAAATACAACCATTTTATCCTCTATTTATGTCAGAAATTAAAAGAGAGATAAGGTTTAAAATCTAGCAGATTACTTAAATTAACGATTCAATTAAATTCAACGTATTTAAGAAAATATTACAATTCTAAAACTATATATCGGGAATCAATTTATTTTAGGGAAAATATTGAATTAAACCCAGATTACGCGTTAGAGATTTTCAAAAAACATATTTTATTGATTGTTAGTACTATATAAAATTACGAACTAGAATTATCAAATAAATAACCCTTTTATTTCAGTAAGTTATAAAATTTATTTTTTTTAATGCGTAATCTGGGTTTAAAATCCTTTGAAATATTAGATAATGTAACCGAAATAGATGGAGAAAAATACTATTTGAAAGAACTAAAAATGGATGGAAAATATAAATGCTATGTTGCGCTTAAAACGCTGAATCAAATTCAAGTAAACCATGTTGAATTGCAGCATTAGTGTTATCGACATTCCCAAAAAATGTGTGATCCAAAAAAAACATCATTTACAGATGGTTTTGATCCCTCGTTTCTCTAAAAATGAGAAACGAGGACTTGATTGACTAAATCACAGTTTTCTGATTTAATCTTTAGTTTGAATTATATTGATTTAAAAAAAGATTTTTTTGGACATTAATAAATTTTTATTCTAAATAGAAAATTATCATAAAATATCGAATCTCTCTTCAATAAAATTATATATTCAGACTATTAACAAAATTTTCAATAGTATTTACTCCATTTTTTTTCAAATGTTTAATAAATGCACTGCCTATAATTGCACCTTTTTGATAGGTCGTAGCTTGCTGGAAAGTTTCGTGGTTAGAAATACCAAAACCAATGATCTGAGGATTTTGTAAATTCATTAAGGCAATGTTTTCAAAATATTTCATCTGTTCAGTACCAAAACCTGATTGACTTCCTGTTACGCTAGCTGTACTGACCATATAAATGAATGTATTAGACAAAGCATCTATTTTTCGTATACGAGTTTCAGAAGTTTGAGGAGTAATTAAAAAGATATTTGCTAAATCATATTTTTCAAAAATAGAACTGTATTCTAGTTCATAAATTTCTAATGGTAAATCGGGAATAATTAGACCATCTATTCCTATTTCAGCACATTTTTTACAAAAATTTTCTACTCCATATTGCATTATTGGGTTAAAATATCCCATGATAAGTAAAGGAATGGATACTGTTTTGCGTATATCTTTTAATTGTTCAAAAAGTAAAGCAGAAGTCATTCCGTTTTCTAATGCAAGAGTAGAGCTTTCCTGTATAGTAGGACCATCAGCTAGAGGATCGCTAAAAGGTAAACCAATTTCAATCATATCTACTCCATTTTTTTCTAGGGTTTTAATGATATTTGCGGTGTCATTTAAATTAGGATAACCTGCTGTAAAATAAAGAGATAATATTTTTTTGTTTTCTTGTAATTTATGTTGTATTCTATTCATTTTTATTTTTTTTAACCTCAATTAAGATAAAAAGGTTGCGATTTATTAATAGTTTTAATTTAATGAAGAATATAAAATGTTTATTAATTTGTTCTTATAATCCAAAATAATTGATGTACGTATTTAAATCTTTATCACCTCGTCCAGAAAGGTTAATAACAATTATGTCTTCGGGATTAAAACTTTTTTGATTAAGAATAGCTAAAGCATGTGAGCTTTCAATGGCGGGTATAATACCCTCTTGTTTACAAAGATTTAATCCAGCTTTCATGGCTTGGTCATCAGTAGCAGACATAAAGATGGCACGTCCGCTTTTAAATAAATGAGCATGTAAGGGACCTACTCCTGGATAATCTAATCCAGCTGATATTGAGTATGGTTCAGTAATTTGTCCGTCTTCTGTTTGCATTAATAAAGTTTTGCTCCCGTGAATAATTCCTTCTTTGCCTAATATAGAAGTAGCGGCACTTTCTCCTGAATGAATACCTTTTCCTGCGGCTTCTACTGCAATTAATTGAATATTTTCATCTTCCAAAAAGTGATAAAAAGCACCGGCAGCATTACTTCCTCCACCTACGCAAGCAATTACATAATTAGGATTTTCAACGCCTTCTTTTTCATTTAATTGTTTTTTAATTTCTTCTGAAATAATACTTTGAAAACGAGCTACCATATCTGGGTAAGGATGAGGGCCTACAACAGAGCCTATGATATAAAATGTATCGAGTGGATTGTTAATCCAATCGCGAATAGCTTCATTTGTAGCGTCTTTTAGCGTTTTAGAACCCGAAGTAGCTGGACGAACTTCGGCACCTAACATTTTCATTCGAGCTACGTTAGGTGCTTGACGCTGAATGTCTATTTCACCCATGTATACGATACATTGTAACCCCATTAGGGCGCATACGGTAGCAGTAGCTACTCCGTGTTGACCTGCTCCTGTTTCGGCAATGATTCGATTTTTACCTAAACGTTTAGCTAATAAAATTTGACCAATTGTATTATTTATTTTATGAGCTCCTGTATGACATAAGTCTTCTCTTTTTAAATAAATTTTGGCTCCGTATTGTTTGGATAAATTTTTAGCTAAATATAGAGGTGTTGGTCTGCCTACATATTCTTGTAATAGTGTAATATATTCAGACCTAAATTCATCACTCTCCATGATGTTTAAATAATGTTTGCGTAATTCTTCTACATTAGGATATAACATTTCAGGGACAAAAGCACCTCCAAAATGGCCATAAAATCCTTTTTCGTTAACTGTATATTTCATGTTTTGTAGTTTAAAGTTTTAAAATGATAGATGAAAATTAGAAATATTTTCTTAGTGAATAATTCAATTACTTATCTCAATTTGTTAATCAGTTGTTTGCATCGAGTAACGTCTTTTAATCCTGTATTATTTTCAAATTTGCTATTTACATCTATAGCATAACATTTTTTTCCAATATTTGTTTTTAAAAATTCTTGAACTAAGTCTATTTCATCTATTCCGATACCTCCACTTAAAAAAAAATGTTTTTCGGATGGATAGTTTTCTAAAAGTTGCCAATTAAAAACAATTCCATTACCTCCATGTTGTTTGCCTTTGGTATCAAATAAAAAATAATCACATATTTTTTCATAAGGAAGTAAAAGATTAAAATCAAATGTTTCTCCAATTGAAAAGACTTTTATAATAGTGATTTTTCTTGAAATTTTTTGTAAATCTTTTTTTAATGTTTTGCAAAATTCAATAGATTCGTTTCCGTGTAATTGAAGAACGTTTAAATTGTATTGATGTATTTTATTAATAATTGCTTCCAAAGGTGTATTTACAAATACACCTACTTTTTGAATCGTTTCTGGAATAATAGGCAGCGTCTTAATTTGAATGTTTCTTTCGCTCTTTTCATAAAATATAAAACCGAGGTAGTCAGGATTTAATGAGGCTATTTCCTGAATATTTTCGGAGTCTTTCATGCCGCATATTTTAATTTTTATAGACATTGTGTTGTTTTTTTAAAAAAAGAGTTATAAAATGATTAGGTTTATATGTTAGTTAAAATTTTTAATAAACTGATGTAATGATTCTCCTGGATTATCTGTTTTCATGAAATTTTCACCAATTAAAAAACCTTGATATCCATAAGGTTGTAATTCTTTAATAGCCTCAATATGACTAATTCCACTTTCAGAAACTTTTACAAATTCATTTGGAATTTTAGTTCCCAATTCTTTACTGTAATCTAGGTTTACTTCAAATGTTTTTAGATTACGATTGTTTACACCAATCATATCTAAACTAGGCATAATTGATTTTTCTAATTCTTCTTGGTTGTGTACTTCTAATAATACTTCTAAAGCTAGAGATTGTGCAAATTCGGATAAATGTTTAATTTGTTCCTGAGTTAATACTGCTGCAATTAACAAAATAGCGTCAGCACCATAAGCTTTAGCTTCTAATAATTGGTATTCGTCAATAATAAATTCTTTGCGGAGAATAGGTATAGAAGTGGCGGCTTTTGCCAAAATTAAATCATCTAAAGAACCTCCAAAGTATTTCCCGTCGGTTAAAATAGAAAGCCCTGATGCGCCTGCATTTTGATAACCTATACTTACTTCGTCTACGGAAAGATTTTGATTAATTACAGGTTTTGAAGGTGATCTGCGCTTGTGTTCAGCAATAATTCCTAAAATATTATTTCTTAGGTTTTTACTTAATGATTTTGTAGCAGAATCAAATAAAGGAAAAGATTCTAATTGACTTGCTGAAATTAAACATTTCTTAAGTTCAACTTCTCTTTTTTATCAGCTATAATTTTATCTAGTATATTCATTATTATTTTTCAAGTCAAAGATTAATTAATAAAATTTTTTTTGGTTATAATTAAATTTTCAAATTCATTGTGGGTTGAGTCATAATTATGATAAATCGTTTTCACTAATAGCTTGAATTTTTTTTAATTTTTCTAATGCTTTTCCGTTTAAGAGACTTTCTTTAGCTAATTCAAATCCTTCATTAATAGAACAATTTTTAATTGTACTAATGGCAAGAGCAGCATTTGCACATACTACATTGTTTTGAGCATCACTTCCTTTACCAGCTATAATTTTGTAAAATAAATTAGCTGATTCTTCTATGGTTGTTCCTCCTATAATGTCAAGAGGATTTAATTTGGAAATTTTAAAATCTTCTGGTTTAAGAATTTGCTCTTTTTCGCGTGAAATTATTTTTGTATCATTGGTTAGAGAAATTTCGTCATAACCATCTAATCCATGTAAAATTGTAAAATTAGTATCTGTGCTTTGATACAAATAGGCATACATGCGAGCTAATTCTAAATTAAAAACACCTACCATTTGATGTTTAGGGAAACTAGGATTGACCATTGGACCTAACATATTAAAGAACGTTTTTACACCTAATTCCTTACGTATAGGGGCTACTTGTTTCATGGCAGGATGGAATAAAGGAGCATGTAAAATAGCAATATTGGCTTCTTCTATACATTTCGTTAAAAAATCTCTTTTATTACTAAATTTTACACCTAAATATTCCATCACGTTACTTGATCCCGAAATAGAAGAAACACCGTAATTCCCATGTTTTGCTACTTTAATACCAGCACCTGCAGAGATAAAAGAAGCTAAGGTAGAAATATTAAAAGTGTCTTTGCCATCGCCACCTGTTCCGCATAAATCAATGGTTTCATAATCTGAAAAATCAATAGAAATACATAATTCTAACAACGCTTCACGGAAACCGGCAAGTTCATTAATGGTAATAGGACGCATCATAAATACAGTTAAAAATGAAGCAATTTGACTGGAATTGTAAATTCCATTCGAAATATTGATTAAAACAGAATAAGCTTCTGTTGCTGATAAGGTTTCGTGTTGAAATAATTTGTTAAGGATTGTTTTCATATTTTTTTAAAATTGGATAGGATCTTTTTTGTTTTTTATGAATAAAGGATAGAACAACACAAAATAGGTTTCCTATTTGTTATTCTTTCCAATTAACCCAATTTTCTAATATTTTTTTACCTAATGGTGTTAATACACTTTCAGGATGGTATTGTACACCACGAATATCATACTTTTTATGCTTTAAAGACATTATTTGTCCGTTTTGATCTATCGAAGTAACCTCTAAAACTGTTGGAAAATTGTCATTAGATACGACCCATGAATGATAACGTCCTACTTCAAATTCCTGAGGTAAATCTCTAAAAAGAACTTCGTCTATTGAGTCCGTTAATTTTACTTTTGTAGCAACACCATGATATACTTTTTCTAAGTTTATTAATGTTCCGCCAAAAACTTCTCCTATAGCTTGTTGTCCTAGACAAATTCCTAGAATACTTTTAGTAGCAGCATATTTTTCAATTACTTTTTTTAATAAGCCGGCTTCATCAGGTATACCGAGTCCGGGAGATAGAAGAATCTTCTGAAATTTTTCTAATTCTTCTAATTCAAATTCATCGTTACGATATACTATAACTTCACAGTTTAAATCTTCTAGGTAATGCACGAGGTTATAGGTAAAACTATCGTAATTATCTATGACTACTATTTTCATATTATTTTAATTTTAAGAACAATTACTATTTTTAATGTAATGGTAGATTTTTATTTATATTGTTTCAGCGAGTTCTAATGCTTTATTTAATGCTCCTAATTTATTAAACACTTCATTTTTTTTCATTTTCTTCTACAGAATCATTTACAATTCCAGCTCCAGCTTGAAAATGAAGTTCATGATTTTGACTAATGAATGTGCGGATCATAATGGCGTGATTAAAATTGCCTTCAAAATCCATAAAACCTATTGCACCACCGTAAAATGAACGATTGATATTTTCAATTTCGTTAATTAATTGTAAGGCTTTGTGTTTAGGAGCACCTGAAAGCGTGCCTGCAGGAAAAGTATCTGCTACAACTTGCATGGTGTTTGCTGATTCGTGTAATTGACTTGTTACTTTTGATACTAAATGGATAACATGTGAAAAGTATTGTACTTCTCTATATTTTTCAACTTGTACATTGTTTCCATTACGACTTAAATCATTACGAGCTAGATCTACAAGCATTACATGTTCACTGTTTTCTTTTGGATCTTCAGAAAGTTCTTTAGCCAGAATAGCATCTTTTTCGTCATCACCTGTACGTTTGAAGGTTCCAGCAATAGGATGAATTTCAGCTTTACGGTCTTGAATAATGATTTGAGCCTCTGGAGAGGATCCCATAATTTTAAAATTTCCATAGTCAAAATAAAATAAATAAGGGGAGGGGTTAATGCTTCGTAAGGCTCGATAAACATTAAATTCATCACCCTTAAATTTTTGAGAGAAACGACGTGATAATACCAGTTGAAATACATCACCACGGGCACAATGCTTTTTTGCTAGGGTTACATTTTGTTTGAAAAAATCATCAGTTAGATTAGAAGTAATTTCTCCTTCACGAGTAAAATTATATGAAGCAAAAGTTTTAGATTGAATGTATTGCGTTATCTCATCTAAATTATTTGTACCGTTGATATTGTGGCAAAATAAATAGGCCTCATTTTTAAAATGATTGATAGCAATGATATTTTGATATACGCTATAATGTAAATCGGGTAAGTTTAAATTGGTTTCTTTAGGGGTGATTTCTGTTTTTTCAAAGTAACGAACGGCATCGTAAGTAGTAAAACCAAAAAGACCGTTGGAGATAAATTTGAAATTGTTTTTTTCTATTTTAAAGCTATCTTTAAAATTTTGAATAGCTATAATTACATCCTTTTTATCATTAATAGATCGTGTAACTGAATTTCCGTCAGGAAAAGAAGTAATGATTTTTTCATTCTTTACCGTTATGCTAGCAATGGGATTACAACAAATATATGAGAAACTATTATCGTTAGCATGATAATCATTACTTTCTAATAAGATGCTATGCGGAAATTTATCTCTAAGCTTTAAGTAAATACTAACAGGTGTAATAGTATCGGCAAGTACTTGTTTAAATGATGTTTTTAATGAATAGATTTTCATAATTCTATTGTGCTTTTTAAAATTCAGTTAATAAAAAAAGGCTTGTCGTGATTTGACAAGCCTTTTTGTATATGTTTCCTTAAACTTTTACATAGCTGGTGCTGCTCACGATATTCGACGTAAGTTATTCCACCACCAAGTATTGTTTAGTATATGTTTCATTTTTGATTTATCTGCTTTAAATTATACCACAAATTTATACAATTATTTTTTAAATATCCAAGTTTTTATTTGATTGTTTTTAAAAAAATCTCTATTAAATATGTTTTCTTGTATATGACAAATACTAATTTTTTTAAAACAAAAGAGTTCTAATATTTAAATACTCATACAATAAAGAAAGAGACTAATAGTCAGTTGCTCAATAAAAAATAGAGTTTTAAGTCTTTGATAATAATTTTGAAAAGATGTATTCAGAAAAGAATGCTCGATTTAATGAGCCTTATTATAGAATGATAAATCTTAATAAAAATCTATTTTTTTAGCTTATTTTAACACAAAAATCAAATCTTATTATTTATAACAATGATTATCTTTGTACCGAAATAAATAAAGAATGGATACAATAAATACTTCCAATATACTCCCATCAGGAAAACCTAAATGGCTTAAAGTAAAACTTCCTATTGGTCAAAAATATACCGAACTCAGAGGTTTAGTAGATAAGTATAAACTGAATACTATTTGTACTTCAGGAAGTTGCCCTAACATGGGTGAATGTTGGGGAGAAGGGACGGCTACTTTTATGATTTTAGGAAATGTTTGTACAAGATCATGTGGTTTTTGTGGAGTAAAGACAGGACGCCCAGAAGATATTGAATGGGATGAACCAGAAAAGGTGGCGCGTTCTATAAAAATCATGAAAATTAAGCATGCAGTTATTACAAGTGTTGATCGAGATGATATAAAAGACATGGGGTCTATTATTTGGGCCGAAACAATTAAAGCAATCCGTAGGATGAACCCCGAAACCACTTTAGAAACTTTAATTCCCGATTTTCAAGGAGTGGAACGTAATATTGATAGGATTATTGAGGCAAATCCAGAAGTTGTGTCTCATAATATGGAAACAGTTCGTCGTTTAACCCGAGAAGTTCGGATACAAGCTAAATACGATAGAAGTTTAGCCGTTTTAAAATATTTAAAAGATCAAGGGATTAGACGAACAAAGTCAGGAATTATGCTTGGTTTAGGAGAAACAGAAGATGAAGTTTATGAAACGATTCGAGATATTCGTAATCAAAATGTGGATATCATTACTATTGGTCAATATTTACAACCAAGTAAAAAACATTTGCCAGTAAAACAATATATTACTCCTGAAGAATTTGCGAATTATGAAAAATATGCGAAAGAATTAGGTTTTCGTCATGTAGAAAGTGGAGCTTTAGTTCGTTCTAGCTACCATGCAGAAAAACATATACTTTAAAATAGGATACAATAAAATTAGTTTACTAATCTTACAATTTGGAATTTGGAATCTGAAAAAAAATAAAAATTGCAATCAATGGTTTTGGTCGTATTGGTAGAAATCTATTTAGATTATTACTCAATCACCCTCAAATAGATGTTGTAGCTATTAATGATATCGCAGACAATAGAACCATGTCTCATTTATTAAAATATGATAGCATACACGGTGTTTTACCCTTTGATGTATCTTATAGTGAGAAATCAATCTTTGTAGAAGCAAAAGAATTTATTTTTTTTCATGAGAAAGAAATAAAAAAATAAATTGGAAAGATCTAAAAATAGACTTTGTTATTGAATGTACAGGTAAATTTAAAAGCTACGAAGCTCTATATGAGCATATTGAAGCAGGAGCTAAAAAGGTAATATTATCAGCACCAGCTGAAGTAGAAACAATTAAAACAGTAGTTTTAGGTGTAAATGAACATATTTTAGATGGAAGTGAAATTATTGTTTCTAATGCAAGTTGTACTACCAATAATGCCGCTCCCATGATAAAAGTAATACAAGAATTATGCGGTATAGAACAAGCTTATATTACCACTGTACACTCATTTACAACAGATCAAAGTTTACATGATCAACCACATAAAGATTTACGCAGGGCTAGAGGAGCTTCACAATCTATAGTACCCACAACAACAGGAGCTGCAAAAGCCCTAACTAAAATATTTCCAGATTTAGAAGGAAAAATAGGAGGGTGTGGCATTAGAGTTCCTGTTCCTGATGGATCCCTTACTGATATTACTTTTAATGTTAAAAAGAAGTAAGCATAGAAGAAATTAATAAAGCATTTCTTAATTCTTCTAAAAATGAATTGAAAAATATTTTAGCCTATACAGAAGATCCTATTGTATCCGTTGATATTTTAGGTAATCCTCATTCCTGTTTATTTGATGCCCAATTAACATCTGTTATAGATAAAATGGTAAAAGTAGTAGGCTGGTATGACAACGAAATAGGTTATTCATCAAGAATTATTAATTTAATTGAATATATTATCAAAAAATAATTATATTTAGAGAGTTTTTTTCAACTCCCTATGAACAAAATATTTAGATATATATTTCTTTTTATTAATTCGCAAATTTTAGGATTTTATAGTGGTGCAGATAATACTTCTGTAGACAGTTCTTATTATTATTCTGAAAAAGCAATACGATTTAAAGAGTTTAAGATTTATGATAGAGCTTTAGAAAATGCCAATAAATCTATTGTGTTTGCTAAAAAAAGAGCAAACAGCGCATCACTTGCAAATGGATATTATACTTTAGGAATCATTTATTTAGATTTCGAAAAATACGATGATGCAATAGAAAAATTTATTCGGGCAATTTCTGTTTATAATACTTTAGAACCGTCTACCAAATTAGCCTCTTCTTATTTTAAAATAGGTATTTGTCATTTACATAAAGCAAATAATATAAAAGCAGAAGCTTATTTTAGCAAAGCAAATTCTGTTTACGATAATATTGATTTACCAGAAGCTAAAGTTGTTTTACTTTTAGAAAAAGCTAAAATTTATATCAAACAAAATAATTTAAGATTAGCAGAAGCTAATTTGATAAAATTATTAAATAGTCCTCATTCTAAAGAAATCAGAAGAAATAAATCAGAAATATTTTTTCAATTAGGACTTATTAAAAGTCAAGAAAGAAGATATGTAGATGCCTTAGAATATTTAAAAACATCCTATTTATTAAGTAGAAAAGAAAAAAATGCTTGTTTAGAATTACGATCTACAGAAGAATTAAGTAAAATTTATGAATTAAATGCTTTAACTAATAATTCTTTACTATTTTTAAAAAAACATCTTCGTATAAAAGATTCTTTAGAACGAGTAGGAGAGCTTAAAAATCAGCATTTGATCAACGAGCAGGTAAAAGTTGATGATCTTATGAAATCCATAGAAAAAATGGACAAAGACAAACGAAGTCAAGAAAAAGCAACTCAATTTTCTAAGCTGATAAATATTTTAGCAATAGCCTTAATCACAATTCTTTCTTTATTAAGCCTTTCCCTTTATAAAAACAATATAATTCGTAATAAATCTAATGAATTATTAAGAGAAAAAAATAATGAGCTAAAAATAGCAAAAGAAAGAATAGAAAAGGCATCCAAAGCTAGAACAGAATTCTTGTCTACAGTAAGTCATGAATTAAGAACCCCATTAAATGCTATAAATGGTATATCCCATTTATTATTAGAAGAAAACCCCAAAAAAAGCCAAATAGAATATTTAAAATCTTTAAAATTTTCTGGAAATTATCTTTTAACTTATATAAATGAAATCCTAGAAATCAATAGAATTGAATCAAATAATATAGAAATAGAATTAATTAATTTTAATTTTAGAGAACTAATTAATAATATACATAAATCCTTAAAAGAATTAGCAGACCAAAATAATAACTTATTTAAGCTAGAAATAGATGAAAAAATTCCTCAAAATTTAATAGGGGATACAACTAAAATATCACAAATTTTTATCAATCTAATAAACAATGCCTTGAAATTTACAAAAAATGGAGAGGTCGTATTTATTGCCAACTTACTTTCTGAAAGTGAAAATTTATGTGATATTCATTTCGAAATTAAGGATACAGGTATCGGAATACCAGAAAATAAACAAGAAGAAATTTTTGAAAGTTTTTCACAAGGTTCTGTAGAAATAAATAGAAAATATGGAGGAACAGGATTAGGACTTACCATTGTAAAAAGATTAGTAGCTCTAATGAAAGGAGATATAAAAGTAATGAGTACCGTAGATAAAGGTTCTCGATTTTATTTTGACCTAACATTAGAAAAAGGAACCAAAGAAATAGAAACATCAGATCAAACATTAAATAATAAAGTATTTATTGGCAAAAAAGTTTTACTTGTAGAAGACAATAAAATCAATCAAATGATTACAAAGAAAATCCTAGAAAAGAAAAAGATGCTAGTTACACTATGTGAAACTGGTGAGGATTCTATTGAAATGATGCGTAAAAATCAATATGATATTACTTTAATGGATGTTCATTTACCGGGTATAAATGGAACAATTGCTACAGAAAAAATTAGAAAATTTGATGAAGAAACCCCTATTATTGCACTAACAGCTATTTCTTTAAATGAAAATAGAGAAATGCTATTATCTTATGGAATGACGGATGTTATTACGAAACCATTTAATCCTGATGATTTTTATAAAATAATAGAAACGAATCTGCTTTAATTTATTCCTTCTATTAGCAAATTGAAACGAAATCTTTAGCCCTTTTACGCCTTAATTCCCAATGCGTATTATACTTTATGCGCGAGATAAAAAGACCAAAAAAGGAACAAAAATTGTCTTGCAGATGGAAAAAACAATCAAAATGCAACCCATTTTTTGTCCCTTCGACCCAAGGGAGAAGTCCCATAATATGAATCAAGTATAATTGAAAGTTTTTTTATATTTTACAATAGCTTTTTACTAGCTATGTTTTGTAAATTTGGGACTTTAAAAAGCTAAAATGTTTTATTTCAAAAAAAAGCAAAGATATGTTTTTGAAATAATAATGATTTTTCCAAAAACATATTACATTTAAAACAATGACCACACACCAACAACATATAAAATTCATTTGGGATATAGCCGATTTATTACGTGGACCTTACAGACCACCACAGTACGAACGTGTGATGTTACCTATGACCGTATTACGTCGTTTTGATTCAGTGTTAGAAAACACAAAAGAAGAAGTAATAAACGAATACAACAGCCTAAAAACCAAATATAACAACGATATTCCGGTTTCTATTTTAACCTCTAAACTAGAAAAATTACAGGGCAAAAATTTTACAATACCTCACCCTTTACGTTCGAAAAGTTAAAAGGCGCACAAGATAATATCGCACAAGACTTAGCAAGCTACATTAACGGGTTTTCACCCAACGTAAGGCAGATATTTGAGTTTTTCGATTTTGAAAAAGAAATATTTGCGATGAACGATGCTAATATTTTGTACTTAATCATATCCGAATTTGCTAAAGTCAATTTGCATCCTACTATGGTTTCTAACCGCGATATGGGTTTGATTTTTGAAAACTTAATTCGACGATTCAATGAGTTAGCAAATGAAACTGCGGGGGACCACTTTACACCTCGTGAAATCATCAAGCTGATGGTGAATATTTTATTCATTGATGATGATAACTTCCTACAAGGCAAATCGGTGATTCGCGAAATTATGGACCCTACTTGTGGTACAGGCGGTATGTTATCTGAAGCTAAAAATCACGTAAAAGAACTCAATGAAGATGCTATATTAGTGGCTTACGGACAAGACTATAACAAAAGAGCATTTGCCACAGCGGCAGCCGATTTATTGATTAAAAACGATTCCAATTCAAAATTTGAAGACACCATAAAATATGGTGATACATTAATAGAAGATCAGTTTCCTGATAAAAAATTTGATTACCTAATTGCCAATCCGCCTTTTGGGGTAGATTGGAAAAAACAAAAAGATCAAATAGGCCGTGACAAAACTGGGCGATTTACAGCAGGTTTACCCCGCGTAAATGATGGTGCTTTATTATTCTTGCAACACATGATTAGCAAGTTTGAACCTTTTGATCCAAAAAATAAAAAATACGGTTCGCGTTTAGCAATCGTGTTTAGTGGTTCGCCTATGTTTTCTGGAGGAGCAGGCTCTGGTGAAAGCGATATACGCAAATGGATTATTGAAAACGATTGGCTAGAAAGTATCATTGCCTTACCCGAACAAATGTTTTATAACACAGGCATTACCACCTATATATGGGTATTGACCAATAGAAAAAAAGACGACCGAAAAGGTAAAATCCAGTTGTTTGATGCCCGCGATTTTTATATTCCTATGCGTAAAAGTCAAGGAAGCAAACGCCGTAAAATAGGAGAAGGCGATGTAAATGATGGTATCATACAGGTAATGGAACCCGATCATATTGCTATGATTACCCAAGAATACGGTTTACATACCACAACCGAACATTCTAAAATTTTGGACAATGACGATTTTGGTTTTACGAGAGTAACCATAGAGCGCCCTTTGCGTTTAAAATACCAAATGAGTTTAGAAGCTAAAACGGCTTTCTTAGATGCTTGCCCTCATTTGTTAGACGATGTACAAGCTATCGATAAAAAACTAGGGCGTGCACCTTTACTCGATTGGAATAAAACACTCAAAGAAATCAAAAAAATCAACCAACTAAAATGGTCTGCTAGAGAACTCAGTTTATTTAGAAGTGTATTTACAACCAAAGATCCTGAAGCCGAAAAAGTACTAAAAGGCAAAAACGAGTACGAAGCCGATGCCGATTTACGTGATTTTGAAAACATTCCTTTAAAAATAAACATACAAGACTATTTTAAAAATGAAGTACTACCTTTTGTACCCGATGCTTGGATGGATCGTACCAAAGATAAAGTAGGCTACGAAATCAATTTTAATCGTTATTTCTTTACGATGAGTGAAAATCGTTCGTTGCAAGAAATTAATGAAGAATTAGGTATAGTTGAGAATCAAATTTTGGATTTATTAAATAATTAAGTATGAGTAATTATTTAGATTGGCAAAATAAGATTTCATCAGATAGAAAGATTGTGCCACTTTTTTACATTGCTGATTTTTCAATTTCACCAGTAGATAAAATAATAAAGGAAGAAGAAGAAAAGGTTAGTTTATGTAATTATACAGATGTATATAAAAACAAATATATTACCTCTGATCTAGAATTTATGGAAGGTTCAGCATCAGAGAATGAAATAAACCGTTTTCAAATACAAGATGGAGATATTTTAATTACTAAAGATTCTGAAAGTTGGGATGATATTGGAATTCCTGCAATGGTAGTTGGAAATTTTGAAAACACAACAGTTTGTGGTTATCATTTGGCACTTATGAGACCAAAGAAAAATTTAGTAAATCCAAAATTTGTCTTCTATTGCTTCGAGTCAAAAACACATAGAACACAATTAGAAATTGAAGCCACTGGAGTTACTCGATTTGGTATCCCTAAAGATGCTATTGGAAAATATAAAATCCCACTTCCATCACTCGAACAACAAAACAAAATTGTAAACTATTTAGACCGCGAAATTGCCAAAATAGATGCCTTAATTGAAAAGAAAACAAAATTAATCGCGCTACTTGAAGAAAAGAAAAAAGCCGTTATCAATCAAGCGGTAACCAAAGGCTTAGATACTACTGTAGCTATGAAGGATTCGGGCATAGAATGGCTAGGGGAAATTCCTGAACATTGGGAAGTAGTGAAGTTGAAGTACCTTGTGAATAAAATTGACGAACTTAATTACGCTGATGTAGAACATAAAATCGCTGTTGAAAATATCATAGGTTTTAGTGGTAAATTAACCAATTTAGAAAGTTTCAACTATGAAGGTATTACAACTAAATTTAAAAAGAATGATATAATTTTTAACAAACTGAGACCATATTTAGGAAAAGTATATTTAGCAAAAGAAGAAGGTGGCGTTTATGGAGAATTACTTGTATTAAGACCAAATGAAAAACTAGTTTCTAAATTCTTGTTTTATGTGATGATTAGCACAAACTTTATTGATTTGGTAAATTCTTCAACAACAGGAGCTAAAATGCCCAGAGCAAGTTGGGAAGATTTTATTAAACATATAGATATACCATTAATTTCCATAGATGAACAACAAAATATCACTGACTTTTTAGAAATAATGTTAACTAAAAATGAGGAACTTTCTAATAGGTTGTTAAGTTCTATTGAATTATTAAAAGAAAAACGAACTACCATTATATCAGCTGCAATTAATGGCAAAATAAACTTAGATTAATATGCGAATTCGAGAGTTAAGTATAAAAAATTTCAGGGCATTAGAAGATGACCATTATTTTGAATTCAATTCTAACATTACTTTAATAGCAGGTGTTAACGGAAAAGGGAAAACAGCCATTTTAGACGCTTTGGTTTTGGCTTTATCGCGTTTGAAGGAATTCCAGCTGTGCGACAAGAATTAATTAATACTTTTATAGGTACAGAAACAAACTGTTTTGATGTAAATACAAATCCTATTATACCAAGACCAAACAATCATTTAAATCATTCAGGTAAAGTATGAGAAATGCCCAAACTAAAGAAATAGCCTTTGAAAAAAGTATAGAAACCGTATTGCTTGCTACAGGTTACAAAACTATTATTAGTAGCAGTTACGACAAAGACAAAGCTTTTTTTCCTGAAACGACACTCGCTTTTATACAAGATACCCAGCCTACAACCCGGGAAAAGTTGCAAACTATTTTAGGCGACAATACTGGGAATCAAATTTTATATGATTTGACCAAATGGATTGAGCTTCACGGTATTTTGGCCACTTTACGCCACGGTTTTAAATGTTATGGCAAACAATTGCACTTGGCATATTATAAACCTTCGCATTCTATGAATGAAGAAGTTTTAGAACGCTATCATAAAAATAGATTCGGGATTACGCGACAGCTTTATTATAGCAATCGCAATCAAAATTCAATTGATGTTGTTTTAAGTGTAAACGGTATTCCATTGGTCACCTTAGAGCTTAAAAACCAACTATCCCATCAAAATATAACCCACGCTAAAAAACAATATTGCCACGATCGGGATCCGCGTGAACTGCTCTTTGAGTTTAAAAAAGAACACTCGTTCATTTTGCTGTAGATACAGATCAGGTCGAAATGACCACGCGTTTAGCTAAAGATGCCACTTATTTTCTTCCGTTTAACAAAGGCAACGAAGGCGGTGCAGGCAATCCTGTAGATCTAGAAGGATTAAGTTATAAAACAGCCTATCTCTGGAAAGAAGTCTTGCAAAAAGATAGCCTAATGGATATTTTAGGGAAGTTTATTCATTTGCAAGTAGAGGAAAGAATCACGGACGAAGGAAGAAAATTAAAAAAAGAAACCATGATTTTCCCTCGTTATCATCAGTTACAAGCCGTTCGCAGTATGATTGCAACTTCCTTGAGTGATAATGTTGGGACTAATTATTTAATAGAACATTCCGCAGGAAGTGGCAAAAGTAATACCATAGCCCGGGTAGCGCATCGTTTATCCTCTTTACATAAAGCAGATAATACCCGTTTGTTCGATTCGGTAATAGTCATTACAGATCGTGTGGTATTAGACAGACAATTACAAGACACTATTTACCAGTTTGAACATAAAAAAGGCGTTGTTTTAAAAATAGATAAAGACTCCAAACAATTAGCCGAAGCTCTAGAAAATGGTATTCCTATTATTATAACCACCTTACAAAAGTTTCCGTTTGTAACCGATCAATTACGAAAACTAGCCGAAGAACGCGGAGAAGAAACAACAGGCTTATTAAAAACAAAAAATTACGCCATTTTAGTTGACGAAGCCCACAGCTCACAATCAGGAGAAACCGCCGCCGATTTAAAAGAGGTACTGGGTGGCGAAGCCTTAGCACAAGAAGCGCAAGAAAAAGCACAAGAAGAAGAAGCCCAAGGTTTAGAGGCTCTTTACCGTAATATGGCAAAACGCGGACAACAAAAAAACATCAGTTTCTTTGCTTTTACCGCTACACCCAAACATAAAACCATAAAATTATTTGCCACTAATGGCGAACCGCTTCACAAATACACGATGCGTCAAGCCATTGAAGAAGGTTTTATCTTAGATGTTTTAGAAAATTATACCTCTTATGCTACTTTTTACAAATTGATTAAAGCTTCCGAAGAAGATCCTAAAGTAGAACGCAAGAAGGCAGCTAGAGCCTTAGGCCGTTTTATGCGTTTGCATCCGCACAATATTGCACAAAAAACAGAGGTTATGGTCGAACACTTTTACCAATCGACTCGCCATAAAATAGGAGGCAAAGCAAAAGCAATGGTCGTAACAGGTTCTCGATTAGAAGCGGTTCGATACAAGCAAAGTTTTGACGAAGTAATTAAAGCCAAAGGCTATAATATAAAATCATTAGTAGCTTTTTCGGGAGAAGTCAAAGACGATAAATTGCCTGATACCCTTTATACAGAAGTGGAAATGAATAAGGGCATCAAAGAAAAAGATTTGCCGGAACATTTTGCCACTCCAGAATACAGTATCTTATTAGTAGCCGATAAATACCAAACAGGTTTTGATCAACCGCTTTTGCATACTATGTATGTAGATAAACGTTTGTCGGGTATTCAAGCAGTACAAACATTATCGCGTTTAAATCGTACCCATCCGCTTAAAGAAGACACCTTTGTACTTGATTTTGTAAATGACCGCGAGGAAATTCAAGCCGCTTTTAAAACCTATTATGAAGGTGCTGTACTAGGTCAGGAAGCAGATCCTAATAATTTATATCGTATTCAACAAGAATTATTAGTAGAAGATATATTTACTTATAATGATATAAACCATTTTACTGAAATCTATTTTAAACCTAAGGAAAAACAAAGCAATAAGGATCACGAGGATATGAATCATATCTTAGATATTCCTGTTGAAAATTTCAGACACTTTTTACAAGAGCAAGAAGAAGAAGCAGAATTATGGAGAGGTAAAATAACAGCCTATAAAAACTTGTATGCTTTTTTAAGTCAAATTATTCCTTATCAAGATTCAGATTTAGAAAAACTTTTTATTTTCTTAAGACATTTATCAAACAAATTACCCAAACGAAATACAGGAGCAGCCTATAATTTTGATGATACAGTTCGTTTAGAATATTATCGTTTGCAAAAAATTAGTGAAGGCTCTATAAGTTTAAAAACCCCTAAACAATACCAACTTGATGGCCCAACGGATGTTGCAACAGGAATGGTACGAGAAGAATATACTCCTATATCTAGAATTGTAGATGTAGTAAATGAACGTTACGGAACTGATTTTACCCAAGCCGATCAATATTTCTTTGATCAAATTGTAGAATCGGCTATTCAAAATGAAGATATTATTCAAGCAGCACAATCCAATCCACAAGATAAATTTACTTTGATGTTCAAAAATGTTTTGCAACAATTATTTGTAGAACGCATCGATCAAAATGAAGATATTTTTGCTAGGTACATGGAAGAAAAAGATTTTAATAAGACCATAACGGAACTTTTAGCCAAAGAAGCTTTTAAGAAAATAAATCGTGAAAAATAGACTTTCGAAATAATTATGAATCCTTTCAACTCAATATTAATCAATTATGACTATTAAAGAAATACCATTTAAACCAGAGGTTTAAATGGTATTAAATTCTTGATGTTCTATATTATTATATTTTATTCCCCATAAGCATAAAAGTTCATAGATTAGTTTTTGGGTTCAACGAAGACCCTTTTTGGTTCAAAGAAGAACCTTTTGGGTTCAAAGAAGCACCTTTTGGGTTCAAATAAGAACCTTTTTGGTTGAAAGAAGAACCTTTTTGGTTCAACGAAGAACCTTTTTGGTTGAAAGAAGAACCTTTTTGGTTCAATGAAGCACCTTTTTGGTTCAACGAAGACCCTTTTTGGTTCAATGAAGACCCTTTTTGGTTCAACGAAGAACCTTTTGGGTTCAATGAAGCACCTTTTTGGTTCAACGAAGCACCTTTTGGGTTCAACGAAGCACCTTTTTGGTTCTATTTTTAGTCTCTTGTTTGTCGCTAGGTAAGGAGGTGTCACACAATCAATATCAAAAAAGAATCATAATGAGAAACATTTCATAAAATAATACCATTTAGACTTAAAATATACTGGATTAAAAAGGAAGTTCTCTATACGTTTTTTTCATTTTAAAAACAACTCGAACAGCGGGTTGTCTATAATTGAAATCACCGCTAGTTTGAGCGCGAAGCCAATGTCGTTAAGTTAAGGAAATTTAATTCAAAAATCACTTTGTTATATTGATGATTTTAAAAAGATTATGTAATTTCTCCTTACGCCGAAATGACAAGATTATGAAAATTTTCTTGAATAAATCACCGTTCTGTTTGTCACTCCGACGCAAGGAGGAGTCGCTTAATCTAATTCATTTTTTGAGCGTGCTGTGTTGTTTACTTTATGTGATTTCTACTTACGCCGAAATGACAAGATTATGAAAATTTTCTTGAATAAATCACCCTTCTGTTTGTCACTCCGACGCAAGGAGGAGTCGCATAATCTAATTCAATTTTTGAGCCTGCTGTGTTGTTTACTTTATGTGATTTATCCTTGCGTCGGGATGAAACGAGAGGCTTAACTTAATGACATTGAGCGCGAAGCGCATCGAGAACGAACACTCATTTTTGTTGTTTTTGTAGAGGTACTATTTTTAAACCCAGATTACGCATTAGACCCGAGCGTAGCGAATAGACGAAGTAATATCATTTAAGGTTCAAATTTACTGTAATAATATCGTGTAATATCTCTTGATTCGTATATTCTGTAGTGAGTTTTGGTTTAGGTAATTTCAAAACTAAAATGGTATAATTAGAACCTCAGAGGGTATAATTATAATCAAAAAGGGATTAATTATAATCTAAAATGGATTAATTAGAATCTCAGAAGGTATAATTAGAATCTAAAAGGGATTAATTAGAACCTCAGAAGGTATAATTAGAACCTAAAAGGGATTAATTATAATCTAAAAGGGATTAATTATAATCTCAGAAGGTATAATTATAATCTCAGAGGGATTAATTATAATCTAATACCATTTAGACTTAAAATATACTGGATTAAAAAGGAAGTTCTCGATACGTTTTTTTTTATTTTAAAAAGAACTCGAACAGACGGTTGAGTCTATAATTGAAATGATCATTAGTTTGAGCGCGAAGCCAATGTCGTTAAGTTAAGGAAATTTAATTCAAAAATCACTTTGTTATATTGATGATTTTAAAAAGATTATGTAATTTCTCCTTACGTCGAAATGACAATATTATGAAAATTTTCTTGAATAAATCACCCTTCTGTTTGTCACTCCGACGCAAGGAGGAGTCGCATTATCTAATTCAATTTTTGAGCCTGCTGTGTTGTTTACTTTATGTGATTTCTCCTTATGTCGAAATGACAAGATTATGAAAATTTTCTTGAATAAATCACCGTTCTGTTTGTCACTCCGACGCAAGGAGGAGTCGCTTAATCTAATTCAATTTTTGAGCGTGCTGTGTTGTTTACTTTATGTGATTTCTCCTTACGTCGAAATGACAAGATTATGAAAATTTTCTTGAATAAATCACCCTTCTGTTTGTCACTCCGACGCAAGGAGGAGTCGCATAATCTAATTCAATTTTTGAGCCTGCTGTGTTGTTTACTTTATGTGATTTCTCCTTATGTCGAAATGACAAGATTATGAAAATTTTCTTGAATAAATCACCCTTCTGTTTGTCACTCCGACGCAAGGAGGAGTCGCTTAATCTAATTCAATTTTTGAGCCTGCTGTGTTGTTTACTTTATGTGATTTCTCCTTATGTCGAAATGACAAGATTATGAAAATTTTCTTGAATAAATCACCCTTCTGTTTGTCACTCCGACGCAAGGAGGAGTCGCTTAATCTAATTCAATTTTTGAGCGTGCTGTGTTGTTTACTTTATGTGATTTCTCCTTGCGTCGGGATGAAACGAGAGGCTTAACTTAATGACATTGAGCGCGAAGCGCATCGAGAACGAACACTCATTTTTGTTGTTTTTGTAGAGGTGCTATTTTTAAAAAGAAAAAATCCTTATCCATAATTTTTGGAAGTTTACGCTCCGAGCGTGGATATTGAATGTACTTGAATTTCATCGGTTGTTTTATAACTTTTTGATAAAACAACTTCAACGCAGATAACGCGTGACACATTGTGTTTCTGGTTTTAAATTGGAGCAACCAATTTTTGATTGATTGCTCGTTAATTTTGAAGGCTCTGTAAATTGTCCGTTGTGGTTTCTTAAAAGCAACTCAACTTGGCAGCTGTAGTTCTTAATAGTATTTTCGGAATAGTTTTTCAACTTCAACTCATTCCGATACAATTGAGTGTACTTAGGAATATTCATGATGTAAAGTGTTTGTTTTATTAGGGATTTATAAAATGGAATACATATAGTAGTTGTGTGCAAGGCTAAACGACCTCTTCAACCAAACTTGAGCAAACAATTTTTGAAATAGAAAATTCATATTTTTGCCATGCCAAAATGTTTTTTAAGACAACACTATTATGGATGTTACAAATTTTCCGGGAGATTTATTTGAAAATAACTACACGGACACTTCAGATCTGCAAATTGCTAACTACGAGGTGTATAAACATGTTTCCAAAAATAAAATTAAACTAAACAAAAATGTATTCAGTTTTTTATTGGACGGACAAAAGGACATTCACTTTTCGAATGACATCGTTTCGATAGATGATACACAATCCTTACTCCTTGCATCGGGGAATTTTTTAACAACAGAACTTGTAGGGACAAATAGTTATAGTTGCCTTCTCTTTTTCTTTTCTCAAAAAAACATTAATGATTTTTTACTGAAATATGGACATTTATTCAACCCAAGGGACTTTAATAAAACACCTACCAGTAGTCCCTATTTCCTTATACAAAAAGACAATTTTATTATCCATTTTATTAATTCTATTCAACAAATTTATGGCTTGAATCAAACAATCTCTCAAAAGATTCTGGAATTGAAATTTAAAGAAATTATGTTGTATCTGGTTGATAAATATGGGCAAAGTTTTTTTGTTTATCTACATTCATTGTTAATCAATGAAAGAGAATTATCTTTTAAAATGGTCATTGAAGAAAATCTGTACACGAGTTTGAATATTGAAGAGATCGCTTTTCTATGTAATATGAGTCTGTCTACTTTTAAGCGAAAATTTATACAATTATATCAAGAGTCTCCAGGAAAATGGTTTCAACTAAAACGGCTAAACAAAGCCAAAAAATTATTGCTTAATAATGAAGCGACACCATCAGAAATCTATATGGACTTTGGCTATGACAGCTTATCAAATTTTAGCACAGCCTTTAAAAATGAATTTGGTTACAGTCCAAACAACATGAAGAAAACTTGACCTTTTTTCATAAGTTTTTGAGCTAAATAAAAAAACATCACAAGCTTAAATGAGCTAGATTTGTTAAAACAAAATTAGTTTAATTTAAAAATAATAAGACATGAAAAAGTTAGGATTATTAGTTCGACTGGAAGCAAAAGCAGGAAATGAAAAAAATGTTGAAGAGTTTATTACAAGTGCGTTACCACTTGCTAATGAAGAAGCCGGTACTATTACGTGGTATGCGTTCCGCATTGACTCTTCTACATTTGGAATTTTTGACACTTTTTCAGATGAAGAAGGCAGACAAGCACATCTTGGTGGTAAGATTGCAAAGGCGCTAATGGAAAATGCACCTGAATTATTAGCTTCTCCACCATCTATTGAGCAATTGGACGTTTTAGCGGCTAAATAAACATACCACAATTATTCTAAAATGGTAGCCTGTCAAAGTTCTGTAAATGAATTTGGACAGGCTTCCTTTGCTTACAAAACAGCTTGATAAAAAAACAAATTTTGATAATAGAACTTCTTCTAAGGAAGGGAAGGAGGTGGGCAATTATTAGTTTGTTTTCGGGCAGCCTTGTTATTTGTAATATTACTTAAGAGTGAATATTTTTCGTTTAAAAATTAGGAGATAGATCGTATTTTTTATAGAAGCTATCTAAAGCTTCTACTACCTCATCTTCTGAGTCAACAACTTTTATTAAGTTCATGTCTTCAGGATTTGCATTTTTTTGTTTGTCTATCATGGTATTTTTAATCCAATCAAGTAATCCACTCCAAAATTCTGTTCCAACAAGGATAATGGGAAAACGACCGATCTTTTTGGTTTGAATTAAGGTAATAGCTTCAAAAAGTTCGTCTAAAGTGCCAAAGCCACCGGGCATTACAACAAAACCTTGAGAGTATTTTACAAACATTACTTTGCGAACAAAGAAATAATCAAAATTTAAATTTTTATCCTTGTCTATATAAGGGTTGTAATGTTGTTCAAAAGGGAGTTCAATGTTTAAGCCAACTGATATCCCTTCTCCACGATGTGCTCCTTTGTTACCTGCTTCCATAATACCGGGCCACCACCCGTGATAACGCCATATCCAGCCTTGGTAATTTTATAAGCAATTCGTTCAGCTAATTGATAATATTTGTCTTCAGGTTTTGTTCTTGCTGAACCAAAAATAGATACACAAGGCCCTATACGCGCCATTGTTTCGTAACCATTTACGAATTCAGACATGATTTTAAAAATAGCCCAAGAATCATTTGAGCGTATTTCGTTCCAAGTTTTTTGTTTTAGTTTGTCTTGGATTCTTTCGTCTTCATTTGAAAATATTTCTTTCATCGTCTTGTTATTGTGAGTCTTTTTTGATTTTAGACTCAATTATTATTGTTACAATTTTTAAAAAAATCAGCCGACTAAGATAATTCTTTTTTAAGAATTGAGCAGTATAACTTTTTTTATTTTTAATTATTTCTTCGGGTGTTCCCTTTGCTATGATTTCGCCTCCTCCTTTTCCGCCCTCATATCCTACATCTATAATGTAGTCAGCCAGTTTTATAACATCCAAGGTTGTGCTCTATAATTAATACACTATTTCCTTTGTCAACTAGTTTTTGAATTACATTCATTAATACTCGGATATCTTCAAAATGTAAGCCAGTAGTAGGTTCATCCATTATATAAAAAGTATTTCCAGTATCTTTTTTGGAAAGTTCGGTAGCCAGTTTAATTCGTTGTGCTTCACCACCAGAAAGGGTTGTACTTTGTTGTCCTAGTGTAATATAACCTAGTCCTACATCTTGAATTGTTTTGATTTTTCGATATATTTTGGGTATGTTTTCAAAAAAAACAACGGCTTCATCTACAGTCATGTCTAGTACATCTGAAATAGATTTACTTTTATATCGAATTTCTAAAGTTTCTCTGTTAAAACGTTTTCCTTGGCAAGTTTCACATTCTACATATACATCAGGAAGAAAACTCATTTCAATAGTACGCACACCGCTTCCTTCGCAAGTTTCACAGCGTCCACCCGCTACATTAAAGCTAAAACGACCGGGTTTGTATCCTCTTATTTGTGCTTCAGGGGTTTGGGTGTATAAAGATCGGATTTCTGAAAAAACATCAGTATAAGTGGCTGGGTTAGATCTGGGAGTTCGACCTATTGGACTCTGATCAATGTCTATTACTTTATCTATATGTTCTAACCCTTCTATTTTTTTATAAGGTTGTGGTTTTTTTACCGCATTGAAAAAATGTTGGTTTAGAATAGGGTAGAGGGTTTCGTTAATTAAGGTTGATTTACCTGATCCAGATACACCTGTTACGCAGATTAATTGGCCTAATGGAAATTCTACGGAAATATTTTTTAGATTGTTGCCTGTTGCGCCTGTGAGCTTGATTTTTTTCCATTTCCTTCACGACGTTTTTCAGGAATTTCTATTTTCATTTTACCGCTCATAAATTGAGCCGTAATGGTGTCTTGTTTTAGTAAGTTTTGTGGAGTTCCTTGGCTGATGATTTGTCCACCGTAACGTCCGGCTTTAGGGCCTATATCTATTACATGATCTGCTCTTTCAATCATGTCTTTGTCGTGTTCTACGACTAAAACAGAGTTGCCTATATCACGTAGTTGTTCTAAGGAATGGATTAGTTTTTCATTATCTCTTTGGTGTAAGCCGATACTTGGTTCGTCTAAAATATATAGTACCCCTACTAATTGTGATCCAATTTGTGTGGCTAATCTAATACGTTGCGCTTCGCCTCCTGAGAGAGATTTGGAGCTTCTGCTTAAAGAAAGGTAATTTAAACCTACATCAACTAAAAATTGTAAACGTGTTTTGATTTCTTTTACTATTTCAGAAGCGATTGTTTTTTGTTTTTCTGTTAAATGGTTTTCTAATTGGTTAAACCATTGACTTAAATCGGTTATATCTGTGTTTGATAAATCTTGTATATTTTTATCGTTAATTTTAAAATAGAGTGCTTCTTTTTTTAAGCGAGATCCATTGCATTCTGGGCAGTTTACTTCATCCATAAAATCTTTAGCCCAACGTTTTATAGAGGTAGATTCTGTTTCGTTGTGTTGGTTTTTGATGAAATTAGCAATTCCTTCAAATTCTATTTTATATTCTTTTGTTACACCTGCTGTTTTTGAAGTGATAGTAAATTTTTCATTTCCACCATTCAAAATCATATTCATGGCATCAGAAGAAATTTTTTCTATGGGATCGCTCAGTTTGAAGCCAAATTTTTCACCTATAGTTTCTAGTTGTTTGAAAATCCAAGTGGATTTATATTCGCCTATTGCTGTAATTCCTCCGTTTTTGATTGAATTTTTTGGATCGGGAATGATTTTTTTTAAATTAATTTCATTTACCAATCCTAATCCATTACAATGGTCACAGGCTCCTTTGGGTGAGTTGAAAGAAAATAAATTGGGTTCTGGATTTTGATAAGAAATTCCAGTAGAAGGGCACATTAAGTTTCGGCTAAAGTATCTGATTGCTCCTGAATCTTGATCTAAAATAAGGAGTACATTTTCTCCATGATACATAGCTGTTTTTATACTTTCTGTTAATCGCTTTTCACTATCTGAGGAATGATCTACAACCAATCGATCAATAACAATTTCTATATCGTGAGTTTTGTAGCGATCTAATTTCATTCCTGTTACAATGTCTTGAACCTGTCCGTTTACGCGTACTTTTAAGAAGCCTTGTTTGGCTATTTGTTGAAATAATTCAGCATAATGGCCTTTACGAGCTCGAATGACTGGTGCTAAGATATTTATTCGCTTTTGGTTGAAATTGTTAAGAATCAAATCTTTGATTTGTTCATCAGAATAAGAAACCATTTTTTCACCAGTATTATAACTGTAAGCGTCGCCTGCACGAGCAAAAAGTAAACGGAGAAAATCGTAGATTTCAGTAATTGTTCCTACGGTAGAACGGGGGCTTTTGCTGGTTGTTTTTTGTTCAATAGCAATAACAGGTGAAAGTCCGTCTATTTTGTCTACATCAGGGCGTTCTAATCCTCCTAAAAATTGACGAGCATAGGCTGAAAATGTTTCGATATAACGACGCTGACCCTCTGCATAGATAGTATCAAATGCTAGTGATGATTTTCCAGAACCAGATAAGCCTGTTATGACAACTAGTTTTTCTCGTGGAATGCTGATGTCTATATTTTTTAGATTGTGCGCGCGAGCACCTATAATTTCAATATTTTCCTCTGTATGTTGCATAAAATTAAGCAAAATACAAATGTAGTTTTTTTGGATTAAATGAGGGGGTTAATCACTTTTTAAAATTTGTTAAAGATTTTAGAGATAAATGAGTTTTTTATTTGATTTTCTAAAATTATAGAAAAAGTCAAGTATATGTATAAAGAAGCCCACTTAAAGTGGGCTTTGTGACCTCGACAGGATTCAAACCTGTAACCTTCTGAGCCGTAATCAGATGCGCTATTCAGTTGCGCCACGAGGCCAATAATAAGTATTTGTTTTTTTTGTGACCTCGACAGGATTCAAACCTGTAACCTTCTGAGCCGTAATCAGATGCGCTATTCAGTTGCGCCACGAGGCCAATATAAGTATTTGTTTTTTGTGACCTCGACAGGATTCAAACCTGTAACCTTCTGAGCCGTAATCAGATGCGCTATTCAGTTGCGCCACGAGGCCGTTAAATCAATCAGATCATTTATTAAACTTCCTGATTGCGGGTGCAAATGTAGAAAATTTTATTTATCTTGCAAAATAAAATTTGTAAAAAATGAGTTTAGATCAGTATTTTCGTGATATTCAGGACTTTCCGAAAGAAGGTATTTTGTTTAAAGATATTACGCCGCTCTTATTAAATCCCTCAGCAAGACATGAAGTTCTTGAAAAACTTTTATTAGAATTAAGAAATATTCAAATTGATAAAGTAGTGGGAGTAGAGTCTAGAGGGTTTTTCTTTGGAATGATGTTAGCTCAGGAGTTAAATGTAGGTTTTGTTCCTGTAAGGAAAAAAAATAAATTACCCTATAAAACCGTTTCTGCTCGTTATGAGTTAGAATACGGGCAAGATGTTTTAGAAATGCACATTGATGCTATTGAAAAGGGAGATAAAGTTTTAATACATGACGACGTGTTAGCAACAGGAGGTACTGCTAAAGCGGTTTGTGAATTGGTAGAAAAATTAGGAGGGGAGGTTATTCAGTGTAATTTTCTTATGGAATTGACTTTTTTAGATGGACGTAAGAAATTAGCAGGTAAACCAATATTCTCCGCTATTGCTTATTAGTAAGAGCTCTTGTTGTTATGTAGTAACGATAAGCTAATATAGCTAACTGCCATTTTTTAGCCTTAGCAGGATCTAGTTGTTGTTTGCTAAAACTAGGTAAAATGATTTTATTGATTTTTGCTAAAATTTTATACATACTTTTTTTTACAAAAGTAATAAAAAATCATATAGCATACCCAAAGAGTATTCTTTTGTATAGGGGCTCTTTTGGATTTTATATTCTTTGATTAGAAAAATAAAGATATATGAAAAAGTAACAATTGTTCATTTGTAGCAAGTATGCTTAAATAAAATATCGTTAGTCTTGCCAAGTTAAAGGTTGGGGTAGGGTATTTAAACCTTTTGTTCGAACAAGTGAAGCTAAGTCGTATTGTTAACATTGTGTGACTTAGCTTTGCCCGTTCATTTCATTTGAGTTTCCTTTTGGTCGAATGGCTGAATTGCGACCTTTTTAGTATAATTTAATTAAACCCAGATTCCGCATTAGACTTCGTTGTGAAACAAAATTTTTCAATAAATTCAAGTTTAATTGATCTTTTATAAAAAAAGATGTTGTAAAATGTTGATCGTTGTTTTAAAATTCGATTACAATTTGATTTCGTATCAAATCATCTAAAGTCTCATGTTGACGTATTAAATAAGCAGTTTGATCTTTCCATAATACCTCTGCAGGTTTAAAGCGAGAATTGTAGTTAGAGGCCATCGTGAAAGCATAGGCTCCAGCATTTTTAAAAGCTAAAATATCCCCTTCTTTAATTTCTGATATTTTTTTATTGGTAGCAAAAGTATCGGTTTCGCAAATGTATCCTACTATGGTATAAAAACGTTCTTTCCCTTTTGGATTGGATATATTTATAATTTGATGCTCAGATCCATAAAGCATTGGGCGTATCAAGTGATTAAAACCAGAATCGACTCCTGCAAATACAGTAGAAGTAGTTTGTTTAACTACATTAACTTTTGTTAAAAAGATTCCAGCTTCGCTAACTAAAAATTTACCTGGTTCAAACATTAGAGTTAATTCTCTTCCATATTCTTTTTCAAAAGTATTGAAACGTTTGCTTAATTTTTTTCCTAATTCCTCAATGTCTGTTTCTATGTCCCCTTTTTTGTAAGCTACCTTAAAACCACTTCCCAAATCTATAAAATCTAATTTATTAAAATTTTTGGCTATTTCAAATAATATTTCAGTTGCTTCTAAGAAAACTTCTATATCTAAAATATCAGAACCTGTGTGCATGTGTAATCCATTAATGTGCATGCCAGTATTTTTTACAATTCTAAGAATATGAGGTAATTGATGTATAGATATTCCAAATTTACTGTCAATATGTCCAACCGAAATATTAGCATTGCCTCCAGCCATAATATGAGGATTTATACGTATACATACAGGAGTTTTTGGATGTTTGTTGCCAAATTGTTCTAGAATAGATAAATTGTCAATGTTGATTTGAACACCTAATTCAGAAGCAGTTTCTATTTCTTGTAAAGAAACGCCATTAGGGGTGAAGATTATTTTTTCAGGTGTAAAGCCAGCTAATAGTCCAAGTTGAACTTCCTGTATAGAAACCGTATCAAGTCCTGAATTTAATTTGTTAAATACTTTTAAAATGGAAAGGTTTGATAAGGCTTTGACAGCATAATTTATTTGAAGCTTTTCTACTTTGTTAAAAGCATTGATTAGTCGGTTATACTGATTTTCAATTTTTTCTGCATGATAAATATATAAAGGAGCTCCGTATGACTGTTCGATTTGTAATAAATTAATTTCTTCCATTTTTAAAATTTTGATAAAAGTATAAAGTTCTTTTTTTTGAAGAAAATAAATAGGGATTTAAAATAAAATTACAACAAAATGTTTTTTTTGTAACATTTTTATTTAATAGGATCCTTAAATAAAAGATGAATTTAAAGATTAGAAATGAAGTAAACTTAATATTTAATAACTTTAAATAAAAGTTGATTTGGATTATATTTTTCTTTTTAAAATTATTATTTTTGTGGCACTTTATAAAAGTCAAAAGAAATATTATGAATTTACACGAATATCAAGGGAAACAGATATTAGCAAGCTACGGAGTACGTGTTCAGCGTGGTTATGTAGCAAATAATGCTGAAGAAGCGGTTGCTAAAGCAAAACAACTTACAGATGAAACAGGTACAGGATGGCATGTGATAAAAGCACAAATCCATGCGGGTGGTCGTGGTAAAGGTGGTGGTGTTAAGTTGGCTAAAAACTTAGATCAAGTAAAAGAATTAGCAGGTCAAATCATTGGAATGGATTTGATAACTCCTCAAACACCTCCAACAGGAAAAAGAGTTCATAAAGTTTTGGTGGCAGAAGACGTTTACTATCCGAGTGAAAGTGAAACGAAGGAGTTTTATATGTCTGTATTACTAAACAGAGGAACAGGTCGTAATATGATCATGTATTCTACTGAAGGAGGTATGGATATAGAAGAGGTAGCAGAGCATACTCCTGACAAAATTTTTACAGAAGAAATTGATCCAGCTGTTGGTTTACAAGGTTTTCAGGCTAGAAAAATTGCTTTTAACTTAGGTTTATCAGGTGAAGCATTCAAAGAAATGGTGAAATTTGTTGATGCTTTATACAAAGCGTACGTTGGATCGGATTCTTCAATGTTTGAAATTAATCCTGTTTTAAAAACATCAGATAATAAGATAATGGCTGTGGACGCAAAAGTGTCTTTAGATGATAACGCATTATATCGTCATGCTGATTTAGCTGAAATGCGTGATATTACTGAAGAGCGTCCAATTGAAGTAGAAGCTAAAGAAGCAGGATTAAATTATGTTGATTTAGATGGTACTGTAGGATGTATGGTAAATGGTGCTGGTTTAGCAATGGCTACTATGGATTTAATTAAATATGCAGGTTATGAGCCAGCAAACTTTTTGGATGTAGGAGGTACAGCAGATGCTAAACGTGTAGAGACAGCTTTTCGTATTATTCTAAAAGACCCGAATGTAAAAGCTATATTAATTAATATCTTTGGAGGTATTGTTCGTTGTGATCGTGTGGCACAAGGTGTAGTAGATGCTTATAAAAATATGGGAGATGCTATTAATGTTCCTATTATTGTACGTTTACAAGGTACTAATGCTGAAATAGCAAAAGAACTAATTGATAATTCAGGTATGCCGATTTTATCAGCAGTTCAATTCCAAGAAGCAGCAGATCAAGTAAAAGTAGCTCTATCTTAATAAATATTAGTTACTAAAATAATAACTCCAAAAAAGCATTAGCTATTTTGGAGTTTTTTTATTGAATCTATTTTAAAGAAGACTTCTTTATATTTAGTTCCAAATTCCGCATTAGACTTTATGTGCGAGATGAAAAGACAAAAAACTTTCTTGAAGATAGGGAGCAAAAGCCTTAATCTAATCGTAGTTTGTCAATTCTTTTTTACTCCATGTTCCTTGACAAACTAAAAAATAAAGGAGGCATATCTGATATAAAAGAAGGGAAATAGAAAAGACATAATATGATAATATCATTAAGGCTTTTTTTTATTTATAAAAAAAAGCCTTCATTATTTTATTTTCTTCGATTCCTTATCAATTAAAATCAGATTGATTTTCTACACAATAACACAAATATCAAAATAATAATAAATAAAAAGTACAAAAATTGATAAGAATATTTAAATTTGACAAAACAACCAAATGTTTAACAAAATATTTTTAAACATTGAAAACTAACTAAAAAACAGATTTATAATGAAAAAAGGGATATCTGTAATATCAGGCGTAACCTCGCCCACAGTAGGCGAAAAAATGACCTACCACATATCCGAATGGTACCCCAATACCCCCTTATCCGAAAGAGAAAAAGCCAACGTTACTTGGGAACTATTCAAAAAAAGAAGCGATGGAAGATTTACCACCACCCATGTTAAGAAAAAAGGAGACAGCAGTTTTACCTTTGGCGAATCTTCGGCAGGAGAAACCTATCGATTAGAAGCCTATTTATACCAACCCGAAGGAGGCGGATTAATCATAACCCCCAAAGCCAGCAGAATCCCCAAAATATGCAAAGTAGACCTAACCTATGTAGACGATAGTAAAGGAAGCGTTTTTAGTTTTACAGAAAAACTACGAGCCAAAGCGCATTGTGTAAATATGTTTAACAAAGAAATTTTATTTACCTTATGGGAAGACGACGCAAAAGGCAGCGGACACAATGCCTCTAACAAACTCATTGATACAAAGAAAGCAAAAGTAGATTTATATGGTAATGTTGTAGTAGACTTTATGCTAACCAAAGCCTTGATGAAGAAAGCCATGCAAGGTGAAACAGATATACGAGAACTAGAGTTTTATGTAACAGTAGAATATTACAGAAATAAAAAGCACACAACAGCAAACGTAGATATACAAAATCCATTACCTACAGAAAATACCCCCCCTTCTCAGCCTACGGGAATAAAAAAAGCCAAAGGTTCTCCAGCTGAAGAAAAACCGAAAAGCAAGAAAGAGGAAAGTGGCTTATTAAACCCTATTTCCGAAACCTTAGGTGAAATATGGGATTGGGTAGAAACCCAAGGAACCGCCCTAAGAGACAAACCCCACACCATTGAAATCCCGGAGGGAAAAAGCCCCGCTATTGTGGGGAAAACGAAAGTGGAGCATCCGAAAAACAATACAGAAACTAATTGTATCTGTAAACAGTATGATTTAATATGGGGTAATAAAGTCAGTTGTGATTTTAGGAAAAAAGTGGTTCAAATTTGCGCAGAATTATGGGGAGAAAGCAAAAAAATTGAAATGGCTAATGGGTTAATGGCGGTAATGTATGTTGAAACAAGAGGCTCTTTTAAATCAAATCAACTTGAAGGTTATAGATCTCTCATACCTAAAGAAGAAATGGAAATTAAAAACTTCTGGAAAGAAGGAGAAAGAAAATCGTCTAGAGCAGTTGGTTTAATTCAGTTTACTCAAGATGCTCTTGTAGCATTAGGTCAATATCATAGTAACAAAGCACTATCTATTGAAAAGAGATTTGACGAGTTGAATAAAGTAAAATTGAAATTCGCAAAAATGTCAGAATTAGTTCAACTTGATTATGTGAAGAAATATTTTGAACTTGGAGATGCGTATAAAAAATTTAAGTCAGCGGAAGATATATACTTACATGTTTTTGCTCCTAAAGGGGTAGCAAAAGAAGATAATTATCCTTTATACGAAAGACATTCATTACCACTTACGGATGAACAAAAAGATGAGAATGAAAAATATATAGCAAACAAGAGCGTTGACATTAAAAATGGGAATAATGACGGTAAAATACAACGTTCTGAAATTTTAGCTAGATATAAAAAGAGTTTTAATGAGGGTAATTTTAAAGAATGTAAAAGTTTTATTTGTCCTGCTGACAATAATACAATTCAAAAAACAGATAAAGAAACCTCATTTTATATATACAAGAGTGGAAATATAAAATATTTAGAAGGAAAAGATTTAACCAAGATTATTTATTTTGTTGAAACAACTAAAAATTCAAATGAGTTCAAAAGAATTGAAACTCTTGATAAAAATAGTTTTGGTTATGTAAAATTTCCAGATTCAGGAACAGGCTTTAATAGATATGGAGGAGTAGACAAAGGTGGTAATTCTAAGTTAGAAAATGTAGGTGAGGGAGATCACTATTTATTACCAGAAACTGCTGCGGCACTTTTTGGTTTAATTTCAGAAATTTCTGAAAAAAATGGGAGGTACATTTTGGAGATATGTCATCAGAAAATGGAAGTGATCCAACTAGCTCACCATCTAACACAGAAACACATCACGCAGGACATGGACATAAAGGAAAACAATCAGGTCTAAATATTGATTTTAGATACTTAAATAAAAATGGGAAAAGTTTTCAAGGTGTAAGTAGTTCATCAGAATTCGATGATTCTAAAAACAAAGATTTTTTTGATATAGCCTTTAAATATGGATTTAATAAAAATTATGCAACTGGAAAAAACTATGCTGGGGTCAATTCAAAAGTAAAAAAACATTATGATCATGGTCATTTAGGAACTCTAAAAATAACATACGAAACTATAACGGAAATTAATGTAAAAATCATTAAATAATATTTACTATGAGCAAAATATTTTTATTTTTAATTTGTTTAACATGTTTGATTTCATTTAAAACAAATGATATGAAACATGATTCGAAAATAAGATCTTCTAATAAAGATCTGTTATTCCAAAAACATATTCAGCCAAATTTTTTTTTAGTTTTAAAAGAAAATATTAAACAATCAATAGATATTGATTTAATAGATTTAAATAAAAAGTCATTCAAAAAAATCAAATTCAATGAAAATTTTATAGCTTTTAAAGGATTTAATCCATTCTATTTAGAAAGTGAAAATTTAGATTTAGTTTTTAGTTGTTTGGGAAAAAAGAAAGGATTTTATGAAATTATTTTAGATGAGAAAAGTGGAATAAAAAAATTAATATCTGTTTTAGATACTAATTTTAAATTAGAGACAATTCAAGAGCATATAGTAAATTCAACTTTTAGTGTAGAATTTGACCCAAAAATTAATCCATTGCATATTAGTACTTCTGAAAAATCAAAAACCTCAAAATATGACAATAACCAATTTTATTATCCTGTAAGAATCAAAGATAATTGGCTTATGATTAAAGACGATAATAATAAAAACCATTGGATAAAATGGAGAGATAATAATGGTATAACATTAATAACATGGAATTATGATGCTTAATTTTTTAATATTTTTTTGATTTTATATTCATTTATTTATAATAATCCTCGATATACAAAATCCATTACCTACAGAAAATACCCCCCCTTCTCAGCCTACGGGAATAAAAAAAGCCAAAGGTTCTCCAGCTGAAGAAAAACCAAAAAGCAAGAAAGAGGAAAGTGGCTTATTAAACCCTATTTCCAAAGCCTTAGGCGAAATATGGGATTGGGTAGAAACCCAAGGAACTGCCCTAAGAGACAAACCCCACACCATTGAAATCCCAGAGGGAAAAAGCCCCGCTATTGTGGGGAAAACGAAGGGGGTGAAAAAAGAGAAATTTAAACCTGTGATTGGTAATGGTGAAGAAGCAGTAATATACATAACCAGTGAAATAGCAACTGAAATAGAAGTAGATAAAAATGGAAAAGTTATTTCGTATCCTGATTATGGAGCGTATAACGGTCAGGAAGAATTTAAGATTGATGATAAAATATATTGCAAAAAAATAAAAGTAGGGAAAGACACTAAAAGTGCATTCCCTACGTACAAAGCCTATATTTATAGAGGGAATACAGTTGGAGAAGCAGTAAAAAAGCTCAAACAAGATATAAAGTTTAATACTCACGAAAATGCTGAATCGACTGTTTTAGAAGTGGCTAGACACTCGCAATCTAACAATAAAAATTATGGAAAAGAAGGTCCAATTCCACCTAACAATCTAAATAAATTATATCGATTAAAATATAAACAAGGAAGTAACAATGGAAAAATAAGTTAGAGATATCGATTTGTAGAAGATAATAGTTCAAATTTTCCAGTTATAAAAGACTATAAAAAGGAATATCAAAATGGTTCTATGAATATTGGCACTAGAACCTCAATATCTATAGATCCTTGGAATTCAAAAAGTTTAATTGGATGTGTCGGAATTAGGGGGGAAAAAGGAATTAATCATCCTAGCTGTAAAGAAACCATAAAAAAACTAGACAAAGAAAATTATAAATATATTTATCACTCAATAAACAACTATCTAGAAGGGATTATTCCTGAACTAACAGGCGTTTATGGAAGAAGAGGTTTTTCCACCTCTTCAGGAACCGTGTTAGTTAAAGAATCAAGCTACAAAGAAGAAATAAAAGTTTTTGTATTAGTGGATAAGCTACCTGAATTAAAATTATTCGATATTGAAGATGCAAAAATAGCTTTACGTGTCATATATGACAATTATGGTGAAGATATAGCTACAATCGTTGAAAAAATGTATCGTTTAGAAACCACTCATTTTACCTCTGGTCAATATCAACATTGTGGAACTGGGGGTATGGAAGTATTTGGCAAAGCTCCATATTACGGCTGGGATTCAACTACATTTAAAAATCATCCTGAACATACACCTATTGGAACTTGGAGTTCGTTTGAAGGCAAAGCCTTAAGTGAAGAGGGAGGAAACAAACAACAAAAGGATAAACCAAAAACATTTGTAAAACTTCCTTCAGTATTAGCTGGTATGGAATACAAAGCAGAATATATCAAAAGATATAATGGAAATTATGCAAGGTGGTATAATGCAAATGATCCTGATGCACAAGAAATTTACAAAGAAAAATTAAAAGGCATTAAAGCAAGAATTATTGAAACTTTCAAATAAATAAATTTTAAAATGAGAAGAACTTTTTTACCCATTTAGTAATCATTCTTTTTCTACTTTCTTGTAGGAACGAAGTAAAAAAAGAATCAACTGGTATCAAACAAGGTTTTGAAAAAGGCATAAATTGTGATAATATACTTGTTACACTTATCAAAAACTCTAGTATATCAAATCCTTTTAAATCAAAAATAAAAGCAGAAATTGACAAAAATGAAGATAACAAAATTACTGTTAGATTATTTGTAGAGTCAGAATCTGGAGTTAATAAAGAAAATAGCATTGGCTGGTTGATTATTGATGTAGCTAAAAGAAAACTATTTGACATCACTAATGATATTGAAAATCCAGTTGAATTAAAATTTAATCCATCTGATTTTGATTTCTTTCTTAAATGTGAAAATTTAAATACAAAAAACACTATTATGACAAATACAAAAATTGATTTTAATGAACTTTTTAACGAAGGTAGCAATATTGATTTTACTCCAAAAGACCTTAGTAAGGATATAACTGAAATAAAAGAATTCAAATCAAAGCTTATTTTATTTGAAAATTCAAATCCTGAAAATTTCGATTCTGAAAATTTAGAAACTTTAATTAATAACGAAACTTTTACAAATTCGGAAAGTTTCATAAATGGAGAATGGTTAGACTATTTTATAAAAAAATATAAATTGGATGTATCAAATTTACAAACACTAATGTCTAAAGCCATAGAACAAGAAGATTTCAGCGCAGTTAAAACACTTGCCAAAAATGGTTATATATTTAATATAGAAGAATTAGAATCGTCAAAGGAACAATTAAAATATTTTAAAAGTCTAAATGGGAAAATAGATGTTGAAAATTATTATGACCCTTCTTATTCACATATCGAAAAAATATTTAATTTAATAAATAAAGCTTATCAAAATTATGTAATTTACGACAAAGATGGATATACTAATTTAAGGAGTGAATCAAATTCAAATTCAGACATAATAGTAAAAATTAATTCTGGTGAACATATTAAAGTCCTTAAACCTATTGAGCAAGATGAAAAAGAAAATATAGACTGGTATTACATTGAGACAAAAGATGGCAAAAAAGGTTATGTACACAAATCTAGAATTGTATCAAAATAAGTAAGAGGCTGTCTTTTTGGACAGCCTCTTATAATATGCCTCTTGCTTTGCTCCACTTATATATAACCCAAAAAACAAGACAAGGATTTGTACAAAAAAAGGAAGCAATATTACAAAACAAAAATATGCAACAGTAAACGTAGAAATAAAAAAGCCAAAGGTTCTCCAGCTGAAGAAAAACCAAAAAGCAAGAAAGAGGAAAGTGGCTTATTAAACCCTATTTCCGAAACCTTAGGCGAAATATGGGATTGGGTAGAAACCCAAGGAACTGCCCTAAGAGACAAACCCCACACCATTGAAATCCCGGAGGGAAAAAGCCCCGCTATTGTGGGGAAAACGAAGAGTGAGAAGACTTCGGTAGAAGCTATTATTGATGCTTACTTTGCCAAGGAAGAATTTACAAAGGAAACAATTGAAAAAACTGGAAATCATCAATATATATTTAAAAGTGATAATAAAAATATAGATAAAGACAAAATTGCCACTATCATAAAGAAAAAAGTAGATGCAGACCTAAAGAAAGATAAAAAATATTCGAAACTAGAAGATATAAAAGCTGCTTTAACTAAAACTACTTATGCTAAAAATGAAGTAATCTCTTTTGACTTCTATAAGCTAGGGGCTAATTTTGTTAAAATCAAGAATGCCCCACTAGAAGAAGAAATATATGTAGTAGCAAAAACCGTATTGCTAGATGGGAAAGAAGTAAACATTAAAATAAAAGAAAAAGAAGAAATTTTAATAGCTAAAACTGCCGATTTACCCGTTCAAGAAACGAAAAAGAGGGTGCAGAACTAACCACATTAAAAGCTACAGTAGAAAAAGGAGAAGCTAAAATAAAAATTAAGCTACGCCCAAAATCTGATGAAGATTTAAAAAAGTGGAAAGAAAAACTGGCTGGAATAAAAGACGGACAGCATACATATACTTTTGGAGGTAAAAATGATACTAGTACCGATGCCAAGAAAAAAACGGTTGCTGGCGTAATTATTAAAAAAATAAAAGACGAATTAGCTAAAAATAAAAAGTTTGCTAAATCTGAGGATATTGTAAAAGCATTAGCAAATGTCTCGTATGACAAAGGCGAAAAAATCACTTTCGACACCTACAAAGTACCGACCGAATACCTATGGCTACAGGCAGAATGCCAAGGTAACGTTAAAAAACACGAAGGGGAATTTTTGAAAAAAGATGGGGAGTATTTTGAGATAGGGAAAAAATGTGAGTGCGAAGCTAAGATTAGGGCTTTTATGAGAGTATTGAGAATTGCCGAAGGTACTGGTGAATATATTAAAGGAACAAAAACAGCTAGAGACCCCCAATTAGGTTATACAACTTGGTTTAGTGGTAGTGGTAATAATTTTACTCTATCAGATGACCATCCGAGAACAATTAATTGTAATAGCACTAAAAGTTTGTGTTCTTCAGCTGCTGGAGCTTATCAAATAATGAGTTGGACTTATGATGAACTTAATGGATATTTAATAGAAAAATATGGTGAAACATACAGGACTGTGACACCTAAGGTCTATAATGAAAAAGATGATAGAGCAAAGAAATATAATGCAAAAGGGTTCATTCAAATATCTCAAGATAGATTATGTGTTATAATTTTGAAAAGAAATGGAGTCATTGAAAAATTGTTAAAAAATGATATTCGAGGTGCTATAGCTAAAGCAGCAAACATTTGGGTAAGTTTGCCCGGAGGTACAACAGGCCAACCAACAGCTAAAATGAAAGAGACTTTAGATTATTATGATGAATTTCTAAAAAAAGAATTGGCAGAAGATAGTTATTTGCATATTAAAAAAGGCTTTTTAAAAGAATTTGACATCAAGTGCGGATGTATTGATAATAGTGAATGCACTGAAGATAAATGTGTTAATTATGCTGATGTAGTGCCAAATCCACAAATAAGTAATGCTAACGGTGGGAAAATCAATAATAGATTTAATTCAGAAGGAGGAAGAAAAAATCCACACAGAGGTGTCGATATTCACACTGGAGATAATAAAGTTGATGTCCATTCTTTATTGTGCGGTGAAGTTGTATATACTGTAAGTTCTTTTAATACTAATGAATATAATTCAAGTAGTCTTGGGAACTTAGTAGTTGTTAAATCAATCGATAAAGATGATCAAACAATATATATAATGTATTGTCATTTAGACTCTGTAAAGGTAATTAAAGGAAATAAAGTTAAACATAATGACATACTAGGAATTTCAGGATCAACAGGTAATGCAGGCTCAGTTTTTGATGAAAAAGGGAATTTGATTCATGGTATTTATCCAAAATATTATCATATTCACATAGAAGCTGCTATAAATTATATTGCAGATAGCGCAACTTTTAAAAATGTTGCTTCTTCTAGAGTAAATCCTGAAAATTATATGAAAACAAAATTTGATAGTAATGGAGATAAAATATAGAATGATGAAACAAATAATTAAAATTCTTTTATTCAGCTTCTTGATTACTGCTTGTAACGGCCAAGTTACAAATAGCAAAAAACTGAAAACCTATAAAGACAATACACAAAATCAAAATACCAATAAGGAACAAGTGCCTGTTGATTTTTTTGATAAAAAATATTTTAATGGTTATATGATTTCATTTGGTGATTCTGATATATCTGAGCATCCATATCGTTATTATTATAATTATAGAAATAAAGAGGTACAATGGTTTGCCATAAGTTATGTACCAAAAGACATAAGTTTACGCAATTATTGGTTGAACTATCTTCAAGATCCTAATACAAATGAAATTGGAAAGAGCTCAGAAATTGAAAAAAAGTCGCAAAAAATTTAAATTTGTATAATATTTTTGCAGTTTATATACCTAAAATATACTTAGATGTATCAAATGGAGAATCGGAAGAAGCAATGTTTTTTAAAAAAATACCGAAATTTATTTTTATCAATATAATCTTTCAGAGAAAAAATGGAATTTTCTAAAAAAATTAAAAACAAATAGTCCTTTAATCGGCAAATATGATTTTTTTTATAAACAGTTTCCTCAATTATTTTCTTCAAATATTGTTTCAAAATCAAGAAATAATGATATTGAAAATCTTTCAATATCTAAAAAATTCAAATTTAAGTTTCAAGTTTCAACAATCAATAATGACGAAGACAATGAAAAACAAAAAATTAATATTACTATAAAAAATATCGAAACAAATAAAAATCAAGAAATTGATTTTGTACCAGAGATGTTATATACAAAAAGAACAATCTAAACTCTTCAATTCATTCCTATTTTAATCCTAAACAGGAATTGATAAAAACTTCAGAAGGGATTGAACAATATCACGATTTTATATTACTAGATTTTAATTTTGATGGTCTAGAAGATTTTGCAATAATAAATTATGAAGGAAGTAATGGAGGTCCTCAATATGCTTATTACAAACAAAACTCTAAAGGACAATTTGAATTGGATTTACAGCTAACTGATGATATTAGATTATTTCCTATAGAAATTAATAATAAAGAGAGAAATTTGAAATTTGGTCATCCTTCTGGATGTTGCAAAATAAATACATTTGTTATCAAGATTCAATCTAATGGAAAATGGAAAGAAACGTATTCTAAGTTAGATGATATTAAATAACTAATAGCCATAACTTTTTGGGAATCATATCTGATTTCTAGATAAAAATTAAAATGAAGCAGAAAGCTTTTAAGAATAAAGTTTTGAATATTAATTTGAATAAAAATTAAATTTGACTAAACAAGAAAAGGTAATGTAAAATGAAAATAAAAAACTTTTTCAAAAATTTATTAGTCGTGCTTACTTTTATTAGTTGCAATGGACAAACAAAACTTCTGAAATAAAGTCAAAAAAGAAAGTTCAAAATCATCTATTGTAGATAATTTTAATGCAGAAAAAAACTTCATTTTGATTCAGAGAAAAAAGTTATATACTCAACTACATTCATTAAAAATTTAGGAAAATTCACAATTTATTATCTTCCTATTTCTAAACAAAGCATTGATTATTACGATAAATTTGAAGTAAATAACAATATTAAACCCTTATATGAAGAATTAAATTCAGTTAATTATTATTCATCAAGTGATGAAAAAAAATTGATCAAATACTCAAAGCTAAAGTAAAATTTGAAAACGATTTTTTAATAATAAGTACATTCATCCCTAAAGAATATATAAATATTCAAAGTGAAGAAGATTTTAGTATTGGATTCCCTTTCATACAAAAATACTATAAAAAGAACAAGGAAATTGGTCATTTTTAATTGATAAAAAAATTAAAAATGCTAATGAAGAACAAAGCTTTAATTCGAAGGAATATTTTTTTACATTTTATCAAAATAAAAATTTAAACAAAAAATATTCAATCAATGGAAAATGGCAAGTTGATTGTAAAAATGGGCTTGGAAATTTAAATATAAAAGATAAAGAGGCTTCTTTAGTAGTTCTTTATAATCAGATATATATTGATATGTCAGAAATTAAAAAAAATGATATTGAAAATGGGGTATCTTATAAGTTAAAAGAAATCCCTGAAGATATTGGAAATATTGGACGTAATTTAAATTGGAAAGAATATTTAAATGATGAGCCAATAGCATATATAAAAATGATAAATGATAAAACTGTAAAATTTTATTGGTATGGTTTTTATAATGAAAAAACAAAAAAAAGAGAATTTAAAGAAATAAGTTTTAATCAAGAGAAGCAAGGAAAAGAAATAATACTGAAATTATGTAAATAATGTTTTTATTTGTAAATCTGTCTTTATAGAATATTTTAAAAAATATTAAACCCCGTTTTTTAGAACAACAGTTTTAAAAACGAGGTTTTAAATAGAAAAGTTAAATAAGTTTCTAACCTTGATTTTATTAATAAAATTGATTTACGAATCTGATTTTTAAAGGACTTGAGTATGTAAATTATTATTTTATTGTATCTTTTCTTTTTTGTAATTGTGAAGAAAATCACCTTTTGGTTTTCCTAAATCAAAAGAAGAATATTTGGTTAACATTCTAGTGGAAGTACGGGCTTTATCTTTATCCCAGTTTTCGTATTCTATTCTGTAAAGTGCTGAATATAACTCAGCTCTACCTACACCGTGATAACAATGAATTAAAACGGGATAATTTTTAGGATTATCCATGATTTTATAAAAGGTCTGTAGATTTTCTTGTGTAGGAACTTGATCAGAACCGTTATTGTAATAGTTAAGACCGGGTATTTTTGTAATAGCTTCTTTTTCTGCTGTTAATTCAGAAGGGACTTCTGGGTTGTTTTCTAAATCCTCAGTTCCCGAAATCGTAAGTCTACAATTGATTTTATTTTATACTTTTTTACATAATCTTCTATTTCATCGGGAGGTATTACACCACTTTTGTATACTTTTCCTTCTGTAATAGTTTCAAAATTGTGATTGAGGTGCATGTCATATACGTATTTTCCACCTATAATTCCTCCTAATATTGCTATGAATAATATTATTTTCTTTTTCATTATTGTGCTAATTTTTTATCTATAATTCTATCAAAATAATCTTTAATTAATGCTTTGCAAATTTCTGCCGTTTCTAGCATTTCTTGATTGGGTTTAATGGTAAGTTCTTTTTCTAGTGCTTTATCATTTTTGTCGTAAAAATGAATACCTTTATTACCATCAAAAGTACAAATATAATTGCCTCTTTGTAATTGGTAGCTATTACCATTAAAATTTATTGTAAAAGGAGATATGTTTGTTTTACTTGCTAAACTTCTTCCCCAGCTTCTAAAAGGTTTTGAGTATCCAATCATATCTAATACAGTAGGATAAATATCTATTTGTTGAGCAAAATCATTATTTTCGCCTTTTAGACTTCCATCTGGCTTGTAGATAAGGATAGGTACAGCTTGTCTATTTACAATTTTGTCATATTCAGGATATGCTGTAAGATTAGTATGATCTGCGGTTATAATGAATAGTGTATTTTTAAACCAAGGTTGTTTTTTAGCTTCCTCAAAAAAACGTTTAAAAGCATAATCTGTATATCCTACACATTGGTGTATTGGAATGGTTCCTTTAGGAAATTTACCTTCGTATTTTTAGGAACTATATAAGGTTCGTGCGATGAAACGGTAAATATGGTACTAAAAAAAGGTGTTTTCTTTTGATCTAATGTTTTTTTCATGAACTGCATAAAAGGTTCGTCCCAAATACCCCATACTCCGTCATGTTGCGTATCATCATTAAACTCCGTTTTTCCGTAATAATGATCAAAACCTAAAATATTTCCAAATCCAAGAAATCCCATAGATCCATTAGGTGCTCCATGAAAAAAGAAGTATCATAACCTAATTCTTTTAGACAAGAAACTAAGGATTGAATTTTTTGATTAGGATAAGGGGAAGAGGTGAAAGCATCTCTAAAGGATGGAATTCCTGCAATAACAGAAGACATTCCATGGATGGATTTACTCCCATTGGCATAGGCATTAGTAAAGATTAAACTTTCTTTAGCTAATTCATCTAAAAAAGGGGTATAACTTTTAAAATGAGGGATACGCGTGTTTTTATTCATACATCCCCAATATTCACGACCAAAACTTTCTGTTATAAATACGACAATATTAGGTTTGGAAGGATTATAGTTGTGATATTGTTTGATTGGTTGTATTTGACTATTTAATATAGTATCATTAATTGTGTAATTAACTTTTTGAAAAGTTGTTGTACGGAATGTTCTAATTAAAGCAAAAGGTGTGTTTAAAATTATATCCGCATGTTGTGGTTTGCTAACGTATTGATTGGCATCTATAAGGTTAATAGGACGAGTACTTTTTTTGAAATCTCCTCGTATTCCTCCTATTGATAAGATTAAAATAATTATCACTCCAATTTTTGAAGTTAAAAAGTATTTCCAATTATGTTGAACTTTTTCTTCTTGAACTTTAACTAACTTGTATAATTTAATCCAGATAAAAGCCGTTATAAAAAGAGTAGATAAACATACCAATAACTTACAATAAATCTGAAAAACATATTTCCTTTATTCGATTCATGCTTAGCAATATCTAAAATAGCAATAGTGGTTCTTGAGTAGATGTATTTGTAGTATATAAAGTCAATAAAATTAGTGGCATAGGCTATTAAGTTAGTAATAAAATAGACATAAAATAATAGTTTTTGGTAGCCTTTGTTTGTATTGATCCATAAAGGAAATATGGAGAGTAATATAAACAAGGAATTTACGTATAATATAGCAGTAGTATCAAATATCAACCCATGAAATGCTAATTTAAAAAACTGTTCTAATGAATCTATTTTTAAAAATTTTAGATTGAAAAGAGTGAAAAGAACTCGAACTAAGGAGTAAAAAGTATATACAAGTAATATTCTGTAAGCTAGTGCTTTATATTCTTGAACTCTAATGTTTTTGATCATTATGGTGTTTTTTTACCACAAAAATAGGCCATAATATGATATCTCTATTTATATTTTTTAAAAAAATTAACGCTTTTTTGTAAAGAATAGGAACCTTATCTTTGTGGGCTAAACTAGAAAATTATGGAAGAGTGTATTTCAGTATTTGATATGTTAAAAATAGGAGTAGGGCCTTCAAGTTCGCATACTTTAGGTCCTTGGCGTGCGGCTGAACAATTTTTAAATGAAGTTAAAGAAGCAAACATTCTAAATAAGACGAATAAGGTACAAGTTGATTTATATGGATCACTTTCATTAACAGGAGTAGGACATGCAACAGATTTAGCTGTAATGTTAGGTCTTAGCGGACAAGATCCAGAATATATTCCAGTTCAAGATATTGAGGGCATTATTCATCAGATTAATACTGCAAATGAATTAAAATTAGCGAATGAATTTACCATAAAATTCAATCCAAAATTAGATATTATATTTAATAAAAACTTCTTACCTTTTCACGCTAATGGTTTGACTTTTACAGCTTTTTATGAAAATGGGAAATATGAATCCACTTTTTATTCAATAGGAGGCGGATTTGTGGTGAAAGAAGAAAGAAGCTCAGCTAAAGAAAAAGAAGAAGTGAAAAAAACATTTCCTTATCCTATAAATTATGCAACAGAATTATTAAACTATTGTCAACAACAAAATAGGAAAATATCTGAGATAGTTTATGATAATGAAAAATCAATTCGTACAGAAGATCAAATACATCACGAATTGATAAGAGTTTGGAATACGATGTTAGAATGTATGTATATTGGTTGTCATACAGAAGGTATTTTACCGGGAGGATTAAATGTAAGGAGAAGAGCTTATGATATGCACCAAAATCTCATCAGAAACTCCAGTTATAATTCACCGCAAGAATGGTTAGAAACGATTCGTAACACAGAAGTAAAGTTTAGACAAATACTTAAATGGGTCTCTTGCTTTGCATTAGCAGTAAATGAAGTAAATGCTTCACTAGGTCGTGTTGTTACAGCCCCTACCAATGGAAGTTCAGGGGTAATTCCTGCGGTATTAATGTATTATATGGTTATCGAAAATCATCAAGCTAATGAGAGTCAAATTAAACAATTTTTGATGGTAGCGGGTGAAATTGGTTCTATTTTCAAAAAAGGAGCTACTATATCAGCAGCTATGGGAGGATGTCAAGCGGAAATAGGCGTTTCTTCAGCTATGGCGGCAGGTGCTTTATGCGAACTAATGGGAGGTACACCCGAACAAGTTTTAATGGCAGCAGAAATTGCTATGGAACATCATTTAGGACTCACTTGTGACCCTATTGGTGGACTTGTTCAAATTCCTTGTATAGAACGAAATACAATGGGCGCTATTAAAGCAATTAATGCAGCAGAATTAGCATTAGAAACAGACCCTAAAAATGCAAAGGTTCCATTAGATAAAGTTGTAAATACCATGTGGGAAACAGCTAAAGATATGAATAATAAATATAAAGAAACCTCGGAAGGAGGATTGGCAGTTGCCGTAAATATGGCCGATTGTTAAGATAAGTATTAATTAAATTCCGAGAGTATCTGAAAAGTTAAAAACCAACATTTAGTCTCTCACTTTTACAATAGGAGAAATCACATTATAAGCGTTATGTGATTTTTTCCTTTGGTCAAAATGATAAAATGACCATTTTTTCGAATAGCTTTTTTATCTTTAACTCAATTAAAAAATAAAAAATAATGGATCTTTTAATTCAAAAAATAATAAAAGAAGAAAATATTTCTTTTGAAGAAGTAATAGCCCATATTGATGTAAATTATGTGTTTACTCCAGTAGCTTTCAAAAACGGAAATCAAATGAATCAAATAGGAGAAAATAATGGTTCTTGTAAAATATTTTCTTTTGCCCTTTTACATGAATTAAATAAAGAACAAACGTTAAAGCTTTTCGGGAAATTTTACTATGACGTACTAGCAAAACCAGAAGAACAAGATCATCAAAATATACGAAATTTTATTAAATTTGGTTGGGATGGTGTTAAATTTGAAAAACAAGCACTTTCTTTAAAATAGTAAAGAAGTAATAGCCTTTTTTTGTGTTATATTCGACTAAATAAACGCTTATTTTTATTAATTTTATAGAAGAGGACTTTTTAAAGTACAAAAGGAACTGCATACCGTTTTAATATCATAATCTATAGTTATGCGTTGGACATTAAAATCTAAGCCAGAATTAGAAAAGATACAAGCTTTACAAGATGTACTCCAAGTAGATGCTATAGTGGCCACTCTTTTAATACAAAGAGGAATAGAAACATTTGATGATGCTAAAAATTTTTTAGACCATCATTATCAGATTTACACGATCCTTATCTTATGAAGGATATGGATAAAGCAGTAGAGCGAATTGAAAAAGCTATTTTACATGATGAAAAAATTTTAGTTTTTGGTGATTATGATGTAGATGGTACTACAGCTGTATCATTAGTTTCTTCTTATTTAAAAAGCTTTTATCATAATGTGGCTACCTATATACCAGATCGTTATAAAGAAGGCTATGGTGTGTCTTTTCAAGGAATTGATTTTGCAGAGGATAATGATTTTACTTTAATTATTGCTTTAGATTGTGGGATTAAATCTATTGATCATGTGCAATATGCTTTTCAAAAAGGAATTGATTTTATTATTTGTGATCATCACAGACCGAGAGTTACTTTACCAAATGCAGTAGCTATTTTAGACCCCAAAAGAGAAGATTGTTTTTATCCATATAAAGAATTGTGCGGTTGTGGAGTTGGATTTAAATTAATACAGGCATTAGCATCTAAAAGAAATCAAAAAATAGAAGATTTAGTTCCTTATTTGGATTTGGTAGCCACAGCTATAGGTGCTGATATAGTACCTATAACAGGAGAAAATAGGGTTTTGGCTAAATTTGGATTAGAGGTAATTAATACCTGTCCTAGACCGAGAATACAAGCCTTAATTTTAAACTTAAAGAAAAAAGAATTAACCATTTCAGATGTTGTTTTTATTATAGCACCACGAATAAATGCTGCTGGAAGGATAAAACATGGTAATTATGCAGTATCGTTATTAACAGAGTTTGATTTATTACAAGCTTCTCAATGTGCAGCTGCTATTGAAATTTTTAATTCGGATAGAAAAGATTTAGACAAACAAATAACAGAAGAAGCATTAGAACAAATTTTACATAATCAAGAAATTGATCGCTTTTCAACGGTTGTTTATAAAGAAAATTGGCATAAAGGCGTTATAGGAATTGTAGCCTCTCGTTTGGTAGAAAATTATTATCGTCCAACTATTGTTTTTACAAAAAGTGGTAACCAATTAGCAGCATCCGCCCGATCTGTAAAAGATTTTGATATTTATAATGCTTTAGAAGCTTGTGCGGAACATTTAGAGCAATTTGGAGGACACATGTATGCTGCTGGTATGACTTTAAAAGAAGAAAATTATGATAAATTTAAGATCGCTTTTGAGAAAACGGTAAAAGAATCTATTCATCCAGATTTATTAACACCTGAAATCAATATAGATCTAGAAATTCAATTGGCTGATATTACACCCAAATTAATGCGTATTTTAAAACAATTTGAACCTTTTGGACCTGAAAATATGACCCCCCTCTTTATCTCAAAATCACTGCATGACACAGGTTATGGTAAAGCTGTAGGACAAAATGAAGAACATCTTCGCCTTTTTGTAAAGCAAAATAAAAGCGAAAGTTATAGCGCAATAGGTTTTGGTATTGGTAAAAAACAATTACTTACTTCCAATTTGAGAAGATTTGATGCCGTGTATTCTATTGAAGAAAATGAGTGGAATGGAGCTGTTTCATTGCAACTTAGATTACGAGACATAAAATGATAAAATTAGAGATAGAATATTTTAAAATTCAATTTAAATTATTTAATAGACAATTAAAAGACTCTGGAATATCCCTTCAATTAGCATATCCTCTTTTAATAATAGGGTTTTGGTTGGGGGGCATTATTTGTTTAAAACATCACCTTATGCTCATCTAATATGTTTTTTTTATAGCTTAAGTATTTGTATTTATTTATCGGATAAAGAAAGAAACTCCTTTTTAAAAACAACTTTTAATAAACTAGAATATCGTAAGATAAGAATACTTGAAAATATTATTTTTAATTTACCCATATTCATTTTATTGATTTTAAATCATTGCTATTTAGAAATTTTAATATTATTATTAAGTTGTTTTCTTTTTGCATTTATAAGTTTTAAAAAATGTTATAATACAACCATTCCAACACCATTTTCTAAAAATCCGTTTGAGTTTTCTATTGGTTTTAGAAAAAAAATTTGGACATATCCTCTTTTTCTTTTTCTAGCAATTATGGCTATGAAAGTTAGAAATCTAAATTTAGGAATTGTAGCTACAATAGGACCTATTGTAGTTTCTTATTCTTATTATTTAATGATGGAACCTGATTATTTTATTTGGATTCATCAGTTTTCATCAAAAGAATTTTTAAAGTATAAAATTTATCAAGCAATAAAAAATAGTTTATTGCTTTCAATCATTTTATTATTATCAATTAGTCTTTATTTTTATCAAAGTTTAGACAAAATTTTGTTCGCTTATGGATTAGCAATTTTATTTTTTTGTTTAATAATAATCATAAAGTATGCCTCTTATCCAAACAAAATAGGTTTTCCTGAAATAATACTTATTACATTCTGTATTTATTTACCTCCTTTATTACTGGTTTTTATTCCGTACTTTTACAAAAAAGCATATCAAAAGATTAATAAGTTTTTATATGATTAACATTCAAATTCACTCAAAAAAATATGGAAATAAATTAGTCTTAAATTCGATTAATTTAAATTTTGAAAAAGGAAAAGTGTATGGTATTGTAGGTGATAATGGTGCAGGTAAAACTACTTTTTTTAACTGTTTCTGTGGTTTGGAAGAATTTGAAGGAACTATTAAAAGTACAGCATTATCATTAAAAAATAAAATAGGATATTTACCTACAGAGCCATACTTTTTTGATAAAATGACAGGTAAAGAATACCTCCAGTTTTTTTGTAATGCTCGAAGATTATATGGAGTTCCTATTCAAAAAAGAAATGTTTTCGAATTACCTTTGGATCAATATACCTTAAATTATTCAACTGGAATGAAAAAAAATTAGCTTTAACGGCTATTTTACTTTTAGATAATGAATGTTTTGTTCTTGATGAGCCTTTTAATGGAGTAGATTTTCAGAGTAATTTCTTAATTACAGAAATTATTCATGAATTAAGAAATTTAAAAAAAATAGTTTTAATTTCTTCTCATATTTTTTCAACTTTAAAAGAAACTTGTGATGAAATAATCCTTTTAAAGAGAGGAAGTGTAGAACAGCAAATAAAAAAAGAAAAATTTTCAGAGCTCGAAAAGGAGTTAAAACAAACAACTTTAAAAGAATTGATTAATAATCTAGAATTAAAATAAAGTGTCAAGAATAAAACAAAAAGATCCTTATTCATCATTAAAAATAAAAGAGTTTAGATGGTTTTTAGCTATGCGATTAGCCATTGTGTTAGCATGGTCTATGCAGTTTATAATCGTAGAATGGGAAGTGTATAGAATTACTAAAGATCCTTGGTCATTAGGACTTATAGGTTTAATGGAAGTAATTCCGGCTATTGTTTTAGCATTATTTGCTGGACATATTGTAGATAAAAATGAGAAGAGGAAAATGCTAATGAGTTGTTATTTTGGCTTATTTATACTCTCATTGGTATTAACGAATTTAATCAATCCCTTTTATTTTTCTTTTTTTAAAAAGAAAGAAATACTTTACGGTATATATACTTTAGTTTTTTTAGGAGGTGTAGCTAGAGCTTTTATATTTCCTTCTATATTTAGCTTGTTGGGATTAATAGTGCCCAATTCAGAAAGATCAAATGCAGCTGCCTGGAGTAGTTCTACTTGGCAAATTTCAGCAACTATTGGTCCTGCATTAGCAGGTTTTTTAATAGGTTGGATTGGTGTTTTGGGTGCTATGTGTATTGTATTAGTTTGTATTTTAATTGGATTATTTGCACTTTTTCAAATTTCACCCAAACCTATTTTAAATATTCAAAAAACAGAATCTGTATATGAAAGTTTGAAAGAAGGATTGGTTTTTGTATTTAGTAATAAAACAATTTTAAACGCTATTTCGTTAGATATGTTTGCCGTTCTTTTTGGTGGTGCAGTAGCATTGTTACCCATTTTTGCAACAGATATATTAAAAGTTGGTTCAGAAGGATTTGGTATTTTAAGAGCAGCACCTGCAATAGGAGGGTTGATTACTATGTTATTAGCAACTCATTTTGATTTAAATTATCGAGCAGGGAAAAAATTATTATGGGCAGTTTTTGGTTTCGGAATCTGTATTATTGTTTTTGGTTTATCATCAAATTTTTGGATTTCAGTTGTAGCATTATTTATGAGTGGTGTTACGGACGGAATTTCGGTTGTAATCCGATCTACAATATTGCAGTTATATACTCCTGATGCAATGAGAGGAAGAGTGTCTTCAGTTAATTCAATATTTGTAGGATCTTCTAATGAATTAGGTGCTTTTGAAAGTGGATTTACTTCAAAACTTATGGGAACTGTAAATGCCGTTATTTTTGGAGGAATTATGACGTTAGTAGTGGTGAGTAGTATGGCAATAGCTTCACCAAAATTTAGAGATCTTAATATAGATAACTAGATTTTTCTAAAACGAGATTTTAAACTTTAGTTTCAAATCCCTTTTTGATTATTTTATTCAAAAATGGGATTTGATAGGGCATTTTATAATAGAATTAGTCTAAATGCTGTAATCTTGTTATTTGAACTAAAGAAAAACTCGAAATGAATAATAAAACCTTAAATAAATTTGATAATCTACTTCATTTTTTTGAGTAAAATTCTCGAATTTCCAACCCAAGAAACAAACTAAATATTAGTTTACTGTTTTTAGATTTCCCCATTTACTCCACTTTCTAATATTTTAAATTGTTTATTTATACAATCTATTTCTGCTTTTGCACCAAAAGGGAGAGTGAAGGTTGGGCAGGTATGACCAAAGTCCATTTGCGTTATAACAGGCAGATTTGTTAAATTCTCTTCAAGTAATATTTTTTTATAACAATATCATATTCTTCTGTAAATTTATTATCGTAAGGTCTACCAACTATGATCCCTTTTAATAGTTTAAGAATACCCATTTCAGCATAGTTTCTTAAACAACATCCGATATAATCAGGTCTTGACATGACTTCTGAAGTTTCTAAAAATAAAATAGCATTTTTAAATATATTTACTTCAGGCCAATAACTAGTTCCTTTTAGCATTTCAAGAGATTCTAGACATCCACCAATAAGCTGTCCTTGTACTATGGTGTTTCCTTGTAAAAAATTCCACCCTAAATGTTTTTGTAATTTTCGTTTTGTATGTAACAATGATTTATCAAACCATTCAAGTCTTTCAGAAGTCCAGCCTTCCTTGTTGGGTAAAATTTCCCCAATAGGATTTTTACTAAATAAAGTTTTTTTTAAATCTTCTATTTGATATTGATACATTCCTCCATTTTCTGCAAACCCCACTAAAGTAGAAGTGCCATAAAACGAAGAAAGACCTGCTTTTAGGCATAAAAAGTGTATTATTGTAGAATCAGAAAAGCCTATAAAAATTTTTGGATTTTGTCGAATAACTTCAATATCTATATATCGTAAAATACGAATACTATCTTCTCCTCCTATATTAGAAATAATGGCTTTAATAGAATTATCCTTAAAGGCTTCCATTAGATCATTTGCTCTTTCCTGTGGATTTTCATAAATCCATTTTGCTGATTTTAAGGCATTTCTTGTTTCAACTACCTCTAATCCAAATATTTCTTGAATTTGATTTTTACCTTGTTCATATCGATAAGGAACCTCTCCAGCTCCTCCCCAAGAAAGTGAAATAGTAGCTACTTTATCTCCTTTTTTTAGCAATTTAGGTTTAATTAGATTCATTTTATAACTGTTTAGATAAAAAAATAACTTCTAAATAATATTACCGATTAAAAAAATCTTGTAGAATAAAGACGATTAGATATTATTTTAGAAGAATGATAATTTATATATAATAGTAGCAATCATCATTTTAAAATCAAAATAATTGTATTATAAATCAGTTAGAGATAAGAGCTAAATGAAAATGTATAAATGATAGTATAAATATAAGGCTTATATTTTATTTTTTGTTTATAAAAAATATTATATTTATTAAATTAACATAAGTTCGATATAAAAAGCATTGATTTTTAGTATATTATATAGGGTGTTTGTGCTTCCGTTAGTGCTTTCTTTGTTTTTCCGTCGTATAGATATGACATAAATTCCTCAAAGAAATACGAAAGAACTGTTTATTAGCAAGTTAAAAGTTTTCTTAAGCCGAACTCACGTTAAACCCAGATTACGCATTAGACCCGAGCGTAGCGAATAGACGAAGTAAATCTATTGCACTTTATTTTTATTCAAATTCAAGCACGTACTCAAATTTTAATCATCAAAATAGTTCACTATTTCTTCTTCTAAAATTTTCCGTGAGCACTTGAATTTATTGAAAAATTTTGTTTCACAACGAAGTCTAATGCGTAATCTGGGTTAAATTAGTATAAAAGATTTTACAGCTATTTATTTAATTCTAGGTTCAGCACCAATTAACGGTTTTAATTTTCGCCAAAGAATATTTTCAATATCTTCTAAATAATCTACTTCTTCTTTATTTAATTCTAAAAATTGAAATTCTAAATCAACAGCATCCAGTTTATTAAACCATTGACAAAGTTTTAGTGAAGATGTCATTTTATGTCCCAAGCCAAGATGCTGTATAAATCTATTAAATAAGTTTTTTTCAACTTTTCCTAAATATAAATATTCAGTTAAATTTTCATTATCTTTTGTAGGTTTTGACCACCAACCATTTTTAGTATTTCGTGCTTGTACAAATTTTTTAAGTAATTTTTTATTATCAGATTTTTCAAAATGTCTTATTTTAAACCAATAAATAGCAGGATTATTACAATCAGAAATTTTTTTGAAATCAGGATATAAAGAAATAAGTTTTTTTTTGAAATCGTTATTTTCTTTAGCAGATAATCTTTCTTTTTGCTTTCTTCTTAAAATAAAATCTTCAAAATCTAAATTAATTTTTTTGAATATCTCATTTTCTATATTGATTATAGAGCTAAATTGTTCATTATTAATTTCTATTTTTTTAAACTTTCATAAAATTCTATTTTTTGTTTTATATATTCATTAAAATCTATTTCCATATAAAATCAGTTATAATTATATTGGTTGTTTTTAATTATAAATATAGAAAATAAAATTTATTCAATAAAATTTAAAAACTAAATAGCTTAGACAGATTGATTTTTTTGTAGTAATGTTTTCAAAAGGATTAATTAATATTCTTTTATACGACTTTTTTAAAAACAATATTGATTTTATTAAGAAGTATTGGAGTTAAAATAAGAGAACTTAGTAAAGCAGAAATACAACTTGTGATTAGATCACCATATCGTTTTACATCAAATTCATATATAATTCTTGATATTATTATTGTTAATGTTATACTGATAAAAATTATCCAATATTTTGAATGGATTGTTCTAAATTTTATGTTATTAATAGGAAGCTTGTAAATAAAAAAAAGAATAAAAAGTCCACCCAATAAGGTACTTGAATGTTGTAGTACTTTAAAAACAGAAATAGAAATTTTAAATAAGTGAATATGACTTTTAAGAAAAGGGATTTTTTGTACAAAATACCCTTCTTTATGTGTAAAATCGTCCCACAATATATGTGAACTTATGCCAATAAAAAGAGAAAATAAGACCACTATTTTATTTTCCTTAAAATAACTATTCCAATCGAATGATTTGAAAATTAAAAATCTGGATTTAAAAAATAAAGGCAGGTTATTAAATAAGCTATTTCGAATAATATTATGAAAAATAAAAGTAAGTAAAATAGCGAAAGGTAGATCAAACCAAAAAATTCCTGTAATTGAATGACTATAAATACTTTTAACCTTCATCCGTAAAAAATACTCAAAATCAGGAACCATGCTTCCTATTATCAGTCCAGTTAATGAAAATCGTTTTTTGGAAAAACAAGTTAGAGGCAAAATAATAGCAGGATGTGAGAATGTTAAAGGCATTTTGATTATTTCTTTTTCTATATGAAAGAGTTATGAACCTATTTAATTTGCTTTTTCGTTTTACCGTTATTATGATTCTAATTTTGTTTTTTTAACTATGTGTATCCCTCCAACACTATACGCTATATCAATTGGTATTACTTTATTATTCAGATAAAAATTACCATTTTGAAATGGGGTAATTCTTTCGTCAATTAAGAAAAAATAATTCTCTTTATCGTTTAATATATGCAGATTATCGTTTGTAAGTTCAGTGAGTTCAATATATTCTACTAGACCTTGTTTGTTTAATTCAGGGATTGCTATTTTTTGACCGTTTATTTCACAAACGTGTTTCTGTCCCAATCCGGGCATTCCAAACCAAGGAATAGCTTGTCCAATTTGTAGCGAAATTTTAGAAGTATCTCCAGAAAAGAGAAAATATTTAGTTTTAAAAGTTTCAAAAATGGGGGGTAATGATTTTTTAGGAAATGGTTCTTCTGCTTTCCAAAAAAACATAACTTTATTCTGCCATTCAGGGTCATTAGGATCTTCACAAACTAAATTATCAGTCCAATAGTGCATATAGAGTTGATTTGCTTGTAGAAGAATAGTAGATTTTAAGATATGATTTCTTTGTTCATCTGTTAATGGTATAATTATTTTATAAACAGTATTGTCTCCTGTAGATATAAATGTGTTATTATGCTCTATTGGAGTGTTTTTTGTTTCGAATTGATTCGATACATCATTATTGTTTTTATTTCTTCTGAAAAAATAGTTAAAAAAATTCATAAATCGCATTATTGTAATATTAGTTTTTTATTTGAATAAATTAAAATTTATGTTATACTAACAGGTAGTTTGTTAAGTAGGGAAAAGTTTTGTATATGATTTCTAATTTTATATTTTAAATGTATCGTTTTGAACTAATTTAATAGAGCACCTCTTTAATTTTTTGTGCCAAATCACTCAGATTTCGATAATAAGATAGTTTCAAATCTTTTTTAATAATTTTTAAATAATCAACTATTTCTAAAATTAATTCTAAAGGATCAGCTTCATAGCCATACAGATTTTTATCAAATTCAATGCCAGCCATCATAGCATCTGAATCAAGGCCAATACACCAATTTTCTATAAAATCAACTAAATCTATTTCTTCCACTTTATAGTTAGCCCATTCTTCATTTTGACAAATTTGGGCATATTTTTTTTGACTCCAGACGCAAAGTATTGCTATAGGATTTCCTTCTTCGTCTTGATAATTATTGGCATAAGATAAAGAGTAAATCTCTGAATTTACTAAGGTATACACTTTTTCAGTTTCACAAATAGTCTTAATAAACTCTTGATGACGTTGGATGATTTGAATATCGTTTTTCATGAAATAGGGGCATTTTTTATTTTAAATAGATTGAATTTTATAAAAATAACGGATATTATGGAATAATTTTTTTTAGGAATTATAAATTTTGGTAATTTTTATCAATAAATCTAAAAGAGCGTATATGTTTTGCAATGGTAAATAAACGAAATCTAAAATATACTTCGTTTTATATTCATCGTTTTTATTTTTGTAATGATTAATTGGGATGAAAATAGACATCCTAAATGATCTTAGTAAAATTTAGTTTGATACTAATAAAAAAATTACTTAGCTTTTCCAGCTAAACAAATTACAATTTCACCTTTTGGCGGTTTTGCTTCAAAATGTTTTAAAACTTCTTCAGCAGTCCCTCTTACTGTTTCTTCATGCAGTTTAGAGAGCTCACGTGATACACTAACTAAACGATCAGAACCAAAGTATTGAACAAACTCACCTAATGTTTTGATTAATTTATGAGGAGAAACATACAAAATGATTGTTCTAGTTTCTTCTGCTAATTGCAAAAAGCGGGTTTGTCTTCCTTTTTTATCAGGTAAAAAACCTTCAAAAACAAACTTATCATTGGGTAAACCACTATTTACTAATGCAGGAACAAAGGCAGTAGCTCCGGGTAAACACTCTACTTCTATACCGTTTTCTATGCAAGCTCGTGTTAATAAAAATCCGAGGATCTGAAATAGCAGGAGTACCAGCATCACTAATTAGAGCAATGTTTTGTCCTGTTTGTAAACGCTGTATTATTAGATCGACGGTCTTGTGTTCGTTGTGCATGTGATGGCTTTGCATGTGTGTAGCAATTTCAAAATGCTTTAGTAATTTGCCACTAGTACGAGTGTCTTCTGCTAAGATACAGTCTACTTCCTTTAGAATTCGAATAGCTCTAAAGGTCATATCTTCTAAATTGCCAATAGGGGTTGGGACTATGTATAATTTACTCATTTGTTGAAGTTGAATTGTAAATTAGGACTTAATAATTTAAAAAACAAAAATGTTTAAAATAATTGATTCAATAAGTTTATAAAAATGAAAGCAAAAAAACTGTCCAAAATTAAAAAATCAACGCACCGTTTGTTACTCTGATGTAAGGAGGAGTCTTATAATCAATATTATGCGATTTTTTTCGCTGGTGGATGACAAGATTGCAACCTTTTCGGACAGCGGCCTTGTCTATTAATTTTAAATTAAAGGTTATGAAAATTTACTTAAAATATATTCCATGAAGCGTTCTTCATAATCTTCACGCCCTAACCAATTATTATAATCAGGTTTTACCATTTCTTCAATAAAATCTTTAGCTTCTTGGTAACTTTTAAAAGTTTCCAATTGGGAGAGGACACGATTTAAATCTTCAGTACTACCATCAAATAAATTTTTTTCAAATGCCATGCGATCGTTCAATGATAATCCAACAGATCTAGAAATTTTGTCATTTAAGTTACTTAGAGGTTTTTCTATGACACGTTCAAAGGTAATTTCATTAAAATTAGACATGAATTCAGGAAAAATTTCTTTTACAGTTGATGTATGAATTTCGTTGGAAATGCTTTTTACCTCTTCCAGATTACCTTCTGTTTCTTTATTTATTTTTTCAGAAACAGTTTTAGAATGTATTTGACTGAAAAAGGCATCCATTGAAATTTTTTCAGATTGGCTATTATCTTCTTCGTTTTCTATGATTTGAGGTGTATTTTCTTTTTCGACTGTTTCTTCTTCGGATTTTTCTATAGCTGAAATAGTTTCTACGATTGGTGTAATTTCCTTAGTTTCAGTTTCTGTACTTTCAATAGCTAAAATGGATTCATTTTGAATAGTTTCATCCAATTCCTCTTTTAACTGAGCTATTACTATTTTTTCATTATAATCAAAAGCATGTTCTAATTTTTCTTCTATTTGTTTTCTTCCAATAGTAGGTTGTATATCACCAAAATTTTCCTCAACAAATACTAAAACAGAAAGTTTTTCATACAATCGTTGTGCCTCGCGATGTAATTCACGTATATCATCTTTATGTTTTAATTGTAAAACTTTATGGGCAATACTAATCAATTCGGCTTCCAATTTCTTTTTCATTGCGTTTAAATTTTTAGTGATGAAAGAATTAAAATTTATTGATAACTTTATCAGTCGAGCTGTAAAACAACCAGTCTTTTTTAATAATTTTGCGAGTTACAAAGTAATAAAAACTATTCATTTTTATCATTATAAAATTAAAAAATGTTTTTAGAAAATACAGTAAACCCAAAAGAACAGTTTGGTTGGATTGAAGTAATCTGTGGATCGATGTTTTCAGGAAAGACAGAGGAGCTAATACGAAGATTAAGAAGAGCACAATTTGCAAAACAAAAAGTAGAAATCTTTAAACCTAGTGTTGATACACGTTACGATGAAGAAAAGGTAGTTTCGCATAACAAAAATGAAATCCGTTCAACTCCTGTTCCTGCTGCCGCTAATATTCGTATTCTAGCGCAAGGTTGTGATGTAGTAGGTATTGATGAAGCACAATTTTTTGATGAGGAAATTGTTTCTGTCTGTAATGATTTAGCAAACGCAGGCGTTAGAGTCATTATAGCTGGTTTAGATATGGACTTTAAAGGAAATCCTTTTGGTCCTATGCCTGCTCTAATGGCTACAGCAGAATATATTACAAAAGTGCATGCAGTATGTACTAAAACAGGAAATTTAGCTCACTATAGTCATAGAAAAACAGCCAATGATAATTTAGTGTTATTAGGAGAAAAGGAAGAATATGAACCGTTAAGCAGAGCTGCTTATTTTAATGCTATGCGTAATAACATAGAAGTAATTGATGAACAAGTTATAAATAAAGAAGAAGATAAATAATGGCACTGGTACTCAACCAAATTGTAACAGCATTGTCTTGCGAATTTATAGATTATAATAGCTCTATTGTAATTGATTCCGTTTCAATAGATAGTCGATCAAATCAAAATACAAAATCTACACTTTTTTTTGCTCTTGTTGGTCCTCATTATGATGCACATCAGTATATAGAAGGACTAATAGAGCAAGGGGTAGAGTCGTTTGTTGTACAGACTCTTGATGAAAAATGGCTAGGTAAAGCTAATTTTTTAAAAGTAAACAATACATTACAAGCTTTACAATCATTTGCTGCGTATTATAGAAGTTTGTTTTCATTTCCTATAATAGGAATTACAGGAAGTAATGGTAAAACAATAGTGAAAGAATGGTTAAATTTTTTGTTAAGCCCAGATTATACAATTATAAGAAGTCCAAAGAGTTATAACTCGCAAGTTGGAGTACCTCTTTCAGTAATTGGAATCAATGAAATGCACAATTTAGGTATTTTTGAAGCAGGAATTTCTACTGTAAATGAAATGCAAAATTTGCAAAAAATAATTCAACCTACAATTGGAATTTTAACGAATATAGGTTCTGCTCATGATGAAGGTTTTGTAGATCTAAGCCAAAAAATTAAGGAAAAAATAAAACTGTTTGAAGGAGTTCAAATATTAATTTTGAATAAAAATAAAACAATAGAATCATTTTTAGATAAATCTATTAAAACCTTTACATGGAGTATAGAAGATAAAGAAGCAGATGTTTTCTTTCAAAAAAAAATAATAGGTCAACATGTAGAATTAACTATTAACTATAAAGAACTTTCTTTTAAAATAAATATTCCTTTTATAGACGAAGCCTCATTAGAAAATAGTATACATTGTATTTTAATCATGTTGCATTTAGGGTATCATAAAGAAGTAATTCAAGAAAGAATGGCTAAGTTATACCCTGTTGAAATGCGATTGAAGATTAAAAATGGTATTTATAATTGTACTATAATTGATGATAGTTATAGTGCTGATTTTCAATCTTTAAAAATAGCATTGGATTTTTTACAAAATCAAAAACAACATAAAAAAGAACGTTAATTATTTCGGATATTTTTCAATCAGGATTAACAGACCAAGAACTTTATTCAAGAATAGCACAGCTAATTATAGCAAATAAAATTACGAGAGTTATTTGTATCGGGAATACGATTTCAAAATTTCAAAATAAATTTTTAATGCCATTTCTTTTGATTCAACAAATTCTTTTATAAATACGTTTGATAGTCTTGATTTTTCAGATGAAACCATTTTGATTAAAGGAGCTCGTATTTTTGAATTTGAAAAAATTGTTTCTTTATTAACAGAAAAAAAACATGAAACCGTTTTAGAGATTAATTTAAATTCTTTAAGTCATAATTTTAACTATTACAAATCTAAAATAAAACCTACAACCAAAATAATGGGTATGGTAAAAGCTTTTGGTTATGGAAGCGGAAGTTTTGAAATAGCAAAATTATTAGCTCATCATAAAGTAGATTATTTAGGGGTGGCTTTTGCAGATGAAGGAATTGAGTTAAAAAAAGCAGGAATTGAAGTGCCTATTATGGTCATGAATCCAGAAATGACCAGCTTTAAATCAATTATTCAATATGGATTAGAACCCGAAATTTACAGTTTACGCGGTTTGAAAGCCTTTGTGAAAATTTTAGAAGAACAAAAACAAAAACACTATCCAATCCATATTAAGATAAATACAGGGATGAATCGTTTGGGTTTTGATGAAGAAATAATTCCTGAATTAATAGCTACACTAAAAGAAAATAAATGGGTTCAGGTTAATACTATTTTATCCCATTTTGCCGAAAGTGATAATGAGGTAGATAGAACATTTAGTTTGAATCAAATAAACTTATTTGATCGCCTTTCTAGACAAATTATGGAAGCATTAGAATACAATCCGATCCGTCATATTTGTAATTCTTCTGGAATTAGTAATTATCCTGAAGGCGAGTTTGATATGGTTCGTTTAGGAGTAGGGATGTATGGCGTTTCTAATGATTTAAATGAAATGAAATATTTAGAAACGGTAGGTACTTTAAAATCAGTTATTTCTCAAATACGAACTCTAAAAATAGGCGATACCGTTGGATACAATAGACGTTTTGTTGTAGAAAAGCCAACGCGTATGGCTGTAATTCCAATTGGTTATGCAGATGGAATATCTAGAAAATGGGGTAGAGGTGTAGGGTATCTTTTAGTTAATGGAGAAAAAGCACCCATTTTAGGAAGTATTTGTATGGATATGCTTATGATAGATGTTACCAATATATCCTGTGCAGAAGGCAATGAAGTTATTATTTTTGGAAAAGATCTACCTGTAACTGTTATTGCAAATGCTATAGATACTATTCCGTATGAAATATTAACAGGTATTTCGCGTCGTGTGTCGAGAATTTTCTACAGAGAATAAATTTAAACATAACTATTTATAACTTAGATTTGTAACTTTTATTAACTAAAAAAACAATTACAATTATGAGTATTATTTCTGAATTTAGAGATTTTATAGCAAAAGGAAATGTAATGGATCTTGCAGTAGGGGTAATTATTGGTGGTGCTTTTAGTGCTATCGTAAACTCTTTGGTAGCAGATGTTATTACTCCTGCTTTGTTAAATCCAGCTTTAAAAGCTGCACAGGTAGAAAACTTAGCCGAATTAAAAACGGATGGAGGTATTTTATATGGTAAGTTTTTAGCAGCTATTATTAGCTTTTTGGTTATTGCTTTTGTTATTTTTATCTTGGTAAAAAGTATTAATTCACTGAAGAAAAAAGAAGCAGCAGCACCAGCAGCACCAGCAGGTCCTACACAAGAAGAATTATTAATGCAAATAAGAGATTTGTTGAAAAAATAATTAAGATAAGCTTCTTTTATATAGTTTTAAACCTTAATCGTATGATTAAGGTTTTTTTATATCCAGTATTCTCTATTATAACATATTTGCTACATCTATACTTTTTATTACTTTTACCCTCTAAAACTATTGAATTATGTCAACAGCTAAAAGTGATTACAAAAGAGTAACTACAAAATCGTTATTTGATATGAAAGCCAAAGGTGAAAAAATTTCAATGCTCACAGCATACGATTACACCATGGCTAAAATTGTGGATTCGTCAGGTGTCGATGTAATTCTTGTAGGAGATTCAGCTAGTAATGTAATGGCAGGTCATGAAACCACTCTTCCTATTACATTAGACCAGATGATTTATCATGCGTCTTCGGTTGTACGTGCAGCCCAAAGAGCATTAGTAGTCGTAGATTTACCTTTTGGATCATATCAATCCGATTCTAAAGAAGCATTGCGTTCAGCCATTCGTGTAATGAAAGAAAGTGGAGGACATGCTGTTAAGTTAGAAGGAGGTAAAGAAATAAAAGACTCTATAAGAAAAATATTGCAAGCAGGAATACCTGTTATGGGACATTTAGGGCTTACACCACAATCCATTTATAAATTTGGAACTTACACCGTAAGAGCAAAAGAAGATACAGAAGCAGAAAAACTTATAGAAGACGCTAAATTGTTAGAAAAAGTAGGTTGTTTTGCTTTAGTACTTGAAAAAATACCAGCTCATTTAGCTAAAAAAGTAGCCGAAAGTATTTCAATTCCCGTTATAGGAATCGGAGCAGGTAGCGGAGTAGATGGACAAGTACTTGTTTTACATGATATGATTGGCATGACCCATGAGTTCAGTCCTCGTTTTTTGCGTAGATATATGAATTTATATGAAGAAATGACACAAGCAATAGGACAATATGTGGCGGATGTGAAAGCGGTAGATTTTCCCAATGCTAATGAACAATATTAATAATATATACGAACGAAGAGTGAATGTTTTAGTTGCTAACTAAATAAAATCTTTTTGTGTAGTTTTTTCTCATTGAAAAATGAAAATAATTTCAAATAAGAATAACCTAAATGTCCTGTATGAAGATAATCATCTTATCGTGGTTAACAAACGAGTAGGTGACATAGTACAAGGAGATAAAACAGGAGATAAACCTTTATCCGATGTAGTAAAGGAATATTTAAAAGAAAAATACAATAAACCCGGAGAAGTTTTTTTAGGAGTCGTACACCGTCTGGATAGGCCAACAACAGGTATTGTACTCTTTGCTAAGACTTCTAAAGCATTAAGTAGGTTAAACGATCTTTTTAAAAATAGAGCGACTCAAAAAACATATTGGGCAGTTGTTAAAAATAAACCGCCTCAAACAGAGGCTACCCTAGTACATTATTTAAAAAGAAACCCACAAAAAAACACATCTAAAGCCCATACAAAAGAAGTTTTAGATAGTAAAAAAGCTATTTTAGATTATAAAATTATAAAGGAATTAAATCATTATTTTGCTTTAGAAATAAACTTACATACAGGTAGACACCATCAAATACGATCACAATTAAGTGCTATTGGTTGTCCTATAAAAGGAGATTTAAAATACGGATTTGATAGAAGTAATACAGATGGAGGAATTCATTTACATGCAAGGAAATTAGAGCTGATTCATCCCGTTTCTAAAGAAAAAATGAAGATTATAGCACCTGTACCAGAAGATATTATTTGGAAAGCAATAGAATAAAAACATGACCATGTACACTATATCTCAACGTAAAAAAGTCTTAAAAAAATTACTAGACAATCTAGTAAAATACGAAAGCGATATGCAAGACGCCTTGTATAAAGATTTTAAAAAACCCCGTTTTGAAAGTATGATTTCAGAAACGGAATATATTATTAATGAACTAAGATATACCCTCAGAAAAATAGATTCATGGGCTAAACCCAAAAGAGTTTTTCCCTCATTATTAAATTTTCCCTCAAAGGATTATTTATACTCTGAACCTTATGGTAAAGTTCTTATCATCAGCCCGTGGAATTATCCCATCCAATTAGCTTTTTCACCTCTAATTGCAGCCGTAGCAGCTGGAAATAAAGTAACGCTAAAACCTTCAGAACTTACCCCTAATAGTTCTTCTATACTATCTAAAATTATAAGAGAAACGTTTGATATAGATCAAGTAGTAGTCATAACAGGAGATTATACGATTGCACAAGATTTATTAAGTAAACGTTGGGATTATATTTTTTTACAGGAAGCGTACCAGTAGGAAAAATTGTAGCTAAAGCTGCTGCTGAACATCTTACACCAGTTACTTTAGAATTAGGTGGCAAAAGCCCGTGCATAGTAGATCAGACAGCGGATTTAAAATTAGCTGCCAAAAGAATTATTTGGGGAAAAATATTTAATGCAGGACAAACCTGTATTGCGCCTGATTATTTAATAGTTCATAAAAATGTAAAAAAGAACTCATTTCTTATTTAATACAAGAAATACAGATTGCATTAGGTAATTCTATACAAGAATCAGAAGATTTTGCTCGTATTATTAACCTGAAAAATTGGAAGCGTCAACAGCATTTGTTACAAAACCAAACGATATTATTTGGAGGGCAAACAAATGAAACCGATTTATACATATCGCCAACTCTATTAGATGAACCTAGTTTAGAAAGCCCCGTTATGCAAGAGGAAATATTTGGTCCTATTTTACCTATTATTTCCTATACAACCAGAGAAGAATTATATCAAGTAATTAATCGTTTTGAAAAACCTCTTGCCTTATATTTATTTACCAAAGACAAATCTTTTGAAAAAGAATTACTGTCTAAAATATCCTTTGGAGGAGGTTGTGTAAATGACACATTATCTCATTTTTCTAATAATAATTTACCTTTCGGAGGAGTAGGACATAGTGGTATTGGAGCATATCATGGCAAATTAGGCTTTGAAACATTCTCACATCAAAAAGCAATTGTAAAAAAATCAAATTGGATTGATTTACCATTTCGTTACGCTCCCTATAAAGGAAAATTTCAAATGGTAAAAAAAATATTAAAATGGTTATAATTTAAAAAATGGAAACGTCAAAAAAAATTGATTTATATAAAATTATTAAAGAAAGTATAGAACTTTATAAAAAAATATATTCCTTGTAGGATTTGTTTTTTTAATACTAACAATCGTACTAGTTAGCTTACTTAATATAGCACTAAAAACACTATACAAAGAAGATGATTTGTTAGCATATCTAAAACATTTCAATCCTGAAACATTTTCAATACAAGCTAAATTCTTATATTTATTAGGAGTTGCCATAATTGTGGTTTTAGTAGCACCTTTTAATGCAGGAATATTAAAAATGATGAAAGATACACAAGAAAAGAATGAAGTAAGTATTAAAACTTTTTATTATTATATCAACAGTCCTTATTACTTTTCAATAGCATTAGTTACTTTGCTAATTAGTGGATTAGGCTTGTTTTTTACTACAAGTTTAGAAGTACTAATGGGAGATGATATTATTAAAAATTTTATTTCTTTTTTGTTTCTATAGCTACCTCCATTCTTACTTTTACAGCATTACCCAATGTTATTTTTAGTGATTTAAAACCAATAGAAGGAATAAAAAAAAGTATCAAAGATTGTTGTTCAAATTTTGGTAAAGTATTTTTATTAATTATTATATCCGTTATTTTAGGTTATTTAGGGATTTTTGCATTTTGTATCGGAATCTTTTTTAGTTTTCCTTTTTATTTTGCTGTGCAATATAAAGTATATGATGAATTAAAGTAATACCATTTTAGTTTTGAAATTACCTAAACCAAAATTCACTACAGAATACACGAATTAAGAGATATTACACGAGGTTATTACAGTAAATTTGTAACCTTAAATGGTATAACCAATAAAGATAAAAAAGATTATCAAAGACACCGCCCTCAAAAGTTAAATACTGTTGGGGGCATTTTTATTTTAAAAAAATAATCAACTATAATGTTTTTTTTGAAAAATATCGTTTGCCCTTCCAACCCTAAATCCTCACATACCGTTTGTCACTCCGAAACAAAGAGGATTCATATTATCAGTATTATGTTGTTTCTCTTGTTGTATAAATGATAGATTACGAACTTTTAAGAAAACCTAATTGAGGATAAAAAAATGTTTTTAGATTCAAAGTTCTTATTGTTTATAATAAATTTTTTAGAATGATCTAGTATAAAAAATAACCTCCGTTTTAGAGCAAAAGTCTTAAAGCGGAGGTTAAATCCAAATTCAGATTTATTGAAAAATTTTGTTTTAACGAAGTCTAATACAGAACCCGGTTTAAAATCAGAAGTTAAAAACTTTGAATCTTGATTTTATTGATAATTTTATTTCTGAATAGACCTACTTTAGTATTGTAAAATTATTTCTTTAATTAATTTGCGTATATGAGGCTCTGTTTTTTTTACTGCTTCTAGTACCTCTTCATGCGTTACGCTATCTATATTTTCAGCATCTCCCATATCTGTTATGACTGAAATACCAAAAGTTTCTAGTTCCATGTGTCTAGCTACTATTACTTCAGGTACCGTACTCATTCCAACACAATCACAACCCACTGCTTTCACCATTTTATATTCTGATAAAGTTTCATAAGTAGGACCTTGTAATGCTAAATAAATTCCTTCTTTTACCTCAATTTCTAAATCATTTGCAATTTCTTTTGCCTTTGCTAACATTTGTCTGCTATATGGTTCGCTCATATTGACAAAACGGGGACCAAAACGCTCGTCATTTTTGCCGCGTAAAGGATGCTCTGGCATCATATTTACATGATCTTTTAATAATACAATAGAACCCACATTGTAGTCAGGATTTACTCCGCCAGAAGCGTTAGAAACAATTAGCTTATTAACACCAATATATTTCATTACTCGTACAGGAAAAGTAACTTCCTGCATTGTATATCCTTCGTAATAATGAAAACGTCCTTGCATAGCGACTACTTTTTTAGAACCAATAGTTCCAAAAACTAATGCTCCCTTATGTCCTTGTACAGTAGATACAGGAAAGTTCGGAATTTCGCTATAAGACAATATAAACTCAACCTCAATATCATCCGTAAAACCACCCAATCCAGAGCCTAATATAATACCATACTCAGGTTCGAAATTAATTTTATTTGTAATGTAATTAACGGTTTCTTGCACTTTTTCCCACATAGTTTAAAATTTCAGATTCAAATAATTTATTTTCGTTATTAAATAAGCTTTTTATAGGTAAATAATATAATTGTTCTTTTGGTAATTTTCCTTTTAAACGCATATAATCTTTTTCTGTAGTTATAATTTTTCTTCCCTGCGCTTTCTCTAAAATAGAGGAAATATCCTTTTGAGAAAAAAGATGATGGTCAGGAAATTCCATACTAGCAGAAGCACATGTATTTAAATACTTAAAAAAGGTTGAGGTTTGGCAATTCCAGCTACAGCCAAAACAGATTCCTTTAATGTTTTTTTTAAGTCTAATGTTGTATGTTCACCAAAAAGTAAATCATCATAACCTATATAAGTAAAAAAAATAGGCGTATTAGATTTAGCATAACGCAAAACCTTCCTTTTTATTTTACTCATGGCAAGTTCCGAAATAGTTGTGGGACATTTAGTGATAATTATCATATCGGCTCGTTTAGCACCACTTCTATATTCCCGTAAATTTCCTGTAGGGAGCATATAATCCTTAAAAAATAAATCATCATAAGAAGAAAGCATTATATAAAAACCAGCTTTTACTTTACGATGCTGATAAGCATCATCTAGTAATATTATATCAGGTTTATCATTTAAAGTTAATAATTGTATAATCCCGTTACGTCTATCAGTATCCACAGCAACTTTTATTTTAGGGAATTTTTGATAAAATTGAAACGGTTCATCTCCCAAAATTTCAGCATTTGAATTTTCATCAGCCAAAACAAAACCTTTAGATTTTCGTTTATAACCACGGCTCAACGTTGCTACCTTATATTGATTAGAAAGTAAACGAATTAGATACTCAATTTGAGGAGTTTTACCGGTTCCTCCTACGCTTAAATTACCAACAGCAATAATTGGAACATCAAAACAAAAAGATTTTAAAATAGCTTTATCGTACAAAAAATTTCGAATATTGGTTATTATACCATATATTATAGAAAAAAAGAAAAGTAGTTTTCGAAGAATTTTCATTGTAATGACAAATTATACAAAGATAATAATACATCTACTAGAAAAAAAAAGTTAGGAACAAAAAGTTAAGAAAGAGAATTTAACTCAAATTATGTTTTAGGAAATTATTACAGAGAAAAATCATTTTTAATTTAAAAAATAGGATCTGTTTTTTGTCCTTATATACAATAAAAATAAGGTTTTGATAGAAAATCTCCTATTTTCTTTTCTTTACGCTTTTTATTCATTATAAAATTTATCCTTCCATCTGATGTAAAGTAGCTTATTTCTTTTAGGATAAAATCAATAAATTTGTAAGAAAATATGATATTCAAAGATTTATGGTAATAAATGATATAATTTCTATTTTAGAAGAAATGGCACCTTTAGCCTATGCAGAAGATTTTGATAATGTAGGTTTACTAGTGGGGGATGTAAAAGAAGAAGTTACAGGCGTTTTAGTTTGTCATGATGCTTTAGAAACAGTAATAGATGAAGCTATTATTAAAAAATGTAATTTAGTAGTCTGTTTTCATCCCATCTTATTTTCTGGAATAAAAAAAATTACAGGTAAAAATTATGTAGAACAGGCTATTTTGAAAGCTATTAAAAATGATATCGCTATTTATGCAGTCCACACAGCCTTAGATAATCATCAAGAAGGAGTTAATAAAATTTTTTGTAACGCTTTAGGATTGCAGAATACCAAAATTTTGATTCCTAAACAACATTTTATCCAAAAAATGGTTACTTATACAATTCCAGAAAATGTAGAACAACTTCGTAATGCACTATTTGAAGCAGGAGCTGGAAAAATTGGGAATTATCAAGATTGTAGTTTTAATTCAAATGGGAAAGGAACTTATATAGGAAATGAAAAAAGTAATCCAGTAATAGGTAACTCTTTTGAATTTGTAGAAGCAGAAGAAATAAAAATTGAAGTTACATTTGAAAAATACCGACAAGGAAAAATTTTAAAAGCATTATTTGCAAATCATGTGTATGAAGAAATTGCTTATGAGATATATAATTTAGAAAATATCCATCAAAACATAGGTCTAGGTATGATAGGCGAATTAAAGGAACCAATGAACGAAAAGGAATTTCTTCATTTTGTAAAAGAAAAAATGGAGTGTGGGGGAATACGACACACACATTATATAGGAAAAAAATAGAAAAAGTTGCCGTTTTAGGAGGATCAGGAGCTTTTGCTATTCAAAAAGCCATTCAAAATGGAGTAGATGCTTATCTAACAGCAGATTTGAAATACCATAACTTTTATGAAGCTGAAAACAAAATTTTATTAGCCGATATTGGACATTTTGAAAGCGAAAGATTTACAAAAAAATATATTGTTGATTTTCTTAAGAAAAAAATTTGTAGTTTTGCAAACTATTTGTCGGAAGACAGAATTATATTATCTGAAATAAATACAAATCCAGTTAATTACTTGTAGAAATATGGCAACAAAAGAATTGAATGTAGAAGAAAAATTAAGAGCGTTATACGACTTACAATTAATCGATTCAAGAATCGACGAAATTAGAAACGTAAGAGGAGAATTACCTCTTGAGGTGGAAGATTTAGAAGATGAAGTTGCTGGTTTGACTAAAAGAGTTGAAAAATTAAAAACCGACTTAGAGTCAATAGAAGAACAAATAAAAGGCAAAAAAGGTTCTATAGAAGAACATAAAGAAGCAATTAAAAAATATACTGCACAACAAAAAGAAGTACGTAACAATCGTGAATTTAATTCTTTAACAAAGAAGTTGAATTTCAAGAACTTGAAATTCAATTGGCAGAAAAGCATATTCGTGAAATGAAAGCTTCAATTGAGCACAAAAAAGTTTCAATAGCTCAAACAAAAGAAAAGTTAGAAGCAAAGGCAACTCATTTAAAACATAAAAAATCAGAGTTGCAGGAAATTATGTCTGAAACAGAAAAAGAAGAAGCTTTTTTATTAACTAAATCACAAGAGTTTGAAGAACAGATAGAAGAACGTTTGTTAAAAGCATACAAAAGAATTCGTGAAAATGTTCGTAATGGTTTGGCGGTAGTATCTATTGAACGTGGAGCTTCTGCTGGTTCTTTTTTACTATTCCACCACAAACACAAATGGAAATCGCTGCTCGTAAGAAAGTTATTACAGACGAGCATAGTGGAAGAATTTTAGTTGATGCCGTTTTAGCGGATGAAGAAAGAGAAAAAATGGAACAATTATTTGCTAAAATATAATGACACTAAGTCCCGAGAAATCGGGATTTTTTTTTATGAACCCAATTTTTTACTTTACATTTACGAAATCGGTAGGATTATATTTAAATATCTTAAGCTTTTTATTTCCCCAAAAAGCGTTAGACTTGGCATTTACACTTTTTAGTAGTCCACGAAAAGGAAAGTTAAATAAGAATAAACTTCCTCTGTTTTTAGAAGAATCTAAAAAGAAAAATTAAAATATGAAAATGCTACTTTTCAAACTTATATGTGGAAAGGAAATGAGACCAAAATACTTTTGGTACATGGTTGGGAAAGTAATTCTTCACGTTGGGAAAAAATAGTATTATATTTAAAAAATACAGGAAGTACAATTATAGCACTTGATGCGCCTGCCCATGGACTTTCGCAAGGAAAGAAATTTAGTGTACCTCAGTACAGTCTATTTATTCATGAAGTAGTTCAAAAATACCAACCACAATATTTGATAGGACACTCAATAGGAGGAAATGCTTGTTTGTATTATCAACATGTTTTTCCTACAGAAATTAAAAAAATAATTGTTCTAGGAGCGCCTTGTGATTTTGAAATTATTTTAAATAACTATATTGCTTTATTGAGTTTAAATTCAAAATTAACAAAAGAATTGAAAGAAAAATGGGAACTAGAATATAAACAAAAAATAGAAGATTTTTCAGCCCAATTATTTGTGCAAAATTCTAAAATAAAAGGGCTAATAATTCATGATATTGAAGACAAAACAGTAGCTATAAATGAAGGAAAAAAAATAGCACAAGCTTGGAAAGAAAGTCTTTTTATCGAAACAAAAGAATTAGGACATTCATTACAAGATGAAAAAGTGTTTAAAGAAATTAGTGCATTTTTAATTGAGTAAAAAATGTAGATTTCCTTTTACATAATATAAGTTGAAAATGAATTTATTAAATAAAATCAATCAAACGTTTTTAATAAAGAACCTTTTGAAACATCTAAAAATATAATTTAAACATCTATTACTATCTTTGGCAAATGGAAGAAAATAAGACAAGAATTAATAAATTTTTATCTGAAACAGGTTTTTGTTCCCGTCGTGAAGCGGATAAATTGTTAGAACAGGGACGGATAACTATTAACGGATCAATACCAGAGTTAGGAACTAAGGTGTCTTTAGAAGATGAAATAAGAGTTGATGGTAAGCTTATTCGGGAAAAAACAAGTAAACCTATTTACTTAGCCTTTCATAAACCTATAGGAATTGAATGTACAACTAATTTAAAAGTAAAAAATAATATAATAGATTTTATTAATTATCCCAAACGAATTTTTCCTATTGGTCGCTTAGATAAAGCTAGTGAAGGTCTTATATTCATGACAGATGACGGAGATATTGTAAACAAGATATTAAGAGCTCGTAATAACCATGAAAAGGAATATGTCGTAACTGTTAATAAACCAATAAATGAACGTTTTATACAACGTATGGCAGATGGAGTACCTATTTTAGGAACTGTAACGCGTAAGTGTAAAGTAGAAGAAGTGAATGCTACAACCTTTAAAATAATATTAACACAAGGATTAAATAGACAAATTCGTCGCATGTGTGAATATTTAGGTTATGAAGTAGTACGATTAAAAAGAGTACGTATAATAAACATATCATTAGATATTCCAGTAGGTCGATATAGAGACTTGACAGAAAAAGAAATAAACCAGTTGAATAAATTAATTGCACCTTCTAGTAAAACAGAAGAAGCTAGTTTTTTAAAGTCCAATAAAAAGAATTAAATCCAAATTGAGCATTAGATTTCGTGATGAAGATGAAAAAGCACGCGAATTTTTCTTATAAATATGGTGTAAAAAGCTTAATTTAATACGTATTTTTTTACTTCGACCGAAGGGGAAAGTCACATATCAATGTTATGTGATTTTCCTTTTTTTTGATTATATTATCATAAATAATTTCAAGGTAAGTTTTTAAAAGAAAGGAAAAGTTAAACTTTTTTGAGGTTTTTATCCGCTAAAGCTATAAAATAACCCCATTTATTGAAACTTTTATTGAATAAATGGGGTAAATTTAGAAGTAAGAAGGTTTTGAATCTTGGATTTTATGGATATATTTTATTTTGAATAGCTAGCTTTTAAAATTTATTTAAAACGAAAGAACTAAGTTGTATTAAAATTGCTTTAAAATTACCAAAATTTAGTTTCCCTCTTATAGAAGTATCAAAACTGATTAATGGTTTGTCTAATTGCTACTAATTTTTTCATTAAACTTTCAAAGTAATCTAAATGTAACATATTAGCACCATCACTTTTTGCATTAGCAGGATCAAAATGGGTTTCTATAAATATACCATCAACACCTACAGCTATACCTGCTTTTGCAATAGTTTCAATCATATCAGGTCTACCACCTGTTACTCCTAGTAGTTGATTGGGTTGTTGTAATGAGTGCGTAATATCTAATACTGTAGTGGCCATTTGACGCATAGTAGGTATCCCTCTAAAATCTACAATCATATCCTGATATCCAAACATAGTACCTCTATCCGTAACCATTACATTTTCGTTATCAGAATCTAAGACTTTTTGAACGGCATGTTTCATACTTTCAGGACTCATGAATTGTCCTTTCTTTAAGTTTACTGTTTTTTTGTTTGTGCAGCAGCTACAACTAAATCTGTTTGACGAACTAAAAAAGCAGGAATTTGTAAAATATCTACAAATTCAGCAGCCATCGCTGCATCTTCATTTGTATGAATATCTGTAATGGTTGGAACATTAAATTCACGACTTACTTTTTGTAAAATTTTTAATGCTTTTTCATCACCAATCCCTGTAAAACTATCTACACGTGAGCGATTAGCTTTTTTAAATGAACCTTTAAAAACATAAGGAATTTTAAGGTCATCTGTAATTTTTATTAAGCGTTCAGCTATTTTCATAGCCATTTCTTCACCTTCTATGGCACAAGGTCCAGCAAGAACAAAAAAATTATTACTGTTTAAATGCTTGATATTAGGAATATTTTCTAAGTTCATTTTTAATTAATTTTTGCAAATATAATTTATATATACGAGTGAAACGGTACTTCAGCAAAAATCATTTTATAAATTATATTTATTGTTTGATGTATTTTTAATCATGTATGACTAGATATTTTCCTTATCATAATCATAACTAATTTAATGCATGACATCAGCAGCACTAATATTAGATTTTCTAGTTTTTATAGCTATTACAATAGGAATACAAATTAAAAATAAAATGCCCAAATACATGAATATATCCATAAAGGCTAATATATTAGATTGTTTTATTACTTTTAATTCTAGGATTTGGTGTGCTTTATTAAGAGCATCATTATAAGAATAGCCTTTTGCAATAAAACTCTTTTGTATCATGGTTATTTGGTTTTGAGTCTGAAAACTTGTTTTATCTAAGTGGTTTACTAAATTAGCTCGATGTTTTTGTCCCCATCTAGAAATGAAAGTTGTGACTATTGCTATACCAAAAGAACCTCCTAATTGTCTTAACATACCTGTAAAAGCAGCCCCATCACCTATATCTTTACCTGTTAATTCGCTTAAGGAGTAGCTAGTTACAGGAACAAAAAGTAATCCTAATCCTAATCCTCTTAAAATTAAAGGCCACCAAAAATGTTCTTCACCAGTATTGGGTGTTAATATAGTGTATGACCAAAAGGCAAAAATAGAGAAACAAGTAAATCCAACAATTAATAAATATTTAATAGATACTTCTTTTTGCAATAATTTTCCAACAAAAGGCATAGCAAAAGCAGTCATTAAAGAACTAGGAATTAATAATAACCCTGATTGAGTCGCGTTCCATCTTAAAATAGACTGTGTATATACGGGTATAACAAAAATTGTGGTATACACTCCAAATCCTAAAATAGTAGAAAAAAGAATACCTATTTGTAATGAGCTATATTTTAAAACTTTTAAGTTTACAATTGGAAACTCGTAAGTTAATTCTCTATGAATAAAAAAGATGAAACCAAATAAGGAAATAATACATAAATTGATAATCGTATTACTATTAAACCAGTCATCTTGTTGTCCATGTTCTAAAACATATTGAAGAGAGCCTACAAAAAGAGATAAATAGATAATTCCTAACCAGTCTACTTGATTTGCCTTTAATTTGATACTAAATTTTGGACTCTTTACATACATTATGGCTAACACTGTTGCAATAATCCCTAAAGGAATATTGATGTAAAAGATGAAAGGCCAAGAAAAATGATCAACTATATACCCTCCTAAAGGAGGACCGAAAGTAGGACCTAAAATGACACCTAATCCATAAATAGCTTGTGCCATACCTCTTTTTTTAATAGGATAGCTTTCCGTTATAATGGTTTGTGCTGTTACTAATAAAGCACCTCCACCTAAACCTTGTATAAATCTAAAAAATACGAGTTCCCAAATATTGGTTGAATTTCCACATAAAAAAGAAGTAACTGTGAAAATAATAATTGAAGTCGTAAAATAATTTTTTCTCCCAAATTGTTGTGAAAGCCAATTAGTCATAGGAATAATAATTACATTGGCTATTGCATAAGCCGTAATTACCCATGAAACATCGCTTAGAGTAGCTCCTAAGCTTCCTTTCATTTCATTAAGAGCTACATTAACAATGGTGGTATCTACTATTTCTAGTAGTGAACAGAGTATAGCAACAATCGTTACCATAATCCTTCTATAGCCATATTCTACTAGATCATTTGTAGTATCTTGTGTCATTTTTTTTGAATTATTTTAAGTATACATCTACATGTGCATTCATCCCAGAACGTAGTAATTCAATTTTTTCTTTTTCGTTATCATTTGTGAATTCAATTTTTACAGGAATTCTTTGTACTGTTTTTACGAAATTTCCAGTTGCATTGTCAGGAGGAAGTATAGAAAATTGAGAACCTGTAGCAGGCGAAAAAGAGGTTATTTTCCCTTTTAACTCAAGATCGCCAAAAGCATCTATTTTAATAACGACTTTTTGACCTATTTTCATTTTTCCTAATTGGGTTTCTTTAAAATTAGCTATTACTGATGTTTCTGTGGTATTAACTAGATAGAAAAGAGATTGTCCTTGATTAACTAACTGTCCAGCTTGAATATTTACTTTAGAAACCCGGCCATCTATAGTTGCTGTTACTACGGTGTATTCTAAATTTAATTCAGCAGCATTTAAAGAAGCTTTCGCTCTACTAATATTGGCAGATGCTACTTTTGTTTGTTTATCAGAAACAATTGCTTTAGAGGCTACTACATTTTTTTGATAACTACTAGCTCTTTGTTGATTAGTTAAAATTCTAACTTGATTTTCAGCTTCTAGTTTAGTAGCTAAAGCTTGTTCATATTGTTGTTTTGTAATAGAATGATTTTTATAAAGATTATTATATCGTTCATAGTCATTAGTTGCGCGTTCTAAACGAATTTTAGCCGTTTCAATTGTTCCTAATGCTGATGCTACATTAGCATCTGAAGCGGCAACACTTGCGTTAGCACTACCAACATCAGCTTTGGCCACTTCAAATGTATTTTCTGCTGCAATCATTAAAGCTTTCGCTTCTTCTACTTTGACCAAATAATCTCGATTATCAATTACAAATAATGTGTCGCCTTTTTTGACAAAATCATTGTCTTTAACATATACTTTTGAAATGTAACCAGAAACTTTAGGGATAATTGGTGTTATTTTTTTCTCTACTTGTGCATCGTCTGTCTCTTCGTGTGTTTGAGCATGTAAATATTTACTAATACCATAGCTTCCACCACCAATTACTAATGCCCCTAGTATGATTGCGAATTTTTTATTGATTGCTTTTTTTTCAGTTTCCATAAGACGAAATTATTTTGTTAAATTGAATGATGTAATGAGTTGACCAGATGTAGCTAACATTTCATAATATTTTAAAAGGACATTTGCTCTAGAATTAGCATAATTTATTTTTGCATTTAGTTGTTCAACATCAGCATCAATGAGTTCTGTTACTGTTGCTAAACCATTATCATGTTTGTCTTTAACTATTCTGTAATTTTCTGTTGCTTGCTCTATAGCTTGCTGATATACTTTATTTTGGTTTTGAGCAAGATTAAAGTTTTCTATACTTTGTTGCGTTTGGATTTTAATACCGTCTTTTAATAAATTTTGGGTAATCTTTAATTCTTCTGCTTTATTTCTAGCTGTTTTTACTTCTTTTGAAGTTTTATAAAGAGAACTCAAATCGTATGAAATTCCGCCACCTATGTTTATTGCATTTGTAACATTTATGACATTTTGTAAACTCATAGCTATATATCCAGCAGATAAGCCTATTTTAGGATAATAATTACTCTGCGCGACTCTTATATTGTTTTCATTGGCTTTTTGTAGATAGCCCAAAATTTCTAAATCTTTTCTATTTTCTAAAGCATCTTTTTCTTCAATCGTTTTCGAAATAGGGGATTGTCCATCAAATTGATGTTCGTCAATTCCTATTTTATAGCCTTCGGGTAAATTTAATAACGTAGTTAATGCGTAGTTTGTAATATTTACGTTCTTATTTGCTTCTTGTAAACTTAATTTTATTTTAGCTAATTGTAATTGAGACTTTAATAAATCATTTCGAGCAATAATGCCGTTTTTTTCCATATTGATAAAATCTTTTACACGTTGCTCGGTACTTTTAATGTTATCACTTATTAATTCTACAGATTTTAATGCTCTGTATAGTTGAGCATAGTATTCAATTACTTTTAAAGAAACATCTTCTTTTGTATTAGATGATTTTGCTTTTTCAGCTAAATATAAATTTTCTGTTGCTTGAATACTATTTCGTATTTTTCCACCAGCAAATAAAGGCAAATTCGCATTGGCTTGACCTATCATAAATTGATTAATATTTGCAGGGTTTACTGAAGAATGAAATGGTAACTTTAGTTTTAGATCAACAGTAGGTTCTGTAATATAAAAATATTGTCCACCTATTTTAATATCAGGATATTGATGATCTTTTGCCTGTTGCCATTCTAATTTTTTAGTATCGACTTTTGTTTGAGCTAACAAAATTTCATTATTATTTTTTTCTAAAAGTATTAAAGCTTCTTTTAAATTTAAATTGGTTCTTTCTTGTGCATACCAACTATAATTTACCAGTATTAATAGGGGGAGAAATTTATTCGCATTCATTTTTTTACTAGTGATTTAATGACTTGTTTTATATGTTGAGTAAGTTCAATATTTATATAACTTTCCCATTGGTTTTCATCTTTTATACCTATTAGTTTTTCATAAAAAGAACGACTATTATAAAAATGAAAATAAGTACCTAATATAGTAGGTGCTACTAAAAAAGTATTTACATTTTCTTTAAATAATCCTTTTTCTTGTCCTTCTTTTATCACTCTATTTAACTCAATATAATTGCCTTCTTTAGCTTGATTAATCAATTCAAAATCAATCTTTCTTTTTTGATTGCTAAATTCAACATTTATAATTTGGTAGATAGACTTATTATGATGTATTAATGCAACATAAAATTCAACTAAATTGTCTAATTTTTCAAATGGATCTGTTTCACTATTTCGAATATTTTCCATCTGAAAATTTAGTCCAGCTGAACGATAAAGTACAATTCCTTCTAATAATTTTTCTTTTGAGCCAAAGTAATAAGAGATCATTGCAACATTAATGTTCGCTGCTTTGGCTATATCTCTTACAGATGTTCCATCAAAACCTTTTTCAGCAAAGAGTTTTTCAACAACTTCTAGTATAGCAACTTGTTTATCATTAAATGGATGTGTTCCCATGGTTGTAAAATTTTTTGCAAAACTAAATGATTGATTGATTTAATCGAATGTTTAATCATATTTTAACTTTTTTTTAACATTTATGTTTTCTTGATGAACACATAAACAGACTTTTAATTGTTTTATCATATAACTCAAAAATTGAATTATATCAAATTATATATTTAAACTTTTAATGAAGAGGCTGATAAATAAATACATGGATTTTTTTTAATGAATAAGGTGAAATGATTATTTTTTAGATTGAAAGTCGTTGTGTTTGTAATAAATTAGATTCCTTTATTCGTTCCTCTTTTGATTAATGTTTAATTAGAAGATTATAGAAAGTAGTATAATTTTTTATTTTCTAAAAATAAAATACGTTAGAGTGTTTATAAGCTTATAACTTTATCTTATATTTGCGCCCTCAAAATTAATGATATGCGATTACATAGAAACCTTGTTTACACTACTATAGACTCTTTAAATGCCATTTTTAATGAAGGAGAATATGCGGATAAAGTAGTAGCAAGAGCACTAAAAAAAGATAAAAGGTGGGGGAGTGCAGATAGAAAGTTTGTAGCAGAAACAATCTATGAAATTGTGAGATGGAAACGTTTATATGCTGAAATAGGAGATGTTAAAGAACCTTATAATCGTGAAAATTTATGGCGTATGTTTGCAGCATGGGCTGTATTAAGAGGTTATCCTATACCTGATTGGACGCAATTACAAGGTACTCCAGAGCGTAAAATTAAAGGACGTTTTAATGAATTCTCTAAAACAAGAGCTATAAAAGAATCTATTCCTGATTGGATGGATGCTCTTTGTTTAAAAGAGTTAGGAGAAGATGTTTGGAGTAAAGAAATTAAAGCACAGAATGAACAAGCTAAGGTAATTTTACGAGTAAATACTTTAAAAACTACTAAAGAAAAACTACGTGCTATTTTAATGGATTTGAATATAGAGACAGATTTTTTAAAAGACCGGGTAGATGCTTTAATTTTAAAGGAACGCGCAAATGTCTTTTTAACTCAAGCTTTTAAAGAAGGTTTGTTTGAAGTACAAGATGCTTCATCACAATTAGTAGCTCCATTGTTAGATGTCCGACCCGGTATGCGAGTAGTAGACACTTGTGCAGGAGCAGGAGGAAAGACACTTCATTTAGCATCTATTATGCAAAATAAAGGACAATTGATTGCTTTAGATTTATACGAAAGTAAATTAAATCAGTTGAAGTTAAGAGCTCGTCGTAACGGAGTTCATAATGTTGAAACTCGTGTTATCGAAAGCTCTAAAACAATTAAAAAACTTTATGGAACAGCTGATCGCGTATTAATTGATGCGCCTTGTAGTGGTTTGGGAGTTTTAAAACGTAATCCAGATAGCAAGTGGAAACTGCAACCAGAATTTATAGATAATATCCGTAAGGTACAAGCAGAAGTTTTAGAAAATTATTCTAAAATTCTTAAACCGAGGAGGAAAGTTGGTTTATGCCACTTGTTCTATATTACCATCTGAAAATCAAGAACAAATTCAAAAGTTTTTAGCAACAGAAAATGGTAAAAATTTCATGTTTATTCGCGATTATAAAATATTAGCACATCAAACGGGTTTTGATGGCTTTTATATGGCACTGTTAGAAAAAAAAATGTAATCTAGGTTTATAAATTATTCTATATGAAAAAGAACTATCTTTTTTTTGTTTTCATTTTAAGTTCCTTTTTGGCAGTCGGACAAAATTGTCCGAGTGATTTAAGAGCATATTATTCTTCCGCAACAGGAATGAATTATGTTTTAAAAACACAACTTTTTAATATTATAAAGGATCATACGGTAATTAGTTATACGCCCGGTTTATGGAACCTATACTATACTTCGGATGTAAATTCTGATGGAAGAGTTTGGGATATATATTCAAACTGTAATTTTGTTTTCGGTACTCCTCTTTTAACAGGCGGTAGTCAAGACGACGGAAAAGGAGGAAAAGTAGAATGCGAAAGATATAATAGAGAACATACTTTTCCTAAAAGTTGGTTTGGAGGTTCATCAGGAATGCCAATGTATACGGACGCATTTCATGTTATGCCTACTGATAAAAAAGATAATGGAATGAGAGGAAGTATGCCTTATGGAATAGTGGGCAATACCCCTACTTATATAACAAATAATAATTCCAAAATAGGAATTTGTATAGCCCCCAACGCTCCTGTTAATCTTATTGTTTTTGAACCCGCAGATCAATATAAAGGAGATATAGCAAGAAATTATTTTTATATGGCTACGCGTTATGAAGATAAAATTTCAAATTGGCAAAATATTACAGTTGATGGAAATACTGTTTTAGATGGATCTAATGATCAAGTTTATGAAAAATGGTATCTGGATTTAATGATAAATTGGCATCTTCAAGATCCAGTTAGTCAAAAAGAAATTGATAGAAATAATGCAGTTTGCGCCGTACAACATAATAGAAATCCTTTTATAGATCATCCTGAATATGTTTGTCAAATATGGTCTGCACAATGCCAAGCTTTATCTAATTTAGAATTTCAATTACAAACAAATATCAGTTTATCCCCTAATCCATCAAATGGAGAATGGATAAAAATTAATTCTGCAATAGAGTTAGATGAAATTGAGGTATATACTATAAATGGACAGTTAATACAAAAGAGTAAAAAACCAGTAAGAACAGACGAAAGTTATAATTTAATTGGTTTATCAAAAGGATTATATCTAATAAAATTAACTGCTGGAAATCAATTTACAACGAAAAAAATTATCGTAGAATAAAAAAGTGGCTATATGCCACTTTTTTATTTTAATTATATACCAAAAACAATTTAAAACAACCAAATGAAATCAAAAACTACTTTGTTTGCACTTTTTTGTGCATTAGTAGGGCATGCACAAGCGCCCTCTGGTTATTACAGTTCCGCTACAGGCTCTGGTTATACTTTGAAAACACAATTGTATAACATTATTAAAGGACATACGGATAATGGTTATTCGGGACTTTGGACTACTTATCAGACTTCTGATAGAGATAAAGAATATGAAAATGATAACTCTATTATTGATGTTTATTCTGAAAACCCTACAGGAACAGACCCCTATGTGTACCAATACGGTACAAATCAGTGTGGAACTTATTCGGTAGAAGGGGGATGCTATAATCGTGAACACATGATTCCTCAATCTGTTTTTAATAATGCAGCACCTATGGTATCAGATGCTCATTTTATTCCTCCTACTGATGGAAAAGTAAATGGAATGCGTTCTAATTATCCTCATGGAATGGTAGCTGTTGCAAGTTGGACATCAAGAAATGGAGGAAAATTAGGATCAAGTGCTGTTTCAGGTTATACTGGTACCGTTTTTGAACCAATTAATGAATTCAAAGGAGATATTGCTCGTATGTATTTTTATTTTGCTACTCGTTATGAAAATACAGTTGCTAATTATACCTCTTATGAAATGTTTAACGGAACATCTAATCAAGTTTTTGGAAAACCTTTTTTAGATATGCTATTAAAATGGCATGCGCAAGATCCTGTAAGTCCTAGAGAAATAGCTAGAAATAATGCGATCTATGCTCGTCAAGGTAATAGAAACCCATTTATTGATAATCCTAATTATGTGAACCTTATTTGGGGAGGTTCTATTGCGGATACTACAGCTCCTTCTATACCATCTAATCTAATCTCTTCAGGAATATCAACAACAAGTTGTACGTTATCGTGGACTGCGTCTACAGATAATGTTGGAGTAACCAGTTACAATATATATTTAAATGGAGCTTTAAAAATAACGGTTGCGGGGACTAGTGCCAATATAACAGGATTAACAGCCTCTACGACTTATTCTTTTACAGTAAAAGCAAAAGATGCTGCTGGAAATACTTCAGATTCAAGTAATGCGTTAAATGTTACAACAACTGCTGGAACCGATATAATTGCTCCTACAGTTCCTAATAATTTAACCGTTTCAAATGTTACAACTACAGGATGTGTTTTATCATGGGCAGCATCAACAGATAATGTAGGAGTAATAGGATACGATATATATCAAGGAACTTTACTAAAAACTTCAGTAATAGGAACGACAGCTACAATAACAGGTTTATCTGCTTCAACCAATTATTCATTTACAGTAAGAGCAAAAGATGCTGCTGGAAATACTTCAGATTCAAGTAATGCGTTAAATGTTACAACAACTGCTGGAACCGATATAATTGCTCCTACAGTTCCTAACAATTTAACTGTTTCAAATATTACAACTACAGGATGTGTTTTATCATGGGCAGCATCAACAGATAATGTAGGAGTAATAGGATACGATATATATCAAGGGACTTTACTAAAAACTTCAGTAATAGGAACGACAGCTACAATAACAGGTCTATCTGCTTCAACGAATTATTCATTTACAGTAAGAGCAAAAGATGCTGCTGGAAATACTTCAGGATCAAGTAATGTACTAAATGTTACTACTACGGCTAGTACAACAGCTATTACTAATCTATATTTTTCAGAATATTTAGAAGGGACTTCTAATAACAAAGCTTTAGAAATTACAAATAGAACAGGATCTCCTGTTAGTTTATCATCTTACGCTATAAAAAAACAAACAAATGGTTCAGGTTCGTGGAGTACTGGTTTAACATTATCAGGGACATTAGATAATAATGGAAAATTTGTTATTGTTAATAGTTTAATTTCTTCTACATGTTATTCTACTGCATTAGCAAATTTATCTACTTCTGCTGGCGAGATGGCTTATAATGGAAATGATGCTATAGGTTTGTTTAAAAATGGCGTTTTAGTAGATATTATAGGTAAATTTAATGGAGGTACAGCTGATTTTTCTATAGATGAAACAATGAGAAGAAAGGCTACAGCAATTGTACCAAGTACCACTTTTAACAAAACAAACGATTGGGATATATATAGTGTTGATAACTGCTCAGGTTTAGGTAATAGAGTGGTAAAATCTAATGAAAATAAAAAAGACATACATTTAAATTTATTTCCTAATCCAACAAAAGGAAATTTCCAAATAACTTTTGAAGATTTAGCTCAAAAATATACAGTTGAAATTTATACAACTTTAGGTCAAAAAATTTACGAAATAACAGAAGTTACTTCTGAATCAATTTTTATTAATGATTTACCTAAAGGTATTTATTTAGTAAAAATTAATCAAAATGAAAATTCTACTACCAAACGAGTTGTAGTAGAATAATTATATTGTATAAAATAAAAATGCTCCTAAAATTAACATTTAGGAGCATTTTTTATAGATTAATATTTGTAAAAAGTAAATCACCTAAAAGTTAAACAATCTATTAATTTTAGAATCAAGCCTCCTTATTTCAGATTTTTTATAGCAAACTTAGTTTTACAACATTGAAGATAATAAAAGGAGTATTTTCAGATTCCAAGTTGTTTTTATCTGTAATAAATTTCTAAAGTGTAATTTGAGTTAAACATAAAAACATAATTGATGTATTTTTTTATTATACCATAAATTATATTTATTTTCGTGCTCTGAAAAACTTGAAAAATCAAAATAAAATGAAATACGATATTATAGTTTTAGGTAGTGGACCGGGTGGTTACGTTACTGCTATTCGTGCATCTCAATTAGGCTTTAAAGTAGCTGTTATTGAAAAAGAAAACTTGGGAGGTATTTGTTTAAATTGGGGATGTATACCAACAAAAGCCTTGTTAAAGTCTGCTCAAGTTTTTGATTACCTAAAGCATGCTTCTGACTACGGTCTAAAAGCAGATAATGTAGATAAAGATTTTGATGCTGTTATTACTCGCTCAAGAGGTGTTGCTGAAGGAATGAGTAAAGGAGTTCAATTCTTAATGAAAAAAATAAAATAGATGTAATTGACGGTTTTGGAAAGGTTAAACCGGAGAAAAAAAGTTGAAGTTACAGATAAAGAAGGTAAAGTAACGGATTATACAGCCGATCATATTATTATAGCTACAGGGGCTCGTTCACGTGAGTTGCCTAATTTACCACAAGATGGTAAAAAGGTAATAGGATATCGTCAAGCGATGACATTATCTGAACAACCTAAAAAAATGATTGTAGTAGGATCAGGTGCTATAGGAGTTGAATTCGCACATTTTTATAATGCCATGGGAACGGAAGTAACAATTGTAGAGTTTATGCCTAATATTGTTCCAGTTGAAGATGAAGATATATCAAAACAATTTGAACGATCTTTAAAAAAAGCAGGAATTAATATCATGACCAATGCTTCAGTTGAAAAAGTAGATACAACAGGAGCAGGAGTTAAAGCAACTGTTAAGACAGCTAAAGGAGAAGAAATATTAGAAGCAGATATTGTACTTTCTGCAGTAGGAATTAAAACAAATATTGAAGGAATAGGATTAGAAGATGTAGGAATTGCTACTGACCGCGATAAAGTTTTAGTTAATGCTTATTACCAAACCAATATTCCGGGATATTATGCAATAGGAGATATAACTCCGAGGTCAAGCTTTAGCACACGTTGCTTCAGCAGAAGGAATTATTTGTGTTGAAAAAATTGCTGGTTTACATGTAGATCCTTTAGATTATGGAAATATTCCGGGTTGTACCTATGCAACTCCTGAAATTGCATCAGTTGGTTTAACAGAAAAAGCAGCTAAAGAAAAAGGATATGAAATAAAAGTAGGCAAGTTCCCTTTTTCAGCTTCAGGAAAAGCATCGGCAGCAGGTACCAAAGATGGTTTTGTAAAAGTTATTTTTGATGCTAAATATGGAGAATGGTTAGGTTGTCACATGATTGGTGCTGGAGTAACTGATATGATAGCAGAAGCTGTTGTAGCCCGCAAATTAGAAACTACAGGACATGAAATACTAAAAGCTATACATCCACACCCTACTATGAGTGAAGCCGTAATGGAAGCCGTTGCGGATGCTTACGGAGAAGTTATCCATTTATAAAACATAATAAAAGAGGCAATCAAAAAATAAAGCTAAGTCTACTACTAAAAAAGTTTCATTTAAGAATTGAGTATTCCTTTCTTTGATTAAACTTTTCAAAGTATCACCCTTTGATAACTAGAATAAAGCTTAATAAAATCAAACTATTTTTTGAATGCCTCTTTTTTATACCCCTATTCTAATTTAGGATGTTTCTTCTTTTTCTGTATATATTATATTTCTAAATAACGTATACCCAATCATAAGCTAAATACAACTTCTATTCTACTTTATACTAATTTTAAATTTCATCTATTCTAATTCATAACTCGTTTTTTAGAATCATTTCTTTCACTATCTTTATAATGATAATCGCCTTTTTAATATCTAAAACCAGTTTAAGATAGAGTTAAGATAGGTGTAGCTTACACATTTTTTAAATGAATAAAAGGAAGTAAACAAACGAGTTGATTATAATACTAAATGAAAGAAAACAAACCTAAAATAATAAAAGTAAGAGATCTACTTACAAATGATCGCGTACAAATACCAAGTTATCAACGACCTTATAAATGGACTATAAAAAATGTTAATCAATTAATTGATGATCTTTTAATTCATAAAGAAAAATCAGAATATCGTTTAGGAACACTTGTTATTCATAATCATGATGCTATTTTTGACATTGTCGATGGACAACAAAGAACAATAACATTAATATTAATTGCATACGCAATAACCCAAAAACACAAAAAAACAATAGACGAAGATAAAATATTGAAAAATTTTAATCCAAAACTTCTAAATTTATCTTTTACAAATAATATTTCAAAAACAAATATTCAAAATAACTACAAACAAATTGAAAGAAGAATTGCAGAATTTGATGAAAAATTAATACAATTCTTTTTAGATAAATGTACATTGGTAGAAGTAGTTTTAACCAACATTTCAGAAGCATTTCAGTTTTTTGATTCCCAAAATGCAAGAGGAAAAGATCTAGAACCTCACGATTTATTAAAAGCATTTCATCTCCGAGAAATGAATAATTTTTCAACAGAAGAAGAACGTAAAAAAACAGTTGAAAAGTGGGAAAGTTTAGATACCACAAAACTTTCACAATTATTTTCAGAATACTTATTTAGGATTAGAAATTGGAGTAGGGGACATTCAGCACGATATTTTTCAAAAAATGAAGTGGATGTTTTCAAAGGTGTAAGTTCGGATATAGAAGAAAATTATCCTTTTCTAGAAATGCTTCGAATTACACACTTTTATATCGAAGAATACAATCGTTCATACCACAGGAATATTGATAAACAAAAAATGACTTACCCTTTTCAGATAGATGGAACCATTATAAATGGAAAACGATTTTTTGAAATGATTGAACATTATCAAATTATGATAGATAACCTAAAATCAGAAGCAATCAAGGAAAAATATCCTTTATTAAAAATTATCAAAACTTATGAAGGTAGTTTTCGTACAGGAGATAAATATATTCGTAACTTATTTTACTGTGGATTAATTTATTATCTAGATAAATTTGGTGATAAAGAACTATCAAAAGTAATAGATAAAATTTTTATTTGGGCTTATTCTTTACGCCTAAAATTACAAGCAGTTGGACTGGATTCTGTTGATAATTATGCCCTTAATCTAGGGCATTCTCAAATACAATTATTCAAAAAAATTAAAGAAACTATAAAGCCCCATGATATTTTAAATTTACGATTCGAAATTTTAAAAGAAAATAGATCGAGTAAAACAGAAGAAATTGTAGAACGATTCAAGAAATTAAAATATTATGAATCATAAAGAACCTAAATATTATAGCATTCAAGAATTATTTAGTTATGAGGATTATGTAATTCCAATTTATCAAAGAAATTATGAATGGAGTGAACCTCAAATAACACAATTAATACAAGATATAGTAGACTATGTTATTAAAAATAAAGATACGACCGATATATCTCAATATTATATAGGTTCTTTAATCACTTATGAAAGAAAACTAGAAGGCAACGTAATCTATGAAACTATTGATGGACAACAGCGCTTAACCACATTAACCTTATTGCTAAATGTAATCAAAAAGAATATCCAACAATTGATTTATCTTGGTATAAAAAACTCAATTTATCTTTTGATAGCCGTAAAATAGCTTCCAATACACTTCTATATCTTTTTAATAAAGAAAGTTTAGATAATAAAGAATGTAATGCTACACTTCAACAAGGGTATTATGATGCAAAAAAATCATTGGCAAGAATTTTGGCTGAAAACAATTTAACTATTGAGTGTTTTTGCAACTATTTTTTTGAAAAAGTTACAATCTTACGTGTTCTAGTTCCTGACGATACAAATTTAAATCACTATTTTGAAATAATGAATAGTCGTGGAGAACAATTAGAGAAACACGAAATTTTAAAAGCAAAAATGCTTGAAATCTTAGAAGAAGATCATTTGAAATATGCTTTCAATTTAATTTGGGAAGCAACTTCAAACATGGAAAAATACGTACAATATGGTTTTTCAGTTACACAAAGACATGAACTATTTGGTGAGAATGATTGGAACAATTTAATTAACCCAGAAAATGTTTATTCTAAATTAAAAATTCCAAACAATAATCAAATTACAGAAGAAGCTTTTACAATAAGCCAACTTCTTGCAAAAAATATAAATTTTACCTCAGATAATTCAAGTACTACAGATGAAAACCCAGAACGATTTAATACAATCATTAATTTTTCAAATTTTCTACTTCACATTTTAAGAATACAAACAAAATCCAATGTTCCATTAGATGACAAACAATTATTGGAATTGTTCGATCCTTTTTAAAGAATAATGATAAAAAGAATTTGTAAAAGAATTTGGTTATAATTTGTTAAAAGGTAAATTATATTTTGACAAGTACATTATAAAAAGAGAATTTACAAAAGGATCAGATCATTGGAGTTTAAAACGATTAAAATGGTATGATGGAAATAAAGTAGGCTATGTAAATACTTTTGATGTAGATAATGTGGAAATGATAGAAGGCATTAATAGAGAAATTCTAATGTTATTATCTATGTTTCATGTTTCAAATCCAACTTTAGTTTACAAACATTGGTTAAACGCCTCTTTGAAATTTACTTTAGAATATTCTGGAACTAATTTAGCAAATGACTATAAATCATATCTTGAAAATCTTGCTAAAGCATTTTTGAATGATCGATTCTTAGCAATCAATCCCAAAGATTATTTTGAAATAATTTATATAAATGAAGGAAAACAAAAAAATATTGAAACGGCTATTGATATAAATAAACTTCATCAAGGAACAACCGTAGAAAACTTTATATTTAATTATTTGGATTATTTATTATGGCAAAATTATAGAACAGATAATCGTGAATATTTTAAAGTAAAAGGAGAAAAAATATTAATAGACAATCGTATAAAAGATTTTGAGTATACCTTTAGAAGTTCAGTAGAACATTATTACCCTCAAAATCCTATTGATAAAAATTTAAAAATAAAAGAACAAGATATAGAATGGTTAGATAATTTCGGGAATTTATGTTTAATTAGCGGTAGCAAAAATTCACGTTTAAGCAATTTTATGCCAACTGCAAAGAAAGATTATTATACAGGAAGTAAAACGATTGACAGTATAAAACAACGTATTATGATGGAATATGAATATTGGGATATAAATAGATTGAATGGACTTAATGAAATAAAAGAACATGGTCAAGAAATGATTCAAATCCTTAAAAAATAATACTTACAAACAGAATAAAATTTTAATTACTTTTATTAATAGCTAAAATTACCTCTAATAAAATTGATCATGAGATACAAAACGCATAAGTGGGTTAGACCAGAAGATTTAAACGCAAACGGAACTCTTTTTGGAGGAAAGTTGTTATCATGGATAGATGATGAAGCCGCTCTTTATTCAATAGTTATTCTAAAAAATAATAAGATTGTTACAAAATTTATGTCTGAAATAAATTTTATGAGTTCAGCTCGACAAGGTGACATTATAGAAATAGGACTCGATGTCATTAAATTCGGGAAGACATCTATTACAATGAAATGTGAGGTTAAAAATATAATGACAAAAGCTACTATTATAACAGTAGATTCTATTACAATGGTTAATTTAGATAGTTTTGGACAACCAGCTAATCATGGTAAAACACAATCAGATTTAGCTTTAGATGAAAAAAGTATTTAATTTCCTTTTAAATCAATAAAAACAATTCAAAATAAAAAATAATATTTCGTTTATTCTCTCAAAATACGAGTAAATTGGTAATTCATAATAGTAAATTTGTTTGGTCCCCGATTTAGATTTTTTATTTAAACTCAAATTCCGTATGAGAAGGTTGGCTTCTCTAATTCACTTCGTTCAAGTCTAATGCGGAATTTGGGTTAGATTGTTAAAGTAAAAAAACTAAAAAAAGTTAAATGAAAGAATTATTTAGTCACATTCCTAAAAATTAATAAAGCATTCTTATTTCCTTGATTCCGAATACTTTTGTACTATCATCTTCCAACGCAATTTCAATTAAACCATCTTGATTAACTTTTTTTATAATTCCCATAAACTTATGATGATTGTGATCCTCAAATGCTACAGGCTTATTAATTTTAAATAAATAATTATGATAACTATTCCATAAATCTATTTTATCATTTTTAAGCTTTTCTAAATTAATTTTTAACCTTGTTAGTATAGTAAACAATATTGCTTCTATATCATATTCTTTACTTGTAATACATTTTAATGAAGATGCTTGAGGAAGATTTTGAAAGTTTTCTTGATTTATATTAAGTCCAATACCAACAATAGATTCTATTTCTTGATTTCCTTTAAAATTATTTTCGATCAATATACCCGAAATTTTTTTATTACCTGACATAATGTCGTTTGGCCATTTTATATATAAGTCAGGAATATGGTAGTCTTCCAGAGCTTCTTTTATCGTTACTGCAATAGTTATATTAAGGTCAAAAATAGTAATGTCTTTTTTGATTGTATTTTTTATTAATATACTGGTTATTAGGTTTTTATTGTCTTCTGTGTTCCAGTTACTTCCCATCTGACCTCTGCCTTTCCATTGACTTTTAGCAGTCACTACAGTAAAATTTTCAAGTACTTGATCTTGTGAAAGTTTTTTAAAAAATCATTAGTAGAATCTATGGCATTGAGTTTGATTAGTTTCATGTACTGTAATTTGAAATAGTAAAATTTAAGTATCTATTTTTTATCTTTCAAAATAAAGACAAAAAACAATAACTTTGCGAAAAATAATTATTCAAAATAAATGGCGAACAAAGAAGTAGGAAATGATATTTTATTAGCAAATATCATTAAAGGTATTGAAGACGTAAAAGGAAATGATATAGATATTTTAGATCTTAGAGAATTAGAAAATACAGTTTGTGATTATTTTGTTATTTGTAATGGTACCTCAAATACACAAGTTAATGCAATTGTTAATTCTGTTCAAAAAGCTGTTTCAAAAGAGCTCAAAGAAAAACCTTGGCATGTTGAAGGAACTGATAATGGAGAATGGGTATTGATGGACTACGTACATATAGTAGTTCATGTTTTCCAAAAACATATTAGAGAATATTACAACATAGAAAGTCTTTGGGGAGATGCTAAAATTACATCAATCGAAAATAAATATTAATTGTTAGAGTATCTATGTCAAAAGAAAATAAACAAAATAATTTTAAATTTAATCCTTGGTGGATATATGGCTTGATAGGAGCTGTATTTATAGCGATGTATTTATCAGGTCAATCTCGTTGGGTTGAACCTAGTAAAACAAATGTTTCTAAATTTTATGAGTTTTTAGAGGCAGGCGATGTGGATAAAGTAGAGGTCGACAACGATCGTTTTGTTACAGTTTATCTAAAAGAAAATGCTTTATCTAAAGAAGCTCATAAGAAATTACCTAAAGAAGATCTATTAGGTAGTAAGAATTTAGGTCCTCATTACTCTTTTGAAATAAGTGGTGAAGATGGAAGTTTTTCTAAAGATTTAAAAGAAGCTAAGTTAGCTAATAAAATTTCGCAATACGAATACAAAACATCAGGTGGTTGGACTGATTTTATGATTCAATTACTTCCTATTTTTATTTTGATTGGTTTTTGGGTCTTTATGATGCGTCGTATGTCAGGCGGCGGTTCAGGAGGTGGCGGTCAAATTTTTAATATTGGACGCTCAAAAGCTAAACTTTTTGATGAAAAAACAGACGTAAAAGTAACCTTTAAAGATGTAGCTGGATTAGAAGGAGCTAAAGAAGAAATACAAGAAATTGTAGAGTTCTTAAAAAATCCTAAAAAATATACTGATTTAGGAGGAAAGATTCCTAAAGGAGCTTTATTAGTAGGGCCTCCGGTACAGGTAAAACATTATTAGCAAAAGCTGTTGCAGGAGAAGCTAAAGTTCCATTCTTTTCTCTTTCAGGATCTGATTTCGTAGAAATGTTTGTAGGAGTTGGAGCTTCTAGGGTTCGTGATTTATTTAAACAAGCTAAAGAAAAATCACCTGCTATCATTTTTATTGATGAAATAGATGCAGTAGGTAGAGCTAGGGGGAAAAGTAATTTTTCAGGTTCTAATGATGAACGCGAAAATACACTAAATCAGTTGTTAACTGAAATGGACGGTTTCGGAACAGATACTAGTGTAATCGTATTAGCAGCTACTAACCGTGCAGATGTATTAGATAAAGCACTAATGCGTGCTGGACGTTTTGATAGACAAATTTACGTTGATTTACCAGATATTCGCGAACGTAAAGAAATCTTTGACGTACATTTAAAACCTTTGAAAAAAGTAGAAGATTTAGATACTGACTTTTTGTCAAAACAGACACCGAGGATTTTCAGGAGCCGATATAGCTAATGTATGTAATGAAGCTGCTTTGATAGCTGCTAGAAATAATAAATCAGCAGTAGATAAACAAGACTTTTTAGATGCTGTAGATCGAATTATTGGCGGTTTAGAAAAGAAAAATAAAATCATAACAGCAGAAGAAAAAAGAGCAATAGCCATTCATGAGGCTGGTCACGCCACAGTAAGTTGGATGTTAGAGCATGCCGCACCACTAAGTAAAAGTTACTATTGTACCAAGAGGACAAAGTTTAGGAGCAGCTTGGTATTTGCCAGAAGAAAGACAAATTGTTAGACCACATCAAATGTTAGATGAAATGTGCGCAACAATGGGAGGACGTGCAGCTGAAAAAGTAGTTTTTGACATGATTTCTACAGGTGCTTTAAGTGACTTAGAAAAAGTAACCAAACAAGCTCGTGCTATGGTTACGATATACGGACTCAATGAAAGATTGGGCAATGTAACCTATTATGATTCTTCTGGTCAGTCAGACTATAATTTTTCTAAACCTTATTCAGAAGAAACAGCCTTAACAATAGATAAGGAAATATCAACTATAATAGAAAAACAATATCAACGTGCTATATCCATTTTAGAAGAAAACAAAGAAAAATTAGAACGTTTAGCAGACATTTTAATAGAAAAAGAGGTAATCTTTAAGGATGATTTAGAGGAAATTTTTGGTAAACGTCCGTATGACAAACCTTTGTTAGAAGAAATTGTTTAAAACTTAGTTAATAAAATCTTTAAAAAACTCAATCTTATGTTAAAATTCGATTGAGTTTTTTTTTAACTTTGCCTATTAAACCAAACTACTTCTATTTGTAAGTAATATATGAGTATTTTTAGGAAAATTTTTGGGTCAAGTAATGATGCTTCTCAAGAAGCTAATGAAAGTGAATATAACCCTTTTCAAGAAGTAAATGTTAATTTACCAGTAGATGAGTTGTTTACTTTAAATTTTAAAAAAAATGGAGGTAAATTCTTATACTGTGAAAATTTAGCAGAATTAAATGAACAATTTGAAAATATTTTAGAAGAAAATGATTGGTTCGAATCAGAAGCCATTTGTTTAGAGTCTAAATTATTTGGAATGTTAGATTCCAATAATATAAGCTATTCGGATGTCACAAGTCCAAAATTTTTATTAGCAACTTGTGAAGGACTTATAGCAGAAGATGGTTCTATTATGTTTTCTTCTACTCAAATAAAACAAAATAAAATAAATGAATTACCAGACAATATAATAGTTATTGCAGCTACTAGTCAGATGGTTCCCTGGTAAAAGTGATGGACTACGTGAAATAAAAAAACGTTATACAACCAATTATCCCACTAATATTACAACCATTAAGTATTTTGAAAAAGTGAAAGAAGAAGATTTTCTTCGTTACGGAAGTTCTCCAAAAAATTTATATTTACTTTTATTAGAAGATTTATAGCATGAACGAAACAGTAGTCCGTGCATTATCAGGTGCTATATATGTTGCTCTGTTAGTGTCTGCTAGTCTATATTCAAAAGAATCCTTTTTAATTCTTTTTGGACTTTTTTTATTACAAGCAGTAAATGAATTTACGAATTTAGTTAGAATAAATAAAATACTAGCTTTTTCATTAGCTACTATTTCGTACTTAAATTTTACTTATTTTAATAATTATCATTTTAACAATTGGATGTTAACAATTATTAGCTTAATAGTATTAATTCTTCTTTTTAATTGGTTGTTTGACAATAAAATTAAAAATATAAATTCTTTAAGTTGGATAGTACTGATAGGTTATATTATTATTCCATTCATATTAATTACCAAATTAGGTCAAATAGAAGAAAACCATTACCCTCATATTATAATAGGAATCTTTATTTTGATATGGATAAATGATACCTTTGCTTATTTGGTAGGGAAAAAGTTCGGGAAAAGAAAATTGTTTGAAAAAATTTCGCCTAAAAAAACAATAGAAGGCTTTTTAGGTGGTACCATATTTACTATACTAGCTAGTTTTTTAATAAGCCGATATTATGTAAATTTGTTTCCAATTGGATATTGGATTCTAATTGCTCTTTTTACAAGTTTTTTTGGTACAATTGGAGATTTAGTAGAATCAAAATTTAAACGTTCAGCAGGAGTTAAAGATAGTGGTAGTATTATGCCGAGTCATGGAGGTATATTAGACCGATTAGATAGTGTTATTTTTACAGCCCCATTTATTTATTTATTATTAAAAATTGTAGGATATGTTTCATAAGGAAGGAATTAAAATTATTTCAGTAGCTTCGATAATAATGATTATTGGCTTATTTTTAGCTGATAAGTTTTTAATTGATATTGCATGGTTACGCTTAAGTGTGCAAATATTAATTTTGTTTCTCTATGTAATGATTTTACAATTTTTCAGAAATCCTAATAGAAAAATACAGGCTAATGAACATACTATATTAGCTCCTGTTGATGGTAAAGTCGTAGTAATAGAAGAAGTATATGAAGAAGAATACTTTAAAGATAAGCGTTTAATGGTTTCTATCTTTATGTCTCCAATAAATGTCCATGTAACCCGTTATGCTGTTTCAGGAATTGTTAAGTATAGCAAATATCATCCGGGTAAATATTTAGTAGCTTGGCATCCAAAAGCCAGTACAGAAAATGAACGTACTTCCGTAGTGGTTGAAAACAAAATCTTTGGAGAAATTTTATACCGTCAAATTGCAGGAGCTTTAGCAAAAAGAATTGTAAATTATGCAAAAGAAGGAGATCTAGCTATCCAAGGAACAGATGCAGGATTTATAAAATTTGGTTCACGTGTAGATTTATACCTACCATTAGGTACCAAAATTAATGTGAAACTACAAGAAAAAGCAATTGGAAATCACACAGTTATTGCCGAAGCTTAAAATGTTTGATCAAGAATTAGATATTAAATTCAGAGAAGCTTTTATAAAAGTTTCTAAAATGAAGCAGGATTCCCTTCCTCAGGATATTATGTTACGTTTATATGCTTATTATAAACAAGCTAGTTATGGTTCTATATCCAATATGGATTATAACAGTCTGGATGTAAGAGATGCTTTTAAGCTAAACGCTTGGATGCAAGTAAGTAATTTATCTATTGAAGAAGCTAAAAAAAACTATATTGATTTAGTAAACGAAATAGTTACAATAAATGAGTAAAAAAAATTTTTATCATAAGTTGGATCGGATTATCTCTTTTAAGTTGTAAAAAGATACTTTAGTAGAAGTAGTGGATGTTCCAGCTACTCCTATAATGGCTGTTGAAAAAAAAGATACAAAACCTTCCGACCTAAAAGCTATAGAAGGAGCTTTTCAGCTATATAATTTACCTTTTGATTACAAAGCTTTAGAGCCCTATGTAGATGCCAATACTTTAGAATTACATTACTCAAAGTATTTATTACCTTACGTTAATGCTTTAAACAAAGCAGTTATAGGAACAAAATATGAAGTATTAGATTATTTAAATATATTTAAAAATTTAAACTATTCTGATACTGATATCCGTAATTATGCAGGTGCGGTGTATAATCATAATTTTTATTTTGAATCTATTGCTCCAAAAGCAGGAGGACAACCCACTGGAGAGCTATTAGATGCTATTAATAGAGATTTTGGCTCTTTCGATTTATTTATACAAAACTTTTCTGAAGCTTCTATAAAAATAAATGGTTCTGGTTGGACTTGGTTACTTTCTGATAAATACGGCAAATTACGAATTATTACAACTTCTAATAATGATGCTCCTCAAATGAAAGGATTAGGTTTCAAAGGGGTTCCATTGTTGTGCTTGGATATGTGGGAACACGCATATTATTTAAAATTTCAAAATAAGAAAAAAGAATATGCTAATACCTTTTTTAGTATAATTAATTGGTCTAAAATAGAAGAAAGATATAATGCTTTTCCAAAATCTAATTACACTCCAACGAGCCCTGTTTCAACTACAATTGTAGAAGATTCTGAGTCTGATTTAGTACCTTTAGAAAATAATAAAAAGATAAAGAATAAAAGAACAAGTTTCTGATTTCCTAAGTAAGATTAGATAATTATAAGTTAAAATATTAAATACTATTTATATAATTGAAGTGATTAAATTCTTAATTAGGCTTAAGAATAAAAAGAGTCGAATATTAAAATAAAAATTATTTATTAATATTCGACTCTTTTTCACTTAATATAATAAATCTATAAAAGATATAAAGGGATAATGTATTTAGTGCTATGCTAATAGGTTCAAATATTTTTTCTAAAGTATAATATTTTTGAAGGATAAATATTAAGTTTTGCATCATAAACATAATAATGCTTATAAGTAAAAGATAATTTTTATTACTAATATCATTATTTTCTAAATAGTAATTAGACAAAGCAATACCTCCCAATAAGGACATTAGAATAGCATTAAACAAAATAACTAAAAAGTTAAAAACATAAAATTCATCAATTAAGAATATAATATATAAATAGAAAAATAAAAAAGGAAAAGAACCAATTAAAAAGGAATTATTCTTTTTTTTGTCATGCTTTTATAAACTAAAACAAGACTTAGAAATCTATTTATTAAATAAGCAACCATTCCATAAACTAAAAAAGATTTAATCTTACTTTGAAAAAAGAAATTGCTTATGATAACAAAAAGCAAAATGGTGATAAAAAGATAATTTCGTTTAGATGAACTATATATATATAGTATTTGTAGTAGAATTAACCGTAATAATCCAAAATAATGGAATAAGTTGTTTATTTTAAAAATTTCATCTATTAAAAATAACAATGCAGTAGAAAAGTAAAGAATACTTATTAACTCTATTGTCTTTTTTTGAGTCAAATTTTCCATAATTTTATTTTTAGCATTTATTATGTCATTTACAAAAGACAAGAGAATTTAAGAATTATAAAATGAATTAACTAGTTCTCATTCTCAAATTTAGTAAAAAAATAAAATTATGTAAGAAAAGGCTTAAAATTTTAATTTAGAAGCTTAAAAAAAATAGTATATCTATTAATTTTTAGCATAAAAAAACTAGTAATTTCTTTTAATTTATTTTTCCGTTCTATTTTTTTTGCTTGATTTTTAATTTTAGCTTTTTTGAGTTTAGTATTAAATTTTTTAATATTTTTTTCGTTTTTACGACTCATAAATATTTTTTTTTAATTTGCTCTAAAGTTAATTCCGTATAAATTAGATCATTTATTATTTTCTCTCTCAAAGAAGAAATATCTTCGTCAAAATATTTTGCCCAATTGGTTAAATTTAAAATATTACGAGCATTTTTTAATTTTTTTTTGAGTTTCCTTACTTGTTCTTAAAATAGCAGAACCGTTATAATCTTTTGTTTGTTTGTGTAGATAATGAATTTCATTACGGATACGATCCCAATGAAGATAATATAATTTTTCAATTTCATTATCAGGAAAAAAACTATCCCAAGTAGCAAAACCTAGTTTATATTTAGTAGAATTTAATTTATGATCTATTAATCGCCATTTTGAATTTGCAAATCGTCCCCAATGATTTGATAATCTGTAAATTCCTTTTTCGGTATAATAATATTTACTACCCGATTTACTTATAAAATCAGGTGTTAAATCAGAAATAAAAGCAGAGGAAACCTCTTCAAACAAACAAAAAGTTTTTTTTAATGAATTTATTCGAGGATAATATTTAGATTTTGTTTTCTTCAAAACTTTAAATAAAACTTAAAAATGACTTATATAACTACAAAAAGGCTATTTTTGTGCTTCAAAAGTAATAAAACTATTTTTATAGTTCTTTATATTATTAACAAATACATACAGATGAAAAAAATTTTAGGAATTAGTTTAGTAACCTTATCTATTGCATGTAATGGTATAATTGGTAATGGATTTAAATTTGAAGGTGAAATCAATGGATTAAAAGATGGAACAAAAGTATTTTTACAAAAGCAAGATGAAAATACAGGTATGCCGATATCTATTGATACTGCAAAAATAGAAAAAGGACAATTTGTTTTTAAAGGAGAAGCTAAAGAACCACAAGTTCACATGATTTCTGTTGAAAATCAAGAAGGTGGTTTTATTTTTATTTTAGAGAAAGGAAACATTACGGCAAAAATTAATAAGGATAGTATACCTTTAGCAAAGGTGGGAGGTACTTATAATAATGAGGAATTAGTTAAGTATAATGCTCAAATGATGGGAATTTCTAAGCGTATGATGAATTTTCAAAAAGAAAATATGGCAAAAATGCAAGACGCTCAAAAAACAAATGATTCTGTTACTATGAAAAAATTAAATACAGAATTTTCTAAATTTCAGGATGAGTTTATTTCTTCCGGAGATAAGTATATTAATGAAAATCCAAAATCATTTATTTCTTTATTATTGATACCTACACTTTTTAATACGCCAAATGCGGATGTAGTTAAGATTAAAAAATCGTTTGATGCTTTAGAAAATGATCTAAAAGAAACAGCAGCAGGTAAAAAAATAAAAAAACAGTTAGCTGATTTTGAAAAAGCAATGGAAGGATCAAAAAAAAAATGAAGTAAAAAAAGCACCTAATTTTACTGCTAAAACACCTGAAGGTAGAACGCTGAGTTTAAAACAGGTTTTAGGAAAGGTAACACTCATTGATTTTTGGGCATCTTGGTGTGGTCCTTGTAGACAAGAAAACCCAAATGTAGTAGCTCTTTATAAAAAATGGCATCCAAAAGGATTAAATATTATAAGTGTATCTTTAGATGAAGATTTAACTAAATGGAAAGAAGCAATAAAAAAAGATCAATTAACTTGGTATCATGTTTCTAATTTGATGAAATGGGAAGACCCAATTGCTAAAGCTTATACTATAGAAAGTATTCCTTCAACAGTTTTGGTGGATGAAAGAGGAAATATTATAGAAACTAATCTTTTTGGTAAAGATTTAGAGAATGAAATTCAAAAAATATTACTTAAATAACAGTTAGTTTTAAATTAATAAAAAAGGGATGATTATCATCCCTTTTTTATTTTATTATTGTAAAGGCACAATTTATTTTTGTTTAGCTACTAGTTGAGCAATTTCTACAATAACTTCAATTGCTTTTTGCATGCTTTCTACAGGAACATATTCATATTTTCCATGAAAATTATGTCCACCTGCAAAAATATTAGGACAAGGTAATCCCATGTATGATAATCTAGATCCGTCAGTACCACCACGTATTGGTTTAATGATAGGGGTAATACCTAAATTTTTCATTGCTTTTTCTGCTGTTTTTACTATATGTATCATAGGTTTAACCTTTTCACACATATTATAATATTGATCTTTTATTTCTATTTCTACAATATTATCTCCAAATTGTTTTTTATATTTAGAGTTGATCTTATCAGCTATTTTTTGTGCTAATTTTTTACGCTTTTCAAATTTTTTGCGATTGTGATCACGAATAATTAATTGAACCGTTGTTTCTTCTATACTTCCTTTGATATCTACAACATGAAAAAAACCTTGATAATCTTTTGTTTTTTCAGGTACTTCCTTTTTAGGTAACTTATTAATGTATTTAGTAGCTAAAAGCATTGAATTAATCATTTTGCCTTTTGCATAACCGGGATGTACACTTTTTCCTTTAAATATGAGTTTAACTCCTGCGGCATTAAAATTTTCATATTCTAATTCTCCTATTTGGCTACCATCCATTGTATAAGCCCAGTCACACCCAAATTTTTCTACATCAAAAAAATCTGCACCACGGCCTATTTCCTCATCAGGGGTGAACCCAACTTTAATAGTACCGTGTTTGATTTCTGGATTTTGAATCAAATACTCCATTGCTGTCATAATTTCTGTTATGCCAGCTTTATCATCAGCTCCTAATAAGGTTGTTCCGTCAGTAGTTATGAGGGTTTGTCCTTTGTATAATAACAAATCTTCAAAATAATTAGGAGATAGAATAATATTTTTTTCTTTATTTAGAATTATATCTCCTCCATCATAGTTCGTTATGATTTGTGGTTTTATGTTAGCTCCTGTAAAATCTGGAGTGGTATCAAAATGAGAAACAAAACCAATGGTTGGCACTTTTTCTTCTATATTTGAAGGTAAGGTTGCTTGAATATAAGCCTTATCGTCTATACTTACATCTTGCATTCCTATAGATTTTAGTTCTTCTACTAGTTTGTTAGCAAGATCCCATTGTTTAGCAGAACTTGGAGTAGTATTAGAGTTAGGGTCTGCTTCTGTATCTATTGTTACGTAGCTTATAAAGCGATCTATTATATGTTGCATAATTAAGATTTTTGTTCTTTATTAAAATATACTAAATAGTAATACATTTGTTTTTCTTCGTCCCATCCTTTTTCTACAAATTTTTCAGCACTTTCGGGATTGACAAAATCCAATTTTATTTGAATATTTGTGTCTAATTCAATTACATTTTTCATTTTTCGACGAACATCCGTTACAGCCTGATTCGCAATTGGAAAATTAGTTAAATCTTCTACACTATATTTTTCGCCTTTATCAACTTTATAGTTTTTAAATTCAGATATTAAATCAGGATTATCTAATACATCATTTAGAAAGGTTGATTCTTCAAAATTATCATTTTTAGCAAAATGATTTACAGCTCGGTTCATAAAAAGAACTTCTTCTTTTTATCTTCGGCAGGTAAAACTACTTCTTTTGCAAAATCTTGACAAAACTTTAAATATTTTTTTGTCATAAAATTTTCATCTTGAAATGCGTCAACACTTAGGAAGTGTTCTAACCAATAACGGGCATCATAACGATTACTATCTACAGTTAGTATTTTGTATCCTTCTTCTTTTTTGTAATTAAAAATTAAACATCCTTTGTCTAATTTTTGTAAGTTAATTCCTTGTTGTAAAATCATTTCAAGATTGCTTCCTTTTTCTTCAAACTGAAGGAAATCTGATTTTATCTCGCTTTTAAATACACCTATCGCATCTACTGGTTTATTATCAATTGAAACGTTTGTTAAATAAGTGATATATACTTCTCCATTCTTTATATGGGGATGGTTGGATTGTTCAAAAAGATGTTTGGTTATTTTTTTTGAAAGATCATGAATATTAGCTGGATTTGTAAAAATTTCGGTTGCTAAATTATACATTTCATTATATTCCAAATCTACATCATGTGCAAATTGGTAATAATTTTCTTCCTTATCTCTAAAGGGTTTAAAGAAAAATTCTTTTAGTAAGGGCATAATTTCATCGTTTAAACCATAAGGTTGTTCAGACAAAAAGATAGCCTCATTTCTACTTTTATTTCCTACGCGATGTATGGATAGGTTTTCTATTTGGGTATTAAAAAGATTAATCATATTTTATAATATAAGAATAAAGATTTATAGAATTTCTATTATCTAGTATTCTTGGTTTTTATTTTGTAGTGTTTTTTGAGTTTTTAAAAATTAATTCCAGTTTTCTTCAAAGCCAAAATCACTAAATGAATCATCACCTTCAAACATATCAAAATCTTCATCATCATAATCATCTTCAAAATCGCTGTAAAAATCATTTTGTTCAGCATCAAATTCTTTATCTGGTGCTGTTAGTGGTAATATACCATGTGAAAACAATAAATCAGGGTAAGCTATTCCTTGTTCTGGTTCTTCAATTGCAGCTAATTCTACAAAAAAAGTCCACATATTTAAAAAATCATATACATAGATAATTTTTGTATTATTTTTATCAAAAGTAGATGATAGTATATGATCAGCCATTGTTAACCCTTCTCCGGGATTATCACTTGTGTCAAATAAAGGAATTTCTTGATCTTGATTCCATTGATCATCACAAGTATAAAAAGCGGCCATTTCCATACCATCAAAACCAAAAGCATTTACAATAGTATTGTGTAAATCTTCTAAACTATCATTTTCTTCAATAGCTATATCTCTAAATACATCCTCTTCAGCATCAAGGATAACTCTGAATTTGTAAATCATAAAACGAATTATTTGCTAGGGTCAAAGGTAATTATAATTTTAGAAAACGGAATTTAGAATGAGCTTTTGTTAATAATATTTTTTTAAATTTTTCTTAATTATTAATAAAATTCAATTTTGATAAAGCATTTGTCTATTTAAAATATTAATTAAATATTGGTTGAAGTGTTTTTTTTAAATATTTGATTATGAGTTTTTTATTTTATTTTACTGAGGTTGTTCAGTTTTTAATTTTAGAATAAAAACTGAATTTATAAAAATAGAATTACCGTATACCATAAAATTAAAGTATTTTTGTAGAACACAATCTAAAAAAATAATTAATAAAATAGCAATTTTGTTATGAGTACAATAGAATGGCAAAAAGCCCTAGAGTTTGAAGATATTACGTATAAAAAATGTAATGGTGTGGCTAGAATTGCTTTTAATCGTCCAGATGTTCGTAATGCTTTTAGACCCAAAACGACTTCAGAATTATTAGTAGCTTTTAAAGACGCTCATGAAGATACTTCAATAGGTGTAGTATTATTATCGGCAGAAGGACCTTCTTCTAAGGACGGCATTTGGTCTTTTTGTAGTGGAGGAGATCAACGGGCAAGAGGACATCAAGGTTATGTTGGTGAAGATGGATACCATCGTTTAAATATTTTAGAGGTACAACGTTTGATTCGTTTTATGCCCAAAGCTGTAATTGCTGTAGTTCCCGGTTGGGCTGTAGGAGGAGGGCATTCATTGCATGTAGTTTGTGACTTGACATTAGCGAGTAAGGAACATGCTATTTTCAAACAAACAGATGCTGATGTAACTAGTTTTGATGGTGGATACGGTTCCGCTTATTTAGCTAAAATGGTAGGACAAAAGAAAGCTCGTGAAATTTTCTTTTTAGGAAGAAATTATTCTGCTCAAGAAGCGTATGAAATGGGGATGGTAAATGCCGTAATTCCTCATGAAGAGTTAGAAGAAACAGCTTATCAATGGGCTCAAGAAATATTAGAAAAATCACCTATTTCCATTAAAATGTTAAAGTTTTCAATGAATTTGACAGATGATGGAATGGTAGGTCAACAAGTTTTTGCAGGGGAAGCTACAAGATTAGCTTATATGAGTGATGAGGCTATTGAAGGGAGAAATGCCTTTTTAGAAAAACGTAAACCCAATTTTGAAAAAAATACATTCCTTAATATTTGGTGTTTTAAAATGAAATACTTCTGGCTTTATTTTCTAAAAAAAGAAAGTTAGGAGCATTTCTCTTTGCTTTAAAATCTAGAAGAATTTTAAAATATAAAGTATAGAATCTTTTGATTATATTTGGTTTTAATGATCTTTATATTTTAAAAAGATTTTTTACAGAATATTATCATAAAATTCTTTTTACTACTCCTTTTTAAAGAGTTATTAGTTTTGTGATTTAACAAATTATATAGTAATGATGACTATAATCACTAATTACTATTTCAAAATATTATTTATTCAAAAAATATGAAACAGTGGATACAAGCAGCACGATTACGAACTTTACCTTTATCTATTTCGGGTATTTTGGTTGGTAGTATGTATGCCTATAAAACAAGTAACATTAGCTCTATTGTATTATTTGATTGGAAAATTTTTATATTAGCTGTGTTTACAACTATTAGTTTTCAAGTACTTTCTAATTTTGCAAATGATTATGGAGACGGGGTAAAAGGAACAGATGCCAATAGAATAGGAGAAAAAGATTAGTTGCAAGTGGTGAAATAACCCCAAAACAGATGAAAATAGCTGTATATCTAACAGCTATTATTAGTTTTTTATCAGCTTGTTTACTTATTTATTTTTCTTTTAAAGATAAATACCTTAATTATTCCTTATTTTTTCTTGGTTTGGGTATAGTGTCTATTATAGCAGCTATAAAATATACCGTTGGGAATTTGGCGTATGGTTATAAAGGATTAGGGGATCTTTTTGTTTTTATTTTTTTTGGTTGGGTAAGTACTTTAGGTGTTAATTTCTTATTTACAAAAGATTTTAATACTCTATTACTTTTACCTGCTTCCGCTATTGGTATGCTTAGTTCTGGAGTGTTAAATTTAAATAATATGCGCGATGAAATTTTAGATCGCCGATCAGGTAAAAACACTTTAGTTGTAAAAATAGGAGGGAATAATGCTAAAAGATACCATTACTTTTTAATTATTACAGCAATGTTTTTAATTATTTTATTTGCTTATTTATCTAATTTTAGTTGGGATCAATATATATTTTTAGTTGCCTATTTTCCTTTAATAAGTCATTTGATGACTGTTTATAATTGTCCAGATAATAGAGCCTTAGATCCTCAATTAAAAAAATTAGCAATAAGTACTTTTTTAATATCTTTAATATTATCATTAACATTAATTTTTAATCAATAATGAATTGTAGTTATCATCCAATTTCAGAAAAAGAAATAAACGAATGGTATTGTGATTTGAAATTTCAAAGTATATTGGATCATGTATATTATGAAATTGTGAAAAATGGTAGGCGTTTTAATCTTAAAGAAGAGAGTTTAAAATCCTATGTTGAAATAATGAAAATGGCAGCTAAAAATGCTCAATCAAAAAATAATTTTGATGAAGCTCATGCCTATAATATAGCGCTCGTTCAAGGTCTTTTTAGAAAGTATTTCTATTTAAAAGATTTTTCTTTTTCAAAATTAATAGATAAAAAATCTTATTTTGAAAGATATACAAAAAAATGGCAAGAAATAGTAAAGCAAGAAAAAGATAGACTATTAAAGGTCAATAATAAAATTTCAGGAGAAAAAAGTGGAGGTATATACATTCCTTATAATAAAGTAATAGAATTATTACAGGATTATGCTAAAAAAGGAAGTGTACAAGATGACTTAAATGCTTTTTTTGGAGAACGTATTACGATTTTCTTAAGTAGTTTAGAGTATGCTAAATCTAATAACCTAGGAATATTGGAAGCTGCTGGTATCATAAATAAAGATTTTTTAGTTTCGTCTAATGAAGTGAGTGATATCATTATAGGAAATTGTGATACCCAAAGTTTACAATTTGGATCTCAAATAAAAATAGCCAAACACGAAATAGTTAGAGAAATAATGTTAGATCTTCCTATTGCAAAAATCCCTGAAATAGAACAAAAAGAGGAAAAAAAGAGTCTTTGGAAAAAGTTATTTGGGTAATTTAACAAAAGATTTATTTTTATTAAGCTGTCTAAAAGTGAAATGGGCAATTATTTATTATCTATAATAAAAAAATAATCTGTTTTTCACATTTATGCAGCTTCTTTATTTTAATTTTTATAAGATTCTAATGAAATACCATTTTTACAATATAATTTTTATTTTACACTTCCTTACAGGATATACACAATCGCCTTCCGGTTATTGGGATAATCAGAGAGGAACTACTAAAGAAATAAATCTTTCTGCTGGTGAAAAATTAGTAGTAAAAACACAAGATTTACCTGTAGGAACTACTGAAATAGCTTATCGTATTACACTACTTGATGAAAATCAAAAAATGGTAAGTGATCTTGCATCTGTATTAAAAGCCATTCCAGATCCTTATTTTATAGGAAAAGGTACAGGAAGTGCTATTTCTTTAGTTTCTTCTATTTCAGGAGTTGATAAATGTACTTATGCAATATTTATAGATGAGTCCTCTAGTCTTGATTTTATCCAGACAGAATCAATTCAAAAAGCCTGCCTATATCAAAAAAATCCTGTTAGCAAAGATGGTAAACTTATATCTTTAAAATCTACTTGTTTAAATGAAAACACCAAAAACCTTTGGTTTACTTTTAAAAGTCAAAATTGGTTAATGAGTGAAAAAATAATATTAGAAGTAATTCCTTGGGTTGATTATACAGCCAGTAGAGGATGGAATAAAAATAATAAAGAAATTATATTAGAAAATATTAAAAAAAACGCTCTATCTAAAAATTTAAAAACAGATCTATTCCATAATATTGCTTTTTGTTTACTTAATAAAATAATGGATAAATATCGTTTTCAAGATTTTTTAAATCTGAGTAAACAAGAACAGTCTTTTTTTATAGAACAAAATGATCCTGCATGTTTTAAGCAAGCCAATTGTATGTCACTTTATAATGAATTAATTTGCCAACAAGCTGAAAATTTATTTAAAAATAAAAAAGAAGAAGAAGCAATTAATTGGGTTCAGAATAGATTAATTGCTACAGAATATGCTAATGCTTTAGATTATAATTTTTTAGCAGAAATGTACATGAATACGAATCAATTTGAAAAATCATTGCAAACATTATTATTGGGAGAGGCTAAAGATAAAAGTGAATTAAAAATAAAATTAAATTTAGCACATGTCTATATGTTTTTAGACGAAATATCTAAATCTAAAGAAATTCATAAAAAATATAAATCACAAAATATTTCAGCTAAGCAAACATGGCAAAATAAAGCAATAAACGATTTAGAAAAATTTAAAAAATCATCTCTACCACAAGAAAACTTAGATAAAATTTGGAGATTATATAATTAATTTTTGCACATAATCTGAATATATGAAAGCTACTTATACAAAATATTTATTAGATTTTAAACGTCCTGCTGGAACTTCAAGAGGAATATTGAATAAAAAAGAAACATGGTTTTTAATTTTAGAAAAAAATAATAAAAAGGGGATAGGAGAGTGTGGTATATTACGAGGTTTATCAGTTGATGATCGTTCTGATTATGAAGAAAAATTAAAGTGGGTTTGTCAAAATATTCATTTAGGAAAAGATGTACTTTGGGATAACCTTTTAGAATTTCCTTCCATACAATTTGGTGTTGAAATGGCTTTTAAATCATTAGAATCTCATAACCCTTTTGAATTATTTCCTTCTGCATTTACAACAGGACAAAATACGATTCCTATTAATGGTTTAATATGGATGGGAGATGAAGCATTTATGAAGCAGCAAGTAGAAGAAAAGATTAAACAAGGTTTTTATTGCATAAAAATGAAAATAGGAGCAATAGACTTTGATAAAGAATATAAACTATTAAAATTCATTCGTTCAAATTTTTCAAAAGAACAGATAGAGTTACGAGTAGATGCAAATGGAGCTTTTGATTTTGTGACGGTATTTGACAAATTAAAAAAATTAGCAGACCTTTCTATTCATAGTATAGAACAACCTATAGCAAAAGGACAAAAAGATAAAATGAAAGAAATTTGCTCAAAATCAGAATTACCCATTGCACTAGACGAAGAATTAATAGGTCTTTTTTCATTAGAAGAAAAAGAATCTCTTTTGTTAGATGTAAAGCCTCAATATATTATATTAAAACCAAGTTTTATAGGAGGATTTAAAGGTACTGATCAATGGATTCAATTAGCAGAAAAATATAATATAGGTTGGTGGATTACATCTGCTTTAGAATCTAATATTGGTCTTAATGCTATTGCTCAGTATACTTTTATAAAACAAAATATTATGGCTCAAGGTCTAGGTACAGGTGCTTTATATCTTAACAACATTGATAGTCCTTTAGAAGTTAAAAAGGGCTTTTTATCCTATAATCCTTTATTAGAATGGAATATTGATTTGATAACAAAAATTTTTGATTCATCAAATTAAATTCAATATATTATTGAATCTATTTTAGGAATAAGATATAATAATCAAGGTACAGGATCATAACCGCTACCTCCCCAAGGATGGCATCGTCCTATACGCTTGATTCCTAACCATAATCCTTTTAAAGCTCCGTGTTTAGTTAAGGCTTCTACCATATAATGTGAACAAGTAGGTTGATATCTACAAGTGGCAGGCATTAAAGGAGAAATGATATATTGATAAATGCGTACCAGAAAAATAAGAGGAAAGGTTAATGTTTTTTTAAAATTCAAATTACGCGACAAAGTTTTTGATGAGAATAAAAAGGTATATTTTTTTTTTCTAACAGACATCCTTTTATTACATTGAGGACAAAAAATAATATATTTTGTTAAATTAAATCTCATTTTATCTTAATAAACTTTTACCGCGTAATTTAGCTTGAATGACTCTTTTAAAGTTAGAATAAAACGTAAAAAAGTGTATTTTTAATATGTATAAGTTGTTCCTTCTTTACCATCTTTTAATTGAATACCTATTTCTAATAATTGATCTCTAATTAAATCTGATAAAGCCCAATTTTTATTTGTTCGTGCTTCTTTACGCATTGTAATAAGCATTTCTATTACGCCATCCAATTTATGTGAATGATTATTTGTTGATGATTCGTTTTCAATACCCAAAATATCAAATACAAAATGATTTATTGTTTTTTTTATTAATTCTAAATCTTCTTGGGTAATAGTTTCTTTACCATCTTTTAAAAGATTAATAAAACGAGTTCCTTCAAATAAATGGGCTATTAAGATAGGGGTGTTAAAATCATCATTCATAGCTTGATAACAACCTTCTACCCATTCAGCTACGTTGACAGAGGATTCCTCTTTAGGTGTAATTGAATCAATATTTTTAATAGCTTCCATTAATCTGTTATATCCTTTTTCACTTGCCATCATGGCATCATTAGATATATCTAATTCACTTCGATAATGAGCTTGTAAAAAGCAAAAACGAATAATACTAGGACTGAATGCTTTTTCAAAAAAAGTATTATTACCTGAAATTAATTCCATAGGAAGAATAAAATTACCTGTACTTTTACTCATTCGTAGGCCATTCATCGTTAGCATATTGGCGTGCATCCAATACTTTACAGGAGAAGAACCATTACACCCTTTTCCTTGTGCAATTTCGCATTCATGATGAGGAAATTTTAAATCCATACCGCCACCATGAATATCAAATTTTTCACCTAGGTATTTTGTACTCATAGCTGTACATTCTAAATGCCAGCCGAGAAATCCTTCTCCCCAAGGAGAGTTCCATCTCATGATATGTGCAGGAGAGGCTGATTTCCATAAAGCAAAATCTTGAGGATTTCTTTTTTCATTTTGTCCATCCAAATTACGAGTATTAGCAAGTAATTCATCAATATTACGATTACTTAGCTCACCATAATTAAGTCCTCTTTTATTATATTCTTCCACATCAAAATATACAGAACCTTTGCTTTCATAAGCTAAACCTTTATCTATTAATTTTTGGGTTAACTCAATTTGTTCTATAATATGACCTGTTGCTGTAGGCTCTATATTAGGAGGTAAAAAATTAAATAAATCTAAAACTTTATGAAAGTATACCGTATACTTTTGTACAACTTCCATAGGTTCTAATTTTTCTAAACGAGATTGTTTTATAAAACGATCATTATCTATATTACCGTCATCCGTTAAGTGTCCAGCATCCGTTATATTGCGTACATAACGTACATTATAACCTAAATGTAACAGATAACGATAAATAACATCAAAACTCATAAAAGTTCGAACGTTACCTAAATGTACATAATTGTATACGGTAGGGCCACATACATACATACCTATATTACCATCATGTATAGGAATAAAGGGTTCTTTTTGACCACTTAAGGTATTGTAAACTTTGATAGGATTGGATGTGTATAAGTGCATGGGTTAGAATTTGTATATAATAAATGATTGGATTATTTAATAAATTTATCATAATCCAATCATTTAGCTGAACATTAAAATTTAGTTTCTAATTTTATATAATCTAAAAATTCTTTACGAGTTGCTTCGTTTTTGAATTTACCGCCAAATTCAGCAGTAACAGTACTACTTTCAATATCTTTAATACCGCGTGAGTTAACACATAAGTGTTTAGCATCTATCACACAAGCTACATCATCAGTTCCTAATACATTTTGTAATTCTTGTACAATTTGCATAGTCAAACGTTCTTGTACTTGAGGACGTTTTGCATAGTAATCTACTATACGGTTCATTTTAGAAAGACCGATTACTGTACCATCAGAAATATAAGCCACATGCGCACGACCTATAATAGGCAAAAGGTGATGCTCACAAGTAGAATAAACAACAATATTTTTTTCTACCAGCATTTCATTGTACTTATAATGATTTTGAAAAGTAGAAGATCCCTGGTTTTTTATCTGGATTTAAGCCTCCAAAAATATCTTTAACAAACATTTTCGCTACGCGATTAGGTGTGCCGCTTAAGCTATCATCTGTTAAATCCATTCCTAAAGTGTTTAAAATACTTTCAACATCTTTACGGATTGAAGCTATTTTTTCTTCATCTGATAAATCAAAAGCATCGCTACGCAAAGGGGTAGTAGCACTAGTTGCTATATGACTGTGTCCTAATTCTTCGTTAAATTCTTCGTTATGAGCCATTAATATAAATATATTTTATTTCAATTTTTTTGATCTGCAAATATAGTGAATTACTAAAAACTAAAATAGTTGGACTATTTATTATATATCTTCAGTGCTTCTCCTAAAATTTGAGCTGACTTAATGATATCTTCTTTTTTTAATACGTAAGCTATACGTACTTCATTAAGCCCAACACCGGTGTTGAATAAAATCCAGCAGCAGGAGCTACCATTACAGTTTCTCCATTATAATCAAAAGATTCTAATAACCATTGTGCAAAATCATCTGCGTTTTGAACAGGTAATTGAGCAATGCAGTAAAAAGCACCTTTAGGAGTGGCAATTTTTACTCCCGGTATTTTATTCATTTCCTCAATTAAAGTATCGCGTCTGTCCTTGTATTCTTTTATTACTTCCTCAAAATAGCTTTGTGGAGTATCTAAAGCAGCTTCACTAGCTATTTGTTCATAAGTAGGAGGAGAAAGCCTTGCCTGAGCAAATTTCATAGCTGTTTCCATTACTAACTTATTTTTTGAAACGATACACCCTATACGGGCTCCACACATACTATATCTTTTAGATACAGAATCAATCATAATAGCATGATCTTCTATACCCAAAACATTCATAACAGAATAGTGTTTTGCTCCTTCATCATAAACAAATTCACGGTATACTTCATCTGCAATTAAAAACAAATCGTATTTTTTTACTAATTCAGCTAATTGATTTATTTCCTCTTTTGAATATAAATAACCTGTTGGATTACCCGGATTGCAAATTAAAATTGCTTTTGTCTTAGACGTTATTAATTTTTCAAAATCAGCAATTGGAGGCAGTGCAAAACCAGTTTCTATTCCAGACATTACAGGAACTACCTTCACTCCAGATGCAGTAGCAAAACCATTATAATTTGCATAAAAAGGTTCTGGAATAATAATTTCATCACCAGAATCCATCGTACTACCTAAAGCAAATAGTAGTGCTTCTGAGCCTCCTGTTGTTACAATTATATCTTCTTTAGCTATAGGTAAACCTATTTTATTATAACTTTCAGCTAATTTAGTTCTATATGTTTCAAAACCAGCAGAATGGCTGTATTCTAAAACTTTAATATCAGTGTTTTTAATAGCTTCTAAAGCTACTTCTGGAGTTTGAATATCTGGCTGACCAATATTTAAATGATATACTTTGTGCCCCTTTCTTTTTGCAGTTTCTGCATAAGGTACTAACTTTCTGATAGGAGATTCTGGCATTTGAAGCCCTTTATTTGAAACTTTTGGCATGATTTAATTAATTTGGTAATGCAAATTTGCAATAAAATATTTAAATAAACATTTTTTTAGATATTGATTTAAATGATACTAGAATAGTCTGATCCTATTTTTTACTATTTGGATTCATTTTTAGAGTATTGAAAAAAAGAAAAGTTTCAAAATAGAGGATATTGAACTATGAATAGTAGAAATAATCTATAGTTATAAAATTATATCATTTCAGACTTTTAAAATAGTTTTAAAAAATATTTATATACAAAGTACCCCTCTTTTTAAACAAGTCAAAGAGGTTTTAAAGTGATGTAAAAATAACCTCTAAAATAGATGGTTTAATATTTTACTAAAAATATATTTTATATAAATTTTAAAATATTCATTTTATTTATTTTACTGTAGTACATGTAAAGTTATAATTTGAATAAAAATAATAAAATAATAGTAGAGTTTTTAAGATTAATAGATTACGATGTAGTGAAATAGAATTTCAATTTTTTAGAGAAAAAAGGAGGAGAAAAAAATCACAAAAAAAGACCTGATATTACAACAAAAATAAATAAAGAACAGAAAAGAGAAAATGAGTTATTAGAGCCTTATATAAAGAAAAATATACTGAATATTAAGCGTGTTAGCTTTAATAAAACAGTCTTAAGGTTAGGGTAAGTGGGAAGTTATTTTTAAATTTGCAAAAAAATATTATGATGGAAATAAAAAAAAAATTAAAAAAATTAAATGTAATAGTAGCGCTATTATTTACAGTTAGTATTTTTTCGCAAGAATTTACAATAGGAAATTTAACCTATGCTGTAACGTCAGATATGAATGTAAGTGTAAGAGCATCTAATACCTCTATTAGCGGTGCTATTGCTATTGCTTCTACTGTAGACAATGCAGGTTTGACCTATACCGTTACTTCTATTCGATATGATGCTTTTAAAGATTGTAAAGACGTAACGGCTGTTACCATCCCCCATACTGTTACGTCTATTGGAGATAGCGCTTTTTATAAAACAGGCTTAACGTCTCTTACGATTCCTAATTCCGTTACCTCTATTGGATACTTTGCTTTTACTGATTCAGAAGCTTTAACCACTGTTACTATTCCTAATTCTGTTACGTCGATAGATAATTATGCTTTTGCAGGTTGTAAAGGTTTAACGGCGATTACCATCCCTAATTCGGTCACGTCTATTGGAAACAATCTTTTTTCTGGTTGTTCTAATTTAGCAACTGTTACTATTCCTAATTCAGTTACGTCTATTGGATATAATGCTTTTTATTTTTGTTCTAGTTTAACAGCTCTTACGATTCCTAATTCTGTTACATCCATAGGGAAAAGTGCTTTTTATAAAACAGGTTTAAAGTCCCTTATTATTCCCGATTCCGTTACCTCTATTGGTGATAACGCTTTTGAGGGGTGCAGAAGTTTAGCCTCTGTAAGCATTTCTAATTCCGTTACTTCTATAGGGGTTAACGCTTTTCGTAATTGCCGTAGTTTAAATAATGTTACGATTCCTAATTCTATTACTTTTATTGCAGAGTCTGTTTTTTCTGGCTGTGCAGGCTTAACCACTGTTACTATTCCTAATACTGTTACTTCCATAGGGAAAAGTGCTTTTTATTACTGTTCCAATTTAAACTCTGCTACCATTCCTAATTCAGTTGTTTCTATTGGTGATAGAGCTTTTCAAAATTGTACTAGTTTAACCGCTCTTATTGTTCCAAATTCCGTTACTTCTATTGGTGATAGCGCTTTTGATAGTTGCACTGGTTTAACTACTATTAAGATTTCTAATTCTGTTACTTCTATTGGAAAGTATTCATTTAAGGATTGTAGAGGTTTAACTTCTATTACAATTCCTGATTCCGTTACTTCTATTAAATATGGTGCTTTTCAGGATTGTAGAAGTTTAACTAGTGTTACTATTCCTAATTCTGTTACCTATATTAGAGATAAAGCTTTTGAAAATTGCAGAGCTTTAGCAGCTATTACCGTAAATTGGGAAAATCCAATTAAAATATCTAGTGATGTTTTTAATGCTCTTACTTTACAGGATATAGATCTAAAAATTCCAGCTGGTAAAGTTGCGGTATATCAAGCAGCTGATGTTTGGCAAGATTTTAAAATTAAAGAAGAAATGCTTTCTACAACAGAAAATGTAAAAAATAGTTTTGCATTATATCCAAATCCTGCAAAAGAAGTATTGTATTTTTCAGAAGATTTAGAAAATGTTGCCATTTACAACGCAGAGGGTAAATTAGTTTTTAAAAACAAACAAAATACAGATGCAATGAATATCTCGGAATTGCCTAAAGGGATATACCTATTTTCTGCAGAAAATAAAACAGGTTACAAAATTGTTAAAAAAATAGTAAAGGAGTAATAATAAATGATTTGAAAATACTTCTTATTTTAAAGATTTTTTTAAACTTCTTTAGCATATTATAAAATTGTCATACAATCTATTGAAATAAAGATTGTATAAAAAATTTAAACTACCCTCAAAAAGTCCGACACTATTTGGGGGTATTTTTATAAAAAGAAAAGTTTTATTAACTCTAGTTGTCGACTCTAATTATAGATAGTGAGTATTCCGAAATTTGAAATTCCGATATGGGGACAAAAAAATTAAATGAATGCGTCGCGTCTTTTGTTACTTCAACCAAAGGGATCAGTTAGATTATCAATATTAAATATTATGTAATTTTTTCTCTGTTACATAAATGACAAGATTGCGAACTTTTAAGATAACCTAAGCCTGAAAAGGTCTTATTTTTTGGATTAAAACTTCTTTTTATTTATAATATATTTTAAAGTATAAGCAAGGATGGAATATTTATCAGATAATATCTTGCTATTTTAAATAGTAGGGGGCTAAAAGTAAAAACTGAATATCTAGTTTGTCACTTCGACGGTAGGAGAAGTTACATTTTAGAATTATGTAATTTCTCCTTTTGGTCGAAACAAGAGGGTGACCTTTTAGGACAGTCTCTTTAATATTTTGGGTATGATCTTTAAAAAGAATATTTATAACGGTTCAATTTTATTTAGGCATTGTTTCTTTACCTGCCTCAAAAATTGTTTTTCCATCTTTTTCTAGAGTTATTTTTCCATGCCATTCAGAATATACGTAATGATCATTTTTAAATCTAGAACCAGATGCAGTAGTGTCAGCTACTAACTCAATGGTTCCGTTGTTAAATTTTAGAGTTGCAGTATTTTGAGCATTATTAAATGTGTATTCTAATATTGCTCCTGCTTTATCCGTTGCTTTTCCTGTGACAACTTCATTAGAAATATCTGTTATTTTTTTAGCTTCTACTGTTGGTGTAGCTTCTATAACGTCTTGTTTTTTGTTATTACAAGCACCTAGGAATAATGCTGTTAGCATTATAGTTGTTAAAATTTTCTTTGTCATTTTATTTATTCTATTAATTTTTTAATTTAACTAAAAAAGTATGGTTTTGGACTTATATTCTTAATTATATAACTCAAATATATAAAAAATAGTATACATATATGGTATCAAAAAATATGAAAAATAAAGGTTTTGAATATGACTTAAACCCAAATTTGACATTAGATTTAAAGTGAATGGGCAAATCAAAATTATTCTACTTTATTTTTTCTTGAAATTCAAGTACCTACTCAAATTTTAATCATTAAAATAGTATATTATTTCTTTTTTAAAAATTTCTGTGAATACTTGAATTTATTGAAAATATTTGTTTTTAAAATGAAGTCTAATCTAGAATTTTGTTTAAAGTTGTATTCTCATTTATCCAGCTATATATTTACCAAAAGGGAAACTATTTATACCCCAAACAATTAATGTTGAAATAGTTAAGCACAATATACTGGTTACGGGAATTCCAATTATTGGATTTATGAATGTATATGAAATACCTAATTTTTCTAACATTGCCATTACAAAAATATGAGCTAAGTAGATGCCATAACTATAGTTACTTAAGGTTAAAATTATGTTTGAATTAATTTTTATAAAATCTTTAAATAATAAAAACAATCCAATAGAAGTTATTACAACATTGGGAGTTAAATAGTTATAAAAACCATCGTAAAATTTTCCTTTGTATTGAGTCATAAAAAAGGTTGCCAATATTGTAATTAAAATTCCAATTAATATTAAAAATAGATAAATTACTTTCTTTTTTTTAAAATTAAAATTTACTTTAGTTAGATAATATCCTAGAATAGGATATCCTATATAACCTGAAAAATAAGAAATTTCAATAGGAGGAATTAATTTATCAATAATAGGTAATTTAGTAAAAAGCGAAAAGAACCAAATGATTAAAAAATATTTTATTTGATCATCATCCGATTTTTTTAACCATTTTTGAATTATAGGAAAAAATAAATAGAGTCCAATTATCATGTAGATATACCAGAAATGGAAACTAGCTCCAGTTTTTAGTTTAATTAAAATAAATTTGAAAATTTGGAGAAAGGTTAAATATTCTCCTTTATTAATTTTATGAAAAAGATCTATAGAAATGTATAATATGCTCCAAAAAAGAAAAGGGTAAAATATTCTTAAAACTCTTTTTTTAAATATTCTCTTGTACTTTCATAGTCTTTAGATAGAATTAAAGTACCTGAAATCATTAAAAATATAGGAACACAGAATCTAACAATACTATCATAAATATTTCCTATCCACCAATCAAAAGCAGAGATAGTTCCGTATAGGTAAAGTATTCCCGATGCACTATGTAGAAAAATAACACTGAATGTAGCTAAGACTCTTAATGAAGTTATCCAGTTTAAATTTTCATTGTCCATTTTCACTTTTTATTAGTTTAATTTTAGTTGTTATATTTTCTTGATTAAGTAAAAGAATATAAATACCGCTATTTAAAGAACGGGTGTCTATATAATTCTTTTCTAAAGTTCTTTCTGGAATAATAATTTTTCCATTTAAATCAATAATACTAAATTTAATAGGTAATTTTTTCTTAGTTTCTAAATACAATAAATCTGTTGTAGGATTGGGGTAATAATAAAAGTTTATTTCGTTTACTTCATTTATATCTAAAGAAGAAATTTGAATAGTTTTAGTAACAGATTCTGAACAACCATTTTTATAAGTTGTTAAAGTAATAGATTTATCGCCAGTAGATGTAAAATTATGAGTAGGGGATGATTCATTTGTTCTGTATTCGTTATTAATATTCCAAGATAATGAATCATAATTATTAGATTTATTTTGTAAATAAATATTGGTTCCTTTAATTAAAAAGGAAAAATCAGAATGAATATTGTAAGTATTTATAAGCCAATTCGATTTGTTTTTAAGGATAACATTATCCGATATTTTTTGTAAATACGTTGCGGTATTTTCATTAATACCACCATAAAAATGACAAGGTGCTATATTTTCTTGATATAGTGTATTAAATATGGAACAAGCAACAAGATAGGAACCATTTAATCCTCGGATGAACATCATTATAAGAAGAATGCAATAATAAGTCTTGTTTAGATTCATAATGCTCTCTAAAACATTCGCCTGCTGATGCAAAAGGGACTTTCATTCCATGTGCAATTGCTGTTATCGAATCTTTTATTTTTGTTTGACTTGCAAAGTAATTATCATAATTTCCTCCACCATTATTGTTTGATCCAATACCATTTGAAATTTCGTATAATATTATTTTAGAACAAGGGCTATATTTTTGTATGGTATCAATTAATTGTTTTCCTCTTTTTATTGTTGTTTTTGTGGGAAAAGAAATACCTGCGGATTCTCCAGTACCGGGTTGTAGAATAACTGCATCCCATGCTTGGGAAGTAAATAGGTTATAAACATTTTTATCGCTTATGTGATTTACAAATCCAGTACCTCCTTGTGTATATTGTTGTACCTGAATGTTTTTTCCTTTCGTATTGGCAAGATTTTGAAATAATGTTGGCATATTATTAAAGTAGGTCATACTATTTCCTACAAATAATACTTTTTCCTGTGAAAAAAATTTAAATGACTGAATAATAATAAAATTAGTATTATAATTTTTCTCATGTTTTTTCTTTTTAATATGCTATATGCAGTACAATTATATTCTATAGAAAGAGAAATGCTAAATTTTTCAATTAAATCTAAAGTAAATAAACGATTTGTTTTTTTGTAAAGATACTAAAATAAGATGCTATGGTTACAATAAAATGATTTAAAGTATTTGGTTTAACCCCATCCCGTATTAGGTAAATACTCCTATTTTAATCATTTAAATAGTTTCTTATTTTCTTCTTCTAAAATTTTTTGTGATTACTTCAATCTATTCAAAATTTTTGTTTCACAATAAAATCTAATACGGAATCAGGGATTAAATTATTTCTGTATCTTTTAATATAGAAGTATTTAATTGTTTTAATTTTCTATTTGCTATCTTAATATGTATATAGGAATGAGGATTGCTCAAAAAAATAAAAATAAACGTATTATTTGTTACTTCTACGTAATGAGGAGCTCGATAAAACTTCTTTGGATAGTCAAAATGGACAAGATTGTACCTTTTCGGATAGTCTTATTTTTTTACACGTAACATATTTTCGTTTCCAGAATTACTATAAATGCCCAACATAATTTGTTCTAAATGATCATTGTATTTTTGAACATGTTCACCCATACCTATAAAATCTACTACTGTACGGAAAGGTTTTTCTCCTTTTGGTTTATCAATAAGTTCTGAAAAGGCATCAGCTACTTTTTGTGGGTCTTGTTGTGGATTGTTTTTTAAAAGATTTTCAGAATTTTTCAAAGCGTTTTCAGGAGCTTTTGCAAAATCACCATAAGTTAACTCACGATCAATATCACTAGTTTTTAAAAGATTTTCGGAAAATGAAGTTAAAAAACCTCCCGGTTCTACTATACAATTTTCTATTCCAAATATCGAAAGTTCTACTCTATAATTTTCAGCTAATGCTTCTAGAGCCCATTTAGATGCTTGATAAGTTCCATAAAAAGGTAATGCTATTCTACCAAGTATACTAGATGTATAAATGATTAATCCTTCTCCTTTTTCTCGAAAGTATGGTACAACAGCTCTATTCATACGTTGAACACCAAAAACATTAATATCGAAAATTTTTTGAAAATCAGTAGGTGTAAAAAGTTCCTGAATTCCAATAACGCCTAAACCTGCATTATTAATTAAAACATCTAAGCCTTTAAGATCTGAAATGGCTTTTTTTACTCCATTCGTTACACTATCCTCGTTTGTAACATCAATTTCAATTATTTTTGCACCTGCTTGTTTTAATTCTTCAGCTATTGTTCTGTCTTTACCATTAATGTCAAGTATTGAAGCTGCAACCTGATGTCCTTTTTGTAACAATGTTAATACAGTTAATCTTCCAAGACCACCACTTGCTCCAGTAATTAAAATTTTTTTCATCCTTGTAGTTTTAAATTTATTAATTCAAAACTACAAATAGAAAATGATTAATTGTGATGAAAATAGAATCATTTAAAATAAAAAAATTAAATAGTTTTAATTTCTTTTTTTGTTTTAAAAATACAACTAAATAATGATTTTTTGAATAAAAAGAGTAAAGTAAAAGGAATAAAATATAAGAAAATTTTTACTAAAGACTTAGTTTTACTACATTTGGTCGCAAAAAACAGAGTACTTTTAGATGCTAAGTTATTTTTATCTCTAGTGACTATCTAAAATTAATTAAGCCTAAATTATATGTTAGATATGGTAATGATAGTAAAAGAGTTTAAGAAGATAAAAGAAATTAAAAATTACTAAAATTTTACTCTCATTAGTTTAATAAAAAAGAAGTTTATTATTATGCTAAGAGTAGTACAATATACTTTTATAAAGAAATTATAATAATTGAAAATTGAAATTTTTAATATAGTATATAAATAAATTTTGAAATGTTTTAAGAACACTTTAAAACACGCGTTTTTATAATATTTTGTCTTATTTTTATATAAAAACAAAATATTCAATTCTTTTAGTGTGATATTTTTGTTGTATATAGTTTTTTTATTTTTTTATTTGTAAATTTATATTGAATAGATAAAATGTGAGTTTTTAAAAACTTGTTTTATTTAATTAAATTTAATACATATTCAATACTTTAAATTGTGCTTTAAAGTATTAAGATATTAAAGGAGCTTAGTATTTATAAAAAATTTCGTTTGAACCATTTTTATTTTAAACTTTTATTAAATAGAGTATTTGTAGCATTTTTAATTTTCTAAAGATAATTAGACATACTTCAAGTGTTATTGTCTCTTTTTTCTTCTATGAAAAGTGTTTTTTAGCGATTAAAACTGTTTTTTGTCGATTTTTATCTATAATATAATTCAAAATCTTAACATTACTTACTTTTGCTTAAATTTTCATAGAAAATGAATAGAACGTTACCCTTTATTTGGAAAATTGCTCCCACAATTTTCCTATTCGTATTTGTAATTTTATCTAGTCAGACTTCTAAAGCTCAATGTGGAGGAGATGATTCAGGTGTTATTACGGTTTGTGATATTACTAATCCCAATAGTAGAACTATTGATTTATTTTCCTTATTAGGAGGAAATCCTGTTAGAGGAGGAGTTTGGTTAGATGATGAATTATCAGGTGGATTAAATCCTATAACAGGTATTTTAAATGCTCAGAAAATTAGAAGAAGTGGTAAGTATAAGTATACTTACACTGTTTCAAATATTTCTGGATGTGCAGATAATACAGGGACTGTAGAAGTAACTGTAGGAAATTATTCAGGTATTCCGAGGACCAAACGGAACTGCTTGTGGTGATCAAAGTTATAATTTATTTCTATTATTTGATGGTACAGGGCCTAACAATATAGGGCCACAATTTAATGGAGTATGGGTTAATGAAACCAATGGTTTAGGTGTTTCATCTAATTTGTTTAATGCTTCTTCAGAAAATTTAAAATCACCTAAAACGTATACCTTTTCTTACACTGTAAATGAAGTAAAAGAATGTCCAGCGAGTAGAGTTATAGCACAATTAACCGTTTATCCTCCAGCTCAAGAAGGGACACCTTTGCCCATTAAAATCTGTAGTAATGAAGATTTTTCAGTCTATCAAAACATAAATCTATTTGATAGATTAGAAGGGGAAGATTCAGGAGGAAGATGGTATGATAACAATAAAACAGGTGAAATTACTTCTTTAACAGATTCCTTTATAAATATTGAGAGAATTTATAAAAAATTTGGTGCGGGTTCTTATTCCTTTACCTATGAAGTATATCCGACTAATCCAATATGTTCTAAGAAAACATCAACATTAGAAATAACAATAGAAGAATTCATAGATTACTCAAATTTAGTAGTAGATGTAACTCCTGATAAAAGATGTATTGATCAAGTTAAAACAACTTCTTTTAATGCTAAGTTGACCCAAACGCCAATTCTAATGCCAGATGGTTATTATAGAGTATACTATAATGTTTCTGGATTTGCTACTGATTATGATGAAATAGTTGAATTTAAAAAAGGGAGTTGCTAATTTTAGTATCCCTAATATATCATTTGAAAAAACAGGTAACTATTTAGTTACTGTTAAAGATGTTGTATATTCTAAAGCATTAGGAATCTGTCCTAATAATTTTATAGATCAGTCAAAAACAGTTAAAATTAATCCATTACCTAATATTGAAAACAGTATTTTAACTGTAAATGAGGTATGTCAAAATCATGATGCTGATGTAACCATAAAGAATGCTTTATTATTAGAGAATGGAAATTATTCCATTCTATATAATTTAACTGGCGCTAATATAACTGTTAATCAATTCCTAAATATTAACGTATTGAATGGCGTTGTAAACTTTATTTTACCTAAAAACTTATTGCTTAATGCAGGAAAAACAGAAATTACAATTACAAACATAACGAATAGTGAAACAGGTTGTTCAAGTATAGTTGATTTAAAAAACATTTTTAATGTAAAACCTTTACCTGTCGTTCCTAATTTAAAAGTATTGGTTAATGATGTATGTAAAGATAAGACAGTTGAAGTACAGCTTACAGGTTTAGAATCTTTAAAAAAAGTAAAATTAATATATGCTCTTAACGGAGCTAACAATTCTCAAAATAATGAAATAAATTTAGATATAGTTTCTGGAAAGGCAAAATTTGTTTTACCTAAAGAATTATTAACTAACACAGGGATTACGACAATATTATTAACTGAGTTAACCAACATTGATAGTTCTTGTAGTGTAAACTTAAGTAATATTATAGATCTTTTTACAATATATGATTATCCAGAATTGCCTATTACATCAGATCAAATTTTCTGTGAAACAGAAAATGCTACAATAAAAAATCTAAAACCAGAAGGGAATGATTATTTGTGGTATACTTCCGATCAATCTATTACCGCATTATCTACTAGCTCTCCTTTAAAAACGGGTAAATATTATGTTTCAAAAATAAATTTGAAAACTGGTTGTGAAACGAAACGAGTACTTGTAAATGTTACTATTGACATTGTTGATAGTCCAATATTAAATCCAAATGGAGAAACATTTTGCGGATTAAATAAACCTACAATAAAAGATCTGTCTAATAAAACAAATAGTTCCTCTACTATAGAATGGTATGATGCTTTAACAGGAGGAAATTTAATATTAGCTTCTACAATGTTACAAGATGGAATGACTTATTATGGATTTAGTACAAATTCAGTAAATAAATGTAAATCAAAAGAAGCTTTAACCGTAACAATTTCATTAACAGGATGTGACGTTCCTTATAATTTCTTTATTCCAGATGGTTTTTCTCCTAATGGAGATGGGATAAATGATACTTTTCATATTCCCAATATAGAGTTTGTTTATCCTAATTATACCATAGAAATTTATAATAGATATGGGAATTTATTATTTAAAGGAAATAAAGATAAAGAATGGGATGGAAAAAATACTGCTTCAAGTAGTTTGGTTGATACAGTAGTCCCTAATGATGTATATTTCTATTTAATTAATTTTAATAAAGATAATACACCAGCAAAACAAGGACGTTTATATCTGAATCGTTAATCTCATTAAAGTAAAAAATCAATGAAAAAATATCTATATATAATCTATTTATTTTTAATGACTCTTATGAGTTTTGCTCAACAAGATCCCCAATATACGCATTATATGTATAATATGAACGTGGTAAATCCAGCGTATGCCACGGCTAAAGAATCTGTTTTAGATTTAGGAATTCTCTATCGCTCACAATGGGTTGGAGCTGTTGGAGCTCCAAAAACAATGACCGCTTTTGCCCATATACCTGTTAATAAAAAAATAGAGCTAGGAGTTTCACTCATAACAGACAATATAGGGGGTGGTGCTAAAAAAGAAAATAATTTTTATGCTGATTTTGCCTATATACTTCAGTTTGAAGGAAGTCAAAAATTATCATTCGGGATGAAAGCAGGTTTTACAAATTTGACAACAAATTTTAATGGATTTCAATTAGAAACTGGAAATACTACTACAGATCAAGCTTTTAATAACAATATAAATGCTTTTAAACCAAGTGTAGGAGTTGGTGCTTATTATTTTACAGATAAATACTATATAGGAATTTCAGCACCTAATTTATTACCTACAAAACATATTGAAGAACGCCAAGGAATTAATGCGCTGGGATCAGAAGAAATACATCTATTTGCTACTACTGGTTATGTTTTTACAATAAATGAAATGTGGAAAGTTAAACCTTCCGTTATGGCAAAAATGGTTAAAAGTTCTCCATTATCTTTAGATCTTTCAACAAATGTTTTATATAATAATCGTTTTGAATTAGGAGCTTCTTATAGACTAGATGATTCCATAAGTGGATTAATGGCTATTAATGCCACTACAAATTTAAAATTAGGTTATTCATACGATCATACATTATCTAATTTAGGACGTTTTAATTCAGGAACACACGAAGTATTCTTAATTTTTAATCTAGATTTATTAAGAAAAGGATATGATAAATCACCACGATTCTTTTAAAAATAATAGATATTAAAATGTTTTTATAAAGATTCTAATTTAAAAAGTTTAAAAAACAATGTATTGTAGCTTATAAAAAGAAATAATTCCCTAAGCTAATTCATTTATATCAAAAATGATTAAAAGTATACAATATATAGAGCTAAAAAATAAGTTTTAAGCGTATGAAAAGATTATTATATATATCAATTATGTTATTTTCGTCATTCGGATTTTCCCAAGAAAATAATTTAGAACGTGCAAGAAAATACTTTAATAGAACCTATTACAGTGACGCAATCCCTTTATATGAAAATTTAGTAGTTAAAAATCGTTCACAAGAAATTATACAAAATCTTGGAGATTGTTATTATTTTACTAATGAGTTAAAAAATGCACAACGATACTATCGTTTTTTAATTAAAAACTATGGAAAAGATTTATCCGAAGAATATTATTTCCGTTTTTCAGAGTCATTAAAAGCTACCGCTAATTATGCAGAAGCGAATCAAGTTTTAATTGATTATTATTCCAAGAGAGGAAAGTCATCTGAATTAACATTATTAGAAAAAGATCTTAAAACATTAGAAAATGTAATAGCTATTGGTGAACGTTATAAAATTAAAAATTTAGAAGTTAATACAAATAAATCAGAATTTGGAGCTGTTATTTATAATGACAAATTAGTGTATGCTGCTGCTAAAAAGAAACTAGTTTTTTTGATAAAATATATAAGTGGAATAACGAATCATATCTGAATTTAGTTTCAGTCCCTTTATCAAATATTAATGCAAAAGACTCAATTGTGAATTATTTTGCAAATGAGTTAAAATCGTCGATGCACGAAGCCACTCCCATTTTTACAGCTGATGGCAAAACGATGTATTTTACAAAAAATTACACAAAAAAAAATGGGAAAAGAGCTAAAAACAATGAGAAAATATCAGTATTACACATTTACAAAGCCCAATTAATAGATGGTAAATGGAAAAATATAACTTCATTACCTATTAATAATCCCAATTATTCTACAGCTCATCCAGCTTTAAGCCCTGATGAAAAAATACTTTATTTTTCATCAGATATGCCTGGTGGTAAAGGTTCTTTTGATATTTATAGTGTCGAAATTAATGAAGGCCTCTTTGAAAAACCAAAAAATTTAGGAGATTTAGTAAATACTACACGTCGTGAACAATTCCCTTTTATATCAAAAGATAACAAATTATATTTTTCCTCTAACGGACATATAGGTTTTGGAGCTTTAGATATTTTTGTTTCAGATATTATAAATGATAACTTTTTAAGACCAACTAATATTGGCTTACCTATAAATTCAGGAGTAGATGATTTTGCCTTTAATATTGATTCAAATACAAAAGAAGGTTTTTTTTCATCTAATAGAAAAGGAGGAAAAGGAGGGGATGATCTGTATTCTCTATCAGAAATTAAACCTCTCATTGTAGAAGACTGTAAACAATATATAACGGGTATAATTACAGATATAGATACTGCTCTTCCATTAGAAGGAGCAAAGGTTATTTTATTTGATTTAATAAATAAAAAAGATATAGAAATGATTTCTACAGATTCTAATGGTAAATTTAGGTTTACAGTTGAATGTGAAAAAAGCTATCTTATAAAAGCCTCAAAAGAAGAATACACAGATGATAATCGTTCCTTATTAATTCAAAAAGAACGTAATAAAGATAACGACGCTTCAATGAAATTAAGATCTTTAGCTAAAATTCAAGAAGAAAAAAATATTGCTGAACTAGCTAAAAAACGAGCAGAAGAAGAAGCCAAAGAAAAAGAAAAAGTAATAGCTGAAGAAAAGAAAAAAGAAAAAGTAAAAGAAATTTTAGCTAAAGAAAAAGATATTATAGCTCAAAAAGATAAATTAGTTATAAAAACAGATCCAATTTATTTTGATTATGATTTGTGGTACATTCGTCGTGATTCCAAACCTGTATTAGATAAAGTAATTGATCTAATGAAAAAATATCCAGATATGGTTGTAGAAATTGGCTCTCATACGGATATTAGAGGAGGAAAAACATATAATTTAATCTTATCTGAAAATAGAGCAACGGCTACAAAAGACTATTTTATAGATAAAGGAATAGATGCTAAACGAATTATAGCAAAAGGATATGGAGAAAGCCAACCTGTTATAAAATGTGCCAGTGAAGAATCTTGTACCGAAGAAGAACATGAGTTAAATCGTAGAAGTGAATTTGTGATTAAAGATTTATAAAACTTATAAAACCGTTTCAATTTATTGAAACGGTTTTATTTTTTTATCTTATGATAAGATCATTCATTAAATTTTATTAATATGATAAATATTTCTCTTATTTCATTTTTTATAAATAATTTTGTAAAAAAAATATGTTTTCTAAAACGTGTGAATATGGAATTCGAGCAACAATTTTTATTGCCTCAGAATCTGTTATTAATAAAAAAATAAGTCAAAAACAGATTGCAGATCAAATCGATTCTCCTATGGCATTTACGGCTAAAATTTTACAAAAGCTAGTTCATAAAGATATTGTTTCATCATCAAAAGGCAGTGGAGGGGGCTTTTATATAGAAAAATATAAATTAAAAAAAATTACACTTCTGGAAATTGTTGAAGCTTTAGATTGTGGCTCTATGATTAGGGGGTGTGGTCTTGGATTAAGAGATTGTTCAGAAGATCATCCGTGTCCCTTTCATGATAAATACAAAGATATAAAATCCAAATTATTAAAAGTTTTTAAAAGTACAACACTAGATGAATTGGCTTCTGGTATTAAAAAAGGGAATACGTTTCTAAAATACTAAATAATGATAAAAATCATAAAATAATATCTTTTAATAAGATATTTTTATCCTATTAACTATAAGTAACTACTGTAATAGATAAATTATAAGATAAATATTTCAGTTCCTACTATTAAAGAAACCTGCAATTATAATCCTTAGATTATAAAAAAATAATTTCGTATGATTTTGCAACTTTTTAAAATCTAAAAAACAAGGAAGAGGGATAAAATTTAAAAATCCTTGCAATATTCTATATCTTATAAAATTCATAAAATATTTATAGTAGACGATCTATTTTTTTTCTTTCTAAACAAGAGGATACAATTGTGATTTTAGATTTTAAATGAATTTAGTTTTAACAAGTAGAATATGATTAAATATTATGATGAATTTATAAAACATGGAGCAATAGAAAAAAAACTAAAGAGAAATGAAGTAATTTTTAATGAAGGAGAATCCGCTTTGTTTTTTTATTTTATTGTAGATGGTACTATCCGAATGTTTAATAGAAATGAAGAAGGAAAAGAATTTGTTCAAGGATATTTTTCGAGTGGACAAAGTTTTGGTGAACCCCCTTTATTTATTGATGAAAATTATCCAACTACAGCAGCTTGTATGAAGGATAGTATTGTATTAAAACTATCTAAAAATAAGTTTTTTAAAATGCTTGAAGACTTACCAGAACTACAAACATTATTTATTAAGATTTTATCTAAAAGAATTATTGGAAAAGCCAAATCATCAAAAGATATAATTAATCAAAATACGGAACAGAAAATAATTTCTTTCTTAATGATTCAAAAACCTGAAGATATACAGGAAAAAATTTTTATTCCTTTCACTCGTCAAGAAATTGCAAATTTTACAGGACTTAGGGTAGAAACCGTTATTCGTGCCTGTTCAAAATTAAAAAAAACGGGGGTTATTGATATTATTAATCATAAAATTTATTTTTAATGAAAAGAATAAGTAAAAATTGGGCATTCATTTCTATTTTTAATTTATTCATAGTTGTAATTTTAGGAACTTTGATGCGTTATAAAATTGCATTCGAGTTTCTTTTTTTCAACAAAAAAATCTTCTTCATTCACATTCACATTTTGCCTTTTCAGGTTGGATTAGTCAGACATTATTTTTTTTATTAGTATTATCAAAAGAACAATTTGTTTCTAAGAAGTATAATATTGTATTAGTTTTAAATTTATTTTGTTCTTATGGAATGTTATTTTCTTTTATAATTCAAGGTTATGGTTTAATATCAATATTACTATCAACTTTTTCTATCATTATAAGCTATTTATTTTCATATTATTTTTTTAAAGATAATAAATACAATACGGTCTCCAATAGGTGGATTAAAGGAGGACTCATTTTTAATTTCATTTCCTCTTTTGGGACTTTTTTTTTAGCTTACATGTTAGCTACAAAAAATATAAACGAAAATCTATATTATTTTTCAATTTATTTTTATTTGCATTTTCAATATAATGGTTGGTTTTTCTTTAGTATTATGGGATTATTTATAAAAAAACTACCATTAGACTTAAAAACAACCAAACAATTAACAAAATCCTTTTATATTTTTTTTATTTCTTGTATTATAACTTATACATTATCTATTCTTTGGGTTAAAATTCCTAAATGGTTATTTATATTAACCGTTATTTTTACATTTTTAAACTTTTATTTTTGGCTAAGGATGCAATCTATTTTTATTGTAAAATTTAAAGAAAGATATAAGAAAAATAATCTAATCCTAAAAGGAATGTTTTTAGTTATATTACTCGCAATTAATTTTAAATTTATTTTGCAAATAGGCCTATTAATAGATCAACTAAAAGATTTTGTATGCAGTAATAGAACAATAATAATTGCCTATTTGCATTTAATATTTTTATGTATTATTACATTTTTCTTATTAGCTTTTATGTTTATAGAAAAAATGATACCATCTAAAAAAGTTACAGTATTAGGTTTAGGCATATTTTTTATAGGTGTAATTTTAAATGAAGTTTTTTTATTTAGTCAAGGATGTTTACCTTTTTTTTCTATTTATTTACCTTTTACAAATGAAGTTTTAGTATACATTTCTTTATTAATGTTAATAGGCGTATTATTAATGGTTATTTCTCAGATAAATAATATAAAAAAGGAGAATATATTTTAAGGTTACCAATTAAACCCAGATTACGCATTAGACCCGAGTGTAGCGAATAGACGAAGTAAATCTATTCCACTTTATTTTTCTTCCAATTCAAGCACGTACTCAAATTTTAATCATCAAAATAGTTCACTATTTCTTCTTCTAAAATTTTCCGTGAGCACTTGAATTTATTGAAAAATTTTGTTTCACAACGAAGTCTAATGCGTAATCTAGGTTAAATACATACTACTTTATAGGTATCAAAAGTTATTTTTTCGCTAATTATTAGCAATACTCGAAGATCATTTTACTTAAATACTTTTACAGTATTTTTAAAATTTAAATAGAGTAAATAAAAAGATATAAAATCACAAACCTCTTGTACGAAATAGAAAAAAGAATATAAAAAATGTTTTGTTTTGAATAGTTGAATAAGGGGGGTGTTTGTTGTAAATACTATCTTTTTTTTTTGTTTTAGGTATAAAAAATAAAGGGGTATTTGTTTTTTAAACATTATTTTTTATATTTTTGTTTCAAAATAACAAGGTATAAACTATATAATAATATTTTTATGGCAACATTTCGTTTTCAATCACTTCAAAAAGCAACGAGTCGTCCAACTGTAATAGTAGAAGAACTAGATAGAAAGTCTTCCATTTTTGGAACCAATGTATTTAATGACAAGGCAATGCGTCAATTCTTGACATCTGAAGCTTATAAAGCCGTTCAGAATGCTATTCAACATGGAATTAAAATTGATAGAAAAATTGCAGACTATATAGCAATGGGAATGAAAGAATGGGCTTTGTCAAAAGGAGTAACCCATTATACACACTGGTTTCAGCCTTTAACTGGTACTACAGCAGAAAAGCATGATGCTTTTTTTGAAACATCTTTTGATGGCTCAGACCCAGTAGAAAAATTTGGAGGAAGTCAATTAGTACAACAAGAGCCAGATGCTTCCTCATTTCCTAATGGAGGAATAAGAAATACTTTTGAAGCTCGTGGCTATACAGCATGGGATCCTACATCACCCGCTTTTATTTTTGGAACTACATTATGTATTCCTACCGTTTTTATTTCATATACAGGTGAAGCATTAGATAATAAAACACCTCTATTACGTGCTTTACAAGCTGTTGATACAGCAGCTACAGAAGTAGCTAAATACTTTGATAAAAATGTTAAAAAAGTAACACCAACTTTAGGTTGGGAACAAGAATATTTTTTAGTTGATGCCGCTTTAGCTGCTTCTAGACCTGATATATTAGCTACAGGAAGAACATTACTAGGACATACTTCGGCTAAAGGCCAACAATTAGAAGATCATTATTTTGGTTCTATACCAACACGTGTACTAAACTATATGCGCGATTTGGAAAATGAGTGTATGTTATTAGGTATCCCTGTTAAAACACGTCATAATGAAGTAGCACCTAACCAATATGAATTAGCACCGATTTTTGAAGAAACAAATTTAGCGGTAGACCATAACTCCTTATTAATGGATGTAATGCAAAAGGTAGCAGAACGTCATAATTTTAAAGTGCTAATGCATGAAAAACCTTTTAAAGGAGTAAACGGTTCTGGTAAACATAATAATTGGTCTTTAGCAACTGATACTGGAGTTAATTTATTATCACCGGGAAAAACACCAATGAGTAATTTACAATTCTTAACTTTCTTTATAAATACAATCAAAGCAGTACATGATTATGAAGAATTATTAAGAGCTTCTATTGCTTCTGCTAGTAATGATCATAGATTAGGTGCAAACGAAGCTCCTCCTGCTATTATTTCTGTATTTATTGGTCAGCAATTAACAAAAGTGTTAGAAGAATTAGAAGGTGTATCAAATGGTAAATTATCACCAGAAGAAAAAACAGATCTAAAATTAAACGTAGTAGGAAGACTACCCGATGTATTTCTAGATAATACAGATAGAAACAGAACGTCTCCTTTTGCCTTTACAGGTAATAAGTTTGAGTTCCGAGCAGTTGGTTCATCAGCTAATTGTGCTACCTCTATGGCTACTTTAAATACAATTGTAGCAAAACAATTAAAAATTTTTAAAGCAGAAGTAGATGCCTTAATTGAAGAAAAAGGTTTGAAAAAAGATGAAGCTATTTTTAATATCTTAAGGGAATATATCAAACAAACTAAAAATATCTTATTCGAAGGAGATGGTTATAGTGATGCTTGGGAAGAAGAAGCACAAAAAAGAGGTTTAAGTAATCATAAAACCACCCCGAAAGCTTTAAAAGCCAAAGTTTCAGAAAAGGCGGTTAAGCTATTTGAAGAAATGGGAGTAATGAATCATGTAGAAGTAGAGGCTCGTTATGAAATTGAATTAGAAGAATATACTAAAAAATTCAAATTGAAGGAAGAGTTTTAGGAGATATTGCTCGTAACCATGTTATTCCTACTGCTATTCGTTATCAAAATATTCTAATCGAAAATGTAAAAGGATTAAAAGAAATTTTTGGTTCTGATTTTGAAAATGTAGCTAAAGAACAAATAGGTTTAATTAAAGAAATTTCAGCACACATTGAAGGAATCAATAAAAATGTAGATCAAATGATCGAAGAGCGTAAGAAAGCTAATAATTTAGATTCTTCTGAAGCTATGGCACACGCATATTGTGACAAGGTAAAACCTTATTTCGATGTAATCCGTGAACATTGTGATAAATTAGAATTATTAGTTGACGACGAATTGTGGACATTAACTAAATATAGAGAATTATTATTTACAAGATAAACAGATTGTTTTTAATCTAAATTACTAAAAAGAGAGGGTTTTGTATAACCTTCTCTTTTTTTTGTTTTAAAATAAGTTGTTGTTTTAAAAAATTAACAAAATATACGGAAAAACCATAACAAGGTTAATTTAAAACTAATTAAATTTCGTTATTCAATTTAAATATACTGATTAACAGTTGCTTATGTGTTGAGAATACTCTTGAAATTTGAAATCATAAAGTAGAATTGAAAAGGAAATGAAACAGAATATCTTTAACAAAAGATAAAGAATAAACACTTGAATAAATATTAGTTTTTAAAATTTAAGGAAATAGGACTTCGATATAAAAGTTTTAAGAAGAAAAGGTTTAGATTAAAATTTTAAAAAAAATAAGAAATATTAATATTAGCCCCATTATTTAAAAAAATACATTTTATTATAAAGAATGCAACAACTAAAACAAATTATTTTTTGGATGTTTTTTTAGGAAATCCAATAATTATTAATGCACAATTTACCATTACAGGTAAACTAATGAAAAAGACTAACACACCAATAAAAATGGCAGAGATAATTGTATTAACTAATGAAAATAAAGCAATAGCCAGTCAATTAACAAATGAACAAGGAGAGTTTAAAATAACTATTGCACAAGGAAATTATAATATACAAATCAAGCAGTTAGGAATAACCATTGCAGAAAAAAATATTCAAGTAGATGAAAACATAAACCTAGGAATTTTATATGCTGACGAAACAAAAGAATTAGAAGAAATAGCTATAATATCCTCAAAAAAAATAATAGAACGTAAAGTAGATAAAGTAATTTTTAATGTACAAAATTCTGCTAGAGCCTCAAGCGGAGATGCCCTAGAAGCCTTAAAAGTAACCCGGGAATAAGGATTCAAAATGAAGCAATCACAATGATAGGAAAAAGTGGAATAGGATTAATGGTAGATGGTAGATTACTACCATTATTGGGTGATGATTTAATAAATTATCTAAAAACAATAGCTGCAGAGAACATAAAATTAATAGAAGTTATTACAACACCACCAGCAAAATATAGTGCGGAAGGAAATAGTGGCTTAGTTAATATTGTCCTGAAGAAAGCAAAAAATGATAGTTGGAATGCAAGCGTAAGAGCGAATCTAAAACAAAATACTTATTTTACAAGTGGATTAGGAGGAACATTTACTTATAAAAAAGACAAAAATAGCTGTGTGGTAAGCACACTTTATACAAATGGTAGTAACCAAGGTATTGAAAGTTCGACAATTCACTATCCTAACCAACAATGGCAGAATAACGGTACAGGAAAATATTACTCTAATATTTGGAGTAATAGATTAGGATATGATTATCAAATAAACAAAAAATGGAGCTTAGGAGTACAATATATAAACAATACAAATAAACCCAATATTGATGATTCAAACACGGTAATTCTTCTAGATAATATAACCCAACAACAAACAGCTAACATTAATTCAAAAGGAGAAAGTAAACGAAAAAAAGAATTAAATACCCTTAACTTCCATTCAAATATAGATTTAGATACAATAGGTAAAAAATTAAGCATAGACATAGATTATTTGCGATACCAATCCAGCGTTAATCGTAATTTTAATACCAATACCTTGGCTCTACCTCAATCAGGGGTATTAACAGGAGTTCAAAATACACTGAATCAAACCAATCAAAACATCTATAATATTGCAACACAATTTGATATGCAACATCCATTAAAATGGCTTAATCTAAATTATGGTATGCGATTATCATTTTCGAAAACCGATAATGATGTAAATTTATTTGATATAACAACAGGGCAACCAATATGGGATAATAACCAAAGTAATAAGTTTAAATTTAAAGAAAACACACAAGCCATTTATATAAACGGAAATAAAACCTTTGCAAAAGAAAAATGGCAAACACAATTCGGTTTACGTATTGAAAATACACAAACTGAGGGAAACGCTGTTACTTTAAATAAAATTACAACTATAAATTATATACAGTTTTTCCCAACAGCTTATTGTATGTATAAGATAAATGATAGAAAAACAATTTCACTTAGTTACTCAAGAAGAATCTATCGACCTAGTTTTTCTAACCTAAATCCATTCAGATGGTATACCTCAAAATTTTCTTATTCAGAAGGAAACCCAAATTTAAAACCTTGTTTATCAAATAATTTAGAATTAAATTTTAATTACAAAGATAATACCAGTTCAAGTTTATTTTTTTCTAAAGAAACCAACAATTTTGGACAAGTAGTTATACTTAGTTCTGATGAATACTCACAAAAAATAATACAATTAAATTATTATGATAACTATAGTATTGGATTTAATCAAATGCTGAATTATGACAAAAAAAAATGGTGGGAAAATCAAAACAACTTATATGTCTATTTTCAACATTCCGATTCTAAAATTTATCCTTTAACTCCCAAGAGTAATGAAGGTTTAGGAGTACAAATAAACACAAGTAATAATTTTATTTTAAAAAAAGACAAAACTATATCAGCAGGCTTTGATATCAGTTATATTTTTCCGAATAAATCGAGCGATTTGGTTTATAATTATCAAAGAACACTCATCAGTCTCTATGGAAGAGGACTTTTTTAGAAAAAAACTACAAGCTATTCTTACAGTCGAAAATCTTTTTAAAAACAAACGATTTTAAGACATTAAGTACTCGAAATTCTATTGAATCTCAATATAAAGGATACTATGACTCTCGATATATTAACATACAGTTGATATACAAATGGGGAAATAGTAAAGTAAACAACAAAAATAGAAAAGGAAGTAACGAAGAGGAAAAAAATAGAACCAACTAAAAATATTTAAACTCTTGTCTTTGTAGTGTACAATACAAAAAACAAGAATTTTAGATATCTATTTGCGCAAATTAACCGACTGCTCGGCGAAATAATAAGCAGAAATAACACAATAACATTTATTCTAGTAAAAATGAAAACAAACAAAACAGAAAAATTTGATCTATCAAAATTTGAAACTCTTGAAATTAATGGCGATATATTAAAAGGAGGTTTCTCTACCGCTTTGACAATAAATGGGGTAGGAGGTATGTTAAAAGAAGGAGACAATTATTATAAATGTGGACAAACTAATAATTGTCAAAGCGGAAACTGCGTAGCAGGCTGTGGAGCTGATACCAGTGCATTAGAAGTTTAATAATTAAATTTAATGAATAAAAGAAGATGTCCGGAAAGCCTATTATCTCCAAAAGGCAAAAATATTTTATGCTAGGAAGAACATTATATAATATAAATTTTTAGGTTTCTAATCATCTAGAGAAAAAATAAATATTAATATATACTTTTCGGACAACTTCTAATTATAAATCCATTCAATTTATGAAAAATATTAATTTTGAAAAAATAGATCAAATTGATAATCAAAAACTTATAGGAGGATTTTCTAACGTTTTTACTATAAACGCTATTGATTATGAAGAATCTAATTTAGCCAATAATTGTCATGGAGGAAATTGTGCAGCAGCTACTTGTAAAAAGCAAAAAGTAACAAAAGAAAAAGGTATAAACAGTAACTGTATAGGGAACTGTGTGCCAGGTTGTGGTACAAAAAAGTAGATAAAAAAACAAATAATAAATCTTTTTATATCCTTTATCAAAAGGCAAAGTGTGTATTATTTTAATTTTAAAAATAAATAATCTAAAAAAATAAAATTATGAAAAAATATAGCCGCTTTAATACGATATTGCCTTATGAAGGGAAATATGCGTTGTATAATTCATTAGAACAAAAATTTCTTTTCATAGAAGGGGAATTAAAAGAAATATTAAATGCTTCTATTATAGAAGGAATTAATGGTTTAAAAGAAATACATCCTACCTTTTTTAACTATTTATCCGAAAATAATTTCATTATTGATAACGATATAGATGAAACAGAAAAATTGAGAGAAATAAGTAAAAAAACAGATGAAAATCACACAACCTTTTTACTAACAGTAAATCCTACAATGAATTGTAATTTTAAATGTTGGTACTGCTATGAAACTCATATTAAAGATTCTAAATTAGAATATTCCGTTCTAGACTCAGTAAAAAAAATGGTTACAAAAACCATTTCAAAACCAGAGATAGAATATTTTTCCTTATCATTTTTTGGAGGAGAACCCCTGTTATACTTTAAAATGAACGTTGTCCCATTGATTGATCATGTAAGAGAAAAAAGTATTTATCATAATAAAAAATACGCCATAAGTTTTACTACAAACGGATACTTAGTTAATGATTATTTTATAGAATATTTTCAAAAAAAGGATATGTATGCTAGTTTACAAATCACTTTAGATGGTTATAAAGAAGAACATGATCAAGTTCGGTTTGTAAATAAAAAAAAAGGAAGCTATAATGAAATTATAGCAAATATTAAAAAATTACTTTTAAATGAACGTTTTAATATTACACTCCGTATAAATTATACCGATAAAAATATTCATAAATGTTTTAAAATCATTGATGATTTTGAAGACATCCCGATGGAAATTAGAAAAGACAAATTACTGATAGATTTTCATCGCGTATGGCAAAATGATAAGTTGGATAATAGTAATAAGATTTTAATGGAAAATGTTGCTATTATGCAATCCAGAGGATTTAAAACCAATGTCATTTATTCTCCAAATAATGTAAAAGCATCTTGTTACGCAGATAAAAGAAATAGTGCAACAATTAATTATAATGGAGATTTATTTAAATGCACTGCAAGAGATTTTCTTTCTGAAAATAGAGCAGGATATATTTCGAAAGAAGGAGATTTAATTTGGGAAAATGATTATTTAGATAAAAGAATGGATTCTAAATTTAAAAACAAACCCTGCCTTACTTGTAAAATTATGCCATTGTGTAATGGAGGATGTACTCAACATGCTATGGAAAATGAAGGAAAAGAATATTGTGTTTTTCATGGTGATGAATCTGAAAAAAATAAGGTTGTTTTAACAAAGATAGAGGAAATACTAAAAGAAAATGCGATATTACAAGAAGCCTAAAATAACTTTTTTTAATCAACTTGAAAGTACTGATTGTGGTGCTGCATGCTTAGCTATGATCATTAGTTATCATGGAAAAAAAGTTACACTATCCCAAGTAAAAGAACAATTTGAATTTACTAGAATCGGGGTTTCTATTCAAGATATAGTAGAAGTAGCATCAGATATAGGATTTCAAACAACCCCTTTAAAATTAACACAACAAGAACTTGAAGAAATCCCTTTACCTTCAATTTTATTTTGGAAACAAGATCATTTTGTAGTACTTGAAAAAATAACCTACAAAAAAGGACAAATTTTATATCATATATTAGATCCTCGTTACGGGAAAATAATTTTAGAAAGTAAAATATTTGTAAAAGAATGGCAAGGAAATAATGAAAAAGGAGTAGGTATTGTATTTCAAGAAACAGAAAATTTTAAAAAATTTAAATGGCAACAAGAAGTAAAAAAATCAATATCAAAATCACCTCTATTTAGAATCGCTTTTACTTTTCTAAAAATAAATAAGTGGAAGTATTTAAGCTCAATTATACTATTGATTATAAGTTTAATTACTTCTTTTTTATTCCATTTACCTTTCAGAAAATTATTGACTCAGGTATTAACTTAAAAGAAATTCATGTAGTTTATTATTTTTTAGTTGCACAAATGGTACTTTTCATATCTAGTTTTATTTCTGATTTTTTAAGTACCTTATTTTTAACAAAAATCAATTATCAATTAAGCATTTTATTAAAAGAAAATTTACTACTAAAATTAATGCGCCTTCCTATTCGATTTTTGATACCAGACTTAATACAGAAACCTTACAACGAATTCAAGATCAAAATAAAATACAAAATTTTATCACTTGGAAAGGAATTGATTTTAGTTTGAGTGTTTTTAATATACTAATATTTAGTAGTTTACTTTGTTATTTTAATCCTATTATATTTAGTATATATACGACTTTATCGGTATTTTCAATAATTTGGGTTGTCTTTTTTTTTACGTAAAAGGGCCATGTTAGAATACGCTATGTTTTTAGGGCAGTCGGAAAATAGTAATGGCATTTATGAATTTGTAATGAATATGCCTGAAATAAAAATAAATCACGCTCAATATAAAACAGTAAATAAGATCTTAGATATTCAGAAAAAAATAAATAAACTAGAACTTCGCAATTTATTTCTAAATATGTATCAAAATATAGGAGTTGAATTTTTAAGTAAGTTTAAAGAAATCATAGCTATTGCCATTTGTGCTTATTTTATTATAAAAGGAGAAATGACATTAGGTACATTATTAAGTATTTCATACATAATAGGTCAGTTAACGACTCCTATTCAAAACCTAGTTACATTTGTTAGAGATACACAAGATACTTCAATTGCTAACAAGCGTATAAGTACGATTTACGATAATGAAGAAGAAGATCATAAAACTAAAATAAATGTAGCAGATAATATTTTTAAAACTATCAAAATAAAAGAAGTTTCTTTTAAATATCCCGGGAATTTTAATCCATTTGTTTTAGAAAATATATCTTTCTCAATTCCGCAAAATAGTATTACTGCAATTGTAGGAGCAAGTGGAAGTGGAAAAACATCTCTTTTAAAATTATTACTTTCTTATTATCCTTCAACAAAGGGAAACATTCAATTAGACGAATTAGATTTAGAAAAAATTTCGGCTAATGATTGGAGAAAAAAATGCGGTATTGTTTTACAAGATGGTAAAATATTTAGTGGAACAATTGCAGAAAATATTGCAATATCGGATGAAATAATAGATGAAACTAAATTAATTAACGCTGCCAAAATGGCAAATATTTTAGAATTAATAAAAATATTACCTATGGGATTTAATACTAAAGTAGGGAACTCAGGTATAGAATTAAGTGGAGGACAAAAACAACGTATCTTAATTGCTCGCGCTGTTTATAAAAATCCAGAATTTATCTTTTTGACGAGGCTACTTCAGCATTAGATGCAGAAAATGAAAAAATAATTCATGATAATCTTCAGATGTTTTTTAAAGGTAAAACAGTTGTTATTATAGCACATCGTTTATCGACTGTAAAAAAAGCAGATCAAATTATCGTTTTAAAACAAGGGCAGTTAGTAGAAAAAGGAAATCACCAAGAACTGGTTGATAAAAAAGGAGATTATTTTAACCTAGTAAAAAATCAATTAGAATTAGGAAACGGATAACTACTATATGACAAAGTTTTTTAATAATAATTCACCTATCTTAAAAAAAGAGATAATTTGATTTTAATTTTTGGAGATCTCTTTTTTTGAATTTTATATAAAAAGATCTTTTTATAACTTCAATAAGCCTTTTGAATTTTAACAAAATATACGGGAAAACCTCAGTTTTATTAAAATTAAAGCAAGTAAATTGCGCCCTGTAAGACTTCTTAATTAATAATTAAAGTATTATTGATTAATAGTTGCATTGTCTATCTTTTAAAGATAGAAATAGCATAGTTACAGTTAAAATAGAAAAGGGATTGGACCCCCTAAATGGAAACTCTAAAAAGAATATCGGGTTAAAAAGGCTGTTAACGCCTTAGGTGTTTAAAAGTGATTAAAAAATATGGTTTGTTTTAACTTTATATCTTTTAGAGTTTTTAAAAATTTAAGAATGGACTTCTTTAAGTAAAATTCTTTTTTAGTATAAAAAATATATAAACTTTTAATTTTTAGCTCTTTAATAATGTAAGTGATCTAGGGATTCAACGATTTGATTTCATAGTTAATAAAAACTAAGATCAGACAAAAAGAGATTAGTGATTTATATTAATCATTTTTTTAGAAATTAAATAGATAAAGAGGCATAGTAATACCTCTTAAGAATTGATTAAAAATGTATAGAACTTTAGGCTCAATATTTATTATAGCATCTGCGTTAATATCTTATTTAGATAAATATGTAATGTTTTATAATGTTAACCTTAGTAATAATTATGGTTATAATAATTCAGTTGATTTAGTTTGTGCAACATCTATCATTGTAGCTCCTATTTTGATAGTTATAGGAGCCAATTTGAGACCTTATAGAATTAGTTATATATTTCCTTTTTATACCTATACGCATTATTTATTATGGGTTTTAAGAGAAGATAAAACAGATTATGGATGTTCAAAAATTCACACAATTTTTTTAGTACTCTTATTCGTTTTTTTTATAATAGTAATGTGTAAAATAAAAAAGAAAGAAAAATTGAAAAGGAAGAAACGAAAAAGAAAATTATGTTTCTTGAAAAAATGTTGGATTTATCATGTATAGTAATAAATAAGTATTAGCTTATGAGTAAATATGATGAATTAATACGTCTTTCAAAATTAGCCAATGAGTCGTATGATAATGATGAAATAGATGAAGATACTGTTAGGAAAATATTTTCTCAATGTTTAAAAGAATACAGGAGAATACAAGCTGAAGAAAATTCAAAAATAAAAAGAGATTGTGTTAATATGTTTTTTAAAAAGCCTCTATAATTGAGGCTTTTTCGTTTTTTTTATCATTTTGTTTAATTGATTTATTAATTCTTTTTCCTTAAAAGTTTCATATAAATAATCAATTTTGTCATCTATTGTATGTACTAAATCAGTATGATATGACTTTTCTTTATAAAAAGAAATTTGCTCCTTTAAGAAATCATTTTGTTCTTTAAGAAAAGAAATTTTATCATAAGCCTTTTTTAATTCTATTTTTAAAGAGTTTAGTTCAGGTTCATTGTAATTATAATTTTGATCTAATTTATTTTCATTAATCAAATAGTTATGTAATATTTGTAGAGTAGATTTTCTTGGTTTTTTTGAAGTGCCATTCAATATTTTGTTAATACCTACTTCTGTAAGTTTTGTTTCTTCAGCTATTTTATAACCTGTTAACCCCCTTTTTTTAATTTCTAAAATTATAGTATTAGCATCCATTTTTACTTATTTTAGCTTTTAAAAGCATAATAGTTATGTTAAAAACATATATTTAACTTTGTATTTACATAACTATTATGTATGTTTGTCTCCTTGGACAAATCTAACAAAAAACTATTTATTTGAATTTAGAATTTAAAAAATAATGCTAAATATTATAAAAGAAGAATAAAAAAATATTAATTATCGTTTCAGTGTTAGTTCATGATTATTTTAATAAAATATTTTTTATCTATCTTAATATGAGTAGATTAATAAAAAAACATCTTAAATTAATTTGAATAAAATGGGAGATAAGTAATGAAATTAATATAATAAGATGTAGAATATACATAATAAGTTGGTTAATGATAAGGGCAAAAAATAAAAATAAGTTTTATTTTGAAAGTTATTTTTTTAACATAATTACGATAAAATTTTAGTGTTTTTTTGATTTTTATACTTTATTGTTTTGTTAGACGTGCTTTTAGAATAAAATTTTCTTCTGTAAGTGAATTTATCTTTTCTTTTAATAAATTTATTATTTCTTCTCTGGCTTCGGCTAATTCTTTGTAATTTATTTTTTCATTTTCATTAATTTTATTATTATTATTATAATCTTTTAACATATTGCCTTCTCCTTTTAATAGCCATTCAGGGTTTAGGTCTTTATAATGTTCTATAATTTTCAAATAATTGTCTGTTCTTATTGCACCTCTTTTATCAAGGTAACCCATTGCAAAGCCTAATTCTTTGCAAAATTTATAGGGTGTAATTGTTTTGTAATTAATATATTGTAGGATTCTTTCTTGGATGGACATGGTGTTTGAAAAAAAGTTAATAAATCATAATTTGTTTGAAAAAAAGTATATATATTTGCTTGTGCTCTTTGTGAGTACATTTACAAATGTAAATATAATAAAGCAAGTTTATGGGGTCGTCAATTAATTTAGGTACTAAACATCATCAAGTTCTTAGGAAAGAGTTTCAAGAGGTTTCAAGACAAACAATTTATAGCGCTCTTAGATATTTCAATAATTCGGAAACAGCACAAAAGATACGTAACCGAGCTATAGAATTATTAGAAGAAGAAATAAAAGAGTATAAGGATTTTAATAATAAATAGTATGCTTGGATTAGTTTTAAATATTGAATAAAAGAGTAAAGTCATAAATTATGTTTTTATATATACCTTCAAATATGTTCAACTAAAAAGTTTAATATTTATTTTGTTTCTTTATGCTATAGCGCAATTATTTAGTTTTTTTTATCGCACAGATCTAAATTGTTTTATTGTGGATTTTTAAAACTTTAACAAATATACAAGGAAGATGGGGACTTTTTTGTTATTTTTTCGTTATTAAGTTATTAAAACACAAAAAAAATATACCAAAAAGAGGTATAAATGTTTGACTGTAGATATTTTAATCTTAAGTAGAACAGTAAACTTAAGATGAAAAAAGGGCTGGTTTTATAATGTTTAAAACCAGCCCAAATGTTTTAGATTGGAGTTCTTCATTTTTTGAATTTATTTAATCTCAAATGTAATATTAGAAATCTATTTTACTTTATTTTTCTTCAAGTTCAAACATGTATTCCATTTTAATCATTAAAATAGTTCATTATTTTTTCTTTTAATTTTTTTTTAAGACTTGAATTTATTGAAAAATTTTGTTTCATAATGAAGTCTAATGTCTAATTTTTTGGTTAATAATAATTAATAAACTCAAAAAATCTTCTGTCTACTAAAACTTTATTCATTATATAATCTAAAAAATATTTTTACTAAATTTTATTTAAAAATGTATGAGACTTGGGGATAACGAATATCATTTGGTTTGTAATAAATAGTTATTAGTTTTTTATTTTTAATTAGTGTATTCTCGTGTTACTTTTTCGACTCCGTCAATTCTTTTAATTCCTTCAATCATTTTTTTTAGTATGGAAATATTAGGAACTATTACCGTTATATGTCCTGTGAAGAGTCCTGCTTCTCCACTTAAAGAGATACTTTGGATGTTTACATTTAAGTTATTAGATATAACTCTCGTTAATTCGTTAGTAAGTCCAAGGGTGTCCATTCCTGTAATTTTTAATGTAGCTTTAAAATCTTGTTGAGTAGAATCAATCCATTTTGCAGAGATAATACGATAAGCATAATGAGATTGTAAGCTGATAGCATTAGGACAATCTCTTTTGTGTACTTTAATACCTTCATTTATAGTTATAAAACCAAAAACGGGATCGCCAGATATAGGGTTGCAACAACTAGAAAGTTTATAATCTAGGCGATCTTGTTCTGTTCCAAATACAAGTAAATCATATTTTTGAGTTATTTCTTCTTTTTGAATGCTTTCTGGACTAAATGTTTGTCCTTTTTTTATTTTTCCTCTAAAGAAGTTAATGAAAGTATTGTTTTTTTGAGCAGCGTAATCTTTTAGTTGTTGATTGTCTATAGAACCAATACCTACTCGATAAAACAAGTCTAAACTCGTTTTTAATCTTAGGAAAGCTACCAGTTCATTGATTGTATTTTCATTAAAATTTATTTTTAAGTGGCGAAGTTTTCTTTCTAGTATTTCTTTGCCGTCTTCTGCAATTTTTTAGTGTTTTCATTTAAAACATTTCTAATTTTATTTTTAGCTCTTGAGGTAGTAACATAATCTAGCCATGTAACGGTTGGTTTTTGATGTTGAGAAGTAATAATCTCTACTTGATCACCACTTTTAAGTTCATGATTTAATGGTACTAATTTACCGTTAACTCTTGTACCTCGTGTTTTGATACCTATTTCAGAATGGACTGAAAAAGCAAAATCTAGAGCAGTAGCTCCTTTTGGTAATGATTTGATTTCTCCTTTAGGGGTAAAAACATATATTTCTTTTGCGTAAAGATTCATTTTAAAATCTTCAACAAAGTCAACGGCATTACTATCTGCATTTTCTAAAGCTTCTCTTAAGAGGTTTAACCAAGTGTCAAGACTCGTTTCTTCTGTTGCTCCTTGTTTGTATTTGTAATGTGCAGCATAGCCTTTTTCAGCAATTTCATCCATTCTTTCACTTCTGACCTGTATTTCTACCCAACGTCCTAAAGGTCCCATTACGGTTATGTGTAGTGCTTCGTATCCAGTAGATTTGGGAGAAGAAATCCAATCTCTTAAACGGCTAGGTGAAGGGCGGTAATGATCTGTAACAATTGAATAAATTTTCCAAGCTAGGAATTTTTCATCGTGTGAATTGGATTTGTATACGATTCGTAAGGCGAATTTGTCGTATACTTCATCAAAACTTACTTTTTGTACTGCCATTTTTCTTCGAATGGAGTAGATTGATTTAGGTCTTCCTTTTATTATGTAATCTATTCCTTCTTGATCTAATGATTTTTGTAAAACATCAGATATGCTTTTTATATAAGCATCTTGCTCTTCTTTTGATTCTTTTATTTTACTAACAATATCGCTATATACAATGGGTTCAGTATATTTTAATCCTAAATCTTCTAGTTTAGTTTTTATATTATAAAGTCCAAGGCGATGGGCTAGGGGGGCATATATGTAAAGTGTTTCGGAAGCAATTTTTAACTGTTTGTGTTCTGCCATTGATTCCATTGTTTGCATATTATGTAAACGGTCGGCTAGTTTAATGATAATAACTCTTACGTCATCATTGAGTGTTAAAAGCATTTTCCTGAAATTTTCAGCTTGCATTGATATGTTCATATCCTTTTTAACTTGTGAAATTTTAGTTAAGCCAGCTACTAATTGGGCTACTTTAGGATTGAATGCGTTTTCTATTTCTTCTACGGTTATATCTGTATCTTCTACCACATCATGCAATAATGCAGCAGCTATACTTGTAGCTCCCAATCCAATTTCTCCAGCTACAATTTTGGCAACTGCTATGGGATGGAAAATATAAGCTTCACCTGATTTTCTTCTTTGATCTTGGTGAGCATCAACCGCAAAATCAAATGCTTTTCGGATCATTTTTTTGTCTTCATCACTTAACGTTTGATAGCTTATACGAAGTAGTTCTTTATACTCTTGTGCGATTGCTTTATTTTCTTTTTCGATGTCAATTTCAACCATTACTTTTGGGGTATATATGTTGCCTAAATTTAATAAAAAAAACAATTATATGAGAAAAAATGTTATTTATTTTTTTAAAAAACAGAAAAAATAACAATATTTATAACTAAAAATTAAATAGGTAACTTTTCACTAGATTTTATGTTAGGTTTTATTGGAAAATATTTTTTTTAAAAAATCAATTATAGTCTGATGTTAATAGGAGTGTTTAATTTTTTAAAAGGGTTGTAAAATATAAATGTGTAATAATGATTTTAAGTTGATTGATAAAAAATTTTTAAAGTATAATTTAATACCAATTATTATTAAGATATAATTTTGGCTGAAATGTAAAAAGGCTTCCATTTGGAAGCCCTTTGATACAAATCAATGATCAAACACCATGTTGTCTCATATAGAATAATTTTAGATACGTTAGATAGAATTACGCATTAGAAAAATAAATTTTATAACTTATTGAAATAAAATGGTTTAGGTGTCTGGTGATTTTAATTCTTAATTTTGTATGGTTTTGATAATTAATAAAATGTGTTTTTTTAAATCTCTAACGCGTAATCAGGATTTAAATAACATAATTATTATTTACCAAAAAGCTTTCCTAATAATCCACTTATACCTCCTTTTTTATTAGCCACAGCCATAGCATCGTTAATACTTAATTTACCGTCACCATCTTGGTCTAACATAGATGTAATGGATGAATTTTTCCCTAATATATTTTCTAATAAACCTACTAAATCAGTACCATTTTGTATATTGGCTGATTTTGCTTTACCTGCTAAGAAAGACATTAATAAAGGGGCTGCCATTTGTAAAATAGAGTTAATTTTGTCTGTTGCAATACCCGTGGACAAACTTATGTTTTTTTCTAAAAGTGATTGGTTATTGCCTAAAATATGCTTTAATATTTTTGATCCATCTTGCGTTTCTATTCCATCATTAACCAAACTTTTAGGATTCTCTAATGAATTACTATTTTGTTTGTCGTTTAGTAATGCTCCTAATAAACCTGTAGCATCAGTTTCAGTACTTAAATTATTTTGCATTGCATTGACTAGCAGAGGTAATGCAGAATTTAATACATTTGTTGTTTCCCCTTCAGATGTACCTACTTTATTACTTATATTTTCAATAATTTGTTTTCCTACTCCGTTATTGATTAAATCTAAAATTCCTGACATTTTTATTTGTTTTTTGATTACAATATAAAAATAATAATTAAAATGGATATATTTTATATATATAAATCAATAATTTTATGAGCCATTTCCATGCTCATTTTTTCTAAAATTTCAGAAGTAGTGCCTCCAATATGTGGTGTTAATGAAATATCAGGATGCATTAATAATTGTACGGCGGGATTAGGTTCTCCTTGGAAAACATCTAAACCAGCAAAGCTGATTTTTTTGTTTTCTAAATAGTTAATTAAATCTACTTCATTAATCAATTCCCCTTTGGAACAATTAATGATACCTACACCTTGTTTCATTTTTTTCAAATTCGGTAGCGGTTAAGAGATAGTTATTTTGCTCTGGCACATGTAAAGAGATGAAATCGGCCAAAGGGAGTATGTTTTCTAGAGGCATTACATCAATTGGAATTGTTATTTTTTGTCCTGAGAAAAATTCAAATTCAATAGGTATTTGTTTTGTTTCTTTAGCTGTAGCAATAACTTTCATTCCTAATCCTAGTGCTTTTTGAGCTACAGCCTTACCAATTTTTCCTAGTCCAATGATTGCTAAAGTTTTTCCTTTTAATTCTAACCCGTTACCATATACTTTTTTTAATTCATGAAAATGAGTATCGCCTTCTAGTGGCATATTTCTATTGGAATCATGTAAATAACGAGCACCCGAAATAAGATGTCCTATTGCTAGTTCTGCAACAGCATTTACAGGGGCATTTGGTGTATTTAAAAAAATTATAGTATCTGGAAGGTTAGGAGTAATCATTTCAATACCTAATTTGCCGATTACTTTTATATTAGAACAAGTATCGATAATGGATTGGTTGATTTTTGTAGCATTCTGTATAATAAGTATTTCTATTTGATTATTATTAATATAATTACTTAACTGTTCTTGTGCTACTTTGGTAGTCAATACTTCAAAACCATTTTTTTTAATAAGGAAATGGCTTGACTAGATAAACCATCATTGGCTAATATTTTCATTTATAAAGGTTGTTTTTAAACTAAATTTTCTAATTCTTTCATTACATTCACCAAGATTTGAACGCTATCTAATGGTAAAGCATTATAAAGAGAGGCTCTATAGCCGCCAACAGAACGATGACCTTTTAATCCTGAAATACCTGATTTTTCCCAAAGTTGATCAAATAGTGTTTCATGTTTTGTGTTTTTTAGTGTAAATGTAGCATTCATTAAACTTCTGTCTTCAATAACAGCAGTTCCTTCGAATAAAGGATTTCGATCTATTTCATTGTATAATAAATTGGCTTTTTCATTGTTTATTTTTTTCAATAGTATGAATTCCGCCCATCTTTTTTAACCATTGTAATGTTAGTAAGGAGGTATAGATAGAAAAAACGGGAGGAGTATTATACATGCTTTCTTTAGCAATGTGGAGTTGGTAGTCTAGCATAGATGGAATAACACGCCCTGTTTTTCCTAATATTTCTTCTTTTACAACAACTAGAGTTACGCCAGCAGGTCCCATGTTTTTTTGAGCACCGGCATAAATTAGATCAAATTTGCTAAAATCTAATTTTCTTGAAAAAATATCTGAACTCATATCACAAACCATGATACTATTGGTTTCAGGAAATGATTTCATTTGAGTTCCATAAATAGTGTTGTTGCTGGTGCAATGAAAATAATCTAAATCATTGGGTATATTATAATCTTTAGGAATGTGATTAAAATGTTCCTTTTTGAAGAGGCTAAAATAAGGGTTTCACCAAAAAGAGTTGCCTCTTTAATTGCTCCACTTGCCCAAGTACCTGTTTCTAAGTAACCTGCTTTCCCATTTACTTTCATTAAATTATAAGGAACCATTAAAAATTCCAGACTTGCTCCTCCATGCAAAAAAAGAGCTTGATAACCTTTGTTTTGTAAGTCTAAAAGTTCAAGTGCTAAAGAACGCGCTTCTTCTATAACAGCCACAAACGCATCACTACGATGTGAAATTTCTAGAAGAGATAATCCCATACCATTGAAATCTAAAATAGCTTTTGCAGATTGGTTAAATACTTCTTGAGGTAAAATACAAGGGCCTGCACTATAATTGTGTTTTTTCATAGTTTGCTTATTATTAGATTTAACATATAATCGATTGGCATTAACACGAGCTTCTAAGTTAAAGCGAGGTTCGTGTACATGAGTTTCTTTTTCTTTTTGTCCTTTTATAATATCTGAAAATTTGATACTCATTTTTATAATGAATTTAAAAAAGCAATAGTATCAATATTATCTGCATAATCCCAAAGTTTTGGTTTTTGTGTTTGGCCAAAGGGAATACTGTTTTCTGTTAATTGGTTTGAAACAATACATTGGATGAGATCTTTATCGTTAATAAGACGATTTTTAACGTCTTCTATATTATCATAATATTCATAGAATAATGAAGAAATAGGAGAAGCGTAACTATTATCTTCTTTTATTGTTAAGAACTCATTGTCTAGTATATTAAATAAACTCATTAAAAAAACGGCTTTGTTGTAGTCGTAATTATTAGCATATTTTTCATAATGAATAATATCACCATAAGGATAAATAGCTTCAAAAAATAATTTGAAATCATAATTTTTAGGAACAAAAATTTTGGAAACATTACGGCAACCTAAACCAAAATATCTAAAAATATCATCACCTAACAAAAATAAATCTTCTTTACTTTCAGTACCATCTAATAAGGCTACAGAGTTTCTATTTTTGCGTATAATAGCAGGTTTATTCCTAAAATAGTATTCAAAATAACGAGCTGTATTATTGCTTCCTGTAGCAATTACGGCATCAAAATTTTCTAATTTTTCTTCTGTAAAAAAAATTCTTTCTTCAAGTTTAGGCTCTATTTTTTTTAAATATTTAGCTAAAAAAGGGAGTAACTTTTGATCATTAGATGATAACTTAGCTAATACCTTATTTCCACTTACTAAAACAGATATAAAATCATGAAATCCTACTAAAGGTATGTTGCCTGCTAAAACAAGAGCAATTGTTTTAGGTGATGTTTCGTTGTAAGTATAAGGGCTTAGCCATTTAATCAGATTTTTTTCTGTTAAAGCTTCTGTCCAAGATTGAATTGAAAAATAAACTTGTTCAGTTGTAAACCATCCATTATGTGCTTTTGATATTTGTATAAGTTCAGCAAATGAGTCAAAAAAAAGTTCGTTGTAGGCTATTTGATTATTTACTAAATTGCCTTGTGGAGTAAATTGTTTTAGAAAATTTCCTAGTTTAGAAAATGCAATAATAATTTCTTTTTGTGACATAGGTTACTTGCTTATATATGGTTTAGGTTGTATTTTTGTACAAAAATAAGATATTTAGCTTTAGACTGTATGTACTTCCTCTAAAGCTTTTAAAATAGTTGAACGCTTATAGCTTAGGGCTTGAGGCATAAAGCATAAAAATATGGCAATTATAATTACAGACGAATGTATTAACTGTGGGGCATGTGAGCCAGAGTGTCCTAATACTGCAATTTATGAAGGAGCGGATGATTGGAGATGGAAAGATGGTACAAAATTAACAGGTAAAATAATTTTAGCTGATGGAACGGAAGTAGATGCAGAAGCTGCACAAACACCTATTTCAGATGATGTATATTATATTGTTCCGGTAAATGTACTGAATGCAAAGGATTTCATGAAGAGCCACAATGTGCCGCAGTATGTCCAGTAGATTGTTGTGTTCCGGATGATAATCATGTAGAAACAGAAGAAACATTATTAAATAGACAGTCTTTTTTGCATAATGAATGATTTTTTCTTTTAAAGAAAACAAAAAGCTGTTCGTAAATGAACAGCTTTTTTTATATTTTTTTACGAATATCGGAAAGATTTCTTTTATATGATATTGATTCTTTTTTTTTATGTAAACATAAGGAAATAAGTAGGGTGTGCTATTTTTTTAAAAAAAATTAATTGTAATTTTAGAATCACAAATAAAGAGTTTAATTTATTTTTAAAAGATATGCTTCACAGCGAAAAACAATCTCAAGAAAAAGGATTTTTGATTTTATTTTTTATAATTGGATTATTTGAAGTTATAGCCGAATATTTCAATCAAATTTTAATGATATATATATTAAAACCTTTATTGATGCCTATCATGATGTTCATGTACTGGAAGGTTTCTTATGAGCGGAATATTTATTTTTTGTTATCTCTGTTTTTTCTCTTAATTGCTAATATCCTTTTTGTTTCAAGAACTTTTAATAGTGCTGTAATAGCTTCTGTTTTCTTTTTTATATATAGAGGTCTTGTAATATACTTGGTAATTCAAGATCAGCCAATCAAAAAAAAAGTTACCCGTTGTAATAGGGAGTCTTCCTTTTTACGGCATTTGGGTATTTAACTTTTTTAACTAAAAATGAATTAGATAAAGGTATCTATATTTATTTGATACAAGTGTTGTTTCTTTCTTTTTAGGAGGATTAGCTCTTTCAAATTATATGATTAATGAATGTAGAAAGAATTTTTGGCTTCTAATTAATGCTGTTTTCTTTGCAATTATTCAGTTTCTTTTAGTGCTGAAGCTTTTTTATTTGTCAACAGTAATTTTTCCTGCTATATCTATGTTGTTGTATTTATTTGCTCAATTTGCATTATATAAATATATGTTAGAAAGAGAAAAAGGATGTAATGAATCTAAAGATTATTTTTTGTTAGACGACGTAGAATAAGATTTAAAATCAATATACAGGTTGCCAAAAAAAGTATTAAAACCTTTATTAATTATGATAAAAAGTGGTAGATACCTTTATTATTTTTATGTTGTATATTTAAATTAGGTTGTCTAGACTTTTAGGATGTCTTTTTTTAGGTAGTAGAGACTTTTCGAAAAACAAGAATAATATTTTGAAATATCTTATATTCTTTATTGCTAAATCTGGATACTTTTTCCTTGCTTCTAAAAAGAAGTAATTAAATAAAGTAAATTGTGTTTTTTGAAAAATCTCTGTATGTATGTTTTAAGAAATAGTTATTTGTCTTTTAATTGATCTACAGGACCATCCCATTCTGAAAAACCTCCAATTAGATTATAAGTTATGTTAAATCCCATTTGATTCATTATCTCGCATGCTTGAGCACTACGCCCTCCTGCTTTACAATAAACATAATAATTTTTATTTTTATCTAATTCATCTACTTGATAAATAAAGCCTTGACCTTTATAAATGTCAATATTAATAGCATTGGGAATGATGCCATTTGAGCATTCATCAGCTGTACGTACATCTAATACTACTGCATTATCATCCTGTTGCAACTTAGTCCACCAATCTTCTTGTGTTAAATTCATAATCTTTATTTTTACCAAATTTAAAAAAAGATCTGTAAAAATTTAATTTTAAAATAAAAAAATCTTAAGATTGTTTATTTTGAAAAAAATCGATTGTTTAATCTTAAATTTATTACAAATCATTATATTTTTTAATTGTGTTTTGAACGATTTCTAGATTAAATACTGAAGGAAATAAATCTTCTAGTATCGAAAGCATTTTAGAGTTATGATGTAAGGCATTGGTTAAATGATACAATCCTTTTGTTAGATTATGAGTTGTGTAATACAAACCTGCTAATCTATATTCTATTTGGTAATGATCTGCAAAAAGAAGGTTTGCTTTAATTAAGGTTTCAATAGAGGCTTGATATTCTCCTATAAAAAGTTGTGTATCAGACCAAAATAAGATGGTTTCTAATTCGTTATCTCCTAATTCTACAGCTTTTTGATATCCTTCTTGTGCTTCCTCAAATAATTCTGAGCTCTTTATTTATTGCAGCATATCGTTTCCAATATAAAGAATTTTCAGCATCTATACCGATTGCTTTATTTACATAATAGAGTGCTTTTTGAAAGTTTTTTTGACGTATATAAAAATCGGTTATAGCAATCCATCCTTTGTCTAAAAGAGGATCTTCATGAACTGTTTTGTTGTAATAGTTTAAAGCTTCAGATTCATTGCCCATTTTTTTCAAAGCATTTACCTATTCGTAATAAAGCATACGATGTGGGGTCTTCTAGTCGAATGGTTTCTTGGTAATTCCAAATAGCTTCTTCATAGCGTTCTAAATGTTCGAGTGCTTTAGCTTTTTCCATAAATGCGCCCATGAATCGGTCGTCAATTAGACTTGCATAATCAAAGGCTATGTAGGCCTCTTGATATTGTTGTATACTAAAGTTTAGTCGTCCTAATTGATGCCAAGCAATTTCGCTATATGGATTAAGGTCAATATAGTTTTTTAAAAATGAAATGGCTTCAGGGTATTGTTCTAAAAATTCAAAACAATAAATGACATTATAGAGTCCTGATTGTTCTTCTGGTTCTTCTTCTAAACAAGCAATAAAATGTTTTTTTGCTTGTTCTAGTTCATCCATAAACAAATATTCCATCCCTAAGAGGTTATGCACATCTGCGTAGTCATCTGTATACTGCAAAGCTATTTTAAGAAATTCAACAGCTTGTTTATGATCATCTCTTTTAGAGCAAATATTGGCTTTTTGTATAAAGATTTCTTCGTTTGTGGGTTCTATGGCGTATAAGTCATTAAGAAGTTTTTCGGCTTGTTCTAGTTTGTCTTCAAAAATGAGCATTTCAACTTGAACTAATTTTAATCCAAATGATTTAGGGTGTTGTTCTAGTCCTAGTTTTAGTGCTTTTTTAGCTAAACTAGTTTTGCCTATATCCATATAATGGAGGATGATATCCTCAAATTCTTCTGAATCAAAAAACAAAACCTTATTGGTTTTTAACATGGATTCAAATTTTGATAAGGATAAACTGTAATCTTCTTCATCGTGACTCAAATACATACTCCTAAGTTTTATATCCTTACTAAAAATAGTAAAGTGGCTGTTTATAATAGATTAAATAATATTTTTTTGAACAATTTAGCAAACAAAATGGGTATTGTTTTTAATTATTGTTTTGGGATTGCTATTTCATTCATTGCCTCAATAATAATGCCAGATCCTTTTAATATTTTGTTGTTTGATCGTATTATTTTTTTATTAGTTCAATGTCTTGGGTTTGTAATTTTTGACTTAACCATTTTTTGATTTTTTTCGTATCTACTGCATTATTGTCAGATTCGTAGAGTAAGACAATAAATATTTTTGGATTGTCATCAATTGTGTTAGTTAAATGTTTTCCTAATGATACATTTTTTAGTTCAGGAAATAATATAGCAATTTCTTCTAAGGTTTCCGTGTTAGAAATTTTATATTCATTTAATTCTTTTTGTAATTTATTTATCAGTAGATCTTTTTGGTCAGATGTTTTGTTTTTTATCGCAATCTCATTTAAGATTTCATCTTTTAAATCTTTTGGGTCTTGTTTTATTTCTAGTACGGTATTTGTTATTTCGTATTTAGAAAGTTTTTCATTTAACGATTTCGTTTCGTTTTCACTAAATTTTTTGCTTAAGAAAGCGAGTTCTATCGTTTTAGGGTTTGTATTGTGTTTTGTTTTTTTATAAATTATAGTATACCCTTTGTTTGTTAGTTCATGCGTTAGAAAATCTTCTATTTTTTGATTGTATTTGTTTTCTTGAAGTAAGCTGTACGCCATATAAAAACTAGGAACTATCATAATTAAAATGAGGATTGAAATGCCATATCGTATTTGCTTTTCGAATTTTTGATTGAGTGTTTTTATGGGTTTATAATTTAAATATTTAAGTACTAGAAAAGTTGAAATGCAAATAAAGAAGCAATTGATGGAGTATAGATAAATAGCTCCTAGAAAATAGGAAAAATTGCTAATAGCAAGTCCATGACCTGCTGTACAAAGAGGGGGCATTAAAGCTGTGGCAATAGCTACTCCCGGTATAGGATTGCCTTTTTCTACTCTAGTAATAGCAATAACGCCTACTAAACCTCCAAAAAAAGCAATTATGACATCGTAAATATTTGGCGATGTTCTTGCTAATAATTCTGAATTAGTATCTTTAAAAGGACTAAAATAAAAATAAACGGTTGCAACAGTAAGGCTTAGTAGGGTAGCTATTACTAAATTTTTAGAAGATTTTTTTAATAATTCAAAGTCATAAATTGCTAATGAAAAACCTGCGCCAACAATTGGTCCCATTAATGGAGAAATAAGCATTGCACCTATAATGACAGCTGTAGAGTTTACATTTAATCCAACACAAGCAATTACTATTGCGCAAGCCAATGTCCATAAATTGGAACCTCTAAAAGAAATATTAGATTTTACAGTTTCTAAAACTTTTTCTTGTTTTTCTTCTCCTTCATTTAAATTAATAAAGTCGTAAATTTTCTTTTCAATCATTCGTTTATTTATTTTAGGATATTGTAAATTTTAATAGATATTCCTTGTTAATCGATGGTGTTTGTAAATATAAAATAAAAAATAATAGGTGCAAAATAAGGGAGATTTTTGTATAAAAAGAGGGGAATTTGTGTTTAAATAAAAATATTTTATATCCTGATTTTTAGCTTTTTATGTTTCATTGTTTTAATTTTTTATTTATGTAATTTAGTTTCTTAAATTGATTTAATGTTGATTGACGTTATGATATTGCCATAATACATTTACTAATATCCATTTCCCATTTAATTTTACTATGTGCATATAATCAATCCATTCGTCTGCAATTAATTTTATAGAAGCGGTGCGATTTGAAACGTCTAGAAAAACAACTTCTTTTTTAGGTTTTTTAGGAAACTGGTTACCATTTTTGTTATATGATTCTGCAATTAAGATCATAGATTCAGTAGTCGTTTCTCTTAGAAAGTCTTTTCCTGTAGATTTATCTTTCCAAAAAGTTCTTTTTACCATTCTAGGGTGTAACGCATTTCCCATTTGTATTGGATTTGGGTTATGTTGTGATTCAATATAATCTAAAGCAACCCTTTTAATGTCTAAACTGTCTTGTTTTGTTTGTGCAAAGGATTTACTAAAAATAAAGAAGAGAAAAGGAAGTAAAAATATTGGGTGTAATTTCATTCTATTTAATTTTAGATTTTTCAATATTTTTTTGAATAAAAATAAATTGCGATTATACAAAAAGTATTTTAGCAAAATAAGGATTTTTTATCAAATGTAAAATGATAGAATAAAAGATAAAGAAAGAATTTATGAAATCAATATGATGAATAACAAATGAGGGTAAGTAGGGGGGATATCTTATGTATTTTGTAAATTAATATAATGAAGATTAAAGTGTGGAAATCACAAGAAGAAGTCATATAAGGTTGATAACATGACTTCTCCTATTGTGAAAGAGGCAACCAAACTAAAATTTTTGTTTTCTTTATGCTTTAATCTTCCATCGCAAAAAGGCGCTCTCTATATAATTTACCAATAGCTACTTGCAAGCGTGTTTTATAATCATCTACTAACCATTCACGGTAGTTTTTAGTTGAATTAGCCAAACAACGACAAAATATTTTTACTCTATATTCAATATCTTCTATGAGATATTTAGCAAGTTGTTTAGCTTCATTTAATTCTTCAGCGTTATCTACGCACATGCTCGCATGATTTAAGATAGAATCCTCGATAACTACTTTTGGACGTAGGTTTTTGGCAATAGCTTTATTGAATTCTTCTTCTATGTCAAATTCTACATTTAAAGTATTTTTAAAACGCTCACGGACGTCTGCGGGCATTTCGTATTTAAAATAACGTTCTATTTCAGCATCGCTGCGTAAATTTTCGATATAATACTCAGGTGTTTTAAAAATATGTTGCCAATCTATTGGGTCATCCCATAAACCAAATCGGGCAGCATTATTTCCTAAATCTATAATGCTAAATTCATGTTTGTGAGGTAAACGTCTAGATCCTCGACCAATCATTTGAAAATAAAGAGTCAAAGATTTAGTGGCACGATTGATGATAATAGATTCAACAGTAGGTTCATCAAAGCCAGTTGTTAATATACCTACAGAGGTAAGTACAGCATTGGGAGTGTGTTTAAACCATTTTAAGATATCTTTTCGATCTTCATTACTGGTAGTGTTGTCTAAATGACGTATGTCGTAACCTGCCTTTTTAAAAGTTTCATATACATACAAAGAAGTATTGATTCCATTATTAAAAATTAGGTTTTTTTTACCTTTCGATTTTTCTTCATAGGCACTCAGTAGTTTAGATTGCATATCTAATTGAGAGTAAAGCTCATCAGAAGATTTTACTGTATAATCACCATTAATACCTACTTTAAGACTTGACAATGTAACATCATAACTATATGTAGTAGCTTTAGCTAAGAATCCATTTTCTATTAATTTTCTAATAGGGTCACCTACAATAAGTTCTTTGTAGTTTTCGTACATAGGCAGTTCTATGTTAGAGCTTAGTGGGGTAGCTGTAACACCTAAAATAAATGAATTTTTAAACCGATTTAACAACTTTCGGAATGAATTATAATGTGCCTCATCTATAATTACCAACCCTACATTGTCAATTTCTAATAAATCATCATTTAAACGGTTTTTTAAAGTTTCAACCATGGCCACAAAACAAGAGAAATCATCTTGATCGGGTAAATCTTTTACTTTTGAATTAATGATTTTATTTTGTACCCCAAAGTTATGTAACATCTTAGAGGTTTGCTTACATAACTCAATACGGTGTGTAAGTACTACTACCTTTTTTTGATGTGTTTCTATATAACGGCGTACAATTTCAGAAAATATAACCGTCTTTCCTCCACCTGTAGGTAACTGGTATAAAAGACGATAATTGGAAGACGTATTGTCCATTCTGTCAAAAATGGTATTGATATCGCGTGACTGATAATCATAGAGTGTTTTTTTGTCTTCAAATACTGTTTCTATATCGCTTTGCATCATACCTTTCTTGAAATTTTTGCAAAATTACATTTAAAAAACTGTTTATAGATATTTTTTTTAGAAATTAATTTTATATAAATTTTAACTTTCCAAAATAATAGGGGAGTATAGTTTTGCTGCTAAACTTTGCTTTACTTTGCAAAATAATACGAGTTTGTACTACTAATTATTTTTTAATATACATAGATTTAAATGCTTAAATTTTTTTCGAAATATTGCGTTGTTAGAAGGTGTTTCTTATATTGTTATCATGCTGAATATGTTAATGATAAAGCCATTTAATTTAACTTTATATAAAATGCTGTTATTTCCTGTAGGGATGAGTCACGGAGTTCTTTTTATTTTATATGTAATCTTGGCATTTCTTTTGCAAAGAAAATTGAAATGGGATTTTAGAACAACAATAGTTATTTTATTAGCTTCTTTAATTCCTTTTGGGACATTTTATATAGAAAAAAAATATTTGAAATAATATGCTTGAGAAAACTGAAAAAATATTCGGTTGGTGTTATAAGTTTTTTAAAAAATTAGATTTTAATGATACATTGGCATCCTATTTAGGTTTAGCAATCAATATCGTAATTCTTAGTTTTATAGTTTATATTATCTATTTGTTTTGTCGTTTCGTATTAGTAACAGGAATGGCTGTAGTGGCTAAACGAACTAAAACAAAATTTGATGATTTGCTGATTTCTAATGAAACAGCAAAATATATGTCACATTTAATCCCTTTAATTTACATATATAAGACAGTTCCCATTATATTAAATGATTTTACTTCATGGGAAACTATTTTTGGTCGGTTAGTTGGAGTGTATATTGTTTTGCTAACCTTATGGATTACAAATTCTACGTTAAAAGCAATAAGAGATCATCTAAAAACAAAAACAGAGTATGTGGATAAACCGATAGATAGTTATGTTCAGGTTATCATGATTATGCTTTGGATATTGGGGATTATTATAATAGTTGCCAAAATTTTTAATGTCAGTACGGATACATTAGCTAAGACTTTAGGGGCAGTATCGGCTTTAATAATCTTGATATTTAGAGACACAATCTTAGGTTTTGTAGCTTCCGTTCAAGTTTCGGCTAATGATTTAATTCGAATAGGAGATTGGATTACCATGGATAAATTTGGTGCTGATGGAGATGTCGTAGAAATAAATTTAACAACTTTAAAAGTTAGAAACTTTGATCATACTATTACGACTATACCAACCTATAGTCTTACTTCTGATAGTTTTAGAAATTGGCGTGGTATGATTAATTCCGATGGAAGAAGAATAAAAAGACATATTTTAATAAAAGCTAATTCTATTCGTTTTATAAGAGAAGAAGAATTAGAAGAATTTAAAAGGATTCAATTACTCACAAAATATATAGAAAAAAAACAAGTTGATATTAAAAGACATAACTCGTTACATGAAATAGATAAAAGTTTATCTATTAATGGAAGAAATTTAACCAATTTCGGTTTATTTAGAAAATATTTGACAAAATACCTAGAAAATTATCCGAGTTTGAATAAAGAGATGATTTTACTTTGTAGACAATTACAGCCAACACATCAAGGTATTCCTCTAGAAATTTACGCATTTTCTAACGATAAACGTTTTGAAAATTATGAATATATTATGAGCGACATATTTGATCATATTTTAGCCTCTGTAATTTATTTTGATTTACAAATATTTGAATTACCAGCTGGAAAAAATAATTTAGAAACCTGAAATAGAGTATACGTTTTAGGTTTCAGAATTCTATCTGTATTACTATTTATCGTTTAAATCAAACCCAAATTGCGCATTAGACTCGAAGGAAGTGAATGGATGAAACCATCATTTTACTTTATTTTTCCTTTAATTCAAGCACATACTCAATTTTAAATATCAAAATAGTTACTATTTTCTTCTAAAATTTTCCTTAAGTACCTGAATTCATTCAAAATATTTATTTCACAACAAAGTCTAATGCGAATCTGGATTAAAAAATTAAGCTATTTTTCCTTCCACATAATACCATATTCCACCTTGTTTTTTAAAAAATGATTTTTCATGATGGCAATATGGTTGAAGATTAGCATCTGTATAATATGCTTTAAATTCGATGTTTTGTTCGGTTGTTTTTATAATATCTAATTTTAACCAGTTATTTTTAGTAGCCCAATCTAAAATATCTTTTTTGTTGTAAAATTTTCTTGTGCTAATGTGAGTCGTATTCAATAGATAATCTACTTGATGGGTACAATAAGCACTATAGCGAGATCGCATTAATTCTTCTGCTGTATTAGGTTTGTTGATGCCCAATATAAAAGGTTCACAACATTCTTGAAATATTTTTTTTGATCCACAAAAACAAGTATTCATATTACTTTTTTTAATTATATAATTTTAAAAATAATTATTTTCCTTTTAATAAATGAATGCTTACTGTAGCATAATCTGTATCAGGAAAGTGTTGTTTAAATCGTTCGTCAGAATGGAGTCCTGCTTTTTGAGCTATTGCAACAAATTCTTCTATTTCTAAAATATATTGATCTGACAATCCATGTGTTACATCGTATGCGGTGGCAGGTGTTTTTCCTATGTTTTTAGAAACAATATGAGGAGATACCGTGTGCAGTTCAATTAATAATAGTCCAAATTTATGAACATATTGCGCCCATTGCTCTAGGTGTTCGTACAAATTTGTTGCAACATCATTATTTGATAATTGTTTTCCTCTATGCGAAAAAGCACCTGTGGAGCTACTTGTTATGTTTTGATTGTTTTGAGGTTCATTCCAAATTCTATTATGATCTAAGAAAGTACGAACGTTTAATAATTCATTCAAATCAATATTGTAATTTTCTTTTAAATCTTGTGCTAATAAATTAGGATTTCCGATGTCTCCCCAAATTACTTTAGCCCAAATATCTGCTTTAATTAAATTAGCTCTAGTTACTTTTAAGGCTACTTGATTATAGTCAACTCCAACTAAAAATAAAGGGTGTTCTTCTAGCATTTTTCCGCGCATTGTTTGTCTTTCTATAACATTATAAATATGTTGTAAAAAAGCACCATTGCCACATCCCATGTCTAAAATTCCTTTAGGCTGCTCGGAAATAGGACGATTGAAAAGTTCTATAATGATTTCATCAATGACTTTAAAATAAGTATTATGCGCACCTCCGCTACCCCAAACATTCATTTCTCTATTAACATGTATTTCGGTATCATTAATAGCAATATCTCGTAATTTATTAGGATTCCCAAATAATAACATTTCAAGATTTTTTAACATCGGTAAATAAGAAACCGTTACGCCATAAGCAGAAGCTCGTTTAGCATAAAAAAGACCTGATTCTGTAAATTGATATTTCCCTTTTCGTTCTGTAAACCAACCTAGGGAAGTGAAAAAATTGAGCATTATAGTAAATGCCTCAGGTTCTTTATGAAATTCATCAGCACCAAATGAAGTTTCCATAAAATATTTATGAAACATTCCTGTCATTCCTAAATTTACAATTAAAGGACCTACTAAAAAACCTTCCAGATGCTTTATAATTTGATATTTAATTTTTCCCGTATCAGAATTTAGATCAAGAGGTTCACTATTTATTTTTTTAAATTTTTCAAATAAAGGAGCTAATATAGAAATAGTATGCTCGTTAATTCTATTCGAGGTAAAAACATCTGTTAAAAATAAAGTTTGTGCTATGTCATCGTACAGATAAAACTCAGAAAAAGCTAATTTGGTTAAATTGTTAATTTTAAAACTGACTTTATTTTGAATATTATCTACAAAGTAATCTAAAAAACCTTGTGAAGCAAAAGCTCTTAAAGCGACATTTAAATACCCATCATTTAAGTTAAATTCATTTTTTAAATCATCTAATGTAATTTCTTTTTTTCAAGAATATAATCTGTTATTTTTTTTCTTTTAATAAAGAAGCTATAGGTAAAATTACAATACCATCTAAATGTCTAAAAATAGATTCTCTTAATTCTGTTGTGTTCATTATTAGTTTATTAAGGTTACTTGCACAAAGTAATAAATTTTAATGAATTTTTAAATTTAAAAGATCAGATAAGTAGTCTATATTTGTATTGTGTTTTTTTTAAGTTTTTATGAAAGATATAATCAAGATAAATTTTCCCAATTTTAATCCTCAACTAATAGAAGAAATAGAGGAAAATGCGTATATACAAAATATAAAGGCAGGTGAAACGATAATGCGTTCAGGTCAATTTATTAGACATACCGTTTTAGTTGTAAAAGGAAAAATAAAATTATATAGAGAAGATGATGAAGGAAATGAGTTTTTTATGTACTACCTTCAGCCGAGGGCAAGCTTGTGCTATTTCTATGATTTGTGCTACGAAAGAAGAAACAAGTGCATTAATGGCTAAAGTAGTAGAAGACGCAGAACTTATAATGATTCCTCTTGCATTAATGGAAAAATGGATGAGTAGACATCGTTCTTGGTATGAATTTGTTATAGAAACCTATAGAAGTCGTTTTGAAGAAGTGTTAACAGTTATAGATAATATAGCTTTTAAAGCTATGGATGAACGTTTAGAGTTTTATTTGAAAAGACATCGAGATACTTGTAATTGTAATGATATAAAATTATCTCATCAAGAAATAGCATCTGAATTAAATACCTCTAGAGAAGTTGTATCCCGTTTGCTAAAAAAAATGGAACAAAGAGGTTTAGTTAAATTGTATAGGAGCCATATCGAAATCAATTTTTAAGAGCTGACAAAAGTCAGCTTTTTTTTTAAAATTGTATTTTATCTTTGCCTATATGTTATAATTTATTTATTAGAATAAAGGTTTGTGATCATTATCACTATTTGTTATAAAAATAAATAGTACTTTTGTAAACCAAATTGATAATAATGAAGATAGAACAAATTTATACAGGTTGTTTAGCTCAAGGAGCTTATTATATTACTTCAAAAGGAGAAGCATTAATAGTAGATCCTTTAAGAGAAATACAACCTTATTTAGATCGTCTTAAAAGAGATAATGTAGTTTTAAAATATATTTTTGAAACACATTTTCATGCTGATTTTGTTTCAGGACATCTAGATTTAAGTAAGTCTACAGGTGCTCCTATAGTATATGGTCCAACTGCTCGTCCTGAATTTGATGCAATTATAGCAGAAGATGAACAGATATTTAGAGTAGGCGATGTCTCTATTAAAGCTTTACACACTCCGAGTCACACAATGGAAAGTACAACTTATCTTTTAATAGACGAAAAAGGTAAAGATTATGCTATTTTTTCTGGTGATACTCTTTTTATTGGAGATGTAGGAAGGCCAGACTTGGCACAAAAAGCATCTAATATGACTCAAGAAAAATTGGCTGCTACCTTATTTCATTCATTAAGAAATAAGATTATGCCTCTTTCTGATGATGTAATAGTTTATCCAGCACATGGAGCGGGTAGTGCTTGTGGTAAAAATATGAGCAAAGAAACTATTTCTACCATAGGCCAACAAAAAATAGATAATTATGCCCTTCGTCTTGACATGGAAGAATCTGAATTTGTAGCTGAAGTATTGCATGGATTAACTCCTCCTCCTGCATATTTTAGAATGAACGTGGCTATGAATAAAAAAGGATACACTTCTTTTAATAAAGTACTGGATAATGGTTTAAGATCATTATCTGCAAAAGATTTTAATGATTTAGCAGGTAGGGAAGGAACGGTTATTTTAGATACAAGACCCGCTTCTGTATTTTGTTTAGAGCATATCCCACAATCTATTAATATAGGAATAATAGGTGATTTTGCTCCTTGGGTTGGTGCCCTTATTGCTGATGTAAATCAACCAATTCTTATAGTTTGCGAAGAAGGAAAAGAAGAAGAAACAATTATTAGGCTTAGTAGGGTAGGTTTTGATAAGATTTTAGGTCATTTAGAAGGAGGTGTTAAAGCGTGGAAAGAATCAGGTAGAGAAACAGATAGAATTAATAGAATAACGACAGATGAATTTGCTCTTCAAGTAAATTTAAAAACGGATAAAATAATTGATGTTCGAAAAGAAAATGAATATCAGACAGAACATTTAGAAAATTCTTACAACAAACCATTAGCCTATATAAATGATTGGATAAATACAATTAATCCTAAAGAACATTTTTATTTGCACTGTGCAGGAGGCTATCGTAGCATGATTGCTGCATCAATACTTCAAGCGAGAGGTTATCGAAAATTCACAGAAATAGAAGGAGGGTTTTCGGCTATATCTAAAACTAATTTACCTAAAACAGATTTCATTTGTCAAAGCAAAGTATACTAACTCTAATACCATGAAACGATTTTTTTTAAATTGGCATATAATCCGTTTTTTTCGATTAGCATTGGGTATTTTTTTGATATTTCAAGCATTTGAAACTCATCAGTGGTTTTTTTTAGGATTTGCAATATTCTTTTTGTTCCAAGTATTTTTTAATTTAGGTTGTCAGTCTAATACCTGTCAAATTCAGCTAAAAGATAAAAATGATGAATGATTCATTTATGAATATTATAAACAAGGATAAACCAGTGTTAATTGATTTTTTTGCAACTTGGTGTGGTCCTTGTCAAATGTTGAGTTCTGTTCTGATAGAAGTAAAAGCAATATTTAAAGATAAAGTTAGCATTATAAAAATAGATGTAGAGAAAAATAAAGAATTAGCTACTAGGTATAAAGTAAGAGGAGTTCCCTCTCTAATTCTTTTCCAAAAAGGACAAGCTATATGGCATCATTCAGGATTAATTCAAAAAGATGAAATTGTAAAAGTAATAAATGAAAGAATCTTATAAAGTTATGTTAAAGAAGCATTTTCTTACTATTTAAGGTAGTATATTTGGTCTTGTAGCGGATTTATTTATCAGGGTCAGAAATGGTCTTTATTGGAAATCGCGCTATTATCTCTAGGTCTCTTAATACTACTTTATAAGATGTTATTTGGAGTCTTTAGTAGGTAGTTTGTTTAAATAAATAACTTTAAAAAAAATTATTATGAAAAAATTAATTGCGTCAGTAGCGGTAGTAACATTTTTATTTTCATCTAGTGTATTTGCACAAGAAGTGAAAGAAGAAAAGAAAGCAAAAACTGAAAAAACTTGCTCTAAAGGAGACAAAAAAGCTTGTACTGAAAAAAAGGCTTGTTGTACAAAAAAAGCAGAGAAAAAAGCTTAATAAATTAGTTTCCTTAAATTATACAAGAAGGATATAAGCTTAAATGACTCGGATTAAATCCGAGTCCTTTTTAATATATCATAAGTAATAATTAAATAATACCTTAATTTATAACTTAGAAAAGTTAATTATTTAGTAAAATTTACAGTTAATTTCTTATATTTGTTCGCAATTTAATCGTAAATTGCAATGAACGCACACACAACTAAAATCATCGGTGAAGGATTAACTTACGATGATGTATTGCTTATTCCAAACTATTCACAAGTACTTCCACGAGAAGTAAGTATCCAAACAAAATTTACTAAGAATATTACATTGAATGTACCTATTGTATCAGCTGCAATGGATACAGTTACAGAAAGTGCTATGGCTATTGCTATGGCGCAAGAAGGAGGAATAGGTGTTTTGCATAAAAACATGTCAATCCAACAACAAGCAGCAGAAGTACGTAAAGTAAAAAGAGCAGAAAGTGGAATGATTATAGATCCTGTAATATTAAATCTTGGAGCAACAGTAGGAGATGCTAAAAGCGCAATGAGAGAATATGGAATAGGAGGTATACCAGTAGTTGATGAAGATAGAAAATTAATAGGAATCGTTACCAATAGAGATTTGCGTTTTGAAAAAAATAATCAAAGAGGGATTATAGAGGTAATGACTTCAACTAATTTGGTTACGGCTCCTGAAGGGACAACATTAGAAAAAGCAGAAGAAATCTTAAAAGGAAATAAGATAGAAAAATTGCCCGTTGTAAATTCAGAAAATGAACTAATAGGACTTATTACTTTCCGAGATATTACTAAACTTACCCAAAAACCAAATGCTAATAAAGATCAATATGGGCGTTTGCGTGTAGCGGCAGCTTTAGGTGTTACAGCAGATGCTGTAGAACGCGCAGAAGCTTTAGTAAAAGCGGGTGTTGATGCTGTTATTATTGATACAGCACATGGTCATACCAAAGGAGTAGTTGAAGTTTTAAAACAAGTAAAAAATAAATTTCCAAATTTAGATGTAATAGTTGGAAATATAGCAACACCAGAAGCAGCGTTATATCTAGTAGAAAATGGAGCCGATGCAGTTAAAGTAGGTATTGGCCCGAGATCCATTTGTACTACTCGTGTAGTGGCAGGTGTTGGATTTCCTCAATTTTCTGCGGTATTAGAAGTGTCAGCAGCATTAAAGGGTACGGGGGTTCCCGTTATAGCAGATGGAGGTGTTCGTTATACAGGTGATATACCTAAAGCTATAGCAGCAGGTGCTTCTACAGTTATGCTAGGATCTTTACTAGCTGGAACTAAAGAATCGCCGGGAGAAACTATTATATTTGAAGGGAGAAAATTTAAATCTTATAGAGGGATGGGATCGGTAGAAGCAATGAAAGAAGGATCTAAAGACCGTTATTTTCAAGATGTTGAAGATGATGTTAAAAAGTTAGTTCCAGAAGGAATTGTAGGTCGTGTGCCTTATAAAGGAGAATTAAATGAAAGCATGCTTCAATTTATAGGTGGATTAAGAGCAGGAATGGGATATTGTGGTGCCGCTACAGTAGCAGAATTACAAGAAAAAGGAAGATTTATTAGAATTACATCAAGTGGTATTAGCGAAAGTCATCCACATAATGTAACAATTACAAAAGAAGCACCTAACTATTCACGTTAATAGAATTTGTTAAAAGTCAAAAAAAGTTAGCTTTCCTAGACTGCCCCCAAAAATTAGATATTATTTGGGGGCAGTGTATTTTTTCGGAATAACCCCATTTTGAAACTTTGATTCTATAAATGAGGTTAAATTTAGATGTAAAAAGGTTTTAAAACTTTGGGTTTTATGAATATGTTTTATTTTTGAATCTTTAACTTTTAAAAGTTTTTCATTTGTAATAAATTTCTAACGAATAACGAAGTTAAAACTTAATTTTATTGACATATTTTGTTATTAAATCTACCCTTTAAGTAACTCCGAATATGATCAAGATTTTTTCTTTCTTTTTGAATTTATTCATCTAAATGTTGATAAGCTCCTAAATCAGGAGGAGAGGTTCTATTTTTACCATCTAAGTCCTTAGGAATTAAGAAAGATTTATTTCCCTTAGCAATAGCTGCTGAATTTTTGAGAATTCTTAGATTGTTATTGAAAGGATCCTTAAATTTAGGATTAAAATTGCTCTGTCTTGTATCTATAATATTATTATAGCTTTTAATAAAGTCATATAAAGAACTATTATACTGATTATTTGTATCGTTAAATTTTATTAAGCAGTAGCTAAAATCAATATTAAAAGCTGCAGAATCATTTTTTTTAAGACCTAACTCAATATTATTATTGCCATATATTATACAATTTATAAAACGAGCTAAGATAAGGTCAGAAAGAAATAAAACATCTTTTTGTTTATAACTATTGTCTATATACACACATGGCGTTTGGCGATTACTATTATTCCAATAATTGGCAAAAGTACAAGAATTAAAATGATATTCACCTCCTAATGTACAGGCTAGGCTAGCTTGTCCGCATTTGTTAATCGTAATATTTTCACCATAAATTTTTCCTTTTCTAGCAACTAATCCAAAATCACTTGAATTATATATTTGTGTGTTAAAAATACGAGTTGTAGTGCCATCATTTCGATCTATAAAAATTCCAAATGAACTATTTTTAATCGTTAAATTTTTAAATTCATTATTTGTACTTCCATCTGCTAAATAAATTCCTCCCCATTGCCCCGGTATTTCAGCGTATTTAGATTCTAGTCGATCACCTTCTAATATTACTTCATTTTCTAATTTTTTTTGATCATTAGATAATTCTCCATTTATCTTAATACTACCTGATTTTTTTACAAAAATTCCAGATTGACTGTGACAATATATCCTAGCTCCCGGGTCTATTATTAGTGTTTTGCCAGCAGGTACACCAGCATATCCATAAATAACATAGGGTTTTTTATTTGTAAAATGAAGCTCATTACCATTAACAGCATCTTTTTCGTTTAATTCAAATCCATAAACTGTATTATTTGGGGTTAAATTATCAAGGATTAACTTTTCCTTTTTTTCAGGATATAAAAAAACAGCATCTTGTATAAGTGTAATCAAGTCAACTTTTTGTTGATTTATTCCTATGTCAAATAAAATTTGATCTGTATAGAGATAATCAGTTGAGTTAACATCTTTAATATCGGCTGTTTCTTCAATAAAAATATACAAACTATCATGAGCTAATAATTCTATATTATTAAAAATTTTTCCTTTATTACTTATTCCTGTTGTACCATCAATCATCAATCTATATTTAGATGAAGTGCCTTTTGCTAATGAAATAGTAGGGATGCGTATATCCTGATTACTCCTGTTATATACTTTTAAGGAGTAGGTACTAGAAGAAATACCTGAAAATACAGTATCCAGATACACTGTATTTTTAGAAAATGATAATTGTCCGCTGCTTGGTTCTGTTTCAAAATCTTTTCGGCAAGAAATAAATATCGAAATGATACTGATTAAAAAAAATAAGTATTGACGCATTGTATTTGTAATTTGGTATAAAAATACTGAAAATAAAATGTAAAATATCGTTTTTTTATGTTACCAATATGTTTTAATACTAAATTTTGTACTTTTGATTGGATATTTTATTAATACGATGTTTGATAGAAAAAAATTTGTTGAAAACTGTAATGTATTGAGTAATAATACATTAATGAAAACTTTAAGAATAGAGTTTATAGAAGCAGGAGAAGATTATTTAATAGCCCAAATGCCTGTTGATAGTGCGGTACATCAACCGATGGGCTTATTACATGGAGGAGCAACTGTAGCTTTAGCAGAAAGTGTAGGAAGTGCAGCTTCACTTATGTTCGTAAATATAGATAAGCAAGAAGTTAGAGGTATTGAAATATCAGCCAATCATTTAAAAAGTAAAAGAACAGGAATAGTAACCGCAACAGCCGGGTTGATTCATAAAGGAAGATCCTTACATTTATGGGAAATAAGAATTGAAGATGAAAATAAATCGTTGATTTCATTATGTAAACTAACCAATATGGTATTGCCAAAAAGAGAACAATAAAAGGTCTTTTATATGAGCTAAATATCTTCAAAGAAGAAATGAAATTAAATGAAAAGCATATTTGAAAAGGTAAGAATTCAACAAAAAATGAATTTACCATTTGTTGTCTATCGTAAACCTAATAAGAAAACATTAATTGGGATTTTTCAGCAAAATGATCATATTTACTTTACAGAAAATTTTACAGAAAAATCTTTTGTTTTTGCTCCTTTTAGTGGAATCCCCATAATTTTTCCATTAGAAAAATCGGAAATAAGCTATAATTCTGTTTATTTTGATCATAAAATAAAAGAATTAGAAATAAATATTGTAGAAAATGAATTAGAAAAACAAAAATTTATTGAATTAGTTCAAAATGGAGTACAAACTATAGAAGCCGGTATTTTTGATAAAGTAGTACTTTCAAGAACTGAAGAAATTCAAAATAAGGGTTTTGATCTATTTACAAGCTTTGAGCAAATGCTCTTTAAGTACCCATCTGCTTTATGTTATGCTTGGTATCATCCAAAAATTGGATTCTGGATGGGAGCTACTCCAGAAAAATTATTTGCTATAAAAGAAAATAAGTTTGAAACAATGGCTCTAGCAGGTACTCAAGTTGCTCAAAATGAGAAATCTATTTTATGGCGAAATAAAGAAAAAAAAGAACAACAATTTGTAACAGATTTTATAAAGAATGAACTAAAAGAAATAGTTTCTGATCTTCAAGTATCAGAGGCTTATACGAGTAGAGCAGGAAATTTATTTCATTTAAGAACAGATATAAGAGGAACAATTAAAGAAAGCACTCTTTTAAAAAAAATTATTGCTGTTTTACATCCAACACCAGCTGTTTGTGGAACACCTAAGAATTTAACGAAAGCTTTTATAGAAAAATCGGAAGGTTATGATAGAGAATTTTACACAGGATTTTTAGGTGAATTAAATTTTGATTTTGCAACAAATGAAAAATCAACAGATCTATACGTTAATTTGAGATGTATGAAAATTTCAAAAGATAAAATAAATTTATTTATGGGTTGTGGAGTTACAAAAAACAGTAATTCGGAATCAGAATGGTATGAAACAATTAATAAAAGTAAAACCATGCGAATGATTATAAATTATTCTGAATAAAAATCAAAGACTAAACAACAATATAGAAAAATGAAATTAGATATATTAGCATTTGGTGCTCACCCTGATGATGTAGAGTTGGGCTGCGGAGGAACATTAGCAAAAGAGATTAGTTTGGGTAAAAAAGTAGGAATAATAGATTTAACAAGAGGAGAATTAGGAACTCGTGGTACTCCCGAAATTAGAGATCTAGAAGCTCAGAAATCAGCTCAAATATTAAAAGTTTCAATACGAGAAAATTTAGAATTTCGAGATGGATTTTTTAAAAATGATGAAGACCATCAAAAAGAAATTATAAAAATGATTCGTAAATACAAACCTGAAATAGTATTATGCAATGCTATTCAAGATAGACATATAGATCATTCTAAAGGAAGTAATTTAGTATCAGATGCTTGTTTTTTATCAGGATTAAAAAAAATAGAAACTAGTTTAAAAGACACATTTCAGGAATCTTGGCGTCCTAAAAAAGTTTATCATTATATACAATGGATGAATATAAAACCAGATTTTGCCGTTGATATTTCTGGATTTATGGAATTGAAAATGCAATCCATTTTGGCTTACTCTTCTCAGTTTTATGATCCTAACTCGTTAGAACCTGAAACACCAATTACATCAAAAATTTTTTTAGATAGCGTTCAATACAGAGCACAAGATCTCGGTAGATTAATAGGAACAGATTTTGCAGAAGGATTTACAGTAGAAAGGTGTTTGGCAGTCAATACTTTAGATAATTTATTGTAATTTTTTTATAGAATTGTTTGCAAGACTAAACTTTTGTAGTATATTTGCACTCGCAATACGGAAGTAATTAGTATAGCGTTGAAATGGTGATTGTAGCTCAGTTGGTTAGAGCGTCGGATTGTGGTTCCGAAGGTCGTGGGTTCGAGACCCATCATTCACCCTAATAGCGGTTAACGCTTTTAAAAAAAAAACATAATGGTGATTGTAGCTCAGTTGGTTAGAGCGTCGGATTGTGGTTCCGAAGGTCGTGGGTTCGAGACCCATCATTCACCCTAAATTAAAAGTCTCGGTTTTTGCCGAGACTTTTTACTTGTATAAAAGAAAATTATATTTCAAATCAAGTTCCCTATTCTTTCTACTAAATTTTCTGTGAACATTTGAATTTATTCAAAAAAATTATATTACAACGAAGTACAATGACAAATCTAGGTTTAAAGTCATTTTTATTTATGATAAATTTTTAAACGTGAATCTAGGATAAAATTAGATATTATAATTGTACAAAAAAATATTGAATTTAAGTTTAGATTATTAAAGATTTTACACATTAGATTTAGGGTAAACTCTTTTATTTATGTAATTTTGGAGACATGTATACACCGAGCGATATATTTGAAATTAGTTCTAAAAAGGAGTTCGAAAAACTTACACTAAAAATTTTTCGTTTTCAATATAATAATAATTTAGTTTATCAACGATTTTGTTCCCTTTTAAAAAAAAATGAAACAAATGTAAAAAGAATCCAAGACATCCCTTTTTACCCGTTCAATTTTTTAAATCACACACTATTTTAAGCTCTACAGAAAAAATACAAATGACTTTTACAAGTAGTGGAACGACAGGGATGATGACAAGTAAGCATTCTGTTACAGATTTAGCCTTTTATGAAGAAAGTTACAAACAAGCTTTTAAACAGTTTTATGGAAATGTTGAAAATTATATCGTTTTAGCATTATTGCCATCTTATTTAGAACGTGAAGGATCATCATTAATCTATATGGTCAATGATTTAATTCAATTATCTAATAATTCAGAAAGTGGTTTTTATCTTAATAATTATGATGAATTAATAGAAAAATTAATCAGATTAGATGCTGAAGGACATAATATACTATTAATAGGTGTTACTTATGCTTTATTAGATTTAGTTGAAAGACAACAATTTAATTTGAAAAACACTATTATAATGGAAACAGGTGGTATGAAAGGGCGTAGAAAAGAAATCATCAGGGAAGAGTTGCATGAAATATTGTCAGGTGGTTTTGGCGTATCTGAAATACATTCTGAATATGGAATGACGGAATTATTATCTCAAGCTTATTCTTTAGGAAATGGAATTTTTGAATGCCCAGCTTGGATGAAAATTATTATTCGTGATTCAGAGGATGCCTTAACTTTACTTCCAGAAGGAAAGGTAGGAGGAGTAAATATAATTGATTTAGCTAATGTTAATTCATGTTCCTTCATAGCCACCCAAGATTTGGGAAAAATAATAGATAATAATTCTTTTGAAATTTTAGGACGATTTGATAATTCAGATATAAGAGGTTGTAATCTAATGGTAGTATGAAATCCCCAATATAAAGGCAAATAGAATTAATCTATAAAAAATAAAATAATTTCTAAAACAACACCCTAATATTTTATAAAATGAAAAATACACTTATTGCTCCATCTGTTCTGGCAGCTGATTTTGCTAACTTACAAAGAGATATTGAAATGATAAACAATAGTCAAGCGGATTGGTTTCATATAGATATTATGGACGGCGTTTTTGTTCCGAATATATCTTTTGGTATGCCTGTATTAGAAGCAATAAAAAAGCATGCAAAAAAGACAATAGATGTGCATTTAATGATTGTAGAACCAGATCGTTATATCTCAACTTTTAAAAAAATAGGAGCCGATATTTTAACAGTTCATTTTGAAGCCTGTGTGCATTTACATAGAACCCTTCAGGCAATAAAAGCAGAAGGAATGAAAGCAGGTGTAGCTCTAAATCCTCATACAAATATTTCAGTACTAGAAGATGTAATTCAAGATATAGACTTAGTTTGTATCATGAGCGTTAATCCCGGTTTTGGAGGACAGTCATTCATAGAAAATACATATTCAAAAGTAGAAAAATTAAAAGCATTAATTGAAAGAAAAGGAGCTTCTACTCTTATTGAAATTGATGGAGGTGTTTCTTCTCAAAATGCAAAAAAATTAGTCGAAGCAGGAGCAGATGTTTTAGTTGCAGGTAGTTTTGTGTTTCATTCAAACGATCCAGAAAAAACAATTATTGAACTTAAAAAAGTAGTTAATGCGTAGGAATTTAATTCTATTTAAAAAGATAAAAACCTTTCTTTTTTAAATAGTTAAGAAAAATGTATTAAATAAAATTTATAAGTAAATAAGACTGCTAAAAAATTAATTCAACGTTAATTGGCATTATTTTTACTTAAAATCTTCATTTTTAATATTTTTTAGAAAATTTTAATTCTTATATAATTTGTAAAATAGAACTTTGAATATATAAATTGTAGAAATCAGAATATTAGATGCAAGGTTTTGAATACAATAGTCTAAAAACCTTGCACTTAATAATAAAATTGGAATTTGGAGTTCTTAATTTTATAAAGCGTCCAATTTTTCAGCAGCCTCTAAATTTTAAACCAAATCTCGCATTAGATTCGAACGAAATAAATTGCGAAGTAAATATTTTTCTTCAAATTCAAGTACTCTGTGTGGGTTTTAAAAATTATTGATCGGAATAATTAATTAATAAATCAATAAATTTACTATAACTCTTTATACCTTCTTCTTGTTGATTTAGTTTTAAGAAATGATCGTAAAATAATTCAAATCCTTTATTAAGGATTGATTCATGTTTTGACCAAAAGAGATCAGTTTCTTTAAAATTTTTTAAAATACACGGATTTATTGTTTTAATTATGTTTTCTAGTTCCTTTTTATTTTTAGAGGAAATGTTTGACAAACAATAACGTAAAGCATAAGTATGACCCGCATATTGAAAGAATAAGTTTTTGTTATGTGTTGAGGCTAAATAACCAATAAAGTTGCATTCACTTTCACTAGAATATCCCATTTGATGTGCCATTTCATGGCAAACGACAATAGGTAAACTATAAGATGGTGGTTCATTATTTACTTGCGCTTCATTTGTAAAAGGATTTAAATAACCCCCAAATCCCATATAAGTTAGTGGTATACTGAATAATGATTTTTTTATACTAGGATTTTTATATTCAAAATAAGGATGTTTTTTTTGTAAATCTACATATCCTAATGGTGCTAATTGAAATATTTGGACTGTTTTATAAGGAATAATGACCTTTTCATTTGTATTATGTGTCAGTTTAAAATGAATTTGATTACTTGTATTAATAAGTTTTTTGGTAAATTGAAAAAGTTCTTTTTGAGTATAATCTGTTTTTAGATTCATTTTCTGATAAAGAGGCATTCGATAATAATTAAAGGCCCAAAGTAAATGGAATATAAAGTAGGTTATGACAAAAATATTAAAAGTTTGTTTGATTTTTTGAATCCAGCTTGTTTTTTGATTTTTATAAAACCAGTAAATAAAATACAGTATTAATAAAGTATAAATAAGATCACCTATAGAAAATGGAATCCATCCAAAAATGATTCTATTTAGTTTTGAAATGACGGGGTAAAAGCCATTGCTATAGTATTGTTCTGTAATAAAAGGAAATGTTGTTAATATTTCTAATAATACAATTTGAAGTAAAAAGAATAATAAAAAAAAAGTATTCTTTGAAATAAGTATCTTATTTATTCTTAAAGGGATCATATTTTTGTATTAATCAATAAACTTTGCTTTTAATTCTGGAGTAGGAATCATACAACTTTCTTTTTTACCATACCATTTATAGCGATTTTTAGCTATAAAATCATAAAGAGGATCACGTAATATTCCGAGAACTATCTTAAAAAAATAAAGCCAATTTAAATAAGGCAGATTTTTAGCAATTTCTAAAATAGCATCAGATTTATAAAAATAAGCTTGTTTTGGAATATAAAGTATAATACTATCAATATTCCGGTTACTAATTCCTAAATATAAAAGGATTTCTTGTCCTAATTTAGATTCTAAAGCTACAAAACGGAAAATATCATTTTTATCTTTTTGAATAATATATTGCACCCAGTAATTGCAAAGGTTACAAACTCCATCAAAAAGGATTATTTTTTTATCTTTTGCTAAATGTTCCATTAATTTAATATTTATTTAGGCTGAATATATTCTAATTGGTCTAAGCTTACTTTTGAAGTAAAAATACCATAATTCACAATTGCATTATTCTTTTCAATTTTATCAATTGTTCCTATAGACTTGCCATCAATCATACGAACACGATCGCCTACTTTAAGTATTACTTTAGGCTTGTTTTCTTCTATTTTTTTAGCAATTTCTTTCTTTTCCTTTTTTTCTTTTCGAATTTCATCTACTTTCTCTTTTACTTCAGCAAGTACTTCTTTTTCAATTTTTTCTTTCGCTTTTTTTTCTTTTATAGTAATTTTTTTACGTTTTGAATTTTCAATTTCTACCATTTTTAAAAATTCACCAATTAGATCTTTTTTACTTTTATCGTTAAAATATTTTTCTGAAATATCATCAATTTTTTGTCCCATGTAAATCAAACGCTGGTTACTATCGTATAACTCTTGATAACGTTCTAATTTATCTTGAATTTTAAGATTAATGCTTTCCATTTTTTTGCTTTCTTCACGAGCTTTATTTTCCTCCTGTTTTAAATTTTGTGAAGTTTTTTCTAGTTTAGAACGTTCTTTTTGAAGTGATGAAATTGTTTTGTCAAATCGTACTTTACTACCTTCTATTTTCTTTTTAGCACGATTTATTAATCCGTATGGAATACCATTTTTTTGAGCTACTTCAAATGTAAATGAGCTACCTGCTTGTCCAATAATTAGCTTATACATCGGCTCTAATGATTTTTCATCAAAAAGCATATTAGCATTGGTAGCACTCGGTAATTCATTAGCTAACATTTTTAGATTAGCATAGTGTGTTGTAATGATGCCAAAGGCTTCACGATGATAAAATTCTTCTAAAAATACTTCAGCTAATGCTCCTCCTAACTCGGGATCGGAACCGGTACCAAATTCATCAATTAAGAATAAGGTTTTAGCATTGCATTTTTTTAAAAAGTAGTTCATGTTTTTTAAACGATAACTATAGGTACTTAAGTGATTTTCAATAGATTGATTGTCGCCAATATCTGTTAGAATTCGATCAAAAAAACAAGTTTCACTACGTTCATGAACAGGAATTAACATACCTGATTGTAACATTACTAATAACAAGCCAACTGTTTTCATAGAAATCGTTTTACCACCAGCATTAGGACCTGATATGACTATAATACGTTTATCTTCATCAAAATCAAAAGTTTGTGGATAGGTTGTTTTTCCTCTTTCTTTATTGGTTAAAAATAAAATGGGGTGAAAAGCTTCTCGCAAAAAGACTTTTCTTTCTTCATTTATTTTAGGAAGTAATCCATTTATTTTAAAAGCATATTTGGCTTTAGCTGAAATGACATCTATATCACTTAAAAAATCTTGATATTGTGTCAATAACCCGTGAAAAGGACGAATTTTATTAGTTAATTGTTTTAAAATTTTGATAATTTCTTCTCGTTCTTCATATTCTAAATTAGCTAATTCACGAGAGTAACGAAGTGTAGATTCGGGTTCAATATAAGCAATACTTCCAGTTTTAGAACTGCCTAATATAGATCCTTTTACTTTACGACGGTACATTGCTTGTACAGCCAATACTCGACGATTTTCTACTACGGTTTCACGAATTTCATCTAAATAACCTAATGAATTGTATTGGCTTAGTGCCATTCCAAAACTTTGATTCACTTTACCACGAACTAGGTTCATATTTCTGCGGATTTCTAGTAGAGTGGGAGTGGCCTCATCTTTTATTTCACCGTATTTATCAAAAACAGTTTCAATAGATTTGCTAATTTCTTTTGTAATAGTTATCTCAATAGCTTTGCGATGTAGAGCTGGATAATAATCTTCAAATTTTTTTAAAAAAAGTAGTAAAATATTGGCATTTTCAGCGAGCGAATGAATTTTTTTAAAACTTAAAGCTTCTAAAAAACTATCCTCAATTGCTAAAAATTTTAGTTCATTTATTATAGGATCAAAATTATGACTGGGCAAAGCATTATTGTTATCAAAAGAAGAACGATATTCTGAAGTTTGTAATAAAATTTCTATTAATTCATCTTTGTTACTATAGGGTGTTATATGCAATGTTTTTTCAGTACCTATTTCAGTTGTACAGTATTCTGAAATAGTTTCTAAAACAGTTTGAAACTCTAAGTCTTGTAAGGTTTTATTATTTATCGAAATCATTTTGTTTTTTAATGTAGTCACAAATTTACAATTTAAATCAAAAAAAGGGGACTGAAAATTCAATCCCCTTTTAAATTTAATCTATTAAAAGTAACTTTTAATGTAGATTATGCTTTAAAATTGTTTTTTTTATCTTATTTCGCCAAAGAGTTGGTTTTGTTGAATATCCTGTTAAACTTATTTTTTTTAACCAAAGTAGGTAGTCATCACTTCCTTTTAAATTCATATAGAATTTTTTTGATGCCATTTTTAAACAAAAATCTCTAAACGAATCTTCAACGCTTGAATATTGTTTGAAACTAGACCAAGTTACCTGATTTTTTCCTTTTATACCAAAGTGATTGTTTAACCTTTTTGCAACTTTACTATTACCATAGCCTGACTCTACTATAGCAATACTTAAAATTATAGATCTTGGTATTCCAAATTCAAAAGATAACTTATCTGCCATTTCACCATATTCCTTAATGTATGATTCAGTTTGCGAATAGCTATTACAAAAGCTAAGGAAGGTGAAAACAAATAAAAAGTAAAATTTTAGATTTTTCATAAGCATAAATTTCTTTATAATTAAGTTGGTATTACTTAAAATAATGACCAAATTTGCCAAATGATTAATAATTCTATTTCTTCTTTTTTAAGAAGTAGGGAGCAAATTTAAGAAAAAGTTTTTTTAAATGTGCTTTTTATCAACAAATTAACTTAGAATTAATATTTTATGTCTTTTAATAAAGTTGTTTTTTTATTTATTTATTTTGTTTTGCAACCACTTTTAGGGCAAAATATAGCCATATTTCAGTATAAAAAAACAGATTCTTTATATCCTAAGATAAATTTAGATTTTGAAAAAAATAGCATTATAAATGAGAATCATTTAAAACCTCTTTTCTTTAAACTCTTAAGGTTAAAAGAAAATGATGGAAAACGAGTTTCATTTGTTCATATAGGAGATTCGCATATACAGGCTGATATGTCTACTAAAATAGTACGTACTGAATTACAACGTTATTTTGGTAATGCTGGTAGAGGTTTAATATTTCCCTATCAACTAGCTAAAAGTAATGCTCCTTCAGATATAATTTTTAGTTCTAATTCGGATTGGAAAGGGAGTAGATTGATTAAGAAAAATCCAGATATACCCTGTGGTTTAAGTGGTTTTGCCATAGAATCTACAGAACCAAATTCTTTTGTTAGTTTCAAATTTAGAGCATTGGAAACAATTCATAAGTTTGATAAACTTACTTTATTTACGAATGATGAAATTAAAAATATAAATTTAGTAGCGGATACAATAAAATGTAATATTAAGACAAAAGGAGTTTTAGATTTTAAATTTAGTAGTCTTCGTTCTGATTTCAATATTGTATGTAATGATTCTATTTGTACAAAGCTCTATGGTGTATTTTTAGAAAATTCTATTGATAGAGGAATTATTTATAGTGCTATAGGAGTAAATGGAGCTAAATTTTCGGATTATAACTCCGAAAATTTATTTTGGAATCAAATTAAAAATATTAAGTCAGATTGTTATATATTGTCTATGGGAACAAATGAAGCACAAAATATTGCTTTAACCCCTGAAAATTTTATCGAATCTATAAAAGAAACAATTGAAAAAATAAGAATATTTAATCCAGAAGCCGTTTTTATATTGTCAACTCCTCCTGTTTCTTTTTATAAGAAAGTAGTTCCTAATAAAAAATTAAAGGATTTTTCTGAAGCAATTAAGGAATATTGTCTTGAAAATCAGATTGCTCTTTGGGATTTGTTTGAAATTTCAAAAGGATTAGAAGGAGGTTGTGAATTAGCAAGAAATCAATTTTTAACAAATGATCTTGTTCATTATTCTAAAAAGGGATATGAGTTGCAAGGTTATTTATTTACCGAAGCATTTGCTAAAAGTTGGAATAACTTTTTAAATTCACTTTCCTCTACTGTTACTAAAACAAATTCAGAAGTAAGAAATTAAATCTTCTAAATAATATTAGGCTGGATCATTTTTTATAAATGATGAATTTATGTGTTAAGTATATAAAAGTGTTTTATTTTTTTATATAGTAAACGAGACTTCTACTGAAAAAGACTTCATCTTATTCCTTAGATTAAATACATTGAATTTAATAGAATAACCTTTTTTAGCCTAAATTCCGCATTAGACTTCATGATCTAGATGAAAAGACAAAAATAGGCATTAATATAAAAAACCCCATTTTTGAATAATTAACTCAAAAATAGGGGTATTATATAAAATTTTTAAAATAATAATTTATTGCAATTCTGCCTCTTTTACTAGTATTAAAATTGTAAGTAAATAGGCATTACAGCTTCAGTACTTTTAAAATAAGAATATAAGAATATAAACAAAATCATAACGATGATATTAAATAATAAAGGGAGCTTTTTTTGTATTGCAATGTATTTTTCACTCCAATTATTTGGTATTAAATGTATTAAATATCCTATTATAATCATTATTAAAGGGTGTTTGTAATTTGTTACAAAATCTTCAGCTCCTTCAAGACTAAATTGATTGATAATTTGATTGATAAAAGTCAAGGACGTTTCTAAATTTTCTGCTTTGAAAAAAATCCAACAAAAACAGACGAAATGGAATGTTATAAGTCCAAAAATAAGATTTGAAATAAATCGAGGTAAAAAATTTATTTTAGACGTGAAATTGGTCCAAACTTTATTTAAAATCAAGCCAAAACCATGTAAAGATCCCCAAATAATAAAATTCCAACTTGCTCCATGCCAAAATCCACCAATAAGCATCGTTAAAAATAAATTAATATTAGTTCTTAATTTACCTTTTTTATTTCCTCCCATGGCTATATATAAATAATCACGTAACCAAGAAGATAAGGAAATATGCCATTTTCTCCAAAATTCAGTAAGAGAAGTACTTTGGTACGGTGATTCAAAATTGGGAGGGATCGTAATTCCTAGCCATTTAGAAATCCCAATAGCCACATCACTGTATCCACTAAAATCGCAATAAATCACAATGGCGTATCCATATAGAGCTATAAGACATTCAAAACCATTATGTAAATGAGGACCATCAAAAATATAGTTTACTAGGTTTAGTGTTATATAATCTGAAATGATTAATTTTTTTATTAATCCACTTATTATGAGGTAGAACCCTTTTGAAAAATCTTCAGAGCTTACGTAATAATCTTTTTTTAATTGAGGTATAAAGTCTTTAGCCCTAACAATAGGTCCCATAACTAATTTAGGGAAAAAGGATAAAAATAAAATATAGTTTGCAATATTTCTTTCTGGTTTTATTTCTCCTTTGTAGACATCTACTGCATAACTAATATTTTCAAATGTATAAAATGAAATACCAATAGGTAATAAAATGTGGATAGGATCTAATTTTGTTATATTTAAACTGTTTATTATTTCTATAAAAAAGTTAGTATATTTAAAATAAAAAAGTAAGCCCAAGTTAAAAATAATACAAAAAATTAATAAAAATTTTCTTAATCCGGCTTTTGCTCTTGCTTTGTATATAGCAATAGAGAGTAAATAATCAACAACGGCTGATCCTATTACTAAAAAAACAAAATTTCCACTCGCTTTGTAAAAAAAATAAAGCGAAAAAAAACTTAAGATATAGGCTCTTCTTAAGTAATTTTTTCTTACCATATAATAGCAAATAATGAAAACTAAAAAAAGTAAACAAAGAAGCCACTATTAAAAAGTAATGGGTTTTTAGGATCATAAAATAGCTGATCGATTATTTTGTTGAAATCGAAAGTTAACATTTTGAAAATTAGTTTTTATTATTTTGTTTTTTTATTTGCTTTTTCGGTTTGTTTTTTATTTTTTCAAATTCTTTTTGAATAGATTGAAATATTGTTTTAGCCACTACTTTAGACCCTCTATTATTGAAATGGATATAGTCTTTACTAGCCATTCTAGGAATAGTATCAACCCATTTTTTCATAATTCCTTTTCCTCCTATAGAATTAAAAAGGTTATAAAAGGGACTTTATTATCATACGATAATCGAGCTTGTACTTTTATTAAGCTATCTATTCCTATTGCCGTTTTCCATTCATTATCATATTTAAAAGCTCTATCTGAACAACTAAAAATTAAGAAATCGGTTTTAGGCATTTCTTTTTTAAATTTTTTAATGATAGGAGACATTTTTTCATAATAATAGTCATAATTTAAGTCATTAGGTCTAAACATCAGATTAACTCCGTATTGAAATACAACTAAATCATAATAATTTTCTTGATTCAATTTTTGTAAGAGTTCTATACTAATTTTGTTGAGCTCAATTCCTGTGATACCTCTAAAAGAAAAATTATCTAGTACAATACCGTTTTCGGGTTCAAAACTTATACCGTAAATAGGAGTGTTGGCAAACTGAGCCTTAAAGTGTATGCTATTTGCTGTAGACCTATCTAATAAAACTCTGTTAAAAGCTTCACTAGCATGGTAGTTTGTTTGAACACCATTTTGAGTTATCGTAATATCATTTCCTTTACCAAATAATAACCATTTTTCAAGAATTTGTGTACTGTCTTTTTTTATATTATTTCGTAAAGTAATATCTAAATCCGAACTAAGGAATGAATAACCTGATAAGAAAACATTTTTTTCAGGGTTTTGTTTAAAATTAAAGGTTTCAAAAGATCCAGATGTTTTGGAAGTGGCTGTTTGCCTAAAATCAGATGAAATTGAATTAATAGGAACAAAACCAACGCCCTTTTTTTTATTAAAATAATTTTGTAACATTTCTCGAATGTCTTGAGTCATTAGATCTCCTTCTATTTGACTATCACCAAACCAAGCAATTCTAATTTTTGCTTTTTTATTTTGATATAGTTCATCTAGTTTACTAGATAAATTTTGGAATACAAAATTTTTGCTATCATTATCAAAATCTGTTATATTGGTTGTTTGATAGCTATCAAAAATAGTAAATGTGCTATCTAGTTTTTGAGTTTTATTAACTAAACTATTTGTTTTCTTTTTAGTATTTTCTTTATCAGTCTTAACCGATTTATCGTTTTGTATATCAGCAAATAGATTAACATTTTTGAAACTAGGATAATATTCAATTATGTTTTTTGAAAAAAATGAAAGTCCAAGATATACAGATGTAACTGATAAAACAAATACTAATACTTTATTGTTGCTGTTCATTAGTGTTATTTGATATTCTTTGAAACCGGCAAAAGTATGGAAAAGTTATCATAAGTTTATAAGTTTTAATATTTTTGTAAGAAAAAAAATGGAAGTAAAAATTCATGATTCTTGGAAAGATATTCTAAAAGAAGAATTCGAAAATATATATTTTAAAAATTTGATTGACTTTGTAAAGAATGAATATCAAATAGGTCGTTGCTTTCCCAAAGGGAATCTTATTTTTTCTGCATTTGATCATTGTCATTTTAATGATGTAAAAGTCGTGATAATAGGACAAGACCCTTATCATGGTCTGGGACAGGCTAATGGATTATGTTTTTCTGTTAATGAAGGTATTGCATTTCCTCCTTCATTACTTAATATTTTTAAAGAGATTGAGTCCGATTTAAAAATGCCCATGCCAGTATCAGGCAATTTAGAACGTTGGGCTGAACAAGGGGTCTTGCTTTTAAATGCAACTTTAACAGTTAGAGAAAATAACGCGGGGAGTCATCAGAACAAAGGATGGGAAATATTTACAGATGCTGTTATCCAGCAAATTTCAGATAAAAAAGAAAATGTTGTTTTTTTACTTTGGGGAGGATTTGCTAAGAAAAAAGGAGCTAAGATAAATAGAGATAAACATTATGTTTTAGAAACGGGACATCCATCACCCTTAAGTGCCAATCGTGGTTTATGGTTTGGTAATAAACATTTTAGTAAAACGAATGAATATTTGAAATCTATTGATAAAGAAGAAATAAAATGGTAAGTTTAATTACTAAGTGTTAATTGACCTAAGATGGTCTCACTCATAAATTTTCCTCCTGGATAATTAGCAGTATAATCCAAATTAAGCTAAATATAACCCCTTTCATCTATATGATAGTGTAAGGGTTTGTTTTTGCTTTCTTGAATAAATAATACTTTATGTATTAAGTAATTTACTTTTTCAAGATCTCGTTTAGTGCCAATAAGCATTTCGGGATAAATATGGGCATCTGTGTGTATCAAACGTGGAATACCTCCGACGGCCTTAATACCGGCTGCCATTAATATAGCGTGATCATCACAATCACCTGAAAAATGTTCAATTGATTCAGAGGCATCGGCAATATAATTATTTCCTTGTGGGTCATTTACATAATTCCATTTCTTTTTGATTTCTTTAAAAACAGCAAAACATTGTATAGTGGTTCGGTATTCAAAAAAATCTTTTAAATGGGATACATTTTTAAAATTTTGAGTGGTAGACCAAACAGCAAAATTGCGCACTTTTGGATTGTTAAAATCAATTGCTTTTAGAACTTTAGATTTATTAGGGAAGGGGAGTAGTTTGTTGATAATAATATCTTGTGGATATGGATTTTCATCCATTGTGTACATCATAGATCTGTAATCATCATACAAATTATAAAAACCATAATTTCCAAAAAAGTTCCGTATGATAAAATAAGTATATAGATGACAATAAAAACAATAATTATTTTTTTATTTTTTGAAATAATAAATAATAAATTATAGTAATGCAAATGAATAATAAAAAACGATCAAAAGGAATTTTCCAATTAGTTTCTTTTAAGTTATGATGTGCAATTATAAAAGTGGGTAGCGTGAGTAATAAGCATAAAATTAAAATGACTACACGACTCCAAGGCTTTACTGATGAAAGCCGATCCTTGTATTGATGATAAAGATCTTTTATAGAGGTTGTAGTCATTTTTTATATCACGCAAAATTTATTTTACGATCATGTCAAAAGATAATTTATTTTCTATTAAATTAAATTCTAGCAATTGTTTTTGAATTTTATCAAACGTTTTTTGATCCATTTTCTTTTGTGACCATTTTGTTTGTTTAAGCCATAGTTGTATGTCTTCTATTTTTTGATTGTAACGAGCAGCTAATGTTCTGTCTATACTAGGTATATCTTTAAACTCAATAGTTGTATTATTAATAATTTCTAAAATTAACTCCAATGTAGCTGAATTATTTTGAATAAATTCATTTCGAACAGCAATTACAAAAGAAGGCCAAGGAGTCGGACATTCACTTATTCTTTTAAAAATACCTTGATCAACTAAGGGTTGTGTCATAAAACGTTCCCATAGAAAATAGTCTGCTTTTCCATTTTGTATAGCTTTAACGGCTCCTTCTATCGTATCAACAATTTCAAAATTTAATGTGTTAAGATCCCAATTTTGTTGTTTTGCATTAACAAAACTCATTAAATGAGAACCTGAACCTATTCTTGAAATAGCACTTTTAGTATTCTCTAAATCAGACATATATTGATAGTGAGAATTGGAATTAACATGTACTCCCCAGATTAATGGAGACTGAACGTATAATTGTATGATAGAACTATCATTTCCTGAAGCAATATCTTTTATTATTCCTTCTGTTAGAATTACAGCAAGATCTGTTTCATTGTTACGTAACATTTGACACATTTTGCCAGTTCCTTCAGGAATATCAGTCCATTGTAGGTCAATTCCCACTTGATCATATTCTCCGTTTTCTATACATAATTGCCAAGGAAGATTAAAATGTTCTGGCACTCCAACAATTCGTACTGTTTTCATATTTTAAATTAAAGAAAATGATTTTTAGAAAATTAAATTATTTAGATAATTGGGCAATACATTTTTCACGAATATCCCAAATTTCTTCAAAGGTCTTATTTTGTTTGGTCTCGAAAATCCAATTTTTTAAAAATGTTTGATGGTAATCTATTTTATATTGTATTACTTGATCAGGATTAATTATGATTTCAAAAAGTATATCTTCTTTTATTCTAGAATAAAGACTATTTTTACTTGTATAATCCTTATATTGATCATTTATTTTTAAATAGCAATGTGCCTCTGGTATATAATCAATAGAATTGCTTTCTAATATTTCTTTTAAGGAAGGGGTATTTTTTGCATTCATTTTAAAAATGCCTAAAATGAGTTCCGTATTTTCTTGATTAAAATCAGATGCCAAGGATTTTAACAATGCGTGTTTAGAACTACAGCTTCCTCTATGTTCAGTTAATACAAGGGAAAAATCATTACGCAAACTATTTCTTCCATAGGGAATTTTTTGTACGTATTTAGTCAGTTCCTCCCAAGTAGAGATGCCTCTATTAGTTAACCAATTAGATAGATTATTCATTATTGTTTGTTAGAATAGGTGAAATATTAATTTCTATATCATGTATTATTTTTTTACTAATAATCATGTCGTATTTTAGTATACCTAATTCGTACCAATTCCAATTTTGATCATCATAAATAAATTCATTTGTCAGGCGCATGTGAATTTTTTTCGGCCATTTTATTGCTACTATAATTTTTTGTTTGTGTATAGGCGTATAACTTTGGTAAATTTAGGTGTTTAAATGCGTATTTAATCCAAGCATGAAAAACTTCAAAGCCTAATTTTTTATTCCAATATTCTTGTGTTATACAAATGCCTATATCATAAAAATCTTGATGATTATTGACTGTATTTTCATTAAATTTAAGACCACCCCAGCCTATAAATTCATTCGTTTCTTTTAGAATAATACCATAACGTCCTATTTTATGTTTAATATATTGACTTAAAATAGCGTTTATAACAAATTTTGTTTGATTAATATCAGTTGCAGGAGCGTTCCATAAATACTCATGAACATTAGGGTTAGAATCTATTTTATGCAATATTTCTACATCCTCTATTGTCAAAGGCCGCATGATTAACCTAGGTGTTTCTAAAATAAAATTCATAATAGACTAACTATTTAATAATTTTCCACCAATTCCATGATACATTATCTGATGCAATATATGTTTCTATAAACTGGAATCCACATTTTTTTAATATATGATTGGAAGCTTTATTTTCAAAATGAGTATATGCGTTTAACTCTTTTATTTTCATTTGATAAAAAGCATATTCTAACCAAAAAAATGTAGCTTCAGTTGCATATCCTTGTCCCCAAAAACGTTCATCTAGTCTGTATCCATAATCATAAAAATTGGTATTACCATTTTCTTTGTGATCATTTATAAATTTAATACCAGTCCATCCAATAAATTCGCCTGTTTTTTTTTAAAATAGTGCTATATCGTCCTATTTTATTTTTTTCATATTGTTCTAATACCTTTTTAATACCAATTTTAACATCTTCAATATCTTGGATGGGCTGTTGCCATAAATATTTATGAACATTAGGATTTCTATCCATTTCAAACAATGATTGCGCATCAGTCATTTCAAATGGTTTAAAAATTAGTTTTTTGCTTTCCAGTTGTAGCATCATCTATTTAGGATAATAGTTATTCAACTAATTTATCAAGTGTGTATATGATGAGTGCGTCTACAGCTTTATAAGGATCTTCACTAAAAGTACCGTTAGCTCGATTTGCAATTACAGCATTTAGAGATAAACAATTATGACCTAAAAGTTTTCCTAAACCATAAATAGCAGAGGTTTCCATTTCAAGATTGGTCATGCGGGTTCCGTTAAAATTAAAAGAATCCATTTTGTTATTTAATAGTGGATCTTGAATATTTAAACGTAGGACACGTCCTTGAGGACCATAAAAACCGCCTGCTGTTCCTGTAAAACCTTTAAAAATTTTATCACTTTCCAAACGTTTTTCTAACGTTTCGCTTCCTGCAATAACGTAAGGTTTTCCTTTACGCATATCCCAATTTGTTTGAGAAATGAAAGCTTCTTCTATTTCGTTTTCAGTAATGTGATCAATTAAATAGGAGCGTAGCATATTGTCTAAGCCTAGTCCGTATTTAGATAAAACAAAACTATCAACAGGTATATCTGCTTGTAAAGAACCAGAAGTTCCAATACGAATGATGTTTAGAGAAGTTAAATTTTCTTTAATTTTTCTTGTTTCTAGATCAATATTTACCAAAGCATCTAGTTCATTCATTACGATATCAATATTATCAGGGCCAATTCCTGTAGATAATACAGTAATACGTTTACCTTTATAGATTCCTGTTTGAGTTTTGAATTCTCTTTTTTGTGTTGAAAACTCAATTGAATCAAAATGTTTTGTGATCTTTTCAACACGGTATTGGTCACCAACTATAATAATATCTTTTGCAATATCTGACGGTTTTAAGTTAAGATGATAAACACTACCATCAGGGTTTAATATAAGTTCTGAATTTTTAATCATAAATTTAAAATTATTAAATGAAAGAGTTTGTTTAAAAGAATCTAATTATTTTATCTCCTTTAGTTAATCAATTTAATTTTGAGGCTCTGATTGTTCTAAATGGTAGAATTGATAAACAAAACGTTTAAAAGTTAATTTTGATTTTTTAGAGTTAAATTTAACCTCCAACACGTTTAACTTTAAAACCTTTATCCTTTAAAATATTCATGATTTTATCACGATAATCTCCTTGAATAATGATTTC